>NZ_CP064704.1:5610000-7875792 GCF_023101105.1 Bradyrhizobium sp. 155 | reverse complement strand
CGCAAATTCCCCCACTCGGCCCCTGACGCCTCACCCGCGCCGTTCGACGGAAGCCAGCTCGACGATCCAACCGTCGCCTGTACGGCTGTGGTGGAGCTGCGGCTGAATATTCCAATATTTAGTGGCTTCGGTCAATTCAGACTCTACATCTTGACCCTTGAGAAACAACGCCTTTGCGCCCCGGCGCATCAGCGGCTCCGCAAAGCCGATGAGTTGATGTAGCGGAGCCAGCGCACGCGCGGTGACGCAATCGACCGGGCCGGTGATTCTATCCACATTATCCCCGATCTCAGCGAGATGTACGACTCCCGGAGATGTCGTGACGCGCACGGCTTCGCGCAGGAAGGCCGCCTTCTTGGCGATTCGCTCGACCAGATGGACGCTCGCCCCGGCCGTCCCGGCCATGGCGCAGGCCAGGACGATCCCGGGAAAGCCGCCACCGCTGCCGAGGTCGGCCCAACGTTTGGCCGATGGGGCGAGAGCGACGAGCTGAAGAGAGTCGGCGATGTGCCGGGTCCAGAGGTACGGCAATGTCGAGGGCGCGACGAGGTTGGTCTTGGCCTGCCACTCCCGCAGCAGTGCGATGTAGCGATCGAGCCGGGCTTCCGTTTCATGTGAAACAGGCGCGAGGTTGAGCGCCGCAACCTTGTCGGCTGCAATGACGACGTCCCACGATCGATCGTTGGCGCTGGCCTTGTCGATCTTTGGCCGGGCAGGCGCCGGTTCGGAGCGAACACCGGCACCCTCACCCGCCGAGGGTTTTCCTGAAGACGATCTGCCGCCGCCCGGCCCGCGCTGTTTCACGTGAAACCTATGCGATTACTTTGGAAGTCTTCCGCGCTTCGCGGCGGAGATAGGCCGCAAGAATGCCGAGCGCGGCAGGCGTCATGCCGTCGATTCGGCCGGCCTGGCCAACGGTGAACGGCCGCGCGTTCTCCAGCTTGGCCCGCACCTCATTGGAGAGACCGGGGACCTGCTGGTAATCGACGTCCGACAACACCATCCCCTCGTCCCGCCTGAAGGCTTCGACGTCCGCGCTCTGGCGCTCCAGATAGACATCGTACTTCGCGTCGATCTCGAGATGGGTGGCAATGACGGGATCAATGCCGGACAGCTCGGGCCAGATCGCACGGACCTGGCTCCAGCCAATATCGGGATAGGCCATCAGTTCGAAAGCCGAGCGCCGCTGGCCGTCCCGGTTCAGGGACAGACCATGCTTGATCGCTTCGTTCGGAGTGATCGTCAGCGACTTCGAGAGCGCTCGTGCCGCATTCAGGGCGTCCATCTTGGCGCGATGATGCACCGTCCGGGCGCTGCCAACGCAGCCCAGAGCGACGCCCTTCTCGGTCAAACGCTGATCGGCATTGTCGGCACGCAGTGTCAGGCGGTACTCGGCCCTGGAGGTGAACATCCGATAGGGTTCGCTGATGCCGCGGGTGACGAGGTCGTCGACCATGACGCCAAGATAGCCATCAGCTCGGTCGAACACTGTCAGCGCGGCGCCGCTCGCAGCCAATGCCGCGTTCAGCCCGGCCACGATGCCCTGGCCGGCAGCTTCCTCGTACCCCGTGGTGCCATTGAT
Source organism: Bradyrhizobium sp. 155 (assembly GCF_023101105.1). Classification (NCBI taxonomy): domain Bacteria; kingdom Pseudomonadati; phylum Pseudomonadota; class Alphaproteobacteria; order Hyphomicrobiales; family Nitrobacteraceae; genus Bradyrhizobium; species Bradyrhizobium sp. 155. The sequence continues at coordinate 7,874,210 of NZ_CP064704.1, read as the reverse complement.
CTGGCCGGCCAGGAACAGACCGCGCAGGCGCTTGGTCTGGAGGGTCGGATCGAGCTCACGCGGATCGATGTGGTCGTATTCGATGGCATAGCCCGGCCGGACCATCTTCACCCGCTCCAGGCCGGGAATGGTTGCGAGAATGGCGAGCTGAACGTCCTCCGGCAGCGAGGTCGAGATGCCGTTGGGATAGACAGTGCTGTCGTCGAGCCCTTCCGGCTCCAGGAAGATCTGGTGACCGTCGCGATCGCCGAAGCGAACGATCTTGTCCTCGATCGAGGGGCAATAGCGCGGTCCGGAGCTCTTGATCTGGCCGGAGTACATCGGAGAGCGATGAACATTGGCCCGGATCACCTCATGGGTGGCGGAATTGGTTCGGGTGATTCCGCACTGGATCTGCGGCGTCGTGATCCGCTCGGTCACCATCGAAAACGGCTCCGGAGGCTCGTCCCCCGGCTGCATCTCGACCGCCGACCAGTCGATCGTCGTGCCATCCAGACGCGGCGGAGTGCCCGTCTTGAGCCGTCCAAGGGTGAATCCGGCGCGCTCGAACGAGGTCGAAAGGCCCATCGCAGGCGCCTCGCCGACCCTGCCGGCGGGCCAATTCTTCTCTCCGAGATGGATCAGACCGCGAAGGAAGGTGCCGGTGGTGACGACGACAGCCCCTGCCCGAAGCTCGCGGCCATCTGCCAGGCGCAGGCCGATCACCCGTCCCTCGACCACGATCAGCTCGTCCGCTTCGCCTTCGACCACGGAAAGACCCTCGGTCTCCCGGATCGCCGCCTGCATCGCGGCCGCATAGAGCTTCCGGTCGGCCTGCGCGCGCGGACCACGGACCGCTGGGCCCTTACGGCGATTGAGAACGCGAAACTGAATACCGCCGGCGTCGCCGACCCGGCCCATCAGACCATCGAGCGCGTCGACCTCGCGAACCAGATGGCCCTTGCCGAGACCGCCAATGGCGGGATTGCAGGACATCGCGCCGACCGTGGAGAAGCGGTGCGTCACCAGAGCGGTCGCCGCGCCCATCCGGGCAGAGGCAGAAGCGGCCTCACAGCCGGCATGGCCGCCGCCAATCACAATGACGTCGAAGCTCTCTCGCTCTGTGCGCATGGACGGACTTCTAGCTCAGAGGCGGGGAAGCCGGAAGCGGAAACTGGAAAGGCGGTTGTTTCACGTGAAACGGTGCAAGCGGAGCCCAGATGTTTTTCGCGAAAACAACCCCGGGCACAGTAGAACCGCCCTTGGAAAGATTATCATTTTCAGTGGGAGAAAACGGAGCTCCCGACGCATAAAGTGTCTACTGAAGGGCCGTAACGTCCAGATGCGGCCCGGTCTCGAAGCTCGATGGCAGCGGCATACTCCCATCATCGCGAGCGGAGTGATCCGGGATCTCTCCGCTCACCCGCTCCCTTAGCTGCCACGTTTGCCAGCAAATATGGGTAATGGAGTCACGTTTTACGTGAAACGTCTCGGAACGCGACCGCAGTGTTTCACGTGAAACGAAGAAGTGGAACAAAGGCTAGTTGTACAATGAAGAACTAGGGCTACTTCCCAACGCAGAACTTCTGAAAAATCGCCCCCAGGACGTCCTCGACATCCACCCGACCCAGCAGCCGGCCCAAGGCATAGGCCGCAGCGCGCAGCTCTTCGGCGGCAAGCTCCTCGCCGTCTTCTACAAGCTCCAGACTCCGCCGCAAGCTGTCCGACGCCCGGCGCAGCAAATCCCGCTGCCGGGCCCGGGTCACCAACGCGCCCTCAGTCGTTCCGAAGAAGTCGGCGGCGAATTTCACCATAGCATCGACCAGCGCGGGAATGCCGTCCCCCCGGCTGGCGGCGATTCCGAACTCACCGTACAGGCCGACGTCCTCGACCCCGCCGAGATCGATCTTGTTGCGCACGATCCAGACCGAACCGCCGGAGCGGCTGCCTGCATTGCCGGACTTCCCCAGCAACGGCATTGCGGCCGGATCGACCGCGCGCCCCGCCTCCACCAGCCACAACACGAGGTCGGCGTCTTCGGCTCGGGCTCGCGCCCGGCGAACACCCTCCTGCTCCACCGGATCGTTGGTCTCGCGAATGCCGGCCGTGTCGATCACCGTGACGGGATAGCCATCAAGATCGAGCTGCACCTCGATCACATCGCGTGTCGTGCCGGCATGCGGCGAGACGATCGCGACGTCGCGGCGCGCGAGCTGGTTGATCAGCGTCGACTTGCCGACATTCGGCTCGCCCGCGATCGCAACCACCAGGCCGTCGCGCAAGCGTTCAGCTTGTCCCTGTGCCGCAAGGACTTCTGCGATTTCGTCATGCAGCGCACTGATCGCCTTGACCGCAGGCGCTCTCAACTCGGCGGGCACATCGCCCTCGTCGGAGAAATCGATGCCGGCCTCGATCAAGGCCGAGGCGTCGATGATGCGCTCGCGCCAGTCGCGCGCGCGATTGCCGAGGAGACCCTGCAACTGCCGCAACGCCTGGCGGCGCTGGCGGTCGGTGTCGGCATGAATGAGATCGTCGAGGCCCTCCGCCTCGGTCAGGTCGAGCTTGCCGTTCTCGAAGGCGCGCCGGGTGAATTCGCCCGGTTCGGCAGCTCGCATATTCGGAATTACGGAAATTGCGGTAAACAGTGCGGCCAGCACCGCGCGGCCGCCATGGACGTGAAATTCGGCGACGTCCTCGCCGGTCGCGCTGCCGGGCCCCGGAAACCACAACACCACCGAATCGTCGATCGGCTGGCCCACGCCGTCATGAAGGAGCCGGCGGCTGGCCTGCCTCGGCGCCGGCAGCTTGCCCGCCAGCGTCGTCAGCACCAGGCTGGCGCCTGGCCCGGAGACACGCACCGCCGCAAGCGCACTTGGCGGACGGCCAGACGACAGTGCAAAGATGGTGTGGTCTCGCGGATACATAGCCTATTTGTCCGGCTGAAAGGGAAAAGGCAAACATCCGTTTCGGCTGACAAATCGAGCGATTATGCTGCTTGGATTCTCGCAGCAAAACCAATAGTGCGATGCAATAAATTCGCGAGCGTCTACTGCAAGAACCACTTGCAACGGAATGAGCGGCATCCCTCGATCCGCTATTCATAAATTATATCAACATCTTAGACAACGCCTACTCCAGACGACAACGCCCCGCCATGCTGCAGCTCGCTGCAACAAAGTCGCACAAAGAAAAAGGGCGCCCGAAGGCGCCCTTTGGATCATGTTGCACTGCAATCAGGTGTTCATCGAATCGAAGAACTCGGAATTGCTCTTGGTCGAGCGCAGCTTGTCGAGCAGGAAGTCGATGCCGTCCATCGTCCCCATCGGATTCAGGATGCGGCGGAGTACGTACATCTTCTTCAAGACCACCGGATCGGTGATCAGCTCTTCCTTACGGGTGCCGGAGCGCGAAATGTCGATCGCCGGGAAGGTCCGCTTGTCCGACACCTTGCGATCGAGGATCAGCTCGGAGTTGCCGGTGCCCTTGAACTCTTCGAAGATGACTTCGTCCATACGGCTGCCGGTATCAACCAGCGCAGTCGCGATGATCGTCAGCGAGCCGCCCTCTTCGATGTTGCGGGCGGCGCCGAAGAACCGCTTCGGCCGCTGCAGCGCGTTGGCATCGACACCGCCGGTCAGCACCTTGCCCGATGACGGCACCACGGTGTTGTAGGCGCGGCCGAGGCGCGTGATGGAGTCCAGCAGGATCACGACGTCGCGGCCATGCTCAACCAGACGCTTGGCCTTCTCGATCACCATCTCGGCGACCTGGACATGGCGCACCGCCGGCTCGTCGAAGGTCGAGGAGACGACCTCGCCCTTCACCGAGCGCTGCATGTCCGTGACTTCTTCCGGACGTTCGTCGATCAGGAGCACGATCAGATAGCACTCGGGATGATTATGCGCGATCGAGTGCGCGATGTTCTGCATCAGCACGGTCTTGCCCGTGCGCGGCGGCGCGACGATCAGCGCGCGCTGACCCTTGCCGATCGGCGCAACGATGTCGATCACCCTTGCAGACAGGTCTTTCCGCGTGGGGTCGTCGATTTCCATGCGGAAGCGCTGATTCGGAAACAGCGGCGTGAGGTTGTCGAAATTGACCTTGTGCTTGGCCTTTTCCGGGTCCTCGAAATTGAGCGTGTTGACCTTCAGCAGCGCGAAATAGCGCTCGCCCTCCTTCGGGCTGCGGATGTGGCCTTCGATAGTGTCGCCGGTGCGCAGGCCAAAACGGCGGATCTGCGAGGGCGAAACGTAGATGTCATCCGGGCCCGGCAGATAATTCGCATCGGGCGAGCGGAGGAAGCCGAAGCCGTCGGAGAGAACCTCGACGACGCCTTCGCCGACGATGTCGGTCTCGGCGAGCGCAAGCTGCTTGAGGATGGCGAACAGCAGCTCCTGCTTGCGCATGGTGCTGGCATTCTCGACCCCATTCTCTTCCGCGAACGAGACGAGCTCGGCCGGCGTCTTCGACTTGAGGTCCTGGAGTTTGATTTCCCGCATTGGGGTGGTCCTGTGGGGTAACCTGGGAGGGGGGTGCGAGGAGGCTCTGAAATGCGGACGCGAAAAGGTAAGGTCCGCAGGTCTGGCAAGGAGAGCGCCGGTGAGGCTTCAAACCTGATGGGGTGTCCGGCCTCTGGAAAGCTCAGACACGACCACATCCGCCTGCGTTGGGTGGGATATCGCTAATATAGAAAATCGCCTCACACTCCGCAAGCAGAAGCACTGAGCGATTGTTCGCGACCGCTGCCTAGAACGGCTTCACGATCACCATGATGACGATCAGAATCATCAAGGCAGTTGGTACCTCGTTGATAATCCGATAGAATTTCTGGCTCCGGGGGCGCCGGTCCGCCGCGAAATCCTTCAGCCAGCGCGAAAAAAAGCCGTGGACCGCGGACATCGCCAGGACCAGTGCCAGTTTTACGTGCAGCCAGCCGAAAGTGAACCAGTGTCCAGCCCAGGCGAGGTAGAGCCCGGCGAGCCAGGTCACGATCATAGCGGGGTTGATGATCGCCTTGAACAGCCGCCGTTCCATGATCTTGAACGTTTCCGACTGCTGCGAGCCGACTTCAGCCTCGCAATGATAAACGAACAGCCGTGGCAAATAGAGCATGCCCGCCATCCAGGAAATGACGGCGATCACATGCAGCGCCTTGATCCAGAGGTAGACGTCTTCAAACATGTCTGGGGGTCCGGATTCCTGCCCAGCCGAGGGGAAACGTTGGGGATAGTAAGAACTCGTTAAGGTCTTGCCTGCACACATATCCGTCCGTAGCGCCCTTCTCCAATAAGAATCTTAGATTCTTAAGGTTTGAGTCTATGTGACGGTGAATTGGACTCACACATCTCCGTCCGCCCGTTCACACGCGCTTGTTCACATCCATCAACATATCCTCTGACAGCTCCGGCCGCTTTCGATAAGTCGGTCAGCTTCAAAGGCTTGCGCGTTTCTGTCGGCAGCTTATCAAGAGGGTTATCGACGCAATCCCGTTTCCCTTTCGGGAGGGCGTCGAAGTTGTTCTCAGGGGCAGCGGTGTGAAGAAAATCCGCCGTTGTCCCGCCCCCGGTGTCGCACATCCCTTTCCGGGAGGTTAAGCTCCACAGAAATCCACAAACCACACCGACTCCATACAAAGGGCTTTTGTGCCGACTTCGAACAATTATTTCCATCTGCACCTCGTCTCCGACTCCACCGGTGAGACGCTGATCACGGTCGCGCGCGCCGTTGCCGCCCAGTACGCCAACGTGACCCCGGTCGAGCACGTCTATCCGCTGGTGCGCAGCCAGAAACAGCTCGATCGCGTGCTCGACGAGATCGAGGAAGCGCCGGGAATCGTGCTGTTCACGCTGCTCGAGAAGGATCTGGTTTCGAGGCTCGAGGATAAGTGCAAGGGGATCAATGTTCCGAGCCTGTCGATCATCGGGCCGGTGATGCAGTTGTTCGAGGCCTATCTCGGAGCTGCCACGACCGGCCGGGTCGGCGCCCAGCACGTGCTCAATGCCGAATACTTCAAGCGTATCGACGCGTTGAACTACACGATGATCCACGATGACGGCCAGCATGTCGAAGGGCTCGACGACGCGGACGTGGTGCTCGTCGGCGTTTCCCGCACCTCCAAGACCCCGACGTCGATCTACCTTGCCAACCGAGGCATCCGCACTGCCAACGTGCCGCTGGTTCCAGGCATTCCGGTGCCCTCGCAACTGGAGACGTTGACGCGACCGCTGGTGGTGAGCTTGCATGCGACGCCGGAACGATTGATCCAGGTGCGCACGAACCGCCTGCTCTCCATGGGGGCCGATTCCAGCAGCGACACTTATACCGACAAGCAATCGGTCGCCGAGGAGGTCGCATTTGCCCGCAAGCTGAGCGCCAAGCACGATTGGCCGCTGCTCGACGTCACGCGGCGCTCGATCGAGGAAACCGCCGCGGCGATCATGAAACTTTACAGCGATCGTCAGCGTAACCGGCCTTCTGAATAGCTTTGGGATAGTTTCGCGATGGGTCTCTGGCTCGGCAAATCTTCGTTGATCCTGGCCTCGCAGAGCAGCGCGAGAAAGATGCTCCTGGCGAATGCCGGGCTCGAGTTCAAGGCGATCACGGCTGATATCGACGAGCGCGGCATCCAGGCCGCCTCCGGGCTTTCTGGTCCGCGCGAGATTGCCCTGCTGCTGGCGCGCGAAAAAGCCAAGGCAGTCTCGGCCCATCACGTTGGAAGCACCGTCATTGGTGCTGATCAAACGCTGGCGCTTGGCGATCGCCTCTTCAACAAGCCAGCGGGCCGCGCCCAGGCGCTGGCGCAGCTGCGCGATCTCTCCGGCCATAGCCATGAGCTGAATTCCGCCGTGGCGATCGCACGCGATGGCGAGATCATCTTCGAGGACGTCTCGGTTGCCTGCCTCACGATGCGGCAGATGACCGAGGCCGAGCTTTCGGCCTATCTCGACATCGCCGGCGGCGCCGTCAGCACCAGCGTCGGCGGCTATCAGCTCGAAAGCCTGGGGATCCATTTGTTCGAGCGTATCGAGGGCGACCACTTCACCATTCTCGGCTTGCCGCTGCTGCCGCTGCTTGCGTTCCTGCGGCGCGAGCGGCTAGTTGCGGTGTGACTGGCAGATATGGTTGGGCGCTGATGCGGATCCTGGGACTGACCGGCTCGATCGGGATGGGCAAATCCACCACCGCGAAATTGTTCGCGGAGGCTGGCGTGCCTGTCTACGATGCCGATGCGGCCGTCCATCAGCTCTATGAGGGCGAGGCCGCACCCGCGATCGAGGCCGCCTTCCCCGGCACTACCGCGAACGGCAAGGTTGATCGGCCAAAACTCTCGGCGCGTGTGGTGCACGATCCTGCGGCCATCAAGCAGCTCGAGCAGATCGTCCATCCGATGCTCGGCGCTTCCCGGAAAAAGTTCTTCGCCGACGCCGAAGCCGCCAACGCGCCGGTCGTGGTGCTGGACATACCGCTGCTGTTCGAGACGGGTGGCGAGACGCGGGTCGATGCCGTAGTCGTCGTCACCACGTCTCCGGAACTGCAGCGCGAGCGGGTGCTGGCGCGCGGCACGATGGACGAGGCCAAGCTCGACGCCATCATCGCCAAGCAGACACCCGATGCGGAAAAGCGCAGGCGTGCCGATTTCGTGGTGGATACATCCCACGGACTCGAACCGGTGCGCGCCCAAATCGCGCACATCCTCGCCGACGTCGTTAAGATGCCGCAGCGGCGCGCCTGATTCGCCGCCTGACACGGCTTCCCAGATCATGCGCGAAATCGTTCTCGACACAGAAACCACCGGCCTTGACCCGTTGCGGGGAGATCGCCTGGTCGAAATCGGCTGCGTCGAGATGCTCAATCGCATGCCGACGGGGCAGAGTTTCCACGTCTACATCAATCCCGAAAGGGACATGCCGGCAGAAGCCTTTGCGGTGCACGGGCTGTCGGCCGAATTCCTGGCGACGAAGCAGCTGTTTCACGAGGTCGTCGACGATTTTCTGGAGTTCATCGGCGACGCGCCGCTGGTGATCCACAATGCCTCGTTCGACATCAGCTTCATCAATGCCGAGCTCGACCGGATCAAGCGCCCGGCGATCCCGCGCGAGCGGCTGGTCGATACGCTGCTGCTGGCTCGGCGCAAGCATCCCGGCGTGTCGAACCGGCTCGACGATCTCTGCTCACGCTATGCGATCGACAATTCACGCCGCACCAAGCACGGCGCATTGCTCGACGCCGAGCTGCTTGCGGAAGTCTATGTGGATCTGGTCGGGGCGCGGCAGTCGCAGCTGCTGCTTGCTTCGGAATCCGAAGAGACTCGCGCCAATGGGGCTGCCGATGCGCCTCGGCGGCAACGGCCGGCGCCGCTCACCCCGCGCATTTCGGACGCCGAGCGCGAGGCCCACCGGGCCTTCATCGCAACGCTCGGCGACAAGGCGATCTGGAACGAGTTCTTGCCCGCTCCAGCCGCCCCTTTGGCTGGTTAAGCCTGGCCGCTCGGCTGAGCGGCCATTTGCCGCTCCATGTTCTGGCGATAGAGGCCGACGAAGTCGACCGGATCCAGCATCAAAGGCGGGAACCCGCCGTCGCGCACGGCAGTGGCGATGATCTCACGGGCAAACGGGAACAGCAGGCGCGGGCATTCGATCATGACCAGCGGATGCAAATTGTCCTTCGGCACGTTGGAGATGCGGAAGACGCCGGCATAAGCGAGCTCGAACGAGAACATGATCTTGCCGGCGGTCTCGGCCTTGCCCTCGACCGACAGCGTCACCTCGAACTCCTGTTCGCTGAGATTGTTGGCGCTGACATTGATCTGGATGTTGATCTGGGGCGGCTGGCTCTGCTGCTGGAGCGAGCTGGGCGCATTCGGATTTTCGAACGAGAGGTCCTTGGTATATTGCGCCAGGACGTTGAGCTGGGGAGCCTGGGCCGCCTCGGGAGGGGTGCCGTTACCGTTGGTCATAAGAGTGTCTCCTTACCCGATTGGGCTGAATTTCGCGGCGGTTGGCTAACATAGGGCTACCTCGTTCCACAAGGACGAACGGTCCCGGATGGGGAATTCCGGCCACGCCCACAACTGTGGCGTTCACCCCGGCGATCCAGCGCAACTGCGCCTTAAACGATTGAAGATGCGCGATTTCCGGGCAGGATCGGGTTTCCCCTTAAGCATAAAACGCGCTACACTCGGTGCTGTGCCAAAAGGCGCCATTGGCCGGGCAAGATTTCGTGCCTACATCCCACGGACCTGACGCGCGGACCCAAAATGGTGATGTAGACTTGCCGTTCCGGTATGGAACGGTCTACTGGCCGGATCGATTTTCCCGGCACGATCCTTTCGAGACGGCCCCTTCTACAGACGACCAGAAAGCGAATACGACGTGGACATCTACACCATCATCTTCCTGGCGCTGGCGGTCTTCATCTTTCTGAGGCTGCGCAGCGTGCTGGGGCAGCGCACGGGCAACGAGCGGCCGCCGTTCGACCGCAACGCGCTCCAGGGCGCCCAGGACAAGAACGTCGTCACCATGCCGGGCAAGGTCATCGACCAGGCTCCCTTGGCGCCGACGGCCGAGCCGACCCCGCCCTCCGACCGTTGGAAGGGCCTGACCGAGCCGGGCACCGTGCTCGCCCAGGGTCTCGACGCCATCGTCGAAAAGGATTCCACCTTCGATCCGCGGCATTTCATCTCCGGCGCCCGCGGCGCCTATGAGATGATCGTGCTGGCCTTTGCCAATGGCGACCGCCGCGCGCTGCGCGACCTGCTGTCGTCGGAGGTCTATGAAAGCTTCGATGCCGCGATCAAGGAGCGCGAGAAGAACGAGCAGAAGACCGAGACGCGTTTTGTCTCGATCGACAAGGCCGAGCTCGTCGGCGCCGAACTGCGCGACCGCACCGCCCAGCTCACGATCCGCTTCGTCTCGCAGATGATCTCGGCCACCCGGGACAAGGCCGGCAACATCGTCGACGGAAGCGCCGACACGGTCGCCGACATCACCGACATCTGGACTTTCGCCCGCGACATCACTTCTCGCGATCCGAACTGGAAGCTGGTTGGCACCGGAAGCGCGAATTAAGGTTTTCCTGAAGACCAGCGCGACGGCGCTTTGCGCAGGTGCCGTCGCGCTGTCGTCGTTTTCACTCGGCGCTGAGGCGGCGCGGCGCCACTATCGCAGCCATCACCATCATCTCCCGGAATTGCCTGCCGCGCCGCCGCGCGCCTTGCCATATCCGCAGCTTCCCCTGCCGCTCGAAATTCCCGGCGCCCAATATCTGCCGCTGGCCTGGGCCGACGTGAAGGGCTGGGGCGACGACAATCATCTCGCCGCCTACAAGACCTTTCGCGCGAGCTGCCGTCCGATCAACGCGCAGACCGGCGCTCCCGAACCGAAGGCTTTGGGCGCCTCGCTGGGCGAACCCTGCCGGGTCGCCAAATCGCTCGAGCTTACCGACGACGCTCGGGCCAAAACCTTCTTCGAGGAGAATTTTGCGCCGCTGCGGATCTCGCGCCTCGGCGAGCCCGATGGTTTCGTCACCGGCTATTACGAACCGGTGCTGGAGGGATCGCGCACGCAGACCGACGTCTACAATGTCCCGGTCTATCGCCGCCCCTCGAATCTCTTTGTGCGCGGTTACAAGCAGGATTCGGTCAGCCTGCCCAACAAGGGCCCGGTCTATCGCAAGATCGGCCGCCGCAAGCTCGTGCCTTATTACGACCGCGCCGAGATCGAGGACGGCAAGATCGCCGGCCGCGGACTCGAGATTGCCTGGCTGAAGGACCCGACCGATCTGCTGTTCGCCCAGATCCAGGGTTCGGCGCGGATCAAGTTCGACGACGGCGGCACGGTCCGGCTCAACTACGACGCCTATAACGGCTATCCCTATACGGCGGTCGGTCGCATCCTGATCGAGCGCGGCATCATTCCAAAGGAAGAGATGTCGATGCAGAAGATCAGGGAGTGGATGGCGCAGACCCCTGACGGTGCCAAGGAGCTGCGCCGCCAGAACCGCTCCTACATCTTCTTTCGCGAGGTCAATCTATCCGACAAGGAGGAGGCGGTCGGCGCGCAAGGCATTCCGTTGACGGCCGGCCGCTCGATCGCGGTCGACAAATCGCTCCACGTCTACGGCACCCCGTTTTTCATCGAAGGCGAGCTGCCGATCGATTCCGAACGCGCGAAGACGCCGTTCCATCGCTTGATGATCGCGCAGGACACGGGCTCGGCCATCATCGGTCCGGCGCGCGCCGATCTCTATTTCGGCGCGGGTCAGGATGCCGGCCGGGTCTCCGGACGGCTGCGCCATGCCATGCATTTCGTGATGCTGGTGCCGAAGAGCCTCGATCCCACAACGCGCGGCGCGCGGCTCCCGGTGCCGGACCCGCGGCCCTCGGAGAAGATCGCAAAGCTGTTTCCGCAAACGGAGCCTGCGAAGGACAAGCCGCCTGCCGAGCTGCAAAGCAAGAGCGAGACGGTCGCTGTCGCCGGTCCAGTCCCGCTGCCGGTGCCGCGTCCCGTGATCGAGCCAGTTCAGGAGCCGCGGCGGCCGGTGAAAAATCGCTCCCATCGGCAACAATGAAGCGATCGTCCCGTCCGCCCGTGCTGGAGCCTCGTCCCTCGCCGCGCCGTCGCGCGCTGAGTGAGGAAGAGCGCGCGCTGTGGGATACGGTCGCAAAGCAGGTCAAGCCGCTGAGAAAGCATCGTGCGGCGAAGGCGCAAGCTGCACCACGCACCGAGTCTTCGCCTGCAGCGCCCGCCCCCCGGATTGCGCCGTCGCCACGTCCGATTGCCGCTGCCCCGGCACCGCGCGCAGCGAAGCCGGCGGTGCCGCCGCTGGCGCCGCTCGGCAAGCGCGAGCGCACAAAGCTGTCGCGCGGGCGCAGCGAGATCGAGGCGCGGCTCGATCTGCACGGCATGACCCAGATGCGTGCCCACCGCGCGCTGAGCGGCTTCCTGCACCGCGCCCATCATGACGGCCTGACCTTCGTGCTGGTCATCACCGGCAAGGGCCGAAGCGGCGGCGAAAGCGGCGTGCTGCGCCGTCAGGTGCCGGAATGGCTGAGCCTGCCGGAATTCCGGGCCTTCGTCGTCGGATTCGAAGAGGCCGGTATCGGCCATGGCGGCGAGGGCGCGCTCTACGTGCGGATCAGGCGGGCGAGATATTAGAACGGCCGCACGATTCCGACGCGCGGGATCAATGTGACAATCAGGCCGAAGATATTTGTCGTCTGATCTTCCGCCGAAATCAGCGGCGTCTCGCGTGCGGCGGGCAGCATCTTCACCGCGTGCAGGATCAGGAACATGCAGACTGCCCAGTTCGAGATCCAGCGCGAATAGTCGAATACCATCGCGAACATCACGACATAGGCGAGGCTGACGCCGATCAGCGCCGCAATGACGAGGCGGCGATGCGTGTCGCTTGCGAGCGCGCCGATCAAATTCGCAAAATAGCGCCACAGCGGTGTGTGCAGCCAGATCAGCAGCGCGAACACGGGCACGCCGAGGATGTTGTGCGGCAGGCGGCCCCAAGTGTCGGAAATCTCCTTCGCCAACGGCTGATACCAGATGTAGGCAAACTGCAGCAGGTCGGTCCGCGACGGATCGGCCATCCGGCTCTTCAGATCGGCGACGAAATCCGCCTCCGGGACCGGCATCGTTCCCCAAAACTGCGCGGCGAAGAACAGCGCGGAGACGGCCAGCAGGGCCATGATGCCGAACGCGACATTGGTGCGATCGCAGCCATGCGCTAGATAATGCCTGATCACGACGATGGTGATGATGGTCGGCACATACATCAAGAGATGGATGTGGTGGATCAGGACGAGAACGATCGAGAACAGCGCAGCCAGCGCCACGAACAGCAGCGAGCCGGCCGGCACCAGCAGCAGGACGATCGCCAGCGCGCAGCCATAGATGTCGAAATGGCCGAGCGTGTGCATGAAGTTCTTGAGGAAGAACGGCGAGCCCGCGATGAAGACGAACGTCGGCAATGTCTTCGCGGTGAAGCCGAACGTTGTCTGGAATAGTCTTGCGTACAGCCCGAGCGTCACCAGCCATGTAGCGCCGCCGAGCGCGAACACCAGCCATAGCGGCACCTTGTCGGTGAACAGCGCGACGATCGTCCCGATCAGCGCGCGCTTGATGAAGCCAAAATGGTAATCGACGAGGAGGTGGATGTAGGGGACGTAAGGCGGCAGCTGGATCTTGTGAACGAAGACGCCAACGATGATTGCCGCGTTGATCGCGAGCAGCAGGCGCCAGGGGTTTTGCAGGAAGCGTGCGGTCACGCCGCATCCATAGCGCGACCGTCCGGAATTACAAAATGAACCGGCTCAAATCCGCGTTCTTGGCGAGGTCGCCGACGTGCTTCTGCACGAAATCGGCGTCGACCCTGACGGTCTCGCCGCTGCGATCTGGGGCGGTGAAGGAGATCTCGTCCAGCACCCGCTCCATCACGGTCTGCAGCCGCCGCGCGCCGATGTTCTCGACGGTGGAATTCACGGCCACCGCGACGTCCGCAAGCGCGTCGATGGCGTTGTCGGTGATGTCGAGCGTGACGCCTTCGGTCTGCATCAGCGCGACATATTGCTTGATCAGCGAAGCCTCCGGCTCGGTCAGGATGCGGCGCATGTCGTCACGGGTCAGCGCCTGCAGCTCGACGCGGATCGGCAGGCGGCCCTGCAATTCCGGCAGCAAATCGGACGGTTTTGCGACGTGGAAGGCGCCTGAGGCAATGAACAGGATGTGGTCGGTCTTCACCGCGCCGTGCTTGGTCGAGACGGTGGTGCCCTCGATCAGCGGCAGCAGGTCGCGCTGCACGCCCTCGCGCGAGACGTCGCCGCCGGCGCGGCCTTCGCGGGCGCAGATCTTGTCGATCTCGTCCAGGAACACGATGCCGTTGTTCTCGACCGCACTGATCGCCTCCATCGTCAACTGATCGCTGTCGAGCAGCTTGTCGGATTCCTCGTTGATGAGGATCTCGTGCGAGCTCTCCACCGTCAGCCGCCGCGTCTTGCTGCGTCCGCCGAGCTTGCCGAAGATGTCGCCGATCGAAACCGCGCCCATCTGCGCGCCAGGCATGCCCGGGATCTCGAACATCGGAAAGCCGCTGCCGCCGCCTTGCGTCTCGATCTCGATTTCCTTGTCGTTGAGCTCGCCCGCGCGCAGCTTCTTGCGGAAGGAGTCCCGCGTCGCGGCGCTGGAATTGGCGCCGACCAGGGCATCAAGTACGCGCTCCTCAGCGGCGAGCTGCGCACGTGCCTGCACGTCTTTGCGCTTGCGCTCGCGGACCTGAGAAATCGCGACCTCGACGAGATCGCGCACGATCTGCTCGACGTCGCGGCCGACATAGCCGACCTCGGTGAATTTCGTCGCCTCGACCTTCAGGAACGGCGCGTTGGCAAGCTTGGCGAGCCGCCGCGCGATCTCGGTCTTGCCGACCCCGGTCGGGCCGATCATCAGGATGTTCTTCGGCAGCACCTCTTCGCGCAAGGAGCCTTCGAGCTGCTGCCGCCGCCAGCGGTTGCGCAGCGCGATCGAGACGGCGCGCTTGGCATCGGCCTGGCCGACGATGAAACGGTCGAGTTCGGAAACGATTTCGCGGGGGGAGAAGTCTGTCATGGGACCTTAGCTAGGATCAGATGCGGGGCGGGACAAGCCGCTTTTTTTGGCCGTCAGATGATCGGCGGACCCGATTGCCATAGTTTCACGGCCTCGATCGGATGGATCAGCATCAGGATATTGAGCGTCAGATTGTCGCGAATATGCAGCGCCAGCATGATTTCGAAGGCGAGCCCAAGCAGGATGGTCACTGATACAGGCAGCAGGCGCGCTACGAGGAAGCCCAGCATCATGGACAAATTGTCAGAGATCGAATTGACGATGCTGTCGCCGAAATAATCCAGCGAGATCGTGCCGGCGCGGTAGCGTTCGATGATGAAGGGCGAGTTCTCGACGATCTCCCAGGCACCTTCGATCAGAATGGCGATGATCAGGCGGGCGGGCCAGGACAGAGACACGAACGGCAGCCGCGCGAACAGCAGCCAGGTCAGCCCGTAAAACAGGAAGCCGTGCAGGATGTGCGAGAAGGTGTACCAGTCGGCGATGTGCTGCGAATTCTCCGAGCTGTTCACCACGCCATGCCACAGCTTGACATAGCCGCAGGTGCAGATCGGCACCCGGCCCATCGCAAGCAGGATCGAGGCCTGCATCGCCAGCAGCAGCAGCGCGATGCCGACCCAGGCGAGCGGCGGAAACGCGGCCTTGCTCTCATGCGTGGTTGCCAGCGTCATGGCTCGCGCACCATCAGGAGTGCGGGCCCGTCGGGCGTCTCGACCATGCGGTCGCGGACAAAGCCGGCCTTCTCATAGGCGCGCACGGCGCGCGCGTTGAGCGGATCAGGATCAGTGACGATGCGCGGCAGGCCCTGCCGCAACTGCGCGTCGGCGAATTGCCGGATGAATGCCGAACCGTGCCCGCGCGCGATCATGTCGCTTTCGCCGATGAACTGATCGATGCCACGGGTGGCCTCCGGTTGCGGCCCAACACCCGTATTCCAGGCGGTCAGGCGGTAGCATTGAAGATAGCCGAACGGCTTGCCTTCGGCCAACACGATGAACTGGTCCATTGCCGGCTCGCCGAGATCGCCGCTCACGAGCGCGAACTGCTCGTCCGGATCGCCCCACCATTCCCGCACATGCGCTTCGCCCAGCCATCGCCGAATCAGCGGCAGAACGGCCGCGGTCATCGGGCGGAAGGTGTAGGCGAGGGCCATGGCCTACCCGGCCGACAGCGCTTCGATGGTCACATTGCGGTTGGTGTAGACGCAGATATCGGCGGCGATGTCGAGGGAGCGGCGGACGATGGTCTCGGCGTCCTTGTCGGTGTCGAGTAGGGCGCGGGCGGCCGCCAGCGCGTAATTCCCGCCGGAGCCGATCGCCATGACGCCGGCTTCGGGCTCCAACACGTCGCCGGTGCCTGTCAGCACCAGGGAGACGTCCTTGTCGGCGACGATCATCATGGCCTCCAGCCGCCGCAAATAACGGTCGGTGCGCCAGTCCTTGGCGAGCTCGACGGCGGCCCGGGTCAATTGCCCCGGATATTGCTCGAGTTTGGCTTCCAGACGCTCGAACAGCGTGAAGGCGTCGGCGGTGGCGCCGGCAAAGCCGCCGATGACGTCGCCCTTGCCGAGTTTCCGGACCTTCCTGGCGTTGTGCTTGATCACGGTCTGGCCGATCGAGACCTGGCCGTCGCCGCCGACCACCACCTTGCCGCCCTTGCGGACCGTCAAAATCGTGGTGCCGTGCCAGCCCGGCGAGCTGTTTGGGGAGTCCTGCATGAATGATCCTCGTTGACCGGGCTGATTTAGGCGGTCGGGAGCGGGGGCACAACGGGCCGCTCCGGGCCCAATTTGCTCACCATAGGCAGAAGTAGAGGCCCGGCCAGCCGTTGCCGCAGTAGCGAAGGCGTCATTTGGCTGTTAAAAGACCGGCGTTTTCGGCCCGAACTAGGATGGAAGCGTGTTTTGATGCGCACCGCGACGATCAAGCGCAAGACCAAGGAAACCGACATCGAGGTCACCGTGAACCTCGATGGCTCCGGCGTGTCCAATATCGCGACCGGCATCGGCTTTTTCGACCATATGCTCGATCTCCTCGCCCGCCATTCCCGCATTGACCTCACGGTCAAGGCGGTCGGCGATTTGCACATCGATCATCACCATACCACCGAAGACACCGGCATCGCGCTCGGCCAGGCCGTCAAGCAGGCGCTCGGCAACATGGCGGGCATCACCCGCTATGCCGGCGTGCACATGCCCATGGACGAGACGCTGTCACGCGTGGTCATCGACATCTCGGGCCGCCCGGTCCTGGTGTTCAAGGTCGACTTCCCCCGCGACAAGATCGGCGAGTTCGACACCGAATTGGTGCGCGAGTGGTTCCAGGCCTTCGCCATGAACGCCGGCGTGACTCTTCACGTCGAGACCCTATATGGCGATAACAGCCACCATATCGCCGAGTCCTGCTTCAAGGGTCTGGCACGGGCGCTGCGCACCGCCGTCGCGATCGATCCGAAGGCGGTGGGCGAAATCCCGTCCACCAAGGGCTCGCTCGGCGGCTGACATCTTTCGGCCCGCGGCCCGCGCCGTTTGCGGTATCACTGAATTCCTAGGGAACGGGGCATCGCCATGTCCGTCTACACAGTTCATGCTCCCTCCCCCGCAGGATCCGATCTGCGCGCGACCGACAAGTTCGTCTTCGTGCGCGACGGCTTCCATTTCTGGGCGATGATCTTCGGACCGCTCTGGCTGCTGTGGAATCGGCTGTGGCTGGCGCTGATCGGCTGGGTGATCTTCGTTGCCGCCTTCAACGTCGGGCTGTCCAGCCTCGGTGTCGGCCGTTCGTCGATCTTTTTCGCCGACATCATCGTCGCGCTGCTGATGGGATTCGAGGCCTCCAGCCTGCGCCGCTGGACGCTCTCGCGCGGTAAATGGCGACAGCTCGACGTGGTGATTTCCGACGACGAGGACACCGCCGAGCGCCGCTTCTTCGAGCGCTGGAGCCAGAAGCAGCGCGGCATCGTCAACGATCAATGGGCCGTCGATCGCGGTGGCCCGCCGCCGACCCGCAACGTGCCGGGTCAGCAATTCTCCAACCCGCCGCCAATGCCGGCAGGTGGCATCATTGGTTTGTTTCCAGAACCGGGAGGGTCAAGATGAGCGTCGCCATCATCGATTACGGTTCCGGCAATCTGCATTCGGCCGCCAAGGCGTTCGAGCGCGCCGCGCGCGGCATGGACAACCCGCAAAAGGTGTTCGTCACCAGCGATCCAGACCAGGCCTACAGCGCCGACCGTCTGGTACTGCCGGGCGTCGGTGCCTTCGCTGATTGCCGGCGCGGGCTCGATGCCGTCAACGGCATGGTCGAGGCGATCACCGAAGCGGTGCGCGTCAAGGCGCGGCCGATGTTCGGCATCTGCGTCGGCATGCAGCTGTTCGCCACCCGCGGCAAGGAGCATGTGATCACGCAAGGGCTGAACTGGATCGGCGGCGACGTCGAGAAGATCACGCCGAACGACGAGAGGCTGAAGATCCCGCACATGGGATGGAATACGCTCGATGTGCTGCGCGAGCATCCGGTGCTGGACAGGCTGCCGCTCGGCCCCAAGGGCCAGCACGCTTATTTCGTGCACTCCTACCACCTCAACGCCACCAACGAGGCGGACGTGCTCGCGCGCGCCGATTACGGCGGGCCCGTCACCGCGATCGTCGGCAAGGACACCGCGATCGGGACGCAGTTTCACCCCGAGAAGAGCCAGCGCTTCGGCCTCGCCCTGATCTCGAATTTTTTGCGATGGAAACCGTGATTCTCTTTCCCGCGATCGACCTCAAGAACGGCCAATGCGTGCGCCTCGAACAGGGCGACATGGCGCGCGCGACCGTGTTCAACCTCAATCCCGCTGCGCAGGCGGCGAGCTTCGTCGCGCAAGGCTTTGAGTATCTCCACGTCGTCGACCTCGACGGCGCGTTTGCCGGGAAGCCTGTGAACGCGCAGGCCGTCGAGGCGATGCTGAAGACGATCACGATTCCGGTGCAGCTCGGTGGCGGCATTCGCGATCTCGCGACTGTCGAAGCCTGGCTCGAAAAGGGCATCACCCGCGTCATCATCGGCACCGCCGCGGTGCGCGACCCCGAATTGGTGAAGGCTGCCGCCAGGAAATTCCCCGGCCGCGTCGCGGTCGGGCTCGATGCACGTGGCGGCAAGGTCGCGGTCGAAGGCTGGGCCGAGACCTCGCAGGTGACGGTGCTGGAGATCGCACGGCGTTTCGAGGATGCCGGCGTTGCCGCCATCATCTTCACCGACATCGCGCGCGACGGCCTGCTCAAAGGCTTGAATCTCGATGCGACCATTGCGCTGGCGGATGCGATCTCGATTCCCGTGATCGCCTCCGGCGGCCTCGCCTCGATCGAGGACGTCAAGGCGATGCTGACGCCGCGCGCGAAAAAACTCGCCGGCGCGATCGCCGGCCGCGCGCTCTATGACGGCCGGCTCGATCCTGCGTCCGCCCTCGCCCTGATCCGTAACGCAGGCGCTGCCTAGGAGACCTCCGATGTTCAAGGTGCGCGTGATCCCCTGCCTCGACGTCAAGGACGGCCGGGTCGTCAAGGGCGTCAACTTCGTCGATTTGCGCGATGCCGGTGACCCCGTCGAAGCGGCGATCGCCTATGACGCCGCCGGCGCGGACGAACTTACGTTTCTCGACATCACCGCGACCCATGAGAATCGCGGCATCATGCTGGACGTGGTCCAGCGCACCGCGGAAGCCTGCTTCATGCCCCTCACCGTCGGCGGCGGCGTGCGTGAGGTGAACGACATCAAGACCCTGCTGCGCGCCGGTGCGGACAAGGTCTCGATCAACAGCGCCGCGGTGTCGCGGCGCGAGTTCGTCAAGGAAGCCGCCGAGAAATTCGGCGGGCAGTGCGTGGTGGTCGCGATCGACGCCAAGCGGGTCAAGCGCGCCGGTGGCGGAGAGCGCTGGGAGATATTCACGCATGGCGGCCGCAACTCGACCGGCATCGATGCCATCGAATATGCCCAGGAAGTGGTCTGGCTCGGTGCCGGTGAAATCCTGCTCACCTCGATGGACCGCGACGGCACGCGGCAGGGTTTTGACATCCCGCTGACCCGGGCGATCGCCGACAGCATTCCCGTTCCTGTGATCGCCTCGGGCGGCGTCGGCAATCTCGATCACCTCGTCGACGGTATTCGCGACGGCCACGCCACCGCCGTGCTGGCCGCCTCGATCTTCCATTTCGGGGAATTCACCATCCGCGAAGCCAAGGAGCACATGTCCCGGCGCGGGCTGCCCATGCGCCTCGATGCCTGACGACTCCCGTTCCTAAAAATGCTAAGTCATCGGCGGGAACCGGCTTATCCCGTCAGAAACCGGCCAATCATCGGCCAAGGCGCGTTTTCCGAGTATTTGTATGCCGCGTTTCACCATCCACGATCTGGCCGAGACCATCGACGCCCGCGCGGCAGCGGGTGGCGAGGCGTCCTATACCCGCAAGCTCCTCGACAAGGGCGCCGAACATTGCGCCAAAAAGTTCGGTGAGGAGGCAGTCGAAACCGTAATCGCAGCAGTCGAAAACGATCGCGCGCATCTGATCGCCGAAGGCGCCGACCTGCTCTATCATTTCCTTGTGCTGCTCAAGGCCCGCGGCGTAAAGCTGGAAGAGGTCGAGGCCGCATTGGACAAGCGGACCAATATGTCAGGGTTGGAAGAAAAGGCGTCGCGTAAGGGCGGCAGCTAGCCGAGGTGGAGAGTCGCGTCATGGATATCCGCGCACCCGAGCAGCAGTATAATCCGTACCGCGTCTATACGCGCGAGGAGTGGTCGCGACTGCGCGACGACACGCCGATGACGCTGGAGCCGGGCGAGTTCGACCGGCTACGCTCGCTGCACGACCGCCTCGATTTGCAGGAGGTCGAGGACATCTACCTGCCGCTGTCGCGCCTGCTGTCGATTTATGTCGATGCGATGCAGCGGCTTTATTACGCGGAGCGCCAGTTCCTCAACATCCGCGACCGCAAGATGCCCTACATCATCGGCGTCGCCGGTTCGGTCGCGGTTGGAAAATCCACCACGGCCCGCGTGCTTCAGGCGCTGCTGGCGCGCTGGTCGCCGCGTCCCAAGGTCGAGCTGATCACCACCGACGGATTTCTGTATCCCAACGCCGTGCTGGAGCGGCAGGGCATCATGCAGAAGAAGGGCTTTCCGGAGAGCTACGACCTGCCGCTGCTGCTCAGCTTCCTCTCCGACATCAAGGCCGGCCGCCGCCATGTGCGCGCGCCGGTCTATTCGCATTTGACCTACGACATCGTGCCGAACCAGTGGGCCGAGATCGACCAGCCCGACATCCTGATCGTCGAGGGCGTCAACGTGCTGCAGACCGGCAAGCTGCCGCGTGACGGCAAGGCCGTGCCCGTGGTGTCCGACTTCTTCGATTTCTCGGTCTATATCGACGCGGACGAGGCGGCGCTGCGGCAGTGGTACATCAGGCGCTTCCTGTCGCTGCGCGACACCGCGTTCACCAATCCAAAATCCTACTTCAATCGCTACGCGCTGTTGTCGGACGAGGAAGCCACCGCCACCGCGATCGCGATCTGGGAACGCACCAACCTCGCAAATCTCGAGGACAACATCCTGCCGACTCGTCCCCGCGCGACCCTGATCCTGAAGAAGGGCGCCGATCACACGGTGGCGAGCGTGGCGCTCAGGCGGCTGTAGCAGCCTTGATGGACGGCGCCCTTTGTCAAATTTCGGGCTGAGTATCTTTTGTTGCAGACCGGCGAGGGGTATTTGGTTATGGCTTTCGGAAACGCAAACGGGCCCCATGGTTGATCGTCTCAGAAGCGCCGCCGAGCATCTCGAAGCACCGACCTGCCCGGACTGCCATATCGAGATGAAGTGGTTCCGCTCCGAACTGCTCGCGGACGAGCCGACCCCGATCATCGCGCATCTCTTCGTGTGTCCGCATTGCAAGCGCGCCGCCCAGGTAGACACCATGTTCAGGGGAGGCCAGGCGCCGCATGACAAGCTGTCTGCGCCGCGGTTTATGGCTTATGCCGCATAACGGTTCATCCCGTCGGAGCGCGCAGTGATGCCGGGCTCCCGGCCTGCTCCGCACCCAAGCTGACGTGCGTCGCCGGCAGGTGGCTCACTTGCCTGCCTTCGCGATCCAATCCGCAGGCTTGATGCGTCCTGCAAAGGTTGCGGGACCCGAGCCGCCGGCCTTGTAGACGAAGGCTTCACCTTCCTGCACGTCCCCGGCCTCCTTGCCGAAGGCATCGGCGATGTTGGTCTTGTGGGTGACCAGGAAGGTGTTTGTGCCGGCCTTGGGCGGCGCATCGACGAACTGCCGCACGGCCTGGCCCGCCTTTGCATTTGCACCGGTCGGATTTGCCATGCCCGACGCACTCGCGTTACTGCTGTCCGTCAATGCGTCGACCGGCTTGATCTCGCGGCCGGAGATCAGTCTGCCGGCCTCGATCGCGCGGTTCAGCCGGCTGGTGTAGACGTCGCCGATCGGGATCGCGAGTTCCTTGATGGCCGTCCCGATCTGGCGCGCCATGTCCCGGCCCTTTTCACTGAGCTGACGCTGGGCGCTCATGTCGTCGAATTTGAAAGGGTAGACATCCTTTTGGCTGTCGTCGGTAGCGGTGTGGCGAAACACCAGCACGTAGCCGCCTTGCTTGAGCGAGGCGATCAGTTGCGAGCTATCGGCCGCGGCGGCTTGAGTGGAACCACAGAGAAGGATCACGAAAGCGAGGCGGCAAAGCACGTTCATGCGAAATCCTCTGTTTAAATGCCCCAGAGGATGGTGACGTGCGACGCGGTCGATTTCAATTGTCGATTACCGGCCGAGATCAGGTTCCTATGAAATCCGAATCAAACCGCGAGCTGCCGCGCCGCCGCCAGTCCGGCCAGCGCCTCTTCCAGCTTCTCGCGATCGAGCGGCTTGATCAGAAACCCGTTCATGCCCGCTTCAAAGCAGGCGTAGCGATCTTCCACCAGCGTATTGGCGGTGAGCGCGAGGATCGGCGTGTGATGGCCGCCTCTAGCTGCCTCATGCGCACGGATTCGCTTTGTCGTTTCGATGCCGTCAAGCTGCGGCATCTGGATGTCCATCAGCACGAGATCATAGGGCGTGCCGGCCGATGCCGCGCCGAGCCAGGATTCCAGCGCGGCCTCGCCATTGATCGCGATGACGACGCGGTGGCCGAGTTTCGTCAGCAGCGAGCGCATCAACAGCGCGTTGATCTCGTTGTCCTCGGCGACGAGAACCGACAGGCCTTTCGCCGGTACCGCGGCGGTGGATGGGGCCGAGGGCTCCGGCGCGAGATCGGGCGAGGCGACCTCCGGGGGTAGCGTGAGGCGTGCGGCGAGCGAGGCCGCGCGCAGCGGCTTCACCAGGAAGCCCGTGAAGGCCGGCGAAAGTTTCTCGTGGCGCGAGCCGGACGTCAGCAGCACGAGGCGTTGCGTCGCATGACTGCGTGCGGCTTCGCCGAGGCGGTCGGCGGTGGCAGCGCCGAGCGCGCGATCGATCAGGACCGAATGCCATGAGCGTTCCGGCAGCAGCGCTTCCGCCACCGCGACGTCCGTCACCATGCAGGTCTGGCCGCCCCAGCGCTCCAGCCGGCGCGCGATCAAGGAGGCCTCGATGCCGTCGGCGATCAGCAGGATCGACTTGCCGGTGAGATCGGGGACGGGGAACGCCGTCTGTTCTGCGCCAGCGTGCGCTGGCGCGAGCGGAATCGCGACCTCGAAGGTCGAACCCTTGCCCGGCTCGCTCGTGAGCGTGATGCGGCCGCCCATGCGCTTGACGATGCGCTCGCTGATGGCGAGACCGAGGCCGGTGCCGCCATAGGTGCGGGCGACGCGTTCGTCGGCCTGCTCGAATTCGCGGAAGATGCGCTGTTGCGCGTCGGCTGCGATGCCGATGCCGGTGTCGCGCACCAGAAAACTGATCTCGTTCGGCCAGATGCCGAGCTCGACGATCAGCGCGACGCCGCCGCTCGCAGTGAACTTGATGGCGTTGCCGGCGAGGTTGAGCAGCACCTGGCGCAGCCGCGCGGCGTCGCCGACCACTTCGAGCGGCAGCCGCTCGTCGACATAGGCGGCGATCTCGAGCTGCTTCGCCTGCGCGCGCGGCGCGAGCAGCTCGGTGATGTCCTCGATCAGGGCCGAGAGCGAAAAGGGACGCTGCTCGAGATCGAGCTTGCCGGCTTCGATCTTGGAATAGTCGAGCAACTCCTCGATCAGCGCCATCAGCGCTTCGCCGGAGGTCTTCACGGCCTTGGCGTAGGTCGACTGCTCAGGCGTCAGCGTGGTGTCGAGCAGCAGCCCGCCCATACCGATGATGCCGTTCAGCGGCGTGCGGATCTCGTGCGACGCCATCGCCAGGAAGCGCGATTTGGCCCGGTTGGCGGCGTCGGCCTGATCGCGGGCGTCGGACAGCGCGCGCTCGGTCTCGGTGCGGTCGGTGACGTCGCGTCCGACGCTCTGCAATTCGGCGGGCTGGCCGGCGTCGAGGCGAACATAGCCTTCGCGCCAGGCGATCCAGCGCGCGCCGAGCGGGGTTGTGATCTTCTGGTCGTGAATGCGCGTGCCGTTGCTCTCGCGGGCGCTGTCGCCCTGCTCCAGCACGGCGAAATCAAAGCGCGTGCCGACCAGCGCGCCGCGCGCCTGTCCGGCAAGCGCGCAATAGGCGTCGTTGGCGAAGGTGATGCAGCCATTTGTGTCGCGCAGCACGATCAGATCGCCCTGCTGTTCGAACAGGCTGCGGGCGCGTTCTTCCGCTTCCTTCAGCTCCCAATTGCGGTCGATCAGCGTTTCGTTGTGGGCAGCCAGCGCCCGCATCCGCTTGTTGACGAAGCGCAGGCGCATGCTGAGCGTGGCGAGGCCGAGGCAGGCGAGCGCGAACAGGAAGCTGACGCCGATCGCAAATGCATTGGGATCGTAGCCGGACGTCTCGGACCGGCTGCCGGAGACAAACCCATAGGCGCCGCCGAAGGTCGCCGAGAAGATCATGAAGGAGCGGATCGCAAAGGCGATTCGGGGGTGCTGTCGCCTGAAGCGGCGCATGCGCACCTTGATCCGGAACGTCCGACCCATCGCCACCGACCCGACTGTTTTCTTAAAACGCTACGCTCGCTGTAAACGACGATGTGCCGCCGACCTTGCGAACAGTTTGAGGCCCTGCGACCGCCTCCAAACAGGGTTGACGAGGCGTTAACGGCGCAAAGCGACGCGGCTCAAAGCGAGGCGGCCTGGAGACGGCGGTGGCCGCCGCGGGCGCCGACGATCAGCGCCGCCGCCTCGCGCTGCGAGAAGGTTTTCGAGCGCACATAGACACGGTAATCCGCCGGCCCCTCGGTGGAGAGATAGATCACCTGACCGCCGTCGACGGGCTGCGCGGCAATCGAGATCAGGCGAGTCGAGGGGTTGGCCTGGCAGGACTCCGATTCCGAGCCGAGGCCGTCGTCGACGACGGCGAAGTCGGCCGCGTCCGCATCCTCGGTGATCTGAACCCGCACCGTGGCGCGCGCGGGATCATCGGTGAAGGCGACATGCACGCCGGCGGTCCAGAACAGCGACGTCAGCTCGACCGAGGTGTCGCCGAGGGCGATGCGGGGATGCGAGACCGATCCGATCTCGCTTCGGGCAAACACCGCGGCCGCCAACAGGGGAACAACCGACGCCAGGATCTTGAAACGCAACATGACGCGCTACTCGCCGGGCCCGGTACGGGGAACTGATGGGCCTTATGGTTTGCAGAGCGTAAAGGAAACTCGTTACCGCCGGGTTGATGCCGGTATCCGGGGATGAGGATCTCAGTCGGTCAGGCGCTTCTGTTCGTTTTTCGCTCGACTTCAGTGAGAACCAAATAGCTGTTTTTGCCGAAGCTGATCGCCCACAGCGCCGCCCAGGCACCCCACCTGTTCCTGACCTCGATCTCGACGGTTTGGCCGGGAGTGGTGCGAACGACGAGCGGCTGGCTCCTGCCCCAATCAATGGTCGCCTCGATCGTGCAGGCGCCGGCCGGCAGCGTGATCTCCAACACGCCGTTGCGCGCAAGCTTCCCAACGCTGGTCCCGTTGACCCACAGCTCGTATGACCTCAGCCAATCAGCGTATTGGGACGCACGAACAAATCTGATGGTGCAGGCATTGGCGTCGGTCATAGCTTCACTCTCGGGGAACGTGCTGTTCGTCAGGAAGATGCCGCGGGCGTATCGGTCAGGCGATCTGGCGCACATCCTCCGCGAGTGCGCGGTAGGACAAGGCCTCGGCGAGATGCAGCCGGCCGATCCTGTCCGCATGATCGAGATCGGCCAGCGTGCGCGCCACCCGCAACACGCGGTGATAGCCGCGCGCCGACAGCCGCATGGTCTCGGCGGCGTCGCGCAGCAGCTTCTGGCCTTGCGCATCCGGTTTGGCAATCTCCTCCAGCACCGAGGCCGGCGCTTCGGCATTGGTGCGAACCTTCGGCAGGCCGGCGTCCGCGTAGCGGGCGAGCTGGATATCCCGCGCCGCCGCCACGCGCGCGGCGACTTCGGCCGAGCCCTCTGCGGGCGGCGGCAGGATCAAATCGGCCGCGGTCACCGCGGGAACCTCGATGCGCAAATCGATGCGGTCCATCAGCGGCCCCGAGATGCGGGCCTGGTAGTCGCCCGTGCAGCGATCGATGCGGCCGCGCTTGCAGGCATAGCCGGGCTCGAACGCATTGCCGCAGCGGCAGGGATTCATCGCCGCGACCAGCATGAAGCGTGCGGGATAGGTGACGCGGTGATTGGCGCGGGACACCGAGACCTCGCCGTTCTCCAGCGGCTGGCGCAGCGAATCCAGCACGCGCGGATCGAATTCGGGGAGCTCGTCGAGGAACAGCACGCCCTGATGCGCGAGCGAGATCTCGCCGGGCCGGGCGCGCATGCCGCCGCCGGTGAGCGCAGCCATGCTGGCGGAATGATGCGGCGAGCGAAACGGCCGCCGCGCCGTCAGTGCGCCGCCCTCGATCTCGCCGGCAACAGAGGCGATCATCGAGACCTCGAGCAACTCGCCCGGTGACAGCGGCGGCAGGATCGAGGGCAGGCGTGCCGCCAGCATCGATTTGCCGGCGCCGGGCGCGCCGATCATCAGCAGGTGATGGCCGCCGGCGGCCGCGATCTCCAGCGCCCGCTTGGCGCTCTCCTGGCCCTTGATGTCGCGCAGGTCGAGCGGCGAGCTTGCTGCTTCATGCACCTTCGGCACAGGCCGCGACAGCACCTGCGTTCCCTTGAAATGGTTGGCTATCTGGATCAGCGAACTTGCGGCGATGATCTGGATGTCCGGGCTCGCCCATGCCGCTTCCGAGCCGCAAGCCGCCGGACAAATCAGCCCCTCCTCGCGCACATTGGCGCCGATCGCGGCGGGAAGAACACCGGCCACCGGCGCGATCGATCCGTCGAGGCCAAGCTCGCCCAGAACGGTGAAGCCGGACAGCGCATCCGGAGGGATCGCGCCGATCGCCCCCATCAGGCCGAGCGCGATCGGCAGGTCATAATGGCTGCCCTCCTTGGGCAAATCGGCGGGCGCGAGATTGACGGTGATCCGCCGCGCCGGCAGCGCCAGCCCCGAGGCGATCAGCGCCGAGCGGACCCGCTCGCGCGCCTCCGACACCGCCTTGTCCGGGAGACCGACGATCGCAATAGTGTTTACAATAAACCCCGAACTTGGTAGCCAGTGGGGTCGGGGCTCAGTCCCCTGAAGCCCCCCGGTGACGATGCCCCGTGCCTATTCTTACCTCCGTATGTCCACGGCCCCGCAACTCAAGGGCGATAGTCGCCGCCGACAGCTTGAAGCATCCCGGACCTATGCGGCTGCTCAAGGCCTGGAGTTGGCCGGCGATGCCGAGCTTGAGGACATCGGAGTGTCAGCCTTCAAAGGCGACATCCCCGTGTGGAGGACGAGGGTCACCATGTCTCTCATTGCGAGAATGAACCTTCCGAATACATTGTGGATGAACCAAAATAAACCAGCCGATTTCCGAGCGTGTGACGGGCTTTTGAGCCGGCCCGTTATCGATCCCAATTAATCTAGTGTAGCCGCCCGTATGTCGTGCAACACCGCGAGCGTCATTTCGTTCACGCCTCCCTTTCGGCTCTTCACCACTTCCATGTAGACGCCGAGCGCCTCCGGAAATTGTCCCGGCAAAAGCGCGTCGCTTTCCTCTAGACAGTTGATGAGCACTTCGAATGCCGCGACCATAGCGGAGCCATAGGCAGCAATGACCTCGCCATCCGGCGTGAGCGTTCCTTCCGGCATCAGAACAATCCATTTTTTGCGGCGGCTTTGGGGTCGCCGACTCGCTGCTAAGCGCTGTTAATCATCGAATATAGGCCGGTGCTTTTGTAGTTTTGGCACTCTTAACTTTCGCCCGTGCAAATCGGAGGACATTGCTTTATCTGACACGGTGTATGGGCCATCGTCCAATTTTGGATCGTAATAAACAATGCTGTAGTCGGACTGTATAGAGAAACAATCGGCGTCAAAAAGACGATGGTGGGTTGCGCAAAGTAACAGGCCGTTTGTCACGTTTATACGTTGGTCAATTGAGCATTCGTTGAAAGGTACGATATGCGCTGCTTCAAGCGCTTCTTCGAATGAAAGATCACACATCGCGCATTTATGTTCGTAAGCACGTAAAAGGCCTTCTCTGAAAATTTGCTGAGCGATGCCTCGGTCGCGAACTTGTCGATAAACGTCGCCCGAGGTCTCTGGATTTTGTACTATCCGATCAGCGAATGATCGCAAGGTGTCCTCGCTTCCGAAGCCCATGAATGGGTTCGGCCTAGCCGACCAGTTCTCCGCGAAGACTCTTGCAAGTCCAGTGTCGAGATCGTCCCATTCTGTAAACCCCCTCCCAGGCAATCCACTGTCTTGTCGAACGACTATTCCAGTCAGAGCTGGTAGCCCCGAATTCGAGCAATACCGGTAGATGACATCGAGAGCGAATTTTACAGTACGATGATGTAGACCGATTTCCAGGCCGAGCTTTTTGTAAGACAAAGTGTCCTTTTCGGCCGCGGCCGCAGTCAATACCGGCCACATTCGCGCAGCAACGCTCTCCCAGCTATTTAACTTAGACTGCTGCATCAAGCTCCATCCTATTGAAGCAAGCATTTTAGGTCGCTACCACATTTGAAGTATGCTCATCGCGGACCCCTAAAGTGCTCATGTCGCATCAAACAGAAAGCTCGAATTTGTTAATTTCAGCGGCGAATGATTGCCAGAGCTTTTTGATTCCGTCCATGGAAGGCAAACTATACGGTACTCAGAAACGTGGCTGAACTGTGTGGGCTACTACCGCAGCGCGCGCTCACGGTGGCCACGTGCGTTGGCCATGGTCTCGCCGTCAGCCTGGCCCAACACCCGGCGCGTCTTCACCCGAACGAAAGTCAGGACTTCCGCGCGATCTCGTTTAGGTTGATTGTTCAATTGGTTACCCTGCACCAAGACTCGTACGAAAGTAGAGCGCCGCGATGATGTTGTACGGCTGACCGCCGGGGTGACACCCCCTTGGTCTTTTGCTAAGTCATCCAGAGGCTCGTGAGCGCGGCGCGGTCTTCCTTCAAATGCCGGAAGACCTGGCTACATCAGGGCAGCCGGAAGGCTGGACATAGAGAATTTCCGACTGATGTTAGAATAACCCTTCTATCATCAGTCCTTTCAAGACCCTGATCCGGGGGCACTTTCAAGCCGAGTGGTCAAGCTTCCCGCGAAAACTCATTATGCTTCTGCATTGCTCCGGAGTTTAGCGATGTGTCTGAGGAGCTGGTCACTTTCGCGTTGGACAGCTTCGTCGATCTTCTAAGTAAGGAGAATAGGTCGTTCCTGAAAAGTGTAGCGCAGCCGGCCGAGCCTTTTGCGACGGATCCGGTGTCGCTTTTCTGCCGCGTAGATCGAGCACTAGAATTCGCGCGCTGCGCCTTGCAAGCTGCGCGCGGGAGCGGCTGCCTCAACCGGACCCGCTGGAACGGCAGGAATAGCTGGAAGGGTGCGCACGATATAGCCCAAGACGTTGATGGCATCCGGGTAGGCGAAGTTGCCGAGTGGATGGCCGTCTGGAACGCTGTTTTGGCCGCCCGTCTTCGTTATATCACGAACGAGGATCAATTCCTCGATGAATGCGCCAAGCTTTCCATTAGGCACCGCATTCTCAGTCGCTGGCGCACCATCACTCACGGGCAGCGCGCCTTTTTCAGGCGGAGCGATCCGAATTCGACCGGAGAGGAGCGCATCAAGGTCCATCCACGGTCGCACGATCTGGATGCGGGCAAATTGGAATCGATACTCGCTTGAGGGATCGGTGGCCCTGCTCGTACCCCGAAACCACATGGAGACGGTAGACCACGAAGCAGGCGGCGGAAACAAACGAGTAATTGGTAAACGAATGTGTTCGGCGTACGGGATGAGGTTGGCTTCAAATCGCGCGTTTGTCTCGGCCCACTTCTCCCACTCAGCAAATGGCACAGCGGAATTGAAGCGCCACATGGCTGATTCGATCTCAGCTTTGTAGCCGGCCTTAAACCAATTTTTCAGCAAATCGCGCTCAGCAGTTTCGAAAGTCGCAAACTTTTGAAACCCTGGGAGTGAACGCCACACGTCGCTATCGCGTGCGGCCAGCAACAGCGCGTAACGGGATTGGAATTCCTTGTATCGACGGTAGTATGTCGAGGGCTCGCGCGAGTAGAGCTGTTTGGGGTTGGAGGTATTGTTCCTCCTGAAAAGCCATCGCATTGTTTGTTGGTCAAGAGCCCTGTCACGTATGATCGAGAATCCGGGGCGAGAATTCTCCAAAATCTCTTGCCATACGTCGGGCAATCTCGAACTGCCCGGTATCGCGACCCCTACAGACGCCGTCACTGGTTTGTCGAACACAACCATCTCAGCTAAAGACTGCGATAACTGACCTTGAATGCCGCTGTAAGCCTCCACAATGGGCCCGACGGTGCTGCCAATCTGAGGTAGCAGAAAGCCCCGCTGGCCTGAGCCGTTGCCCAGATCTAGGAACGGTTTGTTTGAACCCAGCAACGTCTGCGTCATCTCGGATGCAAATCGGATCTGCGTTTTTGCATCTGATTGAGCATGCGCAGAGGGAGCCGCAAAGGTAGCTAGAGAAACGAGCAGGAAAAGCGCTCTCACTTGCTGCCACCAGTCCAAGCATCATCGGGCCAATTCCTATTGGGGTCGGGTGCGGGTAACCCTCCCACCAACTGGGACATCAAACCGATCACAGCGGTGCCTGGCGCGTCTATTCTATAAGTGACGTCTTCGCCGTTTTCGGTAATCTTTGTGGTAGTCCAACTGCTGCGCGTCGAACCACCTAGCACACCTCCGAGCATGCCGCCGCCACCCGAACTTCCCGAACTCGAAACTTGGTTGTAATCTGATCGAGACGTAGTCAGCGTTATTGAACGGTTGCGGGCGATCAGCATTTCCGAGGGAATCATCGGACAATCGACGGGAAGATTGTCGTAGACGGAAAATTTGGGAGCGATGATCTCATTCTTATTGGTGTACCCGGCAGAGATCATTGGAAAGTCTTTTGAGTCGTTTGTCTTCTTCCACGTCCAACCACCGGCCGTTGTGAACACGCGGGGATCAAGCCAGCCTCGAATGATTCGCACCCTCTTTATTTCGAAGGAATACCCGTAATTCTTTACATCACTCACTCTCCATCCGTCGTCGCTTCCGCCTCCTTTGGTGCCTCCGATCAGCAAGCCGCCTAGATGCAGAAACCCGCCCGATGAGCTCGACTTGGAAGTTGTGCTGCTTTCCTTATGATAGGTCTTGCTATCAAAAGCCACTTTGTACCAGCCGCTGGGATTCTCCCAAGCGGTCACCAACGGTGTTACCGACGATGCTGGTGAGAGATACGAATTAACGGCCCAGTGCTTGGTATCCCCAGCAAAGCGGAAGGCGCCTAAGACTTCAGTTCTATGGAAATTATGAGTTGGGCCAAAAGTCCCCTCGGCTTGATCGATCTGAAAGAGTGCAGCTTCGACCTCATTCTTGAAACCCTGAACCTTCCAGTCCTTCTCGAGATTGTTGTAGTCCACGAAAAGCAAACTTGATTCCGATTCACTTTTCGCCTTTTGCATCTTCTTGATGAGCTCAGCAGCTTTCTCCTGGTACTTTAGATATCCCTGATATTCGTTAGATGTGGACGATCCTGTAGGACCTCTGAGATATGTCTTTGCTTTTTTAAGTGCATCTGTCTCTGCGAAAACCGGCGCGACCATGCCAGTGATCGCTTTTTCGTAAACAAGATCGAGAGGTCTTATCCCACCAAACCGGCTGATCTCGTCAGCAGGATCAGGGCAGAAATTTGCAAGCTCGTTGATGGCAGGTGGATCATCGGCCTCCGCCACCGCTCCGACCGCGGCAATGCTGAACCAATTCCCTGGTATTGGAGTTGGCGTAATCGTCTTCCTAATCTCGTCGCGCATTTGCTTGTACGCGTCATCGACCTTGTAAGAAGTCTGTGCACACACCTGGGTGCTTAGGACGACGGCGCTAAATGAAAGAAGTCGAAGGCTGGTTTTCATTGGTTTCTCCTTGCGGAAGAATATGCGGCTCTCAGTTCGGCCATTGGCGGGTTGGCGCTGGGTCAGGTATTTTACGCAACTGGTCGACAATCGTGCCGAGAACGACCGGTCCTGAGAGTGTCAACTGGCGCGCTTGGAAACCGAAAGAGATTTTCGGTTCATCCGTGAGAAGAAACGCATCGACACTAAGGTTCTGCTTGCTCTTGAGCAGATCCATTACGGTATCAGGGAATTCGCTGGCCAGTTGCAGTTCAACGTTCTTGGCTACTAGCAGGCCCGAAATGACTTCCGGAACAAGATCGTCGGTCGCCCCGTCAACACCGCTCGAAACGACGCGACCAGATTTCGTTTTCCACCCCCGGTCGGTAAGGAAGGGGTTGGTCAAATAGGACCGGTCGAGCCACACAATGGCGGCGTCGAAACTGATGCGCTGCGCTTTACCCAACTTGACAACCGCGCCTGTCGCAGTTGTCGCAGATATGGGAACGCTCGATGTATTGGAATAGCTGAACCTCAACCACTGACTGCTTGTCAGAGCTTGCGATAGAGCGTCCGACACAGGGAAGGGTTTAATGGAAGATACCCAGGTTTGTATTCGGACAGGATCTGATTGCTTTCTCGCAGACTCGTACTGAGACACCGCTATCGCGATAGCCGAACGGCGCCCCAATAGCTCCCACTCACGCTCGAGTTGAGCCAACGCAAGGCGCTGCTGCTGCTGGCTACCTGGATCCGTCTCGACCTTAAGCTTGTCGAGGATTCGTTTGTGATCGGACTCGTATCGCAAATAGGTGGCATATTCGTCAGTGGCGAGGCCGTTAGGTTTGAACAGTAGCTTGCGCGCTTGATCTAAAGAGGGAGTGCTTGCAGCGGACTGATCGGTTGTGCTGAGAACGAGATCATCCTTCAAGCCGGAAAAGGCCTCAGAAACAGATTTTGATCCGGCACTGACTTCATTGGCTTTGACCGCAGGGACGTTATCGAACGCCGCCAATGTCCGTGAGAATTCTTCGTCGTGATAAAAATCATTTGGCGCGATAACTGGCTTTGCTAGCCGCAGTACATGGCGGCCTCTCACATAACTTGCAGGAGAGGCAGCATCGAGATTTGCTCCCTTCCGGATCAGGTCCACCATTATTTGAGGTATTGAGGTCACGTCATCTGCGTTTGCAGGCAGCAAGGAGCAAACAAATATAAAACTTGCGCAACAAGCCCTGAGCAGCTTGCGAAAAATGAAAAACATTCGCCGAGCCTAATTTATAAAATGAAGATGATAATACGCCGACTTTGAAGGTCGTCAACTCCTGATTGCGTGCCTCGGATTGAACTGACAACGGCAGACACCCTCTTGCGGGTCGTCCTGCACGGATACCGCGGCCCTCAAACGCGAAGGCGCTATGCCACGTACTCTTGCCGGCGTTTTCCAGCATTTTGCAAAAGAAGCCACGCGCGGCGCCATCGGAGCGGCCGGCCCCTTCGCCCCACCAGGCCCGGTGCAGCCGAAATTGGGTCCCCTGAAAGGGGAGCACAGCTTACACAACGACGCTTTGAGAGTATTTGAATTTGTCGCCGGCTCGCCGCCGAGCTGGCGAAGCGGGCCCTGGCCTAACCGTAAAGCCCCACCGAAGCCGGGGCCGTCTCTTCGCTCCAACGGCAGGCCGAGGAAGATGGTTGAAGCTGGCTGGCCAGCCCGCCTATTTGTCAGTGAAGAACGTCAAGAGCACTTTCCCTCCTCGCCGATCAGGCACAGAAACGTTCTGCGCGTAGCCGCGTAACTGGCACGTTCCTGATCCGGAAGACTGGGGCACATTTCGGCGCGGAGGGCGACACTTTCACGCCCAACATCTTCTGTTTTGAACGTCTGCGAACTGGACCATGACCGTCATTGACAAGACTAGGCGGCTATCCCGATGGCGGTCGTTGTTATATCTCCTGACTGCTGGCTTGGTGGTAGTCATGATCTTCTCTCGACAACCAGTCGAGCCCTATCGAGTGATTCCTACAGAATGCAAAGCGGCATCGAACGACTGTTCGAGGTCAATGATCAAGCAGTGGGCAGACCGTTGGCTGGCTATTCTTGAAATTACCGACTCTGGTGACTTCCACGACGTTGTATCAGTCACAGAAATTATGAGGAGGATCGGTAGAGAGTCGAGTGAGGCCGACACGCTCATCGTAACTTTTGTTCATGGGTGGAACCATAATGCGTCCGACGGGGACGACAATCTTGTTCAGTTTGAAGCTCTCCTTGCACAGCTTGCGCAGCTAGAGGCGAGGGATCGCGGAGAAAAGGCGCGGAAGGTCATTGGTGTCTACATCGGCTGGCGAGGCAGTTCTATAGGATCGACGCCCTTATGGATTCCAACGTTTTGGTCTCGCAAAGCGGTTGCCGAAGATATCGGCCATTCTGCTGTGACTGTATTCGCTACCCTCAACGAAATCTGGACTGAGGCATCAAAGCTATGCCGGGAAGGAGGTAAGCGTTCGGATACTCGGATGCTTACTATCGGCCACAGCTTTGGCGGACTTATTGCCTCTCGCGCGGTACTTCCATTGCTTAGCAAGGGCGTGGCCGAGGCGCGAGGCGATGGGAAGAAATTTCGAGGGTTCGGAGACCTCGTCGTTTTGATAAATCCCGCCATCGAAGCATCAGCGTTCCTGGGTCTAAGAAGTCTCCTACGTGAATACCCAAGTACTCGCACGAAGTATCCTAACCTCCTAGTGATCACTTCGGACGCCGATTGGGCAACACGATACGCTTTTCCCGCTGGACGGTTGTTTACCGTGTGGGACCGCTCAGTACCCGCATGGAACGATTGGCGGCTGATGCTCGAGACCATCGGTCACATCGACGAATTCCGGACGCACGACCTCTCTGCGAGGCCCATCGGCCCACGCTCGAACAAGGCGCGTTCACCTCTCCTAGTGGATCGGACGAGCAAGACCGAATGGCTTGGCAAGGAGTACCGATACAGCGACACCCCGTTCTGGCTTGTTAGAACAGACAAATCTGTAGTTCGGCATCACAGTGACTTTAGCGAAACTCTCCGTGGTTTTGTTGGTGCCCTGTTCTCAAATATTGCTAGCGGTGCTGCCGCCGCGCCGTCGCCGTGTATCTCGGAGTGATCATGGCAAGGCACATCGGTCCTCGCGCAAAGCTGGCCGAGGCCGTTAGTAGGGGGGCAGCTAAAATTGGGTCCCCGGAAATGCTAGCACAGCTCACGATTAACGCTTCGAGCGTAGACGTTTGCCCGGACCCAGGTCCTACGCCATCGGCATGTACGAATAATCCGGACTGATTACAGTCCAGCGTCCTGTTGCCGTCGATTTGGTATCTGGAGGACGAGATGGGCTTAGGGAAGCAAGCGAAGACGTTGAGCAAGGGGCAAGTCGAAGCAACGCTCGCCTATCTCGCGACTACAAGATACCCGGAACGAAACAGGCTGATCTTCCTGCTATCGACCAAGGCTGGACTTAGGGCCAAGGAGATTGCTCGGCTGACATGGCGTATGGTTTGCGACTCTGCAGGACAAGTCGCCGATGCCATCCACCTCTCTAACTCTGCGAGCAAGGGAACGTCTGGCCGGGTGATCCCCATGCACCCCGAGGTGAGGACCGCATTCATCGCATACCGGCAGACTCTGGCCAGAACGCCCGGAGAGTACGTGATCGCCACCCAGCGAATGGCGTCCACGTCACCGCAGGTCATCGTGAACATGTTCCAGCGGTGGTACCGGCACCTGGGCTTCGTCGGCTGCTCCAGCCACAGTGGCCGAAGGACCTTCATCACGGGAGCGGCGCGGAAGATTTCCACCGTTGGCGGATCACTAAGGGATGTGCAGGCTCTGGCTGGCCATTCTAACCTGCGGACCACGCAACGATATATCGAAGAAAACGCTGACGCGCAGAGAAGGGTGGTCCAGCAGCTCTAATGACGCCGCGTGTCTCTGAGGCTCATGTCCAGCCATTCCGATTCGGACAAGTCGCCCTCGGCCTCGAAGATGCGAAAATCGTGCATGCGCATCTGATCCCACAGCTCGCGGATAACCACGCGTTGATTTTTGGGCAGGTTCAGTTCGGCCTGCAACTTGATCTCTCATCCGGCGATGCCCCGATGCTCGCCCCGGCCTTAGTCTTCGATTACGATGTGTGCATGAACTCGCCCAGAATGTCTTCTATCACTTCTCCCATACCGAATTTTGTGGGCGTGAAGGGCTTCGCAGACGTTCGAAGCCGCTTCATTGAGGCGGCGCGATTGATCTTGCTCGGTCACTGTCTCGACTACTGCAACGGTCGATATCGATGGTCCGTTACAACCGTCGAGCTATACCTCCACCATGGCACCGAATGGCCCGATCCAACAGCGCACGGGGTACGATTCCCTAAGACGGCTGCAACCCGTCAACTTGAATCAGGAACTTGGTATGTACATCGAGCGATGTATCCATCTCCTGACCCAGCCGGGACACGTGGGTTTGGATTGGGACCAAATCGTTCGGGAATCGACATCACCGCCGGGTCTGAGGACGGGAAAATTTTTGCCGGTATTTTGATCGCCGGAATCGGTGATAAGGACGGGTCCGCTACCGCCTTGAAGCAGATCATCCGAGCTGACGCTCAGGATCGCATGAGAGAGACCAAGTGGTCGCAGATCGAAAAAGAGGCAATTGCGCGGATCAACGGGACAAGAGTCGAGTCCGGACCACTGAAACTTGTCCCGCGTAAGATGACGGACGGACCGTTATGGATCGGTGCGCGTAAGGGACTCCCTGAGAACCTCGACGAAAGATTCAAGGGTAGTTTGCTTCGACTTACAACACGAGAGAAGTCGTCGAGCCCGATGCAACGGCTCGGCCGAAGAGGATACTCCTCGTCGGGCACCGGCGCACGCTGATACGGGAAGCAGCCGAAAAGCTCGGGCTACGCTGCTACATGGAGCCGGACAACGGGGATCCCGACCGTCTCCTAACACTGGCAGTGTGCTTGGACAGCTTGCCCAAGTTCGGTGAATCGTTCGCCGCGGAGGGAAAAGTCTCTGGTTGGCGGCGAAGGGGGCCGTTCGACCTTGTTATCATCGATGAAGTCGAACAGGTCTTGAAGCACCTCATGAGCGACACTATCGAGCAGAAGGCAGGGCTGGAGCGTTGCTACGACGCGCTCGCTTACGAAGTGACTCACGCGAAGGCCGTCGTGGTGCTTGATGCCGACCTCGGGCTCCTCACGGCACACGCCATGAGGCTCTGGCGGCCGCGAGACTGGGAATCACGGTGCCGCATCATCTACAACGAACCGGTGGCTTCGGCGGCACGTAGGACGATGCGCTTGTTTAAGGATCGGAAGCGGCTCGAACGTGAAGTCATCGATGCTATTCGATCGGGACAGCGCTGCTTCATCACCAGCAACTCGAAGAACTTCGTGAACGTCATGGAACGCATGATCCGCAAGGAGTGCGGGGAAGATGTCGTCATGCGCGTCGTCACGGGCGACAACTCTCAGGAGGACTCTGTCATTAATTTCGTCAGGAACATCAAGACGGAATTTTTGAGGGTGCAAGTCGTGTTGGTCACGCCGTCTATGGGGACGGGCGTGGATATCACGTTTCCGAACGGGGAATGTCACGTCGATCGCGTCTTTGGCTTTTTCTACTCGATGATCAACGCGCACACCGATATCGACCAGCAGCTCTGCCGCGTTCGTAACCCGGGGGCCGTCGATGTCTGGATCGACGGAGCGACCTACAATTACACCTGCAACGTAGAGGTGGTGAAGGATGACTTGGCTCGGGCGTATGTGGTTAAACGCGCCGTCAAAGGCAGGCGGGACGACGGTATGGTCGACTATAACCGCGACGATCCGTTGCTCATGATATGCGCCCACGTTGTCGCACTTGAACGCGCCTCTAAGAACCGATTGGTCGAGCTTTTTTGCAAGCTACGCGAGGCGAACGGTTGGAATATCCAGCGTGTCGGGGAGAAGGTAAAGGAGAGCGCCTACGACGAGGTCCGTGAAGAGCTTCGGCAGGAGCGAGCGGAGAGGCTCCTAAGCGCCGCCAAATTGAGTGATTCCGATTTCATAGACCTAGATATGCGCCTGAGGGCCGGGGGTAAGCTCACCGAGGACGAGCAAGCAAGCTACGAGAAGTATGGTTTTGAGCACAGCGTCGGGGTGAAACTCGACACCGATATCGTGGCGTTAAACGTAGACGGTCGGCTCAAAGAGCGGATCGTAACGCTCTCCGAACTCGTTTCCGTTTGGGATAAGCCTGATTTTGGCCTCATCGAAACGTTGGTGAGACCTACCACACAACAAGAGGGGCGCCTCCAGAAAATGAGCGTCGCTTTGATGCTTGGCGCCCTGACGCACATCGCGGGTCTGACGACGAGTTCGGGGTTCAAATCCGAACTCTCGGTCTCAACGGCGGACTTGGCTGAATTTACTCGTGTATGTCGAGACAACCGTACGATGATCGAGGAGATTTTCTCGGAGGCCATGCGATCTGATTTCGAGCGGAAGCCCGTACGCCAGCTTAATCGGTTTCTTGCGCGTGTTGGCCTTAGCCTGGATCCGACCGGCACGACAAAGCGTTGTGGGATCAAGGTCCGCCACTATTCGCTCGATCAGGATATGGTTGAACGAATGTTGCGTCTCACCCGCTCATATCTCTCGGTCAAGGAGCGCAAAGAGATGGAGCGCGAAGAGGCAGCGCCGAAGCGCAAGCATTCCGGAAGGGGACAGCACGCACAACAGGGGACAATAGAAAATTCACCGTATATAGCCACAGATACGGGCTTATTGTCCCTCCTTCCTCCGAGGGATGGGGATTAATAGTCCTCACTATTGCGAAGGCCGGCAGACCGGGCGCGACCTGCACCTGCACGTCGACCGCGCGGGCCTCGATCCCCTCAAAGGCGACGGTAGAAACCCGCTGAACCATGCCCGAACCAGCCTGCCCTTTTGCACAATTAGGGGTAGCAGAGCGGGCCAATTCTTGCAAGAACAATACAGGAACGGGTCGAGGGGCGCCGGAAGGTCCTAACCAATCGTAAACACGACGAAGACACTACGCCTCGAATGCAAGCTGCTCTGCTCAGCACATTCCAACGAATGTCCGCTACTCCTAGGGGTGCGGGATGGGCCGTGGTCTAACGGGTGAACAATTCAAATGCTTGCAAATCGCCGGAGAAGCGAACGACGGATGTGCACGCGGCTCGCCAAGATTCATTTTGGCGCGGGTTCGCTGCCGCGGGACTGCACGATCACGGATATTTCGGATGGCGGCGTGAAAGTCGTGGCGGAATTTCTGGAAGTGCCGCCGCAATTCACCATCATCTTCGCGCCCGACTATTCCCGGCAGTGCCGCCTGCGCTGGCGCATCGGCTGCGAGTTCGGCGCTGAATTCACCGACTGAGCTTTCGGAAGCGCCCCGCCTTAACGGGACTTTAGCGTTAATCGGTAAGCATCTCTGATCAGTCGCCGAGTGATCAGAGTATGTCCAAGCGTTTGTCCGTCGCCTCTCTTCCGGCGAGATATCTGTTTTCCGCGCTTCTGATCCTGGCCCTCGGCGGCTGTCAGACAACCGGCATCGAGGACATCACCGGCGCGCTCGGCGGAAAGTCGGACACGGCTGGCAGGGCCGAGGCCAAGCCGGACGTGAAGCCGGACATGGATGCGCTGCGCGAGCGCTATCGCGCCAAGCCTGGCGATCCCAACGTCGCGCTCGAATACGGCAAGGCGTTGCGCCAGACCGGCCAGCGCGCGCAGGCGCTCGCGGTGCTGGAGCAGGCCGTGCTCGCCCATTCCAGCAACAAGGCGCTGCTCGCCGGCTACGGCCGTGCGCTCGCCGACAGCGGCAGTTTCCAGCAGGCGTTCGACGTCCTCGGCCGCGCGCATTCGCCCGAGGATCCCGACTGGCATATCCTGTCGGCGCAAGGCGCCGCGCTCGATCAGCTCGGTCGCAACGAGGAGGCGCAGCAATATTACGCCGCCGCGCTGAAGATCGTGCCGGACGAGCCGTCGGTGCTGTCCAATCTCGGACTGTCCTACATGCTGCAGAACAATCTGCCGCGGGCTGAGGAAACGATGCGCCGGGCGCACGAGCGCAATCCCGCCGATTTCCGCGTGCGCGCCAATCTCGCGCTCGTGCTGGGACTCGAAGGAAAGCAGGCCGAGGCCGAAGCCATCGTGAAGGCGGACCTGCCGCCGGATCAGGCGGCGGCCAAGGTCACGGCGCTGCGGCAGTTGCTGGTGAAGAAGCAGCAGCGGGCGGAGAAGTAACTCGCTCGCGCGCGTCAGGATGCCGTGTCAGGAAGCCTTGGTCCGAACGCCTTGCTCAGAACGCCTTGCTCAGGATGCCTTGCGATGCGGGGCTGACCCGCGACCCGACCTGCCCTTCAGCTTCTTCAGCAGCGGCCCGAGCAGCGAGCGCTTCGGCTTCTTCACTTCGCCCCGCCCGGCGAGGCGGTTCGCCATGTTCTGGAACAGCTCGGTGGTGCGGTGGCTCTTGGAGACCTCCGCGATCATCTGGCCGTTGTTGGCCGCGGTCGAGAACAGCTTCGAATCGAACGGGATCACCGCGATCGGCTGGCTCTCCATGGTCTTGGCGAAGGCCTTGACCTCGATCTCCGCCCGCTTGGGCATGCCGACCTGGTTGATGCAGTAGAGCGGCGGCCGGTCGTTCGGCCGCGCCGCCTTCAAGACGTTCAGCATGTTCTTGGTGTTGCGCAGGTTCGCAAGATCGGGCTCGGCCACGATGACGATGTCGTCCGCGTTGACCAGCGCGCGACGGGTCCAGCCCGACCATTGATGGGGAACATCGAGCACGATGCAGGGCGTGGTCATGCGCAGCGTGTCGAACACCGCGTCAAAGGCCTCCGCGCCGAAATCGTAGACGCGGTCAAGGGTGGCGGGCGCAGCAAGCAGGCTGAGACGCTCGGTGCATTTGGAGAGCAGACGCTCTATCAGGGCCGTGTCCGGCCGATCCTGCGACAGCACCGCATTGGCGATGCCTTGCACCGGGTCCTGGTTGTAGTCGAGACCCGCGGTGCCGAAGGCGAGGTCGAGATCGATCACGACGGAATCGAGCGCGAGGTCGCGGGCGATGGTCCAGGCCACATTGTGCGCGACGGTGGAGGCACCGACACCGCCCTTGGCCCCGACCACCGCGATGACGCGGCCGGTGATGATGGTTTCGGACGCCGAGAACAGGCTGCAGATCGAGCGGACGACGTCGAGCGTTTCGACCGGTCCCACCACATAGTCGTTGACGCCGCGGCGGACCAACTCGCGATAGGGCGCGGTGTCGTTGGGATTGCCGATCACGACCACACGGGTGCCGGGATCGCAGACGCCGGCGAGGTCGTCGAGGCCCTCGAGGATGTCGCGGGTGCCGTCGGATTCGATCACGATGACGTTCGGCGTCGGCATCGTTTCATAGACTTCGATTGCCGCCGCGAGGCCACCGTCCTTGGCCGTGAGATGCGCCTTGGCGAGACGGCGATCCTGCCCGGCCGCGGTCACCGCGGCGAGCGTCTGCGCGGTCTCGCAAAAGGCTTGCACGGAGATGCGAGGAACCGGCGCAATGTGTTCCTCGGGGTGCTGCGGATCGTCCGCTTCTTCGTCGTGGACGCGTGTCATCTGCCTGTATCGCTGAGTTTGGCCTTGTCGGCGTCTGGATTGCTGCTCGCGATCGGCGTGCCCTTGCGATAGCGCTCGAAGGCCATGTCACGCCGTGCGTTATAGACCGGCGTCTCGGACCGCGGCTGCTCCAGGTCGGCCGGATTGTCGATCATGGCCGCGAGGTTGCGCTGGCTGGCGCAGCCCAGATTGAAATAGGGCCGGTTCTCGTTGTAGCCGGGGTCGAGGATGGAGGGGCCGATATCTTCCGGCCACAGCCCGCAGGGGCCGGCGACCGCGGCGATCCGGGAATAGCTCAGGCGGATGGTGGGCAGCAGCCCTGGATCCTCGGGCCGATAGGGATGCTGGACGATGGCACGCGATGGCACGCCGACGGATGCGAGCACGGAACGGATCTCGTGATAGGTCGCCGCCGCCGCGCGCGAATTCGCCGCGTTGACCGGGACGTCGACCACGACCGAGCCGGTGCCTTCGCGCACCCAGTCCCGGGCAATGCCGGCGACGTCCGCGTGCTGCGCGGCCGAGAGGCCGCCGCGAGCCTTGCCGACGAAGATCACGATCGACTTCTTGGCTTCCTCGACCGCGATCGGGTGACGCTGGCGATAGTCGGTCGGCACCGTCTGGGTGACGATCTCGCCGGTGGTGTTGCAGGCGCCCAGCATGACGGAGAGCCCCGTCAGTGCCAGCGCGACGCTCAACCCGCGACGTCGATCGGCCATGGTCTTCGTCATCGCTTCATCCCCTCGTGCCCCGTCTCTTGCCCCGTTCCCCAACCTGTCCGTTCGTCGTCAGTCGATGATGAAGCCGAAATCGCCGGGCGTGCCCGCGATCGGATCGACGCGGCGCGCGACGCCATAGAGGCGGTTCATGCGACCGAGCAGCGCCGTCTGGGCGTCAGACGCCGGGGCGAAGCCGTCGTCGGGGCGGGACAGCTCCTTCTGAGCCACCGCGCGCACCACATAGGGCGTCACGATCACCATCAGCTCGGTTTCGTTGTTGACGAAGTCCTGGCTGCGGAACAGCGCGCCGATGATCGGCACCTGGTCGACGCCGGGCAGGCCGTTGATCGCCTGTTTGGTCTGCTGCTGGATCAGGCCGGCCATGGCCATCGAGCCGCCCGAGGGAATTTCCAGCGTCGTTTCGGCGCGGCGGGTCTGGATCGAGGGGATGGTGATCGAGTTGGTCGAGCTCGACGACAGCGCCTGGGTCACCGTGATGGCGCTTTGGTTCGACAGCTCGGACACCTCGGTCATCACCCGCAGGCTGATCCGTCCCTCGCTCAGCACGACCGGGGTGAAGTTCAGGGAGATGCCGAACTTCTTGTAGGTGATCTGGGTGGTGCAAACGTGGGTGACGGGATCGCAGGCATAGCCCGAGGGAATGGGGA
Source organism: Bradyrhizobium sp. 155 (assembly GCF_023101105.1). Lineage (NCBI taxonomy): Bacteria > Pseudomonadati > Pseudomonadota > Alphaproteobacteria > Hyphomicrobiales > Nitrobacteraceae > Bradyrhizobium > Bradyrhizobium sp. 155. Next base: position 7,831,072 of record NZ_CP064704.1, on the reverse strand, counting down.
ATTCGCCGCCGGCGATGAAGGTGGCGGATTCGCCGGAGATCGCGGTCAGGCTCGGCTCGGCGAGCGTGCGCATGACACCGGCACTTTCCATCGCGCGCATCGTGGCGCTGACGGTCGCGAAGCCTTTGGTGAGACCGGCGACACCTAATCCGTTGTTGCTGACGATCGGTCCGCCGCTGACCGAGAACGGGTTGGAATTGTTGAAGTTCACCACCGCGGTGCCGGCGTTCAGACTGGCGCTGAGATCGACGCCCAACTGCTTGACGATATCGCGGCGCACTTCGCCGACGACGACCTTGAGCATCACCTGGTCGCGGCCGCGCACGATGATGTTATTGACCACCTTGTCGGAGCCGCCGACCAGTTTCGCGGCGACGTCGCCGGCCTGCTGGGCCTCGACCGGGCTCGATACCGAGCCTGTCAGCATCACGCTGTCGCCGACGCCTTCGATCTGCACGCCCGGCAGCGACTGGCGCAGCGCCGTGCGCATGCCGTTGAGATCGCGCTTCACCGCGATATCGTAGGCGGCGACCTGCTGGCCGTCTGCGGCGAAGAACACGACGTTGGTCTGGCCGACCTGTCCGCCGATGATATAGGCGCGTTGGGCCGAGCGGATCACGGCATTGGCGATCTTGGGATCGGCGACCAGCACGTCCTTGACGTCGCGCGGCAGGTCGATGACGGCGGACTTGCCGACGCCGAGCGACAGGAAGCGCGTCTTCGCCGGCGCGATCGTCCCGACCGGCGAAACATCGAGATCGGCTGCCTGCATCGGCGCCTGGTCGCCGACCGGCGCATCTGCGGCGCTGACGACATCGGGGGCTGCGAGGAGCCCCAGGGTCAGCATCGTCCCCGTCCAGAACGAGCGCGCGCGATTCCCCCGAATGCGCATGCCCGTCCGATCATCCCCGTAGTTCATCATGTCCCCATCACTTCTGTGACGTCAGTTGCCGCGCCTGTACGCCGTAGCGGATCACGTTGACCCCGCCGGACCGCTTGCTCGCCTGGTCCTCGGGCGTGCTGTCGACCGAGTTGGCATCGACGATGCTGCGCAGCGCGAGTGTCAGCGTGCCGCCCTGGCGCGCTGCCGATAGCGCGGCGACCTGGTCGGGTTTAAGCTCGAGCGTGACGGTCCTGCCGACGACGGCGTTCTGGCCGTCCTTTTCCTTCGGCGCCTGGTCGATCGCGAGCACGCGGATATTGGTCAGGATCGCTTCGGATAGGATGAGGTCGTTACCGGCGGCCCCGTCAGGATTCTTCAGGCGGCGGGTCAGCATGATGTCGACGCGGTCATTCGGCAGGATGAAGCCGCCGGCGGCAGTCTCGGCTGAAATCTCGGTGGAGACGGCGCGCATGCCCGACGGCAGGATCGCGGCCATGAAGCCGGAGCCGTCGGCCCTGACCAGCTTCTGCTCGCGGATTGGCTCGCCCTGCATCAACGGCACGCGTGCGATCGAGCCTGCAATCTGGATCTGCGCCTCGGGCCTGTTGTCGCGGCGGATGAAGGCGCTGCTCGCGGTCGCCGCCGGCCAGAGCTGCCATTGCAGGTCCTCGGGCTTCACGGCTTGACCGAGCTGGATGTCGTTCTTGGCGACCAGGACCTCGACCGTCGGCAGCTTCTCGGCGACGGGGAGAACGGGCGCGGGCTTGTTGTCATAGCCGCTCGCCAGATACGCAGCGACGCCGCCGGCGCCCAGTGCGATGACGAGAACGACAATGCGTGCGGTGTTCATACGCTTCTACTCTACGCGGGGCACTCGAACCGCACCTGGCGGGCTCCCCGACATCGATGAGTAGGCAGCAAAAGTATAAGCGGTGTTGCGAGGCCGAATGTGATCGACGGCCGCGCTGTGGTCTTTCGGCAGATGGTGAACGTCGCGTTAGCCGGTCGGCCACCGGCCCCGTAGTTTCACGCAGTGCGGCCACTGCGTTCGAATGATGCGCGCGGCGTCATGGTGAATGGGTGGTTAGTGGTGTGTGGGGTGATGCCGCGCATGCATTACGTAGCCTGGATGGAGCGAAGCGCAATCCGGGGCCGCTGAACATGATGTGGCATCCCGGATTTCGCTGCGCTCCATCCGGGCTACGGGCCGGCGGCTACTTCGCGCGCTTTTGCTCGATCACGTCCCAGAGCTTTGCGGCAACGTCCGGTCCGCCGAGCCGCGCGATGGCGCGGATGCCGGTCGGCGAGGTCACGTTGATCTCGGTGAGGTTGCCGTTGATGACGTCGATGCCGACGAACAACAGCCCGCGCTCGCGCAGCGCCGGGCCGACGGTAGCGCAGATCTCGCGCTCGCGCGGCGTGAGCTCGGTCTCCTGCGCAGCGCCGCCGCGCACCATGTTGGAGCGGAGGTCGTCGGCGGCCGGGACACGATTCACCGCGCCCGCGAACTCGCCGTTGATCAGGATGATGCGCTTGTCGCCGTGCTTCACCTCGGGGATGAACTGCTGGATCACCCAGGCTTCCTTGAATGTCACCGAGAACATGTCGAACAGCGAGCCGAAATTCATGTCCTGCGGCATCACGCGGAACACCGCAGCGCCGCCATGGCCGTGCAGCGGCTTCATGACGACGGCGCCATGCCTGTCGCGAAAGGCGTTGATCTCGTCGAGATCGCGCGAGATCAGCGTCGGCGGCATCAGCTGCGGGAAGTTCATCACGAACAGCTTTTCCGGCGCGTTGCGCACCGATGCGGGGTCATTGACGACGAGTGTCTTCGGATGGATGCGTTCGAGAAGGTGCGTCGAGGTGATGTAGGCGAGGTCGAACGGCGGATCCTGGCGCAGCAACACCACGTCGAAGCTGTTGAGCGCCTCGCGCCTGGGTTCGCCCAGGGTGAAATGATTGCCGGGCTCGTCGCGCACGGTGAGCAGCTGAACCGGAGCGACGATTTCCTCGCCGACCATCGAGAGCTTGTCGGGCGTGTAATAGGACAGGCCGTGGCCGCGCTTCTGCGCCTCCAGGAGCAGCGCAAAGGTGGAATCGCCCTTGATGTTGATGCGGGCGATGGGGTCCATCTGGACGGCGACGTTCAGTTTCATGGTCTGCCTTTCAGGTCGAGGCGTCGAATGCCGCCAACACATGGCGTGGAAGTCGTTTCGGCGCAATCAGCATGGCATCGAATCGCATTTCAAATTCCGCATGCTCGGGATGCGCGACGAGCCAGCCTTGCGCGGCATCGATGATGCGCTGCTGCTGGCGCGGCGTCACGGCGAAGGCGGCGTCGTCCAGCGTCGCGCGCGCCTTGACCTCGACGAAGGCGATCAAATTGCGGCGGCGCGCCACGATGTCGATCTCGCCATGCGGCGTGCGGTAACGTTTGGCGAGGATGCGGTAGCCCTTGGCCATGAGATAAGCCGCAGCGCGGCTTTCCGCAGAGATGCCGGTGTGGAACGCGGCGACGCGCTCGGGCGAGGCGATTTTCGGTTCCGACGGGACGTCAGTCTTCGCCATCGCCGCCCCGCAGATCTTTGGCAAGCTCAAGCGCGCGGGCATAGACCTCGCGGCGCGGCCGGCCCGAGAGGGCGACCGCATGCGCCACCGCATCCTTGACGCTGTTCGCGGCAAGCTGCTCACGCAGGACGTCGTCGAGCGCATCCGATGTCAGCATCTCGGCATCCGCCGCAGGCGGAGCGATCACCAGCACGAATTCGCCGCGCGTCTCCAGCGTGTCGGCATCGCGCGCCAGCTCACGCAGCGTCGCGCGCGAAATCTGCTCGTGCAGTTTGGTCAGCTCGCGGCAAATCGCGGCTTCCCGGGTCCCCATGATCTCGGCGAGCTCGGCGAGCGTGTCCTGCACGCGGTTGCCGGAATCGAACATCACCAGCGTCGCATCGATGCGCGCAAGCTCGGCCACGCGCGACTTTCGCGCGGCGGATTTCGAAGGCAGAAAGCCTTCGAAGAAGAAGCGGTCGGTCGGCAGCGCTGCGACCGATAGCGCCGCCAGCACCGAGGACGGGCCGGGCAGCGCGTAGACCGCGTGGCCGGCGGCGCAGACCTCGCGCACCAGCTTGTAGCCGGGGTCCGAGATCAACGGCGTGCCGGCATCCGACACCAGCGCGATCGAGCCGCCCTGCGAAAGCCGCTCCAGGATCTTCGGACGGGCCGCTTCAGCGTTGTGCTCGTGATACTGCTTGAGCTGCGCAGAGATGTCGTAGCGCTCGGTCAGACGCCGCGTGATGCGGGTGTCCTCGCAGGCGATGACGTCGACCCCGGCGAGGGTCTGCAGCGCCCGCAGCGTGATGTCACCGAGATTGCCGATGGGGGTCGCCACCAGGTGCAGGCCAGGCGCGGCCTTCGGCGCGACAAGCCGATGGGCGTCGACGGAGAAACCGCGCGAGGCGGCCTCCGTCGTCTCAGGTGTGTTTGTCGGGGACGGCTTTGCGCGCATAATCAGACGAACTTAGGTATGATCCCCGGGGCTGGGAACCGGTCCCCGGAAAAAGATCGTGCCTGGGCGAGGCAAGGGGCGAGGCAGGACTGGAATGTGATCCATTCGGCATCACATTCCCCAGGGAATGAAGCGTCAGCGCCATATTCGCGGCGGAAACGCCGCCTTGATGCTGGGTGACGGACGGCGGACAGCTAGCCAGAACTTGAAAGGAAGCCGCGTTAAGCGGGCATTATCCTTTTGTTTGAGTTAACTATTTGCCGACAATATGCCTGAATCCATGGCCGGTGTCGTGGAAAGAATGTCGTGACCGGCTGGCGACGGTCGGTCGGAAGAGAAACTGTCATGACGGGCCCACGTGATCCCAGATCCTCCTTTTCGGAGGAGTCTCCCGTTCAGGGGCCCCTGATGTCAGGGGCGACGCGGCGAAGCGCGCTCGGTCTGTTGCTCGGCGCGCCGCTGCTGTCGGCCTGCGCCGGCGTGCAGCAGAGCCTGAGCCAGTTCTCCAATCCGTTCAGCAGTTCCTCCCCGCCTCCGGCCCAGCCGGCCGGCCCGCCGCAACAGGCGACGACCGCCGGCACCGGCGGGGTGAAGGTTGCCGTGATCCTGCCGCTGTCGGCATCTGGCAATGCCGGCCTTGCCGCGCAGTCGATGCGCAACGCCGCCGAGATGGCGCTGGCCGAGTTCCAGAATCCCAACATCCAGCTCCTGATCAAGGACGACAATGGTAGCCCGCAGGGCGCGCAGGCCAGTGCGCAGCAGGCGGTCGATGAGGGCGCCGAGATCATCCTGGGGCCGCTATTCGCGCAGTCGGTGCCTGCGGTGGCGCAGATCGCGCGCACGCGCGGCATCCCGGTGATGGCGTTCTCGACCGATTCCAGCATCGCCGGCCGCGGTGTCTATCTGCTGAGCTTCCTGCCGGAGTCCGACGTCAACCGCATCGTCGAATATTCCGCCAGCATCGGGAAGCGCTCCGTCGCCGTGCTCGTGCCCGACAATGCCTATGGCAATGTGGTCGAGGCCGCGGTGAAGGCGGCGGTGCCGCGCCGCGGAGGGCGCATCGTCGCGTTCGAGAAATACGGCGCCGATCGCGCCACGCCGGCCCGGACCGTGGCGCAGCAGCTCGGCAGCGCCGATGCGCTGTTCATCGCCGATGATGGCGACGCCGTCGTCTCGGTCGCCGATGCGATGAGCGCGGCGGGTGCGAATCTGCGCAATATCCAGCTGCTCGGCACCGGCCTGTGGGACAGTCCGCGCGTCTATGCCAGCTCCAACTTGCAAGGCGGCCTCTACGCCGCGCCGGACCCGGCCGGCTTCCGCGCCTTCTCCGGCCGCTATCGCACCAAATATGGCGCCGAGCCCGTGCGCACCGCCACGCTTGCCTATGATGCGGTCGCCCTGGTGGCCGCGCTGGCGCGTACGCAGGGCACGACGCGCTTTTCGTCGGACGTGCTCACCAATCCCTCCGGCTTTGCCGGCATCGACGGCCTGTTCCGCTTTCGCGCCGACGGCACCAATGAGCGGGGCTTGGCGGTGATGAAGGTCACGACCGGCGGCGGCGTTGCGGTCGCGGGCTCGCCGAAGAGCTTTGGGGCGTAGCTGTTTCCTCGACGTCGTCCTGGCTTTCGCCAGGACGACGATGGAGAGACTTTACGCCGCGAGATCCGCGACCACCGCGTCCAGCACCGGAAAACCGCTGCTCGTCACGCGCAGCCGTCCCGTTGCATCCACCGTGATTGCACCTTCTTCGCTCAGCAGCGTGATGCGCTTGGGATCGAGTGAGCGGCCGGAGAGCGCTTTGTAACGCTCGGGGTCGATGCCCTCGGCGAGGCGCAATCCCATAAGCAGGAATTCGTCGGCGCGCTCTTCGCTGTTGAGGAGATCGTCGGTGACGACGCCGTGGCCGTTGGTCTCGACCCGCATCAGCCAGGCTTCGGGGCGCTTCTCGGTGGCGGTCGCGTGCCTGATACCGTCGATGTCGAGGCGGCCATGGGCGCCGGGGCCGATGCCGGCATATTCTTCGCCGCGCCAGTAGACCAGATTGTGCCGGCACTCGGCGCCGCGCCGCGCGTGATTTGAAATCTCGTAGGCGGGCAGGCCGAGCCTGTCGCAGGTCTCCTGCGTGACGTCGTAGAGCGCGCGTGCGACCGCTTCATCCGGCGTCTTCAGCTTGCCGGCTTGATGTAGGCCGAAGAACGGCGTGCCTTCTTCGATCGTCAATTGATAGAGCGACAGATGCTCGGCCGCCTCGCCGATCGCGAGACGCAATTCATCGGCCCACATCGCCGGCGTCTGGTCGGGACGGGCGTAGATCAGGTCGAACGAATAGCGATCGAACGAGCGGCGCGCGATAGCGACGGCATCGAGGGCCTCGCGCGCGCTGTGCATGCGGCCGAGCGCTTTCAGCGAGGCATCGTCGAGCGCCTGCACGCCGAGCGAGACGCGGTTGACGCCGGCGGCGCGATAGCCGGCGAAGCGCGTAGCCTCGACGCTGGTCGGGTTTGCCTCCAGCGTGACTTCGACGTCTTTCGCCACGGTCCAGTGCTTGCCGATGGCGTCGAGCACAGCGCCGACGGTTGCAGGCTGCATGAGCGAGGGCGTACCGCCGCCGAGAAAGATCGAGGTGACTTCGCGTCCGGGCGCGCGCTCGGCGGTCGCAGCGATTTCGCGCGCGAATGCTGACGCAAACCGCGGCTCGTCGATCGGGGCGTGGCGAACGTGGCTGTTGAAGTCGCAATAGGGGCACTTCGACAGGCAGAACGGCCAGTGCACGTAGACGCCGAAGGCTTCCTTAGCGCGGCTCAAGGCAGATCTCCGCCAGTTTCACGAAGGCGCGGGCACGATGCGACAGGCCGAGACCGAGCGGCGGCAGGCCGTGCTTCTCGATGCTCTCCATCTCGCCGAAGGTGCGGCTATGGCCGTCGGGCAAAAACATCGGGTCGTAGCCGAAGCCGGCGGTGCCGCGCGGCGGCCACACCAGCGTGCCGTCGACGCGCCCCTCGACCTCTTCGAGATGATCGTCGGGCCATGCAACGCAGAGCGCGGAAACGAAGTGCGCCTTGCGTTTGGCCGGCGTGGTCGCGCCGCGCTCCTGCAACAGACGCTCGATCTGCGCCATCGCTGCGGCAAAATCCTTGTTCGGGCCGGCCCAGCGCGCCGAGTAGATGCCGGGCGCGCCGTCGAGCGCGTCGACCACGATGCCGGAATCATCGGCGAAAGACGGCAGCTTCGTTGCCTGCGCCGCCGCGATCGCCTTGATCGCGGCATTGCTGCGGAAATCGTTTCCGGTTTCTTCCGGCTCGGGAAGGCCGAGCTCGCCGGCCGACACTGCTTCGATGCCGTAAGGCGCGAGTAGCTCCTTCATCTCGGCGAGCTTGCCGGGATTATGGGTCGCGATAACCAGCTTTCCGGTGATTCGGCGGTGCATCGGGCTATTGACTACGCTACCGCCAGTTTCTGCAAGTCCACGAGACGCGCGACGCCCTTGCGCGCCAGCGCCATCAACGCCAGGAACTCGGCTTCCGTGAATGGCTCGCGTTCCGCGGTGCCCTGGACCTCGATGATGCGGCCATCGCCGGTCATGACGAAATTGGCGTCGGTGTCGGCTTCGGAGTCCTCGGCATAGTCGAGGTCGAGCACGGGCGTGCCCTTGTAGATGCCGCAGGAGATCGCGGCGACGTTGTCGCGCAACACATTGGCCTTGACCATGTTGCGCGCCTTCATCCAGCTGACGCAATCGGCGAGCGCGACCCAGGCACCGGTGATCGAGGCGGTGCGGGTGCCGCCGTCGGCCTGGAGCACGTCGCAATCGACCGTGATCTGGCGCTCACCGAGCGCTTCGAGATTGATGATGGTGCGAAGCGAGCGGCCGATCAGGCGCTGGATTTCGACGGTGCGGCCGCTCTGCTTTCCGGCGGAGGCCTCGCGGCGGGTGCGTTCCGAGGTCGCGCGCGGCAGCATGCCGTATTCGGCGGTGACCCAGCCGCGGCCCTGGCCCTTCAGCCATGGCGGCAGGCGGTCTTCCAGCGTGGCGGTGACCAGCACGTGGGTGTCGCCGAATTTCACCAGGCACGAGCCTTCCGCATATTTGACCACGCCGCGCTCCAGCGTCACGGGGCGCAATTCGTCGGGCGCACGGCGGCTTGGCCGCATGGGAAATCCTCCAAAACTCTCAAAAAAGTGCTGTTGGCGGTGCTTGTAGGGGGGGTGAGGGTGGGCGGCAAGGGGGAAGATCGAGGCCTTCTTCACCCCCGATTTCCAATCCGCCAACGCCACGCTTGTCAGAAGCATCCGGGATAGACAAATTACCTGTGTCTTAGAGGAGTTACCGTCTGTGGCCCATCACGATCCGATCCATCTGATCGCGCCGCGCGCGGGCCTCGCCCAGCTCAACGAGCGTTCCCGCGACATCTTTCGTCAAATCGTCGAAAGCTATCTCGCGACCGGGGAGCCGGTGGGCTCGCGCAATATTTCGCGCCTGATTGCCATGCCGCTTTCGCCGGCCTCGGTCCGCAACGTCATGGCCGATCTGGAACAGCTTGGCCTAATCTACGCCCCGCACACCTCCGCCGGCCGATTGCCGACGGAACTTGGCCTGCGGTTCTTCGTCGATGCCCTGATGCAGGTCGGCGACCTCAATGACAGTGAACGGCAGGCGATCCAGAGCCAGTTGACCTCCGTCGGCCACGCGCAATCGGTGGAGGCTGCGCTCGAGGAGGCATTGACGCGGCTCTCCGGCCTGACCCGCGCCGCCGCCGTCGTGCTGACGCCGAAATCCAATGCGCGGCTGAAACATATCGAATTCGTCCGCTTGGAACCGGAAAAGGCATTGGTGATCCTGGTCGGCGAGGACGGGCAGGTCGAAAATCGCGTGTTGACGCTGCCGCCGGGAGTTCCATCCTCGGCGTTGACCGAAGCCGGCAACTTCCTCAATGCCCGCATTCGGGGCCGGACCCTGGCCGAGGCGCGGCTGGAGCTCGAGACCGCGCTCGGAGAGGCGCGCACCGAGCTCGATCAGCTGACGCACAAGGTGATCTCGGCCGGCATCGCCAGCTGGTCCGGCGGCGAGAACGAGGATCGTCAGCTCATCGTCCGCGGCCACGCCAATCTGCTCGAGGATTTGCATGCGCTGGAGGATCTCGAGCGCGTTCGCCTGCTGTTCGACGATCTCGAGACCAAGCGCGGCGTGATCGACCTGCTCGGCCGGGCCGAAACCGCGGAAGGCGTGCGGATCTTCATCGGCAGTGAGAACAAGCTGTTCTCGCTGTCGGGTTCGTCCACCATCATCTCGCCCTATCGGGACGCCGCCGGCCATATCGTCGGCGTTTTGGGCGTGATCGGGCCGACGCGGCTGAATTATGCCCGCGTGATCCCCACCGTGGACTACGCTGCCCGCATCGTCAGCCGGCTCTTGGGGGGCTGACCGGCGGCCGGGCCGATCACGGGCGCTTGATTTTCGCCGCCCGAAGCACGATATCCGGGCCAGAAACCCCCTGAGACGAATGCGAAAAGAGAGCCGATGACCGATCGAGACCGGCAACCCGAAGACACGAGTGCTGCGGCCGGCGAGCCCGTGGTGTCAAAACCCTACATCATGCCCGACGATCCCGAGCCCGGCTCCGTCGAGCTTCTGCAGAAGGAAGTCGCCGAGGCGCGCGACCGCATGCTGCGGACGCTGGCCGAAATGGAGAATTTGCGCAAGCGGACCACCAAGGAGGTCGCGGATGCCCGCCTCTACGGCATCACCGGCTTTGCCCGCGACGTGCTCGACATCGCCGACAACCTGCAGCGCGCGCTCGATGCCGTTCCGGCCGAAGCCCGTGCGGCGGCCGATGCAGGCCTCGCCTCGCTGATCGAGGGCGTCGAGCTGACTGAGCGCTCGCTGCTCAGCGCGCTGGAAAAACACGGCGTGAAGAAGTTCGACCCCTCGGGCCAGAAGTTCGACCCGAACTTCCAGCAGGCGATGTTCGAGGTGCCCGATGCGTCGGTGCCCGCAGGCACGGTCGTGCAGGTCATGCAGGCCGGCTACACCATCGGCGAGCGCGTGCTGCGTCCCGCCTTGGTCGGTGTCGCCAAGGGCGGCGCCAAGGTTGCGCCCGCTGCCAACAGCAACGAGCCGAACGGCGCGGCCAACTAAGTCGATCCTCATGGCGAGGAGGCGCGTCAGCGCCGTCTCGAACCATGCAGGCCGCGCTGCTGCAGCGCGGCCTTCATCCTTCGAGACGCGCGCGAAGAAGCGCGCTCCTCAGGCTGAGGGTCTTGCAGTTTTTTGACCGGGCCTACGCGCTCGCCGCGATATCCGCGGACTGAATCCGCTTCACGCCGGCCTTTGCCATGTCGGCCCAGGCTTTTGCCAGCGAACCCTGATTGTCGATGCCGCGGCAGGCGTCTTCCACCACATAGACCTCGAAGCCCGCCTTGCGCGCGTCGAGCGCGGTCCAGGCGACGCAGAAATCCGTCGCCAGCCCCGCGACGAAGACGCGCTTGATCTTGCGCGCCTTCAGATAGCCGGCGAGACCGGTCGAGGTCTTGCCGTCGGCTTCGAGGAAGGCCGAATAGCTGTCGACGTCCTTGTGAAAACCCTTGCGGATGATGAGCTCGGCGTGCGGGATCGCAAGGTCTTTCGACAGCGCGGCGCCGTCGGTGCCCTGCACGCAATGGTCGGGCCACAGCACCTGCTTGCCGTAGGGAAGATCGACGGTCTCGAACGGCTTCTTGCCGGCGTGGACTGACGCGAAGGAAATATGGCCTTGCGTGTGCCAGTCCTGCGTCATCACCACGTTCGAAAATGCTTTCGAGATCTTGTTGATGACGGGCACCACCTGCTCGCCTTCCTTCACGGCGAGGCTGCCGCCGGGCAGGAAGCAATTCTGCACGTCGATCACGAGCAGCGCGGATGCATCGTCCGGCTTGATCGATGCCGCTGCCAGAATTGCGGTTGGCGCGAGCGCCACGAGCGCGCTCGTCCCGAGCGCCGCCAAGACTTGTCGCCGATCCAGCATCATTCGCCTCCCTCCAGGATGAACTCAACGGAGGGGGAGCCTAGTTCCGTTCGTATACGAACAGAAGCCCGAAAATGCAGCCGGCTTTGGTGAGTGGTTGGGCTTGAGCCGCGGGTTCGGTGCACCTCTCCCGCTTGCGGATGCTGCTAGCCCTTCGGCTGGATGCCGTCGCGGACCGCGCGGAAGCGGGTGAAGGCGGCCGGCCATTGCTCGCGCGGGGCGCTGGCGATGATGCGCAGCGAGGCGCCGCCGCTGCTGAAGCGGATCCACTGCACCACGGTCACCGGCGTCTTGTCCTTGCCGCTGACGCCGTCGATCCGGGTCTCGAAACCCTGCTGGCCGCTGATGCGGATCGGCTCGGACATGGTGACGCGCGACTCGCGCACGCCGGGAATCTGGAGCGCCGCCTCTTGGGCGAAGCGGGCGCGGTCGTCGGCGGCTTGCGGTGTGGCGCCAATCACGCCGAGGATGATAAACGGCTTCGATTCATAGCCGGAGCTCTCGTCGCCGTCGGCCAGGATGATACTCGAGCCCGGCGCCAGCGTGCGGACGTCCTTGAAGTCGGCGAGATCGGTGATCTTGAACGGCATCAGTGCGATCTGCTCTTCGGCCGAGACCTGCTTCCGGGTGACGACGCTCGCGAACATCTGCCGCACCGCCTCGTCGGTGTAGATCTTGATCGCATTCTCCGGAATCTGCACCGCGACGTAGCCGGAGAAGCCGGCGCCCGGCACGATCATCGAATAGCGCCGCACTGGCGTCTCGCCCGCCTTGCCGCTCTCCGTGGTGAAATAGGCCACGCCCGCGGGCGTCTCGATCTTGTCCTGCTTGACGCCGTTGGTGCCGGCCGGGTTGGAGTTGAAGGCGCTCACGACCTCGCCATAGGCGGCCGGCGGCAGCTCCGTGATCAGCACCTTGACGTTGCCGTCCTCGCTCTCGAAGCCGGGAAAGGTCTTGGCCGTGCTGAGGCCGACCAATGGCACCATGCCGAGGCGCAAGCCGGGTGGGAAAACGGCGTCGGCGGCCAGAGCCGGAAGCGTAGAGGCGACGAGGAGGGCGAGCGCGGCGAGGGGGCGGATCAGCTTCATGGGCACTCTGATTGGTTCACATTGAGGCCGTTCGATGGTGGCCAGCCGGCCGCTTTGTCGCGCGAGGCAGCCCGAGGACGAGCCCGGCCGGCTGCCCGCCTTTTAACGGTTTTGGTCTGGCCGCAACAGGGCGGGGCGGGATGCGGTAGCGGATGCCGGCCAATCGCGGACCTGTTAATAATTCCTCACCCGCAAGGGCGGTGCAGCCCGGATATGTTCTTCCAAAACCCAATGTTTTCACGGCCGAAACTTGCGTTCGGTCCTTGCAGGCACCTCCCCCCCTCCTATATGACCCCCAACCATCGCAATATCGCGAATGTTTGATCTTAGGGGGTTTCGGTTCGGGTGCCTTCTGGGCCCAGCCAGCCTGCCGCAAAAACAAGGATACAGGACCATGGGAAAGGTCATCGGGATCGACCTCGGCACCACGAATTCGTGCGTCGCCGTAATGGATGGCAAGAACGCCAAAGTCATCGAGAATTCCGAAGGCATGCGCACGACGCCTTCGATCGTCGCCGTGACGGACGACGGTGAGCGCCTCGTCGGCCAGCCGGCCAAGCGCCAGGCCGTCACCAATCCCGAGCGCACGTTCTTCGCAGTGAAGCGCCTGATCGGCCGCCGCTACGACGACCCGATGGTCGAGAAGGACAAGAAGCTCGTTCCGTACAAGATCGTGAAGGCTTCCAACGGCGACGCCTGGGTCGAGGCCGACGGCCAGACCTACTCGCCCTCGCAGGTCTCGGCGTTCATCCTGCAGAAGATGAAGGAGACCGCGGAAGCCCATCTCGGCCAGAAGGTCGACCAGGCCGTCATCACCGTGCCCGCCTACTTCAACGACGCCCAGCGCCAGGCGACCAAGGACGCCGGCAAGATCGCGGGCCTTGAAGTGCTGCGCATCATCAACGAGCCGACCGCGGCCGCGCTCGCCTACGGCCTCGACAAGACCAAGGCCGGCACGATCGCCGTGTACGATCTCGGCGGCGGCACGTTCGATATCTCGATTCTCGAAATCGGCGACGGCGTGTTCGAGGTGAAGTCGACCAACGGCGACACCTTCCTCGGCGGCGAAGACTTCGACATGCGCCTGGTCGGCTATCTCGCCGACGAATTCCAGAAGGAGCAGGGCATCAACCTGCGCAACGACAAGCTCGCGTTGCAGCGCCTAAAGGAAGCCGCCGAAAAGGCCAAGATCGAGCTGTCGTCGACGACGCAGACCGAGATCAACCTGCCCTTCATCACCGCGGACCAGACCGGCCCGAAGCATCTGACGATGAAGCTCACCCGCGCCAAGTTCGAGGCGCTGGTCGATGACCTCGTTCAGAAGACCGTCGAGCCCTGCCGCAAGGCGCTGAAGGATGCCGGCCTCACCGCCGCCGAGATCGGCGAAGTGGTGCTGGTCGGCGGCATGTCGCGCATGCCGAAGGTCCAGGAAGTCGTGAAGCAGCTGTTCGGCAAGGAGCCGCACAAGGGCGTCAACCCAGACGAAGTCGTGGCGATCGGCGCCGCGATCCAGGCCGGCGTGCTTCAGGGCGACGTCAAGGACGTGCTGCTGCTCGACGTGACCCCGCTGTCGCTGGGCATCGAGACTCTGGGCGGCGTGTTCACCCGCATCATCGACCGCAACACCACGATCCCGACCAAGAAGAGCCAGGTGTTCTCGACCGCCGAGGACAGCCAGAACGCGGTCACCATCCGCGTCTTCCAGGGCGAGCGTGAAATGGCGGCCGACAACAAGATGCTCGGCCAGTTCGACCTGATGGGCATTCCGCCGGCCCCGCGCGGCATGCCGCAGATCGAGGTGACCTTCGACATCGACGCCAACGGTATCGTCAACGTCTCGGCCAAGGACAAGGCCACGTCCAAGGAGCAGCAGATCCGCATCCAGGCCTCCGGCGGTCTGTCGGAAGCCGACATCGAGAAGATGGTCAAGGACGCCGAGGCCAATGCCGAGGCGGACAAGAAGCGCCGCGAGGCCGTGACTGCCAAAAACGACGCGGATGGACTGGTGCATTCGACTGAGAAGGCACTGGCCGAGCACGGTTCGAAGGTCGCCGAGACCGAGCGCCGCGCCATCGAGGATGCCGTCAGCGACCTCAAGGAAGCGCTGAAGGGCGACGATGCCGAAGCGATCAAGGCCAAGACCCAAACGCTGGCCCAGGCTTCGATGAAGCTCGGCGAGGCCATGTACAAGCAGCAGGCCGAGGCCGACGCCAAGAAGGATGCGGCCAAGGACGACGTCGTCGACGCGGAATTCACCGAAGTCGACGACGACAAGACCAACAAGAAGTCCGCCTGAACCCCGCGAGGGTGATGATGCGGACGGCTTGGACCCTCCACACGCCAACGGCCTCCTCCCTCGCGGGGGAGGCCATCGTGTCGGGCTCGACAAGCCAAGGCACTGATAAAATCGGCACTGATAAAATCGGGGCCGTTACGATCGATCAATTCCCAGCCGTTATTCTGAACACTGCCGTGCAATCCTCTGCCGCGAGGCGGAAGGGTGCTTATATCGCTGCATGGCGACGTTGCTTCGCTCCGACTTGAATCGCGATCGGATAGACCGAGCTCATCATGTCCACGTCCACCAAGCGCTGCTACTACGAAACCCTCGAAGTCGAACGCGATGCCGACGATTCCGCGCTGAAATCGTCGTTCCGCAAGCTGGCGATGAAGTTTCACCCCGACCGTAATCCCGGGGACAACACCAGCGAAGTCAAGTTCAAGGAAATCAACGAGGCCTACGAGGTCCTGAAAGACAAGGACAAGCGCGCCGCCTATGACCGTTACGGCCATGCCGCCTTCGAGCAGGGCGGCGGTGGCGGCGCCGGTTTCGGCGCGGGCTTCGCCTCCTCCTTTTCCGACATTTTCGAAGATTTGTTCGGCATGGCCGGACAGCGCGGGGGCCGTGGCGGCCGCGAGCGCGGCGCCGACCTGCGCTACAACATGGAAATCACGCTCGAGGAAGCTTTTGGCGGCAAGACCGCGCAGATCGAGATCCCGGTCTCGGTCACTTGCGAAGCCTGCTCGGGCATCGGAGCCAAGGCCGGTACCAAGCCGAAGACCTGCTCGACCTGCGGCGGCGCCGGACGCGTACGGCAGTCGCAGGGCTTCTTCACGCTGGAGCGAACCTGTCCGGGCTGCCAGGGCCGCGGCCAGATGATCGAGGACGCCTGCCCGTCCTGCTCGGGTCAGGGGCGCGTCACCCGCGAGCGGACGCTGTCGGTCAACATTCCCCCTGGAGTCGAGGACGGCACCAGGATCAGGCTTGCCGGCGAGGGCGAGGCCGGGGTCCGCGGCGGCCCGCCCGGCGACCTCTACATCTTCCTGTCGCTGGCCCAGCACCAGTTCTTCCAGCGCGACGGCGCCGATCTGCATTGCCGCGTGCCGATCTCGATGGTGACGGCGGCGCTTGGCGGCGAGTTCGAGGTGCCGACCATCGAGAAGGGCAAGACCAAGGTGAAGGTCCCTGCGGGGACCCAGTCCAGCCGTCGATTCCGCATCGCATCAAAAGGCATGCCGGTGCTGCGCTCGCGCCAGATGGGCGACATGTACGTTCAGGTCGTGGTCGAGACCCCGCAAAATCTCACCAAAAAGCAGCAGGAATTGCTGGCCGAGTTCGACAAACTCTCCTCCGGCAACACCCAGCCGGAATCCGAGGGTTTCTTCACCAAGGTCAAGGATTTCTTCGGTAATCGGGCGAGTTGACGCGTCTTGACCGTGCCGCTTTCGGCCTATACGTCTTTATGACCATTTTCTGACACGCCGCGGTCCCGCGGTCCCGGCCGGTCCCGACATGCCATTGCCATCGTCCGCGCGTGCGTTGAAGAAGCCCCGTCTCGATGACGAGGTGCGTTTTCTCCGGTCATGGATCGAAAAGCCCCTGCACATGGGTGCGGTGATGCCGTCGGGCAAGCTGCTGGCCCGGACCATGGCCCATTACGTCGACGTCAATTCGGACGCACCGGTGGTCGAGCTTGGGCCCGGCACCGGCGCCATCACCTCGGCCCTGGTCGAGCGCGGCGTCGATCAGAAACGTCTCGTCCTCGTCGAATACAATCCGGGCTTCTGCGCCCTGCTGCGCGACCGCTATCCGCAGGCCAAGGTGGTGCAGGGCGATGCCTATCGTCTGCGCGACACCCTGTGGAACGTGCTGAGCGCGCCGGCCTCCGCGGTCGTCTCCGGCCTGCCGCTGGTCACAAAACCGATGCTGACGCGGCTGCGGCTCATCCGCGACGCCTTCACGGCCCTGGCGCCCGGTGCGCCCTTCGTCCAGTTCACCTATGCGGTGGTGCCGCCGATTCCGAAATCGCTGCCCGGCGTGTCCACAGAGGCCTCCGAACGGATCTGGATGAACCTTCCGCCGGCCCGCGTCTGGGTGTATCGCAAGGACTAATTCCGCCGGCATTCCTGTTTGCGTGGCGGTCTCGTTTCGCCGAACGCATGGAAGCGGATGTCCGCACCGAAAATTCTGATCATTCCCGGCTCCCTGCGCACCGGCTCGCAAAATGCGAAGCTGGCAGCGGTCGCTGCCTATGCATTCGATCAGGCCGGTGTCGACGTCACCCGGATCTCGCTCGCCGATTTTCCGCTGCCGATTTATGACGGCGACCTGCAGGCCAAATCCGGTGTGCCGAAGCACGCGATCAATCTCAAGCGCATGATCGGCGCGCATCATGGCGTGTTGATCGTCTCGCCCGAATACAACGCCTCGGTGCCGCCGCTGCTGAAGAACGCGATCGACTGGGTCAGCCGCGTGCATGAGCTGCACGAGCCGCGCGGCGAGGTGTTCCGCAACCGCGTCTTCGCGCTCGCCGGCGCCTCGCAGAGCCGGCTTGGCGCGGCTCGCGCGCTGCAGGCGTTGCGGCTGATCCTGACCTCCTGCCACGCCAATGTGATTGCCAGCCAGCTGACGCTCGCCTTTGCCGACCAGGCCTATGACGATATGGACAGGCTGAAGCACGAGGGCGATATCGCCGCGTTGAAGGAACTGGTGCGGCAGTTGATCGACGTTTCCCAACGCATGATGTGAGGTGACATGACGCCAGCCGAGATTGCCCCGAAAGACCGCCTGATCGTCGCGCTCGATCTGCCCAGCGTTGATGCCGCGGAAGCTATGGTCAACCGGCTCGGCGACAGCGTCACCTTCTACAAGATCGGCTATCGGCTCGCTTATGCCGGCGGCTTGCCGCTGGTCGGCAAGCTCGCCGACCAGGGCAAGAAGGTCTTTCTCGATCTCAAGCTGCACGACATCGGCAACACCGTGGCGCAGGGCGTCGACAGCATCACAAGGCTCGGCGCGACCTTCCTCACCGTGCACGCTTATCCGCAGACCATGAAGGGTGCCGTCGAAGGTCGCGGCAGCTCGAACCTGAAGATCCTCGCCGTCACTGTTCTGACGTCCTACAACGAGGACGATCTGCACGCGGCAGGCTTCCGGCTCGGCGTCTCCGAGCTCGTCGAAGCGCGCGCGCAGCAGGCGCAGGTGCTCGGCATCGACGGGCTGGTATCGTCGCCCGAGGAAGTCGGAGCCTTGCGCAAGATCGTCGGCCACCAGATGAGCCTCGTCACCCCCGGCATCCGGCCGGCGGGCGCCGCGAGCGGCGACCAGAAACGCATCATGACGCCGGGCCGCGCGATTGCGGCCGGCGCGGATTATCTCGTGGTCGGGCGGCCGGTGGTGGAAGCCACGGACTCCAGGGCGATCGCCGAGGCCATCCAGGCCGAGATCGCGCAAGCGCTCGGCTAACTACCAACACAGGGAGAAGAACAATGGCAAAAGGCTACTGGATCGGACGCGTCGACGTGAGCAGTGACGAGGGCTACAAGCCCTATGCCGTCGCCAATGGTCCGATCTTCAAGAAATGGGGTGGCCGCTTCGTCGTCCGCGCCGGCAAGTTCACCACCGTCGAAGGCGCCAGCCGCACCCGCAATGTCGTGATCGAATTCCCGGACTACGAGACCGCGATCGCCTGCTACAACTCGCCGGAATACCAGGCCAACATCAAGGTGCGCCAGCCGCACTCCGTCGCCGACCTCATCGTCATCGAGGGCTATGACGGCCCGCAACCGTCAGACGGCTGAGGCGCGAACTCCTCTTATTACTCTTGCCGAAATGCTCGGCCTGCATGGTTCGCCCGGCGATGCAGAGCATCGTCCGGAACGCCCGCCTTGCGGGCTCCTCACCATGAGGGTCTGATATCTTGCCGCAAGACGCGACCTCATCCTGAGGGCCGCCACAGGCGGGCGTCTCGAAGGATGGCCGCAGGCGACCTGCCCCTAATCCCCCTCGGTTGCCGGAACTGCATCCCCCCGCTACAACGGCCGTGAGAGGATCGCACCATGTCCGATATGCGCTTGATCGTTGCTGGAGCCGGCGGCCGGATGGGCCGGGCGCTGACGCGGGCGATTGCCGAGACCAAAGGCGCGGTGCTGGCCGGCGCGCTGGAGGCGCCGGGCTCGGAGCTGCTCGGCAAGGATGCCGGCGTGCTGGCAGGTCTGCCGGCCAATGGCATCAAACTCTCCGGCGATCTCTGGGCGATGTCGAAGGACGCCGACGGCATTCTGGATTTCACCGTGCCCGCGGCGACCCTCGCCAATGTCGCGATCGCCGCCGAGCGCGGCCTCGTGCACGTGGTCGGAACGACCGGCCTGTCGGGCTCCGACAACGCCGTGATCAAGAGCGTCACCAACCGCGCCGTCGTGGTGCAGTCCGGCAATATGAGCCTGGGTGTCAATCTGCTTGCCGCTGTGGTCAAGCGAGTCGCCAAGGCGCTCGACGAGAGCTTCGACATCGAGATCGTCGAGACCCATCACCGCATGAAGATCGACGCGCCCTCGGGCACGGCACTGATGCTGGGCCAGGCCGCAGCTAGCGGCCGCGGCATCGCGCTCGACGAGCATGCAGACCGCGGCCGCGACGGCATCACCGGCGCACGCAAGCCCGGCGACATCGGCTTTGCGTCGTTGCGCGGCGGCACCGCGGCCGGCGATCACAGCGTGAGCTTCCTCGGCGCGTTCGAGCGCCTGACGCTGTCGCATCACGCGGAGGATCGCATGCTGTTCGCCCACGGCGCGCTGAAAGCCGCGCTCTGGGCGCATGGCAAGAAGCCGGGGCACTACTCCATGGCCGACGTACTCGGCCTGTCCGACATCTGAACGAAGCATGATCCGGAAAAGTGTGAAGCGGTTTTCCGACAAGATCATGCTTAAACAACGAACGAAACGGAAAAGCAGTCGATGAGCGAACGTCTTCTCGTGCTGGTGCGGCACGGCCAGAGCGAATGGAATCTGAAGAACCTCTTCACGGGCTGGAAGGATCCTGATCTCACCGAGCTCGGCGTCAAGGAAGCCTCGGAAGCCGGCCGCAAGCTGAAGGCGCAGGGTCTCGTGTTCGACGTTGCATACACCTCGGTCTTGACGCGCGCACAGCACACGCTCGATCTCATTCTCGGCGAGCTCGACCAGAAGGGCCTGTCGACGACGAAGAACCTCGCGCTGAACGAGCGCGACTATGGCGATCTCTCCGGTCTCAACAAGGATGACGCCCGCAAGAAATGGGGCGAGGACCAGGTGCTGATCTGGCGCCGCTCCTACGACGTGCCGCCGCCCGGTGGCGAAAGCCTGAAGGACACGCTGGCGCGCGCGCTGCCGTATTACGTGCAGGAGATCCTGCCCGGCGTGCTCAACGGCAAGCGCACATTGGTCGCGGCTCACGGCAATTCGCTGCGCGCGCTGATCATGGTGCTGGAAAAGCTCTCGCCCGAAGGCATTTTGAAGCGCGAGCTCGCCACCGGCGTGCCGATCATCTACCGGCTCAATGCGGATTCGACGGTGGCATCGAAGCTGGATCTGGCGGGATAAAGACGTTCGCGCGCGACTGAGTCCCGCCAAGCACTCGGTGTCGTCCTGGCTTTCGCCAGGACGACTAAGTGGGGCAGTTTACGCGTGGCAACTCTTACTGCAGCCCCAGCTGCCCGGCCTCCCAGCCCAGCATCGCCTGCTTGCGAGTGATGCCCCAGTGGTAGCCGGTGAGCGTGCCGCTCTTGCCGAGCGCGCGGTGGCAGGGCACGACGAAGGACACCGGGTTCTTGCCGACGGCGGCGCCGACGGCGCGTGACGCTTTCGGGCTGTTGATGTTGCAGGCGATGTCCGAATAGGACACCGCGCGGCCCATCGGGATCTTCAGCAAGGTCTCCCACACCCGCACCTCGAAATCGGTACCGATCATCACCACGCGCAGCGGCTGGTCCGGCCGCCAGAGTTTTGTGTCGAAGATGCGCTGCGCCAATGGTGCGGTACCTTCGTGATCCTCGACGTAAGTTGCGTTCCGCCATCGCCGCGTCATATCGGCAAGCGCCACCTGTTCCTCACCGGGATCGGCGAAAGCGAGTCCCGACAATCCGCGATCGGTCGCGATCACGATCGCGGTGCCGAACGGTGAGTGATGGAAGCCGTAGCGCAAGGTGAGGCCGGCGCCGCCGTTCTTCCATTCGCCCGGCGACATCGCCTCATGGGTGACGAAGAGATCGTGCAGCCGGCCCGGACCCGACAAACCGGAGTCAAGCGCGGCGTCGAGGATACTCGCCGAATCCCTGAGCAAGCCCTTGGCGTGATCGAGCGTGAGCGCCTGCATAAAAGCCTTCGGCGTGATCGAGGCCCAGCGGCGGAACAGATGGTGCAGCTCGTCCGGGGTGACGCCGGCCGCATCCGCCATCGCCTCGATGGTCGGCTGCGTGCGCCATTTTTCGGAGATGAAGGCGATCGCCCGGCGCACGGAATCATAGTCGCGCATCGCGGCGTTCTGGGAGCCCGGCCCGGCCAGGCGCTGGTCATGTATCGCGAGTGTCATCATGCCTGGAAATGTAGGAGGGGGCGGGGTACGAAACCACCCGATTTCCGATCCGCAAATCAGGTCACCGGATTGTAGGTCGGACCGCGCCTGGCGGCATTTAAGGCCTCAACCAAACCCTTGTAGAAACTTGCCTTTTCGTCCGGCCCCAGGAAGCGGGCGATCTGGATCTGGTGACCTCGCGAGATCAGATAGAGGTGCTCGATGCCAAAATCCTCGTCGATTTCCATGTCGAGTCGAACCCAGAGCGGATTGAAGGTCCATTCGACGACCTGGCCATGCTGGCTGACGCGCCGCACGCGCAATTCAGATGGCGTGACCACGATCTCCTCGCTGGCCCGCGCCGCACGGAAATTGGCCTTGAAAGCCCACCAGATCACCAGCACGTCGAGGCCGAAAAAGCCGAACACCGGCCAGGCGCCCATCATCAGGAAGACGAGGCCGGTGACGAAGCTGACGGCGCTCAGGAACAGCATCACGGCGAGGAAGCCGGTGCGGTTCAGCGAGCGGTGCGGCGTCAGGCGCGCGGAAAAGATCTGAGGCTCAGCCTCGCTTGCAGATCGTTCGCGCTCAATTTCATTGCCTGTGCTCATCGTCCCTCAGTATATCCCGATCATGGCGAAAATCACCCGCACGCCGGCCCCCCGCAAAACGTCCGTGCCGAAGAAAAAGGCGAAGGTGGCCGCCGCGAAGCCCAAGGCCCCCGGCAAGAAATCTCTCAAAGCCATGAAACCCTGGACGCCGCCCGAAGTCCGCGAGGCCTTCAGCCGTTTCCGCAAGGCTAACCCGGAGCCAAAGGGGGAGCTCGAGCACGTCAATCCGTTCACGCTGCTGGTTGCCGTGGTGCTGTCGGCACAGGCGACTGACGCCGGCGTCAACAAGGCGACGCGCGCGCTGTTTGCGGTCGCCGACACGCCCCAGAAGATGCTTGACCTCGGCGAGGAACGCCTGCGCGAGTACATCAAGACCATCGGGCTCTATCGTACCAAGGCCAGAAACGTCATCGCGCTGTCGGCGAAGCTGCTCAGCGAGTTCGGCGGCGAGGTGCCGCGCACGCGCGTCGGGATCGAGTCGTTGCCCGGCGCCGGGCGCAAGACCGCCAATGTCGTGCTCAACATGGCCTTCGGCGAGCACACCATGGCGGTCGATACGCATGTCTTCCGCGTCGGCAACCGGACCGGACTTGCGCCCGGCAAGACGCCGCTGGAGGTCGAGCTCGGTCTCGAAAAGGTGATCCCGGCCGAGTTCATGCTGCATGCCCATCATTGGCTGATCCTGCATGGCCGCTATACTTGCCTCGCGCGCAAGCCGCGCTGCGAGGTTTGCCTGATCAACGATCTCTGCCGGTGGCCGGAAAAGACGGTCTGAAAATAGCGTTCGGGAAAGTGGTTTGGAGTCTAGCGTGAGTCAGCAGGAACAAATCTCGCCATCGCCACCTCCTGCTACACCGCCGCCGCCACCGAAGCCAACGCAGCCACCGGCGAGTTCGCTCTGGAGCCGGCTCGCGATTCCGCTGTTCGCGGTGATCGTCGCGCTCGGCTTCGTCGCGCTTGCAACGCAGCGCTTCGACGAATGGGTCGGCAATTCGGTGGTCCAGACCACCAACGACGCCTATGTGCGCGCCGAGCTGACGCGGCTCGCCAGTCGCGTCTCCGGCGAAGTGCTGACCGTCGGGGTCACCGACTTCCAGCGCGTCAAGGCCGGCGATCTCCTGATCCAGATCGATCCTGCCGACTATGAGACGCAAGTCGCGCAGGCCGAAGCGGCGGTCGCCGCTGCGCAGGCCGTGCTCGACAATCTGGCGAACCAGATCGAGCTGCAATATGCGACGATCGCGCAGGCGCAAGCCGCGCGGCTCTCGGCCGAAGCCGTGGAGGTCGAGGCGCGGCAGGAGCAGGAGCGTCAGCAGTCGCTGTCGCAGACCGAATCCGGTACGCGGCAGCGCTTCGAACAGGCGGTCGCAGGCTATGCCAAGGCGCAGGCCGACGTGCGCGCGAGCCGCGCCGTGATCGCGGCCCAGCAGCATCAGCTCGAAGTCCTGCAAGGCACCAGGAAGCAGCGCGCGGCCGATCTCGAAGCGACCAAGGCGACGCTGGCGAGCGCGAAGCTAAAGCTCGGCTACACCAAGATATCCGCGCCGTTCGATGGCGTCGTCGGCGAGCGACAGGTCCAGCCCGGCGACTACGTCAACATCGGCACCAACCTCATCAACGTCGTGCCGTTGCCGAAGGTCTATGTGATCGCGAATTACAAGGAGACCCAGCTTACCCACGTCGCACCGGGTCAGCCGGTCGAGATCACCGTCGACAGTTTCCCGCGCGAGAAGCTGCGCGGCCGGGTCGAGCGCATTGCGCCCGCGACCGGCGCGCAGGTCGCGCTGCTGCCACCGGACAACGCAACCGGCAACTTCACCAAAGTCGTGCAGCGCATTCCCGTGCGCATCCAGTTCGACGACAACCAGCCGCTGCTGGCGCGGCTGGTGCCGGGCATGTCGGTCGTCACCAGCATCGACACCAAGGCCGGCAATGGCGGAAAATGACGATTCCAGTCGCGGACCGCTCTCGCGCGGCGGCGTCGCCCCGCAGCCGCTGTTTGCGGTGGCGGCGGTGCTGCTCGGCTCGTTCCTCGCCAATTTTGACAGCCGGCTGACCACGATTGGCCTGCCGGACCTGCGCGGCGCGTTCTCGCTCTCGTTCGACGAAGGCGCATGGCTCTCCACGGCGGGCATCGGCTCGCAGATCTTCATCGCGCCCGCGGTGGCCTGGCTTGCCACCGTATTCGGCCTGCGTCGCGTGCTGGGTATCCCCAGCCTCGTCTATGCCGCGGTCTCGCTGATCATCCCGTTCGTGCACGACTATCCGACATTGCTCGCGCTCAGCGTCGTGCATGGCCTCCTGCTCGGCACCTTCGTGCCGGCGACGCTGATGATCGTGTTCCGCAATTTACCGATCCGCTGGTGGCTTCCGGCGATCTCGATCTATTCGATCCGCGTCGGCTTCGCGCTCGATACATCGAGCTCGCTGGTCGGCTTCTATGTCGACCATCTCGGCTGGCAATGGCTGTACTGGCAGAGCGTCCTGATCGCGCCGCTGATGGGCCTGATGGTCTATTGGGGCACGCCGAACGAGCCGGTGAATCGCGCTTTGCTGCGCGACGCCGATTGGGGCGGCATGCTGCTGCTCGGCGCCGGCGTCTCGATGATCTATGCCGGGCTCGACCAGGGCAACCGTCTGGACTGGCTGGGGTCGGGGACTGTGATGGCGTTGATCATTGCCGGCGCGGTGCTGGTCGCGGGCTTCCTCGTCAACGAGTCCCTGGTGCGGCAGCCCTGGGCGCATGTGAACGTCTTGTTCTCGCGCAATATCGGCCTGGGGCTGGTCCTGATCCTGCTCTACACGCTGACCAGCCTCTCCAACGCGTCGCTGGTGCCGAATTTCCTCGCCACCATCGCCCTGCTCAGGCCGGAGCAGAGTGGCTTGCTGCTGCTCACCTATGGCGCCTTGCCAATGTTCGTGCTGGTGCCGCTCTCGATCTGGCTGCTGCGGCATTTCGATACGCGCACGGTGGTGGTCGTGGGATTTGCCTGTTTCGCCGCCGCCAATCTCTGGGGCACGCAGCTCAGCCATGATTGGGCGCGCGAGGATTTCGCGGGCATCGTGCTGCTCCAGGCGATCGGGCAGTCGCTGACCTTGCTGCCGCTGATCATCACGCTGCTGTCCAACTCCGATCCGAGCCGTGCGACCTCGTTTGCCGCCTATATCCAGATCATGCGGCTCGGTGGCGCCGAGATCGGCGTCGCGTTGATGGGGACGTGGCTGCGCGTCCGCGAGCAGATCCATTCCTTCTATCTCGGCCAGAATCTCGGTGTCGGCGACGTCGACGTGGTCCGCATGCTGAAACAGCTCGCCGACCATTTTGCGGCCCATGGTGCCGGCTCGGCACAGGCACGCGCGGTCGGTACGCTCGCCGGCCTCGTCCAGCGCGAGGCCAATGTGCTCGCCTATATCGACGGCTTCTGGCTGTGCTTCTGGGTCGCGATGGCGGCGCTCGGCGTCGTCGCCCTAGTCACCCGTGCCCCGCCCGGCCCGTTCACGCCGGCGCCGTTCGGCTTCGCCAGGATGCTGTTGCGCAGATGCGGAGTGCCCCTGACGTAGGTTCAGGATCCAGACGACCCACGCGCCGAGCGACGGTCCGGGTTGGCTCTGACTATAACGTCAGACCACAAGCCCGACGGATGGCGATCTGAACCGGCGAGGGTGGCAACGCCGGGTCGAACTCGCCTGTTGGCAGCAGCGGCGGCTGTGCCATGAAACGCGGGCGCTTCCCCCGGTGAGGTTGCGCGGCGTGAACCAGGAATGGATGGCAGAGATAAACGGTCCCTGCCGCACCGATTGCCAGTTCAACGTCGCAATCTTCCGTAGAAGCGTAACCGTTGGCAGAGATCTGCTCCAGCGTTGCGCCTGCATCGCCATAGGGCAGCAGCTCCCGGGCGATGGTGGCGTGCGAACCTTTCCGTATCTTCGTTGGCGCATCCTCAGGGCCTACGCCCGAGAACAGGAAGAGCATTAGCAATGCGCGTCCGCTGCTCTTCACATTGACGCGCCACTGCATGAAATCCGGATTATCGAAGCCGAAACTCATGTCCACATGCCAGCCATCATCACCAGGGGATTCCGGTGAGGGAAAGCGGACCGGAAAAGTTCCGAGCGCATTGGGCGCGATCCAGCGGCGGTCACCCGCGAGTTGGTCATAGGCTTCGTGCAGGATCGGCGTGTTGGCGGCTTCAATGAATGGTGGCGAGGTCTTGGATCCCACCCGAATGACCGGCTGGGTCCAGCTTTCGGGCTCGTGTGGCGATAGACCAATATCCGCCCACAATTCGTCCCTGCATTGTTCCGCAAGGTGCGTGCTGAAGGCGTTCTCGATCTTGATGAAACCGTCGTCGATGAAGTTTAGGACCCGATGAGAGGTCACGCCGATGCGCTCGGTTTTGGGCATTGCACATTTCTCCGTTCGGCCACCGCGTCAGCGCAGCCGTCTTGATCTGATTGGCGCGATACGCCGGAACGACTTGGTCGCTCAGATCAGCGGGAAGAATGTGGACATGAAAATCATGCTGCGTACCTTACGGCGGCGGAGAGCAAAATCAAGACAAGCGGGACGCAGAGCGCCTCTACGAGGGGGCGTCGTACGAGCGCGCCGCCAAGTCCGCTTGACCTACCGCATCTGCCGCGCCGGCTCGATCAGCTCGGGCCGCGGACCTGACAGCCGCTTGTGCATGTGAACCATGAAGGCCATGGCGAAGATCGGCGTCGCCAGATTGACGATCGGGATCGAGACGAAGGCTGCGATGAACAGGCCCGCGGTGAAGATGGTGGCGGCGTTGTCGCGCCGCATCGCCTTGGCTTCCTCCGGCGAGCGAAACCGCATCGCCGCGAGCTCGAAATATTCGCGGCCGAGCAGCCAGGCCGTGGCGAGGAAGAAGACCAGGAAACCGGCGCCGGCGAAAAGCACCAGCGGTAATGCGACCAGATAGACCAGGATCGTCAGCAGCGCGGTCTTGACGCCCTCGTAGATCGCCTGGCTGAACGGCAGCGCGATCCCCGGCCGCTCCGCCGGATAGTGCTCGCGCTCGACGATGTCGGCGACGTCGTCGACGAACACGCTCGCAACCAGGGAGGTGATCGCGGGCATCAGGAACACAGCCCCGAACACGACGCCGAGGCCCGCGGCGATCGAAATGATCCAGGACAACACCTCGAGCGATGAGTGCCAACCCGGACCGAGCAGGCCTTCCAGCCACGCCTCGCCATAGGTCGCAAACCAGCTCAGCAGCCGCTGCAAGCCGATCGCCAGCACGATGATCAGCACCAGTGCGACGCCGATCGACCGCCACAGGATCGAGCGCATCGGCGGCGAGATCATTTGTGACAGCGCCTTGACGGCGGCATCCAGCATGGGAGTTCCTCTCACGAAATCACCCGCGAGAGGTAGACACCCCGGGCCACTTCGGCAAGGGAGATCGGCGGCACCGCTTATGGCCGGATTGACCGCTGGCATCAACGAAGCCACGATGAATTCGGCAAGACCGTTGCTCCACCAACCCGCTTGACAACAAGCGGAACCAGCGCGGCAAAGGAACAGGCGCATATGGCGATGGAAGAATCGGCGGACGGATTGCCGCTTGCAGGCGTGCGCGTGGTCGAGATGACCCACATGGTCATGGGCCCGACCTGCGGCATGATCCTGGCGCAGCTCGGAGCCGACGTGATCAAGGTCGAGCCGCCTGCGGGCGACAAGACCCGGAGCTTGGGGGGCATGGGGACCGCCTTTTTCCCATTGTTCAACCGCGGCAAGCGCAGCGTGGTGCTGGATTTCGAGAAGACTGAGGATCGCGACACCATGCACCGGCTGCTGGCGACCGCCGACGTGTTCCTTGAGAATTTTCGCGACGGCCAGCTCGGTAAGCAGGGGCTTGGCGCGGACGAATTGCGCCGCCGGCATCCGGGTCTGATCATTGCCGGCCACAAGGGATTCCTCTCCGGTCCCTACGAGCACCGCCCCGCGCTCGACGAGGTGGTGCAGATGATGGCGGGCCTTGCCGCCATGACCGGCACCAGCGAAAAGCCCCAGCGCGTCGGCTCGTCCGCCAACGACATCATGGGCGGCATGTTCGGTGTGATCGCGATCCTCGCGGCGCTCTATCAGAAGCGCGGAGGAAAACGCGACGGCGCCGACATCCGCATCGGCCTGTTCGAGAACTGCCTGTTTCTGGTTGCCCAGCACATGGTCGAATACGAGATGACCGGGAACAAGCCGCGCTCGATGCCGGAGCGCGAGCATGCCTGGCCAATCTATGACATCTTCGAGACCGCCGGCGGCGAGCGCATCTTCATCGGCGTCGTCACCGAAGGCCATTGGCAGAGCTTTTGCCGCGAGTTCGGCCTGACTGAATTCCTCGATGATCCCGCCTTGCGCACCACGACCGATCGCATCCTGGCGCGTGGCCGGATCATTCCGCGCGCGGCCGGGATCATCAGGCAGTGGGACGTGGCAAGACTGTCCGAGAGGCTCGATGCGCTCAACATCTGCTTTTCGCCGATCAACCGGCCCGAGGATCTCTTCACCGATCCGCATGTGCTGCGGCCGGGCGGGCTCGTCAACAATGTCACCGCCGACGGCAAGCCGTTCCGGGTGCCGGCGCTGCCGATCGAATGGAACGGCAGCCATATCGGCGAAGGCCTGAGGGTCGCGCCGCTCGGCGCCGACACTGCGGCCGTTCGCGCCGAGATCGACAATGAAAATGAAGATGTCACGTCAAAAACAACAGGGAGGCGCGGATGAGCCGGATTCAGGAGATTTACCCCGCAGAACGCGTCAGCCTGCGCGAAGTCGGCCTGCGCGACGGGCTCCAGCTCGTGAAGAAAATTCCGTCCACCGACGCCAAGCAACGCTGGGTGCGCGAGGAATATGCCGCTGGCGTGCGGCATTTCGAGGTCGGCTCGTTCCTGCCGGCGAAGACTTTTCCGCAATTCGTCGATGTTCGTGATGTCGTCGCGACCGTCGCTTCATTGTCCGGCGCGCATGGCATCGCGCTTGCGCTCAACGAACGCGGCGTGAACGAGGCGCTGGAATCCGGCGTCGGCGAAATCGCCTCCGTGGTCTCTGCGACGGAAGAGCACAGCCAGGCCAATGCGCACCGCTCGCGCGAGTCCGCCATCGCCAATCTGAAACGCCTGTGCGAGATGCGCGATGCCACCAGCCACAAGCCGCTCGTCAACGCGGCGATCTCGATGGCGCTGGGCTGCTCGATCACCGGGGCGGTCGACCCTGCAGAAGTGCTGCGGCTGGTCGACAAATGCCTCGAAGCCGGTGTCGATTTCGTCGGCATCGCCGACACCGTGGGCTATGCCGGGCCGAAGCAGGTGGCGGAGCTGACGCGCGCCGCGGTGAAGCTCGCAGGGTCGAAGCCGATCTGCATCCATCTACACGATACCCGCGGCATGGGCATCGCGAACGCGGCCGCGGCGCTCGACGAAGGCGCGCGGATCCTCGACGGCTCGCTCGGCGGCCTCGGTGGCTGCCCCTTCGCCCCCGGTGCGACCGGCAATGTCGTGTTCGAGGATCTCGTGTTCCTGTGCGAGAGCAAGGGCTTTGCGACCGGCATCGATTTGGAGAAGCTGATCACGGTGCGCAGGATCCTGCGCGAGGAGATGCCGAACGAGCAGCTCTACGGCGGCCTCGCTCGGGCGGGATTGCCGGGTGGGAGCGCGGCGAAGGCGGCTTAAATCCGCAAGCGGAACGCCCTTCCCTTCTCCCCCTTGCGGGAGAAGGTGGCGCGAAGCGCCGGATGAGGGGTCTCTCTCCGCAAGCTCGAAGGAAAGTAGTCGCGGAGACATACCCCTCACCCGTCTCGCCGCTTCGCGGCGAGCCACCCTTTCTCACAAGGGGAGAGGGGAACGCACCGCCTGCGCGGCAAATCTACTCATGCCGGTGCGCGTGCTGGCGTGCCTTCGTCGGCTCCGCTTCGTCCAGGCTACGCGCATCTTACCGCGTTTCGTGAACGGTGCGAGAGAGAAGGCGCTCGCTCACAGCCGCGTTGCCCGTAGCCGCAGCGCGTTTCCAACGACGCTGACCGAGGACAGCGCCATCGCGGCCGCGGCGATGATCGGCGACAGCAGCACGCCGAACGTTGGATAAAGGATTCCGGCCGCGATCGGAATGCCTGCGGCGTTGTAGATGAAGGCAAAGAACAGGTTTTGCCGGATGTTGCTCATCGTCGCCTGCGACAATTTTCGCGCACGCACGATGCCGGTCAGATCGCCCTTCAGCAAGGTGACGCCGGCGCTCTCCATCGCCACGTCCGTGCCGGTGCCCATGGCGATGCCGACTTCGGCTGCGGCCAGCGCTGGCGCGTCGTTGACGCCGTCGCCAGCCATCGCGACGCTGCGGCCGGCCTTCTGCAGCTTTGTCACCACCGCGCTCTTCTGATCCGGCAGCACCTCGGCCTCGACATCGGCGATGCCGAGCCTGCGCGCGACAGCCTCCGCCGTCGTGCGGTTGTCGCCGGTCAGCATGATGACCTTGATGCCTTCGGCCGCGAGTGCCTTCAGCGCCTCCGGCGTGGAAGCCTTGACCGGATCGGCGATCGCGAACAGGCCGGCGAGCCGGCCGTCGACGGCCATGTTGATCACGGTCGCGCCATCGCCGCGCAGCCGTTCGGCCTCGCCATCGAGCGTTTTGGTGTCGATGCCGATCGACATCAGATATTTGGCATTGCCGAGCACGATGGTTTTGGCGTCGACCTTGCCGGTGGCGCCCTTGCCTGTCGGCGAATCGAATTGCTCGACCTGGCCCAGCGCGAGCTGCTTCTCCTTCGCCGCGCGCATGATCGCGTCGGCCAGAGGATGCTCGCTGGCGCGCTCCACGCTGGCGGCCAAGCGGAGGATGTCATCTTCCGCAAAGCCGGCCGCCGGCACGATCGCGACCACCTTCGGCTTGCCCTCGGTCAGCGTGCCGGTCTTGTCGACCACCAGCGTGTCGATCTTCTCCATCCGTTCCAACGCCTCGGCGTTCTTGATCAGCACGCCTGCCTGCGCGCCGCGGCCGACGCCGACCATGATCGACATCGGAGTCGCCAGGCCAAGCGCGCAGGGGCAGGCGATGATCAGCACGCTGACGGCGGCGACGAGGCCGAAGGCCAGCCGCGGCTCCGGTCCGAACCAGGCCCAGGCTGCGAACGCGATGACGGCAACGGCGATCACCGCCGGCACGAACCAGCCCGCGACCTGGTCGGCGAGACGCTGGATCGGCGCGCGCGAGCGCTGCGCGTCCGCGACCATCTGCACGATCTGCGACAGCAGCGTCTCACGCCCGACCTTCTCGGCGCGCATGATGAAGCTGCCGGACTGGTTGAGCGTGCCGGCGATCACCTTCGCGCCCGTCTCCTTGGTGACCGGCATGGATTCGCCTGTTACCAGCGACTCGTCGAGCGAGGAGCGGCCTTCCAGAATGACGCCGTCGACCGGCACTTTTTCGCCCGGCCGCACGCGCAGGCTGTCACCGGCATGAAGGGCGTCGATTTCGACCTCATGCTCGCTACCGTCGGCATCGACGCGGCGCGCGGTCTTCGGAGCGAGCTGCAGCAGCGCCTTGATCGCACCTGAGGTCGCGTCGCGTGCGCGCAGCTCCAGCACCTGCCCGAGCAGCACCAGCACGGTGATGACCGCCGCGGCCTCGAAATAAACCGCGACCGCGCCTTCATGGCCGCGGAAGGTGGCCGGGAAAATCTGCGGCGTGATGGTGCCGATCAGGCTGTAGACATAGGCGACGCCCGTGCCCATCGCGATCAGCGTGAACATGTTGAGGTTGCGCGTCAGCAGCGACTGCCAGCCGCGGACGAAGAACGGCCAGCCGGCCCACAGCACCACTGGCGTTGCAAAGACGAGCTGGATCCGATTCGACAGCGTCGCATCGATCCAATTGTGCGGGCCCGCGAGATGGCCGCCCATCTCCAGCACGACGGCCGGCAGCGCCAGCGCGCCGCCGATCCAGAACCGCCGCGTCATGTCGGCAAGCTCGGGATTGGGAGCGGTCTCCAGGCTCGCCACTTCCGGCTCCAGCGCCATGCCGCAGATCGGGCAGGTGCCGGGTCCGGCCTGGCGGATCTGCGGATGCATCGGGCAGGTGTAGATCGTGCCTGCGGGCATCTCGGGCTCGGGTGTCTTGTCCTTGGCGAGATATTTTGCGGGGTCGGCGGCGAATTTGCTGCGGCAGCCGGCCGAGCAGAAATGGAAGGTCGCGCCGTGATGATCGAAGCGGTGCTTGGACGTCGCGGGATCGACCGTCATGCCGCAGACGGGATCGCGGACTTTTGCCGCGGCGCGGTGGTCATGCGCGTGATAGCCGTGCGCGCCGCAGCATGAGGCAGCCGCGGGCTTCTCGACCGGGACAGCCTTACTGGAACAGCCGCAGCCGGAATGTGTTTCCGGCTTGCGATGGTGCTCGTGTTCGGCGTCGTTCATTGCCACGCTCCGGCCTTGCAAGTGATACCCCAGGGGGGTATATAGTCCGCATGCGCAAGGACATCAAGGCATCCGTCGGAAAACGTCTCGGCCGGATCGAGGGGCAGGTTCGCGGCCTCTCGAAAATGGTCGAGGAAGACCGCTATTGCATCGACATCGTCACGCAGATCTCGGCGGTGCGCGCCGCGCTGCGCCGGGTCGAGGAAGAGGTTCTGAAAGATCACGTCGCCCATTGCGTCGAGCATGCGATCGCGAGCGGCGACAAGGCGGACCAGCGCGAGAAGATCGCGGAGCTGATGGCGGTGATTGGGCGGGCGGAGCGGTAGATCGCCGTCATTGTGAGGAGCGTAGCGACGAAGCAATCCAGACTGCTCAGGCAGAGACCTGGATTGCTTCGCTGCGCTCGCAATGACGATAGTGGAGCGACGGCTACGCCGCCCGTTCGCGCGCCCGACCGCGCCGCCTTGGGCGGTCCATGGCCAGCTTCTTCAGCCGCCGGAAGCGCTCCGAGACGGTGACGCGATCGACCGTCTCCGCTGGGTGCGCGCTCACTTCTTCAGCCGGAATCGGCGCCTCTTCGTCAATCGTTTCAGGAACGAGCGGCGGCGCACGGAACGTTTCTGGAAACACACCGAAGGTGCCGGCTACCTCCTCGAGCGGCTTCTGCTTGTCGGCCCAGTGCAAGGCGGTGTAGTCGAAGCCGTGCACGATGGTGGGTTTGACGACTTCGAAATAGGGCGAGATGTCGAAGTCGCGGGGCATGTAGAGCGAGGAATCGCGGATGTGCAGGATCTCGCGGCGGGCAGCACGGCTGCCGGCCTTGGTGATCTTGGGCAGGATCGGGTAACGCACGGCGTCGAACGCTTGCGCGATCAGGGCCGAGCAGATGATCTTGGTGGGATCGCCCGAGCCGATCGAGATCATGCGCCGCCGCCAGCGCTGCGGGATCGGCAGCGGAAACAGAAAGCGCATCAGGTCGACGATGTTCTTGGTGTCGTAGCCGAAGCCGATGCGGTTGATTGCATAGCGGCAGACCGTGGTGCGGTCCTCATAGGACAGCCCGACCGGGCGGCAGACGCGGGTGTGATAGGGAAAATATTTCGACAGCGGCGCGGAGGTGACGCCTTCGCCGATATTGGCCTCGATCAGCACGTGCGGCTCGCCGTCGGGCTCTTCCGCACCCTCGATCGGGCCGACATAGAGTGCGCCGTGGGACCAGGTCGACTGCGTCAGATATTTGATGATGCCAGAGATGCGGTTGTTGCCCTCGACCAGCAGCACGTCGCCGGGCTCGATGACGCCGCGCAGATGCTCCGGGTCGCTCGGCGTGAACGGCTCATAGCCCGGCACCTCCTTCGAGAGGTACGCGGCAATCAGCTTGCCGACTGAGTCCAGGACCGTCCCCATTTCAAAACTCCCCCACGGCCTTTTCCGGCCGTCTTTTTCTCTTCTCTACCATGGTCGGAACGTGTTGCAATTCGGTTCATCGATTTGTGACATCAAGCACGATTGATTCACCATGATGGTTGCCGCGCAACATCAGATACGGCAAGGTTCGCTAGCTGTTCCCGTTTGCCGCAAGTCTCCGGAAACCATGACATGACAATCACGCGCCGCAGCTTCCTATCGGCGTCGGCGGGCCTTGCCGCGATGCCGGTCCTGCGCGCAACCGCCGCGACCCTGCCGCGCGAGGCTGACATTGTCGTGATCGGCGCGGGCGCGGCGGGAATTGCCGCGGCGCGGCGTATCATGGCGGCCAATCGCAAGGTCGTGGTGGTGGAGGCTGCGTCGCAGATCGGCGGCCGCTGCATCACGGATACGACCACCTTCGACACGCCGTTCGATCGCGGCGCGCGCTGGATGCACAATCCCGACACCAATCCGATGATCCGGCTGGCGCGCAGTGCCGGGCTCGACGTTCTGCCGGCGCCCTCAGGCCAGAAGATGCGCATCGGCCGCCGCAACGCACGGGCCGGCGAGACCGAGGAGTTCCTGGCGGCGTTGGTCCGGGCCAACCGCGCCATCGACGAGGCCGCGCGCGGCAAGCTCGATACCGCCTGCGCCTCGGTGCTGCCGAAGGATCTCGGCGACTGGGCCGGGGCGGCCGAGTTCATGTTGGGTGCGAGCTTCGCCGGCAAGGACCTGAAGGAGCTGTCTGTGATCGACAAGGCGCGTGCACAGGATCGCAACGCCGCGATCGCCTGCCGCCAGGGCCTGGGGACCCTGATCACCAAACTGGGTGAGCAGGCGCCGGTCGCACTGTCGACACCGGCGAGCCGGATCGTCTGGAGCAATCGCGACGTCAGCGTGGAGACACAGGCCGGCAGGATCGCCGCCCGCGCGGCCATCATTACGGTCTCGACTAATGTCCTGACCTCGGGCGCGATCAAGTTCGGGCCTGACATTCCGAAGCGCACGCTCGATGCCGCATCAAAGCTCACGCTCGGGAGCTACGATCACATCGTGCTGCAGCTACCGGGCAATCCGCTCGGCCTGTCGCGCGACGACATCCTGATCGAGCAGAGCAACTCGACGCGCACGGCGCTGATGTTCGCCAATATCGGCGGCTCCTCGCTGTGCTCGATCGATGTCGGCGGCTCGTTCGGCCGTGATCTCACCCAGCAAGGCGAGAAGGCGATGACGGCCTTCGCCAGAGAATGGATCACGAAGCTGTTCGGCAGCGAGGTCGCCGCAGCCGTGCAGAAAGCCAGCGTGACGCGCTGGAACGCCTCGCCGTTCGTGATGGGTGCGATGTCGGCGGCCTCGCCCGGCGGTCAGTTCTCGCGAAGAATCCTCGCCGAGCCGATCGGCAACATGTTCCTCGCCGGCGAAGCCACGCACGAGACGCTCTGGGGCACCGTCGACGGCGCCTGGGAAAGCGGCGAGCGCGCCGCGGACGCGGCCTTGCGCAAGATCGGCGCGCTCAAGGACGAGCCGGCCGACGTCCCGACGCAGTCCACGAAGAAGCGGCGAGCGCCGCGGCAATAGGCAATTGACCTGGACAAGCGCAGCGCAGATCCAGGACCCATGACCCCAGAAGTCGTTTGGCGAAGACTTGTGGTGGCCAGCTCGCGCTACAAACGCTGGGGTAATGGGTCCCCTGAGTTCACAAACGAAGTGCAACACTTCCATCTGGAGGTGTTGCCATGGGGCGGACTTACAAACAGCTCTCCCTTGACGATCGATGCAAGATTGCCCGCCTTTCGGCCAATGGCGGCTCGGTCGGGCAAATCGCGGCAGCTTTGGATCGGCCGCCATCAACGATCTCTCGGGAGCTGAGGCGGAACCGTGGCAGGCAAGTCGGCTACAAGCCAAGCTATGCTCAGCAGCAGACCCGGGCGCGGCGCTGGAAGGGCTCTCGCCTCGAGCGGGACGCCAGCTTGCGCCGCGAGGTCTTGGCAGGCTTGAGCCGCGGTTGGTCACCCGAACAGGTCGCAGGCAGGCTGGCCCGGGAACGTGGCCGTAGGGTGATCTCCTGCGAGAGCATCTACGCTTCATCTACGCCCAGATCACACGCACGACGGACTTCACCTGGCGGCGCTATCTGCCTCGAGGCAAGAGCAAGCGAGGCCACCGCGGCAAACGAGGCGGGAGCCCCGCAAGCTTCATCGAAGGCCGTGTTTCGCTGGCAGAACGGCCTGCCGAGGTCGCCGATCGCAAAGTCCCGGGCCACTGGGAAGCCGATCTGATGATGTTCTCCAAATACCGGCAGGCCATCCTGGCCGTCCACGAGCGAACCTCGCGCCTGCTGCTCGCCGTTCCCATCGAACGCAAGTTCGCCGCCGGTATCGCTAGCCATCTCGTACGCCTGTTCAAAGCCGTACCGGAGGCACTGCGCCGTACCGTCACCTTCGACAACGGCACCGAGTTCGCCGCCCACCTTTCCTTGCAGCGCCTCTTGATGAAGACCTTCTTCTGCGACCCGCACGCGCCGTGGCAAAAGGGCGGCATCGAGAACGCCATCGGCCGCTTGCGCCGCTTCATCCCCCGAAAGACCGACCTTGAAAAGCTCCCAACCAAGCGCTTCCGTCAGTCCATTGCCGCCTACAACAACACCCCGCGCAAATGCCTTGACTTCAGAACCCCGGCAGAGGCCTTCTCCTCTCAACTGTTGCACTTCGAGTGTGAATCCACCTCCTGGCTTTCGCCAGGACGACTCGCGGAGAGACTTACCGTAACACCCCGTCCAGCAGCGGCAGTCCCGCGATCACCGCGAGCGCGATCAGCGCGTAGCAGATGGCGCGAAACACTTTCTCGCTGGCACGGCCGAACAGCGACGCACCGAAGGCGACGCCGATCGCATAGACCGGCCCGACGATGAGCGATAGCACAAGCGATTCGCGTGAGATCAGGCCTGTGGTCGCGTAACTGATCATCGAGAAGAAATCCGACGCGCCGAAGAACAGCAAGATGTTGGCGCGCGCGACGATCGATGCGACCGGGCGGCCGAGCCAGTAGCCGACGATCGGCGGGCCGCCGGTCTGGGCGAGGCCGCTACAGAAGCCGGAGAGGCTGCCGATGCCGACCGAGAGCCACGCGTGGTCCTTGCCGCGATAGCGCCAGCCCGACAGCAGCAAGAGCAACAGCGCGGCGACGAAGCAGGAGATGATCCACCGCGTCGTAACGGGTTCGAGCACGCTGAGGAAATAGGTGCCGACGGGCACGCCGACCAGCGCGCCCAGCACGATCACGGCGGTGGCCTTGCGGTCGGCCTTGCGCCAGGCGTCAGGCAGCAGCGGCGCGGCCGCGACGAAATCGATCACGAGGAGCAGCGCGGCAACCAGACGCGGCGCCGCGATGCTGCTCGCCAACGGCATGAAGATCAGCGCCGAGCCGAAGCCGGAGAAGCCGCGCGCGGTGCCCGAAACGAAAGCGACGGCGCAGAGCGCCATCGCAATGGTGAGGCTGACGTCCTTTGGAAGAAAGTCAGTGAGATTCATGCTCTATGATTCTCGAGCATGATCATGCTCTCAAAGTGCCGCCGGTCTTCTTCGTCACCTCCGCCACGATTTTCGCGGCGACGGCCTCGATCTCCTGGTCGGTCAGGGTCTTTTCGCGCGGCTGAATCGTCACCGCGATCGCGATCGACTTCTTGCCGTCGTCGATGCCCTTACCTTCGTAGACGTCGAACACGTTCACAGCGGTGATCAGCTTCTTGTCGACGCTCTGAGCCGCGCGCACGATGTCGCCGCCCTTCACGGTGCGGTCGACGATAAAGGCGAAGTCACGCGACACAGGCTGGAATGCCGACAGCTCGATCACGGGCTTGGCACGGGTCGGCTTTTTCTTCGCCTCGGGGATGCGGTCGAGGATCACCTCGAACACCATCAGCGGGCCGCCGGCACCGAGCGCCTCGAGCGCGCGCGGATTCATCTCGCCGAAATAGCCGAGCACGTTTTGCGGCCCGATCTGGATCGTACCGGAGCGCCCGGGATGCAGCCAGGACGGGCCGCCCGCGACGATCTGAAGGGCCTGCATTGGTGCGCCGGCGGCGGCGAGTACCGCGAGCGCATCGGCCTTGGCATCGAACACGTCAGCCTGCGCCGAACCCGACCAGTGTCGTCCCAGACCTTGCGACGACGCAAAGCCGCGGCGGAGGCCGCTTGCCGCCATGAACTGATCCTGCGGGCGATCGCCCTTGAACACCTGCCCTACCTCGAATAGCGCGACATCGCTCAAGCCGCGATCGGCATTGGCCTGCGCCGCCGCGATCAGGCCGGCCAACAGGGTCGGGCGCATGTCGGACAAATCCGACGCGATCGGGTTGGCGACCTCGAGTTCGCGCTGGCCGCCGCCGAACAGCTCTGCGGCTGACTTGGTGATGAAGGACCAGGTCACCGCTTCGATGATGCCGCGGCTCGCCAGCGCGCGCCTGGCGCGGCGGGTGCGGAGCTGGAGCGGGGTCAGCACGGATTTGCGTGCGTCCTCGCCGCGCTCGAACGGCGTCATCGGCACCTTGTCGACGCCGTAGATGCGGACGACTTCCTCGACGATGTCGGCCTTGCCGTGCACGTCGGTCCGCCATGACGGCACCGCGACCTTCACGACGGGCCCCGGGCCCGCCATCATGAAGCCGAGATGAGTCAGGATGCGCTTCATCTCCGGCATCGGCACCTCGATGCCCGAGAGGCGCTTGACCTCGGTCACCGGAAAATCGATCACGCGGTCGTCGCCGAAGCTCTTGCCGACCACGACGTTCTCGGACGGCGTGCCGCCGCACATCTCCAGCACGAGTTTTGTCGCGAGCTCCAGCCCCGGCACCATGAAAGCCGGATCGACACCGCGCTCGAAGCGGTAGCGCGCGTCCGAATTGATGCCGAGCTTGCGGCCGGTCTGGGCGATGTTGATCTCGTTCCACAGCGCCGATTCGATCAGCACGTCGGTGGTAGTCTCGTCGCAGCCCGAGGCCTCGCCGCCCATGATGCCGGCAAGCGATTCGACGCCGTGCTCGTCCGCGATGACGCAAATCGCGGGATCGAGATTGTAGCTGCGGCCGTCAAGCGCGAGCAGCGTCTCGCCGTCGCGGGCGCGGCGCACCACGAGATTGCCCTTCACTTTCTTCGCGTCGAACACGTGCAATGGCCGTGCGCGGTCGTAGGTCATGAAGTTGGTGATGTCGACCAGCGCGTTGATCGGGCGCAGCCCGATCGCGGTCAGTCGCTTCTGCAGCCATTCCGGCGACGGCCCGTTCTTCACGCCACGCACGAGCCGCAGCGCGAAGCCTGGGCACAGCGCCGCGTCCTCGACCGTGACCTTCACCGGGCAGGGGAATTCGCCCTTGATCGGCTTGATTGTGGGGTCCTTGAACTTGCCCATGTCGGCGGCGGCAAGGTCGCGCGCGATGCCGTGCACGCCGGTGCAGTCCTGCCGGTTCGGCGTCAGGTTGATCTCGACTACGGGATCGCCGAGGCCGGCCCATGCGGCGTAGGCAGCGCCGATCGGCGCATCCGCGGGCAATTCCATGATGCCGTCATGGTCGTTGGAAATCTGCAACTCAGCCGCCGAGCACAGCATGCCGCGGCTCTCGACGCCGCGGATGGTGCCGACACCGAGCGTGATGTCCTTGCCGGGAATGTAGGTGCCGGGCGGGGAGAACACGCTGACGAGACCCGCACGCGCATTCGGCGCGCCGCACACCACCTGCACGGGTGCGCCGCCATCACCGGTGTCGACCATGCAGACGCGCAGCCGATCCGCATTCGGATGCTGCTCGGCGGATATCACCTTCGCGATGGTGAAAGGCTTCAGCGCCTTCGCCTTGTCCTCGATGTTCTCGACCTCGAGCCCGATCATGGTGAGCTTCTCGGCGAGCTTGTCCAAGGGCTCGTCGGTGTCGAGATGTTCCTTCAGCCAGGAGAGAGTGAATTTCACGAGCTCAGCCCTCCCGCGAGGGTCGGTACTTCGAGCGGCTTGAAGCCGTAATGGGACAGCCAGCGGACGTCGCTGTCGAACAGCTGGCGCAAATCGGCGATGCCGTATTTCAGCATGGCGATGCGGTCGATGCCCATGCCCCAGGCAAAGCCCTGGTACTCGTCGGGATCGATGCCGCAGGCGCGCAGCACGTTCGGATGCACCATGCCGCAGCCGAGAATCTCGAGCCAGTCCTCGCCCTCGCCGAAGCGGATCTCGCCCTTGTCGCGGCGGCACTGGATGTCGACTTCCAGCGACGGCTCCGTGAACGGGAAGAACGAGGGCCGAAAGCGCATGTTGATGTGGTCCACCTCGAAGAACGCCTTGCAGAACTCGTGCAGGATCCATTTGAGATGGCCGAGATGGGAGTGCTTGTCGATGACGAGGCCTTCGACCTGGTGGAATTGCGGCGTGTGGGTCGCGTCCGAATCGATGCGATAGGTGCGGCCCGGGCAGATCACGCGGATCGGCGGCTTCTGGCTCAGCATGGTGCGCACCTGCACCGGCGAGGTGTGGGTGCGCAACAGCATGCGGGAGCCGTCCTCCTTCGGGTGGAAGAAGAAGGTGTCGTGCATCTCGCGCGCGGGATGGCCTTCCGGAAAATTCAGCTTGGTGAAGTTGTAGTCGTCGGTTTCGATATCGGGGCCTTCGGCAACCGAGAATCCCATGTCGGCGAAGATCGTGGTCAGCTCGTCCCAGACCTGGCTCAGCGGATGGATGCGGCCGGCCTCGGCGGGCGCATCGCGCAGCGGCAGGGTGACGTCGATGGTTTCCGACGCAAGCCGCGCGTCGAGCGCCGCCGATTTCAAGACGTCGCGCCGCGCCGCGAGCGCCTCAGTGACCTTGTCCTTGGCCTGGTTGATCGCGGCGCCTTGCGTCTTGCGCTCGTCCGGGGACATTTTTCCGAGCGTGGCAAGAAGCGCCGAGATCGAACCCTTCTTGCCGAGGGCTGCGACGCGCACCGCTTCGAGGGCGGCCTCATCGCCGGCTGCGGCGATGTGGTCGAGGATGGATGTTTCGAGCATTGCGAGGTCGGACACGGTCAAATCCCTGCTGCCAAATTCGGCTGGGTTGTCGCCGCCCGAAGGCTGTAACGTCAAGCGAAAAGCCGGTCATTTCGGGCTGACGAGCGGCTGGGTTGAACCTCGCGCGGGGGCCTGGCACCAAGGGGGATACGAGGAGGCTTTCGCGATGCTCTCAAGATCCGGTCTGGCTGCTGTCGCCGCCGTTCTCTTGGTCGCCGGCAACCCGGCGCGCGCCATGGTGTGCATGGAGAAATCCATGACGCTGGACGAGGTCGTCGACACCATCGCTGCTCAGAAGGGCTGCGAAAGCGCGATCAAGGTGTTTCAGGATTGCCAATTGACCGCGAGCGGCGATGTCCAGCTCGGCGCCGCCGTCGAGAAGAAATGCGAGGCGGACTTCATGCCCGGCCTCAACATGGCGCGGAAACAGGCTTACCAACGCGAGATGCGCGTGTGTGACCGGAAGTACCGGAATAAATCCGGCACCATGTATCTGTCGTTCACGGCATTCTGCCGGGCGGAGGTCGCCCGGCGCTACTCGCAACGCGCGCTGAAGGCCGGCGGAGCCGGCCGCTAGCTCAGGCCGCCAGAGCGGCCTTGGCCTTCTCGGCGATCGCCTGGAACGACGCGGGCTCGTTGATCGCGAGATCCGACAGCACCTTGCGGTCCACGGTGATCCCGGACTTGGCCATGCCATCGATAAAGCGGCTGTAGGTCAGGCCGAACGGACGCACGGCGGCGTTGATGCGCTGGATCCAGAGCGCGCGGAACGTCCGCTTCTTGCGCTTGCGATCACGGAAGGCATAGACGAGAGCCTTCTCGACCGCCGGCTTGGCGGTGCGGATCGTGTTCTTGCGGCGGCCGCGGAAACCCTTGGCGGCCTTGTAGACTTTCTTGTGCTTGGCGTGGGCGGTCACACCGCGTTTGACGCGAGCCATGACAAAAATCCTTCGAAAGATGACTTGATGTTCGGATCGCCGCGAAAGCTGCGGCGCGGGTGGCAATGATCGTGGACGCGATCAGGCGTTCGGCAAGAAGTACTTCTTGACGTTGTCGCCGTCGGTCTTGAACAGCACGGCGGTGCCGCGCAGCTGCCGGATCTGCTTCTTCGTCCGCTTGATCATGCCGTGACGCTTGCTGCGATGAGCGAACATCACTTTGCCGGTGGCAGTCACCTTGAAGCGCTTTTTAGCGCCCGATTTGGTCTTCAGCTTGGGCATTTGGCTCTCCTAATGGCCATAGAAATCCGCCCGCAAAGGCGGCTGGCCGTCAAAATGCTCGTTAGAGCGTTGATTGTGCTCAGGTTTTACGAACAAGCGCGAAACCCGCACGGACACCGCCACGGCAGCCCTTAATCAGCCGGGCAATGAAGGCTGGGCTTATGACAGAGGACGGGCGAATTGGCAACGATGAACCGGTGGAACCTAGCCGGCGACTATCCGGAATTGCTAACCTCATGTCCGAGCCGTGTGACCCGGAGCAGGACCAGAATGCCCCCTTTTTCCCAAACGCTGTCGTCCTTGACTGATGTCGCTCGTCCGCGCTGCCTGGCGCTGTTGGCCGTGCTCGCCATGGCCGCGTTTCCGTCGAGTGCCAATGCGCGCATCCGCGGCTATGACGGCGTCTGGAACGTCACCTTCGCCACCACCCGCGGCAATTGCAGCTCGGGCTACAGCGTCCCCTTCACCGTCACCGGCAGCCGAGTGTCGTCCGCCGGCGGCGGTCGGGTCTCCGGCAGGGTCAATCGCAGCGGTACCGTCGCGGTCCAGGTCTCGGTCGGGGCCTCCCATGCCAGCGGCGGCGGCCGCCTCGCTGGCGTGAACGGCGCCGGTTCGTGGAGGGGTATCATCTCCGGCGATCAGTGCAGCGGCACCTGGCATGCGACGAGGACGTAATTATCGCCTCCAGAGGACGGTGCGCTCTCTCTTGCGCAAGCGGGAGAGGCAAAAAAACAAAACGGCCCGCCGGAGATCCGGACGGGCCGTTGAATTCTTCAGCCTAAAGAACCAGCGTCAGCGCGGCGCCAGCACCATGACGACCTGACGGCCCTCGAACCGCGCGTCCTGCTCCACCTTGGCGAGCTCGGCGACGTCGGTCTTGATCTTGTCGAGCAGCTTGGTGCCGATCTCCTGGTGCGCCATTTCGCGGCCACGATAGCGCAGGGTGATCTTGACCTTGTCGCCTTCTTCGAAGAACCGCTGCATGGCGCGCATCTTCACTTCGTAATCGTGGTCGTCGATCATCGGGCGGAGCTTGATCTCCTTGATCTCGACGATCTTCTGCCGCTTGCGGGCTTCGGCGGCTTTTTTCTGCGCGGAATACTTATACTTCCCGTAGTCCATGATCTTGCAGACGGGAGGGCTGACGTTCGGCGAGATCTCGACCAAATCCATGCCGGCTTCCTGGGCCAAGCGGATAGCCGCGACGGTCTCGATGGTGCCCTTGTTGTCACCGGTCTGATCGATCAGCTGGATCTGCGCATTGCGAATATCGTCATTGATGCGCGGCCCGTCTTTGGCGGCAGTGGGCGGGGCTTTATTTGGACGGCGAATGGGTGGTTCTCCAAAGTTATGAAAAGAGGCGGCTATTTTGCAGGAAGATACGGTTGCCGGCAAGCAATCGCTCGTGCGGCGGTCGAAAAAGCCTCAAATGCGAGGCATTTTGGCCACGGCGGGGCACGCAGAGGGAC
Organism: Bradyrhizobium sp. 155; assembly: GCF_023101105.1. Lineage (NCBI taxonomy): Bacteria > Pseudomonadati > Pseudomonadota > Alphaproteobacteria > Hyphomicrobiales > Nitrobacteraceae > Bradyrhizobium > Bradyrhizobium sp. 155. The sequence continues at coordinate 7,787,596 of NZ_CP064704.1, read as the reverse complement.
ATAGACACCTTGCTTCTGTTCCGCAAGCGTCCCAAAGGGCCAATGCCGACGTCCGGCTGCGCTGCGGAGCACGTCCGGACAGCTCAAACCGCACAGCCAGAGTAAACGTTCCATGAATCACCCAATTCCCGATGCCGTGCTCGACTTCATCGATGTGGGCGAAGGCCCGTCCACACGCCGGATCGCGGTGCGCCGCCGCGCGGCCCAAGAATCAAGTCAAGGACCTGGGCTGGTCTGGCTCGGCGGTTTCAAGTCGGACATGCAGGGCAGCAAGGCCGTGGCGCTGGACGAATGGGCCCGGGATCACGGCCGCGCCGTGGTCCGGTTCGATTATTCCGGCCACGGCGAATCCGGTGGCGATTTCGTCGACGGAACCATCGGGCGCTGGCTCGAGGAAAGCGTCGCGGTATTCGAGCGGTTCTGCGACGGCCCGCAAATCCTGATCGGCTCGTCCATGGGCGGCTGGATGGCGCTGCTGCTCGCGCGCGAGATCAAAAAGCGGCAAAAGAAACTGCAAGCCAAAGCCTCGCTGGCGGGCCTGGTGCTGATCGCGCCGGCGCCCGATTTCACCGAGGAGCTGATGTGGAAGAATTTTCCGGCCGCGGTGAAGAAAGAAATCGAGACCAAAGGCGTCTGGCTGAGACCGTCGAACTATGGCGACGGCTTGCCCTATCCGATCACGCGGAATCTAATCGAGGAGGGACGCAACCACCTCCTGCTCGGCAGCGCCATCGATCTCGGCTGTCCCGTCCGCATCCTGCAAGGTGCGCAGGATCCTGACGTGCCCTGGCAGCACGCGTTCGCCCTGACCCATCGCCTGCCGGCCGACGACGTCGTGCTGACCATGATCCAGGACGGCGATCACCGCCTCTCGCGCCCGCAGGACATCGCCCGCATTCTTGCCGCCGTGGCCGAGATCGGGTGAAATCGTCACCTAGCACTCGGTGTCATCGCCCGACTTGATCGGGCGATGCAGTATTCCAGAGGCGCTCGTGCTCAAGCCGAGAAGCCGCGGCGTACTGGATGCCCCGGTCGGGGCATGACTGAGAATGGGAGGGGAGAATCGCCGATGACCACCACCGCCATGCTGCGCGCCTTCTGCGACGCCGTCGAACAACGCAACGGAAAAGCCTTTGCGGATCTCTTCACCGAGGACGGCGTCTATCACGACGTGTTCTATGGCGCCTTCGCCGGCCGCGAGAAGATCGCCGCGATGATCGACGACTGGTTCTATCGCACGGCGACCGACTTTCGCTGGGACATGCACGACCCGGTGTCGAACGGCACCACGCTCTATGCGCGCTACACGTTCAGCTATCGCTCGATCTTGCCGGAGGCTGATGGCGCGCGGGCGATGTTCGAGGGCGTGGCGATCATGACGCTCCGGGACGGAAGGATCGTCAGCTATCACGAGGTCGCCAACACCGCGCCGGCGTTTGTCGATTTGAAGTTTGCGCCGGAACGGATTGCGAAGATCGTCGCCAGACAGGGCGCGGAGCTCAAGGCGCGGCCGGAGATGAAGCGACATTTGGGTTAGCCGTCGTTCTTGCGCACCTACCGCTTCGACGGATTTACCATCGGCTTGCGCTGCGCCAGCGCCGCGACAGTGGCGGTGCCGATCGGGCCCTGCTCGTCATAGAGCCAGCATTCGCCGATCGCCACACCGTCGGTGGCCTGGTGGTTCACCACCTCGAAGCCGATCCAGTTCGTCACCGGCAGGCGGTGCAGATAGATCGTGACGTCGCTGTTGATGTAGCCGAGCCCCTTGTCGCCGGCGTTCGCGAACGGACTGGCGAAGTCCGCGCCGATGGCGACATGGACGAACGGCGTCATCGGCACGCCCGCGACCAGCTCGCGCACCTCGCTCATCCAGAGCTTTCGTGGCCCGAGCGAGCCCATGTGACCGACGATCGGTCGCGTGGTCCATTTGCCGTTCATGCCGAGCCTGGGATCGGTCGGCTTGGGAATGTCGGCCGGCTTCGGCACGTCCCAGTTCGGCGGCGACCAGACATTGCCGTCGGGATTCTGCGTTCGCCGTAACAGCTGGCACGAGGCGCGCGCCATGCCGATGCCGCCGGAAAAGAACTCTGCTTCCACGACGCGGATGCGCATCCCGTCGCGCACCAGCCGTGTCGTCACCTCGATCGGCTTGTCGATGGTGGGCAGCCGAAACATATCGACGGTCAGCCGCGCCGGCACGAATTCAGGACCGGAATGGCGCTCCTCGATGGCGAAGCCGAGCAGGCCGACGATGACGCGTCCGTGCAGCGATGTCGGATCCCACGGCCCATTGGCGACTTCCGTCGGGTGGAATGTGTCGCCGTCGCGGGTGAAGAAAGGCATGTTTGTCATGACGCGCGAGCTTGGAGGAACGTGCGGGGAAATCAAGATGCTCAATCCTCGTGGTGAGGAGGCGCGAAGCGCTCTTACCACAACAACGGTGTCATCGTCCGGCTTGACCGGGCGATCCAGTACTCCGCGGCGCTCGTGATTGAATCGATAGGCCGCGGCGTACTGGATGCCCCGGTCAAGCCGGGGCATGACACCGAGGATTAGGAAGCGAGCTCCCACTCCTCGCGCACGCCGTCATCACGCTCGCGCGCTATGGCGGTTGCTCTCATCGTTTCGAACTCATCCCGCGGCACCAACTGCCCCAGCGCCCATACCGCAGCCCCGCGTACCAGCGCGCTCTCATCCTCCAGCAATCGCCGCGCCTCGTCCGCCAGTGCCGCATCACCGGAGTTGCCGATCGCGATCAGCACGTTGCGCAAAAAGCGGTCGCGGCCGATGCGTTTCACCGGCGATTTGGTGAACAGCGCGCGAAACGCAGCGTCGTCGAGCCGTGCGAGCTCGGCAAGACCTGGCGCGCGCAAAGCGTCACGTGCGGCGAGCTTGGCCTCACGGCCCTCCTGCGCGAACTTGTTCCAGGGACAGGCGGCGAGGCAATCGTCGCAACCATAGATGCGGTTGCCGATGCTTTTACGAAATTCGCGCGGGATCGGGCCCTTGTTCTCGATGGTGAGATACGAGATGCAGCGCCGCGCATCGAGCCTGTAGGGCGCGGGAAAGGCCGCGGTCGGGCAGATGTCGAGGCACGCCCGGCACGAGCCGCAATGATCGATCTCGGCGTCGTCGCGCGGCAGTTCCAGCGTGGTGTAGATCGCGCCGAGAAACAGCCATGAGCCGAATTCGCGCGAGACCAGATTGGTATGCTTGCCCTGCCAGCCCAGATGCGCGGCTTGCGCCAGCGGTTTCTCCATCACGGCCGCAGTGTCGACGAATACTTTCACTTCACAAGGCTTCACCTCACAAGTTGCGGTCGCGACCAGCCATCGCGCCAGTGCCTTCAGGCGCTTCTTGATGAGGTCGTGATAGTCGTCGCCCTGCGCATAGACCGAGATCGCCGCGCGCGTGCGCTGTTGCAGGATCGCGAGCGGATCCTGGTCGGGGCCGTAATTGACGCCGAGCATGATGACGCTGCGCACGTCCTGCCACAGCCCGCGGGGATCGACCCGGCGCTCCGGCTGCGCGGCGAGCCAGTCCATGTCGCCATGGCCGCCGGATGCGATGAATTCGAGAAAGTGTTTTCCGGCGCTTTCGATCGTGCCGGGCTCCGTAATGCCGATGCAGTCGAAGCCGAGCGCACGTGCTTCGTTTGCCAGCGCCGTCTTCAGTTCGGTCGGATCGGAGTTCAGAAGTCCAGGTCCACGTAGGTCCGCGACGCCGGCACGCCCGCCAGCCATTCGCTCAACAGCGGACGGAACGACGGGCGGGATTTCACCCGTGCGTACCAGGCCTTTGCCGCGTCGTCCTCGCTCCATGGCACGTCGCCCAGATAGTCGATCGCCGAGAGGTGCGCCGCGGCGGCGAGATCCGCGTAGGTGAGCCGGTCGCCGGCGAGGAAATTACGCGTCTGCGCCAGCCAGCCGATATAGGCCAGATGATAGCGCACGTTTGCCTTGGCGGCGCGCATCACGTCGGCCGAGGGCGGGCCCCCGCCGTTGTCCTCGCTCATGAAGCGCTTGTAGATGCGCTCGGTGACGAGCGGGTGGGAGACTTCCTCGAAAAACTTTTCGTTGAACCAGGCCATCAGCCGGCGGACCTCGACGCGCTCGCCGATCGTGTCCGGCATCAGGCGCTTAAGTCCCATCTCAGAGCCATAGGCCTCGTCGACATATTCGGCGACGATCGCCGCGCCCGGGATCGGCGGCTGCTCGTCGTCCACCAGGACGGGCGTCGTGCCCGCCGCATTGAGCAGCAGAAATGCTTCGCGCCGCTCCCAGCTGCGCTCTTCGATCAGCTTCAGCTCAAGCCCGTATTCTCCCGCGATCAGGCGGATGAACCGCGAATGCGGACAGAACGGATGATGAAACAGCGTAAACATGAAGCCTTTGACTATGTGATGGTGCTTAAGAATCCATCAATGTTTTGTGCGGCGCCACACTAGTCATTCAAAACCGCGAAGCAAGGGCGCGACGCCGCATTTTGCGATTGCAGCAAGGGAGCGGATGGGCGAGAAGAGCCCCGCTTTTCCAGCCGAAATGGACCGTAAATATGTCAGATGCAATACGGGCAGTGATCCTCGGCATCATCGAGGGTGTGACCGAGTTCCTTCCCGTGTCCTCGACCGGCCATTTGCTGCTTGCTGAGCGCTTTTTCCATCTCGGCGAAGGCGCGTTCTGGGATTCGTTTACGGTCCTGATCCAGCTCGGCGCGATCCTCGCGATCGTCGTGTTGTACTTCAAGAAATTGTGGGACGTCGCGATCGGGATGTTCACGGGTGACGTCTATGCACGCCGCTTCGTGATCGGCGTGCTGGTGGCGTTCCTTCCCGCCGTCATCGTCGGTCTCGTCGGCGGCAAATACATCAAGAGTCTGCTGTTCAATCCCTGGGTGGTGTGCTTCTCGCTGATCGTCGGCGGCGCCATCCTGCTCTGGGTCGACAAGCTCGATCTCAAGGCGCGCGAGCATGACGCCACCCGGTTTCCGCTGCTGATGTATCTTTACATCGGTATCGCGCAGTGTCTGGCGATGATCCCGGGCGTGTCGCGCTCCGGTGCAACCATTGTCTCCGCCATGCTGCTCGGGGCCGATAAGCGCGCGGCGGCGGAGTTCTCGTTCTTCCTCGCCATTCCCACCATGATCGGCGCGTTCGCCTACGATTTCTACAAGAACCGCTCCGAGATGACGATGGACCACATGGGCATCGTCGCGATCGGCTTCGTGGTGTCGTTCGTCACCGCCATCATCGTGGTGAAGACGTTCCTGGAATACGTCACCCGCCACGGCTTCGTGGTGTTCGCCTGGTGGCGCGTGATCGTCGGCACCCTCGGCCTGATCGCGCTGGCACTGGGGCGGTAACCCCGAACTTCAAACAATTGACTGCGGGGATGGTTACGCGCTCTTGCGCTGGAATTGCCCGGCGGCGCGGAAACGCCAGAGATATTGCGGGGCGATCGCTTCAAGCGAGTCGGGCGCGATGCCGAGGCCTTCCAGCGTTAGCCCAGCGGCCTTCGCCGCGTCCGACACGACATTGTCGCGCGCGAGCAGCGTGACCTGGTCCGGCGTCAGCTTCAGCGCGCCCGGCGCGAATTGCAGGAAGTTGGCCTTGAAGCGGGCGAGGCCAAACGGCAGCGGCATCAGCATCGGCTTGCGATCGGCAATCGCGAGAATGGCCTCGATGATCTCGCGCATGGTCAGGACTTCCGGGCCGCCGAGCTCGTAGGTCGCGCCCGCCTTGGCCTTGCCGTCGACGGCATCCGCGACCGCGGTGGCGACGTCGCCGACATAGACCGGCTGCATCTTCGTGTCGCCGCCGATCAGCGGCAGCACCGGCGACATCCGCGCCAGCGCCGCGAAGCGGTTGGTGAATTGGTCCTCGGGGCCGAACATCACGGAGGGGCGGAAGATCGTCGCCGACGGCACCGCGGCCAGGACCGCGGCTTCTCCGGCCGCCTTGGCCCTGGCATAGCGCGAGGGCGATTCCGCGTCGGCGCCGATCGCCGAGACATGGATCAGCTGTGCCCCCGCGGCCGCGGCCGCCTTGGCGATGGTCTCGGCGCCCTTGGCCTGGACGGCGTCAAAACTCTGCGCGCCACCCTCGGCGAGGATGCCGACCAGATTGATCACGATCTGCGAATCACGCAGTGCCGCCTCAATCGAGGCCGGATAACGGACATTCGCCTGCACGGTGTGGACCTGCCCGACCTTGCCGGAGGGCTGGAGGTACCCGGCCAGCTCCGGCCGCCGCACCGCGACCCGGACCCGGTAGTCGCGCCGGCACAGCGCGCGGACGACATTCCGGCCCAAAAACCCCGATCCGCCGAAAACCGTGACGAGCGTGTCCAGATTCGATGCCATGGGATCCATTCCTGGGGTCCATATCCTGCGGGAAGAGTGCGTCTCGTCAGGCTTGTATCGGGCCGGTTTGCGATGCGCAATCCGCATCCCGAAGCGGGGTTCAAGCATGAATTGACAACCGCGTCACCGAACCGTAGTAACCGCCTCCGTGCCTAACCGGCATGCCCAGGTGGTGGAATTGGTAGACGCGCTGGCTTCAGGTGCCAGTGGCTTAACGGCCGTGAAGGTTCGAGTCCTTTCCTGGGCACCATCTCCTACTCAAGCGATTGAAATCGCTTTTGCAGGGAATTTGAGTTGCTGACCGGTACTCAAAACCGAGGCACGGCGATCGCAGGCGATCTGGAGGCTGGCTTCAGTCGTTCAGGCAAGCGCTACGCGCCGACGTCCACCGCGCTCGCGGCCGAAGCCGTCATCGCTATGTGGGAAAAGGTCGGCAAAGCTGATGACCCCAAGCGCCTAAGAGGTCTCAATGCTCGTTGACCGCGGCGCCGAGCTTGATCAGGCTCAGCGAGCGGTTCGCGGTCTCGCGCAGGCGGCAGTAGCTCGCGCTGCCCCGGTACATGCCGGGATCGACCTTGTCGAAGACCGCGCAGAAGCCATCACGCGACGCGGCGAAAGTTTTCTGCGAGTCATTGACCGCCTTGATCGCGTCGGCGAACCCGCCGGCCTGAACCTTCTTTAGCGCCTCATTGGTTTTCTGCGTCCAAATGGCGAGTTCGCGCGCCGCGCAGGCTTTCCATTTGGCGACATCGTCATTCGCGCCCTCTGCCGCTTTGATGCAGGGGTCGGCGACGAGCCCAACGCACGCGCCGCCGAAACCGCCGGTTTTCTCCGCGGTCTTCAGGCAGCCATCGATCACCGCAAGTTCGGCTGGCGCGATGCCTTGGGCGAAAGCCATCGATGCGATCGGGAGGCTTGCGGCGAGCATCGCGACGGCAAGTTTGAGCTTCATTGGAGATCTCCGTTCGACGCATCGAAAATATGGAACAGAACACCACTGCGAGCGCATGAAGCTCAGCGAGACGGTAGACCGGCGGATGTGGCGGAAGGGCCGGACGGCGAGTGCGAAGGGAAAACGAGGGGGTATGCGGCTTCGGCTACGCCCTCTCCAATCAATGCCTTTGATGTGCCTTGACCTGACTTACGGGATTTTCGACCAATAGGTGATACATGCAACTTTGGTCATCGAAGGCCCAGCGTTGGTTCACCTGAATGTGGAACAGGAGCTACGCTGACGAATAATGACGGCGGGACCGCTTAAGGCACGCACTGGCGATCTCCACGCTGCGCGGTCGCGGTCTCGCGGGCCTCCATTTGGACAACTGAAGGTGACGATCGAGTCTTTTCCTGGGCACCACACCCAACCCAGGTCGTTGAATCGCTCCCGCCGGTGAGACCACCTCCGCCCCCGAAGCCGGTGACTGCGCCGCCGCCGCTGCCGAAACCGGTAGCTGAAGCGATTTCGGGCATTTTCCAGCAATGCCATTAATAACAGCTCGGGGATGAGACGATGCAGGTCCGCTTCGAAGATTTCCAAGTGTAAACAGCTGCTTGGGAGACCTCGGAAGCCCGCCGTTGAGCGGAATTTCATTCCGCCAATCCCCCCTCGGTTGCATCGTCCGAATTTACCCCGCTTTAGACAAACTAGCTCTTAGTCAGCGGGCAGGCTCGCATCCGGCCGTCGGCGAGCGCGGAGCCATCGGGCTCGCTTTATCGTGGGGGAAGCGGTGGATCAGCATCAGGTCTGGCACGAGCCGGCATTCGACAAGGCTGCGAACGCGATCAGCCCGTTTCTCCTGAGATCGGGAATTTATCTGTTCCTGATCTCGTTCATCTGCCTGTTCTACGTCTTGAACGCGCCGCTTCTGCTCGGCCATTACGATCTGGGCTGGCATCTGGCGGCCGGAGATATCATCCGGGAGCGCAACGCCATCCCGCTCCACGACCCCTGGTCGTTCACCCACGGCGACAAGCCATGGCTCAATCTGTCCTGGCTCTGGGACGCGCTTGCCAGTGCGACGTTTCAATACGCAGGCTTTGGCAGCCTCGTCCTGCTGACGGTGGCCTGCGGCGCAGCGATCGTCGGCATCCTGACCGCGATCTCTCTCGGCTACGGCGCGTCGGCGATCGCGGTCTGCGTCTCGGTCTTCTTGGCCTGCCTGCTCTATCCCGCTTACGAAGCTTCGCCGAACATGTATCTCGCGGTCTCGCCGAATACATGCACGATGTTGTTCTGCGTCGTCTTCTATCGCGAATGCCTGCGACGAACGCGATGGTTCGTGCTTCCCGTGTTGATGGTGCTCTGGGCCAATCTGCATGGCGGTTTTCTGCTCGGCTTTTTCGTGATCGGCGTCTTCTGCGGCGGCGCCGTGCTCAGAGGGGCCTGGGCCGAGCTCCGGATCCTTGCTCTCGCGGGGATCGGGTGCCTTGCCGCGACCTCCATCAATCCGCTCGGCTGGAATATCTATGCCGGTGCCGCCGCGACGATGGGGCACTTCGTCCAGGGCAATATCGGCGAATGGCTGTCCTACTATCACAACATGGAAATGCCGGGCAGCATTCCCGGCATCCTGTACATGCTGGCCTTCGTCGCGCTCGAGCTTCGCTACAGAAACTCCAGACCGATCCCGCTCGAGCCGAGATTGATGTCCTGGCTGTTTCTGATTCTGGGACTGTATCAGTTCAGGTACATCGCTTTCTTCTTCATTTTCTCGACCGCGCCGATGGCGCTTCACCTCAGCCGCTTGCTGCCTGAGCGTCTCACCGGTCGGGACGTGAGGGGAGCGTTGCTGGCCGCCGGCATCGTCGGTCTCGGCACCCTGCCGATGGCCTATTTGAACGTTGCACCGGCGCTCGCACTTCCGCCGATGCTGTCGAGTGAAGATGCCGGCTATCTGCGAAAGCATCTCGCAGGTCGGCGGGTCCTGAACAATTGGAACGTCGGCGGCTACCTGATCTTCGCGACGCACGGCACCGTCCCCCCATTCGTCGACGGTCGCGCCGCGACCGCCTATCCGGACGATTTGCTGCGCGACTATTTCAAGCTGGTGAGCTGGGAGATCGACGAAGCCGCGTGGGACATGGTGCTCGACAAATACCGGATCGACGCCGTGCTGTGGGTCAAGGCGCACGAACAGCTGCGGCGATTTCTGGTGGAGCGGCGAGGCTGGCGCGAGCAATACACCGGCGCTTACGAGACCGTTTACGTCAGGCCGCAATCCGGTTTCGCCGGCGAAGCCAAAAGACAATGACGACCAGCGCCGCGGCTCTGTATGACCAGCCGCGCCTGATGCTTGCGCCGGCGGCTGCCAGCGGATACATCGCGGCCGGCCCTCGCCAGCGTCTGTGCCGGGGATTAGCCTGCAAAGCGCACCGATTCGATTGAGGTTTGAAACGCCATGACCGTACGCCTGCACCGCGGCGACCTGCCCGATCTGTCCCGCTATACCGGAGCGGTGGCGATCGACACCGAGACCATGGGCCTGAACCCGCATCGCGACCGGCTCTGCGTGGTGCAGCTCTCACCCGGCGACGGCAGCGCGGACGTGGTGCAGATCCCCAAAGGTCATACCGACGCGCCGAACTTGAAGGCGCTTTTGGCCAATCCCGCGAACACGAAAATCTTCCACTTTGCGCGGTTCGACGTCGCGGTGCTGTACCAGACGTTTGGTGTCATGACCGGGCCGATCTACTGCACCAAGATCGCCTCCCGCCTGATCCGCACCTATACCGACCGCCATGGCCTCAAGGACCTCGTGCGCGAGGTGCTCAATGTCGACCTCTCCAAGCAGCAGCAATCGAGCGATTGGGGTTCCGACAGCCTGACCGAGCCGCAGCTCGCCTACGCCGCCTCCGACGTGCTGCATCTGCACGGCTTGCGCGAGCGGCTCGATGCCATGCTGGCGCGGGAAGGCCGCACGGCGCTGGCCAAAGCCTGTTTCGACTTCCTGCCGACCCGCGCTTTGCTCGATCTCCAGGGCTGGGCCGAAGAGGACATTTTCGCGCATTCCTAGAGTTTAGCGCGGCGGCCAAGCTGGGCGGTCGCCCCGTTTCAGACACTTTCGTAACGGCCTGTCGCGGGCTGCATATTTTGGCGTTGCCGGCTACAATGGGGCGCCCGCCAGCCGGACAAGGCGAGCGACACCTCAGGAGCCCAGGTGAATTCGGCCCACAATGTCACCTACGACGCCGCGCTCGCGGCGAAGTTCGCCAGCGCGGCGCGCCACAGCCGCCTGGTGCGGATTCTGCGCATCGCGGTGCCGACGACAGTGGCCGCGGCCATGGGTCTGCTCGTCCTCATCTCGACCATTTTCAACCCGTTCCAGATCCCCGTGAAGCTCGACTCCGGAAATCTCGTGGTCACTGGCACGAAGATCACGATGGAATCGCCGCACATGTCCGGCTTCACGCCGGACCAGCGGCCCTACGAGCTCTGGGCCAAGACCGCGACCCAGGACATCACCGATCCCGATCATGTCGATCTCCATGATTTGCGCGCGAAGGTGCTGATGGAAGACCAATCGACCCTGTTCCTCGATGCCCGCACTGGACGGTTCGACAACAAGCAGCAGCAGCTCGACCTGCACAAGGACATCTTCCTGCGCACCTCGACCGGCTACGAGGCGCGGCTGAACTCGGCCTTCGTCGACATGGGCAAGGGCACGGTCTCCTCGGACGAGCATGTCGACGTCAAGCTGACCAACGGAACGCTGACGGCCGATCGGCTGCGGATCACGGAAGGCGGCGACGTCATCCGCTTCGAAGGGAATGTGGTGATGCACCTCGACAAGCTGGACGATCCTGCCGCCACTCAGCCCGCGCCGACTGAACCCGCGCCGGCTGCGAAGACACGTACGCCCCAGAACAAGTCCGCCAATTCAAAGTGATTTTCATGATCAGGTTTTTTCCGCGCAACGACGGCAAGCGGCGCGTCATCCCGGGTGCGGCCGCGCTCGCCGTCGGCATCGCACTGGTCGCAACGGGTGCGGCGATCGCGCAGAGCACGATGCAAGGCGTGCCCAACGCGATGCAGGGCTTCTCGCAGAACCGCGATCAGCCGATCCAGATCGAGGCCGCCTCGCTCGAGATGCGCGACAAGAAGAAGGAAGCGACGTTTTCCGGCAATGTGAAGGTCATTCAGGGCGACACCACCATGACCTCGAAGACGCTGGTGGTGTTTTACGATTCGGGCGGCGACAAGCCGGCCGCGCCACAGCCTGCGGCAAAGGCGACCAAGGGGGCGCCGATGCAGTCGGCGACGCCGGGACCGGGCGGCAACTCCTCGATCAAGCGACTGGAGGCGCGCGGCAATGTCGTCGTCACCCAGAAGGACCAGGTGGTCACGGGCGAGACCGCCGTGTTCGACACCCGCACCAACCTCATCACCATGCTCGGGGGCGTCGTCTTGACGCAGTGCAAGAACGTGCTGCGCGGCGACCGGCTGGCGGTCGACATGACCACGGGCGTGTCGCGTGTGGAATCCGATAGCGGCCGGGTGCAGGCGCTGCTGCCGCAGGGCGGCGGCAATGATTGCGGATCCGGAGGCGCGGGCAAGCCCGGCGCGGGACCTCTGCAATTGCCTGGCGCAACTAAACCCAAATAAGTCAGCGTAGACCCAAGCCCGTCAAAGTAAATTTGAAGAATGATTTCAGACGCTTGGGTCGATCATCGCCGATCCGAGGTTGAAGCTTGCGCGCCGAGACTGTATCTAGCGCGAAGGGCTTTCGAAGCGGGGTTCGCCGCTTTTCGGGCGTGTTTCACTGGGCATGAGACATCCCTTCATTCATGCTGCGTCGGCGAATCCTGAAGCCGGCGTGGCAGATCGCGCGAAGACCGCGCAGGATCGTCGCGAAAGGCTAGAAGGCGGGGATGGTCGATCTCTTCAGCATGTTCCGTCGGCGCCCCGCCAAACGCGGCCGGCCAGGATTTGCGCGCCAGGACATCACCGCGCTCGCTGACAGCGTCGGCGGCCTCGTGGCCAGCCCTGTCAGGGACGCGCCGCCGATCGCCCGTAACCAGCCGATGCACGCACCCGATCAGTTCCAAGGGGACTATCAAGCCGAGCAGCCCCGGGCCCAGGCGGTTCATCCCGTGAGGGCTGCCGGCAGGCCCAACGGTTCCGGCGGGCCTCAGCTCTTGAAGCGGCCGGGCTTCCTGGCTGTGCATAGCGTGGAAAAGAGTTTTGGCAGCCGCCAGGTCGTGCGCGGCGTCAGCATCTATGTGCGCCGTGGCGAAGCGGTCGGCCTGCTCGGCCCCAACGGCGCCGGCAAGACCACCGTGTTCTACATGATCACCGGCCTGATCAAGGCCGATCGCGGCGCGATCGAGCTCGACGGCCACGACGTCACCAAGCTGCCGATGTATCAGCGCGCGCGGCTCGGGATCGGCTATCTGCCGCAGGAGGCCTCGATCTTCCGCGGTCTCACCGTCGAGCAGAACATCCGCGCCGTGCTCGAAGTGGTCGAGCCGTCGCGCAAGAAGCGCGAGCAGCAGCTCGACTCGCTGCTCGACGAATTCAACATCACGCGCCTAAGGAAATCGCCGTCGATTGCGTTGTCCGGCGGTGAGCGGCGCCGCGTCGAGATCGCGCGCGCACTGGCGACGCGTCCGAACTACATGCTGCTCGACGAGCCCTTTGCCGGCATCGATCCGATCGCGGTCGGCGACATCCAGGACCTCGTCCGCCATCTCACCAACCGCGGCATCGGCGTGCTGATCACCGACCACAATGTGCGCGAGACGCTCGGCCTCACCGATCGCGCCTACATCGTCTATGCCGGTGAGATCCTGACCGAGGGGAGCCCGGATGAGATCGTCGCCGATCCGGACGTGCGCCGCCTTTACCTTGGCGAGGAATTCCGCCTCTAGCCCGTTTTTCCAATTCGTCAAGACGTGTACATCGGGCTTGGACTAGGATAAGCAAAAATCGGACCAACTTTTGGGATCGGTTCTTGCTTCATGGCGCTTTCGCAGAGATTAGAGTTCCGGCAATCGCAGTCGCTGGTCATGACGCCGCAGTTGATGCAGGCGATCAAGCTGCTGCAATTGTCCAATCTCGATCTCACGACGTTCGTCGAAGAGGAACTCGAGCGTAATCCCCTGCTGGAACGGGCCAATGACGAGCCGCCCGCGGGCGAGGGCCCGGCCGAGACCGGCCAGTTCAATGACAGCGACGGCGGCCACAACGACGAGCCGGGCGGCGGCCCGGGCGAAGCCTTCGAGCCCGGCCAGGAAGAGTGGATGAGCAAGGATCTCGGCACCCGCGCCGAGATCGAGCAGACCATGGACACCGGGCTGGACAACGTCTTCTCCGAGGAACCGGCCGAGGCGGCCGCGCGCAACGCCCAGGATGCGGCGCCGACCACCTACACCGAATGGGGCGGCGGCGCCTCCGGTGACGAGGACTACAATCTCGAAGCCTTTGTCGCCGCGGAGACCACGCTCGGCGACCATCTCGCCGAGCAGCTCTCGGTTGCCTTCACCGGGGCCGCGCAGCGCATGATCGGCCAGTATCTGATCGACCTCGTCGACGAAGCCGGCTACCTGCCGCCGGATCTCGGGCAGGCCGCCGAACGGCTGGGCGCATCGCAACAGGACGTCGAGAACGTTCTTGCCGTACTGCAGAAATTCGATCCGCCCGGCGTCTGCGCGCGCAATTTGAGCGAATGCCTGGCGATCCAGCTCCGCGAGCTCGACCGTTACGATCCCGCGATGCAGGCCCTGGTCGAGCATCTCGACCTCCTCGCCAAGCGCGACATCGGAGCCTTGCGCAAGGTTTGCGGCGTCGACGATGAGGACATCGCCGACATGATCGGCGAGATCCGCCGGCTCAATCCCAAGCCCGGCATGAAGTTCGGCACGGCCCGGCTCCAGACCATGGTGCCCGATGTCTATGTCCGCCCGGGACCCGATGGCGGCTGGCATGTCGAGCTCAACAGCGACACCTTGCCGCGCGTGCTGGTCAACCAGACCTACTATTCGCAGCTCTCGAAGAAGATCGGCAAGGACGGCGACAAATCGTATTTCACCGATGCGCTTCAGAACGCGACCTGGCTGGTGCGTGCGCTCGACCAGCGCGCCCGCACCATCCTGAAAGTCGCAACCGAAATCGTGCGCCAGCAGGACGGCTTCTTCATCCATGGTGTGGCGCATCTGCGACCGCTGAATCTGAAGGGCGTCGCCGACGCCATTCAGATGCATGAATCCACGGTGTCGCGCGTCACCGCCAACAAATACATGGCGACCAATCGCGGCACGTTTGAGCTGAAATATTTCTTCACGGCCTCGATTGCATCGGCCGATGGCGGCGAGGCTCATTCGGCCGAAGCCGTGCGCCACCACATCAAGCAGCTGATCGATGCGGAGGCGCCCTCCTCGATCCTGTCCGACGACACCATCGTGGAACGCTTGCGCGGCTCGGGCATTGATATCGCCCGCCGCACGGTCGCGAAGTACCGCGAAGCCATGCGCATTCCTTCCTCGGTGCAACGCCGTCGCGACAAGCAGAGCGCTCTTGGTAACGTCGTCTCCACCGCCATGGCCGATCGCTCCCGCAATCCCGAACCGGCCTGATTGCGCCGGCGCGAAATCGCGCTACTCTCGATCTGCTATCGGGCCCAAATCCAGGCCAGGCACGAACCAAGTGAGGTTCACATGACTCTCCGCATCTCGGGAAAGAGCGTCAACGTCGGCGAGGCCCTGCGCGGCCGCGTCAACGACCGGACTGAAGAGGTCCTGCGCAAATATTTCGACGGCAATTACTCTGGTCACATCACGCTGAGCAAGGACGGCTTCGGCTTCCGCACCGACTGTGCGCTGCATCTTGATTCGGGAATCACGCTCGAGGCCGATTCCAACGCACCGGACGCCTATGCCAGTGCCGACCAGGCGCTGGTGATGATCGAGAAGCGGCTCAAGCGCTACAAGAGCCGGCTCAAGGATCGCTCCGCCCGCAAGGCCCATGTCGCCTCCGCGGCGCTGGCCGCGATGGATGCCACCAGCTACGTGCTGGAGGCACCGGGCGAGGGTGAGGATGAGGACGAGATCACCGGCTACAGCCCCGTCATCATCGCCGAGGCCACCACCTCGCTGAAGCCGCTGTCCGTGAGCGAAGCGGTCATGGAACTCGACCTCAGCGGGGCGCCCTGCCTGGTGTTTCAGCACGGCTCCTCCGGCCGGGTGAACATCATTTACCGCCGGGCCGACGGCAATGTCGGCTGGATAGACCCCCCGGGGGTCAAGACGGACGGCAAGGTGGGTGGCAAGGCGTGAGGCCGTCGGGCGACGCTCTGGGGGCCCCGCGCCGGGGCCCCTTTCCGCCTTAACAATGACCGGGGCAAAGCTGCACGCGGGAGTTGGCACCGGGATTGCGTTGGAGTAGAAGCCCCCCACATCGGGGGCGAGCTAAGTCCGCCTCCTGCTTCATCTTCTTGACGTCGGCCCGCCCAGGTTCTTTGTCCAGGCTGGCCAATTCGGAACCTGACGTTTTCATTCACCTCGGAAAACTTCCATGCCGATTACCGATCTGGTCGCGCCCGAGGCGATTCTCCCGGCATTGAAGGTCAACAGCAAGAAGCAGGCGCTTCAGGAACTCGCGGCCAAGGCCGCCGAGTTGACCGGGCAGAACGAGCGTTCCGTGTTCGAGGTACTCCTGCAACGCGAGAAGCTCGGCACCACTGCGGTCGGCTACGGCGTCGCCATTCCCCACGGCAAGCTGCCCAAGCTGGAAAAGATCTTCGGCATGTTCGCCCGCCTCGATCGCCCGATCGATTTCGAATCGATGGACGGCCAGCCGGTCGATCTCGTCTTCCTGCTGCTCGCCCCCGAAGGCGCCGGTGCCGATCACCTCAAGGCGCTGGCCCGCATCGCCCGCCTGCTCCGCGACCAGGACATCGCCAAGAAGCTCCGCGCCTCGCGCGATGCCCAGGCGATCTATTCGGTGCTCGCGCTGCCGCCGGCGACCGCGGCGTAACTCCCCTCCTTCTTGCAGGATAAGGCCCGATCGATTCTGGCACCTGGATTGCGCGGCGCGCAGCAATCTCGTCATGCTCATCTTGATCTCGAAGGTAGAAGACGCGAATATCTTCCCGTTTGAGACGTAGGGCATAGCGGCCCTCACATCGTTAAGGGCCGTTCGCCGTTATGGACTGAGTGCACGTGACTGGGAATGGAAGGGCGCCGCTGCACATCGGTGCCGGGGCGGAAGAGCGGCCCGCGGCCGTGCTTCAGGGTGGTCAGCTTGGCGCCGGACTGCATACCGCAGCGGACTCCGATGCATATGAAAGCGCGATCTGGAAAGCGCCAAGCGCCGGCGTGGAACGGCTGGCCAGAAACGTGATCCGCAGCTCGATCACCCTCAACGTGGTCGCATCAATGGGTGTTCTTCACCCCGCATTACTACCTT
Organism: Bradyrhizobium sp. 155; assembly: GCF_023101105.1. Lineage (NCBI taxonomy): Bacteria > Pseudomonadati > Pseudomonadota > Alphaproteobacteria > Hyphomicrobiales > Nitrobacteraceae > Bradyrhizobium > Bradyrhizobium sp. 155. The sequence continues at coordinate 7,770,834 of NZ_CP064704.1, read as the reverse complement.
CAGAGTGGAGCTATGTGCAGCAGGCGGTCGCGCTGCTGATGTGGATCGTCTCGATCTATGCCAGTGTCTTCGTACGGCCGCGGGTCCGGATCCAGCCCAATCCAGATCTCATCGCGTTGGTCACATTTTATGCCCTCGCGGCCGTTTCCGTTCTCTGGACCACGCTTTCCATCGCAGCGATCATGAAGAGCGTTGCACTTGTGGTGACGACTTTCGGTGCGTATTGCCTCATCACGCGTATCGACATCGACGAGATCGTCGGATCCACGGCGCTTGGGCTGTTCGTTCTGGTCGCCGCCTCGGCGTTGTGCGCCGTCTTCGTGCCCGAGATCGGCGTCGACCAGAGCTGGATGCACAACGGCCAGTGGCAAGGAATCTACGAATCGAAGCAGACGCTCGGCTTTATCAGCGCATATCTGATGTTCTTTGCCTGTTATCAGAAGATCACGGGGCAGGGATGGATTGCATTCCTCGTGTCGCTTGTTCTGGCATCGACCTGCGTCATCGCCTCGGAGTCGCGTGGTGCCGGCGCTGTCGCATTCGCGGCGGGCGGGCTGCTCGTGACTTCCATGTGGTCGATCCGCTGCATGAAAATCTATGCGGTGTTGCCATTCATCATGTGCATCCTGGCCGCTCTGCTGATGCTGTATTTTTACGTGACGGGGTACGATTCCATCCATCTCGGCGAGGCGACCGTCGATTTGACCGAGCGGACCTTCATTTGGCAGTACGCCATCGGCCATTTCAACGATGCGCCGCTGCTGGGCTTCGGCATCAACGGATTCTGGACGCGCCCCGCGATCTACGACTATTTCAACCAGAATCATGGCTGGGTGCTCGACAATTATCATAGCGGTTACATCGCGGTCGCGATTGAAACTGGATTTCTGGGATATTTGCTGTTCGTCACGAGCGTTTATCTGTTCTCGGAAAAGGTCCTCTATTTGATCGCCACCCGGTCGATCGATCGGTATCACTGCGCGCTGATCATCGGCTTCGTCGTCCTGAGCTTTCAATCGAACTTCACGGAGACGATGTTTCTTCGCTCGACAATGTTCACGTCGGTGCTGCTCGTCGCATTCTTCTTCGCAGTGTGCAGGCCGGTGCCCCAGCAGGGGCCTGCAGCAATGACGGGGCAAACAGGATGAATGCCATCCGCGTCCGCTGGACGATAGCCTTTCGTCTTGTCTTGGCACTATCCGTGCTTCCGATCTGCTTCCGGACCGAGGCAGCCGGACAGGCCAACACGCCCCCTGCTCCAAAATTGGGGCGCGGCATCAACATCCTCGGCTACGACGGCGTCTGGGAGGGAGGCCGAAACGCGCCATTTCGTCTGGACAACCTCACTGCGATCAGACGCGCCGGGTTCTCGCACGTTCGGATAAATTTCTTCGGCTTTAGATTCATGAATCCGGAGAAGGTAATGGATGAAGTCGTCTTGAGGCGGCTCGATGGCGTCATCGAGGAAGTGCTCGCCCGAAATCTCATCCCCATCCTGGACGAGCACGATACCCATGTTTGTCAGCGCGACATCTCCGAGTGCACAGACAAGCTGAAATCGTTCTGGACCCAAATCGCCGCGCGCTACGCCGGGAAATATCCAGCACTTGTCTTCGAGGTCCTCAACGAGCCGGGCGGGCAGATGTCGTCCACCGGCTGGAACGGCCTTCTGAACGAGTGCCTCAGCATCATCCGCGCCACCAATCCCCGGCGGACGGTCATCGCTTCGGTTCTCAACGTCGACGAGATGCCGGTCGAGGACCTGGTCCTGCCGTCGGATGACCGGAATCTGATCGTCACGTTTCACTATTACGCGCCGATCCGTTTCACCCATCAGGGCGCACCGTGGTCGCCCACATTCTCGCGAATCGGCCCGCTCGACTGGGGTACCCCGGAGGATAAACAGAAGGCCCGCGCCGATTTCGAGAAGATTCGGTCCTGGTCCCAAAGAGAAAAGCGCCCGATCTATCTCGGCGAGTTCGGCGTGTACGAGGCCGCTCCAGCCGAAGCACGGACCAGATATCTGTCATTCGTGGCGCGGAGCGCAGAGCGGCTTGGCTGGGCTTGGGCCTATTGGCAGTTCGATCATGATTTCGCGGCCTTCGACAGCGCGCGTCAAGCCTGGAAGCCGGACATCCTGCGGGCACTGCTTCCGGCCGGGCGTTGAGGTGCATCCGGGACGCGAGCCATCGCCGCACACTGCCTCATTGCGAGCGAGCGAAGCAATCCAAAATCTTGCCACGGAAAGATTCTGGATCCCCCAAAGCAAACGGGCACGCCTTCCTGCGAAGGCATGCCCGCTTGAAACCCTATTCGTGCGACGCGCGCGTGCTCAGTGCACGCTCACCGCTTGCAGCTCGTTGCTCCAGGCGTTGGCGATTGCGGCTTCGCGGCTGTCGGTCAGCATGATCGGCGTGCCGTCGGCGGCGTGGAGCGCGAAGAGCTTGAGGCCCGGCGCGATCTTCGGCGCTTCGGGAAACAGGCCCGGCACATCCTCAGAGCGGATCTGCTTCACATAGGCGATATGGCCTTCGCCGAGGGTTGCCAGCGTTTCCGGCGAGACGTTCTTGGCTTCGTATTCGAACGCAACGTGACCTTCACTCATGGTCTCGACTCCTCTCTCGAAACTAAGCGGTCGAGTCCGCTACTCGTTCCATTATTCGTGCTCATTGATAGCGATTGTCTTAACGATCCTCTCCGGTTCCGGCCGGGCAAGATCGATCGCCAGCAATCCGTTCTTCAGATCCGCACCCAGCACCAGCATCCCCTCCGCCAGCACGAAAGTGCGCTGGAAGTGGCGCGCGGCGATGCCGCGATGGATGTATTGCCGGGTCTTGTCGTCCTGCTGCCGCCCGCGAATGACGAGCTGGTTTTCCTCAATGGTTACATCGAGTTGGTCGCGGGTGAATCCGGCGACCGCCAGCGTGATCCGCAGACGCTCGGGCTGGCCCTCCGACCGGTCGCACCTCTCGATATTGTAGGGAGGGTAACCGTCGGCGCCTTTGACGACCCGATCGAGCACGCGCTCGATCTCGTCGAAGCCCAGAAGGAAGGGACTGGAAAGCATGGGAACACGAGACATAGTTTACAAAGTCCTCTCGAAGCGACTTTGGTGCATCAGGGCCCGTACAGGCACCCCTTGATCAGCAATATGGGCATATCCGCGTGTGGGTTCAAGGACGTAGCCGGGGCTGTGGACTGGCAGCTCACCCGCAAAAGCTGACTTGTCGCCATGGCGCGAAACGCCTGCCACAAGCCGGCCCGACGAAATTGCGGTGTGATTTTTCTCAACAAAAACAAACCCCCTTCTACTGTGCATGGGGTTGTTTTCGCGTTTTTTAATCGACGGCCCAGCGGAACCCGATCAGGCCTCGATCCGCGTCCGCCCATCGCCGCTGAACAGATGCAGCTTTTGGCGCATTGCTGCGACGCGGATCTTCTCGCCGATCGGAGGCGCCTCTGAGCCGGGAATGCGGACGATGACCTCGCCGGGCGGCAGTTCGCCGGGGTTGGCGGCGATGCGCTGCTCGTCCTGGGCCCGCGTGCCGTAAACGAAGGTTTCGGCGCCGACGCGCTCGATCGCTTCCACGGTGAGCGGAAGGGCGACGCCGCCGGCCGGGCTCTGGTCGGTGATGACGAAATCCTCCGGGCGAATGCCGAGGATGCCGGCGTCGGTGCTGCCGAGCTGCGACTTGATCTCGTCGGCGCGAATCGACATCAGATTCATCGGTGGCGCGCCGATGAAGGAGGCGACGAAAGTCGTCGCCGGCTTCTCGTAGATCGCCAAGGGATTGCCGACCTGCTCGACCTGGCCGCCATTCATCACCACGAGAATGTCGGCGAGCGTCATCGCCTCGAGCTGGTCGTGGGTGACGTAGATCGACGTGGTGTTGAGCCGGCGCTGCAATTTGCGGATCTCGACCCGCATCGCGATGCGGAGTTTGGCGTCAAGATTGGAGAGCGGCTCGTCGAACAGAAACACCTTCGGCTGGCGCACGATGGCGCGGCCCATGGCGACGCGCTGGCGCTGGCCGCCGGAGAGCTGGCGCGGCTTGCGCTCCAGCATCGAGGTGAGCTCGAGCACGCGGGCGGCTTCGTCGACGCGGGTCTTGACCTCGGCCTCCTTCATGCCGCGGTTGCGCAGGCCGTAAGCCATGTTGTTGAACACGCTCATATGCGGATAGAGCGCGTAGTTCTGGAACACCATCGCGATGTCGCGGTCGGCGGGCTCGATCTGGTTGACGATGCGGCCGCCGATGTCGATCTCGCCGCCGGTGACGGTTTCGAGGCCTGCGACCATGCGCAGCAATGTCGACTTGCCGCAGCCGGAGGGCCCGACCAGCACGCAGAACTGGCCGTCGCCGACATCGACGTTGACGCCCTTGATGGCCTCGAAGCCGCCGGGATAGGTTTTGCGGACGTTGCGCAGGGTGACGTTAGCCATGGGATTTACTTTTCCGTCTCCACGAGTCCGCGCACGAACAGTTTCTGCATCACGACGACGACGAACACCGGCGGCAGCATCGCGAGCACGGCCGTCGCCATCACGATCGGCCATTCGGTCAGCGCGTCGGTGGTGGTGATCATCTTGCGGATGCCGACCTGGATGGTCTGCATGTCGTCGCGGGTGGTGATCAGCAGCGGCCAGAGATATTGATTCCAGCCGAGGATGAAGAGGATCACGAACAGCGCCGCCATGTTGGTGCGCGACAGCGGCAGCAGCGTATCCCAGAAGAAGCGCAGGGGACCGGCGCCGTCGATGCGCGAGGCCTCCAGCAGCTCGTCCGGCACCGTCATGAAGAACTGGCGAAACAGCAGCGTCGCGGTGGCGGAGGCGATCAGCGGCAGTGACAGGCCCGCATAGCTGTCGAGCATGTGCAGATCGGCGACGATCTTGTAGGTCGGATAGATGCGCACCTCGACCGGCAGCATCAGCGTGATGAAGATGATCCAGAAGATCGGCATCCGGAAGGGAAAGCGGAAATAGACGATCGCGTAGGCCGAGATGATCGAGATCGCGATCTTGCCGACCGCGATCAGCAGCGCCATCACCAGCGAGTTCAGCATCATGTTGCCGACGGGCTCGCGGGTCGATCCGCTCGTGCCGACGAAAATGGTCTGGTAGTAGACCTCGAAGAAATGGCCGCCCGGCAGCAGCGACATTTGCCCGTTGGCGATCAGCGCGTTGTCCTGGGTCGAGGCGACGAACGCGATGTAGACGGGGAAGGCGACGACCGCGATCCCGATCCAGAGGATGATGTGGGCGATGTTGCGCCGGAAGCCCTCTTCCTCGACCATCAGTAGGTCACCTTGCGTTCGACGAACCGGAACTGGATTCCGGTGAGCACGATGACCATGACCATCAGGATCACCGACTGCGCCGCCGAGCTGCCGAGATTGCCGCCGAGCAGGCCGTCGGAATAGACCTTGTAGACCAGCGTGACCGTCGACGTTCCGGGGCCGCCGCGGGTCATCGTGTCGATGATGCCGAACGTGTCGAAGAAGGCGTAGACGATGTTGACCACCAGCAGGAAGAAGATGGTCGGCGACAGCAACGGGAAGGTCACGGTCCAGAACCGCCGCATCGGACGGGCGCCGTCGATCGCGGCGGCCTCGAACACGCTCTTTGGGATCGCTTGCAGGCCGGCGAGGAAGAACAGGAAATTATAGGAGATCTGCTTCCACGCGGCGGCGAGGATGATCAGCGCCGCGGCCTGGTCGCCGTCGAGCAGCGGATTCCAGTCGACGCCCATATTGCGCAGATAGCGCGAGAGCACGCCGAGCGAGGGATGCAGCATGAAGATCCAGAGCACGCCGACCACGGGCGGTGCCACCGCATAGGGCCAGATCAGGAGCGTGCGGTAGAGCATCGAGCCACGCAGCGGCTTGTCCGCCATCACGGCGAGCAGCAGCGCAAAGGACAGCGACGAGACGGCGATGGCGAACGAGAACAAGAAGGTCCGGACGATCGCCTCGAAATAGGCTGCGTCCTTGAACAGCTCGACGTAATTCTCGAACCAGACAAAGGTGGTCGACAGACCGAACGCATCCTGGAGCAGGAAGGACTGGATCACCGCCTGCAGGGCCGGCCAATAGAAGAAAATCAGGACGATCGCGAGCTGCGGCGCAACCAGCGCGTACGGTAACAGTCTTGACTGGAAGATGGCTTGCTTTTGCATGATGCCAGCAGAGCGGCAGGCCGGGTCGCGGCCTGCCGCTCATTGCCTCACTTGACGGCGGTCTTTTCGAACTGCCGCAGCATCGTGTTGCCGCGCTCGACGGCGGCATCGAGCGCCTGCTTGGCGGTCTTCTTGCCGGCCAGCGCTTGCTCAATCTCTTCCGACCAGACGTCACGCAGCTGCACCATGTTGCCGAGGCGCAGACCGCGCGAATTCTCGGTCGGCTCCTTGTTGGTCAGCTCGAGCAGCGGGGTCTCGAGATAGGGCTGATCCTTGTAGAAGCCTTCTTCCTTCGCCTTGGCGTAGGCCGCCTTGGTGATCGGCAGGTAGCCGGAGGCCTTGTGGATGTAGACCTGGCGATCGGTGTCGGAGAGGAAGGTCAGGAATTTCGCGACGCCCTTGTATTCCTCGGCCGACTTGCCGCCCATCACCCACAGCGAAGCGCCGCCGATGATCGAGTTCTGCGGTGCGCCCTTGACGTCGGGATAATACGGCATCGGCACGGCGGTGAAGTTGAACTTGGCCTGCGCCTTGACGTTGCCGAAGAAGGCCGACGAGGTCAGGTAGATCGGGCACTCGCCCGAAGTGAAGCGGCCTTCGCCGGTGTTGGTGCGGCCGGCGTAGTCATAGGTCTTGGTCTTCTGCAGCTCGACCAGGGTTTCGAGATGCTTGACCTGAAGCGGTCCGTTGAACTCGAGCACGGTGTCGAAGCCGTCGAGGCCGTTGGCCTTGCTGGCGAGCGGCACGTTGTGCCACGCCGAGAGCTGCTCGAGATTGACCCAGGTGATCCAGGAGCCCGAGAAGCCGCAGGTGTCATGACCGGCAGCCTTCAGCTTCTTGGCGGCCTCGAACGTTTCGGGCCAGGTCTTCGGGATCTCTACGTTCGCCTTCTTCAGCTCGTCGAGGTTCACCCACATCACGGTCGAGGACGAGTTGAAAGGGAAGGACAGCATCTCGCCCTTCGACGTCGAATAATAACCGGTGATGGCGGGCAGGTAGATCTTGGGGTCGAACTTCTCGCCGGCGTCGGCCATCAGCTTGTAGACGGGCTTCACGGCGCCGGTCGCGGCCATCATGGTCGCGGTGCCGACTTCGAACACCTGCATGATGTGCGGGGCGTTGCCGGCGCGGAACGCCGCGATGCCGGCGTTCATCGTATCGGGATAGTTGCCCTTGTAGGTCGGGATCACCTTGTAGTCGCTCTGCGACGCGTTGAAGTCGGTGGCGAGCTTGACGATGACGTCGTTGTTGGCGCCGGTCATCGCGTGCCACCACTGGATTTCGGTCACGGCCAAGGCCGGCGAGGCCGATAGTCCAACCGTGAGTGCAATAGCGGCAGCCGCTCCAAAATGTCGAAGAGCCATCAAGTAAACCTCCCTTGGGCCGTCAAAAATGATCGCTTGCGCTAGCAGCGCCATATGACGTTCACATGACTGTGTAAGCGGCCGAAACGAAAGCGGCAAGCGCTGGAAAAGGGAAGCCGTCAAATAGGCGAATGCCGCGCGCGCAGCGTCCTCCGTTCGCGGTGCACAGAGCGCCCGCACCGCACTGCGGCATTGCCGTGGGATGTGGAAGGCGAGGGCGCTAGCGCTTGCGCTCGGGGCCGCAGACAGTGCCCTGCTCGACCATCGCGTCGATCTCGGACCTGGAGTAGCCGAATTCGCCCAGGACCTCGGCGGCGTGCTCGCTGAATTTCGGCGGCAGGCGCCGCAGGCTCGGCTTGCTGCGGTCGAGCCGGATCGGCGACGCCACGCCCTTGTACCAATCCTTCTCGATAATATCGCCGCGCGCGATCGTGTGCGGGTTGGTCAATGCCTGGTCGATCTTCTGCACGGGGCCGGCGGGCAGGCCCGCGGCGAGCAGGCGATTGCACAGCGGCTCGGCCTCGTGCTGGCTGAACACGGCGGCAAGCTCGGCCCGCAGCGCCTCGCGATTGCCGATGCGATCCTTGTTGCGCGCAAAGCGCGGATCGGTGCCGAGCTCGGGCTTGCCGATCTCCTTGGCGAGCTTGCGGAAGGTGCCGTCATTGCCGACGCCGATGAAGATGTCGTCGGTCTTGGTCGGGAAGATCGCATAGGGCACGAGGTTGGGATGCTCGTTGCCGGTGAGCGACGGCGGCTTGCCATGCATGAAATAATTCGCGGTGTGCGGATGCATGATGGCGAGACCGGTCTCGTACAGCGTGGTCTCCAGGAACTGGCCCTGGCCCGAGCGCTGCCGCTCCGACAGCGCCATCAAGATGCCGATCGCCGCATAGAGGCCGGTGCCGATGTCGACCAGCGGCACGCCGATCCGCATCGGTCCGCTCTCGGGCGAGCCGGTCGCCGCGATCATGCCGGTCATGGCCTGGATGATGGCGTCATAGCCGGGATTGCCGCCGCGCGGGCCGTCGGCGCCGAAGCCGCAGATCCGGCAATGCACGAGGCGCGGAAATTTCTCGCGTAACACCTCGTTGCCGATGCCCCATTTCTCCAGCGTGCCCGGCTTGAAGTTCTCGATCAGGACGTCGGCGCTCTCCAGCATCTTGAGCAGCACGGTCCGGCCGCCCTCGGAGGCGAGGTCGAGGCCGATCGAGCGCTTGTTGCGGTTGATGCCGATGAAATAGGCCGCGTCTTCCTCGTGGAAGGGAGGGCCCCAGTCGCGTACCTCGTCGCCTGCGGGCGGCTCGACCTTGATCACGTCGGCGCCATGGTCGGCGAGGATCTGGGTGCAATAGGGGCCGCCGAGCACGCGCGTCAGATCGATGACGCGCAGGCCGCTCATTGCACCCATGGCAGCTCCAGAACTGGCGGCTTCAGTCATGCCTTCGCGTCCCCTGTGTCGGTATTGATCACAGGCCTAACGAGGTTCGTCCGAGCCGGCAATGGCTTCGCGCGTAGGGCGTCATGCAGGCCGCTCGCCGCAATCCCGCGGGATGGCAAATCAAGGGAGGCGGCCGGCCCGAGGGGTATCTCGGGCCAGCCGCTTCAGCTAACCGATCAGACGACCGTCAGACGGACGTCGACATTGCCGCGCGTCGCGTTGGAATACGGGCACACCTGGTGCGCCTTCTCGACCAGCGCCTCGGCTTCCGCGCGGGCGAGGCCCGGCAGCGAGACGGCAAGGTCGATGTCGAGACCGAAGCCGCCGGCCGCGCGCGGGCCGATGCCGACGGTCGAGGTCACGGAGGCGTCGGCCGGAACCTTGGGGCCGCCCTGCGAGGACACGAACTTCATCGCGCCGATGAAGCAGGCGGCATAGCCCGCAGCAAACAGCTGCTCGGGATTGTTGCCGGCGCCGCCTCCGCCGCCGAGCTCCTTCGGCGTGGTGAGCTTGACGTCGAGCGCGCCGTCGAGGGTCGCGGCATGGCCGTCGCGGCCGCCGGTGGCCTTTGCGCTGGTCTTGTAGAGGACGTTCACTGACATTTTTGTCTCCCTGTGTTTTCGGGGTGGGGGCGCCATCTTTATCGCAGGCAATTAGATTGCGCGCAATTGAAATTATAGCGTCTCACATTTAATTGTTCGCAATTGAATGTAGCGACGGCCGGCCCCAGAATGGAGCAAGTCCTGTGAGATTCTCGATGCCCCGGAAACATTCGGCAGCGGACGCGCCGCTGCGCCTCGACAACCAGATCTGCTTCGCGGTCTATTCCGCCGCGCATGCGTTCAACCGCGTCTACAAGCCGCTGCTGGACCGGCTCGGCCTGACCTATCCGCAATATCTGGTGATGCTGGTGCTGTGGGAGCGCGACGACGTGCCGGTCAAGAGCATCGGCGAAAAGCTGCACCTGGATTCGGGCACGCTGACACCGCTGCTCAAGCGGCTCGAGGCGGCCCACCTCGTCAAGCGCACGCGCTCGAGCGAGGACGAGCGTCAGGTGCTGATCGCGTTGACGCCGCAGGGCCAGGCCTTGAAGGACAAGGCGCGGGCCGTGCCGCAATCGATTCTGGCGGCATCGGACTGCTCGGTCTCGGAGCTTGTCGCGATGAAGGACGAGATTGTGGCGTTGCGCGATCGGTTGAATGCGGTGATCGGGGAGTAGGGTTAGAGGTGCGCTCTTAGGACAGCCGCTTCTTTGTGAAGGCTCGGCCGGAGTGAGACTTCAGGTAGGCTTCAAAAGCGAGCGCTTTGTGCTTGTCAGGGAAGGCGCAGTACCAGATCAGCTTCCAAGGCTTGAACTTGGCAGTGTGGGTGGATTTGCCAGCATTGTGCTCTGGAAACCGGCGCTTCAGATCTTCCGTAGCCCCAACGTATTCCTGCTCGGGAAATTCGATGCTGCGGAGGATGTAGACGTACCACATTGACGATTATCGCCCGGGCAGCCGCTGCGTGGGAGTCTCACCAGTCCGTCTTCGCCCTTCGGGCTTCGCCGGACACCACGCTTCGCCCTTCGAGCTCCGCGCGGCTGCGCCACGCGTAGCCCGAAGGGCGAAGCGTGGTGGAGCCAGGCGGGATCGAACCGCCGACCTCTTGCATGCCATGCAAGCGCTCTCCCAGCTGAGCTATGGCCCCTTAACCGTCCGACGCGCCTTGGGCGACGCGTCGGGAAAGACCCAGAACCACAGTTCTGGAATTATCTCAAGTCTCTTCGTCACCGCCGACATCACCAATGATGTCGGTGACGTCCTCATCGCCTTCTTCGTCGTCGGCGATAAAGGTCGAATCATCGTCGTCATCGTCCTCGATAGTTTCATCGACTTCGATGTCGTCCTCGGATTCGGGCACGACGGCCTTGACCTTGCCGGTGTTCTCCTCGGCATCGGCCTCCTCGAGCGAGACCTCCTCGACCTCCGCCGGCTCTGGCGTGGCGTCGGCGGCAGCGGCTGCGTGACGGGCTTCGGCACCGCGGGGTGCGCGAGCCGGCGCGATGGGCGCGATCGGCACGACTTCACCGGTATAGGGCGAGATCACCGGATTCTTGTTGAGGTCATAGAACTTTTTGCCCGTGGTCGGGCAAATACGTTTAGTTCCGAGTTCGGACTTGGCCACGGCAGAGGAATCCTGGAAATGTCTGAAAAGCGGTGCTTCACTTGGCTAGTTGGCGGCCCGCTGTCAATAGCGCATTGCGGGAGAACGACATGCCCGTGACGGCGGGGAGACCATGTGGTACCTGCCCCGCGAGTCCCACAGGGACGTTTCGGGCCTACCCAAGGACACAAACTTGACCGATTCCGACAAGCCGACGCCGCTCCAGTCGCGCGCCAGCGGTCCCCTGACCGGGAAAGTAAGGGTGCCCGGAGACAAGTCGATCTCCCACCGTGCCCTCATCCTCGGCGCGCTCGCGGTCGGAGAGACGCGGATTTCGGGCCTCCTGGAGGGCGAGGACGTCCTTAACACCGCCAAATCCATGCAGGCGCTCGGCGCCGGGGTCGAGCGTACCGGAGATTTCGCCTGGAAGGTGAACGGCGTGGGTGTCGCAGGCTTCGCGGAGCCCAAAGCGCCGCTGGATTTCGGCAACTCCGGCACCGGCTGCCGGCTCGTCATGGGCGCCGTCGCCGGCTGTCCGATCTCCGCGGTTTTCGACGGCGATGCCTCACTGCGCAGCCGGCCCATGCGCCGGATCCTGGATCCCCTGGAAAAGATGGGCGCGAAGGTCGTCTCCGGCGGCGCGGGCGGCCGTCTGCCGCTGACCGTCCAGGGTGCGCGCGATCCGCTGCCGATCACCTACAAGACGCCTGTGGCCTCGGCCCAGATCAAATCCGCCGTGCTGCTCGCGGGCCTGGCCGCGCCGGGCGCCACGACCGTCATCGAGACCGAGGCCAGTCGCGACCACACCGAACTGATGCTCAAGCATTTCGGCGCCGAGATCACCTCAGTGCAAGAAGGTCAGCACGGCCGCCGTATCACGCTCGTGGGGCAGCCGGAGCTGCATGGCGCCAATGTCGTCGTGCCCGCCGATCCCTCGTCGGCGGCGTTCCCTATCGTTGCTGCGCTGATCGTCGAAGGCTCCGAAATCGTCCTGTCCGACGTCATGACCAATCCGCTGCGCACCGGTCTTTTCACCACGCTGCGCGAAATGGGTGCCTCGATCGAGGAAAGCGAAGTTCGTGGCGACGCTGGCGAGCCGATGGCAAAGCTGCGGGTACGCGCCTCGAAATTGCGCGGTGTCGAGGTGCCGCCGGAGCGTGCACCGTCGATGATCGACGAATATCTGGTGCTGGCGGTGGCGGCCGCCTTTGCCGAGGGCACGACCATCATGCGCGGCCTCCAGGAGCTGCGCGTGAAGGAATCCGACCGTTTGGAGGCCACCGCCGCCATGCTCCGCGTCAACGGTGTCAAGGTCGAGGTCTGCGGCGACGATTTGATCGTCGAAGGCCGCGGCCACGTTCCCGGCGGCGGCGTGGCGGCCACCCACATGGATCATCGCATCGCGATGTCCGCGCTGGTGATGGGCTGCGCCTCCGATCAGCCGGTAACCGTCGATGACACCGCCTTCATCGCCACCAGTTTTCCGGATTTCATCCCGATGATGCGTTCGCTTGGGGCCGATTTTTCATGATCATTGCCATCGACGGGCCCGCGGCGTCGGGCAAGGGCACCCTCGGCAAGCGCCTTGCCCACCATTACGGCTACCGTCACCTTGATACCGGCGTAATCTATCGCGCGGTGGCCTATTCCCTGATGCAGTCCGGTCATGATCTCCGGGACGAGGCGGCGGCGGTCGCTGCGGCGCTGGAACTCGATCCCGAAAAGTTCGGCAATCCCGCCCTGAAGACCCAGAAGGCCGGCGAGGGCGCCTCGATCGTCTCGGCGATCCCCAAGGTGCGCGAGGCCCTCATCAACTTTCAGCGGCAATTCGCCGCCGATCCGCCCGGCGCCGTGCTCGATGGGCGCGATATTGGAACCGTGATCTGCCCCCATGCCGACGTGAAGATCTTCGTCGTCGCCGACCCCAAGGTCCGTGCCCGCCGCCGGACCATGGAGGCCAAGGCGCGGGGCGAGGAGGCGGACGAGGCGGCCGTGCTCGCCGATATCATCCAGCGCGACGAGCGCGACAAGAACCGGGCGATCGCCCCCCTGAAGCCGGCTCCGGATGCTTACTTGCTAGATAACTCCCAACTGGATATAGAAGGCGGCGTCCGGGCCGCCATCGACATTATCGAGGCCGTCCGAGCGGGCCGGTCGCGGGGTTAAGCCGCTGCCGTCATTGGAGGAAGCGCCCGCTCCCGCTCTTTGAGGTCGATACTCTCGGTCCCTGCTCGGGGCCGACGCGATCCAGGTTCCGGACAAAAGATTTCCACGTATCGAACGCGCGGGCCTCAGCCGGCCCGCTTCCGCTGTTCCGCCCTCCAGGTCGGAGCAGCGAGCGGTCGCTCGAAGGTTCTGCGGACCTTCCGACACTGCGCGTACGGTGCGCCCAAGAACCCAACGGCCGGCATGACATCCGCAACTGGAGAACAAATGGCTTCGACTTCTGCTGATACCTATAGCCCGTCGCGCGACGATTTCGCCGCGATGCTCGACGAGTCCTTCGCAGGCGGCAACCTGCAGGAAAGCTCAGTCATCAAGGGCAAGGTTGTTGCAATCGAAAAGGACATGGCCGTCATCGACGTCGGCCTGAAGACGGAGGGCCGCGTTGCCCTGCGCGAATTTTCCGGCCCCGGCCGTGACAGCGAGCTCAAGGTCGGCGACGAGGTGGAAGTGTTCCTCGATCGGATCGAGAACGCCCTCGGCGAAGCCGTGCTGTCGCGTGACAAGGCGCGCCGCGAAGAGAGCTGGGGCAAGCTCGAGAAGGCCTTCCAGAACAACGAGAAGGTCAACGGCGTCATCTTCAACCAGGTCAAGGGCGGCTTCACCGTCGACCTCGACGGTGCCGTGGCCTTCCTGCCGCGTTCGCAGGTCGACATCCGTCCGATCCGCGACGTTGCGCCGCTGATGAACAACTCGCAGCCGTTCCAGATCCTCAAGATGGACCGCCGCCGCGGCAACATCGTCGTGTCCCGCCGCACGGTTCTCGAAGAGACCCGCGCCGAGCAGCGTCAGGAGCTGGTGCAGAACCTCGAAGAGGGTCAGGTCATCGACGGCGTGGTCAAGAACATCACCGATTACGGTGCGTTCGTTGATCTCGGCGGCATCGACGGTCTGCTGCACGTCACCGACATCGCGTGGCGCCGCGTCAACCACCCGACCGAGGTGCTCTCGATCGGCCAGACCGTGAAGGTCAAGATCATCAAGATCAACCACGAGACGCACCGCATCTCGCTGGGCATGAAGCAGCTGTTGGACGATCCGTGGCAGGGCATCGAAGCCAAGTACCCGCTGGGTGCCCGCTTCACCGGTCGCGTCACCAACATCACCGACTACGGCGCGTTCGTCGAGCTCGAGCCGGGCATCGAAGGCCTGATCCACGTCTCCGAGATGTCGTGGACCAAGAAGAACATGCACCCCGGCAAGATCGTTTCGACCTCGCAGGAAGTCGAAGTGCAGGTGCTGGAAGTCGATTCCGTCAAGCGCCGCATCTCGCTCGGCCTCAAGCAGACCATGCGCAACCCGTGGGAGGTCTTCGTCGAAGGTCACCCGACCGGTTCGACGGTCGAGGGCGAGGTCAAGAACAAGACCGAATTCGGTTTGTTCCTGGGCCTCGAGGGCGACGTCGACGGCATGGTCCATCTCTCCGACCTCGACTGGAAGCAGCCGGGCGAGCAGGTGATCGACAACTACAAGAAGGGCGACATGGTGAAGGCCCTGGTGCTCGATGTGGACGTCGAGAAGGAGCGCATTTCTCTTGGAATCAAACAGCTTGAAGGCGACCCCTTCGCCGAGCCGGGCGATGTCAAGAAGGGCGCGGTCGTGACCTGCGAAGTGATCGAAGTGAAGGAGAGCGGCATCGAGGTGAAGATCACCGGTACCGACTTCACCACGTTCGTGAAGCGCTCGGAGCTCGCTCGTGACCGCAACGATCAGCGCGCCGAACGCTTCGCCGTCGGCGAGAAGGTCGATGCCCGCGTGATCCAGTTCGACAAGAAGGCCCGCAAGGTCCAGGTGTCGATCAAGGCGCTCGAAGTCGCCGAAGAGAAGGAAGCCATCGCGCAGTACGGCTCTTCCGATTCGGGAGCAACGCTCGGCGACATCCTCGGCACCGCGCTCAAGAACCGCGACACCAAGTAAGCGAAACGCAGGTTTCACTGCATCAAAGCCCCGGCGCGAGCCGGGGCTTTTTTGTAGTGAGGTCGTCGCCCGGATGGGGCGAAGTGAAATCCGGGAAAGCCTCTCCGTGAGGCGAGAACCCCGGATTACGCTTGCGCTCCATCCGGGCTACGCGGCAGCCGGCCTTGTTTTCTTCTAATTGCGCCGCAATTGATGTATCCAGATAAGCCAATGGCGACGCTGCGACGGCACAACGCGCCTGGCCTTTCATTTGGAGATATTGAGATGTCACTCGATTCGGACATCATCGTCGATCGCCGCAGGATCCGCCGCAAGCTGACGTTCTGGCGCGTATTGGCCGCGCTGATCGCGATCGCGGCGATCGCAGGCTTCGCGCTGGTCGCGACGCCTGGTGCGCGCGGCACGTTCGCGTCCGCCGGCTCGATCGCGCGGGTCCAGATCGAGGGCCTGATCCGCAGCGATTCCGATCGCACCCAGGCGCTCGAGCGGCTGGAGAATTCGCAGGCCGCCGCCGTCATCGTTCACATCAATTCGCCGGGCGGCACCACCGCCGGCTCCGAGCAGCTCTATGATTCGCTTGTACGGTTGAAGGCAAAGAAGCCGCTCGTTGTCGTCGTCGAAGGCCTCGCCGCCTCCGGCGGCTACATCACCGCGATCGCCAGCGATCACATCATCGCCCAGCAGAGCTCGCTGGTCGGCTCGATCGGCGTGCTGTTCCAGTTTCCGAACGTCTCGGAGCTGTTGAAGACCGTCGGCGTCAAGGTCGAGGAGGTAAAGTCCACGCCGCTGAAGGCCGCGCCCAACGGTTTCGAGCCAACCAGCCCTGAGGCACGGGCGGCGCTCGATGCGTTGGTGAAGGATTCCTATGCCTGGTTCAAGGGATTGGTGAAGGAACGGCGTGGCATGGATGACACGCAGCTCGAGAAAGTGGTTGATGGCCGTGTCTTCACCGGACGCCAGGCCATCGATCTCAAGCTGATCGATCAGATCGGCGACGAGAAGACCGCCGTGACCTGGCTGGTCGAGCAGAAGGGCGTCAAGAAGGGGCTCTCCGTGCGCGATTACAAGCTGCAGCCGCGCTTCAGCGATCTGCCGTTCCTCAAGACGGCGGCCGCAGTAACGCTGGAAGCACTGGGTTTAGGCTCGATTGCGCATCAAATCGGACAAACCGGCGTCGCACAGGCGGTCGATCGGCTCGGAATGGATGGAATGCTCGCCTTGTGGCAGCCGGCGGCGTCGAACTGACCGGAACCGGGCGAGCCACAGAGGTTTTTCCCGTTCGGCGCGTGTAGGTCCAGCCCGCTTTTTCGGCATTTGTCACGTGTTTTCACGACGCTCAACCCTCATTTAGCGTCTTGACAGATCACGGTATTTTCACGGAAATGGTCGTCCGCACGCTCCCGGGTCCTATCTCTCGATGATCAAATCCGAACTTGTTCAGCGTATCGCCGAGCACAACCCGCATCTGTACCAGCGGGATGTCGAGAACATTGTGAATGCGATTCTCGAAGAGATCGTAGCGGCTCTCGCGCGCGGTGATCGCGTCGAGTTGCGCGGCTTCGGTGCCTTCTCGGTCAAGCATCGCCCTGCGCGCGCAGGGCGCAATCCGCGCACCGGCGCCCATGTGCCTGTCGATCAGAAGAGCGTTCCGTTCTTCAAGACCGGCAAGGAAATGCGCGAACGGCTGAATCGCGACCATCCGGATCCAGGCGCGCCAGACTGAGGTCCACCTCAGGGTTTCCCGCGGTCGCCAGTGATGCGGCCGCAACCTTGATTCAAGGCGAGCGAGCCGAGATGCGAAAATTCCTGAGCGCGCTGGTCGTGATTCCGCTGGGCCTGGTCCTGATGGTCTTTGCCGTCGCCAACCGGCATTTCGTCACGGTCTCGTTCGATCCCTTCGTTTCCAACGACCCGTCATTCTCGGCAACGCTGCCGCTGTTCCTGCTCCTGATCGTGGTGGCTGCGCTCGGGGTCCTCGTGGGCGGGTGTGCCGTCTGGTTCGGCCAGCGGCACTGGCGGCGTGCGGCGCGCCGGCATGACGCGGATGCCCGGGCCGCGCGAGGCGAGCTGGCTGATCTGCGGGCCCAGTCTGCCGCAGCAAGGCCTGAGTCCCAGCGCCTCCCCGTTCCCTCCGGTGTGGGGCTTTACGGGCCCGTCGGGCGAGACAAGCAGCGCGCGACGTTGTAGAAGCGGCCGCAACCGAAAAGCCCGTTTTCCGGCCGCGGACCCGCGGCCCTCCATTTGCTTTGAGCCCATATCCGTCGAGAACATGTCCTTGCTCGTCAAAATCTGCGGCCTGTCCACGCCCGAGACGCTCGAAACGGCGCTCGAGGCGGGTGCCGACATGGTGGGCTTTGTGTTCTTCCCGCCGTCGCCGCGGCATTTGTCGCTGGAAGCCGGCCGGGAGCTCGGCCGGCAGGTGAAGCGGCGCGCGCTCAAGGTCGCGCTCACCGTCGATGCCGACGATGCCACGCTCGACAACATCATGGACGCGCTGTCGCCGGACATTTTCCAGCTTCATGGCACGGAGAGCGTGGCCCGGCTGCGCGACATCAGGCAACGGGTCGGTCGTCCGGTGATGAAGGTCGTGCCGGTCGCAACGTCAGCGGATCTCGCCGTGCTGCCCGGTTACGCCGAGATAGCCGAACGCATCCTGTTCGATGCGCGCGCACCGAAGGACGCAACGCGGCCAGGCGGCCTCGGCGCACCATTCGATTGGCATCTGCTCGGAAACCTGGAGCTCGCGTTGCCGTATATGGTCTCGGGCGGCCTCAGCGCCGACAACGTCGCCGAAGCCGTTCGCGTCACCCGGGCCGGTGGCGTCGACGTCTCCTCCGGTGTCGAGAGCGCCCCGGGCGTGAAGGACCCCGAGATGATCAAGGCCTTCATTCGCGCCGCGCGCGCAAGCCAAGATGCAAGTCAAGAGTTGAGCGTCCGATGAATGTTGCAAAACCCAATTCCTATCGCAGCGGCCCCGACGAGCGCGGCCATTTCGGCATTTTCGGCGGACGCTTCGTTGCCGAAACCCTGATGCCGCTGATCCTCGATCTGGAGAAAGCCTACACCGAGGCCAAGGTCGACCCGGCCTTCCAGATCGAGATGAACGGCTATCTCAAGAATTATGTCGGCCGGCCCTCGCCGCTCTATTTCGCCGAGCGTCTGACCGAGCATCTGGGCGGCGCCAAGATCTACCTCAAGCGCGAAGAGCTCAACCACACCGGCTCGCACAAGGTGAACAACGTGCTCGGCCAGATCATGCTGGCGCGACGCATGGGCAAGAAGCGCATCATCGCCGAGACCGGCGCCGGCCAGCACGGTGTCGCCACCGCGACGCTGTGTGCGCGCTTCGGCCTGGAATGCATCGTCTATATGGGCGCCGTCGACGTCGAGCGGCAGCAGCCCAACGTCATCCGCATGGAGATGTTGGGCGCAACGGTCATTCCAGTGCAGTCGGGCACGCGCACGCTGAAGGATGCCATGAACGAGGCGCTGCGCGACTGGGTCACCAACGTGCACAACACCTTCTACTGCATCGGCACGGTCGCGGGTCCGCATCCCTATCCGACGCTGGTCCGCGACTTCCAGTCGATCATCGGCAACGAGACCAAGGTGCAGATGCAGGAGATCGAAGGCCGCCTGCCGGATTCGCTGGTCGCCTGTATCGGCGGCGGCTCCAACGCGATGGGCCTGTTTCATCCGTTCCTCGACGATTCCACCGTCGAGATCTTCGGCGTCGAAGCTGCGGGCCACGGGCTGACGCAACTGCATGCGGCGTCGATCGCGGGCGGTCGTCCCGGCGTGCTGCACGGCAACCGCACCTATCTCCTGATGGACGCCGACGGCCAGATCCAGGACGCGCATTCGATCTCCGCCGGGCTCGACTATCCCGGCATCGGCCCCGAGCACTCCTGGCTGCACGAGATCGGCCGCGTGAACTATCTCTCCGCGACCGACGACGAGGCCCTCGCAGCGTTCCAGTTGCTGTCAAAGCTGGAAGGCATCATCCCCGCGCTCGAGCCGGCACATGCCATCGCCAAAGTGATGGAGCTCGCGCCGAAGCGGACCAAAGATCACCTGATGGTCGTCAACCTCTCCGGCCGCGGCGACAAGGACGTCCCGCAGGTCGGCGACATCCTGAGGGGCAAGAGCAAGTGACCACGCGTATCGACACCCGTTTCGCCGAGCTGAAGAAAGCCGGCCGCTCGGCCTTCGTGACTTATGTGATGGCCGGCGATCCCGATCTCACGACGTCGCTCAATATCGTCAAGGCGTTGCCCAAGGCAGGCGCCGACGTGATCGAACTCGGTATTCCCTTCACCGATCCGATGGCGGATGGTCCCTCGATTCAGGCTGCCGGTCTGCGCGCGCTCAAGAACGGCATGACGTTGAAGAAGACGCTGGAACTGGTGCGTGATTTCCGCAAGGACGACAACGTCACGCCGCTGGTGCTGATGGGCTATTACAATCCGATCTACATCTACGGCGTCGACAAGTTTTTGGTTGATGCCAAGACGGCCGGGGTCGACGGCCTGATCATCGTCGATCTGCCACCCGAGGAAGACGAGGAGCTCTGCATTCCCGCGCTGAAGGCGGGCCTGAACTTCATTCGCCTGGCGACCCCGACCACCGACGACAAGCGCCTGCCCGCGGTGCTCGCGAACACGTCAGGCTTTGTCTACTATGTCTCTATCGCCGGCATCACCGGCGCAGCGGCGGCGGACGCCAATGCCGTTGGCGACGCGGTCGCGCGCATCAAGCGGCATACCAAGCTCCCGATATGCGTCGGTTTCGGCATCCGCACGCCGGAGGCGGCGCGCGCCATTGCCGAAAAGGCCAATGGCTCGGTAGTCGGCACCGCGCTGGTCGATGCGCTCAAGAACAGCCTCGATGCGGAAGGGCGCGCGACGGCCAAAACCGTCAACGCCGTCGCCGAGCTGACGGCGGCACTGGCCCAGGGCGTCAAGGGCGCGCAACAGGCGGCGGAATAGGCCTTAATTCCGCTGCCAAGTCCGACGAGCAAGGCGGACGATACGGCGGCTTGCCGGGCCGGGTCCCGGCCGCCATATATCCCTTCAGGTGGTCCCCAGGCGGGATCGCACATCGGAGCAAACCATGAACTGGCTTACCAATGTGGTCCGGCCGAAGATCCGCAACATGCTGCGGCGGGAGACGCCGGAGAATCTGTGGATCAAGTGCCCGGATTCCGGACAGCTCGTGTTCTACAAGGACGTCGAGGCCAACCAGTTCGTCATCCCCGGCTCGAACTATCATATGCGCATGAATGCGGTGGCGCGTCTGAAGTCGATTTTCGACAATGAGACCTGGTACGACGTCGCGCTGCCTGACGTCACGCCCGATCCGCTCAAGTTCCGTGACGAGAAGAAGTACGTCGATCGCATCAAGGATGCCCGCGCGCGGACCAATCTGAACGACGCGATCAAGGTCGGCTACGGCAAGCTCGAAGGTGCCGCCGTCGTCGTCGCGGTGCAGGATTTCGACTTCATGGGCGGCTCGCTCGGCATGGCCGCGGGCGAAGCCATCGTGCGCGGGCTCGAGCTCGCGGTCGAGAAGAAGTCACCCTTCATCGTGTTCGCCGCCAGTGGTGGCGCGCGCATGCAGGAAGGCATCTTGTCGCTGATGCAGATGCCGCGCACCACGGTCGCGGTGCAGATGCTGCGTGAAGCAAAACAGCCCTACATCGTCGTGCTGACCAACCCGACCACCGGCGGCGTCACTGCGTCCTATGCGATGCTCGGCGACGTGCAGATTGCCGAGCCCGGTGCGCTGATCGGTTTTGCCGGCGCGCGCGTGATCGAGCAGACCATCCGCGAAAAACTCCCCGAGGGGTTTCAGCGCGCCGAATACCTCAAGGAGCACGGCATGATCGACATGGTCGTGCATCGCCACGAATTGCGCCCGACCCTGGCGCGGCTCTGCCGACTGTTGACCAGGGCGCCGGCGCTTGAGACCGCGTCAAAGCCGGTGCAGCCGGTCGTCAGTCCGGCGCAGATTGTATCGGCTCCCGAAACGGCGCCGGCCGCGCCGCACGCGTGAACGCTTCCTCCGACCGCGCAAAGCCGCCGCTCGACGAATTGATCGGGCGGCTGTCGGCCCTGCACCAGAAACGCATCGATCTCGGGCTGGAGCGGATGCACCGCCTGTTCGAGCGGCTCGGTCATCCCGAGCGCAAGCTGCCGCCGGTGATCCACATCGCCGGTACCAACGGCAAGGGCTCGACGCTCGCTTATCTGCGCGCGACGCTGGAGGCAGCTAACCTGCGCGTCCACGCTTACACTTCACCCTATCTCGTTCGCATCAACGAATGCTTCCGGCTCGGCCGCGTCGGGGGCGGCGTGCTGGTCGGCGACGACGAGTTGCGCGCGGCACTGGAAGAGGTCGAGCGTGTCAATGCCGGCGAGCCGGCCACCGTGTTCGAGCTCAAGACGGCGGCTGCATTTCATCTGTTCGCGCGGAACCCGGCCGATGTGGTTCTGCTGGAGGTCGGCCTTGGCGGTCGGCTTGATTCAACCAATGTGGTTGACGCGCCGGCGGCCTGCGTGATCACGCCTGTCAGCATGGACCACATGGATTTCCTCGGTGACACCTTGACGTCGATCGCGGGCGAAAAGGCTGGGATCATCAAGCGTGGCGTGCCCGTGGTTTGCGCCGAGCAGCCGGCTGAGGCGATGGCCGTGATCGAGGCGCAGGCCAGGCGCATGCGCGCGCCGTTGTTTGCCGCGGGCGAGAGCTGGCATGTCAATGTCGAGAACGGGCGGCTGGTTTATTCCGATGAGCGCGGCTTGATGGATCTCACAGCGCCGCGCCTGTTCGGCCGGCACCAGTTCGACAATGCCGGTCTCGCCATCGCGACGTTGCGGGCCACCAACGCCTTCAAGATCAACCAGGCGGCGTTCGAGGCGGGGATCGTCGGTGCGGAATGGCCGGCGCGGATGCAGCGCATCGCTTCGGGCGAGCTGCTCGCTCTCGGCCCGCAGGGCTCGGAGATCTGGCTCGACGGCGGCCACAATGCGGAAGGCGGCCGCGTCGCGGCGGCCGCGCTCGGCGATCTCGAAGAGCGGGTGTCGCGGCCGCTGGTCGTGATCGTGGGCATGATGGCCAACAAGGACGCGAAAGGCTTTCTCGCCAATTTCGCCGGTCTGACCCGTCACATCATCGCAGTGCCGATTCCCGACACCGACAACGCGATGCCGGTCGACCGCCTTACGGATGCCGCCCGCAGCCTCGGCATGCGCGTCGAGCCCGCGCCCGGCGTGGAGGCCGCACTGCGCGCCTTGGCGAAGCTCGCCTACGAAGTGCCGCCGCGCATTCTGATCACCGGCTCGCTCTATCTCGCCGGCCACGTGCTCGCCATCAACGGCACGCCTCCTGTATAGTCTTCGCTCCATCCGAGCTACGGGAAGACCCATGCGTTTTGCCGCGATTGCCGACGTCCACGGAAATTACCTGGCGCTGGAAGCTGTGCTCGCCGACATCCGCGCGCAAGGCGTCTCCGAGATCGTCAATCTCGGCGACATGCTGAGCGGCCCGCTCGATGCGCGCCGGACCATCGAAATCCTGATGCAGCTCGATGCCGTGCACGTGCTCGGCAATCATGACCGCTATCTGCTCGACCGTCCGCCCGAGAAGATGGGCTCGTGGGATCGCCCGGCCCATGCCGCGCTCAATGCCGCGCAACTCGACTGGCTGCGCGCGCAGCCGATGACGCGCGTCTTTCGCGATCAGGTGTTCCTCTGCCACGCGACGCCCGACAATGACGAAGTCTATTGGCTCGATACCGTGCATCCCGACGGCGCGGTGGCGCTGTCGCCGCTCGATCGCATCGAGAAATTTGCGCAAGGCATCACGCAATCGCTGATCCTGTGCGCCCACACCCATCTCGCCCGTGCCGTGCGACTTCGCGACGGAAGGCTGATCGTCAATCCCGGCAGCGTGGGCGGCCCGGGCTTCCGTGACAAGCATCCGTTCCCGCATGTCGTCGAGGCCGGCACGCCGCACGCGCGCTATGCGATCCTTGAGCTAACCGATGGTGCCTGGCAGGTCACGTTCCGCCATGTGGTCTATGATCACGAGGCGATGGCCACGCTCGCTCGCCGCAACGGCCAGCCGGAGTTGGCGAACGCGCTGGCGACGGGATGGCTTGCCTAGCGGCTACGGCTACGGCTGTTTTAGCAGCTTCATCGGATCCACCGCCTTCTGCTTCAGCTGCTCGAAGCTGCATTGCCGCGGGGCCTTGTCGAGGCGCCAGCGCAGGATCGAGGTGCCGTGGCGAAAGCGGTCGCCGCTGAAATGGTCATAGCAGACCTCGATCACCAGCTTCGGCTTGAGCGGACACCACTTCGCCGAGCGCTCGGTGGACCAGCGGCTGGGGCCGCCCGGCGCGTTGCCGGTGAAGCCGGGCTCGCCGATCAATGCCTCAAGCCGATCGGTCAGGTCAGGCTTTTCCGCCGCTTTGATCGCCGAGGTGAAGCCGACATGGTGCAGGAGACCATCGTCATCGTAAAGCCCGAGCAGCAGCGAACCGACCACGCTCCGGCCGGCGATCTTGTTGGTCGCATAGCGGAAACCGCCGACCACGCAATCGGCGCTGCGGAATTTCTTGATCTTCTGCATGCCGTCGCGATTTCCCGCCTGGTAGGGCAGGTCGACGCGCTTGGCGATGACGCCGTCCGAGCCGCCGCCGGATTGCGCCAGCCACTTTTTCGCAAGGGCGTAGCTCGTCGTCGCCGGTGAGAGGCGGAAGATGCTGCTTTTCAGATTCGCCTTGGCAAACGCTTCCAGCGCCGGTCGCCGCTCCCTCAGCGGTTGCCCGGCAAGCTGCTTCTCCCTGGCCGTCGCAAGCAGATCGAAGGCGAGATAGAGCGCCGGCGTCTCCTCCGAGAGTTTCTTCACGCGGCTCGCCGCAGGGTGAATGCGTTGCAGCAGCGCGTCGAAGGAAAACCCCTTGCCGTGCGGCACGACGATCTCGCCGTCGAGGGTGAAGCGATCCGCCTTCAGCTTCAGCGCCGCGGCGACGATCTCGGGGAAATAACGCGCAAGGTCTTCACCGGATTTCGAGCGCAGATCAATGCTGCCGCCGTTGCGCGAGAGCAGGCAACGAAAGCCATCCCATTTCGGCTCGTATTGCCACTCCTTGCCGCGCGGGATCGCGTCGACCGAGCGCGCCTCCATCGCCACGAGGGGGTCCGACTTTCGCGCGCGTTTTGCGGGAGGAGGAGGCAACAGGCGGGACTCATCATACGCTGGACATGTCCCATCAACGCGAAACGGCCGACTTTCGCCGGCCGTTTCCAAAAATAATCTTGCGCGCGGCGGATCAGACCGCGGAAGTGATCCACTGCTGCAGCTTCGCCTTCGGCGCCGCGCCGACCTGGCGGGAGGCCATCTCGCCGCCCTTGAAGATCATCAGGGTCGGGATCGACATCACGCCATATTTCGACGCGGTCTTCGGGCTCTCGTCGACGTTGAGCTTCACGATCTTGACCTTGTCGCCCATCGCGCCGGCGATCTCGTCGAGCGCGGGTGCGATCATGCGGCAGGGGCCGCACCATTCGGCCCAGAAATCGACGACCACGGGGCCGTTTGCCTTGAGCACTTCGGCTTCGAAATCGGTGTCAGAAACCTTACCAACGGCCATGGGAGTACCTCGTACCTGAGAGAACGGCGCGACGGGAATCGCGCCAAGATCATGGCGTCAACCTATGAATGGCTCCTTGCCGGGTCAAGGACGCTCACACCGAGATGAAGAGATGCCAGCGCCGCGTCCAGCGCGGGAGCCGAAATCTCCATATATTCAAGGGCCTCGGTCCAAAGCAGGACGGCGCGGACAGGCTTTTGGGGATAAAGCCGCGATAGCACCGCCCGATAGAGCGCAAGCTGCCGGACATAGGCGGCGGGCGCCGCATCGGCGCTCCTGGGAGCCGCCTGATTGGTCTTGAAATCGACGATCAGGACCTCATCCGGCCGAACGACCAACCGGTCGATCTGCCCCGACACCAGCGCCCGGGCGTGGCCCGGCCGTTCCAGCCGGCCGACGATCGCGACCTCCGCCCGGCTGCCGGCCGCAAACACGGGCGCAAACCGTGGCTCGGCGATCAAGCCGAGCACCTTGTCGGCCAGCGCGGTCCGGTCGGCCTCCGCCCAATCCGCCGCGTTGCGCGCCATGAAGCCGAGCGCGGCCTCGCGTCGGCGCTCAGTGGCGATGTCGGGGAGCGATTGCAATAGCCGGTGCACCAGCGTGCCGCGTTGCAGCGCGAGCGCGCGGGACTGCACTGATTCGCCCGACTGCACGGCGCGGCCGTCCCCGGACGGCTGGCCGGAGGGGCGCACCGGATCGTCGTCGATGGTGTCGCGCGGTGCCGGCGTCCGCAGCCAGTCCGGGAGCGCGGTCGCCTGGTCCAACGAGGCCGCGGGCGTGCCCAGCGCCACGACATCCTCCGGTCGGGAGAAGCGCGTCGCCTTTCCCAGCGGCGTCTCGATCGTCTCTTTCGTCAGGCCCGAGCCGGCGAGCCCGGTGTCGACCAGATCGTACCAGCTCAGCTTGCGAACCGTCTTCATGTTGCCGGGCATGCAGCCGCCGACGATGAGCCGGTCGGCGGCGCGCGTCATCGCGACGTAGAGCAGGCGGCGATATTCGTCCTCGGTCTCCTCGAGCATCGCCTTGCGCGCCTCGACGACGGGTTTGGGATCATCCGCCTTGCGTCCGGCCCAGACCACCACCTCGCCGCCATTGCCGCGCGGGACATGGATCAGCCGCAGCCGCTGCGAATCCGCTGGCGACGATGTAGTGTCGACCATGAACACGACCGAGGCCTCCAGGCCCTTGGCGCCGTGCACGGTCATCACCCGCACCTCATCGCGGGAGATCTCCATGTCGCGCTTCACCTCGGTATCGGCCGAGCGCAGCCAGGCCATGAAACCCTGCAGCGAGGCGGGCGCCTTGCGCTCGTAGTTCAGCGCCAGCTCCAGGAACTCATCGAGCGCGTCATTGGCCTCATGACCGAGCCGGCGCAGCATGCGCGCGCGTCCGCCGTCTCCCCCGAGCAACCAGGCGTAAAAGGCGAACGGCGTCTCCTCGCGCGCCCGCGTTTCGCAGGCTTCGAGGCCTCGCAACGCCGCAGCGAATGTCTCGCTTGTCGTGGCATGCTCGCCAAGCGCGCGGCGCAGCGATCCCTTGCGGTCATGGGCCAGCTGGAACACATCGTCGTCATCGAGCCCGAACAGCGGGCTCTTCAGCGCGACCGCGAGCGCGAGATCGTCCTGCGGCAGCAGCAGCGCATCGGCAAGGTTCATCAGGTCGATGATTCCGATGTGCTCGGTGAGCTTGAGCCGATCGGCGCCCGCGACCGGAACGTTGGCATGCTTCAGCGCCTGGATCACGGCATCGAACGCATTGCCGCGCCGGCGCACCAGGATCAGCATGTCGCCATAGCGCAAGGGACGCCGCTCGCCTTCGTGCCCGGTCAGCGTGCCGCTCTCGACCAGCCGCTTGATCTCGGTTTGGATCCGGCGCGCGAGCTTCACCTCGGGGCTGGTGGCGGCGACGCCGTCGAACGGCGCGCGCCAGCCCTCGATTTCCTGCCTGTCGTCGGCTTCCGCAAGGTCCCACAGCTCGATCACGCTGGGGCCGGCATCGCCGAGTGCATTGTGCAGGGGATGACCGGTCTCGAGCGAATGGATGCTCTTGTAGATCGCGGGCTCGCGGAAGACGTGGTCGACCGAATGCAGGATCGCGGCGCCGGAGCGGAACGAATAGGTGAAGGCGACCGGATCGAATTTCAGTCCGGCCGCCGTGAACTTGCGGTGCAGTTCGCGCCGGCGTGCATCGAATTCCCGGGGCTGGGCGCCCTGGAACGAGAAGATCGACTGCTTCTCGTCGCCGACAGCGAAGACGGTGCGGTTCAGGCCCTCGCGCGCACCTTCGCCGGCGGTGAACTCCGAGATGATGTGCGCGACGATGTCCCACTGCCGCGGACTTGTGTCCTGGGCTTCGTCGATCAGCACGTGATCGACGCCGCGGTCGAGCTTGTAATGCACCCAGCCCGAGGAAACGCGATCGAGCATCGCCAGCGTCTTGTCGATGAGGTCGTCATAGTCAAGCAGCCCGCGCTCCTGCTTCTCGCGGCGGTAGTTTGCGGCAGCCGCGGTCGCGATATGCAGCAGGGCCGCGGTGCGGTCGCGCATGGTCACCGCACGGCGCGTCTCGACCAATCCGGCGACGCGCTGCGCCTCGTTCTCGAACAGGCGGGCGACGGACGGGTTGTGATCGCAAAACTTCTTGGTCAGCACCGCCTTGCGCGGCAGCTTTTCGTCGGTGAGGAAAACGCTGAGATAGGCATCGACCTGCGCGGCGCCGGAAAAGACCTTTGCCTCGCGAAGCCGGCAGGCCTGGTCGTTGTCGGACTTGCTGCCGTCCTCCAGCGCAAAGGCGATCTCGTTCCAGCGCGATCGCGGCAGGAACGGACCGTCGACAATCTCCGTCTCGACGTCCTCGATGCGATCGTTCGCGTCCACCCCCAGCGCCGCTGCCATCTGCACGGCAGCCAGCTCCGCGCTGCCGGCTTCATCGGTCCAGGCCATGAAGTGATCGCGGCTCAGGCAAGCCTCGCGCACCACCTCCTTGAAGGTGACATCGGCGGCGCTCGCCATCGCGGTCAGCAGCGCGCGGCCGGTCACGCTGTCTGGGTCGCGCGCGGCCTCCAGCAGCACCTTCAGATTGGCGCGTTCCATCATGTCGGTCTGGTCGCGCTCGTCGATCACGGCGAAGCGCGCGGGGACATTGGCCTCGAACGGAAACTGCTGGAGCAAACGCGTGCACAGCGCGTGGATGGTCTGCACCTTGAGCCCGCCCGGCGTCTCCAGCGCACAGGCGAACAGCTTTCGTGCGTCGCGCCGCAATTTTGCAGTGGGATGCGGGATGCCGACCGCGCGGATCGCCGCATCGAGTGCCGTGTCGTCGAGCGTCACCCAATGCCCGAGCGTGGTGAACACGCGCTCGGCCATGTTGGCGGCAGCCGCCTTGGTGAAGGTAATGCAGAGGATCTTTTCCGGCGGCACGCCCGCGAGCAGCAGGCGGATCACGCGCTGCACCAGCACATGCGTCTTGCCCGAGCCGGCATTGGCCGACACGAAGGCCGACGCGGACGGGTCCGATGCGCGCGCTTGCCTGGCGCGCACCTCATCCGGGATGGGGCGCGGTGCCTTCACCATTCCTCGATCCCCAATCCACCGGCCGCGGACCATTCCTTGATCCGGGCGAGATCGTCATAGGCGCCGTAGCGATTGGTCCACATCGGCAGGTTCAACGAGGTATAGGGCTGGTTCTCGTCCTCGAAGGCGCGGATCAGCGCCTCGAGCTTGGCCCTGGCCTCGGCAGCCGCGGTGTCCGGCGGCTGCGGCTCGTCGCCCTGCTTGAACTTGAGTTCGAGAATGCGTTCTTCGCCCGGCGGATTGTTGCCGCTCAGGCGAACATAGACGAGCTGGCTCACGGACGCGCCGGCATCGATGTCGGGAAAACCACCCTCGCGCAGGATCGCGGCTTCCAGCGTGAGCTGCGGCGACAGGCCCATGCGGACCTGCTTGCCGGTCGGTGGCTGGCCGGTCTTGTAGTCGAGGATGGCGTAGCCGCCGCCCCGGCGCCGTTCGATGCGGTCGGCGCGCGCGGAGAGACGGAAGCTGCGCCCATGGTCGAGCGGGATCGAGATCTCGCCGCGAGTTTCCGCGGCGATCGCCTCGATCGCGTCGCGCCGCGCCGTCTCCCATTCGCCGAACCAGCGTGCGATGCGCTGGAAGCGCGGCCACCACAGCGCCCGCGCCTCGGGTCGCTCCATCAGCGGCTCAAAGTATTTTTCGCCGATCGCGCGCAGCACGCGCGCCGGATCGTCGGGCAGATCGGTGGCGTAGCGTTCCGTGAACTCTCCGAGCGCATCGTGGATCGCCGAGCCGCGGTCGGCGGCCGACAGCGGCATGTCGACGGGATCGAGCGCGTCGAGCCGCAAAATGTGTTTTGCGTAGATCGTATAGGGATCGCGCAGCCAGTCCTCGATCCCAGTCACAGACATCCTGAGCGGCCGGGTCGCGCGTGGCGGTCGCGGCTCGGGCTGCTTGATCGGCCTCACCTCGTCGGGCTGGTCCAGCGCGGCTGCGAACTGCACGTATTTCTCGCCCGCGCGAATCGCGGCCTTCCAGTGCGCATCGCCCGCGACCGCCTCCAACCGGTGCAGGAAGCGCGAGGCAACCGCCGGGGCACCGCCAGCCTTGGCGGAGTGGGTGAGGATGACCTCGTCGCCGCCCAGCAGTTGCGCAAAATCATGCGCGGAGAGGCCGATACGGCGTTCCGGCAGATCGAGGCCCAGCTGGTGCCGCATCGGCCGGCTCAGCCACGGATCGATGCGCGGCGCCGGTGGCCAGACCCCCTCGATCAGCCCGCCGACGATGATGCGGTCGGCCTGCATCAGGCGTGATTCCAGCGGTCCGTAGATCTGGAGCCGCGCGCCTGGCCTGTCCCGCCGCCGCACCGCGCGATCGCTGAACGCGGTCTGGAACACGTCTGCGTAGTCGGGCAGCGTGACCATCAGTCCGCTGGTCGTGCCGCCGCGCAGGAGATCGTCGAAGGCGCTCGCGAGCGCGAGGCCCTCGCGGTCCTCGAAGGCCACGGAAATGCCCTGCTCGTCGCGCGACAGCTCGATCATGATCTCGCGATGCCGATGCGCGAGTTCGGCGAAGTCATACGGTTTTGATGACGCAAGACTCTCGATCGGCGCCAAGGCTTGTCGTAAGGCATCGATCAGCGCCTGGATGCGATCGAGGTCTTCCGCCTTGAGACGTGCGCGCGGCTCGGCCTTATGCAGCGCGGAGACTTCGCTGCGCCACAGCTTGGCCAGCTCCTCGCGAAAGCGATTGAATTCGCGCAAGAGGCCGGCGGTGCCTGCAGGCGGGCGCGTGCCGCGCAACAAGGCGAGCTCCAGGCCTTCGATCGCAGCCTTCCATGCGCCAGGGGCCCGGCCGAGCCGGCATAGCGGATGCTTCAACATTGCGAGCAGCGTCGGCGGCTCCAGTCCCTTGGTCGCAGCCTCAGCTGTCAGTCGGGCAAAGACGCCGGCGGAGGTTTCCATCAGGACGTCGCCGCCGGAATCGTCGAATGCGAGATCCCACCGGGTCAGCGCGGCCATCACCCGCCGCGCCAGGGCGCGATCGGGCGTGACAAGTGCGGCGGATTTGTCGAGGTGCCGCGCCTCGCGCATCGCAATGGCGATGGCGAGCGCTTCCATTTCAGGGTTGGGAGCTTCGACAACCGCGAGGTTCTTCATACCGCCGGTGATCTTTAAGGCCACATCCGGCTGCTTCAACCGATCGTGCCAGATCTCGGTCTTGGCCGATGGCCGCATCGATTCGGAGGCGAGCAGATCGCGACCGCCTTCCGCCGGAGGCTTGAGGATATCGACGTCGCTGCGCTTGATGCCAAAGCGATCCAGCAGCGCGTGCATGGCATATTGCGGATGGTTCGAGACCGGATGCTCCGCGAACTTGCCGAGCGCATCGCGGACGCCGCCGATGCTGCGCCAGGCATCGTCATCGAGATCAGTGTCGAGGCCGGGCAGCACCACGGCGCCATGCGGCAGCGAAGCGACTGCGTGGAGAAATCTTGCCGTGGCCGGCATCGAGCCGGTCGAACCGGCCGCGATCACGGGGCCATGGCGATGCACGGTCAGCCGCCTGGCTTCGGCATTGATCAGGAGGTCGCGGCGGGCAGCGGGTTCGATGCGTTTGATTTCGGCGAGATGACCGGGCCAGGCGATGCGCGCGATGCGCAGGAATTCGAGCGAATGCTGCCAGTAGCGGTCGAGCATATCGGGCACGAGGCCATCGAGCGCGCTCCAGTCGACGCCGCGCGTGACCATGTCGTCGATCAGCCGCGCGAGATCGGACGCCAGTGCCAGCGTCGACGCGGGGCCGCCGACGACCAGCGGAGACAGCACCGGACCCTTGGCCCAGGCCGCGACGAGTTGCGCCAGTGTCAGCCGCCGTTCGAGCTCGCCGAGCCGCGGCGGAATGTCGAGCGGCGTTGCGCCGGAAAACTGTTCGCCCTCATCGGCGAAAGCGAGCTCATCCTCGTCGATGTCGCCGAGCGCGACGATCCGCGGCAGCACGACAGCCTCCGCCTTCATCTCGTCGAGGAAGATCTCGCGGACGACGCGCATGGCGCGCCGTGTCGGCAGGTACAGCGTGGCATCCGCCAGCCGTGCCGGCTCCTTGCGTGCCTCAAAGCCCTCGACCAGCCGGCCGTCGAGCAAGCCTGAGACGACGGTGCGCAGGAACGGAACTGAGATGGGAACGCTGAAAACGCGCATGAGCTGCCTGATTCGGGAATCAGGCGCCAATATAGGGAGGCGGAGTCAAATGGTCATGGGCGGAGGTGGGATAGTCCCCGCTGTTTGCCGGACCAGAACAGGTGCCGTAGGGGACAATGGCGCAGCCCTACGCCACGCTCTCCAGAAACGCCTCTTCCGCCGCGTGCACGGCATCAGGCGTGCCGACATGCATCCAGACGCCGTCGAGGCGAAGGCCGAACAGCCGCTCCTGCTCGTTGGCACGATCGAACATCTTGGTCAGCGAGAACTCGCCCGCGGGGGCATCGGCGAAGATCGACGGCGACAAAATCGCAGCGCCGGCATAGACGAACGGAACGACCTCTTTTTCCTTGCGCTTGCGCAGGGCACCGTCGGCCAGCATGCCGTAATCGCCGCGGCCGCTATAGCCGATGCTGGTCGCCGTCGGCGCCATCAGCAGCAAAATGTCCATCCGCGCGGGATCAAAGTTTTCGGCGAGCCGCGTCAGGTTGGAGCGTACGCCGTCGATCCACAGCGTGTCGGAATTGACGTGAAAGAACGGTGCGTCCCCGAGCAGCGGCAGTGCCTTGACCACGCCGCCGCCGGTGCCGAGCACCTGGTCGCGCTCGTCCGAGATGGTCACGCGCGGATGCTGGCGGGATGCGGTGTGATCGATGATCTGGTCCGGCAGGTAATGCACGTTGACCACCGCCTCGCTCACGCCGGCCCGACCGAGCTTGTCGAGCACATGGTCGAGCAGCGGCTGGCCGGCCACCGGAACCATCGGTTTCGGCATCTTGTCCGTCAACGGACGCATGCGCAGGCCGAACCCTGCGGCGAGCACCATGGCTTTGGTCGGTTTGACGGGCATCCTTCGCTTTCTCAGACCTACTGATCTCGCGTTCGCAGCAATCCTAACATGAGGTTCGACCGACCGCACCGCGTCTTAACCGCCTTAACCACCTGCCGTGACGCTTGTACGACAGGTGTTGCCGTTACGCCCCGATGGACGTTGACCGCGCCTTTTTCTTCTTGTCACCGAGCTTGAGAAAGTTGACGCCGATCTGGTCACCATTCACCCAGGCGAGCTCGCAGCGTCGGTACGCAAGTCCGGTGGACGACAGCAGCAGAAAAAACTCCTTCAGATGCAGGCCTTCGACTGAGCCGTCGATGGTCAATTTGGCGCCGCTGTCGGAGACGTCCTCCATGGTGCAATCGCGCCGCCAGGTGCCGTCGATACCCATCATCTGGGCCGCGATCCCGCGCTCGAAAACAACCCGGCTGTTGCCGCGCTGGTCCGTCTTCACCGCCATCTGCCCTGCTCCAGCCCCGTAATCATCCGGCTGCTCCGCCGCCAGGTTACCGGCGTCTTGGCTAACAGCCGGTAAATCGAGCCCTGAATCAGCCTTTTCAGCCCCTACTAGCCTTTTCCGCCTTGGGCCTCAGCCTTGGGCCGGGCCTTGGGCCTGCCTTTGGGGCGGCGGGACGTTGGCGAGATACCAGTCGCGCAGATGGGCGAGCGTGGGATGCGCCAGGGAGCGCTGGAGATAGGTCCAGATCCGCGGCTGGTGACGCAGATAATGCGGCTTGCCGTCGCGGCGGTTGAGGCGGGCAAAGGTGCCGAGCAGACGCGTGTTCCGCTGCGCCGACATGATGGCGTAGAGCTCGGCGAAGCCGGCCGCATCGAAGCTCGCCTCGCTGGCGCGGCGCGCCTTGATGTAGCGCGACAGCAGCGTCAGCTCGATCGCCTCGGGCACGTCGATGCGGGCGTCCTGGAGCAGCGACACCACGTCGTAGGATTGCGGCCCCAGCACGGTGTCCTGGAAATCGATCACGCCGACGCGTTCGATGCCGGTGCGATTGCTGAGCCAGATCAGATTCGGCGAGTGATAATCGCGGATGATCCAGGTCTTCGGCGCGGCCTGCGCCTTCTGCAGCAACTCGCGCCACATGGCGAAAAATTCGGCGCGCTTCGCGTCGTCCAGCGGCGCGTTGCGATCAGGCAGGTACCATTCCGGCATCAAGCCGATTTCGATCAGCAGCGCCTCGATATCGAAGACGGGAATGGCGTAGGTCTGCCGCCCGAGCGGCAGCGTTTGCGGCAGCGTCTTGCCGTGCAGCACGGCCAGCAGATCGGCCGCGGCTTCGTAGCGTTCGGCGATCGGGCGCGGCGGATCGCCCTCGATCACGCCTTCGGTGCCGAAGTCTTCGCTGATCAGGAACCCGTGGTCGAGGTCGGAATGATGGATCGCGGGCGCCGAGATTCCCTGCGCGCGCAGGCCCTCGTCGATGGCGACGAAGGGTTTGATGTTTTCGGCGAGATGCACCGCGGCGCTGTAGGATTTTCCGTTGTACATCGCAGCACCATCGGGGCGCTGCGGCGAATTCATGAGGATGACGATCTCGTCGTCGCGCTGCAGCCGCGCATAGGAGCGCGTCGAGGCGTCGCCCGCCATGCGTTTGCGCGTTGCCTCCATGTAGCCGGATGCATCGAGGAATTCGCGCAGCGCCTGCAGCCGCGCGACGATGGCGGCAGCCTTGCCATGGCCGGTGATGTCGGCGGCGCGTGCATTCGAGCCCAGCGCCGGCCGGTGCGTCAGCGCGATGTCGATGCGGTCTTGAGGCATCGCCGACGGCGCGCGCTCCGGCCATTCGATCAGGACGAGGGTTGCTTCCGGCAGCGGCGACAGCCCGATCTCTTCGAGCTCGCTCTCGTCCTCGACGCGGTAGAGGTCGGCATGCATCACCGGGAACGGTGGCAGCTCGTAGCCCTGCACCAGCGTGAAGGTCGGGCTCGGCACTTCCAGTGCATCGTCGCCGGCGAGGTAGCGGATCATGGCCCGCGCCGCCGCGGTCTTGCCGGCCCCGAGATCGCCGGTGAGCGTGATGACATCGCCGGGGCCGACCAGCAGCGCGAGGTCGGCCACTAGTTGCGCAGTGGCTGTCTCGTTGCGGAGCGCGACGGCGAATGTGGTTGGCGCAGTCATTCGGCGGCGTCGCGATGCGCCGCCTGGTCGGTCGGGAAGTCACAGATCACGACCGTGCCCCTGCCCACGATCGAATCCACCCGGATATTGCCGCCATGCAACTCGACGAAGGAGCGCACCAGCGACAGGCCGAGCCCGGCGCCGCGATGACGCGAGCCTTGCGAGCGGCTCTCGAACCAGTTGAACACCTTGTCCTTCATGTCGGCAGGTATTCCAGGCCCGGAATCTGTCACAGTGAAGACCACACTGCGTTCGGTGCGGCGGGCGCTGATGCCGACGGTGGAATCCGGTGGAGAAAACCCGACGGCGTTGGCGAGGAGATTATAGAGCACCTGCACCACGCGCTTCTCGTCGCCGGTGAAGCTGCCGACATCGGGCGCGATCTCGACCTTGAGGCGGATGCGGTCGGTGGCGAGCCGGTCCTGAAGACCCTCGGCGGCGAGCTCGATGGTCTTGCTGACGTCGACCGGGCCGAGTTCCAGCTTCATGGCACCGGCGTCGATGGTGGCGAGATCCAGGATGTTGTTGGTCAGCGCCAGCAGCGCATTGGTCGATTTGGTGACGTAGTCGAGATATTCGGCCTGTTTCGGGGTCAGCGGCCCGGTCGAGGGATCGCTGAGGAAATGCGCAAAGCCGATGATGGTGGTGAGCGGCGAGCGCAGCTCGTAGGAGACGTGGTGGACGAAATCCACCTTCATCTGGTCGGCCGCCTCCAGCGCCTCGTTGCGCTCGCGCAGAGCGCGCTCGACGTTCTCGGTGTCGGTGATGTCCTGGAACGTCAGCATCGTGGCGCCGTCGTGCAGCGGCCGGATCATGCCGTCGAGCACGCTGCCGTCCTTGCGCTCAAGCTTCAGCGGAATGTCGGCGCGGCTCTCGATCGAGGTGACGGCCTCGCGGATCTGCCGCCAAACGATCGCGTCGTCGAACAGCTGATGGCACCAGCCCTCGACCGTCTGGATGTGCGGCTCGTCGCGCATGGCGTCAGCGGACAGCTTCCACATCCGGACGAACGCCGGGTTGAACAGCTGCGCCCTGCCATTGCTGCCGAACACCGCAACGCCCTCGGCGAGGCTATCCAGCGTCTCACGCTGGACCCGGATCATGCCGTCGAAGCGGCGGGCGAGCTCCAGGCTCTCGGTGACGTCGTCGAACAGATAGGTGACGCCGCCCTCGGGATTCGGCGTGGTGACGACGGAGAGCGCGCGCCCATCGGGCAGATACCAGGTGTCCTTGGCGGCCTCGACCGCCCGATAAGCCTCGTGCAGCTTGGCCTTCCAGGCGCGGAAGTCCGGCTGCTCCGGCAATTTGCGCGCGGCGCGAAGCTTGTCGAGCACGCTGGAATCATCGGGGTTGGCGTCGAGAAAGGTGCGGTCGAGGTCCCACAGCTGGCGGTAGGAATCATTGTAGAAGGCAAGCCGGCGCTGGCCATCGAACACGGCAACGCCCGAGGAGAGCTGGTCCAGCGTACGGCGATGCGCCTCCGCCATCCGCACCAGCGCCGAGCTCAAGGCATCCGCCTCGCTGGCATCGATGGCAACGCCGACATTGCCGCCACCGACATTGACGGCGCGCACATCATAGATGCGCCGCTCGCCGCCGATCACGATCGGCAGCCGCGAGGTGAAATTGGCCGCTTCCTTCAGTCCCCGCTCCATCGCGGTGCGGTCGGCGCTGTCGAGCAGCTCGAGCTTGCGCTCCTGGGCGTCGGTGATGCTCGCCGCCTCGGTCGCACGGACATAGGCGGGATTGGCATAAGCCAGCGCGCCGTTCTCGCCCTTGGCCCAGATCGGCCAGGGGGCGGCGGTCGCGAAGCCGCGCAACATCTCCGTCTCGTCGGAAAGTGCCTTGTAACGCAGATTGGTCTCGGCCAGATCGCGGCGGAGCCCCGAGAGTTCGCGAATCCTGACGATGGCTTGGCCACCGATGGCGCGGCCGATGGCCTCCAGCGTGTGGCCATGCGCGGTGGTGAGCGTCAGCTGGAACCCGTCGCCGCGGTCGCGCAGCGCATCGACGGCGTGATCCATCTGCAGCGCCGGTTCCGGCGGCAACCAGGTTCCAAACGCGAGCACGCGCTGCGGAGAGGAGTCGCGCGGCAGCACCATGGAGATGTCACCGGAGATCTGCGCGCGATTGTCGCCGGCCGGCCAAGAGATCAGGATCTGCGGCTCGGCGAACAGCAATGCGCCGAAGCGGTCGGCCTGGAGCTGGAGTTCCCCGATCCGGGCGCGCAGCCGCGCCTCGTTCTTCGCCGTGCGCACGCGCGTGCGCATCAGGAGGATCGCGGCGACCACCGAGAAGCCGAGCAAGGCCAGCGCGGTGGCCAGCACCGCGAGCTCCTGCCGGTTGAAATCCAGCAACGTTGAGAGTGTGTCGACGAGGTCGGCGGCCTCAGCCGGCGCAGCCGGCAGCAGCGCCGCGAGAGCGCTTCCCAACAAGCCGTTGCGCACCAGCGATGTGCACGACAGCAGCGTCCGACGCATCGACACGATCACGCCTGACATAGTTGCCCCAAGATCGCACGAATTTGCGCGCGGCGACCCCCGTCGCGCGCGAATCAAACGACAATACCCTCACCGTGACTCCACCGGTAAGAGTCCAGATCGTGAACGCAACGGCGGTCCCAAAAAAATGCCGAAGGCGGTGTTCCAATTCGCGTAATTCCTCGGGTGATTCGGTGTGTTAGCGGCCGGTCGAGCCGAATCCGCTGGTCCCGCGATCGGTCGCGGACAATGTCGACACGGGAACCAGCGCGGCCTGCACCATTGGCGCAATCACCATCTGCGCGATGCGCTCGCCGCGCTTGACCACGAAGGCGGTCTGGCCGTGGTTGATCAGGATCACCTTGATCTCGCCGCGATAGTCCGCGTCGATCGTGCCCGGTGAGTTCAGCACGGTGACGCCGTGCTTGGCCGCAAGCCCGGAGCGCGGCCGCACCTGCGCCTCGTAGCCGGGCGGCAACGCGATCGCGAGTCCCGTCGGCACCAGCGCGTATTGGCCGGACGCGAGCGTCAGCGGCTCGTTCTCGGGCACCGCCGCCATCAGGTCGAGACCGGCGGCATCATTGGTCTGATAGGCCGGCAGCGGCAGCCCCTCCGCATGGGGCAGGCGTTGCAGTTCGACGGTGACTTTGGTGCTCAAGATGCGGGCTCCCGGGATTTGCCGGTCACGCTCTTTGCGATATGCGCGACCAATCGAATGGCGACCTGTTCCTTGGTCATCGCCGGCCAGGAATCAACTGCAATGTCGCCATCCTTCTCATCGTTCTTCTCACCGCTCTTGCTGATGAGGTGCACGGTGTTGCGGTCTCCGCCCATCACCCCGGTTGCGGGGGAGACGTCGTTGGCGACAATCCAGTCGCAGCCCTTGCGGGCAAGCTTCGACTTGGCGTTGTCGATGAGGTGCTCGGTCTCGGCGGCAAAGCCGATCACCAGTGGCGGCCGCTGGTCGGTCAGCTTGGAGATCGTCGCGAGGATGTCGGGGTTTTCGACCAGCTGGAGCGGCGGCATGCCGGCCGAAGTCTTCTTCAGCTTCTGCTCGCCTTCATTGGCGACCCGCCAGTCGGCGACGGCGGCGGCGAAGATCGCGATGTCAGCGGGGAGCGCGGCCTGCACCTGCTCCAGCATCTGCCGTGCCGATTCCACATGCTTGACTGTCACGCCCTGGGGATCGCTGAGATCGACCGGGCCGCTGACCAGGATTACCTCGGCGCCCGCGGCCTGTGCCGCGGCGGCGATCGCAAAGCCCTGCTTACCGGAGGATCGGTTGGCGATGTAGCGCACCGGATCGATCGGCTCGTGGGTCGGACCAGCCGTGATCAGCACGCGCTTGCCGGCGAGGGGGCGCGGCAACGGCGGCCGCAGCAGTCGCTCGGTGGCAGCCGCAATTTCGATCGCCTCGGACATGCGACCGATGCCGGCTTCACCGGCTTCCGCCATCTCGCCGGAATTCGGCCCGATCAGCATCACGCCGTCGCGTTGAAGTTGCGCGACGTTGCGCCGCGTCGCCGCGTTGTTCCACATCAGCGGGTTCATCGCCGGCGCGAGCAGGACCTTGCGGTTGGTCGCAAGCAGGATGGCGCTGGCGAGATCGTCGGCATGGCCGTTGGCCATCTTGGCCATCAAATCCGCGGTCGCAGGCGCCACCACGATCAGGTCGCACTCGCGCGCCAGCCGGATATGACCGGCGTCGAACTCGCTCTCGGGATCGAACAGGTCGGTGTGGACGCGCTCATGCGAGAGCGCGCTCACGGCCAATGCCGTGACGAATTGTTGCGCCGCCTTGGTCAGCACGCAGCGGACCTCGATCCGCCGCTCCTTGAGCCTGCGGATCAGGTCGAGCGATTTGTAGGCCGCGATCCCGCCGCCGATGATCAGGGTGACGTTGGCCTCGGGGAGGGCGCCGCTGCGCTGGGGCGTGGGGGTGGCGGAAGCCGCGGGCGGCGCCGTGAACGGCGTCAGGGGCTCCTCGCGGCCCTCGATCAGCTCGCCGAGGATGACCCGGACCTCTTCCTCGACCGACCTGCGGTTCCTGGCCGAGCGCAGCCTAAGGTAAGTTTTGATGCCTTCATCGAGCTTGCGAATGGTCAGGCTCGCCATGACACCCCTCCAGCACAAATGATGGCGATGCTATCATTCGCATGATTGCACTGCAATCAAAGATTCCGGACGGCGATCAGGATGCCGATGAAGGTCGCGGCGATGATCCAGAGCGCCACGGTGCGCCAACGGTTCTTGCGGCCTTCGCTGCGGCCCATCGCCGCGATGCTCTCCGGCGACAGCCGGATGCCCTCCCGGGTCATGGTCTCCAGCTGTTCGAGCACCGTAACCGAGCGCGCGGCGATATCAGGCAGGCGCATCAGGATGCGCGCGAGATCGCCGGTGCCGGAGATCGCGCCCTGGACCCGGCCGATCGGACCGAGATTGCGCTCGATCCATTCCCGCACCACGGGGTCGGCGACCTTCCAGATGTCGAGCTTGGGATCGAAGCCGCGTGCCACGCCCTCGACCACCACCATTGTTTTCTGGAGCAGGATCAGCTCGGGCCGCGTGGTCATGTCGAACAGGCCGGTGACCTCGAGCAGCAGCGTCAGCAGCCGCGCCATCGAGATCTCTTCCGCCGTGCGGTTATGAATGGGCTCGCCGATGGCGCGGATCGCTTGCGCGAAGTTCTCGACCGAGTGATGCGCCGGGACGTAGCCTGCCTCGAAATGCACTTCCGCGACACGACGATAGTCGCGGGTGATGAAGCCGAGCAGGATTTCGGCAAGGAAGCGCCGCTCCTTCATGCCGAGCCGGCCCATGATGCCGAAATCAACCGCGACGAGGCGACCGGCGTCATCCAGGAACAGATTGCCCGGATGCATGTCGGCGTGGAAGAAGCCGTCGCGCAGCGCGTGGCGCAGGAAACTCTGAATCACCTTGCGGCCGAGATCGGGCAGGTCGACCTGCGACTCGGCCAGGCGCTTGTGATCGTTCAGCGCGATGCCGTCGATCCACTCCATCGTCAGCACGTTGTGCGTGGTGCGGTCCCAGTCCACGGTCGGTACGCGGAAATCAGGATCGTCGCGCGTGTTCTCCGCCATCTCCGACAGCGCCGCGGCCTCGAGGCGCAGGTCCATCTCCATCGCGACCGAGCGCGACATGGTGTTGATGACCTCGATGAGACGCAGGCGCCGCGCCTCGGACGAATAGGACTCGGCCTTGTATGCGACGAAGAAGAAGTCGGAGAGGTCGCGGCGGAAGCGTGCGGCCACGTTGGGGCGCAGCACTTTCACGGCGACCGCCTTGCGGATGCCATCGCGCAAGACTTCGCCGCGATGCACCTGTGCGATCGAGGCCGCTGCGACCGGCGCACTGAGGCTCGCGAATACGTCCGTCAGCGGACGCTCCAGCGACGTCGCGATCACGGCTTCCGCTTCGACTTGCGAAAACGGCGGCAGGCGATCCTGCAGGCTTTCCAGATCGCGCGCCATGGCAACGCCGACCACATCGGGGCGCGTCGCCAGAAATTGCCCGAGCTTGAGATAGGCCGGGCCCATCCGGGTCAGCGCGCGCGACAGCCGAGGCCCGTCCTTAGGGCCGCCCCGTTCGACGATGCGCGCAAGCTTCAGCGCGAGCTGTCCGGGCGGCGGCACCAGGCTGGGATCGACGGCGCCGAACACGCCCTCGCGCGCGAATACGAACGCGGCGCGCATCAGGCGCGCACTATGGGTTATGGCAGAGATCACAAACGCCAGCCCGAATGCAGTGCGACGATGCCGCCGGACAATATCTGCCAGTTCACGCGGGCGAAGCCGGCATTACGGATCATATCGGCGAAGGCGTTGGGTCTTGGGAACTTGCGGATCGACTCGACCAAATATTGGTAGGACTCGGCGTCACCCGTGATCATGCGGCCGAGCGGCGGGATGACCTTGAACGAGAACAGGTCATAAAGACGATCGAGTCCGGGCATCTCGACGGTGGAGAATTCCAGACAGAGGAAGCGGCTGCCTGGCTTGAGCACGCGATAGGCCTCGGCCAGCGCGAGATCGATCCGAGGCACGTTGCGAATGCCGAAAGCGATCGTATATGCGTCGAAGCTGCGGTCGGCGAAGGAGAGCGCTTCCGCATTGCCCTCGACGAAATCGACCTGGGTCTTGAGATGCCGCTTTGCGGCGCGCTCGCGGCCTACCTCCAGCATCCCGGAATTGATGTCGCAGACGGTGGCATGGAAGCCGGGGCCTGCGGCCTTGGCGGCGCGGAACGAGATGTCGCCGGTGCCGCCGGCAACGTCGAGCAGCGCGAACCGCCGGTCGCCTCGCGGCGGGTCGAGCGCGGTGATCATGATGTCCTTCCAGACCCGATGCAGGCCACCGGACATCAAATCGTTCATCAAATCATAGCGCGACGCCACGCTGTGAAACACATCGTTCACCAGCGTCTGCTTGTCGCCCAGGGGGACGTCCCTGAAGCCAAAATGCGTGGTTTCGCCCGGCCGATCCATTACTCTACTCCACGAGGCGGACCATAGCGCGCCCGCCGCAATGGCGCTATCACACCGCTCTCATAAGGTGAATGCCTGACCATGCCCGAATTGCCCGAAGTCGAGACCGTCCGCCGCGGCCTTCAGCCTGTCATGGAGGGTGCGAAAATCCTGGTCGCGGAGACCCGCAGGCCTGATTTGCGCTTTCCTTTCCAGCCGGACTTCGTGGCCCGACTGAAGGGGCAGGTCGTCACGGGGCTCGGCCGCCGTGCAAAATATCTCATGGCCGATCTCACCTCCGGCGACGTGCTGTTGATGCATCTGGGCATGTCGGGTTCGTTTCGCGTCATCAAGCCGGACAACGAGGCGGCGCCGGGCGAGTTTCACTATCCGCGAGCCAAGGACTCCGCGCACGATCACGTGCTGTTTCGGATGTCCTCCGGCGCCGACATCATCTTCAACGATCCGCGCCGCTTCGGTTACATGAAAGTGATCGCGCGCAGCGCGCTCGACGAGGAGCCGCTGCTGCGCGGGCTCGGGCCCGAGCCGCTTGGCAACGAATTTGACGCCGCGATGCTGGCGCGATCCTGCGCCGGCAAGACCACGAGCCTGAAAGCCGCGCTGCTCGATCAGCGCGTGGTCGCCGGGCTCGGCAATATCTATGTCTGCGAAGCCCTGCATCGTTCGCATCTGTCGCCGCGCCGGATCGCCGCGACGTTGTCGACCAAGGCCGGACAACGCAAGGGCGTTGCCGGGGGCGAGCCGACCGACCATGCAAAGCGATTGGTCGGCGCGATCCACACCGTGCTGAACGACGCCATCAAGGCCGGCGGCTCCAGCTTGCGCGATCATCGCCAGACCTCGGGCGAGCTCGGCTATTTCCAGCACTCGTTCAAGGTCTACGATCGCGAGGGCGAGAAATGCACCACGCCGCGATGTGGCGGCATCGTCAAGCGTTTTACGCAGAACGGCCGGTCGACCTTCTGGTGTCCGAAATGTCAGAAGTGAAAATCAGGCTCGTATCCGAGAGGTCGTAAGTTCAGCGGCGGTGACGAGCCCACCACGACCGTC
Organism: Bradyrhizobium sp. 155; assembly: GCF_023101105.1. Taxonomy (NCBI): domain Bacteria; kingdom Pseudomonadati; phylum Pseudomonadota; class Alphaproteobacteria; order Hyphomicrobiales; family Nitrobacteraceae; genus Bradyrhizobium; species Bradyrhizobium sp. 155. Next base: position 7,728,201 of record NZ_CP064704.1, on the reverse strand, counting down.
ATTGCGAGCGCAGCGAAGCAATCCAGAAGCTTTCCAACGAAGCAGTCTGGATTGCTTCGTCGCAAAGCTCCTCGCAATGACAGCGGAGATAGAGTTTCCCAAAAACGCGAAGCGAAGCAATCCGGCCGGGCTGGTGGCCGGATTGCTTCGTCGCTAAGGCCCTTCCGGATGGTGAAGGTCCGGCTGCCATCCGAGCGATACCCCCGCTCAGGACGCCAGTATCGTAGTTTCATCGGCGGCCAGCTCGGCGGCGACGTGCAACATTCCGTCCGCGGCCGCGATGACCTGGTCGATCAAGACATTGGTGGCGGCGAGCTCGAGCCGGGTCTCGATCCAGTGCCAGAGGCCGCGGATCTCCTCGGTCGACTTGCCGTTCGGCGCGAATTCGCTCACCGCAAGGCCGCTGGCGAGCGAGTCCTGGTGATCGTTGCGCATCACGATCAGGGGACGCGCGAGCACCTCGGCGAGATCAAGCGCTGCTTCCTCGGCGAGCGTGTTGGCGGCGTTGTCGATGCGCTGGCCGCGGATCGGGGTTTGGTTCAGCACGAAGCTGTAAGGCCGCTTCCAGGCGCGCGCGACGCTCAGCGTCGAAACGGTCGCTTCGATGTCGGCGACGCTCGGGCGTGCCGGGATCAGGCAGAGGTCGGAATGGCGGATCGCGGCGGTGGTCGCGGCGCTGAGGCCGGCGGCGGTATCGACGATCGCAATCTGGAGACCGCCGTCGGCCAGCATCTTCAGGCGCGGCTCGATGTCGGCGGCGTGATAGATCGGCTCGACGACGAGATCATCGGTGGTGCGGCGGCGCTGCCAGTTCGACAGTGTGCCCTGCGGGTCGGTTTCGATCAGGCGAACGGTGAAGCCGGCCTGCTTGGCTGCCAGCGCGAGGCCGATGGCGAGCGTGCTCTTGCCGCTGCCACCCTTTTGGGTGGCCAGTGCGATCGTGTGCATTGAAGATCAATCCTTTGGAGTGCTTGGGTCTCGGGAAACGCCACGCGAACGTGCATCGATCTCGATGCTGAGCTCTTCTCGCTCAGGACGTGCCGGCCCGATCCAAAGGGGATCGCGGAGGTCCGAATCAGCAGTCACGATGATGGCGGAATCGGGAATGCCAACGAATCCGTACCATTACTGGACCCGTACTCGTCCGTGTGCTGTGCTTGCAGCCGTGAATAATAAGGACAAGCGGCATGGGCGGAAACTGGCGCGACCGGACGGCGACGAATTTCGAATGCCAGAAGATGCCGGCGGTATCGAGCCGCGGCATGGTGGTCAGCAACCATCCACTGGCCTCCAGCGCCGGCGCGGAGATGCTGGCCGCCGGCGGCAACGCCATCGACGCCGCGATAGCGACCCTGTTCACGCTGACCGTGGTCGAGCCGATGATGGTGGGCATCATCGGCGGTGGCATGGCGCACATCCGGCTCGCCGACGGCAGCCACCGTTTCATCGACGGACAGAGCACCGTGCCCGCGGCGGTGCTTGACACCAGCTACACCCCCACGCCGGGTTCCGCGCATGATGTGTTCGACACCGTCGGCAATGAAAATCTCAACGGACCAAAGGCGGTCGCCACGCCGGGCTCGCTGAAAGCCTGGTGCGAGACGCTGCGCTGCTTCGGCACCATGAGCCTTGCCGACGTCATGCAGCCCGCGATCAAGCACGCCGCGCGCGGCTATGCGACGACACCCTATCTGCACGAATGCATCACCGAGAGCGCCGCCGAGATGCGCAAGGACAAGCCGATCGCGGCGATCTATCTGCCAGACGGCGAGCCGCTCAAGGTCGGCGAGCGCGTGGTACAGGCCGAGTATGCCGAGACGTTGCGGCATATCGCCGACCACGGCGAAAAGGCGCTCTATGAGGGGCCGCTTGGCGATATCCTGGTCGACTATATGGAAAAGGCCGGCGGCTTCATCCGGCGCAACGATCTCACCAGCTACAAGACCGTCGAACGGCAGCCGATCCGCGCCGATTACCGCGGCTGGACTATCTTTGGCCCGCCGCCGCCCGCGGCTTCCGGCGTGCATATCGCACAGATGCTGAACATCCTGGAAGGCTACGACATCCAAGGCCTCGGCTTCGGTACGCCCGAGACCATCCACTATCTTGCCGAGGTCCTGAAGATCGCATTCGCCGACCGCGCCGCGGCCAGCGGCGATCCTGATTATGTCGGCGTCCCCGTGGAGCGGCTGACCTCGAAGGCCTACGCCGAGGAGCGCCGCGCTGCGATCGATCCGGCACGGGCGCAGAGCTGGGGCGCCGGCGTGTCGCAGCTTGAAGGCGCTCACACCACGCACATGACGGCGGCGGATGCGTTCGGCAACGTGGTTGCGACCACGCAGACCATCAACAATCTGTTCGGCGCCAAGATCATGATCCCGGGCCTGGGCGCCATCGCCAACAACTACATGAACCTGTTCGATCCGCGTCCAGGCCACGCCCTGTCGCTGGCGCCGGGCAAGCGGGTGACGACCTCGATGTCGCCGATGATGGCACTCCGTGATGGAAAGTTGCGCTATGCGCTCGGCTTGCCCGGCGGAAAACGAATCTTCCCGAGCGCGATGCAGGCGCTGCTCAATCTGATCGACCACGGTATGAGCTTGCAGGAAGCAGTCGAGGCGCCGCGGGTCTGGACCGAAGGCAATGCGCTTGAGGTCGAGCAGAGGGTGCCGGAGAGCGTGCGCGCGAAGCTCGCGGAGCTCGGCCACAAGGTGCAGCCTGTCGCGGCAGTCGCCGGCGGCATGAATGGTATCGCCTTCCACGACGACGGCACCATGAGTGGCGCCGCTTGCTGGCGTGCGGACGGCACGCCGGTCGGGATCTCGGGTGGTCTTGCGAAGGCCGGGATCAGGTTCAGGCTGAGCTAGGTCTCATGCCCCGGACGCAGCGCAGCGCTTCTTCAGCGGCGCGCATTTCATGCCGCACCGCGCCCGGGACACGAGAGCTACTTGCGCACGCAGATCACGCGCACGACAGCGGCTTTCGCATCTGTGGACGTTCCGTTCGCCGCGACACCGTTCGCCTTCAGGAAATCGCGCACCGTCTCCGCGGAGACCATCACCGCCTGCGACGCCGGCACCGACGTCGCGGGGCCCGCAACCATCGCCGGCTTCAATAGTGCGATGCCGGCGAACTTGCCGTCGCCGTCGATGGCGGGGCTGCCGGAGAAGCCGACAGACGGTGGCGGTGAGAGTGGGGAATCGCCACCACCGACGGATGCCAGCGTAGCCTTGAGGCTCGACACACCCGCGGCTCCGCCCTGGCTCTGCGGATCCGCGATACCGATGACATCGACACTCGTCTTCGCTGCGCCGGCCGCGAGGTTGAGGGGCTCCAGGCCGCGGGCGCCGTAAATATGCAGCAGCGCGAGGTCGTGTTCCCGGTCCTCGGCGAGACGGTCGGCGCTGCCATAGCCGGCGATCGTGATCGCGAGGCAGCTATCAGTGACGAGGCGGTCCGTGAGGATCGCGCCATCGTCGCTGACGACAATGCCGGTGCCATATTCGACGGTCTTGCGTGGCGGCGGCCCCGCCTGTGGCCCCGACGGAAACGCGTTGAAGGCGCTCGACATCGCGATCACGACCGGCTCGACCGTGTTCTCGGTCGCCTGATCGTAGAGGATCGTCATGATGCGGACCTCGTCACCCCTGGAGGTGCCGCGCAAATAGAATTTCTTCAGGCCCTGCAGACCCGACAGCACGAAGAAGTCGGGCTTTACCACGGTGTAGTCGACCTTGCGACCCGGCTCTTTCTTCTCCGCTTCGGCAAGCTTGGCTGTGGTCGGGTTCGCCTCCTTGCGGCGGCTGAGCAGAACCTGCACCGTGCCAGTGGGCGAGGTCCATTTCGAGCCGTTGGCGTCGGTCGCCTGCTGCGGCACCAGCTTTGAGGGAATGCCGAGCCGCGCGCCGCTGGTCATTTCCGTCACGATCTTCCAGCCGACGCTGTCCTGTTTGCGGCGCGCGGTCTCGGCGAGCGCTGCGCGTTCCTGCGGATTGAGCACGCCGGTCGCCTTGCCGCCCTTGGCCTTCTGATACTCCTTGATGGCCTCGACCAGGCGCGCGCTGACGTCGCCGGTGATGGCGCCGTTATACTGGCCGACCCAGGCGAGGTCGGACTGCAGCGACAGCCGCTCCGCCTGCGCCATGGCATCGGCCGTCGCAGCCGGCGTCTGCAATGCAGGAGGCCGGATCGGAACGGTCTGGACCGGCTTCGGCTTGGTGCCGGGAAGCTGCGGTGTCGTCATCTGGGCGTTCGCGCCTGTCGCAGCCGCAAACATCAGTGTTGCCGCAAGCATCGATCTCATGACAAATCCAGCCCGCCCATTGAACGCAATGCCATTGAAGCACATCTCGTTGGTCGCGAACAATGTTGCGGTGGTTCAGACCGGCAGGAGAGGTCTAGCTCCTCATCCTGAGGAGCCGCGTAAGCGGCGTCTCGAAGGATGAAGGCCGTGCAGCCGCAGCGGGGCCTGCATGGTTCGAGACGGCGCTTCGCGCCTCCTCACCATGAGGAGAGGATCTGGAAGGATAACGATGCTGAGCCCGGACGAACTCGAACGTTATGCCCGCCATATCGTGCTGCGCGATGTCGGTGGCCCCGGCCAGGCTGCGCTGAAGCGGGCCTCCGTGCTGGTGATCGGCGCCGGCGGGCTCGGTGCGCCCGCTTTGATGTATCTGGCGGCCGCCGGCATCGGTACGCTCGGCGTGGTCGATGACGACGTGGTGTCGCTGTCGAACCTCCAGCGCCAGGTCATTCACACCACGCCCGATATCGGCCGGCACAAGGTCGAGAGCGCGGCCGAACGGATCTCGGCGCTCAACCCGCATGTCCGCTTCGTCGGTCACGCCACCTGGCTCAATGCCGACAATGCGCTGTCGCTGATCGGGGACTATGACCTCGTGCTCGACGGCTCCGACAATTTCTCGACCCGCTATCTGGCCTCGGACGCCTGCTTCTTCGCCAAGAGGCCGCTGATCACGGCGGCGCTCGGCACCTTCGATGGCTCGCTGACCACCATCCGCGCGCATGAGACAAACGAGCAGGGCGAATTCAATCCGACCTATCGCTGCCTATTCCCGGAAGCGCCGCCGCCCGGGACCGTGCCGGCGTGCGCGGAAGCCGGCGTCATGGGCGCGCTCGCGGGCGTGATGGGCTCGATGATGGCGCTGGAGGCGATCCGCGAGATCGTCGGCTTTGGCGACGGCCTCGTCGGCCGCCTCCTGATGATCGATGCGCGCGCGATGCGCTTCGAGACGCTGCGTTACGCGCGCGATCCCGCCAATCCGCTCAATGGCGATGGGCCTGTGATCACCGATCTCAGCGCCCATCGCACTTGATTGCAGACGTTATGCTGTGGCCGGCTTCTCGCTGTCGAGATGCGCCATCTGCTCAGCGGCGTAACGCGTGCCGGCAGCGACATCGGGCGGGAAGGCCGTTGCCAGCACGGCGAGATGAGCCGGCGTCAGCGTGACCTTGGCCGCGCCGAGTGCTTCGGTGAGGCGGTTGCGGGTGCGGGCGCCGACCAGCGGCACGATCTGCTTGCCTTGCGCCGCCACCCAGGCGATCGCGACCTGTGCCGGCGTCGCGCCAATCTCAGCGGAGATGGCGCGCAGCTGCTCCACCAATGCGAGATTGGCATCGAGATTCGATCCCTGGAAGCGCGGCGTCATCAGCCGGTAGTCCTTGCCTGTCTTGCCGGAGTCCTTCGACCAATGGCCGCTGATGAGGCCGCGCGCCAACACGCCGTAAGCCGTGATGCCGATGCCGAGCTCGCGGCAGGTCGTCAGGATGTCGCGTTCGATGCCACGCTCGATCAGCGAATATTCGATCTGGAGATCGGCGATCGGGTGCACGGCATGCGCGCGGCGGATGGTGGCGGAGCCGACCTCGGACAGGCCGACATGTTTGATGTAGCCGGCCTTCACGAGATCGGCGATGCCGCCGATGGTCTCCTCGATCGGAATGTTGGGATCGAGCCGCGCCGGACGGTAGACGTCGATGTAGTCGGTGCCGAGCCGCTGCAGCGAATAGGCTAGGAAGTTCCTCGTTGCGGCCGGCCTCGTGTCCATGCCGGTGAATTCGCCGGCAGGACCGCGCAGCGCACCGAACTTGACACTGATCTGCACCTTGTCGCGCGGCACCTCCTTGAGCGCTTCGCGCACCAGCATTTCATTGTGGCCCATGGCGTAGAAATCGCCGGTGTCGACCAGGGTAATGCCGGCATCCAGTGCGGCGTGGATCGTGGCGATGCTCTCGCCGCGATCGGCGGGGCCGTAGACCTCGGACATGCCCATGCACCCGAGACCGAGAGCGGAGACGGTGGGACCGGTCGAACCGAGTTTGCGCTGTTCCATGATGGCTCTCCTCGAAAAGGCGCTGACTGCGCCGCGTGACGAGGCCTGATATGCGCTTGATCGATTGCGCCGATAAGCTGGACAATCGAGAATGGCTTGTTCACATTAACGAACAATGGCTGAGCCCGACCTGCGTGATCTCGACGTCTTCATGGCGGTCGCCCGCACCCGCAATTTCCGGCGCGCGGCGATCGATATTCGCGTGTCGGTGTCGAGCCTTAGCCAGCGATTGCGGGACCTGGAGGAGCGCCTCGGCGTCCGCCTGATGAACCGCACCACCCGCAGCGTCGCCCTGACCGAGGCGGGCGAGCTGCTGCTGTCGCGCGTGGCTCCGGCGCTGCGCGATGTCGGCGAGGCCCTCGATCAGGTCCGGGGCCTGCGCGAGATGGCCTCGGGCCGGCTGCGCATTAACGCGCCGCCACCCGCGGTCGATCTCGTGCTGGCCCCCATGATCGGGCCGTTCCTTAAGGCCTATCCGCAGGTCGACCTCGAGATCGTTTCCGAGAGCGGGTTTGTCGATATCGTCAGCGCGGGCTTCGATGCCGGCGTACGTTATGGCGAGCATCTCGCGCAGGACATGGTGGCGATCTCGCTCAGCGGCCCGCAGAGCTATGTCGTGGTCGCTTCGCCCGATTACCTCGCGCGCCGCGGCAAGCCGGAGCATCCGAAGGATCTGCTCGACCATAATTGCATCCGCGCCCGCTACTCCAGCGGTGTCATGCACGATTGGGAGTTCGAGAAGGCCGGCCAGCTGGTGAAGGTCGATCCGCCGGCAAAGCTGATCTCGACCAACATGGGCCTTTCCATGCGCGCCGCGCTCGACGGCGCCGGCATCTGGGCGACGCTTGATGGTTATGTCGGCGAAGCCCTGAAGTCCGGCGCGCTCGTCAGTCTGATTCAGGATTGGTGCGAGCCGTTTCCCGGGCCGTTCCTGTACTATCCAAGCCGGCGACAAACGCCGCCGGCGCTGCGGGCCTTTATCGATTTCGTTGCCGACTGGCGCAAGCGCGAAACACGCAGCAAATAGACCTCACAGCATGCTCGGCAGCACGCGATCCGGCGGCTTGTGCGCATCGAGGAAGGTTCGGATGTTGATGATCACCTTCTCGCCCATCTCGACGCGGCCCTCGATCGTGGCCGAGCCCATATGCGGCAGCAACGTCACCTTGCCGGCCTTGGCGAGCCGCACCAGCTTCGGGTTCACCGCGGGCTCGTGCTCATAGACATCGAGGCCGGCGCCGCCGATCTCGCCGCCTTCGATCAGCTTGATCAGCGTGTCCTCGTCGGTGACCCCGCCGCGCGCGGTGTTGACGATGTAGGCGTCCTTGCGAATAAGCTTCAGCCGGCGCGCCGACAGCAGATGGTAGGTCGCCGGCGTGTGCGGACAGTTCACCGAGATGATGTCCATCCGTGCCAGCATCTGGTCGAGGCTTTCCCAATAGGTCGCGCCCAGCTCTTCGGCGATCTTCGGCGCCACCGGCCGACGATTGTGGTAGTGGATCTGCAAGCCGAAGGCGCGGGCGCGGCGTGCGACCGCCTGGCCGATGCGGCCCATGCCGATGATGCCAAGGCGCTTTCCGCCGATGCGATGGCCGAGCATCCAGGTCGGCGACCAGCCCGGCCAGGGTTTTCCTTCCGTCAGGATCGAGGCGCCTTCGATCATCCGCCTGGGCACGGCGAGGATCAGCGCCATGGTCATGTCGGCGGTGTCTTCGGTCAGAACTTTCGGCGTGTTGGTGACGGTGATGCCGCGGGCATGCGCGGCCTCGACATCGATGTTGTCGACGCCGTTGCCGAAATTCGCGATCAGTTTCAACCTGCAGTCGGGCTGGTTGACGATGTCGGCGGAGATGTGGTCGGTCACGGTTGGGACCAGCACGTCGGCGGTACGGGCGGCTTCCGCGATCTGCTCGGGCGACATCGGCGTGTCGTCGAGATTGATCCGCGCGTCGAACAGCTCGCGCATCCGGGTCTCGATCGAATCCGGAAGCTTGCGCGTCACCACGACGAGGGGCTTTTTCTTCACCGACATGTCCTGCCCTCATGAGGCGTTGCGAGCCGCCTCTGTCGCCAAAGGCCGGCCGTTGAGGCCTCATTAACCCGGTTGTTCGACACTGCGCTTGCCGTGTCGTCCCCGGCGTTTCCTTCAAGCTCTCCCGACATTTCCGGCCGGAAAATCGGGACAAACCGGTTGTTCAGATGTCCGTCCTCTCTAGCAGAAGGCCGGGCCAAGACAAGAACCACGGGTAAAGGGCTCGGGAACACCCGCGTGGGGCGGGGTCAGGGGCGACAGCGGCCTGGTTTGGGAATTTAGGGCGAGGGACCGGCTCGGCCGGACCTTCGACAGGAGACGGGTTGATGGCGTTGGGGCGTTTTTGTTCGGTGATGGCGCTCGTTTGCACCTGGTTGAGCGCTTCGGTCAGTCCCGGGCATTCGGCAAAGGACAACACCCCTCAGACGGCCTCAGGCCTCCCGGTGCCGCGCTACGTCAGCCTGAAATCGGATCACGTCAACGTCCGCGCCGGCCCGACCAAGGACAACGACGTCGCCTGGGTCTACACCCGTTCCGGCCTGCCGGTCGAAATCACCGCCGAGTTCGAGAACTGGCGCCGGGTCCGCGATTCCGAGGGCGCCGAGGGTTGGGTCTATCACTCGCTGCTGTCGGGCCGCCGTACTGCTGTCGTCACCATGAAGCACAAGGACGAGCTCGCGCCGATCTACGACCGCGCCGATCCCGAGAGCGCGGTTGCGGCCAGGCTCCAGGCCGGTGTCGTCACCCAGGTGAAGAAGTGCACTGCAAACTGGTGCCGCGTCAGCGGTAACGGCTTTGACGGCTGGATCCAGCAGGAGCGCCTCTGGGGCGTCTACTCGGACGAGCAGGTGAATTGATCTGGGCGGGAGCGGAACTGTTGCTCCACCGTCATGCCCGGGCATCCACGCATTTTTCGACGCCTGACCGAATAACGTGGATAGCCGGGACAAGCCCGGCCATGACGATCAAATCAGCAGTTCAGGATAGATCTCAGCGCTTCTTGCGCAACCGTACGACCATGTCGATGCGGGCGATCTCGTAACCCGCGGGCACCTCAGGCATCTTGGACAGCGCCAGATGCGGATCCTCGATGTCGACCAGCTCATGGCTGTTCTCGAGGTAGTAGTGATGGTGGGTCGTGACGTTGGTGTCGAAATAGGTCTTGGTGCCGTCGACGCTGACCTGACGCAGCAGACCGGCATCGGTGAGCTGGTTCAGCGTGTTGTAGACGGTCGCCAGCGAGACCGGCACCTTGGCCAGCGTCGCTTCCTCGTAAAGCATTTCAGCCGTGAGGTGACGTGCACCCTTGCCGAACAGGAGCCAGCCGAGCGCCATGCGCTGGCGCGTGGGGCGAAGCCCTGCGGACTGGAGCATTTCGTTGACGTCGTGCCACGGGCAGCCGGTCAACGCCGGCTGGCGGCCGGACATAAGAGCCGCCGCATGGGCCTCTTCGTCGCGATGGGGCGCGTTATTTTCGTTCATTTCCAGCTTCGGGCACGCGTGAACACTGTCGTTGCCCAACATATATGGAGAGATAGATGCAGATGCAAGTTTCTCGCAACTAGAGCGGTTCTAATCAGGCAGGGAACCGGGGTGGCGGCCCGTCATTTTACCTTCATGAGAGCGCTTTGCTACCCGAAATGGCCTGTGTTAGAGAGCCCGCGGTTCCGCTTAACCCATTTTGGCGCGACCCGGCATTGAGGGCCGCTCGCTATCCATCCAGGGTCCTTCGGTATTCTCGTCTGACAATGGCAACAGATGTCGCCTTTCGAACAGGATGGGGCCCATTTTCGCCGGAAACGCCGCTCAATCGGGGTTTGAACACAAAGGCTTCCGCATGCTGAACAGGCGCAACGGTTACGAATATGAAGATCTGCTGGCATGTGCCCGCGGCGAGATGTTCGGCCCTGGCAATGCGCAATTGCCGCTGCCGCCGATGCTGATGTTCGACCGCATCACGGACATCAGCGAGACCGGCGGCGAATTCGGCAAGGGGGTGGTGCGCGCCGAGCTCGACGTGAAGCCCGACCTCTGGTTCTTCGGCTGCCACTTCAAGAACGATCCGGTGATGCCCGGCTGCCTCGGGCTCGATGCGCTGTGGCAAATGGTCGGCTTTTATCTGGGCTGGAGCGGCGGTGAAGGTCGCGGTCGCGCGCTTGGCCTGAACGAGCTGAAGTTCAGCGGCCAGGTGCTGCCGGAGGCCCGCAAGGTTGTGTACAACATCGATATCAAGCGCGTGATGCGTTCAAAGCTGGTGCTCGGTATCGCCGACGGATGGCTTTCGGTGGATGACCAGATTATCTATCGCGCAAAGGATTTGAAGGTCGGCCTGTTCAAGCAGGGCACGAGCCTGGGCTGAGCGCATCACCACGAAGACAACGATTGAGGCGAGGCTGTCATGAGGCGGGTTGTGGTCACCGGGATGGGCATTGTCTCCTCCATCGGAAACAACACCCAGGAGGTGCTTGCGAGCCTTCACGAGGCGAAGTCGGGCATTTCGCGGGCTGAAAAATATGCCGAGCTCGGCTTCCGCTCCCAGGTGCAGGGTGCGCCGACGCTCGATCCTTCGACGGTGGTCGACCGCCGCGCCATGCGTTTCCTCGGTCAGGGCGCGGCGTGGAATCACGTCGCGATGGAACAGGCGATCCAGGATTCCGGTCTTTCGCCCGACGAAATTTCCAATATTCGCACCGGCATCATCATGGGCTCCGGCGGTCCGTCGGCGCGCACCATCGTCGAAGCCGCCGACATCACCCGCACCAAGGGACCGAAGCGTGTCGGGCCGTTTGCAGTGCCGAAGGCGATGTCCTCCACGGCCTCCGCAACGCTTGCGACCTGGTTCAAGATCAAGGGCGTGAACTATTCTATCTCGTCGGCCTGCGCGACGTCGAACCATTGCGTCGGCAATGCCTATGAAACGATCCAGATCGGCAAGCAGGACGTCATCTTCGCCGGCGGCTGCGAGGAGCTGGACTGGTCGCTGTCGGTGCTGTTCGACGCCATGGGCGCGATGTCCTCGAAGTACAACGACACGCCTGCGACGGCCTCCCGTCCCTACGACGTCAACCGCGACGGCTTCGTGATTGCCGGCGGAGCCGGCGTGCTGGTGCTGGAAGAGCTCGAGCATGCCAAGGCGCGGGGCGCACGCATTTACGGCGAGATCGTCGGCTATGGCGCGACGTCCGACGGCTACGACATGGTCGCACCATCAGGTGAGGGCGCCGAGCGCTGCATGCGCATGGCGATGTCGACCGTGAAGACCAAGGTCGACTACATCAATCCGCACGCGACATCGACCCCGGCCGGCGATCCGCCGGAGATCGACGCACTCCGCAGGGTGTTCGGAAGCGGCGAGAAGTGCCCGCCGATCTCGGCGACCAAGGCGCTGACCGGTCACTCCCTGGGCGCAACCGGCGTGCAGGAAGCGATCTATTCGCTGCTGATGATGAACAATGGTTTCATCTGCGAGAGCGCCCACATCCAGGAGCTCGACCCCGTGTTCGCCGACATGCCGATCGTGCGCAAGCGCATCGACAACGTCAAAATCGGCACCGTGCTGTCGAACTCCTTCGGCTTCGGCGGCACCAACGCCACGCTGGTGTTCAGCCGGCTGGATGCGTAATTTTGGCACGCTGTCATGCCCCGCGAAGGCGGGCATCCAGCACGCCGCAACTTCTCGATTTGCAGTAATCGCCTCGAAATACTGGATCGCCTGCCCCAGTGCGCAAGTGCGCGCAAGGCGGGCGATGACGCCGGAATAATGGGAGCTATCAGGCAATGGAAGGTTTAATGAAAGGCAAGCGCGGTCTGATCATGGGCATCGCCAATGATCATTCGATCGCCTGGGGCATGGCGAAGACGCTGCATGCCCACGGCGCCGAGCTTGCCTTCACCTTCCAGGGCGAGGCGCTGGGCAAGCGTGTTAAGCCGCTGGCGGAGCAGCTTGGCGTCGACATGGTGCTGCCCTGCGACGTCGAGGACATCGCCAGCGTCGACGCCACATTCACGGCCTTGCGCGAAAAGTGGGGCCGGCTGGATTTCGTGATCCACGCGATCGGCTTCGCCGACAAGAACGAGCTCAAGGGTCGCTACGCCGACACCAGCCGCGAGAATTTTTCGCGCACCATGGTGATCTCCTGCTTCTCCTTCACGGAAGTGGCAAAACGCGCCGCCGAGCTGATGACGGAGGGCGGCAGCATGATCACGCTGACCTTCGGCGCCTCGGAACGCGCGATGCCGAACTACAACGTGATGGGCGTGGCCAAGGCGGCGCTGGAAGCCTCGGTGCGCTATCTCGCCTCGGATTTCGGACCGCGCGGCATCCGCGTCAACGCGATCTCCGCCGGCCCGATCCGCACGCTCGCCGGCTCCGGCATCGGCGAGGCGCGCGCGATGTTCGCCTTCATGCAAAAACATTCGCCGCTCCGCCGGGGCGTGACGCTCGACGAGCTCGGCGGCTCGGCGCTGTATCTGTTGTCGGATCTCTCCGGCGGCGTGACCGGCGAGATCCACTATGTCGATTCCGGCTACAACACCGTCCTGATGCCGCGGCCGGACGATTTGAAGGCGCAGGATTAGCTCTCGTAGAGTGGGCAAAGGCGCGCAAGCGACGTGCCCACGATTTCTCAATAATCGAGACCAGTTCCTGCTGCGAAGGACGTGTCGATCAGCGCGCGTCGCTGTTGCGCGCCGCTCGTTGAACCCCGATCAGCAGCGGCAGCGTCTTGTCGAGGCTTTCCGTCAGCATGGCACGCACGTCGTCGCGCAGTGCGGGATTGTCGGCGGCATCTTCAGGGCGGGTTGGAAACGATTCTGCGGGTAGTTCGCGATAGGGGCCGCCGATTTGCACGCCCAGGAGCCTCTGCACCATAAGGGAATGATGCGTGTTGATCAGCGCAGAACTCTGTCTGACAACGGAGAAGTCGCGCCCATCGAAGATGCGGACAAACGCCAGGGCGTAGAGATAGATGCGACGCCCGAGCACCACATCATGGTTGAGGATGCCGAAGCCGCGGACCGTATAGTTGGATGACCCGAAAGGGCTGATTGAATTGAGGATCTGGATGTAGTGCCGGCAATTCGTTCCTTTCACGACGTCGCGCATGTATTGGGCCAGCTCCGCATTGAGATCGCGGAACAACCTGTCCTTCAATGTGTCCTTGGACTCATCGCGGGGAGGAAATTTCGCCGGGTTGTAGGGGATTCTCAGAACGGACACGCCGGCAGGGATCGTGGCGCGAATCCGCGCGAAGATCAGATCATTGAGTCCCCAGCCCGGGATCGGGACGACCGTCTTCTTGTGCTGAAATACGGTCAGGCCGGTCGTCAGCACGGTGAACTCATCGCCGGTGGTGACGACGACACCGAAGTCGCACGGGCCGCCGACCACGGGAGCGGGTTTGCCCGTCGCTTCACGCCGCGTGGTCGTCTTGTTGTTGCTTTGCTTGACGGCTGATCCTGCCGTTTCCGCCCCTGGTGGTACCAATTTGGTCTGCGCCCAAGCAGATGTCGAAAAGCACCACGCGACGGCCGCAAGGACGACGAGCCGGGCCAAAACGTCAAATGCAGCCCAGCCGCAGGAAGCGGACGAGCGATAGTCTTTGTCGCGTCCCCTCGGCAAAGGCGCTTACTCGCCCTTGATATACGCGGGTAGATACCTGTCCAGCTGGGCCGTGAGCAGGCTGCGTGTGCTGTCACGCAGCAATGCACTGCTGGTCACCTGTTCAGGGGTCTTGGGAAATTCGAGATTGTTGAGGATTTGCATATTGTCGTTCTTGTTGGAGAAACTCGAAGCAATCACATCGCCGAAGCTGCGGGTAGGCGCCCGATGGATGTCGAAAGTCCGTCCGTCAAAAACGTTTATGCGGAAATAGGAAACCACGACGCCGCGCCCGGAAGGGCTCGCCCAATTCTTGTAGACCCCGAGGCCCTCGATTGATTGATTGGTGCCATCCACCGAAACGCGGGCTTTCGTGGCTACGACGTAGCGTTCGCAATTTGCAGCTCCGGCGATCTGCCGCACCAGCGCCGTCAGGTCGTCGCGGTCATTGCGGAACAGTTTCGCTTCCGGATGATAGTACGGCCTGAAGGCTCCGCTTGCGTAAGCGACCTTTCGGACAGCCGTGCCGGGAGCCGTGGCGCGAACCCTCGCGACGAACAGATCATCGATACCCCACGTCTCGATCGGCGCCTCCATATACTCGTTGCCGAACATCGTGAGGCCGACATGTTGCACCGAGAACTGGTCTCCGATCGCGGAAATGACGCCGATCTGACAGGGGCCGCTCTCCGCCGCAACTGGCTGTTGTGCAGCCGGTTTGGCCTTCGGCGCCGCCTTCTTGACTGCCTTCTTGGCTGGCGCCGCCGTCTGAGCGGGAGGCGCGGTGGTTGCGGGAGGGGTTTGCGCGGCTGCCGTGGTGAGCAGGGACAGCAACGCGATCAGCGAGACAGCAATTCGAAGCATCGATTCCGGGAGATCAGGGGGCAGGAGGACGGCGGATACGCCACAGTAAATTGGAACCGTGACAACCGCAAGCTGCACCAGGCGACCACTGCCTATCCGGCGGGTCGCTGCCGCCGCCACCGATAATACTTCATCATGAATCCGTTCGACGGCTCGACCTCTTCTTTCTCGAACACAAAGCCCTCGCGCTCGTACCAGCGCCAGGCTTTTTCGTTCTCGCGGATGCAGCGCAGAGACATCTCGTCGGGCATTTGTGTGCGCGTGAAGCCAAGCAATTGGCGGCCGAGCGATTGGCCCTGATAGGCGGGCGCGACGAACAGCATGTCGAGATAGAGTTTTGGCAAATGCAGCGCCAGCATCGCGGCGATCGTGCCGTCGTCGTCGGCGACGAACAGGCTCCAGCCGTCCTCGGTCTCGCGCCGGATCCGTGCACGCAGGTTTGCCAGCAGGAAGTCGCTCGTCTCGCCGAGGCCGGTCGAGACCCAGCTCTCCATCCAGATACGGCCGATCTCGTCGTATTCGTCCGCGCGGGCTGGGCGAATGATGGGATGCGACATCGAGGCCTCAGGTTGGCTTGCTGCGCACGGATGGACGTGCGCGCACCTTGCCCGCCGACAGGCACACCACCTCGGAGATTTGCAGGAGTTGCCGCGCCAGCGGGCTGGTCTTGCGCCAGACCATGCCGATGGTGCGCGACGGCTGCGGGTCGCGGAAGCGCGCGAGCGAGACCGAGGCCGATCGCGTCTCAACTGACACCGCCATCTCGGGGATCAACGTGACGCCGATGCCGGCGCTGACCATCTGGACCAGCGTCGACAGCGAATTGGCATCCAGCATCTCGCGTGGCGGCGCCGATTGCATGTTGCAGAATGACAGCGCCTGATCGCGGAAGCAGTGCCCCTCTTCGAGCAACAGCAGCCGCATCTCCCGCATCATCTCCCGCGACGGTGCCGGCGTTCCCTCATCCGCACTCGGCCGCACCAGCAGGAATTTTTCCTCGAACAGGGCGACCTCGGTGAGCGAGGGCTCGGACACCGGCAGCGCCACGATGGCGGTATCGAGCCGACCCTCCACCAGTTCCTGAATCAGCCGCGGCGTCATCGTCTCGCGCACGCGGATGTCGAGCTCCGGATGCATGCGCGTCAGATTCTTGGTGATCGTCGGCAGCAGATAGGGCGCGATCGTCGGAATCATGCCGATGCGCAGCCGTCCGGAGAACCGGTCCTGCGAGGCGCGGGCGAAATCGCCGAGCTCGTCGACCGAGCGCAAGATGTCGCGGACGCGCTGCGCGAGCTCCTCGCCAAATCGGGTCAGCGCCACCTGCCGGGCGCTGCGCTCCAGCAGCAGACCGCCGAGCGCCTCCTCCAGCTCCTTGATCTGCATCGACAGGGCAGGCTGCGAGATCGAGCAGGACTCAGCCGCGCGGCCGAAATGACTGTGACGGGCCAGGGCGTCGAAATACCGGAGCTGGCGCAGCGTGAGGTTTAGCATCAGAAAATCTTATCGCTGCGATCATTAAAGTCAACTTCCCCTGATCGAACGTGAAGCTTAGAGTGTTTCTACCTGGTCAAAGGCGCGAGTTCGACGCCACCAGAGGAGGTATTCATGGACGACACTTCAAAGTGCCCGTTTTCGGGTGGAAAACGTGTGCCGGCGAACCGCGATTGGTGGCCGACCCAGCTCAGCATCGAGATGCTGCACAAGAATTCCGCCAAGTCCGACCCGATGGACAAGGACTTCGACTACGCCAAGGAATTCAAGTCGCTCGACCTGAACGCGGTCATCAAGGACCTGACCGCTCTGATGACGGAATCGCAGGAATGGTGGCCCGCCGACTTCGGTCACTACGGCGGCCTCATGATCCGCATGGCCTGGCACAGCGCGGGCACCTACCGCACCACCGACGGTCGCGGTGGCGCCGGCGCCGGACAGCAGCGTTTCGCGCCGCTCAACAGCTGGCCCGATAACGCAAATCTCGACAAGGCACGCCGTCTGCTCTGGCCGATCAAGCAGAAATACGGCCGCAAGATTTCCTGGGCCGATCTGATGGTGCTGGCGGGCAACGTCGCGCTGGAGTCGATGGGCTTCAAGACCTTTGGCTTTGCCGGCGGCCGCGTCGACGTCTGGGAGCCGGAAGAGCTCTATTGGGGTCCGGAAGGCACCTGGCTGGGCGATGAGCGCTACAGCGGCGAACGCCAGCTCGCCGAGCCGCTCGGCGCGGTGCAGATGGGCCTCATCTACGTCAATCCGGAAGGCCCGAACGGCAAGCCGGATCCGATCGCCGCGGCCAAGGACATTCGCGAGACCTTTTTCCGCATGGCGATGAACGACGAGGAAACCGTCGCACTGATCGCCGGCGGCCACACCTTCGGCAAGACCCACGGCGCCGGCGATCCGTCGCTGGTCGGACCGGAGCCGGAAGCGGGCGCGCTCGAAGATCAGGGCCTCGGCTGGAAGAGCAAGCACGCGTCGGGCATTGGCGGCGATTCCATCACCAGCGGTCTCGAGGTGACCTGGACCACGACGCCGACGAAGTGGAGCAACAACTTCTTCGAGAACCTGTTCAAGTACGAATGGGAGCTGACTAAGAGCCCGGGCGGTGCGCAGCAGTGGACGGCCAAGGGCGCCGAGGCGATCATTCCCGATGCCTTCGACAAGTCCAAGAAGCATCGGCCGACGATGCTGACGACCGACCTCTCGCTGCGTATGGATCCGGCCTATGAGAAGATCTCGCGCCGCTTCCTCGAGAATCCCGATCAGTTCGCGGACGCCTTCGCCCGTGCCTGGTTCAAGCTCACCCATCGCGACATGGGTCCGGTGGTGCGCTATCTCGGTCCGCTGGTGCCGAAGGAAACCCTGATCTGGCAGGATCCGATCCCTGCTGTGAATCACGAGCTGGCCAGCGAGCAGGATATCGCCTCGCTGAAGACCAAGATCCTGGCCTCGGGTCTGTCGGTCTCGGAGCTGGTCTCGACCGCCTGGGCGTCGGCCTCGACGTTCCGCGGCTCGGACAAGCGCGGCGGCGCCAACGGCGCGCGTATCCGCCTCGCCCCGCAGAAGGATTGGGAAGTGAACGAGCCGGCTCAGCTCTCGAAGGTCCTGGGCAAGCTCGAAGCGATCCAGAAGGACTTCAACGCGTCATCCGGTGCGAAGAAGGTCTCGCTGGCGGACCTCATCGTGCTCGGCGGCACCGCCGCGGTCGAGAAGGCCGCCAAGGATGCCGGCGTCGACGTCAAGGTCGGCTTCACGCCGGGCCGCATGGATGCCTCGCAGGAGCAGACCGACGCCGCTTCGTTTGCTCCGCTGGAGCCGCGGGCCGATGGCTTCCGCAACTTCATCGGCAAGCGGCAGCAGTTCATGATGCCCGAGGAGGCTCTGGTCGATCGTGCGCAGCTGCTCCGGCTTACCGGCCCGGAGATGACGGTGCTCGTCGGCGGTCTGCGCGTGCTCGGTGCCAATGCGAACGGTTCGAAGAACGGCGTCCTCACCTCGAAGGTGGGAACGCTGAGCAACGACTTCTTCGTCAACCTGCTCGACATGAGCACGCAGTGGACGCCGGCCGGCACCGACGGCACCTATGAGGCCCGCGACCGCAAGACCAACGCGGTCAAGTGGACCGGCACGCGCGTCGACCTGATCTTCGGCGCACACTCGCAGCTTCGCGCCTACGCAGAGGTCTATGCCACGTCGGATTCCAAAGAGCAGTTCGTCAAGGACTTCGCCAAGGCCTGGACCAAGGTGATGAACCTCGATCGCTACGACATCGCGGCCTGATTCCAAAGTTCGGCAAGCGACAAACAAAAAGGGCGGCCGCGAGGCCGCCCTTCGTGTTTCTGGCAGGTAGCGAGATTTACTCGCCGGCCGCTTCGCGCGCGGGCTGCTGGCTCTCGCCCTTGCCCTCGAGGTCTTCGCCGGTCTCCTGGTCGACCACCTTCATCGACAGGCGGGTCTTGCCGCGGTCGTCGAAGCCGAGCAGCTTGACCTTGACCTTGTCGCCTTCCTTGACGACGTCGGAGGTCTTCTGCACTCGCGCCGAGGCGAGCTGGCTGATGTGGACAAGGCCGTCCTTGGAGCCGAAGAAGTTCACGAAAGCGCCGAACTCCATCACCTTGACGACGGTGCCGTCATAGATCTGGCCGACTTCCGGATCGGAGGCGATCGACTTGATCCACTTGATCGCGGCCTTCATCGCCTCGCCGTCGCTGGAGGCGACCTTCACGGTGCCGTCGTCCTCGATGTTGACCTTGGCGCCGGTCTTCTCGACGATCTCGCGGATCACCTTGCCGCCGGTGCCGATCACTTCGCGGATCTTGTCGGTGGCGATCTTGAAGGTCTCGATGCGCGGCGCGTATTCGCCGAGCTCGGCGCGGGCGTTGGTGAGCGCCTTCGACATCTCGCCGAGGATGTAGATACGCCCATCCTTAGCCTGACCGAGCGCGACCTTCATGATCTCCTCGGTGATGCCCTCGATCTTGATGTCCATCTGGAGCGAGGTGATGCCCTGCTCGGTACCGGCGACCTTGAAGTCCATGTCGCCGAGATGGTCCTCGTCACCGAGGATGTCCGAGAGAACCGCGAAGCGCTTGTCTTCGAGGATCAGGCCCATTGCGATGCCCGCGGTCGGCCGCTTCAACGGCACGCCGGCGTCCATCAGCGCGAGCGAGGCGCCGCAGACCGATGCCATCGACGAGGAGCCGTTGGATTCGGTGATCTCCGACACCACGCGCGTGGTGTAGGGGAATTCGTGGTGCGGCGGCAGCACCGGGTGGATCGCACGCCAGGCGAGCTTGCCGTGGCCGATCTCGCGGCGCTTGGTACCGCCGAGGCGGCCGGTCTCACCGACCGAGTAGGGAGGGAAATTGTAGTGCAGCAGGAACGTCTCTTTGTACGTTCCCGACAGCGCGTCGATGTACTGCTCGTCCTCGCCGGTGCCGAGCGTGGTCACGACCAGCGCCTGGGTCTCGCCGCGGGTGAACAGCGCCGAACCGTGGGCGCGGGGCAGCACGCCGACTTCGGCGACGATGTTGCGCACGGTCTTGGAATCGCGGCCGTCGATGCGCTTGCCGGTGTCGAGAATGTTCCAGCGAACGATCTTGGCTTCGAGCTCCTTGAACACGCCGCCGATGCGCAGCTTGTCGTATTTCGGCTCTTGGCCTTCCGGGAAGTAGTGCGCGATCACCTTTTCCTTGACCTTGCCGACCGCGGCGTAGCGATCCTGCTTGACCGGAATGGCGTAGGCGGCGCGCAGTTCCTGCTCGACCATGCCGAGCATTTCCTTTTCGAGCGCCGAATTGTCGATCGCGGTGACCTCGCGCGGCTCCTTCGCGGCCTTTTCGGCGAGCTCGATGATCGCGTTGATCACCGGCTGGAAGTGGCGGTGACCGAACATCACGGCGCCGAGCATGATCTCTTCGTTCAGCTCCTTGGCTTCCGATTCCACCATCAGCACGGCGTCCGCAGTGCCGGCGACGACGAGGTCGAGCTGAGTGTCGACCATCTCGTCGAGCGTCGGGTTGAGGATGAACTCGTCATTGGCGAAGCCGACGCGCGCGGCGCCGATCGGGCCCTTGAAGGGAGCGCCCGACAGGGTCAGCGCAGCCGATGAGGCCACCAGCGCGACGATATCGGGATCGTTCTCCATATCGTGCGAGAGCACGGTCACGATCACCTGGGTCTCGTTGCGCCAGCCGTCGACGAACAGCGGACGGATCGGACGGTCGATCAGGCGGGAGACCAGCGTTTCCTTCTCGGTCGGACGACCCTCGCGCTTGAAATAGCCACCGGGAATGCGGCCGGCTGCGTAGGTCTTCTCCTGGTAGTCGACGGTCAGTGGCAGGAAGTCGACGCCTTCACGCGGTGACTTCGCGGCAACGACGGTGGCGAGCACCACGGTCTCGCCGTAGGTCGCGACGACGGCGCCGTCGGCCTGGCGGGCGATCTTGCCGGTTTCAAGCTTGAGAGGGCGTCCACCCCAGTCGATCTCGACTGAATGCTTATTGAACATAGAGGTCTTCTTTCATGGGTTCTCGAAAGAAGGACGGGTCGAAAAACAAAAACCATGCGCAAGATTGCGGGACGTTGATCGAAGCGGGCGATCAGCGTCCTGCGATCCTGCCATGGTTTTTGGATTTCGGATGGCGTCCATCCCTTCGGGTCATACGGGCGCCTTGCCCGTTGTGCCCAGCCGCCGGATTGCTGCTGGACTGTCAGTCGGCACGAACGCGAACACCGAAGCGCGGTGTTCGCCCATCATGCCCGGATGCTCGCCGTCAACGGCTCGCATCCGACGCGCACGCAGCCTCGACGAAAAACCTTTAAACAAACGCTTTCGTTCGAAATCACGCGCGAAAACGCGCGCCGGTTGGCGCGCGCAAGAACTCTTAACGACGAATGTTGTGCTTCTCGAGCAGCGCCTTGTAGCGCGCCTCGTCCTTCTTCTTCACATAGTCGAGGAGCGAGCGGCGGGTCGAGACCAGCTTCAAGAGACCGCGACGCGAATGATTGTCCTTCACGTGGGTCTTGAAATGGTTGGTGAGGTTGGCGATGCGTTCCGACAGGATCGCGACCTGAACCTCTGGCGAGCCGGTATCGCCGGCCTTGTTGGCATTCGTCTTGATGACTTCCGCTTTGCGTTCTGCGGCAATCGACATCGTCAATTTCTCTCGTTGCGATCGGCGCTGGCAGTCAGGCCGGTCAGGTTGAACACACGCTTGGGGATGATTTCGCCATTGCCGACTTCGGCAAGCGCGAGAAGCCGGCCTGCCACCGTGACATAGACTGTGCCGCTACAAGTGGGCGCATCCCGTCCGCGCAACAAAACGGCCTGGCCCCGATGGAGCCTTGCCGCATCAGCCCGAGTGACGGCCAGTGCCGGGATGTCGTCCAGCGCGGTCTCAACGGGCATAAGCGCGTCGGCGAGGCTACCCTCGCCGGACGCGGCTCTATCGCACAAAGCCTCCAGCTGATCCAGCGGAATCATGTCGTTCTCGCCAAATGGGCCGACCAGGGTCCGCCGCAGTGCGCAGATATGGCCGTAAGTGCCGAGAATCCGGCCCATATCGCGGGCCAGCGCGCGGACATAGGTGCCCTTGCCGCACTCGGCCTCGAACACGGCCCGGTCGCTATCCGGTTGATCTACAAGGCTTAATCGGTGAATCTCGACCGGGCGCGAGGCCAGTTCCACGATCTCGCCGTCGCGGGCGAGGTCGTAGGCGCGCTCGCCCTGGACCTTGATCGCGGAATAGCGCGGCGGGATCTGCTGGATCACCCCGGTGAAACGGGGCAGCAGGGCCTCGATGGCCTCCCGAGTCGGGCGCTGGTCCGAGGTTGCGGTCGCCCGGCCCTCGATGTCGTCGGTGTCGCGCTCCTCGCCCCAGCACACCGTGAACCGGTAGCGCTTGCGGCCGTCCATGACGAAGGGGACGGTCTTGGTGGCCTCGCCGAGCGCGATCGGCAGGCCGCCGGAGGCCAGCGGATCTAGCGTGCCGGCATGGCCGGCGCGTTTGGCGTTGAACAGGCGCTTGAGCACGGCAACGGCCTGCGTCGAGGTCATGCCGATCGGCTTGTCGAGCACGACCCAGCCGTGGACGTCGCGACGGTCGCGGCGCGGCTGGTTGCCCTTCTGCTTGTTGGCGCGCGGATCGTTGTTGACGCGGCGCGGCTCTTGAGCGGGCTGAGAATTGCCGCTCATGTCCGCAAAATTATTCTTCTGCACGTCGAGCTGATCGGCCTCTTCGCCGCCGATCGTGCCGTGAGCCGGGTCCATCGTCATCGTTCTTCTTCCCGATCCGTATCCGGATCCTGTTCCAGGTCCTTCTGCACCGCGGGTGTTCGCAAAAGCTTCTCGATCCGTTCCGCTTCGTCGAATCGTTCGTCGACGCGGAAGCGAAGGTCAGGTGCAAATTTCAAGTTAACGCGCCGCGCGACCTCGCCGCGCAGGAATTTCTTGTTGCGCTCGAGCGCAGCGAGGACGATCTCGGTGTCGCGGCCACCGAGCGGCATCACGTAGACTGTTGCGAGCTTCAGGTCGGGCGACATCCGCACCTCCGGCACGGTGATGATGTGACCTTCGAGGTCAGCATCATGCACGCTGCCTTGCGCCAGAATCTCGGCTATCGCATGGCGAACCTGCTCGCCGACCCGCAACTGACGTTGCGAGCCGCCAGACGCGGAACTCTTTTTTTGATGATGGCGGGGCATGGTCTGAAAATCACCTCGTCATGCCCGCTTTTGGGACACGGGCATTGTCATTTGTCTTGCTGAAACGAAGAGGGGTGGATGGCCGGAAAAAATCCGGCCATCGTACTCCCGCAATTCAGTTCAAAAAAGATCCAGGCGCTTCGGTAAGATTTGGACTTACAGGGAGCGCTGGATCGTCTCCACGCGGTAACACTCGATGACGTCACCGGCGCGCATGTCGTGATAGTTCTCGAAGGCCATGCCGCATTCCTGACCGGACTGGACTTCCTTCACTTCGTCCTTGAAGCGCTTCAGCGTCGACAGCTTGCCTTCGTGCACGACGACGTTGTCGCGGATCAGGCGCACGTTGGCGCCGCGTTCCACGGTGCCGTCGGTGACGCGGCAGCCGGCGACCTTGCCGACCTTGGAGATGTTGAAGATCTCCAGGATCGCGGCATTGCCGAGCATGGTTTCCCGCAGGGTCGGCGCGAGCAGGCCGCTCATGGCCTTCTTCACGTCGTCCACGAGGTCGTAGATGATGTTGTAGTAGCGGATCTCGATGCCGTTGCGCTTGGCGGCCGCAGCGGCCTCCTTGTTCGCACGAACCGAGAAGCCGATGATCGCGGCGTTGAAGCCCTCCGCGAGCGTCACGTCCGATTCCGAGATGCCGCCGACACCCGCATGCAGGATGCGCGCGGCGACTTCGTCGGTGCCGAGCTTCTCCAGCGAGCCGAGGATCGCTTCCAGCGAGCCCTGCACGTCGGCCTTGATGATCAGCGGGAATTCCTTGCGGCCCGCCGTCTTCAACTGCGACATCATCTGCTCGAGCGAGCCGCGCATGCCGGAGATCGAGGCAGCCGCGTTCTCGCGCTTCTGGTGCGCGCGGTAGCTGGTGACCTGGCGGGCGCGGGCTTCGTTCTCGACCACGGCGAGACGATCGCCGGCTTCCGGCGGACCGTTGAAGCCGAGCACCTCGACCGGCACGGATGGACCTGCCTCCTGCACCGTCTCGCCCTGATCCGAGATCAGCGCGCGGACGCGGCCCATTTCGGCGCCGGCGACGATGATGTCACCGACACGGAGCGTGCCGCGCTGGACCAGAACGGTCGCGACCGGACCGCGGCCACGATCGAGCTTGGCTTCGATCACGGTGCCTTCGGCCGGACGATCCGAATTGGTCTTGAGGTCGAGGATGTCGGCCTGGAGCGCGATCATCTCGAGCAGCTTGTCGAGATTCGTCTTGTTCTTCGCCGACACTTCGACATCGACGACTTCGCCGCCGAAGGATTCGACCTGCACCTCGTGCTGGAGCAGCTCGGTGCGCACGCGCTCGGGCTTGGCGTCGGGCTTGTCGATCTTGTTGATGGCAACAATGATCGGCACCCGCGCCGCCTTGGCGTGGTTGATGGCTTCGATCGTCTGCGGCATCACGCCGTCGTCGGCCGCAACCACCAGCACGACGATGTCGGTCACCTTGGCGCCGCGCGCGCGCATCGCGGTGAACGCGGCGTGGCCGGGCGTGTCGATGAAGGTGATCTTCTTGCCGCTTTCGGGCGACAGCACCTGATAGGCGCCGATATGCTGGGTGATGCCGCCGGCTTCGCCGGAGACCACGTTGGCATGACGAAGCGCATCGAGCAGCGAGGTCTTGCCGTGGTCGACGTGACCCATCACCGTCACCACCGGCGAGCGCGGCTCGGTGTCGGTCGAATCGTCGATGGCGTCGAACAGGCCTTCTTCAACGTCGGACGCGGCAACGCGCTTGACGGTGTGACCAAGCTCCTCGGCGATCAGCTGCGCAGTGTCGGCATCGATCACGTCGGTGATCTTGTGGATCGCGCCCTGCTTCATCAGCATGCGGATGATTTCCACCGCGCGCTCCGACATGCGGTTGGCGAGCTCCTGGATGGTGATCGCTTCCGGAATGACCACCTCGCGGATGAGCTTTTCCTTCGGCTCGTTCGCGGCATGGCCCTTCAGGCGCTGGGTGCGGCGGCGGAACGAGGCGATCGAGCGCTCGCGGACGTCGTCGGCATTGAAGGCGGTGACGACCGTCAGGCGGCCGCGCTCCTTCTGCGGGCCGGGCTTGTGGGTGGGCTTGGGAGCGACCACAGGCCGCGCAGCGCCGCCGGGGCCGCGACGGATCTGGCGCGGACCGTCGTCCTCGTCCGGTCCGGCTGCGACGGCGGGGGCGCGGCCCACCGGGCCTCCCGGCCGCTGCGTGGTCGTTCCGGGTCGCGCGGTCGTTGTTCCCGGGCGTGCCGTGGTGGTTGTGCCGGGTCGCGCCATCGGCGCTCCGGGCCGCGCTGCAGGAGCGGCCGAGGTCCCCGTTGCAGGGCGCGCCACAGATTGCGGCTGCTCGCCTTCGCCAAAACGCTTCTTGGCCTCGGTTTCGGCCTTCCGCTTGGCTTCCTCCTCGTGACGGTGACGCTCCTCCTCGGCCTTGCGGCGGGCTTCGGCGGCCTCACGATCAGCACGCTCGGCGCTTTCGCGGACCGCGCGGCGCTGGGCCTCTTCCTCGGCATGGCGGCGCTCTTCGACTTCGCGCACCTTGGCATCGGCCAGCGCGCTGGCGCGGGCGGAACGTTCGTCCTCGGTCAGCGTGCGCAGCACCACGCCGGAGCCGGCGTTGCGCGGCGGCGCGGGGCGTGCCGGGGCAGGCTTGGGCGCGGCGGCCGGCGCGGGCTTCGCCACTTCGGCCACCTGCGGTTCAGGGCTGCCGTCGACACGGCGCTTGCCACGCTTCTCGACCACGACCTGCTTGCTACGGCCATGACTGAAGCTCTGGCGCACGGTGCCCGTTTCGACGCGCGGCTTGAGCGATAGCGTCTTGCTCGGAACGCTCAGCTTCTTGTCGCCAGGGGTCTTGGTATCAACCATTAAGCAGTCCTAATCCTGATCTTGTTGTCTTGTGCGTTGCCGCACCGTGCTATCGGGTGGTCGTTGTCTCTCAGAAATCCTGGCCGGGCTTTTCGGCAGTCCTGTCAGCGTCCGCCATCCGGTATCGGACCAGCATCTGGCTACGTGACAGGAATGACTTGCTCGCCGGGCCCGCGAGCAGGGCAGCATGTATCACATTTGACCGGGTAAGTGCCAAATCCAATTCTGTCGATTTTAGTGCAGTGACGACGGGAATCTCCGGCTTGGCGCCGCGATTTCCCTCATTTTGACGCGCCAGCATGTCCAATTTGCGGATTCCGTCCGCGGCCCCGTCGCTGGCATGGATCAGGACCTCGACCGTACCCTCCCGAAGCGCGCTTTCGACCTTGCCGAAACCGGCGACGATCTGGCGCGCCTTGGCCGCAATCCCAAGGGCTTCGACCACGCTCCGGACCAGGAGCGCCTCGAGGTCGGCGGGAAACGTCTGAGGGATGCGCAGCTCGCGCTTGAAGGCTTTCGTAAAATGGTGACGCCGAACGGCTTCCGCAACCACCTCGCGCGAGGCGGTGACCCACATGCCGCGTCCGGGCAGCTTGCGCTTGAGATCGGGAACTATGTGCCCTTGCGGCGAGACGACGAAGCGGATCAGCTCGTCGATCGGCCGGACCTCGCGGCTGACCGCACACATCCGCACGGTCGCGGACCTTTCGGTCCGCGGTCCATGGTCGAGTTCGGGGTCAGTATCGGCGAGCATCCGGGTGACATCCTCCTTCGCCCTAAGCCGGCTGATCTTCGGTCGCCTCGGCCTCTTCAGCAGGCTTGGCGAGATCGGCCTCGGTGATCCATCCGGCCTTGACGCGGGCCTGCATGATCATCGCTTCAGCATCGTCACGGGAGATCTCCAGGCCATCGAGCGCGCCCGGATATTTGGTCTGCTCGCCGCCTTCCTTGCGCTCGGTCCAGCCGACCAGATCGTCCGTGGCGCAACCGGCGAGGTCGTCGACCGTCTTGATGTCGTTCTCGCCGAACTTCACCAGCATCTTCGAGGTGACGCCGGGCACGTCCTTCACGGCGTCCTCGACGCCGAGTTCCTTGCGCCTGGCCTCGAGCTCGGCTTCCAGCTGTTCGAGATATTCCCGGGCGCGGTTCTGGAGTTCCTGCGCGGTCTCCTCGTCGAAACCTTCGATGCCGGCGAGTTCCTTGACGTCCACCATCGCGAGTTCCTCGACCGACGTGAAGCCTTCGGACGCCAGCAACTGGCCGACCACTTCGTCGACATTGAGCGATTCCATGAAGACGCGGGTGGAGTTCTCGAAGTCGGCCTGGCGGCGCTCCGATTCCTCCTGCTCGGTCAGGATGTCGATGTCCCAGCCGGTGAGCTGCGAGGCCAGACGCACATTCTGGCCGCGGCGGCCGATCGCCAGCGAGAGCTGGTTGTTGGTGTCGGGCACGACGACCTCGATGCGCTCGCGGTCTTCGTCGATGACGACCTTGGAGACTTCGGCCGGCGCCAGCGCGTTGACCACGAAGGTCGCGATGTCGGGCGACCAGGGGATGATGTCGATCTTCTCGCCCTGCAATTCGTTCACCACCGCCTGCACGCGCGAACCGCGCATACCGACGCAGGCGCCGACCGGATCGACCGAGGAATCACGAGAAATCACGCCGATTTTTGCGCGCGAGCCGGGATCGCGGGCGACCGCCTTGATCTCGACGATGCCGTCATAGATCTCGGGCACTTCCTGCGCGAACAGCTTTGCCATGAACTGCGGATGGGTGCGGGAGAGGAAGATCTGCGGCCCGCGGGTCTCGCGGCGGACATCGAAGATGTAGGCGCGGACGCGGTCGCCGTTGCGGAACACTTCGCGCGGCAGCATCTCGTCGCGGCGGATGATGGCCTCGCCGCGGCCGAGATCGACGATCACACTGCCATATTCGACGCGCTTGACGACGCCGTTGACGATGTCGCCGATGCGGTCCTTGAATTCCATATATTGCCGGTCGCGCTCGGCTTCGCGCACCTTTTGCACGATCACCTGCTTGGCGGATTGCGCGGCGATGCGGCCATATTCCAGCGGCGGCAGGGTGTCGGCGATGGTGTCGCCGACCTGGGCACCGGGATTGGCGCGCTGCGCATCCACCAGCGAAATCTGGTTGGAATGGTTTTCGACCGTCTCGACCACCAGCATGTGGCGCGACAGCCGCAGCTCGCCCTTCTTCGGGTCGATCTCGGCGTGAACGTCGGTCTCGCTGCCGTAGCGGGCCCGCGCCGCCTTGGCGATGGCATCCTCCATCGCCGCGATGACGATGCCGCGGTCGATCGATTTCTCGCGCGCAACGGCGTCGGCGATCTGAAGCAATTCAAGTCGATTGGCGCTGACTGCCATGGCTAGTCTCCTTCGTCAGGATCGATTTCGCCCCGTCGCGCGCGTTCGGCGGCCAGGCGATGTTTCTTGGTATTGGTCGGAGCCGGCTTCTTCGTCGCGGCCGGCGTCGGTTTCTTAGTCGGCTTGGTGTTCTTGGTCGTTTTTTCGCTGATGCTGGCGTGCGGCGCCGCCGGCGGCTCGAGGCCGAGATTGCGGCGCATTTCGCGGGCCTGGGCCTTGCCGCGGCGCATGGATTCCGCGATCAGCTCGTCCGTCAGCACCAGCCGTGCCTCGGCGATGTCTTCCATCGTCAGGAGAACGTCGGCAGCCTCGCCCGCCTTGATGTCGTCGCGATGCAGATGCACGCGGTCGCCTTCGACGGGGCCGATCGTGCCGCGGAACCGCTTCCGCCCCTCATGGGCGACAGCCATTTCGACCTTCACCAGATGGCCGGCATAACGCTCGAAATCGGAGCGGCGCACCAGCGGGCGGTCGATCCCCGGTGAGGAGATTTCCAGCCGATAGGCGCGATCGACGGGATCGGCGACGTCGAGCACGGGCGACAGTGCCCGCGAGATCGCCTCGCAATCCTCGATCTGCATCGAGCCGTCCGGCCGCTCTGCCATAACCTGCACGGTGCAGCCGGATTCCCCGGAAATGCGGATCCGCACCAGGCGGTAGCCCATGCCTTCGAGCACCGGCCCCGCGACCGCGGACACCCGCGCCGCGACGCCCGGCTCGACCACGAGCCTCGGCTCGGCCAGCAATTCGGCATCCGTGGAACCAGGGTTCGGTTCGGTCATGTCAGAGGTCAAGGCGCTCGGTATGGTTAAGGCTTGGTTAAGCTTTCAAGCCCGCTTCGGAACTCTCCCGACAGATCGGCGGGCCGCACATCTTCCACCAGGCCGCGTTCAGGTAATAAAAAAGAGCGGGTCCTTTCGGGCCCACTCTCACTACGCGGATCGTATGAGAAGATGAATTGCCGGTGATATAGCCCTTTCCGCCCTCTCGGACAAGGCCCATTGCACGGCGCGCGAGGCTTTTTGCGCCCGCTGTGCGGCCCGCTGGCGCAACGCTTCCTTCACCTCCAAGGCCTAGATTCCCTGATTGTGGGGCGGCTTGGACCAGGGCGTACCCGCGGCGTGCCCCCTACGAGTTTGCGTTTTCATGACCGTTGCCACGTCGCTCATTCCCGGACTGGACGATATCGTCAAACGCGGCGACCCGCGGCGTCGCGGCGAGATCGCGCATGCCATTTCCCAACTGTTCTTTCAGGACGCCGAGAACCTCCGTCCCGATGTCATCGATCTCTTCGACAATCTGCTGATCGATCTCGTCCCGCATGCCGAGCTCGCCTCGCGCGTCGATCTCGCCGAACGCTTCTCGCGCCTGAACAACGCGCCGCGGCGTCTCGTGAGCGAGCTCGCGCGCGAAAACGAAATCGCGGTGGCGGGCCCCGTGCTGCGCCATTCGCCCGTGCTCGACGACGCCGCTCTCGTCGAAATCGCGCGACTGAAGGGCCAGGGACATCTGCTGGCGATGAGCGAACGCCCCACGCTGTCGGCTGTCATCACCGACGTGCTGGTCGAGCGCGGCGATCGCGACGTGGTGCGCCGCGCCGCGGGCAATGCCGGCGCGGTGTTCTCGCTTGGCAGCTATTCGGAGCTGATCAAGCGTGCCGCGCAGGATGGCGTGCTGACGCTCAGGATCGGCCAGCGCAGCGATCTTTCGGGTGAGAACCTGAAACAGCTTCTCGACGGTACGCTCGACGTCATCCGCCGTCGCCTCTCGAGCGTGGTCAATCCCGTGCGCCAGGTCGAGATCACGCGCGCCATGGCGGCCATCGAGGAAGCCACGCTGCCGCCGGGCCCGCGTCGCGATTTCTCGGGAGCGCAACGTACGGTGCTGGCCTTGCATCGCGGGGGCCATCTTGGCGAGAGCGCGCTGTTTGGCTTCGCGAAGGCCTACAAATACGAGGAGGCGATCGCTTCGCTCTCGGCGATGTCCGGAGTCCGCCTCTCGGTCCTCGACCGCCTGATCACGGGCGACCGCTACGATCCAATCCTGGTTCTGGGGCGTGTGCTGAATGTCAGCTGGCCGACGGTGCGGGCGCTGATCCTGATGTGGCACGGCCCGAATCGCACGCCAGCCGATGCCGATCTTGAGCAGGCGCGCGCGAATTTCACGCGCTTGATGCCGACGACCGCCGAGCGCGTCGTGAATTTCTGGCGCAACCGGCAGACGATCTAGACCCGCCTGAACCGCAGATACGCCGCCTTGCGCCCCTCGCGCGTGGCCTTTCGGCCGTAGCGCGTCATCGTGTATCCGGCCCACGGCAGGCGAAAATCATCGGCGCGCTCCGCGAGCCAGACAAAGTCCTGCGAGCGCGACAGATGCGACAGCGTCCAGGCGCAGTAATCGTCGATGTCGCAGACGAAACGAAATTCGGCGCCGGCTTTCAGCACGCGCGCCATCGCGGCGATGGTCCGGTCCTGGACGAAGCGCCGCTTCCAGTGCCGCCGTTTCGGCCAGGGATCGGGATGGATCAGGTCAATCCGCGACAGCGAAGCTTCCGGCAGCCAGGCCAGGAGCTCGGCGGCATCGCCTGCGAACAGGCGGATGTTGCCGATCTCGGCGGCCTCGATCTGCGCGAGGATCTTCGCCATGCCGTTGACGTAAGGCTCGCAGCCAATGAAGCCGGTTGTGGCGAAGGTCTGCGCTTCCGCCGCAAGATGCTCGCCGCCGCCGAAGCCGATCTCGAGCCGCAAATCGTCGGCTGCGGGGGCGAAGATCTCGCGGGCATCCGCCGGTGCTGCGCGGTCGATGGCGAGCGCAAGACGCGGCAGCAGATGATCGATCAGCTCGGCCTGGTGCTGCCTGAGCTTGTGGCCCTTGCGGCGTCCGAAGAAGGCGCGCTCGCTGTCCTCGCGATCCGGATCTGATTTGCGCTCACTCATCGTAGCGTCTGGTAGAGGCGGTGGAGCAGCCGCGCGCGCGGTGCGAGCGACGAGACATAGAGCTGCTCATAATGGGTGTGCGCGCCCTTGCCGTCGACGCCGAGCCCGTCGAGCGTCGCGGTGTGGGCGGCGGTGAAATTGCCGTCCGAGCCGCCGCCGGTGTGAACGTCCACCAGATCGAAGCCGATCTCCGTGGCAACCGTCTTTGCATGTTCGTACAGCGAAGCGCCTGCATTGCTCTTCTCGTAAGGCGGACGATTGAGCCCGCCCGTGACCTTGACGGTGACGCCATCTGTCTTCGATGTCAAAGCGAGGATCTTGCCGACGAATTCATCCGCGTCCTTGAAGCTCGGCACGCGCAGATCGATTTCAGCATAGGCTTCTTCCGGCGTCACGTTGGGCCGCGTGCCGCCGCGCACCACGCCGACATTGACGGTGACGCCGCGCGCCAGATCGTTCATCGCCTCCAGCGCCAGGATGACGTTGGCAAGCTCGCGGATCGCGCTGCGGCCATCCTGGGGCCGCGTGCCGGCATGCGCGGGCACGCCCTTGATGAACACTTCGAATCGCCCGACGCCCTTGCGACCGGTGACGATCTTGCCGCCCTCGCGCGCCGGCTCCGTCACCAGCACGTACTTCGCCTTGCGCCCTTCGGTCTCGATGAGTGCGCGAGAGGTGGGGCTGCCGATCTCCTCGTCCGAAGTGAACAGATGGGTGATGCCGAGCGGCCGGCGATCGGCCGTGGCGCAAAGCGCGCGAAAGGCGTGGTGGGCGATGTAGGCGCCGCCCTTCATGTCGTAGATGCCGGGACCGAACGCGCTGTCGCCTTCGACCTTGAACGGCAGGCGCTCGATGAATCCCATGGGGTGAACGGTATCGAGGTGGCTCAGCACCAGGATGCCCGGCCGGTCCTGGCCCCAGGTCGAGCGCGCCACGAGATGATCGCCGCAACCATCGACACCGGCGATGCGCTCGAGCGTAACAGGGAGATCGCGGCATTGCTCCGCGACCATCGAGACGAGCTTGTTGACCTGTTCAGGCGTGTCCGTTGGCGTCTCGACCTCCACCCAGCGGCGGATGCCATCGAGAATAGTTTGAGAATCGAACCAATTGGAGCTGGCCATGGGCGCATCTGTGCCTTTGAATCGCATCATCAAGGAGGACGCGCATCAAAGCGCGGCCACAAATGACGACATAGGCCAGATTTGACGCAGTCTCAAATCGGATTGAGATGGCGCGTCAGCGCTTGTCGGGGCCTTCGCGGGCCGCAATCTGCTCGACGAGATCGACGATCGAGCGGCGCATCTTCGAATCGGTGATTCGGGTGAACGCCTTGGTCAAAGCGAGTCCTTCGGAAGTCGCGAGGAAATCCGAGACGTAAGACGGCGATGCGCCTTCTGCGAAGCCGTCCGGCCCCGCCACGCCGCTCGGACCGCCCTCGAACAGGAAGGACACCGGCACCTGGAGAATTTCGGCAATTTGCTGGATGCGGCTCGCGCCGACCCGGTTTGTGCCCTTCTCGTATTTCTGAACTTGTTGGAAAGTCAGGCCCAAAGCTTCACCGAGCTTTTCCTGGCTCATGCCCAACATGATGCGGCGCATCCGCACGCGA
This sequence comes from Bradyrhizobium sp. 155, assembly GCF_023101105.1. Lineage (NCBI taxonomy): Bacteria > Pseudomonadati > Pseudomonadota > Alphaproteobacteria > Hyphomicrobiales > Nitrobacteraceae > Bradyrhizobium > Bradyrhizobium sp. 155. Next base: position 7,695,360 of record NZ_CP064704.1, on the reverse strand, counting down.
CTGCCGACATATTTGTCAACAGGGTTGGGCGCTTTCGACATTTCCTCAGCCCTCCAAACATCACCTTCGGCGCAATCAGGAATGCCTGAGGTGTAAGCAACGTCAAAATCAGACCCTGTTATTGGGAAACATTGCGGAGAAATTTAGCAATACCCACTGTCTTTTGCAGCCGGTGCAGAATGAGGAGGCCGCGTGCAGTCTGTCAACCGTGGGACTACGGTTGTCAAAAGCTATCGGCCGCGGCTGCGTGATCAGGGACGCCGTTTGGCAACACGTCGGCGGACCGCCAGAAACACGGCGAGCGCGACAAACATGGCCGCGGGGACATCGCCCACGCGCGCATAGATAGTCGGCGGGATCGCGGCGGGCAGATTTGCATCCAAAATGCCTTCGATCCCGAGACCGAGGCTGGCGACGATGCGTCCCACCGGATCGATCACTGCGGAAACGCCGGTATTGGCGGAGCGAACTAGCGGCAATCCGAGCTCGATCGCGCGCATCCGCGCCTGTTCGAGGTGTTGGTAGGGACCGGTCGAAATTCCGAACCAACCGTCATTGGTGAGATTCACGATCCAGCCCGGACGTTCATTGCGTCCGGCCACCTCGCCGGGAAAGATTGCTTCGTAGCAGATCAGCGGCAGCGCGGACGGCGCGCCGGGGACCGGCAGCGCATGGCGCACGGTGCCGGCAATGAAGCCGCCGCGCACACGCGTGAGTTGCTCGAAACCGAGCTTCTCCATCAGGCCCTGGTAGGGAAGAAACTCGCCGAACGGCACCAAATGCAGCTTGTCGTACATAGAGAGCACGCTGCCGTCGTGGTCGATCACGTAGATCGAATTATAGGCGCGTGTGATCGGCGTGCCCCGCGGCAGGTCGGGCGCGCGGACAGAGCCCGTGATCAGCACCGTGCCCTTGGGCAGAAGCTCCGCGATTTGCGCCATCGCATCGGCTTCGCGAGTCAGGAAGAACGGAAAGGCGGATTCCGGCCAGATCAGGATGGTGGCATCGCGCACGCCGGTCGATTGCGGTCCGGAGGCGCGGTCCGACAAGGCCAGATATTTCTTCATCACCTCCGCCTTGGCGGCGTAGTTGAATTTCGCGTCCTGCTGGAGATCCGGCTGCATCAGGCGCAATTTGGGGCCCGCGACCATCGTGGTCGGATGCAGCGACAGGCGGATCGCGCCGAAGATACTCATGACCAGCAGGAGCGCCAGGGCCGCGGCCGGTGCGCGCCACGCCAGGCGGCGATCGGGCGTGCGGTCGATCAGCGCCGCGGGGCTTGCGAAGATCGCAACCGTCAGGAACGTCATGCCCCACAGGCCGATCAGCGACGCCGTTTGTGCCAGCGGCAGCGGCTCGGACAGCGCATAGCCGAACGCGTTCCAGGGAAAGCCGGTCAGCGCATGACCCCGCAGCCATTCCGTGATGGTGAGGCTTGCCGCGAGCGCAAGCACGCGCGTCGCGTTCTTGGTCCAGAGCAGGCGGGCGAGCGCAAAGCCCATTGCCGTGAAGATCGACAGATAGGCCGGCAGGCCCAGCACGGCGAACGGCGTCAGCCAGGCGAATACATCGGCGTCGACGAAGAAGGCGTAGCCGATCCAGTAGAGGCCGGGCACGAAATAGCCGAGGCCGAACCAGTAGCCGGTAAGCGCCGCGGCGGGGACGCCGCGATATCGTCCGGCGCCGGCGCCGTCGATCAGCCAGACCAACACCGGGAAGGTGATGAACAGTACCGGGAAGGCGTTGAACGGCGCCAGCGCCAGCACCGAGAGCGCGCCGGCAGCCATCGCGACGAGCGCGCGCTTCCATCCCCAGGTCAGGATGATGGCAAGCGCGATCTGGCGAAATCGCTGGAAAGGGCTCACTGCGGACCGGTCCCGTCGCTTGGCGGCGGGGTGGGCGTGTCGCTGGCCGTCGGCTGGCTGCCATCCGGCGCAGCCTCGCGGCGCCGGCTCTCGCGCTGGGTGCGCGGCGCGGGACGCTCCTTTCGCGTCGAGATCCGCAGTCGCTTGACCCGGCGCGGATCGGCATCGAGCACCTCGATCTCGTAATGGCCGGGGCCCGAGATCACCTCGCCGCGCACCGGCAGGCGCCCGACGAAGCTGACGAGATAGCCGCCCAGCGTCTCCACTTCCTCGCCGGCCTCGCCGGTGACGAAGTCCTCGCCGATCACGGTGCGGACGTCGTCGAGGCTGGCGCGGGCGTCGGCGATGAAGGCGTTGTCGGGCAACCGCACGATCGAGGGCGGCTCGTCGCTGTCATGCTCGTCGTCGATCTCGCCGACGATCTGCTCGACGATGTCCTCGAGCGAGACCAGGCCGTCGCTGCCGCCATATTCGTCGACCACCAGCGCCAGATGGATGCGGGTGGCCTGCATCTGCGCAAGCAGGTCGATCGCCCGCATCGACGGCGGCACGTAGAGCAGCTTGCGGATGATGCGCGCTTCCTCGAGCGGCAGCGCGAGATCGACCGTACGCAGATCGAGCCCGGCCGGCAGCGGTTTCTTGCGCTTGGTTTTCGTGACCCCCGACACGCGCGCACGCGCGGTCATGAAGGCGAGCAGATCGCGGATATGGACGATGCCGACGGGATCGTCGAGCGTCTCGTTGTAGACCACGAGGCGCGAATGGCCGGCGCTCTCGAAACGGTCCATCAACTCGCCGAGCGGGATGTCGCGCTTGACCGCGACGATGTCGGCGCGATGCACCATGACGTCGGCGATGCGACGCTCGTGCAGGCCGAGGATGTTGCGCAGCATGGTGCGCTCGACCGTCGAGAAGCCGGTGTCGTCGGGCGTCGTGGCGTCGAGCACGACCTGGAGGTCGTCGCGCACCGAACCTGCCTTCCAGCCGAACAGGCTGCGAATGGCACGCAGCAGCCAGCCCTCCGCGGTCGGGCGCATCACCTCGCCTGAGGTCACCACGACCGGTAAATTGGCCGTGTTGCGCGGATTGTCGTGAGTCGGGTCCGAATCCGGCATCTCAATGCGTCCCTGGGCGGTCGGCATAGGGGTCGGGAATGCCGAGATGAGCCAGGATCTCTCGTTCGAGCGCTTCCATTTCCTCGGCGTCGTCTTCGTTTTCGTGGTCGTAGCCGACCAGATGCAGGAAACCGTGCACGGCGAGATGGCTCAAATGATGATCGAACGGCTTTTGTTCCTCGTCCGCCTCACGCCGCATGGTCTCGTAGGCGATCGCGATGTCGCCCAGCATGCGCGGCGCATCGCCAGGCTTCCAGTCGCCTTCCGGCTGCAGCGCGGGAAACGACAGCACGTTGGTCGGCTTGTCGATGCCGCGCCAGTTGCTGTTCAGGGTGCGGATGCCGGCATCATCGGTCAGCATCACCGCCACTTCCGCCTCCGCAACGTCTTCGTCGACATTCTCGGCGGCGGCCGCCACGGCGCGCTGGATCACGGCTTCGGATTCGGGCTCCCGCTGCCAGCAATCGGCGACGACGAGGACCTCGGTGATGGGAAGGTTGGGGTGTGACATTGTCCTTGTTCCGAACGAAGGGGCGCCGTGTCCGCGCCCATATGGTCCGGTTGCTGTCTCGTCAGGATTTACCGGCGGCCGGCCGCTGCGGCGACCCTTCGTAGGCGGAGACGATCCGCGCCACGAGCTCGTGGCGGATCACGTCTTCGGCCTTGAAATGAACTTGCGCAATGCCTTCGACGCCGCTCAGCAGGCGCGTCGCCTCGGCGAGGCCCGAGGTCTGGCCGTTCGGCAAGTCGATCTGCGAGGGATCGCCGGTGACGATCATGCGGCTGTTCTCGCCAAGGCGGGTCAAGAACATCTTCATCTGCATGGACGTGGTGTTTTGCGCCTCGTCCAGGATGATGGCCGCGTTGGTCAGCGTGCGACCGCGCATGAAGGCGAGTGGCGCGATCTCGATCTCGCCGGTCTGCAGCGCGCGCTCGACAATGCGCGCGTCCATCAGGTCATAGAGCGCGTCGTAGATCGGGCGGAGATAAGGATCGACCTTCTCGCGGAGATCGCCGGGCAAAAAGCCGAGCCGCTCGCCGGCTTCCACCGCCGGGCGCGACAGGATGATCTTGTCGACTTCCTTGCGCTCGAATAGCTGCGCGGCATGCGCGACCGCGAGCCAGGTCTTGCCGGTGCCGGCGGGGCCGATGCCGAACACCAGCTCGTGGCGCTTCAGCGCGCGGATATAGGAATCCTGCGCCGCCGTGCGCGCACGCACCGGGCGCTTGCGCAGATTGATGCTGTCGAAGGTGGATTTGGCCGACTTGGCATCGAACTCGAACAGCGAGCCCTGCGCGATCACGGCACGGATCGCGCCCTCGACCTCGCCCTGGTCGAGATCCTGTCCCTTCACGGCCTGGGCGTAGAGCGTCTCCAGCACCCGGCGCGCGGCATCGCAGCCGTCGCGCGAGCCGCCAATCGTGATGTGGTTGCCCTTGGAATCGACGACGACGCCAAGCCGCCGTTCGATCTGTGCCAGATGCTGGCCATAAGGGCCAACTAGCGCGGACGCGGCGCGGTTGTCGTCGAAATCGATGACGACCTGGGTCTCGGGCGGAACCTGCATGTCGCGGTCAAATTTGCGGCTGGGAGCGATGGAAGAAGACGAATCCGATGCGCTTTTGGGCAAGGGTTCAGGCTCCAGTGGCGATGGGCGATAAAGCGGGCTCGTGCGCCATGGCGAGCTCACCGAGGAAGCTGTAGCGTTCGAGACTGTCGATCCGGACCGGCAGGATCTGTCCGATGATGTCCGGGGAGGCCATCACATGCGCGGGCTGGAGGAAGGCGGTGCGGCCGACGATCTGGCCGTCCTTGCGGGCCGGGCGCTCGAACAGCACATCGACCGTTGAGCCAATCGCAGCCTTGTTGAAGGCCGATTGCTGGCTGTCGATCAGTTCCTGGAGCCGCTCCAATCGCTGGTCCATCTCGGAGGGGGACACCGTCTCCTGCATGTCCGCGGCCGGCGTTCCCGGCCGGGCGGAGTATTTGAACGAATATGCCGCAGCGTAGCCGATTTGCGTGACAAGCGCGAGGGTCGCGAGAAAATCTTGCTCGCTCTCGCCGGGGAAGCCGACGATAAAATCTGATGAGAAAGCAATGTCTTGGCGTGCGGACCGGAAACGGTCGACGACACGCCGATAATCATCGGCGGTATGTTTCCGGTTCATGGCAGCCAGAATCCGGTCCGAGCCCGACTGCACCGGCAGGTGCACGAACGGCATCAAGGCATGGAGATCGCGATGGGCTGCAATCAGACTGTCATCGACATCGCGCGGATGGCTGGTCGAATAACGCAGCCGCGCGACGCCCGGGAGCGCCGCGAGGTGCTCCAGCAGCCTGCCGAGCGGCCAGCTTTTTCCGTCCGGTCCCTCGCCGTGATAGGCGTTGACGTTCTGTCCGATCAGCGTGAGCTCGCGCACGCCGTTCTCGGTGAGCCGCTTCACGTCGTCGACGATCTTTGTCACCGGCCGCGAGACTTCCGAGCCACGCGTGTAAGGCACGACGCAGAAGGTGCAGAACTTGTCGCAGCCTTCCTGCACCGTGACGAAAGCGGAAATGCCGCGGGCGCGGATCGCGCCGGGCTTGGGCTGGGCCAGGAAGCCGAACTTGTCCTGAGCCGGGAATTCGGTCTCGATGGCGCGGCCTTCATTGCCGGCGCGCTTCAACAGCTGCGGCAAATGATGATAGCTCTGCGGTCCCACCACGACGTCGACCGCGGGTGCACGGCGCACGATCTCCTCGCCCTCGGCCTGTGCCACGCAGCCTGCGACCGCGATCTGCATGGTACGCCCGTCGCGCGCGGCGGCGTCCTTGGCGACGCGCAGGCGGCCGAGCTCCGAATAGACCTTTTCCGAGGCCTTCTCGCGGATATGGCAGGTGTTGAGGATGACGAGGTCGGCGTCATCAGCGCTGGCCGTCTCCACGAATCCTTCCGGGGCCAGCGTGTCCACCATGCGCTGGGCATCGTAGACGTTCATCTGGCAGCCATATGATTTGATGTGCAGCTTGCGCGGCGGCGTCATGGAATCCGGAATTGAGGTGGAGGACCGCCCTCAGATATAGGCTGGGGAGGCGAAAATCCAGCGATTGGCGCCCTTTGGGCTGTCATTCCGGGGCGAGCGCTGGCGGGAAGTGCGGAATCCCGCCAAAACCTCGGGATTCCGGGCGTGTGCGTGTCCCGGCAGCCGCCAGCTGCACTCAGAAAATACCCTGAATCAGCCCGCCAGGGTGTCCGCCGCGACCCGCCGGACCAGCTCCGGCAATTGCCGCATATCGTCGAACGTCAATCCGGCCCCGGCGGCCCGGAGCCTTTCAGCGTGGCCCGGCGGGCAATGGCTGCCACCGTGAAAGCCCAGCACGGTCATCCCGGCGGCATGCGCGCCGGTCACCCCGGGGACGCTGTCCTCGATCACGAGGCACCGCTCCGGCGCGACTTTCATCTGCGCGGCGGCGAACAGAAAAAGATCGGGCGCGGGCTTGCCGCGCGCGACCTGGCTCGCGGAAAAGATGTTCGGCGCAAGCAGATCGTAGAGACCGGCGCAGGTCAGGCCATGATGGATCTTCTCCGGCGTGCCGCTCGACGCAACGCATTTGGGCAAATCGATTGCGCCAATCGCTGCGGCCACATGGGTGATCGGCTGCAAATCGCTGGCATAAAATTGCAGCGTCGCAGCATTCACTTGGCTTTCGAGATCATCGGGAAGATTGCGGCCGATCTCCTGTTCGACCATTCGCCGTGCATCTTTCTCGGATACGCCGAGGAAGCGGACCAGCACCTGCTCCGATGTGATCGGATAGCCGTGCCTCGACAGCACATCTGCATGCGCGCGACAGGAGATCACCTCGCTGTCCACGAGCACGCCGTCGCAATCGAAGATGACGAGATCGATCGCCACTTAACTTGTGGGTTTGTCGTCGTCGAGCGGGACGCAATAGAGTTCGAGCCGATGATCGACCAGCTTGTAGCCGAGCTTGCGGGCGATCTCCGCCTGGAGCTTCTCGATCTCCTCGGAGGTGAACTCGATCACCTTGCCGTCGCGCAGGTTGATGAGGTGGTCGTGATGGCTGTCGCGCATCTGCTCGTAGCGCGCGCGGCCTTCGCGGAAATCATGGCGCTCGATGATGCCCGCATCTTCGAACAGCTTGACGGTCCGATACACGGTCGAGATCGAGATCTTGTCGTCGACCGCGACACAGCGGCGATATAGTTCCTCCACATCGGGATGATCGACCGCCTCCGCGAGCACGCGGGCGATGACACGACGCTGCTCGGTCATGCGCATGCCTGTGGCGGCACAGCGCGCCTCGATGCCGGACGCCTTGGAAGCGGGGGAAGGTTTAAGACCAGTCATGTGATGTCCGCCTGACGGGGCGCTTTCTGCCATCAATGTTACGACAAGTCACGTCGCATCAGAAGTGCGTTCAATTGTTCCCCGTTCGGCTGCTTATAGTAGCGTTCGCGGCGTCCGACCACCATGAATCCGGCTCGGTCGTAGAGCCGCCGCGCCGGCTGGTTATTTTCCTCGACCTCAAGAAATATTGTGCGCACGCCGCGTCCTGCCAGGTGGCCGAGATGGGTCATCAGCAGCGTGCGAGAGAGGCCGCGGCCGCGATGGGCCTGATCGACCGCGATCGAGAGAATCTCTGCTTCGTCTGCGCCGATCCGCGACACCGCGAAGCCCACGGTCTTGCGGCCGAGCCGCAACCGGTGCACCAGCGTGTTGCGCTCGCTGAGCATGCTCTCGAACTCGCCTTCGCCCCAACCGCGCGCGAAGGAGGCGCCGTGGAGTTGCGCAAGCCGTGCGACGTCGCGCGCGACAGCCGGCTCGACGACGGCCGTACCGCCGCGCCACCATTCCGACAACCATTTCATCGTGAGCTTGCGGCTTGTGCTGCAAGCGGCAGTTGTGCGGGCGGCTTTGCGTCGGGCGCCCGCAGATAGAACGGCCGCGCCGGATTTGTCGCGGGATCGGCGGCGGCGCCAAGCCATGCGACCCAGCCGATGTCGGGCGCGGGCTGCGCGTCGACCGCGACCGGCTGCGGCATATCTTTCGGCCAGCGCTCGGCGAGGATCTTCGCGGCATTGCCGACCAGATGCGGCGCGCCGAATTGCGACGCCGCGATCGCCTCGTCGATGGGAGCGACGCCCGGCCGCACCAGCTGACTGCCGTCACCGGCCACGATCTGGAAATAGACGTGGTCGTGCCGCGCGTCGATCGCCGAGATCACCGGCGCCGCTCCGCTCTGGCCGACGACGGCGGCGGCATAGGCCGACAAGGTGGTCAGGCCGACGGCGGGCCGCTTCGCAGCAAGCGCAAGGCCGCGGGCGGCCGAAATGCCGACGCGCAGGCCGGTGAAACTTCCGGGGCCCATGGTGACCGCGATGCGCTCGAGCGCTGTGAAGGCGAGGTTGGCTGACTGCATCACGCGCGCGATCATCGGCATCAGCGCTTCGGCGTGGCCGCGCTTCATCAGAAGCTGCTCCTGCGCGAGGAGCTGGCCGGCATCGGTGTCGAGAACGGCAACCGCGCACGCTTCCAGCGCGGTATCGATGGCAAGGATCAGCATGGAACGATGGTAGCACCATCCGTCATGGAATGCTCGTCATCATGGCCGGGCTTGTCCCGGCCGTCCACGCCTTTGCGGCCCCAGCCTACATCGGCCGGACTTCGACCACGTCGGGGACGAAGTGCTTGAGCAGGTTCTGGATGCCGTGCTGGAGCGTCGCGGTCGATGACGGGCAGCCGGCGCAGGAGCCCTTCATGTTGAGATAGACGATACCATCCTTGAAGCCGCGGAAAGTGATGTCGCCGCCGTCATTGGCGACCGCTGGCCGCACGCGGGTCTCGATCAGATCCTTGATCATGTCGACCGTCTCGGCATCGGCTTCGTCAAAGAACTCGTCCTCTTCGTCGAGATCGACATCGCTCGCGGCCGCACCGTCGGCGAGCAGCGGCGCGCCGGACATGTAGTGCTCCATGATGGCGCCGAGGATCGCGGGCTTGAGCTGTTGCCATTCACCGTTCGCCTTGGTCACGGTGATGAAGTCCGAGCCGTAGAACACGCCGGTGACGCCGGGGACTTCGAACAGCTTTTCGGCGAGCGGCGAGCGTGCGGCCGATTCGCGGTTGGCAAATTCCATCGGTCCGCCGTCGACCACGACGCGGCCGGGAATGAACTTCAGCGTGGCGGGATTGGGGGTGGCTTCGGTTTGAATGAACATGGTTTTCTCCAGACGTCGCCGGTTCAAGGCCGGCGCGTGCTCTATCCACTAGCAGATGGCGACGGCGAACGCACGGTCAAGGGGTAAGCTGGCCGTTCACCTGTTATATCAGCGGGTTAGGGTACCCGCTTCTTCCCTCTGCCGGCTAACGGGGCGAGGCGAACGAGCAGCAGTCTAGGACAGCGAATCCACGCTCTGGTCGCTGAGCGCGCCGGAAATGACCGTCACCGGCACCGGGAACGTGCCCAGCGCGTGCGCGAGCAGCGCGACCAATGGCCCCGGGCCTTCCGCGCCCGGGTTCGCGGCGAGCACCAGCATGGCGATGTCGGGGTCCTCGTCGATCACCGCCAGCAGCTGTTCCATCGCAGCGCCTTCGCGGATCACCCGTTCCGGCGTGATCGCGGCGATGCCGTTGGCGCGGCCGGCGGCACGGTCGAGCGCGGCTTCGGCCGCCTCATGCGCTTCGGCGCGCATGATGTCGGCGACCCCCAGCCATTCCTGGCTCTGCTGTTCGGGCTCGATGATGCGGAGCATCACCACGCCGCCACCGGCCCGAATCGCCCAGCGGCTGGCGTAATAGACCGCGCGATCCCATTCGGCGGTGTCGTCGACGATGACGAGGCATTTGGGCTTGTGACCCGGCTCGAAGCAAAGTCGCTTGCTGGTCATGCATGTCCCGGAATGTCCACGCTGACATGCTGCCACACTCCGTCGTACTTGGGGAGAGCAGAAGCGAGCCGGCGCCGTGGCGTCGGCCGCGTTTTCGCGAACTTATTATCAGCGCCGACGGATGAAGCCCACGATGTCCTTCGAGAGCGTCATGGTCTCGTCGGCAATCGCGCGCGCGCGGTCGGCGCCATCGTTCAGGATCGCGTCGATATGGCCGGGGTCGGCGACGAGGCGCTTCATCTCGCCGGCAATCGGCGCGAGCTTCGTGACGCACAAATCCACCAGCGCGTTCTTGAAGCTGGAGAACTGGCCGCCGCCGAAATCCCTGAGCACGTCGGCCTTGGAGCGGCCGGAGAGCGCGGCGAAGATACCGACGAGATTGTCGGCCTCGGGACGCGCTTCCAGACCCTTCTCCTCGGTCGGCAGCGGCTCCGGGTCGGTCTTGGCCTTGCGGACCTTCTGCGCGATGGTGTCGGCGTCGTCGGTCAGATTGATGCGCGAATTATCCGACGCATCCGACTTCGACATCTTCTTGGTGCCGTCGCGCAAGCTCATCACGCGCGTCGCCGGGCCCGTGATCAAGGGTTCCGGCAGCGGGAAGAACAGGCCGTCATTGGCGCCGAGGTTGCGGATCGACTCAGCGAAGTCGTTGTTGAACTTCTGCGCGATGTCGCGCGACAGCTCGAGATGCTGCTTCTGGTCCTCGCCGACCGGCACGTGGGTGGCGCGGTAGAGCAGAATGTCAGCCGCCATCAGCACGGGATAGTCGAACAGACCGACGGAGGCGTTCTCGCGGTCCTTGCCGGCCTTCTCCTTGAACTGGGTCATACGGCCGAGCCAGCCCATGCGCGCGACGCAGTTGAAGATCCAGGCGAGCTCGGCGTGGCCCGAGACCTGGCTCTGGTTGAACACGATGTGCTTGCTCGGATCGATGCCGCTGGCGATGAACGCCGCGGTCACCTCGCGGGTGTTGCGCGCGAGCTCGACTGGTCCGCCCCAGACGTCCACGCCCTGCGTGATCGCGTGCATGTCGACGACGCAATAGATGCAGTTGTGGGTTTCCTGCATCTTCACGAAGTTGACGATTGCGCCGAGATAATTGCCGAGGTGCAGATTGCCCGTCGGCTGGACGCCCGAAAAAACCCGTTCAACGAATGGCATGGCAGCTTCCCTGCAAGATACGGGGCGTCGTTTCCAACAGCGGCGCTGCCCCGTCAAGGGAATTTCGCTGACTTCAGGCGCCGGGATCGGGCTGGGCGGGGCGCTTCAAGGCACCGGCCGCCTCGCGCCAGGACGCGACGCGGAGGATTTGCAGGAGCAAGCCATAGACGACGATTCCGGCGGCGATCTGTGATCCCAGCGCAATGAAGCGGATGAGCCCATGGGCCTGTGAAGGCAAGAGGCCCGCGGTCAGCCACAGCAGGCCGCCCATGGCGAGCGCGGCGAGCACGATTCGCGGCAGCCGCTTGCGGGCGGCGGCGTCGACCGAGAAGCCGAATTCACGCGTGCCTTTCCGGAGCAGCGAGATCGCACTGCTCCAGGCGCCGGCGGCAATGCTGGCGGCGATCCCGCTCGCGCCGAAGAAGTGACCGAGCAGGATCGCGAGCGCGACCGCGACCACGAACCCTTTCGCGGTCGCAAGCAGCGGCGTCATCGTGTCGCTGCGGGCAAAATAGGTCGGGGACAGCGCCTTGATCAGCACGTGCGCCGGCAGTCCCAGCGCCAGCCACATCAGGGCGCGCGCCGTGGTCGCGCTGTCCTCCGCGCCAAAGGCGCCGTGTTCAAACAGCAGCCGCACGATCGGCTCGGCCAGCACGATCAGGCCGAGCGTCGCCGGCAATGCCAGCCCGGTCGCGAGTTCCAGCGCACGCGATTCCGCATACGCAACCGCGTCACGGTGACCGCTCCTCACCGCGCGCGTCAGCTCCGGCACCAGCACCGTACCCATGGCGACGCCGACAATGCCAAGCGGCAGCTCGATCAAGCGGTTGGCGAAATAGAGCCAGGAGACCGCGGCCGGCGTGGCGGAGGCGATGATCGCGCCGGCAACCATCAGCCATTGCGGGCCGGAGCTCGCGATCATGCCCGGGATCGCCTTGGCGAAGAAGCCGCGCATGTCCTTGTCGAAGCTCACGCGCAACGGTGTCGCCAGACGCGCACTTCGCTGCGACAGCAGCATCAGGAGCTGCAACAGGCCGGCGATGCCGACGGAGGCCGCCAATATCCACGCGGCGACGGTCGCGTCGACGTGCCACAGCAGGAGTGTTGTGCTCGCAGCGATCAGGGCGATGTTGAACAGCAGCGGCGAGAACGCGGTGAGTGCAAAGCGACCCTGCGCGTTGAGCAGGCCCATCAGCACCGTGACGGGTCCCGCGAAGGCAAGATAAGGCAGCATCAGCCGCGCATTCTGGACGGCGAGATCGAGCGATGCGCTGCCGACGAAGCCCGGCGCGATGATCATGATGATCAGCCGCATCAGCAGTGCAATCACGATTGAGATTGCGATCAGGCCCGCGCTCACGGAGCTGAGCACGCGTCCCGCGAACGCCGCGGCAGCCGCCTCGCCGTCGCGGTCACGAACGCGCAGCCAGGCCGGGATCAGCGCCGCATTCAGGGCCCCCTCGCTGAGCAGGCGCCGCACCACATTGACGAGCTGAAATGCCGCCAGAAACGCGTCCGCCACGGCGCCGGTGCCGAGCAGCGCCGCGATCAGGGAATCGCGTGCAAAGCCCAGCAGCCGTGAAGCCAGTGTCCCCGTCGAGACGGTCAGGAAGGAGCGGATCATCGGAACTGCATAATACCGTTGCTTGCCCGCGAAGGGCCGGCCGTGATAGGCCGCGAGCCAGATTTCAGACCGACAGGAAGCGGATTTCCGCGGGTATCGCAATCCGCCAAACAGGATCAAGGTGAATGGCTGACGTGAAATATGACGTTCTCGGCATCGGCAACGCGCTGTTCGACGTGCTGGTCAAGACCGACGAAGCCTTTCTGGGCAAGCACGGCATGACCAAGGGCAGCATGTCCCTGATCGACGAGGCGCGGGCCGCCGCCATCTACAAGGACATGGGCCCGGCGACGGAAGTTTCCGGCGGTTCGGCCGCCAACACCATCGTCGGCATCGGCAGCCTCGGGGCGCGCGCCGCCTATGTCGGCAAGGTCAAGGACGACCAGATCGGGAAGCTCTACGTCCACGACATCCGCGCGGCCGGCGTCGCCTTCAACACGCCCGCGGCGAAGGACGGTCCTGCGACCGGCTGCTCCTACATCCTGGTGACTGACGACGGCGAGCGCACCATGAACACCTATCTCGGCGCCGCGCAGGACCTGTCGCCCGCCGACATCGACCCGGCCGAGATCGCCGCGGCCGGCATCGTCTACCTCGAGGGCTATCTCTGGGACCCCAAGAACGCCAAGGACGCCTTCGTCAAGGCGGCCAAGATCGCTCATGATGCCAAGCGCAAGGTGGCGCTGACGTTGTCGGATTCCTTCTGCGTCGATCGTTATCGCGACGAGTTCCTGGGGCTGATGCGCAACGGCACCGTCGATATCGTGTTCGCGAACGAGTCCGAGCTGCATTCGCTCTACCAGACCTCGGACTTCGACACCGCGCTCAAGCAGCTGCGCAACGACGTCAATCTCGGCGTGGTCACCCGCAGCGAGAAAGGCTGCGTGGTGGTGACGCCAACTGACGCAGTCGCAGCCCCGGCGTCTCCGATCGCGAAACTCGTGGACACCACCGGGGCCGGCGATCTCTTCGCCGCCGGCTTCCTGTTCGGTCTGGCGCGCAACCTGCCCCACAAGCAGTGCGGCGAACTCGGCGCGCTCGCGGCCGCCGAAGTGATCCAGCACATCGGCGCGCGTCCACAGGTGTCGCTGAAGGAGCTCGCCGGGCAGCGCGGGCTGACGTCTTAAGGTGGAATAGCCTCATCCTCGCTGTCATCGCCCGGCTTGGCCGGGCGATCCAGTACTCCGAGACGGTCGTGATTCAATCGAGAAGCTTCGGCGTACTGGATTCCCCGCCTTCGCGGGGAATGACAGCTGCGGCTCACGCCGTCTTCGCGGCTTTCAGTCCAAGCCGTTGCTCCACGTCGTCGCGCATCAGGAATTTCTGGACCTTTCCGGTCACGGTCATCGGAAACTCGTCGACGAATTCCACGTACCGCGGAATCTTGTTGTGGGCGATCTGGCCGTCGCAGAAGGTGCGCACCTCTTCCTTCGTCAGCGTCTCGCCGGGCCTGACGCGGATCCAGGCGCAGAGCTCCTCGCCGTAGCGGGTATCCGCAACGCCAAAGATCTGCACGTCCTGAATCTTGGGATGGCGGTAGAGAAATTCCTCGATCTCGCGGGGATAGAGGTTCTCGCCGCCGCGGATCACCATGTCCTTGATGCGGCCGACGATGTTGCAATAACCCTGGTCGTCGATGATGGCGATGTCGCCGGTATGCATCCAGCCGTTGGCGTCGAGCACATCCGCGGTCTTCTCCGGCTCCTCCCAGTAGCCCAGCATCACGCTGTAGCCGCGGGTGCAGAGCTCGCCCCGTTCGCCGCGCTTGACGATCTTGCCCTCGAGATCGACGACCTTGACCTCGACATGCGGATGGATTCGCCCGACCGTCGAGACGCGGCGATCGAGCGGGTCGTCGACGGCGCTTTGGAAGCTGACCGGGCTCGTCTCGGTCATGCCATAGGCGATCGTGACCTCGCCCATGTTCATCTCGCTGTTGACGCGCTTCATCACCTCGATCGGGCAGGGTGCACCGGCCATGATGCCGGTGCGCAGCGATGTCAGATCGAAGTTTGAGAATTCGCCGTGGTCGAGTTCGGCGATGAACATGGTCGGCACACCGTACAGCGCGGTGCATTTTTCCTGCTCGATCGTCCGCAGCGTTGCGAGCGGATCAAACCCCTCGCCGGGATAGACCATCGTTGCGCCGAGCGTGACGGAGGCGAGGTTGCCCATCACCATGCCGAAGCAATGATAGAGCGGCACCGGAATGCAGATGCGGTCCTGTTCGGTCAGGCGCATGGCGCGGCCGACGAAATAGCCGTTGTTGAGAATGTTGTGATGGGTCAGCGTCACGCCCTTGGGCGATCCCGTCGTTCCGCTGGTGAACTGGATGTTGACGGCATCGTCGAATTGCAGCGAGGCACTGAGCGCGGCGAGCTGTTCGCGATGCAGGGTACCGCCCATGCCGGCGACCTCGTCGAACGGGACCGTGCCCGGGCAGGCGGGGCCGCCGATCTGGATCACGATGCGCAAGGCCGGCAGCCGCGCCGCGCGCAATTGCCCGGGCTTGGCGCTCGCGAGCTCCGGCAACAGCGTGTTGAGCATGTCCATGTAGTTGCTGGTCTTGAATGCCGTCGCGGTGACGATGGCGCTGCATCCGACCTTGTGAAGCGCGAATTCCAGCTCGCTCAGCCGGTAGGCCGGATTGATCG
Organism: Bradyrhizobium sp. 155; assembly: GCF_023101105.1. Taxonomy (NCBI): domain Bacteria; kingdom Pseudomonadati; phylum Pseudomonadota; class Alphaproteobacteria; order Hyphomicrobiales; family Nitrobacteraceae; genus Bradyrhizobium; species Bradyrhizobium sp. 155. The sequence continues at coordinate 7,680,048 of NZ_CP064704.1, read as the reverse complement.
TCACCAGGATGAGGCCGGCCTTGGCGGCGGCAAACTGGGTCAGTGTCCATTCCGGCCGGTTCAGCGACCAGATGCCGATCCGCGCGCCGCGTTCGAGGCCGAGCGCGACAAAGCCGGCGGCGAGCGCGTCGACCCGCTGGGCAAACTCTCCCCATTTCCATCTCACGCCGTGGCTGGGCGAGACCAGCGCCTCACGATCGCTCCAGCGCCGCGCGGCCTGATCGAGGCTGCGCCCGATGGTGTCGCCGAGCAGCGGCGTGTCGGAGGTGCCGCAAACGTAACTGTCGGCTTTGTCTGCCAAGATCGTGTCCTCCAGTCAGCTGCGTGCACGGCCGGGACAACAAGCCCGGCCGTGACGCGTCGTGAGAGTCAGGCGCGCCTCACGCCGCCTTCTGCCCGCTTCCCGCATCGAGCCCGGCATAGACGCCGCGCTCGAAGCCGGCAAAAGCCTCGAGACACTTTGCGTCGGCGAATGGCAGCAGCTGCATCAGGATCACGCCGGTGACGTCGCGCGCCGGGTCGATCCAGTAATAGGTGTTGGCGAGGCCCGCCCAGGCGAGGCTGCCCGCGCTGCGGCCCTCGGCGGTCTTGGCGGTGTTGATCATGAAGCTGAGGCCCCACTTCTTCACCTGCTCCGGATAGAGATCGACGTCATTGGTGTACATCGGCGCCGCCGTGGTCATCTTGCCCATGGCGAGGTCGCCGATGTGGTTCTGCCCCATCGTCGCGATGGTCTCGGCCTTCAGCACCTGATTGCCGTTGCCGCGGCCCTTGTTCAGGATCATCTGGGTAAACTTGATGTAGTCGGCCGCGGTCGAATAAAGGCCGCCGCCGCCCATGTGGAATTCCGGCTCCTGCTCGAGCTCGAACGGGATCGCGGCGAGCTGGCCATCCTCGCCGCGCGCATGCATGCCGACCAGACGCTTGCGCATGTCGTCGGTGATCTTGAAAGCGGTATCGCTCATGCCGAGCGGTGCGAACAGATTGTCGCGCAGATAGGCATCGAGGCGCTTGCCGCTGACGGCTTCCACCGCCTTGCCGACGAAATCGATATTGGTGCCGTATTCCCAGCGCGTGCCGGGGTCGGTCATAACCGGCGTCTTCAACGCCGCGTTCTGGCAGGTGGTGATGGCGGGGATGCCGGATTTCTCGAGATGGATCGCGAGATCGCCGTTCCACATGTTGTAGGCAAAGCCGGCGGTGTGGGTCATGAGCTGGCGCAGCGTGATCGGCCCCTTGGCCGGCCGCAGCTTGGCTTCGCCCTTGGCATCGAAACCTTCGAGCACCTGCGGCTTGGCGAGATCGGGCAACACCTCGCCGATCGGCGCATCCAGCGACAGCTTGCCTTGCTCGACGAGCTGCATCGCGCCCGCTGATGTCACCGCCTTCGTCATCGATGCGATCCAGAACACGCTGTCGGCGGTCATCGCATCCGGCTTGGACAGGTCGCGTTTGCCGAACGCGCCCTGATACAGCACCTCGGTACCGCTGGCGGCGATGGCGACGACGCCGGGAATCTCCCTGGCCTCGCTCTTCTGGCGCAGAATCTCGTCGATCTCAGCTTTGCCTTGCATCCGCGTTTCCTCCGGTTTGATTATTGTTGGAAGCGATCGATTGTCCTCCCGCGTGCGCCGCGCGGCAAGCACATCCGCGTACCTGCCGCGGTCGCGATGTCGTGACTTGACGGTCGGCTCCCCTCGCACGACGACAAGGCGGCTGACCTGCAACACTCCGTCACAATCTGTGGTGGATGGCCGCAACCAGCCGTGACCGTGGATGGGTGCTGGCGAGATGTTTCGACTGTTTGAAGCACTTGAAACATTTTGTGAGCTGCGGCGTTCAGCTCTCGGCCGATCGACGGTCGACGTTAAGACTTGATGCAAATTGGCGGCCGCCCACCGGCCGCGAGGGGGGACCTCAGATGATTTCGACCTGGAGCGAATGGAAGCGCTATCCCCGTCCCGGACGGGGCGAGAATCTCGAAGCGCCGATCGCGCCCGGCATCTACGAGGTCCGCATCGCCGGCACCGGCGCACTTTATTCCTTCGGCGCTGTCGACAATCTGGCACAGGCGCTGGCGCTGCTGCCGGTCGGTTCAAAGTCCTGGTTCGGCCGCCGCAACGCGTCCGACGTTCCTGATCTCGAATACCGGACCTGCGCAACCTCCTCGAAGGCCGACGCCAAGGCCGCCGCCGAGCGCATGATCGGGCGGCGCGAGACCTATCTGAGCGGCGCGGCGTAACTCCGCCGCTCCGAGCCTGGCTCCCAGCAGATGTGCGTTGCGGGACGGTGCATTGCGCGCCGCGTCTCCCTATATTCCGGCCGAACCGGAACAGCCCGCAAAAGCCCCGCAGGAGCAACGCCATGACCCCGACCGCCGCCGCACGTGCCCAGCACGCCACGTCCAATCTGCGCGACCGGTTGAAGGACCCGTCGCTGCTGAAGGAGGCCTGTTACATCGACGGCACCTGGGTCGGCTCGCCGGTCTTCGCCGTCAACAATCCCGCAACCGGCATCGAGCTTGCAAAGGTTCCGCAGCTTTCGGCCGATGACGCCACCAGGGCGGTCGAGGCCGCCGAGCGCGCGTTCCCGGGCTGGGCCAAGCACACCGCCAAGCAGCGCTCCAATATTTTGCGCAAATGGTTCGAGCTGATCATCGCCAATCGCGAGGACCTCGCGCTGATCCTCACCTCCGAGCAGGGCAAGCCGCTCGCCGAAGCGCTCGGCGAGGTCGACATCGGCGGCGCCTATGTCGAATTTTTCGCCGAGGAGGCCCGCCGCGTCTATGGCGAGACGATTCCGACGCAGCGGCCGGATGCGCGCTTGCTCGCGATCAAGCAGCCGATCGGCGTCTGCGGCGCGATCACGCCGTGGAATTTCCCGAACTCGATGATCACACGAAAGGTTTCGCCGGCGCTTGCGGCCGGGTGCACCGTGGTGCTGAAGCCCGCCAATGAAACGCCGCTGTCGGCGCTGGCGCTTGCCGCGCTCGCGGAGAGAGCCGGCGTGCCCAAGGGTGTGTTCAACATCGTCACGGGCGATGCAGCGCCGATCGGCAAGGTGTTGTGCGAGCATCCGGCCGTGCGTTTCGTCGGCTTCACCGGCTCGACCGCGGTCGGCAAGATTCTCTACCGGCAGGCCTCCGTCGGCGTGAAGCGGCTCGGCCTCGAGCTCGGCGGCAACGCGCCGTTCGTGGTGTTCGACGACGCCGACATCGATGCGGCGGTCGACGGCGCGATCGTCTCGAAATACCGCAACATGGGCCAGACCTGCGTCTGCGCCAACCGCATCTACGCCCAGGACAAGATCTACGACGAGTTCGTGCAGAAGCTGTCGAAGAAAGTCGCGGCGATGAAGATCGGTGACGGTACCGAGAACGGCGTCACGCAGGGCCCACTGATCAATTTGAAAGCGGTCGACAAGGTCGAGCGCCATATCGCGGACGCCGTCAAGCGCGGCGCCAGGATCGTCACCGGCGGCAAGCGCAGCGAGCTCGGGCGTTCGTTCTTCGAGCCGACGGTGCTTGCCGACGTCGAGCCGGACTCGCTGGTGGCGCAGGAGGAAACCTTCGGCCCGCTCGCACCGGTGATCCGCTTCAAGGACGAGGCCGACGTCATCGCGATGTGCAACGCCTCGCCGTTCGGGCTCGCCTCCTACTTCTACTCCCGCGATCTCGGCCGCGTCTGGCGTGTCGCCGAGGCGCTGGAATCCGGCATGGTCGGCGTCAACACCGGCCTGATCACCACCGAAGTGGCGCCCTTCGGCGGCGTCAAGGAAAGCGGCCTCGGCCGCGAAGGCTCGCATCACGGCATGGAAGAATATGTCGAGATCAAATATGTGATGATGGCGGGGGTTTAGCTGCTGGTCGCCGTGGCCTGAAACGCGGCATCTACGGCGTTCGCCGTCCTCCCGTGAGGGCCTAACGTTCTCTGCAGCAGGGCTCAATGCAACGGCCCCTACGCAGGAGAACGTGATGACCAAACTAAGTGAGCTGGCGATCGAAGCCCATGGTGGGCTTCAGCGCTGGAACCAGTTCGAGCAGGTCGCGGCCGACCTTCAGCAGGGGGGCGTGTTGTGGTCCTTGAAAGGGGAGCCTGAGACGCTTCAGCAGACCACCGTGACGGTTGGTCTGCGCCAGGAATGGGCGTCCCACTCGCCCTTCGGCGCCGAGCGCCGCCGTTCGCGGTTCGAGCCGGGGCGGGTCGCCCTCGAAGCGGCCGACGGCACGGTGCTCGACGAGCTTCGTGACCCGCGCAGCAGCTTTGCAGGTCATACTCTGCAAACGCCGTGGACCGATCTCCAGCTCGCCTATTTCGCCGGCTGCGCCATGTGGACTTACCTCAACACCCCGTTCGTGCTCGCCTGGCCGGGAGTCGAGGCAGAAGAGCTGGAGCCGGTGCGTACGAATGACGGGCTGTGGCGCCGTCTTGCGGTCCGTTTTCCAAATGACATCGCAACGCACAGCGCGGTGCAGACGCTCTATTTCGATGCGGACGGACTCTTGAAGCGGCACGATTACGACGTGGAGATCGCCGGCAATACGCCCGGCGCGCATCTGATCGATGGCTATGTCGAGGTCTCGGGCATCCGGTTTCCGACCAAGCGTCGCATTTATGCACGGCAACCCGACGGCAGCTTCAGCACCGAGCCGCTGGTCGTCTCGATCGATCTGTCCAATATCCGGCTGAGCTGATTTGAGGCACGTCAGAGCATGGCGAGTGGCCCAGCCTCCTTGCGGAAGGTCCGCGGCGCCTCGCCATGCACGCGGACAAAAGCCTGTCGCATGCGCTCACGGGTCGCAAAGCCGGTCTCGCGCGCCACGACCTCGATCGGCAAACGAGTCTGCTCCAGCATCAGCTTCGCGGATTCGAGGCGCAAGGCTTCGACGGCCTTGGCCGGCGTCGTGCCGGTCGCCGAGCGGAAGAGTCGCGTGAATTGCCGCGGGCTGAGACAGGCGGCGCGGGCCAAATCTTCGATCGTGAGGCTCTCGCGCAGGTTTTGCCGGGCGTAGTTCAGGGCCTTCTGGATCCTGTCTTCGCTCGTTCCCACCTCCAGCAAAACCGAATGCTGCGATTGTCCGCCGGGGCGGCTGTGGTACATGACCATGCCTTTGGCCACGGAGCGAGCCCTCTCGGCACCGAGATCTCGTTCGATCATGCCGACGACCATGTCGGTGCCGGCGCTCATGCCGGCAGACGTCCAGATCTGGCCGTCGGCAATGAAGATCTTGTCGGCGTCCACATTGCAACCCGGGAATCTGGCCTGCATCTCCTGTGCGTAGCGCCAATGCGTGGTCGCTCGCCGCCCGTTCAACAGCCCGGCGTCACCGAGCACGAACGAGCCGAGACAGATCGACGAAACCCGCCGCGCATTCCGGGCCGCTGCGCGAAGCAGCCGGACGAGGCCGGGTGATGAGGTTGGAATGTCGAGGCCCGCCGCGACGATGAGGGTGTCGAAAGCGGCCTGATCGAAAGGCTCCGTCATGACTTGCATCCCAGCAGACGAGGTGACCAGCCCGCCGTCTTCCGAGAACGCACGAACATCGTAGATTTTTTCTCCAGCCTGCTTGTTCGCCACGTCGAAAGCGGCGACGGCGCCGAAACAGACGGCCTGGAAGCTCGGAGACAGAACCAAGCCGATTCTCATGATGACTCCTGGATGCGACGGACCACCTGTTTGTGCGCCTGCTCCCCTCGCCAATTCGATGGCCGAAATGATGGCATCTACGTCCTGTCGATGCCGTAAGCCGGCTGATACGTCTCCACCCTCGAGCGCGGGAAGACGACATACATATGGCGAGCGTCATATATGGAGTGCTCGCCGTCGTGCCAGCAGCCATCCGTGCACTTCAAGAAAAAGGAAAAGGCATGTCCCTTGAAACGGCGCGAACGGAATTCATCGAGGCCGGCGGTATGCGCTTTGCCTTCAGGCGCCTCGACCCGGCAAAGGGTATGCCACTGGTCCTGCTTCAGCATTTCACAGGCAACATGGATTCCTGGGATCCGGCCGTGGTGAACCGGCTCGCGGAAACCAGGCCGGTCATCGTTTTTAACAATGCGGGCGTCGGCACGAGCTCCGGCGCGACGCCGGACAACGTCGAGCGGATGGCGGCGGATGCCGAAACTTTCATCAGGGCGCTCGATCTCGGTGAGGTCGATCTTCTCGGCTTCTCGCTCGGTGGCATGATCGCTCAGGTGCTCGCTGCCCGGGGGACGGGGCTCGTCCGCAAGATGATCGTGGCGGGAGCGGCGCCGCGCGGCGGCGAGGAGCATCTGATGGCCGTCGTCAACGACGCCTTTGCCCGTGGGGCTGCCGATGTCAGGCTGCCGCTGTTCTTTACGCCCTCCGAGGCCAGCCAGCGCGCCGGTAGGGGCTTTATCGCGCGAGGACTGCGCGCGCACAGGACCGGGATCCCGAAAGCGGAGACAGTGTGAGCGAACCTCAGGCGAAGGCGATCATCACCTGGTGTGCCCGCAAGGACGAGGCGTCCATCCTCCGCGCAATCGCGCAGCCCACCTTGATTGTTCACGGCAGCGACGATTCAATGTTCCCGAGCATCAACGCCTACAACATGTTCAAGGCGATGAGTGATGCGCAGCTCATCCTGTATCCCGACTCCGGACACGGCGCACCTTTCCAATACCCGGATTTGTTCGTAGCACATTGCAGAACGTTTCTGGATGCGAGGGCTACCGCCTGAGCACCGCGATCGTGCGGTTCGCAAAGGTCAGCCGCTCCGCCATGACCGACACGAAATAGGTCAGCAGCTTGTGGCTGAGCGCTGGATCCTCGGTCTTGATGGCGTCGAACTGGTGCGTATTCAGCACGTAGAGCACGCTGTCGACCTCGGCCTGGATGGTCGCGCTGCGCGGTGTCTGTGACACCAGCCCCATCTCGCCGATCGTGGTGTAACGGCCGAGGCTGCGCACGCGTGTGGTGCGGTCGTGATCGGCCGGGATCATGATGCCGACGCGGCCGTCGAGGATGAAATGCATGGAATCGGCGGGGGCGCCGGCCTGCACGATGACCTCGCCGGCTTCGACCTCGATGCGCTGGCAGCGGCGGATCAGCTCGTCGGCGCCGTCTTCGCTGCCGAGCATTCGCGTGAACCAGTCACGCAGGCTGGCTTCTTCCTGCGCCAGCTCCTGATGCTGCGAGATGAGCTCGTTCTCGCACCATTCCAGCGCGCGATCGAGCTCGGGGATGATGGTGACGCCCTCGCCGACGAAGTCGCTGGAGCGCAGCACCTTCTCGGCCGCAGCCGACAGATGCACCAGGATCAGCTCGACTCCGAGATCGCCGGCGCTGCGCTTGATCTGGGCGAAACTATAGGCAGCCGATGAATCCACGCCGGTGACGAGCTTGAAGTCAAACAGCAGATAGCGGCACTCGGGGCGTTCCTGCAGCAGCTGCTTGACGTGCTGGTAGAGCCGGTTGGCGGAGCCGAAGAAGAGATAGCTCTGGAGATTGAGGCCCTGGATCTTGCCCCCGTGGGCAAGCAGCACGTCCTGGTCGTCGCGCGAGCGGTCGAGCGAGGAGCGGTACTCCGAGCCGTCGAAACTGTATTTGATCGACTCGACCCGCGCGGCGCTGAACGCAAACGTCGCGCAGCCGATGATGACGCCGATCAGGATGCCCGGAACGAAACCCCAGGCCACGATGATCGCGATGATGGCGATCAGCGAGAGATATTCGAGCTTCGACAGCCGCTTGCGCGACTCGATGATCCATTTGTGCAACTGGTCGGCGCCGAGATAGAGCAACAGCCCGCCGAGCACGCATTTGGGGATGAAGCCGAGCAGCTCGGGTGCGACGGCAAGCACCAGCAGCGACAGCGCTGCGGCGGTGAGGCCGGACAGTCGCCCGCGGCCGCCGCTGCTGAAATTGAGCATCGAGCGGCTGGTCGAGCTGCAACCGGGGTAGCCGCCCAGCATGCCGGTCAGGATGTTGGCGGCGCCGGTGACGTTCAGCTCACACTCCAGATTGGCTTCGCGATGCGTGGCCACCTCGATGCCGGTGGTGTTGAACAGCGTGCTGGAGGCCGTGACGAAGATGACGGCGACGACATTGCCAAGCAGGTCCGGTATGGCAAACCAGGGATAGCGGGCGAGATCGTCGGTATGCCAGGGCAGCATGAAGACCGCTTGCGGCGGTGGCTGAAAGGTCCAGCCCAATGTGCGCGCCTCATCGAAGGAAACGCCGGTGATCCAGAACGCCAGATGCGCGGTGAGCACGCCGCCGACCAGGATGATCGGCAGTCCGAACGGGCTGCGCGAGCGGTGCCAGGTGAGATACAGCACCAGCGCCATCGCGCAGGCGCCACCGAGCTCCAGCAGGATGGTGCGGTCGGCGAAGTGCGACAGCGTCGTGAACTGCAGCGGATGGTCGGTGATCACCCGGACCGCACCCATGACGATGAGAAGTCCGGTGGCGCCGAGGAAGCCGCCGACCACCGGATAAGGCACGTAACGGATGGCGCGGCCAAGCCGCGTCAGGCCCAGTCCACACAGCACCAATCCTGTCAGCATCGTCGACAGGCCGAGCGTGATCAGGATAGGGGACAGCAACGGCGTCGACAGGTTCGCCGTCTCGATGCGTTCGACCACCGAGGCCGCCAGGATACCCGTCACCGCGGCGGTCGAGCTGTCGGGGGCTGCAATCGCGAAGGGCAGCGAGCTGCCGAGCCCGACGACGGCCGCAAGCACCGCGGAGCTGACGAAAGTGGCCGTGATGCCGTAGGACAGATAGGGCGACAACGGCCCCGCGAAGATCAGCAGCGCGTAGGACAGTCCGAACGTGACGGTCAGGACGCTGGCGGCGCTCCCGCCCAATATATCGTTCAGCGCGCGCTTGAGGGCCGGATTGAGCCCGGTCGACGGAGTGAAGCCAATCGCTGGATCTGTCACGCCGTGCCACTCGCTGAGTATTCCCCTCCGAGAGGTAGACGACTGGAGACTTAGCGCAACAAGATTCTTGCAAGCCGGATGGAAGAAACCGAAGCGCCCGCCATTCGGTGTCGTCCTGGCGAAAGCCAGGACCCATTATCCCAGGGAGGAGTCGTGCCGCGAGGTGACGGCCACAGTCTTCGCCAAACCGCGCCCGGTGGTAATGGGTCCTGGATCGGCGCTCACTTCGTTCGCTGGTCCAGGACGACGCTAAGGGCCTGCACTAGATCTTGAGTTCGCTTCCCGTCACGCGGCGATATGCTTCCAGATACCGCTTGCTGGTCGCGTCCACCACGCTTGCGGGCAAAGGCGGCGGCGGGGCGTCGCCGTTCCAGCGGCCGGCGCGGCGCTCGACATCGAGATAGTCGCGCAAGGGCTGCTTGTCGAAGCTCGCCTGCGGCTGGCCGGGTTTGTAGGCATCGACGGCCCAGAAGCGCGAACTATCCGGCGTCATGACTTCGTCGATCAGGATGATGCGGCCGTCCTTGTCGCGGCCGAATTCGAACTTGGTGTCGGCGATGATAATGCCCTGTTCGCGGGCGAGCTCCTCGCCGAGCGTGTAGATCGCGCGCGTCATGCTCTCGAGCGTGTAGGCCGTCTCGTCGCCGACGACCTCGCGCATTTTTGCGATGGTAATGTTCTCGTCATGGCCGGTCTCGGCCTTGGTCGCCGGGCTGAAGATCGAGGGCTCCAGCTTCTCGCTCTCGACAAGTCCCGCCTTCAGCTTCTCGCCGGCCAGCGTTCCGCTTGCTGCATATTCCTTCCAGGCCGAGCCCGAGAGATAACCGCGGATCACGCATTCGATCGGAAACACCGTGGTCCGGCGGCACAGCATGGCGCGGCCGAGAATCTCGGCACGATGCGGCTTCAAGGCCGGCACGGCGGCGATGATCTCGTCGGTGTCGGCGCTGATCATGTGATGCGGCACCACGCCTTCGAGCTCGTTGAACCAGAAGGCGCTGATTTGCGTCAGTACCGCGCCCTTCATCGGGATGGTCTCGCCCATCACGACATCGAAGGCGCTGATGCGGTCCGTGGTGACGAGCAGCAGGCGGTCGTCGTCGACGGCGTAGATATCGCGCACCTTGCCGCGCCCGATCTTGGGCAGGGGCAGGTCGCTGGAGAGCATGGTGGTCATCGGCAGAACTTTCGGAGCAAGGCCTTGCGACGGGACATCCGGCCGAGCCTGATCGCGCGACCGGAAGCCGGATTAGCCTATTCCGGCAGCGGAATGAACTCATGTTCCTGCGGAACTGCGGCGAAGCGGCCGGTTTTCCAGTCCTGCTTGGCCTGCTCGATCCGCTCCTTGCTGGAGGAGACGAAATTCCACCAGATGTGGCGCGGGCCCTCCAGGGCGTCGCCGCCCAGAAACATCATCCGCGTGGCCTTGAGCGCCTTCACCGTGATGCGGTCGCCCGGGCGGAAGATCAGCAGTCGCGGCCCTTCGTAGCGCTCGTTCGCGATCTCGACCTCGCCGTCGACCACGTAAATGGCGCGCTCCTCATGATCAGGGTCGAGCGGCACGACCGCGCCCGCGGCCGCCGTGACCTCGGTATAGAACCACGGCGACACCATCGAAACAGGTGAGGTGATGCCGAAGGACGAGCCCGCGATCACCTTTGCGGTGAAGTCGCGCTCGGTGACCATCGGCAGGTCACCCGCGCCGTAGTGCTGGAACGACGGGGCGATCTCTTCCGATCCGGCCGGCAGCGCGATCCAGCTTTGCAGGCCCAGCATCTTCTGCCCCGAGGCGCGCTGCACATCCGGCGTGCGCTCGGAATGCGCGATGCCGCGGCCGGCCGTCATCAAATTCATCGCGCCAGGCTGGATCTCCTGGATGTTGCCCTCACTGTCGCGATGCATGATCGCGCCGTCGAACAGATAGGTGACCGTGGCAAGCCCGATATGCGGGTGCGGCCGCACGTCCATGCCCTTGCCGGAGACGAACTGCACCGGCCCGAAATGGTCGAAGAAGATGAAGGGCCCGACCATCTGCCGCTTGCCGTGCGGCAACGCGCGCCGCACCGCGAAGCCGTCGCCGAGATCGCGCGTGCGCGGCACGATGACGAGATCGAGCGCATCGCAGGACATGGGATCGCCGAGCACGGGATCGTTCGAGGGTTGCCAGCTCATGGTAAAACTCCGTCTAAATTGCTTGGGCTCGATACTAGCAGGATTCCGCGCCAGCGTCGCGGCTAAGCCCGCTGTTATGCCCCGCGAAGGCGGGGCATCCAGTACGCGGCGGCCTATCCGTTCAATCATGGCCGTCTCGGAGTACTGGATCGTCCGGTCAAGCCGGACGATGACAGCTGTGGTGCGGATGGTGCTTGAAAACATACGCCTGACGAAGGATGTTCGGCTGATGTCAACCGCGACCCATCGCAACACCCGATGACCCCAGCCGCAGCCGAGCTCGCCTTTCGCGCCGCCGCCGTGGCGCTGCTGCTGGTGTTGGCAGCGTCATTACTCTCGGATTTCCGCAATGTGCTGGCAGCCCGGCTCGGTGCGGCCTTTGCGCTCGGCTCGGCCGCGCATGCTGTGAGCTATTCTGTCGGAACATCATCGCTGGTACCGGCATGGCATGCGCCGCTGATCGCGTTGTCGACCGGCAATATCGTGGTGTTCTGGCTGTTCACGCGCGCGCTGTTCGACGATGAGTTTCGCCTGCGCCGGTGGCACGGATTGACCTGGGCGTTGGTGGCAGCCTTCAGCTTCGTCAGCTGTCTCTGGATCGCACCCGGCGGACATGTCCGGGTCGCCGTCACCGCGGTGAACCTGATCGTGCTCGGCTTCATTGCGCTCGCGATCGTGCAGACGATCGCCTCATGGTCAGCCGATCTGGTCGAGCGCCGCCGCCGCGTCCGTATCTTCATTGTCTGTGCTGCCGCGCTCTATGGCGGATTGAACGCGGTGCTCCAGATCCTTGTCGTCGGCAGTGACGTCGGCGACGTCGCCAACACCGTCAATACAGGCGTGCTCGCCGGCATTGTCGCGGCCATCGCCTATGCGATGATGCGCGTCGATGGCGCCGACCTGTTTCCAGCCGCCGCGGAAGCGGCGCCCGCGATCGCGGCGAGCCAGCCTGTCGGCGAGGATGCCCCCGACCAAAAGCTCATCGACGCCCTGATGCGGCTGATGGCGGACGAACGGATCTATCGCCAGGAGAACATCAGCATCGGCGTGCTGGCGGGCCGGCTGAAGATTCCCGAATACCGGCTGCGCCGGCTGATCAACCAGGGGCTCGGCTACCGCAATTTCAATGTGTTCCTGAACAACCACCGGATCGAAGAGGCCAAGGCAGCCCTCGCCGATCCCGCCCAGGCCAAGGTCCCCGTCATCACCATCGCGTTGGATTCTGGCTTCCAGTCGCTAGGCCCCTTCAACCGCGCCTTCAAGGCCGTGACCGGCGTGACGCCGACGGAGTACCGGCGGCTGAAGGTGAATGCCGTCTAATCTTTAGCACGCTGTAATATCAAGGTTATTTTGGAATCGGCGAGCGTCTCGCTGCTTTCGGCTCTGCCGTTTTCCAAATCCGGCGAGCGGGCATCGCGTGAATGCCGCTTCGTCTCCGGCACACGCCTCAAGCCGGAGCAAGCCCGTGACCCGCCGCCGCAAGATCGTCCTTCTCACCATCGCCATCGTCTTTGCCGGCCTCGCGCTCGGCACGGTTCGCGCCCATGACGTGCCCAAGGTCGTCACCGGCTTCATCGCCGACGTGCTCTGCGCGGAGACGTTTGTCTCGGGCCTCGATATCAGGCCTAACCTGACGGAGACCATTGATGCGATGCCGGGCGCAAGTCTGTTCGCCTGGGCGATGGACTATCGGGTCGATCGCGCGCGCAAGGATGTTACGGTGACGCTGTTCGGCATCGGTCGCAGCCACGCCGTCTATCGCGAGGGACTCGGCTGCACGCTCGAGCACGGCGGAGGGATCACCGACGTCACGTTGCCGCCGGATGACAGGCAGCCGGCGTTGCTGCCCGAGATCGCCGGGCCCGCGGTCGTGTCGCCACAGAGCCCGGAGCTGTCAGCCGCACTCGATCGCGCCTTCGCTGAGCCGCCATCGCCGCCATTCCGCCGCACCCGCGCAATCGTCGTCATGAAGTCGGGCCGCATCATCGCGGAGCGCTATGCGGACGGCATCGGACCGGAGACGCCGCTGCTCGGCTTCTCCATGACCAAGTCCGTGATCTCGGCTCTCACCGGGATCCTCGTGCGCCAGGGCCGACTGAAGCTCGACGGGCCCGCACCGGTCGCCGCCTGGACAAATCCGGACGATCCGCGTCACGCCATCACCGTCGATCAATTGCTGCGCCACACCGCGGGCCTGGCGCTCGGCAGCTCGCTTCAGGCCTCGCTTGGCTCCGCCTTCGAGCCGGTCAATCGCATGAAATTCGTGGAGGCCGACATGGCCGCCTATGCAGCGAGCATGCCGCTTGCGACCGCGCCGGGCACCGTGTGGAATTATCACGATGGCAACACCATCATGCTCGCGCATCTGATCCGCAACGCCGCCGGCGGCAATCCCGCCGATGCGCTTGCCTTCGCGCGCCGCGAATTGTTCGCGCCGCTCGGCATGCGACACGTCACGCTCCAGCTCGACGGCGCCGGCACGATCGAGGGGTCGAGCGAGATGCTCGCATCCGCGCGCGACTGGGCGCGTTTCGGCCAGCTCTATCTCGACGACGGCGTCGCCGGCGGCCGGCGCATCCTGCCCGAGGGCTGGGTGAATTACTCGGCGTCGGCGACGCCCAATGCCTGGGTCGGTATCGGCGCCGGATTCTGGACCAACCAGGGCGACAGCTTTGGCGCGACCTTTCGCGTCGATCACGGCTGGCCGCGCGATGCCTTCTTCGCCAAGGGCACGATCGGGCAGTATACAATCGTGATTCCGTCGGAACGACTCGTGATCGTGCGGCTCGGCCGTTCGCCGAACTCACCGCCGGAAGCGGACGGTGTGTTTGATCTGGTGCGGGATGTGATTGCGGCAACGCGCGCTAAAGGGAAGGTGGCGGGGATGGATTGAGGTGCTTTACCTTCCCAGCTCCGTCGCCTTTGCCACGCGATCGAACCGCTCCAGCGTCATGATCGCGTCTGCGAATTTCTCCGCGCGCGCATTCAGCACCGGGCGTGCCAGCGTCAAGAATTTTTGCTGCATCGCCTGTGCATCCGGGAACGAGGTCGGCTCCCCCGAGGGATCGGCGTAGAGCCGCTCATGCACGCCGTCGTCCGTCGTGATACTCACGCGCGCGCCAAAGGGGTGGGTGCGGCCGATTTCGAGGCGATCGTCCTGCACTACGTCGAACTTGTCGGCGAGTGCGTCGATGGCGGCGTCGCCAAGACGATTGTAGTCGTCCCAGCCAAATGAGCCCTGGTCGAGCGCGAGCGCGCCGGTGAAGAACATCGAGAACTGGCCGCCGACGATCGAGGTCGGGTGGCGCTTGGTCGCGGCGTCGCCGGTGAGCGTGATGCCGTTGCGATGCAGGCCGATTTCGACCCGCTTGACCTGATCGGGCGTCAGATTGTGCTCGCGCCGCATTGCGATCAGCGCGTCGATCGCGGCGTGGGTATAGCGGCAGCTCGGATACGGTTTGACGCCGATCTTCATGGTCTCGTAGGTCTTGCCGAGCTCGGCGACCGCCTTGTCGGGATGCGCATCGTCGGTGTAGCCGGCGAGCAGGCCATGTTTGCCCTCCACGGATTCCGTCGCCCCGACGAAGTCGTTGCGCGCCAGCGTCGCGGCGATCACGCCATTCATCGCGGCGGCTCCGACCTGGTAGCGCTTGTTCCAGGCGCCATTGACCAGGAATTGCAGCGAGCCCGCGGCCTGGCTGCCGGCGACGCCGAAGGCGGCGATGAGCTGTTGCTCGGACAGGCCGAACAGTTTTCCGGCGGCCGCTGCTGCGCCATAGGTGCCAGCGGTGGCGGTCGGATGGAAGCCGCGCGCATAATGCGAGGTCGGGTCGAGCGCGTTGCCGAGCCGGCAGCAGACCTCATAGCCCGCAACGATCGCGGTCAGCACGTCGCGGCCCGACGCGCCGACCATCTCGCCGATGGCGAAGGCGGCCGGAACGACCGGCGCGCTCGGGTGCAGCGAGGAGTCCGCATGGGTGTCGTCGAAGTCGAGGGAATGGCCGAGCGCGCCGTTGAGCAGCGCCGCGACCGCCGGCGTCCAGGTCTTGCTGTCGCCGAACACGGTGGATTCGCCCCTGGTGTCGAGCGCGAGCGCCTCCAGCATCTTCAGGATCGAGGGGGTCGATTCCGCTTCGCTGCGGGCGCGGATGGCGCTGCCCAGGAAGTCCAGCGTCAGCACCTTTGCGCGATCCAGCACTTCCGCCGGAATATCCCCGTATTTCAGATTGAAGACATAGGCAGCGAGCGTTGCGGTTTCGTGGGCCATCGTGTTTCCTCGTTTTGGCGCGCAAGTTAGGCGGGCTGATTTGGCCTTTCAAGCGGCCATGGGCTGCGGGCATCAGCTATGCTTTTGGCCGGCTCCAAGAGGATCGGGATATTCCACGATGGGACTTCCAAAAGATGTGTTCGACCGGGTCCGGGCGCGGCGAACGCAACTGGGCCTGGCGATCCGGGTCACGGTCGCGGCCACCGCGGCCTACGCGATCGCCACCGCGCTGCATCTGCTGCTGCCGCTCTGGGCGGTGCTGACCTCGCTGATCGTGACCCAGTTGAGCGTCGGGCGCTCGCTGAAGGCGACGCGCGATTACGTGCTCGGCACCATCGGCGGCGCCATCTATGGGGGCGCCATCGCGATCCTGATCCCTTATTCGACCGAGGCCGGCCTGTTGGGCCTGCTGGTGCTGGCGGTCGCGCCACTCGCCTTCGTCGCCGCGATCAACCCGAGCCTCAATGCAGCGACGGTCACCGCCATCATCGTGCTGCTGGTTCCGACGATGCATCATTCCGATCCCATGACATCGGCAATCGATCGGGTCAGCGAGGTCGGGGTCGGCGCAATCACGGGATTGCTGGTCTCGTTCCTGGTGCTGCCCTCGCGCGCGGTGCGCCAGATCCGCGCCAGCGCGGCAAGGCTGCTCGAGCTGATCGCGGACGCCTTCACCGAGCTGCTCGCGGGTCTCACGCGCGGCCGCGACAACGATGCGCTGCACCGGATCCAGGACGGCATCGGCACCGCGATGGTGGGCATGAATGCGATCGGTGCCGAAGCCGAGCGCGAGCGGGCCGCGCGCCTGTCAAGCGGGCCCGACACCGGTCCCTTGCTGCGAACGATCCTACGGCTGCGCCACGACGTCGTGATGATCGGCCGCTCGACCGTGGTGCCGTTGCCGGCCGAGGTGCAGATGCGGCTCGCCGCGCCGCTGGCGGAGGTCAGTGCGGCGATCGTGCGCTTTCTGCGCTCGGCGGCCGAAGCGTTGCGGGCTGGTGCCGGCGCGCCGCCGATTCATCCCGTGCACGTCGCGCTCCAGCATTACGCCGAGGCGGTTGCCGCCGTTCGCCAGGACGGCCTGATCCGCGGCCAGCCGAGCGACACCGCCGAGCGCTTCTTCGCGATCGGCTTCTCGCTGGAGCAGATGCACCAGAATCTCTGCGATCTCGATCGCGTCGTCGGCGAGTGGTCGGAAGCCTCGTCGGACAAGTCAGCGCGCTTGGCCGAGTGAGCTAGCGCCGCATCAGGTCCTTGCCCTGCATGCGCCAGACCAGCAAATCGATGCGGTCCTGGCCGAAGAACGGCTCGTTGTCGAACACGAAGGTCGGCACGCCCCAATGGCCGGAGGCGGCGTGGTCCTTCTCGTTCTCCGTGATCACCTGCTCGTAGCGATCAGGGTCCGCGGTGATTGCGGCATCCATCGCGGCGAGATCGAAGCCGGCCTTTTCGGCGCCGCGCCCGAGATGATCGCCTTCGTTCCAGCCCGACACCGAGCCGTCCCACAGCACGCGGGCGATTGCATCGGTGAATGCGAGCGAGCGTCCCTCGAGCTGCGCCATGGCACCAAGCCGGGTCAGACGGTGGATGTAGGGCTGCTCCGCCGCGACCTCGAACGTCACCTTGTGCTGCACGATCGGATCGGGCCTGGGAAAGCGGAACGGAATGCCTTCGTGCTGCGCCACGCGCGTGCTGTCGAGCACCACATAGCGAATGAAGTTCGGGCTGGCCTTCTTGAAAAACCCGGGCACACGGACTGCGAGCGGATAGACCGGCCGCAAATTCACCGTCAGATCGTAGGTTTCGACCAGGTTGAGCGTTTTCGGCAACGCCAGACAGCTGAACGGGCTGCGAAAGGAGTAGAAGAGGTCGACGGAGAGCGTCATCGGGCCGGCTCCACGAGCCGCCCCATCATGCTGCGGGCGACGAGCTTGTGGAAGGGCGTGATGAACGCGAGATAGGCGCGGCCCAGCCGATTGTTGGTCCGCACCAGCGTGGTCAGGGTGACGTGGCGCAGCACCGCTTCGCCGGCGACATCGACCACGATGCGGAAGTCGAGATGATAATCATTGAAGCCGGCGACCAGCTGCTCCGGCGTTTCGCTCAGCACCGGAAACAAGCCGATCGGGCCGCCCGGCGCTGGTGCGCCTTCACCCGATGTCTTCAATCCAAAGGGCCTCACGAGGATGTTGCGCAGGCGTGTCAGTGCACCGATCCAGCGCGGTCCGTGTAACACCATCCTGGTGCAGGCCTCGCGGGCATTCACCGGTGCTGTGCCGATCTCCACGCGAAAGGCGTCGATGAATTGCGCACCGGCCAGCAGCGTGCCGGCGTCGACATCGGGGATGACTTCGCGGACGGTCCCGTTCATCCCGCCAGTTTGCGCGTCAGCATCCGGAAGCGCAAGATCAGAAGTCCGGCATAGACGAACGATCCGATCGACAGTCCGATCCAGACACTGACCGCGCCGAAATCAGCGTGAAAAGCGAGCAACCAGGCGATGGGAAAGCCCACGCACCAGTAGCCGATCGCGGCGAATACCAACGTCATTCTGGTGTCATTGATGCCGCGCAGTGCGCCGCCCATGATGGTCTGGATGGCATCGGCGATGAAGAAGGTCGCGCCGACCAGCAGCAGCGTTGCAGTCAGCTCGACGGTCGCCATGCTCGCCTCGCCGCTGCCGAAGAACAGCCGTCCGAGCTCATAGCGGCCGAGAATGATTGCGACGCTGAGGGCCGAGACGAACGCGATCCCGATCACGGCTGCCACGAGACCTGCGCGCCTCACCGCAGCCGGGTCGCCCCGGCCGAAGGCGTGGCCGACCCGCACCGTGGCTGCCATGCCGATGCCGAGCGGGACCATGAACAGCACGGCGGTGACCTGGAGCGCGATCTGATGCGCCGCGAGCGCCGTGGTCGAGATCAACCCCATCAGCAGCGCCGCCGAAGAGAACAGGCCATATTCCAGCAGCAGTGAGAACGAGATCGGGGCGCCGATCGCGATGAGCTTGTGCATCAGGGGCCAGTCGATCCGCCAGAGATGGGCAAGCGGACGATAATCCGCGAACGGCTTGCGCAGCCCCGCAATGGCGAGCGTGGCGACGAACGTGCCGAGATTGACGATGGTGGTCGCAAGCCCTGCGCCGAACAGACCGAGCTCCGGCAGGCCGAACAGGCCGTGGATCAGGGCGTAGACCAGCGCGGCATTGACGGGGATCGCCGCGAGCGTGATCCATAGCGGGGCCTGCGGCCGGTTCACCGCGCTCATCATGCTGCGCAGCGCGATGAAGCCGAGTGCCGGCGCGATGCCCCAGGCCAGCCCATTCAGATAGCGCTGGGCGAGCGCGGCCGAGTGCGGCGCCTGACCGAGTGCGACCAGGATGTGCTCGCCATAGAGCGGGGAGGCCATCATCGGCAGCGAGATCAGCAAGGCGACCCACAAGCCGACGCGCAGAGAGCGGCGGATGCGCCTGACATCGCCGGCGCCGAAGGCTTGCGCGACCAGCGGCGACACCGCCGTCATCAATCCGAGCCCGAAGGTGAAGCTGACGAAATAGACCGTGTGCGCCAGCGCTGCTGCTGCGACCGCGCTCTCGCCGAGCCGCCCGATCAGCGCGAGATCGGTCGTGATCATCGCGATCTGCCCGAGCTGCGTCAGCATCATCGGCACGGCCAGCCGCAGCGTCGCGACGAATTCGTCGGCGAGAGGATTTGGCGGCACGCCGGCTTGCGGCTGCGAACGAGGCTGGACGGTGTCGAGCATGGCCGGGTCAATAGCACAGCCGGGCGACGAAAACATGGCTTGGTCTTCTCCCTCTCCCCTTGCGGGAGAGGGTGGCTCGCCGCAGCAGCGGCGAGACGGGTGAGGGGGATCTCTCCGCGTACGGCCCTCAAGCAGCAGGACTCGCTGAAGCAACCCCTCATCCGGCGCTATAGCCGATGCGAAGCTTCGGCGTTCTCAAAAACGGCGGCCAAAGGCCGCCTACGCCACCTTCTCCCACAAGGGGAGAAGGGAAGAAGCGCCTCAGCCCTTCCGTTCAGGCACGCGCCTGATCTTCGCGCCGAGCGCGTTGAGGCGCTCGTCGATGCGCTCGTAGCCGCGCTCGATCTGGTCGGCGTTGTTGATCGTGGAGGTGCCCTCGGCGCAGACGGCCGCGAGCAGCATGGCCATGCCGGCGCGAATGTCGGGCGAGATCATCGATGCACCGCGCAGGCGGCTGGGGCCGGCGATGATGGCGCGATGGGGGTCACAGAGCACGATACGCGCGCCCATCGCGATCAGCTTGTCGACGAAGAACATCCGCGATTCGAACATCTTCTCGAACATCAGGATCACGCCCTCGCATTGCGTGGCGGTGACGATCGCGATCGACATCAGATCGGCCGGGAAGGCCGGCCAGGGCTGGTCTTCCAGCTTCGGCACGTGGCCGCCAAAATCGTCCTGGATCTTCAGCGTCTGGTTTGATGGCACGATGAGATCGTCGCCCTCGATGCGGCAGACGATGCCGAGCCGTTCGAATCCCATGCGGATCGAGCGCAGATGCTCGACGCCCGCGCGCACGATGCGAAGCGGCGACCGCGTCACGGCCGCGAGTCCGATCAGCGAGCCGACCTCGATATGGTCGGGCTGGATCCGGTAGGTCGCGCCGCCCAGCGTCGCCGGACCGTGCACGATCATGGTGTTGGTGCCGATGCCCTCGATCCCTGCGCCGAGCGCGACCAGGAAGTTGGCGAGGTCCTGCACATGCGGCTCGGACGCGGCGTTGCGCAAATAGGTGGTGCCTTGGGCGGCGACGGCTGCGACCAGCGCGTTCTCGGTCGCGGTCACGCTGGGCTCGTCCAGGAACACGTCGGCGCCGGTCAGTTTCGAAGCGCGGAATTCGAGCCGGTCGGTCGCGGTGACCTTGGCTCCCAACTGCTCGAGTGCGAGCACATGCGTGTCGAGCCTTCGGCGGCCGATGACGTCGCCGCCGGGCGGCGGTAGCATCACTTCGCCGCAGCGGGCGAGCAGGGGGCCGGCGAGCAGGATCGAGGCGCGGATGCGCACGCACAGATCAGGATCGAGATCGGCGGCGCGGATGCTCTTGGCGTGAATATGAAGCGTGTTGCGGGCGGTCCATTCCGCCGCCGCGCCGACCGAGCGGATCAGCTCGACCAGCGTCTCGGTGTCGCGGATCCGCGGCACGTTCTCCAGCGTCACCGGATGCTCGGTGAGCAGGGCTGCCGCGATGATCGGCAGGGCCGCATTCTTGTTGCCGGAAGGCTCGATCGAGCCCGAGAGCCGGTGACCGCCCTCGACAATGTACTGGATGGGCGCCACGGGGTCTCTCGCTGTCGTGTTGGGTGGGCGGGTTTTCGAGGCGGAAACTACCGAGAATTGAGCGCGGGAGCAATTCTGCACTTGTCGCGAGGGCGGGGGAGGTTCAGCCGTGTCTCTACGTCATGGCCGGGCTTGTCCCGGCCATCCACGCCTTTGCCAGATGCACGGAGAACCTAGATGCCCGGGACAAGTCCGGGGCATGACGACCGTCCAAGCCATCCGATCTCAGATATCGATCGTCGCGCTCAGCGAATGTTCCTGGATGAAGTCGCGGCGCGGCTCGACCACGTCGCCCATCAGCTTGGTGAAGATGTCGTCGGCCTCGTCGACCTCTTTGACCTTCACCTGGAGCAGTGATCGCGCATTGACGTCCAGCGTCGTCTGCCAGAGTTGCTCCGGATTCATCTCGCCCAGCCCTTTGTAGCGCTGCAGCGAGACGCCCTTGCGGCCGGCGTCGGTGACGGCTTCGAACAGATCGACCGGGCCGTAGACCATGTGCTCGGTGTCCTTGCGCCGCAGCTTGCCGGGGCGGGCATAAACGTCCTGGAGCTTGACGGTGTACTCGTCGAGCTTGCGGGCTTCGACCGAGCCCAGGAACGCGTCATCGATGAGGGCGACGTCCTTGACGCCGCGCACGGTGCGCTCGAACTGGAAACCATGGCCTTCGACGTATTGACCGATCCAGCCGCGCTCGACCTCGTCGGCGAGCGTGTCGAGGCGGGCGGCGATGTATTGGGCTGCCGCGGCGGCTTTCTCCGGATCGCCGTAGATCGCCTTGTTGAGCACGCCGGTGATGGCGGCCTGCTCGATCACCTTGCGATTGTAGCGGGTGTGCAGGCTGCGCAGGACGCCGCGGACGGCGCGGGCGTCATCGACCAGCGAGCGCAGGTCGCGGCCGGTGCGATCGCCGCCGGTGCCGGGAATATAGACGCAATCGTCCAGCCCGGTATCGATCAGATAATCTTCCAGCGCCCGCTCGTCCTTCAGATATTGCTCGGACTTGCCGCGGTTGACCTTATAGAGCGGCGGCTGGGCGATATAGAGATAGCCGCCGTCGATGATCTCGCGCATCTGCCGGTAGAAGAAAGTGAGCAGCAGCGTGCGGATGTGGGCGCCGTCGACGTCGGCGTCCGTCATCACGATGATCTTGTGATAGCGCAGCTTCTCGATCGAGAATTCGTCGCTGATGCCGGTGCCGAGCGCGGTGATCAGCGTGCCGATCTGCTCGCTGTGCAGCATCTTGTCGGGACGCACGCGTTCGACATTGAGGATCTTGCCGCGCAGCGGCAGCACGGCCTGGAATTCGCGGTTGCGGCCCTGCTTGGCGCTGCCGCCTGCCGAGTCACCCTCGACGATGAAGAGCTCGGATTTCGCCGGGTCCTTCTCCTGGCAGTCGGCGAGCTTGCCGGGCAGCGAAGAGACCGAGAGCGGGCTCTTGCGCGTCAGCTCGCGCGCCTTTCGCGCGGCTTCGCGGGCAGCCGCCGCCTGGATCACCTTGCCGACGATCATCTTGGCTTCGGAGGGATGCTCCTCGAACCAGGCCTGCAGCGCCTCGTTGAGCACGTTCTCGACCACGGGGCGCACTTCCGAGGACACCAGCTTGTCCTTGGTCTGCGACGAAAATTTTGGGTCCGGCACCTTCACCGACAGCACCGCAGTGAGGCCTTCGCGGCAGTCGTCGCCGGTGAGCGCGATCTTTTCCTTTTTCGCGTTGGCCTCGGCATAGCCGTTGACCTGGCGCGTCAGCGCGCCGCGGAAGCCGGCGAGATGGGTGCCGCCGTCGCGCTGCGGGATGTTGTTGGTGAAGCACAGCACGTTCTCGTGGTAGCTGTCGTTCCACCACAACGCGGCCTCGACACCGATGCCGTTGGATTCCGCGCGCACCATGATCGGCGCCGGAACGATCGCCTTCTTGTTGCGGTCGAGATATTTGACGAATTCCTCGACGCCGCCGGAATAGTGCATCTCCTCGCGCTTCTCGACGGCGTGACGCATGTCGGAGAGGGCGATGTTGACGCCGGAATTGAGGAAGGCGAGCTCGCGCAGCCGGTGCTCCAGCGTGGCGAAATCATACTCGATGTTCTTGAAGGTTTCCGTCGAAGCCTGGAACGTCACCTCAGTGCCGCGCCTGCCGGGCGCGTCGCCGACCACCTTGAGCGGCGCGACCGCATCGCCATGGGCGAATTCGATGTAGTGTTCCTTGTTGTCGCGCCAGATGCGCAAGCCGAGCTTGCTTGACAGCGCGTTGACGACGGAGACGCCGACGCCGTGCAGACCGCCGGAAACCTTGTAGGAATTCTGGTCGAACTTACCGCCGGCATGGAGCTGGGTCATGATGAC
Organism: Bradyrhizobium sp. 155; assembly: GCF_023101105.1. Lineage (NCBI taxonomy): Bacteria > Pseudomonadati > Pseudomonadota > Alphaproteobacteria > Hyphomicrobiales > Nitrobacteraceae > Bradyrhizobium > Bradyrhizobium sp. 155. Next base: position 7,657,044 of record NZ_CP064704.1, on the reverse strand, counting down.
CTCGGCTGCCGAGATGCCTTCGCCCTTGTGGATGTCGACGGGAATGCCGCGGCCGTCGTCGCGCACGGTGACGGAATTGTCGGCGTTGAGGATCACGTCCACGCGCGTGGCGTGGCCCGCGAGCGCCTCGTCGATCGCGTTATCCACGACCTCGTACACCATGTGATGCAGGCCCGAGCCGTCATCGGTGTCGCCGATATACATGCCGGGACGCTTGCGGACGGCGTCGAGACCCTTGAGCACGCGGATCGATTCCGCCCCGTAATCGCTCGGATTTGAGGGTTCGTTTTCGGCAGGCGTCTGCCGAGCAGGTTCTGTCATGAGAGGCCTTCGAGATGTCGCCCGAATCAGCGGCGCAAAAGGCGCTGATATGCGGGCTATTTGTGCCACGAAAGACGGATTGCGCCTAGCGCAAAGTATCCCCCGGCAAGTCTTTGATTAAATAGAATTTTTTGGCCGATTTTCAAGGCCTTCGAAGCCCGATTCGGCGGCTTGGAAAAAGCGCGATTCGGGAAGCCGTTTCGGGCCGTGGAAGGCGTGGATTTTGCGGGGACGAGGGCGTTCCGAGGCGCCTGGAACGCCCCGGAACGGCCTTGCAGCTCAATACATCTGAAGCGGCAGCACATCTCCGTTTGGCCCCACCAGGAGGCCCCAGGCATCGCCGGCGGCCACTGTGAGAATCTCGGTGCGAGTGGGGCGTCCCGGCAGACGCAGCGCGTACTGGTACTTGCCTGGCGGCAGATCGAGCATCGGGCCTTTCGGCGATTGCGGACCGCCGGCGCCGGCCGCGATCTTTACGGTCTGATTGTTGATCGTCAGCGATGCTTCTTTCGGCCCCATATTGCCGAGCATCAGCCTGGCCTGTCCGGCCTTCGGCATGATGTCGGCCTTGGCCGCGGCCTGCGGATTTCGCTGCATCAGGCTGACCGTGGTCTCGTCTCGGGCGCGGCCAAGCTTCAGCACGGCCGGCCCCTGCGGCGAGGTGAACGCGAGCTCCGCCCGCTCGGCCGTCACGATCGCGCCGTCGGCCTTCTCTTGCCAGCCCCGATTGGTCAGCTCCGCGCGATAGAAGGCGAGGACCTCGCCAAGCTCGGCGGGGATGCTGGCTTCGAGCTCGGTCCGGAACGACTGGTCGCTGCCGGGAAATTTCGTGGAGCTGATGCCGGTCGAGCTGTGCTGCGTCGGCACCGGCAGGGCCGAATCGGGATCGGGCGTGAGCGGCTCCTTCGATTTGGTCTGGACCGCCTTGGCTTGGGTCGATTTGGCCTCGACGGGCTTCGCCGCGGCGACGACCAGACCGGAGCCGTTGGCGCTAACGTTCACCTTCGGTCCCATCTGCATCACGGTCATCGAGATCGACTTGCCGCTCTTTGCGAACTCCATCACCGCCATGTTGGGCTGATTGATGACGGAGGGCTGCTCTTTCCAGCCCGCTGGCTTGAGCGATGCGCGATAGAACGCAGTGAGCGCCTTCACGCTCGAGGTCGAGGAGAACTCGAGCCTGCCCTCGTCGCTCTCGAACTTCACACCCTCGGCGTTTTCAGGCAGCGGCACCGGAATCTTGCTGTCGGCCTGCGCGTTGAGCGGCGCGTCGGACAATGCGGCCGCCTGCACCTTGCGCCTGGCTTCGTCGGCGGTGATGAGCTGCTTGGCCGCACCTAACGCATCCCCAAGGAACTTGTCGTCCGCCTCTTTCTTCGCCTTGGCACGGGCGGCAAGCGCGGAGTCCTTCACCTGCGCGGTCAGGCTGACCATGGTGAAATCATATTTGCGGCCAAGCCGCAGCACGCCGGTTTCCTCCGCCGAAGAGATCTTGATCGCGACCTCGTCACCGGGTGCGAGCTGCGCGCTGCCGTCCTCCTGCCAGCCGCGCGCGGCGAACTCGCGGTGATAGAAGGCGAGCACGGCCGGCAGCTCGGCCATCGCGGCGGCCGACATTTCGCGCTTGTTGTCGCTCGCGCCGCCGAGCCCCCTGGCCGTCTTGGTCGGGCTCGGCCGCGGCAGGCCGGCCAGATCGCTATCGGCTTTGAGCTCGCTCGGCAGCGCGAAGGGGGCGACCCGGATATCGACATTGGTGCGGCCATCGTCGCGGCGCGTCAGCGTCAGCATCACGGGCTTCTGCTGATAGAAGCCGGTCTCCTTGCTATCGGCATGCGCGTAGAACGCGCGCAGGCCGTTGGGAACGGTTTCATTCAGGCTGGTGGTCCAGCGTGCGGCGGTTTCCGGCGTGAGCTTCTGCCAGCCGATCGCAGCCATCTGGCTGCTGTAGAAATCCGACGTTGCATCGAGCGGCGTCGGCGCGATGCAGCCGAGATAGGGCCGGGTCCCGTCGAACACGATGTCACTTGCGCCTTCCGGAAATGGCACGTTCCCGTACATCCGGTCGGTGGTGTAGTAAACCACGGACTGGTCGGGCCGGCCGAGCGCCTGCGTGAAATGAAGGAAAGGCCTTGTCGTCCCTTCCTGAACTTCAGCAGGCTGCTTTTCTCCTCAAGCGGCATCACATAGGGCACCCATCCGTTGTCGCGCAGGAGCTTTTGGACCGCGGGCAGCGTCACGGCCTGCCGCATCGGTACGCGATATTCGACGCTATAGGGATCGGGGCGCGAAATGTCTTCCACCGCACCTTCGAGCTGGGGCAGCGCGTGGACGTCGACGATGCCCTCGTCGGCGCCGGCCGCGATCGAGCAGCTCGCCATCAGGAAGAGACCGCATGCAAGCAGCCGCCATCGTGCCGGGACTTGCATCCCGCGCGGGATCATCGCCATCGTTACGTCTCCAGGATGCCGCGCGGCGCTTGGGCGCGCGCGATTGCAACGGCTGCGACACCGTCGGCGGGTCTCAAACGAGAAGTCGCGGCAGGAACCGGGCAGGTTCAAAGATCCGGACGGCTCAATACAGCTGGAGCGGCGACCATGCCTCGCCGTCGCGCCCGATGGTGAGCTCCCAGGCGTCGCCGGCTGCGACGGTGAGGATATTGCTGTGGGCCGGACGGCCGGGTACGTTCAGTTCGTAGGAATATCTGCCGGGCGCCAGATCCAGCGAGACGGCGTTAGCGCCGGCCGAGCGCTTGATGATGTGCGCGTTGATCCCGAGCACGGCTTCCGTCTCGCCGATGTTGCTGAACACCAGCTTCGCCTGGCCCGGCTCGGGCATGACGTTCGCCCGGGTTGCAGTATCCGAGTTCTTCTGCACGAGATGAACCAAGGTGCTGCTGCCCTTGCGGCCGAGCTCCAGCATCGCCGGACCGAGCGGAGATGCGAACGCGAGCTGGACGTGATCGGCGGAGACGACGGCGCCATCGTGCTGCTCCTGCCAGCCGAGCTTTCCGAGCTCCCTGCGGTAGAAGGCTAGGACGTCGCCGAGTTCGGCGGGCACGGTGGCCTCGAGCTTGACCCGAAGCGGCGCTTCGACGCCCCGCATCAGGGTGGTGTGGATTCCTCGAAAGCTGTAGCGGGTCGGTGCGAGCAGCCTGGCATCGGGATCCGGCGTGAGATCGGCGGAAAACAGCGCCGCGAGATGCGGCATCCCGGCGCCGGCCCTTGCAGCGAGCATGCAGATCGCGAGCAGGACGAGGCCGCACGCAAACGCCCGCCATCGTGCCGGAGCTTGCGCCCCGGACCTTGCCGTCCGCATCTCACTCTCCAGGGGTCTCGCGCGGCATGTCATTGCGCGATTGCAAAACGGCTGCGACGCCGTCGGCGCGGCCTCCGGCAACTAGTCGCGGCAGAAATGGGGCCGGTTCAACGGCGGCGACTAGCGCCGGGCCGATACCTGTCCGCTTTCGACGTCAAAGATCTCGCCCCCGGCGCCGATCTCGGCGAAGGCGGCAGGGTCTGCGCCGGTCAACCACACCTGCGCGCCGAGCTTGCGCAGCTCGTCGAACAGCGCCGCGCGCCTGCCGGGATCCAGATGCGCGACGACCTCGTCGAGTAGCAGCAGCGGCACGATGCCGGTCATCTCGGCGACCAGGCTCGCATGCGCCAGCACCAGCCCGATCAGCAACGCCTTCTGCTCGCCGGTCGAGGCATCGCGCGCCGGCATGCTTTTCGGCGCGTAGATCACCTGCAGATCGGTGAGATGCGGACCATCCGTGGTACGGCCGGCGATGGCGTCACGCGGACGGTTGTCGCGCAGGATCTGGCGGTAGCGGTCCTCGACCGACGTCGCGGTCTCCGTCAGCAGCGCGTTCTCCATCCAGCCGTCGAGCGCGATCTGCGCCGAAGGGAAGGCGGAGGCCTGCGCGCGAGCGTTCAGCATGCCGGTCAGACGCGCCGCGGTCTGGCCGCGGGTTGCGGCGACCGCGACCGCAAGCTCCGCGGTCTCACGCTCGATCGCGTCACACCAATGGTCGTCGTAATTGCGCGTCTCGAGCAGTCGGTTGCGCGAACGCAGCGAACGTTCGAGCGCGGAGATGCGGCTGGAATGGTCGCTGTCGATGGCGAGCACCAGGCGGTCGAAGAAGCGGCGCCGCTCGGACGCCGCTCCCATGAACAGCCCGTCCATCGCCGGCGTCAGCCATACCATGCGGATGTGGTCGCCGAACGCCGCCGCCGAATTGACCGGTTCGCGGTCGATGCGGCAGCGCCGGCTGACCGGGCTATCTGCGCACGGCGGATCGATGCCGGTGCCGAGCGTGGCAAGGCCCAGCGCGCCCTCGACCTGTGCCGACACCGCCCAGGAGCCGTCGCCCTGATTGTCGGCGACGTCGTCCAGCGTCGCACGCCGCAGGCCGCGTCCCGGCGACAGGAACGAGATCGCCTCGATGCAATTGGTCTTGCCCGCTCCGTTCGGCCCGACCAGGACCACCATGTCGGCCGCCGTCTCGAGCCCCGCCGCCCGGTAATTACGAAAATGCGTCAGCGTCAGGCGATGAATGCGGGAGGGGGTCATCAGATCTTTGTCGTGGCCGCGATTCTTCCCCTCTCCCCTTGTGGGAGAGGGTGGCGCCTCACAAGGTGAGGCGACGGGTGAGGGGTATCTTACCGCTCGGCGAGCTTTGCAAGGATGTCCTCCAATACAGAAGTGGGTCGCTGGAGCACGTCGTTGTTCCAGTAGCGCGCGATGACAAAGCCTTCGGCGAGAGAGCTGCGTCACGCGCTGCATCGCGTCGTGATTCTCCGTGCTGACCGCCGTCGATCTCGATCACCAGGCGCTTCTCAAAGCAGACGAAGTCGAGAATGTAGGTGTTGAACGGGACCTGCCGGCGAAACTTGAAAGCGGAGAGTTGCCGGTGCCTGAGCAGGCGCCACATTGCCGCTTCCGCATCCGCCGGTTCGTGCCGCATATTCTTCGCGAATTGGCGAAGACGTTTGGAGACTGGCCGATGGGATGGTTCCTGCGGCACGAACCCCTCACCCGACTGAGTATGTATCCGCCCGTGGAGATGCCCTCTCCCACAAGGGGAGAGGGCGCAGCAACGTGCATTGCGCTTGTTTCGGCAGGCGAAGCTGTAGCTTCCCCCTCTCCCCTTGTGGGAGAGGGGGGCTTCGCGCAGCGAGGCCGGGTGAGGGGTTGTCTCTGCATAAAAGGTGTCGCGAGAGGAGGACCACGTCCCTCACACCCGCATCGGCATCAGCACGTAGAGCGCGCTCTTGTCGTCGCGGTCTTGCACCAGAGTCGGTGAGCCCGGGTCGGCGAGCCGGAGCGTTGCGACGTCGCCTTCGATCTGGGCGGCGATGTCGAGCAGATAGCGGGAGTTGAAGCCGATATCGAGGGCGTCGGAGGCGTATTCGACTTCGAGCTCTTCGGTCGCGCTGCCGGAATCCGGATTGGTCACCGACAGCACCAGCTTGCCCGGCGACAGCGAGAGTTTCACGGCTCGCCCGCGCTCGCTGGAAATCGTCGAGACGCGGTCGACCGCGTTCTCGAAATCCTTCTTGTCGACGACGAGCTCCTTGTCGTTGCCCTGCGGGATCACGCGGCCGTAATCGGGGAAGGTGCCGTCGATCAGCTTCGAGGTCAGCACCACATTGCCGATGGTGAAGCGGATCTTGGCCTGCGACAGCTCGATCGTGACCTCGGCCTCGTTGTCCTCGATCAGGCGCTGCACCTCGCCGACCGTCTTGCGCGGCACGATCACGCCGGGCATGCCCTCGGCACCCTTGGGCTGCACCAGGTCGAGCTGGGCGAGGCGGTGGCCATCGGTGGCGACGCCGCGCAGGGTGGCGGCTTTGGCGGAGCCCGCGGCATGCAGGTAGATGCCGTTGAGATAATAGCGGGTCTCCTCCGTGGAGATCGCGAACTGGGTGCGATCGATCAGCCGCTTGACGTCCTTGGCGGCGAGGCTGAACGAATGCGACATGTCGCCGGCGGCGAGATCCGGGAAATCGTTTTCCGGCAGGGTCTGCAGCGTGAAGCGGGAGCGCCCGGCACGGATCGCCAGCACGGCGCGGTCGCCGTCGGCTTCGAGCACGATCTGCGAACCATCCGGCAGCTTGCGCACGATGTCGTAGAACATGTGCGCCGGCACGGTGGTCGAGCCCGCCGTCGCGGTTTCCGCCGCGAGCGTTTCCGTGACCTCGAGGTCGAGGTCGGTCGCCTTCAGCGACAATTTCGCGTTTTCGGCCCTAACAAGCACGTTGCCGAGGATCGGAATCGTGTTGCGGCGTTCGACCACGCGGTGGACGTGGCCCAGCGACTTCAGGAGTTGCGCGCGTTCGACCGTAACCTTCATTGCACTACTCGCCCGATCCCCAAGGAAACACAAATCTGGAAAAGCCGGGCGGCGGGACGCGCGCCACGGCACCGAAGACCCCGGAAAGCCGGATCATCCAGCCGATATGACCAAAGCCGTCAGGGTCGCGCAAGGTGGCGCGGATGGCCCCCGGATTCAAGGGATTGCGGGCAGTTCCCCACGATTTACCTATGTTTCCGCAACGCGCTGAACGCCTCGCCGGCCAGGGACGTCTCTGCGCCCGTCACGGCCGGGCTTGTCCCGGCCATCCACGTCTGGGTTCGCGGTCCTAAGAACGTGGATGCCCGGGACAGGCCCGGGCATGACGACCTCCGATGCAGCTTGGATGTGGTCGCACCCGCGCAGAAGCAAATAGGCGTTTATTCCTGAAGCTGGCGCTTGAGCGATTCGACCTCGTCCGACAGCGCCGTGTCCTTGGAAACCAGGGCCTCGATCTTGCGCACGGCGTGCAGCACCGTGGTGTGGTCGCGCCCACCGAAGCGGCGGCCGATCTCGGGGAGCGATCGCAAGGTCAGCGTCTTGGCGAGATACATCGCCACCTGGCGCGGACGGACCACGTTGGCGGTCCGGCGCGAGGACAGGAGATCGGAGCGGCTGACATTATACTGCCGTGCCACCACGCGCTGGATGTCCTCGATCTTGATCCGCTTCGGTTCCTGCGGCCGGATCAGGTCGCGCACCTCGTGCTCCGCCATCTCCAGCGTCACCGGCCGATTGTTGAGCTTCGAATGCGCGAGCAGGCGGTTGATCGCGCCTTCGAGATCCCGGCCGTTATGGGTGATGGCGCGGGCCAGATAGGTCAGCACCTCCTCCGGCACCTCGAAGGTCGCATGATGGGCGCGGGCGGCTGCGACGCGCGACTTGAGAATACCGTGCCGCAGCTCCTCGCCGAGCGAGGCCATCTCGACCACGAGGCCGCCGGCCAGCCGCGAGCGCACGCGGTCGTCGAGGCTTTCGAGGTCGGACGGCGGACGGTCGGCCGCGATCACGACCTGGCGGCCGGCATCGATCAGCGCGTTCAGCGTGTGGCAGAACTCGGCCTGGGTCGACTTGCCCTGCAGGAACTGGAGATCGTCGATCACGAGCACGTCGATGCCGCGCAACGCTTCCTTGAAGGCGAGCGCCGTCTGCGTCTTCAGCGCGGCGACGAAGCCGTACATGAATTTCTCGGCGGTGAGATAAAGCACCTTGCGCTCGTTGCCGGAATTGCCGGCCCAGGTCACCGCCTGCAAGAGATGCGTCTTGCCGAGGCCGACACCCGCATGGATGTAGAGCGGATTGAACATGACGGGATCGCCGCGACGACCCTCGGCGACCTGACGCGCAGCCGCATGCGCCAGCGTGTTGGAACGGCCGACGACGAAGCTCGCAAACGTCAGGCGCGGATCGAGCGGCGAGCCGCCGAGTGCATCATGATTGGCCGAGACCGGCGCGGTCGCGGTCGAGCGCAGCTCCGGCGCAGGCGAGCGGCGCGTTTCGACCGGCGCGGGCGCTTCCTTCTGCTGCACCACGGGGCGCACGGCCGAGCGCACGGTGAGATCGATGCGATGCACTTCCGGCATCTCGGCCTGCCAGCACGACAGCACGCGCTCGGCATAATGGGCCTGGATCCAGCTCTTCAGGAAGCGGGTTGGCACCGACAGACGCACGCTCTCGTCCTGGACGCCTTCCAGATCCATGCGCGCGAACCAGCTCGTATAGACGTCCTCGCCTACGTTCGAGCGCAGCCGACTCTTCACGCGTGACCAGCGATCCTGTTCCGGGGTTGTCATCATTTGAGAACTTTTCTTGAGAGATAAGGTTGCGTGGTGAGCGCCATGCTGAGTTCCTGCCAGGGATACCTGCTCAGGGATATTTGCGATGGCGGGACCTCAAGCGATTTCACCTGCAGGCATGGCTCGACCGTTCGGCGGAAACGCCGCGTCCGATCAGCAATGTCTAGAGATGGAGGGGTCGCGAGGTCAGCGCGTACTCGGCGCTCCGTTACACGCGGGAGGCTTGATGTCCGACGGATCTAAAACGGCATCGCTGGAAGTCGAAATGCTGGAAGTCGAAATGTGTTTCAATACCGCGTTGAGTTCGTAAGACATGATACCTCCCCGTCCTGCCGTGATTGCTCACGACAAGGTCCTGCGTGTCCAAACGACACCCGCTTCGTAGTCGGATGCCTGCCCGTGTACTCGTCGTCCGCTCGGCTTCGCCATCATGCCTGTCGGGGCAGCTTTCAAGATGTCTCTTAAGCGCGAGAGAAAGATCCCGCTTGGAGACATTCAGACAAAGAGCTACCGTTCCCACATTGCTGTGGGTTTTGATCCGACAATCGCTTGTTGAAGCGTCGCCTACGTGCACACCGCCGCCGATTTGCACGCTCGCCCCGTTTCCGATACCGCGCTGGTCTCAAGATCGTGGGCGCCGCTGACGTCTTAAGGAATACACTATGCGGAAAGACTCGCAACGGAATTGATTCACACTTGAGGCATCAAAAATCTTGATCTGCGTTAACGCCACGCGGCACTTGTGCACAGGCTTCAGAGCAAGTTTTTGGATTCGTGCACAGAATCGAAGATGCCGCGTCCGATGTGACAATTCTCCGCCACCGCCAAAAATTTTTTACAAAAGCGTCACGCGCGCGACGCGCGGGTGAATTTTCCAAATGCTTGGCCTCACTATGTCGATAAGTTGTTAGCGAGCCATCGTTTTTTGAGTCTCGTTTCACAGGGTAACTCCATCGCGTGACGCGATCCGGGGAAACTACGGTGTGCAGAACTCGCAAGCCCGCGAATTCAACTTGCGCCCGCCTCGCAGGGGCTTTTTGCACCGCGGTGCAAGTTTCCGCTGTTGCAAAACCATTCGCAGGTAAAACTACGGACGCGTCATGGTGCAAGCGCCGCAATCCTCCGATCGAAGGTCGTTCGACGCGTGACTGCTTGCGTGAATATGACGGGCAACAAAAAAGCCCGGCGTGAGGCCGGGCTATTTGACGCGTGTGATGTGCGATGTGATCGCCCGATCGAACGACTCGATCGGACGGCGTGCCAGAACGCTCGCGAGTTTACTTGGCGAGCTTGGCGATCTGCGCGGTGAGCCGCGAGACTTTGCGGCTGGCATTGTTCTTGTGAATGATGTTTCGCTGCGCGGCGCGCATCAAGGCGGGCTCGGCATTCGCCAGCGCCGTCACGGCAGCGGCGCGGTCGCCGGTCTTGATCGCTTCTTCGACGTTACGTACGGCACCGCGCATCTGGGTGCGGCGCGACTTGTTGACAGCGGTGCGGCGGGCGATCTTGCGCGTCGCTTTCTTGGCGGAAGTGGTATTGGCCATGGTCTCAATGTCCTTTGCGGGTACCGGTCGCGTCTTCGTCGGGTAGCGCCGGCTTGCTTGACCGCGTAATCGACGCTCGGAATTAGGGTGTTCGGTTGCTAGGCTGTTCCCGGAACATGAGCGACGGCCTTGCGGCTGCCTCTGAGGCCCAAGGAGCCTCTCAGCCCAAGAAGCCTCTAAGCCCAAAGAGCCTGCATCTGCTCAAAGAACAGCGGCGGCAGGATTGCGCCCGCCGCCAGTTGGCGCCCTTATAGAGAGGGTCTTCGGTACCGTCAACGCTTTCCCGGGCTGCAAAAGCAGCCCCTCAGAGCCGGGATGAGTGCCGTAACGCCCTGAAGAGGTTGAATTTCTGCCGTCTCCCTTGTATTGGCTGGCGGCGTTCCGAGGGTCGTCCGATCGGACGACTATATAGGGTGAGGCATGATCCGCGGCTTTTTCCGACTGATTGGGCTGTTGCTGCTCGCCGGCGGGTTCATCTTCATGGTCTATGATGGCGCCCGCTGGGTGGCCGACCAGACCCTGCGGTTCACCCGCTTCGGCCAGTTCTGGAACGACATCAATCAGGCCAGCCAGACGGCATTCCGGACCTGGGTTGAGGCCAAGGCGCCCTGGCTGTGGACCTCGGTGATCCGCCTGGTGCTGGATCAGCCGGTTTTCGCCGTCCTCGGCATTCTCGGCATCCTCCTGATGATCCTGTTCCGCCCGCGCAAGCCGTTGATCGGCTATTCCCGGGATTGAGCTTTCGAGCATGCCGCGCTGTAACAGGGCTGCCGCTCCGTGCGTAAAGACCTATATTCCCACCTGATCGCGAGCACGCCGCCTGAGTAATTAGCCCAGGCGATGCACGGCTCATTCGGAGATCCGTCCATGGTGTTCATGCGCAAGACCACCGCATTGCCGAGCGCCGCGGAAGCGCTGCCGGGCCGTGCGCAAGCCATTCCGACCGCGACCACCCATTTCGTCAACGGCGCGAAGTTGCAGCCGCCTTATCCCGCCGGTCTCGAGCAGGCGGTGTTCGGGCTCGGCTGCTTCTGGGGCGCCGAGCGCAAGTTTTGGGAGCTCGGCGACGGCGTTTACACGACTGCTGTCGGCTATGCCGGCGGCCACACGCCGAACCCGACCTATGAAGAGACCTGCTCGGGCCGCACCGGTCACACCGAAGTGGTGCTGGTCGTGTTCGATCCCACCAAGGTGTCGTACGAGAAGCTATTGAAGACGTTCTGGGAGAGCCACAACCCGACGCAGGGCATGCGTCAGGGCAACGACGTCGGCACGCAGTACCGGAGCGCGATCTACACCTATTCAGACGCGCAGAAGAAAGCGGCCGATCAATCGAAGGCGCTCTATCAGAAGGCGCTTGCTGCAAAAGGTCTCGGCACCATCACCACCGAGATCGCACCCGCCGGCGAATTCTACTTTGCCGAGGACTATCATCAGCAATATCTGGCCAAGAATCCCGCCGGCTATTGCGGCCTGGGCGGCACCGGCGTGTCCTGCCCGATCGGCGTCGGTGTGAGCGCGTAAGCTGGTCCCTCGTCATGGCCGGGCTTGTCCCGGCCATCCACGATATTTCGTGCGGCACCAAGAACGTGGATGCCCGGGAAGAGCCCGGGCATGACGGAGTGTTTGGTACCATTGCCAAGCCACCCGCCCCCTCAACGCTTTATTAACCATAACCGGTGCATCACTGGATCTGTCTCGTTTCGAGGGATAAGTCCGGTGCCGGTTGCACGCGCGTTTCGATGGTCGATCTCGGCAGCATCCCTGGCAGCGTCCGCCGCGCTGACCCTTGGCGGCTGCATGCAAACCGCTGGTCCCGTCGCCTATGTGCAGCCGCGCGCCGATCTCGATTCGATGGTCTATGGCCAGCCGTACAACGCGCCGCAGCCCGCCGTCGTCGGCAGTGGCGGCGGTGCCATCGCAGCACTCAGCAATTCCTTTGCCTCGCCTGCGCCCATGCCGGTCGGTTATGCCGCGCCGATGGCGGCGCCTGTTCGCTACGATGCCTCCTATCATCTCGACGCCGGCGACAAGCTGCGCGTGGTTGTCTACGGCCAGGAAGGTCTCACCAACAGCTACGCAATCGACGCCGGCGGCTCCATCACCATGCCGCTGATCGGCGGCGTGCCGGCACGCGGCCGCACCCCCGCGGGTCTTGCCGGCGAGATCGCCGCAAGGCTGCGCAACGGCTACATTCGCGAGCCCTCGGTCGCCGTCGAGATCGAGGCCTATCGTCCGTTCTTCATTCTCGGCGAAGTCTCCGCGCCCGGCCAGTATCCTTACGTGCCGAACATGACGGTCGAAAGCGCCGTCGCGATCGCCGGCGGCTTCTCGCCCCGCGCCAAGCGCGACGTGGTCACCGTCACGCACACCGAAGCCGGCGGCGCCATGCGCGCCGTGGTGCCGCTCGGCACCCCCTTGAGCCCCGGCGACACCGTGTTTGTCGGCGAGCGCTGGTTCTAGAGCGTTTTCGAGCGAAGTGGATACCGGTTCGCGTAAAGAAAACGCGTCAGAAAAGAATCTAGAGCCTCGGTTCTGATGCAATCAGAACCGAAGCTCTAGCTCACCGCCTGAAATCCAGACGCCCGTTCGGAAAACATCCGTCGATCCTGGTGGCGTCGACCACCAGTCCAACCCATGGCCGTGTGATCGCCGGGTTGGTCAGGTTGATATATTTCCCGACCAGGCGACCCGCGCGATCACGCGCCGTATCGATCAGCCCGTGCCGGCGGCCATGGTCCCAGTCGAAGCGGAGGAAAATGCGCTCGCCTGCGACCCGCACCTCCGCGCGTCCTTCTTTCCAGGCTTGCGGCGTATCGCCGGCAATGGTCGGATCTGCGCCGCCATTCCAGCGGCTGGCCCAGATGCCGTCGAGCGGGTCTGACTGTGCCGCGATAATTGCCCATGCCGCCGCGTTGACGTCAGCCGCATCGCCGGCAAGCGCGGCGGTTGCGGCATAGTCCATGACGTCGCGATCATCAGGCGCGGGCACGTCCATGGTGCCGAACGGATTGCGGATGACGATGTTCGTATTGGCCTGCTGCATCATGATCTCCCGGCGCGAATTGGCTTGATCAGCCAGCTCTATCGCCGGGCAGCAGGATGCAGCCACCCGATTCCTGCTCGTCATCCGGGGCGCGCGAAGCGCGAGCCCGGAACGACAGCGAAGACAGCCGCGCGCGCTACGATTTCAAATGCTTCGCGAAAAATTCCATGCTGCGCGGCCAGGCGATGTCGGCGCTGGCCTTGTCGTAGCTCGTCCGCTCGTCGCAATGGAAGCCGTGCTGCGCGCCCGGATAGACGAAGACCTCCACGTCCGGCCGCTTCGTCTTGATGGTCTCGACGTCGGTCAGGGGAATGCCGGCATCCTTCTCGCCAAAGTGCAGCTGTGTCGGAACTTTTGGTGTCTCGTCGGCATAGCGCACGACGGCGCCGCCGTAATAGCCGATCGCGGCCTTCAGGCCCGACAGCCGCGTCGCCGCGACGAAGGCGATGCTGCCGCCCAGGCAAAAGCCGATGATGCCGACCGGGCCGACGCTCTTCACCGCATCGATCGCCGCCTGCGTGTCGCGCAGCATCGCGTCCCAGTCCGGACTGGCGACGAACTTGCGCGCTTCCGCGATCTCGTCGGGCGAGTAGCCGGACTGGAAGCCCGGCGAGGTCCGGTCGAAGATCGACGGCGCGATCGCGACATAGCCTTCCCCGGCGAGGCGATCGCAGACCGAGCGGATGTGATGGTTGACCCCAAAAATCTCCTGGATCACCACCACCGCGCCCTTCGCCGTGCCGGCGGGGTCAGCGCGATAGGCACTGAGCTGGAATTTGTCGGAGGCCGTCAGCTTGATGTCCTGTCGCACGCGGGTTGTCCTTTTGGTTAGTCTTCGATTGCGGGTTCCGCTCGTTCCACAAACTCGTCATGCCCGGGCGTAGCCGTCCGAAGGACGGCGTCGCTTCCGCTCGCCTATGTCCCGGGCATCCACGTTCTTGGTGCGGTAGGAAAGATCGTGGATGGCCGGGACAAGCCCGGCCGTGACGATGTGGCAGCTCCAACGCATGATGGCGCAGAGACGATTGCTCTGCGTCATGAAAAGCCACTCTCACTCCCACATCCAGTTCTCGCCATAATCCTCCTTCCAGCCCGCCAGCCGTCCGTGGCGGAATTGCAGGAACAGGCGGTGACGGGTGGGGATCAGTCTGCTGCCGCCGATGTTGCGAAGGGCGAGATAGATCTCGTTGCCGGGGCGTCCCCGCACATATTGCAGCGGTTGCCCCAGCGCCCGCGCAGTCTGGTCGGCATCCATGCCGAAAGCGAGCGGCGTGTTGTTCGACAAGGTCGCGACGAAGGGCAGGCGGGGCAATGTCCCGCCGAGTTGCTCGGCTTGCGCGGATGCTGACAGCAACACCGCGCCCGCAGCCAATATAGCTCGCTTCATCGCCACTGTTCCTGTCCGACCTATTCCGGCAAGTTCTTCAGGAAAGGCAGCACCGCGTCAACAAAAGCCTGTGGCTGGTCGATGTTGACGGCGTGTCCGGCGGCGGGGATCACGACTTTTTGTGCGCCGGGAATTTTCGCGGCCATGTAGTCCGAGGCAGCTAGGAACGGCGTGTCGTCGGCGCCGACCACGATCAGGCTGGGCACCTTGATCTCCGGCAGCAGCTCGATCACCTTCGCATCGCGCTGGGTCAGCATGCCGCGTGCGGCGAGCGCCAATCCCCTGGCATCGCGATGGCTCGCGGTGGCGCGCTCGCGCGTTGCCGCCTTCAGCACGTCGAGCCCTTCGCGATCGAATTTGTCGGCAGTGGCGAGCGCGCGCGCATTCCAGGCCTCGCGTGCATCGTCCTTCTTGAAGCCGGGGCCGGTGTCGATGATCAGCAGCGCGCGGACGCGCTTTGGATGCGCGCGAGCGAAGGCAAGCGACATGTAGCCGCCGAGCGAGAGCCCGCCAATGATGGCGCGCTCCGTGCCGACCACATCGAGGATCGCGGCGATGTCGCCGACGGTGAGTGCTTCGCTGTAAGCGGCGGGATCGTCGGGATAGTCGGACTGGCCGTGACCGCGCATGTCCCACAAGATCAGCTTGTGATCCCGGGCAAGTGCCTCGACCTGCCCATGCCACATTGCCGAAGTCGATGAGTAGCCGTGGGTGAGCAGCAGCGGCCAGCCCTCGCCATGAACCTCGTAATGGATTCCAACGCCGTCCCGATCGATCTTAGGCATTGCATCCACCTTATTATCTTGTCTTCCCCCATCTTAACGCGCCGGGTTACTCGGAGGAAACTGCCTGAATGCGATGGCCTGCCTGCTTGGCGTGCACTCTGTTGCGTTCAGCCGCTGCATCACCGCTGTTCTCGCAACGCACAAGATGCGCGCGCCTCGTTTGTTTCGATCGATTCCAAATTGCATTTGCCTCCGCGCCTGAACGCGATCATTCTTGCGATCAAGGCTGGCGCCGGCCCGGTGGGCGTCCGCTACTCAAGTTGCCGCCGTAAGCGGCTTCATGCACCGGCAGGGGAAGACGCCTATGCCAACTCTCACCATCAACGGGCGGAGTCTGTCCGTGGATGCGGCGAACGACACGCCGCTCCTCTGGGCGATCCGCGAGCAATTGCAGATGACCGGCACCAAATTCGGCTGCGGTGCCGGCCTGTGCGGGGCCTGCACCGTGCACGTCAACGGTGAAGCCGTGCGTTCGTGCCAGACCATGGTCGGCGATGTCGCCGGCAAGAAGATCACCACCATCGAAGGCCTCGCCGCCAAGGGCGACCATCCCTTGCAGAAGGCATGGATCGCCGAACAGGTGCCGCAATGCGGCTACTGTCAGTCCGGTCAGATCATGCAGGCGGCCTCGCTGCTGGCGAAGAATCCCAACCCGACCAAGGAAGAGGTCGTGGCGCATATGGACGGCAATCTTTGCCGTTGCATGACCTATTCGCGGATCCAGAAGGCAATCATGCGCGCCGCAACCGAGATGCGCACCGCATCCGCCTCCGGCAACGAGCGGAGGCCCACATGAACAAGCACGTGAACAACGTTGCGCCCGAGGCGACCGATCTCAGCCGCCGCTCCTTCCTGGTCGGCACAGCGGCCGCCGGCCTCGTGCTCGGCTATGCCGGCGTGCCCGGCATCGGTGAGGCGCTTGCGGCGCCTTCGAACTTCGAGCCGAGCGTTTGGTACGCGATCGCGCCCGATGGTCTCGTCACCGTCACCTGCGGCAAGGCCGACATGGGCCAGCACATCGCCTCCACCATGGCGCAGATCGTGGCCGAAGAGCTGGGCGCGAAGTGGAGCGACATGCGCGTACAGCTTGCCTCCAACGATCCGAAGTTCAACGATCCCGTGTTGGGCGCTCAGATCACCGGCGGCAGCTGGTCGACCATGATGAACTTCGAGGCCATGAGCCGCGCCGGCGCTGCCGGGCGGATGGCGTTGACAGAAGGCGCGGCCGCCGCGATGGGCGTGCCGGCGTCGGAGCTCGTGGTGCGCGATTCCATGATCTCGCACCCGAAGTCGAAGAAGGCGATGTCCTTCGCCGATGTCGTCAAGAGCGGCAAGGCGACAAAAACCTTCACGCCGGACGAGCTGAAGGCGATCAAGCTGAAGACGCCGGATCAATACACCATGATCGGCGTGTCGGTGCCGCAGCTCGACATTCCCTCCAAGACCAACGGCACGGCCAAATACGGCATCGACGTGATGCTGCTAGGCATGGCCTATGGCGCGGTCGTGACGCCGCCCGTGCGCTTCGGCGCCACGGTGAAATCGGTCGACGACAGTGCCGCCAAGAAAGTGCCGGGCTTCATCAAGGCCGTCACCCTCGACGACAAGACCGGAACGACCTCGGGCTGGGTCGTCGCGGTCGCCGGCACATATGCCAACGCCAAGAAGGCGGCGCAGGCGCTCAAGATCGCCTATGACGGCGGTCCAAACGCGAAGGTGTCGAGCCAGTCGCTGCTCGACGAGGCCATGCGGCTTCAGAAGCAGGAGGATTCCGGCCAGTTCTTCGTCAAGGACGGCGATCCCGCGGCGGCGTTCGGCACGGCGGCCAAGGTGCTGGAGGCGGAGTACACCACCAGCATCAATATCCATGCGCCGATGGAGCCGATGAACGCCACTGCGGAGTTCAAGGGCGAGATCCTGCACATCTATTCCGGCAACCAGTTCGCAACGCGCTCCGGCGCGATCGCGGCGGGTGCGGCCGGGATCGATCCGAAGTTCGTGGTCATGCATCAGATGTGGCTCGGCGGCGGCTTTGGCCGCAGGCTCGATGCCGACATGATGATTCCGGCGGTGCAGGCGGCGAAGGCCATCGGCAAGCCGGTGAAGGTGATCTATACGCGCGAGAACGACATGACGATGGATTTCTCGCGTCCGCTCACCTACCAGAAAGTGAAGGCAGGCGTGGACGGCGACGGCAAGCTCATCGCGCTCAGCCACGACGTGGTTTCGGCGTGGCCGACCCAGCGCTGGGGAATACCCGATTTCCTGACGCCCTCGGTCGACAAGAAGGGTCCGCTCGACTCCTTCACGGTGAACGGGGCCGACTTCTTCTACACCGTGCCCAACCATCATGTGCGCGCGATCAAGAACGAGATGGCGCACAACGCGACGCCGTCCGGCCAGCTCCGCTCGGTCGCGCCGGGCTGGACCTTCTGGGCGGTCGAAAGCATGATCGACGAGATCGCGGCGGCGGCGGGCAAGGACCCCGCGCAGTTCCGCATCTCGCTGCTCGACGGCGCCGGCAAGAACGACGGCGGTGCGCAGCGGCTGCGCAATACGCTGCTCGCCGCGATGGGTCTTGCCGGCTACGGCACCAGGAAGCTGCCGAAAGGTGAGGGCATGGGCGTGGCCTGCGTCTCGTCGCAGGAACGCGCGACCGCAAGCTGGACGGCCTGCGTCGCTCACGTCGCCGTGGCGCCATCGGGCGAAGTGACCGTGAAGAAGCTCACGGTCGCCACCGATGTCGGCACGCAGGTGCATCCCGACAACATCCGCGCCCAGGTCGAGGGTGCGGCGCTGTGGGGCCTGTCACTGGCGATGTACGAGAAGGCGACGCTGAAGGACGGTGGCATCGAACAGACCAATTTCGACAGCTACACGCCCTTGCGCATGAGCCAGGTGCCGGAGGTCGCGATCGCCGTGATCGCCAATGGCGAAAAGGCCACTGGCGTCGGCGAACCCGCGGTGACAGTGATCGCACCCGCGATCGGCAATGCCATCTTCAACGCCTCGGGCGCCCGCGTCCGGGCCCTGCCGATCACGGCCGAAGCCGTGAAGGGCGCGATGAAGGCGTAAGGCTGGTTGCGATTGTTGACCTGACATGATCCGCCGGGGGCAGCCCCCGGCGGATTCGTCGTTAAAAAAGCCCTGTGTTTGCAACCACATCTCTACTGTGCATGGGGTTGTTTTCGAGGTTTTTGATTGGAACCGCCGGGGACGCGAATTCCGTAAAATTGTCCCAGATTCCGCAGGGTTCCATTGAGCACGCCTCTTAAGGGCCGGAGAACCTGATCCGGCTTAGGCTTTTGCCCGAAACACGCCCGTGCTCTTGGGGAAGCCATGAACGCCTCAGCCAAACCCGCCGCCAAACGCCGGCTTCTGCTCGCCTCCGACCGGAGCGACGAGAGCACCGAGCTCGCCAGCATTCTCAAGGCGGTCGGCGACGTTGCCACGGTAACGACGCAGGAGCTCCCCGAGCAGCCCTCGCGCGATCTCTCCGGCCTCGTGGTCGACATCAATCTGCGCTCGCCCGACAGCGTGCAGCGGGTGCGCAACAAGCTGCGCGGCGACGCCTATCGCGCCATGCCTCGTCTGTTCGTGCTTGCGGACGCCCTGCATCACGGCACCATGCAGGCTTGGGCGCTGGGCGCCACCGACACCATCTCGCGGCCGCTTCAGCCTGAGGACATCCTGCAGCGCATCCGTGCCGCCTTCCCCGACACCGCCGTCTATGACGCGACCGATCGTGGCAAGACGCTCAATCGCGGCGTCGAGGCCGCGCACGCGGTGCTGAAGAAGATGTTCGAGAAGCTGCCGCTCGGCGTGCCCCTGACCTTCGACGACGTCATCGCCGCCGAGAGCAAGATCCTGAAGGCGATCAAGCACTCCTCGCTGCGCGAGTGGCTCACCACGGTGGGCTGCCACCATGTCGGCAGCTACCGGCATTGCCTGTTCGTGACCGGATTTGCGGTCTCCTTCGCCCAGCACCTCGGCATGCGCGAGGACGACCAGCGCCGGCTGACCCGTGCCGCGCTGCTGCACGATGTCGGCAAGGCCTTCGTTCCCTCCGCGCTGCTCGACAAGCCCGGCAAGCTCACCGACGAGGAGATGGCTGAAGTCCGCCAGCATCCGCGCCGCGGCTATGACGCGCTCGCGGCTCAAGGCGGCTTCCCGCCGGAGATGCTGGACGTCGTGCTGCATCACCACGAATTCCTCGACGGCTCCGGCTATCCCAACAATCTCTCGTCGAACCAGATCAGCGATATCGTGCGGGTCACGACCATCGTCGACATCTACGCGGCACTCGTGGAGAAGCGCGCCTATCGCATGCCTTTCACCCACTCGCGCGCGTTTGCGATGATGGAAGGCATGGGCGGCAAGCTGGACCAGCAGCTGTTGCAAGCGTTCCGCCCGGTGGCGCTGGGGTCGTTCTGAACTCCGGTGTCGTCCTGGCGAAAGCCAGGACGACGTTGTGGTAATCGCTCGTGCTACCCCACCATCTTCCTCAGCTCCGCCTTCGCCACCTTCTCCAGCGTCGAGCGCGGCATGTCGTCGACGAAGCGGATCTCGCGCGGCATCTTGAAGTCGGCGAGGCCGGCGCGGCAGGCGGCCATCACGGCGTCGTGCAGATCAGGCCGGGCACCGGCGACGCCACCCTGCGGGATGATGAAGACGACCGGCACCTCGTCCAGCATTGGATGCGTCTTCGCCACCACGGCGGCCTCGCGCACGCCGGGGACCAGTGCGACCACCTGCTCGATCTCCGACGCGGCGACGTTCTCGCCGCCGACCTTCAGCATGTCCTTGCTGCGGTCTGCGAAGCGAATGTAGCCGTTCTCCAGCCGCCCCACGCGGTCACCGGTGAGAAAGAAGCCGTGCTCGTCGAAGCTCTCGCGCGTCGCCTTTTCGTTGTGCAGATATGCGGCGAACAGCGACAGGCCGACAATGCCCTTGATCGAGAGATTTCCGGTGCCGTCGATTTCGGTCGGCCGCCCGTCGTCGTCGGTGATGCGGATTTCATATTCCGGCGCGGCGCGGCCGATCGACATCGGGATGTTGGGCTGGTCGATCTCGCCGACGATGCCGTGGGTGATGGTCTCGGTCATGCCCCACCAGCCGATGATCTTGACGCCGAAGGCGGCGAAGGCCGGCGGCTCGTTGATCGCGGTGCCCCACAGACGGAATTTGTGATCGCTCGGGATCTCCTGCTCGAGCAGCGCCTTCATGCAGAACGGGATCGTCGAGGTCCAGGTCGAGCCGTGCTCGCGCGCAGCGCCCCAGAACCGGCTGGCGGAAAAGCGCGGCTGGATCACGCAGGTGGCGCCGACCCATAGCGTCGCCAGCATCGAATAGGCCAGCGCGTTGGTGTGGAACAGCGGCAGATAGGCCTGATGCACGTCGCTTGCGTGCAGGTCTTCGTGCGCGGCGTTGATCTTGGCGCCCCACAGCGCGTTGGCGTGGGTCCACAGCACCGCCTTGGGGCGCGATGTCGTGCCCGAGGTGTATTGCACGCTGCACGGCGCGAGCGGATCGATCGCGCGCCTGGGACGGTCGGCGCTATCGGCGAACAGCTCCTCAAAGCTGTCGCCGCGTGAGACCGGGTTCCCGGGCGGCGCGCCCGCATCGTGCGAAGTCACCGCCATCCAGCGGATGTTGCGGCAATTCTGCGCGACGATCTCGGCATAGGCCGGCTGTGTGATCGCGGCGACCGCGCCGCAATGATCGGCAAAATAGTCGAGTTCGGCCGGCGCCGAGCGCGTGTTGGTGGTCACCGCGATGGCGCCGAGTTCGACACAGGCGAACCAGGCCAGCAGCGCCTCGATGCAATTGTCGAGGTGAATGAGCACATATTCGCCCGGCTTCACGCCGCGCTTCGTCAGTCCCGCCGCGAGCGCGCCGACCCGCTCGTGAAACTCGCCATAGCTCCAGCGCCGCGCAGGCGCGTCGAACGGCGCCCAGATCAGGAACGGATGTGAGCTGCGCACGTCAGCCCGCATCTTCAGCAGCCAAGGCACATCGAGCCCGTCGAATGGGCCGACGATTCCGGCGGCGGCTTGCGAAGTCGGCATATGTCCTCCCGTGCAGCCTGCATCTTGCCGGCGGCCGCGTTTTGATGATTGCGTCTTCCTGCTCTCTCAGCCCTCATGCGACGGTGCGTGGGGCAGGCGGCTTGGCCTTACCGGCCGCCGTCCTCGTATGACGAAATCTCGATCAGGCTGCCATCCGGATCCCTGCAATAGACCGAGCGCAGCGTGCCGCGGGCGCCCTGCTTGGGAACCGGGCCCTCTTCGATCGCAACGCCATGTGCCTTCAAATGCGCCACCACCTCGTCGGGGCTGGCGGAGGTGAGGAAGCACAGATCCTCGCTGCCGGCGGTCTGGTGGTCCGCGGTGAACCACTCCACCTTGTCGGCATCGCGCGGCCGGACGTTGATCTTCTGGTTACCGAATTGTAGCGACGTCCGCGGCGCTTTGCCGCCGCCGGGGTCGAATACCTTGACTTCCATGCCGAGAATCTTGCCGTACCACTCGGCGGTCACTGCGACGTTCGCGACGTTGATCACGAGATGATCGAGGGCTTCGACCTTGACCGCCATGCCTTATCCTTTCGTCGTGATGCACCCCGTGTACTTTGCGCCTGCGGCAAGCTTTGTTACAACCGCGCCGACGCCATTTTCAAGCTATCTGGCTTCAAGAACAACACGTTGGGAGAACCCTTGAGATGATCACACGCCGTACCGCGCTGAGCCTGCTCGCCGCCAGTCCGCTTGCAGCCAGCCCGCTGTCGAAGGCCCTTGCCGCCGATTACCCGACCCATCCGGTGAAATGGGTGGTCGGCTATCCGCCGGGCGGAGCCACCGACATCCTGGCGCGCCTGATCGGCCAGCGGTTGTCGGAGAAGTTCGGCCAGCAATTCGTGATCGAAAACAAGCCGGGTGCCGGCAACAATATCGCCACCGAATCGGTCGTCAACGCCGAACCCGACGGCTACACGCTGCAACTGGTCAATCCGGCCAACTTCATCAACGCCTCGCTCTACACCAACCTGAAATTCAACTTCGTGCGCGATATCGCGCCGGTCGCCTCGTTCCAGCGCGTGCCGAACGTGATGACCGTCAACAAGGACGTGCCGGCCAAGACCGTCGCCGAGTTCATCGAATACGTGAAGGCCAACCCCGGCAAGGTCAACATGGCCTCCTCGGGCAACGGCACCTCGGTGCATCTGTCCGGGGAGATGTTCATGGCGCTGACGGGCTGCAAGATGCAGCACGTGCCCTATCGCGGCGCCGCACCCGCGATCACCGACATGCTCGGCGGCCAGGTGCAGGTGATCTTCGACAACATGCCCTCGATCATCCAGCACATCCGCTCCGGCTCGCTCCGCGCCATCGGCGTCACCACGGCGGAGCGCTCGCCGCAGCTGCCCGACGTGCCGGCGATCGGCGAGACCGTGAAGGGCTACGAGGCGAGCGCGCTGTTCGGCATGGGGGCGCCGAAGAACACGCCCAAGGAGATCATCGCCAAGCTCAACAGCGAGATCAACACGCTGATAAAGGAGCCGGACATGGCCAAGCGCCTGGTCGAACTCGGCGGCGAGCCGCGGGCGCAGACGCCCGAGGCGTTCGGCGACGAGATCAAGGCCGAGACCGAGAAATGGAAGAAGGTGGTCGAGTTCGCCGGCCTGAAGGTCGAGTAGCGATCTTGTGATGTCCGGGAATGGAGCCCTGCCGTTCGGCAGGGCTTTTTTCTTGGATGCCGTGCCATTGAGCTGGAATAAAGCGGCTTCGTGAAACCTGATGGGTATATGGCGCGTATGATGCGCTGTGAGGAGAGGAGTAGATCATGCGTAAGACGCAATTGGTGCTGGTGGCACTCGGCGTGACAGCCCTTGCCGGCTTCGCGACGGTTACGCCGGCAGCGGCGCGCGACTATCCTTGGTGTGCCCAGGGCGGTGAGTATGATTATCCGGGGGAATGCTCCTACAGCAGCTATGAACAATGCCAAGCCAGCGTGTCCGGCCGGCTGCTGTACTGCGATCGCAATCCCCGCTTTGCCTACAGCCAGGTTTCTCCGGCGCAACCGCGATCGCACCGGCGGCCGCGCCCCGTCGCGCCGTACTAGCGAGCTGGCTGACTTCAGCCCGGTTGGAGCGCCTCGTATAGGCTCGACGCCTCCAGCCGGCCCGCGTTGCCGCTACCGCTTCGCGTCGGCCTGCTCGATTCCGTTGCACGAGATCAGCATCGTGTAGGGCCGCGCATTGCCCGCGATGTCTGTGGTCTTGATCTCGCCTTTCGGTTCGGCAGTCTGGTAAGGCACCACGGAGTTGTCGAGGAAGTCGCGCAACGCGCCGGTCTTGATCGCGAAGTTGATGTTTTCGGGGATGTTGCCGGTCGCAGCGGCCATCCGTAATCCGTCCAGCTTTCCCGTAACGACGCCAACGATCTGCCCGGTGGTGTCGAACAGCGGGCCGCCGCTATTGCCGGGCTGCACCGGCGCACTGATTTGCAGGAAACGCGAATCGTTGCGCATGCCGCTGAGCGAGCTGACGATGCCGGTCGTGACGGTGAAGTCCGAAGTCAGCAGCCCATGGAAGGGAAAGCCGATCGCGACGACGGAATCGCCGGAGCGGATCGAGCGGTCGCGGATCCGGGCGAACTCCTTGAACATGGTCGTCGACGGCGCCTGCAGCAAGGCGAGGTCGTTGTTGGCGTCGCTCGACACCACGCGCAAAACCATTCCGGCTTCGCCCGTGAGATTGCCCTTGATGTCGCCGACGCAGCCATTGATCACATGGTTATTGGTGACGACGTGTCCGCTGGCACTCACGACGAACCCGGTGCCGCTCTTGGCTCTGGCAGGTTTGCTGCCGTTGGCTGGCGGTCCCTGCTTGTCCGGCGCTGGCTGCGGCTTGGCGGCGATCTTGGTGAAGTCGCCGGCCTTGTCGAGCCCGTCGGCTTTCACCTTGGTGACGCAATTGGCCAGTGCCGCAATCACGGGCCCGGCCGAGGTCAGGTCGAAATTCAGCACGGTGCGGCCGCTCGTCGCGACCATCAGGCTTGCCTTCTGAAACGTTCGTACCACGTTGGCAGGCATGACGGAGCTGAGCATGTTCGTCTGGTTGGCCGTGGCGAACAATCTGGCTTGCTCCTGTCCGTCAAAGATGACGTCGATCGCGGCATTCTCGCCCTGCTTGAAGCGGTAGCTGGGACTGGCAAAGCTCAAGATCCACGAGCCCCCAGCATTCTGGCCGACGACGAGAATGACGCCGTTGGCATAAGGCGCCGTCGCGGCACAATGCGAGAAGGCTCCCGTTTCGTCATTGCTGAACGCGCCGCCGACCCAGTTGCCGATTTTGACGCTGCCGAATGGGCCGGCTGCCTGTGCTGCGGTGACGACGCTCACCTGCAATAATGACGCAACGATGAATGGCTTAAGCCACATACTCTCCCCCCAGCGCGTTCGCGCGCATCTTATCCGCGGGAGGACGTCTCGCGCAACCGGCAGTTGTCTGTTGAGGACGGATCCTCTCGGGCGACCTTCGGGACTTGCCTTTACTTTGCAATCCGATATGCTTTGCGGTACAAAGTAACAGACGGATAGACCCGGCAGGGATAGGCGGAGCGAGGTTTTGGCGTTGCCAATGCGCGATCTCGACAAGGCACTGGCCGACATCGTGGCGATCCGCAGCCAGATTGCGGCAGGCACGGCATTTCGCGGTTACGGCCCGGCGACGATGGCCGCGACCGGCGCGGTCGCGCTTCTCACCGCGATCCTGGAATTCTGGCTGCTTGGTGATGCCACCAGCGAACCGCTCGGCTTCTTCTTCGGCTGGTTCATTGCCGCCGCGCTCTCCGGCCTGATCATCGGCATCGAGATGCGCGCGCGTTCGCGCCGCCATCATTCGGGCCTCGCTGATGCCATGATCCACCAGGCCGTCGAGCAATTCCTGCCCGCTGGCGTTGCCGGTGTGCTGCTTGCGGTGGTGATGTGGAAGTTCGCGGGCGAAACGCTGTGGCTGCTGCCGGGCCTGTGGCAGATCCTGGTGTCGCTCGGCATTTTTGCCTCCGTCCGTTCGCTGCCGCGCACCGTGGCGCTCGCCGGCGCCTGGTATTTCATATCCGGCTTTGCGGTGGTGGTGCTCGCGAGCCAGACCCATACGCTGTCGCCATGGACCATGGGCCTGCCCTTCGTGATCGGGCAATCGGTGATGGCGGGCATTCTGTATTTCGCATCGGGAGACCATGATGTCGAAGATTGACAGCGCACCCTTCTCTTATGAAGGACTGGACCGCGTGATCCACGAGAAGGCGAGGCTCGGACTTCTGACCTCGCTGATGGCGCATCCGAAAGGTCTGGCGTTCGCCGATCTCAAGCAGCTCTGCGGCCTCACCGACGGCAATCTCAGCCGGCATCTCGCCGTGCTCCAGGAAGCCGGCCTCGTCGAGGTGACCAAGGGCTATGAGGGCAATCGCCCGCACACGACCTGCCGCCTGACCAAGGCCGGCCGCCGCCGCTTCCTCGACTATCTCGCCGTGCTCGAACGCCTGGTGCGCGACGCAGCCAAGGCTGCCGGCCGCGAGGCGGCGCCGCTCGGCCGTCTCGGTATCGTCTCGACCTGATCCTCCCCCTTTTTTGACCGGAGACTTTGCAATGCAAAGTGACCTTGTGTCCCGCAACGACAAGCTTCACGTCGGCATCATCATGGATGGCAACGGCAGATGGGCGACGCGGCGCGGCCTGTCGCGCGTGCGCGGCCATGAGGCCGGCGTCGAGGCGATCCGCCGCATCGTCGAGGCCGCGCCCAAGCAGGGCATCGGCACGCTGACGCTCTACGCCTTCTCGACCGACAATTGGCGAAGGCCGAAGGCCGAGGTCGCCGCGCTGATGACGCTTCTGAGATTCTACCTCGGCAACGAGGTGCAGAGCCTGGTCAAGAACGGCGTGCGCCTCACCGTGATCGGCCGGCGAGACCGCCTGCCCGACGGTATCGCCAATGCGATCGCGCGCGCGGAAGACGCCACCGCGCACGGTGGCACGCTTCATCTGCGCATCGCCGTCGACTATTCCGCCCGCGACGCCATCCTCAACGCGGCGGCGAAGGCGGCGGCGCTGACGAGTCTCACCCGCGAGGCGTTCTCGCAGCTCGTCACCGGCGAGGCCGGTTTGCGCGACGTCGACCTCATCATCCGCACCTCGGGTGAGAAACGGCTGTCGGACTTCCTGCTCTGGGAAGGTGCCTATGCCGAGCTGCACTTCACCGAGCGGATGTGGCCCGAATTCGACGCAGGCGATCTCGCTGCGGCCCTGGCCTCCTTCCACGGCCGCGAGCGTCGCTTCGGCGGCCTCCAGGCGATCGTGCCGGAGGAGGTGCCTTCACTCTCTCGCGTGTGACGCCCGGCACCGAGCAACGAACTGTTCGTTTTCGGCCGCAAGATTGGCAGCACCGTCCAAGCGGTAAGCGCGCGGTCTCGGCTAGGTGTGCATTCGATGCAACCTGCCGAGAGCCGCGCGCATGTCACAGCCGTTGCTGGATGCCATTGTCGAGTCAGCCGAAGGCAACGCCACGCTTCGTATCAGGCCGGCCAGCGCGTCCGATGTCGAGATCCTCTCGATCTATTTCACGAGCCTCTCCACGACATCGCGCAACAAGCGCTTCATGGGCGCGCGGGCGGACTTTGCAATGATCGCGGCCGAATGCGTCGCCAAGACCAGCAATCCCGGTCATTTCACCCTGCTCGCCGAGATCAGGCACGAAGGGCAGGGCACGATCATCGGCGAAACCAGATACGCCTACGATGCGGCTGCACGGCATGGTGATTTCGCCATCTCTGTTGCCGATGGCTTTCAGCGCCAGGGCGTCGGCCTCCAGATGATGACGGCGATGGAGAGGCACGCGAGCGATCTCGGTCACGAGATGATTGCAGCCGAGACCGCGCGCGTGAACGCCGAGATGCGCGGTCTTGCGAAGAAAGCGGGGTTCGAGGACACCGGTCTCGGAGACTGGCAGTCGGTCCATCTCGCGAAGCGTCTGTCGCGATAGCCGGGCTTGCCGCGAACCGAGCAAGCGCGACCGAAGTCGGCGGACGTGGCGGAGCTGGACCCGAGCGTCGAATTCTGGTGTCGTGGCACACCCTCAATCGCGTGTCTCCCAATGACCTCCTTCAAGACCATTCGTGCGCGCGCCGAAAAACGCAAGGGCGGGCCCAAGGCGCTCGAAAAGCTGATGCCGGAAAAGCCCGACCTGAAGGGCCTCGCCAAACGCGGCGACGACCGCATCCTCGCAGAGATGACGAAGCGTGTGTTTTGCGCGGGCTTTGCCTGGAGCGTGATCGAGACGAAATGGGACGGGTTTGAAGACGCCTTCCTGCGTTTCCAACCGGCCAAGCTCACCTTCCAGCCGGAGGATTATTGGGAGGACCTGCTGCGCGACGCGCGCATCGTGCGCAACGGTGCCAAGATCATGTCGGTGCGCGACAACGCGGCCTTCGTCCAGGAGATCGCAAGAGAGCACGGCAGCTTCGGCAGGTTTCTGACGAAGTGGCCGCCGTCCGACCAGATCGGCCTGCTCGAGCTTCTAAGCAAGCGCGGCAGCCGTTTGGGTGGCAATACCGGCCAGATGCTGCTGCGGTTCGTCGGCTGGGACGGCTTTGTGACGTCCAGGGACGTCGTGGCCTGCCTGCGCGATGCCGGTCTCGACATTGCCGAAGAGGTCAAGTCGAAGGGCGATCTCGCCAAGGTGCAGGCGCAGTTCAACGCCTGGGCCGAGGAGACCGGGTTGTCCTACACATATCTGTCACGCATCTGCGCGCTCTCTGTTGGCGAGAACAGAAGCGAGTAACGAATTCGGCTCTTGAAATCAGCTCTTGGAATTTGGCTCTTGGGATGTTGAATCATGTGCATCCTGTGGCGATCTGGTGCCGCAAGCGCGGCAGACGCGACGCGCGATCACGAAATGCATTTCTCCGGAACATTTGTGCGTAGCACCTGTTCGGAAGATTGGGCCAGGCGAACATCAGCGCAGGGAACGCCCGCTCTGGCTCAGCTCAGTGAAACCGACGTGACAGAAACGGAGCAGCTCATGAAGCTCACATCCGAACAGGTGAAGCAGACCGTCAACCAGCTCGGCGCTCAAGTGCTGCCCGACGAGCATCCCGCGATGCCGCAGCTCAACAGCATGTTCGGCGAGCACACTTTCTTCGTCGATGAGACGGGGCTGAAGGTCGTCGAGCCCACGGCGCCGCCCGGCACCGAGCGTCAGAGCGGCGAAGTCGTCAGCCTCGCCGATTGGGGCGATTCCGAGCTGACCCGCCTGATGGCACACGAGCCCGAACCGACGGGCGTGATCGTCGTGTTCGAGCACGTGAGGCATTGATCGGGCCCAGCGGATCGTCCTTCGGCGGCGAGTCTGAAAACCCGCCACCGTAGATTCGCGTTGCGAGCGCGCTCGACGTGGCTCTCTGCGTCCGCCGAAAGCCCGTCGGTTTGGTTCAGATGCCGAGAGTCAGCTGCGGCGGCTCCGCATCGTCCCCGGCCTGGAGGGAAGACAGCGAGACCCCCAGCAGCCTGACGCTCTTGGGCAGCGGAATCTCGACTTCGAGCAGGCCGCAAGCCAGCCGCTCAAGATCGTCCCGGCCTGCAACCGGCGAAAGAGCGGACCTGCTGCGCGTGATGATCTCGAAGTCGGCAAACTTGATCTTCAAGGTGACGGTGCGGCCACGGCTGCCCGTCGCCTCGCAATGGCGCCACACCTTGTCGACGAGCGGCTTGAGCTCGGCGACCAGCGCGTCGAATTCGGTGAGATCGCTTGAGAACGTGGTCTCCGCGCCGATGGACTTGCGGACCCGGTTGGCCCGGACCGGCCGTTCGTCGACACCGCGCGAAATCCAGTAGTAATAGGCGCCCGACTTGCCGAAATTCGCATTCATGAACTCCAGCGTCTGACGACGAATATCGAGACCGGTGAACATGCCGAGCGCGTTCATCTTCGCACCCGTGGCCGGGCCTATCCCATGGAACTTTCCGACCGGCAGGGTCTCGACGAAGGCGGGTCCCATCTCCGGTGAAATCACGAACTGACCGTTGGGCTTGCGATGATCGGAGGCGAGCTTGGCCAGGAACTTGTTGTAGGAGATGCCGGCCGAAGCGTTGAGGCCCGTCTCGGCCTTGATCCTCTCGCGGATCCTGAGCGCAACATCACGCGCCAGCGGGATGCCCTGCAGGTTTTCCGTCACGTCGAGATAGGCCTCGTCGAGCGACAACGGCTCGATGATGGGGGTATGCTCCGCGAAGATGTCGCGGATCTGCCTAGAGATCGCCTTGTAGACCTCGAAGCGCGGCTTGACGAAGATCAGATCGGGACATTGTCGCTTCGCCGTCACGGATGGCATGGCAGAGCGAACGCCGAACTCGCGGGCCTCATAACTGGCGGCCGCGACGACGCCACGTTCCGCGGAGCCTCCGACGGCGACCGGCTTTCCGCGCAGCTCCGGATGATCGCGTTGTTCCACGGACGCGTAGAAGGCATCCATGTCGATATGGATGATCTTGCGGACGGGCGAAGCTTCGCCGGTCGCCGTGTCGGATTCGCTCATGGCAAGATGATACAATCGAGCGATGAGAAGCGCGAGGTGGGTGTGGTTCAGCGCTCGAGACAGGCTGGCCGCCGCTCCGGGATGTCCCACTTCATCAAAAAACAATCTCAGGCTTGTGAGTGGCCAGCATGGCCACGCGCTCTAATATGAGGCTGCGGAGGACAGCCCATGCAATACAGCTCCGAACTCATTCGAACGATGCGTCAGGCGCTGGAGGCCGTGATGGCCAGCGTGCCGCCCGATCAGTCGGTGTTCGGCCTGAAGGCGGCGGTCGCCGAATGCATCCTGAAGGCGGCCGCACACGGTCAGACGTCCTACGACGGACTGGTCACGTCGGCTTCCGACCAGGTTCAGGCGATCATCTCGATGCTGAATTGAGGTGGGCTTGCGCCGAGCAGGCGATGACCTGAGCGGGCGGGGTAACAACGCAAATCGGGTGAGGGTGCCTCCAGCGCGCACTGGAGGAGACTGGCGCACCCGACACGATTCGAACGTGTGACCTTTGCCTTCGGAGGGCAACGCTCTATCCAGCTGAGCTACGGGTGCTAGTCGAGGTTCATTTAGCCGATTGGCGGAGGGTGGGCAACCGCTTCCGCAGGCTTCGTCCAGGCTGATTTGGGCTAGGCTGATTTACGAGTCGCGCGGTCAGGAACCGGCACGCCGTCCCGCCCGAGCTTGGCGAACTCGGCGAGCAGCCGTTCGGAGCACATGACGCGGTTGCGGCCGAGCCGTTTGGCCGCATAGAGCGCCTGGTCGGCCGCGCCCAGCAGCCGTTGGGGGCTGTCGTCGGTTTCGTCCGGAATGTGGCTGGCGACGCCGACACTCAGGGTGACGTGCTCGCCGGCACCGATGGCGCCGTGGGTGACCCGCAAGGCCATCACCGCGCAGCGGATTTCGTCGGCGATGGCGCAGGCGGCATCGCAACCCATGTCCGGCAGGATCAGCGCGAATTCCTCGCCGCCATAACGGCTGGCGAGATCGAGCGGGCGCACGGCATACCGGCTGACGACGGACGCGACCGCGCGCAGGCATTCGTCGCCGCTCTGGTGGCCGTGGCGGTCGTTGAACAGCTTGAAATGATCGACATCGACGAACAGCAGCGCCATGGGCTTCTGCGTCCGCTGGGCGCGGGCCCATTCACTCATCAGCATCTGGTCGAACGCGCGGCGGTTCGACAGGCCGGTCAGCCCGTCCTTGGTGGCAAGCTCCTTCAGGGCCATCTCGGCGCGCTTCTGGTCGGCAAGGTCGCGCAAAGTCTCCACCACCGCGATCAGATGGCCGGCCTCGTCGTGAATGGGGCCGGCGTCGATGGCGAGATAGAGCTGGCTGCCGAGCTTCGGCATCACGCACCAGTTTTCGGCGCTGAAGCCGAGCCCGTTATGACCGCGCGCGGCATATTCCGAATAGAACGCCGGCAGCTGTTCCGGGCGGTCGAGCGCGACGAGGTCAGCGAGGCAAGGGCGCCTGGTCTCGTAGAAGGCCTGCCAGTGCTTATTGGTGCCGATCACCTCGGAGGCGGCGACACCGGTCAGCCGCTCGCAGGCCCTGTTCCAGATCACGACGCGGCGCTTGGGGTCGATCACGAAGGTCGGCACCACCAGATGCTGCATCAGCCGCACGGCATAGGAATCCGCAACGTCGACCGTCTTGGCTGGCGTTTTCCCCGGCTTCGCCATCTCAGGCCACCGCCGCCACCGGCAAGGCATGGCTCGAACCGAACAGCTTTCGCACTTCGCTGGCCGGCTTCGGTCTGCTGAAGAGATAACCCTGCATCTCCGTGCAGCCGAGCGCACGCAGCATCTCGCGCTGCGCCTCGGTCTCGACGCCCTCCGCGACCGTGGTCATGTCGCTGGCGGCGGCGATGTTCACCACCGCCTGCACGATCACGGGCGCGCCGCTCGTCTCGGCGATATCAGCGACGAAACAGCGGTCGATCTTGATCTTGTCGAACGGAAAGCGCTTCAGATAGCTGAGCGAGGAGTAGCCGGTGCCGAAATCGTCGAGCGCGATGCGCACGCCGATGGCGCGGAGCTGGTGCAGGATCGAGAGCGCCGCCTCGTCGTCGCGGATCAGCACGGCCTCGGTGATCTCGAGCTCGAGCCGGGAGGGGGCAAGTCCGGAAGCGACGAGCGCGCCGGCGATCCGCAGTGCCAGCGTGTCGCATTTGAGCTGCACCGGCGAGACGTTGACCGCGACACGCACATGCGCCGGCCAGGTCGCGGCCTCGTTGCAGGCCATGCGCAGCACCCAGTCGCCGAGCTCGTTGATCAGGCCGGTGTCCTCGGCAATCGGAATGAACTCCGCCGGCGACACCATGCCGCGCTCGGGATGCCGCCAGCGCAGCAGCGCCTCGCAGCCTGTGACCTCATTGGTGCGCAAGTCGACCAGCGGCTGATAGTGGATCTCGAAACCGCCGTTCACCAGGGCCTGCCGCAGATCCTGCTCCAGGCTCAGGCGCGCCTTGGCGCTCGCATCCATCTCCGGCTCGAAGAAGCGGTGAGCGCGGCGTCCTCCGGCCTTGGCGCCGTACATCGCGAGATCGGCATTCTTGATGAGCTGGTCGAGATCGGTGCCGTCCTGCGGCGCCATCGCGATGCCGATGCTGGCGTCGGTGGAGAGCTGATGGCCGAAGCAGTGATAGGGCCGGCGGATCGCCTCGAAGATCCGCGTCACGAATGACACCACGTCGGCGGACGACTTGATGCCGGTCTGGATCACCGCGAATTCGTCGCCGCCGAGCCGCGCGATCAGGTCGTCCTGTCCGAGGCAGCCGCGGATGCGGGCGGCGATTCCCTTCAACAGCTCGTCGCCGACGTGATGGCCGAGCGAATCGTTGATGCCCTTGAACTCGTCGACGTCGATATAGAGCAGCGCGAACTGACTGCCGCCGCCGACCTTCTCAAGTTCGCGCTCGATCTGCTCGCGGAATAGCGTCCGGTTGGGCAGGTCGGTGAGCGCATCGTAATGCGCCATATGCGCGATCTTCTCGTCGGCGCGCCGTCGTTCGGTGACGTCCTCGACCACGTTGATGAGGTAACGCGGCTCGCCGGAATTGTCGCGGATCCCGATCCGGGTCGAGGTGATGTAGCGCATTCCCTTGGCCTGGCTCTGCCAGGCATGTTCGTCTTTGAACAATCCCTCGGTCATCTGCAGCGCCTTGCTGTCGTCGTCGGTGACGACTCTGGCGGAGGCATCCGGGTAAATGTCGAAGGGAGTCTTGCCAACGATGTTTTCACTCGATTGGCCGAATTGCTCTTCCGCGGTCCGGTTGACCAGCAGATATTGCCGCGTTTGAGCATCCTTCACCGTGATCTGCGATGGGATGTGGTCGATGATCTCGCGCAGGAACATGTAGTTGCGGTCGCGTTCCTGCTCCAGATTGCGGCGTTCGGTGATGTCTTCGATCGTGGCCACCCATCCGCCCTGCGCGAGTGGGGT
Organism: Bradyrhizobium sp. 155; assembly: GCF_023101105.1. Lineage (NCBI taxonomy): Bacteria > Pseudomonadati > Pseudomonadota > Alphaproteobacteria > Hyphomicrobiales > Nitrobacteraceae > Bradyrhizobium > Bradyrhizobium sp. 155. The sequence goes on along the minus strand of NZ_CP064704.1, from coordinate 7,623,782 downwards.
GTTGATGACCTGGAAAGCGCGGCCGCTCGGCAAGTGATGGCTTCTGGTGGAGACCGTGCCCTCCGCGACGATCCTCATGACGTCGGCGCAAAATGCCTCGACATCGCCTTCGAACGCGCCGCGCTCCTTGCGATGATACATCGCCTCGCGGATGTGACAGCCGGGCTTGATGACGTCGTGGGAGAGGCCGAACATGTCGGCGTAGCGGCGGTTGCAGGTGACGATGTATCCGGCTGCATCGTACAGGATCAACCCTTGCGACATGTTGTTCAAGGCGGTGTCGAGCCGCCCTCGCTCCGCTTCCAGCCGCTGCTGCGCCTCCCGATTCTGACGGCTGATCTGGCGAACGATCAGGAACAGGATCAGCGCAATCACGGTCGCCGAAAGCGCGGCGGTGGTGACCATGAAACCGGTCTGCTGCCGCCAGTCGGCCAGCGCCGCGCTCGTGGTGTTGGTCGCGACGATGACCAGCGGGAAATGCGAAAGCGAGGCGCCGGAGCCGAGGCGCTCGTCGCCGTCGATCGGGCCCCTGACGCGCAGGGTGTGCCGGCCACCTTCGGCCAGCATCTTGCGCATCAGCGGCGCGTCCTTGAAGTCCCTGCCGATCAGCTCTTCGACATGCGGGTAGCGCGACAGCATCTTGCCATTGCGGTCGAACAGCGAGATCGCCGTGCCCTCCGCAAGCGCAACGGATGCGAAATAGTTCTGGTAGCTGTCCGGATCGATCCGGCGGACCATCGTGCCGAGGAAGCTGCCGTCCACGCCGCTCAGCCGACGTGCGACAATCGTGGTCCATTTGCCGATGATGAAACTGCGGACCGACTCCAGAATCACCGGTTCGGCCATCGGATCGGATTTGAAGGTCTGGAAGTAGGCGCGCGAGGAGATGTTGATCTTGGGCAGCGGCTGGGCTCGCGACCAGTTGATCAGCTCGCCGTCGGCATCGTAGATCGCGATGTCGCCGAGATAAGACACCGAGCTGATCTTGCTCCGCAGCATCTGGTTCGTCGCGGGTCCGGACATGCGCTCGCGGAAAGCCGTGGCGGAACTGATCTCCGGCAGATTCATCTGCCCGATCACATCGGCGGCGACGACGTCCGCATCTTCGAATTGTTGATCGAAGTGCCGCGCGATCAGCTGCACCGTGTTTTCCAGCTCGCGCTCGCGGTTGGTCAGGGTACGTTCGCGAAATTCGCCGACGGCCATGGCGGTCACCGCGAAGATCCCGGCGACCAGCAACACGCCGCACAAAGTAAGCCACAGCACCGGTCCGCGCCGGATGGCTGCCTCCCAGCCGTGCTTCGCGGCTAGGAACATTCGTGACGCAATCTCTGCAAAGACCTGGCGCATTCCCTCCCCCTGGAAGGACAGGAATACACCGCACAAATGGCGTAAAGCTTAGGAAAGCCAGTTACCTGGGCGTTAATCTCGTTGCACGAATACGGTTGCGCCGAGCGAGCCGCCGCGCTGCATCATGAATCACGCGTTAATGCGATCCGCTCGCGCTCTTGTCGCCGCCGAGATTGCGCAGCCGTCCGACCACGCCGGTCGGAAAGAAGTAGACGCTGGCGATGAAAAGCAGCCCGAGCCACAGCAGCCAGCGGTCTGGATGCAACAGCCCCGGCAGCAGTGGCAGGCCGGCTTCCGAGGCCGCCTTGGAGGCGACGCCCATCAGCGCCTGCAGATAGTTCTGGGCGAGGATGAAGATGGTGGCGCCGATGATCGCGCCGTAGATCGTGCCCATGCCGCCGATCACGACCATCAGCAGGATGTCCAGCATGATCGAGAAGCTGAGCGAGGTATCGGGACCGGCATAGCGCAGCCACAGTGCATTGAGAATGCCGGCGCCGGCGGCGACCAGTGCGGCGATGCAGTTGGCGTAGCTCAGGTGGAAAACGGTGCGGAAGCCGAGCGCCTCGGCGCGGAAGCGGTTTTCGCGGATCGCCTGCAGCACGCGCCCGAACGGCGAGTTCACCACCCGCAGCAAAGCGAGGATCATCAGGGCCGAGACGGCGAACACCAGATAGTAGGTCAGGAGGCGGCCGTTGACCTCGAATCCCAGCACGTTCTTCGAGATCAGCACCGTGCCGGGCCTGAGCAGCTCGGGCAGCTGAAAGCTGCGCCCGTCTTCGCCGCCGGTCAGCCAGGACAGCTGCGAGGCCAGCACCTGGAAGGCGGATGCGACCGCGAGCGTGATCATGGCAAAGAAGATCGCGGCAACCCGCAGCGAGAACAGTCCGATCGCAAGCGCAAGCAGCGCGGCAAGCGGCAGGCCGACCACGATGCCGGTTGCGACCGCGCCCCAATTCGGGCCCATCCCGTACAGCGCGATCGCGATCGCGTAGCTGCCGATCCCGTAGAACATGGTGTGTGCGAATGACACCGAGCCGGTATAGCCGAGCAGGAGGTCGTAGGAGGCGACCAGCGCGGCGAAGACGCAGATCTTGGCCGCGACGTTCAGCGCCTTCGCCCCGGGAGACAGGAACGGCGTCGCCACCAGCGCCAGGATGATGAGGACGAGAACGAGCGTGAGCACGCGGCTGCGCGGCGGATCGCCTGACAGGATCATCATCGGCTGGTCACCGCATAGAGGCCGCGCGGCCGCCACATCAGAATGGCGACCATCAGCAGGATATTGGAGACGAGGGCGAGCTTAGGCACCAGGAAGCCGCCGTAATTGGCAATCATCGCCACCAGGATCGCGCCGATGAAGCAGCCGCCGATCGAGCCGAGGCCGCCGATGATGACGACGATGAAGATCAGGACGGTGAGGTCGTCGCTCATGGAGGCGTGGACTTGCTCGCGATACAGCGCCCACATCACGCCGCCGAGGCCGGCGAGCGCCGATCCCGTCATGAACACGCCGAGGAACAGACGGCGAATGCGATAGCCGAGCGCCTCGACCATCTCGCGGTTCTCGACGCCGGCGCGGATCAGAAGGCCAAGCTTGGTTCGGTTGAGCACGAGCTGGATCGCGATGAAGACGGCGAGGCCGATCAGCGTCGCCAGCACGCGGTATTTCGCGATCGCGACGTCGCCGAGGATGAAGGAGCCGCGCAGCGACGTCGGCAGCGGCGTCGGGATGATCTGCGGCCCCCACACCGCATAGAGCGTCTGCTCGGCGACGATCAGGCCGCCCGTCGTCATCAGGATCTGCTTCAGATGCTGACCGTAGACGGGCAGGATCAGCACCCGCTCGACAACCAGCCCGAGCGCGCCGGATACCGCCATCGACAGCAGTGCCGCCGGCGCCAGCACCGCGAGGTTAGTCCACAGCGAATCCGCCTGGAGGGAAGCGGCGAACGGCGCCAGCACCAGGGTCGCGACATAGGCCCCGACCGCGATGAAGGCGCCATGGCCGAAATTGAGCACGTCCATCAGGCCGAACACGAGCGTCAGGCCGGAGGCCATGATGAAGATCATCATGCCCATCGCGAGGCTCGCGGCCGTCAGCGTCAGCCAGGTGCTGGGCGAGCCGATCAGCGGGATCATCACCAGGGCGACCGCGATCGGCAGCAGGATCGGCGCGATGTCGCGCTTCGGCTTCGGCAGCGGATCGGTTGCGGCGAGCTCGGTCATTGATGCGTCTCCAGGCTCAGGCCGAGCAGCCGCTCCTGCAGCGGCACGTCTGAGGCCAAGGCCGCCATCTCGCCGCGATGAACGATGGTGCCGTTGTCCATCACCAGCACGTTGTCGCCGAGCTCGCGGGCGGCAAAGAAATTCTGCTCGACCATCAGGATCGTGGCGCCCTTGCGCTTGATCTCCTTCAGGCACTCGATCAGCGCCATCACGATCGCCGGCGCCAACCCCTTGGTCGGCTCGTCGATCAGCAGGAGCTTGCGGGGTTCGATGATGGCGCGGGCAATCGACAGCATCTGCTTCTGTCCGCCCGAGAGACTTCCCGCGCGCGACAGCCAGAACCGGCGCAGCGCGGGGAAGAAGCCAAAAATCCAGTCCAGCTGGGCGTCGTCGAGTGGTCCGTCGCGCGCCGCCAGCACCAGATTTTCCTTCACCGTGAGGTCGGAGAACACCGCCATGCTCTCCGGCACGTAGCCGACGCCGAGCCGCGCGATGTCGGGCGTCGCACGGCTCTCGATGCGCTCGCCGGCGAGGCTGATCTCGCCGGAGGAGGCCTGCCAGAGGCCCATGATGGTGCGCAACGTCGTGGTCTTGCCGGCGCCGTTGCGGCCGAGCAGCATCGTGGTCTGCCCCTGCGCGACAGCGAGATCGATGCCCTGGAGGATGTGATAGCGGCCGATATGAGTGTGAACACCGGAGAGCCTCAACAGATCGGTCATGCTGCGCTCCCTGCAACTTTATTGGGCGCGACGCCGAGATAGGCTTCCTGCACGATCGGTGACGCAATCACCTCGGCAGGCCTGCCGTCCGCAACAAGCTGCCCGTTATGCAACACGATGATGCGGTCGGCGAGCGATCGCACCACGTCCATCTTGTGCTCGACCAGGAGAATGATCCTGCTTTTGTCCTGCTTGAGCTGCGCGATCAGGTTCAGCACGACCGGCACCTCGTCGATGCTCATGCCCGCGGTCGGCTCGTCGAACATGAACACCTTTGGCTCGAGCGCCATCATCAGCGCGACCTCGAGCTTGCGCTGATCGCCATGCGACAGTGCGGTCGCGGCGACGCCACGGCGGCCGCCGAGCGCGACCTGATCCAGGATAGCATCGGCGCGGGCGATCAGATCGCGGCGGACCATCCAGGGCCGCAACATGTCGTAGTGAGTGCCGTTGGCGGCCTGCACCGCGAGGCGGACGTTTTCCTCCACCGACAGATTCGGAAAGAGGTTGGTGAGCTGGAAGGCGCGCCCCAGGCCTGCGCGCGTCCGCATCGGCGCGGAATGCTGGGTGATGTCGGTGCCGTCGAACAGAATGCTGCCGCTCGATGCGCGGAGCTGGCCGGAGATCAGGTTGAAATAAGTGGTCTTGCCGGCGCCGTTCGGGCCGACGATCGCGGTGAGTTCGCCCGGGCGGAAGCTGCAAGTGACGCTGTTGACCGCGACATGGCCGCCGAAGCGGATGGTGAGGTCGCGGGTTTCGAGGGTCAGCGTCATGGCGGATCTGGCAAATGATGAGAGGAGAATTTGTCCGCGATCAGGCTGCGCTCCCTCTCCCGCTTGCGGGAGAGGGTGGGAGAGGGTGTCTCCTCAGGCGAGAACCCCAAGAGGACAGAGCCTTCTCCCGGCCTCTCCCGCAAGCGGGAGAGGTGAAGGAAGAAAGATCAGCGCTTGTTCTTGACCGGAACGTCCATGTCCTCGATCTTCAGCTCGCGCACCGGCTCGAGCACGGCCCAGGCGACATTCGGATCGACCTTGACCTTGAAGTGATACATGCTCTGCAGCGCCTGATGGTCTTCCTTGCGGAACATCATCTTGCCCTTGGGCGTATCGAACTCCAGGCCTTCCATGACCGTGATCAGCTTCTCGGTGTCGGTCGACTTCGCCTTGGTGACGGCGGCGACGACGGACATCGCCGCGGCGAATCCGCCCGCGGTGAAGAAGTCCGGCGGCGCGTTGAAGCGCTTCTGGTGCTCGGCGACAAGCCAGTCATTTACCGGGTTCTTCGGGATCGCGTAGAAATAATAGGTCGCGCCTTCCATGCCGGGCAGGCCCTTGTAGGCGGCGAGCGCCGGCAGGATGTTGCCGCCGGTGGACAGTTCGATGCCGTAGCGCTTCGGATCCATGTCCTGGAGTTTCGCCAGCGGATTGCCGGCGCCGGCCCAGATCACCCAGATCACCTTGCGGCCCGGCTTGTCCTTCAGCGCGTCGAACAGGCGCTGGCCGACCGCGGTGAAGTCGGTGGTCGAGGTCGGGGCATATTCTTCGGCGGCGAGCGTCGCCCCGGTCTTGCCGAGCGCCTCCTTGAAGGCGGCGACGCCGTCGCGGCCGAAGGCGTAGTCCTGCGCCAGCGTCGCGACGGTGACGCCCTGCTTGCCGATCGCGACCGCGTTCGAGATCGCGTCCTGCGACGAGTTGCGCGCGGTGCGGAAGATGTAGCGATTCCACTTCTCGCCGGTAATCTGATCCGCGACCGCGGGCTCGACGATCAGGATCTTCTTGTTTTCCTCGGCGACAGGCAGGATCGCGAGTGCCGCGGCCGACGAGGTCGTGCCGATCGCGATGTCAACCTTGTCGTCCTGATAGGCTTCCGCGAGCGCGGCCTTGGAGAGATCCGGCTTGCCCTGGTCGTCCTTGGTGATGACGACGATCTTGCGCCCGTCGAGCGTCATGGTGCCCTTGGTGGCGTATTCGAACCCCATCTGCAGGCCGGTCTCGGTCTGCTTGGCATAGGCCTCGAGCGGGCCGGTCTTGCCATAGATCAGCGCGATCTTGAGATCGTCGGCCTGTGCGGAGGTGCCCGCGGCGAGGGCGAGGATGGTTGTTGTTAAGATGAGCGATCGGCGCACGATGGTCCCTCCTGATGAGTTCTTTGGCCATAGCGATTTGCACAACCGTGCGGACATTGCAATTCCACCTTCCTGCGGACCACGCGACGGGCATGTGTGATATTGTCCGGCCCGGCCGAGCCGGATCGCTTCTGCCGAAGAAATCGGCAGATGCAATTGTTGACCTCACCCGTGGAACGGGTTGCTCAGGCTTTGCAAAGTAACGACTCAGGCCCGGGGTTACCGCCGGTATCCGTTCGCGCGGGAATAGCCCTGCCGGTTCTGCTGCGTCGAGCGGTTTGTGACGCTGGCGCGTGCTTCGCTGGAAATGGGCGTTGCGAGCTTCAGCTCCTCCAGGAAGATCGGCCGGGAGAAGTAATAGCCCTGCGCGTAACGGATCTTGGTCGCAGCCTGGAGGTAGGCGAGCTCCTCGTAGGATTCGATGCCTTCGGCAATCACGGTCATGCCGAGCGCTTCGCTCAGGGATTCGATCGCGCGCAGGATGCCCTGGTTGCGTGGACGCTTATGGATATCGGTGATGAAGGAGCGGTCGATCTTGATCTCGTCCGCGGTGATGTCGGCCAGCGCCGAGAGCGAGGAATAGCCGGTGCCGAAATCGTCGATCGAGATGGCGACGCCGAGCTTGCGGAACATCGGCAGGATCTCGGCCTGGAAATGATTCTTGGCGACGAAGGCGTCTTCCGTCACCTCGATCATGAAGCGCTGCGGAAAGCCGGTGTCGTCGAGCGCCTGGGCAAAGCTGCGCATGAATTCCGGGTTGCCGGCCTGCTTGGCCGCGACGTTGATGCTGATGGTCGCTTCCGCACCGAACGTCTCGTTGATCAGGTCGATCGACTTGACGATCTCGGCGAGCACGAGATGGGTCAGCTCGTCGATCAGCCCGAGTTCGGTGGCAAGATTGATGAACGAGCCGGGCGCCTGGATCACGCCCTCGTCGTCGCGCAGCCGCACCAGGGCCTCGATGCCCTTCACGTCCTGCGTGCGGATGTCGACCTTGGACTGGAAGGCGCAGCAGAAGCGCTTCTCCAGGATGGCCTGCCGCAGCGACTGCTCGATCTTCATCCGCGCCAGCGCCTCGCGTTCCATGCTGGAATCGAAGAAGGCCGCCGATCCCTTGCCGTCATTCTTGATGCGGTACATCGCGATGTCGGCGTTCTGGCGCAGTGTCTCGAAGCTGCTTCCGTGATCGGGGTAGAGGCTGATGCCCACGGAGGTTGAGGCGAACACTTCCGAATTGTCGATGAAGAACGGCGCGGTCAGCCGCTCCAGCGTCGACTGCATGAATTCGGCGACTTCCTCCTGGTTCTGGATCGGCGATAGCAGCAGCAGGAATTCGTCGCCGGAGATGCGCGACAGCATGTCCGAGTCGCGCAAGCCGCGTCCAAGCCGCTTCGACAGCTCGACCAGCAGGGCGTCGCCCACGGCGTGCCCGTAATAGTCGTTGATGTGCTTGAAATTGTCGACGTCGAGAAAGGCGAGCGCAAAGCGATCGCCCGTGCGACCCTGCGCGAGCAGGCTGGTGGCGCGATGCTCGATCACGCGCCGCGAGGGCAGGCCGGTCAGATCGTCGAAATAGGCCGAGCGGAACAGCTGGTCTTCGAAATTCTTCTGCTCGGTGATGTCAGAGGAGGCCGAGATCAGCAGCTCGCGTCCGTCGAGGCGGACCGGACGATGGGTGGTCAGCAGCACCTGGCGTGCGGCTCCGTCGTGGAGCGCTTCCTCGGCGACGACCGCCTGGCCGGAGCTCAGGGCCTGCCGGCAGGCTTCGAGGCGCGACGCTAGATCGCGCGAGGGGCGGCTGCCGTCCATGCCGAGCTGGGCAGCCGCGACATCGTTGACCAGGAGAAGTTCGCCTTGCGCGTCCTGCACGGTCAGGCCGGCAGGCAGCATTCTAACGATTTCCTTGAGAAATCCGAGTTCGGCTTCGCTCGCGCCGGAATATTTGTTGTCGTTCATAGAAGTCATGAATCTTGTTGTTTCAGCGCGCCTTTGCAATGGCCGCGATCTTGCGCGGTTCCCTCTTAAGTTTGGTTAAGGGGCCCGGAGAATTACGGTGGTGTTTTGCGGCGATGCGACGCGCGCAGCCTATCGTCATTAACAGGGCGTCAACGCGTCCGGTGAAACCGCGAACGACGCGCGCGAACGGGTTTCGTTGGCGCCGCGTCTAACCGTCCTTGGGGATACGGCATTGCATGGTGCAATGAAGTCCGGTCCTGAGATAGGAAACCTCAGTCTTGCCGTCGAAGGCCGACAGCGCCGACTTCAACAGCTTGGTGCCGAAACCCGGCTCGGAGATCTTGTCGACGCTCGGACCCTCGGTTTCATCCCAGGTCACGGTCAGGCGATCGTCGCTGACGGTCCATGACACCTGCAACAACCCGCGCGGCGCGGAGAACGCGCCATATTTCCCCGCGTTGGTGGCGAGTTCGTGAAACATCAGGGACAGCGTGACCGCAAGTTTCGGCGGCAGGAACAGCCGGTCGCCGTTGAGCGTGAAGCGGACATGGCCGTAAGGGCCGAGCTCGGAGATCAGGAGGTCGCGAATGTCGCAGCCGGCCTTGTCGATCCGTGAGATCAAATCGTCGGTCGCGGCAAGCGACCGCAGCCGCGGATCGATCCGGGCCCAGATTTGCGGCTGATCGTGCAGCACCTGATGCAGCACGGCATGCACCGTCGACAGCTTGTTCTTCAGCCGGTGCTGGAGCTCGTCGACCAGCAGCTTGCGGTAGTCTTCTTCCTCGATCAGGCGTCTGGAAATCCGCCGCTGCTCGATGAGGAGCGAGCGATAGTGCTCGACGCCCCAGATGGTGAGCGCGCAGACCGCCCAATACAGCGCCAGCAGGGCGAATCGCGCGTTATCGGCAAAGGCATCGCCGAAATTCACGACGACGCCGAGCACGCCGCCCACCAGCGCCGTGATGATGCCGATGCGGAAGCCGCCGAACGCGGCTGCAAAGAACACGGCCGGGAAATACGGCGTGAAATAGACGTCGGGCCGCACATGGGCGAGGGCCCAGCGCGCCAGCGTCGCAACCAGCAGGCAGGCGACCGCAAACGCAAGGCTCAGGCCGAGCGACGGCGGTGCCACGCCCTGCCAGCCCTTGCGGAATTCGTCGATCAGCTTCCCCATGCGCAGTCCGGTCGCGATATGCGTTCGACAATCGAGCGATCGCCAGGAATGTTACGCATGTCGCCGGCCCCAAGCAAAGCTTGCCTTGTCGGAAGCCGGCAGGAATAGTGCCTGCCGCGGCGCCGACCGTCGCGGCGCCGTCGTCGATCGGTGTCCGCCATTTGGCGTCAAGGGGTTCGAAAACAGGGACATTCCATGGGCAGGCTGGATGGCAAGGTCGCGGTGATCACGGGCGCGACGAGCGGGATCGGGTTGCGGACTGCAGAAGTCTTCGTTGCCGAAGGTGCCAAAATTGTGATCGCGGGCCGGCGCATACCGGAAGGCGAGGCGCTGGCGAAGCAGCTCGGGGCGAATTGCGTCTTCCGCCAGACGGATGTGACGGTCGAAGCGCAGATGCAGGCGGTGATCGCGCTCGCGGTGGACAAATTCGGCCGCATCGACTGCCTGTTCAACAATGCCGGCGGTCCGGCGCAGACCGGCGGCATCGAAGGCCTCGAGGTCGAGCGCTTTGACGCGGCGATGGCGACCCTGCTGCGCAGCGTCATGCTCGGCATGAAGCACGCCGCGCCGCACATGAAGAAGCAGGGATCTGGCAGCATCATCAACAATGGCAGCATCGCCGGCCGTCTTGCCGGCTTCTCGTCATCGATGGTCTATGGTGCAGCCAAAGCGGCGGTGATCCATCTCACCAAATGCGTGGCGATGGAGCTCGGCGAATCCAACGTCCGCGTCAACTCGATCTCGCCCGGCGCCATCGCGACCGGCATTTTCGGCAAGGCGCTCGGGCTTTCGACCGACGCGGCGGAGAAGACGCCGGCGGTGATGCGCGAGGTCTACAAGACCGCGCAGCCGATCCCGCGCGCCGGCCTTCCCGATGACATCGCCCATGCTGCGGTGTTCCTGGCCAGCGACGAATCCAGCTTCATCAACGGCCATGACCTCGTCATCGACGGCGCGATGACCGGCGGCCGCAACTGGAGCCAGCAGCAGCAGGGCTACGTGGCCCTGCGCAAGGCGTTCGATCAGGGGGGCGGATAGTTTCGTCATTGCGAGGAGCGAAGCGACGAAGCAGTCCAGGCCGCTTCCGCGGACGCAGTCTGGATTGCTTCGCTTCGCTCGCAATGACGACTGCGATGCTCAAACCGCCTTCACCCGCACCCGCAATCCGTCGCGCGGCTTCGGGATCGGCCACATCTGCCAGTCGGGCTTGTAGCCGGGCTCCAGCGACACCTCGATGTTCTGCAGGAAGTGCCGCGCGAAGCATTTGGCCTGCATGTAGGCGAAGTGCAGGCCGAGGCACATATGCGCGCCGCCGCCGAACGGCACCCAGGCGAAGCGGTGGCGGTTGCGCTGGGCCTCTTCGGTGAAGCGCAGCGGATCGAAGCGATCCGGCTCCGGCCAGATGTCCTTCATGTGGTGGGTGTAGAGCGGATTGACGCCGATCGCAGTGCCGGCCGGAATCGAAAAACCCTTGAAGCTGAAATCGCGCACGGCTCGGCGCGGCATCGAGGGCACCGGCGGCTTGATCCGCAGCGCTTCCTTGAACGCCATCTCCGACAGCGGCATCTTTTCGAGATCGTCGAAGCTGCTTGGCGCGTCAGGGGCGAGCCCCAGCGCCATGACTTCCGCGCGAAGCTTGTCCTGCCAGCCGGGATTTGCCGCGAGTTCGCCAATGAACGACGTCAGCGACGAGGTCAGCGTGTCGTGCGCCGCCATCATCAGGAAGCTCATGTGGTCGATGATGTCCTGTTCCGAGAGCAGCGCGCCGTCCTCGTGGGTTGCGCGGCAGAGCTGCGAGAACAGATCATCACCGCCGAGATTGCCGCGTCGCAGCGGAATCTGCTCGCGGAAATAAGCCACGATGCGCTTGCGTCCCCTGACGCCGGCCGCCATCTGCGTGCCGGGCAGCGGTCGGCGGATCGGGGCGACGGCAGCGGCGACCATGTCGACGAAGGCCCGGTTGATCTCGTCGACCTCCGGCCCGATATCGGCGCCGATAAAGGACGCGGCGGCGAGATCGAGCGTGAGCTGCTTCATCGCCGGATAAAGCTGCATCTCGCCGGGCTTGGCCTTCCACTGCGCGACGCGGGCGGCGATGCCGCGGTCGAGATCGCTCAGATACGACTTCATCGGGCCGGACTTGAATGCGACCGACAGCGCCTTGCGGTGCAGCCGGTGCTCCTCGAAATCCAACAGCATCAATCCCCGCGGAAACAACAGGCCGAGCACCTTGTTCCAGCCATGGGTCGAGGAGAACAGCTTTTGCTGGTCGAACAGCACGAGCTCGTTGGCCTCGGGGCCGAGCAGCACGATATTGGTCTCGCCGAAGAAATGCGTGCGATAGACGAGGCCGTATTTGGCGCCGTTCGCCTCGATATGCCCTTTGGGGTCCGCGAGCACCTGGAAGGTCTTGCCGATGATCGGCCAGCCTTCGTCGCCGGGGATGTGGGTCAGCTCGTTGCGCTTGGGCGGAGTGAAGCCGTGCGCAGGGGCGGCCACATTCTGCATCGACATGACGATTGCTCCGGTTGGCTAGACCCGGCCAACATAACACAATCCAGCTGCGATGACTCCGCGCTTACCGCTTCGCCGCTTCCTTCTGCAAATCCGGCGCATTGACGGCCGGAATCGCAACGCGGCCGGCGCCGGTCACCTTCAGCGCCTCGGCGGCCTTTTCGTTTTCCATGATCTTGGCCATCACGGCCTGTCCCGCGCGCTCGAAGATCGCGCGGTTCTCGATCACAAATTTTTGCGACTTGCGCAAGCCGTCGATGTAGCCGTTGATCTCGGGCACCACGTAGCGCGCGACCATGTCCCAGCTCCGGCGCGTGTTCTCCGGATTGGCCCAGTCGTGCACGAAGCCGATGACGGCGCCGATTCCGCCGGAGACCTGCATCACGTTCTTGATCATCTTGACGAGGTCGTCGGGCGTGCCGATGACGGAGGCCGCGCCGTCGACGAAAGCGGTCTTGTCCACGGCCTCGTCGGGTGAGGCGAACGCGGTGAGCCCGGGCCGTTGCAGCGTGCCGACATTATATTCATTGTGCCAGCGCATTAGGCCGGGGCCGGCCTCGCGGCGCGCCTGCTCGCGGGTCTCGGCGATGTGCCAGGTCAGCAGCACGCGCCAGTTCGCGCGATCGACTTTGGTGCCGTGCTTTTTCGCCGCGTCCTCGGCGAACTGCCATTGCTGCTGCAGCGACATCAGCCCCTGAGTCGTCATCGAACCCAGCGAAATGATGCCGATTCCGTATTTTCCGGCGAGCGTCATGCCGGAGGGCGAGATCTGCGAGGCCACGACGAAGGGCATTTCCTCCTGCAACGGCAGGAGCTGCAGCGCGGCGTCGTTCATGGTGAACCAGTCGCTCTTCGCCGTGACGCGCTCGCCGCTGAAGAGGCGGCGGATCACGCCGATCGCTTCGTCCTGGCGGTCGCGCTGCGTCATCGGATCGATGCCGAGCGTATGCGCGTCGGAGGCGAGCGCGCCGGGACCCGAGCCGAAGATGGCGCGGCCGCCGGTCATGTGGTCGAGCTGCACCATGCGCTGCGCGACGTTGTAGGGATGATGGTAGGGCAGCGACACCACGCCGGTGCCGAGCCTGATCCGCTTGGTGCGCTCGCCGGCGGCCGCCAGGAACATCTCGGGGGAGGCGATCATCTCCCAGCCGGAGGAATGATGCTCGCCGCACCAAAACTCGTCATAACCGAGGCTATCCAACTGCTCGACCAGGTCGAGATCGCGCCGGAACTGGAGCATCGGATGCTCCCCGATCGGATGATGCGGGGCAAGGAAGGCTCCGAACTTCAGGCGCGCCATGGCGTTCTCTCCGGCTTACATTTTTTTGTTTGTGGCGCGAAGCTACGTGCTGGAGACAGCGAACGCAATCGTGCGATGTCCCGCGCGGCGGAATGCAGCCATGCCTATGTCGTCTTCCTCTCCCGGCACGCTGAGAGAGGCGGAACGCGCGAGGATCCTACCTTCGAGGTAATCGCGGCGCCGCATGCGGTCTGAGATGATCGGCAAGGACATCCGAGGATCACGCGCCGATGCATCAAACCGTCACAAAGCAGGTCGACACGTCGCGTCGCTGGTGGGTGCTGGCGATCGTCGTGGCCGCCCAGTTCATGTTCGGCGTCGATGCCTTCGTGGTCAACGTCGCCATTCCCACCATCGCGGTCGAGTTGAAGGCGTCGCCGGCTCAGATCGAATCCGTCATCGCGATCTACCTGATCGCCTATGCCACGCTGGTCGTCACCGGCTTGGCGACATTCACGGCACCAGGAACGTGTTCCTGGCAGGTCTGCTCGGCTTCACCCTGACGTCGCTGTGGTGCGGACTGGCGCGATCCGGTTCGGAGTTGATCGTCGCGCGATTGACGCAGGGTGCCTCCGCCGCGCTGATGGTGCCGCAGGTGCTGGCGACGCTGCATCTCCTGTTCACCGACGAACAGCGCAACCGCGCCTTCGCCATCTACGGCATCGTGCTGGGACTCGCGGGTGCCGCGGGCTTTCTGCTCGGTGGTCTCCTGGTCACGATCGATCTCGCCGGCACCGGCTGGCGCTCGGTGTTCTTCGTCAATGTGCCGTGCGGTCTCGTGATCGCGGTGGCGGCCTGGCGCATCATGCCCTCGGCACCGCATCGCGCCGGCACACGGCTTGACATCACGGGCAGCATCGTCCTGTTCGCCGGATTGCTGTGCATGATCGGTCCGCTGCTGCTGGGTCACGATGTCGGCTGGGCACCGTGGCTGTGGCTGGTGATGGCGGTCGGCGCCGCGATCCTCCTGGGGTTCCCGAAGCTGGAGCATGCGGTGACACGCGCCGGCGGCATGCCGCTGATTGATCTCTCGCTGCTGGCGGACGCCGCTTTCCTGCGCGGCCTTGGCGCGGCGTTCTTTTTCTTCTCCGCCAATCTCTCGTTCTATCTGGTCATGACGCTGTTCATGCAGCGAGGGCTGAAATCCCGCCGCTCGCGGCCGGCATGGCCTTCATTCCGCTCGCGCTCGCTTTCGTCGTGGCCTCGCGCCATAGTGGCGCACGGGCGCGCCATCGCGGCACCAGGGTCTTGATCGAAGGCTGCGCGCTTCAGATCGCGGGCCTCGCGGCCCTTGCGCTGGTCGCGTTCTCTGTCGACGCGCCGTCCGCGCTCCTGCTCGCGCTCACCATGATCGTGTTCGGCTACGGTCAGGGGCTGGTGATGGCGCCGCTCTCCGGCGCGGTGCTCTCGACGGTGAAGCCTGTGGCCGCCGGTTCTGCCTCCGGCATGTACGGCACCACGGCGCAAGTCGGAAATGCGGCCGGAGTGGCCGCAATCGGCGCCATGTTTTTCGCCGTCGAAGCGGTGCAATCAGCGCGCGCAGGATTTCTCGTCTCGCTCGCACTGTTCGCAACATTAATCATGATCTGCGCCGCATTCCTGGCGTGGATGCGCCGGGTATCTGCATGAAGTTGAGGCATTGCGGTTAATGCGTGCTGATTTCTGCAGGCTTTCCTGAGATTTAGCACCTCATCGACAGCACACGGTCTTTTTATTTTGCGCTGCAGCAACTATTTGGTTTGGGTGGACGTTGAACGTCGCCTGCTAGGAGCTGCCGTGTCGTTAACCAGAAATGTCGATCTCTTGAGACGTCTGCCAAAGCTGGACGGATTGCGCTTCGCCGAGTTTGGCCGGAGCGCCGATGCGTCCAGTCCGTTGCAAGAGGTCACGGGCTTCGGCGACAATCCCGGCAATCTGCGCCTGTTCGCGTTCGTGCCGCCGCAACTGCAGAAGCCGCGCGCGCTCGTCGTCGTGCTGCACGGCTGCGGCCAGACGGCGGCAAGCTACGACCTCGGTGCCGGATGGTCGACGCTCGCCGAGCACTACGGCTTCGCGCTGTTGATGCCCGAGCAGCAGCGCATCAACAACAGCAACACCTGCTTTAACTGGTTCCATCCGGAAGACACGGCGCGGGACAGTGGCGAGGCCTGTTCGATTCGCGAGATGATCGCGCATATGACGGAAACGCATCGCGTCGATCCCAAGCGCATCTTCATCACGGGCCTGTCGGCCGGCGGCGGCATGACGTCGGTGATGCTCGCGACCTACCCTGAAGTCTTCGCGGCCGGTGCGGTGATCGCGGGACTTCCCTACGGCATCGCGACCAATCTGCGCGAGGCGCTCGACGGCATGTTTCATTCCCCGGAGCGGCCGGCGCGTGAACTTGGCGATCTGGTGCGGCGGGCCTCGAATCATCGCGGGCCCTGGCCGAGGATCTCGGTGTGGCACGGCAGCGCCGATCGCACCGTCAATCCCGGCAATGCCAACGAGATCGTCAAGCAATGGCTCGACCTGCACGATCTGCCCGAGGCGCCGATGGCGGAAACTGACATCGACGGCTATCCGCGCCAGGCCTGGTGGAACAAGGACGGCGAGACGCTCGTCGAGTCCTACGCCATCACCGACATGGCCCACGGCACGCCGCTCGGCCTTGCCGACAACGACCAGCGCTATGGCGTGGAAGGCGCGTTCCTGATCGAGGCCGGCATCTCCTCGTCTTATCACATCGCCAAATTCTTCGGCCTCACCGGCTGGATTCCCGACGCTGCGAAGAAGGCGGAGGCAAAGCCGACGCCGGCCCGCTCGCCCGCGCCGCATCTGGCGCGCTCGATCCGCGCCGCGATCGCCGAAGAGCCGGCCGAGCCGAAGCGCGAGGAGGCCCGCGGCTTCGATCTCGGCCAGATCATTACGCGCGCGCTCACGGCCGCGGGATTGATGAAGTAACTCAGGCCGTCGCGCCGATAAGGCAGGAGTTTTGTGCCCGTCGTCGCTGCGATCCGCGAATGGGGTGACCGCAACCTGAGCCAGCCCGCGGCGTTCGCAGACGCCGCGGAATAGGCGCTCACATCTCGCCGGTGATGAACGGATTTGTCATCCGCTCCTGGCCGATGCTCGAGCCGGCGCCATGGCCGCAGATGAAGCCGACATCGTCGCCGAGCGGCAGCAGCTTGGTCTTGATCGAGTCGATCAGCGTCGCGTGACTGCCGCCGGGCAGATCGGTGCGACCGACCGAGCCCGCGAACAGGACGTCGCCGACATGGGCGAAGCGCAAGTCCTTGTTGAAGAACACCACGCTGCCGGGCGAGTGGCCGGGGCAATGATAGATCTCGAACTGGAGATCGCCGATGGCCACGCTGTCGCCTTCGTCGAGCCAGCGGTCCGGCTCGAAATTGCGCACCCCCGTCATGCCGAAGCGCGCGCCGCTCTCGACCACGTTGTCGAGCAGGAATTTGTCCGCGACGTGCGGGCCCTCGATCGGCACCTTCAGCTCGTCGCGCAGTTCGGCCGCGCCGCCGACATGGTCGATATGGCCGTGGGTGAGCCAGATCTTCTCCACGGTGACGCCGGTCTGCTTGATGGCGTCCAGGATCTTCGGCACGTCGCCGCCGGGATCGATCACCACGGCCTTCTTGGAAGGCTCGTCCCAGATGATGGTGCAATTCTGCTCGAACAGCGTCACGGGGACGATGATCGCGCCTGCCTTCGCGCTGGCCTCAGCTTGTGTCTCGTTTTGCTCGGTCATGGCGCCACAATGCCGATTTTTGCCATGCCGCCAAGCAAAAGATTTCTCCCCGGGGCCTGGGAACAACCGCAGACATCGTCACACGGCCGTCCCAATTCGCCTGCTGGTTTGAACCGGAGCGCTCCTTCCGCGTTCTCCCGCGCAACAAGCAGTTTTGGATGGATTTCCCGCATGGCTCAGGGCGGCAGCGATTGGTGGCGCGACGGCATCTTCTATCAGGTCTATCCGCGCTCCTTTCAGGATTCAAACGGCGACGGTGTCGGCGATCTCGCCGGCATTTTGCAGCGGCTACCTTATGTGAAATCGCTCGGCGTCGACGCGATCTGGCTGTCGCCGATCTTCCCCTCGCCGATGGCCGATTTCGGCTACGACATCTCCGACTACACGGGCATCGAGCCGCTGTTCGGCACGATGGCGGATCTCGATGCGCTTCTCGCCGCCGCGCACGACAACGGCCTTAAGCTGATCCTCGACCTCGTGCCGAACCACACCTCGGACCAGCATCCCTGGTTCGTCGAGAGCCGTTCCTCGCGCGACAATCCCAAACGCGACTGGTACATCTGGCGCGACCCGGACGAGGGTGGCGGCGTGCCGAATAATTGGCTGTCCGAGTTCGGCGGTAGCGCGTGGCAGTTCGACGAGACCACCGGCCAATACTACTATCACGCCTTCCTCGCCCAGCAGCCGGATCTCAACTGGCGCAATCCCGATGTCCGCGCGGCAATCTATGACGTGATGCGGTTCTGGCTGGAGAAAGGCGTCGACGGCTTTCGCGTCGACGTGATCTGGCATCTGATTAAGGACGCCGAGTTCCGCGACAACCCGCCCAATCCGCATTATGCCGAGGGCCGGCCGCCGAACGAAAAGATAATGACGCAATATTCCACCGACCAGCCGGAGGTGCACGACGTCATCGCCGAGATGCGCCGCGTCACGGATGCCTATGATGCCCGCGTCCTGATCGGCGAGATCTATCTGCCGCTGCATCGCCTCATGGCCTATTACGGCAACGATCTCACCGGCGCGCAGATGCCGTTCAACTTCGCGCTGCTCTCGACCTTCTGGAGCGCGCGCTCGATCGAGAAAATCGTCGAGGATTACGAGAAGGCGCTGCCGAAGGGCGCCTGGCCGAACTGGGTGCTCGGCAATCATGACCGTCCACGCGTCGCAAGCCGCGTCGGGCCGGAGCAGGCCCGCGTCGCCGCCATGCTGCTGCTGACGCTGCGTGGCACGCCGACGCTCTACTATGGCGACGAGATCGGCATGCATCAGCTCGCGATCGCGCCCGAGGACGTGCGCGACCCCTTCGAGAAGAACGTGCCCGGCATCGGTGTCGGCCGCGACGGCTGCCGCACACCGATGCAGTGGGATTCTTCCAACTTCGCCGGCTTCTCGGACGTCAGGCCATGGCTGCCGCTGCCGGAGGATCACATCCGCAACAACGTCGTCGATCTCGAGGCCGATTCACGTTCGATCCTGACGCTCTATAAGCGTCTGATCGCGTTGCGGCAGGGCTGTCCGCCGCTGGTCGCGGGCGACTATCATCCGCTTGCCGCGCAAGGCGATCTCCTGATCTATCGCCGCGAGGCCGAGGGCAGGGCGGTGACCGTGGTGCTCAATCTCGGCCCTGAGCCGATCGCGGTCACCACCAGCGCGATCAGGTTCGGCAGCGAGATTCTGCTGTCGACATTCCTGGATCGCGAGCGAGAGCGGATCGAAGGCGTGCTGGATCTGCGCGGCAACGAGGGCGTGATCATCACGCCACCCTGACCGTCGTCCTGGACAAGGCGAAGCGCAGATCCAGGACCCATTGCCCCAGGGAGTGGTTTGACGAAGATTCGTGGTGATAGCTTCGTACAACAATCACCTATTGGGGTAATGGGTCCTGGCTTTCGCCAGGACGACAACGGAGTGCGTGGTCGCACTGACTACCCCGGATGCTTGTTCCCTCGCACCGTCCCGTCGATATCGCTCCGCTTCAACAGATAGTCCAATCCGCCGACGCGGTACCAGCGATAGCCATAGGGCTCCAGCACGACGCGGTGCTGGCCGCGCTTGTCGGCGTGGCTGTGGTCCTCCGCGAGCAGATTGATCAGGTGCGCGCCGGCCTCGCCTGGCAGCCCCGCCGAGAACGCGATCTCGCGCGGCTTCTCGTCGAGATTGTGCACGAACAGCACGGAATTGTTGCGCCAGTCATAGCGCATGATGAACACGGCGGGATCGCGCGTCGCGATGATCGAAAAATCGCCCCAGCCGATCTCCGGCACCTCCTTGCGCATGCGGACGATGCGCTCGGTCCAGTTCAGCATCGAGTTGGGATCGCGCCGCTGCTTGGCGACGTTGACGTGCGGATAGCCGTACGGTCCTTCGTCGATGACGGGCAAGGCCGGCTTGTCGCTGGTGGTGAAGCCGCCATGCGGCTCCGTCGACCATTGCATCGGCGTGCGCGCGCAATTGCGCTCGGGGAGCGAAAGATCATCGCCCATCGCGATCTCGTCGCCGTAGCGGATCACGGGCGTTCCCGGCAGCGTGCACATCAGGCTGTAGGCGAGCTCGAGCCGCCGGCGGTCGCCACCGAGCATCGGTGCCAGGCGACGGCGAATGCCGCGGTCGTAGAGCTGCATGTCCTTGTCAGGACCGAAGCTTTTGAACACGGTGTCGCGCTGCGCCTTGGTCAATCGCCCGAGATCGAGCTCGTCATGATTGCGCAGGAACAGGCCCCATTGCGCCGAGGCGGGCCGCGGCTTGGTCGCCTTCAGCGCTTTCCCCAGCGGGCGGGAATCGGACGAGGCCAGCGCATAGAACAGATGCTGGTTGACCTGGAAATTGAACATCATATGCATGCGGTCGGCATCACGGCCGAAATATTCCATGTCCGTCTTCGGCAGCACGTTGGCCTCGGCGAGGATGATGGCATCGCCCTGCCGCCATTGCAGGAATTCACGGAACGTCCGCAGCATGTCGTATTGTTCGGCCGGCTTTTTCACTTTGGCGCCTTTGGTCGCGATGACGAAAGGCACGGCATCCATCCGAAAGCCCGAGACGCCGAGTTGGATCCAGAAGCCCATGATCTTCAAAATCTCGGCCTGCACGCGCGGGTTCGAGGTGTTGAGGTCGGGCTGGAAATCGTAGAAGCGGTGGAAGTACCAGGCGCCGGCTTCCTTGTCGCGCGTCCATGTCGATTTCTGAACGCCGGGAAAGACCATGCCCTGATTGGCGTTGGCCGGCTTCTTGTCGGACCAGACATACCAATCGCGGTAGGGCGAATTCCTGTCGCTCCGCGCCGCCTTGAACCAGGGATGCTGGTCGGAGGTGTGGTTGACGACGAGATCGATGATGACGCGAATGCCGCGTTGCTTGCAGCCATGAGTGAACTCGACGAAATCGCCGAGCGTGCCGTAGCGGGCATCGACGCTGTAATAATCCGCGACATCGTAGCCGTCGTCGCGGCCGGGCGAGGTCTGGAACGGCATCAGCCAGATCGTGGTGATGCCGAGGCCGTGCAGATAATCGAGCCGGCGCAACAGGCCCTTGAAATCGCCGATGCCATCGCCGTTGGCGTCCATATAGGTGCCGACGGACAGGCAATAGATGATGGCGTTCTTGTACCAGAGATCGTCGATCATGCGCGCGCAGCCTCGGTGGTTCCGCCGAGGTGCGGCGGCTGCGTGATAAGTGTTAAGAGCGAGAGCGGTTCCGTACCCCGCCGTCGTGCTGGACAAGCGAAGCGCAGATCCAGGACCGAATACCACAGGCCGAAATTTGACGAGGACTGGTGGTGATCCCCTCGTGCACCAACGATCCCTTGGGGTCATGGTCCTGGCTCCCGTGCGCAATTGCGCACTAGGCCAGGACGACGACGGAGGAATCGGCTATCCTCCCCCGATGGACAACACCGCCCGCATTGCCCTCGTACCGCCGCCGGACCGCCGACAATCCGAGACGGCGCTGGCGATCGCGCGCGGGACGGCGCGGTTGCTGCGCTCGCTCGGCTTCACCTGCATCAGCGAATTGCCGCTGCCCTCGGGGCGACGCGCCGATCTCGTCGCGCTGAACGAACGCGGCGAGGTCTGGATCGTCGAGATCAAATCGTCGGTGGAGGATTTGCGCGCCGATCAGAAATGGCACGAATACCGGGCGCATTGCGACCGGCTGTTCTTCGCCTTCACGCAGGACCTGCCTTGCGAGATCTTTCCGCAAGATACCGGCTTGATCATCGCGGATGCCTATGGTGCGCACCTGCAATGCGAGGCGCCCGAGCACAAGCTCGCTGCGGCCACGCGCAAGCAGATGACGGTGCGGTTCGCCATGGCGGCGGCGTTGCGGATCAACCGGCTGGTCGATCCGCAGGGGCATGCGGAGTTTTGGGAATAGCGGCGCCGCGAGCGCGATGCCGTAGGGTGGGCAAAGCGGAGCGTGCCCACCATCCAGGTCAAAGATTGAAGCAGACATGGTGGGCACGGCGCTTTGCGCCTTGCCCACCCTACGGCACCGTTATCGCGGCGCGCGCTTGGCCAAAATCCGCTGCAACGTGCGCCGATGCATGTTGAGCCTGCGTGCCGTCTCCGAGACGTTGCGGTTGCACATCTCGTAAATGCGCTGGATGTGTTCCCAGCGCACGCGGTCGGCCGACATCGGGTTCGCCGGCAACTCGGACTTGTCCGAGCCGGTCGACAGCAGCGCCGCGACGACGTCGTCGGCGTCCGCGGGTTTCGAGAGATAATCGACCGCGCCCATCTTCACCGCGGTGACGGCGGTGGCGATGTTGCCATAGCCGGTCAGCACGATCGCGCGGGCGTCGGGGCGCTTCTTCTTCAGCGCCGAGACCACGTCGAGACCGTTGCCATCACCGAGCCGCAGATCGACCACGGCGAATGCCGGCGCCGCCTTGCCGATCTGCGCCAGACCGTCCGAGACGGTGTCGCATGACGTCACCGCAAAGCCGCGCGTTTCCATGGCGCGCGACAGCCGCTCCAGAAACGGCTTGTCGTCCTCCACGATCAGCAGCGAGCGGTCGGTCTGTTCGTTCAGTTCGGCGATGGCGTTCAAGGTTTGGTCCTCTCTCCAGCGCGTCTACATATGGCGGCGCAATCGGGCGGTGCCAAGGGCGCCAATGGTCGATCGGCCCCGTTGTGCGACGCAAGGTCGCGGCCTATCCTATTGTTTCTTCGAAGGTCTCGATAGCCTCAAAACGGTCTCGCGGCCACGTGATCTGGACCACTGCGCCATGGTCCGGAAAGGTCCGGTTGGTAAACGAGACCTTGGCGCCGGTGCGCTCCAGCAAGGTGCGCGCGATGAACACGCCGAGCCCGAGGCCGCCGCCTTCGTCCTTGCTGCGCCGCCGCGACAAATAGGGCTCGCCGATCCGGTTCAGGATGTCAGGCGGAATGCCGGGACCATCGTCGGAGATCACGAGCTCGATTGTGTCCTTGTTCCACCACGCATTCACCTCGACGGTGGTGCGGGCGAAATCGACCGCGTTCTCGACGATATTGCCGACGCCGTAGAGGATCGCCGGATTGCGCGAGCCGACCGGTTCGGCCACGATGGCGACGGCGATGCGCACCTTGATATCGACGCCGAAATCGCGGTGCGGCGCCACCACCTCCTCGATCAGCTCCGACAGCTTCATGCGGTCGAACGGCGCGCCGGTGGAGGAGAGCTGGGTGATCTTGCTCAATATGTCGCGGCAACGCTGCGTCTGCTCGCGCAGGGTCTTCAGGTCGGCGGCAAAGTTCGGCTCCTTCACCGTCTTCTCCAGCTCGCGCGAGATCAGGAAGATCGTCGCGAGGGGCGTGCCGAGCTCGTGCGCTGCGGCTGCGGCCAGGCCGTCGAGCTGGGTCAGATGCTGCTCGCGCGTCAGCACCAGCTCGGTCGCGGCCAGCGCGTCGGCGAGCTTGCGCGCCTCCTCGGTGACCTGGAACGAGTAGAGGCTGGTCACGCCGATCGCGAGCGCGATCGAGAGCCAGACGCCGACGAGATAGATCGGCGGCAGCACCAGCGGATCATCAGAATCCCAGGGCAGCGGCAGATGGAAGAAGAACAGGACCGAGGCGCAGGCGACAGCCAGCACGCCGAGGCCGAAGGTGAAGCGGGCCGGCAGCGCCGTCGCGGAGATCAGCACGGGCGCGAGGAACAGGAACGAGAACGGGTTCTGGAGTCCGCCGGTGAAGAACAGGAGACCCGCCAGCTCCACGATGTTGAGCGCGA
The DNA here is from genome assembly GCF_023101105.1 of Bradyrhizobium sp. 155. Lineage (NCBI taxonomy): Bacteria > Pseudomonadati > Pseudomonadota > Alphaproteobacteria > Hyphomicrobiales > Nitrobacteraceae > Bradyrhizobium > Bradyrhizobium sp. 155. The sequence goes on along the minus strand of NZ_CP064704.1, from coordinate 7,600,463 downwards.
GCAGTCCGGCCGCCTGCATCGGCTCCAGCCGCTGCAGCGGATTGGACACGGTCTGGAGCGCCAGATTGAGCGCCGCCGACAGGGCGATGATGCTGACGCAGGGAACGATCTCGACATTGAATTCCAGCCCCTGCGCCACGATGAAGATCGCGGCGAGCTGGCCGAGCACCGCGAGCCAGCGCAGTCGCAGGATCGTATCCAGGCGGATATGCCGCTGCGCGGGGCGAAAGTCGGAAGCGGCAAGTTCGGTCATTTCGGCCAATGGGGCGGTGCCTTCTCGATCACAAGCGCGCGGCTCACGGAACCGCCGGATTACAAGCCTTGCGCTCTCCGCTGCAATAGCAGAAGAACGCCCAGCATGACGGAGAATGACAAGGCTTCAAGCTGGCCGACTGTCGCGGATCGCAGCCTCTCCGCGGCAATCGCGGTCGATCACCTGGTCAAGGTCTACAAGCAGACCCGCGCCGTCGACGACATCTCCTTTTCGCTTCCGCGCGGCAGCATCACCGGGCTGCTGGGCGGCAACGGCGCCGGCAAGACCACGACCATCGCGACGATCATGGGCCTCGTGCTGCCGACCTCCGGCCGCGTGCAGGTGCTCGGGCATCGGATGCCGGAGGACAGCGCGTCCGTGCTGGGTCGGATGAACTTCGAGAGCCCCTATGTCGACATGCCGATGCGGCTCACGGTGCGTCAGAACCTCACGGTGTTCGGCAAGCTCTATGCGGTGAAGAACCTCTCCGATCGCATCGCTGAGCTCGCCGACGATCTCGATCTCACCGAGTTCATCGACCGCGCCAACGGCAAGCTCTCCGCAGGACAAAAGACGCGCGTTGCGCTTGCCAAGGCGCTGATCAACCAGCCCGAGCTGCTGTTGCTGGACGAGCCGACCGCCTCGCTCGATCCCGACACCGCCGACTGGGTCCGGGGGCATCTGGAGCGTTATCGCATGGCGAACAACGCCACCATCCTCTTGGCGTCGCACAACATGCTCGAGGTCGAGCGGCTCTGCGATCGCGTCATCATCATGAAGCGCGGCCGTATCGAGGACGACGATACGCCCGAAGCCATCATGGCCCGCTACAACCGCACCACGCTGGAAGAGGTGTTTCTGGACGTCGCGCGCGGAAGGGTGAACGGCGCGCAGGAGGTGGCACGATGAGCCAGGCCGTATGTTGCGACCGTAGCCCGGGTGAGCGAAGCGATACCCGGGAACGCCGCCAGCAAGGTCCCGGATATCGCTTCGCTCATTCGGGCTACGCGGTGCCGCAATGACCGAACTCTCCCTCCACCGCGGCATCTCCGTCCACCGCATTGGCGCGATGATCCTGCGCTATTGGTACCTGTTGCTGTCGTCCTGGCCGCGGCTGCTCGAGCTGCTCTACTGGCCGGCGCTGCAGGTCATCACCTGGGGCTTTCTGCAGCTTTACATCGCGCAGAATGCCAACTTCTTCGCGCGTGCCGGCGGCACCCTGATCGGCGCCGTCATTCTCTGGGACATCCTGTTTCGCGGGCAGCTCGGCTTTTCGATCTCGTTCCTGGAAGAGATGTGGGCGCGCAACCTCGGCAATCTCATGATGAGCCCGTTGAAGCCGATCGAATTTCTGCTGTCCCTGATGATCATGAGCCTGATCCGGCTCGCGATCGGCGTCATCCCCATGACGCTGCTCGCGTTATTCCTGTTTCACTTCAATGTTTATGCGCTCGGCGTGCCGCTGATCGCGTTCTTCTGCAATCTGATCTTCACGAGCTGGTCGGTCGGCATTTTCGTCTCCGGACTGGTGCTGCGAAACGGCCTCGGCGCCGAGAGCATCGTCTGGACCTTGATGTTCGGCATCATGCCGCTCGCCTGCGTCTACTATCCCGTCAGCGTGCTGCCGGTCTGGTTGCAATACATCGCCTGGACGCTGCCGCCGACCTACGTGTTCGAAGGGATGCGCGCGCTGCTGATCGAAAACACCTTCAGGACCGATCTGATGCTGAGCGCGTTGGCCATCAACGCGGTGCTGTTGCTTGCATCTTTTGGGGCATTCCTTGCCCTTTTGCGCAGCGCCAGGATGCAGGGCTCGCTGCTGTCAGGCGGCGAATAACGTCACTTTCTCGTGGATTCTGCCCGGTTTGGGCACCTCGGCCACGTAGATGTACGGAACCATGCATTGACGCAATATTACGCATTCGGCAGTATGCTGCGATGCGAAGAGGAATATAGCGATGCCGATTGGTGAGTTTGGCGGGGCGCCGCCCCTGGTGGCCGAAGGCAGTCCTGTCCTGACGACGCCGATGTACTGGATGTACGAGATGGGGCAAGCCTCTCTCAATCCGGCGCGTGCGATCACGGACGCGACCAAGCTCCTGTTTCAGAATCCGCTGAACCCCTGGGCACGCACCGAGGTTGGCAAGTCGGTTGCCGCGGCCTGCGAATTGTTCGAACGCACCACCCGCCGCTACGGCAAGCCGGAATGGGGCCTCAACGACACCGAGGTCAACGGCATCCGCGTTCCCGTCGAGGTCCGCTCGGTCTGGGAAAAGCCGTTCTGCCGCCTGCTCTACTTCGATCGCAAGTTCGCCCGTCCACTGCGCAGTCCGCATCCACGCGTGCTGATCGTCGCTCCGATGTCCGGCCATTACGCGACGCTCCTCCGCGGTACCGTCGAGGCTTTCCTGCCGGCGCATGAGGTCTACATCACCGATTGGGCCGATGCCCGCATGGTGCCGCTCAGCGACGGCCGCTTCGATCTTGACGACTACATCGACTACGTCATCGAGATGCTGCATGTCCTCGGCGGCAACACGCATGTGCTGGCGGTGTGCCAGCCCTCGGTTCCCGTCGTCGCTGCCGTTTCGATTATGGAAGCGCTACGCGATCCCTTTGTGCCGACCTCGATGACGCTGATGGGCGGCCCGATCGACACCCGGCGCAATCCGACTGCGGTGAACAACCTGGCCCAGGAGCGCGGCATCGACTGGTTCCGCAACCACGTCATCACCAAGGTGCCGTTCCCGCATCCGGGTATGATGCGCGACGTCTATCCGGGCTTCTTGCAGCTCAACGGCTTCATCAGCATGAATCTCGACCGGCATATGGATGCCCACAAGCAGCTATTCGCCAACCTGGTAAAGGGCGACGGCGACCTCGTCGACAAGCATCGTGACTTCTACGACGAATATCTCGCGGTGATGGATCTCTCCGCCGAGTATTACCTGCAGACCGTCGACACCGTGTTCGTGAAGCATTCGCTGCCGAAGGGCGAGATGACCCATCGTGGAACACGCGTCGATCCCTCCAAGGTCACGCGCGTCGCGTTGATGACCGTCGAAGGCGAGAACGACGACATCTCCGGCATCGGTCAGACCGAAGCAACGCACACATTGTGCAGCTCGATTCCCGATCACCGCCGCGTTCATTACGTCCAGAAGGGCGTCGGACATTACGGCGTGTTCAATGGCTCGCGCTTCAAATCGGAAATCGTGCCGCGCATCCACGACTTCATGGTCTCGGCGGCGAATCCGAGCTCATTGCAGGCTCTCGCGGCCGAATAATCGCGTTTTTCGGCTTTCCCGCTGAAAATCGACGCCCTGTCGGAGGCTCCGACAGGGGCGAGTTCCCGCTAGATTCGCGGTATTTAGGTAGCTTTGTAGGAGTGAGTCCAACCTCACCCCTTGGGGGTGCCACATGCGCCGAACGGGGGCGAAAAAAGCCGGTTCCAACCCCAGTCTGTAGGGTCTCCCGGACGCCAGACCCCTGTATATTGGGCAAATGATTTGTTTTTGCGCCGAGCGCTTTCCCTGGCGGCGGTTATGGCAGAATCCGGGCGCTCTCCTGCCCCCCGGACTGACAGACATGGCCACTCGCGCACTCCTCTATCGGCGGCCCCACGAGCCGAAGACCCTCCTGATCACCCATGGATCGCAATATTTTGCGATTCGACTGCGCCGGCATCGCCGCGCGCGCCGTTACACGCTCAGAATTCATCCGAGCGATCGCGAAGCCATCCTCACCATGCCGCCGCGCGGCACGCTCGCCGAAGCAAAAGACTTCGCGCAGCGCCACGGCGCGTGGATCGCGGCACGTCTCGGCCGTTTGCCGAAGGCCGCGCCGTTCCAGCCTGGCACAGTGATACCACTTCGCGGCACGGCCCATCGCATCGTTCATCGCGCCGGCACGCGCGGTACGGTGTGGACGGAAGTGCGCGACAGCGGGGAGCGCATTCTCTGCGTCGCCGGCGGCGTCGAGCATGCGGACCGTCGCATCAGCGACTTCCTCAAGCGCGAGGCTCGCCGCGACCTTCAGCGTGCGGCGGAATCCTATGCCGCCGAGCTCGGCGTCAAGGTCAAGCGGCTCTCGATCCGCGATCAATCCAGTCGTTGGGGCTCCTGCACCTCGGCCGGCTCGCTGTCGTTCTCCTGGCGCCTGATCCTCGCGCCGCCCTACGTGCTCGACTATCTCGCCGCCCACGAGGTCGCCCATCTCGTTGAGATGAACCACTCGGCGCGGTTCTGGCGCGTCTGCGGCAAGGTCTGCCCGTCGATGGAGCGCGCCAAGAAGTGGCTCGATACGTACGGCAACGACCTGCACCGCTACGGGGTCGAGGATTAGGCCCTCGCTGCCAACCTCCATCTGACGCTGTCATCGCCCGGCTCGACCGGGCGATCCAGTGTTCCGAGGCGGTTGTTATTGAACCGAGAGGCCGCGGCGTACTGGATTCCCGCGTTCGCGGGAATGACAGTTGAGAATGCAGCGACGTCCGCGCGTACTCAATTCATCCCTCTGCTCAGGCGCTGACATCCGCGCTTGTCCCCGGCTGCGTGCGCGAGGCGAGATAGGATGACTGCAATTGCACGCCGGCCTTCTGGCCCTCGGCCAGCATCGCCTGGAAGGCTGCGTCGAGTTGATCGCGGCTATAGGTTGCGGAGCTGCTTTCACGCGGGGTCCATTGCGATTGCGTGATCGCGGTGGAAGCTTTTTCAACGGTGCCACCGAGCCGCTCGGCGTATCTGTCGGCCCGCCACTGCGCCAGATCCGGTCCACTCAGATCGGGTGGATCCTCCAGCTTGCCGATCTTTCCAGCCGCCTCGTTGGTCATCGTTGAGGACCCGCCATTGTACAGGGTGGCGACCACCTTGCCGTCGACCTTCACCTGAGCATAGGTGTTCTCAGGGGCATCGTCCGAGACGACCGACTGAGTTGCGCTCGTGTCATGGGTCATCAGCCAGTTCGATGCCATGAGGTCGCGCAGGTGAGGATTGTCCGCCGCCGATATCGACTTGGCGCCTGTCAGGGGCTTGACCTGCGAGACGTCAATCCGAAAGCCGTCGGTCGCAGCATCAGTCGCATCCGGTCCCGCCGGCTGAAGACTCGATGTCCTATTCGAAGCGGACGTTGATGCGGGTCGCAGATGAGGCAACGCCGCGCTGGATACACCCGACATCATGGAACGCTCTCCGATACTTGCTCAACCTGTGAGAGCAAATCCCGGGCCGCCGACCGGAGCTTGAAGAGACTGGTGTTTTTGCGTTCCGGGAGCTGCGGGGATCGGCCGATTTTGCCATGGTAGGCAGGACTTGCCGAAGACGACACCGGTGGCGAACCGGGAGAGCCGAGATAGCGGCCGCGTTCGGGATGATGGCGGAACGGTTCTGTTTTGCCCGAGGTGTCAAATGGCTTTGCTGTCAGAATCAGCCGTCTTGCGCCTCACGCAAGCCGTTGATTTCGTTATCCTCGGCTACTGTGCATGGGGTTGTTTTCGCTTGTTTTTGTTTTGAGGTCACCCGGACCTCAGGTCGGCGCTAGCGATTCCCGCCGAACAGCCGGTCCATCAGCCAGCCATCGAGTCCTGCGGCTGCCTCCGGTCGCGCATTGGCGCGCGTGGGGGGTGGGCGATAGCCGCCGTTGCTGGCCGGTGCGGGTCCGGGCGCTGCCGCTGTTGGCGGCGACACCTGCGACGTCGCCTGCGCCAGGTTCGACAGGCCCCAGCCACCTGGAGAGCTCGGCAAGGCTGCTACCGGCACGCCCTCGTGCGCTGTGCGCATGAAGCGCGACCAGACTTCGACCGGCAAGCCGCCGCCGGTGGCCTTCTTGGTCGGCGAGTTGTCGTCATTGCCGAGCCACACGCCGGTGACGAGGTTGGCGGTGTAGCCGATGAACCAGGCGTCGCGGTAGTCCTGGCTGGTGCCGGTCTTGCCGGCCGCTGGCCAGCCCGGGATCTCCGCCTTCTTGGCGGTGCCGCTGATCAGCGTTTCCCGCATCATCGCGTTCATCATGCCGACATAGCGCGGGTCGACCACCTGGTTGTGCTCGTCCGCCTGGCGCATGTAGAGCAGCTTGCCACTGAGCGTCCTGATCCGCGTGACGACATGCGGCGTCGCCGTGAAGCCGCCATTGGCGAAGGGTGCATAGGCGCCGACCAGCTCGACCATCGAGACTTCGGAGGTGCCGAGCGCGATCGAGGCGTTGGGCTCGAGTTTCGAGGAGATGCCGAGCCGGTGCGCGGTGCGCACCACGTTCTTCGGCCCGACCTCGAGGCCGAGGCGAATGGCGACCGTGTTGAGCGACATCGCGAGCGCCTGGGTCAGCGTCACCGCGCCGAAATATTCGTGGGTGTAGTTCTCAGGCCTCCAGCCCTTGACCTCGATCGGCGCGTCCTGGCGGACCGTGTCGGGCGTCAGCCCCTGCTCGAGCGCGGTCAGGTACACGAACGGCTTGAACGAGGAGCCCGGCTGGCGCCTGGCGGTGACCGCGCGGTTGTACTGGCTCTCGGAATAGTTCCGCCCGCCCACCATGGCGCGAACCGCGCCGTCGGGCGTCATCGCCACCAGTGCGCCCTGGCTGACATTGAATTTCACGCTCTTGGCCGCGAGCTCGTCGATGATGGCGGCTTCCGCCACGCTCTGGAGCTTCGGATCGATCGTGGTCTCGACCTTGATGCTCTCGTCGATCTGGCCGACCAGATCGTCCAGCACCTCGCCGATCCAGTCGGCGACGTAATTGACCGTGCCGGCGCCGACCGGCTTCACATTGTAGGAGGGTTGGCCGATCGAGGCCTGCGCCTGCGCTTCGGTGATGAATTTGGCATCCGCCATCGCCGTGAGCACGATTTTCGCGCGCGCTTCTGCGCCCTCGGGGTTGCGGTTAGGCGCGAGCCGCGAGGGCGATTTGACGAGACCGGCCAGCATCGCCGCTTCCGCGACGGTGACGTTCTTGGCCGATTTGCCGAAATAGCGCTGCGCGGCGGCCTCGACGCCGTAGGCGCCGGAGCCGAAATAGACGCGGTTGAGATAGAGCTCCAAGATCTCGTTCTTGGAATGCTTGCGCTCCAGCCAGATCGCGAGCTCCGCTTCCTGCAGCTTGCGCGCCATGGTGCGCTCCTGGGTCAGGAACAGGTTTTTCGCCAATTGCTGCGTCAGCGTCGAGCCGCCCTGCGACACGCCGCGATGGAGCACGTTGGTGACGAGCGCGCGGAGGATGCCCACGGGATCGATGCCGAAATGCGAATAGAAGCGGCGATCCTCGATGGCGATGAACGCCTTGGGCAGATATTGCGGCAGATCCTTCAGCGAGACGTTGGCGCCGGCCATCTCGCCGCGTTGCGCCAGCATGCTGCCGTCCATGCCGACGATCTGGATCGTCGGCGGCCGCTTGGGGATTTCCAGCGACTGGATCGGCGGCAGATGAGCGCCGACATAGATCACGACGCCGATCACGGCGATGGCGCCCCATAGGCCCAGCACCGCGCCCCAATAGACCAGGCGACCAAGGCTCGCGCCGATGCGTGACTTCGATCGCCGCTTGGGGCTGCCGCGGCCGGCTGGCGCCTTCCGCTCGCGCGGCGGCTCGTCGCCGGCATCCTCGCTCTTGCGCTTGGCAGATGACTTCGTTGATTTCTTCGGCTTCTCATCGCCGCCAGGAATGCGGTCGGCCGCGGTCAGGCGCAGATCGGCGAGTGCCGCAGGCAAGCCGAACAACGGCTCCTTCCGCCCACCCTTTTTCTTTCCCAACCCCATACGCAAACGCCCGGTCAGCCCGCCCCGCCGCACGCTAGCGGTCGCTGTTTAAGGCCCGGTTACCCAGAGCTTAACGCGCGATTAGGAGGTGCGGCATTCGCTGGCCGCAGTTCCGCTGGGAGGTCGGCAGAGCTAGGATCGCCGGCATAAAAGAAAAGGAAACTCAGATGGGCCACATCGATCCAACCAAGGAGATTTTCGCGCAGTTCCGGGACAACGACCGTCCCGGCCCGATCCACATGCTCAACCTGGTGCGCTTACGCAAGGAGGCAGCCTATCCAGATGGCCGCAAGGCGAGCGGCGCGGAAGCCTATGCGGCCTATGGCCGCGAGAGCGGCCCGGTGTTCGAACGCCTCGGCGGCCGCATCGTCTGGCAAGGCAAATTCGAGTTGATGCTGATCGGCCCCGAGACTGAGCGCTGGGACCATTGCTTCATCGCCGAATACCCAAGCGTCGCCGCGTTCGTCGAGATGATCCGCGATCCCGTCTATCGCGAAGCGGTTAAGCACAGGCAGGCCGCCGTGGAGGATTCACGGCTCATTCGGCACGCGGTGCTGCCGGTGGGCAAGAACTTTGGCGAGGTGCCGGCCTGAGCGGCGTCGGCGGAACTCCCTCCTCAAGGTGGATGGCCGGGCTTGACTCGGCCATCCACGCCTCACCTGCTTGCTCCGAGAAAACTAACCCGCCGGACCCGCATCTTCCAGGAGCGGGCCGAACAGCTCCCAGCGTTCGCCGTTGAACTTCATCATCTGAAGCTGCTTGTTGACGCGGTAGTCGGTCGCCGAGGTGTTGGCCTTGATGCCGGGCAGGGCGATATCGCTGGTCACGTCCTTCAGCGAAGCCGCCTGCTTCATGACGTTTTCGCGCGTCAGGTTGTCGCCGCACTGCTGCAGCACGTGGGCCAAAAGCTGGGCGGTACCGTAGCCGTAGGTATTGAAGTTCGAATCCTTGTCGCCGTCCGGATAGTACTTCGCCATGAAGTCGAAATACTTCTTCAGGCCGGCATCGTCCTTCCAGGTCGGATCGAGCGGATCCTTGCCGTAATTGACGCTGATCACGCCCTTGGCGGCGTCGAGACCGGCAGGCTTCATCACCGCGCCGACCGAGGTGGCGTTGATGTCGACGATCTGCACCGGCTTCCAGCCGATCTCGCCGATCTTCTTGATCGCCTGCGCCGCTTGCTTCGGCGTGCTGGCGCTGAAGAACAGATCGGCGCCGGCATCCTTGATCTTGAGGATCTGCGAATCGACGGTCGGGTCCGAGACTTCGTAGGAGGACTCGTTGACGATCATCTTGGCGGCCTTGTCGCCGAGCCCGGCCTTGATGCCGTTCAGATAGTCCTTGCCGAGATCATCGTTCTGATAGAGCACGCCGACTTTGGCGTTTGGATATTCCTTCAGGATGTACTGGCCGTAGATGCGGCCCTCGACGAAATAGTTAGGGTTGTAGCCCATCGTCCACGGAAAGTTCTTCGGGTCCGTGAACTTCGAGGCGCCGGTGGCCGCGAACAGCTGCGGCACTTTCTTGGAGTTGAGATATTTTTGCACGGCCGCATTCGATGGCGTGCCGATGATCTGGAAGGTCAAGAGCACCTCGTCGCTCTCGACCAGCTTGCGCACCTGCTCCACTGCTTTTGGCGGCGAGTAAGCGTCGTCATACTGGATCAGATTGATCTTGCGGCCGTTGATGCCGCCCTGGTCGTTGATCATTTTGAAATAGGCGGCCTGGGTCTTGCCGATCGACGCGTAGGCCGATGCCGGTCCCGAGAACGGCACGGTCTGGCCGACTTTGATCTCGGTATCGCTGGCCCCCGGATCATATTTCTTCTGGGCATTGGCCGCCGAGACCGATAGCGCCAGGGTCAGCGCCGTTGCCGTGGCCAGATGCAGCATTCCATTCCTCATTCGCATTTCCTCAATGTTTGTTGCCGGTGATCAATCAGGTGCGCCTGTGCGCACCTGATGTCACCGCTGACGGCGATAGTGGATGAGGCGTTGTTGCAACGCAAGTTTGGGCGTGCGCCCGCAGTTCGTAGCATGCGCGGCTGCGCAGCAGGTTTGTAAGGTGGGCAGCGCCGGCGGATGCGCGAAGTGCAGTCCGCCGGGCGTAACCCGCCCTATGAGATATCCGAGAGGCTAACCCGCTGGACCCGCATCCTCCATGATCGGGCCGAACAGCTCCCAGCGTTCGCCGTTGAACTTCATCATCTGCATCTGCTTGTTGACGCGGTAGTCGTTCGGCCCGGTGTTGATCTTGATGCCGGGTAGCGCGAAGCTCGGGGTGAAGTCCTTGATGTTAGCGACCTGCTTCATCACGTTCTCACGCGACAGGTCGTCGCCGCACTGTTTCAGCACCTGCGTCAGCAATTCGGCGACTGAATAAGCATAGGTGTTGACGGTATTGAGCTTGTCCCCTTCGGGGAAATACTTGTCCATGAAGGCAAAGAACGCTTTCACGCCCGGATCGTCCTTCCACTGCGGATCGCCGGGCTCCTTGCCGTATTGGGTGGAGATGATGCCCTTGGAGATGTCGAGACCGGCCGGCTTCAACGTCGCCGAGATCGGGCTCGCGTTGATGTCGAGAATGTGCACCGGCGTCCAGCCGAGCTCGGCGACCTTCTTGATCGCCTGCGCCGCGAATTTGGGTGTCGAGGCATCATAGAAAAGATCGGCGCCCAACGACTTCAGTTTGACCACCTGCGAGTCCACCGTCGGATCGGTGACCTCGTAGGACACCTCGCCGACGATCATGCTGGCGGCCTTGTCGCCGAGACCGCTCTTGAGGCCGGCGAGATAGTCGCGGCCCATGTCGTCGTTCTGGTAGAGCACGCCGATCTTGGCGTTCGGATGCTCCTTGAGGATGTACTTGGCGTAGATGCGTCCCTCGGACACGTAGTTGGGATTATAGGCGATGGTCCAGGGATAGTTCTGCGGATCGTTGAAGCGCGCGGCGCCGGTCGAGGCCAGCAGTTGCGGGATCTTCTTGCCGTTGAGATATTTTTGCACGGCAGCGTTCGCGGCCGTGCCGATGATCTGGAAGGTGAACAGCACCTCGTCGCCTTCGACGAGCTTGCGCACCTGCTCGACCGTCTTCGGCGGCGAATAGGCGTCGTCATACTGGATCAGATTGATCTTGCGGCCGTTGATGCCGCCCTGATCGTTGATCATCTTGAAGTAGGCGGCCTGGGTCTTGCCGATATTGGCGTAGACGGAATAGGGCCCGGAGAACGGCACGGTCTGGCCGATCTTGATCTCGGTGTCGCTCGCGCCGGTGTCGTATTTCTTCTGGGCGAGAGCTTGGTTGGCGGAGAACGCGAAGGCGAGCGCCGCCGTGGCGGTGATGAAGGCTCTGCGATTGCTCATGTGGGCTTGTTCCTCCTGACGGAATTTCCGACCGACGGTCTTGTCCCGTTGATTGCCAACGGTCGCCATCGCTGTCGGAGATTGTGGAGGAACGGCAGGCGCCGCGCAAGGATCGCGGTGCCGCGCTATGGCATCTCAGGTCAGGAACAAGGCCAACAGCGCGAGCGCCGCCGGCAGCGCCTGCACGATCAGGATCCGCGTGCTGACGGTCGCCGCGCCATAAGCGCCGGCCACGATCACGCAGAGCAGGAAGAACGCCTTGATCTGGAACGCGAAGGCCGGATTGCCGTGCACCAGCCCCCAGACCAGGCCGGCGGCCAGGAAACCGTTATAGAGTCCCTGGTTCGCGGCCAGCACCTTGGTGATCGCTGCCTTCTCCGGCGTGTTGCGGAAAACCTTCAAGCCCTGCGGCTTGTCCCAGAGCAACATCTCCAGGATCAGGAAGTAAGCGTGCAGTGCGGCGACCAGCGCCACCAGGATATTCGCGATCCAGATCAAGTTGAGCTCCCCCAGCGTCAGCTTTCGGGTGGACGCTAGCACGGCTGGCGTGGCAAGTGCGATGGCGTGTTTCGATGCAATGGTGCCGCAATGCCCGCGCGACCGACCAAACCGCCTGTAAGCTTCGGCCTCGATCGGCTGGCGACGCCGATCGGGATCGCGCTGCTGATCACCGACGCTGAGGGCGCCTTGCGCGCGCTCGACTGGGAGGATTACGAGCACCGCATGCGCGAGCTCTTGCGCCTGCATTACGGTCTGGTGGACCTGAGTGACCAGCCCGCGCCCGCGGCCATGCGGACTGCGCTGTCGGACTATTTCGACGGCGATCTCGGCCAGCTCTCAGACATCGCCTGGCGCATCGCCGGCACGCCGTTCCAGCAGAAGGTCTGGAATGCATTGGCGCAAATCCCTGCCGGCACCACAATGAGTTACGGCGCGCTCGCCGCAAGGATCGACACGCCCAAAGCCATTCGCGCCGTCGGCCATGCCAACGGCTCCAATCCGATCAGCGTGGTGCTGCCGTGCCACCGCCTGATCGGCGCCGATGGTTCTCTGGTGAAGTATGGCGGCGGCCTCGAGCGCAAGCGCTGGCTGCTGCGGCATGAAGGCGTGGCGGTCTAAGCGCCTGTTTGACAACGGTTGAGCGATTGGCGGCGGCCGGCGATGGGCCGTCGAGCGAGCCTTCGGCCGCTCTCCCCCGCCGTGACCGAATCCATCAGACGTTCGACGTCATTACTTTCTGCGCGATCTTCCAGGTCCCGTTCACCTTCAAGCACGACAACAGGTCTGTGAAGTAACGCGGCGGGATGCGCAATTTCACCTTCAAAAGCGCGAGCTCTCCTTCAACATCCGTCGACAGGATCTGATCGTCTCGCTCGAAGCCCTGTTGCTTTGGAGCTTTCATGTCGCGGACCGCTGCCAGCCAGGTCGCAATCGGCGTCACGCCCACGTTGCCGTCCTCGGCGACCTTCGTCACGGAACTCAAGGGGTGAAATATGGATGCAAATTTCTCGGCATCCATTTCATAGGCAGCATCGAAATAGGTTTGCGCAAGGGAGTGCAAGGCGGGAACGTCCGTATTCATTGTCATCCTCAAAGCCGTTACACCGGGCATTCATGCGGCCCGGCCCGGCCAGCCGTGCCGAGCGTCAGCCTGGCGCCCGTGCAGAAAAGCACCGTAGGTCGTCGAATTGCGGGTGGGAGCCTACGGCATAGTTGTTTATGAAGCCAGCCGACTTGCGCGGCATGGGCTTATGATCGATATTCATAGACGATGACAAACGAATTGAACGAGCTCGCGACGTTCGCAATCGTGGCCAGTGAACGAAGCTTTACGCGCGCTGCGATAAAGCTGGGTGTGTCTCAGTCTGCCTTGAGTCACACAATCCGGAGGCTTGAGCAACGGCTTGAGCTGCAGCTGCTCGCTCGAACAACCAAGAGCGTTGCGCCAACCGCTGCGGGGGCAGCTCTTTTGGAAGACTTGTCTCCGGCGCTTGAGCAAATTCGTCACGCCCTCGACAAGGCCCGAAGTGTTCGGCAGCGACCCGAAGGTCGTCTCCGAATCGTAATGTCACGATCAGCTGCCGTGATGGTGTTGTTGCCGCGGTTGAGAGCTTTCGCTGAGTCCTACCCGGACATCGTTCTGGACGTTGTTACCGTCACTGGCCCCGTGGACCTTGTTGCAGGCGAGTTCGATGCCGGTATCCAGCTTGGCGAGTACATTCAAAAGGATATGATCGCGGTTCGCCTCACGCCCGAACTGCGATTGGCGGTAGTGGGCTCGCCAAGCTATTTCGCTTCACGAAGCATCCCCAAGAAACCAAAGGATCTGAACGATCATCGGTGCGTTACGCTGCGTCTTGCGGGTGGACCATATCGGTGGGAGTTTCAGCAGGGACGAAAGTCGGTCACGATCAACGTGAACGGCCCACTCATCATTGACGATACCCACCTGGTGATCCAGGCGGCGCTCGCCGGGGTTGGTGTGGGACTCGCTTATGAAGAGCAGGTCGCCGAATATGTTGCGAAGCGCCGCCTTGTCCGGGTGCTGGAGGATTGGACTCCGCCAATTCCGGGCTTCTTCATGTATTATCCCAGTCGTCGGCATCAACCGGCGACGCTGTCTGCGCTGGTGAACGCGCTGCGATTCTCCGAACAAAAGTCGGCGCGATGATTCAGCGGGGAATGACGAGAGAAGTCAGGCCGCTGGCTGAACCGCCTTGTCGCCGGCCATCACGTGGGTCAGCGCGCTCTTGATCGCGGCCTGACGTGTCGGCGCGCTGATCTGTGCGCCCAGGAGATCGGTGACGTAGAACACGTCGCGCGCGCGCTCGCCGAAGGTCGCGACATGGGCCGAGGCGATGTTGAGGTTGAGCTTCGAGATCGCGGTGGTCAGCTCGTAGAGCAGCCCGGGGCGGTCGAGGCCGGACATTTCGATCACTGTGTAGCGGTCGGACCATTGGTTGTTGATGGTCACTTCCGGCTCGATCACGAACGGCCGCGCCTTGCCGCGCACGGTGCGCCGGGCCACCACTTCGGGCAGACGCAGCTTGCCTTCCAGCACGTCCTCGATCATCTCGCCGATGCGTGTGGCGCGCCGTCCCTCGTCCTCGTCGCGGTCGTATTCCCTGGAAATCGAGATGGTGTCGAGCGCGCGACCGTCGGTCGTGGTGTAGATCTGGGCATCGACGATGTTGGCACCGGCCGAGGCACAGGCGCCTGCGATGATCGACAGCAGCCAGGGATGGTCGGCGGCGAAGATGGTCAGCTCGGTGACGCCACGCACCTCGTCGAAGCCGACATTGATCGCGAGCTTGTGGCCCGCCTGCTCGCTGGCACGGACGAAGCGCGCGTGGCGGATCTTGCGCGGCAGCTCGACCTTGAGCCAATAGGCCGGATAGTGCCGGGCGATATAGGCGTCGAGCTCTTCCGCCGGCCATTCCGCGAAGGCGTTACGGAATTCGGCATACGCGGCCGTGAGCCGCTTGCCGCGGTCTACCTCCGAGAAGCCACCCGTCAGCACCGGTTCGGTCTCGTAGTACAGCGAGCGCAAGAGCTGCGCCTTCCAGCCGTTCCACACGCCTGGGCCGACGCCGCGGATGTCGGCGGTGGTCAGGATCGTCAAGAGCTTCATCTGCTCGACCGACTGCACCACGGCGGCGAAATTCTCGATGGTCTTGCGGTCGGAGAGATCGCGCGACTGTGCGACCGTGGACATCGTCAGATGCTCCTCGATCAGCCAGGCCACGAGCTCGGTGTCGGCCGGACTGAAGCCGAGCCGCGGGCAGAGCCGTCGCGCCACCTTGGCGCCGGCGATCGAGTGATCCTCGGGCCGGCCCTTGGCGACGTCGTGCAGCAGCGTCGCAATGTAGATCACGGAGCGATGCTCCGGCCGGATCTTGCGCATCAGGTCGCTCGCCACCGCGAATTCCTCGATGCCGCCGCGTTCGATGTCCTGGAGGAACCCGACGCAGCGGATCAAATGCTCGTCGACGGTGTAGTGATGATACATGTTGAACTGCATCATCGAGACGATCTTGCCGAAGGCACGGATGAAATGGCCGAGCACGCCGGTCTCGTTCATCCGCCGCAGCACGATTTCCGCGTTGTCGGATGTCAGGATCTCCATCAACAGCCGGTTGGCTTCGGGATTCTCGCGCATCTGCGCGTTGATCAGGCCGAGCGAACGCGTCACGTCGCGCATCGCGTCCGGGTGGAAGGCGAGATTGTTCTTCTGCGCCAGGCGGAAGATGCGGATCAAATTGACCGGATCATGCTTGAACACGTCGGGCGCGGCGACGTTGATGCGGTTGTTGTCGACGATGAAGTCGTCGCTGTCGGGCACTCGCCGCTTCACCGCGGTGGGGCGCAGCCGCGCCATCATCCGGCTCAGCACCGGCGCGGGCTTGGCCTGCTGGTCCTCGAGCTTGGCGCAGAGGATGGCGGTGAGGTTGCCGACTTCCTTGGCGACCAGGAAGTAGTGCTTCATGAAGCGTTCGACGTCCTGCATGCCGGGATGCGAGGTGTAGCCGAGCCGGACCGCGATCTCGCGCTGGAGGTCGAAGGAGAGGCGCTCTTCAGGGCGACCGGAGTAAAAGTGAAGATTGCAGCGCACCGACCAGAGGAAGTCGGCGCAGCGGCGGAAGGTGCGGTATTCCTGCGCGTCGAACACGCCGCGGTCGACCAGTTCGTCGGTGTCGCTCACGCGGTAGACGTACTTCGCGATCCAGAACAGCGTGTGCAGGTCGCGGAGCGCACCCTTGCCGTCCTTGACGTTGGGTTCGACCAGATAACGCGATTGGCCGCCGCGGCGATGCCGCTCCTCACGCTCGGCGAGTTTCGCGGTGACGAACTCGGACGCGGTGCCTTGCACGACCTCCTTGTCGAAGCGGGCAACCAGCTCGTCATAGAGCGGCCGGTCTCCGGTAAGGAAGCGCGTCTCCAGGATCGCGGTGCGGATGGTCATGTCGCCGCGCGCCTGCCGGATCGACTCGTCGACCGAGCGCGTGGCGTGACCGACCTTCAGCCCCATGTCCCAGAGGCAATAGAGAATGGCCTCGGCGACCTGCTCGCCCCAGGCGGTCTGCTTGTAGGGCAGGATGAAGAGCAGATCGATGTCGGACTCGGGGGCCATCAGGCCGCGGCCATAGCCGCCGGTCGCCACCACTGCCATGCGCTCGGCACCGCTCGGAATCGGCGAGCGGTAGAGATGGCGGGTCGCGGCCGAATACAGGATGCGGATGATCTCGTCCTGCACGTGGCACAGTCGCTCGGCGCAGCGCCGGCCATGACGGTCCTTCAGCAGGATCGTCTGTGCCGCAGCGCGCGAGGCAATCAGCTCGGCCTTGAGCAGTTGCGCCATGGCCGTGCGGAACGCGTCCTCGCGTCCCTGGTGCTTCTCGGCAAGCGCATCGACCGCGGCGGTGATCCGCGCGGTGTCGAAGCGATCGTCCACCTCGGCCTTGTGTTCAGTCGCGACGCTGTCCATGTCTCACCGGATATAAGAGGCGGCCGGCGCTGTCACCCGCCATTCTCTCGCAATAGTCGTTCCATGCTGGAAAGGTGCGGCTTTGGGCAAAGCTGTTCTCAGCCGGCGCGCTTTCGAGGGATGGATTTTCTCGTTGATTTCTAGATCTAACTCATTGAAAAACAATGAAGTTTTGAGGAGGTCGGGCATGACCAGGATTACACGACGCATACTGTTGGCGGGAGCGGTCGCTCTTGCCATGTCCCCCGCGGCGCGGGCGGCGGATCCGCTCAAGGAAATCCGTATCGACTGGGCGACCTATAATCCGGTGTCGATGGTCCTGAAGCAGAAGGGACTCCTGGAAAAGGAGTTCGCCAAGGACGGCATCACCGTCACCTGGGTGCAGTCGGCCGGCTCCAACAAGGCGCTCGAATTCCTCAATGCGGGCTCGATCGACTTCGGCTCGACCGCGGGCTCGGCGGCGCTGGTCGCGCGTATCAACGGCAACCCGATCAAGTCGATCTACGTCTATTCGCGTCCCGAATGGACGGCGTTGGTGACATCAAAGGATTCCAAGATTGCTAATGTCGCCGATCTCAAGGGCAAGCGGGTCGCGGTGACGCGCGGCACCGATCCGCACATCTTCCTGGTGCGCGCATTGCTTGGCGCAGGTCTCACCGAAAAGGACATCACGCCGGTGCTGCTCCAGCACGCCGACGGCAAGACCGCGCTGATCCGCGGCGACGTCGATGCGTGGGCCGGGCTCGATCCGATGATGGCGCAGGCCGAGGTCGAGGACGGCGCGAAACTGTTCTATCGCAAGGCCGACGCCAACACTTGGGGCATCCTCAATGTGCGCGAGCAGTTTTTGAAAGACTATCCGGACGCCGCCCGCCGCGTGCTCGCGGTGTACGAAGAGGCGCGCAAATATTCGCTCGCGAATTACGACGAGCTCAAGAAGACCTTCATCGCCGTGACCAAGCTGCCGGAGCCTGTCGTCGACAAGCAACTCAAGGAGCGCACCGAGCTGACCCACAGCCGCATCGGCGCGCCCCAGCGCGAATCGATCCTCGCCGCGGGCCTCGCCCTGCAACAGGCCGGCGTCGTCGACGCCAAGGTCGATGTGAAGGCGACGCTGGATGCGTTGATCGACGATCAGGTCCCGCTGCCGACGAATTAAAGGCAGGCGGGCGGCAAACTCGGTCGTCGTCCCGGGGCGCGAAGCGAGCCCGGGACCCATAACCACAGGAAGTGGTTTGGCGCCAAAGGGGCAACTCCGAGTCACCGTAGCCACGCCTTCCCGTGGTTAGGGGTCCCGGATCTGCGCTCCGCTTCGCTGCGCTTGTCCGGGACGACGCCGAGAATGCCGCGCGCCCTTGCAATCTCGCACAGGACGCGCTTCCTACCGGCCATGATCTCTGACGCGCCAGTCCTGCAACAGACTACGGAACCGGCCGAGAGCGCCGCGCCCTCGCGGCTGTCGCGCTATGCGGGGCCGACGCTGGGATTGCTGTTGCCACTGACCCTCGCGCTTGGCTGGGAACTCGTGGTCTGGTCCGGCTGGTCCAACGGCCGGCTGGTGCCGCCGCCCTCGCGCTTGTTCGCCACCGTCGTTGATCTTGCGCGCTCCGGCGAACTGTTCCGTCACATCGCCGCAACGCTGTGGCGTGTCGGCCTTGGCTTTGCGTTCGGCGTGGTCGCGGGGACCTTGCTCGGCGCCATATCCGGCTATTGGTCGCTGGCGCGGCGGCTGCTCGACCCGACCGTGCAGGCGCTGCGCGCGATCCCGTCGCTGGCCTGGGTGCCGCTGTTCATCCTCTGGCTCGGCATCTTCGAGACCTCGAAGATCGCGCTGATCGCAGTCGGCGTGTTCTTTCCGGTCTATCTCGGCGTGATGGGCGCGATCCTCATCGTCGATCGCAAGATCGTCGAGGTCGGTCGCACATTCCGTCTCTCCGGGCCTGCCATGATCCGCCGTATCCTGCTGCCCGCGGTGCTGCCGGCCTATGTCGTGTCCTTGCGCGTCGGTCTTGGTCTGGGCTGGATGTTCGTGGTGGCGGCCGAGCTGATCGGCGCGTCCGAAGGCCTCGGCTATCTCCTGCTCGACGGCCAGCAGCTCGGCAAGCCCGCGCAGATCCTCGCCGCCATCGTGATCTTCGCGATCCTCGGCAAGCTCACGGATTGGTTGATCGAGATCGCGGCTGCGCCCTTCCTGCGCTGGCAGGACGCCTTTGGGCGTACAACGGGAGCATAAGGCGATGCTGGCGCTCGACCGGGTCAGCAAGACCTATCCCAACGGCGTGCAGGCGCTGGCGCGCTTCTCCGCCGAGATCAGGCAAGGCGAGATCGTCGCCATCATTGGCGGCTCGGGCTGCGGCAAGTCCACGCTGCTGCGCGCCATCGCGGGCCTCGACCGCGCAAGCTCGGGCACGGTGACGCTGGACAACGAGGCGATCGCCGCGCCGCATGCCAAGATCGGCATCATCTTCCAGGAGCCGCGGCTGCTGCCCTGGCTCAGCGTCGCCGACAATATCGGCTTTGGTCTTGCCGATGGGCCCGCGACCGAGCGGCGTGAAAAGGTGGCGCGTGCGCTCGAGCGTGTCGGGCTCGCCGAGAAGGCGCAGGCCTGGCCGCGCGAGCTCTCGGGCGGGCAGGCACAGCGCGTCGCGATCGCCCGCGCGCTGGTGCCGCAGCCCGAGGTGCTCTTGCTCGACGAGCCGTTCTCGGCGCTCGACGCTTTCACCCGCAGGGACCTCCAGGATCATCTGCTCGATCTCTGGGCCGACACGCGGCCGACGCTCATCCTCGTCACCCATGACGTCGACGAGGCCGTGGTGCTGGCTGACCGCGTGCTGGTGATGCGGCCGCGGCCGGGCCGGCTGTTCGACCAGATCGAGATCAACCTGGGCAGGCCACGCGACCGCAATTCGCCGCTGTTCGAGAATTTCAAGCGAAGTGTGCTGACGTCACTCGATCGTTCGCTCGACCGCAGCGTGCCCGACCGTGACGCAACCCAGGGTCCCGGTCAGGCCATGTGGTGGTGACAATTTCGCTCCGAGCCGGTACATCGCAAGCCGGTACTTCGTAGAGACGATTTTCCCGGGAGAGACAAAATGGACGCCGCAGCACTGCGCCAGATGCAGGCCCCGATCAAGGAGCGCTACAAGACCGACCCCAAGACCGCGATGATCACGTTGAGGGCCAAGGGCTCGACCGACAGCGAGGGCATCGCCTGCAAGGTCGAGACCGGCCGCGCCATCGCAATGGCCGGCCTGCATCCCGCAACCGGCGGCTCCGGCCTCGAGCTCTGCTCGGGCGACATGCTACTCGAAGCGCTGGTCGCCTGCGCCGGCGTCACGCTGAAATCGGTCGCGACCGCGATCGAGGTACCCTTGAAGACCGGCAACGTCTACGCCGAGGGCGATCTCGATTTCCGCGGCACGCTCGGCGTCGACAAGGAGACGCCGGTCGGCTTCGCCGAGATACGTCTGCGCTTCGACGTCGATACTGATGCGCCGCAAGACAAGCTCGACCTGCTGCTCAAGCTCACCGAGCGCTACTGCGTGGTCTATCAGACCATCAAGAACGGCCCGAAGGTCTCGGTGTCGATGCAGCGGATGTAGCGAGCGAAGGCCGCTCGCCCAACAATTCGTGTCGTCTCGGCGAAGCCCGGGACGACAAAAGAAAAAAATGTCCCCCGAGCTCCACCTCATCCTCATCCTCGTTCTGCGCATGATGGTCGCGGCGGCGTTCGTCGTGACGGCGTCGATCATCACCGAGCGTTCAGGGCCGGTGATCGGCGCGCTGGTCGCGACCTTGCCGGTTTCGGCCGGACCATCCTACGTCTTCCTCGCGCTCGACCACGATGCCGCCTTCATCGCGCAGGGCGCGCTGTCGAGCTTGCCGGTCAATGCCGCGACGATCTTCATGTGTCTCACCTATGTGGTGCTGGCGCAGCGGCGCAGCCTTCTGGTGAGTTGCGGAAGCGCGGTCGCGGTCTGGATCGTGTTCGCCTCGATCATCAAGCAGTTCGACTGGCCGCTCACCGCCGGGCTCGCCGCCAATCTGATCGCGTTCGGCATCTGCATTCCGCTGCTCGCGGGCTATCGCCATGTAAAGATGCCGCTGGTGACGCGGCGCTGGTATGACGTGCCGATGCGGGCCGCGCTGGTCGCGACCCTCGTCGCAATCGTCGTCTCGACCTCGGGCTGGGTCGGTCCCCGGATCAGCGGCATCATCGCGCTGTATCCGGTGGTGTTTTCCAGCATCATGGTGATCCTGCATCCGCGAATCGGCGGTCCGCCGACCGCCGCGGTGCTGGCCAATTCGGCTTGGGGGCTGCTCGGATTCGGAATGGCGATCGCGGTGTTGCACGTGGCGGTGGCGTGGTTCGGCTCCGCCGTCGGTCTTGGGCTTGCACTCGCCACCTGCATTGTTTGGAATCTGACGCTGTGGGGGATCGGGCGGCGTACGCAGCACAAGGCGCGGCAAGCGCCGTGACACTACGGACATGCGGCGCGGCGTCGCCGGATACTTCCGTAGCAAAACTCGCCATGACCGATCGCGAGACGCTTTCCTTCAAACTCCTGAAGGACCAAGCATTCAAGTGACAGCGCCGACCGAGCAGCGTGTAAGGCCTACCGTCGTGCAGCTTTAGGCTGCTCTGTCGGCGATCGCTTCTCCCAGAATTCGTTAGCACTTTATTCGAATCTTATGGGTACTGAATCATCTTGCGTATCCGCCTTGGTCTTCGCAACGCGAGTTTTACCGGCGGAATTCGATTGGAATTCAGCGCGTGTGCCGCGCCGTCACGTCACCTGATCCCGTCTCGCAATTTAATGATTTTGGAGATTCAATGATGTTTGGCCGCAAGTCCCGCAACGACGCGGATGCTAAGCTCGCCGCCATCGGCCGCTCGCAGGCCATGATCGAGTTTGCCATGGACGGCACGATCCTGAGCGCCAACCAGAATTTCTTGAACGCCCTCGGCTATTCCCTCGACGAAATCAAGGGAAAGAAGCACGCCATGTTCATGCCGGCCGACCAGCGCGACGGCGCCGAGTACAAGGCGTTCTGGGCTGCATTGAACCGCGGCGAGTATCAGGCAAGCGAGTTCAAGCGGATCGCGAAGGGCGGCCGTGAGATCTGGATCGAAGCATCCTACAATCCGGTGCTCGACGGCAACGGCAAGACGGTGATGGTCGCCAAGATTGCGACCGAAATCACCGAGAAGAAGATCCGGAGCATGACGGAGTCTTCGAAGATCGCCGCTATCGGCCGCGCCCAGGCCGTGATCGAGTTCAAGCTCGACGGCACCATCGTCACGGCCAACGAGAATTTCTGCAACGCGCTTGGCTATTCGCTGACCGAGATCCAGGGCAAGCATCACAGCCTCTTCATGCCCCAGGCCGAGCGCGACGGCGCGGCCTATCGCGAGTTCTGGGCCAAGCTCAACCGCGGCGAATACCAGGCTGGCGAGTTCAAGCGCATCGGCAAGGGCGGCCGCGAGGTCTGGATTCTCGCCTCCTACAATCCGCTACTCGATGAGAACGGCAAGCCCTTCGGCGTCGCCAAGTTCGCGACCGACGTCACGGCGGAGAAGCTGAAGAATGCCGTCCTTGCGGGCCAGATCACGGCGATCGAGAAGGCGCAGGCGGTGATCGAGTTCAACATGGACGGCACGATCATCACCGCCAACGCCAATTTCCTCGGCGCCCTCGGCTATTCGCTGGCTGAGATCAAGGGCAAGCACCACAGCATGTTTGTCGAGCCCTCGGAGCGCGATGGCAATGGCTATCGCGAGTTCTGGGCGGCGCTCAACCGCGGCCAGTATCAGGCGGCCGAATACAAGCGCATCGGCAAGGGCGGCAGGGAGGTCTATATCCAGGCCTCCTACAATCCGATCATGGATCTCAACGGCAAGCCGTTCAAGGTCGTGAAATATGCGACCGACGTCACGAAACAGGTGCTGGTCCGCATGGGCAACGAGCGCGTCCGCGGCATGATGGAATCGGTCGCCGCCGGATCGGAAGAGCTGAACGCCTCGGTGCGGGAGATTTCCGAGGCCATGACCAAATCGCGCGAGACGGCGATGAGCGCGGTGGAGCAGGTCGCGTCCGCTGATGCCCAGGCCCAGCGCCTCACTGAAGCGGCGCTGGCGATGAGCGGGATCGTCGAGCTCATCAACAACATCACCGGGCAGATCAACCTCCTGGCACTCAACGCCACCATCGAATCCGCCCGCGCCGGTGAAGCCGGTCGGGGTTTTGCGGTGGTGGCCTCGGAGGTCAAGAGCCTCGCCAACCAAGCCAAGCAGGCCACTGACAAGATCGGCGCTGAGATCGGTAGCCTCAACGGCATCTCTGGAGACGTCGTCACCGCCCTGGCTTCGATCAAGACGGCCATCAGCAACGTCAGCGAATATGTGACGTCGACGGCCGCGGCAATCGAAGAGCAGAGCACGGTGACCAACGAGATGTCGACCAGCATGCAGCGCGCCGCAGCGGAAGTGGCGGCGATCGCGGCGAGGGCGTAGCGTTCAGAAGCATAGGGTGGGTTAGCGAAGCGTAACCCACCACTTCTCGCGCGCTGACAAAGGTGGTGGGTTACGCCTTCGGCTCACCCACCCTGCGGCACCGTCACTGCTTCGGCAGCTTGGCCTTCAACGCATACAGCGCATCGAGCGCTTCGCGTGGCGACATCTCGTCCGGATGCAGCGCCTTCACCGCGTCCATCAGCAGTTCGGCCTCGCTCGGCGGTGTGACTTCTGCGGCGGCGCGCGAGGGCACTGCGAACAGCGGCAGATCGTCAGCAAGCGCGCGCGCGGTCTGGCCGCGGTCCTGGGCTTCCAGCTTCGCCAGTACCGATTTGGCGCGCGTGATCACGGCCGGCGGCAGGCCCGCGAGCTTGGCGACCTGGATTCCGTAAGAGCGATCGGCCGAACCCGGCAACACCTCGTGCAGGAACACGACATTGCCCTGCCATTCCTTCACCCGCACGGTCGCGTTGAACATCCGCGGCAGCTTGGCGGAGAGCGCCGTCAGCTCGTGGTAATGCGTCGCGAACAGCGTGCGGCAGCGGTTGCTCTCGTGCAGGTGCTCGATTGCGGCCCAGGCGATCGAGAGGCCGTCGAAGGTCGCGGTGCCGCGGCCGATTTCATCAAGGATCACGAGCGCGCGCTCGCCGGCCTGGTTGAGGATGGCAGCGGTCTCGACCATCTCGACCATGAAGGTGGAACGGCCGCGGGCGAGATCGTCGGCGGCGCCGACACGCGAGAACAGGCGGTCGATGATGCCGATCCGCGCGCGTGTCGCCGGCACGAAACTTCCGATCTGGGCGAGCAACGCAATCAGCGCGTTCTGGCGCAGGAAGGTCGACTTACCCGCCATGTTCGGACCGGTCAGCAACCAGAGCTGGCCGGATTTTTGCGCAGGGCCCGGCGAGAGATCGCAGGCATTGGCGATGAACGGCTGGCCATTGCGCTTCAAGGCCTGCTCGACCACGGGATGGCGGCCCGCCTCGATCGCAAAGCCGAGAGACGAGTCCACCTCGGGCCGCACATAGTTCTGGTCGATCGCCAGCTTGGCAAGCGACGTCGCGACGTCGAGCAGCGCAAAGGCGTGAGCGGCGGCGCGCAGTTCCTCGCTGATGGCCAAAGCCTTGGCGCAGAGCCGCTCGAAAATCTCGAGCTCGAGCCCGAGTGCGCGGTCGCCGGCATTGGCGATCTTGGCTTCGATCTCCCCGAGCTCGGAGGTGGTGAAGCGGACCTGGCCGGCCAGCGTCTGGCGGTGGATGAAGGTTGCGTTTAGCGGCGCCGACATCAGCTTGTCGCCGTGCTGCGCGGTGACCTCGACGAAATAGCCGAGCACGTTGTTGTGCCGGATCTTGAGCCCCTTCACACCCGTGTTGTCGGCGTAGCGCGCCTGCATCGAGGCCACCACCAGGCGCGAGGCGTCGCGCAGATTTCGCGTTTCGTCCAGCGCAGGCTCATAGCCCTGGCGAACGAACCCGCCGTCGCGCTTGATCAGCGGCAGTTGATCGTCGAGCGCCCTGGCGAATTCCGCCGCGAGCTCGCGCGATGGCTTTTGCAGCGCCGCCATCACGACGGCGATCTCCTGCGGCGGCTGGTCGAGTTCGTCAAGCCGCGTCAGCACCTGGTCGGCGGCGATGATGCCATCGCGCAGGCCGGCGAGGTCACGCGGACCGCCGCGGCCGACGGATATACGGGCCAGCGCCCGCGACATGTCCGGGGCGCCGCGCAGGATGCTGCGGATGTCCTCGCGCGCGGCCGAGTCGGCAACGAAGCTGCCGACGGCATCGAGCCGCCGCGCAATCGCCGCCGCATCGGTCAGCGGCGCGGCAAGCCGCTGCGCCAGCAGGCGCGAGCCGGCCGAGGTCACCGTGCAGTCGATCGCGTCGAGCAGCGAGCCGCGGCGTTCGCCGGCGAGTGTCCGCGTCAGTTCGAGATTGGCGCGGGTGGCGGGATCGATCGCCATGGTCGCGCCCGAGGCTTCGCGCGCGGGCGGCGACAGCGGCGGATGTTTGCCGACCTGGGTGCGGTCAACATAGGTGACGGCGGCGGCGGCGGCAGTGGCTTCCAGCCGCGTGAGCTGGGACAGTCCGTCCATGGTCGCGACGGCAAAATAGTCGCACAGCCGCTTCTCGGCAGTGGCGCCGTCGAAGACGTCGCGGGTCAGCGGCGTCACCGCCGGCAGCTCGCGCAGGGTCTGTCCGAGCTCGCTGTCGTTATAGAGCGCGTCGGTGACGATCACCTCGTTCGGATTGATCCGCGCCAGCGTGGCGGCGAGTTCGCCGCCCGAACATTCCATCACCGTGAATTCGGCGGTCGAGATGTCGATCCAGGCGAGGCCAAAGCGGTCACCGCCCGCCGATGAGCGCGCGCGCGCGAGCGCCAGCAGGTAATTGTTGGCGCGCGCGTCGAGCAGCGTGTCCTCGGTCAGCGTGCCCGGCGTGACCAGGCGCACCACGCCGCGGCGCACGACGCTCTTGTTGCCGCGTGCTTTCGCCGCCGCGGGATCCTCGGTCTGCTCGCACACCGCGACCCGGTGCCCGGCGGTGATCAGCCGGTGCAAATAGTCCTCGGAGCGCTCGACTGGCACGCCGCACATCGGGATATCGGCGCCTTGATGCTTGCCGCGCTTGGTCAGGACGATGCCGAGTGTCCTGGAGGCGATCTCGGCGTCCTCAAAGAACAGCTCGTAAAAGTCGCCCATCCGGTAGAACAGCAGAAGGCCCTGATGTGCCGCCTTGATTTCAAGGTACTGTTCCATCATCGGCGTGACGCGCGCGGCAGCTTCCGCCTGCGGCGCGGGCGTATCGTCGGGAGGCGGTGCAGGGATCGGTTGTTGCATTGTCATGGGCGGCGCAACCTACAAAATTTCGCCCCGCGCTCCTATCGCTTTGGGCGGAGAGGGGAGGTTTTCCACGTTGTCCGCACCGCGGCATGCGCAACTCGCGTGCACACCCGTCGGAACACGCGCGTATCGGTCAATTGACCTGCCGCGGGCGCCCTCCTAAAACTCCGTCGACATTGAAGAATTTAGGCCGGATCGCGGCATTCAGGGAGAACAACCATGCGTGACGTCTTTATCTGCGATGCCGTGCGGACCCCGATCGGCCGTTTTGGCGGGTCGCTCGCCAAGGTGCGTGCCGACGACCTGGCGGCGGCCCCGATCAAGGCGCTGATGGCCAAGCACCCCAATCTCGATTGGGCACAGGTTGACGAGGTCTTCTTCGGCTGTGCCAACCAGGCCGGCGAGGACAACCGCAACGTGGCACGCATGGCGCTCCTGCTTGCGGGCCTGCCGGATTCCGTTCCAGGCCAGACCCTGAACCGGCTCTGTGCCTCCGGTCTCGATGCGGTCGGTGCGGCCGGCCGCGCTATCCGTTCCGGCGAGATCGAGCTTGCGATTGCCGGCGGCGTCGAATCCATGACGCGCGCGCCCTTCGTGATGGGCAAGGCGCAGGAAGCGTTCTCGCGCTCGGCTGAGATCTTCGACACCACGATCGGCTGGCGCTTCATCAATCCGCTGCTGAAGGCGCAGTATGGCGTCGACGCGATGCCCGAGACCGGCGAGAACGTCGCCGAGGAATTCCAGGTCTCGCGCGCGGATCAGGACGCCTTCGCGATCCGCTCGCAGCAGCGCGCGGGCGCCGCGATTGCGGCCGGCTATTTCGCCGAAGAAATCACCCCGATCACCATTCCCGGCGGCAAGGCCGGCCCTGTCACCGTCGACAAGGACGAGCATCCGCGTCCCGAGACCACGCTGGAAGCCCTGACGAAGCTCAGGCCGATCGTGCGCAATCCCGGCACGGTGACCGCGGGCAACGCCTCCGGCGTCAATGACGGCGCCGCCGCGATGATCCTGGCGTCCGAGGCTGCGGTGAAGAAGCACGGCCTGACGCCGCGCGCGCGCATCCTCGGCCTCGCCTCCGCCGGCGTGCCGCCGCGCATCATGGGCATCGGCCCGGTGCCGGCCACCCGCAAGCTGATGGAACGTCTCGGCAAGAAAATCGGCGATTTCGACCTGATCGAGCTCAACGAAGCCTTTGCCTCGCAGGGTATCGCCTGCATGCGCCAGCTCGGCGTTGCCGACGATGCCGATTTCGTCAATCCGCATGGCGGCGCGATTGCGCTCGGTCATCCCCTCGGCATGAGTGGCGCGCGCCTCGCGCTCACCGCGGTGCACGGCATGGAGAAGCGCGGCGGCAAGCTCGCGCTCGCCACCATGTGCGTCGGCGTTGGCCAGGGCGTTGCGGTCGCCATCGAGAAGCTGAACTGACGGGACGCGCAGCGTGCCGTCATCCCGGAGCCGGGTGCCCCAGACTCGTCATGCCCGGGCTTGTCCCGCCTGCGAGGCCGAAGCCTCTTCGGCGAGGCGAAGGCCCGGGCATCCACGTTCTTGGTGCCGCGAGAAGAAGGTCGTGGATGGCCGGGACAAGCCCGGCCATGACGCAAGGTGAGGGAGCATCCCATGATCATCGCGCGCGAGCAGGACGTCACGGCCGCGGCCTTGGCGGTGATGGAGCAGACATCCGATCCACGGCTACGCCAGATCATGGTCTCCCTGGTCAAGCATCTGCACGGTTTTGTTCGCGACGTTCGCCTGACCGAGAAGGAATTCCGCGACGCCACGGCTGTTATCGCCGAACTCGGCAAGCTCTCGACCGACACGCATAATGAGGTCGTGCTGATGGCAGGCTCGCTCGGCGTCTCGCCGCTGGTGTGCCTGCTGAATAATGGCGATGAGGGCAACACGGAGACCGACCAGTCGCTGCTCGGACCATTCTGGCGGCTGAACTCGCCGCGGGTGGAAAATGGCGGATCGATCGTCCGCTCCGAGACCCCAGGCGCGCCGCTGTTCGTCAACGGCCGCGTCGTGGACAAGGACGGCCGTCCCGTCGCCGGCGCCGAGGTCGACGTCTGGCACGCGTCGCCGGTTGGTCTCTATGAAAACCAGGACCCCGAGCAGGCCGACATGAACCTGCGCGGCAAGTTTACGACCGACCAGGACGGAGCCTTCTCGTTCCGCTCCGTGATGATGGTCGGCTATCCCATTCCGACCGACGGCGTGGTCGGCCGCCTCCTGGAGGCGCAGAAGCGGCATCCCTATCGTCCCGCGCACCTGCACGCGTTGGTCTTCAAGCCCGGATTCAAGGTGCTGATCTCGCAGGTCTACGACCCCGCCGACCCGCATATCGATAGTGACGTGCAGTTCGGCGTGACCAAAGCGCTGATGGGCAAGTTCCTGCGCCATGACACGCCACATCCGACCGAGCGCGACGTCGCGACGCCCTGGTATTCGCTGGACCATGTCTATCGGCTCGAAGCCGGCGAGGCCGTCCTGCCGCGTCCGCCGATCAAATAGGGCTCAAAGCCGCTTCCCCCAATTAGTTATATCCTATAATGATTGGCGGAAGCGTTGACCGGTCGGAAAAGGGCCGGGGAGGAGTTCGCCAATGACATTCATCTATCCCGTCGACAGCAACACGGCGCATCCGCTGCCGCTGTCGCCCGAGTACAAAAGCTCGGTCAAGCGTGCGCCGAACAAACCCTTGATCCCGATGCGCCATACGCTGTCGGAGCTGACCGGCCCGGTCTACGGCCACGAGACCGTTCGCGAGGGCGACAATGATCTCACCACCCAACACACCGGCGAGCCGCTCGGGGAACGCATTATTGTGCACGGCCATGTGCGCGACGAGGACGGCCGCGGCGTGCCGAACTCGCTGGTCGAGATCTGGCAGGCCAATTCCTGCGGCCGTTACGTTCACGTCCGCGACCAGCATCCGGCTCCGCTCGATCCGAACTTTACGGGCGCCGGCCGCACCGTGAGCGACGTCTCCGGTTACTACCGCTTTGTCACCATCAAGCCTGGCGCCTATCCCTGGGGCAACCATCATAACGCCTGGCGTCCCGCACACATCCATCTCTCTGTGTTCGGCCATTCCTTCGTCACGCGTCTCGTGACGCAGATGTACTTCCCGGCCGATCCGCTGTTCCCGTTCGATCCGATCTTCAATTCGGTGCCGGACGAGAAGGCGCGGGCGCGGATGGTGTCGTCATTTGATCTCGAGAACACCCAGCCCGAATGGGCGCTGTGTTACCGCTTTGACATCGTGCTGCGCGGCAAGAACGCCACCCCTATGGAGAACCATTAAGTGCAGGACAATGGGATCACGCCGTCGCAGACCGTCGGCCCGTTCTTCAAATACGGCCTGACGCCGACCGGCGAGTATGCCTGGAATGATGCGTTCACCAACTCGACGCTGACGCCCGACGTCACCGGCGATCGCGTCCGGATCGAGGGCCGCGTGTTCGACGGCGACGGAGTCGTTGTGCCCGATGCCATGCTGGAGATCTGGCAGGCCGACGCGCAGGGGCGCTTCGCGGATCCGCAGGACAAGCGCGCGCTGCCGAATGCGAGCTTCCGCGGCTTTGCCCGTTGCGGCACCGACAAGGACGGCAATTATTCCTTTGAAACCATCAAGCCGGGCGTGGTGCCCGATCCCGACGGCAAGCCGCAGGCACCGCATGTCCTGCTTGCGGTGTTTGGTCGCGGCATGCTGCGGCATCTCTATACCCGCATCTATTTCAGTGACGAGGCCGGCAATGCCGCCGATCCCGTGCTGGCGGTGGTGCCTGCCGACCGTCGCGCCACGCTGACGGCCGTGCGCGAGGCCGGCAAGCCGGTGTACCGGCTCGACCTGCGGCTCCAGGGCGACAACGAAACGGTATTTTTCGACGTGTGACCCCCAGCGCCGTCCCGGACAGGCGGAGCGCCGATCCGGGACGACAGCGGAGGACGGGCCCAAGCTTCGCTGCCCGAAACTGTTGACCTGACGCCATTTCCCGTATTTTTCCGGAGTTCGCGCGATGCAATTTCCGCGCGATGCAATCCCGTGTTTACCGTAATCCTTTAGGGTCCGTGGGATTCAGCGCGGCCCATTGGATTTTTCCATGAAAATTCGTCTTTCGCTTTCTTCCGCAATCATTGCTTTCGGCATCGTTCTGGCCATCGGCTTTACCGCCGTGGTCTCGACCAGCCTCTACGCCTTGAAAGAGCTCAAGGTCGGCGGTCCGCTCTATTCTGATATCAAGCTCGGAAACGATCTCATCGCCGACATCCTGCCGCCGCCGGAATATGTGATCGAGGCCTACCTCGAGGCCACGCTCGCCATGCGCGAGCCCGACCAGCTGGCGGCCCATGCCGAACGCCTGGCCCAGCTCCGCAAGGATTACGACGAGCGCAAGGCATTCTGGGTCACCTCCAGCCTCTCGGCCGACCTGAAGACGACCCTGGTGTCGAAATCCGACGCCGAGGTGCAGAAGTTCTGGAAGCTGTTGTCCGACCAGCTCCTCCCCGCCCTCAAGGCCAAGGATACGGCCGTCTCCGAGCGGGCCTACGCGCAGCTCAAGGAGGCCTATACCGCGCATCGCGCCGTCATCGACAGCATCGTCGAGAGCGCCAACAAGCAGAATGCCGACATGGAGAAGCTGGCCGCGGACCGCGACAGCTCGATGCTTTACATCCTCCTCGGCGTCTCCGCCGCCGTCCTCGCCTTCATTGCGGCGGGCCTGCTCGGCGTCGCCTTCGGCGTGATGCGCCCGATCGTGCGCATGACCAGCGCGATGCAAAAGCTCGCGACCGGCGATCTCGCCGCCGACATTCCTTTCGCGCACCGGCAGGACGAGGTCGGCTCGATGGCGGGTGCGCTCTTGGTGTTCAAGCAGTCCGCGGTCGAGAATTTCCGCCTGCGCGAGGAGCAGTTGCAGAAGGAGCAGGAGGCGGCGCTCGCCAAGCGTGAGGCCCTGCATCAGATGGCCGAAACCGTCGAGCGCGAGACCGGCCGCTCGGTCGACACCGCGAGCGCGGCGACGCAAGGCGTGGAGCGTGCCGCCTCCAGTCTGTCCGAGATCGCAAGGTCGCTCTCGACACAATCGCAGGCGGTCGCAGCCGCCTCCACCCAGGCCCTCGGCAGCTCGCAGACCGTCTCGGCCGCAGCTGAAGAACTCAGTGCTTCGATCCGCGAGATCGCAACCCAGGTCGCGCGGACCAGCACGGTTACAAAATCGGCGGTCGCCGGTCGGGAACAGGCGCGCTCGACCATCCAGACGCTGGCTGGATCGGTGAAGAAGATCGCCGAGGTCTCCGACCTCATCGGCGGCATCGCCGGCCAGACCAATTTGCTGGCACTCAACGCCACGATCGAGGCGGCGCGCGCCGGGGAGGCCGGCCGTGGCTTCGCGGTGGTCGCCGCCGAAGTGAAATCCCTCTCCGACCAGACCGCCAAATCCACCGAGGAGATCGCGCGGCTGATCGCCGAGATCCAGGCCTCGACGCAAGCCGCCGTCGACGCCGTCGAAACCATGGGAGGCCACATCGTCGAGATCGACGGCGTCGCCACCTCGGTTGCCGCCGCGATGGAAGAGCAGGACGCCGCGACCCGCGAGATCACGCGGTCGATTTCCGAATCGACTTCCGCGGCGAAGGAGGTCTCGGCCAAGATCGGTGATGTCAGCCGCGACGCCGCCTCCGTGAACGAGCGCGCCGCGGAGGTCAGGCAGGCGATCGCCGGCATGGCGGCCAATCTCGAGCAGCTTCGGTCGGTCGTGGTCCGGACGGTGCGCGACTCCACAGCGGCGGCCTGAGCCCGGCGCGATGCCTATTGCTGGTGCCGGGGGGTGTGATTGTGCAGTATGGTCCGGGACGAGGGCATCGTGGCGTCCATGACACTTCCACAACTGCCGGCGGTCGTTGAGCGGGCTCGACTGACCGCTGCGCTACGCAGGGGCGGCGTGCTGGATGCGGGCGCCGTGCGCGAGGTGAAGGTGCTGCACCAATACCCCGCCATGGTGTCGCACGTATCCGACTTGGGCTGCGCTATGTCGGGGAAGCAGCCGGGTCCCCGCACTCTGTCATCCTGAAGATCCCGAATCCGGCCTACGCCAAGTCGCTGGCAAATTCTGGTCGGCAGGAAGTGGCCTTCTACACCCGCCTTGCGCCAAATATGCCGTCGCACATCGTGCCGCGCTGCTACGATGGGCATTTCGACGAGGAGAGCCAGGACTGGCATCTGCTGCTCGAAGATCTCACCGACAGCCATGACGTTGCAGCTGACTGGCCATTGCCGCCCTCACGCGATCAGGCGATGGCGATCGTAACGGCGCTCGCCCGCTGGCATGCATCTTGGTGGGACCATGCGGGTCTCGGCGACACCATCGGCACCTGGATGAGCCTTGATGATACGGCGAGTCTGATAGAGACATTCGCCGGCCATTACGACCGCTTCGCCGATTTGCTTGGTGATCGCCTCAGTGAGGAGCGGCGGACCCTGTATCGGCGCTTCATCGACAAGGCCGAGCAACTGTTGCAACGCTACCATTCGCATCGCCATGTGACCATCGCTCACGGCGATGCCCATACCTGGAATTTCCTGCTGCCACGCGCGGGCATCGCTGACGCTGTGCGCATTTTCGATTTCGATCATTGGCGCATCAACGTTCCTACCCACGACCTTGCCTATATGATGGCGACGCAATGGTATCCAGAGCGCCGGCAGGCGCTCGAACGCCCGCTGCTCAATCGCTATCACGAGATGCTGATGGCGCACGGTGTCAGCGGCTATACGCGCGGCGCGCTCGACCAGGACTATCGGCGGTCGGTGCTGTGGCACATCACCAAGCCAGTCTGGCAGTGGAGCATCAACATCCCACCGGTGATCTGGTGGAATAATCTGGAGCGGGTGATGATGGCGGTCGAGGATCTGGGCTGCGAGGAGATTTTGGGGTAGAGGCGCGCAACATCATCGGTGTCGTCCCGGCGAAGGCATCACTCCATCACCGCATGTTCCGGCCCCGCCGCCTGCTTGCGCAGGGTGGCCTTGGTCGAGCCGATCAGCAGGGCGAGCGGGATGGTGCAGAGGATGAAGAACATCACCAGCTCGTAGTCGTGCGCGAAGGCGATGATCTGCGCCTGCACGCTGACCATGCGATCGGCCATGGCGCGACCGGCGTCGGTGGAGAGATTGATCATGCCGCTGACGCTGGGCATCTGGAGCGCATGGTTGAACGGGTTGATGTGTTCGGACAGGATCGCGTAGGTCCGCCGCGTGCCTTGTGTCAGCTGGGCGATGACGACGGAAATGCCCACCGAGCTCGCGACGTTGCGCATCAGGGTCAACATCGCGGTGCCGTCGGTGCGCAGCTCATTCGACAAGGTCAGGAATGCCACCGTCGAAAGCGGCACGAAGACGAGGCCGAAGCCGAAGCCCTGGATCACGCTGACGGTCACGATCTCCGGCACCTGGGTCAAATCGGTCCAGCCGGTCATCTGGAACAGCGAGCCCGCGGTCAGCGTCAGGCCGGTGATGATCAGTGTGCGGGCTTCGATGTAACGCATCATGCGGCCGACCAGCATCATGGCGAAGAAGGTGCCGAAGCCGCGGCTCGCCAGCAGCAGGCCCGCGGTGATGATGGGATAGCCGATCACGTTCTGCATATAGGGGGAGGCCAGCGCCATGGTCGAGAACAGCACGAGGCCCATCACGACCATGAACACGCAGCCGGTGACGAAATTGCGGTCCTTGAAGAGCCCGAAGCGGATGAACGGTGTCGAGGTCGTGAAGGAATGCGCGATGAAGAAGTAGAAGGCGACGGCCGAGACGATGAACTCCGCAAGGATCTCACCCGATTCGAGCCAGCCCAATTGCTCGCCGCGGTCGAGCGCGAGCTGAAGCGACCCGATCGCGACCGCCAGCGCCGCGAAGCCGAACCAGTCGAACTTGAGACTGAGATCCTTCCGGGTCTCGTCCATGAAGATGATCAGCCCGATCACGGTGATGGCGCCGAACGGCAAATTGACGAAGAACACCCAGTGCCAGGAATAAGTCTCGGTCAGCCAGGCGCCGAGCGAGGGACCCATGATCGGCCCCATCATTACGCCCATGCCCCAGATCGACATCGCCTTGGCGCGTTCCTGGAGCGTGTAATAGTCGAGCATCACCGATTGCGACAACGGCACCAGGGCCGCGCCGAACACGCCCTGCAGCAGGCGGAAAATCACCATCTGGTTGATGTCCTGCGCAAGCCCGCACAGCACCGATGCCATGGTGAAGCCGGCCGAGCAGATGATGAAGATGCGCTTGCGGCCGAAGCGGTTGGCGATCCAGCCCACCGGTGCCGTCATGATCGCGGCGGCGACGATGTAGGAGGTCAGCACCCAGTTGATCTGGTCCTGCGAAGCCGACAGCGTGCCCTGCATGTAGGGCAGGGCGACGTTGGCGATGGTGGTGTCCAGCGCCTGCATGATGGTTGCCGTCATGGCGCAGATCGTCACCATGTTCCGGCGCAGGCCGGGGACCATAAGGGCGGGATTGGACTCCGCCATAGGATTAGTCCTTGTCCTGATCTTTGTCTTGGCTCGCGGTCGCCGACAGGCCGAGCAGACCGGCGAGCGAGCGCTGGTGGCCGGTGTCGATGGTGGCGTAAACGCTCATGCCGGCCTTCAGCTTGCGTACGTATTTGTCGGTCTCGTCGAAATAGATGCGGATCGGCACGCGCTGCACCACCTTGACGAAATTGCCGCTGGCGTTCTGCGGCGGCAGGATCGCGAATTGCGCGCCGGTGCCGGGCGAGAGCGAGCCGATCTTGCCCTTGAAGGTATGGTTCGGGAACGCGTCGACCTCGAGCGTGACCGGCTGTCCTTCGGTGACGTAGGTGAGGTCGCTCTCCTTCGGATTGGCGTCGACCCAGGGATGGGCCACGTCGATGATGGAGAACACCGGCGTGCCGGCGGCGACGTAGCGGCCGAGCTGGATCTGTTCGACCTGTGTTGCCACGCCATCCATCGGCGCGCGCAGCACGGTGTGGTCGAGGTTGCGCTGGGCATCGTCCAGCTTGGCTTTCGCTTGCGCGTAGGCGGGGAATTGCTCCAGCGGCAACTCGGGATTCCCCAGCAATTGGGTCTTGGCATTGGAGAGTTGCTGCTTGATGTATTGCGCCTGCGCGCCGGCGGTAACCAGTGCATTGGACGCGTTGTCGAGATCGAGCTGCGAGCCGTAATTGTTCTTCACCAGCGACTGCTTGCGTTCGACGTCGCGCTGCTTCAGGTCCATGCCCTGCTGGGCAAGATTGAGCATGTCACCGTAGATCTTGATGTTGGCAACAAGATTGTCATAGGTGATGCGGGCTTGGGCGAGTTGCGCTTTGGCTTCTTCCAACGCATGACGGAACGGAGCGGGGTCGATCTCGAACAACTCGTCGCCGTGCTTGACGACCTGACCTTCCTTGACGACGACCTTCTGGATTTTGCCGGAGATATCAGGGGTCACCAGCACTTTCTGCGCGCCGACATAGGCGTCATCAGTGCCGACGTAACGGCCGCCATTGAGATAGAAGGTGAAGCCGGCAACCGCGACGACGAGCGGCAGCACAACCAGGAGCAGCACGCGGCGATAGCGGCGCAGGCCCGCCACCAGGCGGCGGCGCGGATCGGTGCCGGCTTTCTTGGTGGGCTTGCCGCCGTCGATTTTCTGCTCGGGCTGGAACTTGAGAACCTGATCAGCCATAGCGTTGCTCCTTACGCGCTTGTTCCGCTCCGCTGCTCTGGATCGCGGACCGCACGTTTTCCTTGATTGTTTCGAGTTGGGTGAGGAGGCGATGGGCGTCCGCCGGAGTGATGCCGTCGAGCGCGTTGGCCGTGAGCTCGGACTTCAGCCCGCTCATCCGCCCGAGCAACTGCCGCCCGGCCTTCTTCAGGTACAGCCGCTTGACGCGGCGATCCGAAGGATCGTTGCGTCGCTCGATCCAGTCGCTGTCACAGAGTTTGTCGATCAGGCGCGTCAGCGTGATCGGCTGCACCTCGAGAAGCTCGGCGAGTTCCGACTGCTTCATGCCTTCGCTGCGCTCGACCTTGGCCAGCACCGCCCATTGCGCGCGGGTGATGCCGAAGCGCGAGGCTTCCTTGTCGGCATAGACCCGGAGCAGGCGATAGAGCTCGGCGAGCGTAAACAGGAAGTTCTGGTCCACGGGCCCTGGGCTCATGAGCTTGGTCTCCAATAAGCTTGCAATATAATAAGCAAGCTCATGATTATTTCATGGCGGGTTTGCGGGACGCTGTCCCGCAGGCCGAGCATGGCTGCTGGCCGCATCGCCGGTCCTGCTTTGGGTTCCCCTTTCGAAATGCTAGAACGCCGGTCGCATGACCCTCGCAAAACCGGCATTTCCCGCGCCCGATCACGATCACGGCCGCTGCACCGCGGATGCGCTGGCGCATGCCGAGGCCGTTTGCGGAGAGCGCGCGCAGAAATTCACGCCTATACGCCGCCATGTATTGGGGGCGCTGCTCTCGAGCCACCGGCCGCTCGGCGCCTATGAGGTCATCGACGAACTGGCGAAGTCGATGTCGCGGCCGGCGCCGATCACGGTCTATCGTGCTCTCGATTTCCTGATGGCCAACGGCCTCGTGCACCGGATCGAAAGCCGCAACGCCTATCTCGCCTGCGCCGCTCACGACCACGACGCGATCTCGGCGGTGACGTTCCTGATCTGCGAGCGCTGCGGCCTGGTCGGTGAGATTCCGTCGGCATCCTTCGCCAAGGACCTCAACGCCGCCGCGCGCAGCTCAGGCTTCGCTCCCAAATTGTCGGTGGTGGAAATCACGGGCGTTTGTGCGCATTGTCAGAAAGCCGCATAGAGCAACAACGGCGCAAAGCCGGTTTTTAGGAAGAAATGTCCTCACCTCAAGCCATACCGTCCGCCGGTCGTCCCCTCAGTGCCGGCGCCATCGCCCTGATGCTCATGCTGTGCCTGACCTGGGGGTTCAACCAGATCGCCGTGAAGCTGGTGCTGCCGGACATTCCGCCGATGCTTCAGGCCACGTTCCGCTCGATGGGCGCGCTGCCGGTGCTGTTCATCATCGGCAGCTTGCGCGGCGTTAAATTCTTCGAGCGCGACGGCACCTGGAAGCCCGGCGTCATCGCCGGACTGATGTTCGGCATCGAGTTCGTGCTGATCTTCCAGGGCCTGCGGTTCACACCAGCATCGCGGGCGGTCGTGTTCCTCTACACCGCGCCGTTCTTCGTCGCGCTCGGCTCCTACCAGGTGCTCGGCGAGCGACTTGGCGGGACGCAATGGCTGGGGCTCGCCATCAGCTTTGCCGGTGTCGCGCTCGCGATCGGCGTGCCGCAGCCCAACGTCGATTCGCATGTCCTGCTCGGCGATCTCATGATCGTCGGCGGCGCCGCGCTGTGGGCGGCGACCACGCTAGTTGCCAAGGGCACGCGGCTGCGCTTCGCGGCGCCCGAGAAGGCTCTGGGCTATCAGGTCGCGACCTCGATCCCGATCCTGGGGCTGGCCGCCTGGCTGTTCGGGGAGACCATCCCCCACACGCCGTCGCCGCTGTCGCTGGGCCTGATGGCCTTCCAGGCGATCTGGGTCGTGGGAACCACGTTCACGCTTTGGTTCGCGCTGGTGAAGACCTATTCGGCCAGCAAATTGTCGGCTTTTACCTTCATCACCCCTTTGTTTGGCGTGGTGGGTAGCTATTTCATCATGCACGACACGCTGAACCTGACATTCGGGGCTGCCGCCCTCCTTGTCATTGCTGGGCTTTTTCTGGTTAACCGTCCCAGTCAATCCGCTGCGGCGCCGCGCGATGCATTGCTGAACGTCACCAAAACCTGATATTTGGACGCCATGAACAAGCTCGAAAAAACCATCGATTCCGACGTCGCGGGCCCCGCGCCCCGGCACAAGACCACCCAGGTCAAGGTCGGCGACGTTGCCGTCGGCGGCGGTGCCCCGATCGTCGTGCAGTCAATGACCAACACCGACACCGCCGATATCGACGGCACCATTGCCCAGGTCGCAGCGCTCGCCCGCGCGGGCTCCGAAATGGTCCGCATCACCGTGGACCGCGAGGAGGCCGCCGCTGCCGTCCCGCACATCCGCGACGGCCTGCTCAAGCGCGGCATCACCACGCCGCTGATCGGCGACTTTCACTATATCGGCCACAAGCTGCTCGCCGCCTATCCGGCCTGCGCCGAGGCGCTCGCCAAATATCGCATCAATCCCGGCAATGTCGGCTTCAAGGACAAGCGCGACACCCAGTTCGCCGACATCATCGAGATCGCCAACAAGAACAACAAGCCGGTGCGCATCGGCGCCAATTGGGGCTCGCTCGACCAGGAGCTCTTGACCAAGCTGATGGACGAGAACGCCGCCTCCCCCGATCCGCGCGACGTGCGCGCGGTGACGCGCGAGGCCATGGTGCAATCCGCGCTGCTCTCGGCCGCGCGCGCCGAGGAACTCGGCATGCCGAAGAATCGCATCATCCTCTCGGCCAAAGTCTCGGCCGTGCAGGATCTGATCGCGGTCTATCAGGATCTCGCCAGCCGTTCCGACTACGCGATCCATCTCGGCCTGACCGAGGCCGGCATGGGCACCAAGGGCATCGTGGCGTCCTCGGCCGCGCTCGGCATCCTGTTGCAGCAGGGCATCGGCGACACCATCCGCATCTCGCTGACGCCGGAGCCCGGCGGCGACCGCACCCGCGAGGTGCAGGTCGGCCAGGAGCTCTTGCAGACCATGGGTTTCCGCACATTCGTGCCGCTGGTTGCGGCGTGCCCCGGCTGTGGCCGCACCACCTCGACCACATTCCAGGAACTGGCCAGCTCGATCCAAGGTTTCATCCGCGACGAGATGCCGACCTGGAAGACGAAATATCCCGGCGTGGAAGAGCTCAACGTCGCGGTGATGGGCTGCATCGTCAACGGCCCCGGCGAATCCAAGCACGCCAATATCGGCATCTCGCTGCCGGGCACGGGCGAGGCGCCGGCTGCCCCGGTGTTCGTCGACGGCAAGAAGTTCCGCACCCTGCGCGGCCCGACCATCTCCGCCGACTTCAAAGCACTCGTGATCGACTACATCGAGCAGCGCTACGGCCAGGGCGCCAAGGTGCCGGTGACCGCGGCGGAATAGTTCTGCTCCAGATCAGGAATCGTAGGGCGGGTTAGCGAAAGCGTAACCCGCCTTATTTTTGCAGGCGCGAAGTGGCGGGTTACGCTTCGCTAAGCCGCCCTACATTGCTACGATGCTCCCAAGCAAGAATGCATCGGGAGACACGCCATGAGCTCACTCGCCGGCAAGCAGGGCCCGCGCTATCGCCACGCGACGGACGACGGCGCGCCTTACGAGACCATCGCGGTCGAAAAGCTGACCCCGATCATCGGCGCGGAAATCTCGGGCGTCGACATCGGCAAGCTCGTCTCCGACGATGCGCGCTCCAACCGGCAGATGGACGAGGTCCACCGCGCGCTTGCCGAAAACCTCGTCATCTTCTTCCGCGACCAGCACATCACGCCACAACAGCATCTCGCCTTCGGCCGCAAGTTCGGTGAGCTGCATTTCCATCCCGCCGCGCCGCATGAGGATGAAGACCCGGCCCTGATGAAGATCTATGCGGATGCGAATTCGCCGCGGGCCAATGGCGAGGGCTGGCATTCCGACGTGTCCTGCGATCACGAGCCGCCGATGGGCTCGATCCTCTACATCAAGCAGTGCCCGCCGCGCGGCGGCGACACGCTGTTCGCCAACATGTATGCGGCCTACGAGGCGCTGTCGGACCGGATGAAGGCCCATCTCGACGGGCTGACTGCGTTGCATGACGGCGAGCCGATCTATCGCGGGCTCTACGCCAATTACGGCGTCGCCGACCGCCCGTCCTATCCGAGTGCCGAGCATCCCGTGGTGCGCACGCATCCGGTCACCGGCAAGAAGGCGCTCTACGTCAACCGCGGCTTCACCCGCCACATCAACGGCATCCCGCGCGACGAGAGCGAGGCGATGCTTGCCTATCTCTACCAGCACGCCGAGAATCCGCTGTTCCAGTGCCGCTTTCGCTGGACAGAGAATGCCATCGCCTTCTGGGACAACCGCTGCACCCAGCACCGCGCGATGTGGGATTATTGGCCGCACACGCGCTCCGGCACGCGCGTGACGGTGAAGGGGGAGCGGCCGGTTTAACCGGCCTGCGCGCCGCGTTCCGCGTTGACGTCTTCCCGCGTCCGCGCCAATCTTGCCGGCAACAACGACCGTCGGGAGGATTTTCCATGCTCCGCGCCGAGGACAACAAATTCCTGACCGAGTCGGGCTCTGGTACGGGCATGGGCGAATTGTTGCGCCGGTTCTGGATTCCTGTGCTGCTGTCCGAAGAACTCCCTGAACCCGACGGCGAGCCGAAGAAGATCATCGTTCTCGGCGAGGAGCTGCTCGCCTTCCGCGATACGCGCGGCGTTGTCGGAATCATCGATCAATACTGCCCGCATCGCGGCGCCAATCTCTGGCTCGGGCGCAACGAGGAATGCGGCATCCGCTGTGTCTATCACGGCTGGAAGTTCGACACCGACGGCCGCTGCGTCGACATGCCGACCTCCTATCCCGACCTCAACGCCAAGGATCTCATCCGCATCAAATCCTATCCGGCGCGCGAATGGGGCGAGATGATCTGGGCCTATATGGGTCCCGCGGATGCGATGCCCGAGCTGCCCGATCTCGAAATGGCACTGCTGCCGGCCTCGCACCGCTATGTCAGCAAGAAATGGCAGGACTGCAACTGGGTGCAGGCGCTGGAAGGCTCGATCGACACCGCGCATTTCACCTTCGCCCATCTCTCCTTCGACAAGGAGGAGAACGAGATCCTGGACATCAAGAAGCATTTCGTGAATCCGATCGCGCGGATGTCGAGCGATCACATGCGCTGGATCGCGGAGGATCCGCGCCCTGTGATCAAGATCGCCGCGCACGCAGCGGGCCTCACCATCGCCGGCGGGCGGCTCACCGGCGGCGACAACATCTACTGGCGCATTGCGCAATTTCTGATGCCGTTCCACGCCTATGCCCCGAGCGCGATGCCGGGTGAGAACATCTTTGGGCAGACTTTCGTGCCCGTCACCGACACCAATTGCTGGATCTACACCTATGCCTGGAATCCGGAACGGCCGCTGACGCAAGCCGAGCGCGACGTCTTTGACCGCGGCAACGGCGTGATCGCGGAGGTTGGCGACAATTACGTGCCGCTGCGCCACAAGGGCAACGACTATCTGATCGACCGCAAGATGCAGAAGACCAGGAGCTACACCGGCATCAAGGGCGTCTCCGAACAGGATGCGGCCGTGCAGGACAGCCAGGGCCCGATCGCCGACCGCACCCGCGAGCATCTCGGTCCGACCGATCTCGGTATCATGCATTTCCGGAAAGTCGTGATGGAGCTGGCGCGGGCGCTTCAGCAGGGCGAGCCGCCGCCGCAGGCCGCGCATCAGGATCGCCATGCCGTGCGCTCGGGCGCCTGCGTCACCAGCAAGGCCAAGGACCTTTCCGCGGTGATGCTGGAGCGTTTCGGTGACGTCACAGGCTTTGTCGGCCGGCCGCGAACAGCGGCAGCGGAGTAGTACTTGGGACAGCCGCGCAGCATCATCGCAAGTCTCGTCTCGACGCTGGTCGCGTCGATCTTGCTATGGTCGCTGGCGCCTGCAGACTCTGGTCATGCTGCTATCGCGCGGAAAATCGCGAAACCCAAGCCGCCGCACGCGCCGGTCAAGTGTGAGCTGTCGAAATTCCGGATCCTCGTGGATGTCGGGCACACCCCGGACTCCTACGGCGCGTTGAGCGCGCGCAACGACACGGAGTTCGGCTTCAACTTCCGGCTTGCAAGTCTGATTACGGCGAGGCTCAAGGCCGAAGGCTTTGCCGCGACCCGGTTGCTCGTCACGGACGGCAAGGCGCGGCCGAGCCTGTTCAAGCGCGTCAGCACCGCGAATGACGCCCGGGCCGATCTCTTCCTGTCGATCCATCACGATTCGGTGCCGGACAAGCTGCTCGGGAGCTGGGAGTTCGACGGCGCGAACAGCTATTTCAGCGACCGCTTTTCGGGCCACTCTCTGTTCGTGTCGCAGCGGAATCCGCACTTCGCCGCCAGCCTGATGCTGGCCCGGATGATCGGCAGGCAGCTGAAGCAGCAGGACCTGCACTATGCCAGCCAGTACACCCTGCCGGTGATGGGGCGCTACCGGCGCCAATTGCTCGACAAGGATGTCGGCGTCTACCGCTATGACGGGCTCGTTGTGCTCTCGCAGACCCGCAGCGCCGCAGTGCTGCTCGAAGCGGGCTCCATCATCAACCGCGACGAGGAGATGGCGATGAACTCCCCGGAGCGGCAGGAGATCATTGCGGGCGCCGTGGCGGTGGCGATGAGGGAATTTTGCGAGAGGCGGTAGTTCGCGCCCCTAGCAATGACGGGAATCTATAGCGGCCCTCCCCGGTACTCCCGGTTTGCCAAGCTTGCCTCCTCCAGGTCCAGATCGCGCTCGATCCGCCGCCGCGTCTCGTCGGTGATCTGGCCCTCGCGCAGCAGCTCGTGGATGAACTTGCGCTCGGTGGCGATCAGACGGCGGGTCAGGGCGGTGCCGGCGGCGGAGACGTCGTGGTGGGTGGGATCGAGCGAGTCCGGCAGCTGGTTGACCCGGATCTCGTGGCGGGCGCGCAGGAGCCGCATCACCTCGTCGGACACGTCCTTTTCCTCGGTCAGCGCGTCGAGCGACTTTAGCGCCGCGTCGAGGGCCTGGCGCCGTGCCGCGATCTCGGCCTCGTGCTCGGCGGCATGCTCGTTGCGACCGGCTTCCGCGACACCGAGCCAACGAACCACGGGGGGCAGCGTGAGGCCGACGCCGATCAGTGTGATGAAGATGACGCCGAACGCGACGAACAGGATCAGGTCGCGAAACGGGAAGGCCTCGCCGCCCGGCAGCGTGAACGGCAGCGCCAGTGCTGCCGCCAGCGACACCGCGCCGCGCACGCCGGTGAGCGCAAGCACGAACGGCCATTGCCATGGTGGTGACGGATCGCGCGCACGCAGCGACTTGCTGAGCATTCGTGGCAGATAGGTCGCGGGATAGAGCCAGGCGAAGCGCGCGATCACGACCACCGCCAGCACCACGGCAGTCGCAATCATGATGTCGTCGAGCGGGAACGCCTTCGATTTCTCGTAGAGTGCGCGCATCTGGAATCCGGTGAGCAGGAACAGCAAGCCCTCGATCAGATAGATCACGAGGTCCCAGAAGAAGATGCCTTGCAGGCGCGTCGATGCCGAGATCAGCAGCGGGCCATTCCAGCTCACATAGAGGCCACAGGCGACGGTGGCGATCACGCCGGAGCCGCCGAGATGCTCGGGCAGCCAGTAGGACACGTAGGGCGTGATCAGCGACAGTGTCAGCTCGACCTGCGGGTCTCCCGACCATTTGCGGAACCGCAGGGAGAGCCAACCGACGCCGATGCCGAAGGCGATCTCGCCGGCGACGATGAGCAAGAACTCGCCGCCTGCCAGAGGCAGCGAGAATTGCCCGA
Source organism: Bradyrhizobium sp. 155 (assembly GCF_023101105.1). Taxonomy (NCBI): domain Bacteria; kingdom Pseudomonadati; phylum Pseudomonadota; class Alphaproteobacteria; order Hyphomicrobiales; family Nitrobacteraceae; genus Bradyrhizobium; species Bradyrhizobium sp. 155. Next base: position 7,556,716 of record NZ_CP064704.1, on the reverse strand, counting down.
CCATGATTGCGGCGAGCGCGAAGCGGTAGAGGATCAGAGCGGTGGCATCATTCGCGAGCCCTTCGCCTTCGAGGATGACCATCAGCCTGCGCGGCAGATGCAGCCGGCGCGCGATCGCGAGCGGCGCCACCACGTCGGGCGGCGCGACGATGGCGCCGAGCAGGAAGCCGATCGTCCAGGGCAGGCCGATGAAATAATGCGTGGCGGTTGCGACCAACGCCGCGGTGAAGATCACCGCACCGACCGCCAGCAGCACGATCGGGCGAAGATTCTTTTTGAACTCGCGCCAGCTCATCGCGACGCTCGCCGAGTAGATCAGCGGCGGCAGCACCATCAGCAGCACCAGTTCCGGCGGCAGTTCGACCGCTGGCATGCCCGGCACGAAGGCAAGGCCGACACCTGAGAGCATCAGCAGAATGGCGGGCGCGATGTTGAAGCGGCGCGCGACAAGCGCGGTGCCCGCCAGCACGGCGAGCAGGATGAGAAAGGTCTGAAATTTCGCTTCCATGATGGTCTGTCTTCACCCGGAAGCGGTCGCAACGTCAATGCGTGCGGCTTTACGCCAGCCGTTCGGCCACCATGCGGCCGATGCGTGCGAACACGGTTTCGATCTGCGCCGCGCTCGGCGTGCCGCCCTGGGTATAGGCCGCGATCAGGATCGGTGCATCGGGCTTCGTATCGGGCTTGGGCCAGGCCACCGCGATGTCGCCGGATGCGTCCTTGCCGTTGTTGCCGGTCTTGTCGCCGATCTTCCAGCTTGCGGGGAGCCCGCCACGCAGCCGGTTCGCACCGGTCTTGCAGCCCACTAGCCACTCCGTGAGCTGCGCGCGCGAGGTGGCCGACAGCGCCTCGCCCGTGAGCAGCCGGCGCAGATTGCCTGCCATCGCCGCCGGCGTCGTGGTGTCGCGGGGATCGCCGGGCGGTGAGCGGTTGAGCTCGGGCTCGTTGTGGTCGAGCCGCGAGGCGGTGTCGCCGAGCGACCGCCAGAACGCGGTGAGTGCGGCGGGACCGCCGATCCGCGCCAGCAATAAATTGGCGCAGGTGTTGTCGCTGAGCTCGACGATCGCCTTGCACATCTCGGTGACCGACATTGCGCCGGCGGCAATGTTCTGCTTGGCGACCGGTGCGTACTCCAGCAGGTCGGCCTTGCCGTACGGGATCATGGCCGCAAGCTGATCCTCGCCACGATCGACCCGCGCCAGGACGCATGCCGCCAGCGAAGCCTTGAATGTCGAGCACATGACGAACCGTTCGTCGGCGCGCCAGGCGAGCCTTGCGCCGGTCGCGAGGTTCTCGGCATAGACCCCGATCCGGCCGCCACTCTCGCGCTCATAGGTTTCGAGCTCAGGCTGCGCGTCTGCGGCGAGCGCGGGGGAGGCGGCGATCCAGTACAGCGAGGCGAGCAGCGAACGGCGGTCGAGAAGCATGGTGGACCTTTTGAGCGAGACGGGGGCGGAGGAGAGATGCGGCATGCACTCCATCCGCATCGTCATTGCGAGCGCAGCGAAGCAATCCGGTCTTCCTCCGCGGAAAGACTCTGGCTAGCTTCGCTGCGCTCGCAATGACGGAGGATGTGGGAGGAGTGTGCCCGATTTCGGGCAGCGGAAGATTAGGCCCCTCACTCTCGCAGATCATACCGGTAAGACTTCGATACGATCTGCCAGCCATCGGCGAGCTTCATAGCCACCAGATAGTCCGTGAAAAAACGCGGCGGCAGTTGGCATCGGACCTTGATGAAGGCGGTCTTGTCGTCCGAACGGTCAATCGTGACGATGAAATCCTCGCGCGGCTTGCCTTCGGCCTTGCCGGAGGGGCGCTTGCGCACGCGGTCGAGCCAGTCCGGCACGGTCAGCACCTGCAGCTCGCCCTTCTCGACCCAGCGCAAATCGGCGGAGGGATGGAAGATGGCGCCGAGCTTTTCGGCATCACCCTCGTAAAGTCCGTCGAAGTAAGATTGCACGACGGCTTCGACGCTCGAACGGTTCTGGCTCATGGGTCATCCCTTTGAATGATGGCTCAGGGCGAACTTAGTCGTACACGTCAAAATGCGCTATGGTGTCCGTACCATTTGCTGGGACGCTGTGATGACCGGATCAGAGAATTCGAACGCTCCCTTCCTGATCGGCGAATGCTGCTGCCGCGCCGTGCGCTACGAGGTAGCGGACGCGTTCTCCTATGCGATGAACTGCCATTGCTCGAATTGCCGCCGCACCACCGGCGCTGCCTTCAAGCCGTTCGCCGGCATCGAGCAGGGCAAGCTCCGCATCGTCAGAGGCGAGAACCAGCTCACCATCTACGGTGACGAAACCACCCACGACGCCCACTGCGCCCGCTGCGGCTCGTTGCTTTATTCCCGGGTGCGCGACGGAAAATGGGTCCACGTCGCCATGGGAACCCTGGTCGATGCCCCCTCGATCCGACCGAGCGCCCACATTTTCGTGGGGTCGAAGGCGCCCTGGCACGAGATTACGGATAATCTGCCGCAATATCGGGGCCACATCGGGGATGTCTGAGGGAACCTGCTGCGCACCTGTTTGGCGGCGAACCGCGGCCGGACTGGCGCGACGAACAAGGGGACCTTTCGGCTTGCCGCCGGCGCCATCTTCGTGACCTCCGTTACAAGCGTCCGTGACGGACCCTGCTAAAGCCGTCCCAAAGGGCGCGAATCGCCCCGAAATCGGAAGTCGTGTCATGCGCAAATTGCTCAGACTTTGCCCAGTCCTCCTCGCCGTCGCGCTGCTATTCGGCGCCGGGCCTGCTTTCGCCGGAAAGCGCGTCGCGCTCGTGATCGCCAACTCCGCCTATCAGCATGCGCCGTCGCTGACGAACCCCGTCAATGACGGTTCGGTGATGGCCCGGACGCTGAAGGAGGCCGGGTTCGACATCGTCGATTCCCGGCACGACCTGACGGCGCAGGAAACCCGGCGTGTGCTGCGCGAATTCGCCGACCGGACCCGCGATGCCGATATCGCCGTGGTCTATTATGCCGGCCACGGCCTCGAGGTCGAAGGCTCGAACTATCTGATCCCTGTCGACGCCAAGCTGGAGCGTGACACCGACGTCTTTGACGAGGCGCTCTCCCTCGACCGCGTCCTGGTCGCGGTCGAACCGGCTAAGCAGCTTCGCCTGGTGATCCTGGATGCCTGCCGTGACAATCCGTTCGGCAAGACCATGAAGCGCACGATCGCCTCGCGCGGCGTCGGCCGCGGCCTCGCCCAGGTCGAGCCGACCAGCTCGAACACGCTGATCGCCTATTCGGCCAAGGCCGGTTTCACGGCGCAGGATGGCGACGGTGCGAACAGCCCCTTTACGGTGGCGCTGTCGAAGCATCTGACGAGGCCCGGCCTAGACGTCCGCCGTGCCTTCGGCTTCGTGCGCGACGACGTGCTCAAGTCGACAGGTAATAAGCAGGAGCCGTTCGTCTATGGCTCGCTCGGCGGCGAGGACGTGCCGCTGGTGCCGGTCAAGGTGACCGCTGCGGCTGCCGCTGCGCCCAACCCTCAGGCCGACATCCGCCGCGATTACGAGCTCGCGCTCCAGGTCGGCAACCGGCCGGCGTGGGAGGCCTTTCTCGCCCAGCATCCCGACGGCTTCTATGCGAGCCTTGCCAAGCTGCAACTCGAGAAAATCGGCGCCGAGCAGGCTCATGCGGCGGCCACCGAGAAGGCGAAACAGGCCGAGGCCGAGCGCGATCGTCTTGCCGCACTTGGCGCGCAGAAGGATACGCAGGCCAAGGCAGCCGCCGATGCGGAGGCCGCCGAGCAGATACAGCTTGCGGCGCAAAAGGCCAAGGAGCAGGCGCAGCAGCAGGCGGCCGCTGCCGAGCAGCAGCGCGTCAATCTCGCCGCCGCGGCGCCGAGTGCAGCGCCCGCCAGCACGGCGGGCCCTGCCGGCACCAACGTCGCCTCGCTGACGCCGGCCATCGCGCCGGCCGATCTCAGCCGCTCGGTACAGACCGAGCTCGGCCGCGTCGGCTGCTTCTCCGGCGCCGCCGACGGCAACTGGACGACATCCGCGCAGCGGTCGTTATCGCAGTTCAACCGTTATGCCGGCACCAAGCTCGACGTGAAGGTGGCGAGCACCGATGCACTCGACACGGTCAAGTCGAAACAGTCGCGCGTCTGTCCGCTGGTTTGCGAGCACGGCTTCAAGACCGACGGCGACAAATGCACCAAGATCGTCTGCCGTGATGGCTATGCGCTCAACGACGACAACGAGTGCGAGAAGCAGCGTGCCGCCAAGCCTGCGACCGCCAAGCCTGCGACCGCCAAGCGGGACGACGGCGACGAGCGTCCCGCACGGCAGCGTCGTCAGGCCGGCGGTGAGGCTGCCGGAGCGGCCGGCGGCTTTGGTGGCGCTGCGGGCATCGCTGCTGCCGCTGGCGCCAGCCGCCGCTCGAGTGGCGGACAGCTATTCTGCAACAACAGTGGCTGTCGTGCGGTCAACCGCGGCTGCCATCTCGAATATCGCGGCGGCGGCGGCCCGGGCAACGATGGCAATGCCGAGGTCTGTAACTAGGATTGCGGAAATGAGTTCAGGTCGAGATCGCGCTCGCCGCGATGTTGACCGTCAGCGCCAGCAAGGCCGTGTTGTAGATGAATGAGACGATGCCGTGCGCGGTGGCGGTGCGGCGGATGGTCTTGTCGGAGATGCCGACATCGGAGACCTGCGCGGTCATGCCGATCACGAACGAGAAATAGACGAAGTCCCAGTAATCTGCGTGGTCTTCCTTGTCGCCGCTGGGAAACTGAAGGCCGCCCGGCGTGGCGTGCCGGTAATAATCATGCGCGTAATGCAGAGCGAAGATTGTGTGCACGGCGGCCCATGACAATACGATGGTGGTGATTGCGATGCTCAGCTCCAGGCCGCCGCGATGCGGCGTTCCAAGCTCGGAGACGATCGCGGCGATGCTGGCGAAGGCGCCGATCGCCGTCACCAGCAGGATCACGAAGCGACCGTCGTCCTGCATCGCTGCGGCGCGGCGGATGTGCTGGTGGTCGTTGCACAGCATCATCGCGTAGACCAGCACCAGATAAACGGCGATCAACGCATCCCAGCCGAACACAAGCCGCGTGACCAGCCGGTGCGAACCCGGGATGAGCAGGCAGACGAGAATACCAACGGCAAGCGACATGAACGTCCGCGGACGCGCATAAATCAGCCGCATCGGCCGCGACATCTTGCGAAAGCGGGCGAGGGCGGGGTCTTCCTTGCTGCCGCCCGCCATCGCGCTATCAGCTCTTCCGTTCGGCCACGAACCGCGCAGCCGCTTGCAGCACGGCGGCCCGTTCGCCGAAGATCGACACGGCGCTGTCGGCGCGCGCGAGCAGATCGCGCACGCGCTGCTTGGCGCCTTCGATGCCGAGCTGGGTGACGAAGGTGGTCTTGCCGAGCGCTGCATCAGCGCCGGCAGGCTTGCCGAGCGCGGCGGCATCGCCTTCGACGTCGAGCAGGTCGTCGGCGATCTGGAAGGCTTCGCCGAGCGCGCGGCCGTAATCGTCGAGCGCCTGATATTCCTTTTGCGAGGCCTGGCCGAGGATCGCGCCGGCGATGCAGCCGTAGCGCAGCAGCGCGCCGGTCTTCATCTGCTGAATGCGGGCGACGTCGATCGGCTCGTTGCCGCCAAAGCGGCCTTCGCCGGCGAGGTCGAGGATCTGGCCGCCGACCATGCCGCCGATGCCGGCGCAGCGCGCGAGTGCGCGGGTCAGCAAAAGCCTCACATTGGCGTCGCGATGAATCTCGTCGCGGGTGATGATGTCGAAGGCGAGTGTCAGGAGGCCGTCGCCGGCGAGGATCGCGGTCGCGTCGTCGGTCTTCTTGTGCAGGGTCGGGCGGCCGCGGCGCAGGTCCGAATTGTCCATCGCCGGCAGATCGTCATGGATCAGCGAATAGCAGTGGATGCATTCGAGCGCCGCACCGACGAGCAGCGCGGCTTCGCGGGACACGCCGAACACGGCCGCGCTCTCGACCACCAGGAAGGGCCGGAGGCGCTTGCCGCCGTTGAGGCTCGAATAGCGCATTGCGTCCATCAGTCGCTTGGGCCGGGCGATCTCATCGGGCAGGATGTCGTCCGACAGCAGGCGCCCGAGCAGGGCCTCGGTGTCATCAGCGGTCTTGTCCAGACGTTTGGCGAAATCGGACGGGGACGTGCCGGTCATCAAGAAGGGCTCCAGAACTAAAATTCGGCGGGACAATCCTTTATGCGCCCGCCTCAGTCAATCGTTTGGAAGGCCTAAAAAGTGCTGGAAAAGGCCCGAATTATCACAGACTTAATGCCGGGCCCGTGGCCCCGTTTCGTTCTGCGCCGGAAAGGTTGATTTGCGCGTCGTCAAAACCCTTCTCCTGGTGCTCGCGGTCGCGGCTCTCGCGCCCTATGTCGTCGCGCCGTTCTACCGTGCCGGCCATCCCGTTTCGACGCTGATGATCTGGCGCTCGCTGCGGGGTGCGCCGATGCAGCGGGAATGGATCGATCTGGCGGCGATGTCGCCCTCGCTGCCACGCTCGGTGGTGGCGGCCGAGGACGCCCATTTTTGCAAGCATCACGGCATCGACTGGGGTGCGCTGCGTGAGGCGATCGACGATGCGAAGGAGGACGGCACCCCGTTCCGGGGCGCTTCCACCATCACCCAGCAGGTGGCGAAAAACCTGTTCCTCTGGCAGGGGCGGGACTTCGTCCGGAAGGCGCTGGAATTCCCGTTGGCGCTGTGGATCGATCTCGTCCTGCCCAAGGCACGGATCCTGGAGATTTACCTCAACATCGCCGAGCTCGGCCCGCAGAGCCAGTTTGGGGCCGAGGCCGCCAGCGCCTATGCCTTCGGCAAGTCGGCGGCGAACCTCTCCCCCCGGGAGGCCGCGCTTCTAGCCTCTATCCTGCCGAATCCGGTCAAACGCAGCGCCAGGACGCCGGGACCGGGTGTCCGGCGGCTGGCCGGGACCTATGTGGCGCGAGCGCAGGCGAGTTCACTTTCGACCTGCTGGCGGGAGAATCGCTGATTTCCGGTCCTTTTCGGGCGCATTTTCCGGCCCAGAGCCCTAGATTTAAGGCAGGCCTTCCTCTATAAGCCCGGCCTTGACCGGCATTCAGCTCGCCTCGGTTTGCGGGTGCTGAGCCGTCCCCTCGCGGACGATGCCCCAAAACACCAATCCCTAGAGGATATTGAAATGGCCGTTCCGAGAAGAAAAACCTCGCCGTCCCGTCGTGGCATGCGCCGCTCGGCAGACGCCATCAAGAAGCCGACCTATGTGGAAGACAAGGATTCCGGCGAACTGCGTCGTCCGCACCATCTCGACCTCAAGACCGGCATGTACAAGGGCCGTCAGGTCCTGAAGAAGAAAGAGTCCTGAGTTCGGGACCTTTCTGTGGGCAGGACGATCGGGCCTGCCTGATTTCGGCCCACCCATGAGATATGACAGTGACGGCGGCGGAGCGAATGCATCGCCGCCGCATTGTCCTGTCTGGATATCTTGATCGAGAAGGCATTTCGCCGATGGTCGGTTTCCCGCTGCTCCTGATCCCGCTCGCGGTCTACAACATCATCGCATTCCTGATGCCGAGCGTGTCCTTTGCGGACGTGCTGTTCAAAGTGCCGATGATCACGGGCGAGGCCTGGCCGGTCACGCTCGCCGACGTGATGCTCGCGCTAGGTATCGTGCTGCTGCTGCTCGAAGTGGTCAAGGGCGCGCGGCCCGGCTCGAAATTCCTGATGGATCATCTGCTGTCGCTGATCGTGTTCGGCGCGGCTGCGGCCGAATTCGTGATGTGGCCGAAATTCGGCAACTCCACCTATTTCCTTCTGGTGCTGCTCGCGATGGCCGATTTCCTCGGCGGCATCGCCCAGCGCACCCGCCGCCGCGTCGCTTATGTCGCCGAAACGACGGTGCCGGCGCCCCGCAAGACCAAGCGCCAGGCCGAGACGCCGGCGGATGAGTTCGAGCCCAAGTTCGAGCCAGTGTCCGCTCCGCGACCAGCTCCGGCGGAGCCGCCCGCGCCCACGGCACAATCGGTCGCCGAATCCGTGCTGATGGATCACCCGGCGCCGAAGCCTGTGAGTGCGCCCTCGCCGGAAATTCCCTCGCCTCATTTGCAGCCGGGCAACGGCACCCAGCCGTCTCCCGACGCGCCGCGCTGATTCAAGCCACCTGCCGCGTGCGCGCGCTAACGCTCGGAAGCGGGCGCTTGCTGCCATAGGCGACCTGCGCATCCTCGGAAGAAGCGCGGCGGAGCCGGCTCGCCTGGGGCAGATGCTCGGCATTGGCGATGAGCTGGGCGACGAAGCTGGGATCGGGGCGTGGCAGCGGGGCCTTGTGGACCCACTGCAAAACTGGCATCAGCGGCACCAGGGCCGAGCCTGTGCCGTTGTCCGCCACGTCCAGTTGACCAGTACTCAACATCGCAATCACCGTTGACCGGCCTAGATTGTCGCGTTTCGAGACGCTGGCGCCGGTGCGTGTCATGTACTCGCAAGGCCTATGCCGGGTGAGCCGCTTCGGTTCCTGCGAGCGAGGAAACGTGGTTTCCAAATTGTTTATCAACTTTGCCTAGGGTCAATGGCGAATCTGGCTTTATCCTGTGCCGGCTCAGGACTCCCCGCTGTCCCGAAACGAGGCGATTTTGACCCCCGCATTGCCGCAAGCCTCCGACATCCTGGCTGCCCTCGGCCAGGCCGTGTTCGCCTGGGACATCGCCAGCGATGCCATCGTCTGGGGTGAGCAGGTCAGCGCCATCTTTCCCGGAATTCCCGCCGAACGGCTGGCCACCGGCGCCGAATTCGCCAGGCTGATCGAGCCCGCGCAATCAATGCGGACCGCCGCGCTGGCGCAGACCTCAGCCGTGCATGGCGCCGACGGCACGCCCTACCGGGTCGAGTACGGCGTGCGCATGAGCGCCGCCGATCCCATGGTCTGGATCGAGGAGACCGGCCGCTGGTTCGCCGGCCCCGACGGTCGCCCGGTGCGTGCGATCGGCTCCGTCCGCATCAACAATGAACGCCATGCCCGCGACGAGGAACTGACGAAGCTGGCCCGGCTCGATCCGCTGACCGGCGAGCTCAATCGCTCGCATCTGATCGCCGCGCTGGCCGAGGCCATCGAGGAGACGACCCGTTTCCGCTCGACCGCGGCCTTCATGCTGGTCGGCATCGATCATCTCGCGCGTGTCAACGAGGCCTTCGGCTTCGACGTTGCCGACGCCGTGATCCTCGACGTCGCCACGCGCATTCGCGCGCGCTTGCGCGGCGGCGACGTGCTCGGCCGCTTCTCCGGCAACAAGTTCGGCCTGATCCTGAAGAACTGCACCGTCGATGACATGAACGTGGCTGCCGAACGTTTCCTCGCCGGCATTCGCGACGAGGTGGTGCCGACCAAATCCGGACCGGTGTCGGTCACCGCCTCGATCGGCGCGGTCAGCGTGCCGCGCTATGCCCGCAACGCCGATGAAGCCGTCAATCGCGCCCACGAGACCCTGGACACCGCGAAACAACGCCGCGTCGGCTCGTTCGCAGCCTGGCGCCCGGATGCCGCGCGCGACGCCCAGCGCCGCGTCAACATCCGCGTCACCGACGAGATCGTCACCGCACTGAATGAGCGCCGCATCAAGCTTGCCTATGAGCCGGTAGTTGCCGCCCTTTCGCGCGACTGCGCCTTTCACGAATGCCTGGTGCGGATGGACCAGGGCGACGGCCAGGTGCTGCTCGCGCCCGACATCGTGCCGGTTGCGGAACGCCTCGGCCTGATCCGCCTGGTCGATCACCGGGTGCTCGAGCTCGTGGTCGCCGAGCTCGCGGCCGCGCCGGACATCTGCCTCAGCCTCAACATCTCGCCCGACACCACCATGGATCCGGATTGGTGGGCGGGAATCGAATCGCTGATGCGTGCCCATCCCGGCGTTGCCGAGCGGCTGATCGTCGAGATCACCGAAACCGTCGCGATCCAGGACATCGACGATGTGCGCGGCTTCGTCACCCGGCTGAAGAATTTCGGCAGCCGCATCGCCATCGACGATTTCGGCGCCGGCTACACCTCGTTCCGCAATCTGCGCAAGCTGGGCGTGGACATCGTGAAGATCGACGGTGCCTTCGTGCAGAACATCACCCGTTCCGCCGACGACCGCGCCTTCGTGCAGACCCTGATCGACCTCGCCCGCCGCCTCGACATCAAGACGGTGGCCGAATGGGTGCAGGACGAAGAAGCTGCGAACATGCTGCGCGACTGGGGCTGCGACTACATCCAGGGCCGCCTGATCGGGCTCGCCTCAGCCGACCGCCCCTGGGGCGCGCCGCCGGATAACGTGCTGCCCGCGGCAGGCTGAGACACCTGCCAATCCCTCACGCGCCCTCATCCAGCGCCACGAGCTCGCGCTTCTTACGCAGCGCGGGTAATAGCGGCGCCATCAGCAGCACCAGCGCGAGCGCAAGACACGCTGCCGAGATCGGCCGCTGCACGAAGGTCCAGAGGTCGCCCTGCGACAGGATCAGCGACTTGCGCAGATTGTTCTCCATCATCGGTCCCAGCACGAACGCCAGCACCAGCGGCGCGGGCTCGAAGCCGAGCTTGCGCATGAAATAGCCGATGATCCCGAACGCGATCATCACGTAGACGTCGAACACATTGTTGCTCGAGCAGTAAACGCCCAGGATCGTGAACAGGATAATCAGCGGGAACAGGATGTTGTAGGGCAACTTGAGCAGCTGCACCCACATGCCGATCAGCGGCAGATTGAGGATCAGCAGCATGACGTTGCCGATATACATGCTGGCGACGATGCCCCAGAACAGGCCGGGGTTTTGCGTGATCAGTAGCGGCCCCGGTTGCAGGCCGTGGATGACGAAGGCGCCGAGCAGCAGTGCCATCACCACATTCGGCGGGATGCCCAAGGTCATCAGCGGAATGAACGCGCCGCCGGCCGCCGCGTTGTTGGCGGATTCGGGACCCGCTACGCCCTCGATTGCGCCATGGCCGAAGCGCTCCGGCGTCTTCGACAGCCGCTTCTCCAGCGCATAGGACGCGAACGAGGCCACCACCGCGCCGCCGCCCGGGAGAATGCCGAGCAGCAAGCCAAGTAACGTGCCGCGCGCCACCGGGCCGGCGCTCGCCTGCCAATCGGCCTTGTTGGGCAGCAGCTGCGTGATTTTGGCGTTGATGATGTCGCGTTTGATCACCTGCTCGGTATTGAGCAGCACCTCGGCGACGCCGAACAGGCCCATCACGACGGGGACCAGTCCTATGCCGTCGATCAGCTCCATGCGGCCGAATGTCAGCCGCGGCTGCGCGGTGATGCTGTCGAGCCCGATCAGTCCGAGCACGACGCCGATACATGCCATCAGAAGCGCTTTCGGCATCGATCCCTGCGTGAGGAAGGTGAGCACGACGAGGCCGAGCACCATCAGGCTGAAATATTCGGCAGGGCCGAACGCGATGGCGATGTTGGCGAGCCGAGGCGCCACCAGCATCAGTGCAACGAGTGAAAATGTGCCGGCGATGAACGAGCCGAAGGCTGAGATGCCCAGCGCGGGGCCGGCACGACCCTGCTTCGCCATCTGGTGGCCGTCAATACAGGTCACGACGGAAGCCGCCTCGCCGGGAATGTTGACCAGGATTGAGGTCGTCGAGCCGCCATACATCGAGCCGTAATAGATTCCCGCCATCATGATGATGCCGGATTCCGGCGTTCCTGACAGTGTCACCGGAAGCAACAGAGACATCGCCGAGATCGGCCCGATGCCCGGCAGCACGCCGACCAGCGTGCCGATGAAGACGCCGATGAAGCAGTAGAGCAGGTTGATCGGCAGGAGAGCGACGCCAAACCCATGCGCGACGTTGAGAAGCGTATCCATGCGATCAGCCGATCCCGAATAGGCCGGAGGGTAACTGGATCAGCAGCAGTCGCTTGAGCATCCACCACATGCCGAGCGGTGCTAGAGCGGCGATCGGCATCGCCAATGTCCACCGCAAGGGATCGATCAAGCGCAACAAAAGCAGCATGAGCGGGATCGATGACAGCAGGAATCCCAGCGGCTCAAGGGCAAAGGAAAACGCGGTAAGGCAGACGATGACGAGTAACGGCTTGCTCCAGCTCACGTTCTGCCAGCGCGAAGCCAGCGTTGGTCCGCCCTCGGTGATGGCCGAGATGATAATGCTGGCCGCGAACACGCACATCAGGATGCCCGTGTAGAAAAGCACGTAGCCGGAGCCAGGGTCGTTGATGGTGCCGAGCTTGAGCTTTAAGCCTTGCCAGATCACGAAGCCGCCGAGTGCGAGCCCGATCAACCCACCCCAGAGTTCGGAGTTGTTGAGGCGGAGTTTGACGGTGGTTTGGTCGTTCATCAATACCTCTCGGCCGTGCCGGGACGCTATGCGGCGCGAAGCGGTGCGCTGCAGATCCGGGATCGATAGATGCGTGGCAAAGGTAGATCCCGGCTCTGTGGTGCAGCGCTGGAGAAGCGCTGCACCACGCCCGGAACACGAAAGTGGCTCAATACTACTTCTTCGCAAGCCCGAGCGTATCGATCACCTTGCGCTCCGATTCCGTAACCTCGACGACGAACTTCTTGTAGTCCTCGGTATTCTTGTAGCTCGGCACCATGTCGTATTTGGCGAGCGTGGCAATCACTGCGGGATCCTCGACTGCCTTCTTGAAGGCGTCGTGCAGCTTGGCGACGATCTTGGGATCCATGCCCTTGGGGCCGGCGATGCCGAACGGGGAATCATAGACCATGGGATAGCCGAGTTCCTTCAGCGTCGGCACGTCAGGATAGTTCGGTGATCGCGCGCCGGTCCACACCATGAGAAGCTTCAGCTTTCCGGCGTCGACCAAGGGTCGCCAACCTGTGGAGTCGGCCTGCAGCATGGTGTGCTGGCCGAGTACCGCGGCGTTGGTCTCTGCCCCGCCCTTGAACGGCACCTGCGTGAGCTTGATGCCGGACATCGCGGCGATCTGCTCCATGCCGATATGAAGCGAGGTGCCGGTGCCGGGCGTCGCGTAGGTCACCTTGCCCGGATTTGCCTTCGCGAACTCGACCACGTCTTTCCAGGACTTGAATTGCGACTCCGCGCTGGTGGTTACGCCAAAGGTGTAGCCGGTGAGATGTATGATGTAGGTAAAATCCTTTGCCGGATCCCACGAGACCTCCTGCATCAGGGGCAGGCGGAAGACGGTGATCGGAAGCTGTGAGATGGTGTAGCCGTCCGGCTTCGCAGCCGCGGCCATGGTGGCTGGTCCAACCGTGCCGCCGCCACCGGCTTTGTTGTCGATCACGATGGGCTGCCCCAGGACCTTGGACGCGCTGTCGGCGATCGCGCGCATCGAGATGTCGGTCGATCCGCCGGCCGGCCATGGAACGATCAGCGTTACCGGTTTGATGGGATAATCCTGTGCACCCGCGGCGGTTGCGAGCAGCGCGCTCACGACGGCATGCATGGCGGCAATGGCAAAGGTCTTCAGCCCGTATCGAGACATCGAAACTCCTCCCTCGCGGTGGCCTCGTTCGGGCCGCCGTTTCTCATTGTTATGACGGGATTGTCCCCGAAATCATGGGAGAAGAAAAGCGCATTGCGCGGGCGCGATACGGTGATCTCGCCGAAAAGCGCACGTGCGACAATTGGTCGTTTGGAGGCGTACCGAGATACGGAATTGGCTTCGGCTGAGCCCTTACGCCACGCGGCGGACTGCGCTCAGCGTCTCGATCATGCGTCCGACTTCCGCGGCCGGGCAGGGCTTGCCGAAATAATATCCCTGAACGGCGGTGCAGCCGCATTCGCGAACGAAGTCGAGTTGTTCAATCGTCTCCACGCCTTCCGCCGTGGTCTCGACGCCGAGCACCGAGCCGAGGCTGGCGATGGTGCGGACGATCGCCACACTCTCCGGACTTTCGCCGAGCGTGCCGACAAAGGAGCGGTCGATCTTGATGCGGTCGAACGGAAACTTGCGCAAATAGCTCAGCGAAGAATAACCGACGCCGAAATCGTCGAGGCTGACGCGCACTCCCAACGCGCGGAGCTGGTGCAGGATCTCGATCGTGGCCTCGCTGTCGTCGAGCAGAGCCGTCTCGGTGACCTCGAGCTCGAGCCGATGCGGCGGCAAGCCGGCCTCCGCAAGCGCGCTCGTCACCATCGTCACCAGCCCGCGCGAGCGGAATTGCACCGGGGACAGGTTCACCGCGACCGTGAGATCGGGCCAGGTCGCGGCGGTCGCGCAGGCTGTGCGCAGCACCCACTCTCCGATCGGAACGATCAGCCCGTTCTCTTCCGCAATCGGAATGAATTCGGCCGGCGGGACGAGGCCGCGCGAGGGATGTTTCCAGCGCAGCAGCGCCTCGAAGCCGGTAAGTTCGGTGGTGTCGAGCCGCACCTGCGGTTGGAACGCCAGGTGGAATTCACGGGCCTCCAGCGCGCCGCGCAGATCGTGCTCGAGCGCGTGCCGGCTGCGCGCCTCTTCCTCCATTTTGGGCTCGAACAGCTGATAGGCGCCGCGCCCCTTGGCCTTGGCCTGGTACAGCGCGAGGTCGGCGCATTTCATCAGCTCGTCGGCATCGAGCCCGTGATCGGGAGCGATTGCGATGCCGACGGAGACGCCGACATGGATCGACTGGTTCTCCAGCGGCGGCGGGTGACCGATGATCTCCACCAGGCGGCGTGCGAGCCTTTCCGCCGATTGCGGCTGCGGTCCGCGCTGGAGAACCGCGAACTCGTCGCCACCGAGCCGCGCGACGGTGTCGTGCTCGCCGACATTCTCCTGCAGCCGCGCCGCGACCCAGCGCAACAGCCGGTCGCCGGCCGCGTGTCCGAGGCGGTCGTTGACGGTCTTGAAATTATCGAGGTCGAAGCACAGCACGGCCATCGCGCCACCTGCGATTGCGACCTGGTTCAGCCCCTCGCCCATCTTCTCGCGGAACAGCGTGCGGTTGGGCAGGTCGGTGAGCGAATCGTGCCGCGCCATATGCGCAACGCGGGCCTGGGCCTTGTGGCGCTCGGTAACGTCCTCATAGGTGACGACCCAGCCGCCATGCTCCATTCGCTTGTGATTGAGCTTGATGATGCGGCCGTCGCCCAAATAGCGGTGCAGTGTGTGCTCGCCCTCGCGCAGCCTCTCGACATAGTCGGCATAGAGCCGCGCGGCGGTGGTGTTTGGATGGATGCCGAGCTCGCAGCTGTGCTCCATGATCTCGCGCATCGACACACCCGGCTTCACCAATTCGGGCGACAGTCCGTACATCTCGATGTAGCGCCGATTGCAGACGATGACGCGCAAGCTCGAATCGAGCATGCACAGGCCCTGGCTCATGTTGTTCAGGGCCGCGTCGAACCGCCGATACTGCTCGCTCAACTGCTCGACTGCGTGCTCGCGCTCGGTGATGTCCTCGTAGGTGGCCACAAAACCACCCTCGGCCAGGGCGCAATAGCGCACCGAGATCGTGGTGCCGTTCGACATCCGTCGGCGTATCGGCGAGGAGTTGCGGTCGGCGATCCTTGCGCTGGCGGCCTCCAGGAGGTGTCGCGGGCTATACTCGGAAGAGAACGCGCCGTTTGCCATCGAGCGTTCGATCAGTTCGCCGAGATGCGTGCCCGGCTTGGCTTCCTCCGGCGAGAGCCGATAGATCTTCCGGTAGGTGGTGTTGCAGACGCGCAGGCGCATCTCGCTGTCGTAGAAGGCGAGTCCGTGCGCCATGTTCTCCAACGCCGCATCGAGCATGAAGTTCTGGTGCCTCAGCATCTCCTCGTATTGCAGCCGCTCGGTGACGTCTTCGTGCACCGTCACCCAGCCGCCGTCGGGCAGAAAACGGGAAACCACCTGCACCATCCTTCCGTCATAGCGCATCACCAGCAGGGTTTTCTCCTTCCTGGTGCGCACGTCCTCCAGCCTGGTGTCGTGGAATTCCTCGCCCGGCATGCCCGGCAGGTTGCCGCGCGACATCCAATGCTCGATGACCGTACAATGCGAGACGCCCGGCTTCACGATTTCCGGGTCGAGGTTATAGAGATTCAGGAAACGTTCGTTGCAGACGACGACGCGGCTGTCGGCATCGTACATGATCAAGCCGTGCGCCATGTTGGCGAGCGCGTGCTGGCTGCGCTCGGTCTGCACGCGCAGCTCCGCCTCGAGCCGGGCGAGGCGGCTGACGTCGTCGCAGATCGTCATCCAGCCGCCGCCGGGAAGCGGCTTCAGCTCGAGCGCCATGACGAGGCCGCTCGCGAGTGTCTGTTGAGTCCGGAACGGCTGGCCGGCTGCGATCCGCGCCAGGCGCGCGGCATAGAGTGCGTCGACTTCCCCCGCGGGGATGTTGCCGAGGGCCACACTGTGGGCGAGCACGTCGCGGTAGCTCGACCCGCACGATTTCGGCCGACATGTTGAACAGGCTGAGATAGCGCTGATTGACCAGCACGATCCGGTTGCCGGCATCGTAGACGCAGACACCCTGTTCCATGTGGTCGAGTGCAAGCTGGCTCAGCCCGACCAGGGCCTTCGGGCCCTGCTCGCGGCGTGCATCAAGCTCGTTGTCGCGGATCGACGTCATGGGGCGGCGGGGTCTCGGCGGGCAATAGACTTAACGCAGGGCAATTCAGCCGCCGAGGCTAGCGAACAGGCGGGAAAATTCCCTTAAGCGCCGTAGTTTACGGAGGGTGACCGTGATGCAGAGATGCTGCCAATGTGGAGGGGGGTGCAAGGTAGCGTCGCGCCGGTCGGCCTGCGCAATTGCGCCTTAGGCCCGGATGGACATCGAATGTCTGGTCCAAACGGGCCTACGGCCCGTACAGCACGAGTTCCGTATCCGTGAGATCGGCGAGCTGCGGCCGGTGCGGGCCCTTGAAATATTTGCGGCCGCGACGCTCGGTGTAGATGCCGACGAGGCCGGGAACGGAGCCGTTGGAATCGACGGCGACCGCGATCTTGCCGAGCCGCAGCAGCAGCCGGCCGATGCGGCCCGCGCATTCGGTGTACTCGGCCGCGTTGCGGCAGTAGATCAGCTTCATCGCGGGCGGCGCAATGATGCCACGGCGGATGCGCACCGGTTGCAGGATGAAGGGGAACGCTCCCTTCGGCGTGCGGCAGACGAGGCTGAGGCAATTGTAGCGCGCATGCCGCGTCAAGAGCTCGGTCTCGGCATCGGAAAGCCCGTCGATCGTTTTGGCGTGCTGCGAGATGACCTCGATCTTGCTCCAGCGTGGGACGCGCGCCAGCGCAGGCACGGAGAAGAATATACCCCTGCAATAGGCGCGAAAGCCCTGCGTCTCGATAATCGGCCAGGTCCACGGCGCCGGGCTGATGTTGAGATAGGTGACGTCCTTGTGCCGCTGCGCGATCTTGGTCAGGAGCGGGGCGTAGTTGCGGTAGGCCGGATCGACGTACCAGCTCGACAAATTGCACTGGATGGCGGTCTCATCGCCGTCCCTCCGCGCCGTGTAGATCAGCAGCAGCACGCCGACCGGCGTGCCGTCATTGTCGAGCATGTAGCCGAAGCGCGGGTAGCCATCCGGTACCGGTCGGAAGGCTTGCCGGCGCAGGCCTTGGATCCAATAGCCGCGCGAGCGCCCGACGAAGCCGCGCGTCAGCAAGTCCGCGACCGCATCGACGTCGGACTCGGTGATCTCGCGGCATCGGACCTTGGTGTGGATCACGCTCGTCTTTCCCGTGGAAATGACCGGCCTCGTTCCGTTAGCGCCAGCCTTCGCCGTGGGCATCGGCCGCGATCTGCGGCTGCAGGCCCATGATCTCCCGCACCTTGGCGGGCCAGGCGGAAGGGTCGGTGCCGTGGGTGTGGAACATGGCGACCGCCAGCCGGTCCATGCCGAAAGCGACGCAGCCGGTGTGGGCCGGCTCGCCATTGGCGTCCTTGATGTCCCACGTCGTGCCGAAATGCTCGCGGTGATAATTGAAGCTCATGCAGGCGGTCGGCTGCTCTTCCGAGCGCAGCGGGATCAGCAGTTCGAACTTGAGCTGCTGCTGCTTCTGGCTCACGGCCTTCATCTGACCGACGCGGCCGAAGAACGGATCGCTGGCATAGTCGACGCGGAAGGTGAGACCGAGATCGGTCGCAATCGCCTGCGCGCGCACCATCCAGCGCTCGCGGAAATCGGCCACGTCATCGGGGCTTCCGATGCAGACATATTCCCGCATCCGGAACGATTGCAGCCGGTCGAGATGTTTTGACGGTTCACGGCGGAAGCAGTCGGCGGCGACGTCGAAGCGCAGGCCACCCTTCGGCAACTGGCCGCGGCTCGCCGCGATCGGATAGACGGGATAGCAAGCCGCCGGCGACAGCACGAGGTCTGCCGGCGAGAGCGAGCTGGTCCAGTCACCGCCGGCGTCGAAGCGGCTTACCGCGGCGTTGATCTCGCGCTCGGTGCCGTGCAGGCTGCAGACGCAGCCGAGCAGGTTCGGAAAGCTCTTCAGGTAGCCGGACTTCTCAAGCTGAGATCGGCTCATCACCGGCGGGAAGCGCATCACCTCAGTGCCGGCCTCGCGATGGCTCGTGATCAGCGCGGCGAGCCGCTCGACGATGCCCTCATAAAGCGCGGTGCGGGCGTAGACGCCGTCCGAGCCCATCGGATGAAAGAGCTTATCGGCGAGATGATCGAGCGGATCCGCGATCTGCGGCGCGGTCTCAGGCGAGTTGGGGAGAACAGCAATGTTCATTGTCGGCTTCCTGCTATCTGAAATTATTCTTATTGAACGAAGGCACGTCGGTCTCGAAAGCTCGTCAGTCCCGAAGGCTTGTCGGCACGCCGCTCATCAGGGTCGATGTTGCGGCATTGGCCAGAATGCGGTCGTTGTTGATCATGATCGGCGACGACAGCACGTCGCGCAGGTGGCGGCCCATCGTGAACTCGCCGTCATTGCGGTAGCCGGAAAGGCCTGCGGTGCGCATCGCATGCATCACGGTCTCGACCGCGAGCTCCGAGGCCTGCACCTTCAGAAGCGTGATCGAAGACTGGAAGTCGAGCGAGCCGAGCGCGCGTTCATCGTGCTCGGCGAGAGCAAAGGCGTCGATATTGGCCGATATCAGCGCCCGCAGCTTGGCCAGCGACATCTTGGCGGCGGTGAAATGTGCGGCTGCCGGAGGCATCTGTCCGCCCGAGGTGCGGGCCGCCTTGCGGACGAAGGCCTGCGCACGGGTAACGGCGGCTGCAGCGATACCAGCCCAGGCCGAGGACCAGCACAGATGCGCGAACGGCGTCATGGTCTGGGCGTGGATCTTGTCGTAGGATTCCGGGAAGACGCGGTCGGTGGGGCAGTCGACCTTCAGCTCGAAACCGGTCGAGCAGGTGCCGCGCATGCCGAGCGTTTCCCAGCCCAGCGTCCGCTTCAGCGAATAATCGTCCCTGGCGAGCGCCAACAGCACCTGGTCGGACGCAGAAGCGTCTGTGGCGCGGCGGGCGATGGTCACGAGGCCGTCGGCCTCGGCACCGTAGGAGATCACGGTGGCGTCGCGCAGCAGCGAGACAGTGTCGCCGGCGACGTCGACGGCGGCGGCGCTAGCGCGGATGTTGCCGCCGTTCTGACCTTCGGTGGTGGAGGAGGCGAGCAGCCACTGGTCGCGTGCGACCCGGCGCATCATGGTTTCCATCCAGGGGATGCCGTGGCCGTGCCTGACGACGCAGGCGACCTTCGTGGTGTGCATGGCGTAGATCATCGCCGTGGAGGCGCAGGCGCGTCCGAGCGTGTAGCAGACGTCGGTGGCGTCGTGGATCGAGGCACCGAAGCCGCCGAACTCGGCCGGGATCATGACGCCGAGCAGCTTCTGCTCACGCGCAACCTCGAAAGCCTTGTGGGGGAAGCGGGCATCGCGATCGACCCCGTCTGCGTCGGCAGCCGCCACGGTGGCGGTGCGGGCGGCGCGCTCAATGAGAGAGGGACCATGCTCGAGAAAGCTCGTCTGCGTCTCGTCGACAGTGAGGACTGCTTCACGCACGTTCATATCGTCCGCCTCCGGTTTGCCGTTCAGGATCGCCGGCATCATTCGCGATGCCGCTTGAGCGATTCCTTCGACCATCTTTGCTTATGAGATGAGGCTACGGATTTAATTCAAATTCGTCGATGAAATAGAGGGTAAACAAAGCCCAATTCCGAACGAACAGTTAAGTTCGGGTTGTTTGCCTCGTCCGGATTTCCGCGATCGCGTTAGGGATCTGTAAGAAGCCGGAAATCCAACAATCTGAGTCATCGTTTACTAAGAAACGCGAAGTAATGGTGGCGTCCATTGCGGGATCGGCCCGCCGTGCCCATCGTAGCCGGCAACCGGTCCGACCTTTGTCGACAGATGGGAATTTACCGATGCAGGCTTTCGATACCGAGTTGCGCAATCGCATCATCAAGCTGGTGAAGGGCATCCTCGCGCAGAACTCGCTCTCCGCTGAGGTCACGCCGCAGGCCAAGCTCGTCGACGTCGGCCTGACCTCGATGGACATGGTCAATCTGATGCTCGGCGTCGAAGCCGAATTCGACTTCACGATTCCCCAGGTCGAGATCACACCGGAGAACTTCCAGTCCGTCGAGACGCTGGAGCGCATGGTCGCGACCCAGCTGCGGTCGGCGGCCGCGGCATAGCCGGGAGTGCTGGCGCGCGTTCTCCTGACGGCACCTCTTGACCCCATCACCCGTTCCAAAACCGACGTAAAACTGGCATAGCTTCTCCACGGAATCGCGATGGCGCGAACGGGGTGGAGCAGGCATGACGCAGGCGGTATTGGGCATCATCGGCGGCTCCGGCATCTACGATCTGCCGGGGCTGGAGGACGCTCGCGAAGAGGTGATCAGGAGTCCCTGGGGTGAACCGTCGGCACCCCTGCGGCGCGGCTCGATTGCCGGCCTGCCGATCGTGTTCCTGCCGCGCCACGACAAGGGCCACCGGCTGTCGCCCTCCGACATCAATTATCGCGCCAATATCGACGTCCTCAAGCGCGCAGGGGTCACAGACCTGATCTCGCTGTCGGCCTGCGGCTCGTTCAGGGAGGAACTGCCGCCGGGAACCTTCGTTCTCGTCGACCAGTTCGTCGATCGTACCCACAAACGCGAGAGCTCGTTCTTCGGGAGGGGATGCGTCGCGCATGTGTCGATGGCGCACCCGGTCTCGCCGCGGCTGCGCATCCACCTTGCCACGGCGGCCGAAGCCGAGGGCATCGCGTTTGCGCGCGGCGGCACCTATGTCTGCATGGAGGGACCGCAATTCTCGACCTATGCGGAAAGCATGACCTACAAGACGCTTGGCTATTCCGTAATCGGCATGACCAACATGCCCGAGGCGAAACTCGCGCGTGAGGCGGAGCTTTGCTACGCCACCGTCGCGATGGTGACGGATTTCGATTGCTGGCATCCTGATCACGACGCCGTCACCGTGCAGGACATCATCCGCGTTCTGAGCTCGAACGCCGACAAGGCAAAAGCGCTGGTGGCGCGGCTGGCGAAAGACTTCCCGCGCGAGCATGAGCCGTGCCCGATCGGCTCGGACCGCGCGCTCGATACCGCGCTGATCACCGCGCCCGAGGCGCGCGATCCCGAGCTCTTGAAGAAGCTCGACGCGGTGGCCGGGCGCATCCTGCGAACGTGATACGAAAGGCAGAATCCCATGAAGGTCGACGGCAAGCATTTCCGCAGCATCTGGCGTGAGCGCGACGGCTGGTCGGTCGGAGCGATCGACCAGCGCCGGCTGCCGCATGAGTTCATCGTTGCGAAGCTGACCTCATGCGAGGACGCGGCCCTCGCCATCCGCGACATGCTGGTGCGCGGTGCGCCACTGATCGGCGCGACCGCAGCTTACGGCATGGCGCTGGCGATGCGCGAGGACGCTTCCGACGCCGGCCTGAAGCGCGCCTACGACACGCTCGTGGTGGCGCGGCCGACCGCGATCAATCTGAAATGGGCCCTGGACGAGATGCGCGCGAGCCTCGCGCCGATCGATGCACTGGAGCGCGCGGAGGCCGCCTATGCGCGCGCCGACGAGATCGTCGAGCAGGACGTCGAGATCAACCGCGGCATCGCCGGCAACGGCCTGAAACTCATCGAGGCGATCGTCGCAAGGAAGAAGCCGGGCGAGACCGTCAATGTGCTGACCCATTGCAATGCCGGCTGGCTTGCGACCGTCGACTGGGGCACGGCGACGGCGCCGATCTATCTGGCGCACGAGCGCGGCATCAAGATCCACGTCTGGGTCGACGAGACGCGGCCGCGCAACCAGGGCGCCTCGCTCACGGCCTGGGAGCTTGGCCATCACGGCGTGGCGCATACGGTGATTCCGGACAACACCGGCGGGCATCTGATGCAGCACGGCATGGTCGATCTCGCCATCGTCGGCACCGATCGCGTTGCCGCCAATGGCGATGTCTGCAACAAGATCGGCACATATTTGAAGGCGCTCGCCGCTCACGACAATAATGTGCCGTTCTATGTCGCGCTGCCGTCGCCGACGATCGATTTCGCCGTTGATGACGGCATCCGCGACATCCCGATCGAGCAGCGCAGCGGCACGGAAGTCACCGACATGACCGGCCGCACCGCGGACGGAAGGCTTGAGACCGTGCGCATCGTGCCGGAGGGCTCGCCGGTCGCGAACTATGCCTTCGACGTGACCCCGGCACGGCTCATCACCGGCCTCATCACCGAGCGCGGCGTGCTGAAGCCCGATCGCGCCTCACTTGCCGCGGCGTTTCCGGAGCGGATCGCAGCTGCGGCGGAGTAGTTCTGGCTCGGCGATAGCTCGCAATGACGGAGAATGACGCTCTAGCTCAGCTTCAATCCCGTCGCGGCCTCGAGCCCGGCGATCGCCTGGGCGCCGCTGGTGACCTTGATCGTCGTCATGCCCATCTCGCGTGCCGGCTTCAGATTGACGCCGAGATCGTCGAGATAGACGCAATTCTTCGGATCGACCTTCAGCGTTTCGACCATCAGCTGATAGATGCGCGGGTCGGGCTTGCGCAGGCCGATTTTGGCGGACTCGATGACATGGTCGAACAGCACCATCACCTCGGCGACATAGAGTGAGCGCCCGGTCATGCTGCCGATCGCATTGGCCGGCAGATTGTTGGTAATGCAGCCGGTCTTGAATTGCGCCTTGATGCGCTTCAACGCTTCGACCATCTCGGGGCGCAGATCGCCCTGAAGCAGCGGCAGCACGTCGCGGCCGCGCACCTCCGCGCCGAGCGCCAGCGATTCCGTCGCGAACAGTCTGTCGAACGTGTCGATATCGACCTCGGCGCGCTCGAACTTGGCCCAGGCATTTTCCAGATGATTGGCGGCATTGGTGCGCCGGATGATGTCGATGGGCAGGCCACGCTCTGTCTCGAACCGCGTGAACGCTTCAAACGGCGAACTCGTCAGCACGCCACCAAAATCAAAGATCACAGCCTCGATCGTCAAGATCCCGCCCTCGTCAATTCCTTTCCAAGAGCGCTAGCATGCGCTATCGGCAAGGGCCAGTCCGAAGCCATCCTAATGCTGTCACCGACGCCAACACCAAAGCGTGTTCCCATGAAGAAGCTCGTAACCCTCATTGCGATCGCGCTGCCGCTCGCCACGCCCGCTTATGCCATCGTTGGTGGCGGCACGCCCCAGGCCGATGGCGTCGCGCGCGCCGTCGTCACGATCGTCGGCTCGCGCGGCAATTTCTGTACCGGCACCCTCGTTGCGCCAAAGCTGGTGCTTACCGTCGCCCACTGCGTGCAACCCGGCGCGGACTACAAGATCGTCGATCGCGGCACCGACGGGCAGCCGCAACTGCTGAATGTCCGCACCGTCGCGATCCATCCGAATTTCAACATGCAGGCAATGCAAGCGCATCGCGCTACCGCCGACGTGGCGCTGCTGCAGCTGGAAATTCCACTCAAGGGAAAATCGACGGTGCCCGTCGGCGCGCCGAATATTCCGATCCAAGTCGGCAGCCGCTTCGTCGTCGCCGGTATCGGCGTCACCGTGCGTGGCGAGGGCAAGAGTGGCGGCGCGACGCGTGTTGCCGGCCTCGTCGCGACGGGTCAGCCCGGCACGCTCCAGATCCGGCTGGTCGACCCCGTAACCAACGGTGTTCGCGACGGAATTGGCGCCTGCACCGGCGATTCCGGCGGTCCCGTGTTCGAGGACAAGCCGACCGGATCCGTGCTCGTCGGCGTCATCAGCTGGTCCACGGGGCCGAACGGAGCCGCCGGCTGCGGCGGGCTGACCGGTGTTACGCCGCTCACGCTCTATCGCGACTGGATCTTGCAGACCGCGCGGAGCTGGGGTGCGGCGCTGTGATTTGACCGCGACCCGATCTATGTCATCTTGAAGCGGAAGCGCGATGGGCGACCATGTCCGTCGCGGAGGAAACGCGCCGCCCAACCAAGGGCGGCCACAAAAACAAGCAAGGCATAGAAGCAACAATGAATGTCGCTGTTCGCAGTCACGCCACGGCCAAACAGGCTTCTGAACATTTCGACGTGCTGATCGTCGGCGCCGGCATCTCGGGCATCGGCAGCGCCTATCACATGACCAAGCAGCTTCCGGGTGCGAGCTTCGTCATCCTGGAAACGCAGGCGACGTTCGGCGGCACGTGGACCACGCATCGCTATCCCGGCATCCGCTCCGACAGCGATCTCCACACCTTCGGTTATAGCTTCAAGCCCTGGGTCGGGCCGCCGATCGCGACCGCCGAGGAAATCCTCGCCTACATGAACGAGGTGATCGACGAAAACGATATCGCGCGGCATATCCGCTACAAGCACAAGATCAATTCGGCGAGCTGGTCGAGCGAGCAAAACCTCTGGACTATCGAGGCGGTGACGACCGACACCGGCGAAGCGAAAACATTCACTGCGAACTTCCTCTGGATGTGCCAGGGCTATTACCGCCATTCGGAAGGCTATACGCCGGAATGGAAAGGTACCGATCGCTTCAAGGGCCGCATCGTTCATCCGCAGACCTGGCCTGATGATATCGACCTCGCGAACAAGAAAGTCGTCGTGATCGGCTCCGGCGCGACGGCGGCGACGCTGGTGCCGAACATTGCCGACAAATGCGCGCATGTCACGATGCTGCAGCGTTCGCCGACCTATTTCCGTCTCGGCCGCAACGCCATCGAGATCGCGGAGGAGCTGCGCCGGCTGCAGGTCGACGAGGCCTGGATCCACGAGATCGTTCGCCGCAAGATCCTGTTCGAGCAGGACGCGTTCACCAAGCTTTGCTTGTCAAAACCCGAGCAGGTGAAAAAGGAGCTGATCGGGCAGATCAGCGCAGTGCTCGGTCCGGAGTACGATGTCGACACGCATTTCACGCCGAGCTACCGGCCGTGGCGGCAGCGCATCGCCTTCGTGCCCGATGCCGATCTGTTCAAGGGCATCGCCAGCGGCAAGGCGTCCGTCGTCACCGACGAGATCGAGTTCTTCGTTGAGAACGGCATCCAGCTCAAATCCGGCAAGCTGCTTGAGGCCGACGTCATCGTCACCGCAACCGGCTTCAATCTCGCGGCGCTCGGCGACATCGCCTTCGAGGTCGACGGCAAGCCGCTCGCTTTCGGCGACACCGTCACCTATCGCGGCATGATGTTCACGGGCGTGCCGAACATGGTCTGGGTCTTCGGCTATTTCCGCGCCAGCTGGACGCTGCGCGTCGATCTCGTCGCTGACTTCGTCTGCCGCCTGCTCGGTCACATGAAGGCCAAAGGCAAGAAGAAGGTCGAGGTCAAGTTACGCGCCGAAGACCACAACATGCCGATCCTGCCCTGGATCGATCCGGAAAACTTCAATCCCGGCTACATGATGCGCA
Organism: Bradyrhizobium sp. 155; assembly: GCF_023101105.1. NCBI lineage: Bacteria > Pseudomonadati > Pseudomonadota > Alphaproteobacteria > Hyphomicrobiales > Nitrobacteraceae > Bradyrhizobium > Bradyrhizobium sp. 155. The sequence continues at coordinate 7,530,996 of NZ_CP064704.1, read as the reverse complement.
ACATGGACCTGCTGCCCAAGCGCGGCGACAAGCCGGAATGGCAGCACAGCCAGGATTACTGGACCGAAAAGGACGAGATCCCGAAGACGAATCTGGATGGCGGGGAGTTTGTGTACGGGTGAGGACTAGGCGCTAACCAAGCATTGCAACGTCGTCCCGGCCTAGTGCGCAATTGCGCACGGGGGCCGGGACCCATACAGCGAGGCCTATCGATTGCGGACGGTGCTAGTCCGAACGACTAGTCTTCGCCAAATCACTCCCTGGGGTTATGGGTCCCGGCCTTCGCCGGGACGACACGGTGTGCTGAGTCACATCCCAACTCACTCGGAGCAAGACTACGAATTCCTTCTTGTCGCATTCGTTGCAATCGCCGCAGCCGCGGTCCGGTTCTCGACTCCAAGCTTGGAGTAGATCTGCTCGAGATGCTTGTCGACCGTGCGCGGGCTCAAGCCCAAAATCTGCGCGATGTCGCGGTTGGTTTTGCCCTTGCTGAGCCAGGCCAGCACCTCGCCTTCGCGGGTAGTGAGGCCGAGCTCGCTGGTGAACTCGGGTGGCGGCGCGGTGCCGGATTCCCTGGAGAGCCGCAGCAGGAACTCGTTCGGTGCGGTCTCGCCCATGTAGTACAGCCGGAGCTGAGGATTGTCGGGCAAGGAAGCCGCCTGAGACTTCGAGCTGCCCTTGCCCTTCGCCTGCTCCAGCCATTGCAGCAATGATACCGGCAGGACGAAATCGTCGTCGGCCTGCGCGCCGTGGTGGTCCGCCAGCAGCTTCTGCGCCTGCGGGGTCGCCCACAACAATTTGCCCTGGCGGTTGACCGCGAACAGGAATCGGCCGGAGACATCGAGCGCGGCGCGTGCGCTTTGCGTCAGCCGCGCATTGCCGAGATGAACGCGGATCCGCGCCAGCATCTCCTCGATCACGATCGGCTTGGTCACGTAGTCGACGCCGCCGGCCTCCAGCCCGCGCACGATGTGCTCGGTCTCGGCGAGCCCCGTCATGAATATCACCGGGACATTGGCAAGGCCCGCATCGCGCTTGAGGCGGCGGCAGGTCTCGAACCCGTCCATGCCCGGCATCACAGCGTCGAGCAGCACGATGTCAGGCGTGATTTGGTCGACGATACGCATCGCGGCCGCGCCATCGAGCGCCACCATCACCGTCATCCCGGCGCTGTCGAGCGCGTCGGTGAGCAGCCGCAGCGTCTCCGGGGAGTCGTCAACAACGAGCGCGACGTCGCGCTTTTTCGACTCAGTGCTCATACGCATGCAACGTCTTCAATGTGGCCATGTACTGGCCGAGATCGAAGCGGTCGATCAGCGACCGCATTTCCGCGACGAAGTCGGCATGTTCAGGGTGCTCACTGCCGATCTCGTCCAGCTTCAACTGGATAGCCTTGACGTAGCCGATCTGACCGAGCCCGATCAGAGCCTCGATGTGTCGTACAGGCGGCCGCGAGCCGCTCTCCGGCCGCCACAGCGGCACCGCGATCTCCTCCGAGCCGTATTGCCATTCGACCTTGAGAAGCTGGCGGATACTTTCCAAAAGCCTGGGAATATCGATCGGCTTCATCAGGTAGCCGTCGTGGAAAGGCTGTGCCAGCGGTGTGCCGTGCGCCTCGAGCGCGCTGGCAGACACCATCAGGATGCGCGCCTGATGGTGGCCGCTGGCGCGCAGCGTCTCCGCCACCGTCCAGCCGTCCATGCCAGGCATGGAGATATCGAGCAGGAACAGATCAGGCCGGCAGTGCTGGGCTAGCGCCAGGCAGCCAGGCCCGTCGGGCGCGCTGAGCAGGATGAAGCCGAGTGGGGTCAACACCTCGCGCAGGAGGTCGCGATGCACGGGATCGTCGTCGGTGATGAGGATGGTCTTGCGCGCGCCGTGATAGCCCGAGATCGGGGCCTCCACCGGCGCAATGCGCTGCGGATTGGTGACTTCGGATAGCAGCATCTTGACCTTGAACGTGCTGCCGCTGCCGACCGTGCTCAAGACCTTGATGTCGCCGCCCATGACGCCGGCGAGCAACCGGCTGATGGTGAGGCCCAGCCCCGTGCCGGTCTGCGGCTGCGAGACACCGAGCGCGCCACGTTCGAAAGGTGCGAAGATGCGTTCGAGATCGTCGCCCTGGATGCCGGGGCCGGTGTCGATCACCTCGAACTCCGCGACCGGGCTGCGATAGTGCACCACGAACTGCACACTGCCGACCTGGGTGAATTTGATCGCGTTGGACAGCAGATTGATCAGCACCTGGCGCAGCCGCTTCTCGTCGGCATAGACCACGACCGGCAAATGCGCCGGCCGCCTGAACACGAAGTCGATGCTCTTGGCCGCGGCCTGAAGGCGGAACATGCCGACGAGCTGGTCGAGGAATTCGGTCAGGCGCACCTCGTCGCGCGACAGGTACAGCCGCCCCGCCTCGATCTTGGAGATGTCCAGAATGCCGTCGATCAGGCCGGAGAGGTGATCGGCGCTGCGGCGGACGACGCGGACCTGGTCGCGCGGCTTGGTGTTGAGCGTGGTGTCCTGCTCCAGGAGTTGGGCATAGCCGCTGATCGCATTCAGCGGCGAGCGCAGCTCGTGGCTCAGGCCCACCACGTAGCGGCTCTTGGCGAGGTTGGCGGATTCTGCGATTTCCTTGGCGCGCTGGAGCTCGGCATCGGTGCGCTTGTGGGCGTCGATCTCCTGAATCAGCAGCGTGGTCTGGCGTCGGGTCTCGGCCTCGGCGGCCCGTCGGCTCTGCTGCGCCAGCACGAACAGCCAGGCCACCACGCCGATGATGATGCTGAGCGAGAAGAACACCTTCCAGAGCACGTTGGAGACGAGCATGTTCTCGCCAGGCACGCTGACCGAGCTCTGGAGGTAAATCAGCCCCAGCACCAGCGCGACGAGGCCCGCGGAGACCACGAACACACCGATGTAGTGGCCGAACTGCGAGTTGATCCGCTGATAGATCGCCTGCGGCAAGATCCTGGCGAGTGCGTCGGCGAACTGCACCTGCGCGCGCGCATGCGGTTTGCACAAATCGTGGCAGCGCGCATCGAGCGAGCAGCATAGCGAGCAGATCGGGCCGGCATAGGCAGGACAGGAGGTCATGTCCTCCGGCTCGAAATGGTGCTCGCAGATGCAGCACTGGATCGATTCGATGTTGGCCCAACTCCTCTTCGGCTTGCGCGCGATGTAATATTTTCCGTCGGTGAGCCAGGCGATGACGGGCGCGGTGACGAAGGCGACCGTCAGCGCGACGAAGGCCGCGAGCGCTTTCATGGTCGAGCCGAACAGGCCGTAGAATGCCGCGATCGAGACGATGGTCGCGATCGTCATCGCGCCGACGCCGACCGGGTTGATGTCGTAGAGATGGGCGCGCTTGAACTCCATCTGCGGCGGGCGCAGGCCGAGGGGCTTGTTGACCACGAGATCAGAGACCAGCGCACCGACCCAGGCGATCGCGACATTGGAGTAGAGCGCGAGCGTCTGCTCCAGCGCCTTGTAGACGCCGATCTCCATCAGCAGCAAGGCCACCATCACGTTGAACACCAGCCAGACGACCCGGCCCGGATGGCTATGAGTGAGACGCGAGAAGAAGTTCGACCAGGCGATCGAGCCTGCATAGGCGTTGGTGACGTTGATCTTGAGCTGCGACAGGATCACGAACGCGCCGGTGAGTGCCAGAGCCATGTCCGGCTGCGACAACACGTAGCGAAACGCCTCGAGATACATGTGCGCAGGCTCGGCCGCCAGCTCGCTGGAGAGGCCGTGGCTCAGCGCGAAGAAGGCGAGAAACGAGCCCAGCAGCAATTTCAGCGCGCCGAAGATGATCCAGCCGGGCCCCGCGATCAGCAGGGCGGCCCACCACGACGTTCGCGAGGTGCGGCGGTCGCGCGGCAGAAACCTGAGGAAGTCGACCTGCTCGCCGATCTGAGCCACCAGCGAAAACACCACGGAGGATGCTACGCCGAACAGCAGTAGATCGAAATGTCCGCTGGGGTCGCCGTGCTCGCCGGCGAATTTGCGCCATTCCGTGAACGAGTAAGGGTTGGCCCAGGCGATCGCCGCGAAGGGCAGGATGTGCAGGATGATCCAGATCGGCTGCGTCCAGAGCTGGAAGCGGCTGATCAGCGTGATGCCGTAGGTGACAAGCGGGATGATCGCGACCGCGCTGATGAGATAGCCGATCGGGCGCGGAATGCCGAAGCACATCTCGAGCGCCGTGGCCAGGATCACCGCTTCGATCGCGAAGAAGATGAAGGTGAAGGAGGCGTAGATCAGCGACGTGACGGTCGAGCCGATATAACCGAAGCCGGCGCCGCGGGTGAGCAGGTCAATGTCGATGCCGCATTTGGCGGCATAATAGGCAATCGGGACGCCGCAGCAGAAGATGATGATGGAGACGACGAGGATCGCGGCGGTGGCGTTGGTAACCCCGTAATTCAGGGTGATGGTGCCGCCGATCGCCTCAAGCGCGAGAAAGGAGATGGCGCCCAGGGCAGTGTTGGCGACGCGGGCAGCGGACCACCGGCGCGCGCTCTTGGCGGTGAAGCGCAGCGCGTAGTCTTCCAGCGTCTGGTTGGCGACCCATTGGTTGTACTGGCGCCTGACGCGATCTATTCGCTGCCGCCCTGCCACTTCAGCCCCCACTCCTACTCCCGAACGCGCCGGACCCCCTCGCAAAATCCGTACCAAAAGCCTACGTCGTCATTTTGCGGTGCAGTATACGCGATCTTGCGTATGCTTGCAGTGCACAAATTCGAGCCATCCTCACGGCACCAATCGCGTGTCCTCGAACAACAGTGGGGTGCTCATGTCAGACGAAGCGAACAAGGGCCTGTTATCGCCGCTCCGGCGCAAATTATTGATGGGAATGGCGGCCGTGCCGGCCATCACCATGCTACCGCGAGCATCTTTTGCGCAGGCCCCAGCGACCTCGGCAGTCAACACCACGGGTCTCGCGGTCACCGACACCGAGGTGACGGTCGGCATCCTGCATTCGGCGACCGGCACCATGGCCATCTCCGAGACCGGCTCGATCGAAGCCGAAAAGCTTGCCATCGAGCAGATCAATGCCATGGGCGGCGTGCTCGGTCGCAAGATCAAGTTCATCCAGGAAGACGGCGCCAGCGACTGGCCGACCTTTGCCGAGAAGGCCAAGAAGCTGCTGGTCAACGACAAGGTCGCGGCGATCATGGGCTGCTGGACCTCGGCGTCCCGCAAGGCCGTGCTGCCCGTCATGGAGCAGTACAACGGCATGCTCTATTACCCGACCTTCTACGAAGGTCTCGAGCAGTCCAAGAACGTGATCTACACAGGTCAGGAAGCCACTCAGCAGATCCTCGCCGGCCTGAACTGGATCGCCAAGGAGAAGGGCGCCAAGTCGTTCTTCTTCATCGGCTCCGACTACATCTGGCCGCGCACCTCGAACAAGATTGCGCGCAAGCATGTCGAGAACGTGCTGAAGGGCAAGGTGGTCGGCGAAGAGTATTATCCGCTCGGCAATACGCAGTTCAATTCGGTCATCAACAAGATCAAGCTGACCAAGCCCGACGTGATCTTCACCGACGTCGTCGGCGGCTCGAACGTCGCGTTCTACAAGCAGCTCAAGGCGGCCGGCATCGACCTCTCCAAGCAGGCGCTGCTCACGATCTCGGTGACCGAAGACGAGATCGACGGCATTGGCGGCGAGAACATCGCGGGCGCCTATGCCTGCATGAAGTACTTCCAGTCGCTCGACAATCCGAACAACAAGACCTTCGTTCCTGCGTTCAAGAAGATGTGGGGCGAGAAGACCGTGATCGGAGACGTCACCCAGGCTGCCTATCTCGGACCGTGGTTGTGGAAGTTGACGGTGGAGAAGGCGGGCTCCTTCGACATCGACAAGATCGCCGCGGCGTCGCCGGGCATCGAGTTCAAGGGCGCTCCGGAAGGCTATGTGCGCATCCACGAAAATCATCACCTCTGGTCGAAGACCCGGGTGGGACGCGCCAAGCTCGATGGCCAGTTCGAACTGATCTACGAGACCGCCGATCTGGTCGAGCCGGATCCGTTCCCCAAGGGCTACCAGTAAGACGAGATCTATCAGTTAGTCACGGCGTTCGTCGCCGTTTCCCTCTCAGGCAAAACCTCTCCCTGGCGTGGACCGCAAATCCACGCCCAAGACCCCCGCGTCGCGAACCTGCTCGCGACGCGGGACCCTTTCCCGACGGAGGACATCGATGTTCGGCGACTACTCGCTTGGTGACCTTGGCTCCATCTTCGTCATGCAGGGCTTTGCAGGACTGATCCTGTTCTCCGTCTACGTCCTGATGGCGCTGGGTCTTGCGATCATCTTCGGCCAGATGGGCGTCATCAACATGGCCCATGGCGAGTTCATGATCCTTGGGGCCTACGTCACCTGGATGACCTCGAGCTTCTTCCAATCCTATTTGCCGAGCCTGTTCAGCGGCTATTTCTTCCTCGCGATGATCCTGGCCTTTGTCGCATCCGGTGCGTTGGGGATGCTGGTGGAATGGGTGCTGATACGGCATCTCTACAAGCGCCCGCTCGACACGCTGCTCGCGACTTGGGGCCTCAGCCTGATCCTGCAACAGGCCTATCGCTCCGTGTTCGGCGCGCGCGAGGTCGGCGTCGAGCTGCCGCAATGGATGCTCGGCTCGCTGCACGTGACCGACAGCATCGAAGTGCCGATCAACGGCGTCTTCGTGATGTGCCTCACCGTCCTGATCACTGTCGGCGTCGCCTACGTGATGTACAAATCGCGCTGGGGTCGACAGGTGCGCGCCGTCGTGCAGAACCGCATCATGGCCGGTGCCGTCGGCATCAACACCGAAAAGGTGGATCGCTACACTTTCGGCCTCGGCTGCGGCATTGCCGGTGTCGCTGGGAGCGCCTTCACCATGATCGGCTCGACCGGGCCGACCTCCGGACAGCTCTACATCGTCGATACGTTCCTGGTGGTCGTGTTCGGCGGCGCGGCAAGCCTGCTCGGCACCATCGCATCGGCCTTCTCAATCTCGCAGACCCAATCCACCCTCGAGTTCTTCCTGTCGGGCTCGATGGCTAAGGTGCTGACGCTGCTTGCCGTTGTCGGAATCCTGATGCTGCGGCCGCAGGGTCTCTTCGCCCTCAAGGTCCGCAAATAACAAGAAGCAGGCAAGTCATGGTCATCAACTCACGCTTCTTCAATCGATCCGAGCTCATGGGCTTCCTCGTGCTGGCCGCCGTGCTGTTCGTGATCCTGCCGCTCTCGCTGGATGTGTTCCGTCTCAACCTCGTCGCGAAGTATCTGACCTACGCCTTCGTCGCGCTCGGTCTCGTGCTGTGCTGGGGCTACGGCGGCATTCTCAGTCTGGGGCAGGGCGTGTTCTTCGGCCTCGGCGGCTATTGCATGGCGATGTTCCTCAAGCTGGAGGCCTCCAGCGTCGAAAATACCAAAATCCAGTCGACGCCAGGCATCCCGGACTTCATGGACTGGAATCAGATCACGTCACTGCCACTGTTCTGGCAGCCGTTTCACAGTCTCGCCTTCACCATCCTCGCCATCATCTTGGTCCCCGGCATCTTCGCGCTGATCATCGGCACTGCGATGTTCAAGCGGCGCGTGGGCGGCACCTACTTTGCCATCATCACCCAGGCGGTGGCGGCCATCCTCACCATCCTGATCGTGGGCCAGCAGGGCTACACCGGCGGCATCAACGGCATGACCGACCTGCGCACCCTCAAGGGATGGGACATCCGGCCCGACCACGCCAAGGTCATCTTGTACTTCGTCGAAGTGGTGCTGCTGTTCGCCTGCATCGGCATCGCGCAGTTCATCCGCCTGACCAAGCTCGGCCGCATCCTGGTGGCTATGCGCGAACAGGAGGACCGCGTCCGCTTCTCCGGCTACAGCGTCGCCAACTTCAAGATCTTTGCGTTCTGTATGGCCGCGGTTTTCGCCGCGATCGGCGGGGCCATGTTCGCGCTCAATGTCGGTTTCATGTCGCCGTCCTTTGTCGGCATCGTGCCGTCGATCGAGATGGTGATCTACACCGCGGTCGGCGGACGGATGTCGATCTTTGGCGCGATATGGGGGGCCATTCTGGTGAACTTCGCCAAGACCAGCCTGTCGGAATCCTTTCCGCAACTCTGGCTGTTTGGTCTCGGCGCGCTGTTCATCGCGGTCGTGCTCGCTTTCCCGAACGGCCTGTCGGGGCTCTGGGCCGACTATGTGCAGCCGCGCGTCGACCGCCTTTTCGCCTCGCGCAAGAAGCCGGGCTGGAGCGACAATTCGGTTGCCGACGGCGCACCAGCAGAGTGAGGAGACCATCATGCTCGTCGGTCATCACGATGCCGATGCCATGCTGGCAGTGAGGAGATAGGTCATGCTCGTCGGTCATCGCGATGCCGATGCCACGCTGGCAGTGAGGAGATAGATCATGCTCGTCGGTCATCAGCCCAAGGAATTCCTGCTCGCGGTCTCCGGGCTGACGGTTTCCTTCGACGGCTTCAAGGCCGTCAACGATCTCTCGTTTTACGTCGAGGAGAACGAGATCCGCGTCATCATCGGCCCCAATGGGGCCGGCAAGACCACGGTGCTTGACCTGATCTGCGGCAAGACCAAGGCGACCGAAGGCTCGATCCAGTTTCGCGGGACCGAGCTGACCAAGCTGAAGGAGAACGAGATCGTCAAGGCCGGCGTCGGCCGCAAGTTCCAGACGCCGTCGGTGTTCGAAGACCTCACCGTGTTCGAGAATCTCGAGATCTCGTTTCCGCGCGGCCGCACCGTATTCGGCTCACTCACGTTCCAGCGTGACCAGCTGGTGAGGTCACGCGTCGGAGAGGTTGCCGAGATGATCTTCCTCAAGGACAAGCTCAACACCTATGCCTCCGAGCTCAGTCATGGCCAGAAGCAATGGCTCGAGATCGGCATGCTGCTGATTCAGGATCCTGACCTGCTCATGCTGGACGAGCCCGTCGCCGGCATGAGCGTGTCCGAACGCACCAAGACCGCCGAGCTGCTCAACCGCATCATCAAAAACCGCTCGGTGCTCGTGATCGAGCACGACATGAAGTTCGTCGAGGACATCGCGCACAAGGTCACCGTGCTTCACCAGGGCCAGATCCTCTCGGAAGGCACCATGGAAAAGGTGAAGAACGATCCCAAGGTCGTCGAAGTTTATCTCGGTCACTAAGGAGCGCGACGATGCTGGCTATTTCTGATCTTCACGTCGCCTACGGCCAGAGCGAGGTGCTGCACGGGCTCAACGTCAAAGTCGCGCCCAACGAGATCGTGGCGATCATGGGTCGCAACGGCATGGGCAAGACCACGCTGATGAAATCGCTGATGGGGATCCTGCCGGCCAAGAGTGGCTCGGTGACCATGGACGGCGCCGAGCTCGGCAGCCTGCCGAGCTACGAGCGGGTGGCCAAGGGGCTCGCCTATGTGCCGCAAGGCCGCATGATCTTTTCTACCATGACGGTGAAGGAGAACATCGAGACCGGCCTCGTGGTCTCCGGCGGAACCGAAGTGCCCGGTGACATCTACGAACTGTTTCCGGTGCTGCTGGAGATGAAGGACCGCCGTGGCGGCAATCTCTCCGGCGGCCAGCAGCAACAACTCGCGATCGCTCGTGCGCTGGCGACCAAGCCAAAAGTGCTGCTGCTCGACGAGCCGACCGAAGGTATCCAGCCGTCGATCATCAAGGAGATGGCGCGCACGCTCAAGCACATCCGCGACGAGAAGGGGCTTTCAATCGTCGTGTCCGAGCAGGTCCTGAGCTTCGCGCTCGATATCGCCGACCGTGTGCTGGTGATCGAGAACGGCGAGATCGTCCGTGATGATCCGCGCGGCGCCGTCGATGCCGCACAGGTCTCGAAATATCTGTCCGTCTAACCAACCGTGTAAAAGGGGAGCCTCTCGATGCCAGAGACACTGATCAAGGTCGATCTCACCAAGTCGGCCTATGAAAATGACATGGTGCATAACCGCTGGCACCCCGACATTCCGATCGTGGCCTGGGTCAATCCCGGCGACGACTTCATCATCGAGACTTATGACTGGACCGGCGGTTTCATCAAGAACAACGATTCCGCCGACGACGTGCGCGACATCGATCTGTCGATCGTGCACTTCCTCTCCGGCCCGATCGGCGTCAAGGGCGCCGAGCCCGGTGACCTCCTCGTCGTCGACCTGCTCGACGTTGGCCCGATGAAGGAGAGCATGTGGGGCTTCAACGGCTTCTTCTCCAAGCAGAACGGCGGCGGATTTCTTACGGATCATTTCCCGCTGGCGCAGAAGTCGATCTGGGACATCAAGGGTCTCTACACCTCGTCGCGGCATATTCCGGGCGTCAACTTCGCCGGCCTGATCCATCCCGGCCTGATCGGCTGTCTCCCCGATCCGAAGATGCTGGACACCTGGAACAAGCGCGAGGCCGAGCTGATCGCAACCAATCCGACCCGTGTGCCCGGCCTCGCCAATCCGCCGTTCGCGCCGACCGCTCATGGCGGCCGCGCCAAGGGCGAGGTCAAGGACAAGATCGGAGCCGAAGGCGCGCGCACCGTGCCGCCGCGGGAGCATGGCGGCAATTGCGACATCAAGGACCTTTCGCGCGGCTCGAAGATCTACTTCCCGGTCTACGTGCCCGGCGCCGGTCTCTCGATGGGCGATCTCCACTTCAGTCAGGGCGACGGCGAGATCACCTTCTGCGGTGCGATCGAGATGGCCGGCTGGCTGCATCTGAAGGTCGAGGTGATCAAGGACGGCATGGCGAAGTACGGCGTCAAGAATCCGATCTTCAAGCCGTCGCCGATCACACCGAACTACAAGGACTATCTGATCTTCGAAGGCATCTCGGTCGACGAGGCCGGCAAGCAGCACTATCTCGACGTCACCATCGCCTACCGCCAGGCCTGCCTGAATGCGATCGAATATCTGAAGAAGTTCGGCTACTCCGGCGCCCAGGCCTATTCGATCCTTGGTACGGCACCGGTTCAGGGGCACATCTCCGGCGTCGTCGACGTGCCCAATGCCTGTGCCACATTATGGCTGCCGACGGAAATCTTCGACTTCGACGTGATGCCGTCCTCGGCAGGTCCGATCAAGCACATCAAGGGCGATATCCAGATGCCGATATCGCCGGACAAGTAATCCCTGCGCGACCGGATGCGAGACGGCGTATCTGCCGCCCCGCATCCGCCGCGACAGTTCTCTCACAGACAACAGCGTAGGGATGATGCGATGCCGGTCTATGAATATCTCTGTGACGATTGCGGTCCGTTCAAGGATATGCGCCCGATGGCCGAATGCGACGATCCGCAAGCCTGTCCGCAATGTGAAATCATGGCGCCCCGCGTGATTCTGACCGCCCCGAACTTCTTCTGCATGCCGTCGGAGACGCGCAAGGCTCACGCCGCCAACGAGCGCAGCACGCACGCGCCGCAGACGCTGGCGCAATACAAGGCCTCGCATGGCCCCGGTTGCGGCTGCTGCTCCACGGGCAAGAATTCGTCAAAGAACGCGCCGGATAAGAACAAGCCGGCGCGGCTGGTGACCAAGACCAGGAGCGGTGCCAAGGGTTTTCCCACCGCGCGGCCCTGGATGATCAGTCACTGATTCACGCGGCAATCTCAAACAGAGTAGAGGAGCAATTCAAATGCTTCACGGTGACATCTCCAGCAGCAACGACACCGTCGGCGTCGCGGTGGTCAACTATAAGATGCCGCGCCTGCACACCAAGGCCGAGGTGCTCGACAGCGCCCGCAAGATCGCCGACATGGTGGTGGGCATGAAGACCGGCCTTCCCGGCATGGACCTGGTGATTTTCCCGGAATACTCCACCCAGGGCATCATGTACGACTCCAAGGAGATGTATGAGACCGCTTGCGCGGTGCCCGGTGAAGAGACCGCGATTTTTGCGGAGGCCTGCCGCAAGGCCAAGGTGTGGGGCGTGTTCTCGCTCACCGGCGAGCGCCACGAGGAGCATCCGCACAAGGCGCCCTACAACACCGTGATCCTGATGAACGACAAGGGTGACATCGTGCAGAAGTACCGCAAGATCATGCCGTGGGTGCCGATCGAGGGCTGGTATCCCGGCAATTGCACCTATGTCTCCGACGGCCCGAAAGGGATGAAGGTCAGCCTGATCATCTGCGACGACGGCAACTTCCCGGAGATCTGGCGCGACTGCGCCATGAAGGGGGCCGAGCTGATCGTGCGCTGCCAGGGCTACATGTATCCGGCCAAGGAGCAGCAGATCCTGATTTCAAAAGCGATGGCATGGGCCAACAATGTCTATGTCGCGGTCGCCAACGCTGCCGGCTTCGACGGCGTCTATTCTTACTTCGGTCACTCCGCGATCATCGGTTTCGACGGCCGCACCCTCGGCGAGTGCGGCGAGGAGGACTACGGCATCCAATATGCCCAGCTGTCGAAGCATCTGATCCGCGATGCGCGCCGCAACGGCCAGTCGCAGAACCATCTCTACAAGCTGGTCCACCGCGGCTACACCGGCATGATCAATTCCGGCGAAAGCCCGCGCGGCCTCGCCGTCTGCCCCTATGATTTCTACAAGAACTGGATCGCCGATCCCGAAGGCACCCGGGACATGGTCGAGGCGATGACGCGCGCGACGCCCGGTACCGCCGAATGCCCGATCGACGGCATCCCGAATGAAGCGGCGCCCACCAATTACTAAGCCGTTGCCCAAATCAGTGTGTGTGAAGGCGTGCCGCTCGCTCCCGTTGGGACGCGGCGCCGCCCCAGATGATCAGTCATTGATGTGAACGACGGTCAATACTGCGACCGAACCGCACACGCAAACGTCGTGGATCGACCAGGCTGCGCCGGAAAAGCGTGCCTCTGGTGCAACATGGTCCGCTGAATCAGTCCGGTTTTGCTGTCCCCCAGCGATTCCGCCGATTCCGTAGTTCCACGGAGGGGCCCGGCGGCCTAGTTTGCCGGCGGCGCCGCTGGGGAGCGCTGGACTGAGGGCATCAAAGTGGAATTTGGGCCGCCGAAGGCTGGTCGGATTGGGCTGCGCCTTGCCGCGGTCGCTTCGTCTGTCGTGGCGGTCGTTCTCAGCCTCGGCCTATCGGCGACACCTGCGCAGGCGGACTGCGCGCCCGACCCGGCGGCAAGCGGGCAGACCGTCACCTGTAGCGGCACCGATGCCGACGGCTTTGCGGCAAGCGGCGGCGTCACCAATCTGACCGTAAATGTGCTGACTGGCGCCAGCGTCAACGATAACGGCACGGCGGCGATCAACGTCAATGACACCAACGTCATCACTAACAACGGCACGGTGGCGGCGGGCTCGGGCCTCACCGGCATCAATGGCGGCAATTCGAACACCGTGACCAACAACGGCGCCATCACGGTGTTTGATAACGGCCTCGGTATCTCCGCGCTCGATCACAACATCATCATCAATGCCGGGACCGTCACCACCGGCGACCACGGCAGCGCGATCTCGGTAGGAAACAACAATAGCGTTAGCAACAGCGGTGCGCTGTCCATCGGCGCGTCGGGCGCGGGCATCTTCGCGGTCCAGAGCAACACGATCACCAACGCCGCGACGGGCACGATCACCGGACTCGATGATTCAATCGGGATTTTCGCTTCGTTCGGTGGCACGACCGTGACCAATGCAGGCGCGATCAAGGTCGGCGATTCCTCCGGCTTCTCCGGCGGCATCGTTGCGACCATGGATAACAACACGGTCACCAACACCGCCACCGGCACGATTTCGGTCGGGCAGGGTGCCGCTGGCATCTTTATGCAGGGTAGTTTTCAAATCGTCAGCAATTTCGGCGCAATCACGGCCGGCGACTTTGGTGCCGGCATCGCCTTGTTCGGTGATGACGCCAAGGTCACCAATAGTGGCTCGATCAAGTCGGGCGATGGCACGTCCGCCGGCATTGCGGTGCAGGGCAATCGGGTCGCGATCAACCAAAACGGGACGATCAGCGTGGGTCTGGGCGGTGCGGGCATCGCGTTTACGGGCCTGTCCTCCACGATCAGCAACAATGGACGGATCACAGGGGCCGATTTCGCCGAGGGCATCGTAGCTCTCGGTGATTCCAACACCATCATCAACAGAGGTACGATCACGGTCGGCGATTCCGGCTTCGGCATCGACGTGAGCTCGTTCACAACGACAAACCACGTTGTCAATACCGGAACCATCACCGTCGGTGCTGGCGGCGTCGGCATCAGCGTGAGCGGCGGGGCCAACGTCTTCAACTCCGGGACCATCAACGCTGCGGCCGGAATCGCTGCAATCGAGTTTTGTGTCTGCGGCCCCAACACGCTGACGCTAGGACCCGGCAGCATCATCAACGGCCTGGTGCTCGGCACTGGCGTCGACACGTTCCAGCTCGGAGGCATCGGCAAGGATACGTTCAACCTCGACCTGATCGGTCCCCTTCTTCAGTATGACGGCTTCTCGACCTTCAACAAGGTCGACAATTCGACCTGGACGGTGACCGGCACGGGTAATCAGGACTGGAACGTGCTGGGCGGCACGCTCACGCTGGCCGGCACCATCAATGGCAATGTGAGTGTCGCGGCCGGCGGCACGTTCGGTGGCGTCGGCACGGTCGGAAGCTCCATCTCCGTCAACGGCGGTACGCTAGCACCGGGCAGTCCCACCGGGACGCTCAACGTGTCCGGTGATCTCTCGTTTACGTCGGCGTCGCACTACATGGTGCAGGTCTCGGGCACCAGCAACGGCGTCGCGGTCGTCACGGGAACGGCGACGCTCGCCGGCGCCACGGTCGTCGTCGTACCGACCGGCTCGATCGCGAAGCACTACACGATCCTGAACGCGGGCACGCTGCCCGACAGCTTCAATCCGGTCGTCGCGGGTTTGTCATCGAACCTGCATGCGACCCTGAGCTACGACCCCAACAACGTCTTCCTGGATCTCGCGCTGGGCTATGGCGGCGGCCTCAATATCAACCAGCAGAATGTCGCCAACATTCTGACGCACTACTTCGACAACACCGGCAGCCTTCCCGTGGTGCTGGCGAATCTCTCGCCGACGGGACTGACGCAAGCCTCCGGCGAATCAGGGACGGGATCGCAGCAGACGACGTTCAATGCGATGAACCAATTTATCGGCTTGTTGACCGACGTCTTCAGCGCGGGACGCGGCGGCGCACCGGGCGCGACGCCCTATGCCGACGAGACGAACGCGACTGCCTATGCCGCGACCCGCAAGAACGCGAACGAAGCCCTTGCTTCGATCTACCGCAAGGCACCGCCGCTGACATTCGAGCAGCGCTGGGACGTCTGGGCCGCCGGCTATGGCGGCTCGCAGGCCACTGACGGCAATGCGGCGCTTGGCTCGAACAACGCCACCAGCAGCGTGTACGGCACGGCGGTTGGTCTGGATTATCGCTTCTCGCCGTCGACGATCGTAGGTTTTGCGCTCGCCGGCGGCGGCACCGGCTTCAATGTCACCGGGCTCGGCTGGGGCCGCTCGGATTTGTTCCAGGCCGGCGCCTTCGTGCGTCACAACGCAGGACCGGCCTATGTCACGGCCGCGCTGGCCTATGGCTGGCAGGACGTCACGACCAATCGCATCGTCACCGCCGCCGGCGTGGATCAATTGCGTGCGCAGTTCAACGCCAACGCGCTCTCGGGCCGTGTCGAGGGCGGCTATCGCTATGCCTGGCAGTGGATCGGCCTCACCCCCTATGCGGCGCTCCAGGCCACCGTGTTCAGCCTTCCGAGCTATTCGGAGTTCGCTGTGGTCGGCAGCAACGTCTTCGCGCTGAATTATGCCGCCAAGGACGTGACCAGCACCCGCACCGAACTCGGCCTGCGCGCGGACAAGTCCTTTGCCGCAGCCGGCGGCCTGATAACCTTGCGCGGCCGCGTCGCCTGGGCGCATGACTACAATCCGGATCGCACCATCGGTGCGGTCTTCCAAACGTTGCCGGGATCGGCGTTCGTGGTGAACGGCGCCGCCCAAGCACACGATTCCGCGCTGACCACAGCGGCGGTGCAGATGAGCTGGATGAACGGCTGGTCTGCGTCGGCGACTTTCGAGGGCGAGTTCTCGAACGTCACCCGCTCTTACGCCGGCAAGGGCGTCGTCCGCTACGCGTGGTAGGCGCTACCGTTTCTGCTGCGCCGGCTTCCGGGGCGGTCGCGGAGCGGCGGCCGGCGTGGGTGTCCCGCTCATCTTGTTGGCGGCTTCGCTGACGTCGAGCAGCGAGCGACGGATGTCATCGAGGAAGTTCGCCGATTTCTTTTTCATGGTGTCGGCGAGTTCGTGCAATCCCTGGATCTTTTCGAACAGCTCATCCGCCTTGCCGTCGGCAAAGCCGGGCACCACGCCTTCGATCTTTGTGACCGCCTTGTCGAAGCCCGCGAAGGCGCTGTCGACCCTGGCCATGACGGAATCGATTTCGCCGCCCTTGCTCCGGAGATCGGCGGTGTAGTTCTCGAACGTGCGCAGGCCTTCCTTGATCGCCGGGGCGTTGCTGACGATCGTACGGTCGACGCTATGCAGGGTGTCGACGATCGATTCGGCATCGCTGAGATCGGCGGTCAGCACGGGGACGCCGTCCGAGTCCAGCGGCACTGGCGGCGCCGAGGGCGCGCCGCCGATCAGCGAGACCGCGGCGACGCCGGTGAGGCCCTGGAACTCGATGCCCGCGACGGTGTCCTTGCGTATCGGCGCGGTATTGTCGAGCATCACCAGGGCCACGACCTTGCGCGGATTGTCCAGCTTGATCGACAGGATTTGGCCGGCGGGGACGCCATCGAAATTGACCGGTCCGCCGCGGCGCAATCCGCTGGCGGAGCCCCCCTCGAATACCACGCGCAACTGGCTGCGGCTCTGGAGGGTGCGCCATTTCTGCACGCCGAGCACGCCGCCGAACGCCACGGCGATCACCGCCAGCGTCGCCGTTCCGATCACCAGATTGCTCGCGCGTGCCATGCGGGATGATTTTACGGCCAAAGCGGGGAAGTTGGAAGGATGATGGCGTGGCCGCAATAATAGGATGGGCGAGTTAGGGAAGCGTAACCCGCCACTTCCTCTCGCGTTTTGTCGCAAGGATTGGCGGATTACGCTGCGCTAAACCGCCCTCAGCGACATCAATGCCCGGCGGTGTTCTTGGCCGCAGCATTGTTCAGCACGATCAGGGCATCGACGGCGACGCCTGTTTTGGCATTGATCAGGAACGGATTGACGTCGATCGAGGCGATCCGGTCGCCAGCATCCGCGATCAGGTTGGACAGGCCGACCAGCGCCTTCACCGCGGAGGCCTCGTGCAAGGCCGGTTTGCCCCGATAGCCGCGCATCTTGATACCGGCCTTGGTGCGGCCGATCAGGAGTCGAGCCTCAGCCTCGTCCAGCGGCGCGCTGGCGAGCGCGACGTCCTTCATCAGCTCGATGTCGATGCCGCCAGTGCCGAACAGCACGACCGGGCCCATCTCGGCATCGAGGGAGGCGCCGACCACCAGTTCCAGATCTGCCTTCACCTGTTGCGCGATCAGGATGCCGTCGAGCTTCGGCTTGCCCTTCAGCTTGCTCAGCCGCGCGGTGATGTCGGCGAACGCCTTCTTCACCGCGGCCGGGTTGTTGAGATTCAGCACCACGCCGCCGATATCTGATTTGTGCAGGATCTCGGCGCTGACGACTTTGGCCACGACGGGGAAGCCGATCTGCTTGGCGATCTTCACGGCCTCGGCTGCCGTCTGTGCGATTGCCTCCTTCGAGATCGGGATGCCATAGGCCTTCAGCAGCTTCTTGGAGGCGACCTCGTCGAGCGCGGCGCCAATTGCCGATTTCAGCGCCTTCTCAAGCACGGCGCGCGCTGCAGGCTTCGAGCTGGAGACGATATCAGGCACTTCCTTGCGCAGCTTGGCGTAGTCGAGCAGCGACTTGATCGCAGTCACCGCGCGATCCATGCCCTGCATGACCGCGAGATGCGGCAGCGACTTGCGCAAGGTCTTGGTGAACTCCGTGAAGCCGATCGACATCGCGCTGATATAGATCACCGGCTTGCCGGCCCGGCTCGCCATCTCGTCGACGATGCGCAGATTGCGCTCGCGCAGCTCGTGCGGCGCTTTCGGCAGCTCGGCATCGATGATGACGATGTCGATATCGGGGTCGTCGATCATCAGCCCGATCGATTTCATGTAGACGGAGGGATCGACCACCGCGGCAAAGCCGGCGTCGAGCGGGTTGCCGACGATCGAGCCCGGCCCGAGCATCTTTGCCAGCTCCGAGCCGACATGCGAGCTGAGTGGTGCAAAATTCAGGCCTTCTGCATCGAAGGCGTCGATCAGCATGCCGCGCTTGCCGCCGGATAGCGTCACTGCGGCGAGCCGGTCGCCCCTGGGCACTGCGGCGTGGACGAAACATTCGGTGGTCTCGATCAGCTCGTCGAGCCCGCCGACCCTGATGACCCCTTCGCGCGTTGCAATGGCGTCGAAGGTCTCGATCGAGCCCGCGAGCGCGCCGGTATGTGCCATCGCCGCCGCGCGGCCGCCCTCGGACGCTCCGAGCTTGAGCGCGATCACCGGTTTGCTCGCGGCGCGCGCCGCCTTGCAGGCGTCCCGGAATGCCTTGGTGTTGCGCACGCCTTCGAGGTAGACCACGATCACCTTGATGCTAGGATCCTCGGCGAAATAGCGCATCAGGTCCGGCGTCTCGAGCCCTGCCTCGTTGCCGGTCGTCACCATGTAGCCGACCCCGACGCCGCGATCTTCCAGGGCCTGGCGGATCGCCATGACGATGGCGCCGGATTGCCCGGCAATCGCCACCGCGCCCTGTTCCATGGTGACCATACGGTCGTCGATATTGGTGAAGAGCTTTTCGCCCGCGCTCAAATTGCCGAGGCAGTTCGGGCCGGTGACCGCCAATCCCGTCTCGCGCACGGCCGCTTGCAGTTCGGCGGCGAGCTTCTGGCTTTCCTCGTCCTGCAACTCGCTGAAGCCCGAGGTGACGATGGTGGCCGAGCGCGCGCCGGCCGCGGCGGCATCGCGGATCACCTGCACGGCAAAGCGCGCCGGCACCAGCACCAGCACGTGGTCGGGCTTCTCCGGGAGGCTTGCAAAGTCCTTGTAGCAGGGGACACCCCAGATGGTGTCGCGCTTGGAATTGACGGGATAGAGCCCGCCCTCGTAGCCGTATTTGACCAAATTGTTCCAGATGCGCTCGGCATAGTTGCCGGGCTTGTCGGTCGCGCCCACCAGCACGATGTTGCGCGGATGCAGCATGGCGTGGATGCCCTTGACGATGTCGCTGGCATCGGGCGGCGGAGACCATGGGCGCGATGAAGCTGAGGCGGCAGATACGCGAGCTTCCATGGTGTGACCTCACCTGTTGTTCTTGTTGGCGGTGCGTCACTCTGTTCTATGGCGAGTTCTTCGGACTGGCAACCACGTGGGCGGGTATGCCGTGCGGTGGAATGAGCGCGCGCCAAGCCCTGGTGATCGACATTTTGGGATCACTGCTCGCGCCGTGGTTCAGTATCGCAGGATGCCGAGCTTGTAGGCGTAGTGATAGGCCAGCTGCTTCGCCAGATAAGGAGCGATGGCGCGCCGGATCTGCATCTGTGTCGGTTCGAAGCCGAGAATGCGTCGCCGCAGGATGCCCATCTCCCTGACGCCGACCGCATAGGTCGATGCCGTCTTTTGTGCGTCATGGATTCGGAAGCAGGCGAGAAATCGCGGCAAGCGTGCAAATTTGAATCCTGCGGCTTGCGCCCGCAGGATGAAGTCCCAGTCCATCGCGTAGTGTAAGCTCTCGTCGATCGGCCCGATCCTGTCCCATACGCGCTTGCGCCAGAACATCGTCTCTTGCGGAATGTAGTCGGCATATCGCAACGCCTTGCCGTCATGAGGCGGCAGCACGGCGCGGCCGACCTCGAGTCCCTCGCGATCGATGAAGACGCGATGGCCGTAGACGACGTCGACACGCGGATGTGCGATGAAGTAATTTGCGACATACGCAAGTGTCCCGGGCAGCAGCACGTCGTCGCTGTTGAGATAGGCCATGATCTCGCTCTCGGCGCCGACGAAGCCGAGATTGATGGCGCTGGATTGCCCCTTGTCCGGTTCGCTGCTCCAGCTCAGGCTATCGCCGCGCCTCTTCAGGAGATCGAGCGTGCCGTCGATCGAGGCGCCGTCCTGCACGTGATAATACAGGTCCGGATAGTTCTGGCTGACGATGCTGTCGATCGTGGCGCCGAGATATTGCGCATGGTTGTAGCTCGGAGTGACCATCGCGATTCTGGGCGCGCCCGGATGGATCGCAGGAGCTCGCGGGAAAGCCGTCAGGTTGAGCAGGCGCGGCGGATATTGCTCGAAGGTCCACATCGGCGGGCGGCGCCAGAGGCTCCGAAGCGAGGAGCGTCTTTGCCCGGCGGCGATAAGATCCTGGTTCCTCTCCAGGAGCGCGACGCGGCTTTCCAGCTGTTCGAGACGCTGCCTGAACTCCTCATCCATCACCGTCTTCTCGCAAATTACAGCGGAAATGCTCAATAGGCCATTCTGATGGGTCTGCGGTCGACGGCGCCGGTTCAGGGGTTCCATCGAGCGGCATTGTCCCTACAGGTCGGGCGGATTCAAGAGGGGGGTGCGGATCGATTGCGAACCGCTATTCATCAGTGCCGATCAGGGTAGCATGCAGGATGTAGCGCTCGGGGCCGGACGCGACGGCGTTGAACGGCCAGCAGGTCGCGAGCACGAGTTCGGCTGCCCGTGCCGCAGGATCGATCCCCGAGGCATCGAAGCGAACCACAGCGGAGGAATCCGCGCGAAAACGAAAGTGCTTGCCATCACTGCGTGTGACGTCGATCAGGTCACCAATGGCGACATTCCGCAGGAAACGGAAATGAGTGTCGCGGTGCGCTGCATATACGGCAACGCCCCGCTCGCCCGCGTCAGCCGTTTGGCGGATATGGCCGGGCCCGAAAGCGAGCGCCTGGCCGCTCGCGCCTTCCAGTACGATCGCGCGGGCGCCGATCCGCCTCACCTCGATTCGCGCAACCGGCCAAGTATCGGCCCATGACCATGGCCTGACCACCTCGCCGGTCGCAACGCTCTGGTCGAATGCGCGCTCCAGCAGCACCTGCGCGAGCCATGCTTTGGCATGGATGTAGGCGCCGTCGCCGAACAGGATGATGCCGATCAGGGCGAGAGCGAGGGGAGAGATGATGCGCGGCATTGTACTAATTCCCGTCATTGCGGGGAGCGAAGCGACGAAGCAATCCAGACTGTCTCCGTGGATGAGTTTCTGGATGCTTCGCTTGCAATGACGAAGGTGAGAGGGCGAGTTCAAAAAGGCGCGCGCGGCCGTTGGTGTGTGGGACGGGCAGCCGCGCGCGCTAACAGAGGAGTTCGGGGGGCTCCTCTCTCAAGCGGCGTCAGTGAGCAAGGACTGACGCCGCTTGAACACGAACAGGATCAGGGCGAGCACGACCAAGATCAGGCCTGCGGTCATTTTCAGCTCGGCCGAGGTCGCGGTCTTGGGCAGGCGGATCGCATCCGGTGCAGCGGGCGTCGGTCGCCTCGTGGCCGGCTGGTTGCGTGCATCGGCGTGACGCTCGCGGAGCTGCGCTGGGACCTGCTGTCGTTCGCCAAAGACCTTCGCGAAATCCCAACCGGCCGGCAGGTTGATCGGCAATTCGCTGGGCTTGAGCGGCTCGCCTTCGGGACGGCTCGGCGTCTTGTCGACCGCGACGAGGCTGGTGAGCCGCGTGACGATCTGATGGTCGAGCGCCAGTGCCAGGATTGCCTTGTCCGAGTCTTCGGGCGTCATTTCGCGCAGGGTGCGCGCCACTTCGGCATCGGCGATCTTGCGCTTGGCCCAAAGCTTCGACAGGCCGTTGCCTTCGGCCGTATTTTGCAGCGGCAGCGTCACCGACCATGGGCGGTCACCGACGCGGCCCTTGATTTCGACCGAGCCCGCAAGCGTGTCGAGCTTTGCCGCCAGCACCAGCGGCTCGTCGCGATAGACGTCGGGAATGATCGTCGGTGTGACGTCGGCCTTCGCTTCGGAGAACTTTACGCTCAGCCCGGTCACGGCCGGGTTCTCGAGCTTGGCAAACAGGCCGCGCATGCGCTCCTCGACCTGCTCGACGGAGCCGATATGGGTGAAGGCACCGCGGCCGAGCTCGGCGGCGCGCGTCATCAGATAGGTGTTGGGCGCCGACCCGATGCCGACCATGAACACGCGCGAGCGGCCGCGCATCGCCGTGATCGTTTCGAACAATTGCTGCTCGTTGCCGATCGCACCGTCGGTCAGGAATACGACCTGGCGAACCATGCCGGCGTCGCCAAGCTTGTCGGTCAGCGCGGCCCGCATCGCCGGCACCATCTCGGTGCCGCCACGCGCCTGCAGCGCGCTGACGAACGAGGTGGCTTCACCGACACGCTCGGCATCCGCCGCGACGGAGACCGGAAACAGCACGTCCATGGTATCGTCGAAACGGATGACGTTGAAACGGTCGGTCGGCTGGAGACGGGAGAGCGCGTAGGTGAGGCTCGCCTTGGCCTGAACGATCGACGTGCCGCCCATCGAGCCGGAATTGTCGATCACGAATATCACCTCGCGCGGCCGCGGCTTCTGCGTCGCCTGCTCGGCGGCGGGCGGGGTGACAAAGGCAAGCAAATAATCGGCGTCGCCGACGCGCTCGCGAAATAAGCCGACCGACGGCGCCTTCACGGCCGCTGGCTTCCAGGTCAGTTCGAAATCGCGGTCGGCAGCCACGGCACCGTCGGCAAGCGAGACGATTCGCATCGTATTGTCCGGGCTCGCGACCTTGACGTTATGATGGGGGCTCGTGACTCGCCGAGCGCAAAGCCGGCGTTCAGACGCACCGTGATGCTGGTCGGATTGACCGGTGCATTCCTGGCGGGATCCAGCACGGGCGGCGAGATGCGGTCGCGGTCCGGCACCGGGTCCGAGTTGGTCGCGCCCCAGCCGGAGCCATCGTTGCGGAAATCGACGCTCTGGACGATCGGCGCCGGATTGTAGCGCGGCCCGACCACCAGCGGCAGGCGCAGCGAATATTCGTTGCCGGATTGATGCACCGGCTCCTGATATTCGATCTGCACCAGCACGGTTTCGCCAGGGCCGATATTGGCGACCGAGTTGGTGAAGATGTTCGGCCGCTCCTGCTCGGTGAGCGCGGCCTTCTGGCCGGCGCGGCGCGCCTCTTCGTAGATCATGCGCGCCTGTTGCCGCTCCTTGATGTCCCCGACGATGACGCGGTTGCCGACCACCATCTTCAGCGAATCGACGGCGCCGTCCGCGGGGAGCGGATAGACATAGGTCGCCTCGACCCAGTCCTTCGTCGGGTTGCGAAAGATTTGGGTGACTCGTGCTCGCAGTGTCGGGCCCGACACCGTGATGTCGACGTCGATGCCGAGGCGGATCGCTTCCGTGTAGGCGCCATCCTCCTTGAGGAGGAGAGAACCGGATTTGGCATCGCCGGGCTGGAGCAGGCTGGCCTGCTCCGTCGTCGCCGACCAGCCCGGCTCGAAGCTCACCAGCAGGGCCACGAAGGCGACCAGCATCACCGCGATGCCCTGCGCCAGAAGGAACAGTCCGACCACGATCAGTCTGCCCAGCCAAGGGTGTTCGTTGCTGTCCGTCGTGTCAAAAGTATCCATTTGGCCTGCTCCCGAGCATGTTTGCTGGCCCCGAGCATCCGCCGGGACGGCCCGATTTCGCGAGCAGAATGATCGGCAATGTTCCGCCACGGCCGGCCCGGCCGGCCGCCTCCGAGATGGCGAAGTGCGGTTTTGTGCTGGTTTGTCCGTCCTGCTAGGATGTCGTCCTGGAGCAGGGCCACGATGCAGACGCAGGACAAATTCACCGACAAGCAGCTGTCGGACGAGCAGAGCCGCGAGATCGCGGAGACCATTCGCGAGGAGCTCGCCAGGCGCCGGATCTCCCGGCAGGCGCTGGCCGAGCAGGCCAAGCTCAGCCTGTCGACGCTGGAGAAGGTGCTCGGCGGCCGACGGCCGTTCACGCTGGCGACCACGGTGCGGCTGGAGCAGGCGCTGGGCGTCTCCCTGCGCAGAAGCGCCGCCGTAGTGACGCCTCCGGCCGCAAACGATGTCGCGCCCGACAGCCTCGGCTCCTGTGCCCATCGCGCGGTGACGTGGCTCGAGGACGTCTACATCACGCTGCGACCGTCGTTCGGCGACAAGGACGCGATCTTCGCCTACCGCACCGAGATCGTCTGGGAGCCGAAGGTCTCTTCACTGGTGTTCCGCGAGGGCGAGCGGACCGATGCCGCCTATGAACACACCGGCGAGGTCGCCGTGCCGCATCAGTCCGGCTTCATCTATCTCGTCATCATCAAGCACGGCCAGCATCGCGTGATCACTGTGTCGCGGCCGACGGTCGCCGGCGAGATGTACGGGATCATCTCGACGCTCCGCGCCGGTCCCGGCTCGCAGCTGACGCCGATCGCAGCGCCGATCGCTTATGTGCCGCTCCGAAACTTCGCGAAGCCCTCGCTGGGTCGGGTCGCGCCCGGCGATGCTAACCACGAATTGTACCAAAAGCTTCTGCGCCGAACGGTGGAAGAATCGTTCGCGCTGTTTCTGTCGGTATAGCCCGCAAGAAATTATCCGGAATGACGAGCATGCGTCTATAAGGGGACATGCAGGACGCGTCCGCACTCTACGACGGCGAATCTCCGCTGTTCTCAATCATTATCCCGCTCGAATCTCACCGCGGGCAGTGGGAGATGTCCTGGCTCGGCTGGACGTCGCAAACTGCCGACACATCGCTCTACGAGATCATTCTGGTCGTGCCTCCGGATTTCACGGCACGCGAGCAGTTGAAGGCGCTGGCCGGCAACAGGGCTCGCCTCGAATTCACCGATTCCGAACACGACATCGGGCTCTGCGCATTCGGCGCGACGAAGGCGCGCGGCAGCTATCTGTTCTTCACGGAATCGCACTGCCGGCCCGAACCCGACGTGATCGAACTCTGCATTCGCGCGATCGATGCTCATCCCGATTGGGCCGGCTTTTCCTGCCGTTCGATCCCGATCTGCCATAACCGGTTATCCGTGGCAGAGGCCGCCATGTACCAGGCCGACATCGAGTTCGGTATGAAGCAGCATCCCTGGCGCAAGGTCCTGGATCAGTGTTTCGTGACGCGGCACGACGTCTACCGGGAATGCGGCGGCCTGCGCGAGGAGCTCGGTCATTTCGCCGAATGGGTGCTCGCCGCCGCCTATCACGCGAGAGGTCATTCCATCGGCTATCTCGAGGAGGCGCGCTTCCATCACTACTATGTCGGTGAGATCGGCGAGCTGAAGCAATTCACGCTCGACTTCGTGCAAGGCGAGATTCGCTATCTGAGCGAGGCCCGCAACGATGCCGGCAGCGAGCTGCTCGACATTCCGGTCGAGTGGAGCTCGCGGAGCGAGGCCGGCGCGTCGCTCGCCCGCAATGCACTGAACGCGCTCCTGCGCTCCAGCCTCGGTGACGGCGGGGGAGGGCCTGGCGAGAAATGGCTGGCGGTATGGCGTTGGGCCGTGCCGGCGCTGCTCGGCGGTCTCGGCGCGCGCGGTTTCGCGCGGCTGGCGGCATGGCACGCGCGGGCCGTGCTGGTCGCTGTGACGGCCGCCGGATCGAGCGATGCGATCGCGCGATGGATGCGGCGATACATCGCCGCGCTGATCCGGCATCAGAGGCTCGATTGCATTCACCGTCTCGGACGAGATGCGGGACCTGTTGACGGGCTCCTTGGTGAGCGCGTTGTCGCGCAGATCGGATTCCATGCCGAAGAGTTCTCTGCCGGTCACACTTTCCGCTGGAGCGAACCAGAGGCAGCCGTGCGCATCAAGGGGAAGCCGGGCCGCACCATTGTCCGCGTTCGAAGCCCCGCACTTCGCGCACCGCTAGATACGATAGACACGCGATTCTATGTCGATGGCACGGCCATCCGCCCCGAAGCGGTCGTGACCGGTTGTGACAGCTACAGGCTGAGCCTCGATCTGCCGCCGTCAGGCATCGCCACCCTCGCCTGGGCATGCCCCATGTTCAGGGGCGTCGGCGATTCGCGTCGTCTCGGCCTGCCGATCGCGGGCATCGACGTCGGCGACGACATGATCGAGGTTGAAAGCGCGGGAACAGCGCCGTCGCTTGCTGGAAAAGAATAGCGGCCCTTCGGCCGCTATTCGGTCGATTCAGGCTGTTGCTCTCAGTCGAACTAGCCGCCCGTTTCGGCGCTGATGATATCGCCGAACAGTTCCCACTGGCCCTTCTTGAACCGCCACATCTTGAGCTGCTCGATCGGCGCGAAGTCCGTGGCGGAGGTGTTGATCTTGATGCCCGGGATCAGTGTGTCGGGCACGAAGTCCTTGAGGCTCGCTGCCTGCTTCATCACATTCTCACGGGTCAGATTGTCGCCCGCCTGCTTCAGCACCTGCACCATGGTCTGGGCTGCGGCATAGGCGTAAACCAGATTGGCGTCCGAAATATTTGCACCGGGTATGTATTT
Organism: Bradyrhizobium sp. 155; assembly: GCF_023101105.1. Classification (NCBI taxonomy): domain Bacteria; kingdom Pseudomonadati; phylum Pseudomonadota; class Alphaproteobacteria; order Hyphomicrobiales; family Nitrobacteraceae; genus Bradyrhizobium; species Bradyrhizobium sp. 155. The sequence goes on along the minus strand of NZ_CP064704.1, from coordinate 7,504,531 downwards.
GTCGACGAAGACCATGAACTTCTTCATGCCCTCATCATCCTTCCACTGCGGATCCGACGCATCGCTTCAGATAACCAGCCGACAGCACCCCTTCGGATGCCTCGAGGCCGGCAGGCTTCATCACCGCGCCGATGGACACCGAGACATCGGTCATGAGATGCATCGGCTTCCACTCCAGCTCCGCGATCTTCTTGATCGCCTGCGCCGCGAATTTCGGCGTGGCGATGTTCACGAAGACATCGGCGCCGGTGCCCTTGAGCTTGACGATATGAGCATCGATCGAGGGTTCCGACGTCTCGTAGCTCTCTTCGGCCACGATCAGTTTCGATGCCTTGTCACCGAACACGTCCTTGATGCCGGCGAGGTAGTCCTTGCCGAAATCGTCGTTGGCATAAAAAATCGCGACCTTCGCGTCCGGCTTCTCCTTCAGAATATACTTCGCGAAGATCTGTGCCTCGACGCGGTAGCTGGGCTGGAAGCCCATCGTCCAGGGAAAGTTCTTCGGGTCATTCCACTTGCTGGCGCCTGTGGCGAGGAACAGCTGCGGCACCTTCTTGGAATTGTGATACTTCTGCACGGCGGTCTGGGTCGGCGTGCCCAGCGCGTTGAACACCAGGAAGACCTCGTCGCTCTCGATCAGCTTGCGGATCTGCTCAACGGTCTTAGGCGGCGAGTAGCCGTCGTCGTAGGAGATCCAATTGATCTTTCGGCCGTTGATGCCGCCCTGATCGTTGATCATCTTGAAATAGGCTTCCTCGGTCTTGCCGATGACGCCGTAGGCGGAAGCCGGGCCGGAATAGGCCTCGACATTGCCGATCTTGATCTCGGTGTCGGTGACGCCGGTGTCGTACGCCTTTTGCGCATACGCGGTTTGGGCTGTCAGCAGCATCAGCGCCGTTGCTGCGGCGAGCAGGGAGAGTTTCTTGTTCATGAAAATTCCTTGGCTTTTCTGGGTTGGAACACGCACGTCAAAAAGAAAAGTGCCCGCGAGAGGGGCGCTTTGATCAGGCGTTGGCGGCTTTCTTGTCGACTTCCGAGGCGCCTGAGAATTCCTTGCGCAAGGTCGGCTTGTGGATCTTGCCGGTGGCGTTGCGGGGTAACGCATCGACGAAGCGGACCTGGCGTGGACATTTGAAGCGCGCGAGATTCGCCGCGCAGTGCGCGAAGACATCTGTCTCGGTCAACCGCTGGCCGGGCTTGGCCGCGACGATGGCGAGGCCAACCTCGCCCCATTGCGGATCGGGAATGCCGATCACGGCGGCTTCCGCGATAGCGTCGAGTTGGTGCAGGACGTTCTCGACCTCGGCCGGATAGACGTTCTCGCCACCGGAAATGTACATGTCCTTCCAGCGGTCGACGATGTAATAAAAACCTTCCTCATCGACGCGTGTCGCGTCGCCCGTGTGCAGCCAGCCATCGGTGAACGACGTCTTGTTCGCCTCCGGCCTGTTCCAGTAGCCGGGCGTAATGTTCGGTCCCTTGACCCAGAGCTCGCCGAGTTCGTCGACATCGGCGTCGCCGCCGTCAGGACGCACGATGCGCACTTCCGTGTGCAGCACCGGCTTGCCGGCGGAGCCGGCTTTCCGTGCCGCATCCTCGCGGTCGAGCACCAGCACGGCCGGCGAGGTCTCGGTCATGCCGTAGCCCTGCTGGAGTGCGACGCCACGCGCCTCCCACACCTTGAGCAGCGGCACCGGCATTGGTGCGCCGCCGACACCTCCCACGATCAACCGGCCGAGGTCGGTGGTCGCGAACGCCGGATGCTGGGCCATGAACTGGTAGATCGCGGGCACGCCGAAGAACACGTTGATGCCCTGTGCGGGATCGTTGATCAGGCCGAGCGCCGTGCCGGGATCGAAGGCGCGCATGATCATCACGGTGCCGCCGGCGTGCAGCACCGGATTGGTGTAGCAATTCAGGCCGCCGGTGTGGAACAGCGGCAGCACGGTGAGCAGCACCGAGGACGGCCCGATGCAGGCGGGGCCGCCGAGATTGACGCAATTCCAGAAGGTCATGCCATGGGTGATGGTGGCGCCCTTGGGATGACCCGTTGTGCCCGAGGTGTACATGATGGTCGAGACGTCATCGAGGGTCACCTCCTCGATTTTCTCGAGTGGCTTTGCGGCGGCGATGCCGGCCTCATAAGTCCCGCTGGGGCCAAGCAGCAGGCTCGTCGCAATGCCGCAGAGCCTTGCCACGGCCAGCGCCGTTTCGGCGAGATCGGTGTCGTGGATCATCACCTTCGGCGCGCAATCTGCGGTGATGAACTGGAGTTCGGGAACGGTGAGGCGGGTGTTCAGCGGCACGAAGATCGCACCTAACCGCCCGCAGGCGAATTGCACCTCCAGCGTATCGGTCGTGTTCAGCGCCAGCACCGCGACCCGCTCGCCGCGCGAGACTTTCAGCGCATGGCGCAGAAATGACGCGAGACGCGAGATGCGCGCGTCGAGCTGCGCATAGGTAAAGCGGCGCTCGCTCGCGAGGTCTATCACCGCAATCTTGTTCGGTGTGCGGCGGCCATGGTGGGCGATCCAGTCGTAGTAACGAACGGCCAAGAATTCCTCCCTCGGCGGACTTGTGCCGCCCGCGTCCCTATTGCCATGCACCATGCCCGGCATGGCCCAAGGGCCAGCCGGAGTTTGTGCACCATCCTTTTTTTGATCCGGAGTTGGCGCGCGAGCGATGAAAATCGTCTTGCGTTGAGTTGCTAGAGCGAGCTTGCTTGGAGCGGGGCTCGGCCAGCCACTCCGCGCAAGTGAGCCGCCAAGGTTCCGGCCATGGTGGACGAGACGAATCCGCCAGCAAGGCGAGAGTGCGATGATGAGCCCGTTCTATACCGCCGAGCATGACGCCTTTCGCGAGGTGATGCGCCGCTTCGTCGACAAGGAGATTGCGCCCTTCGCCCACGAGTGGGATGAGGCCGGTGAATTCCCCCGCGCGCTCTATCGCAAGGCGGCCGAGATCGGGCTCTTGGGACTCGGTTTCCCCGAGGAATATGGCGGGATCGCCGCCGACCAGTTCATGAGGATCGTCGCCAGCCAGGAGTTGGCGCGGGCTGGCGCCGGCGGTGTCAGCGCCAGCTTGATGAGCCATACGATCGGTTCGCCGCCGGTCGCGCGGGCCGCGCGCCCCGAGGTGAAGGCGCGCGTGCTGCCTCAGGTGCTCGCGGGTGAGAAAATCTCCGCGCTCGCGATCACCGAGCCGGGCGGCGGCTCTGATGTCGCGGGCCTCCGCACCAAGGCGCGGCGCGACGGAGATCACTACGTCGTGAGCGGCGAGAAGACCTTCATCACATCCGGGATGCGTGCCGACTATCTGACCGTTGCGGTGCGCACCGGCGGCGAGGGCGCCGGCGGCGTCAGCCTGCTCCTGATCGAGGGGGATACGCCCGGCCTGTCCCGGACAAAGCTGAAGAAGATGGGCTGGTGGGCCTCCGACACCGCGACCCTGCATTTCGACGAGTGCCGCGTACCGGCGGAAAACCTGATCGGCGAGGAAGGCCAGGGGTTCAAGATCATCATGCGGAATTTCAACAGCGAGCGCATGGGCATGGCGGCGGGCTGCACCGCGTTCGCGCGCGTCTGCCTCGACGAGGCCATTGCCTACGCCAAGGAGCGCAAGACCTTCGGCAAGCCGCTCGCGCAGCACCAGGTGATCCGCCACAAGATCGTCGACATGGCGCAGAAGGTCGCCGCATCGCAAGCGATGCTGGAGATGCTGGCCTGGCGGCTGGAGCAGGGCGAAAGCCCGGTCGCCGAAATCTGCATGATGAAGAACCAGGCGACCCAGACCATGGCGTTCTGCGCCTCGGAAGCGGTGCAGATTTTTGGCGGCGCCGGCTTCATGCGCGGCATCAAGGCCGAGCGCATCTACCGTGAGGTCAAGGTCAACGCGATCGGCGGCGGCACCGAGGAGATCATGAAGGATCTCGCGTCGCGGCAGATGGGGTTGTGACCTCTTTCTCCGTCATGGCCGGGACGAGCCCGGCCATGACGAGCACCTCAGAGATACCAAGAACTGGGCTAACAAGATGCTGTTCACCGCCGACCACGACGAGATCCGCCGTTCCTTGCAAAAATTCATTGCCAACGAGATCAATCCGCATGTCGATGAATGGGAGAAGGCCGACATCTTCCCGGCGCACGAGCTGTTCAGGAAGATGGGCAGGCTCGGCTTTCTCGGGCTGAACAAGCCGGTCGAATTCGGCGGCTCCGGCCTCGACTATTCCTATGCGCTGATGATGGCGGAGGAACTCGGCGCGATCAATTGCGGCGGCGTGCCGATGGCGATCGGGGTGCAGACCGACATGGCGACTCCTGCGCTGGCGCGGTTCGGCTCCGATGAAGTGCGGCGCGAATTCCTGGCGCCCTCGATCTCTGGCGACTATGTGGCCTGCATTGGCGTCTCGGAGCCCGGCGCGGGTTCTGACGTGGCCTCGATCAAGACCAATGCGCGCGGGGACGGCGACGATTACGTCATCGATGGTGGCAAGATGTGGATCACCAACGGCACCCAGGCCGACTGGATCTGTCTGCTCGCCAATACGGGCGACGGGTCCGTTCACCGCAACAAATCGCTGATCTGTGTGCCCATGAAGACCAAGGGCGTCACGGTCGCGCGCAAGCTCGACAAGATGGGCATGCGTTCCTCCGACACCGCGCAGATCTTCTTCGACAATGTCCGCGTGCCCAAGCGCAACCGGATCGGCGAGGAGGGCAAGGGCTTTACCTACCAGATGATCCAGTTCCAGGAGGAGCGGCTCTGGGGTGCGGCCGCCTGCCTGAAGGCGCATGAATACATTATCAACGAGACCATCGAATACACCCGCAATCGCAAGGCCTTTGGGAAGTCGATCCTCGACAACCAGGTCGTTCATTTCAAGCTCGCGGAGATGCAGACCGAGGTCGAGCTGTTGCGCGCGCTGATCTACCGTGCCGGAGAGGCGCTTGTGGCGGGCGAGGATGTCACGAAACTTGCGACCATGGCCAAGCTGAAGGCCGGGCGACTCGGCCGCGAGCTTACCGACGCCTGCTTGCAATATTGGGGTGGAATGGGCTTTACCAACGAGACGCCGGTCAGCCGTGCCTATCGCGACAGCCGTCTGACATCGATCGGCGGCGGCGCCGACGAGGTCATGCTGATGGTCCTGTGCAAGATGATGGGGACGCTGCCCGGCAGCAAAGGAAGTTCCTGATGATCACGCTCTATCACTGCGACGCCGCGCGCTCATTCCGTCCGCTCTGGATGCTGGAGGAGATGGGGCTGCCCTACGAGCTCAAGATGCTGCCGTTCCCGCCGCGGGTCTTCGCCAAGGAGTATCTCGCGCTCAATCCGCTGGGCACGATTCCCTTCATGGTCGACGGCGAGACGAAAATGACCGAGTCCTCCGGCATCTGCCACTATCTCGGCATCAAGCATGGACCGACGCCACTGATGGTCGGACCCGAAGATCCCGCCTATGGCGCGTTCGTGAACTGGATGTATTTCAGCGACGCCACGTTAACCTTCCCGCAGACGCTGGTGCTCCGATACACCCAGCTCGAGCCGGAAGAGCGCCGCAATCCGCAGGTCGCCGGCGACTATGCCAAATGGTTTTTGGGCCGCCTGCGCGCCGTCGAGGCAGCCACCGCAAATACCGAGGCCTTGTGCGCGGGCCGCTTCACTGCCGCCGACATCGTGATCGGTTACGCGCTCCGCCTCGCCGATACTATCGGGCTTGCCAAGGATTTTGGGCCAAATGTCGCAGCCTATTGGGCACGCTTGCAGCAACGGGATGGTTTCAAGCGCGCGGTTGCTGCGGAGCAACAGGCCGGCGTCGAGCAGAACGTGGCGCCAAGGGTGAGGGCCTGATTGTCGTTCTGGCGAAAGCCGGGACGGCCATGTTGCCGGGAGTTCCGGGTCGTCGGGACTGCCGCTGTTTTGCGCTTCATGATAGCGCTATCCCGCCGTGACAGCGCCCAGATTTCCGCTAAGGTGACCTCCGTCCGCAGCGGCCAAAGAGCCGCGCGAGGAGGATCCCAATGGAAGATAACGGTCGCGAATCCGACCATTTGATGCTGATCACGCCGGAGCGGGTATTCTATGCCGGCCTGCTCGGCCGCCCCCGCAAGCGGACGCCCGGCTGCTGCCATGTCTATGTCGCGGTGAAGGGCAGTCTGCATCTGACGATCGATGATGCGCTCGCCACCGGCGAGCTGTTCGTTACCCTACCGAACCAGCGGCATTCCATTGCGAGCGACTACCGCACCGCGATCAGCGTGACGCTGGAGCCGGAGAGCATGCCCGATGGCGTGATCGAGGTCCTGGCCGAGCGGCTCACCGGACCCGACAGGGCCGTCTATGCCCGCAAGATCCTCGCCGCCTACACGCTGCTGCGCCAGCGTCGCTACGGCGACATCACCACCGCCGAATTCGACCAGATGTGTTTTGGCGAGGCGCTGCCGCGCCGCGTGCTCGACCCCCGCGTGACGCGTGCGGTCGCCCGTATCGGCCGCTTCACGGGCGAACCCGTGACGGCGGACACATGCGCGGCGGAGGCCGGACTTTCCGCTTCGCGCTTCCTGCATCTGTTCAAGGAAGAGACCGGCATCTCGTTCCGCTCCTTCCGCGCCTGGAAGCGGGCGCGTCACCTGCTGCACTTCGCCAACCAGGACCTCAACCTCGCCCATCTCGCGCAGGACATCGGCTATCCCGACTCCACCCATTTCAGCCACTCGATCCGCCGCTTCTACGGCCTGAAGCCGCGCGCGATCTTCGTCGGCTCGCGCGATCTCGCGATCTATCGCAGCAGCGAGACCGTGAGGCTGGCGGAGGCGAGCTAGCGTCGTCTCGTAGGGTGGGCAAAGCGAAAGCGTGCCCACCATCTTCGCGAGGTATTGAGAGATGGTGGGAAGGGCGCAAGAGCGCCTTTGCCCACCCTACGGTTTATCGCCTTTTTCCAGCTTCTCCGCGCAAGAAGCCGCCTGCCGCCCATCACATGATCGCAAACGTTGAATTATCAACGTGCGAGACATTCAAGGCATGAGCGACAAGGCCGTCATCACCTGCGCGCTGAACGGCGTGCTCACCGACCCGAAGCAGCACAACGTGCCTGTCACGCCCGAGCAGATGGCGCGCGAGGCCAAGGCTGCGTTCGATGCCGGCGCGTCCATCATGCACATCCATCTGCGTCAGCAGGCGCCGGACAAGGGGCATCTGCCGTCCTGGGAGGTCAGCGTCAGCAAGGAGATCCAGCAGGCGATTCGCGAAGCCTGCCCTGGCGTGATCATCAATCACACCTCCGGCGTCTCCGGGCCGAACTACAACGGTGCGCTGGATTGTATCCGCGAGACCAGGCCGGAGATCGCGGCCTGCAATGCCGGCTCGCTAAATTACCTGAAGGTGAAGGCCGACAACAGCTGGGCCTGGCCGCCGATGATGTTCGACAATGCGGTCGAGAAGGTGAAGGACTATCTCGACGTCATGAACGCGGTCGGTACCATCCCCGAATTCGAATGTTTTGACGTCGGCATCGTCCGCTGCGTCGGCATGTACCGCCAGGTCGGCATGTACAAGGGCCCGCTCGAGTATAACTTTGTGATGGGCGTCGCCTCCGGCATGCCGTCGGATCCCGATCTGCTGCCGATCCTGATCAAGCTGAAGCGTCCCGAGGCGCAATTTCAGGTCACCGCGATAGGCCGCGAAGAAATCTGGCCGCTGCACCAGCGCTGTGCGGAGCTCGGCGGTCATCTGCGCACCGGTCTCGAAGATGCCTTCTATCTCGCCGACGGCAAGAAGGTAACGTCGAACGGCCAGCTGATCGACGCCATCGCCGCCTGCGCCCGCCGTGCCGGCCGCGAGATCGCGAGCCCGGCGGAAGCGCGAAAGATTTTTGGGACGAATAGGTAAATTATCGCCTCAACCGTCATTGCGAGCGAAGCGAAGCAATCCAGAATCTTTCCATGGATGCGCCTGGATTGCTTCGTCGCTTTGCTCCTCGCAATGACGAGCAGGATTGAGTTATGTCCATTCTCGAAAACACGATTTCTCCCGGCAGTGCCGCCTATCGCGCCAACCGCGACGGCATGCTTGGCCTGATCGACCGCATGCGCGCGCTGGAAGAGCGCACGCGTGCGGCATCAGCCGCGGCGAAAGACCGCTTCCACAAGCGCGGCCAGCTGTTGCCGCGCGAGCGCGTCGCGCTGGTGCTCGATCCCGGCGCGCCCTTCATCGAGCTGTCCACGCTCGCCGGCTACATGTTCGACGTATCTGATCCGGACAAGAGCGTCCCCGGCGGCGGCGTCATCGCCGGCATCGGTTTCGTCTCGGGCATCCGTTGCATGGTCAGCGCCAACGATTCCGGCATCGATGCCGGCGCGCTTCAGCCCTACGGCCTCGACAAGACGATACGCGTGCAGGAGCTCGCGCTGGAGAACAAGCTGCCTTACGTCCAGCTGGTCGAAAGCGCCGGCGCCAATCTCCTGCGCTACCGCGTCGAAGACTTTGTCCGCGGCGGCAACATCTTCCGCAATCTCGCGCGACTCTCCGCAGCGGGCCTGCCCGTCGTGACCGTAACCCATGGCTCCTCGACCGCCGGCGGCGCCTATCAGACCGGCCTGTCCGACTACATCGTCATGGTCCGTGGCCGCACCCGCGCCTTCCTCGCCGGGCCGCCGCTGCTGAAGGCCGCCACCGGCGAGATCGCGACCGAAGAGGAGCTTGGCGGCGCCGAGATGCACACGCAGGTGTCGGGACTTGGCGACTACCTCGCCGAGGATGACCGCGACGCCCTGCGCATCGCGCGCGAGATCATGGCGGCGCTGGAATGGGAACGGCCGGGCAGGGCGAGCGCGGAATATAAGCCGCCGCGCTACGATCAAGACGAACTGCTCGGCATTATGCCGATGGACCACAAGCGCTCCGTGGACATGAAGCAGGTGATCGCACGTATCGTCGATGATTCCGACTTCACCGAGATGGCGCCGAACTACGGCCCGGCCACCGTCTGCGGCCATGCCCGCATCGAGGGCCAGACCATCGGCATCATCACCAACAACGGTCCGCTCGATCCGGCCGGTGCCAACAAGGCGACGCATTTCATCCAGGCGTGCTGCCAAACCCGAACGCCGCTGCTCTATCTGAACAACACCACCGGCTACATGGTCGGCAAAGCTTACGAAGAAGCCGGCATGATCAAGCATGGCTCCAAGATGATCCAGGCGGTGACGTCGGCGACAGTGCCGCAGATCACCATCTATTGCGGCGCCTCGTTCGGCGCCGGCAATTACGGCATGTGCGGGCGCGGCTTCCATCCGCGCTTCTGCTTCTCCTGGCCCAACGCCAAGACTGCCGTGATGGGCGGTGAGCAGGCCGCCGAGACCATGGCGATCGTCACCGAAGCCGCAGCCGCGCGTCGCGGCAAGCCGGTCGAAAAAGAAAAGGTCGATGGCATGAAGGCGCAGATCGTCGGCGTGTTCGACGGCCAGATGGACGTGTTCTCGACCAGCGCGCGCGTGCTCGACGACGGCGTGATCGATCCGCGCGACACCCGCGCGGTGCTGTCCGAAGTGCTCGCGATCTGTCGTGAAGGTGACGCGCGGAGCCCACAGCGCATGCAATTCTCGGTGGCCCGCCCATGAGGAACGGATCAGTGCAGCACCGGCCGTTCTTCAAGGTCCTGATCGCCAATCGCGGCGAGATCGCACTGCGGGTGATGCGCAGCGCGCGGAAGCTCGGCCTCGGCGTCGTCGCGGTCTATTCGGATGCGGATAGGGATGCGCTTCATGTGCAACAGGCCGACCAGGCCGTGCGAGTCGGCGAAGCGCTGCCGGCGCAGTCCTATCTCAACATCGCCGCGATCATAGCGGCCGCAAAGGCAAGCGGCGCGGATGCCGTTCATCCCGGCTATGGCTTCCTCGCCGAGAACGAGGAGTTTGCGCAAGCCTGCAAGGATGCCGGCCTCGTCTTCATCGGCCCGTCGCCGCAGGCGATCGAGACAATGGGCAACAAGGCCGGTGCCAAGGAGATCATGAAAAAGGCCGGCGTGCCCGTCGTGCCCGGCTATCAGGGCGCCGATCAGGGCGATGAAGTCATGCTCGCGGAGGCGAGAGAGATCGGCTTTCCCGTGATGATCAAGGCGGTCGCCGGCGGCGGTGGACGCGGGATGCGGCTCGTTGCGGATGCCAATTCGTTCCCCGAGGCACTGCGTAGCGCGCGGTCCGAGGCGAAGGCGGCGTTTGGCGATCCCACGGTGATCCTCGAACGCGCCATCCAGAATCCCCGTCACATCGAAATTCAGGTGTTCGGCGACAGCCATGGCAACGCCATCCATCTTGGCGAGCGCGACTGCTCGGTGCAGCGGCGGCACCAGAAACTAATCGAGGAGGCGCCGTCGACCGCAGTCACGCCCGACCTGCGTGCGAAGATGGGCGAGGTCGCGGTCGCCGCGGTGAAGGCGTTGCGTTACGAGGGCGCCGGCACGCTCGAATTTCTGCTCGATGCGAGCGGCGGATTCTACTTCATGGAGATGAATACGCGTCTCCAGGTCGAGCATCCCGTCACCGAGGCCATCACCGGGCTCGATCTCGTCGAATTGCAGCTGCGCGTCGCGCGCGGCGAGTCGCTGCCGCTCAAGCAGCAGGACATTCGCTTCACAGGCCACGCCATCGAGGTGCGGCTGTGCTCGGAGGACGCCGCGCAGGATTTCATGCCGCAGTCCGGGCGCATGGCGCGCTGGCAGGTGCCGGATGGCATCCGCGTCGAACATGCGCTGCAATCGGGCTCCGAGATTCCGCCGTTCTACGATTCCATGATCGCGAAGGTGATCGGCCATGGCGCGACCCGCGAGGAGGCGAGGGGGCGGCTGATCGTCGGCCTGGAGCAACTGACCGGATTTGGTGTGACTACCAATCAGACTTTCCTGATGTCATGCCTGCGTCATCCCGGCTTCGCCAAAGGCGAGGCGACCACGGCGTTCATTGGTGCCCATCGCGACGAGCTGCTGGCGCCGCGCGCGGACGCCGCATTCGACATGGCCTTGGCCGGCCTGCTGCTCTACGTCACGAACCCCCAGGCACCGTCGTGGCGCCGCGGACGGAGCCTCGCGGCAACGTTCCCGCTGCCGGCGAAAATCGAGATCGCAGGCCAGGCGCTTGAGCTAGAAGTCTGGCGCGAGCGCGATGGCAGCTACATTGTTGCCAGGGACGGCCGGCAAGACAAGTTCGAGATCGACCAACTCGATCTCGACGTGATTCGCTTCCGCCATGACGGCGTGATGGACAGTGCCAAATTCCTGCGCGACGGCGACCGGCTCCACCTCCAGCGCCGCGGCATCCCGCTCGCGGCGACCGATCTCACCCTCGCCGCGCCGAAGGCGGCCGCAAGCAACGGAGACGGCAAGGTTCGCGCTGCCATGAACGGCCGCGTCGTTGCCGTCCTGGTCAAGCCGGGCGACCGCGTCACTGCCGGCCAGCCGGTGATGACGCTGGAAGCGATGAAGATGGAGCATGTCCACAAGGCCGGCATCGACGGCGTCGTCGCCGCGATCGACGTCGCCGAGGGCGAGCAGGTGACAACGGGCCGGATCGTGGCGGAGATCGGGGCTGAGTAGGGCGGCAAGCTCAACTCGTCGCCCCGGCGAAGGCCGGGACGACAGCGGAGCTACTGGCTCCGCCCCGTTCCGCCATTGAGCAAGCACGCCACCTGGTGCCCGTCCCCCGCGTCCACCAACGCCGGTCGTTCCGTCCTGCATCGCTCCATCGCATACCGGCAGCGGGTGTGAAACGCACAGCCCGGCGGCGGATTGACCGGGCTTGGCACGTCGCCGTCGACCAGCGGCACGAGCTTTTTGGCGAGCGGGTTGGCGACCGGTACCGAGGCGAGCAGGGCCTGCGTGTAGGGATGGCGCGGATTGCGGAACAGCTCGTCCTTGTCCGCGATCTCGACGATGCGGCCGAGATACATCACGGCGACGCGGTGACTGATATGGGCGACCACGGCGAGGTCATGCGCGATGAAGAGGTAGGAGAAGCCGTGCTGCCGTTGCAGATCGATCAGGAGATTGATCACCTGCGCCTGGATCGAGACATCGAGCGCGGAGACCGGCTCGTCGCAGACGATCAGGCGGGGCCCGAGCGCCAGCGCGCGGGCGATGCAGATGCGCTGGCGCTGGCCGCCGGAGAATTGATGCGGGAAGTTGCGCATCTGGTCGGGCCGCAAGCCAACCTGCTCGAACAGCTGTGCGGTACGTGCCTCCAGCGCTTTGCCGGTCGCGAGCCCGTGCACGAACAGCGGCTCGCCCACGATGTCTCCGGCAGTCATGCGCGGGTTGAGCGAGGCGAAAGGATCCTGGAATACGATCTGCATCGAACGACGGTGTGGCCGCAGCGCGGACTTGGAGAGATGCGTGATGTCCTCGCCTTCGAGGCGAATCTGGCCCGAGGTCGGCTCGACCAGCCGCAGCACGCTGCGCGCCACCGTCGACTTGCCGCAGCCGGATTCGCCGACAAGGCCCAGCGTCTCCCCGACCCCAACCGAAAACGAGACGCCGTCGACCGCATGCACTGTGCCGATTTGTCGGCGCAACACGCCGGCGCGCACCGGATAGTGCTTCTTGAGTTCGGTGACTTCGAGCAGTGCGTCGGTCATGCCACCTCCGCCACTTCGGCTGCGCGCCAGCAGGCCGCGAGATGGCCGCCGCCCCAATCGATGAGCGGCGGATATTCGGCCTCGCAGCGCTTGATCGCGAGCTTGCAGCGTGGCGCGAACGCGCAACCTTTGGGCAGCCCCACCAGCGACGGCACGGTGCCGGGAATTTCGTTCAACCGTGCCGGCGCGGCAACGCCGGGCGCCGGCACCGCCGGGATCGATGCCATCAATCCGCGCGTGTAGGGGTGCTTTGGCGCGGCGAACAGCGCCTCGACGCTCGCTTCCTCGACCTTGCGTCCCGCATACATCACGATGACGCGTTGCGCGGTCTGCGCGACGACGCCGAGATCATGCGTGATCAGCACGAGCCCGGTGCCGAGCTCTTTCTGAAGGTCTAGGATCAGCGCCAGAATCTGCGCCTGGATGGTGACGTCGAGCGCGGTCGTGGGCTCGTCCGCGATCAGCAGCACCGGCCGGCACGCCAGCGCCATCGCGATCATGGCGCGCTGGCGCATGCCGCCGGACAGCTGATGCGGATATTCCCGCGCGCGCCGAGCCGGCTCGGGGATGCGCACCAGGCGCAGCATCTCGATTGCGATGCCCCGGGCCTCTTTGCTCGACATGTTCCGGTGCAGCCGCACGGTCTCGACGATCTGGTCGCCGATCCGCATCACCGGATTGAGCGAGGTCATCGGCTCCTGGAAGATCATCGAGATGCGGTTGCCCCTGACGGCACGCATCTCTGCTTCGTCCAGCGTCAGAAGGTCGGTGCCTTCGAGCGTGACGGAGCCGCCGACGATGCGGCCGGGTGGATCCGGCACCAGCCGCATCAGCGATAGTGCAGTGACGCTCTTGCCGCAGCCGGATTCGCCGACGATCGCCAGCGTCTCGCCGCGCTTCACCGTGAAGGAAACATCATCGACGGCCTTGAACAGACCGGAGTTGGTGAAGAACACCGTCTTCAGGTTCTTCACCTCGATCACGAGATCGGAGTTCTCAGCCATCAGCCGCGCTGCCGGGGATCGAGGATGTCGCGCAAGGCGTCACCGAACAGATTGGCGCCGAACACCGCGAGGCTGATGGCGATGCCCGGGAAGATCACCAGCCATGGCGCCGTGCGGACATATTCGGCGGCGGATTCAGAGAGCATGCGCCCCCACGACGGGTACGGCTCGGGAATGCCGAGGCCGAGGAAGGAGAGCGAGGCTTCCGTGAGGATAGTCGAGCCGAGCTGGGCCGTCGCAAGCACGATCAGCGGCGCCAGCGTATTCGGCAGCACGTGACGGAGCGCAATGCGTACCTCGCTCATGCCGATCGACTTGGCGGCCTCGATGAATGGCAGCTCGCGCAGCGCCAGCGTGTTGGCGCGGATGACGCGCGAGACGGTCGGGATCAGCGGAATGGCGATCGCAATGATGACGTTCGGCAAGGACGGCCCAAGCGCCGCGGTCATGATCAGGGCCAGCACCAGCAGCGGCAGCGCCTGGAGGACATCGGAGACGCGCTGGAACACGAGATCGACCCAGCCGGAGAGATAGCCGGAGGTGAGGCCGACGATCACGCCGATGCTGCCGCCGAGCGCCGTCGAGCCGATGCCGACCGCGAGCGAGATCCGCGCGCCATGAATGATGCGGCTGAAGACATCGCGGCCGAAGGAATCCGTGCCCATCCAGTGTGCCAGGCTTGGACGCGCCAGTGCCCGAGCGGCATCGATCGTCAGCGGATCGTAACGCGCGATGAAGTCGGCGAAGATCGCGGTGAACACGAACAGGGTCATGATGACGAGCCCGGCCGCGCCCAGCACATGCCGCTGCGCCAAAAACAGCACGCGCCGCCAGCCGACGGTCGCGTGCGCCCCGGCGCGCCTCAGTTCAACGTCATAGTCGATCGCAGCCAACAGGTTCTCCTAATCCGTGTACCGGATACGCGGGTCGAACACCGCGTACAGCATGTCCACGATGAAATTCGCGCTCACCACGACGATGGCAATCAGCATCACCAGGTTCTGCACGATCGGATAATCGCGCCAGCGAATCGCCTCGACCAGGAAGCGCGCGACGCCGGGGATGTTGAACACCGTCTCCGTCACGATGAGGCCGCCGATCAGGAACGCCGCTTCGATGCCAATCACGGTGATGACGGGCAGAATCGCATTCTTCAGCGCATGCTGATAGTTCACAGCGGCGTCCGATGCGCCCTTGGCACGCGCGGTGCGGATATAGTCCTGCCGCAGCACCTCCAGCATCGAGGATCGCGTGATGCGCATGGTCAGTGCCGCGCTGCGGAAGCCGACGGCTGCGGCGGGCACGGCATAGGTCGCAAACGCTTCCAGCCAAGTCGCTGGATTCGGGTTGAAGATCGGCATCTGGTTGAACATCGCCACCGAGGCGGTGAGGATGAGCAGGCCAAGCCAGAACGAAGGCAGCGACAATCCGCTGAGGCTCACCACACGCAATGCGTAGTCGAGCCTCGTTCCCTGCTTCACCGCGCTGATCACGCCAAGGGGGATGCCGATCGAGGTCGAGAACAACAGCGCCAGGCCCGCGAGCCGTGCGGTGATCGGGATCCGTGGCAGGATCTCCTGGAGCGCCGGCTTCTCGGAGACGTAGGAGTAGCCAAAATCGCCGCGCAGGAAGCCGCTGATCCAGTGCCAATATTGCACCACCAGCGGCTGGTCGATGCCGAGCTCCTTCTCCAGATTGGCCTTGTCGGCGGGGTCCACATAGCCCGCGGCGGCGAACAGGATGTCGACGATATTCCCGGGGACGATGCGCAGCAGGAAGAAGATGACGATCGAGATCCCGAACAGGGTCAGGAGCATCAGCAACAGGCGCCGCACCAGATAGGCAAACATGCATCGCCTCCCGTCGAACCCGTCAGCCGCCCGCGCTACTTGTCCATCCAGACGTCCTCGTAGCGATAGCCATTGTAGGAGCTGTTCGACATCACCGTCACGCCCTTGACGTAAGGTTGCCAGCAGCTGCCGGTACGTGCGTGGAAGATGATCGGGCGGGCGACGTCCTCCTGCAGCTTCTTGTCGATGTCCCACACCAGCTTCTTGCGCTTGTTAATGTCGGTCTCCTGGGACTGCACGTCGAACAGCTTTTCGATCTCCTTGTTGCAGTAATTGGTGTAGTTGCGCTCGGAGCCGCAGGAATAGTTCTCGTAGAAGGACTGGTCGGGGTCGTCGACGGCATTGCCGGTCAAATTGAGCCCGAGCATGTAATCCTTCCGCGCGATCTTCGGGAACCAGTTTGCGGTCTCGACCACGTCGAGCTCGCCGTCGATATAGATACTCTTGAGCTGATCGATCAGAATCACCGCAGGATCGCGGTAGACCGGAATGTTGCGGGTCGAGACCTTGACGGCGAGATGCTTATCCGGCCCATAGCCGGCCTTCTGCATCAGCTTTTTCGCTTCCTCACGGTTGGCGTTGATGTCGGGGCCGTAGCCCGGAATGGTCTCGAGCATCTCCTTCGGCATCCCCCACAGCCCATTCGGCGGCGGCAGCAGGGTGCCGCCGATGTCACCCTGGCCCTCGAACAAGATCGAGATGAAGGCCTTTCGGTCGAGCGACAGCGCCATGGCGCGACGGATGTCGATATTGTCGAACGGCGGCGCGGACGAATTGACGATGATGTTGGTGGCGACATTGTTGGGCTCGACCACGCAGACCGCGTTCGGCGCCTGCGATTTGACGTCCTTGAGCAGCGGGATGCTCACCTCGGTCGGGAAGGTCATGTCGAACTTGCCGGCGACGAACGCGAGGATCGCGGTGGAGCGGTTCGGGATGATGGTGAACTCGATGCCGTCGAGATAGGGCCGGCCCTTGCGCCAATAGTCGGGATTGCGGGTCAGCTTGATCGATTCATTGGCCTTGAACTCGACGAACTTGAACGGCCCGGTGCCGATCGGGTGCGTGCGCATGTCGCCGGGCGAGACGTGGCAGGGATAGACCGGCGTGTAGCCCGAGGCGAGCAGCGCCAGCAGCGAAGGCTGTGGCCGCTTCAGATTGAAGGAGACCTCGAGATCGCCGTTGGTGGAGACGTCGTTGACCTGTTCGTACCAGCTCTTGCGCGGGTTCTGCCGGAACTTCTGCTGCGACTTGCCCATCAGCATGTCGAAGGTGCATTTGACGTCCGCCGAGGTGAACGGCTTGCCGTCGTGCCACTTCACGCCCTGGCGTAGCTTGAAGGTCAGCGTCTTGTTGTCGTTGACCCAGGCCCAGCTCTCGGCGAGCTCGGGCACGATGGTGTCCATGCTGTTCTGCGCCACGTCCTGCTTGTAGATGACGAGGTTGTTGAACACCGGCATGAAGGGAACGTTGAGCGAGTAGGTCGCGCCTTCGTGGATCGAGGCATTGCCGGGACTGTCGCGGTGGTACATCCGCAAAATGCCGCCCTGCTTGGGCTCGCTGGCGAGTGCAACGCTCGAAAACGCAAGCAAAGATAGCGCCGCCGTCGCGGCGAGCGCCCGTACGCTCCGCATCCTCGTCCTCCCTGGACATCGCCTTTTGCGGCCTGTTTGTCCCGACGATAGCGGCGCGTGCGCGGTGAGGCAACCGTCAAGGTCCGCTACTCTCTCGGCAATTCGGACGACGGAAGGCCGCAGGGGTGTCTCTCACGATGAGAGGGAAGTTTCTCCGGCGACAGCGGCCCTTCACACAATCCTTGACGCCTTGTTCCCCCAATACCGGTCCCGCAGCAGCCGCTTGTACAGCTTCCCCGTCGGCAGCCGCGGCAACTCCTTCTCGAAATCGACCGAGCGCGGCACCTTTTGCCGCGACAGCGACGCCCCGCAGAACGCGATCAGCTCCTCGGCGAGCGCCTCGCCCGGCACGGCCCCGGGGCATCGGCTGCACCACCGCCTTCACCTCTTCGCCGAGATCGGAATTGGGCACGCCGAACACCGCGGCGTCCGCAACCTTCGGATGGGTGATCAACAGATTCTCGCACTCCTGCGGATAAATGTTCACGCCGCCGGAGATGATCATGAAGGTCGCGCGGTCCGTTAGATAAAGGAAACGATCCTCGTCGACATAGCCGACGTCGCCGACCGTGCTCATGCTGCCGTCGGCCGAGCGCGCTTCCCTGGTCTTCTCCGGGTCGTTGAAATATTCGAATGGCGAGGCCGTCTTGAACCAGACCTGACCCGGCGTGCCGGTCGGGCATGGCTTCATGTTTTCGTCGAGAATGTGGAGATCGCCGAGCAGGACCTTGCCGACGGTGCCGCGATGGGCGAGCCATTCCGCGCTGTCGCAGGCGGTGAAGCCAAGGCCTTCGGTCGCGCCGTAGTACTCGTGGATGATCGGTCCCCACCATTTGATCATGTCGTCCTTGACCAGGGCGGGGCAGGGCGCGGCGGCATGGATCGCGATCTCGAGCGACGACAGGTCGTAGCGCGTGCGCACCTCCTCCGGCAGCTTGAGCATGCGCGAGAACATCGTCGGCACCAACTGGGTGTGAGTGATACCCCACCGCTCGACGAGCTGGAGGTAACGCTCGGGATCGAAATTCTCCATGATGATCGCGGTGCCGCCCATGCGGATCGTGAGGTTCACGGCGGCCTGCGGCGCCGAATGATAGAGCGGCGCCGGCGACAGGTAGATCATGCCCTCGCGGTAGTGCCAAAGCTTTGTCAGGAAATCGAACAACGGCAGATTGTGTTTCGGCGGCTCCTCCGGAAGCGGCCGCAGAATCCCTTTTGGCCGTCCCGTCGTGCCCGATGAATACAGCATGGCGGTGCCGAGCCATTCATCCGGGATCGGCGTCTTCGGCAGGTCGGCGGTTACCTCAGTGAGGCCGACGATGCGCTCGCTCTCGCCCGGGCCGTCGGCGACGATGCACAGCTTGATGTCGGGGCAGACCTTGATCGCCTCGCGGGCGATATCGAGCTTCGCAACCGACGTGATCAGGATTTTCGACTGGCTGTTGACCAGGAGATAGGCGAACTCGCCCGGCGTCAGGAACGAGTTGATGCAGGTGTAGTAGAGGCCGGAGCGCTCGCCCGCGCCGCAGGCTTCGAGGTAGCGGGAATTGTTCTCCATGAAGATCGAGTAGTGGTCGAGCCGCTTCAGGCCATACTTGCGGAACAGGTGCGCCAGCCGATTGCTGCGCGCATCGAGCTCGCGATAGGTGACGGCCTCGCCGGTCGTCGCCATGATGAAGGCGGGCTGGAGTGGGCGCAGGCGGGCATGCTGACCTGGGTACATCAGTCCTCCGGCTTTGGATCATGCGGCAAGAAGCAGGATTTCGCGCACTTGAGCGGGGCTGTCGATCTTGCGCGGGTTGCGCGGGATCCAGTTCGTGCGCATCGCAGCGTCCGCGATGGCGTCGAAATGCTCCGGCGAGACGCGCACATCGGCGAGGCTGCGCGGCATGCCGAGCGAGCGGATGAAGGCATCGAGCACATCGGCTGCCGCGTGGCCGGGAAAACCCATTGCGGCCGCGACGATCATCTGGCGCTCGGCATTGTCGCGCGCATTCCAGCGCATCACGGCCGGCAGCATGACGCAGGAGGTGTAGCCATGCGGTACGTCGAAGGCTGCGCCCAGCACGTAACCGATGCCGTGGCTCGCGCCCATCGGCACGCCAGCGGCGAGCGCGCCCATCGACAGCCAGGTGCCGATCTGCGCATCCATTCGCGCGTCGAGGTCAGCAGGGTCAGCCTTCACCCGTGGCAGCGCGTCGGCGAGCATGGCGAGGCCCTTCACCGATTGCGCGTCGGCATAGGGGTGCGTCTCGCGCGAGCAGATCGCCTCGACGCAATGATCGATGGCGCGGATGCCGGTCGAGAGGAATAGCCATTCCGGCGTGTGCACGGTGATGGCGGGATCGAGGATGGTCGCGCGCGGAACGCTGAGCGGATGCCGTAGCATCTGTTTCACATGGGCGGTGCGGTCGGTGACGCCTGCGATCGAGCTGAACTCGCCGCCGGCGATCGTGGTCGGCACGCTGATCTGACGCACGGTCGGCGCCGTCATCTCGGGCGCGACGCCCTTGTGCACGCGGATACGCTCGATGCCGTCGACATCGTCGATGCCGTTGGCGAGGCAGAGCTGCACCGCCTTGGCGCCGTCGGTGATCGAGCCGCCGCCCACGGTGACGATCAGGTCGGCGCCCGCTTCGCGCGCCGCATTGGTGGCGGCGATCACCGCCTCGCGCGGGGTGTGCGCCGGCATGGCATCGAAGACGCCCGCGCAATTTGTGCCCAGGGCTTGTTTGATCTTGGCGATTTCGTCGGTCTGCCGGTTGAGCGTGCCCGAGACCATCAGGAAGGCGCGGCGCGTCCCCAGCCGGTCCATCTGGGCGACCACGGCCTCGGCCGCGGGGTGGCCGAACACGACTTCCTCGATCGCGCCGTAAACGACACGTCCCTGGTGCACGCCTGTCCTCCCCGGACAATTCGTCTTGTTTTATGAGGAGCAATCTAGCCGAGCCGGCTCCGCCCGTCATGTGCGAAGACGCTAACGCACTCTCCGCTTGCTCTCCCGGCTTACGGGGAGAGGCCAACAAGCCCTGTCAACCCGTCATCCGGCCAGGGCATTCCTCCGAGCATTGCCTGCGCTTTGGTCTTGAAGAGTTCATCATTGCCACCCATCTTGTGGCGCCCGCGGGTACAGGCGTACCCTGCTTTTTCCGCGGCTTTGATGCGAGGACCTGGGATGACTGGACCGGACGGAAGCGAGCAATTTGTCAAAACGCACGATTTCGTTTCGCCTCGGCCTTACGCCATCGTCGGCCTTCTCGCCGCGGCGTTCGTGCTCACCGGTTGCGGCCAGCCGGCCTCGCAAGCGAGCGCTCCCCCGCCGGCGCCGGTAACCGTCGCCCAACCGGTCAAGCGCACCGTCACCGATTGGGACGAGTTCACCGGCCGCTTCGAGGCGATGGAGGAGGTGCAGGTCCGCCCGCGCGTCGGCGGGTTCGTCAACTCTGTCGAATTCCAGGATGGCGCCATCGTGCGTCAGGGCGATCTGCTCTACGTCATCGACCCACGTCCGTTCGAGGCGGTGGCCACGCAGGCCGAGGGGCAGCTTTCCGATGCCCGTGCCAAGGTGGAGCTTGCAAAGCGGGAGCTCGATCGCGGTTTGAGCCTGGTGCAGACCAGCGCCGTCTCCGAGCAGGTGGTCGATCAGCGCCGTCAGGCCTTGCAGGCTGCGCACGCTGCCGAAACACAGGCCGAGGGTGCGCTCAAAGTCGCCAAGCTCAATATCGAATTCACGCATGTGACGGCGCCGCTGACCGGCCGCGTCAGCCGCCACCTTGTCAGCCCTGGCAATCTCGTGCAGGGCAGCGATACCGGAACGTCGACGCTGCTCACCTCGATCGTGACGCTCGACCCGATCTATATCTATTTCGACATGGATGAGGCGACCTTCATCAAATACAGCAAGCTGTGGTTCGAAGGCCGCCGCCCGAGTTCGCGCGATACGGCGAACCCGGTGCAGGTGACGCTCGCCGGCGAGACGAAACCATCCCGTGAAGGCAGCATCAATTTCCTCGACAACCGCCTCGATGTCTCCACCGGCACGCTGCGCAGCCGCGCCGTGGTCAAGAACACCGATCTTTCGATCCTGCCCGGTCAGTTCGGGCGTATCAGACTGATCGGCAGCGCGCCCTATGAAGCGCTGCTGATCCCCGACGTTGCGGTCGCAACTGACCAGTCCCGCAAGATCGTGTTCGTGGTCAAGCCGGACGACACCGTCGAGGCGCGTCCCGTGACGCTCGGACCGCTCGACGAGGGCCTGCGCGTGATCCGCGAGGGATTGAAGGCGGACGACCGCGTCATCGTCAACGGCATCCAGCGCGCCCGCGTCGGTGCCAAGGTCGCACCGCAGACGGCACCAGCGCCCGCCGGTGGCAAATCATGAATCTTGGCCGTCTCTCCATCAACCAGCCCATCCTGGCGATGGTGCTGTCGATCGTGCTGCTGATCGTCGGCGCGCTGGCCTATACCACGCTGCCGGTCTCCGAATATCCGCAAGTGGTGCCGCCGACCGTCGTCGTCACCACGCAATATCCCGGCGCCTCCGCGCAGACCGTGTCCGACACGGTTGCCGCACCCATCGAGCAGGAGATCAACGGCGTCGAGGACATGCTGTATCTCTACAGCCAGGCGACCTCGAACGGCCAGCTCACCATCACCGTCACTTTCAAGCTCGGCACCGATCTCGACAAAGCCCAGGTGCTGGTGCAGAACCGCGTTGCGATCGCGCAGCCGCGTTTGCCTGAAGAGGTTCAGCGCAACGGCGTCACCACGCGCAAGAACTCGCCCGACATCCTGATGGTCGTGTTCATGCTGTCGCCCGACGACACGTTCGACCAGCTCTACATCTCCAACTATGCGCTGCTCCAGGTCCGCGATCAGCTGCTGCGGATCGACGGCGTCGGCGACATCCAGATCTTCGGCGCGCGCGATTATTCGATGCGGCTATGGCTCGATCCTGACCGGATCGCCAATCTCGGCCTGACCGCAACCGAGGTGCTCGCCGCGATCCGCGCGCAGAACGTGCAGATCGCGGGCGGCCAGATCGCCGAACCGCCGATCGCCGACCGCGCCTTCCAGCCGAACCTCACCTTCACCGGGCGATTGAAAGACCAGAAGCAGTTCGAGGACATCCTGATCAAGGCCGGCTCCGACGGCCGCACGGTGCGCCTGCGCGACGTCGCCCGTATCGAGCTTGGTGCTCTCGCCTACTCCACCAACAGCTTCCTGCTGCGCAAATCGGCGGTCGCCATGCTGGTGACGCAGCGGCCGGGATCGAACGCGCTCGCGACCGCGAAGAACATTTCGGACACCATGACGAAGCTGAAGGAGACCTTTCCGAAAGGCCTCGACTTCAATATCGGCTACAACCCGACCGAGTTCATCGCGCAGTCCGTCCACGAGCTGATCAAGACCATCTACGAGGCCATGTTGCTCGTGGTCGTCGTCGTGCTGGTGTTCCTGCAGGGATGGCGTCCCGCGATCATTCCGATCATCGCGATTCCGGTTTCGCTGGTCGGCACCTTCGCGGTGATGGCGGCGCTCGGCTTCTCGATCAACAATCTCACGCTGTTCGGGCTCGTTCTCGCCGTCGGTATCGTGGTCGACGACGCCATCGTGGTGGTCGAGAATGTCGAGCGGCATCTCGAGCATGGCATGAGCCGGCGCGATGCCGCGCTGAAGACCATGGAGGAGGTCGGCGGCGCATTGGTGTCGATCGCGCTGGTGCTGTGCGCGGTGTTCGTCCCGACCGCATTTCTGGGCGGAATTTCGGGTCAGTTCTTCCAGCAATTCGCCGTCACCATTGCGGTCGCGACCGCAATCTCCTGCTTCTGCTCGTTGACGCTATCGCCGGCGCTGGCCTCGCTTCTCCTCGTCCCCCACGAGGAGAAACGGCCGCCCGCGCGCTGGAATCTTGTTGCACGCGGCTGGAACGCTTTCACTGGCGTGTTTAACCGCGTGTTCGACCGTCTCGCGCATGGCTACGCCGGCCTCGCCAATTTCGTGATCCGGCATTCGGCGGTGATGATCCTGATCTACGTCGTGCTGATCGGCAGCGCCGGCTGGCTGATCGCCACCACGTCGCAAGGCTTTATTCCGGCGCAGGACCGCGGCTACGTCATCATCTCCGTGCAATTGCCGGGCGCCGCTTCGCTGGCGCGCACCACCGAGGTCGTGCGCGAGATCGAGCGGATCGCGCTGGATACGCCGGGTATCATCCGCGTGGCCGCTTTCGCCGGCTTCTCCGGCGCGACGCGGACGCAGGCCGGCAACGCGGCGGCGCTCTTCCCAGTGTTCGACGAGCCCGAGGCGCGGATCAAGAAAGGATTGTCTGCGAACGCCATCACGGTCGAGCTGCGCAAACGCTTGGCCGCGATTCAGGGTGCCTTCATCATCGTGATTCCGCCGCCGGCCGTGCCCGGCATCGGCACCGGTGGCGGCTTCACCATCCGCATCCAGGACCGCCAGGGCCGTGGGCCGGAGATGCTCGCCGCGGCTACTGACGAGCTTGTCGCCGCGGCGCGCAAATCGCCCTCGCTGCTCGCTCCCTCCGTGTTCTCGCCGTTCTCGGCCAATACGCCGCAGCTCTTCGTCGACATCGACCGCACCAAGGCGCAGAAGCTCGGCGTTCCCATCGCCGGCATCAACGACACGATCCAGACCTATTTCGGATCGACTTATGTCAACGACTTCAACCTGTTCGGCCGCACCTACCACGTCACCGCGCAGGCCGACTTCCCGTTCCGGAAAGAGCCGAGCGATCTCTCGCGGTTGCGCACGCGCAACGCCTCCGGCGACATGGTGATGCTCGGCAGCGTGGTCGAGTTCAAGGACGTTTCCGGCCCTGACCGCGTCGCGCGCTACAATCTCTACGCGGCCTCCGAGCTGCAGGGCGAGCCGGCGCCGGGCACCAGCTCGACCACCGCGCTCAACGCGATCAAGAAGCTCGCCGACGACACCCTCCCGAGTGGCTTCAGCTTCGAGTGGACCGATCTGTCCTACCAGCAGATCACGGGCGGCAATGCGGGTCTCTACGTATTCCCGATCTGCGTGCTGTTCGTCTATCTGGTGCTTGCCGCGCAATACGGCAGCTGGACCCTGCCGTTCGCGGTGATCCTGATCGTGCCGATGTGCCTGTTGGCGGCCACCATCGGCGTGCGCATCATGGGGCAGGACGTCAACATCCTCACCCAGATCGGTTTCGTCGTGCTGGTGGGGCTGGCGGCAAAGAACGCGATCCTGATCGTCGAGTTCGCGCGCGACATCGAGAAAGAAGGCAAGCCGCGGCTGGAGGCCGTGATCGACGCCTGCCGCCTGCGCCTGCGGCCGATCCTGATGACGTCCTTCGCCTTCATCCTCGGCGTCTTGCCGCTGGTGATCTCGTCCGGCTCGGGCTCGGAGATGCGGCAAGCCGTCGGCGTCGCCGTGTTCTTCGGCATGATCGGTGTCACCCTGTTTGGGCTTCTGTTCACGCCGATCTTCTATGTGGTGGTGCGGAACCTGGCCGAGGGGAAGAACGAGGGGAAGCCGAAGGCGGTGGGCTGATAAGTATCAAATGGCGCGCCACCGACCCTTCAATATTCACGCTGTCGTCCCGGCGAAGGCCGGGACCCATAACCCTCGAACGTGGTTTAGTGAAGATTCGTCGTTCGGTACTCCTACCGACCGCAACCGAGGGATTCCGCGGTATGGGTCCCGGCCCCCGTGCGCAATTGCGTACTAGGCCGGGACGACGCCGTTTGCTTGGCACGCCCTTCATACTAACGACCAACATGCAATGGATGGGCACCGCCGGGGTTCTTCACTAGTATCCGCGCGATTTCAAAACAGAAAACTGCTGGGAGCTAACAGATGAAATCAGCACTTTTGGCCGCTGTCGCAATTTCGGCTTTGCTGCTGGCCGCGCCGGCCTCTGCGCAAGGCGTCAAGATCGGCATCCTCAACGACCAGTCCGGCGTCTACGCCGATTACGGCGGCAAATGGTCGGTCGAGGCCGCCCGGATGGCGATCGAGGATTTCGGCGGCGAGGTGCTGGGCCAGAAGGTGGAGCTCGTCACCGCCGACCACCAGAACAAGCCGGATCTCGCGACCTCGATCGCGCGCCGCTGGTACGATGTCGAGAACGTCGACATGATCACGGAGCTGACGACCTCATCGGTCGCGCTCGCGATCCACGAGCTTTCCAAGGAAAAGAAGAAGATCGACATCGTCGTCGGCGCTGCGACCTCGCGCCTCACCGGCGATGCCTGCCAGCCCTATGGCTTCCACTGGGCTTATGACACCCGCGCGCTCGGTGTCGGCACCGGCGGCTCGCTGACCAAGGCCGGCGGCGACAGCTGGTTCTTCCTCACCGCGGACTACGCCTTCGGCTACGCGCTGGAGAAGGACACCAGCGAGATCGTCACCGCCAATGGCGGCAAGGTGCTCGGTTCGGTGCGCGTGCCGCTCAACTCCTCGGACTTCTCCTCCTTCCTGCTCCAGGCGCAGAGCTCGAAGGCGAAGATCGTCGGCCTTGCCAATGCCGGCCTCGACACCACCAATTCGATCAAGCAGGCGTCCGAGTTCGGCATCGTCTCCGGTGGCCAGAAGCTCGCGGGCCTCTTGATGACGCTCGCCGAAGTGAACGGCCTCGGCTTGCAGGCCGCGCAAGGCCTGGTGCTGACCGAGGGCTATTACTGGGACATCAACGACCGCACGCGCCATCTCGGCGAACGCTTTCTCAAGCGCACCGGCCGGATGCCGAACATGATCCAGGCCGGCACCTATTCGGCGACGCTGAGCTATCTCAAGGCGGTCAAGGCCGCCGGGTCCAAGGATCCGGATGCGGTCGCCAAGAAGCTGAAGGAGCTGCCGGTCGACGACGACTTCGCGCAAGGCGGCAAGGTGCTCGAGAACGGCCGCATGGTCCACGACATGTATCTGTTCGAGGTCAAGAAGCCCGCGGAATCGAAGAAGCCCTGGGACTATTACAAGCAGCTCGCGGTCGTTCCCGGCGAGAAGGCGTTCTTCACTGCCAAGGAGAGCGGCTGCCCGCTGACGAAGTGAGGATCTCTATGTCGTCCTGGCGAAAGCCAGGACCCATTACCCCGACAGCCGCTTGTTGAAACAAGCTGTCGCCGCCATCGTGCCCATAACCGTGTCCTGTGGTTATGGGTCCAGGCCTCCGCCAGGACGACGGCGGGGCAAGTGGCCGTATGTCGGCTGCCTCACACCAGTCGCAGCACCGCCGCCCCCAGCGCCCCCGCCCACAGCGCAATGGCCGCGATACCCTGAATAAAAAATCCCGGGCCGCGTTTTGCGGCGGCCTTCGAATAGCCGATGAAGTAAACGATGCGGCCGACGATCCAGACCGCGCCGATCGCCGCTGCGCCGGAATCGCTGATGTAAATCGCGAAAAGCCAGAGCGACGGCAGGAAGATCGGCATCCATTCCAGCGTGTTCATCTGGATCCGGAACGCGCGCTCGAAATCCGGATGGCCCGACATTGCCGGCACCTTGACGCCGGTTTTGGTGCGCGAGCGCGACACGTTGATGGAGGTGAAGAAGTAGAACAGGATCGCCAGCAGCGTGACGAGGGCGGTGAGGTGATGCATCGCTAGTCCCTTCGAAGAGGTCCCGGTTCAATACCCGGTCAGCTCGAGATAGCCAACGCCGTCATGCGTACCGGCAAAGCTGATCGGCCCTTCCCAATAGGAAAAACCGGTCCCCATCCACGCCTGTGGATTGAGCGGCTTGCACTGGATCGAGAACGACCGCGAGGGGATCGCGATCTGCCATTCCACCGGGAGCTTGTGTCCCGCGACCTCAGCCGTCGCTTTCGGCATCATCTGGATGTCGTCGCCCGCGATCATCTGCGTCTCGCCCATCGCGCTGATCCAGTTGCCGAACGGATAATCTTTGCCGTCCTTCTGCCGGAGCCGGTACAGCATCAGCTTGTCACCGGATGACAGGTGCAGCGACAGCCAGTCCCAGCCGGTCTGGTCGGCATCGAGTGGCTGGCTGCTCCATTCGCGGTCCATCCAGGCCTGGCCGGAAACATCGACCGTCCTATCGTCGATGGTGAGCGTGCCGCGGGCGCGATAGAACGGCTGGCTGTAATAATAGGAGGCCTGACCGCGCTCCGATTTACGGCTGTAGCCGCCGGCGCCCTGCAACATCACCGGACGATCGGCCTCGAGCGTCAGCACGTAACTGAAGTCGGCGCCCGAGGCCTTCAGCGTCAGCGGCGCTAAAGCGCGATCTTCGGTGCGCTCGGATCCGTTCATCTCCCAATCGTCGATCCAGGCCGAGAACGGTTTCGCCGTGACTCCGGCCTGTCCCACACCACCGCGGGAAAACAGCTCGTTGAAGCGGTGGGTGTCGGCGCGCGTTACCGCGGCATGCGCCATCCACACCTGTTGATTGGCCCAGCCTTCGCCCTGCGGCCCCGGCTGCGTCGCCTGTCGGAACAGCGTCCATTGCAGGCTGCAAGCCGCGCCGCTGGCATCGACGAGGTTCGCCGTGAGATACCACCATTCGATGCGAAACTCCGGATGCGGCCCGTGATCGTCCGGAAAGGCGAACGTCTTCCCCGGCGTGACCTTGGCAAAGCCGTCGGCTGTCTCGCCGAGCCCGGCATAGCCTTGCGCGCCTGCGCGGCGGACTGCCGCGAGCGCGGCGATGCCGCCGGCGAAGGTGCGCCGCGAAATCCCATCAGCGCTCATTGGCAAACACCTTGACGAGGCTCGCCGGCTGCATCCGGGCAAGTCGGATCATCGGCGGCAGGGTGGCAAGCAACGAGGCGAACAGCGCGACTGCCACCAGCTCGACCAGTTGCAACGGAAATACATGGAACGGCAGCCGCCAGCCGAACGCTTTCACATTGACGATCGCGATCAGGCACCACGCCACCAGCAGCCCGAGCGGCACCGCCAGCAGAGACGTGAACAGCGCGACCGACAGCGTCTTGGTCAATTCGATCGCGGCAAGGCGTGGCCGCGTGATACCGATCGCCCAGAGCGGCGCAAGCTGCGGCAGGCGCGAGTTCGCCAGTGTGAGAAGGCTGGTCAGAAGCGCGATCCCGGCGACGCCGAGGGTGAAGGCGTTCAGCGCCGAGGTCACCGCAAAGGTCCGGTTGAAGATGCGGATCGATTCCGCCTTCACCGTCGCCTGGTCGGCGACGCTGCGGTCGTCCAGCGCAAACTGCTTCTGCAGCGCCGCGATCAGACCGGGGATATTCTCCTTCGCGACGATGAGACCGATGCGCGTCTGCGGCGTCTGCGGAAAATGCCGGATCAGCGCCGCGACATTCACCGCCAGCTGTCCCTTGGGGTTGCCGTAGTCGGCATAGATGCCGACGATGTCGAGCTCCCAGGTCCCGCCCGGCGCCGGGACGTCAACGACGTCACCGACGCGGACGTTGAGGCGGCGGCTCAGCTGCTCGCTGATGAAAGCGGCATTGCCGGGTATGAGTTGTGTCCAGGCACCGGGTGCGGCTTCGAGCAGCGGCCAGCGCTCGCGATAGAGCGCGTGATCGGGCAGGCCGAGCAGTTCCACCGGCTGGCCCTGCACCTGCGCCTCGGCACGTCCGCCCGACAGGATCGCCTGGACATCGCTGCGCTCCTTCAGCCAGTTGCGGATCGCGACGCCTTTCGCATTGTCGGAGGCGCTGATGTAGACGTCGGCTGCGAGCCGCCCGTTGAGCCAGCCGATGAAGGTGCGGCTGAACGTTTCCACCATGGTGGACACCCCGACATTGACGGCGAGCGCGAGCAGCAGCGCCATCAGCGCCAGCGACAATCCCGAGAGCTGCTGCCGGCTGTCCGCCCAGAACCACAGCGCGAGCGGTTTTCGCGCGAAACGCTGCCCGGTTTGCAGGATGATGTCGAGGAAGGCCGGCAAGATCAACGCCGCGCCGAGCATCAGCGCTGCCAGCACGCCAAAGCCCGCGATCAGCGATTGCCCGTACTGGAGCAGCAACAGCGCGACGGCGAACACGGCGCAGGCAGCCCCGCTCTGCAGGATCAGCCAACGGCTCTGCCTCTGTTGCCAGGCGCGCGGCTGCGCGGTCGCCAGCACCGGCATCCTGACAGCCTTGATCAGGCTGGTCGCCGCGGCAACAAGCGCGCCCACAATGCTGATGCCGATCCCGGCGAGCCACCATTCGGGACGCAAGCTGAGCTGCCCCGGGATTTGCGCGCCGTAGAGCCCTCGCAGGGATGCTGCGACGTCGGGCAAGAGCGCGGCTGCAATGAAATAGCCGCAGGCGAGCCCGATCAGGCCTGCGACCAGCGACAGCGCCACGAGCTCGACCACCAGCACGGTGTTGACCAGTCGTGCCGAGGCACCGCAGGCCCGCAGCGTGCGCAGCATCGGCAGCCGCTGCTCGAAGGCGAGGCCGACGGCTGAATTGACGATGAAAAGACCGACGAAGAACGACAGCAGGCCGAACGCGGTGAGGTTGAGGTGAAAGCTGTCGGTGAGACGCTCCAGCTCGGTCTCCGCATCCGGCTCAACCCGCTGTAAGCGGTCGCCGACGACGCTCGCTAAGGGCGCGGGCTTGCCCTTGGGCTTGCCGATCAGAAGCCGCGAGATCTGGTCCGGCTTGTTCAGCAGCCGCTGCGCCACGCCGATATCGACCACGAGCACGTCGGGCACGAGCTGCGGCAGCACGCGCAGCGGCGGCAGTATTGCGCCGTTGCTGATCGGCGGCGCTGCGCCTTCCCGCTCCTGCAAGTCGGTCAACGTTTCCTTTGCCACCAGCGTCTGGCCCGGCGGCGCCACGAAGCTGCTCAGATCGGCGGCGCCGAGGCGCGGTGCGTTGCCGACATCGACCGGTAGCGTCACCGGCTCGATGCCGAGCAGCCGGACCGAGCGCCCGTTGACCTGGACCCGTCCCTCCAGCATCGGCGAGACCGGCCAGCCGGCGCGGCGCAGCTTGACGAACAGCTCCTGCGGAAAAGTCGCGGCATCAGGCGCGACCAGCATCGGCGTGCGCGCGCCGCCGAAGGTTGCCGCGGCGCGGTCATAGGCGCTGCGGGCCTGCTGGTTGATCGCCTGCACGCCGCTCCACAGCGCAGTCGCCGCGATCAGCCCGATCAGGAGCGTCGCGAACTGCATCTTGTGGCGCCGCCAATGGCTGAGCAGCACGGCGAGGACCCAGAGCGCGCGCCTCATGCGATCCGCCCGGCATGCAGGTTGACGTGGCGATCGAGTGCGGCGGCCAGATGCAGGCTGTGCGTCACCATCAGAAAGCCGCAGCCGGTGCGCGTGACGAGGTCGCGCGTCAAGGCCAGCACGTCCTCGGCGGTGGCCTCGTCGAGATTGCCGGTCGGCTCGTCCGCCAGCAGCAACGACGGCTTCGTCGCCAGGGCCCGGCCAATCGCGACCCGTTGCTGCTGTCCGCCCGACAATTGTTCTGGATAACGCTTGAGCAGGCCGCCAAGCCCGAGACGCTCGATCAGCTCCTTGTACCAAGCCTCGTCGTACCGGCCGGCGATCCGTGCCTGAAACACCAGATTATCCCCGACCGACAGACTCGGGATCAGATTGTATTGTTGAAACACCAGGCCGATCCGGTCGCGCCGCAGGCCCGCGCGTCCCGCATCGGACAATTTGGTGACCTCCGTGTCTTCCAGTCGGATCGTGCCGCCATCGGCGGCATCGAGCCCTGCGATCAGGTGCAGCAGTGTGCTCTTGCCGCTGCCGGACTCGCCGGTCAGTGCGACGCGTTCGCCGGCCTTGAGATCGAGATCGACGCCGCGCAGGACATGGACCGGCTCACCGGCCGAAGAGAACGTCTTGGAGAGGTTTCGGATGCTCAGCACGATGAATGGCGCCGGACGGAATTAGCGGAATTGCTGCGTAGCACACTTGCTGCGGAAATGCCGGGTTGCGTTGGTATTGAAGCCGTTGTTAGCTCCTAAGAGGACCACATCAAAAAAGTGCCAAAAAGGGACGACGGGGAGAACGATGAGCGCTCAGGCAACGCAGCCCGCGGCGGGCAAGATGACGGGGATGTCCAAGGAAACGTCGAAGGAAACGCAAAAGCAAACGCAAAAGCAAACGCCAAAGGGCGCCTGGACCGTTACATTTCTCCTGTTTCTTTTCATGCTGGTGAACTTCGCCGACAAGATCGTCGTCGGTCTCGCGGGCGTTCCGATCATGACCGAGCTGAAGCTCGAGCCCGAGCAGTTCGGTTTGCTCGGCTCGTCGTTCTTCTTCCTGTTCTCGATCTCGGCGATCGTGGTGGGCTTCATCGTCAACAAGGTACCGACCCGCTGGGTGCTGTTGACGCTCGCGGTGATCTGGGCGCTGACGCAGTTTCCGATGGTCGGCACCGTCTCTTTCACCACACTCCTGATCTGCCGCATCGTGCTCGGCGCCGGCGAAGGCCCGGCGGCCTCGGTGGCGATGCACGCAGTCTACAAATGGTTCCCCGACGAGAAGCGCACGATGCCGACCGCAATCCTGTCGCAAGGTTCGGCCTTTGGCGTGATCCTGGCGGTCCCGGCGCTGAACTGGATCATCGTCAATCATTCCTGGCACTATGCGTTCGGTGCGCTTGGAATCGTCGGCCTGATCTGGGTCGCCGCCTGGCTCGCACTCGGCAAGGAAGGCCCGCTGGACACCCACGCATCGGCCGTGATCGAACCGAAAATACCCTATCTCCAGCTTCTGACATCGCGCACTTTCATCGGCTGTGTGACCGCGACCTTCGGCGCCTATTGGGCGCTGTCGCTCGGGCTCACCTGGTTCACGCCCTTCATCGTCAAGGGCCTCGGCTTCTCGCAGTCTCAGGCGGGCTTCGTCTCGATCCTGCCCTGGGTGTTCGGGGCGACCATCGTCATTCTCACGGGCTGGATCTCGCAGGTGATGCTGGCACGCGGCTACACGTCGCGGATCTCCCGCGGCGTGCTCGGCTCTGTGCCGCTGATCGTCGGCGGCCTGATCCTCGCGATGATGCCGCACGTCCAAGGTGCCGGCCTCCAGATCGCCCTGCTCGTGGTCGGCTCCGGCCTGTGCGGCGCGATCTACGTCGTCTGCCCGCCCATGCTCGGCGAGTTCACGCCGACGTCGCAGCGCGGCGCGGTTCTCGCGATCTACGGTGCGCTCTATACGCTTTCCGGCATCATCGCGCCGCTCGTGATGGGCAGCGTAATCCAGCGCGCCGGCAGCATGCTCGACGGCTACATGACCGGCTTCACCATCAACGCCGCGATCATGGTCGGCTCCGGTGCGCTCGGGCTGCTCCTGCTCTGGCCCAACACGGAAAAGGCCAGGCTGACCGGTGGAGCTGCTCCGCAGGCAGCGCCGCTGAAGAGCGCGGTGTCGCCGACGTAAGGGGCCACTTCAGCCAACCCAATCACAACTGTCATCCCGGCGAAGGCCGGGATCCATAACCACGATTTTTAGTTTGGCGAAGACTTGGAGTTGGCAGCTTTGCGCCACAACTCCGATTCGTGGTTATGGACCCCCGGCCCCTATGCGCAATTGCGCACTAGGCCGGGACGACAATTGAGTTTGTTGCTCAAGCCGCGATTTGCCGCTTCCGCTCCGTGAACGGCGACAGCACCACCGTCGCGACCATGAAGATCACGGATGCGCCGAACACCCAATGCGGCGCGCTCTGGTCCATAATCCAGCCGAACAACAGCGGGCTGACGATGCCGCCGAGATTGAAGCCGGTGGAGACGATGCCGAAGGCGCGCCCCGCCGCGCCGGGAGGTGCTGCATTGCGCACCAGCATGTCGCGCGAAGGCGCGATCACGCCGGAGAGGAATCCCGCGGCCGCCATCGTGGCGGTCAGCGCCCAGCCCGGCAGCGTGACCAGCGCGATCAGCAGCACGATCGCCGCGTTCGCGGCGAAGCAGGCGGCGGCGACATAGCCGTGGCGCTCGGTGTGGTCGGCAAGAAAGCCGCCCGCGAGCACGCCGGCGGCGCTTGCACCGAGGAAGGCGGTGAGCGCGACATTGGCCGCGGAATAGGTCACGCCATAGCCACTCATCAGCGCCACCACGCCGAAATTGTTGATGCCGGCGACCGACAGGCTGAGCAGCATGAACAGTGCCGTCAGCGTGATCAGCGCCGGCGTGATCACGGCCTGTTTGGGTGCGTTCTCGGTGCCTGGCTTGGTCTTGTGCGCGCCGGCATCGGGAATGTTCATGGTCACCAGCAACACCGCGACCAGAACGCCGATCACGCCCGATGCGATCAGCGCACCGACACCGCCTGACACGATGACCATCGCGGCGACGATCGCCGGCGCCACCGCGCCGCCGAAATAGCCGGCAAAGGTATGGATCGAGAAGGCGCGGCCCATCCGCGCTTCGTCCATGTGCTCGGCGAGGATGGCGTAATCGGCGGGATGGTAGACGCTGTTGGCGAGCCCGAGCAGCACGGCGCAGGCGATCAGCGAGGTGTAGCTGAGATGCAGGCCAAGCAGGATCAGCGCGAGGCCGCCGAGGGTGAGGCCGCCCAGCAAAATCTTTCGCGCGCCAAAATGGTCGACGAGATAGCCGGTCGGCGCCTGCGTCAGCCCCGACACCACGGCCGACACGGTCAGCGCGAAGCCGAGCTCGACGTAGCCGACGCCGAGTTGATTTTTGAGGAAGGGAAACAGCATCGGCAGGACCAGCAGATGAAAATGGCTGACCCAATGCGCGATCGAAATTCCCGTCAGCGTGCGTAGCGCGCTGTCCGCCTTGCCTTGCTGCGGTGCGGCGAGAACGTCGACCATTGCAGTTCCGTTTCACGTCCTTTGGAGACGCGCAAACTATCGGGCAGAGCGGTTATTTGTCCATGAACGCAGGCGCATGGCAGTAGCGCGGGGCAGGACGACAGTTGAGAGCGTGGCAAGAGACGAGCCCCTCAAAACGGCTCGTCGTCCGGCCCGTAGCGGTCGCGCTTTGGTGTCGCGATGTCGCCGTCTTCGTAATCATCGTCTTCGGTGTCGCGCGGAGGCTGAGGCTTCTTCGCCTTGTCTTTTGCTGGCGCGTCGTCCGCAATTTTGGGCGGCGCGCTCGGCTTGCCGATCTTGGCCATGGCTGGTCCCGGACAGTGATGCTGCGCCCAAACCTATCCGGAAGATATGTGCAGTTCCTGACTTATCTCAAGGCGGTCAGTGCACCACCGGCCCGCCGGCCTTCTTCCAGGCATCGATGCCGCCGGCGATGTGGGCGGTGTTGGTGAGCCCGGCCTCCTTGGCGGCGGCGACAGCCATCGCAGAGCGTTCGCCGAAGGCGCAGAAGAACACGACGCGGCGACCGGTGGCGGCCGCGACCTCGCGCAGCATGCCGCCGGGCTTGAGGCTGTCCTCAACGGACGGATAGGGTGTATGCAGCGCGCCTTCGAGCATGCCGTGCTTCATCCGCTCATTGGTCTCGCGCAAATCGACCAGCAGGATATCGGGACGGCCGAGGCTGCGGATCGCCTCGACGGCGCGGAGCACGCGGCCCTCTTTCTCCAGCTCCTCCTGGTGCAGGCCGACATGCATGTTGGCGGGCACCGCGACGTCCATCATCTTCGGATTGGGCAGCTTCAGATTGGCCATCAGCTCGATATAGTCGTCGACCGAGCGCACCTGGAGCCGCGGATTGTAGCGTTTCTCCTCGCCGATGGTGGAGACGGTGTCGCCCTTGTAGTCATGCGCCGGGAACACCATGGTCTCGTCGGGCAGCTTGAGCAGGCGGTTGAAGATCGAATCGTACTGCGCGCGCGACGAACCGTTCTGGAAATCGGTGCGGCCGGTGCCGCGGATCAGCAGCGTGTCGCCGGTGAAGACGCGGTCGCCCATCAAGTAGGAGTAGGAGTCGTCGGTGTGGCCGGGCGTGTACATCACGTCGAGCGACAGGCCCTCGATCGTCACCTTGTCGCCGTCGGCAACCCGCATCGCCACCACGTCGGCCTTGGTCTGGTCGCCCATCACGGTCATGCAATGGGTGCGGTCGCGCAGCTCGCCGAGGCCGGTGACGTGGTCGGCGTGCAGATGGGTGTCCACGGCCTTGACCAGCTTGAGATCGAGCTCGCGCAGGAGCTGGCAGTAGCGGTCGACCTTCTCCAGCACGGGATCGAGGATCAGCGCCTCGCCGCCGGCGCGGCTCGCCAGGAGATAGCTGTAGGTGCCCGAAACACTGTCGAAGAGCTGGCGGAAGATCATGGCAAGACCCGGCGTGAACTACCCCGAGATTCTATTACATTTCGGGCTTACAAGAGAAGCAATTCACTGTGTAAGCAAGAAAATTTGGAAGATTTTTATTCCTGTGACGGGCGGGTGGGCGTCACCTAGCCACGGCTGCCATTCCCGCGAAGGCGGGGAATCCAGTACGCCGCGCCCTCCCGTACCCCTCGCGGTCTCGGAGTACTGGATCGCCCGCCTTCGCCGGCGATGACACCGAGTATGCCGCGACGCTTCGCCCCGACAAAAGGCTCAGGGCCTCACCACCGTGTATCCGTTCTCGCTGAGGAACAGGATCTGCCCGACCCCGACCTGCACCGGCGTAGCGGCAGGGATGAACTCCGGCCGCTTGCCGGTCTCCCGCTCGATCGTGTCGACAGTGTTGAGGCAGATGTCGAAGCGTACGCCTTGCGCGATCAGGCTCTCGACCTGCTTGCGGCGCTCGCTGCCGGTGAACAGGAGGTCGATGCCGGGACCGAACGCCACCACCTCGATTGCGACCTTGTCGGGGTCGTAGGCCTTCAGCAAATTGTTGGCGACGCTGAGCACCAGAGCTTGCTTCCTGGCATCGCCATCGGAGAGCTGCAGCACGATCTTGTGCTCGGCGAACGGCTTGTCCTGGAGCGGCACCTGCTGCGCGAAAGCCGGTGGCATCGCCGCCCAGGCGAACAGCGCCAGCAGCATCGCGGATAGGGTTTGCGACCGCATCATCCCTGTCCTGCGATGCCCGGATTACCCTCGACGCCCTTTAGCGTGACGCCGGAGCCGAGCCGCTCCTGAAACATCCGGCCCGAGCGCAGATATTTTGCCACCACATCCCACACCGGCGCGCCTTGCTGGCCGTTGACCGAGGCCCAGCCCGCGACCTTGTAGCGGTGGCTGGCACTGAGCGCCTTGCCGCCATTGAGCTTCAGCTCCGAGATCCGGCTGCCGATCGTCGCCGTCGGCGTGCAGGTGTAGCTGAGCCCACCGGCGCGCACCATGTCGCCGCCCTGCTGGTAATAGGGATCGGTATTGAAGAGGTTGTCGCAGACGTCTTCCAGCACGTCCTTGATCTCCGCGCCGGTCATCTCCTGCACATAGGTCTCGGGATAGCTGATCGCGGTTTCCGCGAGCAAATCCTCCATCGTCAGTGCCTGGCCGGACAGTCCGGTGACGCCCCAGCGGAAGCCCGGCGACAGCGCGATCTCGGCGTCGAACTCGGTGCGCAGCGCGCTGCAGATCAGCTCGTCGACCGGGCCGGCGAAATTGTCGCGTCGATACAGCAGGCGATCGGGCGTCGCGATCTTCTCCAACCAGTCGGTGACGAAGGGTGCCCGCAACCGGCCGATCAGTTCGGCCATCCCGGGATCGGGTTTCAACAGCTCGGAATAGACCGGCAGCAGATGATATTTGACGTCGCCGACCTTGCCCTTGTCGAGCGCGAGATCGAGCACGGCCAGAAATTTTCCGTTGGAGCCGGCATTGGTGACGAGCGTCGTGCCGCTCGCATTCTTCACGGCGATGGGCTGCGGGATCGCATCATGGGTATGGCCGCCGAGGATGACGTCGATACCGGTGACGCGGCTTGCGAGCTTGAGATCGACGTCCATGCCGTTATGCGACAGCAGGATGACCGCATCGACCTTGTCGGTGCCGCGCAGGCCGTCGACATGCTTCTGGAGCTCTTCCTCGCGGATGCCGAAGGACCAGTCCGGCGTGAACCGTTTGGGATGCGCGATCGGCACGTAAGGGAAGGCTTGGCCGACGATCGCGACGCGATGGCCGCCGAGCTCCTTGATCACGGAGGGCTTGAACACGCGTCCCGTCGCCTTGTCGAAGGCCGGGGCATCATTGAATGCGGCTTCCTCGGTGAGAAAAACGTTCTGCGCCAGAAACTCGCCCCTGAAGCGCGCGAGATTGTCGCGCAGCGCCTGCTCGCCATAGGTGAATTCCCAATGCCCGGTCATCGCCTCGACACCGAGCAGGTTTGCGGCCTCGACCATGTCGCGGCCCTGCATGATGTTGGCAAGTCCCGAGCCTTGCCAGAGGTCGCCGCCGTCAACGAGCACGGAGCGTTTTTCGCCGACATCGCCACGCAAGCGGTCGATCAGCGTCTTCAGATGGGCGAAGCCGCCGAGCTTGCCGAAGCGGCCTGCGGACTTCTCGAACTCGAAGCAGCTGAAGGCATAGGCATCCGCGCTGTCGGGCCTGATGCCGAAACGGTCGAGAAAGGCGCGGCCGACCAGATGCGGCGGCCGTCCCGCCATCTCGCCGATCCCGATATTGACGCTGGGCTCGCGAAAATAGACTGGATTGAGTTGCGCATGCGTGTCGGTGAGGTGAAGGATGCGCGCATTGCCGAACCGTTCGAGGTCGTAAATGCTCGCAGCCTCAGCACCGAGCGCAAGCCGCGGCAGGCTCAGCGATGCGGCAGCAAGGCCTGCATTCTTCAGGAAATCGCGGCGGCGGATCGCCATCCAGAAATTCTCCGCGCCCTCTCACGGTCGCAAGGCTGTTGCACAAGCGAACAGTCTAACGGATTTCCATCGCCTTCCAGGCTTCTTTTTCGGAAATCGCCTGGAAGATCGACGCCTTCGCCAGCGCCTCGGCCTCCCTGGCTGCGGCCACGGCGCGGTCGAAATCGCCGCCATCGGCCGCCTTCTTTGCGGCGGCCAGCGTCGAGACGGTCACGGTCCATTGGTTGCGCATGCCGGCGGCCTCCTTGGAGGCGGCCTCGGCGGCGGCAAAGGCCGCCTTGTAGTCTGCCTCATCTGCCGCGCGCGCCGCCGGCGCGAGCCCGAGGGTAAGCAGCAAGGCAAGCAGCCGGACGAAAGGGAGTGACAGCTTCATGGCCGCGCTCCCGGTCCCGATATCGGCAGGCCGTTGGCGACGTAGGACAGGAAATATTCGACGTCGCGATATTCATCCGCCTGCGGCTCCAGCGGAACCGCGCGGGTCTGGCTGTTGCAGGTGACGAAGCGGCGGCTGGTGGTGCCCATGCCGCTCCATTCGGAGCGGTAGATCGGCATCGCGTTCAGAATGCCAAGCGCCGGCGCCAGGATCTCGGCGCGGATGCGCTCACCCGGGCTCTGCACATGGCAGCTCGCGCAGGAGAAATTCAATTGGCCGCGGCGGGTGTAGAAATAGCGCTTGCCGTTCTCGAATGCCGCGAGCGCGCGAGGATCGTCGGGGATCTTGATGTCCATCGGCTTGCCGCGCGAGGTGAAGGCCATGTACGCCGTGAGCGAGGCCATCTCGTCCTTGACGTAAGAATAGGGCGCCTCGCCATTGGCCTCGCGGCAGCGGTTGAGCGCCAGCTCCAGCGTGACGACCTTGCCTTCCTTCTCGTCGAAATAAGGATAGTTCTGGCGGATGCCGATGCCGCCGTTCGGGAAGCAGTCCGCATAGGTCTTGCCGTTCTTGAACGGGGTGGCGAACATCTCCTTGCCGGCGTCGAGCGCAAACTCGTAGGGCGGGAATTCCTCCTTCTCCTGCCACTGCCGCTTCATGTCCTCGTTCATGGAATAAGGACCGTTGACGAAATCCTCGTGCTTCACATCAGGGAATTTCTGGAAGAAGAAGTTCTGGAACGCCTTGGCATCGGCAATGGGATCGACCTTGTCGGCCGCCACCACGCGTGGAGAGGTGAGGGCCAACGCGACGAGCGCGGCGCTCAACGAACCAAGCAGGATGGTGGTGCGGGCCTTCATCACGAGATCTTCGCAGTGGTCGTGTCCGACGCACCCTTGTTATCGGTCCAGGAGACCTTGAGATCGTCGCCCTTCTTGGCTCCCTTGAAGCTGAACTTGACGTAGGGGTCCTTCGAGACCGCGGTGCCCCAATCGGCAACGAAGACGTCCTTGCCGTTACATTCGAATTTCAGCTGCTGGATGTAATGCGCCGGGATCAGTTCGCCTTTGGCGTCCTTGACGAAGCCGGTATCCATCGGGTGCTGGATCAGCGCCTGCACCTCGGTGATGTCGCCGTTGGTGGTGGCGCGGACGCGAATGCTGGATGCCATCTCGATCTTCCTCGCTTAGCCGCCGCAGCCGCCGACGGTGACCTTGACCTCTTTGGTCGCGCTGTAGAGCTTGCCGTCGGCCTCCACGATCGCGACCACGTTGGTGGTCTTGGCCATCTTCAGCCGGTTGGCGACAGCAGGGATCGTGCCTTCGGGAATCCTGTAGCTGGCGGCCAGCGCGCTGGGATTCTCGGCCACGAAGAATGAAATCGAGGTGACCTTGTCGAGTGTCGTCGTCACCGAGATCGGCACCACACCGCCGTTCTCGGCGATCTCGGGGGCGTCCAGCTTGACCTTGTCGGACGGCTCGGCGGTTTTGCCGTAGAGCGCCTTGATGGCGTCAGCCTCGCTCTTTTGCTTGAACGCCTCTTCCGGATATTTGTCGTTGGCCGCGGCGCGCGCGGGCGCGGCGCCGAACGGCAGATTGCCGAGGCCGAGCAACGCGACCGAGGCTGCGCCCTGAAGGATCAGGCGCCGCGTCGCGCTTGGGCCGGTGAGTGTGGTCATCTCTGGTCTCCCAACCAAATCTCGTGGCATGCCTGAAGTCACAGGGTCTGCAGGAAATCAACGATCGCGCTGATCTCCTGTTCGGTCAAAATCCGGTTCCGGCCGAACGGCGGCATCATGGTCTGCGGATTGCGCTTGGTCTCGTCGAAGATGATCGCGGTCAGTTCGTTGCGATCGGGGTACTTGGCCTTGAGGTCCTTCAGTTCCGGCCCGATCGTTCCCGGCAGGTCGCCACCCCTGATGACATGGCAGGTCAGGCAA
Organism: Bradyrhizobium sp. 155; assembly: GCF_023101105.1. Taxonomy (NCBI): domain Bacteria; kingdom Pseudomonadati; phylum Pseudomonadota; class Alphaproteobacteria; order Hyphomicrobiales; family Nitrobacteraceae; genus Bradyrhizobium; species Bradyrhizobium sp. 155. Next base: position 7,464,497 of record NZ_CP064704.1, on the reverse strand, counting down.
TTGCCCTTGCCGCGGTCGAAAGCGAGTTTCTGGCCGTCGGCCACAGCGGACTGCGCCCACGCCGGGGTGGCGAGGCCGGCTGCAATGGCCAGCAAGATGAACAGAACGGGCGTCCGGGAAAAGGCGGTCAAGGCGTTATTCCGAGGCGTTATGCGATGGTCTCGATTACGAAATAGAAGCGTTCCAAAGCACAAAGGGCGCCGCCTGACAATCAAGACTATCCACGCGACAAAATGGAGTTAATATCTTCCCGATTGCAACTAAAGAGATTATTTGTTCAGCCGGCTTGGTCCGAGAGTTAGGGACCGTGGCGCGGGCCGGCTGTTTCCTGAGCGTTTGGGCGCTCAACCTGTTTTCATCGCGTTCTCGTTTTTTCAAGGGGACCTCACTTGGCTGAATATGTCGTCGAATTCGGCAGGGATGGCGGTCGGGTCGAGTCGGATGGGCGGCTCGATGCGCCGGCATTTCATCGCAATCACGAGCCGCTCTGGGCGGCACTGGAACGGCATCTCGCCGGCTGCACCGGCAACGTGGTCGAGCTCGGCAGCGGAACCGGCCAGCACGTGGTCTACTTCGCCCGTCACACGCCCGGCCTGATCTGGTGGCCCAGCGATCTCAACCAGCGCCACCTCAAGAGCATCGAGGCCTGGCGCGTTCATTCAGGTCTCAAAAACATCCGCTCGCCGCTGCGGATCGATCTCACCGATCCGGACTGGTGCCCGGAGATGAAAAGCGGGCAGGGGCCGTCGAGTCTTGCCGCATTGTTCTGCGCCAATGTCATCCACATCGCGCCATGGAGCGTCGCCGAGGGTCTGTTCGCCGGCGCCGGCCGCTATTTGCGGGCCGACGGCAAGCTGTTCCTCTACGGCCCGTTCAAGCGCGGCGGCAAGCACATCGCGCTCAGCAATGCGGTGTTCGACACCTCCCTGCGTGAAGGCAATCCCGACTGGGGCGTGCGTGACATCGCCGATGTCGAGGCGCTTGCCCGCGGCGTTGGTCTTCGCCTTGTCGATACGATGGACATGCCCGCGAACAATCTGACCTTGGTATTCGCGCGATAGGAGGTCGTCATGCCCGGGCTTGTCCCGGGCATCCACGTTCTTCGTGCACCAGCTAAGGCGTGGATGGCCCGGTCAAGCCCGGCCATGACCGTGCGGAGATGTCAGCGCCGCAAACGCTAGCCCTCGTCCTTCCACCCGATCTTGTCCTTTAAGAACCGAAAGCCAATCACCTCGAACCCGGCGCGCTCCTTGTTGTCCTTGCCGTAGCCGTGGCCACCGGCTTCAGGCTCGTAGAACCAGGCCTCGTAGCCCATGGCCTGGAGCTTTGCCGCCATCTTGCGCGCATGCCCGGGATGGACACGGTCGTCGCGTCGCGTGGTGGCGATCAGGATCGGCGGATACGGCTGGCCGGCCTTGACGTTGTGATAGGCGGAGTAGGACTTGAGCCAGTCCCACTCCTCGGGCTTGTCGGGATCGCCATATTCCGCGATCCAGCTCGCGCCGGCGAGCAGCTTCGTGTAGCGGCGCATATCGATCAGCGGGATGGTGCAGAACAGCGCGCCGAAACGTTCGGGGTATCGCACCAGCATGTTGGTGATGAGGATGCCGCCGTTCGATCCGCCCTGCGCGGCGATGCGCTTTGCCGTCGTCACACCGCGGCGGACGAGATCGGCGGCAACGGCGGCGAAATCGTCGTGCGACAGTTTCTTGCCGGCGAGCCGGCCGGCATCGTGCCAGCGCGTGCCGAATTCGCCGCCGCCGCGCAAATTCGCCTGCACCGTGGTGCCGCCACGCTCCAGCCACAGCTTGCCGAGCGACGGGTTGTAATACGGCTTCACCGAATGGGCGAAGCCGCCATAGGCGCTCATATAGACCGGTGCATCGCCGGTCTCGCCGGCGGGGCCGGTCTGTACATAGGGGATGCGTTCGCCGTCGGTCGAGATCGCTTCGTGCTGGGTCACCACGAGGCCGTCGGCGTTGAATGTTTTCGGCGCCTGCTTCAACACGGTCGGGCTCGCGACGCCGCGCTCGATCAGCAGCAACGACGGCGGCGTCAGCGGATCCTGCACATTGGCAAGCAGGTCGCCATTGCTCTCGGAGGGATGGCGATCCAGCGGCCAGATGTCGACGACGCCGATCTGCGGCAGGCCGCCGAGCGACGCGCGGCTCCAGCCTGTGGCCGACGGCGTGCAGATCTCGAATTGCGGCTGGAGCTCGTCGAGGATCGACAGCACCAGCTTGCCTCCGGTCCAGAACAGGCCTTGCAGGGCGCGGCGAGGTTCCGGCTCGAACAGCACCGCGAAATCGCGGCTGCCGGCGAGGAACGCCGAGAGCGACATGCCGAGCACGGTGTCGGCGGCATAGGTCTTGCCCTCGATCGACCAGGCTTCGCGCAGCTTCATCGCGAACCAGTCGCCATGCGCCTGCAACCAGATGCCGGTCGGCAGATCGAGCTTCGTCGTCGCACCGTCTGCGTCGCGCAGCCAGAGCGCATGATTGAAGAAGTCGATCTGGTCGACGATCCAGCTGCGCGGGGCCGCAGCGGTGTCGTCGACGATGCCGGAGATCGCCATATGATCGGCCGTGGTCTCGATGATCACCTGCGCCTGATCGACAGGCTGGCCGCGCCGCCACAGTCGAACCGTCCGGGAATATCCCGAGCTCGTCGCCATGCCTTCGCCATGGGCGCTCGACAGCAGCAGCGTGTCGGCATCGAGCCAATCGGCGCCGCCCTTGGCTTCCGACAGCGCAAATCCGTCCGCAACGAAACTCTTGGTGTCGAGGTCGAATTCCCGCAAGGTGACGGCATCGCTGCCACCGCGCGACAGCCCCAAAATGGCGCGCGCGCTTCCCGGCTGCGTGGTGATGCCGCTCAGCAGCCAGTCCTCGCCTTCGCGTGCCGCGAGCTGGTCGACATCCAGCATGATTTCCCACGTCGGATGCGGTTTGCGAAACTCCGCGAGGGAAGTCTTCCGCCACAGGCCGCGCGGGTTGGTGGCGTCCTTCCAGAGATTGTGCAGTTCGGTGCCGCGGCGGCTGACATAGGGAATGTTGTCGGGACGATCGTAGATCGCCGCGAGGATGTCGCGATCGCGCGCGAAGGCCGCTCCGCCGAACGCGTCGAGTGTCAGGCTGTTCTGCCGCGTGACGAAATCGAGCGCCTGCTTGCCTTCGATCTCCTCCAGCCAGAGCCAGGGATCGTCGTCAGGAGCGCTGAGCGTAGGCCTGTCGTCGACGGACATGAACGAAACTCCGGAAGGTCGCGGCGGATAGGATTTGATCGAGCGCAAGCCGTCAAGTGCGCGGCCCATTATCATCGGCCCGATTGCGTCAGAGACATGGCCTGCGCCCGTTTGCGCCGGTTGCCCGCCCTCCCGCGTCCCGCCATAGTGCCGGGAATCAAGCGAGCCCTTGAAAGCACTTAAAAGCCCGTTGGGGCGGAAATGCCGATGCTGGATGTGACTGCAGCCAATGAGGTCGCCGCCGACGCCCGCGTGCGCGCCAATGTGGTGCGCCTTGCTGCCGCGCAGGCGCTGACCGGCGCCAATTCGGCGGTGATCTTCGCCACCGGCTCCATCGTCGGTGCGACGCTTGCACCCGACATGTCGCTCGCGACGGTACCGCTGTCGATGTACGTGCTGGGGCTTGCGGCCGGCACGCTGCCGACCGGCGCGATATCGAGTCGCTTCGGCCGCCGCTGGGCCTTCATCATCGGCACGGGCCTGGGTACGCTCACCGGCCTGCTCGGCTGCTTCGCGATCCTGCACGCTTCGTTTCCGTTGTTCTGTCTGGCGACTTTTCTTGGCGGCCTCTACGGCGCGGTGGCGCAGTCCTATCGCTTCGCTGCCGCCGACGGCGCCAGCGCGGCGTACCGACCCAAGGCGGTGTCCTGGGTAATGGCGGGCGGCGTGTTCGCCGGCGTGCTCGGTCCGCAGCTCGTGCAATGGACCATGGATGTCTGGCAGCCTTATCTCTTCGCCTTCAGCTTCTTGGTCCAGGCGGCTGTCGCGCTCATCGCGATGGGCATCGTCGCCGGGGTCGACATGCCGAAACCGGCGCCGGCCGATCTTCATGGCGGGCGGCCGCTGCTCGAGATCGTGACCCAGCCACGCTTCATCGCAGCGGCGCTGTGCGGCGTCATCTCCTACCCCATGATGAACCTGGTGATGACCTCGGCGCCGCTTGCCATGAAGCTGTGCGGCTTGAGCGTTTCAGATTCCAATTTCGGCATTCAATGGCACATCGTCGCCATGTACGGGCCGAGCTTCTTCACGGGCGCGCTGATCGCCCGCTTCGGCGCGCGCAAGATCGTTGCCGCCGGCCTGCTGCTGGAGGCCGGCGCGGCCGGCATCGGCCTGTCCGGCATCACCGCGATGCATTTCTGGGCCACGCTGATCGTGCTCGGTGTCGGCTGGAACTTCTCCTTCATCGGCGCCTCGGCGCTGGTGCTGGAGACGCACCGGCCGCAGGAGCGCAACAAGGTGCAGGCCTTCAACGATTTCCTGGTGTTCGGCATGATGGCGATCGGCTCGTTCTCGTCCGGCCAACTGCTCGCCAGTTACGGCTGGTCCGCGGTGAACATGGTGGTGTTTCCGCCGGTGCTGCTCGGTCTCGCCGTGCTCTCGCTGGCGTCTTGGACCCGTCGCCGCAAAGCGCGGCTCGACGCGGCCATGGGCGAGTTCCCGGATGCGATCTGAGATGGCGGGAGGCTGTCAGCAGCGTTGATAGTTCGATCCAGGTCGAAGTGATTTTCTGGTGAAGGTTACTAGATGTCGTCATGGCCGGGCTTGTCCCGGCCATCCACGTCTTGAGCGCGCGGATCGAAGAACGTGGATGCCCGGAACAAGTCCGGGCATGACGGAGTAAGCGGCATGCTCGATAACCCTCGACACGACGGATCCGTCGACGAATCCTCTCTCCGCTACGAAGGCTGGCGCATCGTTGCGGTCTGCTTCCTGCTCGCGACCTTCGGCTGGGGGCTCGGCTTCTACGGCCAGAGCGTCTATGTCGCCGAGCTCCAGCGTGCGCACGGCTGGTCGGCCTCGCTGATCTCGTCGGCCACGACGTTCTTCTATCTGTTCGGCGCGCTGCTCGTCGTCTTCGTCGGCGAAGCCGTCAACAAGTACGGCCCGCGCCTCGGCCTGATCGCAGGGACGCTGGCGATGTCGGCCGCGGCGGTCGCGATCGGCGCGGTGCGCGAACCGTGGCAGCTTTATCTCGCGAACGCCGTGCTCGCCTTCGGCTGGGCCGGCACGAGCCTGGCCATGATCACCAACACGATCAGCCTGTGGTTCGACCAGAAGCGCGGCATGGCGATCAGCCTCGCGCTGAACGGCGCAAGCTTCGGCGGCATCGTCGGCGTGCCGCTGCTGGTGAGCTTGATCGGCCATGTCGGCTTCGCCAGCGCTATGTTTATCGTCGCCGGCGCCATGCTGGTACTGCTCGTGCCGGTGATCCTGATTGTCGTCGGCCGCCCGCCCGATCTCCATGGCCGGCGCGCCGCGACGAAAACGAAGCCGCAATCGTCGGCGCAGATTCGTAGCCAGGCGTTGCGCGATGTCGGCTTCCTCACCGTGACCATTGCCTTTGCTTTGGTGCTGTTCGCGCAGGTCGGCTTCATCGTCCACCTGATCTCGTTCCTCGATCCCGTGATCGGGCGCGAGCGCGCGGCCGTCGCGGTTGCGGTGCTGACCGCGATGGCGGTGATCGGCCGGGTGCTGTTCTCGCTGGTGATCGACCGACTCAACCAGCGGCTCGCCTCGGCGCTGTCGTTTCTGAGCCAGGCCGTGGCGCTTCTCGTCGTCATCAATTTGCACAATGATTACGTGCTGATCGCCGCCTGCGCGTTATTCGGCTTCTCGGTCGGCAATCTCATCACGCTGCCGTCGCTGATCGTGCAGCAGGAATTCGATTCCGCCTCGTTCGGCGTGCTGATCAGCCTCAACACTGCGATCAACCAGGTGACCTATGCGTTCGGCCCCGGCGTGGTCGGTTTTCTGCGCGATTTCTCCGGTGGCTATGAGCTGCCGTTCTATCTGTGTATTGCGCTGGAGCTGGTGGCCGCGGCGTTGATCATGGTGCGGGGGCACACAAGGCGATCGACCGCTTCAGTCTGATCGCGGCGCGCGCGGTGCCCGCTTGGGCGACCTCGCCTTTCCCAATGCCGCGACCCGCATGAGGCGGCGAAAATGCAGGCATTCCATGTGACTTGGCGCCGGACAGGCCGCGGCATGGCGCAGGCCGTCGCGCATCGCGATAAGCTTGCGGATCGTTCGGTCCAACTCGTCGGCCTTGGCGGCAAGCTTCCGCCGGTCGATACGCGGCCTTCCGTCGGGTGCGAACATCCGGGCAACTTCATCGAGCGAGAAGCCCGCCGCGCGCCCCAGCGCGATCAGCGCCAGGCGATCCAGGATCTCCAGATCGAACAGCCGGCGCAGGCCGCGCCTGCCGATCGGGGCAATCAACCGCTTTTCCTCATAGAATCGCAGCGTCGACGCCGGAACACCGGAGCGCCGTGCGACTTCGGCGATATCGATCGTCATCACGCCTCTTGACCTCAAGTTCACTTGAACTGGCAGTATGCCGCGTCCAACGCCGCCAAGGCAAGACGAAAGGGGAAACCATCATGGACGCTATGCAGAAGGCGATTGAGCAGATGAGGCTTTGGAATGGTCCCGCCGGACGCGCCTGGGTCGAGACCCAGGACATCCTGGATGAGATGTTCAAGCAATTCGAGAGGCCGCTGTGCGAGGCCGTTCCTGCCGGCTCCAATCGTCGCGTTCTGGACGTCGGCTGCGGCACTGGTGGTCTGACCGTTGCGGTCGCTCGAAAGCTCGGGCAAGGCGGCCGTGTGGTCGGCATCGACATCTCCGCGCCGATGATCGGGGCGGCGCTGGCCCGCGCCGAGCGCGAAGGCACCTCGGCCAGCTTTATCTGCGCCGATGCGCAGCACCATAAATTCGACCCGGCGAGCTTCGATACGATCATTTCACGTCTCGGCGTGATGTTCTTCGAAGACCTCGTTGCGGCCTTCGCAAATCTGAGGCGCGCTGCCGCCGAAGGCGCCGGGCTCGCCGTCGTTGCATGGCGGGGCGCAGCGGAGAATCCGTTCATGACGGCGGCCGAACGAGCCGCCGCGCCCCTTCTGCCGAATATGCCTGCCCGTCCATCCGGCGGTCCGGGGCAGTTCGCCTTCGCTGACAAAGATCGGGTCAGGACCATCCTGCTGGAGAGCGGCTGGACCGAGATCGACATCCGGCCGGTGGATATTCCATGCCGCTTTCCTGCCAGCGAACTCGCTCGCTATGTCGGTTGGCTGGGACCCGTCGGAACGATCCTGCAGGACGCCGACAGGGGATTGCGCGAAAGGGTCGTGGATGCGGTGCGGCCCGCCTTCGCCCCCTACGTGGAGGCAGATGCGATCCGTTTTACCGCCGCATGCTGGATGATCCAGGCGCGGGCTTCAACCGACGCGGCAGGCGAGGTCTCGAATGGGTGAAATGATTGAATTTCTGGTCGGCGCCGCCTTGATCGGATCCGGTGCAACGGCCGTGATCGATGGTTGGGCAGTTCTCCGCGCGCATGTTCTTGGAATCCCATCGCTAGACTATGGACTCCTAGGTCGCTGGCTCATCCTGCTCGCGCGCGGACAGTATCGGCATCTTAAGATCGCGGCACCCGATCCGGCTCCACGCGAGCGCCTGATTGGGTGGGCCGCGCACTACCTGATCGGCATTGCGTTCGCGGCCGTCTTGCTGGCGATCTGGGGGCTCGATTGGCTGCATTCCCCGCGTGTCGGCCCCGCATTGATCGTCGGAATCGGCAGCGTGGCGGCACCTTTCCTGATCATGCAGCCGGGCATGGGCCTCGGCATTGCAGCCCATCACGCGCCACGTCCCAACGTGGCGCGTCTCAACACGCTACTCACGCATGCCGTGTTCGGCGTCGGGCTCTATGTGGCCGGATGGGTCCTGAGGCTCGTGCAGTGGCGAGGTGCGGACTAGGCCTCCCGCTGCTTCAGCAGCTCCTCCACATCCAGCCGCTTCGTGAACATCGAAAGCTTGCCGTCCGGCCCGAATGGCCATTGCTCCCGCGGCTTGTCCCAATACAGCTCCACACCGTTCTGGTCCGGATCGCGCAAATACAGCGCCTCGCTGACGCCGTGGTCGCTGGCGCCGTCGAGCGCAATGCCGGCCGAGAGCACGCGGTGCAACGCATCCGCCAGCGCCGGCCGCGTCGGATAGAGGATCGCGGTGTGATAGAGCCCGGTCGCATCAGGCGGCGGCGGCGAGCCGCCCTTGCTCTCCCAGGTGTTGAGCCCGATGTGGTGGTGATAGCCGCCGGCCGAGATGAAGGCCGCGCCCGAGCCCATGCGCTGCATCAGCTCGAAACCGAGCACGCCGCAATAGAAGCCCAGCGCGCGATCGAGATCGGCGACTTTGAGATGGACGTGGCCGATCCTGGTGCCGGCGGCGACGGCTTGGTTTTGCGACATGCGGCTGCTCCGTTGATGAACTCCACATAAGTCCGGCCTCGGGACAGTGCTACCGGCCGATCCCGAAACCCAGCGTTTCCGGATAGGCAACTTACGACAGCTCCCGCACCTCGCCCTCCGGCAGCTCGAACTCAAACGTGTTCAGCGTCATCGACACCAGCGTGTAATAGCCGCAGAGACCAATCACCTCGACCACGCCGCGCTCGCCGAGCAGCTTCACCGCCTCGTCATAGAGGCCCTTCTCGACGCCGTGGCCCTCATGCAGCGATTTTGCGACGTCGTAGATCATCTTAGCCCTGGGATCGTCGAAGACGGGCGTGCGGCGGTCGCGGATCGCGTCGATGATGTCAGGGTCCATGCCGCCCGCAAGCGCCAGCCGCTTGTGCGCGTACCATTCGTAATGGGCGGTCCAGTGCCGCGCCGTCACCAGGATCGCGATCTCCGAAAGTTTCGCGGGAAATATCGTATCGTAACGCAGGACCTCGCCGAGCCGCGTGGCGTGACGGGCCATGTCGGGGCTGTTGAGCCAGGCCATCATCGGTGCCGGCGGCCTGCCGCGCTTGCCGGCAATCGACTCGTCATAGGTCTGCCGCTGGCTCTCGTTCATTTCGCCAGGCGAAAGAAGCTTCAGGCGCATTGTTGTTTCCTCTTTGTTTTCAAGCTCGCCGTGGCGGCGACTATAGCGGATGCGTGACACGGAAGTGGTTGAATTCCGCGGGAGCTTGGCCCAGAGTCGCGCCCAACAAACCGACATAGATTGATGGAAACGACCTATGACTGACTCCAGGGCCAGCGAGACTGAGACCGCCGATCTCGAAACATTCCGCAGCGAAACGCGCGCCTGGTTGGAAGCCAATTGCCCGCCGGAAATGCGCAAGCCCGCGACGTCCGACGCCGACGTGTTCTGGGGTGGACGTAACGCAAAATTTTCGTCCGAGCCGCAACGCATCTGGTTCGAACGCATGCGCGACAAGGGCTGGACCGTACCGGACTGGCCGAAGGAATATGGCGGTGGGGGCTTAAGCGCCGCGGAGCACAAGGTGCTGCGCGCGGAGATGGCCAGGATCGGCGCGCGGCCCCCGCTGTCGAGCTTCGGGATCTGGATGCTCGGGCCGGCGCTGCTGAAATACGGCAACGATGCCCAGAAGAAGGAGCATCTGCCAAAGATCGCCGCGGGCCTGATCCGCTGGTGTCAGGGCTATTCCGAGCCGAACGCCGGCTCCGATCTCGCCTCGCTGCAGACCCGCGCCGAGAGCGACGGCGATGATTTCATCATTACGGGGTCGAAGATCTGGACCTCCTATGCCAACTACGCCGACTGGATCTTCTGCCTCGTTCGCACCGATGCCGCCGCGAAGAAGCATGACGGCATCAGCTTCATCCTGTTCGACATGACCTCGAAGGGCGTGACGACCAAACCGATCCTCCTGATCTCCGGCTACTCGCCGTTCTGCGAGACTTTCTTCGACAATGTCCGCGTGCCGAAATCGCATGTGGTCGGCACCGTCAATCGCGGCTGGGACGTCGCAAAATATCTGCTCCAGCATGAGCGCGCGATGATATCAGGCATGGGCGAGCGCGGCGTCGGCCGTCCGCTGGGCCAGATTGCGGCCGATTCCGTCGGCACCGATGCGCAGGGACGGCTCGACGATTCCATGCTGCGTGGCCGCATCGCCAGCTTCGACGTCGACGAAGCGGCCCTTGGCGCCTGCGCCGAGCGCGCGGTCGATCTCGCCAAGGCCGGTCAGGCCCATCCGGCGTTCTCGTCGGCGATGAAATATTACGGGACCGAGCTCAACAAGCGCCGTTACGAGATCCTGATGTCGGCCGGCGGCGTCGATGCGCTGGAATGGGAGAGCGAGCGTTCGAAACAAGGAGCGCGTCCGCGCGCCTGGCTGCGGACCAAGGCCAACTCGATCGAGGGCGGCACCACCGAGGTCATGCTCGGCATCGTCGCCAAGCGCATCCTCGATTTGCCGGGGGCGTAACCCCAGCGTCGTTCCGGGGCGGTCCGCAGGACCGAACTAAGGTGCGCGGTTGCGCACCTGAGAACCTCGAAATTCCGGGTTCACGCTTCGCGTGCCCCGGAATGACAACAACAGACATGCATTCCGCCAGACGTTAGAGACATTGCACATGGCCCTCGTCCTCACCGAAGAACAATCGATGCTCCGCGACAGCGCGCGCGGGCTGATCAGCGACAAGGCGCCGGTGTCGCATTTGCGGCATCTGCGCGATAGCAAAGACCCCATCGGCTTCTCCAGGGAGTTTTGGCATTCCTTCGCCGAGATGGGTTTTGCCGGCTTGCTGGTGCCGGAAGAGTTCGGCGGCAGCGGCCTCGGCTATGTCGAGGCCGGGGTGGTGATGGAGGAGATCGGCCGCACGCTGATGCCCTCGCCCTTCCTCGCAACCAGCGTGGTCGCGGCCTCGGCACTGAACCGTGGCGGCACTGCCGCGCAGAAGTCGGAGTATCTGCCGAAGATTTCCAACGGCTCCCTGCTCGCGACGCTCGCGATCGACGAGGGCGCAAAACACCGCCCGCTTCAGACCAGCCTCCAGGCCGTGCGCGCCGGCAACGGCTTCAAACTCTCCGGCGCCAAGGCGCTGGTGGTCGACGGTCACGTTGCCGATCTCCTCATCGTCGCTGCGCGTACGGCCGGCTCAGCCGGCGAGCGCGAGGGGCTGACGCTGTTCCTGGTCAACCCCAAGGCCAAGGGCGTTGCGATCGAGCGCACCATCATGGTCGACGCGCACAATGCGGCGCGGATCGAGCTTGCCAATGTCGAGGTCGATGCCGACAGCGTGCTCGGCGAAGTCGACCAGGGAGCCGGCTTGCTCCACGGCGTGCTCGATATCGGGCGGGGCGCAGTGGCCTCCGAAATGGTGGGTCTGAGCGAAGAGGTGTTCAACCGTACCGTCGAGTACCTGAAGAGCCGCAAGCAGTTCGGCAAGCTGATCGGCGAATTCCAGGCGCTGCAGCACCGCGCCGCCGAACTCTATGTCGATATCGAGATCACCCGCGCCGCCGTGATGAAGGCGCTGCAAGCGCTCGATACGGACGTCGCCAAGGCGGCGTCAGCCGTCGCAGTGGCGAAAGCCCGCGCCGGCACCACCGCCACGCGCGCGGTGCAGGAAGGCGTGCAGATGCATGGCGGCATGGGCATGACCGACCAGTTCGACATCGGCTTCTTTATGAAGCGCGCGCGCGTGTGCGAGGAATTGTTCGGCGACGCCAATTACCACACCGAGCAGCTGGCAAGGGCGCGGGGGTATTGAGGCGAGGGTACCAATGGGCACAGCTGCGCCTCGAATAGAGGTGTCGTCCCGGCGAAGGCCGGGACCCATAACCCCAGGGAGCAGTTTGAGAAAGACTCGGAGTTGCTAGCTGCCGCTACAATTTCCGATGGTGGTTATGGGTCCCGGCCCCCCGTGCGCAATTGCGCACTAGGCCGGGACGACAAAGACCTCTTACCGCACCGGCGGCGCGTACTGCACGCCGCCCGCATTCCACAGCTGGTTCATGCCGCGCGGGATCTTCAGCTTCGACTTCTCGCCGATGTTGCGCTCGTACATCTCGCCGTAATTGCCGACGTGGCGAATGATGCGGACCACCCAATCCTTGGTCAGGCCGAGCTGCTCGCCGTAATTGCCCTCGGTGCCGACCAGCCGCATCACTTCCGGCTTCTTCGACTTCAGGGCCTCGTCGATGTTCTCCGAGGAGACGCCGAGCTCCTCGGCGTTGATCATCGCGTACAGCGTCCACTTCACGATCATCATCCAGTCGTCGTCGCGCTGGCGCACGACGGGGGCGAGCGGCTCCTTGGAGATCATGTCCGGCAGGATCATGCTGTCGCCGGGCTTCGACAGGTTCAGCCGCAGCGCGTAGAGCTGGGAGACGTCGGCGGAGAGCGTGTCGCATTTGCCGGTGTCGTAGGCTTTCACGACGTCGTCCAGCTTGTCGAACTTCACCTCTTCATACTTCATGTTGTTGGCACGGAAGTAATCCGCGACGTTGAGCGCCGTGGTGGTCCCGGTCTGGACGCAGACCTTGCTCCCGGTCAGGTCCAGCGCGGTCTCCTTGTTGCGCGCGCGCGGCAGCATGAAGCCTGCGCCGTCGTAATAGGCGACCGCGGGGAAATAGAGATCGTAGTCGAGCTCGCGCGCCATGCTCCAGGTCGAGTTGCGCGAGAGGATGTCCACTTTCCGGCTCTGCAATTCCTTGAAGCGCTCGTTGGCATCGAGCGCGACGAATTTCGCCTTGCTCGGGTCGTTGAAGATCGCGGAAGCCACCGCGCGGCAGAAATCGACGTCGAAGCCGGTCCAGTTGCCCTTGTCGTCGGGGATCGAGAAGCCCGGCAGGCCCTTGTTGACGCCGCACAGCACTTCGCCGCGGCGGACGGTGCGCTTCAACGTGCGGGTGTCGTAGAATTCATAGATGATGGCCAGGACGGCGACCAGCACGGCGACTGCGAGCCCGATCAGCAGGCCGCCACGAAAAGTGCGCATCATGTTGCTCTCTCGAAAAATCGGGAAAAGGAATATTCGCTAATGCGAGGAGATCAGAGTTCGGGCTTCTGCCGGATGACGACCTTGGTGCCGACAGGGACGCGATCGTAGAGATCGGCGACGTCGCGGTTGACGAGCCGGAAGCAGCCGGAGGAGACCTTGGTGCCGATCGTGTCGGGCCGGTTGGTGCCGTGGATGCGGTAGACCGTGGTGCCCAGATACATGGCGCGCGCACCGAGCGGATTACCGGGGCCGCCGGCCATGAAGCGCGGCAGATAAGGCTGGCGCTGGATCATCTCCGGCGGCGGCGTCCAGTCCGGCCACTCCTTCTTGTTGGTGATGTTCACCAGACCCTGCCACTGAAAACCGTCGCGGCCGACGCCGATGCCGTAGCGGATCGCACGACCGCCAGGCTGCACCAGATAGAGATGCCGTTCGGCGGTCGAGATGATGAGGGTGCCGGGCGCTTCGGTGGTGCGGAAGTAGACGACCTGCTTCTGCCATTCCGGATCGAGCTCATAGGCATCGTCGGCGACCAGGCCCGGCTCGTCGCCGCGGTCGGGCTGCTGGGCGTAGGCGTGGGGCGCGGACAGGATCAGGCCGATCGCAGCCACAAACACCCCGGTCAGGCGACGAAAATCCGTCATTTCAAGCTCTCCCCGCGGCCAAAGCCAAATCATCTGGAACCATCAAATCTCAGGGCCATCTTCATGGCAAGTTCAAGGCACCCTTAGACCATATGTCACGAGAATGCTTTGGTTTTTTGACGGACCGCGCGCAATGCCACAAACGGGGGATGGCGCGAAAAGCAGTGGTCGCAGCATCCTCACCGCGCGCGGCCTGTCAGATCTGGTTATTCTCAGCCGCGATCCCGAGCCGCCGGACGATCTCCGTCCCCACGGCCCGGGCCTCAGGCCTCGAACCGATGCGAGGGCTGCGAAACCGTTGTCCTGACTGCAATCGGATCACGACGATGCAGTGCTCGTCCTCGGAGCGGCCGCGGCGCTCGACCGTGATCGTCTTGACGTCGCGCCCTTCGATGTGGTCGGCGCGCAACGTGCCGTCGCCCCACAGGCGTTCGATCCGGATATCGCCCTGGCGGATGATCCAGAACGCGCCGGTCACAAGGTTGGCATAACGGGAAACGCCAAAAGCGGCGAGCGCGCCGACGGGCAGCAGCACGATGTCGACCGACCCGGGCGACAGGCCACGCCAGAGCCTGTAGGCGTAGGGAACGGCGCACAATGCGACGACGATCAGTGCGACGATCCTGATGTCTCTCTTCGAGAACGGCTCGAGGGGGTCGCCGAGACGCATCTCGGGATTGCTGGCATCGAGCGGATTGACCGGAGACTCGACGTCGGGGACGTCGAATTGCGCGGCGATCCGCGCCACCGTGTCGTGCACATGGGTGACGTCGGAGATCGGCGGCGAGGTCAGGCGTTCTCCGGAGGCCAGCGTGAAGGCCAGCTGAAAGCGGGCTTTCGCCCTCTTGCTGCCGGGAACCTGCAATCCCTTGATGTCGTCCTTGGCGACGATCCGCGTCCGCAGTTTTCCGAACGGGCGCTGCTCGCCGATCAAGATCTCGTCCGGCGTGATGATCCACACCACCGCCGGCGCCAGCATGATGATAGCGACGAACGCTGCTCCAACGAGCAGCGCGACCACGGAGATGATCACCTCCAGGGGATCGTGTGTGAACAGGCCCGGCGTGAAGCACAGCGCAACGGCAGCCGCAAAGCCGGACATGACCAGCCGCTGCGCAATCGAGGCGCCCTCGCGAAGGCGAATGTCGGTGCTGTTGGTGGCGTCGTCCATCGCGGGCGGCTGATTACGTGGCCCGCGAAACTCCACGGACGGGTCCGTGGAGTCAAGCAACAAGGGCGCGACCCGTGCCGGGCGTCAGCTATTGGCGTTCAGCAGCTTTGCCACGGTGCGGTCGATCTCGTCATAACGGCCTTCGCCCTCGTGCTGGAATACGATCTTGCCGTTCTGGTCGATGATGTACTGCGCCGGCCAATATCGGTTGCGGTAAGCGTTCCAGGTCCTGGAATCATTGTCCTGCGCCACCGGATAGGTGATGCCGTGGCGCTTCAGCGCCGCCTGCACATTGGAGGCCGAGCGCTCGAACGGGAACTCCGGCGTGTGCACGCCGACCACGACGAGGCCCTTGTCCTTGTACTTGGCATAGAGATCGGTGACGTGCGGCAGCGTGTTGACGCAGTTGACGCAGCCATAGGTCCAGAAGTCCACCAGCACGACCTTGCCGCGGAGATCGGCGATATTAAGCGGCTTCGAGTTGAACCAGTTGTTGATGCCGGCGAAGTCGGGCGCGGTGTCCTGGCTGGCGGCGGCGGTGACGACAGGGACAGCGCGCGCGGCCTCGTCGCAGATGCCGGGGATGACGGCGCCTGTTACGGCGATGCCGATCAGTGCGGCGGAGACGGCGAGCAGTTTGAAAGTCATGGAAAGATCCTCCGGTGAAGCTGAGGGATGATCACAGGCCGATCTGGCCGGTGGGATAGAAGCCGGTGAGCCACGCCACGGTCAGCGTGTCGTATTGGAAGTAGGCGGCGAGCGCGAAGCCGATCACGACGACGCCAAAGCCCTGCTGCAGCCGTGGCGAAATGCGCGCGAGACTGCGCACGCGCGTGGTCGCGGCCTGCCCGCCATAGGCGATCGCCAGCATGGGAATCGCCGCGCCGATGGCGTAGGCGATCAGCAGCGTGCCGGCCCAGGTCGCCTTCTCAGTCGTTGCGACCAGCGTCAGGATCGAGCCGAGCACCGGGCCGGCACAGGGCGTCCAGACCAGGCCGAGCGTGGTGCCGAGCACGAGCCCGCCGAGTGCGCCCTCGCGCTGCGTGGCGCTGGAGTTGCCGAGATCGAGCCAGCCGTTGAGCCGGATCGACAGCCATTCGAACGGTGCCGGCCACAGCATCAACAGGCCGAAGCCGAGCAGCAGGATCGAGGCCGCTTCGCGCAGCACGTTCGGATCGAAATTAAACAGCCGCGTGATGGCGCCGAGCAGCAGCGCGGTCGCGGAGAACGAGATGACGAAGCCGAGCGCGATCATCGCCGGACGAAGATGCGAGCTGCGGCCGATTGAGGCGCCGAGCAGGATCGGCAGCATCGGCAGCGTGCACGGCGCGGCGATGGTGAGGATGCCGGCGAGGGCAGCGAAGAGAAGTTCGAGCATGGGGCACTCGTGGAGAGGGTCACGAGGGCAGTTCGGGATGAGCGAGGCAGTCGTTACGCCGCGTCACGCCTTCGTGACGGGAGTGCTGCTGCCGCAGCTGTCTGCTCCAAACACAAAACGACCCGGAGGGGGGCATCCCGTCCGGGTCGTTGGAGGTCTTGGGAGGTTTAACGAAACCGTATGTGAGCTTTATAGGAGGGAAGTTTTTCCGCCTGATGTTGTGCTTTGTTTCAATTGTTTCGTCGGCGGTAACACTTCCGTGTCCGAGATAGGGCCAAAGCCAATGGCCTATCCCATTGAAATATCTGAATTTCAGGCGGCGAAGCGCTCGACGCCACAGCCCTTAAGCAATTCGGCCAGTTGCTTGCGGGCGTAGAACATCCGGGTCTTCACCGTGCTCTGCGGGATGCCGATGATCTGGCCGACCTCCTCCACCGACTTCTCGTGGTAGTAGACCAGCGTGATGATCTCGCGATGCGCGGGCGACAGCTTCTGGACGCAGGCGCGCAGGATGGCGCTGGTGTCGCTGCGGTCGAGCGAGGTCTCCGGCGTGTCGCAACCATCGGCGATCTGGCGCACGTCTTCCTGGTCGATGTCCTCGAAGCGGCGCTGGCGCATCGCAGTCAGCGCCTTGAAGCGGGCGATCGAGAGCAGCCAGGTCGAAACCTGCGAGCGGCCCTGGAATTGGCCGGCGGTCCGCCACACGTCCAGAAACACCTGGCTCACCAGGTCTTCCGCCGTAGTCGCGTCGCGCACGATCCGCAGGATGAAGCGGTAGACGCGCACATTGTGCCGGCAATAAAGGATGTGCATGGACGTCCGGTTGCCGTCGGCAATGCTTTCGAGAAGCATGTCGTCCGAGGTCGCCTGAGCGGCAATGATGCTCTGGCTGGCTTGGGCGTTGATGGCGATGACGTTCGGCATTGACTTGGCTCCCCGTAGCGCCGCAACCGAGCGGCGTTTCCTTGGACCAAAGTGTTAATGAGCCAACGTTTCGGGACGTCTGCACGAAAAGCGGAAAATGGTTTCGTGCGCCGACAAATTGTTTCGTCGAATTAGCCGCGACGAAACATTCGGGGCAAAAAAGCGTGGAATTTCAAGGTACGGAAAATACGGGGGTGGGGATTAGGCCGCCAGCGGAGGCGCCGGGAACGTATTTCGGGCTTTTGCGTTCGCACTCCCCGTGTCGTCCTGGACAAGCGAGCAAAGCGAGCGCCGATGCAGGACCCATTACCCCAGGGAGACGTTTTGCGGAGACGTGTGGTTGCCAGCTCGCGCCACAATCTCTGCCTGGGGTAATGGGTCCTGGCGTTCGCCAGGACGACAATGGAGCCCCTACGCCTTCTCACCCGCCGGCGAGAACAAATAGCCGCCGCCGCGGATGGTGCGGATCACGGCGGGTTTTGCCGGATCGGGCTCGATCTTGCGGCGGATGCGCATGATGCGCAGGTCGACGGCGCGGTCGAAGGCTTCGGCGTCGCGGGCATTGGCCAATTCCAGCAGGCGCTCGCGCGACAGCACGCGCTTCGGATTGGCCGCGAACACTTTCAAGAGCCCGAACTCGGATGCGGTCAGCGGGTGCTCGTTGCCCTCGTCATCGCGCAAGGCCTGCGCTTCGAGATCGAGCCACTTGGTCCCGAACCGTACCAATTGCTCCTTGTCCGATTTCGCAGCCGCCGCGTCCGCCACGGCTTTCGCCGGCGCGCTCCGGCGCAGCACCGAGCGGATGCGTGCCATCAGCTCACGCAGCTCGCACGGCTTGGCCACGTAATCGTCGGCGCCGAGCTCGAGGCCGACGACGCGGTCGATCGGGCTTGCCGTCGCCGTCAGCATGATCACCGGCACGTTGATGCGGCTCTTGAGGTCGCGGATGATCGAGAGCCCGTCTTCCTCCGGCATGTTGAGGTCGAGCACGACGAGGTCGGGCATGCTGCCGTCGATCGCCGTGCGCAACGACTTACCGCCGTCGCACAGCGTCACGGTGAAGCCGTGCATCTTGAGGTAATCGCCGACCATCTCCCGGGCCGGGGCCTCGTCGTCGACGATCATGATGTGCTGGCTTTGGGTCATGGTCCTGAGATCACGAAGTCGGTCGCGGGGAGGGTGATGGTGAAGGTCGAGCCCTTGCCGGGGCCCTCGCTCTCGGCGGTCACCTCGCCGCCGTGCATGTCGATAATACGCTTGACGATGGACAACCCAAGCCCGGTCGAGCTCTCGCCGGCGGTCGGTTTTGCCGACAGCCGCTGGAACCGGCCGAACAGGCGGCCGAGATCCTCCGGCGACAGGCCGGCGCCCTCGTCGCTGACGCGGACGATGGTGTCGCCGCCCTCATGGCTGACGACGACGCCGATCTTGCCGCCGATCGGTGAGTATTTGATGGCGTTGCTGATCAGATTGTCGATTGCCTCGCGAATGCGGTCGGTGTCGCACATGGTGACGACGTTGACGGGCGCGGTGACGCTGATCGCCTGCTGCTTGTTGACGGCGAGCGGCTGGTTGGCCTCGGCGACCTCCTTGACCAGGGCCGCGACGTCGACGGGCTCGCGGCGGATGGTGATGTCGAAGGCATCGGCCATCGCATCCGAGATCAGATGATCGACCATCGTGGTCAGGCGCTTGGTCGCATCGCGGATGTGATCGACCTGGGCCACGACGCCGCCTGACGACGCGCCGGTCGAGATCAACTCCTTCAGCATCTCGGTGCGGCCGAGGATGACGCCGAGCGGATTCTTCAGATCGTGGGCAACGGTACCGAGGATTTCGTTCTTGAAGCCGTTGGCGCGTTGCAGCCGCAGCCATTGCGCCGAGAGGCGGCGGTTGGCCTGCATCAGCGCGCGGGTGCGCTGGGCGACGCGGTCTTCCAGCTGGGTGTTGGCGGCCTGGAGCTGCTGGTAGAGGATGACGTTGTCGAAGGCGATCGAGAGCCGGCTGGAGAAGATCTCGACCAGCGAGCGGTCGGTCTCGGACAGCTCGCGCTCGGCCTGCAGCAGCACCACGACCTCGCGGCCGCTTCCGGTGCGCAAATAGATCACGCTGCGGTGGTCGGCGAATTCGTTCTTGCGGCCCTGGAACGCGGCTTCCACCATCGCGCGCAGATCGGGGTCGAGCGCCTTCGACGAGGTGGTGCCGATGAAGCGGCTGTAGCAGCCGCTGCCGGCGAGCACCGAGAGCTCGGGGTCGATGCCGCCATTGTCGCGCAAAACCAGGATACCGGCGCAATCGACGTTGAGCAGCGAGGCAAGCTGGGTCAGTACGCCCTCGGCGAGCCGCTGCATCGACTTGAAATCGTACAGCGTCGAAGCCGCGTCGATGATGATCTCGAGCCCGCGCCTTGTCTGCAGCATGCGCTCGAGCTGCTGGTAGGAGCGCAGCGCCGCGGTCAGCGAGGTGAACAGCTTGTCGGCGGTGAGCTCGGTCTTCGCTTTGTAGTCGTTGATGTCGTACTGCACGATCACGCGCCGTTCAGGCGCTTGACCGGGCTGTCCGGTGCGCAGGATGATGCGCACGGTCTCGTTCTTGAGCTCGTTGCGGATGTACTCGACCAGCTCGAGGCCGGCGACGTCCGTCTCCATGATGACGTCGAGCAGCACGGCGGCGATGTCGTTGTGCGCGGCCATCAGCTTGCGACCTTCGGCCGCGGAATGGGCGGAGAGGATCTCCAGGCCCTGGCCGTTGAGGGAATAGTCCGAGAGCGCAAAACGCGTACCGTCATGCACGGCCGGATCGTCGTCGATGACGGCGATCTTCCATTTCCGGGCGTCAACATCCTCCGATGCGGTACCGGTGTCGTCGATCAGGTGGAGGACATCGTCCTGTTCGGCCATTGAGAAGTCCCGTCAGTCTCTGTGCTTTGCCCGCCGCCCTTGGCGACCCGGGGCATGATAATGCGAAAAGTAGTGCCTTGTCCCAGCTTGGATTCCAGCATCATGCGACCGCCGAGCTGCTGGGTGACGAGGTTATAGACGATATGGAGGCCGAGTCCCGTGCCACCTTCATTGCGCCTGGTGGTAAAGAATGGGTCAAAGGCCTGGCGCTGCACGTCGGAGGTCATGCCGGCCCCGTCATCGGTGAAGATGATCTCGACGTCGTCGGCCCCGCGCGGCCGCGCCGAGATCGTGATCGTGCCGGCGCGGCCGTCGGCAAAGGCGTGGTTGGCGGCGTTGAGGAACAAATTGGTCAGGATCTGGCCGTAGGAGCCGGGATAGCCGTCGAGCAGCAGCCCCTCGGGCATGTCGACATGGAGCGTGATCGGCGACCGCTTCAACACCGGCCGCAGGCTCGCGATGATCTGCTCGGTGGCTTCGCTCAGTGAGAACTGTCGCCGCTCGGCATGGGAGCGGTCGACCGCGACCTGCTTGAACGACTGGATCAGCTCGCCGGCGCGCTGGAGATTGGCGACGAGCTGCTGCGAGGCGTCGCGCGAGGACTGCACGAATTCTTCCAGCTGCGAGCGGCGCAGGCCGCCGTCGCCCTTGAGCTGGGCCTCGAAGATTTCGGTGCGCCGGGCAAAGCTCGACGCAACGGTGAGGCTGATGCCGATCGGGTTGTTGACCTCGTGCGCGACGCCGGCGACGAGGCCGCCGAGGGCTGCGAGCCTCTCGGCATCGATCAGATTCTGCTGCGCGGCGTTGAGCTCGAGCAGCGCGCTTTCGGCCTTCTCCTTGGACGCGCGCAGCTCGTCCTCGGTCTGGCGCTTCGCGATGGCGTTCTCGCGGAACACTTCCACCGCGCGCGCCATGGCTCCGACCTCGTCGCGCGCGCGCGTGCCCTGCACCTCGCGGCCGAGGTCGCCGAGCGTGATCGCGCGCATCGCCGCCATGATCTGCTGCAGCGGCAGCCGGATCGACAGCGCGATCAGCACGCCGGCGGTGAGGATGATGCCGAGGAAGATCACGGCGATGGAGAGAACGCGACGGGAAATGTCCGCCAGCGTGCGGTCGAACGTCTCCTGCGCCTTTTGCTCGCGCTGGCGCATCTTGGTGGAGAGATCGTCGATGGCGCCGATCGCCTCGGCCTGGTTGGCGTCGATGGTGTTGCGCAGCAGCTCGGTACGGTTCGTGAGCTGCTCGGAGAGCTTTGCAAAACCCTCGCGCAGCGCGGCGGTCCGGGCGGCGAGTCGTCGCAGCGCCATGCGCTGGAGGTCGTTGTCGGCGAGATCGATCATCACGGGGATGGTCTTCTCGATGGTCTCGGTGTTGCGGCGGGCGTCGTCGGCCGCACCCGATGACAGCGACAGATAGTAGGAATTGGCCGCGACCAGCATCGCGGTGAAGGCCTCGCGCGACTTGCCCAGCGAAGGCCAGATCAGCGCGTCGCGATGGCCGGTGGCGCCTTCGATGATGGAGTAAAGGCCGGCCATGTCCCTGGCCGGTCCCTGCACCTGATCCTCGTAGGTCTTCGCGATGGTGGCCTGCACGCCGCGCAGCTCGCCGAAGCCGTTGAGGAAGCGGTCGGTGGTGCGCTCCAGCTCCTCGACCGAGCCCGACAGCATCGGGTCCTTGGCGGCGCGATTGGTCAGCGTCCCCAGCACCGCCTCGCGCAGCAGCAGGATCTCGGCGAACAGGTCGGGGCTCGGCTGGTTGATGTAGCGGTGGATCAGATTGTGCAGCCGCCCGGTCTCGCTTTCGAGCAGCGCCAGAATCCGGTCGGATTCGCGCACCTGGCGCACGTCGTCCCAGGCCGAGCCGAGCACCTGCGAGCCGTTCCAGATCAGCCCGACCAGCACGATGACCACGGCGGAGTTCAGCGCCGCGATCGACAGGATGCGCCAACGGATCGGCACCGCCCGGAGCACGCCGACCAGCCGCGCGCGCAGCCGCCCCATCGGGCCGGGCGACCTGTCTGCATGCTCGCTGTGTCCAAGCCCGGGCAAGAGGCCTCACTCCACCTTGCGAATGCGTTCGATCAGCGCGGCCGCGGCCGGATCCTGCCCGGCCTTGGCGTAGATCGCGACCATCGCGTCTTCGAACGGCTTGCGGTCGATATCCCTGACGATGGTGACGCCCGCTGCTTCCGCCTTGCGCTGCGACTGCTCCTCCAGGTCGCGCCATTTCTCGCGCATGAAGCGGCTGGAGCGCTGTGCGGCTTCCCTGAAGATGGTTTGCTCGTCGGCCGACAGGCTTTTCCAGGCCTTCAGCGAAATCACCAGCACTTCGGGGCTCATGGTGTGCTCGGTGAGGGCGAGATAGCCGGCATGTTTGTAATGGTCCGTCGTCACGTAGGATGGCCAGTTGTTCTCGGCGCCGTCGATCAGGTGGTTGGCAAGCCCGGCAAGCACCTGCCCATAGGGCATCTCGACCGGCTCCGCGCCGAGCGCGCGGATCATCTGGCTCATCAACTCCGACTGCTGCACCCGGATCCGCAATCCCTTGAGGTCCGCGACGTTTCTGACCGGGCGGGCGCCGTTGTAGATCGATCGCGCGCCGGAATCGTAGAAGGCGAGGCCAACGAAGCCGTAGGGCTCGAAGCTGCCGAGGATCTCGCTGCCGATCGGCCCGTCCAGCACCTTCTGCATGTGCTCGATGGACCGGAACAGGAACGGCATCGCCAGCACGTTCATCGCCGGAACGAAATTGCCGATCAGCGCCACATTGGTCCGGTTGAGATCGATCGCACCGACCCGGGTCTGCTCGATGGTCTCCTTCTCCTCGCCGAGTTGGCGGGAGTGGAAGACCTTGACCTCGTGCCGACCGCCGCTGCGCTCGGCGATCAGGGCGCCCATGTAGCGCAGCGCCTGCACGGTCGGATAATCCTCGGTCTGGGTGTCGGCGGCGCGGAACTCACGCGCAGCAGCTCCCGTCGCGCAGAGGGCGATCAAAAGCGCGACGAAAACCACCCCGGTCCGCGTGCGTTCGGCACGGTTCAACACTGGCACACTCAACCCCTCAGTGGTGGAGTCTATGGCGGGAGGAAAAGGTTCAATGCAATCTAGCAGATGGTCGTGGGAAGGCCATCCCGCCGGGCGCCTCGACGTGATTGTGCGGCGCGGCCGGGGCTCATTCCCGGTTGAAACCGCAAATGCCGCGCCTTAAGCAGGGGCAGCCGCTTTCGTCGGTGCGGCATGGAAAGAGCCATCGTGACTTCAGCATCGCGCCTTTTGCAGGTCGTCGCCGCCTTTGCGGCGCTCTCCTTGGCCGCGCCGGTGCGTGCCGCGACCGACATCGCGTGGTGGCACGCCATGTCCGGCGAACTCGGCCGGCAACTGGAAAAGCTCGCCTCCGACTTCAACGCCTCGCAGCCGGATTATCGCGTGGTGCCAACTTACAAGGGCAGTTACACCGAGACGGTGACGGCCGCGATCTTCGCCTTCCGCTCGCGCAGCCAGCCCGCGATCGTCCAGGTCAACGAGGTCGCCACCGCCACCATGACCGCGGCCAAGGGCGCGATCTATCCCGTGTTCAGCCTGATGCGGGACATGAAGGAGCCGTTCTCGCTCAATGACTACCTTCCCGCGGTCTCCGGCTACTACACCGATGCGGCCGGCAATCTCTTGTCCTTCCCTTTCAATTCGTCGACGCCGATTCTTTATTACAACAAGACCATGTTCCGCGACGCAGGGCTCGATCCGGAGGCGCCGCCGAAGACCTGGCCGGAGCTTGGCGCTGCTGCAAAACGCCTGCGCGATCGCGGCGCGGTGTGCGGCTTCACCACCTCCTGGCCGTCCTGGATCCATGTCGAGAATTTTTCAGCCTTCCACAATCTGCCGCTGGCAACGCGGGCGAACGGCTTTGCCGCGTTGGATGCCGAGCTGACCATCAACAATCCGTCTCTCGTGCGTCACGTCTCCGAGCTCAGCGAGTGGCAGAAAACGAAAGTGTTCGACTATAGCGGCCGCGGCCAGTCGGCCGAGCCGCGCTTCCAGAACGGCGAATGCGGCATCTTCATCGGCTCCTCGGCGACGCGCGCCGACATCAAGGCGAATTCGAAGTTCGAGATTGGCTACGGCATGATGCCGTATTGGCCCGACGTGAAGGGTGCGCCGCAGAATTCGATCATCGGTGGCGCCACGCTGTGGGTGCTGCGCGACCGTCCGCGCGAGGAATACAAAGGCGTGGCACGATTCTTCGCCTATCTGTCGCAGCCCGGCGTGCAGGCCGCCTGGCACCAGAACACCGGCTATCTGCCTGTCACCCGCGCCGCCTTCGAGCTGACGCGCGCGCAAGGTTTTTACGAGCGCAATCCGGGCTCGGCGATGTCGTTCGAAGAGATCACGCTGCATCCGCCGACGGAGAATTCAAAGGGCATCCGGCTCGGCTCCTTCGTGCTGATCCGCGGCGCGATCGAGGACGAGCTGGAGCAGGCCTTTGCCGGCCGCAAGAGCGCGCAAGCCGCGCTCGATGCTGCGGTCGAACGCGGCAACAAGATCCTGCGCCAGTTCGAGCGCGCCAGCCCGGATAGGTAGGGGGAGGGATGGTAGCTCGGCGTTAAGGCGCAAGGCCGTTCCACAGCGTCATGGCCGGGCTTGTCCCGGCCATCCACGCCTTGGCCGCAGCACGAAGAACGTGGATGCCCGGGACAAGCCCGGGCATGACGAGCTCAACAGCCGTTAGGTTACGATGTCGATGCCACTCCCCCACCTCGCCGACGCGGCAAGCTTTCGCGCCTTTCGCGCCGACCCTCCGCGATGGCTGCCGATCGCACTCGACATCGCCCGCAGCCACGATCTCGATGCCAGCGCGCCGCACGTGTTTGCCACCGGCACCAATCTCGTGGTCGGGCTCGGCGATCGCCTGATCCTGAAAATCTTCCCGCCGCTGCTCCGCGCGCAGTTCGTCTCCGAGCACGGCTCGCTGGCCCAGCTTGCCGGTCGCATTGACTTGCCAATTCCCGAGATCGTCGCGGAAGGCGAGCGCGACGGCTGGCCTTATCTGATCATCACGCGCCTTGCCGGCACGCTCGGCTCGGAGGTCTGGCCGTCGTTGCCGGAAGCGCAGAAGGAGCGCGTGCTGCGACAGATCGGCGAGACCATCGCCGCCGTGCAGCGCGCGCCGCTCGGCTCACTCGCGCAGATCCAGCCGCGCTGGGACGACTTCATGCGGGCCCAGATGCAGGGCTGCAAGGCGCGGCACACGCGTCTCGGCCTGGCGCCGAAATTCCTCGCCGGCCTCGACGATCTCCTGCGTGATGCGGCCGCGCTCATTCCGATGGATGCGTCGCCGGTGATCCTGATCGGCGAATACATTCCGGAGAACTTCCTGCTCGCCCGCCACGACGATCAATGGTCTCTCGCCGGCCTGTTCGACTTCGGCGACGTGCTGGCGGGATGGCGGGACTACGATCTGCTCGGCCCTAGCGCCTTCATGGCAGCGGGCCGGCCGGGCAGGGTGCGCAACCTGCTCGAAGGCTTTGGCTATGCGAAGCTCGACTTCGCGCTCAAGCGACGGCTGATGGCCCTGATGCTGCTGCATCGCGCCAGCGACCTCAACAGCCACATCTGCATCGAGGGCTGGCAGGAGCAGGCGGATGATCTGGTCGAACTTCAGGAACTGATCTGGCCGGGGTGACGGGCCGCGATCGATAGCCGCGCCACCTAGGGGCGAGACGCGCTCACGCAATAGGCTGGTATTCTCGAAGCATATTTTTTAGGCAAATATACCTGTTTGTATGCAATGTCCGACGGCTTGGCTTCTGATCGACGGCCCGGATAGCAGCCTTTTCCTATAAACATTTCATAGGCTTATGCTGGTTTAATCCTTGCTTAAGCCTTGGCACGAACCTTGCGAATCCAGTTCCAACCAGAAAACTTTTGTGTTGGAGCCATTCCATGAAGCGCCGCGATTTCCTCAAGTCCGTTTCCGGATTGGCCGCAGGCGCGGCGCTTCCGGCCATGCCGTCCGTGATCTCGTCGGCCAAGGCCGATGCGCGCTCGGAGACGCTGCTGATCGTCTCGGAAGGCGGCCCCAACAATCTCGATATCCACGGCGTCGGCACCAACGTGCCCGGCTATGAGGTGTCCTGGAATTGCTACGACCGCCTGCTCAGCCACGAGATGAAGACCGGCCCCGGCGGCGTGCCCTATTACGACCGCGACAAGTTCAAGGGCGAACTCGCCGAGGACTTCAAGATCGACGACAGGTCGGTCACCTTCAAGCTGAAGAAGAACGCCAAATTCCACGACGGCGCGCCTGTGACCGCCAAGGACGTGAAGTGGTCGCTCGACCGAGCCGTCAGCGTCGGCGGATTCCCCACCTTCCAGATGAGCGCGGGCTCGCTCACGAAACCCGAGCAGTTCGTCGTGATCGACGACTACACGGTACGTGTCGACTTCCTGAAGAAGGACAAGCTGACGATCCCCGATCTCGCGGTGATCGTGCCCTGCATCATCAATTCCGAGCTGGTGAAGAAGAACGCCAGCGAGAAGGATCCCTGGGGACTCGAATTCACCAAGCAGCAGACCGCGGGCTCCGGCGCCTACAAGGTGACGAAGTGGACCGCCGGCACCGAAGTGGTGATGGAGCGCAACGACGATTGGGTCGGCGGCCCGCTGCCGAAGATCAAGCGCGTGATCTGGCGCATGGTGCCGCAGGCCGGCAATCGCCGCGCGCTGCTGGAGCGCGGCGACGCCGACATCTCCTATGAGCTGCCGTTCAAGGATTTCCAGGAGATGAAGGCGAGCGGCAAGCTCAACGTGGTGTCGCTGCCGTTCTCCAACGGCATCCAGTATATCGGCATGAACGTGACCAAGCCGCCGTTCGACAATCCCAAGGTACGTCAGGCGGTCGCCTGCGCGATTCCCTATCAGAAGATCATGGACGCGGTGATGTTCGGGCTGGCTAACCCGATGTTCGGCGCGCCCAAGGACAAGCCAACCGAAGTCGCCTGGCCGCAGCCGCACAAATACAACACCGACATGGACAAGGCGAAGGCGCTGCTGGCCGAGGCCGGCTACCCGAACGGCTTCGAGACCACGATCTCGTTCGACCTCAACTTCGCCGGCGTCAACGAGCCGCTCTGCGTGCTGGTGCAGGAGAGCCTGGCCCAGATCGGCATCAAGACCACCATCAACAAGGTGCCCGGCGCCAACTGGCGCACCGAATTGAACAAGAAGGAAATGCCGCTCTTCACCAACGTATTCTCGGGCTGGCTCGATTACCCCGAATACTTCTTCTACTGGTGCTATCACGGCAATAATTCCGTCTTCAACACCATGAGCTACAAGTCGGCGGAGATGGACAAGCTGATCGACGGCGCACGCGCGGCCGCCGCGACCGGCGACACCGCGACCTACGACACCGACGTGAAGGGCTTCGTCGAGCTCGCCTACAGCGACATCCCGCGCATCCCGCTGTACCAGCCGTTCGTCAACGTCGCGATGCAGAAGAACATCAGCGGCTACCAATACTGGTTCCACCGGAGGCTGGATTATCGCGCGATGGCGAAGGGGTAAGGGGATGGCGGGCGCTGTCCTTCGCAGTGAGGTGAGCACGCTTTTCAGGCTCCCTCCCCCCTTGTGGGGGAGGGGTGGGGAGAGGGGTAGCCACAAACTCCGATCTCTCCCGGAGCCACCCCCCTCCCTAGCCCTCCCCCACAAGGGGGGAGGGAACGCAGCGGAGCGAGTGGCCGCGTGTCGGGTTCATTCAACGCGCAAGAGGAAGTCGCCATGCTGACCATGATCGGCAAGCGCCTGATGTTCGCGATTCCTTCGCTGATCGGGGTCGTCATCGTCACCTTCCTGCTGACCCGCGCATTGCCCGGTGATCCCGCGGCGTATTTCGCCGGCCCCGCCGCAACGAAAGAAGCCGTCGAGCAGATCCGGAAAAAACTCGGCCTCGACAAGCCGCTGATCGAGCAGTTCTTTCGCTACACCAACGATCTCGCCCATGGCGATTTCGGCAACTCGCTCACGACCGGCCAGCCGGTCGCAGCCGAGATCCGCAACCGCCTGCCGGCCTCCGCCGAGCTGACGCTGCTCGGCCTCATCGTCTCGGTCGTGATCGCGATTCCGCTCGGCGTGCTGGCGGCGACGCGGCCGGGCTCATGGGTCGACCATCTCTGCCGTGTGACGACGACGGCCGGCGTCTCGCTGCCGGTGTTCTTCACAGGTCTGGTGCTGGTCTATGTGTTCTATTTCCGGCTCGGCTGGTCGCCCGCGCCGCTCGGCCGGCTCGATGTGTTCTACAGCGCGCCGCCGACAGTGACCGGCTTCTATCTGATCGACACCCTGATCGCGCGCGACTTCGAGGCGTTCCGTTCGGCATGCAGCCAGCTCATCCTGCCGGCGACGACGCTTGCGATCTTCTCGCTGGCGCCGATCGCGCGCATGACGCGCGCCTCGATGCTGGCGGTGCTGTCCTCCGAATTCGTGCGCACCGCGCGTGCCAGCGGCCTGTCGCCGGCGACCGTCATCGTCACCTACGCCTTCCGCAACGCGATGCTCCCCGTCATCACCACGCTGAGCATGGTGTTCTCGTTCCTGCTCGGCGCCAACGTGCTGGTGGAGAAAGTGTTCGCCTGGCCAGGCATCGGCTCTTACGCCGTCGAAGCGCTGATCTCGTCGGACTTCGCGCCGGTGCAGGGGTTCGTGCTGACCATGGCGGTGATGTACGTGCTGCTCAATCTCGTGATCGACATTCTCTATGGCGTGATCGACCCGCGCGTGCGGTTGGAGGGCTAATCATGAGCACCGTTGCGCCTGCTGTTGAACCCGTCGGCCCCGCGCGCACGTCGGGTCTCGTCGCGCTCCTCGACCAGACCCGCTACGTGCTCGGCGAGAACAAGGTCACCGGCTTTGCATTCGCGCTGCTGATCGTGATCCTCCTTGCCGCGATCTTCGGCCCCTATGTGGTGCCGTATGACCCGCTGGCGTCCGACACCGTGGCGTCGCTGAAGCCACCGTCGGCCGCGCACTGGTTCGGCACCGATCAATTGGGCCGTGACATCTTCAGCCGGGTCGTGGTGGCGACGCGGCTCGATACGTTCATCGCGGTCGCCTCCGTCGCCCTGGTGTTCCTGATGGGCGGGCTCGCCGGCATCGCGGCCGGCTATTTCGGCGGCTGGACCGATCGCATCGTCGGCCGCGTCGCCGACACCATCATGGCGTTCCCGCTGTTCGTGCTGGCCATGGGCATCGTCGCCGCGCTGGGGAACACCGTGCAGAACATCATCCTGGCCACCGCCATCGTGAACTTCCCGCTCTACGCCCGCGTTGCGCGCGCCGAAGCCAATGTCCGCCGTAACGCCGGCTTCGTGCAGGCCGCGCGTCTGTCCGGTAACGGCGAATTCCGCATTCTGCTCGTGCATATCCTGCCGAACATCATGCCGATCATGATCGTGCAGATGTCGCTGACCATGGGCTACGCCATCCTCAATGCCGCCGGTCTCTCCTTCATCGGCCTCGGCGTCCGTCCGCCGACGGCCGAATGGGGCATCATGGTCGCCGAAGGCGCCGGCTTCATGGTGTCAGGCGAATGGTGGATCGCGCTATTCCCGGGCCTCGCTTTGATGATCGCCGTGTTCTGCTTCAACCTCCTCGGCGACGGCCTGCGCGACATCGTCGACCCCCAGCGGAGGACGTGATGGCTGGGTTAGGCGTACTTTTTCGCTCGAAATTCCCCAATGAAATCAACCTCATTCTACTGTGCATGGGGTTGTTTTCGCCATTTTTAGTTGGGAGGTGCCCATGACCGCCCCGCCGCTGCTCGACGTCCAGGACCTTACCGTCGAATTCACCACCCGCCGCGGCATCGTCAAGGCGGTGCAGCACGTCAACATTTCCGTCGCCAAGGGCGAGACGCTTGCGATCGTCGGCGAGTCCGGCTCCGGCAAATCGGTGACGTCGTATGCGGTGATGCGCATTCTCGACCGTGCGGGGCGGATCGCCGAAGGCTCGGTGATGTTCTCGGGCATCGACGTCAAGGCCGCGACCGAAGACCAGATGCGCGATCTGCGCGGTCGCGAAGTCTCGATGATCTTCCAGAATCCGCGCGCCGCGCTCAACCCGATCCGGAAGGTCGGCGACCAGATCGAGGACGTGCTGCGCACCCATGTCCAGCAGGCCATGGTTTCGGACCGCGGCGAGAAGGCGATCGAGGCGCTGGAGCAGGTCAAGATCGCCCGCCCGCGCGAGCGCTATCACGCCTATCCGTTCGAATTGTCAGGCGGCATGTGCCAGCGTGTCGTCATCGCGCTCGCGCTCGCCTGCAATCCGCAGCTACTGATCGCGGACGAGCCGACGACCGGATTGGACGTCACCACGCAGAAGGCGGTGATGGATCTGATCGTGGAATTGACCAAGCGCAAGGCAATGTCCACCATCCTGATCACGCACGATCTCGGCCTCGCCGCTGCTTATTGCGACCGCGTCGTCGTGATGGAAAAGGGCAGGGTGGTCGAGACCGCCAAGGCCGCCGACATCTTCGCCAACCCGCAGCACCCCTACACCAAGAAGCTGATGCGCGCGACGCCGCGGCTCGGCGTGAGCCTGCGGGATCTGTTGCCGGAGGAGGAAGGCTCAGCCGTCGTGGCCGGGCCTGACCGGGCCATCCATCAGGCTTCGCAGGACGAGGCCAGGAAGAGCGGGCAGCCCCTTCTCCTCATCGACAAGCTGGTCAAGGAATATCCCCGCCAGGGCGCCACCGCCACGCTCGGCAAATTGTTCGGCCGCAAGCCGCCGGTCGAGCCGGACGTGTTCCGCGCCGTCGACGGCATCAGCTTCTCGATCGGTCACGGCGAGAGCGTCGGCCTGGTCGGCGAGTCCGGCTGCGGCAAATCGACCACGTCGATGATGGTGATGCGGCTGCTGGATCAGACCTCGGGGCTGATCCAGTTCGACGGCGAGGACATCGGCGGCATCGCGCCCGCCGGCTTTGCCCGGCTGCCGCAGCGCAGCCGCATCCAGATGGTGTTCCAGGATCCGACCGACAGCCTCAACCCGCGCTTCACCGCCGTGCGTGCCATCGCCGATCCCATCATGCAGCTCGGCGACGTCAGGGGGCGCGACGCGCTCCGCGCCCGCTGCGAGGAGCTCGCCACCATGGTGGGCCTGCCGCACAATCTGCTGGATCGCTTCCCGCACCAATTGTCGGGCGGCCAGAAAGCCCGCGTCGGCATCGCCCGCGCCATCGCCCTGCACCCGAAACTCGTGATCCTGGACGAGCCGACCGCCGCGCTCGACGTTTCGGTCCAGGCCGTGGTCCTCAATCTGCTCCAGGACCTCAAGGCCCGACTAGGTATGAGTTATCTGTTCGTCTCGCATGATTTGAACGTAGTGCGCTTGTTGTGCGATCGTGTCATTGTCATGCGGTCGGGTCGAATCGTCGAGGAAGGATCTTCCGAGCGGGTCTTGAGCGATCCGCAGGACGACTACACCAAGGAGCTGCTGACGGCGATCCCGCATCCGCCGCTGCAGACAGAGCGCACACTGAGAGCTTGTTTGGGAGCGTGATGGCCGAACCGTTGGACGATTATATCGACGCTGTCACCAAAGCGTTGGCGTTGCCCGTCGAGGAAGCATGGAGGGCGTCCATCCGCGCCAATCTCGAGGTCTCGCTGCGGCTCGGCCGCCTCGTCGACGAATTCGCGCTGCCGGACGAGACCGAGCCGGCGCCCGTGTTCACGGTCTGACGCCGCCATGACGACCAAGCCAGAGATGACGGCCTCCGAGATCGCGAGCGCGGTTGCGGGCCGCAAGATGTCCGCGCTCGATGCGACCGAAGCCGCGCTTGCGCGCATCAAGCAGCACGACACCATCCTCAATGCGTTTACCGACATCACCGCCGATCGCGCCCGCGCCAAAGCGCGCGCAATCGATGCCGATATCGCCGCCGGCAAGTCCGTCGGCCCATTGGCCGGCGTGCCGTTCGCGGTGAAGAACTTGTTCGACGTCGCAGGCCTCGCCACGCGCGCAGGCTCGAAGATCAACCGCGATCGCGCACCCGCCACGCGCGATGCCACGCTGATCGAGCGCATGGAAGCGGCCGGCGCCGTGCTGGTCGGTGCGCTCAAAATGGGTGAATACGCCTATGACTTCACCGGCGAGAACGTCCATGACGGTCCCTCGCGCAATCCGCACGATACGACGCGGATGAGCGGCGGCTCCTCCGGCGGCTCGGGCAGCGCCGTTGGTGGCGCGCTGGTGCCGATCGCGCTCGGTTCCGACACCAACGGTTCGATCCGCGTGCCGTCCTCGTTCTGCGGCATCTTCGGCCTGAAGCCGACCTATGGCCGGCTCTCGCGTGCGCGCTCTTTCCCGTTCGTCGCGAGCCTCGATCATCTCGGCCCGTTCGCGCGCTCCGCCACCGATCTCGCGCTGGCCTATGACGCCATGCAGGGACCGGATGCCGACGATGCCGCCTGCACCACCACACGTGGTCTGGAGCCGACGACACCGCTGCTTGCCAATCCGGTGTCCGACCTGCGCATCGCGATCGCCGGCGGGTACTTCCAGACCAATTTGTTTCCGGAAGCTGTCGAAGCCGTCAGCCGCGTCGCCAAGGCGCTGGGCGCAACGCGCGTGGTGGACGTGCCCGAAGCTGCGCGCGCCCGCGCGGCGGCCTATGTCATCACCACCACCGAGGGCGCCTCGCTGCATCTCGATCGGCTGCGCAAGCGGCCGAACGATTTCGATCCCGCCGTGCGCGACCGGCTGATTGCGGGCGCCATGGTGCCGGCGCCGCTGGTCGACCGCGCGCAAAAATTCCGCCGCTGGTATCGCGCGCAACTCGCCGAGATTTTCAAATCCGTCGACGTGCTGATCGCACCGGCGACGCCATGCACCGCGCCGAAGCTCGGCCAGGTCAATTTCAATCTTGGCGGCGTCGAGATGCCGGTGCGCGCCAATATCGGCATCCACACCCAGCCGATCTCGTTCATCGGCCTGCCTGTGGTCGCCGTGCCGGTGCCGCTCGATCCGCTGCCGATCGGCGTGCAGATCATCGCCGCGCCATGGCGCGAGGACATCGCGCTGCGCGTCGCGTTCGCGTTGGAGAAGATGGGTGTTGCCGCCGCGCCCAGCCCAAGAGGATTTTGAGATGGAGATCGATCTCCCCGAGGTGATCGCAGACGTCAAAGCTGCGTTCGAGCGCTATGAGCAGGCCCTGATCACCAACGACGTCGCCGTGCTCGGCGAGCTCTTCCGCAACGATCCCCGCACGCTGCGCTATGGCATCGGCGAGAACCTCTACGGCTATGAAGCAATCTCCGGCTTTCGCGCCGGCCGCTCGGCGGTCGGCCTCAATCGCCGCACCGCGAAAACCGTGATCACCAGCTATGGCCGCGACACCGCGGTTGCCTCCACCCTGTTCTATCGCGACACGATGCCGGGCAAGGTCGGCCGGCAGATGCAGACCTGGGTAAAATTCCCGGAGGGCTGGCGCGTCGTCGCCGCCCATGTCAGCATCATCGACGAGTCGAAAGAGACCTGACCGTATGACGCTTGACGATCTTCCGCCCGGAGCGCTGCCGGCCGAACCGGCGGTGCCGCGTGTCGACCGGGGGGCGCCGTCAGCGCACAAGGTCACGCGCGCCGAGGAGCTGCGCCTGCAGCTCGCCGACGAGATCGTGCGCGGAGCTCTGCCACCCGGTGCGCCGCTTGACGAGACCGACATCGCGCGCCGCTTCAGCGTTTCGCGCACGCCGGTGCGGGAAGCCCTGCGTCAGCTCGTGGCAAGCGGCCTCGTCGAAGCGCGCGCTCATCGCGGCGCGGTGGTGGCGCAGCCCTCGTTCGAACGGCTGACGGGCATGTTCGAGGCCATGGCGGAGCTTGAGGCGCTGTGTGCGGGTCTTGCCGCCGAGCGCATGTCCGCCACTGAGCGTCACGGCCTGGAAGCCATCCACGAAGAACTGCGGGTGTTGAGCTACGCCGGCAATCCCGAGCGCTTCCACGAGGTCAACGAGCGCTTCCACAACGCGATCTATGCGGGATCGCAGAACGGCTACATCGCCGAGATCACGCTGGCGACGCGCGTGCGCGTACAGCCGTTTCGCCGCGCCCAGTTCCGCAATCTCGGCCGTCTCGCCAAGTCGCAAGCCGAGCACGACCGCGTTGTCGTCGCCATCATGCGCGGCGACAAGCAGGGCGCCGCCGCCGCGATGCGCGCGCATATCGAGCTGGTGCGCGGGGAGTACGAGATCTACGCGGTGTCGGTTTAGGGGCGCGCGCACGGTTGCGTAGGGTGGGCAAAGGCGCAAAGCGCCGTGCCCACCATCTCCCCAAGCTGACGGTGATGGTGGGCACGTTTCGCTTTGCCCACCTACGAGACCTACGCTGTCGTAGCTTCCGCCATATACTTCCGCCAGCCGCCATACGCGGTGATGTCGCGAGCCTCGCCCAGCACCTCGGGCTCGACGAGAAATCCCTTCACGCTGCGGCCATCGGCCAGCCGCACCGTGCCGATCGCCATCGGCGCGGGAATCGCGTTGACGAACTTGCCGAAGGCGGACGACGACAGCGACCAGATTTCCAGCTCGATCGACGCGCCCTTGCCGGCCTCGACGCGCAGCATGCCCGGCTTTGGCGGCGTGGTCTTCAATGCGTAGAGCTTGTAGTCCGCCGCGGTCCTGGTTGCCTCGATCAGCTGGCCGTTCAGCGCTTTCAGTTCGCCGTTCAGCGCCATGCCGGACAGATGCGCGCCGACCACGGCGATGGGAATCTCGTCGACGCCGCTTGCGGCAAGCGGCGCCAGCGCGGCTTGCACGACGCCCTTTGCGCCAAGCGTCAGTTTGGTATCGGCATGGAACACGCGGCCGATGCTGGCGAGCAGCGCATCGTGCCCGGTGGGTGCAAGAATTGTGATGCCGAACGGGATGCCGTCGGCGCGCATCGCCGCCGGCAGCGCGAGACCACAGAGATCGAGCAGATTGACAAAATTGGTATAGGTGCCGAGCCGGCTGTTGAGCTCGACCGGATTGGCCCGCACCTGCGCGGTCGTATAGGCCGTCGGCGCCGTCGGCAGCACCAGCGCGTCGATATTGGTGAAGGTGCGTTCGGCGATCTTGCGCAGGCCCTGCAGACGATAGAGCGCGGAGAAGGTGTCCGTCGCCGTCAACCGCGCACCGGCCGCGGTGATCTCGCGCGTCACGGGATGGATCGCCTCCGGTGCCGAGGCGAGCAGGTCGCGGATCACGAGATAGCGCTCGGCCACCCACGGTCCCTCGTAGAGCAGTCGGGCCGTCTCATAGAACGGCTCGAGGTCGAATTCGACGAGCGTTGCCCCAAGCGCGGTCCAGCGCTTCAGCGCCTCGGCGTAAGCCGCTTCCGCCTTCTTGTCGCCGAAGAAGATCAGCTGTCCGCTGCGCGGCACGCCCAGGCGCAGGTTTGCCGGGAGCGGGGTGATCGCGCCAAGCGGCCGGTCGCGCGAGAACGGATCTGCCTGATCGGGACCTGCCATCACGGAGAGCGCCAGCGCGGCGTCGTCGACCGTCAAAGCGAATACCGAGATGCAGTCGAGCGTCCGGCAGGCCGGCACCAGGCCAGCGGTCGAAATCATGCCGAGGCTCGGCTTGAGACCGACGATGTTGTTGAGCATCGCCGGCACGCGGCCTGAGCCGGCGGTGTCGGTGCCGAGCGACAGTGGCACCAGCCCGGCGCCGACGGCGGTGGCCGATCCCGAGCTCGAGCCGCCGGGAATGAGGTCCTCGCGGATCGCGTTTCTGGGGATGCCGTGGGGCGAGCGCACGCCGACAAGGCCGGTCGCGAACTGGTCGAGATTGGTCTTGCCGATGATGATCGCGCCGGCGGCGCGCAGCCGCTGCACCGCGGTCGAATCATGTGTCGGGGTATACGAGAA
This sequence comes from Bradyrhizobium sp. 155, assembly GCF_023101105.1. Classification (NCBI taxonomy): domain Bacteria; kingdom Pseudomonadati; phylum Pseudomonadota; class Alphaproteobacteria; order Hyphomicrobiales; family Nitrobacteraceae; genus Bradyrhizobium; species Bradyrhizobium sp. 155. Next base: position 7,428,575 of record NZ_CP064704.1, on the reverse strand, counting down.
GGCCGGGCACGCCGCGGTGGTCGGAAATCCCAGCGCGTCGATATTGTCCTTCACCACGACCGGCACGCCATAGAGCGGCAGGCTGGCGGCGTCCTTGGTGGCGAGCTTCTCGGCCTCCGTGATCGCGTCCTTTTCGTCGCGCAGGCTGATGAAGACGGCGGGGTCGTTGTGGTCGCGGATGCGCTGATAGGTGCGCGCGACCGTCTGCGCCGGTGTGAGCGTGCCCGCGCGATGCGCGGCCACGATCGCGGCGACCGTTTCAGGCTGCTCAGCCCCCATTTCAGCCTTCATGGCGACAAATCTCCGGCTACGTCTCTTCACCCCGATCGAAGCAAGCGATGTGCCATTGTGTACAGAATCCGGGCAGGACAAGTGCTGCGGATATTACCGAGAGATCAGTGGCTTGTGGGATATTTCGAGCTCCGGCGGACCTTCGTGTCAGCGCCCTGTTACGAGCATTTGCGCAAATAATAGGCAGCTAGATCAGGTGCAGCCAGCAATCCATGCCGCGGATGCGCGGCGACCAGCCCTTTGAACGGCGGCGGGCCGTCCCACCTGGCCCCAGCTTGCGCCCCAACAATTGTCGTGGCCAACATGCTGGCCAACGCGGTCCGCGACGAGGCTGCGACCGGTCCCGGCTTCCGGGCGAGGAGGAAACCATGACAGCCGCCCCACGCGGTGATGCTTCGAGCCTGTTTGCGACACCCAGAACCGTTGCCGAGCATCGCACCGACGGCAGCATCGTGCTGCGCTCGCCCGAGCCTCTGCGCGATGGCGCGCGCTGCGTCGGCGACTGGCTGGAGCAATGGGCGCGGCAGAGGCCCGACGCGATTTTCCTCGCCGAGCGCAGCAGTGCCGAAGCGCCATGGAGCACCGTTACCTATGCGCAGGCGCTGCGCCAGGTGCGCGCGGCGGCGTCCTGGATTCTGGCGCACGGTCTCGGCGCGGAGCGCCCGCTCGCGATCCTCTCCGACAACAGCATCGATCATGCGCTGCTGGCACTGGCGGCGCAGCATGTCGGCGTGCCCTCGGCGGCGATCTCGCCGGCCTATTCCCTGATGTCAAAGGACTTCGACAAGCTCAAGAGCATGATCGCGTTGCTTGAGCCCGCCGCGATCTATGTCTCCGCGACGAGGCCGTTTGCGGCGGCGCTGGCCGCGATCAAGCCGCTGCATAGCGCGCAGATTATCAGCGGCAATGCCGACGATGCCGATGCGCTGGCCTTTCGCACTATCGCGGCAACGCCCGAGAGCCCCGACGTCGCAAAGGCCTTCGCCGCGGTGACGCCCGATACGATCGCAAAACTCCTGTTCACTTCGGGCTCGACCGGCACGCCGAAAGCCGTGATCAACACCCAGCGCATGCTGACGTCCAGCCAGCAGGCCAAGGCGCAGACCTGGACTTTTCTCGAACGGGCGCGCGACGATCTGGTCATTCTCGACTGGCTGCCCTGGAGCCACACGTTTGGCGCGAACCACAATTTCAATCTCGTGCTGCGCAATGGCGGCTCGCTCTATATCGACGGCGGCAAGCCGGCGCCCGGTCTGTTTGCGATGTCGCTCGCCAACCTCAGAAGCGTGATGCCGACGGTCTATTTCAACGTGCCGCGCGGCTTCGACATGTTGATCGCGGCGCTGCGCGGCGACGAGGAGCTGTGTCGCCGCTTCTTCAGCGAGGTGAAATTCGCGTTCTACGCCGGTGCGGCGCTGCCGCAGAATCTCTGGGATGCGCTGGAAGAACTCTCCGTCAAGACTATTGGCCGCGCGATGCCGATGGTCTCGGCCTGGGGCTCGACCGAGACGTCGCCGCTGGCCACCGACTGCCATTTCCTCGCGGAGCGCTCGGGCAATATCGGCGTGCCCATTCCCGGCACCGAACTGAAGCTCGTTACCTCCGGCGACAAGCTGGAGGTGCGCGTGCGCGGCCCCAACGTCACGCCGGGCTATTGGAAGGCGCCGGAGCTGACCAGGCAGGCTTTTGACGACGAGGGCTTTTATCTCATCGGTGATGCCGTGAAGTTCGCCGACGCGAACCGGCCCGAACGCGGCCTATTCTTTGACGGCCGCGTCGCGGAGGATTTCAAGCTCAATTCCGGCACCTGGGTCAGTGTCGGCACACTGCGCCTCGCCGGCATCGCCGCGCTGGCGCCGCTCGCGCAGGACATCGTCGTCACCGGCCATGGCGGCGACGAGGTGCGCTTCCTGGTGTTTCCGAACATCGCTGCGTGCCGCGCGCATGCCGGCCTGCCCGAGACCGCAGGCGTGAACGACGTGCTCGCGCATGAGAAGATCAGAGCCGCGATCGCGCGGGGGCTGGCGAAACTGAAGCAACACGGCGCCAACTCCTCCGGCCACGCCACGCGCGCGTTGCTGCTCGCCGAGCCGCCGTCGGTCGACGGCGGCGAGATCACCGACAAGGGCTACATCAACCAGCGCGCGGTGCTGACGCGCCGTGCCGATGCGGTGGCGCGGTTGGATGACGATGCGCCGGGCGAGTGGATCGGTCTGTAGCGCTTGGGCCTGTGCCCCGGACGCAGCGCAGCACGCAGTGATGCGCTGCAGAGCCGGGGCCATTCTTCGTGATTGGCATCTCTGGATCCCGGCTCTGCGCAGCAGCGTTTCACGCTGCAGCGCGTCCGGGACAAGAGAGCTCGGCAAACCCAACTACGCCAGCCGCCCTGCCGCATTATGCTGCACGATTCTTTTGTTGCCCAAGCAACTAATTTATGCGAACCGTTCCAGACACGGATGACGGCGGGAGGAACCGCCGCGTCGGATCGGAGGAAGCTATGCTCGGCAGAGAGGGTGCCGCCGGCGAATGTTGGCGCATGCCTGGAAATGACAGGGCTCAGCGCCCGCTGTGTGGCCCGTCAGGTCTCGGTGCTGCCGGTCACCGCGCCGAGATTTTCATGCAGGCGGCGCAACAGGTCGATCAGCACCTCGCGCTCGTCCTTGTCCAGGCAGGACAACAGGCGCCGTTCGCGCTCGAATGCAGCGACGATCACCTTGTCATGGATGGCGCGGCCCTTCGCCGTCAGCGAGATCGAATGGGTGCGCCCGTCATTGGGATCGGTACGGATCGAGATCAACCCCCGCTTTTCCAGGCCGGCCAGCGTCCGACTCACCGGGCCCTTGTCGAAACCGATGACGTGGCAGATGCGCGAGGCGGGAATGCCGGGCTCGATCGCGAGCAGCGACATGATCCGCCATTCCGTGACGTTGACGCCGAACTCTCGCTGATAGAACGCGGTGGCGCTGTTCGAGAGCTTGTTGGCGATGAAGGTGATGAACGCGGGGACGTAGCGGTCAAGATCGAGCGTCGGTCCCGTCTCGGCGGGCGCAGGTTTCTGGCGGGCTCTGGTCGAAGGCGGCGGCATGTCGGGATTCTGTCTCGCGGCGTGTCTGGAGACCTAAAGGTAAGCGCGGCCCTTTCACAAGATCAAAATGAGGGAGGACTTCCATGAGCACTTCCAGCTCCCAGGAAATTAGCGGTTCGTCGGCCGTCCCGCATCTCGACGTCGATCCGTTCGCGATGGATTTTTTCGCCGATCCCTATCCCACGCATGAGCTGCTGCGGGAGGCGGGACCTGTCGTCTATCTCGACAAGTGGAACGTCTATGGCGTGGCGCGCTATGCCGAAGTTCATGCCGTGCTGAACGATCCCGCAACGTTCTGCTCCAGTCGTGGCGTCGGCCTCGCCGATTTCGCGAAGGAGACGCCGTGGCGGCCGCCCAGCCTGATCCTCGAGGCCGATCCTCCCGAGCACACCCGCACCCGCGCCGTGCTCTCAAAGGTGCTGTCGCCGACGGTGATGAAGGGGCTGCGCGACCGCTTTGCCGCGGCAGCGGAAGAGCGTGTGGACGCGCTGCTGGAGAAGCGCAACTTCGATGCCATCACGGACCTTGCCGAGGCCTATCCGCTGTCGATCTTCCCAGATGCGCTCGGGCTTAAGCCTGAGGGACGCGAGAATCTCATTCCCTATGCGAGCCTGGTGTTCAACGCCTTCGGCCCGCCGAACCAGTTGCGCAACGAGGCGATCGCGCGCTCGGCGCCTCACCAGGCCTACGTCACCGAGCAGTGCCAGCGGGACAGCCTCACGCCCGGCGGCATCGGCGCCTGCATCCACGCCCATGTCGGCGAGGGTGCCATCACCGCGACCGAAGCGCCGCTGTTGGTGCGTTCGCTTCTGTCAGCGGGCCTCGACACCACCGTCAACGGCATCGGTGCAGCGGTCTACTGTCTCGCGCGCTTCCCTGAGCAGTGGCAGCGCCTGCGCAACGATTTTACGCTGGCGCGCAACGCTTTCGAGGAGGCCGTTCGTTTTGAAAGCCCGGTGCAGACCTTCTTCCGCACGACCACGCGCGAAGTCGAACTGTCAGGCGCGACCATCGGTGAGGGCGAGAAGGTGTTGATGTTCCTGGCGGCTGCCAATCGCGATCCGGGGCGCTGGGACAAGCCCGACAGCTACGACATAACCCGCCGCACGTCCGGCCATGTTGGCTATGGCTCAGGTATTCACATGTGCGTCGGCCAGCTGGTCGCGCGGCTCGAAGGCGAGACAATGCTCGCGGCGCTGGCCCGCCGGATCGCAAAGATCGAGATCATGGGCGAGCCGCAGCGCCGCTTCAACAACACGCTGCGCGGGCTCGACAGCCTGCCTGTGCGCATCACGCCAGCCTGACGCTGTCGTCATCGCAAACAACAAATACGACAGGGGAGGGAACAATGAAGAACTTGAAGTGGACGCTTGCGCTGGCCGCGAGCCTGATTGGCGGCGCGGCAAATGCCGAGATCTCGGACAATGTCGTGCGCGTCGGCGTGCTCAACGACATCTCCGGCATTTTCCAGGACACCAACGGCATGGGCTCGGTCGAGGCCGCGCGCATGGCCGCTGAGGATTTCAACGGCGGCGGCAAGGGCATCAAGGTCGAGATCGTCTATGCCGATCACCAGAACAAGGCCGACGTCGGCAATGCAATCGCGCGCAAATGGCTCGATGTCGAGGGCGTCGACGCCATCGTCGACGTGCCGAACTCGGCCGTTGGCCTCTCCATCAACACGCTGCTGCGCGATAGCCGCATGACGTTCCTCGCGTCGTCCACCGCGAGCTCCGATCTCACCGGCAAGGCCTGCTCGCCCAACACCATCCAATGGGTCAACGACGCCTGGGCGACCGGCAACACCACGGCGGCCGCGATGATGTCGCGCGGCGGCAAGGACTGGTATTTCCTCACGGTTGACTACGCACTCGGCAAGGGCATCGAGGCGGAAGCCCAGAAATACATCGAGGCGCATGGCGGCAAGATGTTGGGCTCCTCCAAGCATCCGCTCGGCACGTCCGACTTCGCGTCCTTCCTGTTGCAGGCGCAGGGCTCGAAGGCCCAAGTGATCGGGCTCGCCAATGCCGGCGGCGACACCATCAACGCGGTGAAGCAGGCGGCCGAGTTCGGGATACAGCAGGGCGGACAAAAACTCGTCGCCTTCCTGCTCTTCATCAACGACGTCCACGGCATGGGCATCAAGGTCGCGCAAGGGCTCCAGCTCATGGAGGCCTTCTACTGGGACATGAACGACGACACCCGCGCCTTCGCCAAGCGCTTCGCGGCGCGGCCCGGCATGAACGGCAAGATGCCGAGCGGCAACCAGGCCGGGGTCTATGCCTCCACGCTCGCTTATCTCAACGCGGTCGCCGTCACGGGCAGCGACAATGCCAAGGATGCCGTGCCCGAGATGAAAAAGTTCAAGGGCAAGGACAAGCTGTTCGGCGACACCACGATCCGCCAGGACGGCCGCGTCGTGCATCCGATGTATCTGTTCGAGGTGAAGAAGCCGGAGGAGTCGAAATATCCGTATGACTATTACAAGCTGGTTTCGACGATCTCTGCGGAGCAGGCGTTTCGACCGCTCGCGGAAGGTGGGTGCGAGCTGGTGAAGTAGGGGCGGCGATCGCGCCTCACTTAACCTCTCCCCGCTCGCGGGGAGAGGTCGGATCGCTCTTGCGATCCGGGTGAGGGGGTACAGGTCTCACCAATATCTCGTTCGCGGAGAGGCCCCTCACCCCAACCCTCTCGCCGTAAGAACGAGGAGAGGAAGAAGAAGCCCTACACCACCTTGCTCGATCCCTGCGTGATCAGCCGCGCAGCGCGCTGGTCGCGGGCGTAGATCCAGAGCCAGCTCAGGGCGACGCTGAGGCGATGGCGCAAGCCGATCAGGAAGTAGATATGGGCGATGCCCCAGATCCACCACGCGATGGTGCCGCGCAGCTTGATGCGGCCGAAGTCGATCACCGCGAGCCGCTTGCCGATCTGCGCGAGGCTGCCGGAGTGCTTGTAGCGGAACGGGCCTGTCGGCTCCTGGCGCAGCCGGGCCTTGATGGTCTCGGCCACGTGACGGCCCTGCTGCTTGGCGGCCGGCGCGATGCCGGGCACAGGCTTGCCGTCCCAGGCGTTGATCAAAACGGTGTCGCCAATTGCAAAGATCTCGGGATGACCGGGGATCGTAAGATCGGCCTCCACTTGGACGCGCCCGGCGCGATCGGCCGGTGCGCCCAGCCATTCCGCCGCGGGCGAGGCGCGCACGCCGGCGGCCCAGATTCGTGTCTTGGCTTCGAGCAGCTTGCCGCCGAACACCACGCCCTCGCGGTTGATCTCAGTGACGGCTTGGCCGAGCACGACCTCGACGCCGATCTTCTCCAGCGAGGCCTGGGCATAGGCCGAGAGATCATCTGGAAAGCCTGCCAGCACCCGCGGACCCGCCTCGATCAGCACCACGCGCGCCTTGTTGGTGTCGATGTTGCGGAAGTCGGCTGGCAAGGTGTGGTGCGCCATCTCGGCGATGGTGCCGGCGAGTTCGACGCCGGTGGGGCCGGCGCCGACGATGACGAAAGTCAATCGTGCCGCGCGTTTGGCCGGATCGGTCTCACGCTCGGCGCGCTCGAACGCCACCAGGATATGACGGCGCAGCGTGGTCGCGTCCTCCAGTGTTTTAAGACCCGGCGCCCATTGCTCCCATTCGTCGTGGCCGAAATAGGCGTGACGCGCGCCGGTGGCGAGCACCAGCGTGTCGTAAGGCACCTCGCTGCCGTCGTCGATCAGCACGCAGCGCCTGTCGGCATCGACGCCGCTGACCGTCGCAAACAGCGTCGTCACATCGCGCCGGTCGCGCATCAGGTGCCGGACCGGCCAGGCGATCTCGCTGGTGGCGAGCGAGGCGGTGGCGACCTGATAGAGCAGCGGCTGGAACAAATGATGGTTGCGGCGGTCGATCAGCGTGATCTCGACCGGGCTGCCGGCGAGCCGGTGGGTCGCCTCCAGCCCGCCGAAACCGGCTCCGACGATGACGACGCGGTGCGGTGTCGTGGTCATGATGCGCCCCTCCGAATCTCGCGGCTCTATCCTCATCTAAACGCTGATCAGGCGCCGCGGTCCAATAGCCGTCGTCAATCGAGGCATAGGCCGGATGTATCGCGCCCGCGAGAAAGCGCCGCAGCCTTAGCCGAAGTAAGTAGAATTATATTTCTTGCTATCGCCGTTCGGGGCGAAATATGGTGCAGGGCGGGCGCTGAACCATTGGCGGCGCGACAGATTTTGCGTTCAATAGAGATGACCCCGGGGCGGCAATCACCCTGCTTCCGGGCATAATAATATGGAGGGGAGTGGTTATGAGGACGGCATTCTGGCTGGCGGGCGCAGCGGCGCTGGTGCTGGCAGGCCCGGCATCCGCCGGCGACACCATCAAGATCGGCTTCGTTTCGACCTTCAGCGGCCCGACCGCCGTGATCGGCAACGACATGCGCAATTCGTTCGAGCTCGCGCTGGATCACATCGGCCGCAAGATGGACGGCAAGCCGGTCGAGGTGATTTACGAGGACGACGGGCAGAAGCCCGACGTCGGCAAGCAGAAGACCGAGAAGCTGGTGCAGTCCGACAAGGTCGACTTCATCGTCGGCTACATCTGGTCGAACGTGCTGCTGGCCTCGCTCAAGACCGCCGTGGACTCGCAGACCTTCCTGATCTCGGCCAATGCCGGTCCGTCGCAGCTCGCGGGCGAGCTCTGCTCGCCTTACGTGTTCTCGACCTCCTGGCAGAACGACCAGACGCCGGCCGCCATGGGCCTCTACATGAACCAGAAGGGCGTCAAGAGCGTGTTCCTGATCGGCCCGAACTACGCCGCCGGCAAGGACATGCTGGCGGGCGTGAAGAGCACGTTCAAGGGCGAGGTCAAGGGCGAGGAATACACGGTCTGGCCGAGCCAGCTCGACTTCTCCGCCGAGCTCTCCAAGGCGCGGGCCTCGGGTGCCGAGTCGATCTTCGTGTTCTATCCCGGTGCAGCCGGCGTGCAGTTCCTCAACCAATATGCGCAGGCCGGGCTGAAGAGCACGATGCCGCTCTACACGGCTTTCACCGTCGACGAGCTGTCGCTGCCGCTGCAAAAGGAGAACGCGCTCGGGGTGCCCGGTGCGCAGGAATGGGTGAATGATCTGCCCAACGAGCAGAACAAGCGCTTCGTCGCCGACTATCGCAAGAAGTACCCCGGGCTGCGTCCGACCTATTACGGCGCGCAAGCCTACGACGCGGCCCAGCTCATCAACAGCGCCGTGGTCGCGGTGAAGGGCGACACCAGCAAGAAGGACGCGATGAAGGCCGAGATGGAGAAGGCCAACTTCAAGTCGCTGCGCGGCCCGTTCAAGTACGGCAAGAACCACATCCCGGTGCAGAACTTCTACCTCCAGGACGTGGTCAAGGACGGCGAAGGCCAGCTCTCGCTGAAGACGGTCGCGACCATCGTCGAGAACGACCAGGATCGCTTCCACGACAAATGCGCGATGAAGTAGCCACAAGCACGATACCCCTTCTCCCCTTGTGGGAGAAGGTGGCGCGAAGCGCCGGATGAGGGGTTTGTTTCCGCGTATTCAAAAGTAAGGTCTCGCGGAGAGAACCCCTCACCCGTCTCGCCGCTTTGCGGCAAGCCACCCTCTCCCACAAGGAGAGAGGGAAAGTAAGCTACACGCGCGGCATGCTCGCGGGCCGCACCTCGCGCGCTTGCGCGGCAAGCCTGATCCCGGCATTGGCCGCGCCGAAGCCCTGATAATCCCGCCGCTCCACGATCTCGAAGAAAAACCGCTCGTCGAAGATGTGGGTGTAGACCTGGAAAAACTCTCCGTCGCCCTCGCGGTCGTAGAGAATGTGGTTGGCGCGCAGCTGCCTCATCAGCTCGGGTGCGAGGTCGTATTTGGCTTCGACGTCGTCGTAGTAATTATCCGGGATATCCAGGAAATCCGCGCCGCGCTTGCGCATCTCCGCGACTGCCGCAAAGATATCCCGGCACGTAAATGCGACGTGCTGCACGCCCGAGCCGAAAAACTCCGAGATGAAGCGGGCCGGCAGCGTGCGGTTGGCGGATGAGCCGTTGAGCACGAAGCGCAGGCTCTGGTCGCCGTTGATGACGGCCTGGCTTTGCACGAGGCCCCTGGGATCGGCGATCTCCATCTGCGGCAGCCGCTTGAGGTCGAGGATGCCGGTGTAGAACAGCAGCCACGACAGCATCTCGTCATAGGGCATCGACTGCGCGATGTGATCGACGGCCAGCAGGGCGTCCGCGCGAGCGTCGCTCGGTACCTGTTCGAAATCCGTGTCCCAGTTCTTGCCGGCCTGGTCCAGGAAGTAAAGCAGGCTGCCGCCGACGCCGTGGATCGCGGGAATCTCGAGCTCGCCCGGCCCGACCGGCTGATAGAAGGTGCGCGCTTTCAGTGTTTCGGCGCGCTGCATAACGAGGCCGGCATTGTCGATATCGAGCGCGATGGCGCAGACGCCGGGGCCATGCGTCACGTAGTGCGAATGCGCAAAGCCGTCGGTCTCGGAGTTGACGACGAGCTCGACCTTGCCTTGCGACCAGCGCTCCACCGCCTTGCTGCGATGCTTGCCGGTCTTGCGGAAACCGAGCTGCGCGAGCAGGCGGGCGAGTTCGCCGGCCTTGGTCTCGTTGACGGCAAACTCGATGAATCCCGTGCCGCGACTTTTGGGCTTGGGCGCCAAGGGTTCGCCGATGAGCTTTGGCCAATCCGGTGCAAGCTGGTCCTCCAGCAGGATCAGCGAACGCAGGCCGTCGACCGCGGTCTGCACGGCCGAGCCGGCACGGAATTGGTCGTTGAAGATCTCCAGCGACAGCGGCCCGGCATAGCCGGTCGCCGCGATCGCCGCCATGAACTCGCCGACCGGCAGGTCGCCCTGGCCGGGGAAGGAGCGGAAGTGCCGGCTCCACGACAAGATGTCGAGCTCGAGCTTCGGCGCATCTGCAAGCTGGACCAGGAAGATCTTGTCGCCGGGGATCGAGGGCATCGCGCGGACCGGAAAGCCGGGGGCCAGTGCGTGAAAGCTGTCGAGGATGACACCGATCGCGGGGTGATCGGCGCGCCGCACGATCTCCCAGGCATCGCGGTAATCGTTGACGTGGCGTCCCCAGGCCAATGCCTCGTAGCCGACGCGCAAAGACCGTTTGGCCGCGCGCTCGCCAAGCTCGCGAAAATCATCCGCGGCGCGGTCGATGCCGCCGAGCGCGGCCGGCGACACGTTGGAGCAGATCAGCAGCAGATCGGTGCCGAGCTCCTGCATCAGGTCGAACTTGCGTTCGGCGCGGGCAAAGTTTCGCGAACGCTGCGGCTCCGGCATGCCTTCGAAATCGCGGAACGGCTGAAACGCACAGATCTCGAGATTGAGGTCCCCGCAGAGCTTTGCGATGTCGCGCGGACCTGCGCCGAACGACAGCAGATCGTTCTCGAAAATCTCGACCGCGTCGAATCCGGCGGATGCGATGGCGCGGAGCTTTTCGTCGAGAGCGCCGGAGAGTGAGACCGTTGCGATCGAGCGTTTGGTCATGCTGCCTGCTCCATGATTTGGCCCGGCGATATCTTCTGGCCCGTGCGTGCCGCTTCGCTGACGGCTTCGACGACCGCAAGTGTGCCCATTGCGTCTTCGACCGCGATCAGTGGTTGTTCATGGCCCGCGATCACGGCGAGGAAATGCCGGAGCTGCTCGGCCAATGGATCGAATGCCGGCGGCGTGATGGTCTCGCGCGACAGCGGCGCGTGCCAGCCGGGCTCTCGCGCGTAGGACCAAAGCTCCATATTCGGCACGGACAGCGAGCCCGCGGTGCCGGAGAGGATGTAACAGGGCTGATCCCGCTTCGGGTACGCAGTGTTCTCGCCCGAGGTCAGCTCCCAGCTCCATGGCGCCGGCGTTGCGTCCGACACGGTCGCCGTTCCCAGTGCGCCGTTGGCGAAGCGCAGCAGCAACGCGGCGGTGTCCTCGACGGCGAAACCGCGAACCTTGTTCGACGTCAACGCCTGCACCTCGGTGATCTCGCCGCAGATGAATCGGAGATTGTCGATGTCGTGGATCAGGTTGATGAGCAGCGGGCCGCCCCCATGCTCGCGCCGCCACGCCACATCAAAGTAATCGTCGGGCTTCTTCAGGAGCCACAGTCCGACCACAGCCGTGAGTTGGCCGAGTTTGCCGGTCGCCACCGTCTCGCGTGCGGCCTTGATGATCGGATTGTGCCGGCGGTGATGGCCGACTAGCATCGGCACGCCGGTCCGCCTGATCGCCGCGCACAGGCGCTGCGCGGCCGCGACCGTATCGGTCACCGGCTTCTCGATCAGCGCGGGCACGCCGGCTTGGGCACAGTCGAGCACCATCTGGAAGTGCAGCGCGTTCGGTGAGGCGATGATCAGGCCATCAGGCTTTTCCTGCGCCAGCAACGTGCGGTGATCCGAATGCCAGGGTGTGGTGCGCGTCTGCGCGAACTCTTTTGCGGCAGGCGAAGGGTCGGCGATGCCCGCCAGCACGCAGTCTGGTGAAGCGTTGATCAATTCGATATGGCGGCGGCCGATCAGGCCGGCGCCGGCAACGGCGATGCGCCTTGGCGCGCTCATGCTGCGCTCTCCTCCATGGCGCCGCCGAGGAAGAGCTGGCCGATCCGCGGGTCGTTCAAGATGCGCTCCGCCTTGTCGACCATGCGGGTCTGGCCGAGCTCGAGCACGATCCCGATGTCGGAAATCTCCAGCGCCGAGCGGGCGTTCTGCTCGATCATCAGAATGGTGACACCGCGGTCGCGCAAGCTCTTCAGGATGTCGAAAGTCTGCTGCACCATCAGTGGCGACAGGCCGATTGAGGGCTCGTCGATCAGAACGAGCTTCGGTTCGAGCAGCAGCGAGCGGGCGATTTCGAGCTGTTTCTGCTCGCCGCCGGATAGCGTGGAGGCCTGCTGCGTCGATTTCCGCCGCAGCGCCGGGAACAGGTCGAGCGCGGCCTCGATCCGGCTCTGCAGGTCGATGCCCTTGCCCGCCGAAACGCCTCCGAGCTCGATATTGTGGCGCACCGACAGCTCGGGAAAGATGTTGCGGCCCTGCGGCACGTAGCAGATGCCGGCATTGAGCAGCGCGCGCTGGCTCAAATGGGTGACGTCGCGGCCGGCGAAGTTGATCTTGCCCTCACGCAGCTTGAGCAGGCCGAAGATCGCCTTGAACACGGTGGACTTGCCGGCGCCGTTCGGGCCGATGATGGTGGTGATGGTGGCCTGCGGCACGGCGAAAGTGGTGCCGTTCAGGATCGTCATCTTGCCGTAGCCGCCGACGAGATTGTGAACCGAGAGGATCGGATCGCTCATGGCTGGTTCCTCAATGTCCGAGATAGGCTTCGATCACGGCGGGGTTCTTTCGCACCTCGTCCGGTCGTCCCATCGCCAGCACCTTGCCCTCCGCCATCACCATCACGCGGGAACACAGCGACATCACGAATTCCATGTTGTGCTCGATCACGACGAAGGTGGCGTTCTTCTCGCGGTTGATCGCCACCAGCCGCTCCTTCAGATCCGTCAACATCGACGGGTTGACGCCGCCGGCTGGCTCGTCGAGCAGCACCAGGCGCGGTCCGCCCATGAAGGCCATGGCGGCGTCGAGCAGTTTTTGCTGGCCGTAGGAGAGCCCGCCGGCCGGCTCGTCGGCGAGATGATCGAGCTTGAAAAAGCCGATCATCTGGTTGGCGGCCTCCGTCAGTCCGGCATCGGAGCGGCCGACCAGGCGCGAGGCCATGCTGCCTTGGTGCTCCTGGCCTGCGAGGATCAGGTTCTCGCGCACCGAGAGTTTGGGGAACACCTGCAGGAGCTGGAAGGTGCGGCTGACCCCGAGCTTGTTGAGCTCGGCGGGTCGCAAGCCCGTGACGACCTTGCCGTCGAGCTTGACCTCGCCGCCGCTCGGCGTGAGCTGGCCGAGAATGCAGTTGAACAGGGTCGACTTGCCGCAGCCGTTCGGGCCTATCAGGCCGAGGATCTCGCCCTCGCGGACGTCGAAAGAGACGCCGCCGACGGCGCTGATGCCGCCAAAATTCTTCTTGATGTCGGTGACTTCGAGGACCGCGCTCATTGCACTGTCTCCAGCCGGGACTTTGCGACGGCGCGCTGGGCGGAGGCCGCCTTGGTGCGGCGTTCGGCGAGATAGCGGTCGAGGATTCCCAAAATGCCGGTCGGCGACCAGATCAGCAGCCCCATCACCGCGATCGCGTAGAGCATCAGATAATAGCCCTCGGTGAAGCGCAGCCACTCCGGCAACAGCACCGCGATCATCGCGCCGAGGAACGGACCCAGGAAGAATCCGGCGCCGCCGACGATCACCATCATCAGGAGGTCGAGCGAGAGCGACAGGTTGAACGGCACGGGATCGATATATTGCGTCAGCGGCGCATAGAGCGCCCCCGCGACGCCGCCGAGCGCCGAGCCGATCGCGAACGCCATCAGCGTATAGCGCCGCGTGTCGACGCCCAGCGACTGCGCCCGCAGCGGGTTTTCGCGCAGCGCCATGAAGGCGCGGCCCCACGGCGAGCGGATCAGCCACCACACCGCGAGCGACACGATAGCGAGCGAGCCGAGACAGACATAGTAGAACGGCAGCGGCTTGTTGGTCGCGATGCCGAAAATGTGCGGACGCGGAATATTGGAGATGCCGTAGATGCCGCCGGTGAGCCAGCTCTCGTTGCGAAATACCAGGAAGGCCAGCGTGGAGAAGGCGAGCGTGACGAAGGCGAGGTAGTGATGCTGCACCCGCAGCGCGGGATAGCCGAGCACCCAGCCGACCGCGAAGCTCAAGCCGATCGCGACGACGATCGCCGCCGGCAGCGGCCAGCCATGCGTGGTCATGATCGCCGCGGCGTAAGCGCCGATGCCGACGAAGGCGCCCTGCGCCAGCGAGACCTGGCCGGCATAACCGAGTGTGAGGTTGAGGCCCATTGCGGCGATGGCCATCACCGCCCACTGGCTCAGGATGAACAGGCCATAGCGGTTGAAGTTCATGGGGACAACGATCAGCGCAGCGACCACGATGAGGCCGAACGCGATCTTGAGAGGTTTGGCGAAGCCGCTCATACGGTGCGCTCCTCGGCACGGCCGAGCAAGCCCTGCGGTCGGAACAGGATGACGGCGATCAGGAAGATCATAGGCACGGCGGCGCGGTACTGCGTTGAAACATAGGCGGCCGCGAGATTGTCGAGCACGCCGATCAGGAGGCCGCCTGCGATCGCGCCGCGCACCTGGTTGAACCCGCCGACGATCGCGGCGATGAAGGCGGCCTGGCCCAGTACCTCGCCCGACGTGAATTTCGCGAGGTAGATCGGCGTGATCAACAGCGAGGCGAGAGCGACCAGGAACGCGTTGATCAGGAAAGTCAGGAGAATCATGCGCTCGACCGGGACGCCGATGATGCGCGCCACCGTCGGGTTCTGCGCCGCCGCCTGCATCTGGTGGCCGAGCGAGGTGCGGTTGAGAAGCGCAGTCAAGCCGAAGACGGCAAGGATGGCGAGGACGAGGACGCCGATGCTTTGCAGCGAGACGGCATGGCCAAGGATGGAGACGTCGCCGGTCGGCACGATCGAGGGGAAGGGTGAGGCTTCGGCGCTGAAGAACTGCTTTACGGCCTCCTTGAGACCGATCGCGAGCGCCATGGTCGCGATCGCGAGCGGCAGCACGCCATGGCGCAACATCGGATCCACCAGCAGCATCTTGAAGGCGAGGCCGAGCAGGAGCATCGAAAGCAGGATGCCGAGGATGATCGCGAGCCAGAACGGCGCGCCGGCATGCATCGCCGCCAGCATCAGGAACGCCGGCAGCATCACGAACTCGCCTTGTGCGAAATTGATGGTCTGCGAGGTCTGCCACAGCAGCGTGAAGCCGACCGCGACCAGCGCATAGATCGCGCCGGTGGCAAGTCCAGCGACCAGAAGATCGAACAGATTGGACATTTTCCCCTCTCGGCGCTCGCGCTCTGTCTCCCCGCTCTCCTCGCTCGTCCTTCTCCCTCTCCCCGCGAAGGGCGGGGCGAGGCAGAAGGGCAAGACCTCACTTCACCTTCGGCAGCACCTGCTTCACGACTTGCTTGCCTTCGACCACCTCGACCAGAAAGCTCTGGCGGTCGATGTCGCCGGTCTCGCTGAAGGTGACGTCCATCAAGATGCCCGGCTCGTCGGCGGCCTTGATGGTCAGGCCATGCAGGGTGTCGGCGAACGCCTTGGAATCGACCTTGCCCATCTTGTCGGTGGTGGCCTTCACCATGTAGACCGCGAGATAGCCTTTCAGCCCGTTATGGTCGGGCACGTAATTGTACTTCTTCGCGAACTTGTCGCGAAACGCCTTGATCAGGTCGACCGGCGCGTCGGTGGTGAGACCGACATGGCCGCGCGCGCCGTTGGCGGCATCGCCCGCAAGCTCGATCACCTTCTGGCCGATCAGCGTGGTCTCGCCCATCAGCGGTGCGGTGACGCCCTGGCGCTTCAGCTCCTTGAGGATGCGTGCGCTCTCTTCCTCGTTCAAATAGACGAATACGGCGTCGGGATTGGCGGCCTTGATCTTGCCGACGTCGGCGGCGAAATCGGCCTGGCCCGCCTCGGTGGAGAGATCGGCGACGACCTTGGAGCCGAGACGGTCGAGCTCCTTGACGACGACATCGCGGCCGCCGCGGCCAAAGTCATTGTTGACCCAGACCACGGCGACCGACTTCGCCTTCATGTCGTCGTGAATGTATTTGGCGACCTTCGGCATCGAGGATTGCTGGCCGAACGAGGTGCGGAACAGGAATTTGTTTCCGCCTTGCGTCAGCTCGGCGGCTTCGCCACCCATGATCTGCGCGATGCCGGCTTCGGCCGCCAGCGGCGCGGTCACCTTCACCGAGCCGGAATAGCCGGGTCCGAGCAGCACATAGGGCTCGGCGTCGAGCGCCTTCTGCACCTGCGCGCGCGCGACGCCCGGGTTGGATTGCGAATCCGCATGAGTGACTTCGAGCTTGCGGCCGAGCACGCCGCCCTTGGCGTTGATCTCCTCGATCGCGAGGTCGATGCCGTTCTTCCAGTTGGTGCCGACGGTGGCGCCGCCCCCGGAAAGCTCGGCGACGTCGGCGAGCTTGATCGCCTGGGCGTGCACGCTGGTTGCAGTCGCGAAGGCAAGCAGGGCGCCCGCCAGCAAAGTCGATTTCATGGTTTCTCCTCCTGTTTCGTGATGGTGTCCGCGGCCTTGTGTCCGGCCGTTTCGGTTACGCTGCGTGATAGGCCGAGCTTCGTGCCGCCATCACCTCGTCGAATGCCTCTCCCATGATCTCGGTGGATGGGGCAAGGCCAGTGAACAGTTCGAAAGCGTCGGCGGCCTGGTAGATCGCAAGCTCCCGTCCGGTCATGATCCGCGCGCCCTTGGCTTGGGCAGCCGCCAGCAGCGGCGTGATCAGCGGCGAATAGACGGCGTCGGCGACCCACAGGTTTTGACGTAGCAGCGTCGGCGCGACCGGCGTTTCCCGGTTCGGCAGCATGCCGACCGGCGTGCCGTTGACGAGGCCCGTTGCGCCGTCGAGCGCGGCCTCGACGCTTGCGGCGACCCTGGCGCCACCCTGTTTGTCGAGCAGCGCGGCGAGTTTTTCGGCGCGTGCCGGCTCGCTGTCGAAGATACGGATGTCGGTCACGTCAAGGCTCGCCAGGGCAAACGCGATCGCCTTGCCGACGCCGCCGGTGCCGATCACGGCGACTGCGTTTCCAGAGGCCGCCAGCAGCGGCGCGACGGCGCGCGCAAAGCCCGTCGTGTCGGTGTTGTGGCCGATCAGCCGGCCGTTCCTGACGACGACGGTGTTGACCGCCCCCATGGCGGCGGCACCCGGTGCCAGTTCATCGAGCAGCGGGACCACCGCCTCCTTGTAGGGAAAAGTGACGTTGACGCCGGCAAAGCCGAGCCGCCGCACGCCCTCGAGCATCATGCGGAGCCCGCCCGCGTCGGCGCCGGCGACCTCGATGAGCTGGTAATGGCCGCGCAGCCCAAGCCCCTCCGCGGCGCGCTCATGCATGGCAGGGGAGGCAGAATGCGCGATGGGTGCGCCGATCAGGCCGGTCAGGAGCTTTTTGGGTGCGGCGGGTCCGCGCTTTGACATGGTTCGCTATCGTCTCGTTGGGAGCGTTTGATCCCGGCCTTTAGCGGGGAGATCCGCCCAATTCCAAGGGGCTTCCCCCAGGAACGATAGCCTTTCCTCGGCCTAACACAATTACCCTTTTGTGCTGCAAACCTAACATAATGTTATCTCTTCCGCGCCCGTGGCGGCGCGGCCCTGCCTTTGCCCCGCGACGGCTCGACCGCGCGCATCTCCGCGCGCAGGGACTCGATGAAATACTCGACATGAAGCGACAGCGGCGCGCCGCGCTTCACCGCGATATAGGTGTCGAATCGCGTCGGCTCGGTGATCTTGATCAGCTCGATGCCGGGATAGCCCCCATGGGCCACCGTGAACTGGTCGATGATGGCGATGCCGAGCCCCGCCTTCACCAGCGCGCAGACCGTGGTGCCGAAGCGGGCGCGGATGGTGATGTTGTACTCGAGGCGGTGGCGCGCGAAGATCTCGGCCATGATCCGCCCGTAGGGATCATTGGGATCGATGCCGATCAGCGGATAGCGCGTGATCTCGGCGGCGGAGACCTGCTTGCGGCCGGCGAGCTCGTGGCCCGGCGGCACGATGCAATAGAGCTCGCCCGAGGCGAGCGGCATGAAGTCGAGCCCGGAATGCTCCAGGCGATAGCTCATCGCCACGCACTCGCCGCGGCCGAGCATGAGATAGTCGATGGCTTCCTCGAGCTTGAGGATGTTGATGTCGATGCCCAAATCCGGATAGCGCCGCCGGACCCGCTCGATCGCGCGCGGCACCATGACTTGCGAAATGCTCGGCACCGAGCCGATGCGCAATTCCGACAATCCGCCGCGCCCAATCTTGGAGATGATCTCGGAGAGGTCGTCGACCTTCTTGTAGACGCCGTTGATCTGCTCGAAGATGTTCTCGGCTTCCGGCGTCGGGAAATAGCGGCCGTTCTGGCGCTGGAAGAAGCGGATGCCGAGCGAGCGCTCGGTATATTTCACCAGGCGGCTGATGCCCGGCGCCGAAACGTTCAGCAGCTTCGCCGCG
This sequence comes from Bradyrhizobium sp. 155, assembly GCF_023101105.1. Lineage (NCBI taxonomy): Bacteria > Pseudomonadati > Pseudomonadota > Alphaproteobacteria > Hyphomicrobiales > Nitrobacteraceae > Bradyrhizobium > Bradyrhizobium sp. 155. The sequence goes on along the minus strand of NZ_CP064704.1, from coordinate 7,410,110 downwards.
CCGCCGATCGTGCCCGTCACCATCACGGCACGGATCACTTCAACCTGGCGCAGCGTCATCATGTCCTGGGCATCCGAAGGTAATCGTGGTCGGCGCTGCCTTTCCCTCTTCCCTTGTGGGAGAGGGCGGATCGCCGCGATAGCGCGAGGCGGGTGAGGGGTTCTCTCCCCGCACGAGCCTCGCGCATTTGAACGCGTGGAAACAACCCCTCATCCGGCGCCATAGCCGATGCGAAGCGTCGGCGTTTTGTTTTAAGAACGGCGGCCGAAGGCCGCCTATGCCACTTCTCCCACAAGGGGAGAAGGAAGGAAACATTCGCGTTCGGTTGTTCGGTTCAGATCAGAGGAAGGCATGGCGCCGAACGGACCGTTCGTGCGCTCACAGCAATTGCGTGCTAGCTCGCCGGTCCGTCCGGCGTGGCGCTCTCTGCCGGCTTGCTGCGCTCGCTTTGCAGCACCCCGCGTGCGAACTCGATGATCTTCTGCTTGTTTGCCGTTTCGCGGACGGCGAAAAATACGCGGTTGAGTTCCAGGCCGAGCACGCTGTTGAGGGCGATGTCCTCGTCTTCCATCGTGGTTTCCCCGCTTCAGACATTGTAGGTGTATCTTGACGTCCCTTCTTCCACAAGTAGATTAAGCCTTCGGGGTCAATGGGATACCGGGAAACTACGGAATCCGTGAATTGAGGCAGTGCCCCAAGACGTGCTATATCGCACAGCGAGGGTCAGGAAACGCACCGATGTCCGCCGTGGATTATGGCCGGGAAGCGCTCGACTTCATCGAGGGGCTTGGGGCCTATCGCAAGGTGCCCGACGCCATGAATGCGCTCGAATCGGCCTTTGGTCGCTTCGGTTTTGAAACTATCATCGTGACGGGGTTGCCCAATCCCGACCAACAGTTTGCACAGATGGTGCTCGCCAAGCGCTGGCCCGCGGGCTGGTTTGGTCTCTACACCGAAAATAACTACGACCGTTTCGACCCGGTGGTGCGGTTGTGCCGCCAGTCAGTCAACCCGTTCGAATGGTCGGAAGCACCCTATGATGCGGAGCTCGAGCCGAACGCGGCCGAGGTGATGAACCGCGCCACCGATTTTCGCATGACGCGCGGCTTCATTGTGCCGATCCACGGACTCACCGGCTACGAGGCCGCGGTGTCGCTCGGGGGCGTCCATCTCGACCTCAATCCCCGCAGCAAGCCGGCACTGCACCTGATGGCGATGTATGGCTTCGACCACATTCGCCGTCTGCTCGATCCAGCGCCGTATCCCTCGGCACGCCTCACCCCGCGCGAGCGCGAGGTGATCGCCTGGGCCTCGCAGGGCAAATCGGCCTGGGAAATCGGCGAGATCCTGCACATCACGCAGCGCACCGCCGAAGAGCATCTTGCAACCGCCGGGCGCAAGCTCGGAGCCGTCAACCGTACGCATGCGGTAGCACTGGCGATTCGCAACAAGATCATCAATCCCTAAGCGACGTACTGGGAAATTTCCCAATACCGAACCATCCTCTTTTCGCAGAGGGTGCCCTCCATTGAGGATGAATGGGGGTTTTCATGATTCACGCCATTTCTGCAGTAAATCGCCACCTTTACGAAGATGTACTCGATCAGCATTTTCGGCTGCGGCACGACATCTTCGTCGAAGAGCGGCGCTGGGAGACGCTGCGCAGGCCGGATTGCCGCGAAATCGATTCCTATGACGACGAGGACACCGTTTATCTGCTTGCGCTGGAGGGACGCCGCGTCATCGGCGGTCACCGGCTCTACCCGACCACCAAGCCTTCGATGATGAGCGAGGTCTTTCCCCATCTGGCAGCGGTGCGCGGCTACCCGGTGGATCCTCTGGTCTGGGAATGGTCGCGCTACTTCGTCGTGCGCGATCGCCGCGACGGCGCGCTCAACCTGCAACTGATGGCGGCCGTGCAGGAGTTCTGCCTCGGTCAGGGGATCGCGCAGGTCAGCGCGATCATGGAAACCTGGTGGTTGCCGCGCTTTCATGAGGCCGGCTTCGTCGTGACCCCGCTCGGTCTGCCGGCACTGGTGGAGAACGCATGGACCATGGCGGCGACGATCGACATTCTCCGCGAGACGCTCGATGCCCTGCATGATCGCATCGGCGTGCCTTCCATCGTCCAACAGGACGGTCCGCGTATCAATTGCATCGCCCTTGCCAACCTCTGCGGCCTCGCTGCCGCGCAACGAAAGAGCGCCTGAGATGTCGAACATGATGCGGGACAGCCAGATCATGGCGCAGATCAAGGACGAAAATCTGGGCTACATGTCCGACATGGCGCTCGAACTCGCGCAGATGGCGGAAGACACCGGATTGGCGACGCTCGCCTATCTGTTCCGGATGGCGGCGCTGGAGGCCTCGACGGCCAACAGCGTGCTTGCCGAGCCGGATGACCTTCGCCGGCAGATGACGTCGCACTAGGCGTCTCCATCCACACGTTGCGACGAATTCACACCCTCTCTCCCGCAACGGAGGGAGGGTGATCCGTTTGGGTGCGGCAGGTTGACCCATCCTGCGCGGCAGTCTTCTTGCAAGACCGATTGCAGGGCCAGGACCGATCGGATGCATCGGCATGCAACAAAGTGCATGTTGGGTGTCGAATCGCTCTTGCCTCGGAACGATACTGCCATTACCCATTTTTCCGCCTTGTCCAGGCAGGGGGAGCTCTTTCACTGATGGCGACCGTGTTCGAACATCGGCGCGAACCTGCGTGCGCCTGAAAGAGTTTTGATGCTGCTCGTCGTCGAACAGTTCTTGAACGGATTGCAGTTTGGCCTGCTGCTGTTCCTGCTCGCCGCCGGCCTGACGCTGGTGTTCGGGATCATGGATCTCGTCAACCTCGCGCACGGCTCGCTGTACATGATGGGCGCCTATTTCGCCGCGACCTTCGCAGCCTGGACCGGCAGCTTCCTGCTCGGTGCGCTATTGGCGCTCGGCGCGACGCTCGTGCTCGGCATCGTGCTCGAGATGACCGCGCTGCGGCATCTCTACGGACGAGACCATCTTGACCACGTGCTCGCGACCTTCGGCCTGATCCTGTTCTTCAACGAGGCCGTGCGGCTGATCTGGGGGCCGGCCGGCCTTGCGCTGCCGCTGCCGGCCTGGCTCACCGTGCCGGTGCCGATCCTGCCGGGCATTCACTATCCCGCTTATCGCCTCGCCATCATCGTCGTGGCGCTGCTGGTTGCGCTGCTGCTCTATCTCGGCGTGATGCGCACCCGCATCGGCATGCTGATCCGGGCCGGCGCCTCCAATCGCGAGATGATCGGTGCGCTCGGCATCAACATCAAGCTGCTCTACACCCTGGTGTTCGGTCTCGGTGCCGCGCTCGCGGGCCTTGCCGGCTTGATGCAGGCGCCGATCCTCACCGTGCAGATCGGCATGGGCGAGAACATTCTGATCCTCGCCTTCGTCATCATCGTGATCGGCGGTATCGGTTCGATCCGCGGCGCGTTCCTGGCCGCGATCTTCGTCGGCATGATCGACACCCTCGGCCGCGCCTTCCTGCCCAATCTGCTGCGGCAGGTGCTGAGCGGCGCCGCGGCCTCCACCGCCGCGCCCGCGCTGTCCTCCATGCTGATCTATCTGCTGATGGCTATCGTGCTGGTGGTGCGTCCGGAGGGGCTGTTTCCGGCCAACCGCCGATGAAGGCTTTCACTGTGAGCAAGGTCGTCACGGTCCTGCTGCTGACGGGTCTCGTGCTGCTGCCGCTCTATTCGCAAGCATCCGGCAACATCTTCATCCTGACGCTGCTCACCCGCATCGTCATCCTGGCCCTGGCGGCCGCGAGCCTCAACCTCATCATGGGTTTTGGCGGCATGATGAGTTTTGGCCACGCCGCCTATCTCGGCATCGGCGGCTATGCGGTCGGCATGCTGGCGCAGGAAGGCGTGGGCTCGGGCTTCATCCAGTTTCCGGTCGCGCTTGCGGCCTCCGCGCTTTATGCGTTGGTGATCGGCGCGCTGTCTTTGCGCACCCGCGGCGTCTATTTCATCATGATCACGCTGGCGTTCGCGCAGATGGCCTATTACGTCGCCTCGGGGCTGGCGCGTTATGGCGGCGATGACGGCCTCACCGTCTACAAGCGCAGCGACTTCTCCGGGCTGATTAATCTGTCGAACCGCACGCAATTCTATTATCTCTGCCTCGCCTGCCTGTTCGGCGTGGTCTTCCTGATCTGGCGCATCGTCAATTCGCGCTTTGGCCTCGTCCTGCAGGGCCTGCGCTCCAACGAGCAGCGCATGCAGGCGATCGGCTTTCCCTCGAAACGCTACCAGCTGGTCTGCTTCGTCATCTCGGGCATGATGTGCGGCCTCGCCGGCGCGCTGCTCGCCAACAACACCGATTTCGTCAGCCCGGCCGCGATGTACTGGACCCGTTCCGGCGACCTCATGGTGATGGTGATCCTCGGGGGCATGGGCACGCTGTTCGGTCCGGTCATCGGCGCGGTGGTGTATTTGTTGCTGGAAGAGTTCTTGTCGCAGCTCACCGAATACTGGGCGCTGATCATGGGTCCGCTGCTGCTGCTGATCGTGCTGTTCGGCCGCGGCGGCATCATGGGCCTGCTCGGGAGGCTCAATCGTGGCTGAGCCGCTGCTCCGCGTCGACAGGCTGGTGCGCCGCTTCGGCGGCATCATTGCGACGGACAACGTCTCGCTCGACGTTGCGGCAGGCGAGCTGCACGCCATCATCGGCCCGAACGGCGCCGGCAAGACCACGCTGATCAGCCAGCTCACAGGGCATCTGGAGCCGCATTCCGGCAGCGTCTCGCTGGCGGGGCGCGACATCACCTATCTGCCGGCCTATCGCCGCTGCGCGCTGGGCCTGGCACGTTCTTTCCAGATCACCTCGCTGCTGCTCGATTTCACCGCCGCCGACAATGTCGCGCTCGCGGCGCAAGCGCATGCCGGCACCTCGTTCCGCTTCTTCGCCGATGCACGCAAGGAGAAGGGCCTGCGCGATGCCGCGCATGCCGCGCTCGATCGCGTCGGTCTCGTCCATCGTGCCGATGTCCTGGTGTCCAGGCTCAGCCATGGCGAGCGTCGCCAGATCGAGCTGGCGGTTGCGCTGGCAAGCAAGCCGAAACTTTTGCTGCTCGACGAGCCGATGGCGGGACTCGGCGTCACCGAATCCCAGCGCATGGTGCAGCTGCTCCAGGAGCTGCGCAAGGAGGTCTCGATCGTCCTGGTCGAACACGACATGCCGGCGGTGTTTGCGCTCGCCGACCGCATCTCCGTGCTGGTCTATGGCCGCGTCATCGCCTCCGGCGATCCGGCCGCGATTCGGGCGAACGAGGACGTCAAGCGCGCCTATCTCGGCGAGGCCCATGTGGTGACGCACCATGGATGACACGCTGCTCGAGGTCGACGGCATCGAGACCTGCTACGGCCTGTCCCAGGTGCTGTTCGGCTTGTCCCTGTCGGTCAAATCAGGCGAGATGGTCTCGCTGATGGGTCGCAACGGCATGGGCAAAACCACGACCATCCGATCCATCATGGGCCTGACGCCGGCGCGCGCCGGCAGCATCCGCTTTGCGGGCTCGGAAGTGCGGACGCAGCCGTCCTACAGGATCGCGCAACTCGGTGTCGGCCTCGTCCCCGAGGGGCGGCAGATCTTCCCGAACCTCACCGTGCGCGAAAACCTTGTCGCGGCAGCGGCCGATCGTTTCGGCAGCAGCAATCCCTGGACGCTGGCGGCGATCTACGTGATGTTTCCTCGCCTGGCCGAGCGCGCTTCCAATATGGGCAACCAGCTCTCCGGCGGCGAGCAGCAGATGCTCGCCATCGGCCGCGCGCTGATGACCAACCCGAAGCTGCTCATCCTGGATGAAGCGACCGAAGGCCTGGCGCCTCTGATCCGCGAAGAGATCTGGAGCTGCCTGTCGCTGCTCAAGAGCCGGGGACAGTCGATCCTGGTCGTCGACAAGAACGTCGACCACCTCGCCCGCATCTGCGACCGCCACACCATCATCGAGCGCGGCAAGACGGTATGGAGCGGCACCTCGGACGAGCTGTTGGCTGAGCCGGATCTGCAGCACAAATATCTAGGGATTTGAGGGTGAGGGCGCGATGCTGGGCGCCGCTCATACGTTATCGTCCTGGCGAAAGCCAGGACCCATAGCCACCGAATTCAGTTTGGCGAAGATTGGCGGTTAGCAGCCGCGTGCGACAACTTTTCCCTGGGGTAATGGGTCCTGGCTTTCGCCAGGACGACATTGGCAATCACCAGTAAATCCCGTGCCGATGCAGTTCGCGAATCACGCGGGCCTCGGTGGATGGCTGGCGACGTTTCGGCTTGGTCATTTCTCTTGTGCTGGCAATCGGCGCGGCACTGGACTGAGTTGCGGCCGGAGCGATCGCGGTTGTCGTCGCAGTCGCTGCCGGAGACGTTGAAGCTGCGGCCGTGGTCGCCGTCTGGACATTCGTGGGTGCTGCCGCCGGAGCTTGTGGCGGCGTGGCTGCTGTCGTTCCCGGCTCGGCGGTCTGCTGGCTCGCATTTGTCGCCGCAAGGCTAAGGCTCCGTGGTCCGCCGGCATAGGCCTGGCTTGCCAGCAGCGACATTGCCGCGATCAGGATCAGCTTTCGCATGACACCCTCCGTTCGCTAGTCAATCGCTCTTACCTAAATCCGCTGGGCCTCTATCGCGACGAGCGACCCGCCCCGATCTCAATCAGAGTGGCGCGGCAGGACAGGCGATAGATCAAACTGAACAGATGACCCCACATGACCGAACTCCTTTGTTGATCACGGAGCAAATCTACATCGCCCGTCTTTCCGGCGGTTTTCGTGGGCCTTGGAAAATGGCTTCGTCGGGAGCGGTGAAATGTCGTCGGAACTGAGCGGACGAAGTCGCCTCACGGGGAGGTGAGGGCGTGTCTGGCTCAAAACACCTCGAAATATTCGCGGTGCTCCCAGTCGGTCACCTCGGACAGGAAGCGGTCGATCTCGGCATTCTTGATGTGGGTGTAATAATCGACGAACTCAGGCCCGAGCTTTTCGCGGAAGAACGGATCGTCCTTCAGCGCGCTGACCGCGTCGCGCAGCGATTTCGGCAACAGCGGCGCCTTGGTTTCGTAAGGCGTGTCGGCCGACGGGCCGGGATCGAGCTTGCGGTCGACCCCGTCGAGGCCGGAGAGGATCTGCGAGGCCATGTAGAGATAGGGATTGGCGGCGGGCTCGCCGATGCGGTTTTCCAGGCGCGTGGCGGCGTCGCCGGCGTCGCCGAGCACGCGGATCATCACGCCGCGATTGTCGCGGCCCCAGATCGCGCGGTCCGGCGCCAGCGAATAGGAGCGGTAGCGCTTGTAGCCATTGATGGTCGGGGTGGTGAACACGGTCGACGCGCGGGCGTGGTCGAGCAGGCCCGCAAGCCAGGCGCGGGCGAACGCGCTGAGCGGCTCGCCGCCGTCTTTGGCCATGAACTGGTTCTCGCCGCTCGCGCGCGAGACCACCGATTGGTGCAGATGCCAGCCGCTCGCGAACAGGTTCGGCAGCTTCGGCCGGCACATGAACGTGGCGTGATAGCCGTGGCGGTGCGCGATCTGCTTCACGGCAGAGCGAAACAGCACCATGTTGTCCGCGGGCTCAATGCCTTTCTTCGGGGCGAAGGTGAATTCGCACTGGCTCGGCCCGAACTCCACCTCGACCGAGCGCAAGGGCAGACCGAGCGCGACGATGTCACGCCGCAAGATCTCCAGCACCGGCTCCATCTGGTCGAAGCGCTGCTCGGTGAGGTATTGATAGCCGTGGCTGAGCAGGCTCACCGAAGGCGGTGTGCCGGGCTGGCCGGCATCCTCCGGGCGCATATGCGGATCGTCGAGCTTGAAGATGTGGAATTCGACCTCGAGGCCTGCCACGAAATCATGGCCGCGACTTGCGAGCTCGTCGAGCACCTTGCGATAGAGCCCGCGCGTCGCGAACGGCACGGGACGGCCGTCGTTGAAATAGAGGTCGCAGAGAACCCAGCCCGTGGTTGGCGCCCATGGCAAAACGCGAAACGTCGTGGGATCGGCGACCATCAGCACGTCGGCCGCGCCCTCCATCTCCTTCATGCCGAAGCCGCCGCCTGACGTGAACACCGGAAACACCGTGCGGTGCGAGGTGTCCTTGGCGAGCATGGTGGTGGTGATGGAGCAGCCGCTCTCCAGCGAGGCGATCGCCTCGGACGCGACGATGGTCTTGCCGCGCAAAATGCCGTGCTGGTCCGGGAAGGCGAGGCGGATGACCTCGAGATTCTTCTCGTCGACGATGCGCCGCACGCGCAATGCGGCGTCCTTCTGCTCATCCGACCACAGCGCATGACGCGCGACGAAAGTCACTTTGGCAGTTCCTTCTTGCTCGGCGAGAGTATAGCGCACACTGTCATCGTCCGCGAAGGCGGACGATCCAGTATTCCAGAGACGTCCGTGTGTTCACGAGAGGCCGCGACGTACTGGATGCCCCGCTTTCGCGGAGCATGACAGCGGAGAATGTGGAGCCGCCGTCTCGCCTCGCTAGCGGCGAACTGCATTATCACTCCGCCGCCGTCAGGCGATGCACGTTGTCCGCGATCTCCTTCGGCACCGGCGCCGTCCACGGCGCGCTGCGGCGGCGCTTGACGTCGACTTCCATCCAGTAGATCTCCCAGCCTCGGGTCGGCCCGATGCCGTCCATGGTCGCCGGACCCTGGATCGAACGTGCGGTGGCCTCGTCGAGATGCAGCATCGGCTTCTCGCCGCCTGCGACCTTCTCGATCTCCTGCCGCAGCAGGCGCCGGTACTGCACGATCGCCTTGTCGCTCGTGCCGAGGTGCTCCCGGGTGCGGTCCTGGATCGCGCCCATCGATTCCACCGCCCACTGGTCGTGGACGTTGATGTCGGTGCCCATGCCGGTATAGGTCGCCGTCTGCTGCTCGTGCGGATCGAAGCCGTAATCGTTCGTCCCGTTCTTGCGCGATTTGTAATCCGGCAGCTCATAGAGCTCGAGCCGCTGGTCGCGCATCTTCTGCTTGTCCACGGGGTTCGAATAACTGGTGAAGATCGCGTACCAGTAGCAGTTCTCGTCGTCGACCGGCACGTGCCACTGTGTGATCGTCATCTCCGTGCTCATGGGGATGACGAAGCCGTGCGGAAAGAGCTGGTTGGTGACGCGCACATGGGTGCGCTCCTCGTCGATCTCGCGCAGCGCGATCAGCCGCAGGCCGTATTCGGTGTGCTCGACATTGATGATCGGGCGGTCGTATTCGCGCAAAATCTTCGTCATCGGCAAGTCGCTGCCTGCCGATGTGCCGCGGAACTGCTTGCCGTAGGCCGTCGAGGTGTCCTCGTCCTCGAAAAAGCGATGCAGATAGGAGGCGTGCGCGGGGTCGATGCCGACTTCGAGCGCCTGGAGCCAGTTGCAGGCCATGTGGCCTTTGAACGCGAAGGTGTGCGTGCCGGGCGCGACGAAGCAGTCGAGCTCGGGAAATGCCGGCGGCTCGCCCTCGCCGAGATAAGCCCAGAGGATGCCGCTCTTCTCCACCACAGGGTAAGAGCGCTGACGGATGTTCTGGCAGAGCTTTGAGTCCTTCGGCTCCGCCGGCGTCTCGATGCATTGCCCGGTGGCGTCGAACAGCCAGCCATGGAAGGCGCAACGCAGGCCGCCATGCTCGAGCCGTCCGAAGGCGAGATCGGCGCCGCGATGCGCACAGTGGCGATCGATCAGGCCGTAACGCCCCGTCTCGTCGCGGAACAGCACCAGGCTTTCGCCGAGCAATCTGACGGGACGGATCGGTCGATCGCCGTCGAGCTCGTCCACCAGCGCCGCCGGCTGCCAGTAGCTTCGCATCAGCTTCCCGCAGGGGTCCTTCGCACCGGTGCGGGTGATCAGGTCGTTCTGCTCCTGGCTCATCATGGCGAGTGCATCCTTTATGGAATGGCGTTTGTTCGCCTATTGAACGAATGGGCGAATTATGGCATGCCTTGACGCGGCAGCAAGCACTATTTTGCACGAATGACCCGACACCATGCCCAAGCTGAAGCGAAGCGAGAGCGACGAACGCGCGACGGATTTCGTCGAGAGCCTCGATCGCGGGCTGCGCCTGCTGCAATGCTTCGGCATCACGGCCGGCCCGATGACGCTGAGCGATCTCGCCCGTGCCGCTGAGCTTCCCCGCGCCACCGCGCGGCGCATGCTGTTCACGCTCCAGCGCGGCGGCTTCGTCAGTGGCGACGGGAAGCTGTTCTCGCTGACGCCACATGTGCTGACACTCGCCGCGTCGTATCTGCGGTCGAGCCAACTCGTCACGGTCCTGCAACCGGTGCTCGACCGCGTCGCGACAGCGGCCAACGAAATCTCCTCGCTCGCGGTGCTCGACGGCGATGAGGTCGTGTTCATCGCGCGCAGCAGTCCGGCGCGGATGTTCTCGGGCGGATTGGAAATCGGCTACCGGCTTCCGGCCTTCTGCACTTCGGTCGGCCGCGCCATGCTCGGTCAACTCGACGATGCCGAGCTTGCTGCGCGCCTGACGGCGACGAAGCGCGAAGCGCTGACGCCGCAGACGGTAACCGATCCCAAGGTGCTGCTCGCGCGCACCGTCGCCGATCGCGCGCAGGGCTATTCGCTGGTGGACCGCGAGGCCGAGCCGCATTTCCGCTCGATCTCGGTCCCCGTCCGCCGCTACGACGGCGTGATCGTCGCCGCCATTAACATGGGCGCGCACGTCGATCGCGTGCCGGCGCAGGAATTGATCGAGCGATTTTTGCCGCTGTTGCGTGAGGGCGCGGAGGCGTTGCGGTCGCAACTCTTGTAGCCCGGGTGAGCGAAGCGATACCCGGGAAAGTCATCGTGAAGACCCGGATGTCGCTTCGCTCATCCGGGCTACGCGCCCGTGCAAAAATCACTAGCGGTTGCGCATCCAGTCGGCGAGGCCGGACAACGCCTTGTCGAGGTCCTGCCGCGCTGCGGCGTCCACAACCGTCTCCTCCAGCGCACCGCGCATGCAGAGCATCCACGCGTCGCGCTCGGCATCGCCGATGGCAAAGCCGATGTGGCGCTGGCGCAGCCGCGGGTGGCCCTTCTCGACCGAATAGAGTTTCGGGCCGCCGGTCCATTCGGTGAGATAGCGCTTCAGCACATCCCTGATCAGGCCGAGGTCGTCCGCATGCATCGCGCGGATGATCTTCGCCTCCGGCAGCGTATCCATCCGGTCGTAGAAGCGATCGACCAGTCGATCGATCGTGGCGCTGCCGCCGATCCGCTCGAACATGGCGATTGCGACGTCGCTCTCGGTCATGGGAGTTCGGACCTACAGCGCGACGCTGCGCAGCCCGAAGCTGCGCGCTTCGTTCTGCAGCACCGGCCGGACCGCATCAACCAGGCGCGCCGCGGCGGCATCGACGGACAGCCCCGCCGTGTCGACCACCGCCGTCGCGCGCGCATATAGCGGCTCGCGGCTCAAGAGGATGTTGCGCAGCTCCGCCATCGCGGAGCGGTCGTCGGCCATCGGGCGCAAATCGCCCTGGCGGCGGACGCGGGCCATGTGCTCCTCGGGCTCGGCCTTCAGCCAGATCGTGTAGAACGACGACAGGATCTGGTCGAAGGTCAGAGGTTCGGAGACGATGCCGCCGCCGGTCGCCAGCACCATCAGCTCGTTGCGCGCGAGCAGCTGCTGCAGCGCCGCCTGCTCCATGCGGCGAAAGCCTTCCTGGCCGTAGAGCGCGATGATCTCGGCGACCGACAGCCCGTTCTGCTGCTCGATCTCCTTGTTGAGCTCGACAAAGCTCCAGCCGACCTTCTTCGCCAGCATCCGCCCAAGCGTCGATTTGCCGGCGCCGCGCAGGCCGATTAGCGCGATGCCGCAGAACGGCGCGCGCCGCGGCGCGGAGGCGCTGCCGCCTGCGAGCAGATCTTTTGCTTGTGCGACCTGCGCCGGCGTCGCCTTGCGCAGGAGATCGCGAAACATCTGCCAGTCCGGGGTCGGATCGGCCGAGGGAAGCAGGTCTTCGAGATGCGCGCCCATCGCGTCGGAGACGCGGCGCAGCAGCACGATGGAGACGTTGCCCTTGCCGCTTTCGAGCTGCGCGATGTAGCGCTCCGATATTCCTGATACCTTAGCGAGCACCTTGCGCGACATGCCGCGCAGCGCGCGCATGGTGCGCACGCGCTGGCCGAGCTGTTCGAGAAATCGGGATTCGGCGTCGGGACTGTCGGTCATGGACTGCGGATCATGGGCCTGCTTGAGCGGATGTCTTCTTTTAAAGAGGTCCTGCGGCGCGTATTAATGAAACATAGTGCCTGCTGGCATTGACAGCAAGCCGAGGCGGTGTCTTTCTATGAATTATAATTCTAAATTCAGGGGAGAAGTCCGTGAGCGAGGGATCCTATAACGCGGTGACCTGGCTGCTCGACCGGAACGTCGAGGAGGGACGCGGCAACAAGCTCGCCTTCGACGACACCGTCTCACGCCTCACCTATGGCGAGCTCCAGCGCGAAACGCGGCGCGCCGCCAACATGCTGCGCCGGCTCGGGGGCCGCCGCGAAGAGCGCGTGGCCATGATCATGCTGGATACGGTCGACTTCCCGATCGTGTTTCTGGGCGCGATCCGCGCCGGCATCGTGCCGGTGCCGCTCAACACGCTGCTGACATCAGATCAATACGCCTACATCCTCGCCGATTGCCGCGCGCGCGTGCTGTTCGTCTCGGAAGCGCTCTATCCCGTCATCAAGGACGTCGTCGGCCGCATGCCGGATCTGGAGCATGTCGTGGTCTCCGGCGCCAAACAGAACGGCCACAAGCAGCTCGCCGAGGAGATTGCGGACGAGAGCGATCAGTCCACCACCGCCGCCACCCATTCCGACGAACCGGCATTCTGGCTGTATTCCTCAGGTTCGACCGGCATGCCCAAGGGCGTGCGGCACATCCATTCGAACATGCAGGCGACCGCGGACACTTATGCGAAGCAGGTGCTCGGCATTCGCGAGAACGACGTTTGTCTTTCCGCGGCAAAGCTGTTCTTCGCATATGGCCTCGGCAATGCGTTGACCTTTCCGATGTCGGTCGGCGCCAGCGTGGTGCTCAACAGCGAACGGCCGACGCCCGCACGCATGTTCGACCTGATGAACCGCTACAATCCCTCGATCTTCTACGGCGTGCCGACCCTGTTCGCGGCGATGCTCAACGACGAAGCGATGAAGAGCGAGCGCGGCGGCAAGTCGCTCCGCATCTGCACCTCGGCCGGCGAGGCGCTCCCGGAGTCCGTCGGCAACAGCTGGAGGGCGCGCTTCGGCGTCGATATTCTCGACGGCGTCGGCTCGACCGAGCTGTTGCACATCTTCCTGTCGAACGCGCCCGGCGACATCAAATACGGCTCCTCCGGCAAACCGGTGCCCGGCTATGCGGTGCGGCTTGTCAACGAGGCCGGACAGGATGTCGCCGACGGCGAGGTCGGCGAGCTCCTGGTCGATGCGCCCTCCGCCGGCGAGGGGTACTGGAACCAGCGCCACAAGAGCCGCCGCACGTTCGAGGGGCCGTGGACCCGCACCGGCGACAAATATGTCAGGGATTCCGAGGGCCGCTATACCTTCTGCGGCCGCGCCGACGACATGTTCAAGGTCTCTGGCATCTGGGTCTCGCCCTTCGAGGTCGAGAGCGCGCTGATCACGCATCCCGCCGTGCTGGAAGCTGCCGTCGTGCCCGAAGCCGATCCGGAAGGTCTGCTGAAGCCCAAGGCCTTCGTCGTGCTGCGCCCCGGCGCGACGACGGCGGGCCTGCAGGAGATGCTTAAGGATCACGTCAAGCAGAAGATCGGCCCGTGGAAATATCCGCGCTGGATCGACGTGGTGGATTCCTTGCCGAAGACGGCGACGGGGAAGATCCAGCGGTTCAAGCTGCGGGACGGGGCGAATTGACAACAGGTCGTCATGGCCGGGCTTGACGACGGAGAGAGAAGAGCGACAGAGCATGACCAACCTCGCCCCCACCGGCTTCCTCAGCATCGGCGACGCCAGCCTCGAATACAAATGGCTGGCGCCGCAATCCGCCGATGCACCGACCATCGTCATGCTGCATGAAGGCCTCGGCTCGGTCGGGCTCTGGGGTGACTTCCCCGAGAAGCTGCGAGAGGCGACCTCCGCCGGCATCTTCGTCTATTCGCGCGCGGGCTACGGCCAGTCGAGCAAGGTCGCGCTGCCGCGGCCGCTCGACTACATGCAGCGCGAGGCACTCGACGTGCTGCCGAAGATCCTCGACGCGATCGGCTTCAGGCGTGGCCTGCTGCTCGGCCATTCCGACGGCGCGTCGATCGCGACGATCTATGCCGGCGCGCATCAGGATCATCGCCTGAACGGCCTCGTACTGATCGCGCCGCATTTCATCGTCGAGGACATCTCGGTGAAGTCGATTGCGGACATCAAGACGGCATTTGAGACCACCGACCTGAAGGCAAAGCTCGCGCGCTGGCACACGGACGTCGACAACGCCTTCTACGGCTGGAACGCCGCCTGGCTCGATCCCAAATTCCGCGACTGGGATATCTCGGAATATCTCGCTTATATCCGCGTTCCCGTCCTGATCCTTCAAGGCGTGGACGACCAATACGGGACGCTGCGTCAGGCCGAGATCGCGCAGCACGAATGCTATTGCCCGGTCGATTTGAAAGTCATGTCAGGCGCGGCGCATTCTCCGCATCGCGAAGCTCCGGGAGCGACGCTTCACGCGATTGAGCAATTTGCAGCAGCGGCCCTAGGAGAGGACATGCAACAAAATGCATGTATGGGCCGTTAAAGTCTAGACGCGCGCAACAATATGCATTATTGTGCATCTAACGGTAAACCAAGACGAACTCAAGGGTGGCCCATGGCCGAGGAAGATCGGCGCCTCGCAGGCGGCGCGACATTCATCGATTTCCAGACCGAGCCGTCCCGCTACCGGCACTGGAAGCTCGCGGTTGACGGTGACGTCGCCACCCTGACCATGGACGTCGACGAGAATGGCGGCCTGTTCGAGGGCTATCTGCTCAAGCTCAATTCCTACGATCTCGGCGTCGACATCGAGCTTGCCGACGCGGTCCAGCGCCTGCGCTTCGAGCACCCCGAGGTGAAGGTCGTGGTGATGCGCTCGGCCAAGAACCGCGTGTTCTGCGCCGGCGCCAACATCCGCATGCTCGCCGGCTCGACGCATGCCCACAAGGTCAATTTCTGCAAGTTCACCAACGAGACCCGCAACGGCATGGAAGACTCGTCGGAGAATTCCGGCCAGCGCTTTATCACCGTCGTGAACGGCTCGGCCGCCGGCGGCGGCTATGAGCTCGCGCTCGCCACCGACTACATCATGCTTGCCGATGACGGCGCGTCCGCCGTCGCCTTGCCCGAAGTGCCGCTGCTGGCGGTGCTGCCGGGCACCGGCGGCCTCACGCGTGTGGTCGACAAGCGCAAGGTGCGCCGCGATCACGCCGATTTCTTCTGCACCATCGAAGAAGGCGTGAAGGGCAAGCGCGCCGTGCAATGGCGCCTGGTCGACGAGATCGCGCCGAACAGCAAGCTCGAAGGCAAGGTTGCCGAGCGCGCCAGGGAATTCGCCCAGGCCTCGAAGCGCAAGGGCAGCGGCAAGGGCATCGCGCTGACGCCGCTCAAGCGCATCATCGATGAGACGAGCATCCGCTACGGCTTTGTCACCGTCGACGTCGACCGCGCCGCCCGCATCGCCACGATCTCGATCAAGGCGCCTGAAGCCGCGCCGCCCGCCGATATCGACGGGATGATGGCGCAGGGTGTCGCGTTCTGGCCGCTCCAGGTCGCGCGCGAACTCGACGACGCCATCCTGCATCTGCGTATCAACGAGCTCGAGATCGCGATGCTGGTGTTCAAGAGTCACGGCGACCGCGCCCATGTGCTCGCCTGCGACGCCTTCCTCGAAGCCAACAAGGCGCACTGGCTGGTCAACGAAATCAGGCACTACTGGAAGCGTGTCTTGAAGCGCATCGACGTCACCTCGCGCACGCTGGTGACGCTGGTCGAGCCCGGCTCCTGCTTCGCCGGCACGCTCGCCGAGCTCGTCTTCGCCGCCGACCGTTCCTACATGCTGATCGGCACGCGCCAGGGCGACAACCGCCCGCCGCCGTCGATCGAACTGTCAGCGATGAATTTTGGCCCGTATCCGATGAGCCATGGCCTGACGCGGCTTCAGTCGCGCTTCCAGGCCGATCCGTCCGATGTGGAACGCGCGGAAGCCACGACGGGCACCGCGCTGGACGCCGAGCAGGCCGAAGAGCTCGGTCTCGTCACCTTCGCACTCGACGACATCGACTGGGACGACGAGGTCCGCGTGTTCCTGGAGGAGCGCGCCAGCTTCTCGCCCGACAGCCTCACCGGCATGGAAGCCAACCTGCGCTTCGTCGGCCCCGAGACGATGGAATCGAAGATCTTCTCGCGCCTCACCGCGTGGCAGAACTGGATCTTCCAGCGCCCCAACGCGGTCGGCGAGGAAGGCGCGCTGCGCCGCTACGGCAGCGGCCAGAAGCCGAAATTCGATATGACGCGAGTGTAGAGCGCGAATGGAGAGTGGCGAATAGCGAATAGAGACGTCATTCGCCTCGCTATTCGCGATCCCACAATTCGATGCCCGCGATTTAATGAACTAGTCCCACACGGGAGGTCTTCCATGAACATCATGAACGTCGACTACTCGACCAAGATTCCGAACAACGTCAATTTGGCCGAAGACCGCCAGGTGCTCAAGGCGCTGGAAGGCTGGCATCCCGGCTACATGGACTGGTGGAAAGACATGGGGCCGGAAGGCTTCCAGGAATCGCTGGTGTACTTGCGCACCGCCTATTCGGTCGATCCGCGCGGCTGGGCCAAGTTCGACTATGTGCGGATGCCCGAGTATCGCTGGGGCATTCTCCTTGCTCCCCAGGAAGAGAACCGCGTCGTGCCGTTCGGCGAGCATTTTGGCGAGCCGGCCTGGCAGGAAGTCCCGGGCGAGTATCGCGCCATGCTGCGCCGTCTGATCGTGATCCAGGGCGACACCGAGCCCGCCTCCGTCGAGCAGCAGCGCCATCTCGGCAAGACCGCGCCCTCGCTGTACGACATGCGCAATCTGTTCCAGGTCAATGTCGAGGAAGGCCGTCACCTCTGGGCGATGGTGTACCTGCTGCAAAAGTACTTTGGTCGCGACGGACGTGAGGAGGCCGACGATTTGTTGCGCCGCCGCTCGGGCGACGCCGACTCGCCGCGCATGCTGGGCGCCTTCAACGAGGCGACGCCGGACTGGCTGTCCTTCTTCATGTTCACCTACTTCACCGACCGCGACGGCAAGATGCAGCTGCACTCGCTTGCGCAGTCCGGCTTCGATCCCCTGTCGCGCACCTGCCGCTTCATGCTGACGGAAGAAGCGCACCACATGTTCGTCGGCGAGACCGGCATCACCCGCGTCGTGCAGCGCACCTGCGATGCGATGCGCGAAGCCGGCATCACCGATCCCACCGACATCGCGAAGGTCCGCGCGCTCGGCGTGATCGACCTGCCGACCATTCAGAAGAAGCTGAACCTGCACTATACGCTGTCGCTCGATCTGTTTGGCTCGGAAGTCTCGACCAACGCGGCGAACGCCTTCAACACCGGCATCAAGGGTCGCTATCACGAGACCCAGATCGACGACGATCATCAGCTCAAGAACGCCACCTATCCGGTGCTGAAGTTCATCGACGGTGAGATCAAGCTCGTCGACGAGCCGGCGCTGACCGCGCTCAACATGCGCCTGCGCGACGATTACAGCCAGGATTGCGTCAAGGGCATGCTGCGCTGGAACAAGGTGATCTCGACCGCGGGCTACCAGTTTCAGCTCAAGCTGCCCAACGTCGCCTTCCACCGCCATATCGGCGAGTTCAAGGGCATCCACGCGACGCCCGACGGCATTTTGATCGACGATGCCACCTGGGCGAAGCGCAAGGACGAATGGCTGCCCTCGACCGCGGACGGCGACTTCATCACCTCGCTGATGCAGCCCGTCACCGAGACCGGCCAGTTCGCCTCCTGGATCTCACCGCCGAAAGTCGGCATCGACAACAAGCCCGGCGATTTCGAATATGTGAGGATCGAGTCGTAAGGGCCGCCAGCGAGGCGCGACGGCCGCGCTACATACTCACCTGTCGTCCCGGCGAAGGCCGGGACTACACCGGAGTGTGAGGTGAGGGCGTCGTGCTGACGCGCCCCCGCCTACCCCGCGATCTCCAGCCCCGCGTTCGCGTACACCACGCCGCCATCCACCGCGATGGTGTTGCCGACCACGTAGTCACCCGCGCGCGAGGCGAGATAGATCGCCACGCCGGCCATGTCCTCGTCGGTTCCGATCCGCCGCGCCGGAATGCGCTTGGCGACCTCGTCCGAATGGTCGCGCGCAGCCCGGTTCATGTCGGACTTGAACGCGCCGGGCGCGATCGCGGTGACGTTGACGTTGTCCTTGATCAGTTTCGTCGCCATGCGCCGCGTCAAATGGATCACCGCGGCCTTGCTCGCGGCATAGGAGTAGGTCTCGCCGGGATTGACGAAAATGCCGTCAACCGAGGCGATGTTGATGACCTTGGCGGGCCGCTCATGCGAAGCCGCCGCGCGCAGCGGCTTGGCCAGCGCCTTGGTCAGGAAGAACAGCGACTTGACGTTGAGGTCCATCACCTTGTCCCAGCCGCTTTCGGGGAATTCGTCGAACTCCGCGCCCCAGGCAGCCCCTGCATTGTTGACGAGGATGTTGAGCTTCGGCTCCAGCTTGATGATTTCGCGAGCGAGCCTGTCGCAGCCGTCGACGGTCGAGATGTCGATCGGCAGCGCGATGCACTCACCGTCATATCGGCCTGACAGCTCTCTCGCGGTGGCCTCGCAAGGTCCTGCCTTGCGCGCGGTGATGTAGACCTTCGCGGCTCCCGCGCTGAGAAATCCCGCCGCGATCATCTTGCCGATGCCGCGCGAACCACCGGTCACCAGCGCGACGCGGCCTTTGAGCGAGAACAGATCGTTGAACATGGTGCCTCCCTTGGTGTTTGGCGACGTTTTGAGCGGGGTAGGGAGGGGAGTCAAGGAAAGTGCCGCATCGTCGTCCTGGCTTTCGCCATGCGACGTCCGAGTTCGGGCAGCCAAGACGGAGAGATTAAGCCGCCGCGATCCTGCGGAAGCCGTTCCACATCGCGGTCGCGGCGCCCGAGGTCAGCACCGGCAGAATCCGCGTGTCCTGGTAATTGCCGTTGAGCGAGACCCGTGGCAGCGCCGTCATGCGGCCGGCGTCTTCGGCGAACAGCATGCCGGGCCGCGTCGTCACCGCGGTCTTGAAGCCGGCGGATGCAGCGAGCACGAATTCACGCTCGCCCGCCGCCTCGCGATCGCCATAGGGATAGGCCAGATGTTGAACGTTGCGGCCGAGCGCCTGCTCGATCCGCGCGCGGCTCACGGCCATCTCCTGCGTGGCGATCGCTTCGCTTTGCTTGGCGAGATTGCAATGGCTGACGGAATGCGCGCCGATCGTGACCAGGGGATCGGCGGCAAATGTCTTCACCTCGTCCCAGGACAGGCAGAGGCTGCGGCACAGCGCGGCCATGTCGACGCCGTACTTCGTGCAGAGCGCCTCGATCTCGCGCTTGAGATCGTGCTCGCCGGGCAGTGCGCGCAACCAGTCGTGCAGGCGATCGAACGCCACCTGCTTGGCGGCTGGCGTCGTCGCATCGAGCCGCAGCGCGGCATTGCCGATCGTCACCTCGATCTGCTCGGTCTTGGCGATCACGGCCTCCAGCGCCTCCCACCACAGCCGGCCCGTCCCCTCCGCGAAATCGCTGGCGACATAGACCGCCAAGGGCGCGTCAAATTCGCGCAGAACCGGCAGCGCAAAATCGAGATTGTCGCGATAGCCATCGTCGAGCGTGAAGGCGGCGAAGCGGCGGTCGAACCGGCGCCGCACCAGCCGCTCGTGCAGCTCGTCCATGCTGACGATGTCGATCTCGCGCGCGCGCAGGTGGCGCAGTGTGGCACGCAGGAATTCGGGGGTGACTTCGAGATGCCGGTTCGGCTGGAACGCCGCGCCGCGGGCCGGCCGCACGTGATGCAGCATGAATATGGCGCCGACGCCCGACAAAAGCGGACGCAACAGGTGGTGGGCGCCGCTGAAATAGAGTGCTTCCAGCCCGGCGCGGATGACGTTGTTACGGAGTTGTTTCATGACCCGCTGGCGGACTTTGGCATTCCGCTTTCAACTTACGGAAGAACCCTTGAAGAAAAAGTTATTCCAATTGTCCAGGCCCGGCCTTCGGAAGGGCGTCATTTCCGGTTTGACAGCCTGCCAAGGGTTTGTTTTGTCTCCGGTTCCAGAGTTCGGGTCGTCGAATGCACAAGCTTTTCAGGTGGGCCAGCAAATGGTGGCCGGGGCTGATCCCCTTGGCCGTCATGTGGGGATTTGCGGCCTGGAATAACACTTTGCCGGTCGAGGCGGACCTTTCCGCCCGCAGCTCGGCGGCGCTAAAGGATACCGTTCTGGACAAGACCCGGATCGCGGTGGATGGCCGCGACGTCAGCCTGGCTGCGGACGCGTTTTCTGAGGAGGGGCGCCGCGACGCTGTTGTGGCGGTCGAGACCGTCCCCGGCGTGCGCCTGGTCGACGACCGGACCCGCCTCGTGCCCGAGGCAAAGCCCTTCGTCTGGAACGCCGAGCGCGACGTGGTGCGGGTGACGCTGTCAGGCTCCGCGCCCCTGCCGTCGATGAAGGGCCGCCTGACCGAGGCGGCCCGCAAGGAGGTCGGCGGCACCGAGGTGGCCGATCAGATGGGTTTGGCCCGCGGCGCACCGCCGCGGTTCGAGGCGGCTGCGATGCTGCTGCTCGACCAGATCGGCAAGCTCAAGGACGGCAAGATCACGATCACAGACACCAAAGTCACTCTGTCAGGGATGGCGCGCGATCTCGGCGGCCGCGAAGCGGTCGCAGCGGCCCTTAAAAACCTGCCCGAGGGCTTTTCGATCGCCGCCAACGATGTCAAGGCGCCGCCTTACGTGTTCCAGGCTTACAAGGATCCGGTGGCCGCGACGGTGACGCTGACCGGCTATGTTCCCGACAACAATGTCCACGCGGCCATCGCCACCAGCGCGTCGCGGAAATTCTTCAACGAAAAGGTTGTCGACAATCTCAAGGCCAGCGTCGGCGCGCCCGGCTCCTTCAGCCCCGCCGTGGTCGCAGCGCTCGGCGCGCTGTCGCGACTGTCGACCGGCACGCTCGTCGTGTCCGACCGCGAGGTGAAGCTGTCGGGCGATGCGCTCTATGAAGGTGCCGCCAACGACATCCGCGCAGGCCTCGGCAAGGATTTTCCGAAAAACTGGCAGTACAAGCCGGAAATCACGGTGAAACCCGCGGCCGGGCCGGTCGACGGCACCGTGTGCCAGCAATTGTTCTCCGAGCTCTTGGCCAAGGCCAAGATTCGCTTCGGGGCGAAGCGCGCCGAGATCGATCCGGATTCCGCCGGCATTCTTGATCATCTGATCGAGACGGCATTGCGATGTCCCACCACCAATATCGAGGTCGCCGGGCATACCGATGCCGACGGCGAGGATTCCTTCAACCAGGCACTGTCGGAGAAGCGCGCGAAGGCGGTGATCGACTACCTGGTCAAGGCCGGCTTGCCTGGCAACCGGTTCACCGCGGTCGGCTACGGCAGCACGCAGCCCGTCGCCGGCAATGACAGCGAAGACGCCAAGGCGCAGAACCGCCGCATCGAATTTCTGGTGAGGTGACGATGCCCTATCTCGTCTCGTTCCATCTGGGCTGGCTGATCGGCTCGCTGCTGCTCGGCTTCTGCATGGGCTGGATCTCGGTGGTCCAACGCGGCAACGGCACCTCGAAGGTGACCGCGCGCTGGCTCGCCGTGCTTGTTGCCGGCCTGGTCGCGGCCTCGTTCGCGCATGTGGTCCCCGGTCGCTTCGGCTACTGGCTCGACCTCGGCCTGGTCATGTTCGCCTGCTACCTCGTCGGCGGCGGCATCGGCGCCTGGCTGCGCGACCGTGTGGTCGCGCGCAGCATGCCACCGGCCTGAGCGGCTGAGCTGAGAGGCAAACGCGCGCCCGCTATCGCGCTCATCAACTTGCGCTGCCATCAGATTTCCAGGGCGACAAAGCGCGCTTGACAATAATACGTACGTACGTATTATAACGCCATGCCCAAGCCCTCGCTCAAAGACGCCATTCTCGACGCCGGCCTGAAGGTCATGTTTCGGACCGGCTATCACGGCACCAGCGTGCGCGACGTCACCACTGCTGCGGGCGCGCCGCAGGGGTCCTTCACCAATCATTTCCGCTCCAAGGAAGCGTTCGCCTCCGAGGTGCTCGACCGCTACTTCGAGATCACAAGGGGGCTGGTCGCCGAGGCGCTCGACGACACCTCGCTGACCCCGCGGGCTCGGCTGAAGCGCTACCTGGACATCATCATTGGCCGGCTCGAAGCGGACGGCTACGGCCGCGGCTGTCTGATCGGCGATCTCAGTCTGGAGGCGACCGGCAGCAGCGAGATGCTGCGCGCGCGCCTTGCGGCCATCTTTGCTGAATGGCGCATGCCGTTCGCCGCCTGCATCAGGGATGCCCAAACCAGCGGCGAGATCGCATCCGATTTCGAGCCCGAGGAGCTCGCAGACTTCCTGCTCGCGTCCTGGCAGGGCGCGATCCTGCGCATGAAGGTCGACCGCAATCCCAAAGCGCTCGAACGTTTCAAGAGCATCGCATTCCAAACCGTGTTCAAGGAGCTGACATGACCAAGCAGATCGACATCAAGCTTCGCAAAGCGTCCGTCCTCGGAAGCGGCATGGCCTATCGTGAGGCAGGCGCGCAGAACGCGCCGGTCGCGCTCTTCCTGCACGGCAATCCGACGTCCTCGCACATCTGGCGCAACATCATGCCCCTGGTGTCACCGGTCGCGCATTGCCTCGCGCCCGACAACATCGGCTTCGGTCAGTCCGGCAAGCCCAACATCGCCTATCGCTTCTTCGACCACGTCCGCTATCTCGATGCCTTCATCGAACAGCGCGGCATTACGTCGGCCTATCTGGTCGCGCAGGATTGGGGCACGGCGCTCGCATTTCATCTTGCGGCGCGCCGGCCGGATTTCGTGCGCGGCCTTGCCTTCATGGAATTCATTCGTCCGATGCCGACCTGGCAGGACTTCCACGACACCGAGGTTGCCGCAGAGCAGGAGCATGCCGAGGCGGCGCGGGCGGCCTTCCGTAAATTCAGGACGCCGGGCGAGGGCGAGGCGATGATCCTCGAGGCGAATGCCTTCGTCGAGCGCGTGCTACCCGGCGGCATGGTCCGCAAGCTCAGCGATGACGAGATGGCGCCCTATCGCGCGCCGTTTCCAACACCAGAGAGCCGCCGGCCCGTTCTTGCACTTCCGCGCGAACTGCCGATCGCAGGCGAGCCCGCTGACGTTTATCAGGCTCTGCAGTCCGCGCATGCAGCGCTGGCCGCGTCGTTCTATCCAAAGCTCCTGTTCACCGGCGAGCCCGGAGCTCTGGTCTCACCGGAATTTGCCGAACGGTTTGCAGCCTCCCTGAAGCACTGCGCGCTGGTTCGTCTCGGCGCCGGCCTGCATTTCCTCCAGGAGGATCACCCCGAGGCGATCGGGCGCTCCGTCGCCGGCTGGATCGCGGGCATCGAGGCAGTGCGCCCGCAGCTTGCGGCCTGAGCAGAACGCTACCTCCGAACGACGTGCTCATCGCGGCCGCTGGCGGGCGGCCGCAATGACGTCTGTGATGTCGCAGTGCAACCGGATGATCGAGCGCGAGCCGTCGGCCACGTAATCGTGCGCGCCGCAGCGGCCGCGCGCGGCGCGACCCTCTTTCAACAGCGAAATCCCGCCCATAGATTGATTTCGACTTAAGCCGTGACGGAACATTGTACGGCCGAAATCATCAAAACTTCATGGCGTCTGCGCCAGGATGGCCATGGAGATTCGCGTCAGGCTTGCCGCCGAAAGCGCCAAACCGTGCATCAGGAGCCCGCAACCTGCCTAAAACCTTGAAGCCACGACTTTTTGTTCGAATTGTCGAATTCCACTCCGCCCCAAAACGCGCTAGTGGAGGGGCAGGGGGCATGCGCGATGCCGGAGCCGCCGGCGAGGATTCGTCGGGTGCCTGCGTGTCGTCCGCCTGTTCGCCGGCCACCCTGGCCGCTGAAGCGTTGTTCGAGGTTTAGATGCTGGAAGCCATACGCAGGGCGATGTCGTTTCTGCGCCAGAAGCAAATCCTGCATAAGCTTGGAGTTGTGATCAGCGTCGCGGTCATCGGCATCGCTTGCTATGTGCTCTACCACATGCTGCGCGGCATCGATGTCAACGAAGTCCTCGAAGCGATCAAGAGCACCGAGCCGAGCCAGATCGCGATGGCGGCGCTGTTCGTCGCTGCGGGCTATTTCACGCTGACCTTCTACGACCTGTTCGCCGTGCGCGCGATCGGCCATCCCCACGTGCCCTATCGGATTAACGCGCTCGCTGCCTTCACCAGCTATTCGATCGGCCACAATGTCGGCGCCAGCGTCTTCACCGGCGGCGCGGTGCGCTACCGCATCTATTCCGCCTATGGCCTGAACGCGATCGACGTCGCAAAGATCTGCTTCCTCGCCGGCCTGACCTTCTGGCTCGGCAATGCCGCGGTGCTGGGCCTCGGCATCTCCTATCATCCGGAAGCCGCGGCCTCGATCGACATGCTTCCGCCCTGGCTGAACCGGATGCTGGCGATGATGATCATCGTCGGACTGGTCGCTTACGTGGTCTGGGTCTGGACCCAGCCGCGCATGGTCGGCCGCGGGCCCTGGACCGTGATGCTGCCGGGCGGCCCGCTGACGCTGCTCCAGATCGCGATCGGCATCATCGATCTCGGCTTCTGCGCGCTCGCGATGTACGTGCTGGTCCCTGACGAGCCCAATCTCGGTTTCGTGGTGGTCGCGGTGATCTTCGTCTCGGCCACGCTGCTCGGCTTTGCCAGCCATTCGCCCGGAGGCCTTGGCGTGTTCGACGCGGCGATGCTGGTCGGGCTCTGGCAGATGGACCGCGAGGAGCTGCTGGGCGGGATGCTGCTGTTCCGCGTCCTCTATTATCTGTCCCCTTTTGTCATATCTGTAATCTTGCTGACGTTTCGCGAAGTTATCATCGGCGCACGATCGAAGCGCCTGCAGCAGGCTGCGCTCAAGCTCGACCCCGGCCCCGCGCCTGAAGCCGCTTACGTGAGAAAGCGCAGCGACAGCGGCGCCTGACCGGCGCAAGGCCTTTTGGAGAAGCCCGCCCCGATGGCGATCGACGCCCCAACTTCTCCCTCCTCCCCGCCCTGGTCCGACCGGCTGCGGCACTCGACCGTCATCCTGATCGCCGCGGCGCTCGCGCTATCCGTGGTGGTCTCGCTGGGGGAATTATCGGCGCTGCATGCGATTGCGGTGTTCCTCTGCATCGCGGCCGCAGCGCTGATCCCGTGGCGCCTGCACGATACCGCCGCCTCGCGCGAAGAGACCCGCCGCGTCAACCCGGTCGAGAGCGCGGCGGTCGCCGCAGTGGTCGCCGGCATGCCCGATCCCGCGGTGCTGCTCGACCGCGCCGGCCGCGTCATCCATCTCAACGCCGCAGCCGCCCAGCTCGCGCCGGCACTGCGCCGGAATGAGCTCGCCCAGTTCGCGCTGCGCTCGCCCGAGATCATCACGGCGCTGCGCGAGTCGATCGCGACCACCGAGCCGCGGCGCGCGACCTATCTCGACCATGTCCCGGTCGATCGCTGGATGGAGCTGACCATCACGCCGGTGCCGGTGCCGACCACCTTTGGCGGCGCCGACAAATGCATGCTGATGACCTTTCACGACCAGACGCCGCTGCGCCGGGTCGAGGAAATGCGGGCCGATTTCGTCGCCAATGCCAGCCACGAGCTGCGCACGCCGCTGGCCGCGCTGTCCGGCTTCATCGACACGCTCCAGGGCCAGGCCAAGGACGATCCCAAGGCGCGCGAGCGCTTCCTCGGCATCATGCACAACCAAGCCACCCGGATGGCGCGCCTGATCGACGATCTCTTGTCGCTGTCGCGGGTGGAGCTGTCGGCCCATGTGCGGCCCGACACCCTGGTCGACCTGCTGCCGATCATCTTGCAGGTCGCCGATGGGCTCGAGCCGCTGGCGCGGGAACGCCAGGTCGAGGTCGAGACCCAGCTGCCCGAGACCCCGGTGCTGATCGCGGGGGACCGCGAGGAGTTGCTCCGCCTGTTCGAGAATTTGATCGAGAACGCGCTCAAATACGGCGCCTCCGGTGGACGCATTATCGTGTCGCTGATATCAGGCGCGGCCCCTGATGGAACTCAGGAAATCCGGGTGCTGGTCCGGGATTTCGGCCCCGGCATCGCGCCGGAGCACCTGCCGCGGCTGACCGAGCGCTTCTACCGGGTCGATGTCGGCGACAGCCGCTCGCAGGGCGGCACCGGCCTGGGATTGTCGCTGGTGAAACATATTCTTAACCGTCATCGCGGCCGGCTTTTGATCGAAAGCGTGCCCAAACAGGGCGCCACTTTCACCGCCTGTTTTCCCCAGGGCAAGCCTGCGGCTCTGAGCTAAATTCCAGCGATTTCAGCTGCTTAACACTGTCATCCGACTGTCACCAAACCTTCGTAAAAGCTCAGCTGTCCGCTCCTAAAGGGGCGGCACGGGGAGCGCGATCGGGCGCGGATGGCGCTTCGCTCCCCTGTATGGAGACCAGCATGAATTTCCTCAAAACACTCGTCGCTGCTGGCATTGTCGCCGCATCGACGACGGCGGCCTTTGCTGCCGACATCACCGGAGCCGGCGCGACGTTCCCGTTCCCGATCTATTCCAAATGGGCCGACGCCTACAAGAAGGAGACCGGCAACGGTCTGAACTACCAGTCGATCGGCTCCGGCGGCGGCATTAAGCAGATCCAGGCCAAGACCGTGACCTTCGGCGCCAGCGATGCGCCGCTCAAGGCCGAGCAGCTCGAGAAGGACGGCCTCGTCCAGTGGCCGATGGTGATGGGTGCCATCGTGCCCGTCGTCAACATCGAGGGGGTGAAGCCCGGTGAACTGGTGTTCGACGGCGAGACGCTGGCCAGCATCTATCTCGGCAAGATCACCAAATGGGACGACGCCGCGATCAAGAAGCTCAACCCGAACGTGAAGCTGCCCTCGGAGGCCATCACCGTGGTCCGCCGTTCGGACGGTTCGGGCACCACCTTCAACTTCACCAACTACCTCGCCAAGGCCAGCGCGGATTGGAAGAGCAAGGTCGGTGAGGGTACCGCGGTCGAGTGGCCGGTCGGCGTCGGCGCCAAGGGCAATGAAGGCGTGTCCGGCAACATCAGCCAGACCAAGAACTCGATTGGCTATGTCGAGTACGCCTATGCCAAGCAGAACAAGCTGACCTACACCGGTCTCATCAACAAGGCCGGCAAGCCTGTGCAGCCCACCGTCGAAGCCTTCCAGGCGGCCGCCTCCAACGCCGACTGGGCCAAGGCTCCCGGCTACTACGTCATCCTGACCGACCAGCCCGGCGAGAAATCCTGGCCGATCACGGCGGCGACCTTCATCCTCATGCACAAGGACGCCACCGACAAGGCGGCCTCGCAGGAAGCCATCAAGTTCTTCCGCTGGGCCTTCAAGAGCGGCGGCAAGGCGGCTGAAGAGCTCGACTACATCCCGATGCCGGATCCGGTCGTTCAGCTGATCGAGAAGACCTGGGCTGCCGACATCAAGAGCTAGGTTCGCGACGCTCGTGCCCCGGATGCGCTGCGCTGCATCCGGGGCACGGACCAACAAAAAACGTATACTATTTGGTACAGGGGATCGGCGTGGCAGAGATGGCCGTTCAGAGCGATGTAATCGACGACGCCGGACCGTATGACCGCGCCAAGGCCTTGAGCGCGTTCAAGCTCGGCGACGTTACCTTCTACTGGATTACGCGGCTCTCCGCGATCTCGGTGCTTCTGATCCTCGGCGGCATCATCATTTCGCTGATCGTCGGCGCTTTCCCGGCGATGAAAGAATACGGCGTCTCCTTCCTGTGGACGCAGCGCTGGGCGCCCTCCGCAGATCCGCCGGTGCTCGGCGCGCTCGGGCCGATGTACGGCACGCTCGTCACCTCCTTCATCGCGATGCTGATCGCCATTCCCGTGGGTCTCGGCATTGCGATCTTCCTCACCGAGCTCTGCCCGCAATGGCTGCGCCGCCCGATCGGCATGGCAATCGAGCTGCTCGCCGGTATTCCCTCGATCATCTACGGCATGTGGGGCTTCTTCGTGTTGGGTCCGTTCCTGGCCAACACGTTCCAGCCCTTCATGATCAAGATCTTCGACGGCGTTCCCGTGCTGGGCGCGATCTTCGCAGGTCCCCCGTCCTATCTCAGCCTGTTCAATGCCGCGCTGATCCTTGCCATCATGGTGCTGCCCTTCATCACCTCGATCTCGGTCGACGTGTTCAAGACGGTGCCTCCGGTCCTGAAGGAAGCCGCCTACGGCGTCGGCTGCACCACATGGGAAGTCGTCCGCAGCGTGGTGATCCCCTACACCCGGGTCGGCGTCATCGGCGGCATCATGCTGGCGCTGGGCCGCGCGCTCGGCGAGACCATGGCGGTGACCTTCATCATCGGCAACTCGTTCCGGATCTCGTCATCGATCTTTGCGCCGGGCACCACGATCTCGGCGGCGATCGCATCCGAGTTCGCCGAGAGCGACGGCCTGCACCAATCCGGCCTGATCCTGCTCGGCCTCCTGCTGTTCGTTCTGACCTTCTTCGTGCTCGCAGCGGCGCGGCTGATGCTGATGCGGCTGGAAAAGAAGGCGGGGAATTAGCGCCATGAATCCGATCTATTCACGCCGACGCCGCAAGGACATCGTCGTCCGCGGGCTCTGCATCGCCGCAACCGCCTTCGGCGTCACCTGGCTCGCGCTGATCCTGATCACGCTGCTCTACAACGGGCTGGCGGGACTCAATGTCCAGCTGTTCACCGAGAACACGCCGCCACCGGGATCGAACGAGGGCGGTCTGCTCAACGCCATCGTCGGCTCGCTGATCATGACCGTGATCGGCGTCGGCATCGGCGCGCCGCTCGGTATGTTCGCCGGCACCTATCTCGCCGAATACGGCCGCAATGACCGGCTGACCTCGGTGATCCGCTTCATCAACGACATCCTGCTCTCGGCGCCCTCGATCATCATCGGCCTGTTCATCTACGGCGCCGTGGTGGTGCCGATGCGCGGCTTCTCGGCGATCGCAGGCTCGCTCGCCCTCGCGGTCATCGTGATCCCGGTGGTGCTGCGCACGACCGAGGACATGCTGCTGCTGGTGCCGAACGCGTTGCGCGAGGCGGCCTCGGCGCTCGGCCTGCCGCGTTCGCTGGTGATCAAGCGGATCGCTTATCGTGCTGCCCGATCGGGTCTCATCACCGGCGTGCTGCTCGCGACCGCTCGCGTCGCCGGTGAAACCGCGCCGCTGCTGTTCACCGCGCTATCGAACCAGTTCTTCAGCCTCGGCCTGAACAAGACGATGGCGAACCTGCCTGTGACCATCAACAACTTCGTGCAGAGCCCCTATGCCTATTGGAAGCAGTTGGCCTGGAGCGGGGCGCTGCTCATCACCCTGACCGTTCTTGCCCTTAATATTTTCGCGCGCATCCTTGGCGCCGAGAGGACCGCAAAATGAGTGATCTTTCCGTGTCGATGAGCGCGTCCGGTGGACTGCCGCACGCGGCGGTGCTGCCCGAGGCGCCCCCCAAGGTGACCGTGCGTAACCTGGACTTCTATTACGGCGAGCACCATGCGCTGAAGAACATCAACCTGACGCTCGGCGCCAACCGCGTTACGGCGTTCATCGGTCCGTCGGGCTGCGGCAAGTCGACCCTGCTGCGCATCTTCAACCGGATGTACGACCTCTATCCCGGCCAGCGCGCCACCGGTCAGCTCATGCTCGATCAGACCAACATTCTCGACCCCAGGCTGGACCTCAATTTGCTGCGCGCCCGCGTCGGCATGGTGTTCCAGAAGCCGACGCCGTTCCCGATGACGATCTACGAGAACATCGCGTTCGGCATCCGTCTCTATGAGAAGATCTCGAAGTCCGAGATGGACGGCCGCGTCGAGAAGGCGCTGCGCGGCGGCGCGCTGTGGAACGAGGTCAAGGACAAGCTCAACGCCTCCGGCCTGTCGCTCTCCGGCGGCCAGCAGCAGCGCCTCTGCATCGCCCGCACCGTCGCGGTGCGGCCCGAGGTGATCCTGTTCGACGAACCCTGTTCGGCGCTCGACCCGATCTCGACCGCCAAGGTCGAGGAGCTGATCCAGGAGCTGTCCGAGGATTACACGATCGCTATCGTCACCCACAACATGCAACAGGCGGCGCGCGTCTCCGACAAGACCGCCTTCATGTATCTCGGCGAGCTGATAGAGTTCGACGACACCAGCAAGATCTTCACGTCGCCGTCAGATCGGCGCACGCAGGATTACATCACCGGCCGGTTCGGCTAGGAGACGCGACATGGGTTCTGAACATACCGCAAAGGCTTTCGACACCGACCTCCAGGAACTCACTCGCCTGGTCGCCGAGATGGGCGGCATCGCCGAGCGCATGATCGTCGAGTCCGTCGACGCGCTGATCCGCCGCGACGTCCCGCTCGGCCAGCGCGTCGTCGCCATCGACACCGAGCTCGACGCGCTGCAGAAGCGCATCGAGGAGCGTGCGGTGCTCACCATCGCCCGCCGCCAGCCGATGGCGGTCGATCTGCGCGAGATCGTCGGCGCCATGCGCGTCGCGACCGATCTCGAGCGCATCGGCGACCTCGCCAAGAACATGGGCAAGCGCGTCGCGGCGCTGGAGACGGACTTCCATCCGCTCAAGCTGTTCCGCGGCCTCGAGCACATGACCGACCTCGTGCAGCAGCAGGTCAAGTCGGTGCTGGACGCCTATGCCGCGCATGATTTGCCGGCGGCGATGGCGGTGTGGAAGGGCGACGAGGAAGTCGACGCCATCTGCACCTCGCTGTTCCGCGAACTCCTCACGTACATGATGGAGGATCCGCGCAATATCTCGTTCTGCATCCATCTGATGTTCTGCGCCAAGAACATCGAGCGGATCGGCGACCACGCCACCAATATCGCCGAGACCGTGTTCTACATGATCGAGGGCCAGGCGATCACCGACAAGCGGCCGAAGGGCGACATGACGACCTTTGCCAACACGGTACCGAACACCTGAAGACTTAAGGAGCGACGACCCGATGGGCGCACGCATTATGGTGGTTGAGGACGAGGAAGCCCTGACCGAGCTTCTCCGCTACAACCTCGAAGGCGACGGCTATGACGTCGAGACGGTGATGCGCGGCGACGACGCCGACACCCGCCTCAAGGAGCACATCCCCGATCTGATCGTGCTCGACTGGATGCTGCCGGGCCTGTCAGGCATCGAATTGTGCCGGCGGCTTCGCACCCGTCCCGAGACCAAGCAGCTCCCGATCATCATGCTCACCGCGCGCGGCGAGGAGAGCGAGCGGGTGCGGGGTCTTGCGACCGGCGCCGACGATTACATCGTCAAGCCGTTCTCGGTGCCGGAGCTGCTGGCGCGCGTGAAAGGCCTGCTGCGGCGCGCGAGCCCGGAGCGCCTCGCCACCGTCCTTGCTTTTGGCGACATCGAGCTCGACCGTGACAAGCGCCGCGTGGCGCGCTCGGGCCGGCCGATCGATCTCGGTCCGACCGAATATCGCCTGCTGGAGTTCTTCCTGGAGCATCCGGGACGGGTGTTCTCGCGCGAGCAGCTGCTCGACAGCGTCTGGGGCCGCGACATCTATATCGACGAGCGCACCGTCGACGTGCATATCGGCCGCCTGCGCAAGCTGCTCAATCTCGGCCGCGAGCAGGACCCGATCCGCACCGTCCGCGGCGCCGGCTACGCGCTGGATGATCGCTTCGCGAAGGCGGAGCAGGTGTAGGGTTGCAGGCTTGTTTGTTGGCGAGCTGTCCCTGCATTCTCAGCCGTCGTCCCGGACAAGCGAGCGAAGCGAGCGCTGATCCGGGACCCATAACCACCGAACGTGGTTTGGCGAAGACTCGGAGTGACCCCTTCCGCACGATTATTGCGTGCTCGGAGTATGGGTCCCGGCCCCCCGTGCGCAATTGCGCACTAGGCCGGGACGACACTGAAATTGTTGAACTGTCTTCGCGTGACGACTAACGGGGACCCGGCTTTACCGGTGCGCGGCGCCGATCCGACGCGGGCTGGTACGCAACGCGCGAGTGCTGGGCGCAATAGGGCAGTCCGGACAGCGCCCTTCCACCGCAGAAGAAGAAGTCCGGGCTCGAGGGATCGCCGACCGGCCAGTGGCAGGTCGCCTCGTTCAATTCCAGCAGCGACAGCCGCTGGCTCATCGGCACCACGTTGTCGTAGGTGACCGGATCCGGCTCAGCCTCGACCTCGAAGGCCTGCGCCAGCGCGGTGTTGCCGCGCGAGATCGGGCGGCTCACCCGCATCATGTGCTGCGCGGGGCGCGCCTTGCGCGGCCGCGGCGCTGCCGATGATGGGCTCTTGGCGCGGCCCGAAAGGCCGAGCCTGTGCACTTTGCCGATCACGGCATTGCGGGTCACATTGCCGAGCTCCGCCGCGATCTGGCTGGCCGAAAGTCCGGCCTCCCAGAGCTTTTTCAGCTGCTCGACGCGATCATCGGACCAGGTCAAAACCGTCATTGCACCCTTTCCCTCGCTGCGCGCCAGCCATCCTGGGGCCTCGCAGCGAATGCCTAAGCCTTCAAAAACCCGTGCCGCCAGAATCCCTTAAGGCTCGCCGGGCGCGTCTTGAACGCCCGAACGTTTACGCCGGTACATAAGGACTTAAAGATCAGAACCACTGCACGAGATGTCGTATCTGACAATCCAAACGCTACAATATGGCGTGACTCCCGCGCAAGAGTCCGCCGACTCGCTTCCACATGTTCCGTGGCCAAATCCCGCAAAATCGGCACCGCAAGACTACGGATTCAGCGTTTCGCGAGGCTTTCCGGGCGGCATTGACACCCGTTTCACCAGGCCTAAGATAGTCGCACGTGCCGCCCTCAAGAGGCGGCACGTTTCGTTTTCCGGGCCGGTCGATGGTGCGTTGCGCAATGCACGCTCACTCCGTCCGCAACATTCAAGTGACCATCATGACTAACAGCGCAGCGCCGCATTTGCTCCCCGTTTTCGCCAGGTCCGACCTTGGTTTCGAGCGTGGCGAAGGCTGCTGGCTGATCGCGACCAATGGCGAGCGCTATCTCGATTTCACCTCCGGGGTGGCGGTGAATGCGCTCGGCCATGCCCATCCGGCGCTGGTCGCGGCGTTGCAGGAGCAGGCCACCAAGCTCTGGCACATGTCGAATCTGTTCCAGAGCCCGGACGGCGAAAAGCTCGCCGCGCGCCTGTGCAATGAAAGTTTCGCGGATTTCGTGTTCTTCTGCAATTCCGGCGCCGAAGCGCTGGAATGCGTGATCAAGGTCGTGCGCCGTTATCACGCCGCAAAGGGTCATCCCGACCGCTATCGCATGATCACCTTCGAAGGCGCCTTCCATGGCCGCACGCTGGCGACGCTGGCCGCAACGGGATCGGCAAAATATCTCGAAGGTTTCGGCCCTCCGATGGAGGGCTTCGACCAGGTTGCGCATGGCGATCTCGATGCCGTGAAAAAGGCAATCGGTCCGCAGACCGCCGGCATCCTGATCGAGCCGATCCAGGGCGAGGGCGGTGTGCGTTCGGCAACGCCCGCCTTCCTGAGGGCGTTGCGCCAGCTCTGCGACGAGAAGGGTCTGTTGCTCGCCTTCGACGAGGTGCAGACCGGCATGGGCCGCACCGGCGATCTGTTCGCGTACCGCCGCCTTGGCGTCGAACCCGACGTGATGTCGCTGGCCAAGGCGCTCGGCGGCGGCTTCCCGATCGGCGCCTGCCTTGCGACCGCCGAAGCGGCGTCCGGCATGACGCCGGGCTCGCACGGCTCGACCTTCGGGGGCAATCCGCTCGCGATCGCGGCTGCGAACGCCGTGCTCGACGTCATGCTCAAGCCCGGCTTCTTCGACCACGTGCAGAGGATGTCGCTGCTGCTCAAGCAGAAGCTCGCCTCCGTGATCGACCGTCACGGCGATGTCGTCAGCGAAGTGCGCGGCGAGGGCCTCCTGATCGGCATCAAGGCCGTGGTGCCCTCCGGCGATCTCGTTGCAGCCTTGCGCGACCAAAAGCTGCTCACCGTCGGTGCCGGCGACAATGTCGTGCGTTTCCTGCCGCCTTTGATCGTCACCGAAGCCGAGATCGAGGACAGCGTCGGGCGGCTCGAGCGCGCCTGCACCGCGTTGTCCGGCAACAAGCGGGCGGCAAGCTGATGAGCAAGTCGCCCGATAAAACACCGAAGCACTTCCTCGATATCAACGAGCTGCCGCTGTCGGAGCTCAAGCGCATGCTCGCTGCGTCCTCCGCGATGAAGGCGAAGCAGAAGGCGCATCAGCCGGTCAGGCCGCTCGAAGGCAAGACCCTGGCGATGATCTTCGAGCGCCCCTCGACGCGGACGCGGGTGTCTTTCGACGTCGCCATGCGCCAGCTCGGCGGCGAGCCCATCATGCTCACCGGCGCCGAAATGCAGCTCGGCCGCGGCGAGACCATCGCCGACACCGCGCGCGTGCTGTCGCGCTATGTCGACGCCATCATGATCCGCATCCTCAATCACGATGCCCTGCTGGAGCTTGCAGCGAACGCCACCGTGCCCGTCATCAACGGCCTGACGCGCCGCTCGCATCCCTGCCAGGTGATGGCGGACCTCATGACCTACGAGGAACATCGCGGCCCGATCGAGGGCAAGACCGTGGCCTGGACCGGCGACGACAACAACGTGCTCGCCTCCTGGGCGCACGCCGCCGAGCGCTTCAAGTTCCAGCTCAATGTCGCGACGCCTCCGGAACTCGCGCCGAAAAAGGCGATGCGCGACTTCATCAAGGCGACCGGCGCGCCGATCATGCTCGGCACGGATGCCGAAGCCGCCGTGCGCGGCGCCGATTGTGTCGTGACCGACACCTGGGTGTCGATGGGCGACAAGGAAGGCAAGCACCGCCACAACGTGCTCAAGCCCTATCAGGTCAATGCGCAGCTGATGTCGCTTGCCAAGCCGGATGCGCTATTCATGCACTGCCTGCCCGCCCATCGCGGCGAGGAGGTCACCGACGAGGTGATCGACGGTCCACAATCCGTCGTGTTCGACGAGGCCGAAAACCGCCTGCACGCGCAAAAGGGCATTCTGGCCTGGTGCTTCGACGCGGTGAAGTAATCCGGGCCGGTATCCGCCGTGCCGGCGAAGTAGGTCTTCATCGTCGTCCTGGCCTTCGCCAGGACGACACCGAATTTGCCGTGCTTGCGTACGATCCGTGCTGCATTCTGGATGCAGCCCTCACCCCTTCCAATTCCGCCTTCCGACCCCAGATAAAGCGCCATGGTTTCCCAATCCCCTGATATGAAAACCGGGCCTGAAGGCCCGGTTCGCGCGCCATCCGCGGTTCCGATCGATGACGCCGTGCTGCCTTACGAGGTCGACGCGCTCGATGTGCGCGGTCGGCTGGTGCGGCTTGGTCCGGCGCTCGACGAAATCCTGACCAAGCACGATTATCCCGCGCCGGTCGGCAAGCTGCTCGGCGAGGCCATCGTGCTGACCACGCTGCTTGGCTCCTCGCTGAAGTTCGAGGGCCGCTTCATTCTCCAGGCCCAGACCGACGGTCCGGTGTCGTTCCTGGTCGTGGACTATCAGGCGCCGGATCGCCTGCGCGCCTATGCGCGCTACGACGCCGCGCGACTCGGCGAGGCCAAAGATACTGGCACGCATTCCGGCGCGCTGCTGGGCCACGGCCATCTCGCCATGACCATCGACCAAGGCCCCGACATGAGCCGCTACCAGGGCCTGGTCGCGCTCGACGGCGGCAGCCTCGAAGACGCCGCTCACGAATATTTCCTGCGCTCCGAGCAGATCCCGACACGCGTGCGTCTCGCTGTCGGCGAGGAATGGCGTTCGAACGACGGCGGCAAGCATCGCTGGCGTGCTGGCGGCATGCTGATGCAGTTCCTGCCGAAGGCGCCCGAGCGTGCGCGGCAGGCCGATCTGCATCCCGGCGATGCGCCCGAAGGCGTCGAAGTGCACGCCGTCGCTGAAGACGATGCCTGGGTCGAGGCACGCTCGCTGATCGAGACCGTCGAAGACGTTGAGCTGATCGATCCGGAGCTGTCCGGGGAGCGGCTGCTCTACCGCCTGTTCCACGAGCGCGGCGTGCGCGTGTTCAATCCGCTGCCCTTGAAGGCGCAATGCTCCTGCTCGCGCGATGCGGTGGCATCGATGCTAAAGAGCTTTTCGTCTGACGACCGTGCCGCGATGGTCAAGGACGACAAGGTCGTCGTGACCTGCGAGTTCTGCAGCTCGGTGTACGAGTTCACGCCGGATGAAGCAGGCGTGGAAGACGCGTAAGGCGTTAGCCTGCAGGTGCGATAGGGTCGGCCAAAGCGGAGCGCGCCCACCATCTCCTGCCCTAGTTCAACACCCGCTTGTTGTCCGGGCTGTCCAGCGAGAACGTCGGCACGTCAATTTCGAAGCGCTCGCCAGTCGCGCTGACCATCTGGTAGCGGCCGGTCATGAAGCCCGAGGCGGTCGTGAGCGGGACGCCGGAGGTGTATTCGAAGCGTTCGCCGGGCGCGAGCGTCGGCTGCTCGCCGACGACGCCCTCGCCCTTCACCTCCTGCTGCCGGCCCGTGGCGTCGGTGATGATCCAGTGCCGCGTCTTGAGCTGCACGGTCTCGTCGCCGGAATTGGTGATGACGACGGTATAGGCCCAGAAATAACGGGAGCGGTCAGCCGACGACTGCTCCGGAACAAAGTTCGGCTCGACGGTCACTTCGATCTGGCGGGTCACGGCGCGGTACATGATTGCCATCATACCGAAAACCGCCCGGGAACCAAACGCCGGAGACGCCTTGGCGACATCGTCCCGCCAGAATTCGCAGGGAAGTACACGTCCAAATGGGCTTGCAAATGTACTTGCTTGTGATCCGGTCGCTTTGCGAGATGACGGCCGGACCGGTACACTCCTTGCCACGTCGCGATTTGCGGAAGGGTTTTTAGGCCCCCGATGACCATTGCCGACCAAGTGACGGGATCGACGATCGCGGGAACCGCTAAACCTGTGGAGGTCAAGTCCGCGGGAGCGAAGCGGCGCGCGGCCGCGCCGGCCATTTCGCTGCCAGCCATCGGCGAGCGCGAGCTCCGGCTGGACCTATTCCGCGGCCTTGCGCTGTGGCTGATCTTCATCGACCATTTGCCGCCGAGCCTTCTGACCTGGTTCACGATCCGCAATTACGGCTTCAGCGACGCCACCGAGATCTTCATCTTCATCTCCGGCTATACCGCCGCCTTCGTCTACGGTCGGGCGATGCTGGAGTCCGGCATCGTCGTCGCCACCGCGCGCATCCTGCGGCGCGTCTGGCAGATCTATGTCGCCCACGTCTTCCTGTTCACGATCTTCCTTGCCGAAATCTCCTACGTCGCGACCAGGTTCGAGAACCCGCTCTACACCGAAGAGATGGGCATCATGGATTTCCTCAAGCAGCCCGACGTCACGATCGTGCAGGCGCTGCTGCTGCGCTTCCGTCCGGTCAACATGGACGTGCTGCCGCTCTACATCGTGCTGATGCTGGCGCTGCCCTTGATCCTGTGGCTGATGAAGTGGCGCCCCGACGTGACGCTCGGCCTCTCGGTCGCGCTCTACGCGGTGACCTGGGAATACGACCTCTATCTGTCGGCCTATCCGAACGGCTTCTGGGCCTTCAATCCCTTCGCCTGGCAATTGCTGTTCGTGTTCGGGGCATGGTGCGCGCTCGGGGGTGCGCGACGCATGTCGCACATTCTGGCTTCGCGGGTGACGATGTGGATCGCGATCGCCTATCTGGTTGCGGCATTCTACGTGACGCTGACCTGGTATGTGCCGCAGCTCTCCCACTTCATGCCGAAGCGGCTCGAGCAGTGGATGTATCCGATCGACAAGGCCGACCTTGACGTGCTGCGCTTCACGCATTTCCTGGCGCTGGCCGCGCTCACCGTGCGCGTCCTGCCCCGGGACTGGCCGGGCCTGAAATCGCCCTGGCTGCGGCCGCTGATCCTGTGCGGCTCGCATTCCCTGGAGATATTCTGTCTCGGCGTCTTCCTCGCCTTTGCCGGCCATTTCATCCTGGCCGAAGTCTCGGGCGGCCCGGTCATGCATGCGCTAATAAGTCTCTCCGGAATCCTGATCATGTGGGCCATGGCCTGGCTGATTTCGTGGTACAAGCGGGTGGCTGACAAGAGCGGTTCGAAAACCAAAAGCGCCGTCGGCAGCGCCGATATGGCGGGAGGGGGCTGATGAAGGCGAAGGTTTTCCTGAGCCTGATCCTGCTGTGCGGTGGTCTCGCCGCGCCTCCGGCGCGCGCGGACGATGCTGCGCCGGCTGCTTCAGCCGCGCCCGCAGCCTGTGAAGTGCCGTCCTATCTGCTCACCAGCGAAAGCCAGCTTCCCAAGGTCGCCGATGCCGTGAAGGCCGGCAAGCCGCTCGAAATCCTGGTCATCGGCAGTCGCTCGACCACGATTCCGGCTTCCGAGGACGCCTCTTATCCGGCGCGGATGCAGGCCATCCTGAAGGACAAGCTGCCGCCGTCCGAGACTGTGCACGTCTCCGTAGAAATACAGAGCAAGAAAACGGCCGAGGAGGCGGCTGCCAGCTTCGTTAAGCTGATGGAAGCAAAAACGCCTACTTTGGTCATCTGGCAGACCGGGACTGTCGATGCTATCCGAGCCATCGATCCCGATGATTTTCGTGGCGCGGTGACCGAAGGGGTTGTTGCGTTGCAAAAGGCAGGGGCTGACGTCGTCTTGATGAATTTGCAGTACAGTCCGCGTACCGAAACCATGATCTCGGTGCCGCCATACCTCGACAATATGCGGGTGGTGGCGCAGGAGCACGATATTCCGCTGTTCGATCGGTTCGCGATCATGCGGCAGTGGAATGATCAGGGCCAGTTCGACCTATTCAGCCCGTCGCGCGGGCCCGAGTTGGCGAAGCAGGTCCATGATTGCCTTGGCCGGGCGTTGGCACAGTTCCTGATCGACGCTGCCCATCTGGAGCCGGCCCAGCAGCAAAATTGAGGTCTAGCGTTAATGAGTTCTCTCCGCCCTTTTTGCCTGACGGCATGGCTGGCTGTGCCCGCAGCAGCGGTGCTGCTGTTGCTGAGTCCGGCCTCGCAGTCCCACGCGCAGACGCAGGCCGCGCAGGCAACACCGGCCCCGCAGCAGTCGGCTGATCCGGCTCCCGCTTCACCGTCCCAGACCACCGTCGCAGCGACGTCCCCCGACCAGCGCGGCATCACGGCGCGCGCCATCGACAAGGTGAAGCAGGTCGCGAAATCCGCCGGCGACATCTTTAGCCGCGTGCCCTGCCTGTCGCCGAAGGGCGGCTCGAAGGCGATGGGCTCGCTGCCGCATGTCGCGGGCAAGCTCGTCGCCGGCCAGCCCGTCGTCATCGTCGCGTTCGGCTCGTCGTCGACCGCGGGATTCGGCGCGAGCTCGCCGGAGTTCAACTATCCCAATCGCCTTGCCGCGCAGCTGCACCGGCACTATCCGACCGCCGACATCACCGTCGTCAATGCCGGCGTCGGCGGCGAGGATGCGCCCGAGATGATGAAGCGTCTCCAGAAAGAGGTGATCGACGTGCATCCGGATCTGGTGATCTGGCAGGTCGGCACCAATGCCGTGCTGCGCAATCTCGATCCTGGCGAGACCGCCAAACTGGTCGAGGACGGCATCGCTCGCATCCAGGCCACCGGCGGCACCGACATCGTGCTGGTCGATCCGCAATATTCGCCCGCCGTCAACCAGCGCGCCGAGAGCGCCGGCAAGATGGTGAAGCTGCTCGGCAAGGTCGCCGAGCTCCGTCACGTCGGCATCTTCCCGCGCTTCGAGGTGATGCGCGACTGGCACGAGAAGCAATCGCTTCCGGTCGAGAGTTTCGTGATCGCCGACGGACTGCACATGAACGATTGGGGCTATGCCTGCTTCGCCCAGCTCCTCGGCGACGACATCATTCGCTCCGTCGGCCAGATCAAGCTCGGCGTGAACGTGCCCGCGGACGTGCGGACGTACCGGCCAATGTGACTTGTCGTCCCGGCCCCCATGCGCAATTGCGCACTAGGCCGGGACGACAATAACTCACGCCTTCTCCAGCGCCGCGGTCAGATCCTCGATCAGATCGTCCGCGTGCTCGAGGCCTGCCGAGAAGCGGATGAATCCTTCGCTGATGCCGAGCACGGCGCGGTCCTCCGGCTTCAAACGCTGATGCGTCGTGGTCGCGGGATGGGTGACGAGGCTCTTGGCGTCGCCGAGATTGTTCGAGATCTTGGCGAGCTTGAGCTCGTTGAGCACGCGGAACGCCGCCTGCTTGCCGCCCTTGACCTCGAGGCCGACCAGCGTCGAGCCGCCGCGCATCTGCTTCTTCACCAATGCAGCCTGCGGATGATCGGCGCGGCCGGGAAACACCAGCCGCGAAATCTTCGGATGGCTCGCCAGCACGTCCGCGATGCGCGCCGCCGTCTCGGTCTGCGCGCGCACGCGCACGGCGAGCGTCTCCAGCCCCTTGAGCAGGACCCAGGCGTTGAACGGCGAGATCGACGGGCCGGTCTGGCGCATGAAATTGTGGATGTGCTCGGCGATGAACGCTTCCGAGGACAGGATGATGCCGCCGAGACAGCGGCCCTGGCCGTCGATGTGCTTGGTCGCGGAATAGACCACGACGTCGGCGCCGAGCGCGAGCGGGCTCTGCCAGATCGGGGTGGCGAACACGTTGTCGACGACGAGCCGCGCGCCGCCACTATGCGCGATCTCGGCAATGCCGGGAATGTCGAGCACGTCGAGCGTCGGATTGGTCGGGCTCTCCAGGAAGAACGTCTTGGTGTTCGGCTTCATGGCGCGCTGCCACTGGTCGAGATCGAGGCCGTCGACCAGCGTGGTCTGGATGCCGTAGCGCGGCAGTAAATCCTGCACGACGTAGAGACACGAGCCGAACAGCGCGCGCGAGGCCACGACGTGATCGCCGGCCTTGAGCGGCGCCAGGATCGCGGTCGTCACCGCGGCCATGCCGGTCGCGGCCGAACGTGCCGCTTCGGCGCCTTCGAGCTCGATCATGCGGCGCTCGAACATCGAGATGGTCGGATTGGAGTAGCGTGAATAGATGAAGCCGGGGTCCTCGCCCTTGAACCGCGCCTCGCACTCCTCAGCGCTGTTGTAGACGTAGCCCTGGGTCAGGAACAGCGACTCCGACGTCTCGCCATATTGCGAGCGTAAGGTGCCGGAATGAACCAGGCGAGTTTCGGGACGGTAGTGGGCGGTTGGCGCCGGGGACTTCGACATAGGACCTCCTGAAGTGACCATCGAGAATGGTCACAAAAAAACCGGCCTGGAATATCTCCACGGGCCGGGATCACAGAGGTCCCCGGCCTGTTTAGCGACTTATTTAACGTGGCTGCAAGCCGGCCGGCTCAAATCACCACGGGATAAGTCATGCTCATATTCCGCAATGCCCTTTCCGTCAAGACGTCCATCGGATAGCCGTAAAACGCTCATATTTCCCGCATGTCGGGATGTGTTTGATCCCTGATGAGGACCCCGGGTTGACGTTCACGGTCGCCGCCGACGCCAATGGTATCCTGCCCGACCGCATGATCGCGGCGATGGCGGAGGGCGGTCTCATCCTGCCCGCTTACGACTTCGTCGAAAGCCAGATCCAGCCGGCGAGCCTCGATTTGCGTCTTGGCGATATCGCCTATCGCGTTCGCGCCAGCTTCCTGCCCGGTCCCGGCGCCACGGTCGCCGAGCGCATCGACGAGTTGAAGCTGCACGAGTTCAGCCTCGCCGACGGCGCGGTGCTGGAGACCAACTGCGTCTACATCGTGCCGCTGCTTGAAAGCCTCGCGCTGCCGCCGGAAATCGTCGCGGCCGCCAACCCGAAGAGCTCGACCGGCCGGCTCGACGTCTTCACCCGCGTGATCGCCGACGGCACCCGCCGCTTCGACATGATCGGTGCCGGCTATCACGGCCCGCTCTATGCCGAGATCAGCCCGAAGACGTTTCCGGTGCTGGTCAGCGAGGGCTCGCGCCTGAGCCAGGTGCGCTTCCGCACCGGCGATGCCATCCTCAACATCGACGACCTCGAGGCGCTGCACGCGACCGAGCGTCTCGTCGATATCGACGATGCCGACCTCACCGGCGGCGTCGCCGTCTCTGTTGATCTCTCCGGCGAGAAGAGCGGCGGCTTCGTCGGCTACCGCGCCAAGCGCCACACCGGCGTCATCGACGTCGATCGCCGCGCCGGCTATTCCGTCGAGGACTTCTGGGAGCCGATCTCGGCCCGTCCCGACGGCAGCCTGATCCTCGATCCCGGCGAGTTCTATATCCTCGCGTCGAAAGAGGCGGTGCAGGTGCCGCCCGATTACGCCGCGGAGATGGTGCCGTTCGATCCGCTGGTCGGCGAGTTCCGCGTGCATTATGCCGGATTCTTCGATCCCGGCTTCGGCTATGCCGGCGCCGGCGGGCTAGGCTCGCGCGCCGTGCTCGAAGTGCGCTCGCGCGAGGTGCCGTTCATCCTCGAGCACGGCCAGATC
The DNA here is from genome assembly GCF_023101105.1 of Bradyrhizobium sp. 155. Classification (NCBI taxonomy): domain Bacteria; kingdom Pseudomonadati; phylum Pseudomonadota; class Alphaproteobacteria; order Hyphomicrobiales; family Nitrobacteraceae; genus Bradyrhizobium; species Bradyrhizobium sp. 155. The sequence continues at coordinate 7,367,447 of NZ_CP064704.1, read as the reverse complement.
GTCGGCCGCCTCGTCTACGAGAAGATGCTGGCCCGCCCCGACGCGATGTACGGCCAGCGCATCGGCTCGAACTACCAGGCGCAGGGCCTGAAGCTGAGCAAGCATTTCCGGGTGTAGGGATAGCCTCACCTTCCGCTGTCATGCCTCGGCTTGACCGGGGCATCCAGTACGCCGTAGCCTATTGGTTCGATCACATCCGCCTCTGGAATACTGGATCGCCCGATCAAGTCGGGCGATGACACCGAATCTGTGTCAAGATGGGAAGTGAATCCGGGCTACGTCCGAGGTGGCGAAATGACAGATCAATCCGAACTCGACGCAAGAATCCTCGACGACGTCGCCGACGCGCTGATCTATTCGGATCGCTCCGGCACGATCATGCGCTGGAACCGCGCATCGTCCGCACTGTTCGGCTTCTCGGCGGACGAAGCGCTGGGCCAGAATCTCGACCTGATCATTCCCGAACATCTGCGCGCCGCGCACTGGAAAGGTTTTGAGGCCGCGCTTGCCAGCGGCGCGATGAAGCTTGCGGGCAAGCCGACACTGACCCGCGCGCTGCACAAGGACGGACGCAAGCTCTACATCGAGATGACCTTTGCGCTGGTGCGGGACGCCGCTGGAGTGGTGCAGGGATCGGTGGCGATGGCACGCGACGTCACCGAGCGCGTCGAGCGCGAGCGTGCCGCCAAAGCCTCGCAAACTAAGCCTGCGCAAAATTCGTGATGCGGAATTGGCGCGCCGGCGTGCAGGGCTCCCTGCGTGCGGCTCAGCTTGTCCGTCACCGGATGCAGTGACACACTCGATCAGAACAACGATCGGGAGCGAACATGACCGCACCAGACCCCGCGCAGGAAGCTCAATGGAAACGCTGGCGCGCGGTTGCCGATCTCTATCACGCCTACTTCACCGGTCTGATCCTCACCGTGGTCACGCGTCGCGGCACGGCAGATGCTGCGGAGTTCGTCTTTCGCGTGTTCCGCCGCCAGCAGCAGGAGCGCTTCCTGCCGGGGCTGGAGAAGCTCGGGCTGAGCCATCTGCCGCCCGCCGTGGCAGCCGCGCAATATCACTATCTCTCGAACTGGATCGGCGGCGTGCACGTCGAATACATGTATGAGAGCGACCGCAAAGCCTGGATCCGCTATCCGCCGCCGCGCTGGATCTGGAAAGGCACTGCCATCTGCGGCGTGCCGGGCGAAGTCTCGCGCGCGATGCTGCGCGGCTGGCACGCCAACAACGGCGTGGCGCTCGGCGATACCAGATTGGGGTTCGTCTGCACCAAGCAGAGCGTCGACGGCCAGGACGGGCTCGAAGGCTACTATTATCAATATGACCAGCCCCTCGAGCTCGACCAGCGCCTCGTGTTCGCGCGGCACCTCGAAGCCCCGCTGTTCGATGCAGCCGCGGCTCCGGCGTTGCCGGTCGCAAGCTGGCCAAGGCCGAGACTGGAAAAAGCCTATCGCAACTATGCGATGGAATATGTGCGCACCGCCGCGCCCGTGATGGTGCAGCTGTTCGGTCCGGAGGATGCGGGCTATCTCCTGCACCTCACGGGCAAGCTGATCGGGATGCAATATTTCGATGAGGTCGCTGCGGCGCTGTCGATGGGCCGCGGCGGTGCGAGCGAATTCGCGACGTTCCTCAACGCGCTGTTTGTCGCGCAGGACGATGCGGCTGAGACGACGCAATCCGAGGGCACGTTCGAAATCCGTCAGCAGAGCTGGAGGTTGATGGAAGACGGCGCCGATAACCACTCCGCTTGCGCCAAGGTGCTGGCGGGGTTGTTCGAGGGGCTTGCGGCCGGGTGCGGCCGGCACATCGGCGTGCACCTGTCCCCGACACCGAGCGGTCGTCCGCCATTGCTCTGGACGATTGGGTAGACGACGGCGTCACCGCGCTGCCGCAGGGCACGCCTGCACCTAGCGCAGGAGGAATCGCTGCGCGTCGTGCTAACAAGCCTCTTGTTGCGCCCTGCGCGAACCAATTCATTGGCACACCCAAGCATTGCTGCGCCGGAAATGGCGCTTTGCCCGGAGAGGACATGTCAGACATCGCCGAAATCCCGGTCGATGAACAAGAGCGTCCGCTGCCGCCGCCTCCGCGCCCCGTGAGGAGCGCGCTGATGGACGGGCCGATCCTGCGCACGCTGCTCGGGCTGGCCTGGCCCAACGTGGTCGCGCTCTCAGCCGGCACCTGCACCGTGATTGCGGAGACCTCCTATATCGGACGGCTCGGCGTGGAAGCGCTGGCCGCGATGGCGCTGGTGTTTCCGACAGTGATCCTGACCATGACCATGTCAGGCGGTGCGATGGGCGGCGCGGTGGCCTCCGCCATCGCGCGCGCGCTCGGCGCGGGCGATCGCGAGCGTGCCGGGACGCTCGCCGCGCACGCGCTGCTGATCGGCATCAGCTTCGGCCTCGTCTTCATGCTGGGCATGCTGATCTTCGGGCCCAAGGTGCTTGAGATGCTCGGCGGCCGCGGCGACGTGCTGACGCATGCGATCGCCTACACCCAGGTGTTTTTCGGCGGCGCCGTGCTGCCCTGGCTGCTCAACACCATGGCCGGCGTCCTGCGCGGCACCGGCAACATGAAGCTGCCGTCGCTGTTGATCCTCAATTCCGCGGCCTGGCAGATCGTGCTCGGTGGCACGCTTGGCCTCGGCCTCGGTCCGGTGCCGCAATTCGGCATGCGCGGGGTCGCCGCCGGCGCGCTGATTGCCTATTGCATGAATATCGGCGTGATGGGCTGGTACCTGTTCTCCGGCCGCGCCCGCGTGACGCCGAAGCTGCGCGGACTTCGCATCCAATGGGCGATGTTTTTCGACATCCTCAAAGTGGGCACCATCGCCTGCTTCTCGCCGCTGCAATCGGTGCTGACGATCTCGATCTTCACTCACATGCTTGCGAAATTCGGCACCGCGATCCTGGCCGGCTACGGCATCGGTGCGCGGCTGGAATTCCTGCTGACCTCGATCGCGTTCTCGTTCGGCATCGCCTCGGTGCCGATGATCGGCATGGCGGTCGGCGCCGGCCGCATCGCCCGCGCCCGGCGCATCGCCTGGATCGCAGCGGCGAGCGCCTTCGTCGCCGTCGGTGCACCGGCGTGCCTGGTCGCGGCCTTCCCCGATCTCTGGGTGAACATCTTCACGGACAGCGCGACCGTGCGCGCCACCAGCCACCAATATTTGTCGACAGTGGCGCCGTTCTACGCCTTCATCGGCCTCGCCTCGACGATGTATTTCTCGTCGCAGGGCGCTGCGAAGGTGATCGGCCCGGTGCTGGCGCAGACCGCGCGGCTGATCTACATCTCGGCTGTCGGCTGGTGGCTGTCGACGCATGATGCCACCGCGCAAAGCTTCTTCTGGCTGGCGGCGAGCTCGATGGTCGTGCTCGGCCTGCTCTCGTGCTCCAGCGTGGTGCTGACACGCTGGGGACCGCGCCAAACCAAACCTGCGATCAGGCCGGCTCTGTCGGCCGCCGCGGACTAGCGGTGCCTGTGGCGGCGATGGCCGCCACCACCGCCGACATTGGCGAGCCGCATCAGTTGCGGAATCATCGCCATCATGTCGCCGCCACCGGCGCCGCCGAGCATGCCCATGATATCGCCGCCGCCGATGCCGCCCATTCCGGCCGGCATGGTGCCGCCTCCACCCATCGGCGCGTAGCCGCCGTAATTGGGCGCGCCGAAACCGCCGCCGAGGTTGCCGGCGCCGAGGCCGCCAATGCCACCGCCGCCCATCATGCCAAGACCACCACCGCCATTCTCCATCATGCGGCTCATCATCGGGCCCATGGTCTGCATCATCATGCCGAAGCGGCGCTTGCCCATCTTGGCCTTCATCATCTCGAGCATCGGCGCCATCTGGGTCATTATGTCCTCGCCGCCGGCACCGCCGCCGCCGAAGAACTGCGCCTTTGCCGGCGCGCTCGAAATCGAAAACATCAGCAGCACGGCGGCCGCCTGGCAGATCACCTTGTCCGCACCTCTCATGGCCTGCTCCTCGCGTGCGTGGCGCCGCCGGGAGAGCGGAGCCAACCGGACGCACGGCGCCATCGTTATTGCGGACGAGGGCTGGGCTCTGTGAGAAAGATCACGCAGCTGCGGCCGGAAACGCGCGGTGTATGGCGGCGACGGCGTCCTTGGTCTGTCCCTGCACATAGGGCGCGAGCTCGTTCGGCAGCATGTCGATGATCCAGACCAGGCGGCATCTCGCCTCGCCCTCGGCGATCACCTGCACCGAGGCGCTGTAATGCTTCAGCCGCTCGTTGTTGATCGCGTAGACCAGCCGCTGCCGCGCATCGTCGCAATCGACCAGCACCTCGCGCGCCACCGATCCGTTGGCGAAGGTGACGATGCGCGTGTCGCCGTCGAGCGTGCAGGCCGTGACGAAGCCCGGCGCCAACCGCCGATGCAGCGCGCCGAAATCGCGCACGGCATCCCAGACGTCGCGCGCTGGGGCGTTGAGGGGAATGTCGTTGTGGATGGAGGCCATGATGCAATCCTGGTTGAGTTCCTTGATGTAGAGAAGCGAGCGATAGCGCCGTCATCCCAGCTGTCATCGCCCGACTCCATCGGGCGATCCAGTATTCCAGAGGCCGCTGTGATTGAATCGAGGAGCTGCGGCGTACTGGATACCCCGGTCAAGCCGGGGGATGACAGCGTGTGTGTGTGGTGAGGGCTGCCGCGTTCACACACAGACCGCCTCAACATTGTTGCCATCGGGATCGATCAAAAACGACGCGTAGTAAGTCGGGCTGTAATCCTTGCGCGGGCCGGCGCCGCCATTGTCGCGGCCACCGCTCTTCAAGCCCTCGCTGTGGAATGCCTTGACCGCGTCATGATCCCCCGCGCGAAACGCGATGTGCACGCCATCGGCTTTGCGCCCCTTGTTCAGGTGCAGCCACAGCGCCGGCTCGCCCTTCGGCCCGAAGCCGGCATAACCATCGCCACTCGAGCACACGACATAACCGAGCGGCGCCAGCACCGCGGTGTAGAAGCGCGTGGCGGCGTCGAGGTCGGCAACGCGCAATCCGATATGGTCGTACATGGTCGTCTCCATTGCCAAAGCGCGCCACAATCGGCGCGCGCCGGAGACGAACCTAGTCAGTTGAGGGCAAGCTGCTCTTGGAGAATCTTGCGCTCTCCCTTCGAAGCCTGGCGGAACTTGGTCGGCGATACACCAGCGGCGCGGTGGAAGGTGCGGACGAAGTTGGAGAGATCGCCGAAGCCGACGTCGTAGGCGATGTCGGTGACTGCGATGTCGTCGTCAGTCAGCAGCCGCGCCGCATGCCGCAGCCGCGAGCGCACCAGATATTGATGCGGAGTGACGCCGAGCACGGCGGAGAACAGCCGCAGGAAGTGGAAGGGGCTGAGGCCTGCCTGCCGTGCCGCCTGTTCGAGGTCGACCTCGGCATGCGAGTTGGCGTCGATCCAGAGCGCGGCTTCCACGGCGCGGCGGCGATCACGCGCCGTCGGTGTCGTCGGCTTGCGCGCCTTGCCCGACACGACATCGACGAAACGACCGGTGAGGATCTGCCCGACCTCGTCGAGACCGAGGTCGCTGTTGCCATCTGCCGCCGTCTGGGCGAGCTCGCCCAGCACCATCAGCTCGGGCAACGGTGGCGTCGCGCCGACCTGCCAGACGTCGCTCCGGCCGCCGAGCGCGTCGACCAGATCCTCGCTGAGGAAAAAGGACAGGCAGACGTCGCCGGCGACGTGCTCATGTGTGCAGGTGTATTCCTCGCCTGGCGCGCCGACCAGCATCGAGCCCGCCACCAGCTCGAAGAAGCCGGCGCGGCAATGACAGCCAAAGCTGCCGGCGCGGACATAGGCGATGGAATGGCCGGTGCGGCACTCCGCAAACGGGCTGTCGTCCGGTCCCGCGTCGCAGCGAAACTCGGAGACGGTCATCGAGGGGGTGGTCAGCAGCGTTGTTGCATCCATCCTCCCTATCTAGGTGGAGGGTCTCGGTGGGGCAACGGGCAGCAGGACGTCGAACAGCGTCTTGCTGGCGATCGGATGGGTGCCCTCCAGCGACAGCAGCCGCCGCTTGGAGATTACGCCGCCATAGGGCGAGAGCCGGTCGGTGTAATTGCCGGCCTCCAGCACCCGGTGGCAGGGCACGATCAGCATGTAGGGATTTTTCGCGATCGCCTGTGCCACCGAATGCGCGGCGCCGGAGGCGCCCAGCGCCTTGGCGATCTCGTGATAGGTGCGCGTCTCCCCGCGCGGGATGGCGCAGGCCGCCTCGTAGACCCGCCGGTTGAAGCCGGGCACCCCGCTCGCGTCCAGGCTGACCTCGGAAAAATCAGCATCGCTGCCCTGCAGCAAGCTCACGATGCCCTCGATCGCGAACTCGGCGTTCGCGGAAGGCCGCTGCTCGCGTGCCTCGGGATGGATCTGGAAAATCCGGCGGCGGGTGTCGATCTCCCGCGCCTCCGGCAACTGCACGGCGACGACCCCGGTGCTGCTCCAGATGATGCCGCAGCGCCCTATGGTCGTGTCGAATATCGCGTAGCCATGCCCCACCATACACACGCCCCCACGCAACGTACGCTCTCCCCAGACCGCGACCATAACACCGCCACAATCCGCCGCACCCAAAATCGTACCGGAAACTTAAGAAGGGGCGGGCGGGCTGCGCCAAAGCGCTTGGCGAGATGCGCCGTCTCGGCTAATCAGAGCGGGCGCAAGCTGCGCATCCGCGGGCGTAGTTCAATGGTAGAACGGCAGCTTCCCAAGCTGCATACGAGGGTTCGATTCCCTTCGCCCGCTCCAATTCACCAAGCTACCGTAATTGTTGATCGTTTGGCGATTTCAAGAGACCCGTTTTTGTGTTTTAAATTGACGGTCCGTACAACGGTCGTACAAAATTAGGCGATGTTGCTCGAAAGCGCGCAACTTTCCGGGTTAAGAGCCGCCAGGGAGCGGAAGCCTTTCGCGGTCTTATCCCTTTGTAGTCGTCTATATTGCCGTTTTCATGCAGACCATCTTGGATCACCTCGACAACATCATCCGGCCAGCGATCCGCGATTATTTCGCTGCCGAGCAGGCGCTCGATGCTGCCAATGCTAAGGGCGATGCCCAGGCGATCGCCAATGCGCGGCTCGAAATGATCCGAAAGGTCCGGACGGCCGCGATCGAGCTGCACCACTTGGCCGACCTCGTGGTGAACAACCCGGCACCGGGTGCGACCTTCGCTGACTTGACCGCCGCCCGGGCCGCGATCCGATCGGTCTGCGTGTTCGCTCGCGGCACGACTGCCGTGCAGGACACCGATCTGCTGCGGGACGCGCCCGACGCGCTCAAGCACGTCACAGTGGATCGCCCGAGTTCGAACGTCGAGAGTGCGAGCGCCATCGTCTCAATCGGCAACGGCTACGGCGAAATGCGTTACGGCGAGCAGAAGTACGGCGGCGCGGAGGAGGTCACCGTGCAGACCAAGGACGGTAGCAAGTACGGGCTGCGCTGGATCCTCCACAACAGCTACGATGCCTGGATGCAGGTGCTCGGTCAGCCACAGAAGCCGCTTGGGCAGATATGAATGAGGCCGTGGCTCGCGTTGATCTGCGCGAAGACCGGCTTGCGTTGGTGCGCGCCGAACGTGCCTAAGAAGAGGACGTACGTGTCGCCGCCGCCCGGCGACATCAACGCGGAGATCGAGATCTTTCGCAAGGACGAGGAGTCGGCACAACAGACATTCTTCGCCTATCTCGGTGTGCTCGATCTCATAGCCCGCCGCCCGGAGGTGCATGCCGCTGTCAACCGCAACGCCATGTTCTGGCGGACCGCCCACCATGCGATGTTGGTTTCAAGCCTAATCGGCCTGGGCCGCATCTTCGATCAGGACTCTGCGCACAATCTAGACCGGCTTCTCGCGATGACGGCCCGGAGCTTGGAGACGCTCGGGCTGGATGCCCTCCGGCGTCGCAAGGAGGCATTCATCACGCTGGAGCAGGCCGCCGACTACGTGAAGGAAAAGCGCGAGATTACTGCCGCCGACGTCCGCCAGCTCCGCAAGGAGGTTGACGCATGGCGCAAGATCTACGCACCGGTGTACGGCGAGATCCGCCATCACCTCGCGCACAACAAGGGCGCCGCTGAAGTTCTCGATGCCCTGCTGGCGAGGACCAACATCGAGGAGATGAAGAGGATGTTTGGATTCCTGCACGCGTTGCACGAGGCGCTCCGGGAGCTTCACCTCAATGGTCGCAATCCGCTACCGCTGTCGGACGTCACATTCGTGCTCCCGCCAGATCCCAGGCCTGCGCGCCGGTATCACCCAGGGGAGAAGGCGCACCGCGAGGCCCAGGACGTCTTGTTGTCGATGCTCGGCTAGAGATGCCAGATCGCCTTGCGGCAAGCTTGGTACAGAACAGGACATAAGGAAGAGCCGCCATCGCCCCATCGGTTTGGATAGGTCGGAGCGTTTTCAACTTCTCGCGCAGACCGGACGCAGGCGATGGGGAGGAATATCGCGGACGGAAATGCGTTCAAAAGGCTATCCGACGCTTCCGAAAGTCCAGTTCTCAAGTCGGACGAATGCGTGGAAGCGACACCCGGGTTCGGGACAAACCACGCTTGGAAAAACGTTCCCCTCGGAATCCACGCTGTGTCCTCGTAGCGTCAGAACGTGCCCTGACGTGCAGGCCATCGTAGCTTTAAAGCGCTCTCTTGTGGATGGGTGGCACGGACACCAAGCACCACGCCGAGGCCGGTCGGCGCCATCGACCTGCCGTCGTATTGCAATGCGGCGAGTCCCTCGCCGCCGGCGGGGCAGGATCGAACGAAAGAAATAGATTGTCTCATTTACCCAGCGTGAAATCTTAGCGCTCCCGGCCGGCTTCAATAAAGTCAGCTACGCAAATACGGAGGCCTTCTTCTTCGATGCGAGGCCCAACGTCAATACCGCCCGCGTCGTCGAGAAGCACTCGATTCGAAACTCCCAGTTCTCGCCGGTGTCATCTATAAGAATGTCGGTGACGTCGAAGACGGGCCCCTTCGTTCGATTGGTCGCGTGCGCTTTGACGAGAGCATATGCCATCTCCGGACCTAAATTGGAAAACTTGCCCTTGAAGGCCGGAGACCTGATGAAGTAGCGCCATGCCAACGGCCCGTCGTGAGCGCCGATCGTCGGGAATTTGGGATGTGAACTGACGACACCGAACGCGGCATGCTCGGGATCTCGGCTCTCGATCAAGCGCCAGAACGTCGACACGATTGAGTTCTCATACCGTTTGGCAAGTTTCTTGACCGAGTCGAATGTCGGCGGCAAGTCGCGAGCCTCCGCGGTGAACCGATCGGACATGAAGAGCAGCCGACCCGCGCCATAGTTGGCTTCTGCCTCGATTGTAGCGTGACAGGTCGGATCGAGGGTGACCCTGTTGTCACCCAGCAAGAAGTCCTTGTGCCACCCGATGACGCTATGACTGATTTCGTGGCTCTCGATCCAGCGGTGCTTTGGTTCCGGTACGGTCTCGTCCAGAAGAATACGCATAGATGACGGCACCCAAAACGCCGTCAACTTTGACTGGGTCAATGCGTCGCTCAGTATTCTGCCTACGTCGGGGATGGTCTTTCTGGCGAATAGCTTGAAGCGGTGAGTGATTTCATCGAGAAATCCGGGATCAGTACTCTTGTAGTAGCGAAGATCGAGCTTGAGGAGCTTTCGCACTTCCGGGAGACGTACGGGCGGTTCCGGATTTCCCAAGTCCCGTAAGATGCGGTTGACCTGAGCATCGATCTCGCGCCTTTCGTATTCTCCGACCTCGGCCTCGATCATCACTCGCACTCACCTATGCCAATTCGTTTAACGCCCCGACGAATGCTTCCAACACTTCCAATTGTTCTTGCGAGAGATTGGAAACATCGTCCGAGTGAGCCGCGAACTGGACCGCCGTATTGTACAGTTTTCGATCTATTGCGACCGTCGCGCCGGACATCTGAGAAAGATTGTTCAGCGAGACTCCAAAAAAATTGGAGAGATTGTGGAGAAGACGAGGGCGCGCCGTGTAGCTTGGATTGGTTTCGACCTGTCGGAGCTCTTCTTCCGAGACATCAGCCTTCACGGCCAATTCAGGTAACGTCAGGCGATCCCGCATGCGCAATTGGCGAACGAGCGCCCCTAACGCAATTCTCAATTGAAGAGCGGTACGCGGTGCGACGATGGATGACTTTCCGCTTGTCAGGTCGTCCGCCACTGCATTCCGCTCAAGTGGCCTCCCGGCATCCGTCTCGATATCCAGATCCGACTTGATCTTCTGCTCAAGCCATTGCGTCGAAAACAGAAGTTTCATGATCAAACCTCCGCTCCTTTGAGGAATTCGATCGCTTGTTCTTCCGTCATCTCGAAGTAGCGCATTCCCTCTGCTTCGTCGAAGCCACAGTCGGTAAGACCTAACTCCTGATACCAGGTCTCCGATTGTTCGAGCGCATGCAGGCCGATCCTGCCGCGAAACTCGAGTTCGAAGCTCAAGCTAACACTGGTGGCGAAGAGCGCGCGACCTACACCCTTGTATTTCGGTGTCTCGGTGAATTTGTGCCTGTTCCAGGGCGCGGTCGCAACACGGTCGATATAAGCGAGCTCACGTCCGTTGTGCGGCGGGAGCCTCGCGAACTTGGTAGCAACGTTGACGTTCATCAAGCCTTGCATCACGCCGCCGCATTCGATGACAAAACTCTCATAGGAAAGGCTCGATGTCATGATCTCATCCCATCCCCAGTGAGAGTCCTGTGCGTTGCCTGTTGCGGATTCATCCCAGTTCGTGAAATCGGCGCTGCGTCGCAGCAGCTCCGGCTTCCACACCTCTTCGTAATGTCGACGGTTTGCCTCGTCGCACCCCGAGAATATCTGTGCAGGCTCGATTTCGCCGGTGTGCCTATTCAACAGAACGGCGGCGCCGAGAAGCCTTTTCATAGCACGACAAGCTCTGCCTTATCTTTCGTGGTCGGATGCTCCACGAAAACCTTCTCTCCGCGCTCGATCCGATCGGTGACCGATTGATACAGGCGGAGGGCCTGGCGCAGCAGGGCGGTCTTCGACATGCCGCGCCGCTGCGAAAGTTCATCGAGAACTTCCATCTCCTTGTCGCTCAAGACGAGCGTCATTTGCCGGCGATCCATGGCTAAACCTACGAATTTGCTCGTTGCTAGGTCGCATTATGTATTGTTCGGCTATAAAGTCAATTTTTTTTGCATTCTAATTGGCCGTTGACTACATAGAAAATATGTATTATCTGGTGATCAAGGATGGTTCCCGGCATGGAGGAGGATCATGAGCGACGATTTGGAAAAGGCTGAGCACGATCTCGCCAAGGCCCACGCGGACCTTGAACGGGCAGAGGCTCATTACGCCGAGGCCGAAAAGGAAATGGCTAAGGCGCGCAGCGAATTGGCACAGGCAGAGGAAGAGATCGACAAAGCCAAGAAGAACCACGTCGAGGTCTCGATCTCGACCACGGCCGGCTTCTATCCCGCCGAAGGGTTCAATTCGGTTCCTGAAAACCAGCCCATCCAGCACGAGTTGGACAAGGCGAAGAAGGAATTGAACATCAAGGACGTCACCGGCTGGATCGTGAGCGTGATCACGCCCGCGGGGAAGCGGACGCTCGATCCCTCAAAAAGCTACGTCGAAAACGGCCTTAGCGGTAAGGCCGAGATCGATTGGGGTCCGAGCGAAGGAGGCGGTGGCTAATGCATCCCGCCGCCGTACAAGCGCTGTTCGAGGAGGAAACAAAACATCTCGGCCCCGCATTGTGCGCGCGACGGGGGTGGACGATGCATCGCATCGACTTCCCGGTCATCAACTGCTCCTTCAACGCCAGCGGCAGGACACCTCTCCGGCTGACGTTGACTTGCGACAATTGGAACGAACTTCCCCCTTCCATTCGTCTGGAGACGCCTTCGGGCGAGCCGCTGCGGGTTTTGTCGCCAAATCCGACAGGCGTCTTTCACGCCGGGCCGCACCACCTCACGAACTTGCCCTTCGTCTGCATGCGTGGATCTCGCGAGTACCATACGCATCCCAGTCATGTGACGGATCTTTGGGATGGATGTCGCGGAGGCTCGAGCTTCACGATTGGCGGTATCATAACTCAAATCTGGAACGCTTGGCTCAAGGGGGCAGGTTGATGATCCATTGTTCAGACCAGGTGGTTCAAGCAACGCTGTCATTTCTGCGGGCCGCCGGAGAGCAGAACAGCGAGTGCGTCGTCTTGTGGTTGGGTCGTCCCGGTCGTGAGGGCACGAACGTCGTCGAGTGTTATCGGCCTCATCAACTCGCTAAGGCCGACCGGTTCCAGATTACCGTCGCGGGAATGGACACGCTGCGGGCAAAACTCCGTTCGGAAAGGCTTATGGTGGCGGCTCAGGTCCATTCGCACCCGCAGGAGGCCTTCCATTCGAGGGCGGACGACGCCTGGGCGATAGTCCGGCATGGAGGGGCTTTGTCTCTCGTCGTGCCGAGGTTCGCCCGGGATACTTTTCCCGAAAATTTTTTGACGCAAACCAAGGTGTACAGGTTCTCTGATACGGCGACGTGGGACGAAGTGTCCGGCGGAGTGGTGCAAGAATGTCTACGGATAGTCTAACAGCGGAGGCCAGGCGCGAGAACGCGGCAATGCTTGCCGCAGCGCTTGGGACCGATTTGGAGTCTGCCAGCGAAGCGCTACAATTCGGGGTGATGATCACCTTCGATCCCGCCGATGCTACTGCTGCAGCTGTAGCGGACGATTTGGCTGCTCTCCTCGTACGGACCATCGCGACGGTCACCTTTGGTCATGCAGAACCAAATACGGCTCTCGAAGTGCTGATCGGCAGAGTAGATGCCAAGACCAGCCTGCCATCTTTGTTGGTTCATGTCGGATCCGATGCAGCAGTGATCGGAAACGATCCCGAACAGCAACGCTGTGCAGACATTCCTCGGATTCTCTGCCTACTGATTGCATGCTACACGGCAGCAGCGACCATGCGGGCAGTGTTCGGAGCCCGGCTACCGTTCGAAGCTGTACTGCCGCAGCGGATATCCTTCGATCAACTGGGAATCGATCCGGAGGCGTTTGATGCGTCCGTTGCCCTGGGGCAAGCCTATCTTGCTGGCGCCGGCGCGATCGGGAACGGTTTCCTTTGGGCAGCGAGGCACCTGAACTTCACCGGAATCCTGCACATCGTCGACGACGACGACGTCAGCCCCGGAAATCTGAACCGTCAGATTTGGTTCGGTAAGGACGACATCGGCCTTTCGAAGGCCGAGTGTCTGGCACGTTTAGCGCAGGGTGAATTTCCGGGTCTGAAGCTGACGCCCAGATCGTATCGTTTACAGGATCTGCCAGAGAAGTCGGATGGTCCCTGGTTGCCCCGACTTCTGGTCGCGGTCGATAGCCGACGGGCTAGACGGAAGATCCAGATGGAGTTTCCAGGAGAGGTCTTCGATGCTTCTACGACCGACATTCGTGAGGTAGTCGTCCACCACCACCGGCAGCCGACGCGGGGGGCGTGTTTAAGCTGCATCTATGAGGCAGATCAGGAAGAGTTTACAAGAGAGCACCATATCGCGGAACATTTTGGTGTGTCCGTCGATGATGTGAAGTCCGAACGGATAAGCCCTTCCGCTGCTCATCAGATTGCTGCGAAGGTTCACGGCGTCGAAGCTTCGGCGCTGATCGGAATCGCCTACGATACGCTGTTCAAGCAACTTTGCGGTGAAGGGACGCTGCGGACTCTAGAGGGACGCAGAGTTGTTGCGCCGTTCGCGTTCGTCTCGGTTTTGGCAGGTACACTCCTTGCCCTTGAGGTGCTACGAAGAGCCGGATCCGGACGCAATAGTTTGGACTTCAACTACTGGAGGGTTAGCCCTTGGCACCCTCCGCTCGGACGCAGGCGCATCTTGCGACCGCCTCAGACGGGTTGCGAATTCTGCAGCAACCCCGTTCTGAGCTCGGTAAATGCCGCTCTTTGGGGAGCTTTGCCTGCCGCAACTAGCGCCTAGCATGCCCATGAAGCGGTTTCTGCCTAAGACCTTTTCATGTCCGCAGACACGTTGCCGATGACGACGCTTTGCCCCAACCAAACGCAACAAATGTGGCGTCGAATCGAGAGCGATCGGCGGCTGTTCTTCCCGCGAGCGCGTTCGCGCCCTTTTCCTGAGATCCCGATGCGATGTGCCGCTCCTGCCCAGTATCCGAAATGGTGGTGACCGGGTCGAGCGGTGACGTCAGCGTTGCCATCATTGAACCAAAGAGGGGTTTCCTTTTGCTTGCGAGTCGGTTGTCCGCGAGGCAATATGCAAGCGAAATCAGGGGGCATAGTTTGTTGTGAAGGGCCGGCGTCGGCAAATTCACGGGGAACGAGATAGCGTGCCTGGCGGCTCAGTTCAGGTGGCAGTTCCGGTTCATGACGACGTTCGGGGCAACTAACGGCGACAACTTTTCTCGCCCGACCAGGTCCAGTGAGGCTGCCTCCGGCATCGCCGAGTTGGTGCGAGAAGGCGTCCGCAAAGCCCGAGAAAAGCTGATCGACCTCAGCATGCGTAATACCATGCTGAACTTTCGTCATTCGGAGACATCGGCAAAGCACGTTCGCATCGTCGACGAGGATTTGGCGCTACTGATCGGAGCCTTGGCCTCAGGCAAGTCCCTCGATGTCATTCCGATACCGCCCGTAGAGCAGGTTCCTCGGGACGAGGAGACCGACGATTTCCGAGCCGCCCTGAAGACGGCTAAGGAGACCGATCCCGACTGGTTGGCCGCTGAAGATGCGCGTCGCGCTGCAGGAAACCGCCGCCGGGCGAAAGACAAGGTCGCCGAAAGAGCTCTCCGCGATCGTGTGCGTGCGAAGCTCGGAATGCCGGAGTGGCGGGTCGCGACCGATGCGCGAGCAAGAGCTCGGGAGCTCGGAATCGACCCATCGTACGATCTGCCGCCGTCCAAACGTTCCACGCAAAAGCACCATGCAGACAACACTCTCCAGACACTCTTTTTCCCGGATCGCCTGGAGCCGAAGCTGGCCAGCATCCACAGTGCCGCGCGCGCGCTCCAGGAGGATGCCGGACTAAGCGCGCTATACTTCGCGGTCGGTTTCCTCGAATGGTACGAACAGGACGATTCGACAGATCCAGCCTATGCGCCTCTCGTCTTGTTGCCAGTCAACATGGAGAAGCGCATCGCGAGCGGCGAGTACGTCTACTCCATCGCAGGGCGGGACGACGACGAAGCGAGCAATGTCGCGCTTCGCGAAAAGCTGAAGCGCTTCGCAATAGATCTGCCCGAATACGATCCAGAGGTCGGAATTGAAGCTTATCTTTCCGGCGTAGCCGCCTGCCTCACCAACAAACCTCGATGGAAGGTTCGGCGCTTCGCGACCGTTGGGCTCTTTTCGTTTGCCCGGCAGGCGATGTGGAGCGATCTCGACTCGGCTCGATGGCCGGCCGACTCGCGTCCAGAGACTCACGAATTGCTGGGGCAAGTCTACGGCGATGTGGCCGGCGAGCACGGCGACAACGTCGCTGCAGTCTACGACGTCGACCAGCCAGAGCTCGAGTCCCAAGCCCCCGCGTTGGTCATCGATGCCGACGCCTCGCAGCTCAGCGCCGTAATCGACGCCACAAGCGGGAAGAACCTCGTCATTCAGGGGCCGCCAGGCACTGGCAAGTCGCAGGCGATCACCAACATCATCGCCAACGCTCTTTGGCACGGCAAGACGGTCTTGTTCGTCTCCGAAAAGATGGCCGCGCTGAAGGTCGTCAAGGATCGGCTCGACCATATGGGCCTCGGTCTCTATTGCCTTGAAGTGCACTCGGCAAAAGCTTCGAAGGCGTCGGTCCTCAAATCGATACGCGAGCGTATGGAAACTCCGCGCGGCGTCGCGAACGTCCAGGAGGTCGAGAGCGCCCGCGAAGCTCTTCGCCAGGCACGACAGCGTCTCACCGAATATGCGAGTCTGATCAACAGCCCGGCCGGCACTACCGGCCTCAGCGTGCATCAGGTCCTTTGGGGCGATTTCACCAGAGCCGGTGAAGAGCCTGCACCTCCAAGACCGACAACACAGTTCCGATTTCCGGAGCCATTGGGCATCGACCGCTTTAAGCTCGCCGAACTCGTAGGACTAGGCAAGGCTTTGGACGATTGGGCGACAGGGATGGGCTCCGCCGCCGAGCCTGAGCATCAGCCTTGGCGGGGCGTCGGCAACCTCAACCTGAACCGCTTCGATCGCACCAAGGCCGTAGAAGTCGTGGCGGGTTGGGGCGACGCGCTGAGGCAACTACTACAGCACGTCGAGGCACTCGCCGGCGCGACGTCGTGGGAAGGCCTAAATTCGCCGGCCGACGCCTCCGCGGCCGCGACGATCGTTTCCGATCTGCCCACAGCCCCAGCGGACGTCGAGGAGAAGTTGCTCACCCTCGCGACCGGCGAATCGGCTCGCAAGTCGCTCGACGATTGGGTCGATCGCTGCATAAGAGCCCACGATCTCGAACTGCAGGTCGACGGAATTTGCTCCAAGCAGGCGCTCGAAACCAACGGTGAAGCCGTCGGGCCGCTGCTCGAGCGGGCGACGGCTCTCGAAGTAGCCACTCTGTCGGTCGAAGAGATATCGAAGGCTCTCGAAGCGGCGAGACAATCCGCAGCCAGACTTGGTTCCCTGGTTCGATTGATGGCGGACCTGCTCAGTGCGGCCAGCCGTGATCCGAATGCGCCTTCTGACGTCAAGTCAGAGGCGATGGCCGCGGGCTACCTTCTCGTCGTTCCCAAGATCCGGCAGGACAATCTTCGCTATCGCTCGCAGACACTCACGGCGGAAGCGGTGATCGACGATCTGGGTTTTGCCGAAGAGCTTGCCGGCGAGGTCAAATCCGCGGCGGCCGAAGCAAGCTTCTCGGAGCAGGCCACGACGAGCCTTGCTGACTCGATTCCATCCGTGGCCGAACTGCGTCGGGCTGCAGGAACGTTTCGCTCTACTGGATTCTTCGGCAAAATCTTCGGAGGAGAATGGCGGGCTGCGCGCTCCGTCTGCCGCCAGACCTTTCCGGACGAACCCAAGCTTCCTCCGGTCGATGCCGCAAAACGGCTGATCGCCGCGGCGCTGTGGAAGGATCGGCTGCAGCGGTTGGAGGAATGCGCCGAAGCAAAAGTTGCTGCCGGTCGTCACTGGAAAGGGGCTGAAACCCCGTTCGGCCGCCTTATAGAAGTGTCGGAATGGATGCGGTCGGTCCAAAAAGTGACTCCTCTCGGCGAGTCAGGTGCACGAGAATTGCGCCGGCTGGCGTTCGAAGGCGGCTCCGACGAATTCGCGATGCTCGTCCGCTTCGCGGAAGCCGCCGGCAGCTTGAATCTCGTCGATGCGTTCCAGACAGCGTTCGCTGCGCGATCCACGATCAACGCCGAGGCCGATCGCTACGAGGCTCGCGCGTCAGCCCTCGATTCGATCGTCACGACCAGTCAGAAGTTCGGAATTCAGGCCAGCCAGCCAGTGGCCTCTCTTCCGAAGGCCCTGCAGATGCAGACAGAGGCCAAGGTCCTCCGGCAGCAAATGGCCGCAGATGTGATGGCCACGAACGCCTGCGCGTCGATGACCGCGGGATCTGAATTGGAGCGCGCCGGGCGTGTTCGAGCGACAACTCGCTTCGTCGAAGGGGTGCAGTCGATGCAACTCCCTGCTTCTGTCACACGCTGTCTCCTACAGGAAGGCTACGGCGGCCGATCGTCCAGCTTGAAGCGCACCGCGGATGATCTGAAGGCCGCGATCGCCGACGTCGACCGGGCTGCCGGGGAGGCGGATGAACTCCTCAAGATTCGAGCCGAGGAATGGTGCGGCGCCCCTTGGAGAGTTGTGCCGATCCGGACGCAATTGCAGAAGTGCGGGCGAGCGTCACAGGCTCCCGATGCTCTCGAAAAGCAGATCGCATTGCTGTCGACGGAGCTCGAAGCCGCAAGCCTTGGTTTGGGCGACCTTATCCGTTGCTGGCCGACGGAAGGACTTCGCTATTCGGGCGTCGCCATCGCCGTCGAAGCCGCATTCTATCGCTCGGCTGCGGAGAAGCTCATGAGGGAGCATCCCGTCCTGACGCGGCATGCCGGGAACACTCACGAGCAGGTGCGCAAGCGGTTCCAGGACCTGGATCGCGAGATACTTCAACTGAATCGCAAGATGGTCGCGGCCCAGCTTCGCGCTCGGTCGATTCCGCCGGGTCGACGCGCAGGTTCGACGCGCGACTACACCGATAATGAAATGTTGACGCACCAAACCGGACTGCAGCAACCGCGGATCGCACTGCGCCGACTGTTCTCAAACGCAGGACCCGCTATTCGTGCGTACACGCCCTGCGTGATGATGAGCCCGATGTCTGTAGCGCAGTATCTCGAGCCTGGCCGGCATAGCTTCGATCTACTCGTGATCGACGAGGCCTCGCAGATGCGCCCCGAGGACGCGCTGGGTGCGATGCTGCGTTGCAGGCAGGCCGTGATCGTGGGGGATCCCGAACAATTGCCGCCCACGGACTTTTTCAGCGCGTCGGATGACCCGAGCGACGAGAAGGTCGAGGATGCTCCCGAAGAATCGATCCTAGAGCTTGGTCGTCGCTGCTGGCATCCGATGCGGATGCTGGAAGTTCACTATCGCTCGCGACACCAAAGCCTGATCGCATATTCGAACCACGAGTTCTACGGCGACCGACTTCTGGTGTATCCAAGTCCGGTGCTCGATGATCCGGACTACGGAGTTTCGTGCCGAAAGATCGATGGAGACTACGAGGTCGGCCAGGGCCGGAATCCCAAGGAGGCCCGAGCAATCGTAGAGGAGGCGGCGGAACTGATGCGAACGCGGGCCGACCGCTCGATCGGCATCGTCGCGATGAATCAGGCGCAGCGAGATCTCATCGAGACCTTGATGGACGAGCGAGCCACTTCGGATCCGGACGTCCAAGCGTACCGTGAGAAGTGGGCCGACAGTCTGGAAGACTTTTTCGTCAAGAATCTGGAGAACGTGCAAGGTGACGAACGCGACGTCATATTGATTTCGACGGTCTACGGACCCACGGCCGAGGGTGTTTTTCGGCAGAACTTCGGCCCTTTGAACCGCGCGTATGGTCATCGGCGACTCAACGTGCTGTTCACTCGAGCGAAACGCAAACTCACGGTCTTCACTTCGCTCGACCCCGGTCGCATCGTCGCGGACGGAAATCGCCGCGGAGTTCGAGTTCTGAAGGAGTTTCTCGAATATGCGGATCGCGGCACCTTTACGCCGGGACGCGGCACCGGAGAGGAGCCCGGCAGTGATTTCGAGCGATGGTTCCTGTCGCGCCTGAAGTCCGCGAGCTATGAAGCTCATCCTCAAGTCGGCGTGGCAGGGTATCGGATCGACATAGGAGTAGTGCACCCCGACAAGCCAGGTAGTTACATCCTGGGTGTCGAGTGCGATGGTGCGACCTACCATTCCTCGAAGTCGGCGCGGGACCGCGATCGTCTGCGGCAGGATGTTCTTGAGGGCCTCAACTGGCGGATCTATCGGGTCTGGTCGACCGATTGGTACCGCGACCCTGAACGGGAGTTTGATCGGTTGATCCAGCAAATTGAGCGGCTTCGAGTCTAGGAGCTGGACCGCGTACACTCGTAGTCATCTGTCCGCATTGCCTTCGGAGCGGCCTTCAACGATGGAAGCGGCTATGATCGAGAAGCCGAGATCCAATCGACGCGACCCAAGGTCATGTAGACGATGGCACCGCGCTGGGCGCCCAGTACGTGCAGGTATTGACCTAACTGCTCTCTGTAGGCGGACCGATCGGCTTCCTTCGGCGCTATGTCGCTCTTCCAATCGAATACGATCCTGCCGCCATCCGTGGTTTGCGCAACCGCGTCGGCTCGTCCACCAATCAACCGGTTTGCGCTCGCAGGAGCCGATCCGTAGATCGGCACTTCCGCAGTGAGCGTTTTCCGGAACGGCTCGATTTCCGGAAGTCGGATTGTCTGCAGGGCCGTCTCCGCGAGTTCGTCCGCATCCAATGGGTTGCCGAAAGAGCCTTGCGTCGCCAACTGCTCGGCAAGAGTCCTGGCCCTCGACGCGATTGCCTCGATCGCTTCATCGAGTTCCCCGCTCACCAGCTCTTCCATCAGCTTGTGGAGGAGGACACCACGCGTGCGCCCGCCTTCGATCGAAACCGATGGCTGGAGAGGCTCTTCACCGAAGGAGTTCGAGATCTGGAGCGGGATTACATCCGGATCTCCATCACTCGGTCGGATCCAACGAATGGGCTGAGAAGCCTGTTCCACACTCGATTGCTCGGCGGCAAATACCTCGGCTGTCTGCCGATTTTCCGTCGAGCTCGGCGGGACGACTTTCGTCCTGGGCATACGACCGAGGTTCAGCTCGGGTACGTCGCCCAACTTCAAGTCCATGAGCTTGGCCCATGATGCATCGTTGCTCCAGCTAAACTCAGGAACAATCAGCATCTCCATCGCACGGGTGCAGGCAACGTACAGCAGCCGCAGGTTCTCGTTCTGCTTTTCGACGTTCTCGGCCCGAAGGGCGTCTTCCAGAGTTGGCGGTACCACCTGACCGAGCGCCCAGTGCAGGCTCTCGTCCTTCCGTCGATAGACGAAGGTTTCGGCCCGACGCGGCATGGACGCGCGGTTGATCGGAATGACGACCGGCCATTCGAGACCTTTGGACGAATGCACCGTGACTATCTCTATCGAGTTGCCGTCAGCCTCGACCATGCCTTCCGGATGGCCGGATTCGTTGGACCATTCGTCGTCGATGTCTGCGGCGAACTGAGCCAACCCGCGCACGCCATAGCTCCGGGCGCGCTCCAGAAGCCCATCAATGTTCGCAAGGGATCGTACGGCTTGATCGGCGCTCCGTGCCGTCACGATCGCGCGCGCACGAAGGCGCTCGACGGCTTCCGTCAGAAGGAGCGCCGGGGTCGTTCGGTGCACGCGCCGTCGCAGATCCCGCAAAACGGTCAGCACTTCACGTGCCACCTCGTTCTTTACGAGAGCGGGATCGGTACGTAGGGAGAGTCTGGCAAGGCGCTCCTCCTCGTCGAGCGAAGGCAAGCTGTGCGTGATGTCCAGTAATTCCTGCTCCGTGAGGCCGACCAGAGGCCCGCGAAGCAGCGCGCCCAGAGCCAGGGTGTCGTGCGGATCGGCCAACGTGCGCACCAGAGCCACGAAATCCTGGGCCTCTTGTCTTCGGAACAGGTTCTTGCCCGCCTGGGACGCGAACGGTAGACCCGCTTCTTCGAGGGCTCTTTCGTACCGCCAAAGATCCGTCGAAACCGGCGCCAGCAGCGCGATGTCCCCCGGCGTCAGGCGTCGGGTGTCTCCGTTGTTCAACTTCAGCTCGAGATTTCCGATCAGGCGAGCGCAGACCTCGGCGACCACGGACGCTTCTTCGTCCCTCGAACTGTCGACTCGCGTTTCGGGCGGAAGCTGGATGGACACCTTTGCGACGCAGGGGAAGCCGTGTTCGGCTTCGCGTCGGGTGCTTCGCAGGGCCACATAGCCGGCTTCCTGTGCGGAAAGTCTCTCCTGGAAGCAGCGGTTGACGTGCTCGAGGATCTGACCACGCGATCGAAAGTTGGAAGTGACCCGGAGGATGCTGTCCGGAAACTGCTCCTCGACCGCTCGCCGGACCGTAAGATAGGTAGCAAGGTCGGCGCCCCGGAAACGATAGATGGCCTGCTTAGGGTCGCCGACGAGGAAAAGCTGGCCCGGATTCAGCCGTCGCCTGTGCCAAACCTCCGTATCGTCTCCGGAACCACAGAGCAGAAACAGCACCTCCGCTTGCACCGGGTCCGTGTCCTGAAATTCATCCACGAGTATGCGGACGAACCGTCCGGCGGCCGCCTGGCGCACCCCCGGATAAGCGCGGAGGACATCGCGGCAGGTAAACAGGAGATCGTCGAAATCGAGCACGGCCGCCCGCTTCTTGAATGCTTCGTAATCCGCCAAGACGCCGTCCAGTTCGGCCGAGAAGGTGCTGATAAGGGCCGTCGCAATGCGCCCCATCAACGCGCTATAGGCCGCGCGGCAACGCGCGTAGTGCTCCTCGGCCTGGTCGGCGAGACGATCGCCCGCCTCTCTGCCCATGGCTTTTCGCCACATCGACCGCCGCCGGTATTCCCGCAGGTCGAACGAGTCTTTGCGCATGATCGGCAGCGGAGGCGGGTGCGCGAGGCCCCATAGACGCTCGAAGCCAGGCAGGGGATCGAAGCGTCGCTCGAAGTGGGAAACCATGGTCTCAAGTGCCGCCACCTCCGGATCCGCCTCGCGTGGTGCGCCGACATGATCGCACCAGCGTCTGAACTCCCGGACGCTCTCGGTGAAATCCAGGTCGGCGTTCGGATCGAGATCCGGTTGCAACGGGCGGGCCGTGCGGTAGCGCCTACGGAACTTCGCGAAATTCCGCAGGAGCGCTTCGGCGCCCCTCGGATCCCTGCGCGCCACCGAGGCGATCGGATCATCATCCGGACAAGTCCCATCTAGGCGATTGCGCCACCACTGATCGAATATGGAATCGAAGGCGAAATCCGCCTGGTCCGCATCGAGAATCTCAGCGCCGGGGTCGATCCCTGCTTCGACCGAATAAGTCGCCAGAAGGTCGCGACAGAAGCCGTGGATGGTCGAACACACCAATTGGTCGAATTGTACGGCTGCGGCGCGCAGAGCCGTGCCTTGCGCCGCGCTCGGTCCGTTCGGCAGACAGATGCGAAGTTCCTCCGGCACGCGGCCATCGATCAAACACTCGAGATAATCCGCAATGCGCTGGCGCAGTTCGCCGGCTGCGAGCTCGGTGAACGTGATTGCCGCAATGGACCGTGGATCAATACCCGAGGCCAGAAGCATGACGACACGCCCCGCCAACAAAGATGTCTTGCCCGTGCCGGCCGCCGCTTCGACGATCTGGGTCGAAGCGATTTCCGTCAGTGCTCTGAAGCGTTCGCCTCCGTCCGCGATCGTGGTCATGGCGCGCTCCAAAACCGCGAAACGGCGGAGCCGACGTTACCGTAGGCGAGACGCTTGCGTCTCTCGTACCCGGGCGAGGCAGGCAGCGCCAAGCGCAGATCGTTCGAGCGTTCGAAGGCGAGACGACCGGGGATCGCAGTGCCAAGCCTGAGCAGGGCGACTGCTTCGTTGATGAATGCGCTTATCTGATCGATCGCGCCCTCGAGATCCTGAAGCTTCAGCGCAAGGGGGTCTCCGCCCAGATAGAGCAGCCTTGCCACGATCTGCGGTTCACCCTCCAGCAGTTGGCGGCAGGCAAGCCCGTACAGGGCTCGCTGCAGTTCGGAGCCTCCGGCGATGACGATTCGGCCCGGGTTCTTCGGAGGTGAGCCGGTCTTGTAATCCGTGACGCGTACCGCGGCGAGGTCGTGCCGCAAATCCAGACGATCGATCGTGCCGCGCAATCTCACAGGCGTATTCGGAACGACGACCATCCTCGTGGGGTCCCAGGGCAATTCCCGGTCTGCGACAAATCCGTCGGGCTGTCCAAACGGCACCTCCGTCCAGCTACGCGTCCCTGCTTCGGAAATCTCCTTTCGCAACAGAGCAACAAGAGCCACGGAAGCTGCAAGATCGACCGTGTTGCCCCAGAGCAGTCTCGGAGGGACGGGCCGTTGGAGGGGCCAGGTCTCGCGAACGAACCGAACGGCGGCGGCGAGCGCCTCTTCGGTCTCGCTGTCGGATGCCTTCGCATAACCAGGGTTCGGCTCGAGCGTGTCCACGGTCCGGCGCAACAGCTCGTGAACCAGCTTGCCGAAATCCAGCGCCGAAATCGAAAGCGGCTGCTCGCGCGGTTCGGGCGCATCCCAGCCCAGTCCGTATCGCCAGACGAAGCCCAACGGGTCCTGGAGGAGCCGGCGGAGCGAGGTCGCCGATTGTACGCGCTCGATGGCCGCCAGGACGAGCGGATGATCCGCGCCGAATTGCCCGTCGTGCGGCGTAAGCTGTTCGACGTGCCAGTTGCGCCAACAGGACTGGGCAGCGCGGATCCTATCCACGCCGGTCCCGTCTGCCGGTCGGGCCATCAACCGATCCGCCTCGCTGAATGCGTGTTCCGGGATGCGAGCGCGCGACAGGGCGGTCTCTGGACGGCCTTGCAGCAATGGGCTTCGGCCTACTCGGCTGCCTTGGGTGCTGCGACGGCTGCGAGACAATACCGCGCTGCCCGATGCGGCTCCGAGTATCACATTGAAGTGCCTGCGGTCCGCCCGACCGACGGGATCGGCATCGAACTCGTCCGCGGGAAGCACGTGTCCCGGCAAGACCGGATCCTCACCGGTGTTTCTCGGCCAGCTTCTGTTCGTGAGACCTAGTAGCCGTACATGTGCCCTGGGCGCGGCCGCCAGGTCACGCGCGGTGCACCAGACGATCGAGTCGGCGGCATCGGTCTCCGCCGCGAGCCGGACGTTGCGAAGCGAGAGTTCGAGCGCGTCGGCCGGCGCCGAGCGGGTCGACGCTTCCCAAATCTGAAGCGAGCGCCCGCGCAGGAACAGCTCGGCGGCCTTGTCTGAAGCCGAGGGACCTTGCGCGAGCGTTTCGAGAACCGGCAGCACGGCGCACGCCGTATCGAGCGAACTGTCGTTGAGAATCGCGTCGGAGAGCGCCCGCCGCCAATCCTCCACGCTGGACAAGGCCGCGCCTCGGGGAAGTGCCGTCAGCCACCCTATGGGCAGTCGATCCAGTCCGAGCCCCTGGCCGGCCGACAGCGACATCAGCCGACGGACGCGCCGCTGGCTCAGGCCGCGCAGCAGTAGATCGGCTAACGCGGCACAGCGCTGGCCGTCGACTGTGGCGAGGGCCGGAATACCGTGCGCGAAGTGCAACCGCAGTCTGGCGTCGGCTGCAAGCGCAAGGAAGTGATCGTCCCAAGGAGCGGTCGCGGTGGACGCGATTGCGATTTCGCAGGGCTTCGCGGCGCCGGATGCGATCAGATGTCGCGCCCAGCGGAGGCTTTCGACCACCTCGTGGCGCGGATCGGCGCAGGAGACCACGCTCACCTCCGCCGACCGGGAGGGCGGCGCAACAGTGGTGATGGTCCCGGAGAACCATTCGGTTTCCGCATCCCGAGGAGCGACCCAATCCACTTGGACGATGTTCTCAAGAGCTTGGATCAGGGGGCGCCAGACCGGTTGAAGGAAGGAAAGCCCTTCGAGACGCACGGTGCCGACGAGCTTCGGGGCGTACCGGATCCGTTGGAGCGCCGCATCGCGCAGGTTCCGCGTGGTCAGCACCGCCTTCGGCATCGACCGCTTGACCCGCTCCTCGATCAGTGTCAGTTCGCGGATTCGGCCGCCGGCCGCTCTTCCATGAAGATCGAGGTCGGCATCCCAGAGCTTGCGGAGTGCGCGTGCGACCGCCCGGGACGTCCCGGGGAGCCGCCGAACAGGCTCGAGTTCGACGAAGCCGCCTTCGTCGAGTGCGAGCCGGACAGCCGGATCCAGCAGCTCGGCCGTGACGGGAATGGTGAATCCGCCCGCAAGCCTCGCCGCGAGCTGCGGCAGGCTCAGGATCTGAATCCCACATTCGTTTGCACGCGCGGCATGGGCGCGACGCATCCCCGGCGCTACCGAGCCGTCCACCACGACAGTTCGCAACTCGATCCGGCCCGCTATGGTCACGGCGCTATCCCTTCACGGCAGCGAGATTCAAGGATTCGGGGACAAAGGCAAGCTCTTGAGGCCCGAGCGGGGTCGAGCCACCGCGTCCATAAGGTTGGCTGTCCACCTCGGCGCGGAGCAATCCAGCCGCTCTTCTTCGCAGGCCGACGGCGAGTCCTTGGATCCCGACACAGCGCGGTAGCCGCTGCCGCCCAGACGTGGCAAATAGTTTCCCGCTACGCCTTCCGCCGCCCGAATGAGCCGGTCGTGAAGGATTGGCGGAGGGGCCTTGGCAAGATTCGAATCCTTTGAAAAAGTACAGGGGCGCGTCAGAGCTGCGCTCGGCCGCAACGTCCGCGAGCTGAGGCTCTCTCTGCGGCTGTCCCAGGCCCATCTCGCCGATCGAGCCGGAACTCGTCGGGCGCTCGTCAGCGACATCGAACGCGGCGAGACGAACGCGACTCTCGACACAATCGTGCGGATCGCGCGGGTGTTGCGGGTCGAAGCGCACCAGCTGCTCAATCCGCAGTCGAGGTCCGAGACCGAGGAATAGAGCCGAACAGTTTGGTTGGCATCGAACGATGTACATCTAATGATGCCCCTGCGGAGCATTGACTCATGTTCTGTCCGCTATAGCGTACAGCTAAATTGAGTGCACGAGTCAACATCTTTCGGGCTCGAAGCCGGCGTGACGCCCAGCGCTATACGAGCGCGTCCAAAGGACCGATGAACCATCGAGAAGTTTCACGTCTCCGAAATGTATTCAGGAGAGAGACATGCGCCCCCATCAATTCCGTCACAGGGCTGCCCGTGCGTTCTTTATCCATCCCAAATGCGAAATGGCCATCGCGGTGCGCGATCCGCTCCTGCTCCATGCGCTGCAGCAGGCCGCTCTCGACCGCTCCGTGCGGGCGATCCATCAGCAAGTTGGTCCCGAGATCGAATGTCCGCAAGTCTCGCTGGCCGGCGTGGTCCTGGACCGCTGGGACGGCAGCTTCCTTCTTGAGGTGCACGAGATCCGACCCGAGCGCAGCGCAGAGCAGGCGGCCAGACTCGAGTTCGTTCTCAAGCGCCATGGGCTTCGCCTGCTCGAACGCGACGCGACGGACATCCGGCAGGAGCCGCTATTCTCGAACGTGCGCCTCGCGTGGTCGTTCGCGCGCTATCATGTGCCGATCACTGACAGGCTGAGAATAGCTCTCGCCCTGGAAGACGGCGGTCCTCAGTCAGTCCTCGAGGTGGAAGAGCGCGCTCGCCCGACGTGCGACACTTTGGCGGCGGTCTGTGCCCTGGCGTGCCAAGATCTGGTCGGGATCAACATCAGCCGCGATCCGCTGGGACCGAGAACGATCGTATTTGCTCGGTAGCGGACTTCGCGGAATCAAGAAGCCGCGCTCGGGCCTTGGAGAGAGACATGCATAGCGGCACCCTCAATTCCAGAGTGTCCAATGGAGGCACGAGGCGCAGCGATGTGTCCGGTAGCGAGAGACATGGATCGGCAACTCGGGCAATAGGGGCTGTCGCATGCTTTTGGTAACCATCGAAGTGGTACCCGGGGGCTTCGAACCTATGAGCCGGAAGATCGCATCGATCCGGATCTCGAACCTGTCGAACCTTCACCAAATTTCGGATTATCAAGTCGAAGCCACGGAGAACGCGAATCCTTTGGCAGGCACGCCGCTTCGGACGACGGAATGCATGGTGAGGAACCACAACCGTCGTCAAAGCGTCTGGGCTCTGCTGCTGCGCGCTTGCGACGAGATCGTTCGGGCGGATCTCGAAAATTCGTAAGGGCCGCCTCTACCGGTCCTCTCCCTTCGCGGCGCCGGAGAGGGGACACAGCCATCATATGCCGTTCCGACGAGACGTTCGTTAGGCATGCGCGAAAAAAGAGCGGAATGCCTCCTTGTAGGTGCGACATTTTGGTTGAATTTCGAGTTGTTCGGCAACCGAGCCTTCGCGATGAACCGGGCCGGCGACGTTATGAACAACTCAGAAAGATAAGGAAGCATTCCTATGAGCAGCGCCTCCGCCCGGTCGACATCGTTACACGGCTCGCGCGTGGCACGAATTCATCGCGCATACGATACCGGATACATCAACGGAAGGTGATGGGTCACCCATCACGTTCGCGTTGGTCACGCCATTCGGAACGGCACGGAGCACGACATCATTTCCGCGGCCTCCATGAGCGACTGTCGGGAGCTGCTGAAGAGGGTCGATCTCCGGATATACGGACAAGCGCATGAGGGCCGCGATTTCATGATCGGCAGGACGCGCGACTTGACCAATGCAAAGGGGCCCGGACCGTTGATGCCCGGTCACCGCACGCGGGAAAATGTGAAGCTTCGAACCAAACTTCGTTCTTGAAGTCCGAGTTACGAAAGTCGGCGAGGGCGAGCCTCGGAGCTGGTGCACGCGGCCGTGGAAGCGGTTGGGAAGGCGGTTCCGTCGGGCCGTAGTGGCGACAACTGTTCATAAACCATTCGCATCAACGAAGATGAAGCCTCATCGCGAAGAATTCAGGTGGACTGGCAGCCGCGGCTTCGTCACCCGCGGGCTCCTCCGGACAGACTAGTTATTAGCCATTCGGGCAGATTGCCGACGTGACGGCGATCCGAATGATCGATTGGAACATCATATTTACCTGGGTTGTGCGATTCGCTTCGTACCACCTATCGATCAAGTGCGCACTCAGGGCGCCGTTCAATCCACCGGGAGCCGCATGCGGGAAATAGTCGCGGAATTCCATACCCGAATGGCGCGTTTCGACAGCGGTGAGCGATTTCCGCTCGTGCTCGACAAACGCGGCATTCCCCTGTGCGATCCGGCTCTGTATCTGGCAAACGAGCGCGAGCTCGCCGTCAACACGCTCGACAGCAAGGCGCGCACGATTGCCATGGTGCACAACTTCCTGCGGGCCTACGGCATCGATCTTCGTGCACGCTTGGCCGACGGTCATGTCCTGGACTATGCGGAAACGTCTGCGCTGCGACATTACATCAGGACGGTCGGAAGTCGCTCGCGGATGATCGAGGCGAGACGAAACCCGGAGCATTCGAAGCGTGCGGCCAAGGGAAGGGAAATAGTCGCAGGTCAAGAATGGCATCGCAGACGCCTGCGTGCGGCCGACTATCTCGGATGGCTTGTGGACCGCGTGAAGACCGAGCTCAGAGTCGCGCCGCATCAGTCGATCAGGATCGAAAAAGAGCTCGCAAAGGCCGTGCTGATCATTTCCGACGGGGCTGGTCCGGCCACGGCCGGAGATCAAGCCGCGCTTTCGCCGGAACAGTGGCCTATCCTGCTCGAAGCAATCCGTCCGGGTTCGGGTACAAATCCGTTTGCCGAGCGACATCAGTTCCGAAACTTCGCGCTGATTGCGACGTATTGGGAGAACGGGCTGCGACGGTCGGAAGCTATGGGGCTGCAGGTCGAGGACCTGTCCGCCGCCGGGGATCAGCCCACGCTCAAGCTGGTGTATAGGCCAGACGACCCCGACGAGACGCGGGCGAGGCCACCAGGTCTGAAGACCATGCCCAGAGCGGTACCCATCACCCCGATCCTGCACGGAGTGTTGTGGGAGTACATCAACCTGCATCGTCGCCAAATCCCCAGCAACAAAGGCCACAAGGACGCGATGCGGCGGTTGAGATCCAACCCCTTCATCTTCGTCAGCTCGCGAGGATCTCCTTTGTCGCTGTCGAGCGTGCAGAAGATATTCGACACGCTGCGCATGCGTACGGCGGGCCTGCCGGTGAACCTTTCGCCGCATGCTCTCCGGCGAACCTGGAACGACATGTTCACCGAAATGCGCGGCGAAAGCCTCGGACCGCGGGAGACCGAGTTGCGGGAGTTTCTGATGGGGTGGGTTCGCGGTAGCCCCCAAACCGCGCGCTATGCGCGAGGCTCCACGCAGCGCGAAGCGCATCAAGCGATTGTCGAAATGCAGCAACAATGGATGAGCCGTTGGGAGGCACTCCGAAATGAATCCTGAGACTGTGAAGGACGTGGCGGGACGCGACGTCCATTGCTCCGGCCCCATCTGGCGGCTGAACACAGCCGGCGCGCCCATCGTCCTCGATTGGCACAAGCTGGCCCGCCTTCCCGAACCGGTGCGGAATGCTGCGCGCACCTATGCGCAGTACCGCATTCCACTCTGGGCTCCCCCTAGTCTCGACGGTCTGTTCCGCATGTACCAGTTGCTTGTCAGGTGCCCGTGCTTCGATGGAGCCTTCGACGGCACCGTCACGATGCGGGCGTTCGAAGAACTCCGTTCGGACCCTAGGGTCAGTGTTCCGCAGCTGACCCGATACCGAGCATGGTACAGATGGGCGGCGATCCTGGAGTTACCAGGCTTCGATCCGGACGTCGCAGGCGTGCTGGAGGCTATCACGATCCGGAAAAATTCGGACAACAGGCCGGCGCGAAAGAAGGGACTCGAAAAAGGGCCGCTCACCGATGGCGAACGAGACGAGCTCCTGAACAAGACGCTGGATGCATCCGATGAGGAGCTGCCTCTGACAGAGCGGGTCGCGGTGCTGCTCTCCATGGGCCTTGGGCCGAACTCCGGTCCGCTTTCCCTGCTCCAGGTAGGGGACTACAGCGTACGGACCTCCGGGGGAACGAGCTATCATCTGCTGCAGGTGCCACGCCACAAGAAGCGACTTGCGAAAGAGCGCGCTGCGTTCCGACCGCGTCAGATCGAGCGCTCGTGGGCGAAGCACCTCGAGCGTCTGATCGAACTCAACCGGGCGACGGCGAACGAGGCCTGCGGGCAGCAGCGGCCCGAGGGGGTCGCGATACCGATCTTCATGCGCTCGCGCCCTCGAACGGACCTGCAGCCGGCCATGCGCGAGTACCTGCTTCATCTGACCCCGCGCGAGTTCTCCAGGCTCCTGCAGAACGCCGCCGACCGGCTGGGCGCGACGTCGCGCCTTGGCGAAGAGCTTCGGCTCAATGCCCGTCGCTTGCGGAGCACGTTCGCCACGAACCTGATCGCCGATGGCAAGCCGAAGCGGGTCGTGGCCGACGCACTCGACCATCTGACAACGAAGACGGTGGATCATTACGAGTTCGAGGATTATCGTCTGGCCGGAAGCCTCGATACGGGCGTGGGCGGTGCGATGCAGGTGGTCGCCGAGGCGTTTTTGGGGAAGAAGCTTGCCGATAAGTCGAGCGAAGCCGCGCGCGGCAGGCCGCCGTCATCGCGGATTCCCTTCTTCGACAAGGAACGCGAGCGGGGAGAAGATCTCGGCAACTGCGGCAGCGATGGCGCCTGCCGTCGGGCGGCTCCGCTCGCCTGCTATAGCTGCCGCGAATTCGAGCCGTGGATCGACGCGCCGCACGAGCGTCTTCTCGCCAGCTTGAAGGAAGACCGGGACCGCCGGCGTTCGGCCGGGATGCACCCGCGTATCGTCGGGCTTCAGGACCGCTCGATCCAGGCCATAAGCGAAGTCGTCGAGACCATCCAGATTGCAAAGGGATTGGGGACCCAGGCGCCATGAAGCGAAGCAAATCGACCATCGCGCTGAACCCGCATCTTATGCGGGCCGAGTGCCGCGCCAATCTGGCGCTTCTCGAAAGGGCCGCGCGCAACAGCATCGCCTTCGGCGCGGACCTTAGATTTGACGACGATGTCTGGCGGATACAGGAGGACGCCGCCGACCGGAGGATGTGTCAGCTGTGGTTCAAGGTCGATCCCGAGGGCGACGCGCCAAAGAACGTAGGGCAGCGGGAGCGCCTGCGGGAGCCTTTCGCCACCTTCCTCAAGTCGATCATCCGGCTGGCCGAGGTCGCCAAGCACAAGAAGGGAAAGTCCTACACGCCTCTACTGAGAGCGGGTCGGTACCTTTACGCTCAGCTCGAACGTCGCGGTCACGATCCGGCCCTGTTGACGGCCAGGGACTTCCGGCAGGCGGAAGCCGCCGCTCCCCCGAAATCGCGCTTCACCATCGCTCAGAATCTCTTCACGATTTCCGAGGTGGTCCGGAAGTACCGGTTGAGCGAAGCCATTTTCAAATACAAACCGACGACGAAGGCCCCCAACTACGATCGCCGTCGGCTCGACGTGAAGATCGATCCGGCGAAGCTGCCGAGCAAGGCTGCGCTGGCAGCCCTGCCCGAGATCGCGCGGACGGTCACGGACGCGTCGGACACATGCATGATGCGAGCCATCGAGTTGCTGCATTGCGCCCCGTGGCGCATCGGGGAATTGTTTTCCCTGCCGGAGCACTGCGAAATTGTCACTTCGGTCGATGGCAGGCCGCTCACGGTGGCCGACCTCGAGAGCGGGACCATGCCGGTCCGCTACGGACTCCGGTATAGACCCGAGAAGAGCCCGGGCTTGTCCTCCGACATCAAGTGGATCCCATCCAATGCCGTTCCGCTGGTTCGCCGCGCTTTGAAGGATCTGCGGGAGCACACGGTCGAGGCACGCAAAATCGCCGCCTATATGGAAGAGCATCCCGGCCGGGCTTGGCTGCCCGAGCGCTTTCGCGCACAAGAGCGTCTGAGCTTGCAAGACGTCGCGGATGTCCTGCAATGCACGGGCAAGGAAGCCCGCCACTGGTTGCGCACCTACCGGATTCCCGTGGATCCCGCGCACGTTGTTCGAGACGAGTTCGAGGCGGGGCTGTCGACGACACGGAGCGCCAGGGCGATCGAGAAGGCGCTGGTCGCCAGTGCCCGCCAGCTATTGTCGGGGGATCGGACCAGCCGCCGGTTCGAGATCGGACTGCTTAGGCCCGTCATTCCTGTGCGGGATCTGCCTAGGTGGCTGAGAATGAAACAGATCCCCGTGCGGCCGGCCACCATCGCGCGCAGCGATCTGGAGGCGCTGTTGCTGTCGATGAACAAGAACGTCTCACCGGGGTTCCCGTGGAAACTCTCGGAGTGCCTGTTCGTGTTTCCGAAGTGGTTCTTTTTCAGGAAGCGGCGATCCTTGCTTCCCGTGGTCTGTTTGATGGACTCGGACCAATTGCGGTTTTTCCTCACCGGTCACGAGTCTCAGAGCGTCTTCGAGCGCCACGATTTCAAGGAGGACGATGGAAAGCCGATCCACGTCACGAGTCACATGTTCCGCCGGTGGCTCGCCACGCTGGCCCTGGACGGTGAAATATCGGCGGCCGAGGTGCGGAACTGGCTCGGTCAATCATCGGACCGCTGGCTGCCGGCCTACGATTACCGGACCCCGGATCAACTCGGGCGGGAAGCGCGCGAGGCCATCGGGGAGGGATTCGGGATTGGCCCGATAGCGGAGATCGCGCGCTCTTTCAAGGGACCGAGAGACCGCGACACCTTCCTGGAGGCGGTGCTGGCGACCGCCCACGTCACCGAATACGGAATGTGCGCGCGCGACTGGTTGTCTAGTCCTTGCGTGCGGCACGGCGCGTGCGCGGCCTGCGAGAAGCAGTTGATCCGCAAGGGCGATGCGCAGCATCGCGAGAGCATCGCCCGCAACCTGCGGGAGAACCGCATCCTGCTGGCGCGCGCAGACGCGGAGGCCGAGGAGGGGCAGAGGGGAGCCGGCAATCATGCGCGGCATCTGGCGCGGGAGATCGCCGCCCTCGAGGCGACCATAGCCGTGCACGACGATCCGTCCATCCCGGACGGGAGCTACGTCCAGTTGGACCTGCCGGCGCTGATCGCCGAGGCGGAGGCCGCAACATGAGCGGCGCGACGGGCGGGCGGGCGCGACGGCATTTCCGCTCCAGCAAGCGGCTGACGGACGATGACGTCAAGCTCATCACGAGTGATCTGGAGAACTGGCCGAAGCCGAAGATCACCTGGAGCGCGGTGGTCGTGCGGGTCGCGGCGCTGCTCAAGCCGCGTCGGTTCAGCCGGCAGGCGCTCGAGGCCAACCCGGACATCCACGGCGCCTACCTCGGAGTAAAGAAGCGGCTCCGCGACGGCCTTCCGTCGGCGAAGCGGAAGCCTCTCGCCGAGCGGCTTACGGAGCTGCAGGAAGAGAACCGGATGCTGCGCGCCGCCAACGACGCTCTGAACGAAAAGTTCGTGACCTGGCTCTTCAACGCCGAAGACAACGGAATCCGGGAGCACCAGCTCAACGAGCCGCTGCCGGACGCGCGCCGCCGCAGCGACATCAAGGACGAGGACCTGAAGCGCAGGCAGCAGAAGAAGGACAGTCAGCTGGCGCGGCATGCCGGCGCCGAGGGGCGCGCTCAAGCCTAACCCTAGGGCAAAGCACCACGCAAAAGGCCGGAAGCCTGCAGGCTTCCGGCCTTTTGCGTGGTGCGGACGGCTATTGGAATACCTTACAAATCAGCGGTGAGAGATAGCAGTGAGCACTAGGTCCATAGTGCTCACCGATTTTGTAATGAAAAGCCGGAGAGCTCGATTTTTCTAGCCTCTCGAAACTGCCTCGCGGAATTCTGTAACCTTTCATTTTGTAAAGTTACGGTTGCCCCCGCAAACTGGTGGAGTGGCACAGTTGACAGCCCCGAGGAGCTGAGCGGCCGGCTCGGGCAGACGGTGAACGTCATCCTGATCGGCCTCGCCATCGGCCTCGCCGTCGACACGTGACCGACCTAAAGATCTCGCCCCGCCTGCTCGCGCGGGACGATTCGCTCGCCGGCACCAGCGCGAGCCGCCTCATCGAACGGCGGCGTACCTTCGACCCCCGGCGGCGTCGGAGGCGGCTCCGGCGTGGCCGGCTGCTCGGGCGGCACCGGCGGCGCGACCGCCGGCAACGGCCAGTCGACACCGACAACACCGGCGGCGCCGGCTCGCAACCGCGGCAGCTGCTCGACCGGCACCGGCGAGGCGGCAAGGGCATCGTGATCATCCGCTATACAGGCCCGACATTGCTCTAATGTGTGCGTCGACAGGACGAGCTGTTGCATGCTGCTCGCCCGGATCCGGATTCGGTATTGGCTTCTGCGGCCCGAAAACAACCGCCAGCGCAGTCGCCCCCAAGGCTTTTCGGCGCCAAACTCGAGCGCGCTGCGGCTCCTGGGGCTGGTGCCGGGTACGAGGCAAGCCGCAGGCGGCCCTTGATGTGCTTAGCGCTACGGCCCTTCACGCTCATTCCGGCGGGCGCTACCCTCTCGCCATGGATTGAGGTCGAAAGCGAAGTACGTGGAGCTGGCGTATGCCATCGCCGCAGGTCTCGGCTCGAAAGCAGGCCGCCTCCTTTGCGAAAGTCATCCCAAATTCCTCTGGGGACAAACCCCGATTCGCGCATCTAGAGAGCTTAGCTTCCCACTGCGGTTTGCGCGCAGCTTCTCATCCGGCCATCCTAACGTATCGCCGCACGGCGCCTCCGAATAAGTGGGCGGAGAAAGCCGCTCCCCCCAAGCATTGAACCGAGAAGCCGGGCAGAGCCTAAACGAGACGAACGCCGGGAGTTCGACAGCATGAAAGCGATCTTAATCGATCCTCATATGAAGTCGGTCGTGAGAATCGACATCAGTCCGGGAGCTCGGCTGAGCGACCTTTTCGGCGAGAAGCCGCGGGTGGCCGTGAAATTTCCGAAGGGTGACGTCCTGTTTGCCGGAATCCAAGCGCGCGCGGAGGCGTTCACCATCGGAGGATCTCGGCCGATCGCCGGATCTGGTCTGATCGTGGGCCCGCGCATCGGACCGGGGGAGCGCGGTCCGGCACACGTTCGCCTCGCCGACGTGGTCACGATGGTCCGTTGGACGGCCGTCGATGTGCCTCCTAAGCCGCCCGCCACGGTGCGAGCGATCGTGATCGATCCGGAGCAGGGTCTGATAGAGGAAGTGACGGTCGCGCCACACAGACTTGCGTTGGTAAGCCTCTTGGGCGCTCAGGTCGGTTCGTACATGCGTGTTCCGGGAAACGACCACGTCCTGTCGCCCCTATCCGGCCCGGAAACGCCTTGGTGCTGGCGAAAAGACGATATGACGTTCGCCTCCCGGTGCGTGATAGTCGGTCACGATTTAGAAACCAGCTATTTCGCCGACGTTGTAACGTCGATTGAGAACCTGCGGACTAGCGTCGATTTCCGGGCGCCCCACGAAAGTTGTTGGATGAGCTATGCCGACCGAACGGCTCAGGCAGATCGGCCGTCGGCAGCATAGCCCGGCGGTCCGGCCTACGCACTCGCGAGCTGGGTCATTGAGTGAAACACGCCGTCATGGATGCTCGCGAACGTGATGGCGGTGAAGATGTTCGTCTAGTCTCTAGAGGAGAGATACATTGGGTAAGCCGCGGACGTATTCCTGCTGGGACACGTCAGTAAAGATCCAGGAAGCTGGTCACGGGCTCGGCGTGTATGGGAATACCTACGAGGTCTTCCCAGGCGGAGCTTATACGCGCACTGGCGAGCCCATCACGATCCATATGACGCCGGGCGTCCGGTTCATGATCAAAGATGTCGATGCGGCCATTGCCGAGGCTGATCGCCGCGTAAGCGAGCGGGTCTGATGTATGAATCACAGCCGTACGTTGATGACAGAGACGAACCCGGTGGTACTTAGGCGCCTATCGGAATTAGATGTCCCCAGCCTTGGCCCCGATAACATGCCGCATGCTGGGCTGGCTCTGAACAAGCGCACTCCTTAATATGGACTCCGTCGGCCATTGCAGCATGTGTCTAAAGCTGGTGGTTTGCTTCGATTCTGACGTCGGCTGTTGTATGCTTGGGTCCTGCTTGGATGGCGCCTTGGGAGTATGAACAGAAGGGACCATCAATAGGGGCGTCGTTGGCGACGTCGCTAAGCTCTTTATGCACCGGCTGATCGTGCGGAGGCTTCGGTGCGATCCGACGATCATCGAGCGAGCCAAGCTCGTCCATGCTCGTCAAGCTCAGCAGTTCGTGGATTGGCCGTTCGTCCGCGATTCGGCCAGCTGCTTGCCCTTCCGGCCGCGGATCTTGCTTGTAAGCTGATCAGCCGAGACCCGGAGATGGTCCGGTTGCGTAATTCGTCGCCCTTCTACTTGGTCGAGCAGGATCACTAACTAGAACATCAGGATACGCATCTCGCGTGCTGCTAAGAGGATAGTCGAGCGCGGGATCGCTGCGCGCGGTCGTAGGCCGGCCGGGACCCAAGGTCTACCGTTCTGATGGAAGCCAGCGCGCTTTGTTGGTTGTCGCGAGGCGCAGGTGCCATGTGCGCGCAACAGACGGGCTCTGGGGCACCGCTGTTCGGCTGCGCGGGGGCTACTTTTCCAATTTTTGAGCGGCGGAGAGAGTGGGACTCTCTTCCCCGATGTCGCGAACCCGCGAAAACTGCCGTAAAACAAGGATTTCTGAAAAGCCCGGTCGGATTTTGTGACCACCGCTGTGTACCACTTTGCGGGGCGGACAAGGACTCAAATTTCAGGTGATTTCGAGGCTTTGCGGGCGCCGCCGGGAAAATCAGAGCGGGTGCAGCGCGCGTTTCGGCAGTGCACAGCAAGGGGCGCCTGCTGCATGCTCGGCAATTTGGACTCCTCCGTCTTGGCTTCCTTTCGTCGTGCGCTAATATTGCGCGCCACACGACTGGATGAGTTCGCCATGCCTGAGATCATTAATCTTGGCGCGCTGCAGCTGACGTTCCTACAGACCAAGGATGAAACCGCTGGCCGCCTCGATCTGTTTGAGATGACGCTACAGCCGAACGCGCGCATGCCAATTCCGCATTATCACGATCGCTGGGACGAGACGATCTATGGACTCAGCGGCATCTCGACCTGGCGGATGGACGCAAAGGACATCGACGTGGCGCCGGGCGAAAGCCTCTTCATCAAGCGGGGCGTGGTGCACGGCTTTATCAACCGTTCGCCTCGACCGGCGACCTGCCTGTGCATCCTCAGCCCCGGCGTACTCGGCCCACAATACTTCAAGGACATGGCGGCCCTGCTATCGGCCGGCACGCCTGATCCGGCCAAAATGAAGGAAACAATGTTGCGCTACGGGCTGGTTCCGGTGATGCAATCCTGAGGATGAGTGCGGCGCGAGCCATCGACTCAGCTGGCCGACGGGGTCGCCATAGCACAAGGGCGAAGGCGCGCTCACCGCTGTCGTAGTGGTCGAAAGGGTGGGCGCTGCCGCGCGGCAATTTCGGGGATGCCTGAGCGTCAATCAGCATGAGAGTGCTGCGAGACGCACTCTCCCCATTGCCAAGCCTTCGCGAGGAGGTAGAATTCGCTACATTTTGCAGCACTCTTGATTTCCACGTCATGCGTTGATTCTTATGGGGTCTCCCATGTTCGATCCTGCTATGTCCGCGCTTTTGCGCGCGGTGCTGGACGAGGTCTGCGAAAGCGTTTCCCGGGCCGGGACCAGCACCCGCACCCATGTGGCCTCGACAATTCCGGAAGCTGTGACCAGGGGCAACACATCTCGGGACCAACTCAAGCAAATCGGACGCGAAGCTCTCTCCGACGCGCCCACGATGTGGCGCTGATCGCGCGGGGCGGGCATGAACTTCCAGGTGACGGTCCTCAAGATCCTGGTGAGCTATCCAGATGGTTTCGCCGTCATGGAGGACCTCAAGCGCGACATGGCCATCTTGGCGACCAGTGGTCGCGAATGGGCGGACCGGACCAGGCGCCTCGCCGCCCGAGTCCCGGATCTCCACATCTTTTCCCAAGGGCTGGTCGAACGCATCAGCGGTGGCTGGAGGATCACGTCCAAGGGACGGGCAGTGCTCGAGTTCATGGAGGCCCGAACCGCTGCGCCCGAGCCGATCCGGGCGCCCTTGGTCGAGGATGCTACGGCTGCGACAGTCGCTCCGACGCAGGTTCCTCCGCTGCGGCAGCCCGCTGACCGCGCCAAGCGGCGGCGCGAACGCCGCGAACGTCGTCGTGAGGCGCGCGAACGAGCAAGGGCCAACGCGTGTTGAGATGTCCTACAGAGGTGGCAACGCGCGAAATCAAGACGACGGGAGCCGGATTTGCGCAATGTCGCCGGCCGCGACCGCGCCGCCGGCCCCCACCCCTCGCAGCACCCCACATTAGAATGGAGCGCCGATTTCCGCCGACGAGAGCACCTGCCGCGGTCGATCAGGACACACGGCGTTCGGAGGCCGGTCAGCTCGATCATCGCTGTGGGTCCGAGCTCGATAACGCCCCCGAGCGGCGTTCGCTCGAGGTCCAAGCCTGCGGTGGTGATGCTCTCGCCTAGGTCCCCTGCGATCCTGAGGCGGTTTGTTGAAGTGGTGACCGCGATCGGTGGCGACTGCCGGACCACGTTGCACGTTGCCCTCCAGCGACCAAGCTGGCCTTGGGGCATCAGGCCGCCCGGCCGAACGAGCGTCGGCACTCAGCTCAGCGCCATTCCACGCTGGTGATCCTGTAGGCCTTCGCCGCGCGAGGCGTCAGAACCTCCACGGTTGTATCTTTCGTCTTTCCGATAAGCGCGCGAGCAAGCGGCGAAAACATGGAGATCTTACCCCGTGCGGCGTCGGCCTCGGGCTCACCGACGATCTGCCACCGCCGTTCATCCCCGGTGTCCTCGTCCACGACCGTCACGATGGCACCAAACCTGACCGTATCGCCCGAGAGTTCTGAAACGTCGATCACTTCAGCCCGAGCGAGCTTGTTCTGTACTTCCGCAATGCGGGCCTCGTTGACGTCCTGCTCTGATTTAGCGGCCTGATACTCTGCATTCTCCGCCAGATTCGCATCGTCCGCGATCGCCTCCCGGATGCGTTCGGCAATGCGGGGACGCTCCACCTGAACAAGGTGACCCAGTTCTTGTCGAAGGACCGTATAGCCATCTCTTGTCATTGGCAGTTTCTGAACCGGCTTGTCGAGGTCATCATTCATGACGTAATGCCTGAGCCGGCCGCATCCGAAGCTGGGCGTTGGCGGCACCGTCTCGGTTAATCGCAGCCGCGGAACAATCGGCCGGCCAGCCATCCGTTCCTATCCTTCAGAACGGACCCATTCCATAGCAGGTGGTCGGGAGCGGCACGGCCTTTTCGGCCTTCGTGCCTTCGGGGCGGGCCAAGTCAGCTGCGACTGGGTCGAGCGCGCATCATCAATCTGGGTTGCGAATGCAAGGATCCAAGGAGTGTACGCGCGAGCAGGCCCTGCAGCCGACCACCTGGGCATACTTCACGGCATGCGCGGCTGACGCCGAGCTACTGCGTGCCGCAAAGGACACCGGGTCTGCGGGATGGCCCCGGAACGTTCGGTACGATTGCAAGAATAGGTCATATCCGGCCAAGAACGGCATCGACGCGGCCGTGCCGAGAAGGTTGGCAAGGACAACCATTAATATCGTTTCCGCAACCATACTCATCACCGTTGCGTCGCGGCCAAGGCTGCAACAGCCCTGCACTGGCCGTGCGGCTCGTTTAAGGAGCCATTTCTGCTGCGCCAGCAGGAGCGTTTTGGCCAGCTTCGTTTGATTTCTTCGGCGCCTCCGCCACCATGGCTTCCGTCGTGATCAACAGGGCCGCGATCGAAGCTGCATCCTGCAATGCGGATCGAACGACCTTGGTCGGATCGATGATGCCTTTCGCAAACAGATTGCCGTATTCCCCTGTCTGGGCGTCGAAGCCCCAAGCATAATCCTTGTTCTCGAGGACCTGTCCGATGATGAGTGAAGCCTCTTCGCCCGCATTTTCTGCAATTTGCCGCGCCGGCCAAGCGACTGCTCGTTTGACGATCTCGATCCCATGCCGCTGATCGTCATTTGCCGCCTTGAGCTTCTCCAGCGCGGCTGCGGCGCGGAGCAGCGCCACTCCGCCGCCTGGAAGGATCCCTTCCTCGACCGCGGCACGCGTTGCATGCATGGCGTCGTCAACGCGGTCCTTGCGTTCCTTCACCTCGACTTCGGTCGCGCCTCCAACACGTATCACGGCTACCCCGCCGGCAAGCTTGGCCAACCGCTCCTGTAGCTTTTCGCGATCATAGTCCGAGGTAGTGTCCTCGATCTCCGTTCTGATCTGTCTGACGCGCGCCTCGATTTCTGACTGCTTACCTGAGCCGCTGACGATCGTGGTATTGTCCTTGTCGATCGTCACCTTCTTGGCGCGCCCGAGCATGTTGAGTTGGACTTTTTCGAGCTTGGTGCCAAGATCCTCGCTGATGAAATTGCCACCGGTCAGAATGGCAATGTCCTGCAACATGGCCTTGCGGCGATCGCCGAAGCCTGGTGCTTTGACAGCTGCGATCCTTAATCCGGCGCGCAGCTTGTTGACAACAAGGGTAGCAAGAGCTTCGCCCTCCACGTCTTCCGCTATGATCAGCAGCGGCTTTCCGCTTTGGACCACCGCCTCGAGCAGTGGCAGCATGGGTTGTAGGGTTGAGAGCTTCTTCTCGTGGACAAGGATATAGGGATCGTCCAACTCGACCCGCATCTTCTCCGTATTGGTCACGAAATAAGGGGAGATATAGCCGCGGTCGAACTGCATGCCTTCGACGACCTCAAGCTCGGTCTCGAGCGATTTGGCCTCCTCCACCGTGATGACACCGTCGTTGCCCACCTTCTTCATGGCATCTGCAAGAAACTGTCCAATCTCCCGGTCTCCGTTGGCCGAGATCGTCGCGACCTGTGCGATTTCATCGTTTGAGGTCAGCTTCTTCGCATTCTTCTGCAGTTCCTCAACGATCCTATCAACTGCCAGATCAATCCCACGCTTGAGATCCATCGGGTTCATGCCCGCCGCGACGGCTTTGGCGCCTTCCCGCACGACTGCCTGCGCCAGCACTGTTGCTGTCGTGGTGCCGTCGCCGGCTTGGTCGGATGTCTTCGATGCGACCTCGCGGACCATCTGCGCGCCCATGTTCTCGAACTTGTCTTCAAGCTCGATTTCCTTTGCCACCGTGACCCCGTCCTTAGTGATGCGGGGCGCCCCGAAACTCTTTTCGAGCACGACATTTCGGCCCTTTGGTCCCAGTGTCACCTTGACCGCGTTGGCAAGAACATCAACGCCTCGGAGCATCTTTTCGCGGGCGTCGGATGAGAATCGGACTTCCTTCGCGCTCATATCGTCCTCCCGAAGAATTCTGAGCCGTACGGCACGCCTGTGCGCCGTCTTCCGGACAGGACTTGCCGAAGGAAGCAGCGCCTGGTCATCTCGCCTCAAACGAACTAGGATAGTAGTTGCCAGTTTCAAGTGCCGGCTACTGTCCGAGGTCTGGGAAGCGCTGAGACATCGGCATCGATCACATATGATGCCCAGCAAAATCTCCCGTGATGCCCAGCAAAATCTCCGGTAGGCCTAAAGCCCTGAGATGGTCGACGGCGTCACGAGCGCTTTGGCTTCACGCGTCACCGCGCGGACGCCCGCCGCACCTTGGCGGCGCGGGGCCGACCGGTTTGCATGCAACGGACGTGCGCTGTTCTTTCGTTGCGCTTCGAACGTGCGGCAAAATGAGCGACTGCAGACCTGGGGCAGGTGGCGCCCGGTGAATGGACGATCCTCAATTCGCCTCGGACTGCGGTCGGGGCGCCGTCACACGCCCGACAGGCTTGGCGATCGAGAGCGAGCGCGCGGCGAGCGCCGAGAACTCGCCTTCCGGGCCTGGACGCCGGCGGGCCATCTTCTGGTAGAGCCTCAGATAATCGGTCGCCATCCGCGAAGCGGAAAAGCGCTCCTCAAACCGGGCGCGGACGCTTCGTCGGTCCAGGGCCAGTACGTCCGGGATCGCCTGCACAGCCTCCTCCATGGTCGAGACAACCCGCCCCGTACGCCGATCTTCGACGATCTCCGGAACCGAGCCGCGTTGGAAGGCGAGTACCGGGGTGCCGCAGGCCATCGCTTCGATCAGGACCAGCCCGAACGGCTCAGGCCAGTCGATAGGAAAGAGCAGCGCAGCGGCCTGGCCGAGGAATTCAGTCTTCTCGCTCTCGTTAATCTCACCGATAAATTCCACTCCCGGTCCATTCAGCATCGGCGCGACGACTTCCCGGAAATAGGCTTCGTCGGCCTTGTCGACTTTCGCTGCGATCTTGAGCGGTATCCCCGCCGCGCGCGCAATGGCGATCGCGCGGTCGGGTCCTTTCTCCGGAGAAATCCGGCCGAGAAATGCCAGATAGCAACCTCGGGGAGCGAAAGTCGGCGTGTGAAGGTCAAGCGGCAGGCCATGATAGACCGTCGCCACGAAGTTTGCGCGGGGGAGTGGCGCGCGTTGCGCATCTGAAATGGACACGAGCGGCATCTTCGCGAAGTGCGCGTAGAACGGCAGGTGGTCGGCTAGGTCCTGGCGGCCGTGCAGGGTGGTCAACGTGCGGCCGGCTTCTGCTCGGAATAAGGGGAAGTGCAGATAGTCGGTATGGAAGTGGAGGACGTCGAAATCGTCGGCGCGCTCGCGAACTTTGTCGAGCTGCAGCATTTGGTGAGGGACTGAATCGCGGACATCAGCGTCGAGCCGCAACGCCCGCGGCGTGCACGAGACCAGCTCGGCGGAGGTGATAGAATCTCCGCTCGCGAACAGAGTGACCTGGTGTCCTTGCTTAACGAGTTCCTCAGTGAGGTAATGGACAACCCGCTCCGTACCGCCGTAGAGCCGGGGTGGTACGCTTTCAAACAGTGGTGCAATCTGCGCAATCTTCATTTCCATCCTCCGTGTGTGCAACGAGTGCGGTCGCGCGGCGGGCGGCTGATTTTGTTCTGACCGGCGGGGCTTTCCCGGTGCTTGGTTCGGACCGGTCCCTCCTGCGCTGCGTCGCCTCGTGGAGGATTGCCGATCATGACTCCGCGGGCGACAAAACTCGGCGGGTCGCTGGCAGGGAAGGACTCCAGTAGCGCGGTATCGACCGGGTCGTCTTGCAAGATGGTCATCGTAGCTCTCGCTTGCACCGATTGGAATTCATTGCTTAGCGCTGGGTAGCTGCTTGCAGCAAGAAAATGGGATTGCAGCCCAGGATTTCGCAAGGGCTGGAAAGGTTGTTTGAAGGCGGTCGCTTGAGAGATGTCTGGGCCGGCCACGTGCGCCCAAGCGCGCCAGATCGATTTCCATGACAACTCGGCATCCATCGTTTGTGGGACGATGCGTCTGCCGTCCTTGTAAGGCTGCTTAAGTTGCGGCCGGCGCTTGGTCGAG
The DNA here is from genome assembly GCF_023101105.1 of Bradyrhizobium sp. 155. NCBI lineage: Bacteria > Pseudomonadati > Pseudomonadota > Alphaproteobacteria > Hyphomicrobiales > Nitrobacteraceae > Bradyrhizobium > Bradyrhizobium sp. 155. Next base: position 7,323,898 of record NZ_CP064704.1, on the reverse strand, counting down.
GGTGCGCGCGGCCGATGGATATCGCGCCGCGCGCACGTCGCCCAATTTAATCGCGATCCCCCATTTTCACGAGGAGCAGCCCCTGCAGATATCGGGGACAATCTCCTCCGCCCGGAACGTGTCCATACTGATGTTACGCTTGGTTCTGGTAAGCCGGCCATGCATCGTTCGTTCGGGCGATGAGGTCTGAACGACTGCGTTCGCACCGTCCGGCCGCTTCGAACGCTTTTGCTCTGCACCGGCCAATTCTGTCGCGCTCAGCAGCAGTGCCAGCGCTAGTAAAGCTGAAACCAAGGGGCGCCACGCTCGCGCGCCAGCTTCAGCCATCGCGGAAAGTGGCCCGACGCTGCGAATCCTGGATTGTGCAGCGATGCGCCGGGCTGAGCGCCGCAGAGTGCGGCCAATCATGCGCTCTGACGAAGCGCCGGTTGAGAGATGACACGTAGTTTTCATAACCACATCCTCCTAAAAGCAACGTGGATCCAAGCTTCTTGCCTGGTGATCGCGCCAATCCTGCCGAGGCATTGGCAACAAACAATTTAGGAAATCTCCGGCGACGCCTCAAGCATCTCGACTGAATTCCGAACGGAAGCAAAGCATACCGGCCGCCGAGGGGAAGAATGGCTAACGGTTGCTGTGGTTGTAAGTCGCGCTAGTCGCAGTCCTTGCGGCCAGCGCGGCTGCTCAAGGAGCTACGAGCACGAAGTTTCTTACGACGTCAGGCGTGGCGCGAGCCGGTGCTGGAGGAGCGGGGGTGCCCGGCGCGGCGTTCCGCTCTCCGCAACAGAGAATGCTACTCCTGCTTCAAGAGACCGCGATAAAAAGGGACTGGCCATCGCGCTTGACGCGCAGGAGCACCGGCCTGTTCTCCCGCCGTGCGTTCGTCCACGCCTCGGCCACATCGGACGGCTGATGGACCTCGCGGTTGTTGGCGCTGGTAATGACGTCCCCCGGACGGATCCCGCTTTCGGCAGCCGGACTACCGGGCTCCACATCGCCGACCATCAAACCTGTCGTATCCGCGCCCAGTTGCTTCCGCGCCGGCTCCGGGATCGGCACGAGACTTAATCCAAGTCGCTTGCTCGTCTTATCCGAGTCCTGCAAATCGCTCGTTCCGCTCCGTCGGTCCTCTTGGGCCCGGCCGACCGCGACCGTGAGTTCCTCCGTGTTGCCGTTTCGGACCACCGTTAGATTCAACGGCGATCCCGGCTTGGTCCGCGCGACGGCGCGCGACAGGTCGCGCGGTCCGGCGATGGTTTGACCATCAGCGCGGGTGACGACGTCCCCGATTTTGATCCCGGCCTTCTCCGCGGGGCTACCCGGCTCCACGGATGCAACGAGGGCGCCCGTCGTATCGGAACGGCCCAACGCCTGTGCGATTCCGGCTGTCAATTCCTGCAGTCGGACGCCGAGGTAGCCGCGTTCGACTTTTCCGGTGCGGATAATCTGATCCGCGACCGTCTGCGCGGTCCGCGACGGCACGGCAAATCCGATGCCTACGTTGACGCCGAGTGGCGATAGGATCGCCGTGTTGACGCCGATGACCTCGCCTGCGGCGTTGAACAACGGACCTCCGGAATTACCCTGATTGATTGACGCGTCCGTCTGCAGGAAATCGTCGTAGGGCCCAGCTTGAATGTCGCGTGCCCGCGCCGAGAGGACCCCGACGGTCACCGTGCCACCGAGTCCGAAGGGGCTGCCGATCGCGATCGTCCACGCCCCAGGCTCCATCTTGTCGGAATCACCCCACGCCGCTACAGCCATGTTGGGCCGCGGCTCGATCTTGAGCACCGCGATATCCGTCGATGGATCACGACCGACCAGCTTCGCCGCCACGTCGGTTTTGTCCGCGAAGCGGACGTGGATCTCGCTGGCGTTATCCACGACATGATTGTTCGTGACGATGTGCCCCTCGGGGCTGACGATGAAACCCGAACCTAGCGCCGTCCGCTCGCGTGCGCGAGGTTCGCCGAACCGCCGCCGAAATAGCTCGCCAAGGGGCAGGTCGTCCGGAGCCTGGCGCGCTTCGTCTTCGATCATCTGTTTCGTGAGAATCGCGACCACCGCGGGGGCTTTCTGTTTCACAACGGCGGTAAAGTCGGTCGGAACTGCCGCCTGCTGTGCGTGAGCCGGCAGCGTCGTCGAGCAGATTGCGGCACCAAAAGTACTCGCGAACAAGGTGCAGAACAGTCGCGCTTTAAGATTGCCGGCCATAAGACAGTCCTTTCCGTCGAGGCAAACGAGCCCGCCTTCCCGGTTGCGCTGGGCGCCTCAGGGGTCGGGCGGTTTGCGGGCAGTAACGTTGCTTCGAGTGCAGGGTTGCTATCTGAGCCGGCGTTCCGGGAGAAAAGGCTCTGTCGCGACGCCGTACGTCCGCAGTCGCAAGGCCTCTTTCCAGGGTCGGCGATGTGCGGGCGAGCTGGCCCGGGTTGCGGTTGCGGCCGGACGGCACCGAGCCTATCGCCGCATAGGCCGCCCGGGAATTCGGCTAAACGCGGCGTTCGCTGTCCATGCTTTCCCGGGACCACGCCTTGAGCGGGGCACCCCGGATTTGCGCCAGGACACGTCGACGTACCGGCTCATCCTGTGCGGCAATGGCCGACGCGATATCGCGCAACGTTCCGCGCACGCCATACAGCTGATCCAATAGGTCCAGGATGATCGCAATGCCTTCGTCGTTGACGCCCATGTCGCTCTTCAGGTCTCGGATCAGCTGGGCACGGGCGACGTCGATCTCGGCAAACAGCCATTCCTCACCTTCGCTGCTGGGGGCAAGCCAGCCGGCCTCGACCCAGCTCTGGAGGTGCTCGCGGTCGAGCCGCGCGTGAACGAGAAATTCATTGATCTCCATGCGAGGCCTCATTGGTTCACGCTGCATGGTGCCCCCGCGCGCCAGCTCGATATCAATCTCTCGAGTTCCGGGTCGGGCTTTTCGGGCAACTTGATGTTTAAGGTGACGTATTGATCTCCTCGCGTGCCGTTGGAGCGCCGAACGCCTTTTTGCTTGAGCCGCAGGACCGTTCCGGTGTTGGACCATTTCGGCACGGTCATGGTGACCGTGCCTGTCGGTGTCGGCACCTCGATCTTGCCGCCGAGCACAGCCTTCTTGAGCGGGATTGCCAGTTCGACATGGATGTCGTCGCCCTTGCGCGTGAACAGCGGGTGTTCGCGCACTTCTATTTCAATCAGGGCATCCCCGGCGGGCCCGCCACCCAGACCCGGCCGTCCCTTGTCGCGAAGCCTCAGTATTTGACCGTCGCGACTCCCGGGCGGAATGGTGACTTCGAGGGCAGAGCCATCCGGGAGCGTGATCTGGCGCCTTGCGCCGTTCACCGCATCAAGGAAGTCGACTTCCATGCGATAATAGACGTCCTCTCCTCTCATCCGGAAAGTCGCGCCGGCGGCTCCGGATCGTCCGCGCCGGCGGAACAGTTCGCCAAACAAATCTCCTTCGTCGTCAAGATCGGAAAAGCCGGCGTCGCTGCTATAGGCCGAGGCTCCGGCACCTTCGGCAAAGTCCCGATAGGAACGGTACCGCGGTCGCTCGGCTCCCGAGGCATCGACTTCTCCTCGGTCGAAACGCGTTCGCTTGTCGGGATCGCTGAGCAGGTCGTAGGCGGCCGAAACCTCCTTGAATTGTTCCTCTGCCCGCTTGTTGCTCGGATTGAGGTCGGGGTGCAGCTTTTTGGCCAGCCGGCGGTAGGCCTTTTGGACCTCCTCCTGCGAGGCGCCCTTCTTCAGGCCCAGTGTTTCGTAGGGGTCGGTGGCCAACGCCTTCTCCTCTCACGTCTCGAAATGGTGGAATCCGTCGTGGTCTCGAGGTTTGACAGCTTCGGAATGCGAGGCTCGTTCCTGCCGTCGCCTCGCAACGGTGACCCGGGCCGGACGCAGCAGCCGCTCGTGGATGACATAGCCATCCTCGAGAACTTGCATGACGGTGCCCGGATCGTGTTCGTCATCCTCCACCTGCATTACGGCTTCGTGCAGGGCAGGATCGAACTTTGCTCCGAGCGCCTCGACCCGGCGGACAGCAAACCGCTCAAGCGTTGAGGTCAGAATCCTCTCGGTGGCTTTAATTCCTTCGAGCAGGGAAGAGTCATCGGTCATATCGGCGCGTCGCTGCTCGGCGGCAGCAATGGCACGATGCAGATTATCGAGCACCGTCAGGAGCTCGCGAGCGAAGTCGGCGATGGCGTACTGGCGGGCATCCTTCGCCATGCGCTCGCCGCGCTGGCGAGTGTTCTCGGCATCCGCCAGCGCGCGCAGCAGCCGATCACGCAGGGCGGTATTTTCCGCCTGAAGAGAATCGCGCTCTTTGGCTTCATAGACAGGCGGCGCCTGCTCGCCCGTGACGTTCCCCTGCATCCGGACCTCCTATCGCGGATCTGTTAAGCGGCTAGAGGAGCTTTGAGAGCCGCAGTGCCTCATCCCGTCTTGCGATCTTTGTCATCCAGCTCCTCGAATTCGGCATCAATCACGTCGGCGTCTCCCCGATCGCCGGATGTTCCGGAGGATTGCGAGCTGCCTGCTCCGCTACCGTGCTGCTGGATTTCCGCAAGACGCTGCGCAGCTTTCTCCAGCTGGGCGACAGCTTCCCGAACCCGGCCGATTTCGTCGCCCTGCATGGCGTCCTTGACCCGGGTGATGAGCTGCCCGACTTCAGCCTTCAGGGCGGCTGGTATGCGCTCGCCCAACTCCTGCATGGTCTTCTCGATCCGGTAGACTGCGGCATCGGCCTGGTTGCGCGTCTCCACCAGCTCTTTCCGCCGGCGATCCTGCTCGGCGTTCGCTTCGGCCTCGCGAACCATCCGCTGAATGTCCGCTTCACTCAGTCCGCCGGACGCCTGGATGCGGATGGACTGCTCCTTGCCGCTCGCTTTGTCCTTCGCGGAAACATGCACGATGCCGTTGGCATCGATATCGAAAGTGACCTCGATCTGCGGCATGCCACGGGGAGCGGGTGGAATTCCCACCAGGTCAAATTGGCCGAGCAGCTTGTTGTCGGCGGCCAGCTCGCGTTCGCCCTGGAACACACGCACAGTGACGGCACTCTGATTATCCTCTGCAGTCGAGAACACCTGGCTGCGTTTCGCGGGAATGGTAGTGTTACGGTCGATCAGCTTGGTCATCACGCCGCCGAGCGTCTCGATTCCCAAGGACAGGGGATTGACGTCGAGCAGGAGCACGTCCTTCACGTCGCCCTGCAGCACGCCGGCTTGAATGGCGGCCCCGATGGCCACGACCTCATCGGGGTTGACGCCCTTATGGGGCTCGCGCCCGAACAAGGCCTGGACGGTCTCCTGCACCTTGGGCATGCGGGTCTGGCCGCCGACCAGTACGACTTCATCGATCTGACCAGGCTCCAGACCGGCGTCCTTCAGGGCAGCCTGGCATGGTGGGATGGTTTTCTGGATGAGGTCGTCGACGATCGCTTCCAGTTTGGCTCGGGTCAACCGGATGTTGAGGTGCTTGGGTCCGTGCTGATCCGCGGTGATGAACGGCAGATTGACGTCGGTCTGTGTGCTGCTGGACAGCTCGATCTTGGCCTTCTCCGCAGCGTCCTTGAGACGCTGTAGCGCCAGGCGGTCGTTCCGCAGCTCGATGCCGCTTTCTCTCCTGAATTCATCCGCTAGATAGTCGATAATGCGCTTGTCGAAGTCTTCGCCCCCTAGGAAGGTGTCGCCGTTCGTCGCCTTGACCTCGAAGACGCCGTCGCCCACCTCGAGGATCGAAATGTCAAACGTGCCGCCGCCCAGATCGTACACCGCGATCTTGCCGGTGGCCTTCTTCTCCAGTCCGTAAGCGAGTGCCGCCGCAGTGGGCTCATTGATGATGCGCATGACCTCCAGGCCGGCGATGCGGCCTGCGTCCTTCGTGGCCTGGCGCTGGGCGTCGTTGAAGTAGGCCGGCACCGTTATGACCGCCTGCTCGACCTTCTCTCCCAGGTGGGCCTCCGCGGTTTCCTTCATCTTCGTCAAGATGAACGCGCTGATCTGGCTGGGACTGTACTTTTTCCCTCTGACATCCACCCACGCGTCACCGTTCGGTCCGGCTATGATCCGGTACGGGACCATGTCCTTGTCCTTCTGGGTGAAGGAATCCTCGTAGCGCCGGCCGATCAGGCGCTTGATCGCGAAGATCGTGTTTTCGGGATTGGTGATGCCTTGGCGTTTCGCCGGCTGCCCGACGAGTACTTCGTCCGTGTCGGTGATCGCAACCATCGACGGGGTGGTGCGCGCGCCCTCGGCGTTCTCGATCACCTTAGCGCTGCTTCCCTCCATCACGGCTACACAGGAATTCGTTGTACCAAGATCAATGCCGATTGCCTTTGGCATGGTAGATATCCCTGATTTGCGTCTTCAACCCCTAGCCGCGTCGCTCCTCTGTCGAGCGGCGAATTTTGCCTCATAACGAGGGCTGTACCCGGATGTTCCTCGGGTTCGATCGGTCCCGCGGCGCACGTCTCCTGTCGCGTTCAACTGGATCAATAATTAATTGCATGCGGCTTTCTGAGCGGGCGCCACGCCGAGCCCCGCTGCGCCAAGGCAGGGGGCCCGGCGCTGACGCATCGCCCTGCCGCTGCTCAGCGATATCCGGCGCGGGTCAGCGCCCAATCGAGTTCGCGCAAGGAGGGCTGAACGAGCACCTGGCCGCCGACCGTGATCGTCGGGCTGCCGATGCGGCCGCCGGCCAGCCATTCGAGCTCGTCGCGGACCTGCGGATAGCTATCCCAGTCCACGAAACGGTAAGGTACGCCAGCCCTGTCGAGATGCCTGCGCACCATCATGGTGATGCCGCACCAGCGGCTTCCATAGATGACGATTTCGCCGATGTTGGGCCGATATCCGGATCGTGAAGAAGTCGTCGTGTACATGACTTAGCCTCCTTAAGCAGCTTTGCGGGTGTTCAGCCCGTTCAGGACCTCCAGCAGCTCGTAGATGTCGGGCACGTGCTGGAGCTTGGGCGAGACATGGACATAGCGGATGACGCCCGTGTCATCGATGACGTACAGCGCCCGCTCGGAGAATCCGTCTTTGTCTCGCCAGACATTGTATCGCTTGGCGACTTCGCCCTTGGGGTTGAAGTCGGCAAGCAGGGGGAACTTCAGTCCCCGAACGGCCGCCCAGGCGCCGTGGCTGTAGAGACTGTCGACGGAGATGCCGACGAGTTCGACACCCCTGCGCTGAAACTCCTCGATCTCTTGCTGGTACAGATCGAGCTGTCGACTGCAGCCCGGGCTCCAGTCGAGCGGATAAAACGCCAAGACAACCGGCCGGCCACGGAAATCGGACAGGCGCACCGTACGACCGTTTGCGTCGGGGAGGGCGAATTCGGGCGCCACCTGGCCAATCTCGAGGGGCGTGCTGACGGCATCACCTTCCATAGCCGGGGCGTGCTGATGCAGTTCAACGATGTCCTCGATGTTGGGGCCTGGTCTGGCCTGCGCGGGACCGGAAGGCCCCACTGCGCGCCACAACTCCTGCACCATTCCGTGCAGCGTCGAGATAGCCTGCTTCTCGGGCCCCTGCGCAAGTTGGGGTGCGAGGGCGGCGAAGTCCCCCTCCAGTTGTTCTAAGCGGCTGGAACGAACGTCCAGTGGACCTGCATGCGTATCCATGGCTGTGCTCCGTCGTAAGATCTTTCCTTTCTGTTCAGTCTGTTCAGGAGGCGGGCGAGCGCGGACGCGCCGCCGCTCGCGATTGATATAGGAGCGCGAGTGAATCGCGCCACCCTATCCAGGCTGGCAACGGCTGCTCTTCATAACCAGATCCCAAGCAACAGCCCGCAACACAGGATAGATGGAGATGACCGTGGAAAAACGTCGTGTCGTTTGCCCAAAGTGCGACAGCATCAACGCCGTACCGACAAGCCGGCCGGCAGAGAAAGCCAGGTGTGGCCGCTGCCATGCGCCGCTTTTCGAGGGCGCCCCGGTCGAGCTCGATGCCGCGCGCTTGCGAAAGCACATTGCCAATTCCGATGTGCCCGTGATCGTCGACTTCTGGGCACCGTGGTGTGGTCCGTGCCAAGCCATGGCACCTATCTTCGCGCAGGCTGCCCGGAGCCTCGAGCCCCGAGCTCGCTTCGTCAAAATAAACGTAGACGACAATCCGCAGGCGGCGCGCGACTATGGTGTCCAAGGCATTCCGGCCCTCTTCGCGCTGAACCGCGGCGAAGTGGCTGCCCGCCATGCCGGAGTGGCCGAGGCGAACCTGCTGAAAGGCTGGGTCGAACGATTGGCTGGATGAGACCAGTTTCCCCGGTCGCGAGGTTTAGCTGGCCGTGTTTGGGGCGGCGAACAGGCAGATGAAAACTGAAGGCCATTCTGAAGTCTCCGCAGAGCTTTCGCGTTTGTCGCGCAGACGATTCGAGGGAGGGACTCCAATGAAGTTCCGGACCGCTTGTCTACGCCTTGTAGCTTTGGTGGGAAGCGTAGGGTTCACCCCAGTGGCCTTCGCCATGCCCAACGGTCTGCCCCATGCGCAGCAGCTCGCAAAATCCGGTGCCGGAGTGGAAGGGGTGCGCTGGATCTGCAATCCTTGGGGCCGCTGCAGGTGCCGCCCAACTTCTATGGCGCGTACGCCTTCTATCCGCCGCCGCCGTCTGTTTATTTCGCCCGGCGCTGCTGGGCACCAGGGTTGGCACCGGCACTGGTGGTGAATCGCTAAGGCTCAGGCCGCTTGGACTCCGACCGACTCGTCGTCAGCGGGGCCACGAGCTCTGATAATTTCGACTACATCAACAATTGTTAAGGACGGCGCTCCCCGCGTTGGGCACGTTGGTCTGCGCGGTCTTCAGAACCGGCGGTGCTCACTGGCTTGCCCTGCGCGGCAAGCCTCCGCTGGAGGCCGCTTGAGTGGCCGCCAAAATGAACCAAACGTGAGGCGGTCTGCTGATGACGGACGCAGCTATATTTCGCAAGCAAGCCGAAGAATGCCGCGAGCATGCCCTGAAGGCTATTAGCTCGATCGAAAAGCAGAGATGGCTTCTCCTTTCCGAGAAATGGCTTCGGCTTGCGCAGGGTGCTGACATTGGGCTTGCCAGTTAAGTGCGCAGGGCAGCTGCCAAGCGCTTCTTGGCTCTACAGCGGATCGGCGTCGCGAGGTGCAAAGCAACACGCCCTCGCGCCCCCGTTAACTTTTCTGGGCCCGCCGGAATGCTGGCAGGATGGCCACACTCGGTCCCCGACGAACATTGAGGAACCAGCGTCGGCGTCTCAAGCCCCGATCGAGATCCGCATCCACTCCGGAGGCGTTCTTCCCGCGTCGGCCGGAGCATAGGAACGTGTGAAAGTGCTCCCGGTTGCTTCGGCTTGGATAGCCATTGACGATCGGATCACTGCAGTGCCCCAGCGCCCGGCCGGCCCCCAAGACGCCGAAATGATGATCCGCAAGTTGCGGGTCAATACAAGATTGAGGGAGGATGACGTCTCCGCGCTTAGGAGGCTTTCGGTTCAGGTCAGACAGATCGAGGCCGGGTCTCTCATTGTGAGAGAGGGCGATCATCCGCAATACTGCTGCTTCTTGCTAGATGGATTGGCATGTCGGTCGAAAATAGCTGAAACGGGCAAGCGACAGATCGTGTCATTCCACATCCCGGGGGACATGCCCGACCTGCAAAGCCTCTTCCTCGAAACCATGGATCACGACTTGACGGCAATGTCGAAGGCAAAGCTTGGCTTCGTCAGCCATTACGCCCTGCTGGAGGTTGCCAAGGCGCGATGGTCAGTGGCCCAGGCGCTCTGGCGCGACACTCTGGTCGATGCCGCGGTTTTTCGAGAGTGGATCGTGAATCTCGCGGCCAGATCCGCACCCGCGCGATTGGCCCACCTCATGGCCGAACTGCGGGAGCGGTTCGCCGCGGTCGGGCTGGTCGCCGGACAGCAATTTGCGCTTCCGATCACCCAGGTCGATTTGGCCGACGCACTTGGGCTCACGCCCGTTCACGTCAATCGGGTCATCCGAGAACTCCGGGGTGATGGCGTACTGGATGTGCGCAGGAAGATGGTCAGCCTTACCGATGCAGCCAAAGTGGCGAAAATGGGCGGCTTCAACGATCGCTACTTGCACAAGGGCCAGAGCGACACCTGAAGCTACTCTGCGCGTCACAAGTGTTAGCACGTGATGGAAACCATCACGCCTAAACTGCTGGCCGCAATCGGACTTCTCCAAACAGTTCATTGCGCGCGAGCTCGTCCTGGCTTCCTTCGGATAGGTGCTTGACAAATCCGCATGGTTTCGTTGCAAAGTAGTGCCGTCCGAAGGATTTGCAGGACCTCTCCAACAGGGTGCATCTGGTCGAAGGGCAGCCCGGCACCGGAAAGACCACGCTCGCCCTGCAGTTCCTGATGCAGGGGGCGGCAGTCGGCGAACGCTGTCTCTACATCACGCTGTCCGAAAGCAAGGACGAACTGGAGCAGGTTGCCGAAACCCACGGATGGGATCTTCGCGGGATCGACATCTTTGAGTTGGTTCCGGCCGAACTCAGTCTGGATCCCCAGCAGCGGCAGACCGTGGTCTACGCCTCCGACCTGGAACTCGGTGAGACGACGAAGATGACCTTCGACGAGGTGAAGCGCGTTACGCCGTCTCGCGTGGTCTTCGACAGCCTGTCGGAAATCCGCCTGCTGGCGCAAAACCCGCTGCGTTATCGTCGGCAGGTGATTGGGTTGAAACACTTCTTTGCTCAGCAGGGCTGCACCACATTATTCCTGGACGACCTGACCGAGGAGGGCGACGATCAAAATTTGCACAGCCTGGTGCACGGCGTCATTCGCCTCGAGCACTACGCCCTTCAGTACGGCGCCGAGAGGCGCAGGCTGCGCGTGTTCAAGATGCGCGGCCGAAGTTTTCGCGGGGGCTATCATGACTTCCTGATCCGGAAGGGCGGCATTGCCTTGTTCCCGAGACTGGTCGCAGCCGAATACGCGGACGGTCAGCAGGTTGCGGAGCCGATTCTCTCAGGGATTGCCGAGCTGGATCAACTGTTGGGAGGCGGGCTGGACCGGGGCACCAGCACCCTTCTGATGGGGCCTTCCGGATCTGGCAAATCGTCGATCGCCATGCAATTCGTGATGGCTGCGCTTCGGCGAGGCGAGCGCGCACTCTTCGTAACGTTCGACGAGACCAAAAGCATCTTGAATAAACGCGCGGCAGGAATGGGCTGGAATCTCGCCGGACCAATTGAGGGCGGTCAATTGATTCTGGAGCAGGTGGATCCGGCTGAACTGTCTCCCGGTGAGTTGACCGGAATGGTGCGCCGCCGGGTGGAGGTTGAGCGCGTCCGCATCGTGGTCCTGGATAGTCTCAGCGGTTACCAGAACGCGATGCCGGCCGAGCAGTTCATGCTTCTGCTCATGCATGAGACGCTGACCTATCTGAACCACCGCGGGGTCGTGACGATTCTTACGCTCGCGCAACATGGTCTCATCGGCCCGATGCAGTCCAGCGTCGATCTGACCTATCTCAGCGATACCGTGCTTCTGCTTCGCTTCTTTGAGGCCGCGGGAAGGATCAGAAGGGCCATTTCGGTCCTGAAGAAGCGGACTGGCCGCCATGAGGACGAGATCAGGGAATACCGGCTCGATGATCGCGGAATCATGGTCGGTCCTCCACTGTCGGAATTTCAAGGGGTTCTGTCCGGATCGCCGACCTATACAGGCCAACACAAGATTCTGCTTGGAAAAAGCCCGAATGGCGCGGCGTGAGCATGTTGAAAATGGGCCTGCGCTTGTACTGGCGCCGGTCGGTAGGGATGCGGCAGTAATCTGTTCGATGCTGCAGGCTGACGGCACTTTTGCTCTTGAGCAGCGGAGCCTTACCGAGCTGGTGGGCAATCTGGGCGAGGCGGCAGCCGCCGTGATTGCAGAAGAGGCCTTGACCCACGAGGATCGCGGCAGCCTTGCGCGGTGGATCCTCAACCAGCCGCCATGGTCGGATTTTCCTTTTGTCCTGCTGACGCTGAGGGCAGCGCGCAATCCGCAGCCAGATCTCGTCGAGTTGCTCGGAAACGTGACCGTGCTCGAACGGCCCCTCGCTGCGGCTTCGCTCAAGAGCGCGGTCAAAGCGGCCGTCCGGGCGCGGGTAAAGCAGCGACAGACTGAAAGCTATCTGGATCAGTTGACACATCTGACCGACTCGCTGGAACGGCGCATCGAGGATCGTACCCACGAATTGGCGAATGCAAATCGGCGGTTGATGGCCGAAATGGTTGAGCGCGAGCGGACCGAAGTCGCGCTTCGCCACGCCCACAAAATGGAGGCCGTGGGACAACTCACCGGTGGCATCGCACACGACTTCAACAACCTGTTGACGACCATCATGGGCAATCTGCAGCTGCTTGGCTTGCGCATCGAGGACGAGCGCCTCCAGCGTTACCTGCGCAACGCCATGCACGGGGCGGAACGCGGCGCCAAGCTGGTGAAGCAGCTCATGGCATTTTCGCGTAAGCAGCACCTCGCACCAGAGCCCATCGACATCAACGAGCTTGCCGGAGTGGTCGCCGAGCTCCTGTCGCGGACGATCGGGACCGGCATCCGCCTTGAAGTCGCCACCCAAGAGGGCTTGTGGCCGGCGCTGGTCGACCCCACCCAGCTTGAACTCATGCTTCTCAACCTTGCGTTCAATGCACGCGATGCCATGCCGACGGGTGGCACCATCGTCATCGAAACTACCGCTCTGAACCGCGTCCCCGACCAACTGGCGAGCGAGCTCAAAGCAGGGCAATATGTGTGCATCTCCGTCAAGGACACCGGCACGGGCATGCCGCCGGATGTTCTGGCCCGTGCCTTCGATCCGTTCTTCACCACCAAGGCTCCCGGCAAAGGCACGGGCCTCGGTCTGTCACAGGTCTACGGCTTCGCCCGCCAATCCGGTGGGACGGTCAAGATCGAAACCGAGCTCGGTCGAGGCACCGTGGTCCGCATCTTCCTGCCTCGTTCGACTGAGGCCGTCGTTGCCGGCCAGGGATCCAGCGAACCGACGGCGTCTGCGAGGGGGACGGCTCTGGTTATCGACGATGATGCTGACGTGCGCGAAACGACCGGCGGCATGTTGGAGACCTTAGGTTACCGGGTCGTAGCCACTGATGACCTCGAAGCCGCGTTGGCAGCTCTCGGCCGAGAGAGCGTTGACCTAGCGCTGGTTGATTTGGCCATGCCGAAGATTTCCGGAGTGGATGTAGGGCGGCAACTACGGCAACGCTCGCCGCGCCTTCCCATTCTGTTTTGCAGCGGCTTTCCAGACCTGATCGAGGAGAATAGAAAGCGCATCAGCAAGGAGGCATTTCTCAGCAAGCCTTATTCCCTTGCGGATCTCGCGGCAAAAATTGAAGCGATCTCAGGCGCAAAGCCCATTGCTGTCGATCCGTCCGCGGCCGTCATGAACGGCTGACCGGCAGGGCTGCACTCAGCCGTTGGGCCATCTTGCGCGAGTCCGCGAGCTAGAGCCTGGGTTCACCGTAGAACGGCTTGGGCGTCGATCACCAACCTGGTGCCACGTAGTCGACCTCGGCAAGATACCCGTAGGGCGGCAGCGGCGCGCGATATACCGGCGCGGGCACATAGACGGGGCGCCTCACCACGACGGTCCGCTCGCGGACGATTGCTGCGGGCGGCTCCATGATCGGCCGCCGTACTAAGTAGGTTATCGCCGGTGGTAAGATCGGGGGGTACGGATCCAGATAGATTGTCTGCGCAAACGCAGTGCCCAGGCCGGGGCCAAGCCATCCGGTGACGGCCAAGCCCATGACCACGAGTAATCTCGGTACAGCTTTCATCTCTCGCCCTCAAATTCAAGCGCTTGGCGGTCGAACGGGCACGGCTCATCAAAGTTCCTTTGACCGCTCGCAAATGCGTCGCTTGAGCGAGTGGCTCGAGCTGAGCACGCGCGGGGACAGGCGCAGGCATTCTGTACCATTTGAAGCACGGTCGCTCGCGAGCTGCCGCCTCGCCACGAACTTCAGTCGAGCTAAACTTGCCATCTAGTTTGAAACCACGCAGCTTCCTCTTGGTTGTTCGCGATGCCCGCCTCGATTGAGCCACTCGACGGTCGCGACGGAGAAACTGCCCGAGAGAAATACTGACTCGGTCGGCACATTGTGGCGCCGTCCGTTTCAGAGGCCGGATCATGCTGAACGTCGACATACAAGCGGATGCCGCGCCCCACGTCATTGTGGTTGGAAACGAAAAGGGAGGTACGGGAAAGACGACGGTCGCGATGCATATCGCCGTCGCCCTGTTGAAGGTCGGCCAGCGATTGGCGACTATTGATCTCGACGGCCGCCAGCGCACCCTTACCCGCTATATTCAGAACCGGCGCGACTGGGCTCGCAGATGTCATATCGAGCTCGAGCTGCCGACTCATTTCACCGTCACGCGTGCCGACGGTCTCAAGGTGGACGAAAACGAGGTCGCCGAGCTGCAGGAGTTCGAGCAAGCCATCGCATCCATCGGGCGCCGCCACGACTTCCTCGTGATCGATACCCCACCGCACGACAGCTATTTGATGCGGCTGGCGCATTCCATCGCGGACACAGTTGTGACACCGCTCAAGGACAGTTTCGTCGATCTGGACGTGCTGGCGAGCCTCGATGCCGTGACGCTGGGCATCATTGGCGTCAGCCACTACGGGGAATTGGTGCGCGAAATGCGTCGCCATCGCCGGTCTGTCGACGGCACCCTCATCGATTGGATCGTGCCGCGCAACCGGTTTTCCCCTGATCGGGCCTCAGGTAAATCGGTGCTATCTGAAAGCTTGAACGAACTGGGATTGGCGCTGGGCTTTCGAAACGGCGCTGGGCTACCTGAGCGTCCGGTTTACCGGAATCTCTTTCCCCGTGGCCTTTCGGGGCTGGACGGCGATGCGCCCGGTATTGATGCCGATGCGGCGCATGCCGTGGCTGAGCGCGAGGTGCAGAGCGTCCTGGATGCATTGAGGCTACCGGTAGACGGACGCGGTCGCCGCCGTGCGGCTGCGCGACGGAGTGGTTCGCAGCGCGAGGCGAGCCCCTTAAGCTCGACGACTTGCTCGCCGAACTGCCCCGCTGAGCCGCGGGGCACTTCTGTTGTGTCTAGCCGGTCGTCCCGAGAACCCGACCTGCCAGACGGCCTCGGCGGCACGGGCAGGTCAGGCTTGGGAGCTGATAGGGCTGGCTGGTCAGCCCTGAAGTTCGGAATGTAGGCGGGTTGGAGCCAACGAAGCTGCGTCTAAGCGAGCGCAGACTGCGCTTTTGATCTTCTGCAGCGCGCGCGCCTCGATCTGACGAATGCGCTCGCGCGACACGCCAAACGTGACAGCAAGCTCGTCGAATGTCGTCGGTTGTTCCGTCAGGAATCGCGCTTCGATGATGCTGCGCTCTCGCGAAGTCAGGGCTGCGAGCGCATTCTTCAAAACGTCCCTTATCCGCTCGCGATCTTGTGCGTCGGAGACCAGCGTTTCAGGATCAGGCGAGGGATCGATCAGACGGTCTTGCATCTCCTCGGAGGTGTCCGCCTGCGCCATGGGCAGGTTGAGCGAAACGTCTCCTCGGATCCTTCCGTTCATCTCGACCACTTCGCGGGGCTCAACCTTCAATTGCCCAGCGATGTACGCGGCTTGCTCCGGTGACAGCTCGCCTTCCTCGCTCGCTCCTATTCGGTTCTTGAGCTTGCGCAAGTTGAAGAACAGCTTCTTTTGCGCTGCCGTCGTGCCGATCTTGACCAACGACCAGGACCGCAGGATGTACTCCTGGACGCTTGCCTTGATCCACCACATCGCATAGGTGGCGAGACGAAAGCCTTTCTTGGGCTCGAACCGTTTCACAGCCAGCATCAGCCCGACGTTCGCTTCTGAGATCAGATCGGCGACGGGCAAACCGTAGCCGCGATAGCGCAGCGCAATCTTCGCCGCCAGCCGCAAGTGACTTGTCACCAGACGGTATGCGGCCTCGCGATCGCCGTGTTCGCGCCATCGTTCGGCATACATTGCTTCTTCGGTCGGATTGAGCAGCGGGAAGTTGCGAATGGCCGCTAGGTACCGCGAGAGCCCGCCTTCAGAATAAACGGTGGGCATCGTTGATGGAAGTGACAGGGAGCTCATATCCAATTCCTCCTGAGAGCAAAGTGGGTTGGAGCACCGAGGGTGCGCCTTGGGCCCGGGAGCGGCACCCAAGCGCATCGGTCGCGCTCACAAAATCACGAACCAGTCGCATTGTTCCCGTCGCGCCTTGGAAAGAGCATCGGTTGGAGAGGCGCTCGGCTGGGGATGCCCGACCGGCGCCGCGGTGGCAGACAGTCTTGAGTGCCGGAGAAGCTTGTCGCTGCCATTCCGAGCTCATGCGCCCATATAGGCGAAATCGGCAGCGGTCATCGCAAGAGCAATGTGGGGACGAGCCATGGCCTGGAATCAATTTGTCGGAACTACCATGCTCCTGTACGCACTGAGCAACCCTATCGGCGCCATTCCGATTTTCTTGGCGCTCACTCGACATGCAGGCACCGGAAAGGCGCACCGGGTGATACTCCTGGCGTGCACAGCGGTAGGTACCTTCTTCGTCAGCTCGGTGCTCCTTGGCAAGGAGATCCTGAAGTTCTTCAATGTCGGACTGGACGATTTCCGCATTGCGGGCGGGCTGCTCGCGCTGGTGATCGCGTTTGAAATGTTTCAGGCGCAACATGGCAAACTGATACCGCGCTCGGACGAGGCGAGCCGCAGCGAAGTCGACGTCCACGGGCTCGCCATTACCCCTTTTGCCTTTCCGCTGCTGGTCGGGCCGGCCGAGATGGGCATCCTGATCACTCTTTCCAATGACAATCCGGGGTGGCTTGCCAAGGCATTCCTGGGCGCCGCCGCACTCGTGGCTACTTTCCTGATCGGACTGACGTTATGGATGGCCGCAGCGGTCCAGCGGGTGCTGGGTCGTACCGGCATCAGTGTCATGACCCGCGTGATGGCCCTTATCGTCGCCGCGATCGGCGTGAATTTCATTATGACGGGCATTCGAAGTGAGCTGCCGGGATTGGCAAGCCCATAGCCTACGACGGCATGACCGCCCCGCGGGCGACGTGCAGCGCCTCAAGAGAGAGCTGGCTGGAAGCGCAGCATCAGCTGTGGAGCGAATTGATGAAGGTGTCTAACATCGTTCGGCTTTGCTGGTGCTGGATCTTGTCTGGCGCGGCGAAGCAGAGTAACGGCCAAAGGCGACCAGGCTGCCGGCGATCAGCGTCAAATCGCCCGCGCCCTGTTGCGTGGTGGCGCCGAGTTGCCATCGGCTCTCCTGCCTCTATGCCGCGGGGTGCATCGGTGACGGCTTGGCGCGCTGCGCTGCGGCACGAGACTTGGCAATGGCCATCCAGTCCCGCAGCAGCCCCTTGTCTTCCTTCGAGAAGGCCGCCCGCCGCTTGAGATCCTCGAACGTGTCGTCGGGGTGGCAACGCTCGAAGTCGGCGCGGACGAGCGACTCGAGATAGCTCTGTTCCTCGTTGTTCGCCATGCTGCCTGTTCCGTTTCCGAAGGCCCGCGTTCGCTGCTACGCCATAACCAATTTGCGACATGCTGGTTCGCGCCTAGGATCGACAAGACCGGATCGAGCCGTTGCGGACGGCGATGATCCGTTCGAAAGTGCGGAGTTGCTGGGGCAAGTGGGGTCGCGACTAGCTGGCCCTACTTGCGCCAGCTATGCATTCGGGCCTGTGGGATTTGAGGGCGCGGACTCGTGCGCGTAACCGGACCGTTCGCCTATGTTATGTTGTATGGCGCGCTATACGCAGCATTTGGCGTGGCATCACCGTTCTGGCCGAAGTTCTTCGAAGCGAAGGCGCTGAGCGCCCAGCAGATCGGGGGGCTACTCGCGGGCGCGATGCTGATGCGGCTCGTCTCCGGACCAGTTGTCGCAGCCTTCGCCGACCTGATCGCATCGTTGCGCCTTGTGCTCGCCGGCTGTGCGATCGTTGCCGCAGGCGCCGCCGCTGCTTTGCTCGGGACGGATACATTCGTGCTGTTGCTCCTTGCCGCACTGGTTCAGGCGGCGGCTCTTGCTCCTACGACCGCGATTGCCGATGCGTTGTCGGTCAATGCCGCGCGGCCGCAGACGGCAGGGAGGCCCCTCGAGTACGGCTGGATACGAGGTGCGGGTTCGGTCGCTTTTGTGCTGGGCACGTTGGCAGTTGGGCAGCTCATAACTTCCACGGATCTCGCGCCGGTCGCCTGGGTGAATGCGATCCTCCTGATCGCGGCCGCCGGCGCAACGGCATGGGTTCCCCGTCCGGTCGCTCAAGCCTCATCGAGCGGCGGGCTCCGCTCCGCTGTGGACGAAGTGTTCGCAGTTCTCAAGATTCCGGGGTTCCGATCGGTTATGGCGGCTTCAGCTTTGGTCTACGGCAGTCACGCAATGCATGACGCCTTCGCGGTCATCCGATGGAGCGATTCTGGCTTGGCCCCGTCGACAATCAGCTTCCTATGGGCCGAAGCGGTCCTGGCAGAGGTCTTCGTCTTTTTGCTGGTCGGTCCGGCCATGCTTGATCGGTTTGGCGCCCGTGCCGCCGCTGTTCTGGCGGCCGCCGCCGGCGTCGTGCGTTGGTGCGTTGCGGGACTGACAAGCTCGGTTTTGCTCCTTGCGATGATACAGCCGTTGCACGGACTGACTTTTGCTCTGCTTCATCTCGCTTGCATGCGCCTCATGCGCCCCGTAGTGCCCATAACCATCGCGGCGACAGCCCAGGCGGTGTACGCGTTCGGCTCCGGACTGGTGAGCACGCTGCTGACTCTCGTTTCCGGCGCTCTCTACGAGGCGTATGCCGGGGCAGCATTCATTCCGATGGCAGCTCTCTGCATAGTCGCCGTCCCGCTTGCGTGGCACGGATTCGCGCGACGGACGGCCCGTCTGGATCCTTTGGCTGAAGGAACCAGGCGACATACGCGCGTTGAATCCACCTAAAACTAAACCGCCGGCGTGGCGAATAGTTTGGAGTTGCCACTAGAGCGCGTGTCGTCTGTCTCCTTGTTCCTCGTCGGGTGCCCTCCGAGTCCGACCAGCAGACGGAAGATGATGGCGCGCGGCTGAGCGCTTGCCCGACAGCCCTCGTCCCGCTCTGCTCTCGGATCGGAACGGCCTCTCTGTGAGGCGCAGACGCGGGCCCATGCAACGGCCGGCAGACGGTCCTCCTAGGAACCCCGCCGCCGGCGTGCCGGGTGCTGAGCAGCACACCCGTGACTTCGAAAATTCAGCAGAAGAGCGGGCGGGATCTCTTGACGTCGAAAAACGTGCTTCTAAATGGTTGCTTGCCACCGGTGTGGCGCCGGACGCGTTCTACGGTCCGGCAGAAACCGCCGGAAGATCCCGGCGCGCTCTTATCCATGTTGCTCAAAGGAGGATATGGCTATGAGGACCTATGATCTGTCCCCATTCTGGCGTTCGAGCATCGGCTTCGAACGAATGCTTGACCTGGCCAACGACGCGATGAACGACAGGGACAATTATCCGCTGTACGACATCGAGCGGACTGGCGCGGACCAGTACCGAATCTCGCTGGCGTTGGCCGGCTTCACCCCGGATGAGATCACGATCACTGCGGAGCAATCCAAGCTCACCGTGGAGGGCCGCAAGGCCGACAAAGGTGATCACAACTTCCTGTTCCAGGGCATCTCCATGCGGCCGTTCCGCCGCGTGTTCAACCTGGCCGACCACGTCCAGGTGAAGAATGCGACGTTCGAGAGCGGTATGCTGATGATCAATCTGGTTCGGGAAGTGCCGGAGTCAATGAAACCGCGTCACATCGAGATCGGCTTGGCCGGCAATGACAACCAGCAAATCGAGCAGAAGCAAGTAGCCTGACCGGTCTACCGGTCAGAGCTGCGGGTGGTGCGCGGCGTTGCCGCGCGCCCGTCCGCACGCACGGCAAAAAGCAAACAAAGGAGAGAATACCATGGCACTGCGAGATCTCATTCCATTCGGAAATGGCTCACGGGAGATGTCCTTCCAACGCAATGAGGCCAATCCGTTCTTCGCGCTGCACAGCGAAATGAACCGGCTGTTCGACAATGCGTTTCGTGCGTTTGATATCGCCCCGTTCAAGTCAAACGGGCTCGGTTGGCCGAGCGTCGAAGTCAACGAGACCGAGAAGGACGTCAAAGTGGTCGCGGAACTGCCCGGTCTCGAAGAAAAGGACGTCAACGTCGAACTGCGCAATGGTCTGCTGACCATCAGCGGTGAAAAGAAGAGCGAGACCGAGGACAAGGAGCGTCGCTTCAGCGAACGCTATTATGGACGGTTCGAGCGGGCTATCCCGGTTGACGACATCGACCGGGACAAGGTCGCTGCGTCGTTCAAGAACGGCGTGCTGACGGTGACGCTGCCGAAGTCACCCACCGCTCAGCAGAAGGTGAAACGGATCGCAATCAACGGCAAATGAGTGTTTAGCCGGCGGGAGGTTCTGCTTCCCGCCGGGTACCTGGATCATGAAGGAGACGAACGATGTACAGCACTTGGAGAAAAGAGCTGATACCCGACGTGCTCAATCTTCGTAAGCGTCGTTCTCAGGCCACGGCTTTGAGGGATTGCGCGCGATAGGCCCAGGGAAGCAGCTGATCGATTTCGCTGTTTGGGTGACCGTTGACGATCCTGGTGAGCGCGTCAGTCAGGAAGGCAAGGGGATCGACGTCGTTCAGCTTACAAGTTTCTACCAGGGATGCGATGATGGCCCAGTGCTCGGCGCCGCCGTCGGAGCCAGCGAACAGTGCATTTTTCCGGTTGAGTGCGATCGGACGGATCGAGCGCTCGACGGCGTTGTTGTCGAGCTCGATACGGCCATCATCGATGAAGCGCGTCAGGCCCTCCCAGCGTGAGAGCGCATAGCGGATTGCGTCTGCCAATTTGCCCTTTTGACTGATCAGCGCAAGCTTGGCGCGGAGCCACCGTTCGAACGCTTCCGCCAGCGGTCGGCTTTTCTGTTGCCGAACGAGACGGCGCCCCTCGGCGCTGCGGCCACGGATGTCCTTCTCGACGGCATAGAGCTCGGCGATTTGCTTGAGCGCCTCGCTCGCAATGGGCGCCGGACCGGGTGTGGCAAGCTCGTAGAAGTTACGCCGCATGTGCGACCAGCAGAATGCAAGCCGAACATCGCCACGCTCGGCGAGCTTGCCATAGCCGGCATAGCCGTCGACCTGCAGAATCCCCTTGAAGCCTGCCAGATGAGCGATCGGTCGATCGGCTTTGCGATCGGGGGCATAGACATAGGCGACGCCGGGCGGATCTGCGCCGCCCCACGGCCGGTCGTCCGCAGCATAGGTCCAGAGCTGACCGGTCTTGGTGCGCCCACGGCCGGGATCGAGCACCGGCATCGTCGTCTCGTCGGCGAACAGCTTTGGCCGTTGCTTAAGCTTGCCTAGGAGGCGCTCATGCAACGGACGCAGATGGAAGGCTGCCTGCCCCACCCAGTCCGCCAACGTTGAACGATCGAGCTCAATGCCCTGGCGGGCATAGATCTGCGCTTGCCGATAGAGCGGCAGGTGATCGGCATATTTTGACACCAGAACCTGTGCGACGGTTGCTTCCGTTGGCAGTCCGCCCTCGATCAGCCGAGCCGGAGCTGGCGCCTGCATGACGCCATCCTCGCAAACCCGGCAGGCGTATTTGGGCCGCCGGGTCACGAGGATCCGGAACTGCGCCGGGACCAGGTCCAGCCGCTCGCTTCTATCCTCGCCGACCCGATGTAACTCGCCTTGGCAGCAGGGACAGGTCCTGTCCTCGATGTCGACGATGACCTCGATCCGCGGCAGGTGCGCCGGCAAGGCGCCACGGTTGCCCCGGCGCTTGCGAGCTCGCGCATCACGGCCTTCAGGTGCAATGATGTCCTGTGCCGTCTCGCCGTACGCTGCGACTTGCTCGACGTCTTCCAGGCCCAGCAGCATCTGGTCTTCAGGCAGCGTCTCTGCCCGTCGGCCAAACCGATGCCGCTGCAATTCCTTGATGATCTGACGCAGCCGCTCGCTCTCGCACCGCTCGGCGAGCAGCATCGCTTTCAGCGTCTCCGGATCGTCAGGCAGGACGTCGCTCACAGCCAAATCAGAGCATATTCGCCGCCATCTGGCGACGCATCCGACGGTCCTGATTCACTTCGCCGCAGCGCTGCCAACAACTACCCGGGCTGCGCTGGCGCCGGCGTCCCCCGTGCCTCGTGCACAAGCCGCCAGTCGAGTCCTTCCAGCAGCGCCGACAATTGCGCTGCCGACAGGCGCATCACACCGTCCTCGATCTTCGGCCAGCGGAAGGTCCCATCCTCAAGCCTCTTGGCGAACAGGCACAGGCCCGTTCCATCCCAGAACACCAGCTTGATCCGGTCCGCCCGCTTGGCCCGGAACACATAGACAGCTCCCGAGAATGGATCTGCACCCATGCTCTCGCGCACCAGGGTCGCAAGACCCTCCATGCCCTTGCGGAAGTCTACCGGCTTGGTCGCCACCATCACCCGGACCGCACCTGACGGACCGATCACCGGCTCACCTTCAGCGCCTGGACAATCGACGCAATCATCGCCGTATCCGCTCCACGACCGGCTCGGATCGTGATGCCGTCCACTTCAATCTCGATGATCCCGCTATCTGCCTTGCGCACCGTTTTGCGCTCCCGGTGAGCACTTGGCGCCGGTACCACTGCGTCCACCACCGCCGGCACAAACTGTACTTCGTCAGCTTCGGAATGACCGCCTGCTGCTTCTCGCAACTGACGTCGCCAGCCAAACAGCTGCTGCGGCGACAATCCATGCCGTCGAGCCACGGAACACACCGAGTCGCCACTCGCCACGATCTCCGCGACGATCCGCACCTTGTCCTCGTCGCTCCACTTCCGCCGACGACCGGCTCCGGTGAAGACCTCGAGCCGCCGCACCGGCTCCGTGATAGCAGTATGCACTGTGTCCATTCTAAGCCTAACGGTCCAAACCGAACCGCAGACTCGCAGATCACACCCTCATCCGGTAGGTGGCCGCTGAACAGCGCTTACCAATCTTCTGCTCGGGGCAGGCTTGTTCATATCCCCCTGGCTCCTGGGCTTTTCCAATGAGCGTACGCCAAGCTGGAATGCCTGGGCGAGCGGCCTCGTCATCGCCGCGCTGGCCCTTGCCGCCTTGACCGCGTTCGCCGAATGGGAGGAGTGGATCGCGCTTGCGGTCGGCGTGTGGGTCACGCTATCGCCATGGCTTGTGAAGTTCTCGAACAGCCCCACCGCGATGCCGGTCCACGTTGTCGCCGGCACGCTGGTGGCTCTGATCGCTGCTGTTCGGATCTGGTACGCCCAGGGCGGCCATGCGCAGGCCACAGCGTAAGGCCTGGTCCAACTGGCGGAGGGAGGCCGGCGTACGTCCAGGCCTCCCGCCACCCCAACTGACGCGGCGTTACTTTTCATTCAGCGCAAGAAATGCGTTCCAGGCGGCAGTCGCCAAAATCTGGGACGGGCGGCGGCGGCAAGCCTTCTCAAGTTCAGTTATGATCAAGTCGGTATCGACAATCGACTGCTTCTGGCCGCTTGCCGCAGCCACGTAGTTTAGTCCACTCCAGAACCCTTCAACCCATTTCATCACGTCGACCTTACTGGCGCGTCCGGTCTCGATGACATCGCACCTCTCGGTGCCCAGGCCCGCGATGTTGATACGGACACGAGCACTTTCCGCGCGGCAGGGCGAGACAAACAGAATAATCAGCGCGAGCATCGCCGCCGAGACGCGCCGCCAAGAAAGCGCATAAGAATAGCCGATCTCCGTCATCGATGATCTCTGGCAGGACTGCCTCTATGGCGCGGGGCGGTTGCAACATCGACAAGAACTCGCATCGAGCGGAAACGATCCAAACGCGTTTCCGCGACTACAGGTCTCAGGAGGATCATCGTCGGGTGCGAGTCAGGTTGTGCCCCGCTTCGGGCGATGTGGGTTGCTCCACAAATACTACGAAACGCTACAGTGGCTTCCATCTCGAGCCTGTGCGCCTGTCGCGAACTCGCCAATTGCCTGGTAGCAGGACTGCAGCTTCGATAGCTGCCCTCGCGCCAGCTCGCATCACAGGCCGAATGGATAGGTGTCGGGGACGCCGGCACGGCAATGTTCGGGCCCTAGAGGCCGGACTGCGTGAGACTCGTCGCACCACAAGAACGCATCAAACTGCTGGGGCAAGGAGGCTTCCGCGTAGTGGCTTTGCAGTTCGGTGTCGGGACGGTAGATAACTCCGATAAAACGTTCGAGCCGCGGCTCGATCAGGCGACGGCGAAGGCTCTCATCGCGGCGAAACTCGAGAAGGCCGCGCGCCACACCGGCGTCGTGAAACTGGCGCTCGTAGCTGTCCGGCCGAGAGGCCCGCACCTGCATCACTTCCATCTCGCCGTCCCAGTCCGACGCGGCGGCCACGGTACCCCTATGGGTGCCAAATCCGACCAAGCATGCTGCGCCAGCGAACTTATTTCGACAAAGCTGACCGAGGTTCAGCTCCTCCCGGACGACACCCATCTCCGTGAAGCGGGCATCGCCGATATGAGAGTTGTGCGCCCAGACCACTGCCTTCGATTGGGGACCTTGCGCCTCGAGGATATGCCCCAAGGTCTCGAACATGTGGGTATCGCGCAGATTCCAAGATTCGGCGCCTCCGTAATACATGATCCGATAGTAGCGTTCGGCGGATGCGACAAGACGCGCGTTCTGCGCCGCGTCCAGGAAGCTGTCCGGGTCGTTCGCGGCGTAGTCGAGTTGCTTTCCGAGGATCTCCTGGCACTGCCGGACCACCTCCGCCTCGCATTTTCGATAACCTTCGGTCAGGACGGCACGACCGTAGGTCGATGGTTCGCGCTGCCAAGGGGTCAGGCACCCATAACGCTCGCGCGCAATTGCTGCTGCTGCAGGATCTACCCTATCGAGATAGGTGAGGACGGCGGCGATGGAGCTTCGCATGTTGTAGATATCGAGACCGAAGAATGCGGCCCGATCACGCGCAGGCTTTCTGTCGTTGTGTTCGCGCATCCACTCGACGAAAGCGGCAACATCCGTATTGCGCCACATCCAGCTTGGGAAGCGCTGGAACGGCTTCCCGCTCGAGCTGCGGGACGCTCGCTGGCGAACGTATCGGTCGATCGCCGCGGCGTCAGGCCAATCTGCTTCGACGGCAACGGCCGTAAAGCCGTGCTTCTCAATCAGGCGGCGCGTGATCGCGGCTCGCGCCTGGTAGAACTCAGACGTGCCGTGGCTGGCTTCCCCAAGCAGAACAATCCGAGAGGACGCGAAGCGATCAAACGGCTCGCCGAATGCGGGATCGTCGAAAGGCGGCAAGGGGTCGACGGCGGCTCGGATCATGTCCGGGAGTGAGCGGAATTGGGCCTGTCCGGGAACGTGATTGCTTGCAGAGCGCGTCCCATCTTCGGCCCATCCGTGCTCGCCGATCAGGGGCACGAAACGCACTGCTCCGAAGGCTTCTTCCTCGTATTCGAAGTCGCTCCGGCGGGTGAGCCGCAGCAATGATTGTTCGTGCTCGAAATCGCCGACGGGGATGACGAGGCGCCCGCCGATCGCCAACTGTTGCTTGAGCGGCTCCGGTATCGCTGGTCCGCCAGCAGCGACCAGTATTGCATCGAATGGTGCCTCCTCGGGCAAGCCTCGTGTGCCGTCCGCCGTATGGACAACGCAGTTCGTGTATCCTAGTCTCGAAAGACGGTCGGCTGCGACACTGGCCAGATCACCATGCCGCTCGATGGTGTGAACGGTTCTGGCGAGCCGCGAGGCCACGGCCGTGGCATAGCCTGAGCCGGTTCCGATTTCGAGAACCTTATCTGCCGGGTTCAGTTCGGCCGCTTCGGTCATCAGTGCGACAATGTAGGGCTGCGAGACAGTCTGGGCGTGCGCAATCGGCAGTGCGCCATCCTCGTAGGCGAATTCCTCGAAGCCAGGTTCGACGAACCGCTCCCGGGGCACCTGCGCCATGGCGCTCAGAACCCGCCCGTCGCGGATCCCGCGACCTGCAAGTTGAACCTTGACCATGCGATCGCGGAGCTGTGCGAAATGCGCCATCACGCCTCCGTTCGTCGGAGTCTCTTTCGACAAGCAATCGGGCGCGGGCGGAATCGGTTCCTCCAGTCAGCTCACCCATGAGCTAAATAAGCACCCGTTGCTCGCGCCGGCTGGCGGTGATCGATACCACCCGAGGGGGCGCAACCGCGCCTCCTGAGAGACTGGCATTTCTTTGGAACCGGAGGGGGGGAGAGCTTCTGGAAGGTCCGGCAGATCGCGCGGGATCTCTTGGGCGGAAGGCCGGCTCGCGATCCGAGGGACGGCGGGTCGACGTTCCGAGCAGCCGTCGCGGCGCGTCTTGTTCGCACCGCCGTGCCTGGCGTACGCGCGATCTCCGGCCCTACGGCGACTTCAGGCGCGTTGATCATGGACTTGCCGCCTGAGAGGCGCTGGCGTCCGGATGAGGGATAGCCCCTGCACAGGTGTGGCCGGTGGACGATGTATGCCGCCGACAAGCTAGAAAGGGTGCTTGATAGTCCCGGAGCGGTCGGGCATCGCCGAGTGCGTCTGCTGGCCGGCAATCGCCTCGCAGACCGCGCTTGCGCCCGGTATTGAAAAGGCGGGGCCCAGCGGGAGGATGTGAAAACCGGTCAGTGGCGGTTCGAGCCGTAGCCGAGCCCTGCAAATCAGCAGAGTTCGCAGGTGGCGCTCTTATCGACATCAGCTTGCGAGGCATAGGGCCTTGAAAATGGCCGCGTCCATTCTAATTCCATTAGTGCAGCGCTGCTTCATGTGTTGCTCCGGGTGCCTTCTTAGGACGCGGCTATCGGGCGCCGGAATCCGCCCTACAACATCGAGCGAAGCGACGAGGGCCACTATCAGATATCGCTCGCTCTGGCCGGCTTCTCGCCTGACGAGGTGACCATCACCGGAGCAGAACATGCTGACCGTCGAAGGCCGCAAGGCCGATCGAGGTGCCCATCAGTTCCTGTATCAGGGCATCTCGTCTCGCCCGTTCCGGCGGCAGTTCAATCTAGCCGAATACGTGCAAGTAAAAGGCGCGTCCCTGGTGGACGGCTGCTCAAGATCGAGCTGGTGCGTGAGGTCCCGCAAGCAATGAAGCCGCGTCAGATGGCCGGCAACGACAATCAGAAGCTCGAGCACCAGCAGATGGCCTGAGCCTCTGCCGCTGACTCCTCCCCGCGCCGCCGCTGCGCGGGGGAGAAATCTTGGCTGCACCGGCCGGAACAGCCATTGCTGTTGATCTCGGCGCGTATGCAGGAACAAAGTCATGGAAAGCGGGACTTCAACGAACGTCCAGCAGATCGAGCGCAACTTTCTTGCAGCCTTCGAACCGCCTCTGGCCGCCACCGCCGGCATCGTGGGGCGGGCAAAGGAGCTGGCACTCGCCTTGAAACACCTCGTCGAGCGCCAGCTACTCAGACGAGCGGGCGAAGATCCGATTCCCGGCTCTGCAATTGCGTTTCGTCTTGTCAGGCCGACGTCCCCGGAACGGCTCGCCAAGGCCAAGGATCAACCGCGGCCCGAGGCCATCGCACAGCGCAGCGCGGCGAAGTAGCGCGCCGACACAGGTCCAGCGTCACGGCTGAGT
The DNA here is from genome assembly GCF_023101105.1 of Bradyrhizobium sp. 155. NCBI lineage: Bacteria > Pseudomonadati > Pseudomonadota > Alphaproteobacteria > Hyphomicrobiales > Nitrobacteraceae > Bradyrhizobium > Bradyrhizobium sp. 155. The sequence goes on along the minus strand of NZ_CP064704.1, from coordinate 7,296,335 downwards.
AAGTGACACAGAGCAGGCGCTCGGCACGTTTGCAACCGAAACGCAAATGGCCGCGTTCGGTCGTCGGTCGATCTGGGGGTGAGAGGGATGGACGATTGAGATCTGGTGACTTTAAGCGTGACGCTGGCATCATGTTGGTCGGGGGCAGCTCTACCTGGAGAACACAGCCGACCCGTCGACTCGCCATGAGCCATCTGCTTTGCCAGCCCTTATCTCGAACGCGCCGTCACCATATGAGAACATGACTGAGCCGCGCAGGGGCACTGGGACGAACCCTGCCGGTTGAGCCGCGTGCCTCCTGCTCACACGGCCCGCAGAGCTTCTTTGGGCATCTCCCGGATCAGCGCGTCAATATCGTTCTGCTCCAGCGTCTCTTTCTCCAATAGCTTTTTGGCCGCGCGGTCGAGAATTGGACGGCGAGTCGTCAGGATGGCTTCGGCCCGCTCCAGAACCCGATCGACAATGTCCTTGACCTCACGGTCAACGCTGGCAGCGGTTTCCTCCGCGTAGTCACGCTCACGAACCGGGTAGGGCCGGTCCGCGCTCGCCAGGAAATTGCCAGGCTCGCCCTCATAAGCGACGCTCCCGAGCTTTTCCGACATGCCGTAGCGGGTCACCATGCTGCGGGCGATGTCGGTGACACGGCGCAGATCGTCCGCCGCTCCGGTTGACAAATGACCGAAGACGATCAACTCCGCCGCTCGGCCGCCCAGCAGGACCGCCATCTTGTTCTCGAGCTCCTCTTTGGTCATCAGGAAGCGATCTTCGATGGGCCGTTGAATAGTGTAGCCGAGGGCTCCGACGCCCCGAGGAATGATCGAGATCTTGTGCACCGGATCCACGCCGGGCAATGAGAGCGCGACCAGCGCGTGGCCCAGCTCGTGATAGGCAACGATCTCGCGCTCTTTGGCATTGAGTAGCCGGTTGCGCTTTTCGAGACCTGCGACCATGCGCTCTACCGCATTATTGAAGTCGCTCATCGTGACCGCATCTCCGCCGCGTCGAGTGGCGAGGAGTGCCGCCTCGTTGACGAGGTTCGCGAGATCGGCGCCGGTAAAGCCCGGTGTCAATGCGGCGATGGCATCCGGAGCAACGTCAGGTGCGATCTGCACCTTTTTCATGTGAACTTTGAGGATCTCGATACGGCCTTTCTTGTCCGGCCGATCAACCAGCACCTGGCGATCAAAGCGGCCGGCCCGGAGCAGCGCAGGATCGAGTATTTCTGGCCGATTCGTTGCAGCGAGGATCACCAGGCCCGAGCGCGAGTCGAAGCCGTCGAGCTCGACCAGGAGCTGATTCAGTGTCTGTTCCTTCTCGTCATGTCCGCCAGCAAAGGGGTCGATGCCACGGGCCCGGCCCAGCGCGTCGAGTTCGTCGATGAAGATAATCGCGGGCGCCTTTTCGTGTGCCTGCTGGAACAGGTCCCGCACGCGTGCCGCGCCGACACCGACGAACATTTCGACGAACTCCGAACCCGAGATCGAGAAGAACGGCACCTTGGCTTCGCCGGCCACTGCCTTGGCGAGCAAGGTCTTGCCCGTCCCGGGCGGACCGACCAGCAGCACGCCCTTCGGCATGCGGCCGCCGAGCCGGCCATAGTCGGAGGGATTCTTCAGAAAGTCGACGACCTCGCGAAGTTCGTCCTTGGCCTCGTCCACACCGGCGACGTCCGCAAAGGTGATGCCGGTGTTGGACTCCACGTAGATCTTGGCCTTGCTCTTCCCGATCTGCATCAGGCCTCCTCCGAGGCCACCTCCTTCGGCAACGCGGCGGCCGATGTACCACCATACGCCAAAGAAAAGCAGCACCGGCATGATCCATGAGAGCAAGTCGCGGAGGAACGTGCTCTCGATCTGGCCGGTGAAACGGACGTGGTATTTGTCCAGCTCCTGCGCCACGTCCTGGTCGACGCGGGTGGTCACGAACTGCTTCTGCCCGCCGGGCAACGCCTCTTTCAGCGTTCCCTGCACAGTGCGATCGGAAATACCGACACTGTCGACTTTACCGTCCCGGAGCAGTTGCTGATATTCACTGTAGGGAATGACACCGATTCTGTTCGCCGCAGCGACGACGTACTGAATGAACAGCAGCGCAAAGATCGCGAAAACAGCATACGCGAAGTTAAATCGGCTCTTCTGAGTCATGCCATAGGCTCGATTTGAGTAGCGACGGGCTGTTGGTCTCTGGAACAACTAGTAAGAACAGGCGAGGTTTCAGGACGAGTGCCGGACAGGACGGAGGCACATCAACAGGGTCATCTCAGCAAAGCGCTGAAGCCTGCGCGTTCGCAGGAAAGGCCCGGTTCGCTTGAAACCGGGCCCTCCTTCTGGGCTACCAACCGTACCAATAGGGATAGGCCGGCCGATAATAGCGGACCACCCGGTATCCGGGACGGTAGTAGTAGGGTGGCGGGCCATAGACCGGTCCATAATAGACTGGCGGCGCGGCCGCAGCAGCCAATGTTCCGGCAAATAGCCCGAGAGCAAGTCCGGGGCCGATGCCCGGGCCGCCCCAATGATGATGACGCCAATGAGCCGAAGCCGGCGCAACCGATCCGATGAGGAGCGTTGCTGCCGCGACGATTGCAAGAGCAAGCTTTCTCATGTCACTTTCCTCCAAAATTCCCGCGCGAAAGGAGCGCTTGTCTTCCCTCTTGATTTTCACTTTGCCGAACTGCTGCCCGGCAACTATTCAAGTTAGAAGCCGTCGGGGCAAGTTCAAGTCTCGCAAGGTTTAGGAAACCAGATTGGACGTAGCCGCAAAGAGGAGAAGCTCGACGGCGGCGTCATCGTGCCTTCTTCGACTGCTACGGCTTCACAAGCAAGCGTACGCTTTAAGGCCTGATCTGGTCGGCAAACTACCGCCGTATCAATTCGAGCCTATCGGAGGTTGTCGCCTCATCAACCGCCGGTGACGAGGTGGGCCTTGCTTCACATGTCGCGGACATGAAATGCTTCGGGACGGCAGCCATCGCCTTTGGCTATCCGCGCGAGCGCTAGTGGTGAATAACAGCGGGTCCGTCGACCTTTGGCTATCCGCGACTGGCGCCGTTGTGAACGGCGGGCGATGGCTCCGCGACATCGAACGTCTTCATTCGAGATTTGTTCCGGAGGTCTGCTGTTTACTGGCAGCCGCTTGCGCGAGGGCGGCAGTTCGTGCGCAGGAGCCGAGACCCTGCCGCCGGACCGTCCCGTGCCTTACGATGCCGCTTGCATCACGTCGTGCTTGGTCTCTCTGTTGACCGCCAAGCGCCGGGGACGCCCAATCAGGTAGCCTTGCAATTCATCGCAGCCTTCATGCAGCAGGAGCGACATCTGCTCGTTGGTTTCGATCCCTTCGGCAAGGACCGGCACGCCTAAACCGTGGGCGAGGCCGATCACGGCCCGGACGATGGCGAGTGATCGTTCGCTCTGGCCGAGCGATGCAACAAAGCACCGATCGATCTTGATCCTGTCCAGCGGAAACGCTTCGAGGTACGACAGGGAGGAGTAACCCGTGCCGAAATCGTCGAGCGCGAACAGAATTCCCAAGGTCTTGAGAGATTGCATTGTCTTCTTGGCGCGGGCGATGTCCTCGATCAGGACGCCTTCCGTGATTTCGAGTTCGAGCCGCGATGGCGGCAGGCCGGTTTCCCGAAGCGCCTTGCGGACATGCGCGTCGAGATTCTCCCGGCGGAACTGCGCGGCCGAGACGTTCACCGCAATCCGGAGCGGCTGATCCCACGAGGCGGCCTCCCTGCACGCTTCCATCAGCACCCAATCGTCGATCTGCGCGATTGCCCCGCTCTTCTCGGCGACGGGGATGAACTCTCCCGGAGCAATGATGCCGCGCACGGGATGTTTCCAACGCACAAGCGCTTCGTATCCGGCGATCCGCCCATCCCGGCGCTGCTGCGGCTGGTACTCGAGGTACAACTCTCCCCGTTCTACGGCGAGTCGGAGATCGTGCTCGAGGGCGCGACGGTTGCGCAGCTGCTGATCCATGGCGCTCGTGAACAGACGTATTGCGCCCCTGCCTTCGTGTTTCGCGCGATAGAGTGCTGCATCGGCGTTGGCCAACAGTGAGACGACATCACCGGCGTCTCTCGGGAAGAGGGCCACGCCGACACACAAATCTACCTTCAAGGCGTGACCTTCGACCTCGATCGGCTGATCGAAGGCCGCTCGCATCCTGGTGGCAAGCAATTCCGCACTGGCCGGCAAAGGTAGTTGGTCGGTGAGACCGATGAACTCGTCTCCCCCGACGCGCGCCACATAAGAACCTTGCGCTGCCTCCTGCAGACGCCTGGATGCTTCGCGAAGGACGGCGTCTCCGATCGCGTGTCCAAACAGATCGTTGATTTCCTTGAAGTGGTCGAGATCGATGCAGAGCACCGCGAGCCCGCCGTCCGAGACTTCCGCTCGTTGGATCGCGGCAACGAGATGCTGATCCAATGCGGTCCTGTTGGGCAGGTCCGTGAGCGCGTCGTGGCAAGCCAGATAGCTGATCTTCTGTTGCGTCCGATTGCGCTCCGTGACATCGAAGGCGACGCTAACGTAGGCCTGGCGTCCCTCATAGATGAGCGGTCGCGACTCGATCACGACCTGGATTGCGTCCCCGCAGGCACTCTTGTGCAGTTCGAAATCGCGTTCGGCACCGCCATCGGTCTCACCGTGCTCGAGCTGCGTTTCTGACATCGCCAGGAGAGCTTCGCGGGCATATCCATAATGGCGGCACATCGCGCCGTTCACGGCAATGAGTTGTCGCGTCTTGGCGTCAGCCACCCACATTGGGAGCGGGTTTTCCTCGAAGAGCAGGTGGAAGGACGCTTCGCGGCGCTTCAGGTCGGTGATGTCGATCCGGACCCCGATACTGCCTCCGTCCCCGGTGCGTCTCTCCTCCACGCGCACCCACCGGTCACCGGCCAGATGCTGCTCATGGGAGTAGCGCGGCAAAACGTGACAGGCCATGCGCTCTGAAAGCCATTCCTCCTCGCGCCCGATAGCGTCCGGGTACTGCCCCCGAGCTAGGCCAACCCGGAGAATATGTTCGAACGGCGCTCCGCTCTCGAGCGCCTCTTCGCTGGCCGTATAGAACTCGGCGTATTGCCGATTCCAAAGAACCAGACGATCGTTCTTGTCGAATACCGCCAGCCCTTCCGGGACGACGTCGAGGGCCTCCGTGAGGTGGGTATGCGCGGACCGGGCGGCAGCTTCCGCCTGCTCGGCAGCGGCCTTGGCCTCGGCAAGTGCGGCTTCGGTCCGGTGGCGCTCAGTGATGTCCTCGTGAGTCGCGACCCATCCGTTCCCCTCCATCGGCCGGTGCCGGATACGCACGATGCGACCGTTTGTCAGTTCGACTGTGGTATCGGACTGTCGAGCGATCACTGGGGCGCTGTTGCGCCAGACGAGATATTCGGCCTTCGACATCTTTGGTGCACTGCCTACCGAGTACCGAAGGTCCACGATCGCATTCAGGCTCATGCCCGGCCGAACGAGTTCCGGATCGAGATCGTAGACTTCCAGGTATTGGCGGTTGCAGACGATTAGGCGCTGGTCCTCGTCGAAGAAACACAGGCCCTGCGACATGTTGTTCAGAGCGGTGTCGAACCGCTCGGCAAAAGCGGTGGCGGTCTGCTCGGCAGCCCGCGCGCGCGCACCTTCTTCGGTCATCTTGCTGTGGGTCTGGACCAGTTGAACGAAGGACCGGAAGTTCGTGTTGATCATGCGGCCGAGCAGACCGAGCAGCAGCAACAGATTGATCCCGAGTGAGATCATCATTGCGTCTCCGGAGAGGAGCAGCAACGTCCCGATCGGTGCACCGCCAATCAGCATCGTCAGCCGAGAGGCAGGCGGGAAGCTGCCGAGGCAGTAGGCGGTGCCCACACAGCCCATGAAGACGAGCAATGCCACCGGGGCTCGCAGACTAGGCTCAACTGTCCCGAACAGCGCCAGGATCCAGAACACGAAGCCGGCGTTGAGCACGACCGCAACAAGGCGGGTCTTGGCTAATTGACGGTAAGCCTCTTCGGGCGAGAAATCGGTGCCGTTCAGCCGAATCCATTGGGATAATCGAACGAGACACATGACGAGGAGTGCGGCCGGCAAGCCGAACCTCAGCCATGGTGAGACGGTGGACGGGAGGACCAACCCTACGCTGATACTGTCGACGAGCAGCGCCGCGTAGAGCGCCGGCACCTGTTTGCGCAGGATGCGGAATTGCTCGACCAGCAGCGAGCGACCGACTGGATCGGTCGTATCGCCCACTGAGAATGCGCCACGGATTTGCTTAAGTATGCCCATCGAGTTAGCCCTAGCCGGCGTCAAGCTAAGGCAGAACACAGAAAGAGCGCGTAAAGGCGCTTGGTTTCTTCCGCCTTAACGCCTCTGCTGCAAGGCGAGGCACGAGTCTGGTGGCCGGCACGATCGAGCGCGCGAACAGGTGCTGCATTTCATGCGAGTGAACACCTGCTCCGGATGTTTAAAGACGTCAGCCGCAGCAAACGGAGCGGCTCCGGCCGAGAGAGTGGGAATCTCTCCCCCCATGCCGAGAATGCGCCAAAACCCGCAGAAAACAAGGATTCCTAAAAAGCCCGGCCGAGTTTTGTGACCACCCGTGTGTACCACCTGATCCGCTGAAAAGGTCGTCAACGTCCGGCGATGTCGGGGCAGTTCGGGGCCTTTCCCGTCCGACCATTTTTGCGATGCATAACTGTCCGGCCCCCGCCGTCGATCTAGCACCTCACCGACGTCATCTCGGGCGGCAGCCGGAACGCCCGCGGGCGGCGCGGGCGAGACCATAGGGGGCTGTAAGGACTGCGGTGAGCACCCGTCTGTCAGTCCGGGAAAGTCCAATTCCGCGCCTCGGCCGCCGAGCATTGTTGACTCCGCCAGACAATAGGCCAACCTCGACCCTTGCTCGCCCGGCAGTCGGGCAGCCGTCGGATACACGCGCTTGAGATGCAGCTTCGTCGCTCGGACCTCGCCGACCTCTCCTATTTTCTGGAGATCGCCAAGCACCGGAATTTCCGACGCGCCGCGATCGAACTCGGCATCGGAGCCTCCGCTCTAAGCCACGCGCTCCGCAGCCTGGAGGAGCGCCTTGGGGTTCGACTGCTCAACCGGACAAGCCGCAGCGTAACGCTTACCGCCGCGGGCGAGGCGTTGCAGTCAGCGCTTGCGCAGCCCTTCGACGAGATCGGCAGCGCCCTGGACGTTCTCAACCGCTTTCGCGACGTGCCGATGGGTCGGGTGCGGTTGAGCGTACCGACGGAAGCTGCCGAGTTTCTCGTTGGACCTGTGATGGCCACGTTCCTGGAACGGTACCCGGAGGTCGAGATCGAGTTCTCGGTCAACAACCGTATGATCGACGTCATCGAAAACGGGTACGACGCGGGTATCCGGTACGGAGGCACAATGCCGCAGGACATGGTCGCGCAGCGTCTGTCCGCCGATATCCGCTGGCTCGTCGTCGGGGCTCCTTCCTACCTCGACCGCATGGGCACTCCGGTGAATCCAGGTGACCTGCAATCTCACCGCTGCGTGAAGATCAGGATCGGGGACGAGAGCATCTATCGCTGGGAGTTTGAACGCGGCGACGAGAAGATCGAGATCAATGTTCCGGGCGGGATGACTGTTGATCAAGGGCAGATCGGATTGGTCGCCGTCCGAGACGGGGCGGGGCTCATGTACGTGGCCGAGCCGATGGTGCGCAAGGACCTGCGGGACGGCACGCTGCGCACTGTGTTGGAGGAGTGGGCGCCCCTCGGGCCTGGCTTCCACATCTACTACTCGAGCCGACGGCAGGTTCCGGCGGCGCTCCGGCTCTTCATCGATCTCGTCCGGGAGTTGCGACCGCTAGGCCTCTGAGGCCCCTCCGATCGATGAATCCTTCTCAACGGAACATCCGACAGCGCCAGTCTGCTGTCGGGCTTCGCGCGGAACTATCTGAGAACGGCGGCCGATCGCCGCCCGGACCCGGCCGACCGGGTGCGGAGCAGTTTGTTTCCGAGGCTAGAATGACAAGCGAAACCACTTTCGAGGACGGTGCCGTCCAGCGAGAAGCGCCGGCATGGGGCGCGGTCTTCGCCCTCACTCTCTGCGTCGCGACGCTGATCGCGTCCGAATTCATGCCCGTCAGTCTCCTGACGCCGATCGCAGCGGACCTCCACATTACCGAAGGTCAAGCGGGCCAGGCCATCGCAGTCTCCGGCATATTCGCCGTTCTTGCGAGCCTGCTCATTTCGCGGGCGACACGCGGCATCGACCGGCGGACCGTCCTGCTATCTCTCACGGTGCTCATGATGGCGTCGGGCCTGATCGTCGCGCTCGCGCCGAACGAGGCCATCTTCATGGCGGGGCGGGCCCTGATCGGGATCGTCATCGGCGGCTTCTGGTCGATGTCAGCGGCGACGGCAATGCGCCTCGTTCCCGAAACTCAGGTCCCGCGGGCGCTGGCCATCTTCAACGGCGGAAATGCGTTGGCCACGACGATTGCCGCGCCATTGGGAAGCTTTCTCGGTCAGTACATCGGCTGGCGCGGAGCCTTCTTTTCAGTCGTTCCGCTCGCCGCGCTCGCGCTGGCCTGGCAATTTCTCACGCTCCCCTCGATGTCAGCCGCGGACGACAGCCGCAGGGGCTCCGTGTTCGGAATTCTTCGCTTGCCGAAGGTCGGCCTTGGGATGATCGCAGTCGCGTTCTTCTTCATGGGGCAGTTCGCGCTGTTCACCTACGTGCGCCCATTCCTTGAAGCGGTCACTCACGTGAGCGTATCCACGCTTTCCTCGCTGCTGCTGATCATGGGCATCGCCGGTCTCCTGGGGACCTCCTTCATCGGTCTGCTCCTGAAGACCCGGCTCTACGGTCTTCTGATCGCGATGCCGCTGTTCATGGCGCTGATTGCAACCGGACTCATCTTGTTCGGAGGGGCGGTGCCGGCCGTCGCGGCACTGCTCGCCGGGTGGGGGTTGATCGGCACAGCCGCGCCCGTCGGCTGGTGGACCTGGCTAAGCAAGATGCTGCCCGACGATGCCGAACGTGGCGGAGGGCTCATGGTCGCCATCATCCAGTTGGCGATCACTTTGGGGGCCACTATCGGCGGCTTCTTCTACGACGGCAGCGGCTACCAAAGCACCTTCAGCGTTAGCGCCACTATCCTTTGTGCCTCTTCGCTCTTGGCCTACTGGGCATGGCGTGCAAGTTGCCGATCGCCCAAGGATGAGGCCGCTGTTGATCGCCCGGCTTTGCATACATGAGAAACATTCATCGTCGCATTCGAACCGCTCGCAAGAACTTGCGTACAGTTTGGGAATTGATCGGCAGCGGAACCGCGCCTGCGACCGCACCCGGGCCAACCCACCAGGAACGAAGCGGTGAAGACATGCCAAAATCCGAACTGGAAGTTTCGAGGCGGCGTCTTCTCGCCGCCAGTACGGCCACAGCCATGATCGGCGTCGTCCCGGGCGCACCGGCGCAATCGCAAGCGGCGAGTCGGAAAGCGCCGCAAGCCGCTGTCGCCTTCGAGGTGAACGGGAAGCCGTGCAGCCTTCAACTGGACACCCGCACGACGCTTCTCGATGCCTTGCGCGAGCATCTCCGTCTGACCGGAACAAAGAAGGGCTGCGACCAGGGCCAATGCGGAGCGTGCACCGTGATCGTGAACGGAGTGCGCATCAATTCCTGTCTTACCCTTGCGGTCATGCACCAAGGCGACAGGATCACCACGATCGAAGGATTGGGTCAGCCGGAGCGCCTTCATCCCATGCAGGCGGCCTTCGTCAAACACGACGGCTACCAGTGCGGGTACTGCACGCCCGGGCAGATCTGCTCGGCGGTGGCGGTGCTCGACGAGATCAAGTCGGGAATCCCGAGCCATGTCAGCGGCGACCTGACCGCTTCACCTGAACTGACGAATACCGAGTTGCGCGAACGCATGAGCGGCAACATCTGCCGGTGCGGTGCCTACTCCAACATCGCCGAGGCAATCGCCGAGGTCGCCGGGAGCAGCACATGAAGGAATTCACCTATGAACGAGCCGCTTCGTCTCAAGAAGCGGCCGCAAAGGCCCAACAAACGAGAGGTGCGAAGTTCATCGCGGGCGGCACCAATCTTCTCGACCTGATGAAGCTCGAGATCGAGACGCCCCGTCATCTCATCGATGTCAATGGTCTCGGTCTCGACAAGATCGAGAATACCGAGGGCGGCGGAATCCGGATCGGCGCGTCGGTCAGGAACACAACGCTCGCCGCCGACATGCGCATCAGGCGCGACTATGGTGTCCTCAGCCGGGCGCTGCTCGCCGGCGCCTCGGGCCAGCTCCGCAACAAGGCGACGACCGCCGGCAATCTGCTCCAGCGCACGCGCTGCCCCTATTTCTACGACACCAATCAGCCTTGCAACAAGCGAAGCCCCGGCTCCGGTTGCGCAGCGATCGAAGGCGTCAGCCGACAACTGGCGGTCATCGGATCGAGCGAAGCATGTATCGCGACCAACCCCTCCGATATGGCCGTCGCCATGAGAGTCCTAGACGCTCAGATCGAGACGGTCGACGACAAAGGGCAGACGCGCAAGATTCCGATCGCAGAATTCCATCGCCTGCCCGGAGATACCCCTCACATCGAGACGACGCTCACCCCAGGTGAACTGATCACCGCGGTGACGTTGCCGCCACCCGTCGGCGGATCGCACATCTACAGGAAGGTGCGCGACCGCGCGTCCTACGCCTTCGCGCTGGTCTCCGTCGCTGCAATCCTGCAGCGCGACGGGACCGGGCGGGTAGCCGTCGGCGGCATCGCCCACAAGCCGTGGCGGGTCGAAGCCGCCGAAGCCGAGCTTCCTAAAGGTGCAAAGCCCTTCTCCGCAGGGTTGCTCGCCGATGCGAAACCCACCAACGCCAGCGCGTTCAAATTACCGTTGGTCGAGCGGACCGTGGCCGCCGCCATGAACGAAATGAGGCAGCGATGAAGTTCGACAGACCCGCCGAAACCAACCCCATCGACCGCTTGCGTGTCGTCGGTCGCGCCCATCCCCGCATCGATGGCCCCTTGAAGACCACCGGGAAAGCGACCTACGCATATGAGCACCACGACGTCGTGACCAATCCGGCCTACGGTGTCATCGTGGGGTCGGCGATCGCCAAGGGACGCATCAAGAGCATGAACCTGGCGGAGGCGCAGCGCGAGCCTGGCGTCATCGCCATCGTCACGGCCGAGAGCGCCGGCAAGCTCGGCAAGGGAAAATTCAACACGGCAAAGCTGCTCGGCGGTCCCGAGATCGACCACTACCATCAGGCGGTCGCGGTGGTTGTCGCGGAAACGTTCGAACAGGCGACGGCGGCAGCCGGGCTGCTACGGATCGAATACACGCCCTCTGAAGGCAGATTCGATCTCCAAGAGGCGCTGAAGGCCGCACCCCTTGCGAAGGACCCGAACAGTCCCGAGAAACAGGGGCCACCCGAAAGTCGCGTCGGCGACTTCGAGCCGGCCTTTGCTCAGGCGCCGGTGAAGCTGGACGAGTTCTACACGACCCCCGACCAGAGCCATTCGATGATGGAGCCTCACGCCTCGATCGCGGCCTGGAACGGCGACAAGCTCACGGTGTGGACGTCGAACCAGATGATCGACTGGGGCAGGACGGATCTCGCGACCACCATCGGCATCCCCAAAGAGAACGTCCGCTTCGTGTCGCCGTACATAGGAGGCGGCTTCGGCGGCAAGCTGTTCCTGCGCTCGGATGCGGTGATGGCCGCGCTGGCAGCGAAGGCCGCCGGCCGTCCGGTGAAAGTCGCATTGCAGCGGGCGCTCATTCCCAATAACACCACACACCGCCCCGCCACCCGGCAGCGTATCAGGATCGGGACGGGCCCTGATGGACGCATCGTCGCCATGGCGCACGAGAGCGGCTCCGGAGATCTTCCTGACGGTCAACCGGAGACGGCAACCAATCAGACGAGATTGCTATATGCCGGCGCCAATCGCCTGACAGCGATGCGCCTCGCCGTCTTGGATCTGCCGGAAGGGAACGCGATGCGCGCTCCTGGCGAGGCGCCAGGCATGATGGCGCTCGAGATCGCGATGGACGAATTGGCCGAGAAGCTTGGTCTGGACCCGGTCGAGCTACGCGTGCGGAACGACACCCGGGTCGACCCCGAGAAGCCGGACCGTCCGTTTTCTCAGCGCAATCTGGTGCGCTGCCTGCGCGGGGGCGCCGAGCGGTTCGGCTGGCAGCGCCGAAACGCGTCCCCGGGCGCGGTGCGGGACGGACAATGGCTGGTGGGCATGGGCACAGCAGCCGCGTTCCGCAACAATTTGCTGATTCCTTCGGGGGCGCGCGTTCGTCTGGGAACGGACGGGGTGGTTGTCGTCGAAACGGACATGACCGACATCGGCACCGGCAGCTATACGATCATCGCGCAGACGGCCGCCGAGATGATGGGGGTCGACCTCGACAAGGTCGTGGTTCGGCTTGGCGATTCCTCTTTCCCTGTTTCGTCCGGATCCGGAGGACAGTTCGGCGCGAACTGTTCGACTTCGGGCGTTTACGCGGCATGCGTAAAGCTTCGGGAAGCCGTTGCGCAGCGGCTCGGCTTCAACTCGGCGGACGCTACGTTCTCGGATGGGCATGTGCTTAGCGGCAATCGTTCTGCGAAGCTTGCGGACGCCGTCCGCCAAGGAGATCTGCTCGGCGAGGACAAGATGGAATGGGGCGGCCTCGACAAGAGCTACCAGCAGTCGACCTTCGGTGCCCACTTCGTCGAGGCTGCCGTCGATAGCTTCACTGGCGAGATCCGGATCCGCCGCATGCTCGCGGTGTGCGCAGCCGGCCGAATCCTGAATCCGCTGACCGCGCGCAGCCAGGTCGTCGGAGCCATGACCATGGGCGCGGGAGCCGCCTTGATGGAGGAACTCGCGGTCGACAAGCGGCGCGGGTTCTTCGTGAACCACGACTTGGCCGGTTATGAAGTGCCGGTTCATGCCGACATACCGCATCAGGAAGTGATTTTCCTCGACGAGGCTGACGACAAGGTCTCGCCCATGAAGGCGAAGGGCGTGGCCGAACTCGGCATATGCGGAGTTGCCGCCGCAATTGCCAACGCAGTTTACAACGCAACCGGCGTCCGTGTCCGTGAATACCCGGTGACCCTGGATAAACACCTGGATCGCTTGCCGGCGGTCTCATGATGTGTGGTTCGGTGGTTCGTGACGGTGCGAGCGGCACGCCGTGGCAAGCGCTCAAGACGTCTCGGACCTTCGAAAACCGAGTCACCGGCTCCTGTAGCGCAGCGCGTCGACAATCAGCGAGAAAGCCGGCGAAGGTTGTCGTCGGCTGGGATAGTAGAGGTGGTACCCGGGGAACGGCGGACACCAATCCGCCAACACGCGGACCAGCCGGCCTTCTGAAACGTGCGGCTGCACCTGCCCCTCGGTGAGGTAGGCGAGGCCCAGACCTTTCATCGCCCCGTCCAGAAGAAGGCCGGCACTGTTGAACACCAACTGCCCGTCGACCCGCACGTTGAGCTCGCGTTCGTTCTTCTGGAACTCCCACGCGTAGAGGCTGCCGCCATGCGTCGGCAGGCGAAGGTTGAGGCAGTTGTGCTGGGTGAGGTCCTGCGGAGTCTTCGGCCGCTTGCGGTCGGCGAAATAGGACGGGGAGCCGACCACGGCCATCCGCAGATCGGGGCTGACGCGCACGGCGATCATGTCCTTGGCGACGAGCTCCCCGGGGCGGATGCCGGCATCGACCTGCTGCGCGACGATGTTGGTGAGACCGTAATCGACGATCACCTCGACGTGAATGTCGGGATACTGGGGTAGAAGTCGGCTTAGGGCCGGAAACAGGATCGCGCTGGCGGCGTACTCTCCTGCGGTGACCCGAATGGTTCCCGCAGGTTTCTCGCGAAGCTCGCCGAGCGCCGCGAGCTCGGCATCCATCTCCGTGAACTTGGGTCCAACGTTTAGGAACAGCCGTTCCCCGGCTTGTGTTGGGGTGACGCTGCGCGTCGTCCGGTTCAACAATCGAACCCCGAGCCGCTCCTCCAGATTCCGGACGATTTGACTGAGGGCGGACTGGGTCATGCCGAGCTTCGCCGCGGCGCGGGTGAAATTCCGCTCCCTCGCGACTGCAAGGAAGGCGACGAGGTCGCTGGCATTGTCCCGGTTCATTAATTAGCGGTCCTAATGGCTCCAATCGAAATCTATCACCTAATCGGGGAGCTTCGAAAGTCCTAGGTTCTGATCAGCCATCGAGCCGCATCATTGGCTCCAGAAGAGGGCAATGACCCGGACATGTCCGTCACGACCATCCAAGAGCGTGCTTCGGCCGCCAGCATCACGGCCACTTTGCTGCCCATCATGAGCCTGGTGTTCGTCGGCTTCCTCGTTATTGGCGTGGCGATGCCCGTGCTTCCGCTTCATGTGCACGACGGGCTGGGTTTCGGCACATTTGTGGTGGGTCTGGTCGCCGGCAGCCAGTTCGCGGCTTCGTTGATCTCGCGGCCATGGGCGGGACATTTCTCCGATGCGCGCGGGGCGAAACGCGGCGTGGTCGCCGGCTTGCTGGCGGCGGCCACCGCCGGACTGCTCTATCTTCTCTCGTCCGGTTTCAGCGGATCACCGTTGATCTCGGTCGCGATCCTCCTCGCGGGCCGTGCGCTGCTCGGCGGAGCGGAGAGTTTCATCATCACGGCGGCGGTGAGCTGGGCACTGGCGCTCGCGCATTCGAGCCACACGGGAAAGGTGATCGCCTGGGTGGGATCGGCCATGTTCGCGGCCTTCGCGATCGGCGCGCCGGCTGGCTCCGCGCTATATGCGGCCTACGGATTCGCCGCGATCTCGCTGGCGACTACGTTGGCTTCGCTCGCGGCGCTGCCTCTCGTTGCTCTTCTGCCGGCCGTCGCACCGGCGAAACACGCTCGGGCCTCGTTCGTCGAAGTGGTCGGCGCCGTCTGGGTGCCGGGCTTGGGATCGGCGCTCGGCTCCGTGGGCTTCGGCGCCGTGACCACGTTCGTCGTCCTGCTTTTCGCAGCGAAGGGTTGGGCCAACGAATGGGCAGCGTACACCGCCTATGCGGTCGCTTTCATCCTGGCGAGGGTGTTCTTCAGCCATCTGGCTGACAGGATCGGCGGCGCGAAGGTCGCGCTGGTCTGCGCCGCGATCGAAGCCGTGGGCCAAGCGCTGATCTGGCTCGCGGTTCGCCCCGAGATGGCGCTCGCCGGCGCGGCGCTCACCGGCTTCGGCTTCTCGCTGGTCTATCCCGGCTTCGGTGTCGAAGCGGTCCGCCGCGTGCCGGCACAGAGCCGGGGTCTCGCCATGGGCGCCTACACGCGTTCCTCGATCTCGCCCAGGGCCTGGCCAGTCCCGCGCTCGGTCTGATCGCTGCCGGGTCGAGACTGAACGCTCTGTTTCTCGTCAGTTCGGGCACCGTGCTCTGCGCTTCGCTCGTCGCCTGGTGGCTGATCGTGAACCCATCGAGCTTGGAAGGATCCCCGCAATGAGAACGCTTGCAGCCACTTTGATCTCAATCTGCCTGTTCGCCGGCGCGGCTGCCGCGCAGGCACCCAAGGAAGGAGCAACCGCCATGCCCAAGCCCGAAGACGTCCGCGCCGTCGCGCCGGCCCTCGAAAGCTATGCGCAGAAATTCGTCGTCGACGACTTGTGGAAGCGACCGGGCCTGTCCCGCCGCGACCGCGGCATCGTCACGGTGGCCGCGCTGATCGCCCGCGACCAGACAATCGAACTGCCGCGCTACCTGGCGCTCGCGCTCGACAACGGCGTGAAGCCGGCGGAGATATCGGAGATCATCACGCACCTGGCGTTCTACACCGGCTGGGCGAGTGCGATGGATGCGATCCCGGCAGCGAGGGACGCGTTCAAGAGCCGCAACATCGGAGCCGATCAGCTCCCGCCGGCGACGGGACCGCAGTTGCCTCTCGACGAAGCGGCGGAGAAGCAGCGGGCGACGCGCGTCGGAGAGCAGTTCGGGCAGATCACGCCGAGCCTCGTCCAGTACACGACCGACGTGCTGTTTCGGGATCTCTGGCTCAGGCCGGCGCTCGCTCCCCGCGACCGCAGCATGGTCACCGTGAGCGCTCTGATCGCGACCGGTCAGGTTGCGCAAGTCACCTATCACCTGAACCGCGCGATGGACAACGGACTGACGAAGGAAGAGGCCGGCGAGATGCTCGGTCACCTCGCGTTCTACGCCGGCTGGCCCAACGCATTCTCGGCTGCGCCGGTGGTCAAGGATGTCATCGAAAAGCGCCCGCACTGAGAGGAACGTCATGCCGCACGTCATCGTTAAGCTCTATTCCGGGAAGTCGAAACAGCAGAAGGCCGCGCTGGCCGAAGCCGTAACGAAGGCCGTGGTGGAAAGTCTGGACTACGGCCGGGACTCTGTGTCGGTCGGCATCGAAGATGTCGATCCGAAGGATTGGACCAGCCGCGTCTTTGGGCCGGACATCGTCGACAAGCTCGACACCATCTTCAAGAAACCCGGCTACGACCCTCGCTGAAGGAGGAAGGTGATGATCACCCGCAGAGGTGTGCTCATCGGCGGCTGCGCCGCCGCTGTCATCTATATCCGCGGATCGTCGGCGCAGACGACCGGCCAATCGAAAGAGTTCAACATGGACATCGACATCAAAAGAAACGGCTCACGCCCTTCGCAGAAGGGTCCGGAAGACTGGTTCACCGGGACCGTTCGCATCGACCCGCTCTTCCAGCCGCAGGATCCCGCTCGGACGGGCGCGGGTCAGGTGACCTTCGAGCCCGGCGCCCGTACTGCCTGGCATACCCATCCGCTCGGGCAGACGCTGATCGTCACGGCCGGACTCGGCTGGGTCCAGCGCGAGGGTGGGCCCGTCGAGGAAATCCGGCCTGGCGACGTGGTCTGGTTTCCGCCCGGACTGAAGCACTGGCACGGCGCCTCGCCGACCACCGCGATGACGCACATCGCGGTCCACGAATCGCTGAACGGCAAGAACGTGGACTGGATGGAGAAGGTCAACGACGAGCAGTACCGAAAGTGATCGGAACGACCGCGCCTGTGACACCGACCAACGCATAGCTTTGACTTCGGGAGAGACCCCATGATTGCTCAAGAGACTTTCACGCTCGCTGACGGCGTGCCGATTCCCAAGTTGGGCTTCGGCACGTGGATGATCGACGACCGCGAGGTTGCCGGTCTCGTTCAGCAGGCTTTGGCGCTTGGCTACCGCCACGTCGACACCGCCCAAGCCTACGCCAACGAACGCGGCGTCGGGGAAGGGCTACGCGCCAGCGGCATCGCGCGCGACGAACTATTCGTCACGACGAAGCTCGCCGCGGAATGTAAGTCCTACTCCGAAGCTCGGACGCTGATCGACGACTCGCTGGCAGCCTTGGGCGTCGGGCACATAGACCTGATGCTCATCCATAGCCCGCAGCCTTGGACCGAATTCCGCAAGGGAGAGCGCTATTTTGAAGGCAACCTCGAGGCTTGGAGCGCGCTCGAGGAAGGCCACGCCGCCGGCAAGCTGCGCGCGATCGGCGTTTCAAACTTCGACCAGGTAGATCTAGACAAAATCCTCGAAAATGCGGCCGTGAAGCCCACGGTCAATCAGATCTTGGCACACGTCGGCAACACGCCGTTCGACCTGATCGACCACTGCAGCAGCCGCGACGTGCTGGTGGAAGCCTATTCTCCGGTCGCGCACGGCGCCGTCCTGACGAATCCCGGACTGGCCGAGCTCGCTGCCAAATACGGTGTCTCCGTCGCGCAGCTCTGCATTCGCTACTGCCTGGAGCTCGGGCTCCTGCCGCTGCCGAAGACCGTCCGCCCCGAGCATTTACGCAGCAACATTGCCGTCGACTTCGAAATCGCCGCCGAGGACATGGCGACGCTCAAGGGCTTCGACCACGACGACTACGGCGACGCCGCGAAGTTTCCGGTGTTCGGGAAAAGTCGGTGACCGCTTGCCATGATCGAAGGCCCGCGAATGCACGTAGGAGAGCATGATGAACCCTCGTTACGATTTCAATGGCCAGGTCGCGCTGGTCACAGGCGCTGCCAAGGGCATGGGACTGACAACCGCGTGCATGTTTGCCGAGAGCGGAGCTTCCGTCGTCCTTTGTGATTTGGACGGTGACTTGGCCGCGCAAGCGGCGGACCAAATCGTCCGCGGCGGAGGCTCGGCGATCGGATTAAGGTGCGATGTCTCAGACGAGGCCCAGGTCGCTGCAACCGTCGATCGGGCGGCTGCCGAATACGGGCGGCTCGATATGGCGTTCAACAACGCTGGGATACAGGTGCCCCCGTCCGACGCCGCGGACGAGCCGATCGAACAGTTCGATCGGGTGGTCGCCGTCAATCAGCGGGGCGTTTGGAGTTGCATGAAGCACGAGCTCCGCATCATGCGCGAACAGGGCTCCGGCGCTATCGTGAATTGCTCCTCGCTCGGGGGCCTCGTCGGCTTGCCGCAGCGGGCGGCCTATCACGGGACCAAGCATGCCGTGCTCGGCATGACCAAGAGCGCTGGCGTGGAATATGCGCCGCGTGGAATCCGGATCAATGCTGTATGTCCAGGGACGATCGACACTCCGATGGTTGCGGACATGCTGCAAGGTCAGTCCGACGCAATGGCAGAGATCATGAAGCAGCAGTCAATCGGGCGCCTCGGCCGTCCGGAGGAGGTCGCCGCAGCGGTGCTCTGGCTGTGCAGCCCGGCCGCGAGCTTCGTCATCGGCATCGGCCTGACAGTCGACGGCGGGTTCACTGCTCACTGACCGCTGAGCGGCTTTGTGTCGGTCGCTTCCTTCTACTTGATCTTTGATCATATAGGCCAACCCGAGCCCGTCCGGACGGCATTGAGGCGCAGCGCCAGGTTCGTGAACACCAGTTGACCGTCGACGCGGTGCACGGGTCCTTCTACAGGGCCGGCAAGGCGCGAAAGGAGCAGGACGGGAGTCGAACCCGCGCGCGATCGCCAGCCGCGACCGGTCCCCCGGCTCGGACCACGCCCAGCACCCCAGATTTGAATGGAGGGCCCGTTTCCGCCGACGAGAGCACCTGTCGCTTCAGACCTGCCCGGAAACGGTCGATGAGGACACAGGGCGTCCGGAGACCGGTCAGCTCGACCAGGGCCGTGGGACCCAACTCGACGAGGGTGCCGAGCGGCATCCGCTCCAAGTCCAGGCCAGCCGTTGTGATATTCTCACCCATGTCCCCCGCTGCGACCTCGAAGCCGGCTTCCGAGAGGGATGCAAAGAGCTCTGCCGGGATCAGGTGGACCTGCCGGAGATTGGGTAGGCGTGGCCGGCGGCGGGCGAGATAGCGGTGCCGGACAAACGGGCCTGCGTGTGCGTCGCCGTCGACGCCATGTCCTACCACCAGGACGATGCGGTCCTGGAGCGGCTTGCTGAAGTGGTGCCCAGGGTCGGCGGCGACCGCCGCCACCTTTCCCTCGAGCGAGAGATCGTGTGCCTGCGGCATCAGGCGGCACGGGCGAGCGAGCGCCGCTTCTGGCGGAGGTAGCGCGTGATCTCGGGAAGCTTCATCGCGTTCAGGACCCGGTCGGCAGGGACACCTCCCTTCCGGGCCATCAAGACGCCCCAATGCATGTGGTCGAGTTCGGGAATCGAGTGAGCGTCCGGATTGATGCTCAGCATGCAGCCGAGGTCGAGGGCCGCCTGGTGCCAACGCCAGTCCAGATCGAGCCGCCATGGGTGGGCGTTGATCTCGACGACGACGTCGTGCTTGGCGCAGGCCCGCAGCACCTTCTCGACGTCGATCTCGTAGCCGGGCCGCCGCTGGAGCTGCCGGCCGGTCATGTGGCCGATTATCGTGGTATGAGGATCGGAGATGGCCCGAAGCAAGCGCTGCGTCTGGACCTTGCGGTCCAGTTTGAAGCGACCGTGGATGCTCGCGACCACGAAGTCGAATCGTTCCAGCACGTCATCCGGATAGTCGAGCGAGCCGTCAGCCAGGATGTCGGACTCGATGCCTTTGAGGATCCGGAATTCCTTGCCGAAGCGCTTGTTCAGACGGTCGGCTTCCAAGTGCTGTTGCGCGATCTCCTCCACGGAGAGACCACCGGCGTAGTGCGCCGACTTGGAATGGTCGGCGACCCCGAAATATTCGAAATCGCGCTGGCGCGTGGCCTTGGCCATCGTCTCCAAGGTCTCGGTGCCGTCGGAGGCATCGGTGTGGCAGTGAAGGATACCGCGCAGGTCCTGGTCGGTGACGAGTTTCGGGAGCTTGCCTTTCAGCGCCAACCCGACCTCGCCGCGCCCTTCCCGTAGTTCCGGATCGATGAAGGGCAGGCCGAGGGCACCATAGATCTCGGCCTCGTCGCCGGCGATCAGGGTGCGGCCCTTGTGCAAGCCGTCGGCCTCCAACCGCATTCCCTTCTCAATGGCCAACGCCTGGAGCTGCTCGAAGTGCGCGGCGGAGCCGGTGGCGAACAGAAGGGCGGCACCGAAGTGCTTGCGGTCGGACAGGCGAATTTGCAGTCCTTCGGCCGGCGACGGCTTCGCCACCTTGTAGGCCTTGGGGGCTTCAGCAACGATCGAGAGATCGCCGACGAGTTCGCAGCCCCGGCGGAAGTCGCCGGCGATCGTGACGCGCTTCAGCTCGGGCCTGGACTTGCGGACCGAATCCTTGGCGTGGGCCAGCAGGGCGGCGGCGCGGTGCAGATGGAGGCGGCCTTCACCGCTCTTCGCGATGGCCAGATTCTGCAGGATCTTGGTTTGCAAGGCGGCCCCGAGGCCTTTGGCCTTCTTGATGCGGTCGTCCTTGGCGGCGGCCTCCAACTCGGCCAGCGAAGTGATACCGAGATCCTTGTAGAGCCGCAGCACCTTCTCGGGGCGGAGGCCGGGCACCGACAACATCTCGAGCACACCCTCGGGAAACTCCTTGCGCAGCTTTTCAAGGCTCGGATGAGTGCCGCTCTTGTGAAGCTTGGTGATGATGTCGGCAATCGCCTCGCCGACACCGGGGATTTCGGTAAGCCGGTCTTCGGCGATGAGCACGTGCAGAGGGACGGCGAGGGCCACCAGGCTGTCGGCGGCCCGAGAATACGCTTTTGCCCTGTAAGGATTGCCGCCACGCAACGCAGTGCGCTGAGCGTACTCTCGCAGGAGACTTGCTACGGTGCGAGCGTCGACGGAAGCCACTCAACGAGCCTCCCGTTCCGCGCCCCGCCTCGCCGCAGCAAAGCGACCTTGAGAGATCGGGCCGTCATCGGGCCGACCCTCGAGAGATGCCTCAAGCTTCTGCGCTGCCCGGAAGTCCTGAAGGTGCTGCGTGTTCGGGGCATAGGCGGCCTCCTTCTTGAGGAGATTGTAGATTCGGCCGACCACCAGCTGCAGATGCTTCATCCTGCCCCGCGGCATCGCTCGGGCTTTGCAAAGGGCCCGGAGAGCGTAAGCGCGGAAGTAATCAAAAGCGTCCGACATGGTCTCGGTAAACGCAGGCAATCGCCTATGGTTCGGTCGGCACCGCAGGATCGGAAGCCTGTTGGCCGCTGGTCACGAGTGCGGCGGGAAATGGCGAGGAGATCGGGGGAACCCCGGTCCGTGCGGCGTTGCACCGCCATCACATTTGGAGAAGGAGGAGCAGATGGCAGCCGCGAAGAAGACCGCGCGAGGACGCAAGCAGGACCGGGCGCGCGTCGCCGGCGGGCAGAAGTACGAGGTCGGCTACGAGGCGAAGAAGACCGGCCGCTCGGCCTCCGCCGTCAAGAAAGCCGTCAAGAAAGTCGGCAATTCCCGCAAGCGGCTCGAGAAGCGTCTCGGCCGCTGAGCTCCGCTCTCGTGCGCCAATCCGGAGGAGGCCTGCTCCGAGGCCGGCCGCTCAAGCCCGGCTCGAGAAGCGCGTGAAGGCGGTCAGCGTCTGCTGGCGCAGCTCGACGTCGCGGAGATAGATCTCCGCCTTGAGGAACGCGAGCTCGGCGTCCAGCGCGGTCTCGCAGACATCGATGTACCAGCCTTTCGGACGGCCGTCCGTGCCGTCGCTGCAGCGATAACCTCGCCTCTTCAACGAATCCTTAAGCTCGAAAGGCGATTGCTCCGCCCATATCCGCAGCGTCGGCTTGCGGGCGTTCTCGAGCAGCAGCGCGAGCGCCGGCGAGCCCGTAGTCGGCAGTTCGAAGGCGAGGACCTCCAGCAACGCGTGGCAGTCGTCGACCGCTCGGTGAGCCTGGTGGAAGTAGCCAGCACCGTTCAACAGATATCCGAGCTGCGAGCCCGCAAGGCCGTGTTTGCGCCAGTCGATTTCGCTCATGCTGCAGCCCCACGCCTTGTGCTCGAACACGGGCCAGTAGCGTTCGGCGAATTTTCTGTCGAAACTGCTGTTGTGGGCAATGACGATGACAGCACCGTCGACGAAGGCCGTGATGGCCATGTCATCGAACCTGTGACCGGCCACCATCTCGTCGGTGATGCCGGTGAGTGCCGTCACTTCCGCGGAGATCGGCGCGCTCGGCTCGTTGAAGGCGGAGAAGGTGTCGCGGAGGCCGATGATCCGCCCATCCGGCGTGTAGTCGAACTTGACCATCCCAAGCTCGATGATCTCGTCTTTGGCGTGCTCGAGGCCGGTTGTCTCGGTGTCGAGCAGAATGCCGGTCCGGGTCTCCTGTCCCGGGGCCGCCATGGACGTCGGCCGCGGCACGAGACGCCGCAGCACCCGGTAATCCGTCGACTGGCTCAAGGCCTCGGCCATGGCCGCCAGATCCGATGGGTTTTGAAACATCTCTTCTCGTGGTGTCCCTACCGATTGACCGGAAGCCCACGATACCGGGGACGGCGGCCGGGAGGTATCCGAAAGACAGGCAATTCACGGCCTTTTCGGGAGTGTCGTGCAATTCCAAACTGTTGCGGGTGAGTTCCTGGAGGCGCGGCGCTCCTGCGGAGGTCCGAGTTGTCTTGCCACCCGTTCTTGCTCGCCTGGCATGCCCTGATCCTCCATCGGACCGCCTCTCCAGCGATCTCGGAGCCCAGCGTGTCGAAACCTCTTGCGGCGAACTCTCCGGCGGCCGTTTGTCAGAAAAGGACGTTCGGCTGTCCTGATCCGTAGGATCTTGTCCGTTGTCCAAAGCAGGGCTTCATGACGACATACGGGCAATCCCGCCTGGGCCGAGGAGACAACCGGGAAAACCGCAGACAGGCTCCGGGAGTGGTCGGCGGTATTCGCGACGAGCTGAGCGCAAGGAGAGTGAGATGGCCTCGAGCAGCATGGTTACTCAAGTCACGGAAGCGCGGACCGGATCGACGATGATGGCGTGGCGCGTACATGAGTTCGGGCCGCCGCAGGTCATGCAGTTCGAGGCCCTCTCCCGTCCGGAGCCCGGGCCTGGCGAGGTCCTGGTCAAAGTTGCAGCTGCCGGAGTAGGCCCATGGGACGGCTGGATCAGAGCCGGAAAGAGCGCATTGCCGCAGCCGCTCCCGCTCACTCTGGGCTCGGACCTTTCAGGTGAAATCGTCGCCGTTGGGCCCGGTGTCTCGCAAGCACGTGCGGGAGAGCAGGTCTACGGTGTTACGAACCCGCGGTTTGTCGGGAGCTACGCCGAGTACGCGTTGGCTTCCGCGGAGATGGTCTCAGGCAAGCCGAACTCGCTAACTCACCCCGAAGCCGCCTCCGTTCCCGTCATTGCCGTCACCGCATGGCAGGCGCTGTTCGACCACGCGCAACTCAGAGCGGGCCAAACGGTGGTCATTCACGGGGCGGCTGGCAACGTGGGATCCTACGCGGTCCAATTGGCCCGTCACGCAGGTGTGCAGACCATCGCAACGGTGTCGACGGCCGACGCTTCCTTCGTGCGCAACCTTGGCGCAAACACGGTGATCGACTATCGGAGCCAGCGCTTCGAGGAGGAAGTGCGGGATGCGGACGCCGTCATCGATCTCGTCGGCGGCGAGACGCAAAGCCGCTCGTTCCAGGTCCTTCGTCGAGGCGGCAAGCTGATCTCGGCAGTGTCCCGCCCGGATCAGGATCTCGCAAAACAGCACGGTGTGGAAGCCACCTTCTTTTTGGTCGACGTCACGAGCCGGTGTCTGACGGAAATCGCTCGCCTCCTCGATGGTGGAGAACTGCGAACGAACGTCGGCGTGGTCTTGCCCCTCGCGGATGCGCGCGAGGCCCACTTCATGCTGGAGGGCGCGCGGCCCCGGCCAAAAGGCAAGATCGTGCTCGCGGTCGGAGCGGACTGACCGATCTCGCGCCTCTCTTGCGCTCACGCGTCCGGAGCGCCAGCCAAGCCCATCGATTTTTGCTGAAAGGACAAAAAATGACACCCCGAACTCCCGCCCCGGCCCTCGTCATTCCCGATTCCTTGCTGGCGAAAGAGGCGACAGACGTCCTGCGCGAGCATTCCACCGATCTGCTCTTCAATCACTCGATCCGCGTGTACCTGTTTGCGGCGGAGCAGGGTCGTCAGAAAAAGCTGCGCTTCGACTCCGAGCTTCTCTACGTGGCCGCCGCGTTCCACGATCTCGGCCTGATCAAGAAATTCGCGAGCACAGACGAACGCTTTGAGGTCGATGGTGCAAATGCCGCCCGGCAGTTTCTGAGCGCGCACAACATCGCCGAAGACCAGGTGCAGACGGTCTGGGAAGCGATCGCGCTGCACACCACTCCCGGCATCCCGAAGTACATGGGTCCGGAGGTCGCGCTCCTCAATTCAGGTGTTCTGCTCGATGTCGTCGGGGTAGGCTTCGACCAGTTTCCCGTGGAGCTTCGCGAGGAGATCGTCGCCAAATATCCCCGCACGAATTTCAAGGAAGGCTTCGTTCGGGAGTATTTCGCCGGTTTTGCGCACAAGCCGGCGACCACGTACGGCACCGTCAACGCCGCGGTCTGCGAACGCTTCATGCCGGGGTTCAAGAGCCCCAACGCCTGCGACTTGATCGCGGGTTCGCCCTGGTCTCACTAGAAAAGGAGGTCATGATGTCGATCAGTGCATTCACCAATCGAATGGCGGCGCTGTTACGCCGTTCAGCAATCACGCCCAGACAGGGAATAGAATTGCCACGCACGATGTTCTTGGCGATCGTAGCAGCGGCCATTGCGGGAGCTTCGCCCGCCATCGCTCAGGATCGGGAGCAAGTCAAGCTTGTCTTCGAGCACGCGCTGCCGAACGTCGAAGGAAAGAGAATGGCTGCCGTCCTGGTGAGTTATCCGCCCGGGAGCAAATCGCTGCCTCACCGCCACGCAGCGTCGGCCTTCATCTACGCCTATGTGCTGTCCGGGGCCATCCGAAGCCAGGTCGGCGATGACCCTGCGCAGGTCTTTCGCACAGGCGAGGGCTTTTACGAAACGCCAGGCTCACATCACAGGGTGAGCGAGAACGCGAGCGACACGGAGTCCGCCAGCTTGCTCGCGGTCTTCGTGGTCGATTCCAAAGACGGGGCATTGACGATCCCCGACAAGGACGCAGCACCGAGATGATGGCGCGACAGGATCGCCTGTCCAGTCACCGCCCGGCCTTTGCACGGTGTGAACGACATGCATAATAAGGCGCCTGATTGGAGAGGCAGTAAAGGTGCCGGTACAAGCTGTCGCGATCGTCATCTACGAGGGGGTCCAGGCCTTGGACGTGGCCGGGCCGATGGACGTGTTCAGCGAGGCGAACACTTTTCTCGACAGTGCCGACCGCTATGAATCCGTACTCGTTGCTGCTCACCACAATCCGCTGCGCGCCTCGAACGGCATACGGCTTATTGCCGATCTAACGCTTGAGGAGGCGACGGGTGGGTTCGACATCGTTCTGGTGGCCGGCACGCCCACCCCACCTGAAACGGAGCCCGACCCACACTTGCTTCAATGGGTCAAGGAGCTGCCGTGGCGGTCGAGCCTCTATGGTTCGATCTGCACCGGGGCCTTTGTCCTTGGCTATGCCGGTCTGCTCGACGATCGGCGTGTCACGACCCATTGGCAGGATGCGCAGGCGCTGGCGGCCAGGTTCCCAAAGGCAAAAGTCCAACCGGATTTGATCTATGTCCGCGATGGGCGGCTGATCACCGCCGCGGGTGTAACGGCGGGAATAGATCTCGGTTTGGCGCTGGTCGGGCAGCGCCACGGTGCGGAAACGGCGCTCAAAGTGGCCAAGCGGCTGGTCGTAGTCGCCCAGCGCCAAGGCGGACAGTCTCAGTTCAGCCCCTATCTCACCGCGCCAGCCGATCCGGAATCGCCGATCGCCCGTATCCAGGACCATGTGATGGCGAACGTCGGGGATCGCCACTCGCTGGAGTCCCTTGCCGCCGTCGTCGGGATGAGCGCCCGAAATCTGGCCCGGCATTTCGTGCAGGCGACCGGGATCACACCGCACGAATTCATCGAGCGCGCCCGCATCGATGCGGCGCGCATGATGCTGGAGGGAAGCGACCGGCCGCTGAAGGCGGTTGCATTCGACTGCGGCTTCGGCTCGGCGGATCGGATGAGGATCGTGTTCACCGCCCGTCTTGGCGTCAGCCCCATCCAATATCGGGCGAGCTTCCGGCGGGCGATATCGGAATAGACCGCGCGGCTCCCCGGCAAGGCAACGCTCGCGATCCTGCTTTCCCTGCGAAGCGTCATGTCAGGAAAAGACGTGCGGCTGTCCTGATCCGCGGGATGCTCTTCCTTGTGCGGAGCGGTGCCCGGTTGGCAAATAGGCACAAGCAACCAGCCTGCTACGCAAAAAAGGAGAGCGCTCCATGTCCGAGATCATCGCCGGCATCCGCCTGCCCGACAGTGCCATCGCCCGCGCCGCCACGCAGCTCGTGCGCGATACGGAAGACGACCTACTCTACAACCACAGTCGCCGCGTCTTCCTTTGGGGTGCGCTCACCGCCGAGCGCCACGGCCTTAAGTACGAGCCGGAGCTACTTTACCTCGGCGCGATGTTCCACGACATGGGCCTCACGGAGAAGTATTCCAGTCCCGACCTGCGCTTCGAGGTCGACGGCGCCAATGCCGCGCGCGATTTCATGAAAAGCTACGGCCTGCCCGAGCGTGAGATCGAGGACGTCTGGACCGCGATCGCGCTCCACACCACGCCAGGTATTCCCGAACATATGCGACCCACCATCTCGCTGGTGACCGCGGGTGTCGAGATGGACGTGCTCGGGATCGCCTATCACGACTTCACGCATGAACAGCGCGACCATGTCTGCGTCCATCATCCGCGCGAGACGAACTTCAAGGAGAACATCATAGATCACTTCGCCAAAGGCATCATCAAAAAGCCGCTGACCACGTTCGGGAACGTGAAGGCTGATGTGCTTGCGCTGAAGGACATGAGCTATGTCCGCCAGAACTTCTGTTCGATCATCCTCGGTTCGGCCTGGCCGAACTGACCTTCGTTGCTGGACCGGAGTAAATCCAGATGAGCGTCATCCGAGCCACGATGTGCGGACCTGAAGAAGCCGTGATCGGACCGAGCGAGGAGTGCGGCGCTGCGCAGAGCCCGATCGACGAGATCATGACCCGCCGGATCGCGTGCCGTGACTTTTGCGATGCTCCGGTCCCGCGACGGACGATCGAGCAGATCCTCCACGTCGCGCGCTTCGCGCCAAGCGGTGCTAACATTCAGCCCTGGCATGTCTACGTGCTGAGTGGCGCCGCCAAGGCCAACATCTCGGCGGCGCTGCTGAACGCGCATGAAACATGCCGGGACGAGCACGTCTCGGAATACAAATATTACGCCAGCGAGTTACCTGATCCCTACGTGAAGCGACGACAGGAATTCGGGCGGCTGTTCTACGGGTCGCTGGGAATCCGCCAGGCCGATGCCGAGGCAAGAAGCAGGCAGACCGCGAAGAATTACACGTTCTTCGGAGCGCCCGTGGGACTGATCGTGACGATCGATCGCCGGCTGGAAGCCGGAAGCTGGCTCGATCTCGGCATGTTCGTCCAGAACGTGATGCTCGCCGCGGCGGGACGCGGACTTCAGTCGTGTCCGCAGGAGACGTTCTCGAAATATCACCGGATCTTGCGCCCCCTGCTCTCGATTCCGGAGGAGCAGATAGTGGTGTGCGGCATCTCGGTCGGGAAGCCCGCAGTCGAGGGGCAGCGATTGATGCCGCGGGCGCATGTAGATGAGTTCGCGACGTTCTTGGGATTGGACGCGTAAGAGACAATCAACAGAGGAGATCGCCATGGCTTGTCGAGAAGAACTGATCCGGCGCAGCATTTCTTTTCTGCGCGAAGTGAAGGACATGACGCCCGGAGCCGATATGGAGCGCTGGCTCAACGAGACGTACGGCGAAAGCAGCGCGCTCTATCGGGATCTGTCTCGTCTGATCAAGATCGGGGTCGAGGAGGGCTGGGCGGCGAACCAGGAGGTGGACGGCCCGAACTACCGCCGCAGCCGCATCGTCGAGCCGACTGCCGAAACCTTCCAGTTCAGCCTCACGGCGGTCTACATGAACAGCGCTGCTCCACGCCGGTTCAAGGACGAGGACGACCACGACGTGCTGCGCGGGCAGTATCACGGTCATCCCTATGGCGAGATCAACCTCGTGGTGCCCTTGGACGCGGGCGCGGAGTTGAAGGGGTTGCAGGGCTGGCAGGGACCCGGCTGGACGGCGCCCGAATCGGGCAGCAGGCACTTTCCGGAGGTCAGGGGCGGTGCGGTGATCGCGCTGTTCTATCTCCCGGCTGGACGCATCTCGTACGATTTCAAGGCTCCCGCCGGCTAGGTGCAAACAGCGCAAACGAAAGCTGTTGCGCCGTCAGACCTCGCCAAGTCCGGAAAAGATCGTCGCCGGCGGTGTCGTGCGCGGCAGCGGGCGCTCGACCGAGTGCGCGGGGCGCGAGCCTCCTTTGGTGTCGTACCGTTTGGCCAGATCCAGCAGGCGTCGCCTGGTGAAAGGGTCGGCCTTCTCGGCGATGGTCCGGACCCGGTCGGCGAGACCCCGATAGAATTCCTGCTCCATGACGCAACCCGCAACATCATCGATTGCAGGAATTGAGTACGTGAGAGGCCGAGGAGTCAAGGCACCGGACGCGCCCGTGCTGCGGTGGTCAGGCGGTCGGCGCTCTCCGGAGTGCGTCCCGCTCCAGGCAGAGATCGTCGATTTTCGCGCGCATCCTCGAGAGCAGCAGTTCGGCCGAAGCGGTCGCGACGCCGGCCCCCTGCAGCATCTGGATTTCGCGTTCCTGAGCACGGAGCTGCCCGCGCATGCGGGCGATCTCGTTGCGGACCCGATCGAGTTTCATCGGGTGCTGAGATCGTCCGGCACGTCGCCGAATTTCCGGATCAGCCTGGCGTCACTGAAGTCGCCGCTCGACGGATCTCCGGTCCGAGAGAACGCGATGGCGCCGGCATGGCCCGGTTTGCGGGAGAGCGCCTCCGCCCGCATCGCCGCAGGGCGCTAAGGCATTCCGCCGCCTCGCCGGCGGCCACGCCGTCGTCGGAGAAAACGAACGGCAGAGCGACATAGTAGGTCACTTCAGACATCTGCCTCATCCTTGCGTTCGGGCGCCCCTGGGAGCCGCCCGCGGGCGTAGCCGGTCGACACCTTGCTGCGAAGCTCGTCGAGCCGGGTCTCCAGGAAGTCCATGGCGACGATGAGGGCCTTCACGGCTTCCCGGGGGTCGCCGCCGCACGCCGCAATCGCTTGGTCGGCGGCGGCCTCGAGGTCGTCGGGGGCCGGTCCGGCCTGCTCCGAGGTGGCGTTCATCCAATTATGTTCCCGTTTCGTTCCGAAGAGTCAAGAGACGGTCTCCCGAATTCCCACGGCGCAGCGACGGCCTTTGCATGAATCTCGAGACTGCCGGCCGGCACGTCGGAACCGGCAGTCCTCGTTCGTCTTGAATCCGAGCCGTCCCGAACCGGAGTTCTGCGTACATGGCCCCGCGCGCCAACTGGAAAGGCTTCCTGCGTCTGTCCCTCGTCACCTGCCCGGTGGCGCTCTATCCGGCCACGTCCGAAAGCGAGAAGATCTCCTTCAACCAGCTCAACCGGCAGACCGGCCATCGCATCAAGTACCTGAAGGTCGATGCCGACACCGGCGACGAGGTGCCCAACGAGGACATCGTCAAGGGCTACCAACTCGAGAAGGACCAGTTCATCGAGGTCACGAAGGAGGAGCTCGAGGAGATCGCGCTGGAATCCACGCGCACCATCGAGATCGACGAGTTCGTCGACAAATCCGACATCGACCCGCGCTACCTGATCCGCCCCTACTACATCCGCCCGGACGGCAAGGTCGGCCACGACGCCTTCGCGGTGATCCGGGAGACCATCCGCGAGATGGACAAGGTCGCGATCGGGCGGGTGGTGCTGACCAACCGCGAGCACATCATCGCGCTCGAGCCGATGGACAAGGGCCTCGTCGGCACGCTGCTACGCTATCCCTACGAGGTGCGCAGCGAGCAGGAGTATTTCGACGAGATCCAGGACGTGAAGGTGACCAAGGACATGCTCGATCTCGCGAGGCACATCGTGAACCAGAAGGCGGGGCGGTTCGGTCCCGAGAAGTTCGAGGACCACTACGAAACCGCGCTGATCGAGCTCATCAACCAGAAGCGGGCCGGCAAGCCGATCACCCCGAAGTCGAAGCCGGCCGCGACCAACGTCGTCGACCTGATGGAGGCGCTGCGGCGGAGCGTCGGGAAGGAAGCTGAGCCAGCGAAATCGGGCAAGCCAGCCAAGAAGCCGCGCAAGGCAGCGGCCGGCCAGAAGGAAATGCTGATGCCGATCGCGGGCAAGAAGCCGGTGAAGGATGCGGCGGCGAAGAAGCCCGCGGCCAAGCCGCAGCGGAAGACCGCCTAACGACGGAATAGGAGAGCCGCATGGATATCGATTTGAAGGAAGCCTCGGCAATGACCGAAGCCTCCGGGCTGACGAACGAGACGGATGGCAACGAGCAGACCTCCGGGGGGCGCCGGCGACCGGCCCAGCCCGCGAAGGATGCCGCCATCGTTTGGGCGGACCGCCTCCGCAAGGTGACGGTCCAGGCGCCGCTGCAATCGCTCGCCGTCGCGTTCGCGCTCGGAATGTGGGTCGCCCGCCGCCGCTGACGAGCAGCGACCGGGCCACATGGCAAGAAAGCTCAAGACCTTCATCGTCGGGCTCCTTCGGTCTCGCGAGCGCCGCGCGGGCGATGAAGCCGGCGCTGGAAGCGTGGGCGCGGGATAGAGCATTTGATAAGCCGAGCACGCAGACACTTGCCTGACCTCGGCGAGACCGCGAGCGTACGTAGAGAGAGAGCCGCCCCACCGACCAAAAAGCATCGTGCGGGGACCTGGCACTCGCGTTCTATAAGCCTAGGATTATTCGGGGACGCCCGCCTTGCGCAGAGCATCCTCCCATCGGATCAGCACCTCGGGCTGCCTGTGCGGCAAGCGGTACTTGACGTTCCGAATCCGAAAATCCGGGTCGCTTGCACACACGAACTCGGCCGCCCTCTTGGCCGCGTCGAGTTTGCCAGCAAGGGCGTTCGACGCAGCCGCGACGAGTGCAGCGATGAAGTTGTTCGATTGCTCCAGCATGGCTTTGGTCGCTAGGGACGAAGCAGCATCAAACCGGCCGGCCGCAAAATGGGCTGCGGCTATGGCGGCCAGCATCCCTGGTCTTTGCGGGTCAAGAGGGCTTAGCCGAATGGCACGATTGAGGTGCTCGATGGCCAGGTCCGGCTGACCGACGAAGCATCTGATCCAGCCGCTCAGATGAAATGCCATCGCGAGATTGGGGTTTAGCGCCTGAGCGCGATCAATCAACGATACGGCACGTTCGAAGTCGTCGAACATGTAGCCGATCGCGATACCGCTGCTTGCTAGTGCAACGGCGTCGTCATTGCCGCATTCTATCGCCCGCCTGGCGAGCCGCTCGGCGTCCAAGCTTTCGGCAGATCGGTCGTCTGTCCAGCCGTTCAACTTGCGCCGGGCATAACACCAAGCGGCCATTCCGTACGCGGACGAGTAGCCGGCGTCGAATTCGATCGCCCTATGGAATAGGCGAACCGCTTCCTCGATATCTTCCCTGCCGGCTTTGTGAAACCTGGCCATTGCCCGCAGGTAATAATCGTACCCGTCGAGGCTCTCAGTCGGTTTCCGCATCGACCGATCGATCTCGGCGTTCTCCAGTTTGGGAGCAATGGCGCCGACGACCTTCAGCGTAATGTCGTCCTGCAGATCGAAGATGTCTTCCATCGCCCCGTCGAAGCGGTCCGCCCAGAGATGTGCCCCCGTTCCGGCGTCGATCAATTGCGCAGTCACGCGGACCCGGTTGGGAATCTTGCGTACGCTTCCCTCGAGAACGTAACGGACGCCGAGCTCACGGCCCACCCGCTTGATGTCGACCGCTTGTCCCTTGTAGGCGAAGCTCGAGTTGCGCGCGATCACGAACAGGCCGTGGTATCGCGACAAGGCCGTGATGATGTCCTCCACCATACCGTCGGCAAAATAATCCTGCTCCGGATCGCTGCTCATATTCTGAAACGGCAGCACGGCGATCGATGGCTTGTCCGGAAGTGCAAGGGGCTGCGCAAGTCCGACGGACCGCTCTGCCGAGAGGTACTCTGCTGACTTGGCGTCTACGCTCAATCGCCACGCCCGCATCGGTTCGGCGATATTCTTTAGGTTTTGGGGCCCCATATCTTCGAATGGGCTGTCAAGCTTGCCCCGGATCTGACGCTGCGCGTCATCGGAGATGCAGATCCCTCCCGGCTGAGAAATTCCTTCCAGGCGGGCCGCGATGTTCACACCGTCCCCGAAGATGTCATCGTCATCGACGATGATGTCGCCGACGTGAATGCCAATCCGAAATTCGATCCTGGCGTGCTCGGGCACACCGATGTTCTCGAGAGCAACCCCTCGCTGTACCTCCACCGCGCACCGCGCAGCGTCAACGGCGCTGGCGAACTCGACCAGCACGCCATCGCCTGTCGATTTGACGATTCGGCCTCGGTGCGCCGCGATCATCGGATCGACTAGCGTCGTCCGGAACGCCTTAAGCTGGGTGAGCGTCCCTTCCTCATCCCGCCCCATGAGAAGGCTGTAACCGGCAACATCGGCTGCAAGAACTGCAGCCAGTCGCCTTTCCATCCGTTCGCCAGCCAAGGAAGACTCCACACCCACAACGGCTTTGAGAGTACCAATGCCCAACCAAGACGTAAGGCCAGGTAGGTCATCTAGGCAATAACCAAATCGACGGGCGTGTGGCTTCGCTACTACCGATTCTCCGGCTCTTTCGGCGATTCCCCGGTACGGCGGCGCGGGTGCATCTCGCAATTACCCTACAGAATGTCCGAAAACGTTTGCTACCAGGACACCGCGCGTGATCCTATTGCCCATCCTTTGACTGGGCTGACCTTGAACTGGGATCAGCCGCAGCCCTCTCAAGGGGACCGTTGTGCCCCAGGGAAGGAAGCAAAGAATGAAGCTATCAATTGCGTTGTCAGCGCTAGTGATCGCCGGTTGCGTGGTCGCAAGCAGTGAACCGGCCAGCGCCGTCGTCTACTGCCAGTACATCAGCTATCCGGCCGGCTGCATCGTACGACCCGGTGTTCGGCTCGTGGCTCGGCCGGTTGCGCGTGCGGTCACCCCTGGACGGCCTATGAATCGTGGTGGTCCGGTCAATCGAGTGGGCCGACGCTGAACGGCCGTTTGATGGCGCCTATTCTTGCGCTGGGTCGTATTTGCTTGAAGACACAATTCGCCGAGATCATAGGGGCGCTCATGATGAGCCGTTCGTCGTCTTACGTTTGCGTAACCGCGCTTGCCGGCTTGTGCGCGGCGTGCTTGTTTGTCACCGCGGTTGCTGCGGAAGATCAAACCACGGACATCGGCACGCTCGACAGGGAGACGGCCGAGAAGGCCTTTCCCGCCAAGCCGCCCTATTCGCCATATGCGGGGCGCAACTTCCCGACACGGCCGTATTTCGGCGACACGCACACGCACACCTCATACTCGATGGATGCCGGCGCGTTCGGTGCGCGGCTCGGGCCCAAGGATGCCTATCGCTTCGCCAAGGGGGAGGAAGTTATCTCTTCCAGCGGCCAACGTGCCAAACTTTCGCGGCCGCTGGACTTCATGGTGGTTGCAGACCATTCGGACGGCATGGGCTTTTTCCCGCAACTGATTGGGGGCGATGCCGGCCTGCTGGCGACGCCTCAGGGCCGGAAGTGGTACGACGAGATCAATTCTGGAAAGGGCGCGCAGGCCGCCCTGGATATCATCACCAGCTTCGGCAAGGGATTAATGCCGAAGGGATTCCCGACGCCGGGGACGCCGGCCTATCGCAGCGCCTGGCGCGAGACGATCAAAGCTGCGGAAGAAGCCAACGAGCCGGGGCGCTTCACCGCGTTCATCGGGTATGAGTGGACTTCAAACGCCGGCGGCAACAACCTTCATCGCAATATCATCTGGCGGGACAATGGAGCAAAGGCCGGCCTGGTGGAGCCCTATACCACGCTGCCGCCGCTCGGCAGTCCGAATCCTCGGGATCTCTGGAAATGGATGGCGATGGTCGAGGAAAAGACCGGAGCCGAAATTCTTGCGTTGGCGCACAACGGAAATCTCAGCAACGGCCGGATGTTTCCGATCATCGAATCGTTCAACGGCAAGCGTATCGACCGGGAGTACGCGGAGAATCGAACTCGCTGGGAGCCGCTCTACGAAGCGACACAAATGAAGGGCGACGGTGAGACCCATCCATTTCTTTCGCCCAACGATGAGTTCGCGAATTACGAACGTTGGGACAAGGGCAACCTCGATCTGACCGAAGTGAAGAAGCCGGAAATGCTTGAGTTCGAGTATGTGCGTTCTGCGCTCAAGAACGGCCTCAAGATGGAAGCCGAGCTCGGCCTCAATCCCTACAAATTCGGTCTGGTCGGCAGCACCGATACACACACGGGGCTCGCCGCGGTCGAGGAGGATAATTTCTTCGGCAAGACGTCTTCTTCCGAACCAAGCGCCGGTCGCGCTACGCATCCCTTCGTCAAGACCGACAAGGCGGTTATCATGGGCTGGGAAACGACAGCGGCCGGCTACGCCGCGGTATGGGCGGCGGACAATACCCGCGAGGCAATCTTCGACGCCATGAAGCGGCGCGAGACCTACGCCACCACCGGTCCGAGGATGGTCGTTCGCTTCTTCGGCGGATGGGACTTCGAGGCTGCCGACGCCAACAACCGCATGCCGGCGCGCATTGGCTACACCAAGGGCGTGCCGATGGGCGGCGACTTGAGCGCCGCACCAAGCGGAAGGTTGCCTTCCTTCCTCGTCGCCGCCTTGAAGGATCCGATCGGCGCAAACTTGGATCGCATTCAGATCATCAAGGGGTGGCTTGGAAAAGACGGCCAGACGCAGGAACGGGTCTACGATGTCGCCGTTTCCGGGGGGCGTACGATCGACGCCGACGGGCGCAGCAAGACCTCCGTCGGGAGCACTGTCGATGTCGCAAATGCGACATGGACCAATACGATCGGCGCAGGCGAGATGATCACCGTCTGGAAAGATCCGGACTTCGATCCGGCGTTGCGCGCGTTTTACTATGTGCGCGTGATCGAAATTCCGACGCCGCGCTGGACGGCCTATGACGCCAAATATTTCGACATCAAGATGCCTGCTGAAGTCAGGATGACGACCACCGAACGCGCCTATACCTCGCCGATCTGGTACACGCCTTGATCGTCCGGCTGCTGCGGGAGCCGCTGCTGCAGTTTCTGGCGCTCGGTGCCCTGCTGTTCGCGCTTTACGGGCTTGCCGGCAAGCGAGGCGCGGAGGCGCCCGAGAAGATCGTGGTTTCCGCCTCACAAGCCGCCAATCTCGGCGACGCGTTTGTGCGGACCTGGCGGCGGCC
The DNA here is from genome assembly GCF_023101105.1 of Bradyrhizobium sp. 155. NCBI lineage: Bacteria > Pseudomonadati > Pseudomonadota > Alphaproteobacteria > Hyphomicrobiales > Nitrobacteraceae > Bradyrhizobium > Bradyrhizobium sp. 155. The sequence goes on along the minus strand of NZ_CP064704.1, from coordinate 7,260,599 downwards.
GCCGACCGACCAGGAACTGCAGGGCTTGATCGAGGACTACGTCCGGGACGAGGTATTCTATCGCGAGGGTAGGGCGGCCGGTCTGGACCGCGACGACGCCATCATTCGCCGCCGCGTGCGGCAGAAGATGGAATTTCTCGCGGGTGAGATGTCCGTGCCCGAACCCAGCGACGCTGAGCTTGCGGCATATCTTGCGTCCAATCCGGAGCGCTTCAGAGCCGAGGATCAACTGACATTCCATCACGTATTCCTGAGCGCCACGAGGCGCGCGAATGCGATCGATAGCGACGGCAAGCGCCTTGCGGGCATTCTGGCACGGGCCGACGGGACCGTAGACGCAACGTCCCTCGGGGACGCTTTCCTGCTTGGCGAACAGTTTCGCGACATTTCGCCGGCCAAGGTAAGGGGCATATTTGGTGAAAGCTTCGCCAAAGAGCTCTCAATCACCGAGGAGGGGCGCTGGCAAGGACCGGTTTCGTCCAGCTTCGGGCAGCATTTCGTCTTCATCAGCAAACGGGTGCCGGGAGACCTGCCGCCGCTCGATACGATCCGCCCGGCTGTGCAGCGAGAGTGGGCAAACGCGCGCCGCTTGGAGACAGAACAAAAGCTTTATGCCTCGCTGCGCGGCCGCTACGACATCGTGATTGAGAAGCCTCGGGCAAAAGCGGCGGAGTCCGCGAATCGATGATTGGCTTCCGCCTGATCTTTGCCGTTGTTGCCGTCCTGGTGGCACATCCCGCGCTCTCGGATGAGCTTCGCCCGGGCTATCTCGAGATGCGACAAACCAGCGCCGTCACCTATAATCTGCTTTTCAAAATTCCCGCGCGGGGTGAGGACTTGCGCCTCGCGATCTACGTCAAGCTGCCGGCGGGCACTCAGGACACTGGGCTGCCCCGCGCCTCGTACGTCGATGGAGCTTATGTCGAGCGCCGCACCGTTCGGCGGGATGGAGGACTAGCTGGACAGGCCGTATCCATCGAGGGTCTGTCGGCCACATCGACGGACGTGCTGGTTCGAATCGAAAGCGTTGAAGGGGCAATCCAGACTGAACGGCTTTCACCGACGAAGACATCGTTCGTGATTCAGGCCGTGCCCGCCTCGGGAGAAGTGGCGGCGACATATCTTCGATTGGGCGTCGAACACATTCTTTTCGGCTTCGATCACTTGTTGTTTGTGCTGGCGCTGGTGATCCTGGTTCGCGACTGGCGGCGCGTCGCCATCACTGTCACTGCGTTCACGATTGCACACAGCATTACGCTTGCCGCGGCGACGCTGGGCTTCGTGAACGTGCCGGGTCCGCCCGTGGAGGCGACCATAGCGCTCAGCATAATGCTCGTGTCCGTCGAGATTCTGAATGCACGCCGCGGAAAGCATAGTTTGACCGCGCGTCTGCCGTGGCTGGTCGCCTTCGGCTTTGGGCTTTTGCACGGCTTTGGCTTCGCCGGCGCCTTGGCCGAGGTGGGGCTACCTCAACACGCAATCCCTGTTGCCTTGCTGTTTTTTAACATCGGAGTGGAGATCGGGCAGCTGGCTTTCGTGGCTGCGATCCTGACGGCGGGGGGCTTGTTCCATGCCGCAATGGCGCTTCGCCTGAGACCTCCCCTTTTTCAACGGGCAGTCAACCGGGTCGATGTCGTCGCTGCATACGCGATCGGCACGGTGGGGGCGTTTTGGCTAATCGAGAGGACCTGTGCCTTCTTTGTGTGAACGCAACGTTTGCCGGGGCCGCCGCCGCATGCCTGGACAGCCGCCCGGATCCGGACGCACAGGCGATCGAGGAGGTCGCACCAACCCTCTCCGCATTCCGGATAGGCCTGCCCGACGCCGCCTCGGCTCGCTGGGGGCTCCGGAGGAGGAGGATATGGATTTTCCTATCTTGATCTCGAGTGCCGCAGCGACTGTCGATCATGCCGTATGCGAGCTGCTGATCCGACAGGTCACCAAGGGCAGAGCTCTCGTGCGCAACGTGGATTTGTACACGGCTGGAAACCCGGGCTGCGCGCTATGAACCGCATGGGCTTGTCGCTGGGCCTGATCATGCTGGCTACGTCCGCGCTGGCGCGTGACGATGGGCGCTACACCGGTTCACCACTGAAGCCTTGGTTCGAAAGCCTCTCCAGCGACTTTGGGCAGTGCTGCTCGGATGCGGATGGATACTTCGTTGCGGATGTCGACTGGGAATCCGACCGCGGCCACTATCGTGTGCGCATCAACAGTGAGTGGGTGATGGTGCCGGACGGGGCCGTGATCACACAGCCTAACAAGGTCGGGCGCACTATGGTTTGGAACTACTACATTGATGGCCACCCGCGGGTGCGCTGCTTTTTGCCAGGCACCATGATGTGACATGTGGGCCGCCCTCGTTTGGGGAGCGGAACCGAAGCAGGGATTGTCGATGATTGCAGCACAGGAGACCTTTGGAAGAACTCGGCCTTCCAAGCCTTGCTTCTTCGATGGCAACCGCTTCCGGATGCACTACGTCGATGAAGGGAACGACACGGCGCTCTCCTCGTTGTCTGCATCGCGAGCCCAGTTGAGGCTTTCTCTGATGCAGCTATGCGCGCGTTCGGGCATGTTGAAATCGTCATCAATAAAACACCCGAACCCGCCGCCAGGACAGCCGCTCGACGTTTACGTCGGACCAGTTGCGGAAAAATGGTGCGCCAAGTCAGTTTCTTGCTGCGTTTCGTCCCCGCATCCGCATTCGACAACAGCCTGCGAAAGCAGCTCGGCCGGCCGATCTGACAGGATCACGTTGTAGGCCGAAGGACGATTGCAACGGCATCCGCAATTCAGCCTTTTCGAACGATCAACCGATGACTCATCGATGTTTCACTTTGCCGTCACACCATCGGCTGTCGCCTAAAATCTCTGAAGGAGACTCACATGCCGCACACTACGGCTCATCCTGCATCCACCGCGTTGCGAGGACTCGCGTTGCTGGAAAACCCAATTTTCAGCAAGGGCACGGCGTTCACGTCGCAGGAGCGCAAGCAATTCGGACTCGAGGGCCTTTTACCACCCGCCGTGGAGACCATTGAACGGCAACTCGAGCGCGTGCTGGGCCACCTCGATGCCAAGCCCAACGATCTTGAACGCTACGTCTACCTGATCGGCTTGTCGGACCGGAATGAAACGTTGTTTTACCGTACGGTGATGTCCGATCCCGCGCGGTTCATCCCGATCCTTTACGACCCGACCGTCGCCGATGCCTGCCTGGCCTTCGGCCACATCTACCGACGTGCGCGCGGCATGTACATCAGCCGCGAGATGAAGGGCCGGATTGCCGATGTCCTCCGCAACTGGCCCGAGCGCGACGTTCGCTTCATCTGCGTCTCCACAGGTGGGCGCATCCTGGGCCTGGGCGACATCGGAGCCAACGGCATGGGGATTCCGATCGGGAAGCTGCAGCTTTATACGGCCTGCGCTGCGGTGCCGCCTGAATGCCTGTTGCCGATTCTGCTCGACATCGGCACGACCAACGACGCGTTGCGCGCCGACCCGCTTTACCTGGGCCTTCGCGAGAAGCCGCCATCCGATGCGGATTTGGATGAACTGACCGAGGAGTTCGTCCAGGCCGTGCAGACCGTCTTCCCGGGGTGCTGCATCCATTTCGAGGATTGGAAGGGCTCCGATGCCATCCGGATGCTCGGCCGGTACAGCGATAAAGTGTTGTGCTACAACGACGATATCCAAGGAACGGCGAGCGTCGCGCTCGCCGGCCTGACGACGGCGCTGCAGATCGTCGACGCGCCGCTCGCCGATCAGCGCATTCTGTTCCTCGGTGCCGGCTCGGCTGGAATCGGGATCGCCGACCTCATCACATCCGCGATGCAAATGAAGGGGCTCTCGCAAGATGCCGCGCGCAGCCGTATCTCGTTGTTTGATATCAACGGTCTGCTGGAGTCGTCGCGCACCGACCTATCGGACGCGCAGAAGCCGTATGCGCACAAGGCCGAGCCGTCCAAGGATCTGGTCAAGACCATCGAGACGCTTAAACCGACGATATTGATCGGTGTCAGCACCAAGGGTGGTGCCTTCAACCAGAGTGTGGTCGAGGCGATGAGCCGGCTCAACGAGCGTCCGATCATCTTCGCACTTTCCAATCCGACCAATAAGGCCGAATGCTCCGCGGAGCAGGCTTACACCTGGTCGAAGGGCAAGGCGCTGTATGCGGCCGGCGTGCAGTTCCCGGATGTGACCTTGAACGGCACGACTTTTCACCCCGGGCAGGCCAACAATTTCTACATCTTCCCGGCCGTCGGCCTGGCGACCTATGCGACGCGGCCGCGGCGGCTCACCGACGAGTGCTTCATCGTCGCGGCCGAGGCGAACGCCGATCAGGTCGGTCCGAACTTACGCGACAAGGGCATGCTGTTCCCGAGCCAGGCCAACATCCTCGAGACGGAAGTCACGACGGCGACGCGGGTGGCGGAATTCATATTCGACAAAGGTCTCGCCCAGGTCGACCGCCCGAGCGACATCCGCACCTGGATCGAGGGTCAGCTCTACGAGCCCCACTATTGATCGCATAGGCGCGTCGCACGCAAGCGGCGCCGCGACGCCCATTCCTTCAAGGATATCCTCATGAACAACCAACCGGATCCGGTCTTGCATGACGAACCAATCGGTGTCGATGCCACCGGCCTGCGTCAAGAAACCGACTCGATGGGCGGCATCGACGTGCCGGCCGATCGGTACTGGGGCGCGCAGACCGAGCGCAGCCTGGTTCATTTCTCGATCGGCGACGACCGCATGCCGAAACGCGTCTATCACGCCTACGGGTACGTGAAGAAGGCGGCGGCGCTGGTCAATGAAGCCGCCAGGCGGCTTCCGCGATGGAAGGCGGACGCGATCGTCCGCGCGGCGGACGAGGCGATCACGGGCAAGCTGGACGAGCATTTTCCGCTTTACGTCTGGCAGACCGGGTCCGGCACGCAGACGAACATGAACGTCAACGAGGTCTTGTCGAACCGCGCAATCCAGTTGCTTGGCGGCCAGATCGGCAGCAAGTCTCCGGTTCATCCGAACGATGACGTCAATAGGGGACAATCATCGAACGACACCTTTGCGACCGCCATGCACATCGCTGCCGTTTTGGAGCTTGAAGACCACCTGCTGCCGAACGGCGAGGCTCTCGCTGCCGCGATCGAGACAAAGGCAAGCCAATGGACGGATGTGGTCAAGACCGGGCGAACGCATCTGCAGGACGCGGTACCCCTCACGGTCGGACAGGAATGGTCGGGTTGGGCGCATCAGATCCGGGATGCGCTGACCCGCATTCGCCAATCGGAAATCGGCCTGTTCGAACTCGCGGCGGGCGGCACAGCGGTCGGCACCGGGCTGAACGCGCCGGCGAATTTCAGCGGGGAGATCGCATCCAAGATCGCCGAGCTGACCGGCCATCCGTTCGTGACCGCGCCCAACAAGTTCGCGGCGCAAGGGTCTTTGGACGCGATAGTCGCCGCTATGGCGGGGCTGCGCGGGCTCGCGGTGGCGTTGATGAAGATCGCCAACGACATGCGCTGGCTTGCCTCCGGCCCGCGCTGCGGTCTCGGCGAACTGGTGCTACCTGAGAACGAGCCCGGCTCGTCCATCATGCCGGGCAAGGTCAACCCGACCCAGCAGGAGGCGATGGTGATGGTTTGCATCCAGGTGATCGGCGAAGACAGCGCCGTCGCATTCGCAGGCAGTCAGGGCAATTTCGAGCTCAACGCCATGCGCCCCATCATCATCAACAACTTCCTCCACTCCGCCCGCATCCTTGGTGATGCGTGCGAGAAGCTGCGCCGTTTCTCGGTCGAGGGCACCCGGCTCAACCGGAAGCGTATCGACGAGATGGTCGGCCGCTCGCTCATGCTGGTGACCGCGCTCAGCCCGGTGATCGGCTACGAGAAGGCGTCCGCCATCGCTCACCAGGCCAGCGACGAGGGTCTGACCTTGAAGGAAGCGGCGCTCAAGTCCGGCTTCATCGACGAGGCTCGTTTCGACGAGATCGTCAATCCTGCAAAGCTGGTCGGGCAGGGCGTCGCGGGCAGCTGAGGATGGTCGACGGCAACGTGAACCATATCCGTTCTTCAAGGACAACAGCGCGATCGGGTCCAGGCTGACATCGTCGTCAAGGGGCAGAAGCCGGCCGCCCTGTTGAACGTCAAATACAGCCCGAATCTAAGGAAAGCGATTGATACGAAGTGCTATCGTTGAAGGATGCGACCGGCATTTCCAGAGGTGGTTTCGTGCGGGTGCGCTGCTTTCTGCAGGGCACCATGATCTGACATGTGGGCCGCCCTCTCTCGAGGAGCGGAACTGAAGGAGCCGACTATCGATGATTGCAGCACAGGAGACCTTTGGAGGAACTCGGCCGTTCAAGCCTGGCTTCTTCGATGGCAACGGCTTCCGGATGCACTACTTCAATGAAGGGAACGGCGCCCTGGTTGTCTGCATGGCGAGCCCACCCTTGAGGGATCTCTATCGACATTTCATCCCTCCGCTCTCCGTTCGAATAACTGAAAGTCAGAAGAATCGGCAGAAGTAAAAGCTCCTTCGCGGCGGATTCACTATCATTCAGTCAACCATCTGATGAAAGCCGCCGCTTCACTCATGGCCGGTTCTACAATGAGTTCGAACGGAAGGGCGCACAGGAATGTGAGGCTCTCGATCGCGCTTCCACCAGATGGATGGCGCAAACGCCTGGGCTCGAGCCGCAGTCACGGCGATCATGCGCCCTCCAGTGCTTTGCGGATACGCGGATTGTGTTCGAGAGCCCATTGGACGGTCTTTGGAGCGCGCCCAAGCAATCGCTCGAGCTCGTCGGTGACAACGTCATAACGTCCGCCTGCGACCAGGCGGGTGATGGCTTTCAGGTGGTCCGCAATGTGCGGATTGCGAGATGCCAGAGCCCTGTTGATGTATGTGTCGATCCAGGCATCCGGATCTTGGGGCACGTACGAAATCTTGCGCTCTAGCGCGGCGCCGTAATCCTCCGCAAACCCATGCATGTCCTTCAACACCGGTCCCGTGAGCGCATATGACATTGATACATGCGACGGCGGGTCGATCAGGATCTTCGCGCAAACCTCCGCAACGTCATAGGCGGCCATTGGCGCGATCTTCTGCGTGCCGAACGGCAGATGAAGCTCGCCCGCGCTCAGCAATTGCTTGAGGGGAAACCAGGAAAGGATCGGGTTCTCGGCGAACATCGTCGCTCGGATGTTGACGACCGGGAGACCGGACCATTGCAGCGCCTGCTCCGACGCCCAATGTGCCCGCTGTTGCGGCGACCATTCGGCGACAGATCCTCCGAGCCAGGCTATTCGCGCCTCCCGCTCGGCGGTCATTCGATCGAACGTCATGAAGGTCTGCTCGAACTCCGAGATGTTCACGAAAACCTCGATGCCGCCTTGCGCACGCGCAGCGGCTGCCATCAGGATGGTTGCGTCGCTATAGTAGGGGTTCAAGCTCATGCTGAAGTAGATCCGGCGACAGCCTTTCAGGGCAGCCGCGACATCGGCCACATCAAGAAGATCGCCGACGAATACCTCGACTCCGGCCTGTCGAAGCGCCTCAGCCCGCTCGTCCTCTCTCCTCACGAAGGCGCGCACCGGATATTGCTGCGACAGCAGCATCTTGATCATCGTCCTGCCTATGGAGCCAACCTCGCCGCCGGCGCCAGTGATCAATATTGGGGGCCGCTTTGACATCGGTTTGTCCTCTTAGCTGAGTTACTGAGTAGTTCTTGGGCGGATCCGAGTCTCGCGATTGTGGCGCGCGGGACCGGTTAGGTCCTCAGGAAACGGAGGACATGATCGAAGACCGCTTCGGGTTGCTCAAGATGCAGAAAATGCCCTGCTTTGGGAAGGACGACACGTTCGAGTCCGCGCGTGAACGCCACTTCCATGCCTTCGCTAAGCCGCGCAGACATGCAGCCGTCGTCTGCCCCATGAAGGTAGAGCGAGGGGACCGCAATTGGGCCACTCGCGAGAGCCTCGAGAGCTTGGACCGCTGCGTCGGATGGCGGCGTGAACAACTGCCGATAATAGGCCAAAGCCTGCGTGAGGACGCCGGGCTGGGCAAAGGTCTCGTTCAGTGCAGATCGAGCCGGAGCCGGCAGCACGTACCCCGGCGACCATTCCCGCCAGAGGCGGTCGAGGAATGCAAAGTCGTTCAACTGAACGGCCATCTCCGCCAGACGTGTCTGGAAGAAGAACATGTACCAGCTTCGTCGCTGCTGATCACCGTCGGCAACGAACGCCGATGCCAGTCCCTTTCCATAGGGCACCGCCAGCCCGACAAGCTTGCGGACGCGTCCCGCATCGAGGCTTGCCGCGGCGTAGGCTGCACGTGCCCCCAAATCATGGCCGACGAGAACGGCTTGCTCAACCCCAAACGATTCGATGAGCGCCAATACATCCTGCCCTGTCGCCGGGGCGCGGTACGACCCATCCGGTGCGGCGCCGCCGACCCAATATCCGCGGAGCGCCGGCGCGACCGCCCAATATCCTTCTTGCGCGAAACGATCGAGAAAGGGGACCCAACTCTGCGCATGATCTGGAAAGCCGTGCAGGCAGAGCACGAGAGGACCATGTCCAGCCTCCAGAATCGGGAAATCGAGCCCGTTGGCGTGAACCGTGCGCTTGCGGATATGACCGCTCGCCAGAGAGTTCTCCGGCGTACGCCACGGAATGTCGGCGTGCCGTTGTTCGGCCGTTGGAGCGGAGGCGATCACGGTTGGCGTTTCCTTCGGTAAGGCCCGTCTGAACTGACGAACGCGCGCTTCCCGGCTTAGAGGCCCACGAGCGAGGCGGGATCGCCTCGCGTCCGTTGCCTTGCCACGGCCGCTACGCGGCCATTCGCAGCAGATCGACGATATCGGCTTCGTCTTTGAAGGGGCGCGGGTTGGCTTTTACGAAGCGATGATTGATCGCGATCTTGCTGATCTGATCGAACTTGTCTTCACCCATGCCGACCTCGGCCAGCCGCCCAGGCAGTCCAAGCCTCCTGGTGAATTCGGCGAAGGCATCTGCGGCTTCTTCCCCCGGAGCGCCCAGAGCCGCCGCCAGACGCTTCTGGGCATCTTCGGTGAACGGTTTGTTGTAGCGAAGAAGGCTGGGCATGATGACGGGCGTGCAATAGTAGTGGGGAACGTCGAACGTGCCGCCAAGCACGTGGCCAATGCCGTGACTTGCGCCCATGGGGACGCGGGCCTGCAGCCCGAAGGAGGCGAGCCAAGAGCCATATTGTGACAAGCGGCGTGCCTCGAGATCATCAGGTTGTTGCAAGGTCTGGAGCATTCCCTCACGCAACGTGCGGATGCCCGCCAGGACGACTTCGTCGGCCAAGGGAGTGCCGGCCGGCGAGCACAATGCCTCGATGCCGTGATCCATCGAGCGTGTGCCCGATCCCATCCAGAGCTTTGTCGGCGTATGAAGCGTGAGGGCGGGGTCGAGAATGATCGCCACCGGCATCATCTGTGGGTGAAAGAAAATCTGCTTCAGCTTCTGGCGCTCATCGGTGACGAGCGCTGCGGCATTGTATTCGCCGCCGTTCAGCGTCGACGGCACGGCGATCTGCCGGACCGTCGGCGAGCGGAAAGGAGATTGGCTCACGCCCGGCCCCATCGGAAAGGGATCGAAGCCCGCTTCATCGCGGATATCGTGCTCCATCGCCATGATGACGATCTTGGCGAGATCGACCGCCGAACCTCCGCCGACGGCCACGACGAGATCGGCTCGCATCTCCTTTGCGTGAAGGGCGACCTCGGCAGCTTGCTTGCGCGTCGTGTGCTGCGCAATTCCGTCGAAGGTCGCTGCATGTTTGTCGCCAAGCGCACGCCGGATCTTCTCGATCTCGTCGGTCTTGGAGTTCAGGGTTCGACTGGCAATGAGCAAGACGCGCTTTGCGTCAAATCGCTCCGCTTCGTCCCGGACAGCTTCAGAGGCGGCTTTGCCATAGATGACACGGTCAATTGCCGGAAAGTTATGTACACCGGTTCTGCGCATTTCTTCCTCCCGTTAGATGCCCGATACGGGCGGTATATTATGATCATCATTCTAATTCGAGTCGGCATCTCAGCACGCTGGAGCCCTGGGGCGGGCGGTTAGATCGCGACACTTGCTGTCGCCGGACTAGCGGCGTTCGCTATCGCTGTTCATGGATGCGCTGCCGCCAATGTCAGGCGAGCCAAGCTCGGACGGGTGCTCGACAGAGGCCTAGGCTTTTCCATAGCGCCGCAACCGCTCCACGCGTCAAGCGTCCATGATTCTTTTCATCGTGGCCCTTTGCATCGATCGCGGCGTCAGGCGATTTGAAAAGGCAGCCATGTTGTTCGTCAGGCCAGGGATCACCATGGCCTTTCCTTGCGAGAGCGCCCGAACGCCGCTCTCGGCAACCGGACGCGGCTTCATGGTGAGGAGCCGCAGCATGGCCGATGTGGTTGCGCCGGCCGCCGCATCGAAACCGGTCGCGGTGTGCCCCGGGCAGAGACTCGTAACGACCACGCCGTGCGGGCGGAGTTCTTCATGCAGGGCCTCGCCAAAGGCGAGTACATAAGCCTTGGTCGCCGCATAGGCCGCGTAGCTGGGAACGGCCTGGAAAGCCAGGAGGCTGGCGACCAGAAGGATATGTCCAGACCGCCGCTTGGACATGTCGCGGCCGAAAAGATAGGTCAGCTCTGTGAGCGTCGTGATGTTGAGCTGGATCATGTTCGCGGTCTGCTCGATCGGCGTGTCCAAAAAATCGCCGTGCAAGCCGAATCCGGCATTGTTCACCAAGATGTCGATCGTCACCGACCTCGCGTCGAGACTGCTTTTCAGGCGGCTGGCCGCGCTCGGCGCGGCAAGATTGATCGCCTCGACGAGCACATCCACCCCGTATTTGCTGCGGAGATCGGAGGCAAGCTTTTCCATCCACTCCCGCCGTCGAGCCGCCAAGACGAGATTGACTTTCTGCGCCGCCAGGAGACCTGCGAATTCAAGACCGAGGCCACTCGACGCTCCCGTGACCAGCGCCCATTTTCCGGCGAAGCTGTTCATTGCTTCATTCGACATCGTTCTCGTCCTCATCTGTTTGGTCGGCGAATGGCTCGGCCAGATCTCAATCAGAAACACCGGCCCATCCTTTCAAGCTGCGGCGGCGCCGCGAACCTGTTCGGCCGCGGCATCCAACAGCGCCTGAGCCAGATCGGGGTCGTTGACGACGCGCGAGAGCGTCACCGCGCCGACCATCGTCGCGAGAATGGCCATGGCCTTGCCGCGGGAGGCCTCGTCGCCGGCCCCGGCGAGAAAGCGGTCGAGCACGTCGAGATGCGCTTTGATTCCTGCTTCGAATTCCGCCTTCACCTCGGGGCCCTGCCGCGCGGCGTCTGAGCCGAGTGCCACGATGGGGCAGCCGTCCATCTTTTCTTCGCGATGGTCGCCGCTGAGGTAAATCCCGATCACCGCGCCGAGCGGATCATCGGGATTCCGAGCGGCCGCATCCGACCATCGGCCCGACGCGCTCTCCAATGCTCGCCTGGACGCCTCGACCGCCAAATCCTCTTTTGACGCGAATTGCTTGTAGAAGGCGCCTTGGGTTAGCCCGGCCCCCTCCATCAGATCCTTGAGCCCGATACCATCGAAGCCGCGCTCCCGGAACAGGCGACTTGCCACATTGATCACGGTTTTGCGGTTCTCCGCCGCCTGAACGCGACTGACTCGCATCGGCACCTCCAACTTAGATTGCATTTGAACTCTATTACCACAATATAGAAGCCGAACGCAATCTATCAAGGGCTCAAGGCCGAATCTCTTGGTAGGAGCGCTTCAGCCGTCCCTTTTACGTCCCCGAGGGCCTGAATCACATTTCTGTCGCGTCGCTTCCTTTTTAGATTGCGTTCGAAAGCTAAACGGAATACAGAGTTCGGACGAAATCTAAAATTGGGAGATTGACATGAGGATGCGGGGCTTTGCGGTTTTGGCTGGTATTTTGATCTCGGCCGGGGTGGCGACCTTCGTTGCCCTCGGGATCCCGCCCCGGGAAGCCTCTGCGGTCGGTGACCCCAGGCAAGAGCCCCCAATGGTCCGTCTCGTGATGGCCGCGCCGGTCAGCGGATCCGACCGCGGCTTCACCGGCACCATCGGCGCGAGGGTGGAAAGCAATCTCGGTTTTCGCGTCGCCGGTAAGATCGTCGAGCGGCTCGTCAGTGTCGGTGAGCAGGTCAAATCCGGGCAGCCGCTGATGCGGATCGATGAAACCGACCTCCGCCTGGCACTCGCAGCGAAGCGCAATGCCGTCGCCGCTGCGCGTGCAGTCGTCGTTCAGACCGACGCCGATGAGCGGCGATACGCCAACCTGGTCAGCGACGGATGGACTTCCAAACAGCGATACGAGCAGGCGAAGGCCGCCTCGGATACAGCCAAAGCGCAGCTTGCCGCGGCGGAAGCCGACGCCGGGGTTGCCGAGAACCAGGCGACCTATTCCGTCCTGGTGGCCGATGCGGATGGAACGGTCACCCAGACGCTGGGCGAGCCGGGACAAGTTGTCTCCGCCGGCCAAGCGGTCGTTCGGGTCGCGCAGTCCGGTCCTCGCGAGGCTGTGGTGGCGCTCCCCGAAACGATCCGGCCGGCGATCGGGTCGCTCGCTGAGGCGAGCCTGTATGGGAGCGATGGGCGGTTTACTGCGCATCTGCGGCAGTTGTCGGATTCCGCCGATCCTCAGACCCGCACCTATGAGGCTCGCTACGTGCTCGGCGGTGAGGCCGCGGCGGCACCGCTTGGCGCGACGATCACCATTCGGCTTGCAAGCCAGGGGAGCCAGCCGGAAGTTCAGGTGCCGCTGGGAGCCGTGCTCGACGACGGCAGCAAGACCGGCGTTTGGGTGTTCGACGGCGGCACCTCGACGGTCCGCTTTCAGACCATCAAGCTTGTGCGTGTGACCAGCGAAAATGCCGTTATCTCCGGCCTGAACTCCGGTGATCGGGTTGTCTCTCTGGGCGCACACCTCCTGCAGGAGGACGCTCACGTCAGGACAGCCTCTCAAGACAGGAGCAACTGATGAGCTTCAATCTTTCGGCGATCGCAGTCCGTGAACGGGCCGCAACGCTGTTCTTCTTGCTTTTGCTGGCAGCCGCGGGCGCCTACGCCTTCTTCATGCTCGGACGGGCCGAGGATCCCTCCTTCACGATCAAGACCCTGACGGTCACGACCGTGTGGCCGGGTGCGACCGCACGCGAGATGCAGGACCAGGTCGCCGAACCGCTGGAAAAGCGGATCCAGGAGCTGACCTGGTACGACCGGGTGGAGACGACCACACGGCCGGGTTATGCCTACATGACCGTGACCCTGAAGGACAACACACCGCCATCGAGCGTGCAGGAGGAATTCTACCAAGCCCGCAAGAAGCTGGGCGATGAAGCGCGCAAGCTGCCTCCCGGTGTGCTCGGCCCCTTCATCAATGACGAATATTCGGACGTCAGCTTCGCCCTTTATGCCCTCAAGGCCAAGGGCATGCCGATGCGGGAGCTCGCCAGGCAGGCCGAGACCATTCGCCAGGATCTCCTGCACGTGCCCGGCGTCAAGAAGATCAACATCCTCGGCGAGCGTCCCGAGCAGATATTCGTCGAGTTCTCCTATCCCAAACTGGCAACTCTCGGCGTATCGGCAACGGATATCGTTGCCGCCTTGCAGCGGCAGAACACGGTCACACCGGCGGGTTCGATCGACACCAAGGGGCCGCAGGTCTTCATCCGGGTCGAGGGAGCCTATGACAGCGTCCAGGCGATCGCCGACACTCCGATCGTCGCAGCCGGGCGAACGCTGAAGCTTTCCGACATCGCCGAAGTGCGCCGGGGTTACGAGGATCCTCCCACCTACCTCATCCGGCACCAGGGCGAGCCCACCATCATGCTCGCGGCGGTCATGCAGGAGGGCTGGAATGGTCTCGCGCTCGGCAAGGCGCTGGAGGAGAGGTCTGCAGCGATCTCCCGGACACTGCCACTCGGGATGACGCTGGCCAAGGTCAGCGACCAGGCCGTCAACATCTCCTCATCGGTGAACGAATTCATGATGAAGTTCGCGATGGCGCTCGGCGTGGTGCTGCTGGTGAGCCTGCTCAGCCTCGGCTGGCGCGTCGGCATCGTTGTCGCGGCTGCCGTCCCACTGACGCTTGCCGTCGTGTTCCTCATCATGCTGGAGACCGGCCGTTTCTTCGACCGCATTACGCTGGGCGCCCTCATCCTGGCGCTTGGTCTTCTAGTTGATGACGCGATCATCGCCATCGAGGTGATGGTGGTGAAGATGGAAGAGGGCATGGACCGCATCTCGGCGGCAGCCTATGCCTGGAGCCACACTGCGGCACCGATGCTGTCCGGAACACTCGTGACGATCGCAGGCTTCCTACCGGTGGGCTTCGCCCGCTCGACGGCCGGGGAATACGCGGGCAACATCTTCTGGGTCGTGGGATTCGCCCTCATCGTCTCCTGGATCGTCGCGGTGGTCTTCACGCCGTATCTCGGCGTCAAGATGCTGCCCGCGATCAAACCGATCGAAGGCGGTCACCACGCCATTTACGGTACGCCCAACTATCGGCGCTTGCGCGCTCTCATTACCTTCGTCGTGCGCCACAAGTTCGTGACCTGCGGCGTCGTCGCCGTCGCTTTCGCGCTTTCCGTCGCCGGCATGGGCGGCCTCAAACAGCAGTTCTTCCCGACGTCTGACCGCCCCGAAGTGCTGGTGGAAGTTCGTCTGCCGGAAGGCACCAGCATCGGGACGACGACCGCCACCGTCGCAAAGCTTGAGCGCTGGCTGGAAGGCCAGTCGGAGGCCAAGATCGTGACGAGCTATGTCGGTCAGGGTGCGCCGCGTTTCTTCTTCGCGATGGCGCCGGAGCTGCCCGATCCGGCCTTCGCCAAGATCGTCGTGCTGACACCGGACGCGGAAGCCCGCGAGGTCTTGAAGCATCGGCTCCGACAGGCGGTGTCGGATGGGCTTGCGCCTGAAGCCAATGTGCGTGTCACGCAGCTCGTGTTCGGACCCTATACGCCATTCCCCGTCGAGTTTCGGATCATGGGGCCCGACCCTGCGCAACTATATGCGATCTCTGAAAAGGCGCTCGGTATCATGCGTGGCGTTGCCGATGTGCGCCAGGCGAACCGCGATTGGGGTGATCGCACGCCCGTGCTCCGCTTCATCCCGGATCAGGATAGGCTGAACCTCATCGGCCTTTCTCCCGCGGAGGTGGGCCGGCAACTCCAGTTCCTGCTCACTGGCATCGCGGTGACACAGGTCCGCGAGGACATTCGCAATGTCCCCATCGTGGCGCGCAGCGCCGGCGGCGAGCGGCTGGATCCGACGCGACTGGCGGATTTCTCATTGATGAGCCGAGACGGCCGCGCCGTTCCGCTCGACCAGGTGGGCCATTCGGAAGTCCAGCTTGAAGAACCGATCATGAAGCGTCGCGACCGCACCCCCGTCGTCATGATCAGGTCGGACATCAATGAGGCGACTCAGCCTCCGGAGGTCTCCAAGGATATCCAGACGGCTCTTCAGCCGCTGATCGCATCCCTTCCGGCCGGTTACCGCATCGAGTTGGGCGGATCGATCGAGGAGGCAACCAAAGCCAACGACGCGTTGGCGACAATCTTTCCGGTTATGATTGCCGCCATGCTGATCGTCATCATGCTGCAGGTGCGATCCTTCTCGATGATGGCCATGGTCGTGCTGACCGGACCACTTGGCCTCGCCGGCGTCGTGCCGATGTTGCTGATCTTTCACCAGCCCTTCGGATTCAACGCCATTCTGGGCCTGATAGGCTTGGCGGGTATCCTGATGCGCAACACACTTATCTTGACCGACCAGATCAAGGAGAATCTTGCCGCCGGCCTTGACGACTATCACGCCGTCATCGAGGCCACGGTGCAGCGCACCAGACCCGTGATCCTGACCGCATTGGCTGCGGTGCTGGCTTTCATTCCCCTCACGCATTCTGTCTTCTGGGGATCGATGGCTTACACGCTGATCGGCGGCACCGCAGTCGGAACGGTTCTGATTCTGCTGTTCCTTCCTGCGCTCTATGCCGCCTGGTTTCGGATCAAGCCGACCGAAGATGACATGCATGAGGTTTCACCCAAGAAGCCGGAACTGCAGCCAGCATTGGCTGCCGAATAAGGCGCTGTTGCTCCAATGGATCGTCCGGTCCGAACGGGAAGAGAGTCCGACGAGGCCCGCGCCCGGATCCTGGGAGCGGCGGAAGAGCGCTTTCGGCGTGTCGGTCACCACAGGACTTCGGTGGCCGACATCGCCGCCGAGCTCGGCATGAGCCCGGCGAACATCTACCGGTTCTTTCCCTCCCGGAATGCAATCGACGAGTCCATCTGCGGGCGTCTATTGAACGAGCTTGCCGACTTCGCCTTTGCGATCGCACGGAGGGACGCGCCGGCCACCGAGAAACTCGAGGAACTGCTGAGCGCTGTTCACCGCCACAGCAAGATGACGTTGGTCACGGCGAAGCCCATGCACGATCTGATCGTCGCCGCCACGCAGGAGAACTGGCCGATCATCAAGGCGCATATCGAGCGGATGGAGACGATCTTCGAGGCGATCATACGCGGGGGCGCCCAAGCGGGCCAGTTCGATGTCGAAGATGCCGCGGAAGCGGCGCGAGCAGTCAGATCCGCGTTTATGCCATTCTTCCATCCGATTCTGATCGAGCACTGCGTTGTACACGGCGAAGACACGGAAGCAGGCCTGCGCGACCAGATTCGTTTCATACTGAAAGCACTCGGAAAATCGGGCTGAGCGGTCTGCTGCGTTCAACCCCTCCATCCACAACACGGAGCCCATCATCATGGATGACGTCATCATCATCGGCGGCAGCTTTGCCGGTCTCGCCGGCGCCCTGCAGCTCGGCCGTGCCCGCCGCACGGTCACCGTTCTCGATACCGGCCTGCCGCGCAACCGCTTTGCCGGCCACTCGCATGGCCTGCTCGGCCACGATCACAAGCCGCCGCTGGACATCCTGGCCGAGGCGCGGCAGCAGCTGGCGCGTTATCCCATGATCAAGCTGGTCAGTGCCCGGGCCGACAGCGTCTCCGGCGCCATCGACGATTTCTCCGTCCTCACTTCCGACGGCGAAAGCCTTGGGGCGCGTCGTCTGATCCTGAGCTATGGCGTCGCGGACCAGATGCCAGATGTTCCGGGCTTTGCCGAAGGCTGGGGCACGTCCATCGTGCCCTGCCCCTATTGCGACGGCTTTGAAGTCGCCGGCCAGCATTGGGGCCTCGTCTGGTCCGGCCCGCAGTCGCACAATCAGGTCAGGCTGTTCCACGATTGGACCGACAGGTTGACGCTCTTCGCCGATGGTCACGACATTCCGCCCGATATCCGGGCCGACCTGGCGCGCCGCAACATACCTGTCGTCGAGGGCCGGATCACCGGGATCGGCCATCACGGGGGCCATAGCGCCACGGTCAAACTCGATACCGGCCCCGATGTCGCGGTCGACATCCTGTTCGCGCATCCGCGCAACAAGCCGTCCGCAAGCCTGCATGAACCGCTGGGTCTCGCCACGGTGGATACGCCCGGCGGCATCGCCCTCAAGGTCGACGAGCGCCGCCAAACCAGCATGCCCGGCATCTACGCCGCCGGCGACCTCGCCAACCCCCTCATGCCCTCGGTCACCACGGCATCATGGCAAGGCGCGATGGCAGGTATCTTCGCCCAGCAGTCGATGCTGGTTTGAGAGCACAGACTGGAGATGAGCATGGCCGTCGAACCGGACAGCGCGGGTGTGCGCTTCCCTCCGCCCTTCGTCTATCTGGGAGCGCTGCTGTTGGGGCTGGCAGCGGAGCGGTTCGTCACCCTGCGCTCTTTCGGCATCGACTGGCGGTTGCTGGTCGCGACGGGCGCGCTGCTGTGCGTTGCCGGCGCAGCGATGATGCTTGCGGCGGCGGGGCTGTTCCGGCGGCTGGGCACCAACGTTCCGCCATCGCAGCCAACCACCCTCATCGCAACGACCGGGCCTTATCGGTGGACCCGCAATCCCATGTATCTCGGCATGGCGCTTATCTATGCCGGCGTTGCGATCGGCTTCGACGGGCCGATCGCCTTCGCCTTGCTCCCGTTGGTGCTGATCGCGATCCAGACGCAGGTGATCGCCCGCGAGGAGCGCTATCTCGAAGCGAAGTTCGGCGACGACTACCGCCGCTACAAGGCCGAGGTTCGCCGCTGGCTCTGACCGTTGCGCCGCTGCCGCCTGCGTGGCCGCCCGTCAGCCAGCTTTCCCAACAGATCACCGCCGTTACCTCGAGCAGATCTGGAAAGTATCCATCCCGTCTTGCAGAGCCGTCGGCTATCCGACAACAGGGGACATCAATGGTCTACAGTCTAATTGTCAAAAAAGAGATCCGCAGAAGCTTCGATCATGTCAACAACCAGCGTTGGGATGATGCTGCAAAAGGCCTAACACCGAACGCGTATCACTGGGTTGCCGGAGATCATGCGTTGGGGGGTGAGCGACATGGACAGCAATCGGTGAAGCAGTGGTTCGAGCGCATGGGCCGTGTTTTCCCGAAGCTGCACATAGATGTTGAGCAGGTCGAGGTGACGGGTTGGCCATGGAATACCACAGTGTTCGTCAAGTGGCGGGCCAACGCGAGGCTACTTGACGGCCAAAGCTCGTATGTGAACAGGGGCGTCCACGTCTTCAAGTTGCGATGGGGCAAGGTTTATTCGATTGAGGAATACTTTGACTCGCAGGCTGCAGAACGAAGCCTCGCTATCCAAGCTCGTGCCGGTTTGGATGAAGCGACGGCTGGACCGATCGTGAGCTAACGCGGATCATTCGTGTGATGCCGCCATCAGCTTATCAGGTCGCCGACTGGAATGCTCAAACCGGGGAGCGCTGGGTCGCCCACCAGGCCCGGCTCGATGCCGGGCTGGTGGTGTTCGGCCAGGCCGCGATCGAAGCCGCCGCGCCCGCGACGGGCGAGCGCGTGCTGGACGTCGGCTGCGGCGCGGGGGGCCAAGTGCTGGGCGTGGACATATCCGAACCGCTGATCGGCCGAGCGCGCGCGCTTGCGACACAGGATACGCCGGCCCTGTTCCGGGTGGCCGACGCCAGCAGCGCCGAGCGGGCGTTCGACATCCTGTTCTCGCGTTTCGGGGTGATGTTCTTCGACGATCCGACAAAGGCGTTCGCCCATATGCGCCGCGCGCGCTCAAGCCGGGCGGGTGGGTCGCTTTCGTCTGCTGGCATGATGGTCCGCTTCCTCATCGACGAATGCCTGAACGGCGAACTCGTCGCCACCGCCAAGGCGCGCGAACCCTGGCCGTCGCAAGAGCAGGACTATCCGGGTCGTCGTACTAGGACGTGACGCTTCGCCGTATGCTCGCCGGTTAGCTTGCCCTGCCCCTCACCTCGGGCGCGCGCCCGATCTTCGCTCTCGGCGATAGTCACAGCGGATCGTTTGCGGAGGTGGGGAGGTCAACCTTTCAGATCGAACTGGTTACGCAGCCTATTGGCAATGGCTTCGATCATGTCGCAACGCTCCGCGTCCTGCTGCGGCCCGTCCGTCATGATCTCGACTTTCCAGGAATCTTCGTGCGGCACGACCGAGATGGCCAGGTCCGTCGGCCAGTCGCTGACGTCTTCCATCTCCAGCCTGATGGCGGCCTCAAGTTCTTCGCGGGTTTTCGCCGGCTTCTTCAAGCTGATTCTTTCAAGGCGCCGAACGGGACCACCGCCTTTGGCTATCCGCGGGAGCGCATGTTTTTGAACAGCGGGCGTGAGCCTTTGGCTATCCGCTACAGGACGCCCTACTCAAACGGCGGACGATGGTCCGCCGAGTCAAATACGTCGCCGCAATATCGTTCCGACCTCCGGTGGTTCTGGCCTCACCAGCGAGGATTTGAGGTCACAAGCGGGTGCCGCATCGTCTTTCGCCCTGAACGCGATCCTAGCGGCTTGGATCGGGGTCGAGGGAGACGCTGCGCCTTGCACCGGTAAGAAGCTGCCGCGTTGGCCAGCCTTCCGGCACGTTGTGCTCGGCAGCCCCGCGTAGACGAGTCAGTTCCGACCACGCCAGCGCGGCGGTTATCCGCCCGCGCGCTCGTTGCCACCGTGCCCGGCGATGAACATGGCGACGGCCGACCGGCAATAGGATTCGATTTCGTCGTCGTCCTCTGCTCTCGCCTGATCGAAGCGTGCGATCATCAGGAGATCGGATCCTTTGAAAAGCGCGGCAAACAAGCGGGCGGACCGGAGAGGATCGGGCACGTTCAGAACCGCGTTCGCGTGCAACTGACGCAACAGGGCCTCGATTTGGGCGATGACATGGGCGGGACCGGCTTCGTAATGGAGCTTGCTCAACGAGTTTTGATTGGTCTTGTCGGCCATGACCATGGCTTCGACACTGCGGACGTCTGATCTCAACAGCGTGCGAAGCAGTGATGATCCCACCGCCATGAGCTGATCTTCGACCGAACCGTCGACGCCTTCAAGAAGGGCCTGTGGTGCAAACAACTGATGGCAGCCGGCCGCGAGGGCGGCGCTGAACAGCGCCTCCTTGTTCTCGAAGTGCCTGTAGATGCTGAGCTTGGATATCTTCGCCCGCTGGGCGACCTTGTCCAAGGTCGTCGCTTGAAAACCCAATTCCACAAAGAGTTCGCTCGCGGCGTCGACGATCGTTTGGCCAAGCGCCTCGTTGGCGGGCCGGCCGCGCCGGCCCTGTCTGTTTTCAGTCACGACAATTCCAGTACTTGACAGTATTCTAATTATCGCATTACGATACCATATAGTATCGTAAATGTGCAAGCCAATGGGTAGGTTTCAACCTGTCCTCCAACGGAGCCCATCACCATGGATGACGTCCTCATCATCGGAGGCAGCTTTGCCGGTCTGGCCGGCGCCCTGCAGCTCGGCCGTGCCCGCCGCAAGGTCACCGTTCTCGATACCGGCCTGCCGCGCAACCGCTTCGCCGGCCACTCGCATGGCCTGCTCGGCCACGATCACAAGCCGCCGCTGGACATCCTGGTCGAGGCGCGGCAGCAGCTTGCGCGTTATCCCACGATCAAGCTGGTCAGGGCCCGGGCCGACAGCGTCTCCGGCGCCATCGACGGTTTCTCCGTCCTCACCGGCGATGGCGAAAGCCTTGGGGCGCGACGCCTGATCCTGAGCTATGGCGTCGCCGACCAGATGCCTGACGTTCCGGGCTTTGCCGAAGGCTGGGGGACGTCCATCGTGCCCTGCCCCTATTGCGACGGCTTTGAAGTCGCCGGCCAGCATTGGGGCCTCGTCTGGTCCGGCCCGCAGTCGCACAATCAGGCCAGGCTGTTCCTCGACTGGACCGACAAGTTGACTGTCTTTGCCAACGGTCGCGACATTCCGCCCGATATCCAGGCCGATCTGGCGCGCCGCAAGATACCGGTCGTCGATGGCCGGATCGCCGAGATCGCCCATCACAAGGGGCATATCGCCATCGTCAATCTCGATACCGGCCGCAATGTCGCAGTCGATATCCTGTTCGCCCATCCGCGCACCAAGCCGTCCGCAAGCCTGCATGAATCACTGGGCCTCGCCACGGTGGATACGCCGGGCGGCATCGTTCTCAAGGTCGACGAGCGCCGCCAAACCAGCATGCCCGGCATCTACGCCGCCGGCGACCTCACCACGCCCTTCTTGCCCTCGGTCACCCAGGCATCATCGCAGGGCGCGATGGCGGGTATCTTCGCCCAGCAGTCGATGCTGGTTTGAGATCAAAGATTCCCTTTTTCCCGAAATCAGGATTTCCGATGATCGACGACCTTCCCATTGTGCTCCTCCATGGCTCCGCCACCGGCTCCCACTCCTGGGCCGCGGTCCGCACAGGTCTTGAGGCGCGCGGCGCCAGGGCGTTGGCACCCGACATGCTCGGCTACGGACGGTCGCCGACACCGAGCGAGGCGTGGCAGCCAAAGGACGAGGTTTCCCACCTGCGCGGCTGGCTCGACATGCAGGGCGTCGGCGCGTTCCACCTCGTCACCCACTCGCTCGGGGCATTTTTCGGACTTCACCTGCGGCTGGCCGTCGGGTCTCGCGTGGCGCGGCTCACGTTGGTCGATCCTGTGGTCGTCAGCGTGCTGCGCGTGCCCGGGGAAGAAGACGCCCTGCGCGAGGGGCAGACCCTGTGCAATCGGTTCATGCGCGCGTGGCCGGATCACGGTGCGGCCGCCTGCCTGCTGGTGGAGCACTGGAGCGGCGCCGGCGCGTGGAACGCGCTGGGCGAGAAGGGGCGTGCGCTGGTTACACGGCTCGCACCGCGGCTAAGGCTCGAGATGACCGCCAGCGCAGCCGATCGGACCACGCTCGCCGAGTTCACCTCGACCGCGGTGCCGACCTCGGTGCTCGTCGGCGAGCGGACGTCGGTCGCTCCGCGGTCGGTGAGCCGTCTGCTCGCGGGAGCGTTCGACGCCCACACGGTCGTTGTCCCCGGCGCTGCACACATGATCCCGCTGACCCACCCCGCCGCGGTCGTCGAGGGGATTCACGCCGGCATGGTGGCGTCGTGAGACGCGCCGAGCCTCGCTACCAGGTGATCGGCCTCGAACAGCCCCTTCAACCAATTCAACACCAATTGCAGAAGCCGCCAGTGAAGTTGTCCGGTCACA
The DNA here is from genome assembly GCF_023101105.1 of Bradyrhizobium sp. 155. Taxonomy (NCBI): domain Bacteria; kingdom Pseudomonadati; phylum Pseudomonadota; class Alphaproteobacteria; order Hyphomicrobiales; family Nitrobacteraceae; genus Bradyrhizobium; species Bradyrhizobium sp. 155. The sequence continues at coordinate 7,237,983 of NZ_CP064704.1, read as the reverse complement.
CCATTCCGTCACCGGCGGAAGCTCCGGTATCGCTCTGAAGGAAACCTTGACATGAAACACTCCCATCCCATCCTCGTCACCGGTGCCGCTGGCCAAGTTGGAGCGATCGGACCGAGCGTGACGAAGTCTCTGCTGGAGCGCGGGCTGAAGGTGCGCGCCATGGTCCGCCTGGATGACGGCCGGGCGGAATCGCTGAGGGCACTCGGTGCCGAGGTGATCGTCGGAGATCTGCTCGACCTGGACGCGGTGCACCGCGCCCTGGATGGCTGCAAGCGCTTGTACTTCAGCATGTCGGCCAGCGAGAAGTATCTCGAGGCTACGACGAACGTGGCGGCGGTTGCCCGGCACCATGGCGTCGAAGCATTCGTCAACATGTCGCAGATGACGGTCTCGGAGATGAGCATCCGTGAGACCGCGCGCAGCCCGCAGCACAAGCAGCACTGGCTGGCCGAGCAGGTGTTGCGGTGGAGCGGCTTGCCGGTGGTCACGATCCGTCCCACCGCCTTCATGGACGCGTTCTTCTGGCGATTTGCCGTTCCGACTATCACCGCTCAGAACGCGCTGATGTTGCCCTTCGGAGAGGCAAAGACGTCGCCAATCGCCGCCCACGATGTTGCGCGGTGCGTGACAGAGGTGTTGGTGAATCCCGAATCTCACTTTGGAAAGGTTTACGAACTGACCGGTCCCCGTGCGGAGACTCTTCGCGAGGTCGCCGAAGATTTCACAAGAGTCTTGGGGCGCCCGATCACCTACATGAACATTCCGTTGGAACCGTGGCTGGAGAGCCTGCGATCCTTTGGCGCATCCGCACACGTGGTCGCGCACTTGGAGTCGATGGCACTGCTGCACCGGGACGGCCGATACGACCGATCCTCGGACGATGTGAACCTGCTGACCGGTGTGTCGCCGATGTCGGTCGAGGAATTTGTGCGCGCGCATCGGGACGACTTTCAAAAGGCAGACGCGCGCAAGCCGTAATCTTTCGCTTATAGGCCGGATGAACTGCATCGTCTCGGAAGTCCCCGGCGGTCGCCACTGCTTCCAGTGACCGGGCCAGAACAAGGACATGTCGTGGCACAGCACAATGCCGATCAGGTCGCCGACTGGAATGGCCAAAGCGGGGAGCGCTGGGTCGCCCACCAGGCCCGGCTCGATGCCAGGGTGGCGGTGTTCGGCCAGGCAGCGATCGAAGCCGCAGCGCCCGCCACGGGCGAACGCGTGCTGGACATCGGCTGCGGCGCGGGCGCGTCGAGTCTGGCTCTGGCCGCCCGCGTCGGCGCGGGGGGCTATGTGCTGGGCGTGGACATATCCGAACCGCTGATCGGCCGAGCGCGCGCGCTTGCGCCACCGGATACGCCGGTCCAGTTCCGAGTGGCCGACGCTGGCAGAGCCGAGCTGCCCGAGGGCGCGTTCGACATCCTGTTCTCGCGTTTCGGGGTGATGTTCTTTGACGATCCTACGGCGGCGTTCGCTCATATGCGCCGTGCGCTCAAGCCGGGCGGGCGGGTCGCTTTCGTCTGTTGGCGTGGTGCGGCCGAGAACGATTGGGTGCGATTGCCGATGGACGCGATCAAAGGCATCGTCCCGCCGACGGCGCCGCCCGATCCCGAAGTGCCCGGCCCATTCTCGTTCGGCGACCGGGGGCGGGTGGTTCGCATCCTGACGGCGGCCGGCTTCACCGATATCGCTATCGCGCCCTTCGATGTTTCCATCCCGTTTGGCGAGGGCGAGACGCGGGACGGGGCGATCGACGATGCGGTGAAGATGACGTTGGAGGTCGGCCCGCTGTCGCGCGCGCTCGCTGATCAGCCCGACGACATCCGCGCCCGCGCCTCGGCCGCGGTTCGTGCCGCTTTCGCGGGCCGCGCCGGCGAGCGGTCGGTGACGATCGACAGCGCGGCGTGGATCGTCACGGCGCGCGATCCGGCAAGCTGATACCGATTAGCAGAGGAGACGCCCTGCTCGGTGGAGGGGGGCGTCTTTGACCGGTCAGCGGGACCAGATAAGGGCGTATTCGCCGGCGGTCTCGGCTCGGAGAGTAGAGAGTTATTAGTTGGCTAATCGCCCGATGGCGATCACCATGATGGGCGGCTTGTTCGTCGCGAGCTTCCTGACGCTCTTGTACCTGCCCGGAAGAGCCTGGATGAGGCCAACACTCCCCAACGGGAAAGTTGCGAACGTCCATGGAAATGGAGCTTCGAAGTCGCCGCGGTGAACTTCGAGATTTGCGTCAAAGTCGTTTGATGGGTGCGCCCAGATGTTCGCGCCATCGAAGCTAAGCTCGCTCGCCGATCGGTTGAAGCCGATATTCACGCCTTGGTATCGCGATCGGCTGCCATAGCCAGTTCAAACACCGGTAATAATCTTCGGCGGTGCGCTCCTGATATTGTTGGCGCCTTACATCGTGCGCGATCGCGTCCTCGGCATGATATATGTCCCAGAGCGCGCGGGATTCGAGCTGAACCCTTGAAGTCCGAATGACGCGGTCGTGCTGAAATCGCTGAAATGCGGCGATTATGTCACCACCTGTCACTTCGAGCAGTGCGGCGAGATAGACGGCGTCCTCGATCGCCATGCCGGCACCCTGCGCGAGCGACTGCAAGGTCGCGTGCGCGGAATCGCCAAGCAGCGTGACGCGGCCTCTGGCCCATTGTCGAATGGGATTGCGATCGGCAAGCGGCCAGCGCCTGGACAGATCCATCAATCCAAGGACTGCCTGCATCTCCGGATGCGTATCCTGATAGGTTTTTTGGAGCTCGGCCTTGTGGGCTACGGGATCGTTCTTCTGGGCGTAGGTATCCGTCCTGAACACCGCGACGATGTTGAGCTCCGTGCCATTCCGCAGCGGGTAGTAGATGATGTGAAAGGCCGGACCGACCCATAGGACGACTTCGTCGCATCGAACAATATCGGGAACCGATTTGATCGGAACAATGGTCCGGTGCGCCACATAGCCCAGCAGACGCGGCTGATCTTGCGGATGCATTTGAGAACGGATCACGGACCGCAAGCCGTCGGCGCCAATCAGAGCCGCGCCTTCGATGATCCCCGCTTCGGCCGTGAGCACGCTGACCCTGTCCCCCAGGTCTTCGAAGCTCGACACTGTGATCGATTGATCCAAGCGAACGTTCGGGAGCTTCCGGCAGGCATCCAGGAGAATGTTGTGCAAGTCGACGCGATGAATCGCGACATAGGGGTCGTCAAACCGGGCCCTGAACGTCTCATCAAAGGGAACGGCGGCGAGCTGCTCTCCCGAATATGCATCGAGCATGAGCAATGCGCTCGGCTTGTGAGATTGTGCGCGAACAGTGTCGGCGACCCCCATTTGCACGAAGGCCGAGAACACGTTGGGGCCCATCTGGATCCCGTAGCCAATGGCGCCGATGTGCTCGCTTTGCTCAAGCAGGCGCACCGGCAGTCCCTTCCTGCCGAGCGCCAAGGCCGCCGAAAGGCCGCCAAGGCCACCGCCTACAATCAGGATTTCGTTGCTATCGCGGCTCATTAGAAGCTCCTATTGGCTTTGCCAGGACGAAACCGATGCGGCTACTTCTGCACCAGCGGGCAGCCGCCTTCGGCGATTGGCCTAAAGGCCTTGTCAGCGGGGATCACGTTGACGAGCGCGTAATAGTCCCAAGGTCCCTTGGATTCCTCAGGCTTCTTCACCTTGAACAGATACATGTCATGGATGGCCCGGCCGTCGGGGCGGACGGTGACCGCACCGAAGAGGTCGTCCTGAATCGGACGCTCCTTCATCTTGGCGATCACCTCAGCGCCGTCATCGGAGTTCGTTGCTTTCACGGCGTTCAAGTAGGCCAACACCGAGGAATACACGCCGGCATGGTTCATGGTCGGCATCTTGCCGTTGTTGCGCGCCGCGAAGCGCTTGCTCCACTGCCTGGTTCGGTCGTTCAAATCCCAGTAGAAGGCTTCGGTGAAGAGTAGGCCTTGCGCAGTCTGCAAGCCGATCGCATGAACGTCCGAGATGAAGACCAGCAGAGCCGCCAGGGTCTGACCGCCCTGCGGTATCCCGAATTCAGAAGCCTGTTTGATGGCGGTGCTTGTATCGCCGCCGGCGTTGGCCAATCCGATGACTTTGGCCTTCGAGGATTGCGCCTGAAGCAGGAACGACGAAAAATCGGACGTCCCGATCGGATGCCGAACAGAGCCGACTACCTTTGCATTGTTCGCCGCTACCGCTGCCGTGCCGTCGCGCTCCAGCGCGTGCCCGAACGCATAGTCGGCGGTGAGGAAGAACCATGAGGCCCCGCCGCGTTCGACGACGGACTTAACAGTCGCATTGGCTATCGACCAGGTATCGAATGTCCATTGCACGGTGTTGGGCGAGCACGCCTTGCCGGTCAGATCGGAAGACGCAGTGCTCGACGCAAGCAACGCATGGCGGGACCCGCGCGTGATTTCGTTGACTGCCAGCGCGACGCCCGAGTTTGGAAGATCCAGAACGGCGTCCACGCCATCGACGTCGAACCAGCGACGAACGATGGCAGAGCCGATGTCCGGCTTGTTCTGGTGATCCGCGGATATCACTTCCAGCTTGAGACCCGGCCCGAGCGAACCAAAGTCCTCCACAGCCATTTGCGCGGCGAGGACCGAGCCCGGACCGGCGGCATCTGCATAGAGGCTCGACTGATCGTTCAAGACACCGATTTTGACGACGCCATTAGAAATCTCGGCCTGAGCCCCCGTACTCGACAGCAGGGCGGCAAAAGCTGCTGCGGCAATGCAACGCCTCATCATATCCATATCCTCCCAATTGCCCCTGTTCGGAGGCGATATTTATGTCCGTATACCTACATAATATAGTGCAGAAGGTCAAGCTTATCCTGCATACGCGGCCATTTGTCTGGACATCGGCGTCGCCATATCGTATGTGTACGGACAATAATCGGCTTCAATGCCAGTCCATCCACGGGGAGGAGCGCGCGATGCGTCTGTGCCGTTTCAACGACGACCGGCTCGGCCTGGTCGAGGGCAGCACCATCTACGACGTCACCTCATCGACTGAGACACTGCCAAGCCGCCGCTGGCCGTTTCCAATGGGAGATGCGCTTGTCGCGCATCTGCCTGAGGTGTGCCGCGCTGCCGAGAAGCTGAAACCGCACGCCAGCCGATTCGATCTGGCGCGGGTCGCGTTGCGCAGCCCCATTGCCAATCCAGGGAAGGTCATGGCGGCGCCGGCCAATTACCGTCTTCACGTGGAGATCGACGCGAAGGACCCGGCGGTCCACCATAATGTTCACAACAAGCAATTGGCGGGGCTCGAGCGTCCCGTGGAAACGCTCGGCCTCTTCCTGAAGGCGACGTCCTCGGTGGTCGGGCCAAGCCCTGGCATCAACCTGAACTGGCAAGAGCGGCGGAATGACTACGAGGCAGAACTTGTGGTCGTGATCGGAAAAGCCGGAAAGAACATCCGCGCTGAGAATGCGACGGAGCACATCGCCGGCTACTGCGTCGGCCTGGATATGAGCGTCCGCGGCGCGCAGGAGCGAAGCTTCCGCAAATCCGCCGACTCTTACACCGTGCTCGGCCCATGGCTCACGACCGCCGACGAGATTGCCGATCCCGAGCAGCTGACCCTCTGGTTGACGTTAAATGGAACCGAGCGGCAACGATCATCGACGGCCGCAATGACCGTGGGCATACGGCACCTGATCGAGATCGCGTCGAGCGCCTACACGCTCTATCCCGGCGACATCCTGATGACCGGAACGCCGGAAGGTGTCGGCGCGGTGTCACCGGGCGATATCATCGTGACCGGATGCGATGGCCTCGGCGAAATGACAGTGCCCGTCGGCATCTGAAGATCCTCCGGGACTGCCCACAGCTACAGGAATGTATCTTGCCGAAAGCAACCACAGCTTCCTCCACCAATCCGAGCCCCGCAGGGATCGAGTCCGTTGCGAAGAGTTTGATTCTTCACGAATTGCCGGGGTATCTCATCCGCCGGCTCGATAGCCGCGCGGCCTTCCTCTACGAAAAATTCACCGCGCAATCGGACCTCACGCCGCGGCAATTCGGTGTCCTGCTCACGTTGTTTCAAGCGGGCCCGCTTCCCCAAACCGAGCTCGGCAACCGCTTGCATCTTGATCGCAGCACGCTCGGCGAAATGCTGCAGCGGATGGTCGATCGCAAACTGGTGGGGCGGCGCGCGCATGAAAGAGACAGACGCGCCGTCGAGATCGTTCTGACGCAAACCGGAAAGACCGCGATGTTGACAGTGGTCGAACAGGCTCTGGAAGCTCAGAAGGCGTTGCTGTCGCCTTTGCCCGATTATCTCCGGCCGGTGTTTCTGAAGTGCCTGCAGATGCTCGCCGATGCCGACGAGAATGACGATGCCGCCAATCCAGCCGATGGGAGATCATGATGAATAATGTAGTGACCCAGGACCGCGCCGTCCACGACGGCAGCATCACATCGCTGGATGATCTCTATCGCGAGGCGGAGCGCCTGCAGGTTACGCCTGGCTGGATCAGCCGCGACCGGCCGATCTTCTGGAAGGAACCGCGAACCGATTTTGTGCCCGCTCATTGGCACTATCAGCATGTCCGGAGTGCATTGGCGTCGGCCGGAAACTTGATCGACGTCGCGCTGGCCGAGCGCCGTAATCTCATTCTGCGCAATCCATTTCCTGCCAACAATTTCGCGACCGTAAGGACCCTGGTCTGCGCCTATCAGATGATCCTGCCGGGCGAGGTGGCGCCTTCGCACCGTCACTCGGCACATGCCTTGCGTGTCATTCTCGACGCCAAGCGATCCTACTCCGTCGTCAACGGCGAAAAGACCCCGATGGAATCGGGCGACGTCATTTTGACGCCCGGTGGGTACTGGCACGGGCATGGCCATGAGGGCTCGGAGCCGGCTTACTGGCTGGACGGCCTGGATATCCCGTCGGTGCATTTGATGGAGCCGATGTTCTATGAAGAGCATCCTGAGAAGTACGAAAAGATTGCTTCGGTCGCAGCGAGCTCGCGTTTCAGATTCTCGCGCGATTTGATCTTGACTGAGTTGGACAAAACTGCCGCGGATAGCGAGGGAGCTCACGGGCCGCGGATCACCCTTGAGGCCCCGGACATGCCCATGATGGGGCTCACGGTCGAAAGAGTGAACTCCGGCCAGCTGACGCGCCGCCAGCGTTCCACAGCCAATCGGATTTTCGTCGTCATGGAGGGAACGGGTACGACGAGAGTGGGTGACAGTGTTTTTGCCTGGCAAAGAGGTGACACTGTCGTTGTCCCGACGTGGTCGGCCTTCAGTCACGAAGCGTCGTCGGATGCTCAGCTTTTCTGTTTGTCGGACGAACCGCTCATGCGAGCCTTCAGGTACTATAGATCGGAATTTGTGTGATGGCTGCGCCGACTTGGCGCCAATAGTTCGGCGCCACTGGTCGTTATCTTCATGCCTTTCACTGATTCGGAAGCGCCCGCCTCCTCGCAGGCCGGCGCGGGAAAGCGTTAGGTCCGAATAGGGCAAGCTGCTTGGGTGGATTTGCCGAGAGCTTTCAAGACAAAGCGAATTTGGGTGCGTATGCCTGCGTCGGTACGCGCACGAAAGCCGTGATACTAACTCAAATATCTGCTCACAGCCGCTTGTGGCCTTTGGCTGACCTCAGCCGGGCGCGTTGCGAGGTCTCCTTTCGTGAGGTGAGTTGACACCGTCGTGCTGGTTATTGAGGGCAGCTCTCGACCCAAACGCGCCCCGCTTCCGCTGCCCAGGTCCGAAACAAACGCCCGCAGGACGCCTCGAAATCGCCCGAGATTGACGCGCGAATTGGCCGGCCAGGTGGTACACAGCGGTGGTCACAAAACTCGACCGGTTTTTTTGGAATCCTCGTTTTCAGGCGGCTTTAGCGCATTTGCGGCATCGGGGGAGAGAGTCCCATTTCTCGGCTGACCCGATTTCCGCGGACATCTGTTTGCAGCGCCTTATCTGCAGTACGGGATTGACTTAACCGAAGGTTGTGTCACGATCTCCGTATTTCTATTGAATGATTTGAACGAAGGTCGGTTGGCTGGCCCGAAATTGCGCCGACAAGTGACATCGCGAGTTCCGCTGTGGCAACAGGGCAGATTCGGCAAAAGGAAACTGGCGATCGCGCCAAGGCCGTCGCCAGGGCCGTCGAGCAGACTGCACCGGCCGACGTTCCCGCGAAGCCAGAAAGTGTGACACGGGCGGATGGGACGGTCGCACCGCCGGAGCCGGCTGCGACGCCCGTCGCGACCGATCCTGTTTGGGGTGCCCCGGCGACAGGACCCGTTATCGACCTGCAGTTCACCGTCATCAAGGGCGGCATGACTAACGTCAAGGTGCCGGTCGCGATTGGCGCGCGCTATGACGGCCTGGCTTTCGCGGGTCCGACCGCGTCCTTCGACCGTCTGCTCGACTCATGGCTGACGCGGGCGGTCGACCTCGGAATCATCGGATCGCGCCTCGGCGAGCTCTTCCTGATCAACCTCGAACAGTTTCAGCGCGCCGGCAGGATCAAGGCAGACAAACTGCTGCTGGCGGGTATGGGGGAGCCGGGACGCTTTGCCCGCGACGGTCTTCAGTTCATCGTCTCCAACATCGTGGTGGCGATCAAGGTCATGGGGCACAATGAATTCGCCGCCCCTTTGATCGGCATCCGGCGGAACGAACTCTCGGTTGCGGACGCGGTTCGCGGCCTCGTCCAGGGAATTCACGACGGCTATGAGCGCATTCGTGCCATCGCCGACGATGACAGCAAGAATCGGGACAGCCTGCGCTCCGCCGCCGCACAACCGCTCTCTGTGGTCCTCGTGCATCCCGATGCGGCCAAATCGAAGGAAATCGAGGATCAGCTCCGGGCCCTGGCGGGCGAGAACACGTTTCCGGACGTCAGGTTAACGGTACGACGCGGCTCCGACACGGAGGCCGATCCGATCCTCGAGCCGCGCCCGGTCGATGTCGAACCGGACCGGCCGGTGAATTATCTGCGGATCACGCGCAGTAAATCGGCGACCGCGGCGATGCGGGGCAAATCCGTGTTCTTGAAGAAGCGCAAGAAGCTGTTGGCAGGCCCGCCTGTCAATCCCTTCATGACCGACGTGTTTCAGTTCTCGGCGCTGTCCGATGTGTCGGTCGTTCCGCAGCGGGAGCAGGAGGTCAACACGCGCATCCTGCGCGATCTCGCCGATCACATGACGCGAGATTCCACGACGAAGCAGCGCGAGGATTACGGCGTATTCTTCACCAATATCCTGATCCCCGAGGACTTCCGGAGACTGACCGAAGGATCCGCCAACCTGACCTTGGAGGTGGATGAAACGACGGCCGTGTACCCTTGGGAGATGGCCACCAGCAAGAGTTTCGCGAAGGCTTCCTTCCTTAGCACCACGGTGGCCGTGTCCCGTCAATTTCGTTCCGTACTCTCACCTCCGCCCACCTCCCCCCCAACGCTGAACAACAGGTTGAAGGCGCTCATCATCGCCGATCCTGCGCCCGATGAATTGGCGTTGCCACATGCGCGAAATGAGGGCGCGGCCGTGGTGGAAGTGCTGGAGCAGGCCCGAAAGGCCTGGAAAGGGCGGTACGATATCACGGCCATGGTCCGCATCGGTCCCTGCAACGACGCCGCCGGTCAGGTGCTGCTGGAGAAACTGCAGGCCCAGAACAAATGCGTCGTGAGCGCCGAGCCGTGCCAGCCGCTCGAACTCGCGATGCTGATCGTCAACGGACAATTCGATCTGATTCACTATGCAGGTCATGGCATTTCCCAGCCCGAGACCGGACAGACCGGTTGGATTTTCGCCGGAGACTGCATCCTCTCGGCGAAAGACATTTTCCGCGTCCGACAGGTGCCGCGGCTGGTGTTCGCCAATGCCTGCTTTTCGGCTGCGACCAGCGACCACAACGAACAGCGTGACCACATGGCCGGCCTGGCGCAGGCGTTTTTCGCCCGCGGAATCCCCAACTTCATCGGCGCCGGCTGGAAGGTCGACGATGCCTGCGCGGAGGAATGCGCAAGGTGGTTTTATGCCCGCATCATGGGACTGAGCAGTCCGGGCGCCACCGGCGGCCTGATCGGCACGGCGCCGCCGGCCACGATCGGCGAGGCACTGAAAAAAGCCCGCGAGATGGCCTACATCCGCAAACCGCAATCGCCCAGTTGGGGCGCGTATCAGCATTACGGGCAGGTGAGCGACAAGCTGGTGGCAATGCCGAACAATCCGGCCCCAGATGATGCAGCCTCGCAAGCGGCAGCAAGCGATGCCGTCGCCGTCAAGGCGCTCGATACGCGGTCGACGTCTTCAACCTCAGGAGTTGCGAAAATGGCAGCCTCGGATCCGAACGCCGGCTCTCAAACACCCGATCCGAATCTCGTCTACGTCAACGGTATCGACCTGGACACCGGGAAATACGCCTTCCCGCCGCGATCGATCGGCGATCTCGCCAAGCAGGTGCTGGCCAATCCCGGTACCGATCACTTCAGCGACATGCACGGCGACAAGCCTCGCTCGTTCGCGCTGCCGTTCAACATGGATCCCAACAAGCTGCAAGAGTCGGGATGGGCCATCATCTTCCACACCGACACGCCGCAGCCAATCCACGATGCGCTGGAACCACTGATTGCGCTGCGCCGGACTCAGGCCAACGGGCTCTTCAAGGAACTCGACTACAGAAAGGGCGAGCAGGCGCGCGACTGGTACGCTCGTCACGGAATATCGCCCGGCAATATCGACCCCCCGATCGTCCCGTATTATCTGCTGCTGGTCGGACCGCCCGAACTGATCCCGTTCGAGTTTCAGTATTTGCTCGGCGTCGATTATGCGATCGGCAGGCTGTCTTTCGATACGCCGGAGGGGTATCAGCGCTATGCGCGTTCGACGGTCGCCTATGAGAGCGCCAGGTCGCTGAACCGCAAGGAAATCGCCTATTGGGGCACGCGGCATCTCGGCGACGCGGCCACCGAACTCAGCGCCTCGATGCTGGTCGACCCGCTCGCCAAGGGAATCGCCGGCGCGACCGGCACGCTGAAACGGGCCGTCAACACCGAGGTCGGCTACGAGCGCAAGCTGCTGCTCGGCGACGATGCGACCAAGGCCAGCCTGCTCGAAACGCTGCATGCCAAGACGCCGCCGGCGATGCTGTTCACGGCGTCACACGGCATGGCGATGCGGTCCGGCCAGGCCGCCCAGACCACCAACCAGGGCGCGCTGCTGTGCCAGGACTGGCCCGGCTTCGGCAGCGTGGACAAGGAGCATATGCTGGCCGCGGCCGACGTCGCTGACGACGCCAATGTCAACGGCGTGGTCGCCTTGCTGTTCGCCTGCTTTGGCGCCGGCACGCCCGATGCCGATCAGTTCCTGATGAACCTTTCGCAGGCCGGCCGGGCGCCGCCGCTGGCGCCGCAGCCCTTCATCGCCGCCTTGCCGCAGCGCCTGCTGGCCCATCCGAACGGCAGCGCCCTTGCGGTGATCGGCCACATCGATCGCGCCTGGGGCTTTTCGATCGAGACTCCCAAGACGTCCGGTCCGCAGATCGGCGCCTTCCGCAACAGCATCGGCTCCATCCTGAAAGGCGGACCGGTGGGGCATGCGATATCCGGATTTTTCGGCGCCAAGTTTGCGTCGCTGTCGGTGCTGCTGCTGAGCGCGACGTCGCCGACCGCGGCAAACGCGACGCGCCTCAGCGACCGCGAACTCGTCACCAGGTGGCTCGAACGGAATGACGCGCAGAACTACGTCCTGCTCGGCGATCCCGCGGTGCGAATCCGCAGCGACGCCCTGGCATGACGCCCGAGGTAACGTCATCCGCCGGTTATGCCGGCGGCGGAAGATCAGTTGCGATTCCAGTGATTAATTCTTGAAAGCAGGAAACGATGATGGATCAACCGGGCATTCCGCAGGTACCGGAGGCGGTGCGGGCCTCATTCGAACCGATCATGAAAGTGGTCGCCCAGGCGCGTCAGGAGCTGGCCGGCGTCAAGGACGTCGTGGCAACCCGGCCGGGCTATAAATATCCGCCGGACGGCAAGCCGATCCCGGCCATCGTGGTCGCCGTGACGCCCGGCACGACGCCGGTGCAGACCGCCGAGCTGGAGGCAAAGTTCGCGGTGCCGTTCACGGCGATCGACGCCACCGTGGAAGAGCAATTGGCCGCCGACAACAAACAGCCGGTCTCGTTCGGAATGCCGGACGGATCGATGGTCTCGGCGTTTGAGAAGATGCTCGGCGGAGACGAACCGCTGGCTTTCCTGCCGCCCAAGACCGGGGCCTATGAGCCACCCGACCCGCCGAACCTGCCACTGGTCAAGGAAAAGATGGAGATGACGATCTGCGTCAGTCCGGAGGCCGGCTGGACCGAGCTGGAAACCTTCCTTGGCGGAACCGAGAAATCTCTCACGGTGGGGATTTATCAGTTCACGGCGCCGCATATCTTCGAGGCGATCGAGGCAGCCGTCACGCCGGCGGGGCGCAAGTTCGAGCTGATCCTGCATCCGGTGCCGGAGAAGCCGCCGAAGAGCGGCGTCAAGGCGGACGATCTCGACGAAGAGGAAACGGTCATCCCGTCGCTCGAAAAGAAAATGAAGAAGCGGTTCGAGCAGACCTGGGCGACGCTGGTCTCGAAGAAGAATCCGGATGGCCTGTTCGCGTCGGCCTATCACATCAAGGTCGCGGTACGCGACGGCGAGGCCTTCTGGCTCTCCAGCGGCAACTGGCAATCGTCCAACCAGCCCAACGTCCATCCGTTCGTGGCGCATCCGGAAAAGCTGCCGCCGCAATTCCAGAGAAAATTCAATCGCGACTACCACGCCATCATCAGCAACAAGAAGCTGGCGTCGATCTACGAGTTCTACCTCAAGCGGGACTTCGAGCTGTCCGCGGCGCAGGCCGAAGCCGTCAGCTTTACAGCCCCCGATCTGTTCGTGCCGGAAGACGAGCCGGCACCGGTCGACTTCGCCAAGCCGACGCGGCTGTTCAAGCCGCTGCGGCTGAACCGCGAGGTCAGCGTGCAGCCGCTTCTGACGCCGGACAATTATGCGCAGCAGGTGCTGAAGCTGATCAAATCGGCCAAGAAAAGCGTCTGGTTCCAGAACCAGTACATCAACTTCCGCGGCACCGAGGACGACTTCAAGGAATTCCGCCAACTGGTCGGCGCGCTCAAGGACAAGATCGACAAGGAGCTCGATGTCCGCATCATCTGCCGCGACCTGATGAAACAGGAGAGCCTCGACGTGCTGATCGGGCTCGACTTTCCGAAGGACGTATTCCGGTTCCAGCCGGCCTGCCACAACAAGACGATCATCGTCGACGGCAAGATCGTTGTGTTCGGCAGCCACAACTGGTCGAACGAGGGGGTGGCGACCAACCGCGACGCCAGTTTGATCTTCGACGATGAGGAAATCGCGACCTACCTCGCGGAGGTCTACGACTACGACTGGAACACGCTTGCCACCGCGCACCCGACGGCGGCCCGTCCGCGCGTCGCCAAGGACGACGAGGATACGCCGCCCGGCTTCAAACGCGTCGCCTTTTCGTCGGTGTTCGAGGACGGCGAGTGAGGCGGCAGGCCGGTCGCGGGCGCACGACCGGCAACCGCTGCGGCAAATTCCGCGCGGAGATATTGAACGGCCCTGAAATTACAAGGCCGTCGAGATCTTCTCCGGCTATGCAATAGGACCGGCCAAAGGAGTTCAGGTGAAAATGGTTTCCGTCACGATCAGGATCACACCGCAACGACAAGCAGGCGATACCGATTATGATGTCCTCCTGATCGAAGAGGACGGAACGGAGACGGTCGGGTTGATCCGGCACGCCGACCTGACGACAGGTCGCTGGACCGCAAATGTCAGCCGCGCGTCACCCCCGCCCGCCACGGATGTTGTCAGCAAAGTATCCGGCGTGACACCCGAACGGCGCAGTCATCCGGACTATGAGGAGATTGCAACAACACTCTACGAATGGCTTTTGCCGGCCGGCGCCGTGCGCCAGCGCTGGGGCCAACTCGGCGTCCCCCGGGTCTATGTCGAGACCGAGGTCGACGCCCTGGAGCGGTTGCCGTGGGAAATGGCGTGCCCCGCGACGCCGCCCCGCCAAAGGCCGGCATTGATCGGGGGCCTCTGCCGGCTGACACAGCAAGCCGGTGCCGCGGTTCCGGCGACCAACCGTCGCTCGAACTGGCCGTTCCGGATCCTGATCGTGGTCGGTTGCACCGAAGCCGATGAGGCGGGGCTCGGCGTCGGCAAGGAAGTCGACGCCATCGAACGGGCATTTCACCCGCTCGGACGAACGGTCGACGTCCATTGCATGCGCCGGCCGGCGCACGCCGAGATGATGGAATGGATCGCGCGCTTTCAACCACATGTCCTTCACTTCGCCGGCCACGGCATCAAGGTCGCGGGAGCGGAACAATACGGCCTGCGCATCGAGAGCGCGGGCGGTGCCTGGACCTGGTTGGGTGACAATATCGACAACGACTTGCCCAGGGCACGATGGGTTCCGACGTTTGTTTTCCTGAATGCATGCCGCAGCGCCGCCGAACAGTACGGCGCCTGGAGCACGCACCGAAGCTTTCTCGCCGGCGGCGCCAAAGCCGTGCTGGCCATGCAGGCAGACGTCAGCGGCAATCTCGCCGGGGATTTTGCGGCCGCCTTGTACAAAAGCCTGGCGACCGGCACGAGCCTGGAAGACGCCATGAACCAGGCGCGCGCGGTCATTCCGGGCGTTCCCCGCGACATCGGCTGGGCGCTGCCCGCAATGACCGTCCGCGAACGGAATGCCAGACTGTTCGCGCCTCAGCCGCTCCCTGCCGACGAGAGCTACGAAAAGTGCGCTGAATTCGAAGACGTGCGGCTGTTTGCCAATTGCCGCGAGCCGCGGCGGGACTTCACCCACTGGGCCTATCCCTGCATCGCGACTCCCGGTCCGGAAAAAAACGTCCTGCTCGTCGTCGGCGAGCAGAACTCAGGCAAATCCCACTTGCTGAAATGGTGCATGGAGAATTGGGTCATCGGGGGGGGGCGCGTCCGCTACATCAAGGTGCACGATGGGCAGCCCAAGACCTTCCTCTCGGTGCTTCGGCAAATCCGCGACGGCGAAGCCGACGATCGCGACATCCAGACCCATCATCTGCATGCCGGGCTGCCCAAGCCGGCGTTCCGGCAATTCAACTGGCGCCTGAACCATCTGATCCGAACCGGCACCTTTGGCGAATGGATCGAGGCGGATCATGCGGAAGCGGAGATTACCGACGAGGGGCAGCCATTCACGGCGCTGGGCGAAAGACGGCCGGAGGAGGAAATCGGAGCGTTCTTCCTGGAGGCGTTGCGCGCCGCGGCGGGGGACAAACCGCTGGTGCTGGTGTTCGATCAGCTCGAAGGCGGCGTGGGAGGACGAGAACGCCTGCTGCCGGTCGACGAATTCGAACAGCTGCTCCAGCGCCTGGTCCTGCCGATTGCCGACGCGCCGTCCAGTCCGGTCAAGGTCGCCATTGTCGCGACGAATGCGCAGGAATCGGCGTTCAGGCTGGCGCCGATGCCGGCGAGATACGCCGGCCGGGTGGCGAGATATCAACTGCCCACCAATATCTCGAACGACGAACTGACCGCTCTCGCCGTCGAAATGATGTGGTTCAAGGATGAAGAATGGATCAAGGATCTGGCGAGCGTCTTGTTCATGCGTCCGCCGCAACGGGAGGCTCCTGCACCGCTGGGATTGGCCCGCCTGCGGGTGATCCGAAACATGATGCGAGACAACTACGAAAATTTGTATAATGCCGTGGAGCGCATGCGATGAGTCTTCCAGACATCGCAACCATTCTGCTGCAAACGCTGAAGAGCTTCCCGGCCGACATGCCGCTGGACGAGGTTCTCGCGAAGATTCGGCCGCAACGGCCGCCGGGCGTGGCCGAGGCGATCAAGCAGTGCGCGCTCGTCCGCTGGTTCGACGAGCCGCTTTATGCGTCGCTCTGCAAAGATCTCAAGGACAGGCCTCCGCTCGAAGAATTCATCCAGAACACCGAGGTGCGCCGGCTTCGGCCCGGCCACTGGTCGATCGAAGATGGCGAGCGGACACGCGTGCTCAAGGATTGGCAGGCCGAACCACATGGCTGGAAGCGCCGCAACACCGATATCGGGTATCATTTCGTGGCAAGGGACGAGCCCGAGGCGCAACTTGCCGCGGTGTATCATCTGGCAGCCTCGACCGACCCGGAGCGGGTCATTCCGTTTTTTCAGAAATGGTTCAACCGCGCCAATGAGGCAGACGACCTGGCCCAGTGCAACGCGCTGCTCGAGATGTTGCGCCTTCAGGAAGGTTGGCGCGGATCGCAGGTGTCGGCCGTGTGGCGGGAGATGCAGCTGGTCCACGCCGCGCGCGTCCTGTTCCTGGACGATTATTACAAGACCGGCTCCTACTTCGAGCGGCCGGAGTTGCTGGCGAACTTCCTGTCGGTGATGAACCGAACGCGTGGCGACAAAGTCTGGATCTTCCATCTCCATGCGACCGGCGGTGCGGGCAAAACCATATTCCAGCGCTGGCTGACGGCGCGCCATCTGGTCCCGAAGCGGATCCTGTGCGCCCGGCTGGACTTCGATGAGTGGCGCCTCAACGATCTGCGCAAGTTCCCGCTGCAGCTATTCCGGCGAATGATCGAGCGATTCACCCAGCAGCCGTCAGGCGGCGACACATTACGATCGCTGCTCGAAAAGCTGCGCGTTGAGGAGCTCAAGAGCGGCTGGAACCCCGACCTGATCGATGAAATCAGGCGACAGATCCGCGGCGCACGCATCACTTCTCCCATTGTCGTGATGCTGGATACGCTCGAAGAGGCCACTCTGTCGGCCGCCGACTGGCTGGAGCGATGCGTGGATGCGCTTCGGTTGATCCATGAAATTTGCCCAACGCTCACGTTGGTGCTGTCAGGCCGCTACAACATCGCCGCCCGAAGCAATGTGCTACGCGCCGGCGAATTCCATTCCTACGACCTGCCCCGCTTCACCGACACTGAGGCCCATCAATATCTCGAAAAGCGCGGCATCGGGTCGGGTTCGGTCCGGGACGCGATCGTGGAGCGTACCGAAGCCGAGGAAAATACGGCGGCGAAGCCCTCCGAGGACCGGCTGATCGGGCGCAATCCGTTCAAGCTCGCCATGTTTGCCGAGCTGGCGCTCAATCGCACCAACCTCACGGCCGATGAAGTAAGACGTTTTCCGCGCGTCGACATCGCCTATCTGATCGAGCGAGTAATCAAGCGCATAGAATCCCAGTCAGTGCGCTGGATGATCCGGTATGGCGTCATCGCCCGGCACCTGACTCTGGAGTTCGCCGAAGCCGTCTTGCTGCCGCCGCTGTTGAAAGCGCTGCGCGGCGAGCAAAAGGACGAGCCCGGCAAGGGTCTCGACGACCACAGCCGCGATGTCTGGAAACCCGACGCCGATGCCGTCGAGGCGCTGGAAAAGGACGGCATGGAAGGGCTCTGGAACCAGCTATCCGCCTACGAGCGCGATCGGGGATGGCTGACGTCGGTCAAGGACCACGGGCAGACCGAGTTGCATTTTCATCCCGAAGTGGTCATTCCGACCCGCGAATTGCTGCGTGGACAGGACATTTTCGCCGAATTGCAGCTCGCGGCCGCGGCCTATTTCGAGCGCAAGGCGGAATCGGAATCCGCGGCCGAGGTCGCGCTCGGCTATCTTCAGGAGGCGATCTTCCATCGCTTTCAGGCGAACGACACCGAAGCGAAGCAATTCTGGATCGGACAGGTGCATGGCGCGGCGAACCGGTTCGGTCCCGCCGCGGCCGTGCCGGTCGCGGCGGAAATTCTCGGCCGCGATTATGCGGAGGCCGAGCGCAACCCCCGTCCGGGGGTTTCCTCGCCCGAACTGCTAGTGTCCGCGCATTGCGAAGCCGCGGAATTGCTGATGCAGGCGGCGGGACTGAAATTCGTCGAGCCGGTCAACCGGAACGAGTTCAACCGGCACATCGAAATCGCCCTCGACATCGCCGCCGGGAAGCCTGGCCTCGAGGACGCGATTCCACTTCCTCTCAAGCAGATCTTCTGGGCTTGGCAATCCGGTTCGCCCGAGAAGGCTGCGGCATATCTGCGCGCGGCGATCCCGGGTGCGGAGGGCGCCCGTCATGCGTTCACGCTGCAATTCCAGCTTTCCAACATCCTGCTGAAGTTCCCGGCCGCCAACACCCCGGTCCACCTGCGCGAGGCCTTGCGGCTGCTGCCGGATGCCGAATGGGCCGGCGTCACGACCACCGACCTGCATCTGGCATTGGCCTTCCACTACACATTCCTCGGCGCGCACGCCGCCGTCATCGAGGCGCTGAGTTCGGCGGCGCGCAGCGCTCAAAATCCCCGCGCCCGCGCCCGCGTCATCAACCACGAAGCTTGGTATGCCATCGGCGTGGGCGACGGTTCGACCGCCGCGAAACGGCTGATCCAGATGCGCACGATGCCGGCCGACACGCTGCCCGCCGCCACGTCGCTCCAGCTTCTCGAAGGACGGCTTGCGATCATGGACTCCGAGCCGTTCAGGGCGCTGCGTGCCTGTGAACAGGGTCTGACGGTTGCCGATAACGAGAGCGAACGGGCGCGGTGCCTGGATCAGCGGGCTGAGGCTCGGGCGTTGTTGTTCCAGTTTCGCGCCGCATCGAATGATTGGGATTCGGCGGCCAAGATGTACGCTCTCGGCGTCATTTCGGCGGGACCGGCGCGGTGCGCCGTGCTCTCGGCGACCATGAAGGCGCGCGCGATGCAGGACTACAAGGAGGCCGAGACGGAGATCTCGTCGGCGCTCTCCCTGCCCGGCAGCGAGGATCTCGAGATCCGGACCGAGCTCAATCTGTTGATGGCGTTCGTGCTGTGCCGAACCGGCCGCACCGAGTTGGCGCGCTCCATCGTGGCGATGCTGATCGAGCGCCCCGCCGTCCCGCCGCACATGCACGCACGGGTGTTGATGTTCGCGCTGGTCTTCAAGCTGCGCGAAGCCTCGGCCGAATTCCTGGAAGACGTGCGCGAGACGATCGGCCAGATCCAGCCGATCAGCCGGACGGCGGAGGCGCTGGACTGGGTCAGATATGCCGAAGGCGGCATCGATGTTCCCGCGGATTTCGTCATGCGGCTGATCGGACAGTTCGCGCGCCCTGGATCGGATCTGTCCAGCGGCATCGAACTGCTGATCCGGCGCGCCGACGTTTACCGGGTTTTCGGCAGGATCGACGACGCCGGAAGGGAGCTTGACCGCGCCAGTGCCGGCTGGCTCAAGGAAGCCGCCACCGAGTTCAAGGACGCCGGCGAAGGCCGGCTGTTGAGAGCGTGGCACTTGAACCAGGCGCGAAAACGCCTTGGGCAGACCACCACCCGGTTCAGGTATCTGCTCGATCGGGTCCGGACCACGGATTTGGCAGGCACCCCGTTCCATGACGCGCTGGTGTGCGAGGCCGCGGAGGAGGCGCTGGGCGCCGGCGATGCCGCAGCCGCGCGCGAGATGCTTGGCGCGCATTCGCCGGCCGACGAACTTCCGAATATCTGGCAAGCTCGCCGCCTCGACCTGCTGGCAAGGGTTGCGCCGCCGGAGGATCGCTCCCGCCTGCACCGCGAAGCCGCGGATTTGTATCAAGCGCTCGGACTGTCTCCCCCGGCGCAGCCGGAACGCAGCTCTGCGAGCGTTCCCGCATCGAGCCTCGACCACGCGCCGGCTCAGAACGCGATCCCGATTTCCCAATCGGATTTGTCGCCGTCCCTGAACAACGCAGCCACGTCGCACGCATTCGCGATCGATTTCCTGTCCGGCAGCTGGCGCGCGTTCGAGGCGGAACTCCGCGGCGTCCTTCGCAACCGGCATGCCGAGGACGCCGCGATTCTGCCGAGCAGGGCTGTTGCGGCGCTGCCCTGGGAACTCGGCGGCGCGCTATGCCGGCAATCGTCGGTAGCGCCGCCCCGCGCCTCGATCGCCGGGGATCGGATGCGTGACGCCGCTGTACTCTTGCTGATGCCGGCAAGCAGCGAGGACGACGTCAGCATTTCCGCGTCTAGCGGATTCCGCCTCCAGGACGTTTACTATAGCGGCGGCATCAAGCCGTTCATCATGCATGTCAGCGACGTCAAAGTTTTGTTTGACGCGATTAATCAGAACGATCCTCCGGCCCTGATACACATCGTTGCCGCCGTGCGCGAGGGATCCGGGGGCCCCTATCTGGACTTTGCAAGCACTACCCATCGGCTGGAGTCGATCGGAGGTGGATCAAGCTATGGCGAGGCCAGCCTGACCACCGCGCAATTCCTGGGAAGGCTGCTGCGCGGCCTGTCGCGGCCGCCATTCGTCATTCTCGACATCACCCATCCGCTCAACGCGGCCGAAGCCGTTCGCATGCTGCTGCTGCGGAATATGTTCGCAACCGAGCTGTTTGAACTGGGCATGGCGCGCGGCGTTCTCGGCTGCGGCCTCGCAACGCCCGACAAACGGCATGCGCTGAGCGCCATAATCACCGACGCATTGCTGTCCGACAGTGTTACGGCGCCGATTCACCGACTGCGCGACGTTCCGCCGATCGATCTCGACCAGCTCCTGCCCCGGCACGCGGCGGCGTTGTGGACCAACGATCCGGAAGACCGGTTGTTTTTACCATGAGTGCCGGGCTGAACCAGCGGCGGCGCGCCGAGATCGACGCCAAAGTCGAAAGCCTCGACAAGGAATTGGCGCACTGGAAGGCCCTGACCGAATGCGAAGGGCTGGGGCTGCGCCGGCACCACACGCAGGTGGGCCGCGTTGCGGAGGTTCTCGACGGGCTGACCGAATCGGTCAGGCAAGTCCTCGCGCGCCTGCCTGAAGGCGCGAACGTGCTCGACCAGGCGAGTTCGCTGGAAAATTCGATTCTGGCCGCCCATTCGATCTGGGAGGTATTTCGCGCCAAACTCGTGCTGCGGGAGGACGCGATATTTCGCGGCGTGCTCGCCGCCTGCGATGATTTGGCCTGGGAGTGCTACGGGCCGGCTATGCAGCTGTTCGATCCCGATCGCAAGGGACCGCCGCTGGTGTACTTCACGGCAACGTGGAGCCCATTCATGACGCCCCGCGATTCCAGTTTCCATAACGAGGTTCGCGCCGGCCCGGGGGCGGCGGGCGCATTGCGCGAAGACCAATTTCTACGCGTGCTGAAATACCTGCCGATCCCGTTGATCAGCGTGCCCTGGTATCATGCGGTTCATCTGCCCGGCGCCATTATCATTGCCCATGAAATCGGCCATGTCGTCGAATTCGACTTTGACCTGACCGCCGACATCGCCGCGGCGTTGTCGAATGCCGGCCTCGAACAGGATTACATCTGGAAGGGGTGGGCCTCGGAGATCTTCGCCGATCTCTATGGCTGCCGGTGCATGGGGCCGGCCTTCGTCGGCGCCATGATGGACCTGCTCACCGCATCGGTATCCTCGGTGCAGAACGAAATCCGCAGCGGCGGCAAATATCCGAGCCGCGCGCTGCGCGTCGAATTGATGCTCGAAGCCTTGCAGCGGGACCATGCGGCCGACGCTGCGCGCCTCCGCACGACTTGGCAAGAGGTCTATGGGCCGCTCGAAACCATGCCCGAATTCAGGCAAGACGTCGCAACGGTGGTCGACGCGATCCACGCCGGCCCCTACCGGGGCCACCGGTTGACCGACATCATCTCAATTTCAGGCGATGCGTTCGCCGATCGCACCATCGGCGAAGCCGCGGGTCAGGGGTCGGCGCGCGATCTTTGCAACTTTACCGATCCACGCCGGCTCTTCGCCGGGGCTCAGTGGCTGCACGAGAACCCGCAACCGAACCAGCATGCCGGGGCCTTCGGACTGATCGTCGATCAGATTGGGAAAAAGTTCGTCAATCAGTTCCGCAGCAGCGACGGATCGGTTGCGAACGAGGCCGCGGTGAAAGCCGATCTGGCGGCCCGGCAGGATGGCGACCGTCAAAGTGGCCGCGCCCTTGCAGACCTGCTCGCCGACGCGATCGCGCATGCCCCTGACGGCAAATGAGCCGCCCGGATCGCGGGTCCGGCAACCCTCAGACCTGCGGCATGTCCTCGACCCGCAGCCGGACCGCCGGGTCGCCGAGGATGAGGAAATTTCGCGCGTCGTCGCGCGACACCCACAGATTGCCGAGCTTGCGGAGCGCGACATCAGCGCCCCTGGCAAGATCGGCCTGCATGTCGCTGAGCTCGGTTGCGATCGCCGCCCAGCGCAGGTTGAACATGTCGGTGGCCTGGCCGATGCGCTGGCCGTTCAATAGCCGGCCGATCACGTCGCGAAACCCTTGAATTTGCGAACCGCCGCGCTGGCCCTGGAATGAATAGGCCCAGGCCCGTTCGACATGGGCGAGCACCGCCAGCGCCCCGCCATTGGGATGCCCGAGCAGTCGCTGCGGCAGGCGCGACAGGAACGCCTTGTCGGCGATCTTTTTGGGCGTCCTGTTCAGGCGGTCGAAATCGTCGATTTCGGTGCAGCCACCGCCGTAGCAGGCGAACAGGAAGTGCATCATGCCCTGAAGCTTGGCGTCGTCGGGAACGTCGGAAGCCGCGAACCAGTGCTCCTGCGTGATCGGGCCGGAGCGATCCCAGTCCTGGCACACCAGGGCCCCCTGCGCCTCCAGCTGACGGGCGTCGCCGAACGGAAACTGCATGCCGTGGCTGCCGCTGACGAGCAGGGCCGGCGCAGGCTGGATCTGGCCGCGCAGCAGGTCCGCCAGCGCAGCCTTCGTCGCCGCCTCGCCGAGCAGCTTTTGCAGGCCGAATTTCTGCCGCTTCCACACGCTGCTGCCACCGTTCTCGCCGTCCGCCAGCGGCCGCGCCACCTGGCGCATGAACAGCTGGGTCGCGTCATCGAAGTCATGCTCGGTGGCGAAAATCGTCCCGCGGCGTGCCGTCGCAACCGTGGCAGACGTCTCGTAACGGACGACGCTTTCGGCGTAGCGGCGGAACTCATCGGCGGTGTCGAACCACAGCCGTCCCGCGGCCCAGTAGATGTCGAGGGAATACTGAAATTCGAACGGCAACTGGTCGGGGGGGCCGACCAGCAGCAGATAGAACGGCACGCCCTTTTCCGGATCGACGACGTCCAGTCGCACTCCGCGCCGATTGAGCCAGCCATTCGCGGTGTCGCCGGGCCGATAGCCGTCCGGCCCGTCGAAGATCTTGAACGGCTGCGCCTGCGCCTTGCGATGGTCGAGCAGCGGCTGCAGCGCATCCTTGATCGCCTGGCTGACGCCTGGCGCGTAGATGACGCCCCATCCGGCCTGCGCCAGATCGCTCGGATCGACGCCGCCCTCGGTGGCGAACGAGATGTTGGCCGGATCGACACGGCTCGACAGCGCCATGGTTTCGGGGGTGGGCTCGATCTCGCGGCCCACCAGGGCGCTGATGACCTCGTCGGTCAGCCCGTTGAGCGGCAGTCCGGTGTCGGCACGAATACCGAACGGGACTGGAGCATCGTCATCGTGAGCCATGAGCGCGAGCCCCTCAGCCCTGGCCCGCTGCCGACGCGAAGGCCGCCGCCCAGATCAGATGCGCGACTTCGGGCCCCGCGATATCGCTGTGGGCGCCGCTGACTCCGTCCAAATGGGCAATGAACTCCGAACCGTCCAGATTGTAGACCTTGCCGGTCTCGAACTGGTAGGCACCCGACGCGCCCAGCATCTTGAGCTCGCGGCGCGAAGCGTCTGGCACGCCCTGCAGGCCGAACGCGCCGATCGCGCCGAACTTGGGAAAGCTGTTCGCGAAATTGACCGACCCCCTGATACGGGACGCCAGCGGATAAAGCGAGCCCACCGCACTGTCGTGTTTCGACTGCGTGGTGACGATCGGCCCGCGCACCTTGCCGTCGGTCATGATGCGGCTGAAATATCCCGGACCCGCGGCGTCGAACGGGATGCTGTCCGCATAGCACCACAAGGATACCGCGCCTTGCACCAGCGCGACGGAATCGACCGGACGCGACAGCGGTCCGGCGGCGCCAGGCCCCCCCAGCATCCCGGACACCACGATGGTGCCGAAGCTGTGACCCATCAAATGGATCCGCGTGTGGTTGTCCGCGGTTGCGGTCTGCAGCTTCTTGAGGAAATCGTGCATGCCGCCTTCGCCGATGGTGCGGGCGCGCTTCTTCATGGTCCAATAAGAGAGCTGGCGCAGCGGTCCGAGCAGTCCGCCAAGGTCGATGCCACCGCCGCCGAACGACGTCGGGCCAGCCTCGTTGCCGGCATCGAAGGAATCCTCCGGGTCAAAGCCCTCGCGATCCGCATCCGGCGGCGCGTCCACCCCTTCGCTATGCAGTCCGAGCGCGTCGTTGAGGTCGAGATAGGCCTTCTTGACGTGTTCGGGCAACTCGTCGGGTTTGCTGTTGCGCCGCGCCTCCTCGATGATGATTTCGAGCGGCCCGCGAATCTTCGGGCTGTCGCCCAGGCGCTTCAGATAGATTTGCAGCAGTGCATCGGCGCCGAGAACCGCGCCGCCAAGCGCGAACGAAGCGGACCCGACCTCCTCGTCGCCAAACGGCAGGCTGGGCCAGTGCAGGCCGATGAAAAGCGGCCGGAAGTTCGGAAAGACCGTGTCCGCCTTGGCGCGGTCGGCCGATTCTGCGAATGCCTTGATCCAAAGAGCGTACTGGTTCTTGGCGCCGGGCACGTCACCTTTCCAGCCGTGACAGAACAGGAAAACGTTGGTGACCTTGTCCGTGCGCGCCTTGTCGATGAGGCGCTGGCTCATCAGCCCCCCCGGTTCGGATATCTCCTTGCCCTCGACGTCGAAGCTGATCAGGCCATATTGAATGTCAATGCCGGAGATGGTCTCGAAGCCCATGGCGTTCCCCCAAGATCGTTCCCGTGTAACCATTACCGCATATATCGAAACGCGACCAGAGGTTGTTTCTTAAACCTTGCCCGCGTCCGAACGACCCGATCGAACGTGACGCGGGAACTCCGCCGGCGAGCCAGCACGCTCCGGTAGATAGTTAACCGTTCCGCCTGCATCGCGCGGCCTCATTTTACCAACCGGATACGCCTGCCATGCGCGCCCCGATATTGACGACAGCCCAGGCATAGCCGTTTTTGGTTTCGGACGACGCAGCACGCCTGGAGCCGATGTAGCCCGAGGAGCGGGGCGAGGCGAAGCGGGCTCCGGCCTGCCCTTGCTGCAGGCCGCGACGCCAGATGATCAGTGACTAATGATCGGAACCGGCGGGGATACCGCGATGACTCGGGCCTGGGTTTCTACCATGTTCGTCAGACCCGCGGCGCTGACACTGTCCGTCGGCTCGCCGTTACCCGACGGAGCGAACAGCCAGCCAAATTCCAGCGGGCTGATCTCCGGTTTAAGCGCCCGCGGCGAATGCAGGATCGAGACGTCCGACCAGAATTCGCTGGAGCCACCTTTGGTACCGTCGATCGAAACGAAGAATCCCGGAGCCGCGTTCGTGGCGGCGACCAAAGGAAATTGATCGGCTTCAGCAAATTGCCCGCTCGATGTGGCGAGGGTTCCGTCGGAGTAGATGATCTGCAGGTCGTAGGTTCTGGCCGTTTCCGAGCCTCTGAAGGCGAGCCTGAGCCCGACCGCGAACTTCGAAGGCAGGTTGTTGAACTTGACCGGCAGACGAAACGGATTGAGCTCACCACTGCGATTGCGCCAGAAGTTGAGCCGTATCTCGGTGAATTTGGCGATCTGCGCCGGCGGGCCGACGAAGCGGAAGTGCAGTTGCACAGTACCGATGTTTTGCTCGAACTTGAATCCGGTTGAGAGCAGGTCGAAATAGGCTTGCTTGTAGGTTTGCGGAACTTGCGGTCCCTCCGCGCACAGGATCGCTGCCGGAGTCTCGAATTCAACAATGCGCACCACTTCTTCCTGCGGCTTGAAGATCTTGCCATCGTTCAGCCGGAGATTGCCGTCCATCGTGACCAATTGATATGCGGCGTCGGCATCGGCGGAGGTGCGGCAGAACACCTCCACAGGAGTGCCAAGCTCCTTCAGGAAACGCGACGAAATCAGGCCGACGTGTCGATGCACGTGGATCGGGGCAGGATTGGCGAATGTCGAGGAGCATAGCCAGACTGCCTTGCTGTCCGCAGGCGATCCGGTCCGATGGAACGTAAGGAATTCGTGGTTGTCGTGGTTGAGCTTCGCGGTCAGCTCGCGCACGTGAATGGGACCGGTCTTCCACTCGTTGTTGCCGAGTTCGGCAACATGAACGAAATCGAAATCGCGCCCGGTCTTGGTCCATCGGAGGAACGTTGATCCGCTCGCCATCGTCTGGAGGGCGCTTGCGGAAGTAGCTTCGAGTCGCACGGAGGGTGGACGTGGCTCCTCCTTGGGACCGCCTGCGTCATCCTTCACCTTCTTCTCTTTGGGCGACGACCATTCGAAGCCCGCGACCACCTGGGGGGTATTGATCTCGCCGCGCTCGGTCTTTGCCGAACCCGTGCGGACGAAAATAGACAAGGCGTGGCGTGCGGGCGCTACCTGCTGATGCAGCGCGGAGAGCTTGCCGAACTGTTCCAGGGTGACCGTCGCGACGGCAACCCAGTCCCGCCCGGGGTTTGAAAAGCCATCGATGGCCAGTATGGAAGCGCATAGCTCGATGTGCTGCTTGTCCGAGCTTTGCCTGAAAGCCAGAAGCGCCATCGAGCCCTCCAGGCCTTCGACTTTGTACCGTAGCAGGTCGGTCTCTTTGTTGATCTTCGTATCCCGTTGATCGAAATCGATCCACCAGGCGTTCTCGGCCTCGAGCCCGTTGCTGTTGTTGCCTCCCGCTCCCGTCCATGCGGGATCGATGTAGCGGCGCATCGTGACGCCGGCAAAGAATTCCTCGAGCGGTGGCTTGCTGCCGAACAACACGTCCGGCTTGAGTACGAACATTGAGTTGGGAAAGGCCGGCGCCGGCGCGTCCACGTTGTCAAAGGTGAGGCCGATCGGCCCTTCGCCGCGCAGCATGAGGCTGAGCGCGGTTTCGCTGCCGAGAGCACGATAATCGAGCTGCGCATTGCGGCCCGCTTCCTTGCGTGCGTCTCGAATTTCGAGAGGGTCAACGTCATTCTCAAAGCCGTAGCCGAAGCCAGTCTTGATCTCGGTGGCGATGCGATCGGCGAGGCCGCCGCGTGCATAAGGCGGTTCCTGCAGGATTGCCGCGACCGGTGGCGCCGGCCGGTCAATCCTTTCGCCTCCCGGCGCGGTCGTAAGCGGGATCAGCGCGCGCAGCTGCGGCCGCGTCAGCTGGATACGCGCAAGATCGGCCAGCATGGCCACACGCATCGTCCAGCCATGGGCCTGGGTCTCCAGCTTGTCGGTGCGCCAGGCATTGACCTGACGGCTGTCCCGCTTAAGCAGTGCGCCAGCATAGCGCGAACGCAGGGTAAAACGGTGTCGGAAGTAAGTTGCCGATTCCGGATTCCAGTGATGATCCTGAAGTATGGTGCTGGCCGGCAGCGGTGCTAGTTGTTGCGTTACGGTCTGGGCGTCGACATCCGACCGATCGAAGAATGCCTCGAGTTCGAACTGCGCCAGTCTTCCGGCCATGTCGAGGTTCAAGGGCAGGGCGGGCTGGTTTCTGGATTCGGTTGACGGCTTCTTGTCGATGGCGAAATCGGGCTCGCGGGGGTTGATGAGGTGGTAGATCGGCCGTCCGCTCGGCCGCCAGCGCTGAGTGATCACATCGACTTCGCCGAGCAAGCGCCATTTTTCCCGCTGCTCGCCAGGCGCTGGCATGCCTGTCACGATTTCAAAGCGGCGGACGTGATCGATGCACCTGGCGGAGATGACCGCTGCAGCGAGAGCGATCGCGCCAGCGCCGTCTTTCTCGATACCGTCGTACATCGTCTCTGCCAGCAGCGCCGCTGCGGGGAAGATGACGTGAGTAGGCTCCGCGAGTGGTTCGGAAGAATCATAGACGTTGCGCGACGCGTACTGCAGCAGGCCTCGATAGATTACCGACGGATGATGACCGTCGCTCTTGAAGCGCTTTGCCCTGACCATGGTGTCCATCGACAACCGGGCGACCATTCCGGCCGGCACTGACGCCGTCCGTTTCATTGCCTTCGGCTGGTTTATCGGCGCGAGCGCCAGTGGTCCCGGCTGGACCGTGACCTCAAAGCGAAATTCCTTGTCGAGAGGTTTGAGCAGATTGTCGAGGAACCACTTCGGGAACTTTTTCGTCTGCGCCTTGGACTTGGCGGCATACGCATTTGAAAATTCTGCCAACCGGCCACCGAGTTCGTGCAGCTGTGCCCCAACGGGCGCGATCGTTGCCTGCGTGAGGTCATCGAGTGCGACCAGTTCGAGCCGGATCTTTTCGACCGCCGGATCGGGCAAGCTCTCGAGGTTCCTGGCGAGTTCGGCATCGAACTTTCTCATGGCATAGGCGGTGGCCAGGTCGTTCATGAAGATGACGCCGGCGTTATTCTTCGGATCTTCTCCGCGCTCCCTGCCAAACGTTTCGAGAAACAGGCTGCCATTGGCGAACCAGCGTTCGAAATCGAGATAGCTGACCCGAGGTGTCGTAACGGTGGTAGTCACCGGTCGCTCGAGGCCACCCTTCCATGCGTCCTCGTCCGGCGCGAGGATCAGCAAGGGCTGGCTGACATTGTCGCTCTTCTGTGAGCCGATATTGGCAAAGGACATCGATGCCGAATGATCGTCGTCGGTCTTCAGGGCAAGACGCAGCCAGCCATTGAATTCATCGCCCGCCTTAAGGTCCCGCCGTTCCGGTTCGGCCCCGTCGCATTTGAACTCGAGCCAACGCTTGGGCAAATTTCCCGGGTCCGGCTCGAACACGATACGAATCGTGATGTTCGACAGGCTGGCAAATCCCTCGCCGATGACGAATGAGGCTCCCTTCGAGCCAGGCTCCTTGTCAGGTTCGTTCGCGGTCCCCTCGAAGACGTTGAGAGTGAGCGTCTTCGGTTGGCCGCTGATCTTGATATCGCTGATGTGCCATTCGCAGGTCTTGCTCGCGACCATCGACCCGCGGCCGTCGGAATCGCGCAGCAGGTCGCGTACGCCATCGATGCGCGCTTCGGCGTGCAGGCCCACGCGGGGGTAGTCGGCCGCAAGCGGCATCACCCCGTCGACCAATGCGCCGATACGGGCAGGCCGGCCCGCAGTGTTCTCGACGACTGACATCTGCGCAATCGCGGTGCGGCGCTGATAATCGACATTCGCGATGACCGTCTGGTCCTCGTTGCCGACAGAATCCTGCGGCGGCTTGATCTTCCAGTGGGGCGTCCACGGCGGCGTGCCCTCGTCCTGCAACCGGCGTGGCAACGTACCGGCGTTGCTGGTGATAAAGCTGAAGGTCTTGAACGTGCGGCCATAGGCAAGCCGCGGGACCCTGGGGTGGCGGTCCACCGCGTCGTGCGGATCCTGCACGTAGAACGGACGCCGCGCATCGCGCGCGACCATGTCGTTGCCGACGATGCTCTCCTCGAGGGCCCGGTCGGCGAACGGGAATCCGTGATACTCGACGAACATCGGTCCGCGGCCATCGTTGATGGCAGGCAGCATCGGATGAATGGCCGCTGTAATATCCGGCGGAGGGTCCTGCGACTCGCCGCCCGGTCGCGGCGGTGTCGGAAGCGTCCAGGTTAGATCGGCGAGGTGCGTATGAGCCCAGCTATCGTCGCCCGTGCCGAGATCGCCGCGCTGAATTGCCAGGCCGATTCCGTTGAAGTGTCTGGAAAACGCGTCGATCTTGCCGCCGTCGATATTGCCCGCGACCTCAATCGCCAGCGGCTGCGGCGTGCTGTCGGGAATGAAGCGGACGTCGGGATCGGAGAACGATGCGGCCGGCGCGAGGAAGTCGTGGAGGCCATCCTCGAGATGTACGTAGATCGACTCCAGCAGGGCATCGATCTGGCCCTGCAATTCCCCTGCGGGGATTCCGTCGGGTGCGGTGGTCAGCAGCAGCATGTCGGCATCGGCGCGGACCACGGAAGCCGCATGTGCATCGAAACATCCGCCGGCCGGAGTCGGAGTTCGGGTAACCCGGTTTGCGAAGAAGGCGCTGCTGTTCAGATTCTTCACCAGCAACGACGTATTGCCGGCTTTTGGTTCGAGCGAGGCGAAATCCAGCAGGCTGCGAACGAAGGATGCGCTTGCGGATCTGCGGACGGCTTCGGCGCCGTTGAAGCTGCCGGCGAGCTTTGTGCGGTAGGTGGGCCACGCCTGTTCGAACGCGGCTTTGACCGCGCCCTTGATTTTTGCTTGCTCCGCAGGGTCGGATGGGAGCGGTAGATATTGCTCGCCGACCTGTGTTGACAGAGATGGACCAGCCGTCTCGAACAATTTGATGATCGCGGCTTCTGTACCGGCCTCGTCGACCAGCCGCTGCTCGTATTGCAGCAGCGCCGTCGACACCTTGCTGGCCAGGCCACCCTTGTCGGCACCACCCTTGTCGGCACGAGCCTTGGCGGCTTTATCCGTGACGGTTTTGGCATAGGCGAGCACCTGGGCGCGCGGCTTGACTTTGTCAATCTCTGGCTTGTCGCGTGCTTCTTCGTAACAGGCGAGCGTCAACGAGATGAATTCACGCGCATCCTTAGGCTCTTCACTCTTTGGCGCCTCGATGTCATAGATCTTGCGCAATGCCTGAACGACGTCAGTCCGGGTCGGCTTCGCGCCGGACGGATTCGAAATCAGCGGGCTGGTACGGGAAAGGCCTTTCCTGATTGCAAGCGCGACGTTGCCCGGATCGATGATTGAATCCGGGAGCGATTTCTCCAACTGGTCGAGCATCGCCGACACAAGCGGCGCAAGCACTTCGCCCTGGGCGTGCGGGTCAAACCCGAATGGTTCAGCCGGCACGGTGAGCGGCTTCAGCGCGCCGATCACTACGTTGTCGAGCGCGGACAGCAGTCTTGCCACGACGTACCAGACGATCGAGCAGCAGGTCACTTCAACGGGCAGTCCGTCCTTCGTGACCTGGACGGTGCTCACACCAAAGCGATTTTCAAACGCGGGATCATCGTCCGGATTGCTGGCGCGCGAAGCGAGCGCGGCGTTCGCCGACAGCAGAGTTGCGGCACGCAGCTCGAACCATGTCAGCAGCCGGTGGACCTGGGGCGCTTCGGGATCGATTTCGAAATAGCCGTCCGGTGTCAGGCCGGGATAGATCCCCTTCAAATCCAACGGCGATGCTTTGGCGACGATCGACGTGTAACAGGTGACCGCGCCGACGTCTCCCTTCGCGTTATAGTCGAAAGTGCAAGCCGCCTCGTCGGCGAGCGGATCAGTCCCGAGCGCCTTGCCGGGCAATGTCTGCTGCTCGGGGTCGTCCACGAAGAACGGCAATACGACGACGCCGTCACCCGTCAGGGCGGCGACCAGCAGCTGAACGATGTGGGTCAGCCTGAACTTGTGCGCAACCGGCGCATTCCACGCCTGCGCGGCCCGAAGGCGATGTGACGCACCGATGACATCGACGTCGACAGCGCTGTCGGGGCGCCATTCCGTCGTGGCCTTCGTCGCCCAGTAGTCGATGTTGTGTTCGATCGGCGCTGCCTTCCGCTCCCGCTCGAGCCACTTGTAAATGGCGTCCGGATCCGCAGGTGCGACCGGCTCCGAAGTCAGATCGGTAATCTTCTTGTCATACTCGATCTCGATTTTTCCCGGATCCGTGACCTTGTAGAGCTGGAAGCGTACGTCGCGAACGGCTTTCAGGAAATCCTTGAACGCGAGCGCCGCGTCCTTTGCTTCCTGCTCGGGATCGGCGGCCGTGCCGTCGGTGCGAACCTCGAAACTCAGATTGACCGCGAACGAAGCCTTGTTCCCGTCGTCGTCGCTCGCGTGGAACGCGGTAGGTTCGCGGTCGACCAGGCAATGGATGTATTTTGAAATCGTCATATTCAATGCCTCGCCGCTTCGAGCTTTTCGGCGGCCTTCTGCAATTTGTTCAACCTCTCGTCGGTAACCTGACCGCTGACGCTCGTGGAAACGGTGGTTTCCGATTTGCCGCCGCGCAGCTTGTATTTCGCCTGCGCGCGCGCCGTAATCTTGAAGAATTTCGAGATCCGGATTTCGACCGTCAGGGTGCCGTCGGCATCGATCTGGCCGTTGTCGCGATAGGTCATGCGCAGCATCAGAACGATGCCGACCGTGACGATACCGGCGACGTTGACATGGCCGGCAATCACGAGGACTGCCGAGATCGAGAGGCCGCCGCCGGGCCTGCCGATCACCTTGCGGTAGGCAAGGGTGCCCGACAGTGTGATGAATACCTGCCCGGAGAACGGGCCGAATGCGAACGCGAGTGATGCCGATCCACCCGCACCGGCCTCGACGCAGACCATCAGCTCATTGTCGAACGGCCGGTACTCCGCGTCGATCTGGATGTAGCCCGTTCCGCCGATGATGAAGATCGAGAAGATGAAGGGGCGCTCGACCGACGACAGGTTGAAGCGGTTGGCGAGCATGAAGTCGGGGAACGCCAGCAGCTTGAAGTGATTGGCGATACAGATGTTGGAGACGCCGCTGGTGCCGAAATTGAGCGCCATCGGCGGGATCGCGAAGTCGTGCTGCAGGCCGACCGGAATGCCGTTCTCCTTGATGACCGCCAGCCCGCCGATGTCGTCGGGGAACAGGGCCGAAAGGAAGTCCTGAATGAACTTGAACGTCGGGTTCAGGCGGATGTTCTTCGGATCGAACTCGACGTCGAGGCCCTTCTCGCGGGTGAAGCTCAGCCCGAATTTCTCGAACTGCACCATCGACTGTCCGCCGACTACGAGATCGATCGTGGTGCCGACCCGGCCGAACCCGGTCTCGGATACCTTGTCCTGGTCCTTCGACGCTTCGAAGCGCACCTGACCGGTCAGGCGCATGTCGACGAAGTCCGCCTTGAACACGCCGACGGAGAACAGGCTGCGGCGGCCGCCCATCGGCGCATCGATGTCGACCTGAACCCAGGCGCGCGCCTGCTTCTTGTCGAAATCGTGGGTGACGCGCACCGCATTGCTCACGCCTTCCGGGATCTTATAGTCCTTCAGGAGATTGCTGAGCTTGGCGCCGCCGAAATTGCGGAACACATTGCCGATATCGAAATTCGAGAGATCAGCGGGCAACAGCTGGTCGCTGATCTTATCGAAAGGCAGCGACAGGCCGAGCGCCTTCAGCTCGTCACTGAGCCGGTTGAACAGTGCGTTGGCCTTGGTCGTCTTGATGACGTTGTCGATTTCGTCGAAGTCGGACCGGATCCGGTCGATGTCCGCTTTCAGAGCGGCGAGCTCCGGCGCACCGGTGACGGCCGAATAGAGCTTGAGGACGTTGTTCGGCGCCGCCAGCAGGCCGCCATCGTCGAGCTTGCTGAACTGATCAAAGACCCGGTCGCCATACGCGCGGGCCGACTCATGCGCGCGCGAGAGGTCGTTCTGCAAGCCGCGCACCGAGCGGTCGAACGATTGAGCCGCCGCGAGCAGTTGCTTTGCATCGGTGGGAAAATTCGCCAGGTCCTGTTGCAGGTTCTGGAACGTCGGGTTCTTTTCCAGTGCCGCATAGGCGTCCTTCAACTTGTTCTCGAAGTAGGTGGCCGCATCCGATCCTATCGTCTGGAAGTATTTCTCGACTTCCGCGATGCCCTCCGCAACCTGGCCGCATGCAGCGGAAACCTGCTCCATTCCGGTCAGCGCGTCGTTCCTCAGAGTACGCATGAGGTCGCCGACCTTGTCCACGAAAAGGTCAAGTTGCGAACGCATCGCGGCGACGGCCTCGGTGATGGCCTTGTCGGCCTCGGGGATGTCCTTGATGGTCTCCGGCAACGATAGGAAGAGCTGATCCAGCGTCGCCCTGATGATCTCGTCCTTGACGAAGCCCTCAAGCAGCGCGTCCGGCGCGAGCGCGTCCTGCACGGACTGAAGGAGGGCTTTTGCATCATCGATCACCGGCAGTGCCGCGGCCGGGATGGCACTCAACTCGGCCCTGGCGTCGAGCAGAATTGAGTCCAGGAATGCTGCGGCCGGCGTAACGACGGCGTCGATCTGGGTGCCGATCTTGACGAGCCATTTTTGGGGCCAGGCGATGACGTCGGCGATCTCCTCGTTGACGCTGTCGAGCAGGCCGCTGACTTCCTTGGAAAGGTCGGTGGCCGCCTCGTTCGTGAGTTCGATCGCAACCTGGTTAAGTTCGCCGAGCTCGGTCGACAACGATGTGCCGATTTCCTTGATCGCTGTACCTACGGCAGTGATCAGGTCCGTGACCTGGCTTGCGGCCTGGTCGGCGCGCTGGTCGAGGGCTGCGGCCTGTGTCCGGGCTTCGCCAGCGGCCGCCTTCGCCTTTGCAACGGCCGTCTTCAAACTGGTGATGGCCGTTTCTGCACGGGTCTTCAGGCCGGCACTGACACCACTATTCTTGATCTTGGTCAGGACATCGTCGAGTTGGCCGGTTCCGCTGGCGTTGACGAAACCTTCGAGAACCTTGTCGATCTTGCCGAGCAGTTGGTCGACGTGCCGGTGTACCTCGGTGACCTCGCCGAGCGCGCCGGCCTGCAGAACCGTCAGCTGTCCGAGCGCCTTGGCGATGTGCCCGCCGATCGCCTGGCTGACCTCGTTGAGTTCGACACCCAGTCTTTGACGCGCTTCCTCGATGGCCGCGACGATGTCTCCACCGACGCTGCTGACGGCAGCTGTCAGGCCCGCACGGAACGAGCGGCGGCGTTCTTCCGACCACGGCTTGTTCTGGTCGTAACCGTTCACGAACTGCGCGATTCGCTGCCGTGCGCGAGCAACGACGGCTTCGATTTCCGCCTTGATATCCGCGACGATGGCGCTCGATTTCTCAACGCCCTCCTGCAGCCTAGCGACGTCCTGGCTGGCTTCGGCGAAGAGCGGGTGAATGTACGCTACTGCTTTGTCTGTGAGCTGATCGATGACCTCCTTCTTGGATGTTGTCCTGTAGGGATCGAGCTTCTTCAGGATTTCGTCAAACTGCGCGCTCCAATCGTGCAGGGCCGTGCGAACCAATAGTTCCTTGCGCTGGATTGTTTCGACGGCATCTGATTTCAGTCTCTCGCACAGCGCCGGCGTCGCCTTGAGTTCCGACACGAAGTCCTTGAACTTGCCCACGTCGCCTGGAATGAGCTTCTTCAGGTCGCTCTTGAGACTTCCTTTCCAGGCTGCATCCAGTTTCTTTCGTGCATCGTTGAGGGCGCCTAGGTTGCCGGCTCCAAGCGCGGCATTGAGGGCCGAGATACTGGCGGAGAAGGCCTTCGCGCCGTCAGAGCCGGCGTTCTGTCCGTCGGCGCCCCAGTACTTTAAGGCGGCGAGTGCCTCGCTTTCTGGCTTGCCTGCCAAACCGCCAACGATTCCGAGGACCTTCGAAAGCGTGGGAGCTGATTCTTTCAGCTCCTTCGGCCTTGCGTGCGTGGCCCGCATGAAGGAGACGCTGTCGAGGCCGGCATAGACCGGCTTACCGGCGCGCCCCGCATTGACCGCGACCTTCTGCGCAGCCGGCGCCAGCCGCCAGGTGAAGCGGCGCAGGCCGGGAAGGATGCGGCTGACCGGCGGGCGCCGATTCTCGTGTTCGCTGATTTCGGGCTGGTCAGACGATTTCCTGTCGACCTCCTCGGCAATGTCGTGCGCCGCCGGCATGTTGGGAAAGTCAAGATTGAGCCGAGGTTTCCAGGTGTCGGTGTCAGATGATGCGTTGGGGCTCACATCGGCGTAGAAATACAGGTAGTCCGGATCGAGGCACTCCTGTGCAACGACAGGCTTTTCGGCATCGCCCTCGGCGGTGGAAACGAAGGCGATGTCGGGCATCGGGTACACTTGCGGCCGCTCGCGGGCGCTTTGGCGGTTCCAGAGCGGAATCTCCCAGCCGTAATTTTCGATATCGCGCGCCCATGCGCTGTCGACATTGATGATCTTCGAGTTGAATCGCACGCGTTCGAGGAAGCCGGCGGTGCGCTGTTCGGCGATCGTGAAGTCGGGATAGCTGCGTTCTGGCTGCAGCAACTCGATATATTCGCGGACCTTGCGCAGGATCGGCCGGCGGGATCGCGTGCGTTGCTTGTCATCCCCAAACTTCGGCGCGAACTGCGCGGAGGGGTTGACCGTGCGCTCGTAGACCACGACGTGCTTGGCCCGATGCCAGAAGGCGCAGATGCGACCGAGCACCTCGACCTGCTGACGCTGCACGTAGCCGTTATAGGTCTCGCTGATGATCGTGACCCTGCCATCGAGGAATTGGGCTTTCTGCCTTGCATCGCCTCCCGTCGGCGAAAGCGCGATCGCCTCGATCGTCCCGCCGACGGATTGCGGCACCTGCAGCAGGGTCTTGAACAGGTTCAGCTGTTCGACCGGCCAAAGCGCACCGCCGCTCAGGCCCTGTGGATGATGGCGCGGGTTGTTCTTGGCTTCGTCCAACACCTTGTCGGCGTCGATGCCTCCGACGCGCGGCAACGACTTGTAGTCGTCGATAGTTTCCCCGACCCCACTGTTCGGCTTCAGATCGATCTGGGGCGGGCGGTGCAGGGCCGTGTGGCGCAGGGCAAACTGCACACCGTCGGTAAAGCGCGCCGGAGTGAAGTCGACAGCCGAGTCCAGATCGCGGGCCCAAATCTCCAGACGCTCGGGGCGCCGGGCGATGGCGCTGCGCAGCGCATTCCAGCGGCTGGAAACCCGTGCTTCCGAACCGGGCTGCGCCGAGCCGGTCGGCTTGCCCGTCAGGGCCTCGATCTCGGCGACACGCGCGCCGCGGGCGATCGACCGTTCCTTGCCGACATCGATTCCGACCGGCAAGCCGTAGAGGAATTCAGCGCGCAAATATCCGAGAGCCGCGCCAAGTCCATACTCGCCGCGCTGACGAAAAATCTCGTAGCTCGTCGCCTCCGGCATGAAATAACCGCGTTGGACGTCGCTCGGCTGGATCCACATCTCTGCGGACGGCGTGAGGCGAAATTCAACCGCGCGGCGCTGCAGATCGCTGTTCGGGCCAGCCGTGCGAAAATTGTGTGCGTCGAGAACGTTCTTGCCGTTGTTGTCTTGGTGCGGAACGAACGGGGTGGGCGGGTTCTCGTTATTCGGATCAGATTCAGGCAGATCGTGCAGTTCGAGCCGCCGCGGCTTATCGGCGCTTTCGCCGACCACCTGCGGCGGGAACACATAGTGATAGAGATCCGAGGTTCGCCGGTACTGCCAGATCCGGTCGTCGTCCGAATAGAACGCGACATTCGCCGTTTCGACCGTGCCGCGCGCGTAGAGCGGCTGATGCGTGTAGCGGAAAATCGAGAAGGGCTCTGACGAGAGCACGACGTAGGAGCGTGTTCCGATCTGCGGTGAGTTTTCGATGATCGACGCGACAAGCTTGCGATCGTGGGTCGGCGACAGGGTCTCGGTCGCCTTGAGCCAGAACACGTTCGCGCCGTCGGAATCGGTTGTTGCAGCGTCGAGCGGGATCAGCAACGGTCCCGGACGCCCGCTGCGGTCGGTGCGTGCGGTGTCGACGCCGATCGGCTCGATGGTCGACGCCGGAATTGCGAGGCTGATTTCCGTCGCAATGCGGCCTTCGGGATAGAGCAGCAACGGGGCGCCGTCACCGAGGCCGAGATGCGCGCCTCGTCCGCCGATCCGGAAATGACCGAACTCGATCGTTGTCGGATAGTTCTTCGATCCGCGAAACTGCAGAGAGGAAAGCCGGCCCTGCCAGCTCCCTTGTTCTTGCTGCAGCAAGGGCCGTGTGGTCACCCTGAATGACGCAAAGAACGGCTCGCCGTCCTCCACGCTGTCGGTGGCCTGCGGCGGCCAGTCCTTGTCGTGCTCGAGGGTAAATTCAAGCTCGGGCGGAGGCGCTTCCGGCTTCGGTTGAAAGAAAGTCAGGCCGGTAGCGGACAGCTTCAGCTCGAAATTCTTGAGCGTGCTTTCGTTGGTTCCCCCGATCAGGTGATCCGGGTTGGCGATGCTCAGCCGCATCGATGGCCGTCGCCAGCCGCCTTGTCCGGCGCCCGGCGCAGGGCGTCCCCATGAAACCATTCCGTCCTTGAAGGAGGCGGGGAGCGGCGAACCATAAAGACAGAAACGGATGCTCGGACTTCCGTCAGGACCGGACAGGTCCGGCAGGAAGGAATGAGGCCGTCCTGCCTCGCCGCGTTCGAGCGAGTCCCTGACCGTGGCCAGCGAATGGTTGGCGTGCGCGAGCAGCCCGCTTCGAAATTCGGTATTTGCGTTGACGGGCGCCGCGTTGACGTTGTGCGCCGAGATCGGTTCGAGCCAGTGCAGGCGTATACTGACGGTGGGCGACCAATCGGAATCGGGGTCGGTGGTCCAGATATCACGGCGAGCAATCTCCCAGGCCAGTTCGCAGTCGACGGATAGATGCCTAGCGCCGATCCTGATCCAGCCATCGACCTTGCTTGCTTCCTCCTCGTTGGCGGTTTCGTCGGCTCCATAGTGGATGCCATCTGCCAGGCGGCCGCCGAGTTCGCGGGCCAGTCGCAGACGCAGTCCCTTTGTGTCGCCGCGCAAGTCGCCGGAATTCGGGTTGTTCACTCCGGTCCGGATCACCGAGGCGCGATAGGTGAGTGAGCTGGAATGCCCCCGGTCAACGCCGGTCTCTTTGGCCGCCGAGTAAAAGCGCAGGCTGGAATCGGCAAGGCCGATATTGGCGGACTGCAGCCAGTCGTCTTCATTGTAGTCCAGCGCAAAGCCGTAGGGCCAAAGGATATCCTGGCGCAGCGTCTGGCTGTTGAGCGGCCAATAGGTCAGCGAGGTCGGCCGATCGAGGCCATAAACGGCGAAATTGCTATCGGTCTTGCCATATTCGGCAAATCCGAACGAACCAAGGCGCATGTTGTCCTTGTTGGGCTTGTTCTCGCCGCGGAACGGAAAGCAAGTCTTCTCCGGCACGTCGAACTTTGGCAGGCCGTCATTGGCCTTCCAGCCGGCGAACAGCCGGTCGATCTTGAACCAATCGTCCGTGGCTTTCGGCTTGAGATCGAACACCGCCGAGAATGGAAACGCGCCTGCATTCTTGCGGCTGGCCGTCGGAAGGCTTGTCCGGCGCACGGGCAGCGGCAGATGCAGGCCCAGATGAAGCAGCGGATGGGTCTTGCCGTAGATGCCGAGCGAGGAGAAAACCGGATTGTCGGCGTAAGTGAAGCAGCGCATCAGCGGCCACTGCACCTCGAGGTCGGCCGACCCTGCCGCCTTGTCGTCCTTGGGCCGCCGGTACTGCTCGAAGAGGAACGCGCCGCGGAACATGACAAACGCCTGATCGGCGCCAGCCGCCGCGGCGCCGCTACTATCGAGCCATATCGCGCAGTCGTTTCGCGTGTTGGTGCTGAACCAGTCTACTGCGCCTTGTGGGGTGAGATCGAACAGATGGTCTGTCGCCTTGGTCGGGTCGGGTGGAGATGGATCGGCCTGACGATCGGTCGGAAACCAGCGCAGCAGCGCGATGTGTTTTGTGGCATCTTGCTGACTGGGGACGGCATGGAGCTCGACGATGCCGGACTGCCGCGACGTCTCGTCGTCGTTGTGAAACTGCGCGGTCGGCGGCCAACAGAATTTGCCGTACAGCCTGAATATCAAGAACATCGAGCAACTCCCGGCCCAAACGTAAAAACAGAAAAAAGCGCGTACCTCCGGCAGAGTATTCGTCGCGTCGTCTCCTCAGGCGTGACGCGAAAGTCCGTGCGATCAGAAGCTGCTTGGATGCCAGCGCGAACCGTTACCGCCGGTCGCCGCGCGTGCACCCTCTATCTTCGGTGCGTGGGTCGAGGGCAGTTCAGACCTTCTTGACCGACACATGTACGTGGTTGGTGTCCTCGTAGAACACCCAGTCGCAGCCGGCATTCACCGCCAGCCGGGCAAGGCGCCCGAGCTTGGCGCCATCCGGCGGCTGCGTCGTGATGTCGGCTGCCCGGCCCTCGTAGTGCAATGCGGTAGGCGAGTGCTCGTCATTCTCGTCCCAGGCCTCAGTCACGCGAAGCTTCACCCCCGGCCATTCCGCACTGACCAGCGAAGCCAGCGCATCGAGCTTGGCTTGCATGCGGGTCGACATCATGCGGTCGGCGCCGGTGCCTTCCTCGTCCTTGAAAACGATGCTGGCGTTCTGATTAGAGACCAGCGTCGCAAACTCGGGGTCGGTTCGCTTGATCTTCTTGGTGATCGCGCCGCAGGTCGCCGTTTCGGACGCGTTGGGGACCTTTTGCCCCTGCGTCAGGTCATCGGAGAGCGACGATGTTGGAGCCGATCCCATCGACGACTGATTGCCGGCCGACTTCGGCGTAATGCCGAAATAGGCGTAGGCCGCCGACACCGCGAGGCCGAGCCAGGTGGTCCCGATATCGCTCAGTGTCTGCAATGATTTCGGATAGGCCATGACGCCGATCACCAGCGCGGCGAGTCCCGTCGCCATCCAGCCCAGAAGGTAGGCGATCGCAACGGATGTCGCGGCCGTTGTCGCTTCGATATCACCAATGCCGACCGTCGGCACTTTTCCGGGCTCCGTCACGCTGAGCTTCGCAATGACAAAGGCGGAAACCAGGCCGCCGACCGTCGTAACGACGTAGATAAGCCCGTCGCCGAACTCGGGCTTCACAGCGCAACTGGTTCCCACGGCCCAACACGCCTTGATCACAAAGAAGACGATGTAGAATGTCGTCGCCGAGAAAAGCAAAAGCAGGATGACCGCGATGAAGCCCCCAAAGACCTTTCCAACTGGAGTATCCATTTAAAACGCCCCCGCTTACGCCTTTGCGGTATGTCTTCAACTAAACATTGTAGAAATACTAATCGCACTCGCGGCAGAAATGCAAGATGGTGGCCCATGGCCAGACAACCAGCGATAGCGGAGGTCGGGAGAACAGGCACCTTGACGTCACCCACGCGGGTTGTGCGACTGCAGCCGTCATGCTGCAAAGCGGTAGGCGGCGCGCGATTGCTATGTCCTTCCGTCGCATCGACATGCTGCCTTGCGGCGCGACATTCCTGGCGAAGGTCACAGCTGATAGCGATACAAACTGTCGGGGCCTGGCATTCACGAATGCCGTGCGAAACGAGGAGGAAAGTAGTTCGCTGGCAACAGGCCGGCGCCAGGTTTGCTGGCGCTGAGGCGAGACCGTCTATTTCTATTTTCGATAGTTGCAGATTTTACTGGAGA
Organism: Bradyrhizobium sp. 155; assembly: GCF_023101105.1. Taxonomy (NCBI): domain Bacteria; kingdom Pseudomonadati; phylum Pseudomonadota; class Alphaproteobacteria; order Hyphomicrobiales; family Nitrobacteraceae; genus Bradyrhizobium; species Bradyrhizobium sp. 155. The sequence goes on along the minus strand of NZ_CP064704.1, from coordinate 7,196,905 downwards.
CCTTCATGGCTGAAATCAAGATCGCCCTTACGTTTGACGATGGTCCCGACAACAACGTTCTGGATGCCGTCGGCGGGCCCGACGAGAAGAACAGGACGGAGCGTGTCCTGAACGTGCTGTCAGCCAAGGGTTACAAGGCCGCCTTCTTCATCCAAACGGAAGTGCCTAACCGCTTGAAGGGCGCGAACGGCGCCATGATGAGCTCCCGTTCCTATAGGGACGGGCACGTCCTTGCCATTCACAATGGGAACAAGGAGGACCATCGCTGCCACAAGTCGCGCGTCGCGAAGCTTGCCGATCTTCCCGGTACGACAAACGGTCTGGATTCGGACATGGTGCGGGCTAAGCAGAGTCTCAAGGCCATTACCGGCAATGATCCGGCATTCGTACGAGCAACGTTCGGCTACACAAACGCTGCCTGCATGAGCGTTTATCAAACGCGCAGCCTCAAGCACATTTACTGGGATATCGACAGCACGGACACCGCCGCGGGGGCGAACAAGGCTTCCGTATCGGCAGCGCTGAAAACCAAAACCGAGGAGAAGCTTGCCGCCGGAGTGACGGAGCTGATCTACCTGTTTCACGACATAAAGCTGGTAACGGCCCAAAGTCTGGACGCATTCATTGGCGTCATCAGTACGACTGTCAGCGGAAAAGGTCATACCCCCAAGTTTCTGACGACATCAGCGGAAGTTTCCTCCCTTCTTCAAAGCAAGGCGAGAGCGGGTACGGATGATGCCTGCCCGCCAAACTCCTTGTAGTCAGTCAATAAAGATCCGAAATATCGGGGAGCGCTTCTATGCGAAAGTCTCCACTGCGTCTAACGGCCGGCCTGGCGTATGTCGCGCTGGCAATCTGCATCGTCATGTGGTCGCCGCCGGCGAGGGCGGACAGATGCCAGTCGGACAATGGTCTGGCGTTATGCAGCTGCAGTGGGCAATGCGAGAAGTCGACCGCTGATTGCCGATGCAAGAGCGCAAACGACCCTGGTGTTCCATTGCTCTGCAAGTCGCTGGACGGACAGAGGGAGGCAATGTGCTTTTGTGAAGTGCGAGCGGAGTAACACCGAAGTCCGGTGCAACGATCCGCTGGCGCCGCGGAGGTAGATCGCATTGCGCGATCCCGAGGCCGTGGCCGTCGGAGTAGCACCGGCCATTACGCTGCTGGCGACGGTTTGGCTGCCGCTCGTCTGGCTGCTGGATCGCTCGGGCATGGCCTTGCTCTGGCTGCTCGGTCATCGGAGCGATGCGGGAAAGAAGGTCCGCGAGGAGGAAATTCGGACCCTCGTCGTGGAAGCCGAAAACGCAGGCGTGCTGGAGCCCGGTGAAGGAGATGATCGCGGGCGTGATACGGCTCGGCGACCTGCCGGTCGGCGCGGTAATGAGGCGGCGGCATGAAGTGACCATGATCGACGCCGGCGACCCGCTGTCGCCGCGACGCGCGATCGAGGTCCGGGCCGTCGTCGGTCCGCCCGGGCCGCGGAGCGGTGCCTCGCCGTCTCGACCGGGCCCGCCGGCCGGCACGGCGTCCCCGCGCCGCTCGGCGCGTCGCGCCGGGTCGGGGCTCCGACAGACGAATCCTTGGAAAAAAACGCATCCTTGGAATTTCCGTTTTTCCAAGGAAAAAAGTCGAACGGCCGAAACGGCGGTGGCGGCCCCGGCCGCCGCCCGGCGGGCCATGCCAGCGCAAAGCGGCCGAGGTGAGATACGGTAGAATACCGGCCGACTTTCCCGCGGAGTGGCCGCGGACGGGAGTGCTCCGCTTCGACTGCCGCCCGGGCCGCGCCGTTCACGACGAGGATCGAGAAGGCCCTGCAGCCTCAAACTTTCTTGCGGCGCGGCCGGATTTCGCCTTGGCGTCGATCAATGAGCAGTATTCCGTCAGGTCCCGGGGACACCTCTTCGGTGCGGCGCTCACGATAGAAGGTCGCGCGATGAGCCAGAATTCCGAAGACCTCGTTCAGCCGCTGTTGGCGCTCTGACGCCGACGTCGGAGCCTGGCCGGCGGCCACGCCCAAAACCTTTTTATCGATTGCGAAGAAAACTCCGGCGTCGACCTCACGTCCGACGTAGCCCTCTCCCACGGGGTCCGGCAGGTCGGCATTCTCGCCGTCGATAAAGAACGAATAGGCTTCGGTGATCATTTCCCACTGGTCGAACGTCACTTCGACGCCCTTCGCGTCGACGAACGCGGCCGTTGGACGATCGTAGTACGTCTGCAGGAGCCACTGGGAGCCATCGTAACAGGGGCGCGCCCGATCCAGAATTCTTCTCTTCATATCTATAGTCGATTCCCCGTCAGAGTCGTGCGTGCCATACTAGAGCGGCTGGACCGGCTCCTCGCGGAGCAGCCCGTTGCTTGGGAAGGTCAAAAGACAGTGGAGCACATTCTTCCTCAGAACCCGGAGAAGGGAGAATGGATCGAATTCGATCAGGCGCTCCGGAGCTCGATGACGGACACGATCGGCAATCTTGTTCTGTTGACCTCCCGCAAAAATTCCAGTGCTTCGAACGCACCCTTCGCCGAAAAGAAGAAGATCTACTCTGGTCAAGGAAGTACAGCGGCGGGGAAGAAGAGAGCCACTTACGAGAGTGCGCAGGAACTGATTGGTCTGCCCCGATGGGACCTCGATGCCTACGAACAACGGCAGAAGCGGCATCTTTCATTGTTGGCCGAACAGTGGGGGATCAAGGAAGTTCCGATGGGTCCCGCCCGGGCTGCCGCGCGCGACGTCGTCGCGAGCTCATCGCGAGCCGACAACCATAGCGCGGCGTCAGATCAAAACCCTTCGTCCCATGCATAAGGTTGTTTGCAAAGTGCTGCCGTCCCGCTGCAAGTTCGCGAAACTTTTGCCACTTACCTTGTAAGGACTTCGTAGGTCAGAGCATCGCTGTGTGGTAAACTCGGCAAGATGACAGCCGTTCTCTTGTAGAGAGGGACGGTGGTTTTATGAGGAAATCGAAGCAAAGTGGATCCTCAAATGGCCTTTGAAATCACAGGCTCTAAAAGTCTGGTATCTCGCTCGCTGCAGTCTAGAACTGCCTCCATCCTTTGTGGGGTTCTCTTGTGGGCTCCGTTCGCCAATGTTGCCTTCGCAGTCGAGGCGAAGGTCGTTTTAGACCAGATCCTGGGCGAAGCAATCCCTCAGCTCCAAAATGTAATGGCGTCGATGGGCCAGGGTTGCTCTGGCGGGTCGAACGGATTGCCCCCAGTTGGCTGGGGTGAAAAGCAGAAATCCGGTAACTTGGCTGTCAATGCATTCAGCGCCGCAAGAACGGCTTTGGCAAAAGGCCAGACATCGGATGCTCTGCAACAGATTAATACAGGTGTGAGTCAGTTGGACGCATTAATCAACGGTTTGCATAACAGTTGTTCTGGGGGCGCGAGCGGCGTGGATCCCGTGTCCTATAGCAACTATGTGCGGTTTAGGGATGTGCTGAAGGAGCGACTGGAGACTGCGAAGCGCTTTTTATAGAGATCGTTTTTCCGCTGCGACAGCCGCGTTGGAGCGGCGTCGCGGGTGAGCGAGTGCAATTGCACCATCGTGCGCTCTACGAATAATGGAATCCGGCCAACCGCATGCGAAATCGAAGTGTAAGTCGGCATGGGTACAAATCGGCTTTCGCGTTTGAGGGTATTGGGTTGGATGATGTGATGATTCTTGGCAGGGGAGGAGGCCCGGCGTGAAACGTCCGTCCAAGCTCGATTCGTTTCTCGGTGCAGAGAGAACTTCGGACCGATTGGGAGCTGTTGCGATTACCGGCAACGCGAGGTCTCACGTGACTGCGAAAGCAATGCAGGGTCGGGGAGACCATTTCGAACTCTGCGCGCACCCGATCCGATGTCTTCTAATGCGTTGCGGCGTCCTGCTTATCGGCGTGATCTTGTCCATGCCAGCGCTGGCGCAGTTCGACACCGAGCGTCGACCGCCGGATTGGATGGAGCGGGGGTTTGAGGCAGCAATCAATGATTTGGCCTCGACTCGGGGCGGGATCGCGCTCGACGCCGATTTGTACCTGTCAAAATTTGTGCCCTCCGGGCGTGCGGGCCCCGTCATCGACAAGCTGCTGCCGCTCCTCAGCGACCGCGACCCCGCCATAAGCGCCGCTGCGGCACAAGCCCTCGGTCGGATTCCGATCGGCGAGCGCGCGGGCCCCGTCATCGACAAGTTGACGCCGCTCCTTGGCGATCAGAACAACGTCGTTAAAGGCGCAGCGGTACAAGCCCTCGGTCAGATTGCGACCGGCGGGCGTGCGGGCCCCGTCATCGACAAGTTGCTGCCCCTCCTCGGTGACCAGGACCCGTCCATCGTGTACGCAGCGGCCCAAGCCCTCGGTCAGATTGCGACCGGTGAGCGCGGTGGCCCGGCCATAGACAAGCTGCTGCCCCTCCTCGACGATCCGAATAGCTCCATCAGGGGCGCGGCGATACAAGCCCTCGGTCAGATTGCGACCGGCGGGCGCGCGGGCCCCGTCATCGACAAGCTGCTGCCCCTGCTCAGGGACCAGGACGCCTCCAGCAGCGCCGCAGCGGCACAAGCCCTCGGTCAGATTGCGACTGCCGAGCACGTGGGCGCGGTCATCGACAGGCTGCTGCCGCTCCTTGGCGACCGGGCGTCCTCCGTCAGCGCTGCAGCGGCACAAGCTCTCGGTCAGATTGCGACCGGCAATCGCGCGGGCCCCGTCATTAACAAGCTGCAACCGCTCCTCAGCGGTCAGGACAACATCGTCAAGGGCGCAGCGGCACAAGTCCTCGGTCGGATTGCGACCGGCGGGCGCGCGGACCCCGTCATCGACAAGCTGCTGCCCCTCCTCAGCGACCAGGACCCGTCCATCGTGTACGCAGCGGCACAAGCCCTCGGTCAGATTGCGACCGGCGCGCGCGCGCGCCCCGTCACCGACAGTCTGCTGCCACTCCTCGACAACCCGAATAGCTCCATCAGGGGCGCAGCGATAGAAGCCCTCAGTCAGATTGCGACCGGCGAGCGCGCGGGCCCCGTCATCGACAAGCTGCTGCCCCTCCTCAGCGGCCAGGACCCCTCCATTGTGTACGCAGCGGCACAAGCCCTCGGTCAGATTGCGACCGGCGAGCGCGCGCGCCACGTTACCGACAGTCTGCTGCCACTCCTCGACAACCCGAATAGCTCCGTAAAGGGCGCAGCGGCACGAGCTCTTGGTCAGATCGCGACCGGCGAGCGCGCGCGTCCCGCCATCGACAAGCTGGTGCCGCTCCTCGGCGACCGGGATCCCGACATCAGCGCCGCAGCGGCCCGAGCGCTCGGCCAGATTGCGACCGGCGAGCGCGCGGGCCCCGTCATCGACATGCTGCTACCCCTCCTCAGCGACCGGGACACCTCCATCGTGCGCGCAGCAGCACAAGCCCTCGGTCAAATTGCAAAGAGCGAGCGTGCAGGCCCCGCCATCGACAAGCTTGTGCCGCTCCTCCACAACACAAACAGCACTGTTAGGGGCGCGGCGGCCCTAGCCCTCGGTCAGATTGCGACCGGCAACCGTGCAGGCCCCGTCATCGACGAGCTGCTGCCGCTCCTGGGCAACCCGAATAGCACCGTCAGAGGCGCAGTGGCAGAGGCCCTCGGGCGGATTGGACCAGGCGGTCTAAGTGCTGCGTTAACCGCCGTTCGCCTTATCAACTCTCGCGAGGACGAAGTGGCGGGGGTGCTTCGGGCCGCGGCGCATGTCGCGACCGGAGCGGACGACAAAAAGGACGGTAGCGAGCTCCTCTTTGCGTGGCTGGGACGCCCCGATGCGTTGCCTCTGGATTCGGTTGGGAACAATCCCGCCGAAGCCCACAGGGTCCTTCAGCTGCTGACGGATAATTGGGCAGCGCTGTCGAGTTCACAGCGTACCCGTGTAGAAGCCGAAAACGCCGCGATGGCTGCGATCGAAGCGGCCTGCCAGGTACCCACCGAAACGAGCAGCCTCGCCGAGTTCGTCCGCTCCTCCATCGCATGGCTGCGCGACCTGCCGATTGAGGGCCCCTTTCACCGCTGCTGGACTTCTGACCAAAGGCGGACGGTGGAGGCGCTCCTCGCCCACCTTAAGAAGTCCCATTCGACCCATGCGCAGGCGCTCGCCGCGCATCTCAGGAGCGAGAACATTGCTCCAATCAGCCTCTGGCTGACGTGGTCACTCGTCCTCTGGACGTTGTTCTGGATCGCCTTCCTCGTCGCCTTTCCCTGGTCGCGCACCATCCAGGCAATCTTCTTTTGGAATCCGCGGGCCCGGCAGTTTTTCAGCGCTGGCTTCGTGCCGCTAGTGCTGCTCATCCTACCGCCGCTGCGACGGCGTCTCCTTGCGCCGTTCCGGGACGACCTCGTTGCGCAGGCTAGGCTCGAGGATTTTGCTGAGCTTGCCTATTTCGCAGACAGTCGCGCGCAGGTGGATGATGGGGAGGTCGTTCGTCTCTCCCAATTGCAGTCCGACCTCTCGGGGGTGGTCGTGCTTCAGGCTGATTCCGGGCTAGGCAAGACCAGCTTCCTGCGTGAGATCGCAGGCAAGGCGACGCGGCCGGTCGCCTTCCTACACGCACGCGACTGCGCCGATGGCGTCGACGTTGCCATCTCCCGCATCATTCACGACGTGCAGGAAGCGGGCTTCGTGCGAAGTCTCGTCCATACGCGCACACTCCAGGTAATCGTGGACGGTCTCAATGAGGTAGAAGCCGACACACGCGAAAAGATCCGGGCCTTCGCCCGAGACATGTCCAAAGGTGACGTGATCGTCGCGACTCAGCCGATCGAGTGGCGCCCGCCAGCGAATTCCCGAAAGGTCGAAATCCTACCGCTGGACCGCAGCGAAGCGACCGCGTTCCTCATGTCACGGCCTGTCGGCGCAGACGAGACGCAGCCGTGCCGAGGGGAGGCCTACAAGGGGGCCGTGCAAAAGTTTGTCTCGACCGCATTCCACCAACCGCTGCAACAGATCGAACGTGAGACGGCGGAGCTGATGCTGTCGAACCCGTTCGACCTGACTTTCGCAGCCGAGCTTATGGCGCGCGGGCACATGCCTTCGCCGACTGCGCTCGTGGACGAGGCTTTTCGGCTGGCAGCCGAGCGCTATCAGACGATCAACGTGGTTGCGTTTCCCCTGGAGAAATTCGGCCAACTTGCCGTCACAATGCGGCTCGATGATCGCAACAAGCTGAACCCCGACGAATTCCCAGCCGAGGCTTCATGCTTGCAGGAGCAGCGGCTTCTTGTACCACGGGCGATCAGAGACGCCCAGGGCAAGGAGAAGAATTGGCTCTTGTTCCGGCACGAACGCGTGTGGGATTTCTTCATAGCAGCGGCTTTCAACGATCCGGACCTCTGGTCGGAGCACATAAGCGACGCGCGCTTCCGCGGCGTTTACCTACGGATCGCCGAGACTTGGGACCCCGAGAGCGCCGAGAGGGTCAAAGATTATTTGTACGTTTCGGCTGCGCATTCGGGCGACCATTCGACGAGTGACGAGTTCATCAAGCGGCTCGACAAGCGATTCCCCCGAATAAAAAAGCCGCGGAAACTTCAAGTAGTCCCTCGAAGTTGACCAGTCGGAAAAGATGTTCCTGTGAGGCGCCGGGGGCGCTGAGCGCGCCAAGTGGTCTGCGTCAACTGAATTGGATAAGCGCTTTGGTCGCTTTCGCTCCGGTGATTGGAGGGGCTACCCTAGACTATCCGGCACGATCGAGCGCACGCTGCTTCGAAGACGCGCCAACTGCCACGACAGCGCATGAGGTTCACGGCCGAACCGGCCAAGCCAGTGGTACACAGCGGTGGTCACAAATCGCGACCGGGCTTTTTCAGGAATCCTTGTTTCGCGGCGGGTTTCGCGCATTCGCGGCATCGGGGGAGAGAGTCCCACTCTCTCCGCCAAGGAGAAAAGTCCCCGCATCGGGATTTTTCAAGCCGCGAGCTGGGCCGACCGAATGTCCCGAAACTTCCGGAGCTCCTTCGCGTAGGCGGCGAGAAGCGCCTTGACCCAGAGCGCCATGCCTTCGGCCTTCAGGCCGATCCGCTGGCTGCGGTTGTAGTGTTGCTCGGTCACCGACGCCATGCGTTCGCGTTCGTCGACCCGATCATGATCGGTCTTGTGACCGAGAATGGCTGTTGCGGCGCCGCCGAGTCGTTTGTCGTCGAGCAGCGTAGTCATCGTCCGGCGGACGTCGTGCAGTGTCCACGGTGCGATGCCGTAGAGTTCGAAGAGATTGGGTCGCTCCTTCTTGGGGCGCGGTTTAGGGCCGGGCTTCCCCTTTCGAGCAGGCCTGTGCTTCACCGTGTGGTCATAGACGCGCCCCTGGAGCCGGTACATCAGCAGGTTCAGCGCAGCCTGCGTGATGTGTTTCTTGGGGTCGCGGCCGCTGAACATCCAGTCGGACTTCCCACCGGATTCCGCATGGAAGGCGTTCAGGATGTTGAGGGCCTCCGGAGGCAAGGGCAGCGAATGAGGTCTGCCGCCGTCGCGCCCTCCCTTCATCTCTTCTTCGGTCCAGTTGGCGACCTTCCATCCTTTGAGATGCCGCTCGCCCTTCGGAGGCGCGAACAGTCGGTCCGATCGCAACTGGAGGAAGCCGCCGGTCCGCTGGGCGGTAAGGGCCACGCCCCACAACGCTCCGATGGTCCCGGGGTAGGTCTCGTGTTCGCCGTCGGCCAGGTGTCGGAATTTTTCGGCGAGCACGATGGTGCGGGCGATCTCTTCGATCGTCGGGGCATGCGTGCGGGTCTTGGTCTTGTACTCGAAGGACCACCGCGTCCACCATTCGGCCTCGACCTCCTCGAGGCCGGCGGCGGTCGCGTGATACTTCCAAGCCCAACTCATCATCGTCTTGGATTGCGTGAGCGCGCGATGAACTGCGGAGGGAGCATGATTGAGATGAATCGCGTCGCGCAACCGTTCTAAGTCGCTCAGCTTGACTTGGCTAACGAGCTTTCCGTTCACGTGGTCGAATTCGGGTAGCTTGAGGTAGTGTTCGTACTGCTTGCGGTACTTGGCTTTGAGCTTAGGCAATTGGTATTCGAGGAACTTGGCAGTGAGCGCCTTCCAGGTCCAGGCCAGACCGGTGTCGCCGATGCGCTTTCGATAGGCGAGCAACGACGCCTCGTTGGCCAGCTCGTCGGCAAAATCCGCTTCTCCCATACGGTCGTAATATTCTGCCTTGGTGGTCTCGAATTTTACTAAGGCCTCGGCGAATTCGCGCAAATTCCGCTTTCGTTTCGCGGCCAGACGAATTTGCTCGGCGACGTATCTCGCTTGTTCGAGATTGAGTGTTTCGGGGGCGGGTGCGAGTTGGTTGCCAGGCAAGAGAAAAGCCAGTCGAAGCGTCAACTCGCGCCGCCGCACGTACCAGACGGCCTTTCCGGGCGTGATCCGGATCGTCAATCCAACGGTCTTGCGATCCCGCCATTCCGCGATTTTTCCAACGATCGCTTTGCTCTGACTATACGATATCGCGCTATCGACGTCGTTGTCAGTCAGCGACTTCACTTCCCGCTCGTAGGTGACCGGCATTGCGACCCCGTACAACACTCGTACAAAACAGCTTTCAAAACCAGACGTCCTTGCGCTCGCTTCGAACGCCTTTTATAGCAGCATTACTTTGTAATTTCAATTGCTTAAGGCGGCATTAATGCCCTCGAGCAGGTCGGAAGATTCCGCTTCCCAAGCTGCATACGAGGGTTCGATTCCCTTCGCCCGCTCCATCCTTTAGTTCGGCAGGCTCCGCAGAAATTCCACGATCGCCGCGTTCACCTCCGCCGGCCGTTCCTGCTGCGTCCAGTGTCCGCACCCCGGTAGCATCTTGATCTCGCGTAATTGCGGCACCCATTGCTTCATGTTGGCAACGTGCTCGGCGGCGCCAGGGAAGGCCATGACCATGTCGTAGTCGCCGGCGATGAAGAGCGAGGGCACGACCACCTTGACGCCCTCGAAGGCGCCCATCAGCTCCCAGTTGCGATCGATGTTGCGATAGTAGTTGAGCGGTCCGCGAAACCCACTATGGGCAAATTCGGCGCCGTAATAGTCGAGGTCCGCGCTGCTCAGCCACGACGGCAGCGGCACCTGCACCTTCGGCAGCATGCCGTCCTTGCGAGAGACCATGCCGACACCGGCGGTCCGCCCTTGACGCTCGGCATTGGCGCGGATCACCGCCGCGCCTTCGCCGGAACCGCCATAGAGCATCGCGCCGAGCGTTGCGCGCGTATCCCTTTCGAATTCTGCTTCGGCGACACCCGGCTCCTGGAAATACAGTTGATAGAACTGCGCATCCGCCGTCTGTGGCATTACGCTCGTCGGCCGCACCGGACTGCGTGGTCGATAGGGCACGCTAAGAATGGCGGCGGCGCGGAAGCGGTCGGGCCGCAGGCGCGCCGTGTGCCAGGCGATCGTCGCGCCCCAGTCGTGCCCGACGATGACGGCGTCCTTCGCCTCGAAAGCGTCGAGCACGCCGACGAGGTCGCCGACCATGTGGAGGATCGTGTACTGGTCGATCGCTTCGGGCCGGTCGCTCTTGCCGTAGCCGCGCATGTCAGGGGCGACCGCGTGGAAACCGGCTGCCCCCAGCGCCTCGAGTTGGTGACGCCAGGAGTACCAACCTTCCGGAAAGCCGTGGCAGAGCAGCACCATCGGCCCCTTGCCCTGCTCGGCGACGTTGAGGCTGATGCCGTTGGCCTTGATCGTCCGCTGCGTCGGTTCGCCCATGTCGCCGCCTCCCGGTCATCGTCGTTGGGTCTATCCTAGTCGGCCCTATAGGCTCCGCAAAGTTTCTAATATATTGGCCCCTCGCTTCCGGCACGCACGCATCGCCCAGCTTAAGCTTCTCGCGGCCCTGATGGGTGCGGTCCTCGTGTCGGCAATGTTCGGATCAGAGACCAGGACCTGTAAAGAAAATGGACCAGCAGAAACTCGATCGCGCGATCGGTCGTCGCTTGAAGACGCTGCGGACGCAGGCCGGCATGACGCTGAATGAGCTCGCAGGCCGCTCCGGCGTCAGCCGGGCGATGATCGGGCGGGTGGAGCGGGCGCAGAGCAGCGCGACGGCTGCGCTGCTGGGAAAACTCTGCGCCGCGCTCGACGTGTCGCTCAGCGACGTCGTCGCGCTGGCCGAAAAGCCGCCGGAGCGGCTGGTGCGGCTCGCCGACCAGCCGCACTGGCGCGATCCCGACAGCGGCTATCGCCGCCGTCACGCGTCGCCCACGGACGCGGCGAGCGGCATCGAGATCATCGTCGTCGATTTGCCGGCCGGTGCGCGGGTGCCATACAGCCCTTGGGGCCGCAATGCCTTCACCCAGCAGCTCCTGATGCTGGAGGGCGCGATCGCCGTGCACATCGACGCCAAGGCGGTTCGCCTGCGCGAAGGCGACTGTCTCGACTTCGATGTGATGCGCGCGGTGATCTTCGAGAACGAGACCAGACAGGACGCGCGCTACGTCATCATCACGCGCCGCGGCGCGTCCTACGGCAAGATGTGAGACCGTGACGATGCAGATCCGCACCGGCGACACCTTTGATCCGCGCGTCATCGCGCTGCTCGATCATCACGTCACGGCGGCGCGGGCGCAGACCGCGCCGGGCAGCGCCCATGCGCTCGATCTCTCCGGACTGCGCGCGCCCGACATCGCGTTCTGGACCGGCTGGGACGGCGAGACGCTGGTCGCCGTCGGTGCGCTGAAGACGCTGTCAGCCGAGCACGGCGAGGTGAAGTCGATGCACACGCTCCAGACCACGCGGCGGCGCGGCTTTGGCGGTGAGATGCTCCGCCACATCGTCACAGAAGCCCGCGCGCGCGGCATGGCGCGGCTCAGCCTCGAGACCGGCTCGTGGGACTATTTCAAGCCGGCGCTCGCGCTCTACCGGGCGCATGGCTTTGTCCTCTGCGGCCCGTTCGAGGGCTATGTCGAGGATCCCAACAGCCTGTTCCTGACCCTCGACCTGTCGGCCAGCCGATAGCTCAGGAGCGCGTCTCCTCGATCCTGTCGAGCACGCGCTCGGGAGCGATGTCGCGGCTTGCCTCCTCCAGATCCCGTTTCGAGTCGGGCTGGACATCGAGCCGCTCGGCGATCTGCGTAAGGAGGCGGGCAACCTTGGTCAATTCGTGCTCGGCGAGAAGGCTGATCTGGAGATCGAGATCGGCGCGCTTGTCCGCTGCTGCACTCATGCGGTTCTGCGAGATCAGCACGAATGTCGACAGGAAGATCGCCTCGACCGAAGCAATCATCGCCAGCACGACGAAGCTCTCGTCCCAGGCCGGGATTCCCGGCAGCCAATGCAGATTGGCGATGATCCAGAAGCCGAACACAGCGACATGGAGATAGACGAACGCCATGCTGCCGGTGAACGCCGTGATCGCATCGGCAAGCTTTTCCTGACCCTTGGCAGCGCGCTGCTCCCGGCGGCGGCGCTCGACCAGAGCCTGGATGTTGCGCTCGAGCGTCGGGCTCAATCCCTCGCCCGGATCATGGGTGATATCGTTATGCACAGGGCGGCAACGGCGGACGGGAAAGGCTGTTCCTGGGCTGAGCTGCGGGAAAATGCTGCCGCCTCTCAAAATGAGTTGCGTACCTCAAAACACCTCTGCTAGCCTTCAGCCATGGCCGAGACGCTCACCACGACCGCGCTGACGCTGAAGGACATCGCCCGCCAGGCCGGCGTCAGCCTCGCGACGGTGGACCGCGTCCTGCACAATCGGCCGGGCGTGCGGCCGGATACGGTCCGGCGCGTCAAGGAGGCGATCGAGCGCAATTCGTTCCAGCCGCACGTGGCCGCCGCCGAGCTCGCCCGCGGCCGCGCCCGCCGTTTCGCCTTCGTGATGCCGTCGGGGCCGAACCCGTTCATGCAGCAGATCCAGGATTATCTCGGCGAGATGTCGGGCTGGTTGTCGTCCCGCCGCCTTGGCGTCGAGACCGTCGCGACCGACGTGTTCGATCCGTCCATGCTCGCGGCATCCCTGGAAGGGCTCTCGGATGATTACGACGGTGTCGCTGTGGTGGCGCTGGATCATCCCAGGGTCCGCGCCGCGATCGACGATCTCGTCGATGCCGGCGCCAAGGTCGTGACGCTGGTCTCGGACGTGCCGTCGTCGCGCCGGCACCATTATGTCGGCATCGACAACATTGCTGCGGGGCGGACTGCCGGCGCGCTGGTCGGGCGGCTGGTCGGACAAAAGTCCGGCAAGGTCGCGATCGTCGCGGGCTCGCAGGGCCTGCGCGATCATGCCGAGCGCATTTTTGGCTTCAACCAGGTGATGGCGTCGGAATTCCCCGGCCTCACCGTGCTGCCGGTGCTCGAAGGGCGCGACGAGGACGCGCGTTCGGAGCAGGTGTTGACGCGGCTGTTGAGCCGGCATGCCGACATCGTGGGTCTTTATAATGTCGGCGCCGGTACGCAAGGCGTCGCCAACGCGTTGAATGAAAAGGCGTTGAGCGATGCCAGTCGCGACAAGCAGGCGGTGTTCGTCGGACACGACCTCACCGCGTTGACGCGTCGGCTGCTGCTGCAGGGCGTGATGCATGCCGCGATTTCGCAGAACCCCGGACATGAAGCGCGCGCCGCCGTACGTGTGCTGCTCGCGCTCGCCCGTGGCGAGCCGATCTTGCGCGAACAGGAGAAGATCAGGATCGACATCGTGATGCGGGACAATCTGCCTTAGCGGCAGGTGGAATTCAAAACGACCCGTTGCGGGTAAGGCGACTTTGAGTTCGCGCACCGCAACAGGCGAAAGGGAGGACGGCGTGTATCTCGGAATCGACATCGGCACATCGGGTGTGAAAGCGGTGCTCGTCAGCGAAGCCGGCGCTGTTGTCGCGACGGCGGCGCGCGAGCTTGCGCTGTCGCATCCGGCGCTGCTGTGGTCCGAGCAGGATCCCGATGCCTGGGTCGATGCGGCGGTCGGCGCGGTCGACGATCTTGCCGCCCGCCATCCCCGCGAGGTCGCGCGGGTGCGCGGCATCGGACTATCCGGCCAGATGCATGGCGCGACGCTGCTGGACGAGGACGGAGCGCCGCTGCGTCCCGCGATCCTCTGGAACGACGGTCGCTCGCATGCCGAATGCGTCGCGCTGGAGCGGCGCTGCCCGTCGTTGCATACGATCGCCGGCAATCTGGCCATGCCCGGCTTCACCGCGCCGAAGCTGCTCTGGGTCGCCAGGCACGAGCCGAAAATCTTCGCGCGCGTCGCAAAGGTGCTGCTGCCGAAGGCCTATGTCCGCTATCGCCTGACCGGCGAGATGGTCGAGGACATGTCGGACGCGGCCGGCACGCTATGGCTCGACGTCGGTCTGCGCCGCTGGTCGCCCCTGCTGCTGCATGCCACCGGGCTCGATCTCCATCACATGCCACGCCTGGTCGAGGGCAGCGACGTCAGCGCGACGCTCGCGCCGGACTACGCTCAACGCTGGGGCATGACTAGGGATGTCGTGGTCGCCGGCGGCGCCGGCGATAATGCCGCGAGCGCGATCGGGCTCGGCGCCATCGCGCCGGGCGATGCGTTTCTGTCGCTTGGCACATCCGGCGTGGTGTTCCGCGTCACCGATCGGTTTGCACCGGCGCCGGCCGCGGCGGTCCATGCGTTCTGTCACGCGCTGCCCGGCCGCTGGCATCAGATGGGCGTGATGCTGTCGGCGGCGGCTTCGCTGGCCTGGCTCGCGGGCGTGATGGAGACGCCGGCGCCAGCGCTGCTGGCGCCGCTCGGCGAGCGCGTCGATGGACCGAGTCCGGTCAAATTCCTGCCTTATCTCGACGGCGAGCGCACGCCGCACAACGATGCCGCCGCCAGCGGTGCCTTCGTCGGCCTGCGCGGTGCGACCGGGCGCTCCCAGATCGTTCAGGCCGTCCTCGAAGGCGTCGCCTTCGCTGCGCGCGACAATCTGGCGGCACTGAGCGCGGCGGGCGGGCCGCTTCCCGAGGTTGATCTCGTCGGCGGCGGCTCGCGCTCGCCGCTGTGGGCGCAGATCTGCGCCGATGTGCTCGGCATCCCCGTCCACCGCGTCGAGGAGGGCGAGGTCGGAGCGGCGCTCGGCGCCGCCAGGCTCGGACGGCTCGCCGCCACCGGCGAAGACGCGGCTGCGGTTTGCACCCGTCCGCGGCGGCTCGCGAGCTTTACGCCTCGCGCATCGGTCAGCGCGGCCTATGACGAGGCCTATCGCCGCTGGCGCGAACTTTATCCCGCGTTGAAGGAGTGTGCCTGAGTGACTGCGTCAGTGAAATTCTTCGATACAAGCGTACCTGTCGCCTTCGCCGGCGGAGATGCCGGCAACACGCCTGCCTTCCGCTGGTACGACAAGGACCGCCTCGTCCATGGCCGCAGGATGGAAGACCATCTGCGCTTTGCGGTCTGCTATTGGCACTCGTTGTGCTGGCCCGGCGGCGATCCCTTTGGCGGCGAGACGTTCCTGCGGCCCTGGCATCACGGCGCCGATGCGATGGCGCAGGCGCGCGCGAAGGCCGACGTCGCCTTCGAGCTGTTTCGCCTGCTCGACGTGCCCTTCTTCACCTTCCACGACGTCGATGCGGCGCCGGAAGGCAACTCGCTTGGCGAATCTGTTGCCAACCTCAATGCCATCGCCGATCTGTTCGAAGCGAAGATGGCCGCAAGCAAGGTGCGCCTGCTCTGGGGCACCGCCAATTTGTTCACGCATCGCCGCTACATGGCGGGCGCGGCCACCAATCCAGACCCGGAGATATTCACCTATGCCGCCGGCCAGGTCCGCGCCGCGCTGGAGGTGACGCACAGGCTCGGCGGCCAGAACTACGTGCTGTGGGGCGGGCGCGAGGGCTACGAGACGCTGCTCAACACCGATCTCAAGCGCGAGCTCGACCAGCTCGGCCGCTTCGTCTCGCTGGTGGTCGAGCACAAGCACAAGATCGGCTTCAAGGGACCGATCCTGATCGAGCCGAAGCCGAAGGAGCCGACCAAGCACCAATATGATTTCGACGTCGCCACCTGCTACGGCTTCCTCGCGCGTTACGACCTGCTGAAGGACGTCAAGCTCAACATCGAGCAGAACCACGCCATCCTCGCCGGCCACTCCTTCCATCACGAGGTCGCGCTGGCGGAGGCGCTGGGTGTGTTCGGCTCGCTCGACATCAACCGCGGCGACGATCTGCTCGGCTGGGACACTGACCAGTTCGCGATGAACGTGCCCGAGCTTGCCCTGGTGTTCCACGAGCTCCTGAGCCGCGGTGGCTTCAGCTCCGGCGGGCTCAATTTCGACGCCAAGATCCGCCGCCAGTCGATCGATCCCGACGATCTGATCCATGCCCATGTCGGCTCGATGGATGCCTGCGCGCGGGCGTTGCTCGCCGCTGCGGACATGCTCGACGCCGGCGTGCTCACTGGGCCGCTCGCGAAACGCTACGAGGGATGGGCCGGGCCTGAAGGCCGCGCCATTCTCGGCGGCCAGCGCTCGCTTGCCGAACTTGCCGACCGCGCGCACGGCCCGGGCTTTGACCCGCAGCCGCGCTCGGGCCGGCAGGAATATCTGGAATCCCTCGTCAACCGCTACGTCTGAGGAAGGCCGCTGATGACAAATGCACAAGCGACACCGGTCCTCGAGCTGACCGGCATCGGCAAGGAGTTCGGCGCGATCCGCGCGCTGCATGATGTCGACATGCAGGTCCTCCCCGGCGAAGTCGTCGGCCTGATGGGCGACAACGGCGCGGGCAAGTCGACGCTGGTCAAGATCATCGCCGGCAATTTCCGCCCCAGCCACGGCGAAATCCGCTTCGCCGGCAGCGCCGTCCATTTCAACCGGCCCGTCGATGCCCGCGGCGTCGGCATCGAGGTGGTCTATCAGGACCTTGCGCTCGCCGACAATCTCACCGCAGCGGCCAACGTGTTTCTCGGGCGCGAGCTGAAGCGCAGGATCGGGCCGTTCGCGTTGCTCGACCACAAGGCAATGGCGGCGCGTGCGCTGGAGCTGTTCGGCGAGCTGCGCTCGGAGACGCGCCCCGACGATCTCGTCAAGCAGATGTCGGGCGGCCAGCGCCAGGCGGTTGCGATCGCGCGGACGCGGCTCTCCAACGCGAAGCTGGTGATGATGGACGAGCCGACGGCCGCGATCTCGGTCCGCCAGGTCGAGCAGGTGCTCGGCCTGATTCACCGGCTGAAGGAGCAGGGCGTTGCCGTGATGCTGATCTCGCACCGCATGCCCGACGTGTTCGCGGTGTGCGATCGCGTCATCGTCATGCGCCGCGGCGAAAAGCGGGCCGACAAGCCCATCCACCAGACCTCCCCCGAGGAAGTCACCGCCCTGATCACCGGCGCGAAGGAGGCGGCGTGATGGCCATGCCCATGGAATCTCCGATCACCTTCTCGAACATCGGCAAGATTAGATGGTGGCAGCGCGGCATTTTCGCGTCCCAGACCGGCTATGTCCTGCTCGCGCTGGCGGTGCTGCTGGTGGTCATGCATTTCGCCAGCCCGTACTTCTTCACCGAGGGCAACATGCAGAACGTGGCGAAGAATTTCTCCTTCATCGCTATCGCTACCCTCGGCGTCACCTTCGTGATCATCACCGGCGGCATCGATCTGTCGGTCGGCTCGATGATGTGCTTCTCCGCCATGATCACCTCGATGGTGATGACCGAGCTGTCGGCGCCCGGCTCGCCGGCGGGATCCCTGTTCGTGCACATGGCGGCCGACGGCAAGACCGTGCTCGCCAATGTCCCTGGCCTGATCCTGGTGGTCTCGCTCCTCGCCGGCCTCGGCGTCGCGCTGCTCGCCGGCCTCGTCAACGGCTTCTGTATCGCGGTGCTCGGCCTGTCGCCGTTCGTCACCACCCTCGGCATGCTCTCGATCGTGCGCGGGCTCGGCTATGTCGTCTCCAACGGACGGGGCAGCTTTCCCGGTGGGCCGGATGCCGGTTATTTCTACGCGCTCACCTCCGGCGACGTGCTCGGCGTGCCCGTGCCATTCATTTATCTGATCGTCCTCGCGCTGGCGATGGCCGTGGTGCTGCACCACAGCTCGTTCGGCCGTCACGTGTTCGCGCTCGGCGGTAACGAGAAGGCGGCCGAACTCACCGGCATCCCGGTCGTGCGGGTGAAGATCGAGGTTTATGTGATCTGCGCGCTCGCCGCAGGCCTCCAGGGCATCATCATCTCGGGCTGGCTCGGATCGGCGCCGGCCAACATGGCGACGTCCTACGAGCTCAACGTGATCGCTGCGGCCGTCATCGGCGGTGCCAATCTCGCCGGCGGCATCGGTGGTCCACTCGGCGCCATCGTCGGCTGCGTGCTGCTCGAGGTGATCCGCAACGGCCTCGTGCTCGCCCAGGTCAGCTCCTACTGGCAGCAGACGCTGGTGGGCGTGATCATCATCCTGGCCGTATTGGTCGACCGCATCCGCTCGCGGATGATCTGAAACGACGTCGTTCCGGGACGGCAACGAAAATGCCGCCTGTCCACTTCCCGGACGATCTTGAGAGGACAGGCGCCAAAGAAGGGTGGAGGAGACGATGAGGAAATTTCTACTTGCCGGCATCGCGGTGGCGATGATGGCTACGCCGGCGTTTGCCGCAAACTACCGGTTCGTGATCGTGCCCAAGGCGATGAACAATCCGTTCTTCGACTTCGCGCGCGACGGCTGCCTGAAGCGTGCCAAGGAGCTCGGCAATATCGAGTGCATCTACAAGGGGCCGGTCGAGCACGAGCCGGCGACGCAGGCCCAGATCATCCAGGACTTCGTCACCCAGAAGGTCGACGGCCTCGCCATCTCGGTTGCCGACGTCGCGGCGATGACCAAGTCGATCGACGCGGCGACCGCGGCCGGCATCCCTGTCATCACCTTCGACGCCGATGCGCCCCGCGCCAAGCGCATCGCCTATATCGGCACCAACAACAAGGAGTTCGGCGTCGCCCTCGGCAAGGAGCTCCTGAAGCTGCGGCCCGACGGCGGCAAATACGCCATGGTTTCGGGTGGTCCCGGCGCCAAGAACCTCGCCGAACGCGTTGACGGCGTGCGCGAGGCGCTGAAGGGCTCGAAATGGACCGAGGTCGCGGGCTCTCCAACGTTCTGCAACGACGATCCCGCGCTGGCGGTTCAGCAGATGACTGACATGCGTACCGCGACGCCCGACCTCGCCGCAATCGTTCCCATCGGCGGCTGGCCGATGTTCGCCCCCGAAGGCTTCAAGGCCTTCGCGTCCAGGTACAAGAAGGATATCGATTCCGGCAAGTTCACGCTTGTCGTGGCCGATACGCTGAAGATGCAGCTCGAGCTGTTGCGCGATGGCTACGCCAATGCGCTGGTCGGCCAGCGTCCGTTCGAGATGGGCGAGAAGGCGATGGACACGCTGCTCGCCATCAAGAGGGGCGAGAAGGTGCCGGAGATCGTTTATACCGGCCTCGATCTCGTGACCAAGGACAACGTTGCGCAGATGTTGAAGTAGGAGCGTCGCCAGCCCCACGCTCCTGCGTGCCTCTCCCGCTTGCGATTTTCGCAAGCGGGAGAGATGATTTTGGCTGTTGGGGAGGACTGTTGAGGCAATGGGAATGAAAAGGTCGCGGCTCGGCTCGCTCGATGTCACCTCATTCGGCCTCGGTTCTGCCCCGCTCGGCGGATTGTTCACCCCCGTCAGCGATGCCGATGCGGAAGCGACCATCGCAAGCGCCTGGTCGCTCGGAATCCGCTTCTTCGACACCGCGCCGCTCTACGGCTTTGGCCTCGCGGAGCGACGCCTTGGCGCATTCCTGCGGCAACAACCCCGTGACTCCTACGCGATCTCGACCAAGGTCGGCCGTCTACTGCGTGCGCCCGATGGCGCTGCCGCCGAGGACGAGCATTACAAGGGCACGTCGCGCGAGCGGCCGGTGTTCGATTTCAGTTATGACGGCGTGATGCGGTCGGTGGAGGAAAGCCTGGCGCGGCTTGGGCTCGACCGCGTCGATGTCCTGCTCGTGCATGATCCCGACGATCACTATGACGACGCCGTCGCCGGCGCCTTCCGCGCGCTCCAGCGCCTGCGCGGGGACGGTACCGTCAAGGCGATCGGTGCCGGCATGAACCAGTCGGACATGCTGGTCCGGTTTGCAGAGGCCGTTCCGGTCGACTGCTTCCTGCTCGCCGGCCGCTACACGCTGCTCGACCAGGGCGCGCTGGATGCGCTGTTCCCGGTCTGCGCGGCGAAGAATATCGGCATCCTGCTCGGCGGCATCTACAACAGCGGCATCCTGGCCAATCCGCACACGGGCGCGAAGTTCAATTATCAGGATGCCGATGCGGCACTCGTCGCCCGCGCGCTCACGCTCGACGAGCTCTGCCGCAAGCACGGCACCGAGCTGAAAGCCGCCGCGCTGCAGTTCTGCATGGCCCATCCGGCAGTCACGGTCGCCGTGACGGGCGCGCGCAACGCCGCGGAAATTGCCGACAACATCGCGATGTCGGAGATGGCGGTGCCGGCGGCGTTCTGGCAGGAGCTGCGTGGGCGAAAACTCGTCGACGCCCGCGCGCCATTGCCGGCCGGAGCGTAAGGCATGATCGTCGACGCTCACCAGCATTTCTGGGATCCGGCGCGCGCCGACTATCCCTGGATGGACGCGCCCGAGCTCACGCCGATCCGGCGTGCCTTCGGTCCGGCCGATCTCGCGCCGCTTTTGAGCGCGAACGGCATCGACGCGAGCATCCTGGTGCAGTGCCGCTCCGCGCTGGCTGAGACCGAGGAATTCCTGCGGATCGCGCATGCGACGCCCTCGGTGATCGGCGTCGTCGGCTGGGCCGATCTGACCGACGCTGCACTTGGCGATACGCTGGAGCAGTTGCGTGCTTCGCCCGGCGGCGACAAGCTGGTCGGCATCCGCCACCAGGTCCATGACGAGGCCGACTCGGATTGGTTGTTGCGCGAGGACGTTCAGCGCGGCCTCACGGCCGTGTTCGCGCACGATCTCGCCTACGATTTCCTGGTCCGCACCCGCGAGCTGCCGGCCGCGATCGCAACCGCGCAAGCGTTCCCGCAGGCGCGCTTCGTGCTCGACCACGCAGCCAAGCCGCCGATCGCCGATGGCGGAAGCACTGGATGGTCCAACGGCATCGCGGCACTCGCGGCCTGCGGCAATGTCTGGTGCAAGGTCTCGGGGCTGGCGACGGAAGCGGTGTGGAGCGACTGGAATGCGGAACGGCTGTTTCCGTTCGTCGCGCACGCCGCGACATGCTTCGGCGAGGATCGCCTGATGTTCGGCTCGGACTGGCCGGTATGTTTGCTCGCGGGGAGCTATGGTGAGATCACGGGCGCGCTGGGGGCCTGCCTGATGAAGCTCGGGCCGCAGGTGCGGGAGAAGGCGTTCGGCGTGAATGCGAAGGCTGCGTATCGGTTGGCGATTGGTTGAAGCCGCCAGCGCGCGTGTCGCTCAGTGTTTGTCCCCAAACACCCGATCCAGCGCCGCATCGTACGTCGTCTGCACCAGCTCCGGATGCAGCTTCGCCAGCGCCTCCATCATCACGCCGGAATTGATCTCGAGCACGCGCCAGACGCCGTCGACGTGCACGAGGTCGATCGAGGCGAAGGTGATGCCGATGGCCTTGGCGGCGTTGATGGCGAGCTTTGCGCAGGCTGTGCGAAGATCGCCGTCCTGCATCAGCACGGGCTTCGCGCCCGCATCGAGATTGTGCCGCCAACCCGAGCCACGCTGCTTGCTGTAGACGACGAGTGGCACATCATCGAGCAGGACCACGCGTACTTCGTCCTCGATCACGGCATAGGGTGAGATCACGAGTCCGGCGCTCATCGAAAAGGCTTCGCCAACCGCATGATCGAGCTCTGTTTCCGTCGTGACCCTGAAGACGGATCGTCCCGACGTCCCCTCGTTCGGCTTCACCACCACGCCTTGCGGATTGTCGCCAAGCAGCGCCAGCATTGCCTCTCGCCAGCCAACGCCGACAACCTTCTCGCCCAACTTCGGATTGAGGAACAGGCGATGGGGAATGCAGGGCACGCCCTCGAGCGCCAGCACCTCGGCGGTGGCCGATTTGTCATTGGCCAGGCGGTGCGCGATGGCGCTGTTGAGGCCGATGTCGTAGCCGAACGCGAAGTGGCGCTGCTCGCCCCGGCGCATCGCGAGCAGCCAGCCATCGGCGCGGACATCGAGCGCGATGCCATGGGTTACGCAATAGCGCTTGATCGCCTGCACGAAGATCCGCTCGCCGCTCGCCATCTGTCTCTGTCGCCGGTCCTAGTCGCCAGTTCCGGTCGATCTTGGCGCCAAAAGCCGCAAAAATCGGGGAAACGACGCTAAACGGGGGTGAAATCAGAGCTATTCTTAATGAAATTCTCGCGAGCGCTACGGAAATTAAGTGCTGTATTCGAGCCTGGGAGGGAAAAGAAATTGCCTTCCGAATGCGCCGGACAGCAGATCCATTAATGATGTGACCATTTCCGCCGCAAATGCCGGTTTGACCGGCATCAATTGCATCCGGAACGAGGTTGATTATTGGTCTCAATGGCGTAGATCACACTCGCGAAATCCTCCGCCATGGCAATGGTGTCCGCTCCGCTTTCAGGGGCCGGGCAACGCTTTTGCCCTAAAACCGCAATTATTCGGAATATCGAAAATCATGAGCGCGTTTTACCGAGAGAAGGTTCTTTCCGTCCAGCACTGGACCGACACCCTGTTCAGCTTTCGCGCAACCCGCGATTCCGGCTTCCGCTTCCAGAACGGCCAGTTCGCGATGATCGGCCTCGAGGTTGAGGGCCGCCCGCTGCTCCGCGCCTACAGCATGGCGAGCGCTAATCACGAGGAAGAGCTCGAGTTCTTCTCGATCAAGGTTCAGGACGGCCCGCTGACGTCGCGTCTCCAGAAGATCAAGGAAGGCGACACCATCCTGGTCGGCCGCAAGGCGACCGGCACGCTGATCACGGACAATCTCATTCCCGGCAAGCGGCTGCTGCTGCTCTCGACCGGCACCGGCCTCGCGCCCTTCGCCAGCCTGATCAAGGATCCCGAGGTTTACGACCAGTTCGACAGCATCGTGCTGGTGCACGGCTGCCGCCAGGTCTCCGAGCTCGCCTATGGCGAGAAGCTCGTCGCCGGTCTTCGCGAGGACGAACTGTTCGGGGAGTTGCTCGCGGACAAGCTCATCTACTACCCGACCGTGACCCGCGAGCCGTTCAAGAATCGCGGCCGCATCACCGACCTCATCAGCTCCGAGCAGATCTTCAACGACATCGGCCAGGGTCCGCTCGACATCGCGACCGACCGCATCATGATGTGCGGCAGCCCGGCGATGCTCGAAGAGCTGAAACTGATGTTCGAAGGCCGCGACTTCGTCGAGGGCTCGGGCAACAAGCCCGGCCATTTCGTGATCGAAAAGGCGTTCGTCGAGCGGTAGGCCCTCTCGGTCTCGTCCTGGCAAAAGCCAGGACGCTTGCCTGAGTAAAGCGCCTTGACCGGTTAATGCCCGTCCCTCCCGAGCCCTGCTGCACCGCAGCAGCCCGCCCATCGGGCTGATTGATTTGTCCCCGCCGAATTCGCTAGCGTGAAACAACCGCCGCGTCATATCCGTATGACAGGCGCGGGCGTATCGTACCGCCTCATGCTGGCGAGAGGATGGGAATCGTGGCCGACGAGAACAAAACGCAGGAATCGCCCAACCCGTCGGTCAAACGGCTGCCGCTGGCGGAAGAGGGGATCATGGAAACCCTGCTGCTGCCATTCTCTCCGCGCTTCATCGTCCTGACGATCTGCGCGGTGGTCACTGCGCTGCTGACCGGCATCGGATTTGCCGATGGCAAGATCTTCGACATTCTGCTGATCCCGATCCTGATCTTCGGCGCGCTGACGGCGCTTGGCGTCCGCGACCTCATGCAGAAGGGCCACGCCGTTCTGCGCAACTACCCGATCTCGGCCCATATCCGTTTTTTGCTCGAAGAGATACGCCCGGAGATGCGGCAGTATTTCTTCGAGAGCGAGAAGGACGGCATGCCGTTCTCGCGCGACATCCGTGCGGTGGTCTATCAGCGCGCCAAGATGCAGCTCGACAAGCGTCCGTTCGGTACCCAGGAGGACGTCTACCGCCAGGGTTATGAGTGGATGCATCACTCGGTCTCGCCGAAGACGCATGCCGAGGAGAAATTCCGCGTCACTATCGGCGGCCCGGATTGCGCCAAGCCGTATTCGGCTTCGGTATTCAACATTTCCGCCATGAGTTTTGGCGCGCTCAGCCCGAACGCCGTGCGCGCGCTGAATGCCGGCGCCAAGAAGGGCGGCTTCGCGCACGACACCGGCGAGGGCGGCTTCAGCCCCTATCACGCGGAGATGGGCGGCGACATCATCTGGGAGATCGGTTCGGGCTATTTCGGCTGTCGTCATCTCGACGGCGCCTTCGATCCCGAAGCCTTCGCGCGCGTCGCGACCCAGGACCAGATCAAGATGGTCGAGCTCAAGATCAGCCAGGGCGCCAAGCCCGGTCATGGCGGCGTGCTGCCGGCGGCGAAAGTCTCGGAGGAGATTTCCAAGATCCGCGGGGTCGCCATGGGCGAGGATTGCATCTCGCCGGCCTCGCATCGCGCCTTCTCGACGCCTGTCGGCATGATGAAGTTCATCGGCGAGATGCGAAAGCTCTCCGGCGGCAAGCCGACGGGCTTCAAGCTGTGCATCGGTCATCCGTGGGAATTCCTGGCGATCTGCAAGGCGATGATCGAGACCGGCATCTATCCCGACTTCATCGTTGTCGACGGCAACGAGGGTGGCACCGGCGCCGCGCCGCTGGAGTTCATGGACCATCTGGGCATGCCGATGCGCGAGGGCGTCAGTTTCGTCCACAACGCGCTGATCGGCATCAACGCGCGCGACCGCATCAAGATCGGCGCCTCCGGCAAGATAGCCACCGCGTTCGACATGGCGCGCGCCATGGCGATCGGCGCGGACTACTGCAATTCGGCGCGCGGCTTCATGTTCTCGCTCGGCTGCATCCAGTCGCTGAGCTGCCACACCGACCGCTGCCCGACCGGCGTCGCGACGCAGGACCCGACGCGGGCGCGCGCACTCTATGTGCCGCTCAAGATCGACCGCGTGCACAATTATCACCTGGCGACGCTGCACTCGCTGACCGAGCTGATCGCCGCGGCCGGTCTCGAACATCCGCAGCAGCTGCGCCCGATCCACTTCTCCCAGCGCACCTCGACGACGGACGTGAAATCCTTCGCGCAGCTTTATCCGTCGCTGCGTCCGGGCGAACTGCTCGAAGGCACCGAAGACCCACGCTTCCGGGACGCCTGGCGGATGGCACGGACGGAGACGTTCCAGCCGGCGCTGTAGGACGCCGGTCCACTTGCAGGGCCGCGGCCGCGCGCGCAAAAGCATCGCGAGGGGGTGCGTTTAACGTTTGATTCAACTTTGGGTGTAGATTGTTCCCATGGACGAGCGGCGCGACAAGGCAAGGCATCGCGTGCTGAAGGCCGGAACGATCGAGTTCGGCGGCGGCGGCGCGATCGACTGCACTATCCGCAACCTGTCAGATACCGGCGCCGCGCTCGACGTCAGCAGTCCCGTCGGCATCCCCGACCATTTCAGCCTGCTTGTGCGGGCCGACGGAAAACATCTCGCCTGCACCGTGATCTGGCGCAAGGAAAAGCGGATCGGGGTGAGGTTCGGGTGAGGGTCTAGAGTTTGGCGCAAGCTCTAACCACAAACTCCGCCGTCGTCCCGGACAAGCGCCAGCGCAGATCCGGGACCCATACCGCGTGATCTGTCGATCATGCGCAGACAGCAGCACCGCGCAACTACCAGTCTTCGCCAAGCTCAATCCTGTGGCTATGGGTCCCGGATCTGCGCTCCGCTTCGCTGCGCTTCCGGGACGACGAGAGTGGCTCACCCCGTCTCTACTTCGCTCCGCCGGCTCGCCAGAATCTTGTCGATCCTCCGCCCGTCGAGATCGACCACCTCGATGTGCCAATCGCCAAAGTCGAAGGCGTCGCCGACATCAGGCAGCACGTTGAACTGTTGCAGCACGAGGCCGGCGACGGTGTTGTAGCGGTGCGGCGGCAGTTCGATGCCGAGCAGCTCGCCGAATTCGTCGACCGGCATCCAGCCTGAGACCAGCAGCGAATCGTCCGCGCGCTTGACGTAGGCCGGTTCCGGCGGGCCTTCCTCGGAATGGAAGGCACCGACAATGGATTCCAGAATGTCAGCCGTCGTCACGATGCCTTCGAAGGCGCCGTATTCGTCGTAGACGAGGCCGACATGCACCGGTGCAGCCTTCAGGATCGCCAGCACGTCGCGGGCATCGGCCGAGGCGGGAATGCCGGGCGCCTCGCGGACCAGCACGCGCAAATCCGGCGTGCGCTCGTTCATGAAGGCCACCAGCAGGTCCTTGGCTTGAAGCACGCCAATCGGCTTGTCGCGGTCGCCGTCGGACACCGGAAAGCGCGAATGCGGACTCTTGGCGATGGTCGCTTGAATGCTTTCCGGCGTATCGTTCAGGTCGATCTCGTTGACCTCCGTGCGCGGCGTCATAATCGCGCCGACCGGCCGGTCGCCGAGCCGCATCACGCCCGCGATCATCTCCTTTTCACCTGACTCGAGCACGCCTGCGTTTTCGGCTTCGCTGACGAGATGATGGATCTCATCTTCTGACACTTTTTCTTCAGACTTGCCGCCATGGCCGAGCAGCGTGAGGATCAGCTTGCCGGAGAGATCGAGCAGGAAGACCAGCGGCAGCGAGACCTTCGCAAGCACGTGCATCGCGGGTGCAACCCTGACCGCGATGCTCTCGGGGTCGCGCAGCGCCACCTGCTTCGGCACCAGCTCGCCGACGATCAGGGTGGCGTAGGTGATGAGCGTGACGACCAGCCCCACTCCGACGATGTCGGCAATTCCTGCGGACAGGCCGAGCTCGAGCAGCCATTGCGTCAGCCGCTGTCCGAGCGTCGCGCCCGAGAACGCGCCGGAGAGCACGCCGACCAGCGTGATCCCGATCTGCACCGTCGAGAGGAATTTGCCGGGATCGGCCGCGAGCGTCAGCGCCCGCGCGGCGCCGCGGACGCCCTTGGCGGCGAGCATCGACAGCCGGGCCGGGCGCGACGAGACCACGGCCAACTCGGACATGGACAGCAAGCCGTTGATGACGATCAGGACGACGACGATGGCGAGTTCGGCGGAGAGCATTGATGTTCCGAGGTAAGGGAGTGTGGCGCGGATGGCCGCACAGGTCTTGATATAGGTATTCGAGGAAGAAATGCCGATGATTCTGTCCCATCGGGCATCGCGAAGGAACTTCGGCGACCCCGTCCCCGAAGGCACTCCCCAATACCCCGCGGAACTACGGGCATGCCGTTGCTTAACGGGCTCTTAGCGGCCACCAGCTAGGTTCTCGGCATTTGCAGGAATGTATTCGGGGATCAGAATGCGGATCGGGAAGCTCTTTGCGCTGTCGATGCTGACGGTGACGGTGTTTGCAGTCATCCTTGGCGCCGAGGTGCTGATACCCCAGGCGCGCATCTTCACGAACCGCTCCGATGCGATCAAGACGGTCGAGGCCTTCGGTGCGACCCTGATGGTCAGTCAGCACGTTGCCGGCCTTCGTGCTCCCTACATTTCCCCGATCTTCCAGGAGAATTCTGCGACGCAGGTCCAGATCGAAGCCGCCGCAAAGGCGGCGAAAGCGGTCGATGGCGCGTTCGAGGGGGCAAGGCGCGCCATCATGGTGCTGGATGATTCCGGAGCGATGATCGAAAACCTGGACCGTACTGCGCGGCGGCTCAAGGATATCATCACGGCGGCAGATCGCGCGATGAGCGTGCCCCTGGCGACGCGCGACGGCGCTGTAATCAAGGGCTTCCTTCCAGGCGTTGCCGAGGTCATCGGCAATATCGAGCCGATCATGAACCGGCTTGAAGCCAAGGTCATCAATGCCGATTCCTCGCTTGCGGCGCTGTTGAGCCTGGCGCGAACGGCGCAGGATCTGCGCGTCTCGGCCGGCAGCCGCGCCGCCACGCTGTCGCCGGCGCTGAGCGCTCGCCGACCGCTCACGGCGGCCGAATTGTCGCTGATGGATCGGATGCAGGGACGTGTCGAGGCCGACCGCGAGCGCATCGAGGCCGGCATCGACCAGCTCGGAAGCCCGCCCCGGATCGCCACCGCGCTGAAGGCGGCGACGGATTCCTATTTCGGGAAAGCAGCCGCTGCCGTGGACAAGGAGATGCTCGCGGCGCGTGGCGACGGCAAGTACGGCATCAATGCCGAAGAGCTGGCCAACATCATCGTCCCCGCCATCCAGATGTTCTACGGCGTCCGCGATGCCGCGCTGGCGGAAGCTGCCGAGCGCGCCTCGGCCGCGCGCGACGGCGCGCTGGCGATGCTCGCGCTCGCGGGCGTGGCGGTGCTGGCGCTGCTGGGGACACTCGGTGGCGTGACGATGATGTTGCGCAGGCGCGTGGTGACGCCGCTCAGCCGGCTCGCGGACGTGATCGCAACTCTTGCCGCCGGGCAGCACGAGGTCGAGATTCCCGTGACCGGCCGCAATGACGAGATCAGCCAGGTGGCGGGCTCGCTCCAGCACTTCAAAGATTCGCTCTCCGCCAAGAAGGCCGCCGATGAGGCCGCCGCGGTGGAAGCCGAGGCGAAGCTCCGGCGCAGCCAGCGCATGGACCAGATCGCACGCGATTTCGAAGCGTTGATCGGCGACGTCATCAACACCGTGTCGTCGGCATCGTCGGAGCTGGAAGTGTCGGCGGGAACGCTGACGAGCACCGCCGATCAATCGGAAAAGGTCACCGCGACCGTTGCGGCCGCCTCCGAGCAGGCCTCCAGCAACGTGCAGACCGTCGCCGCGGCCGCGGAGGAAATGGCGTCCTCGGTCGACGAGATCAGCCGGCAGGTCCAGGACTCCGCGCGGGTGGCCGGCGAAGCGGTGCAGCAGGCTGCGCGTACCAACGACTATGTTGGCGAACTCGCCAAGGCGGCCGGCCGGATCGGCGACGTGGTCGAGCTCATCAGCCAGATCGCGGGCCAGACCAATCTTCTGGCGCTCAATGCAACGATCGAGGCGGCGCGCGCCGGCGAGGCCGGGCGCGGCTTCGCCGTGGTCGCCTCCGAGGTCAAGGCGCTCGCCGAGCAGACCGCCAAGGCCACCGGCGAGATCAGCCAGCAGATCACGGGAATCCAGAGCGCGACGCAGGATTCCGTCGGCGCCATCAAGTCGATCGGCGACACCATCACCCGCATGTCCGAGATCGCATCGGCGATCGCCTCCGCGGTCGAGCAGCAAGGCGCGGCGACGCGGGAGATTTCCCGCAACGTGCAGCAGGCGGCATGCGGCACCCAACAGGTCTCCGCCAGCATCGTCGACGTGCAGCGCGGCGCGAGCCAGACCGGATCGGCCTCCTCCACCGTGCTCGCGTCAGCGAAGTCGCTGTCCGGCGAGAGCGGCCGCCTCAAGGTCGAGGTCGGGAAGTTCCTGGACGCGATCCGGGCTGCGTAAGTCACGTAGCCGGAAGCGCTCAGAACTCGCCGTGTAGCCGCCCGGAAAATACCGACACCGGGCCGCGATCGGCGTTGTAGGCGGGGTTGACGATCAGCTGGTAGTCGGCGGTGAGGGTGAGACTCTTGTTCAGCGCGTAGGCGTAATAGGTTTCGAGGATGCGCTCGCGGCGGTAGTTGAGCGCGCCGTCGCCGATGAGAACACCGAGGCCGCCGGCGGCCAGGAAGTCGCGATAATCCTGCGAGATGGCATTGATGGCGCCGCCGACGCCGATCACGTCATCCGGCCGGCCCCATTTCGTGCCCTTGATCGACAATCCCGCCGACAGGCTGCGGTGAATGTCGGTGAAGGCCAGCGTCTCGGTCTTGCCGTCGTTCCAGCTCCAGCGGCTGAACAGACCGACATCGTCGGTGATCGCCTGCTCGAGGTTGAGCACGTAGCCATACTTCAGACGGCCGCGTCGGGTCTGCGCGATGTCAAGGTTGAGCGCGGGATTGTCCAGCGTCTCGCGGAAGCTGCCCATATTGGCGCTGTCGAGCCAGCCGATGGTCCTGAGCTTGCCGGGTTGGCCAAGGAGCGAGAAGCGCGTTTCGAGCTCGAGCACGTACTGGCCGCGCTCGCCGACCCTGGTGTCGAAATGATTCGAATTGGACTCGGCGACCATCAGGAAGTAGCCGCCGCGCAGCGCCCACTGCTTCTGGTTCAGCTCGGCGGTGACGCCGTAGGTGAGGCCGACCTTGTCGGCTGAATAGTCGAAGGCGCCTGGCGCCCACAGCGACCAGTTCATGAAGTCCTTGCGGGTGTCCTTGGCGTAGGCGTTGCCGTCGAACACGTCGATCACGGGGAATTTGCCGGCCTGCACCGTGAGCCTGGATACGTCGACCTTCTGTCCGAGCTGCAACTGGCCGCTCGCGAGCTCTTCCTGCTCGCCGCCAAAGCCGAATGTCTGGCGCACGAACAGGCGCGATGTGTTGTAGTGCGGATAGGGGAAGTTCGACTTCTGCGCCTCGCCGTTGGGGAAACCGGCCGCGCCGACCGTGTCGTTCAATCCAAATCCCTGCAGCAGTTCGGGATTGTAGTAGACCTCGCCGCCGTCCCACAGCTTTGCGTTCAGGAACAGGCTGTTGCTCCAGGTCGCCTTGGCCTGCCTTGATGGCGAGAGCGAATTCGGCCCGGTGTAGAGGGCGGGGAACGACGGGTAGCCTTGCGGCAGATAAGTGCTCTGGCCGTGGATCTCCCAGCGATCCGATTCGGTGTCGATTAGCGAGCCGATCCCCAAGCTCTTGGGATTGTAGCCCGGCATGCCCGGCCAATCGACCTTGCGGTTGAGGCCGAGCCGGATCGTTTGGAAGTCGAGCGACGACGAATTGTATTGGGCACCTGTGGAGAAGGCGACATTGGCGCCGTCGAAGCGGCTATAGAGATATTCGAGCCGTGCGCTCCAATGCGGCGCAAAGCCGTATTCGATGCCGGCACCCGCGATCCAGCCGGGCCGCGTGTTCAGGATTTTCGGGACTGCTTCGCCTGCGGCCGGCGTGTCGAAATAGCGCTCGCCCATCCATGCAAAGCCGCCGGTGGCGTAGACCAGCCAGGGACCGCTGGTGTAGCCGACGCGGCCGCGCAGGCTCGCAGTGTAGTCCCATTGCTGCGTGACGGTGTTGGCGGGTGTCGCCAGGAAGGACACGATCGAGTTGGAAGTGATGTAGTTCGGAAACGAAAAATCGCCTTCGACGCCGAGGAGCCAGCCGGAATTGAGCCGGTAATTGTAGCCGGCCTGCACGCCGCCGATCATGCCGCTGAAGACGCCGCTGTCGCTAATGCCTGTGCCGTCGTTCAGCGCGAAGCGCGACGAGCCGAGGCTGTAGCCGGCATGCGCACCGATGTAGAGGCCGGTCCAGTCATAGACGGCCTTCAGCGCCGGTGCCTTCAGCGGCAGATCAGCCGCGCGGCTGCTGGCGGGCAAAGTCAAGACGCCCGTGGCAATCGCCGCGGCCGTTCGCAAATACCTGTAACGGTGACCCCTCAACGTCAAAACGCACGCCCCCAAAGCGAGTGTGTCCACTCGCCGCACTATCCCTGCCGATTCGCGGCGACCCTGTCATCAGGATTAGGTGCTCCGCGATCGGTCGAGATGATCTCGATCCGGCGCGATTTCTTCCCAAGCCCCTGAGTCTCTGGAAACCTTATTGCGATTAATTCGCAGTAGCAACTAGTGCGGATTGTCGCAGGAGATGGTTCGCACCGCGATGTGACGGGACTGCAACAAATTCCAAGGTCCAAAACGGTTGACCCCGCCCGGGGGGACATCCGGGCGGGGTCGGGGGCACGACACGGGGTGGATGAGGCGCCCGTGTCGGACGCGGGATCCACGTGAGATCGGCCTCAGGGACTCAAATCAGAAGCAGGTACGCACGCGGCCGACGTACTGGCCAAAGGCGTTGTACTGGGCGGCCCAGCCGCAGCGGTGATAGCCGTTGTAATAGGGATCGTTGCTGGCGGCGATCGCGGAGCCGACGACGGCGGCGGTGGCGATGCCCAGGCCGACACCGACGCCCCAGCCGAGCGGCTTGGCTTGCGCCTGCGAGGTGGTGGCCACGACGCTGCCGGTCAGGGTGAGCGCGGTGAGGGCAACTGCGAAAATCTTGGTCTTAATCGACATGTGAAACTCCATCCGGGTTGAGGCGGTCCCTTGTGGCCCGCGTACCGAGTTGGACGGAGGCTCCGCGCGTCCGGTTCGAACTCGGCAAAGGCGGAGCTCGAGTCTGGCTCTTTCCTGAATGATTCCAGAAGGATGAGCGCTAGCCGAGCGGGCCTTTTGCGAGCCTGTTCACGTCGAAGTTATCAACCTCGGCAAGCAGCTCGCAAAAAGCGCGGGCGCCCTGGTCGATCAGCTGCTCGCCCTTCGCGGCCACGGCTAGCGTCGCGTTGCCGGCGGCGCCGCTCGCGTGGAGATCCTGCGCCTGCCAGGCGAACGGCGCGGGTCGCTGCGTCGACAGCCAGCGATATTGCTGCTCCATCACGATGCTGCTCGCGGGAAAATTCGCGATCGCATCCATGCGCACCCGATCGGGATAGCGCGCCAGCATGATCGAGGTTTCAATGGCGCCGCCGTGGATGCCGTGGCGCACTTCGTCGGCCGGGAACAGCTTGTCCGCGCCCGACAGCCGCGACCACGACGTCGTCACCACGAACAGTTTCCGATGCGCGCGAAGATCCTGCGCGACCAGCATCATGGCCGCGCTGTTGCCGCCATGGCTGGTGACGATGACGAGCTTCTTCACTCCGCGGCGCGCGACGTCCTCGCCAATCGCGGTCCATTTTTTCAACGCGATGTCAGTCGGCAGCGTCTGCGTGCCCGGATAGTCGATATGCTCGGTGGAAATCCCGATCGGTTCAACGGGCAGGAAAGTGGCCGGAGCGCGCTCGGGCAGGAGCTCGCGCACGCGCGCGAGATAGGCGTCCGCGATCAGCACGTCGGTCTCGAGCGGCAGATGCGGGCCGTGCTGCTCGGTCGCGGCCAGCGGCAGCACCGCGATCCAGCGCGAAACCTCCGCGAGGCTGGCATCGGCCCAGCGAATCTCGGTCCAATCGCGGGAAGGCGTCATCAAGGTTTCTTTGCCCGAATTTGTCGCGTAATTTAGGGTATCAGGGGACGCGGGCCAGGCCGGCTCGCGTCCCCGAATGTCTTGCGGTTTTATCGCGTTGCTTGGACATCGGCTAGAAGCGATCGACGGAGTCCCATCATGAGCCCCTCTCATCTGCGGCGAGCCTTAACGGCGGGCCTGATGGCCGCTTTCGTCTCGGTCGTCCCGGCCCGCGCCGAAACCCTGGACAAGGTCATGTTCGGCACCAATTGGGTCGCCGAGGCCGAGCATGGCGGCTTTTTCCAGGCCGTCGCCGATGGCACTTACAAGAAATACGGGCTGGACGTCACCATCGTGCCCGGCGGGCCCAACGAGAACAACCGGATGCTGCTGATCGCCGGCAAGATCGATTTCTTCATGGCCGCGAACACGCTGATGTCGTTCGACGCAGTCGCCAACAACGTCCCGGTCGTCACCATCGCCGCGGTGTTCCAGAAGGATCCGCAGGTGATGCTGACGCAGCCCGATGCCAAGGTCGCCAAGATCGAGGACCTCAAGCCGCTGACGCTGTTCGTCTCCAAGGAGGGCATGACCAGCTATTTCCAGTGGCTGAAGTCCGAATACGGCTTCAGCGAGAAGAACGTTCGCCCCTACAATTTCAATCCGCAGCCCTTCATCGCCAATCCCAAGAGCGCGATGCAGGGTTACGTCACCTCGGAGCCCTTCGCGGTCGAGAAGGCCGCGGGCTTCAAGCCCAACGTGTTGCTGCTCGCCGATTACGGCTTCAACACCTATTCGACCCTGATCGAGAGCCGCCGCGACGTCGTCGAGAAGAAGCCCGACCTGGTGCAGCGCTTCGTCGATGCCTCCATGGTCGGCTGGTACAATTACATCTACCGCGACAATTCAGCGGGCAACGCCATGATCAAGAAGCTCAATCCGGAGATGACGGACGAGCTGCTCGCCTATTCCGTCGCCAAGATGAAGGAATACGGCATCGTCGATTCCGGCGATTCGCTGAAGAACGGCATCGGCGCGATGAGCGACGAGCGCTACACCTCCTTCTTCAACAAGATGGTGAAGGCGGGCGTGGTGAAGGCGGACCTCGATTTCCGCAAATCCTATACGCTGCGCTT
This sequence comes from Bradyrhizobium sp. 155, assembly GCF_023101105.1. Taxonomy (NCBI): domain Bacteria; kingdom Pseudomonadati; phylum Pseudomonadota; class Alphaproteobacteria; order Hyphomicrobiales; family Nitrobacteraceae; genus Bradyrhizobium; species Bradyrhizobium sp. 155. The sequence continues at coordinate 7,162,782 of NZ_CP064704.1, read as the reverse complement.
CGTCAACAAGGGCGTCGGCGCCGAGCTGCGCCCGAGCAAGCCGTAGCGCAGGGCCGATGTCATCAGTCCAAACGTCGGCGGGGGTCGAGACCGGCCTGACGGCTCTGGCTGTCAGCCTGCGCGGCGTGATGAAGGCCTATGACAACGGCCTGATGGCGCTCGGCCCGCTCGATCTTGCGGTGCGCAAGGGCGAGTTCATCTCGCTGCTGGGGCCGTCAGGTTGCGGCAAGTCGACGGCGCTGCGGCTGATCGCCGAACTCAGCGCGCCGTCGTCAGGAATCGTCCGGCTGGCGCGTCGTGAGGGCACACCGCAGCCAGGTCATGTTCACCCAGGTCATGGCATCGGCTTCGTGTTTCAGGAACCGACCCTGATGCCCTGGACCAGCGTGCGCGAGAATGTGCGGTTGCCGCTGAAGCTCTCAGGCGTTCCGAAGGCGGAATCGCGCGCGCGCGCCGATGAGGCGCTCGCAAGCGTCGGGCTTGCCGATTTTGCCGACGCCTTTCCGCGCGAGCTCTCCGGCGGCATGAAGATGCGGGTGTCGCTGGCGCGCGCGCTCGTCACAGACCCTGATATCCTCCTGATGGATGAGCCGTTCGCGGCGCTCGACGAAATCACGCGCTTCCGCCTCAACGACGATTTGCTCGCGCTGTGGCGCAGGCTCGGCAAGACCGTCATCTTCGTCACGCATTCGGTGTTCGAATCCGTCTATCTGTCGCAGCGCGTGGTGGTCATGACCGCGCGGCCGGGCCGCATCCAGGCCGACTTCCGCGTCGAGACGGTCGAGCCGCGTGGCGAGGAGTTTCGCACTTCAGTCGCCTATTCCGATTATTGCCGGAAAGTGTCGGCGGCGCTGGCGCCGTCCTATGCAGGGCAGTCGACGCTATGAACGCGCAAGCTTCCGTCACTGCGAAGCCGTCCGGCGCGCAACGCGCGGTGCGCTTCGCGCTACCGGTCATCGTGTTCGCGGCGGGACTGCTCGCCTGGGAGCTCGTGGTCCGGATCAAGGACATCCCGCCTTACGTGCTGCCGGCGCCCTCGGTCATATTCGCGACACTGATCAAGGATTGGGCGGTGCTGTCGCAATCGCTTGCCGCGACGCTGCTGACCACGCTTGAAGGTTTTGTCGCGGCCAGCGTCGGCGGCATCGCGCTGGCGCTGCTGTTCAACCAGTCCAAATGGGTGGAAGCATCGCTATTCCCCTATGCCGTGGTGCTTCAGGTCACGCCGGTCATCGCGATCGCGCCGCTGCTGCTGATCTATCTGGAGCAGCAGACCGCGGTCGTGGTCTGCGCCTTCATCGTCGCCTTCTTCCCGGTGCTGTCCAATACCACGCTCGGGCTCAATTCGGTCGATCGCAACCTCGCGGGCCTGTTCCAGCTCTATGGCGCCTCGCCACAGCAGACCCTGCGCTATCTCAAGCTGCCGGCGGCGCTGCCTTATATTCTCGGCGGCCTGCGCATTGCCGGCGGCCTGTCGCTGATCGGCGCGGTCGTGGCCGAGATCGCGGCGGGAACGGCCGGCGCCGGCTCCGGGCTCGCCTACAGGATCGTAGAATCCGGCTACCGCTTGAACATACCCCGCATGTTCGCAGCGCTGCTGCTGTTGTCGCTGGCCGGGATTGTCATCTATGGGGTGCTGGCGCTAGTTTCCCACCTCGTCTTACGGCGCTGGCACGAGAGCGCGCTTGGAAAGGACAACTGATGACCACCGGTTCGATTTCGTCCGAAAAGATCGACCTTCTGATTTATGGGCCGGTCCGGCCGATCCTCGAGAACGGGTTTTCCGATCATTTCGTCGTGCACAAGGCGGAGACGCGGGGCGATCTCGAGCGGCTGACGCCGGCGATCCGCGAAAAGATCCGCGGCGTGGCGGTGACCTATCACACCGTGCGCGCCGACCGGGATTCGCTGTCGCAATTGCCCAAGATCGAGATGGTGGCGAGCTTCGGCGTCGGCTACGACCACGTCGATGCCAAATACGCCGCCGAGCATAACATCATCGTCACCAATACGCCCGACGTGCTGACCGAGGAGGTCGCCGACGTCGCGATGGGGCTTCTGATCTCCACGGTGCGCGAGTTCATCAAGGCCGACCGTTATGTGCGCTCCGGTCTCTGGCAGACCCAGAACTATCCGCTCAGCGTCGGCTCGCTGCGCGACCGCAAGGTCGGCATCGTCGGCATGGGCCGGATCGGACAGGCGATCGCGCGCCGGCTCGATGCCTCGCTGGTGCCGGTGGTCTATCACACCCGCAACCCGTCCAAGGACGTCTCCTACAAGCACTACCCCGACCTGATCGAGATGGCGAAGGCGGTGGACACGCTGATGGTGATCGTGCCCGGTGGCGCCTCGACCAACAAGATGATCAACGCCGAGGTGCTGAAGGCGCTCGGCCCGCGCGGGGTGCTGGTCAACGTTGCGCGCGGCTCGGTGATCGACGAACCGGCGCTGGTCCAGGCGCTCAAGTCCGGCACCATCCTCGCGGCCGGCCTCGACGTGTTCGCGGCCGAACCGAACGTGCCGGACGAGCTCAAGGCCATGCAGAATGTGGTGCTGCTGCCGCATATCGGCTCGGCCTCGGTGGTGACGCGCAACGCGATGGATCAGCTCGTGGTCGACAATCTCAAGTCCTGGTTCTCAGGCAAGGCGCCGTTGACGCCGGTTGCCGAAACGCCGTTCAAGGGACGCTGATGGGAGTTCTTCGCGTCGTTACATTCGCCGTCGTGGCCTGCTTGGCCGCGATCGGCATCGCGCAGGCGCAGGATACGACGACCCTGAAGAAGGAGATGCCCGGGCAGTGGGAGCTCTCGACCACCGAGCGCAGCAAGACCTGCGTCGTCACGCTCAAGGCCGACGCCGCGGCGCAGGGCTTCAAGCTCGAGCTGGAGCCGGCCTGCAAGGCCGCGCTGCCTTTCACCAAGGACATCGTCGCCTGGAGCGTCAGGGGTCTCGACATCGTCCGCTTGCAGGATGCGAGCGGTGAGGCCGTGATCGACTTCACCGAGGTCGAGGCCGGCATCTTCGAGGGCCTGCGGCAGGGCGAGGGCGTCTACATCCTGCAAGACCTCGCCGCCGCCCGCTCGATGGCGAAGTCGATGGACCAGATGATCGGCGACTGGTCGATCGTGCGCGGCAACGGCCAGCCTGTCTGCGGGCTAACGCTGACCAACACGGAAGCCGGGCCGGACAATTTCCAGGTCTTCCTCAAGCCGAAATGCGATGCGGCCATCGCGCAGTTCAACCCGACGCAATGGCGGCTAGACCGCGGCCAGATCATCCTGCTGTCGAAGGCCGGCGAGGCCTGGCAGTTCGAGGCCGACGACAACGCGCAATGGCGGCGCGTCCCCGATACCGCCGATCCCCTGATCATGCTGCGGCAGTAGCGCCGCGAAACGCAATCTCGTCCTGAGGGCCCCGCCATAGGCGGGCGTCTCGAAGGATGGTGGCAGGCTACGTCGTCGGCTTGGGCGGCGGCGCTGTGCCTTGGGCCCACTTCTCCATCTTGCCGAGCACGCCCCAGGCTGTGAGCGCCAGCGAGATCGGCATCGCGAACTGGCCGAGGCCCGGCACCGCCGACACGAGCGTCCCGAGCAACCCGGCAAGGCCTCCCGCATTGGGGCTCGCCGTCACGGACGACAGCAGCGCCGTGATCAGCGAGCCGCCGATGCCGAGCGCAGTCTTCTTGCCGTCGAGCATCTTGCCGATGGTCTCGCCGAGCGCGCCATTGACCTGGCCGAGGACGGGCTTGCCGTCCCGGTTGAGCAAGGTGCCGAGCAGGTCGACGACCTGCTTCAACTGGTCGACGGGAGCGGGGCTGGTTGGGGTGAGGGTGACTGGTCCTGGCATGGGGGCTGACTTGTTGACGAGGGAAAAGAGCCGTTCGAACAGGCTGATCGGATCATTGGTGGCGGGCAGCGTATTGCCCGATGTCGTCGTTGCCGGCGTCACACCGCCGACCGGCGGCCGCAGCAATTGCGCGAGGTCCTCCAGCCGCTTCATGATCCGGGAGACATCGCCGGTCGGTCCGGTGGGGCCCGACTGCGCCGCGCGCGTGAGGGCGCCGACGGTGGCGCCGTCGAGAAGTCCGGTATCTCTCAGGCCGTTCTGCTGCTGAAACTGCGAGACCGCGGCCCTGGTCTTCGGCCCGCTGATGCCGTCCTCCGCGAGCGGCGGATTGGCGCCGAGCTTGTTGAGCGCCTGCTGCATGAGGACGATCGTCGACGCCGCGTCGTCCTCCGGCTCGGCGCGGCTTGCGAATTGCGGGCTGCCGTCGAGGGTGATCGAGGAATCCAGCGACATCATCGCATGCAGGATCACCGCGGTGCCGAGCTGGGAATCGACGTGGTTCGAATCGAACACATGATCGCGGACGAATTTTCCGGCCCTTGCCTCGGGCGGGCCATACAGCGTCGAACCGCCATAGAGATAGGGCGAGTTGCAGCCCTTGGCGTGATAGCCGAAGCCGTTGAACGCTTCGAGCCGGAACAGAATCCGCGCGATCCCCCAGTCGTGAGCGCCGACAAAATTCTCGATTCTGAAGGCGTCCACGGCGCCGTCCACGAACGTGGCAAACGGACCGCGTCCTTTCGGAACGAGCGTCGTCGCGCGATGGAGCGTTTCCCCGTTGCCGAGATAGGTGTCGAAATCGAAATTGGATTCGCGGTAGTGGCAGAGGGCAGCGAAATACCAGGGCACGCCGGTCAACCGCTCGATCTGCTGATAGGTCGCCTTGCCGTTGATGGCTTTGCGCGCGATCGCGTTCGCGTCGGAGAGGCGCGAAGGCCGGATCTCGAGATTGGCCCAATTACGCTCGTATTCGCTTTTCAGACTCTCGAATGAAATCATTTTCCGCTCCCGCAATGAATGAGTTTTCGCAACTGCGCGTCAGTCGAAATGAACCAGGTGCCGTGATCAGGGCGTGAGGCCAGCGTGATCTCCTGCAAGTCTGGCAGGCCGCCGGGGCGCCGCGTGTGAAGTGGGTTACAACCTCGCCGGGAAAATGAGCGGCAGGACCGGGATCAGGGCGGCGGTCCGCGACGGAACCGGCAGGGCCGCTGCCCCGTTAGCGACGCGAGGCAGTCTGGCCAGGGAGTCCAACATGACCACGCGCGTCCTCGCGATCGGCATCGAACCCGGCAACGCGGACTACAGCGCATTCCCGCAGCTCACGCCGGAGCTCGTGCGCAACTATATCGATGCGCAGCTGCTGCGCCTGCGCGATCTCGGTTACGAGGTCACGAGTTGCCTGATCGATCTCGATGCCGCGGCGGAAGCCGCCGTCACGGTAGCGTTGCGCGAGGAGAATTTCGACTGCATCGTGATCGGCGCGGGGCTGCGCGAGCCTCGGGAGCGTCTGCTGCTGTTCGAGAAGGTGCTCAACCTCGTCCACCGCCTGGCGCCCGACGCCGCGATCTGCTTCAACACCACGCCAGCCGACACCGCCGAGGCCGTGCAGCGCTGGGTCGATGCATGAGATGAAGCGGCCGGCCCGTGCTGCGCATGCGCCATGGTCTGAGCCGCCTTCGATCCGAGCCTCCGACGCCATAGCGTGACGCGCCGGGTCCCGAAATGGTGATTTTTCTGGTCCGAATCCGGCTGCGGCGCTATGACTCGTCTGACCACAGGGGAGGGCGAGCATGCTTCGAGGTCTTCGCATTGGAAGTTTCGCTATCGCGGCATGTCTGGCGGTCGTGATCGCGATGCCGGCTCATGAGGCGGCGGCGCAGGACGCCATTGGCGGTGCCATCCTCGGTGGCGTCGGTGGAGCGATCGTGGGTGGCGCCATCGGCGGAGGCCGCGGCGCCGCCATCGGCGCCGTCGTCGGTGCCGGCACGGGCGCTGCGATCGCCTCCGAGGGCGAACGCCGCCGCTCCGGCTATTACGCCTATCAGCGCGGCTGCTACGCGCAGCGCCGGGACGGCTCCTATGTCCCGGTCGATCCGCGATATTGCTACTAGATCAGCCGCATCCCGCGCAAACTCGCATGCCCGCTCTTGCCGACGATGATGTGGTCGTGCACGGCGATGCCGAGCGGTTTTGCGATGTCGATGATCGCCTTGGTCATCTGGATGTCGGCCTGCGAGGGCGAGGGATCGCCTGAGGGGTGGTTGTGCACCAGGATCAGCGCGGTCGCGGACAATTCCAGCGCGCGCTTGATCACCTCTCGCGGATAGACCGGGGTGTGATCGACGGTGCCGGTCTGCTGCACCTCGTCGGCGATGAGCTGGTTGCGCTTGTCGAGGAACAGCAGGCGAAACTGCTCTTTGTCGGCGAACGCCATGCTGGTGCGGCAATAGTCGATCACTTCGTTCCAGGACGACAGCGCGTTGCGGCTGTTGACCCCGCCCTTGGCGACGCGATGCGCCGCCGCCGCGAGCAGCTTGAGCTGGTGGATCGCGGACTCGCCGACACCGTCTACCTCGCGCAGGCGCGCCACCGGCGCGTGCACGACCTCGGCGAACGAGCCAAAAATTTTGATCAGCGACTTCGCCAGCGGCTTGGTGTCACGCCGCGGCAGCGCCGAAAACAGTGCCATCTCCAGCAGCTCGTAGTCGCTGAGCGCGTCCGCACCCGCGCTGTAGAAGCGCTCGCGCAGCCGTTCGCGATGGCCGAGATAGTGCGGCGCTTCTTCGGGCTTGCTCTTGTCGTGGTCGGTCTTGGCGGGCATCGGCCGCCAGCATTGCCGCGGATAACCGTTTTTGCAACCGTCAATTGCGGCGGCAAATCCGTTTCACGCCAGCCGGCGAATGCGAACGTCAGCCGCCGGGATCACCCGATCTGCTTCTCGCCGTGCCGCTCCGACAGCGTGAAAATCTCGACGCCGGTGGCGGTGACGCCTACCGAATGCTCGAACTGCGCCGATAGCGAGCGGTCGCGAGTCACGGCGGTCCAGCCGTCGGAGAGGATCTTCACATGCGGCTTGCCGAGATTGATCATCGGCTCGATTGTGAAGAACATGCCGGGCTTGAGCTGCACGCCCTCGCCGGGCCGGCCGATATGGATGATGTTCGGCTCGTCGTGGAACATGCGCCCGAGGCCATGGCCGCAGAAATCGCGCACCACGCTCATGGCTTGCGGCTCGACGAAACTCTGGATGGCGTGGCCGATGTCGCCGGTGGTGGCGCCGGGCTTCACCGCGGCGATGCCGCGCATCATGGCCTCATAGGTCACCTCGATCAGCCGCTCCGCCTTGCGTGCGATCGGGCCGACTGCATACATCCGGCTGGAATCACCGTACCAGCCGTCGACGATGAAGGTGACGTCGATGTTGACGATGTCGCCCTCTTTCAGCGGACGGTCGCCGGGCATGCCGTGGCAGACCACGTGGTTGAGCGAGGTGCAGGTTGAATAGCGGTAGCCGCGATACATCAGCGTCGCCGGATAGGCATTGTTGCTGAACGCGAAGTCGCGGACGAACTGGTCGATGCGGTCGGTCGGAACGCCGGGCCCGACGATGTCGGTGAGCTCGTCGAGGCACTTCGCCACCAGCGCTCCCGCCTTGCGCATGCCGGCAAAGGCGCTTGGTCCATGCAGCTTGATCTGCCCGGTCTTGCGGAGCGAGGTATCGGTAGCTTCGACGTAGCTCATGCGGGCGCAATCTTCTGGGGTGGGCTCGATATCGGCGGAAAGGCTTGATTTCGCGCCCAATTTAATGATTGCGCGCCTTCATGCAAGTCAGGCCTGCCCTGCCTTGCGCCTGAAAGCGGGCCTAATTCGGGACTTCCATGATGGTTTCCACCGGCAGGGCGCCGCCGCGGACGCGGATTTCGCGAACCGGGTAGGGAACCCGGATGCCTTCGCGCTTGAAGGCGTCCCACAGCGCCAGCATCACGTCGCTCTTGACGTTGTCCATGCCGTCGGGGTCGGCAATCCAGAAGGTGAGCGAGAACTTCATCCCGGCTTCGGCGAACTCGGTCAGGATGGAATTCGGCGGCTTGCCCTTCTGCGCGCGCGGGTGAGCGGCCGCGGTCTCGGCGGCGAGCTTGCAGACCAGCCGCGGGTCGGCGTCGTAATTGGTGCCGAAGGCGATCTTCACCAGCGTGTTCTTGTCGGTGTAGGTCCAGTTGACGACCTTCTGCGTCACCAGATCCTCGTTCGGCACCAGGAATTCGCGGCCATCGCCGGCGGCGACGGAAATATAGCGCGTCTTCATCGCGCTGATCCGCCCGGTGTTGTCGCCGATGGTGACGAGATCACCGGGCTTCACCGATTTGTCGGCGAGCAGGATGATCCCCGAGATGAAATTGGCGACGATCTTCTGCAGGCCGATACCGATGCCAACGCCGACCGCGCCGGAGAACACCGCGAGCGCCGAGAGATCGATGCCGACCGTGCCGAGCGCGATCACGATCGCGACCGCAAGCAGGCCGATGCGGATGATCTTGACCAGCAGCACCTGCACCGATGGCGTCAGATCTGTGGTCGAGTTGATCCGGCTCTCGGCGAAATTGCTGGCGATGTTGGTGAGCCAGAGCGCGATGAGCAGCAGCGCACCCGCCTTGATCACGAGCAACGGCGTCAGCCGCAGGCCGCCGAGCACGATGGCGAAAGAGTCGAGCAGGTCGACCGTCGCATCGAGCTGGCCGAGGATCGAGAGCGCCGCGACGAACCAGGCCGTGATCGACACCAGCTTGACGATGAAGGCGTTGCGCAGCACCGAGGTCAAGAGCCGGATCGCGAGCCAGGCCAGCCCCAGCTTGGCGGCGACCATCAGGAGATAGCTGCGGCTCGGCCAGGTCGCGTGGTACATGACCACGCGGGAGACGATCACGAGCAGGGTGAAAACCGCCGTCGAGGCGCTGGAGACCATCACCCGGACGAAGTGCCGGAGCGGCAGCGGCCAGCGCATCGCCAGCGAGGTCATGTCGACGCGGCTGCGAACGGCGGCTTCCGCGGCATAGGCGATGCCGGCCGCGGCCAGAATGAGCCCGAATTGCAGGTAGAACCAGGGCGAGGAGATTTCCGCCCCGACGCTGCGCGCGGTGGTCTGCACGAACTCCATGAAGTCTTTGAGGTCCATGTCTATCGGTCTCGTCGGGGAGCGGGCGGGAGGCGTTGATTCGAGCGCGCCGGAGAATCCCACAAAGGGCGCGGCCGGACCACCGATACACCGCCAAGTGAAGTGCGTTAAGGCCGCAAAATGCGGGCAGATTGCCGCGAGCGGGAGAAAATGGGTTGGCGTGGGAGTCCGCCGACGATAAGGATGCAATTCCAGCGATTTCGTACCCGGAAGGTGGATGGCTTCCCTCGACAGTGTCAGCCTCGCCATATTGCTCGGTGCCGTCCTGGTGTTGGCCGGGATCCTGTCAAGCCTGCTTGCGCTGCGCTTCGGCGCGCCCCTTCTGCTCGTCTTCCTCGCGATCGGCATGCTCGCGGGCGATTCCGGTCCCGGACAGCTGCAGTTCGACGACGTCCGAACCACCTATCTGGTCGGCTCGGTCGCGCTCGCCCTGATTCTGTTCGACGGCGGCTTGCGGACCCGCTTTGCCAGCATCCGCACCGTGCTCGCGCCTTCCATGGTGCTCGCGACCGTCGGCGTGCTGCTGACCTCGCTGATCACGGCGCCGTTCGCGAAATATGCGCTCGACCTCAACTGGACGGAGTCGCTGCTGGTCGGCGCCGTGGTGGCCTCGACTGACGCGGCCGCAGTGTTCCTGCTGGTGCATACCCAGGGCCTGCGCCTGCGCCCGCGCGTCGGCGCGACGCTGGAGGTGGAATCCGGCACCAACGATCCCTTCGCGATCTTCCTGACCCTGATGCTGGTCGAGTACATCTCGCTGGGAACAGGCACGGCCGCGCATGTGCTGATGGAGTTCGCCCAGGAGGCCGTGCTGGGCGCCGTCGTCGGGGTGATCGGCGGGCGTCTGGTCGTCATCGCGCTCAATAAGGTCGCGCTGCCGCAGGGCCTCCATGCGCCGTTTGTCACCACCGCCGCGCTCGTCATCTTCGGCGGCTCGCAGATCATGCATGCCTCAGGCTTCCTCGCGGTCTATCTCGCCGGGATCATCATCGGCAACCGCCCGACCCGCGCGCATAATTCGGTGGTGGCCTTCCTGGACGCCGCGACCTGGCTGGCGCAGATCGTGATGTTCGTCCTGCTCGGCCTGCTGGTCTCGCCGAGCCGGCTCGGCGGCAGCGTGCTGCCGGCGGTCGGGATCGCATTCGTCCTGATGCTGCTGGCGCGGCCGATCGCCGTGTTCGTCTGCCTGGCGCCGTTCCGCTTCAACTGGCGCGAAAAGATCTTCATCGCCTGGACCGGCCTGCGCGGCGCGGTCGCGATCTTCCTGGCCTCGATCCCGATGCTGGTCGGGCTGTCGAAGGCCTATCTCTATTTCGACGTCGCCTTCGTCGTCGTCATCATCTCGCTCCTCCTGCAAGGCTGGACCCTGGGGCCGGCCGCGCGCAAGCTGCACGTGGCGCTGCCGCGCGCCGAACGCGGCCCGCGCCGTGTCGAATTGGACTTGCCCGGCCAGCTCGAGCAGCAGCTCGTCGGCTATCCGGTGCGGTCCAAGAGCCTGTATTTTCGCCGCGGCCTGATCCCGTCCTGGTCGAAGCCGACGCTGGTGATCCGCAAGGAGAACATTTTGACGCCGGCGGAAGCCGAGCCGATCGCGCCCGGCGATTACATCTATCTGCTGGCGCCGCCGGAAAAGGCCGAATCGCTTGACCGCTTCTTCGTCGACATGCAGCCGAGCTCAGCGCCGGACCCGCATCTGCTGGGCGACTTCATGGTCTCCGGCGAGCACACGCTCGCCGAGCTCGCGGAGATCTACGGCGTGGAGGTCGGCGAGGACGAGCGCGGGCACACGCTCGCTGATTATTTCGACGTCCATCTCGACCGCGCGCCGAAAGAGGGCGCGGAGCTCGTGCTGGATCCGATCGTGCTCGTGGCGCGCTCCATCTCCGGTGGCCGAGTCAACGTCGTCGGCCTGCGCCTGCCGGAAGACGAGGAAACGCCCGCGCCGCTGACGCGCAGGCAGGTCCTGCGGCGCAAGCTGGCGGATCTGTGGAGCTCGGTGGCTGGGGTTTAACGCCACATCCGCGTTGGCGGTCATTGATGAAGCGCACGTCTGCTTCTTCGTCGTCCTGGCCTAGTGCGCAATTGCGCACAGGCGCCAGGACCCATACCCACCGTCAGCTGTTTTGCGAAGGCTGGTGGTGACGATCTGGCCCACCCACTCTCCTCTCTGGGGTAATGGGTCCTGGCTTTCGCCGGACGACGGCGGAGAGCGATGGCGACAACGCTGGAACCGCCCCCAAATCGCCGCAACCGCCGAAGATTTGCGCGTCTTCGTGACCGCTGCTCCCGGAACGCTCCGCGATGCCGCTCGTTCTTAGCGGCGTAAACGCATCCGACAGGAGTAATCCATGCGAAAGCTCATCTTGCCGGCCATCGTCGCGATCGGGCTCGGATCGGCCGCGCCCGCGATGGCCTATGACACCGGCGATCAGATCTCGATGCAGGTCGCGCTCGACGTCGCCACCGACATCGGCGTCATGACCGTCTCGCACACCGAGTTCCTCGGCGACGAATGGCAGATCGAAGGCCGTGATCGCGCCGGCCGCTGGATGGAGGTCGATGTGGACGCGCGAACGGGTGAGGTGCGCAACGTCGATCGCGGCTGGTAGTGGCGGGTCTCGGTAGCGGTGTCGGCGAGGATCACTCGGCCGGCACCGCCACCATCCAATGCAGCGCGATCGCCGCTCGCGGTACGATCCATTACCCCGGGGAGTAGTTTTGCGAACACCGGCAGTTACGTTTTCTTCGCTGGTACGCACACCACCTGCCGCTGATAGATCACGCGGTATGGGTCCTGGCTTTCGCCAGGACGACGGCGGAGGGTGGGCCGGCGGCTTGCCTCATCCGTTGCCTGCTCAACGGACCCCTCACGTCAGCACCTTCACCCCGCCGAACGACGTCACGCGGCCCTGCTTCAGCATCACGATCTGCGTCGCGAGCTGGCGCAGCTCGGCGACGTCGTGGCTGACATAGACCATGGGGACGTTGGCCTCATCGCGCAGCCGCACCAGATAGGGCAGGATCTCCAGCTTGCGGCCCTCGTCGAGCGCGCCGAGCGGCTCGTCGAGCAGCAGCAGGCGCGGCCGCGACAGCAGCGCGCGACCGAGCGCGACGCGCTGGCGCTCGCCGCCGGAGAGCTTTCCGGGGCGGCGACCCTGCAGCGCGCCGATGTCGAGCAGCTCGATGACGCGCTTGTGCTGCGCCGGATCGGGCGCGAGGTGGTTCATCCGCCTGCCATAGTCGAGATTTTGCGCGACGTTGAGATGCGGAAACAGCCGCGCATCCTGGAACACATAGCCGATGCGGCGGCGCCAGGTCGGCACATGAATGCCGGCCGCGCTGTCGTCGACCGTCTCGCCGTCGATCACGATGGTGCCGCGGTCGGGCCGCAGCAGCCCCGCGATCATGTTGACCAGCGAGGTCTTGCCGGCGCCCGACGCTCCGAACAGTCCGATGACGCGGCCTTCGCTCGCGAAGGACGCGGACAGCGAGAACTCGCCGAGCTGCTTTTCGATGTCGACGCGCAGCATGGTCAATTCCCGTGCAGGCGCGCGGTGGCGCGGCGGGCGAACCATTCGGCCGCGATCAGCGCGCCGAGCGCCAGCACGATCGAGACGATCACGAGCCGTCCCGCGGCGGCGTCGCCGTCCGGGGTCTGGATCAGCGAATAGATCGCGGACGAAATCGTCTGGGTCTCTCCGGGAATGTTGGAGACGAAGGTGATGGTCGCGCCGAACTCGCCGATCGCCTTGGCAAAGCCAAGCACCATGCCGGCGAGCACGCCGGGCAGCGCCAAGGGCAGCGTCACCGTGAAGAACACTTTGAAAGGAGTGGCGCCGAGGGTCTCGGAGGCCTGCTCGAGCCGGCGGTCGATCGCCTCGATCGACAACCGCATCGGGCGCACCAGCAGCGGAAACGCCATCAGGCCGCAGGCAAGCGCGGCACCGGTCCAGCGGAAGGCGAATACGATGCCGAGATGGTCCGCCAGGAAAGCGCCGACGAGTCCGCGGCGGCCGAAAGTGAGCAGCAGCAGATAACCCGTGACGACCGGCGGCAGCACCAGCGGGAGATGCACCAGCGCATCGAGCACCGACTTGCCCCAGAAATCACGCCGCGCGAGCAGCCATGCCAGCGCAATGCCGAACGGCGTTGCCACCAGCGTCGCGATCACGGCAACCCTGAGCGAGAGCAGGATCGCGGTCCATTCGGCGGGAGAGATGTCGAGCATCAAATCGCAAATTAAGTAGAGGGGCTGATCAGGAACTTGAAACCGTATTTTTCGAGAATGGTCTTGGCGGCGGTCGAGCGCAGGAAGGCGAGATAGTCGCTTGTGTCGCCCTTTGCCGTCGCGGTCGCAGCGACGGGATAGATGATCGGCGGATGCGAATCCGCCGGGAAGGTGCCGACGATCTTCACGCCGGGCTCGACCTTGGCATCGGTGGAATAGACGATGCCGAGGTTGGCCTCGCCACGCGCGACCAGCGTCAGCGCGGCACGCACGCTCTCGGCCATCGCGAATTTCGGCTCCGCCGCCTGCCAGGCGCCCAGGCTCGTCAGCGCCGCCTTGGCATATTTCCCGACTGGTACGGACTTGACGTCGCCGGTCGCGATCCTGCCGTCGCCGGCGAGTTTTGCGAGGTCGAACCCCTGCCCGATGGGGACGTTGTCGAGCCTGGAATCCTTCGGCGCAATCAGCACGATGCTGTTGCCGAGCAGATTGACCCGGGTCGGCTCGTTGATAGTCTTCTTGGAGATCGCGTAATCCATCCAGTCGGTGTCGGCGGAGACGAATACATCGGCCGGCGCGCCCTGCTCGATCTGCCTGGCGAGCACGGAGCTTGCGGCATAGCTGACGATGAATTTGACGCCGGTCCTGGCGGTGTAGGCGGCGTCGACCTCGTCGAGCGCGTTCTTCATCGAGGCGGCCGCGAACACGGTGATGGTCTTGTCCTCGGCTCCAGCAGGCGAAAGGCCCGCGGCCAGAAGGAATAAAGCTGAAAAAAGCACGGAAAGGCGGGACATCGGCAGCGCTCCATGCGCGCGCTCAGGGCACGCAAGGCGGCGCGCGCAAGACGGCGTGGGTTGAATGAGGCTTGCGACCGGCGGAAGCGCTGTTCCGGCAGGCCCGACGGACTTACGGTCCGGCAAGCGATCGCTGGGTCATCATAACAGGGTGGCGGAACAGGTCAAAGGCGACGGTTCGCATAGCGCCAACCAGGAATTCGTCATCCTGGCGGAGAGTTTTACGGCTTCGCATTGCCCGCGTGCAGCACGGCCTTGCACGCCGCCGGCATCTGCGCCAGCGTCATCGGCGGTTTCGGCTTCGGGGGCTCCGGCGGGGGTTTGGGGTGCAGCACGCCGTCGCTGAACCAATAGGCGAGATCGGAGGGCTTGCAGCCTTCGTCCTCGGATTGCGACGGCTGGCCCTCGCAGTCGCTCGCGCCCGCCGGGCAGTGCATGCGGATGTGGAAGTGATAGTCGTGGCCCCACCACGGCCGGATCTTCGACAGCCAGGAACGGTCGCCCTTGGCCTCGCGGCACAGCGCCTTCTTGATCGCGGCATTGACGAAGATGCGCTGCACCGCCGGCTCCTGCGCCGCGTCGCGCAGCACCAGCACATGGCCCGGCGTGAACACCTTCGGATCGATGTCGAGCCGGTCCGGGCGCACCATCATCACCGCCGACATGTCCTCGCGCTCCTCGCGCGATAAGCGATGGTCAGGCATCGGCGTCAGCCAGATGTCGGCATCGAGGCCGATCTGGTGGCTGGCATGGCCGGACAGCGCCGGCCCGCCGCGCGGCTGGGCGATGTCGCCGACCAGGATGCCCGGCCATCCCGCGTCCTTGTGCGCTCTTGCCGCAAGCCGCTTGATCAGCGCGATCATCGCGGGGTGACCATAGCTGCGGTTGCGCGACAGCCGCATCACCTGCCAATTGTCGCCGTTGAGCGGCATCTGCTCGGCGCCGCCGATGCAGCCCTTCACATAGGAGCCGATGACGTGCGCCGGTCCCTTCGACGGCAGCAGCTTTCGCGCGAACAGCTCCTTGGCGCCGATAGTGGGATCGTTTGGATTGGCGAGCGGCGGCAGCGGCTTTGGGTTGACGCTGCCCTTGTCCTGGGCCAGCGCGTCGCCGGCGGCCAGGAGCGTCATGACGAGCAGGAGAGGGGCGAGGCGGCGGGGACTCATGTTGACATTCTTATAACCCAACACAGCGTCAGGGTTAAGGAACAGTCCTTCCGCTGAAATATCGTCTCGAAGTCGTAGTTCCCGGTGCGTCGGCCGGCCGGTTTTTAACAATGCGATAACCCTCTCATGCATTGACCAAAATTCGTGCGTGGGACGCGTACTCACCCCCTTCTGCATGCAAGCGCGCGGGATCCCGGAAATGATTCAAGGCAGCGCGCAATTTTGCGCCATCTCGTTCTCCGATGACGACAATGCGATGCGCTTGGAGCGCCCATCGGCACGGCCGCGCCTTGCAAACGGGCAATGAGGGCTGTTTTGTCGAGACTGCCAGACCGTGCGTCCCATCGCCATGCCACCCAGGATTACCTTTTTTTCAGACACTTGCCCCAAGAGTTGCGGGGCTGGGTGCGACTGGGACGAGTGAAGTTGAGTTTGGGGTTTCGAAAGCCGAAAAAGCGAATGGGCAGCGTGCTCGGCGGCCTGCACCCGCGCAAGCCGCGCTTTGCGCGCCCCCCTCATCTTCCGTCCGAACGCGACGAAGTTCTGCGCAGCCGTGCCGAGGCTGAGGCCGCGATCGCGGAAGCGCGCAAATCCCATGAGCGCCTGCGCCAGGCCATCGAGATCCTGCCGCAAGGCATCGTGTTTCTCGACGCCGAGGGCCGCTACGTCCTCTGGAACAAGCAATACGCGGAGATCTACAGCAAGACCGCCGATCTGTTCGAGGAAGGCGCGCGCCTCGAGGACACGCTGCGCATCGGCGTCGCCCGCGGCGACTATCCCGAGGCTGCCGGCCATGAGGAAGAATGGATCGCCGAGCGGCTGCAAAGGCTCTATCAGCCCGGCGCGCGCCACGAACAGAAGCTGGCGGACGGCCGCGTCATCCTGATCGACGAGCGGCTGACCGACGACGGCGGCGTCGTCGGCCTGCGCGTCGACATCACCGAGCTGAAGCAGCGCGAGGCCTCGTTTCGCCTGCTGTTCGACGGCAATCCCGTCCCAATGATCGTCTGCGCGCTGGACGATGAGCGCATCCTCGGCGTCAACGATGCCGCGGTCGCCCATTACGGTTACAGCCGCGCCGAGTTCGAGCGGCTGACGATCCGTTCCCTTCAGGCTTTCGACAGTGAGCCGCCCTGGACCGCCGATGCGGCCGGCGAGGAGCAGGCCGGACGCACCTGGAAGCACGTCAGGGCCGACGGCGCCCTGATCGACCTTGCGATCTATTCGCGCGAACTGATCTATGCCGAGCGGCCCGCGGTGCTGCTCGCGCTGATGGACATCACCGAGCGCAAGCGCGCCGAGGCGCGGCTCGCCTTCATGGCCCAGCATGACGGGCTGACCGGTCTGCCAAACCGCAATCTGCTGCGCCAGCAGGTCGACGAGATGCTGCTGCATACGAGGCGCAGCACCGACAAGGTCGCCCTGCTGATGCTGGGGCTCGACAATTTCAAGGCGGTCAACGACACGCTGGGACACGCGGTCGGCGACAAGCTGCTGCGTGGCGTCGCCAAGCGGCTGCGTTCGACCTTGCGCGAGAACGACGCGCTGGCGCGGCTGAACTCGGACGAGTTCGCCATCGTGCAGAGCGGCCTGACGCGTCCCGAGGATGCGGTGCTGCTGGCCAAGCGCCTGCTCGAAGCCATCGCCGATCCCTATCTGCTCGACGGCCATTCCGTGGTGGTCGGTGCCTCCATCGGCATCGCGATGGCGCCGGGCGACGGCGACGATTCCGAAAAGCTGCTCAAGAGCGCCGACATGGCGCTGTCGCGCGCCAAGCTGGATGCGCGCGGATCGTTCGCGTTCTTCGAGGCGGCGCTCGATGCGAAAGCGCAGACCCGCCGCAAGATCGAGGTCGAGCTGCGCGACGCCATTCAGAACGACGTGCTGCGGCCGTACTATCAGCCGCTGATCGACCTCCAGAGCGGCCGCATCACCGGCTTCGAGGCGCTGGTGCGCTGGCCGCATGCCGAGCGCGGCATGGTCTCGCCGGCCGAGTTCATTCCGGTCGCGGAAGAAACCGGGCTGATCAATCCGCTCGGCGGCCTGATGCTGCGCCGGGCCTGTCACGATGCCGCGACCTGGCCGGACGACGTCCGCGTCGCCGTCAACCTGTCGCCGCTCCAGTTCCGCAGCGGCAATCTGCTTTCGGTGGTGACGGATGCGCTGAAGCATTCCGGCCTGCCGCCGCGGCGGCTCGAACTCGAGATCACGGAGACGCTGCTGCTGGAGAAAAGCGCCCAGGTGCTGGCGACGCTGCACGCGCTGCGCGCGCTCGGCGTGCGCATCTCAATGGACGATTTCGGCACCGGCTATTCCAGCCTGAGCTATCTGCGCAGCTTCCCGTTCGACAAGATCAAGATCGACCAGTCCTTCGTGCGCGATCTCGGCGCCAATCGCGAGGCACAGGCGATCATTCGCTCGATCGTCAGCCTCGGCAAAGGCCTCGGCGTCACCATCACCGCCGAAGGCGTCGAGACCGAAGCCGAGCTGAGCTGCCTCCGCACTGAGGGCTGCGACGAAGGCCAGGGCTTTCTGTTCAGCAAGGCCCGGCCGAATGCGCAGATCATCAGCCTGCTCGCCGCGCAGCGCGGCATCGACGGCGTAGGCGAGGACGCCGCGCTGGTGGCCTAGGGTTAAGGTGCTGACCTGTTGTCTTGCGTCTCGAGATGCACAAACCCGGAAATTCAGTGGCCGACAAGTGTTACGGCCTCGGCAGGAGCGGTTTCATGGGACCGCACGAATACAAAACGGGATGCCGCGGGGATCTGTGCGTCGGCGCTGCCATCCTGGCCGATGAGGATAAGTCCCGCGCCGCCATTGGCTACATTCAAGATGACGGGGGCGCCCTGCCAGGTCCTGATTGGCTCCATTCCGATGATGAGAAACTCACCGATCGGCTGGTCGAAATATTGAAGCCTCAGTTGTGGTCCGACTTCTGCAGCCGCCAGGCCGAAACCCAATTGTTTGGCGCGCGCGTAGATGTCTGCCAGCAACGCAGTGTCGGTCCGAAAGCCCAGTTCGGCTGCCGACACCGTGAAAAGCTCTACGCTCGTTGTCGTGGCGCTCACGGTAAACGTCGGCCGCGCGAGAATTTCGCCGGCCGAGTTTCCGATGCCACAACCTGCCGCATCCAAAGCGTTACTGAGGGCGAAGAAGTTTGCAAACGTCCCGATCCTGATCGTCTTCCACGCAGGGACATCGACGGCGGATTTGATTGGGATTTGCGGCCCAGACGGCGCTTGCTTGAGCTTCAGGTGATTCCGCAGGACGTCTCGCGCCGAGCATTGAGCCACGGCCTCGCTCGCAAACAGGAAAGTGCATGCGATGCAGAGGATGGCGATAATGAGAATGCCACCATGGTGCCATCCCGGCGAACGCCCCTGAATGGCATGGCAACTGACTTTCCTGCCAGCTGTTCGGCCCATAACGGACCTCTCTTGCGCAAATCCAGCGCGCTAAGAAGAATTCGGAATCATCACTTCCATGTGGTCGGCGCGGTTACAGCGGAAAAGCTGTCGTTCCTATAGCTATGGAAATTAGTCGGAGAAAATTCACGAAGGTTCAGCGACGAAGACGCCGGAGGGCAACTCAATATAGGTCAGCGTGCGTGCACTTTCGTAACTGCTCGACGTCAGCGGTCCCCTGAAAGGATCATCTTACCGACATCCTCGTAATGCGTGTCGCGCGCCTGGATCTGCTGAGCGATGGCGTGCATGTCGCGAAAGCGGCGCTCGAACGGATTGCTGCGGAATACGGCGGTCGCGCCGGCCATGTGATAGGCGGTGTCGACCACTTTGGCCGATTGGTGGATGGTCCAGGTCGCGGCGAGGCGAACCGAGCCCCGATGTGCCGCGCTGAATTCGCCGGTCGTACAGAGATCGCGCCACATCGCACTTGCCGTCGCATAGAGATAGGCGCGCGCGGCCCGCAGGTCGCCCTCGGTGCGGCCGATCAGGCCCTGGACCGCCTGGTTGTCGCGCATGGCGCTTGCCGCCAGCGACTGATGCTTGCCGCGCGCCAGCGCGATCGCGGCATCCAGCGTGGCGCGCGCCACGCCGAGCGACACCGCGGCAAAGCCGAGGCTGAACGTCGAGCCGGTGCCGATCCTGTAAAGAGGACCCTGCTCGCGTAGCGCGGACGGCACGTCACGAAACGCGGTGAAGCGCTCGGGGATGAACAGGTCGGCGACCTCGTAGGAATCGGTGCCGGTGCCGGCGAGCCCGATCGCCTGCCAGACGTCGTGCAGCACGCCGCTCGCGACCGGAAACAGGATGGTGCGCACCTCCGCCGAGCCGTCGGCATTTTTCCGCGGCGCGCCGTCGGCTCCGACGATGCGGACATGCGCGCCGAGCCAGCTCGCCTGCCGCGAGCCGGAGGCAAAATCCCAGCGCGCCGTGACGCGATAGCCGCCTTCGACCGCCCGCGCCTCATGCGCGATCGCGCCCCAGGCGAGGATGCCCGGCGCCGTGTTGAAGATCTCCTGCGCGGTGTCGTGGTCGAGCGAGGCCGCGATCATGGCGCAGACCGTGCATTGGCCGAGGCACCAGGCGGTGGAGGCATCCGCTTTCGCGATCTCCTCCAGCATCTGCATGAAGGCTTCCGGCGGCGCTTCGGCGCCACCAAGGTTCTGCGGCAGCAGCGCGCGATAGAGCCCGTTCTCGATCAGCGCGCCGACGACGGGATCGGTCAGTCGCCGCGTCCGCTCGATCTCGTCGGCTTCGCGCGCGATCAGCGGCGCAATAGCCCGTGCCCGCTCGACGAGGCCAAATCCGGAAGTTGCGTTCATGCGCGTTTCCTCGCCCATTCTACCGTGAGCGGTCAATCGCACGATGGTGATCTATTTGGCGAGGGGGATCAAGTTGGTGTGGCGTCAATCCGGCCATCGCCACGTGAAGTGCGGAATCAGAGATGATCGCGCAAGCTCGAAAGGCTCACGCCGGGCCAAGAAACTATTGGGGCTGCTCCGACATTATCGTTTTCCAGAAGAGCATGATACTGTTCCGAAACAGGCAGCGATTTTGGCCTCCAACCGGCAGCGGCAAATGTCCTCGTCTGATGCTCCGATGAAACGCAGTGACGCAGCCCGCAGAGGGCGGAGACAGACGAAGACCCTATTGCTGATTTTAGCCATCGGATTTCTCGTTTTCGGTGCCGCTGCGGGCACGTTGTATTACGCGCTGCGGCCGATAACGCTTCGGATTGCCGTCGGACCGCCGGGAAGCAACGATCACAAGGTGATCGAGGCGATGACCGAGGCCTTTGCCAACGAAAGCAGGACGGTGAGGTTGTCTCCGATCGCGACCGCCGGAGCGGCCGAAGCTCTCGCTCTGCTCGGTGCCGGCAAGGCCGACCTTGCGGTCGGTCGCGGCGATCTGGAAATGCCGGCCGACGCGCAAACAGTCGTCATCTTGCGCAAGAACTTCGTCGTGCTGTGGTCTTCTTCGGGACCGGCGGGCAAGGGCTCCAAGCGAAAGCCGGCGCCCAAAATCAAGGAGGTCGCCGATCTCGCAGGGCGCAGGGTGGGGGTGATCGGCGCGACCCCGGCGAACGCCGCGTTGCTGAGAGTCATCCTGAGCGCCGCCGGTGTGGAGCCGGACAAGGTCACGGTCACTCAATTCGGCACTGGCCAGCTCGAGGAGCTGGCGCGTGACCCGAGCCTCGACGCCTTCATGGCTGTCGGTCCGCTCGACAGCAAGATAACTGCCGACGCCGTCGCCGCGACCGCCCGGGCGCGTGGCGAGCCGAAATTTCTCGCGATCGACGCATCGGAAGCCATCGCCCTGAAGCATCCGCGTTATGAATCGGAGGAAATTCCGCCAAGCATTTTCAATGCGAATCCAGCCTGGCCCGATGACAAGGTGGAGACCGTCAGTGTCAGCCATTTGATCGTCGCCCGGAAAGCCTTGTCCGAAACGACAGTGTCAGCGTTTTACCGCCAGCAATTTGCCCTCCGGCAGGCGATTGCCAGGCAGGTGCCTGGCGCTGCGCAAATCACCAAGCCGGACACCGAGAAGGAAGCCGAGCTGCCGGTTCATCGGGGAGCGGCGGCCGTGATCGACGGGACCGAGCGCACCTTCCTCGACAGATATGGCGACTACTTCTGGTTTGCGCTCCTGCTTCTCTCCGGCATTGGCTCGGCCGGCGCCTGGCTGCGTCAATATCTGAATCGGGATGAACGCGACGAGAACACTGGCCATCGCAACAGAATTCTGGCGCTGGTTTCCAAGGTGCGCACCGCGGAATTCGACCACGAGCTATTGGCCATGCAGCAGGAGGTCGACGCCATCATCGTCGAAACACTTGGCTGCTACGATGACGGCGCCATCGAGGAAGAGGAGCTGGCAGCCTTCGGCCTGGTGCTCGAACTGTTCGATCATGCGCTCAGCGAGAGGCGCGCAGCGTTGCAAACCCCTCCTTCGAACGTGCTCGCCGCGCGGCGGTAGCGATACCGGCTTTGGTATCCGGAAGTTGCGTTCATGCGCGTTTCCTCGCCCATTCTTGGTGTGAGCGGTAAGGAGGCAATCGTGGTCTATCCGGCGGGGAGGATCAAGCTGGTCCTAGCGTCGGTCTCGCCAGCTCGCGCTGACACGGGCGACATCACAGCTCGGGCAGACCCGACGGCGGCCTGCGTGCGTTGGCTGCTTGCTCGAAGGCATACGCCAGACGCAGCAGCTTGTGCTCGCTCCAGGCGCGCCCTGCGAAAGTGACGCCGAGCGGATAGTCGGGCGTGTCTTTGCCGTCGTCTGTCCCCGAGACGAATCCGCCGGGCACCATGACGCTGGGATAACCTGCCTTGGCGGCGATTGCGGCGCCATAGGCGCCGGGGAATAGCACCGCGTCGAGCTCGTGCTGGTTCATATAGGCGTCCATGCCGCGCGTCCTGGCGGAGAGCAGGTCCATGGCACGTGCGGACTTGTACTCGGGCTCGCTCAGATCGCCCCTGGTCAAGTCAGCGGCGAGGAAGTGGTCCTGTCCGAAACGCAGCGCATTGTCGGCGTTTGCTGCGTTGAAGGCCACGATGTCGGCCATGGTCTTGATGTCAGTGTTGGTCGCCCAATCCCTCAGGTAGAGATTGAGATCGTGCTTCAGCTCGTACAGAAAGACGACCGGCGGCCTTGCGACCGTGCCTTTGTGGGCGCTGAGCGGATTGCGGTTGAGCACAGCCATGGTCGTGCCCGGCCCACCGATCCAGCCAAGTGTGGGCATGCTGGCGCGCACGATGACGGCGCCGAGATCCTCCAGCACCTTGATCACCTCAGCCATCAGCTTGGCCGACTTCGCCGGCAGCTTGCCGTAATAGCAATCGTTCAGCGGGTCAGCGGGGTCGCTCGGCACGCCGATGCGCGCGCCCTTCATCGCGTCGGCGACGAGGCCGGCGGTGTAGTCGGCCGGCCGCCGCTGCTCTTGCGTCGCTGGGTCGAGCGGGTCCTTGGCAGCCAGCACATTCAGCAACATCGCGGCATCGCGCACCGTGCGCGTCATCGGACCGGCGGTGTCCTGGCTGTGCGCAAGCGGCAGGATGCCGGCGCGGCTGATCAGCCCGACGCTCGGTTTCACGGTGACGAGGCCGTTCAGGCTGGCGGGGTGCAGCAGCGAGCCCGAGGTTTCGGTACCGATCGAGGCCGCGCACAGTCCGGCCGCCACCGCGACCGCCGAACCCGAGCTTGAGCCCCCTGGGGTCAGAACCGGGATGCCGTGCTCGTCCATCAGCCCTGGTGCGTAGGGGTTCTTACCTGCCCGCCCAGCGATGAATAGCCCGAGGGCATGTCGATCGCGAGCATGTTGGCGAACTCCGTCAGGTTCGCCTTGCCCAGGATCACCGCGCCGGCGCTCCGCAGCAGCTTGACGATGGTGGCATCATCCCTGGCGCGCGCGCCCTCCAGCGCCAGCGAGCCCGCCGTGGTCGGCTGTTCGTCTCCGGTCGCGATATTGTCCTTGAGTAGGATAGGGACGCCCGCCAGCGGCCGCTGGGCCGACGGCCTCGTGCCGGCGAGCGCATCGGGATTGAGTGCACGGACCGAGTTGAGCTTAGGCCCGTCGCGGTCATAGGCCGCGATGCGCGCGAGATAGAATTCCGCCAGCGCTCTCGCGGTGATCCGTCTGCCGGCCAAGGCATCGATGACGTCGCTCATGGGCGCGTGCGCGAGCATCTGCATGGTCGACGCCGGCGGCTCAGTCAGGCCAGCTCTAGGAAGCTCGGACATTTGCCTTTCCTTGCTCCATTCCATCGCGAGTGCGAGAGGCACTATCGTGGCGGATTTGGCGGGGAGGATCAATGAGGGGCGATGGGTTTCGCAAGCGCCAAGCCCATCTTACGAACTGCCATCGAGCAATCGCTCCATGACGATCGTGCGTTCGTCACCATGATAGCTGTCGCGCGCCGCCCTGAATCCAAGGCCGGCGTAGAAGGTTTCAGCGGTGATTGAGGAAGAAAGGGTCAGCGAAGGGATGTTGCGCTCGCGTGCGGTACGCTCGATCTCGGCCATCAGCAGCTTGCCGATGCCGCGGGCCTGAACGTGTGGAGCGACGAAGACAGTGCGGACGACGGACCCGTCGAGGCTCGCGGTCCCGACGATGCGGCTGCGGATGGTAGCGACAAAAACGGTGCGTTGCCCAATGAGCTGCCGCACAGCGTCCGGACTGAAGCCGCGCACGATCCTTTCGATGACCTCGTTCGGATAATCCTTCGCGTTGGTTTCCCGCAGTGCACGCACGATGACCGCGCTGATATGAGCGGCGTCATCTTCAAGTGCAGGACGGATTGTGCATTCCATGGGCCACTCCAGTTCGCGGCGTGAAAAGCACAAAGACCGCTCGCTATTGCAGTCCCAGACCGCTGCAGTACCACGCCATGTCTTCGTGTCTCCAGCCGCGCTTGACGCCTGATTCCTTGCATTCATTGTAGGTCTTGAAGTTAGCTCCGTTTCGGCAGCCTGACGGATAGCTCCCAAAGCCGCCACCCGAGGTGGAACATGCGACCGAACTGGCCGCCGTGGTCGGGGCGACAGTGGCTTTGGTGCTGCGTTCGCTGATGTGATCGACAAAATCAGCAAGCCCCCTAACGCAAGAACCGACGCTTTCATTGCATTCTCCTGATGGAACGATGCGTATACTATCTCAGGATGCATTATAGCTGGAGGCGCAACCTGAATGAAAGAGACCCGCGCTGCGGGCGCCCTCTGGTTTTCCATTCAACACCAAACCGGACAGCGTTGGTTCCTCTGAAGGAACGGTCAGGAGCTCAAGGCGTTTGAGGTAGCGAAAGGACACTTGCATGACCGAGAAATTCGATCCGGCACCGCCGGACAAGAACGCGGAAGATCTCAAGCGTGGCATCCGACGCGACAAGGCCAGGGACGACGAGCTGGACAAGGGCTTGAAGGACAGTTTCCCGGCGTCGGACCCGGTGAGCAGCACCCAGGCGTCCAAGGCAACACCGGACGCATGAAGGAGGGATAGACTATGGGCCTCGCAGCCTATGATATTGTTGGCAGGGACGGTGCCTGGCACGTCGACCACGATGGCGAAATCCGGAACACTTACCAGACCAAGGAAGCCGCTTTCGAGGCGGCTGTGGCCGCGGCATCGCTCGCCATGCGGCAGGGTCATTCCGTCCGGCTAACGGTGCCGGAGAGCGAGAACACCGTCGGCGCAGAAAATTCGGGCGGATGACCTTCGAGAGCATCCTGGTTCTACACGGCCGCCAGCAAATGGGCGGGCGCAAACGGCTTGCGCAAAAAGGTCGTGTTGGGCGGCAGCGGCGCCATCACCGTCCCGGACATCAGCACGATGTTGAGCCCCGGATGAGCACTGCGAGCGTATTCTGCGAGCTCAAGCCCGGTCATTCTCCCTGCGAGGTTGTGATCGGTGATGAGCGCCCGCAGCTCCGTGCCCGTCGAGGCCACGATAAGCTCCGCGGCTTCCGCAGTGGCGCACTCGACGACTTCGAACCCTTCGTCCTTGAGAAGGTCGGACAGAACTTCGCGCTGGAGTGAGTCGTCCTCGACCAGCAGCATGACGAAATTCGACATGCGGTCATTCCCAACTTATCGGATGTTAATGCGCATCCCGGAAGATTGTTCGGTTGTGATGTCTTCGTTCGGCGCTCCTTGCGCCACGGCATGATCAGTCGAACATGTTGCATTCTCCTTGAGGTTTCGACGCAGGCGCCGAAGCGGGGGTCGAACAGGAGCGGCAATGGCAATCGTCTTCATCACCGGCAGCACGGACGGTCTGGGCCGCGCAGCTGCCCAGTCTCTGCTCGAACAGGGCCACCAGGTCGTCCTGCACGCACGATCAGCGGAACGTGCGACCGCAATCTCCGAGCTTGAATCGCATTCCGCACGGGTCGTGATCGGCGATCTCAAGAGCGCCGCCCAGACGAGACACGTGGCAGATCAGGTCAACGCAATCGGACGAATGGACGCGGTCATCCACAACGCCGGGGTCTATACCGAGCGCAGCCGCGGCCCGACGCCCGAAGGCCACGCCACCACCCTGGCAATCAACACGCTCGCGCCCTATTTGCTCACCGCCCTGATGAAGCGCCCCGATCGGCTGGTGTATCTCAGCAGCGGACTACATCGCGGCGGAGAGGGATCGTTGAGCGATCTCGACTGGACGAGGCGAACCTGGGATCCGGCCAAGGCGTACGCGGAGAGCAAACTGCACATGGTCGCACTGGCCTTTGCCTTGGCGCGGCGTTGGCCGCAGGTGCTGAGCAACGCCGTCGATCCCGGCTGGGCGCGCACCAAAATGGGCGGTGCCGGAGCGCCGGTCGGCGTGGCCACCGGACAACGGACGCAGACCTGGCTCGCTGTGAGCGATGATCCCGCCGCCCTGGTCAGCGGTCGTTACTGGCATGACCTCCGGCAACAAGAGCCGGCGCACGAAGCAGTTGATCCCGATTTTCAGGAGCGGCTTCTGGACAGGCTGGGCGAGTTGACGGGAGTGATGCTTCCACCGGCGTAGAAGCAATTCGCCTGAAGCCCACATCTTCCCAAAGCGTCGGGAGGCCGATGCTGCCTCTCATGCGCACGGCATTGCCACGTGCTGCATGATGCCATCATGCCCCTGTTTTGCCCGACGAGTCAAACGAAATTCTGAAAATCAAAAGTTCAATCCGAACAAGCCCCTCGCTACTGTGCATGGGGTTGTTTTCGCGTTTTTTTGTTTTCGGTCCCGAAAAGCGCGGACCGGACCTGTCTCGCCGCGCTCGCGGCGGCCTAAAGCCGTCGCCTCAGCTGTCCACCTTCAACGCGGCGATGAAGGCTTCCTGCGGGATGTCGACCTTGCCGAACTGCCGCATCTTCTTCTTGCCTTCCTTCTGCTTCTCCAGAAGTTTGCGCTTACGCGTGATGTCGCCGCCGTAGCACTTTGCGGTGACGTCCTTGCGCAGCGCGCGCACCGTCTCTCGCGCGATCACCTTGCCGCCGATCGCCGCCTGGATCGGGATCTGGAACATGTGCGGCGGGATCAAATCCTTCATCTTCTCAACCATGGCGCGGCCGCGCCCCTCGGCGCGGGTGCGATGCACCAGCATCGAGAGTGCGTCGACCGGCTCGTTGTTGACCAGGATCTGCATCTTGACCAGATCGGCCGGCTTGTAGTCGGTGAGATGATAGTCGAACGAGGCGTAGCCCTTGGAGACCGACTTCAGGCGGTCGTAGAAGTCGAACACGACCTCGTTGAGCGGCAGATCGTATTTCACCATGGCGCGGGAGCCGACATAGGTCAGCTCCTTCTGCGAGCCGCGGCGGTCCTGGCACAGCTTCAGCACGCTGCCGAGATATTCGTCGGGGGTGAGGATCGTGGCCTCGATCCAGGGCTCCTGGATCTCCGCGATCTTGACCACATCAGGCATGTCGACGGGATTGTGAATCGAGATTTCCTGTCCGTCGGTCAGGCTCATCTTGTAGATCACGCTCGGCGCGGTCGCGATCAGGTTGAGATCGAATTCGCGCGACAGACGCTCCTGGATGATCTCCAGGTGCAACAGCCCGAGGAAGCCGCAGCGGAAGCCGAAGCCGAGTGCGGCCGAGGTCTCCATCTCGTAGGAGAAGCTGGCATCGTTGAGGCGCAGCTTGCCCATCGCCGCGCGCAAGGTCTCGAAGTCGTCGGCGTCGGCGGGGAACAGGCCGCAGAACACCACGGGAATGGCCGGCTTGAAGCCCGCCAGCATCTCGGTGACCGGCTTCTTGTCGTCGGTGATGGTATCGCCGACACGGGTGTCGGCCACTTCCTTGATCGCGGCGGTGATGAAGCCGATCTCGCCGGGGCCGAGCTCGTCGACCTGCGTCATCTTCGGGGTAAAGAAGCCGACGCGCTCGATGTCATAGGCCGCGCCCGTGCCCATCATGCGGACCCGGCTGCCCTTCTTCATGACGCCGTCGACGACGCGGATCAGCACCACCACGCCGAGATAGACGTCGTACCAGCTGTCGACGAGCAACGCCTTCAGCGTCGCTTCGCGATCACCCTTCGGCGGCGGCAGGCGGGTGACGATCGCTTCCAGCACATCGGGCACGCCGAGGCCGGTCTTGGCCGAGATCATCACGGACTCGGAGGCGTCGATGCCGATGACGTCCTCGATCTGCTGCTTGACCTTCTCCGGCTCTGCGGCGGGAAGGTCGACCTTGTTCAGGACCGGAACGATCTCATGCCCCGCATCGAGCGCGTGGTAGACGTTGGCGAGCGTCTGTGCCTCCACGCCCTGGCTGGCGTCGACCACCAGCAGGGAACCCTCGCAGGCCGCCAGCGACCGCGACACTTCGTAGGCGAAGTCGACATGGCCGGGCGTGTCCATCAGGTTGAAGATGTAATCCTTGCCGTCCTTGGCGCGGTAGGCGAGGCGCACTGTCTGCGCCTTGATGGTGATGCCGCGCTCGCGCTCGATATCCATGGAATCGAGCACCTGCTCCTTGCCCGCCATTTCCCGGTCGGTGAGGCCGCCGGTCATCTGGATCAGGCGGTCGGCCAGCGTCGATTTGCCATGGTCGATATGGGCGACGATGGAGAAATTGCGGATGTTGGAAATGGGGACGGTCGTCATGGGCGCGGGATACCACTCACACCCCCGTGCGGCAACCATATTGCTGTAATTTCAGGGCCTTTGTTCACGCCAAGCTGATTCCACGAAGGCCCGAAACGCGCTACGCAACGCCTGATGTCCAGGCCCATGACGACGACCTCGATCCCGTCTGCCCGAGCGCGCGCGAAGACCCGGGTGAGCTATGCCCGCTTCCGCGCCTGGCTGGTTGCCAGCGCGACCCGCCCCGAGGCGCGCCTCTGGCTGGTGATCCAGCTCGCCATCCTGCATGCGGTGCTCTGGACCTTCATCCTGATCAATCTCAAGGCAGCGCAGGACGTTCACATGGACGTCGCGGAAGCCTGGGGCTGGGGGCAGAAATTCCTCTGGGGCTATGGCAAGCACCCGCCGCTGTCGGGCTGGGTCGCCGGCCTCTGGTTCACAGTGTTCCCGCCGACGGACTGGGCGACCTATGCGCTGGCGATGGCGACCGTCGGCACCGGTATGGTGATCTGCTGGCTCATCGCGCTGCGCGTCGTGGATGCGCGGCGCGCGTTCCTGGTCGTGGTGATGGTCGCGCTCTACCCGATCTTCAATTTCAAGGGTTTCAAGTACAATCCCGACCTGCTCCAGCTCGTCACCTTGCCGCTCCTCGTGCTCGCTTATCTCAATGCGTTCGAGAAGCGGAGCTGGCAGTCCGGAGTGTTGCTCGGCCTTGCCGGCGCGCTGGCGCTGATGACCAAATACTGGGTGCTGACCATGATCGGCGCCATCGGGCTTGCCGCGCTGATCCATCCGGAGCGAATGAGATTCCTGTCGTCGCCGGCACCGTGGGTTGCGATCGCGACGATGGTGGTGGCGATGATCCCGCACATCGTGTGGCTGGCGGACGCGCATTTCGTGCCGCTGACCTATGCCGGCGATACCTACAGCCTCGAGGACAGCGGCCAGGTGCATCAGCTCGTGACCGGCTATGCCCTGCATAATGTCGCGCTGCTGGCATTGCCGGTGGCGCTGGCCGCGCTGGCGATGGCGCTGGTGCCACCTTGGTTCAGGCTGCTCCTGCGTGCGCCCTTGCGCATCGTCACGCGGGACTGGGCGCGCGGCGCGAATTCCAGCGTGAACCTTTCGCAGGCGCGCAACGTCTGGCTCATCCAGATCATTGTCGCGGTCGGCCCCGCGCTCGGCGCGCTGGCCTTCAGCATCTACATGAAGACCGATTGGGGCATCTCGCTGTTCTTCCTGGTGCCCTTGGCGCTGGTCGCGATCCCGGCGTTGCGGGTGCAGAGCGCTGCGCTGTTCAACATTGTCGCGATCTGGCTCGTGCTCAGCGTTGCCACGCTCATTGCCTCGCCCTGGATCGCCGCCCGCGAGATGGCGGCCAATGCCGGCAATACGGCGACTTACGGCGCGCGCTCGGATCTCGCGCGCGAGCTGACGCAGGCCTGGCACGCGCGCTTCGCCTCGCACTGGGCGGTCGTCGCCGGCACCATGGAATCGATCCAGCCGATGGTGTTCTACAGCCCGGATCATCCGGCCGCGTTCACGCCGCTCGAGGCCTGGGGGTCCGGATTGATTTCGCCCGATGACGTCAAGCGATACGGCTTCATCGGCGTGTTCGACCCGGCCGATGGTCGCCTGCCGGCGTTCGAAAAATGGGTGTCCGAAGTTGCGCCGAAGGCCGAGCGCATCGTAATGACGACGCGCCGTTTCACTCACGGCAAAGCCGGTCCGTCGATGAGCTGGAACATCTACATCGCGCCGCCGGGGAATTGATCGAAGCGAATCCGCCTAAATCCCTTCCTCGTTGAATTTGCTTTCAACGAGTTCGGTGATCGCCGCGAGCGCGGCCTCGGCATCATCGCCGGACGCGGCGACCGTGATGGTGGTGCCGGGACCGGCGGCGAGCATCATCAGGCCCATGATCGAGGTGCCGCCGACGGTTTCGCCGCCGCGCGTCACCCAGACCTGCGCGCTGAAACGCTCGACGGCCTGAACGAACTTGGCGGAGGCCCGCGCGTGCAGGCCGCGCTTGTTGATGATCAGGAGGTCCTTGGAGATCGCGCCCGCGGGCACGCCCGTCCCGGCTTGCGGCGCCTCGTCGCTCATTTGCCGGCGAGGACGCGGCTGGCGATGGTGACGTATTTGCGGCCGGCTTCCTGGGCCATCGCGATCGCGTCGGGGAGCGGACGCTCCTCGCGCACCTTGGCGAGCTTCACCAGCATGGGAAGGTTGATGCCCGCGAGCACTTCGACCTTCGGCCGGCTCATGCAGGATATTGCCAAATTGGACGGCGTGCCGCCGAACATGTCGGTGAGGATCGCGACGCCGTCGCCGGAATCGACGCGGTTAACCGCCTCGATAATGTCGCTTCGACAGAGATCGGAATCATCTTCGGCGCCGATCGTGATCGCTTCGATTTGCTTTTGTGGGCCCATGACATGTTCAAGCGCTGCCTTGAATTCGTCGGCAAGGCGCCCGTGGGTCACAAGTACTAGACCAATCATCGGAAAACTCCTCGCGGGCGCTTTTGGTGCACCGCACGAACGCGCCACTTTGACCATCCAGAGCCCCCGCGCAAGAGGGGATGTTGCGTATCTCCCTGAATCTAGACGGATGGATAAGGGGAGCTGCGCCGGTCTATTCGGTCGCGAGTGTGGGGTTCATATGGTTACCATTTCCCTTCAAACAATCGCCTGAAGGGTTAACGGGAGATGAACTCTTGGTAGTGGTCAAGGCCGCGACAACCAGAGGAAGGGGCAAATAGTCGCGGCCGACTGGGATTCGTGGTATTTCGACACCTAAAATGGCTGTTTTCAGGGATTGGGCCGGCGGCAGCCGCTCCGCATCCGCGGCGTCCAGATCGACCACGAGGCCGACGGTCGCATGCTCCACAAAGTCGCAGCGGCGGATTCCCAGCCCCCGGATCTCGATCAGGCCGGCCAGAACCGGGGCGGGGCGGACCTCAATTTCGCGGCCGACTGTCGCCAGATGGACACGGTCATCACCGACCAGAACGGCCGTTTCGAGCACGCCGCTGCGTCCTGCCATGATCAAATCGAAGGCAAGGCGCGACTTGCCGGAGCCCGAGGGCCCGCGGATCAGCACCGCCAGATCTCCAACCTTGACCGCCGAGGCGTGAACGCTGGGGCCACCGTCGCTCATAGCGCCGGCAGCCTCACCACGAAACGCGCGCCGACAACACTGGGCGCGCCGTCCTCGTCCGCCGGGCCGAGGCGGTTCTCCGCCCAGATGCGTCCGCCATGTGCGTCGACGATCTGCTTGGAGATCGACAGGCCAAGGCCGGAGTTCTGGCCAAAGCCCTGATGAGGGCGGTCGGTGTAGAAGCGCTCGAAGATGCGCTCCAGCGCGTCGTCGCGGATTCCGGGGCCGTCGTCGTCGACCACGATCTCGATCTCTCCGCGTACGCGGCGGCAGGTGAGGCGCACCTTGTTGCCGGGCTCGGAGAAGGACTGTGCGTTCGAGAGCAGGTTGGAGACCACTTGTCCGAGTCGCGAATCGTGGCCGGTCACGGCGAAATTGTCGGTCGGGCTGCGGCCCTCGAAACGCATTTCGACCGCGACGTCATGGCCGAGCTTGGTTTCATTGGCGACGGAGACGAGCGTCGTCAGCAGGCGGCGCAGGTCGACCGGAATCGCATCCTGGCGCTGCAGTTCTGCATCGAGACGGCTGGCGTCGGAGATGTCCGAGATCAGCCGGTCGAGCCGCTTGACGTCATGCTCGATCACCTCGAGCAGGCGCGCGCGGCTGTTCTCGTTGCGCGCCAGCGGCAACGTCTCGACCGCGGAGCGCAACGAGGTCAACGGGTTCTTCAATTCGTGCGCGACGTCGGCGGCGAACATCTCGATCGCTTCGATGCGGCTGTAGAGTGCACTGGTCATGTCGCGCAGCGCACCGGAGAGATGGCCGATCTCGTCGCGACGACGGGTGAAGTCGGGAATTTCGACGCGGGTCCTGATCCGGCGGCGGATCAGCTCGGCGCTATCGGCGAGCCGGCGGACCGGACCTGCGATCGTGCTGGCGAGCAGCAGCGACAGCATGATCATGACCGCGGCGGCGACGCCGCCCACTTTGAGGATGGCGAGGCGCTCGGCGGTGACCATCTGGTCGATGTCGTCGCCCTGCGTCGACAGCATCAGCGCGCCATGGATGGCGCGCGAGCGCAGCACGGGGACCGCGACAGAGACGATCACCTCGCCGCGCGCATTGACCCGCACCATCGAGCGCTTCTGGCCCTGGAGCGCGTCGCCGACCTCCGCATAGCCATTGCCGTTCTCGGGGCCGAGCTCGCGATAGAGCGGCAGGTCGCCGCGATTGAGCCAAGTACGGACCGCGACCATGCCGCGTTCGACCATGCCAGGCTTCTCGGCGGACACTGACGGCAGGGGGAAGCGCACCACGGTATCGAGGCTGCGGCTATCGACCAGCAGGCTGCCGTTCGGGTCGTAGATGCGGGCGCGCGTCTTGGTCGGCGAGATCAGCGTGCGCAGCACCGGTGCCACGCGCTCCGGATTGATCGGAAAATCCAGCGGGGAATACTCGTCCGAGCCGCCATAGGTCTCGCCCGGCTTGAGGTCGAGCAACCGGTCGGGGTCGATGGTGATGGCGTTGGTCTGCACCGTCGCGGACGCCGCGATCGCGCCGGCGATGATCTCCGCCTGCACCAGCAGGCTCTGCGCGCGCGCGTCGATCAGGCCGGCGCGGAATTGCGACAGATAGAGGATGCTCGCCACCAGCGCGACCAGGCCGGCGAGGTTGAGCGAGACGATGCGGCGGGTCAGGCTCGAGAAGGACAGCGCGAAGAAGAACTGCCCGGCGCGCTTCAACCAGTTCAGTGGACGCCAGCCCCGCACGGCCAGCTTGTCCTCAGCCAATTGATCCGGAGCGCCGTGGGCGGTGACGTCCTCGGCGTTCTGGTTCTCGTCAGGCTGCGTTCGGTCAAGCAATGCTCACGCCCGCGTTAGGACAGCTCGTGCGAAGGTCCCCGCATCCTAGAGCCATCCCGGTCCCGATGGAATCAGAACCGGCGATGCTCTCGGTCTTTCGTGGAGGCGCGTGCGCCTCAGGCTTCCTTGAAGCGGTAGCCGACGCCGTAGAGCGTCTCGATCATCTCGAACTCGTTGTCGACCACCTTGAACTTCTTGCGCAGCCGCTTGATGTGGCTGTCGATGGTGCGGTCGTCGACATAGACCTGGTCGTCATAGGCGGCGTCCATCAGCGCGTTGCGGCTCTTCACCACGCCGGGCCGGGTCGCGAGCGCCTGCAGGATCAGGAATTCGGTGACGGTCAGCGTCACCGGCTCGTTTTTCCAGGTGCAGGTGTGCCGTTCAGGATCCATGCGCAGCAGGCCGCGGTCGAGCGCCTTGGCGTCGTTCTCCTTCGGCGTGACGGTCGGGTCCTTCGGCGCCGAACGGCGCAGCACCGCCTTGACGCGCTCGACCAGCAGGCGCTGCGAGAACGGTTTGCGGATGAAGTCGTCGGCGCCCATCTTGAGGCCGAACAGCTCGTCGATCTCTTCGTCCTTCGAGGTCAGGAAGATCACCGGCAGGTCGGATTTCTGCCGCAGCCGGCGCAACGTCTCCATGCCGTCCATGCGCGGCATCTTGATGTCGAGGATGGCAAGATCGGGCTGGGTGGTGCGGAAACCGTCGAGCGCTGAGGCGCCGTCGGTATAGGTCATGATGCGATAGCCTTCGGCCTCCAGCGCGATCGAGACGGATGTGAGAATGTTGCGGTCGTCGTCGACCAAAGCGATTGTGGGCATGAGCCTCTGCTTTCTGCTTTCCGTTTGGGTCGTGGCTTGAAAACGGCGAGCAATCCACTGATGCGCCGCATACATGGGTGCCGATGTTGGCATTCGAACCTTGTCACCGAGCAATG
This sequence comes from Bradyrhizobium sp. 155, assembly GCF_023101105.1. NCBI lineage: Bacteria > Pseudomonadati > Pseudomonadota > Alphaproteobacteria > Hyphomicrobiales > Nitrobacteraceae > Bradyrhizobium > Bradyrhizobium sp. 155. The sequence continues at coordinate 7,128,647 of NZ_CP064704.1, read as the reverse complement.
CAAGCTAGGCTGAAGTGTGACCAAGTTCCACGAAACACGGCAGATTCGCCGCATCTCGACCCATAACCGGGCCCCGGTTTACCCGAAAAAAGGCCCTCCATGCAACCACCTGACCCGAGAAAGCCGATGCAACCGACCCCCGACTTCGACCCCGGAAAGCTCGCCAAATCGCTGCTGCGGCGGTCACGGCAGGGGGCCTTGGCGACATTGATGGCCGGCAGCGGCGATCCTTATTGTTCCCTGGTCAATCTGGCGAGCCATCCGGATGGCTCTCCGATCCTGCTGATCTCAGGATTGGCCGTGCACACCAGGAACATCCTGGCCGACAGCCGGGTGTCCTTGATGCTGGACGAGCGGGCGGCGGGCGATCCGCTGGAAGGTGCCCGGATCATGCTGTCCGGCCATGCCGAGCCGGCCGATGCCGACAAGGATCTGCTCCGGCGACGGTATCTCAATGCTCATCCCTCAGCGGGAGCCTTTGTTTCCTTTAAAGATTTCTCTTTCTTTCGGATCCGGCCTACGGGAACCCATCTGGTCGCCGGCTTCGGCCGGATCGTCGACCTCAAGCCGGAGCAATTCCTGACCGACCTCACGGGGGCCGAGGACTTGCTGACGGCGGAGGAGGGCGCGGTGGAGCACATGAATGCCGACCACCGCGAGGCCATGGGCCTCTATGCAACAAAACTGCTCGGTGCTGCCGCGGGCGACTGGCGCTGCACCGGCTGCGACCCGGAGGGCCTCGACATGCAGGACGGCCAGACCGTCTTGCGGCTGGATTTTCCGGAGCGGGTGGCTGATGGCACGGCGCTGCGCAAGATGCTGGTTCGCCTCGCCGGCGAAGCGCGCACCAGGATGAACCAGAGCGCAACACATTGAACGCTGCTGCCCATCGCCGCGACCCAAGTTCGTTACCGGTCAGAAGGCGGCGGCGAGAGCGTCATGACAGAATGGAATAGACGGACGCTGGTTGCGGGTTTGACGCTCGCGATCACCGCATCGCTTGTCACGCCTAGCGTCGCCCAGAAAGGTCTCGCCGCGGAGAGCGCGCGGATCAACACCCTCATGAGCGCCGGCAGATATTCGGAAGCACTGCCTTTGGCGCAAGGTATGGTCGCGAACCTGGAGAAGAGCGACACAGGTCGCGAACTCGCCGCCGCGCTGAACAACCTCGGCCAGGTTCATGCCGGTCAGGGCCACGACGATCTGGCGGAGCCGCTCTACAAGCGCGCCATCATGCTGATGGAAAAGTCGCTCGGTCTCGAAACCCCGTTGATCGGAGCCGAACTGAGCAACCTCGCCGCGCTCTACCAGCGGCAGAGCCGCTACGCCGAGGCTGAGCCGCTGTTCAAGCGCGCGCTCGCCGTTCGCGAGAAGGGATTGTCGCGCGAGCATCCCGATGTCGGCCAGTCACTCAATAATCTCGCCACGCTCTATGTGAAGCAGCAGCACTATGCCGAAGCCGAGCCGCTGTTTCAGCGGGCGCTCGCGATCTACCAGAAGGCTGGCGGCTCCGAGCATCCGGCGGTGGCCACCGTCCTGAACAATCTCGGCCAGGTCTATCGCGATCTCAATCGCGATGCGGACGCGGAAGCGCCGATCAAGCGCTCGCTCGCGATCCGGGATAAGGTGCTGGGACCGGATCATCCCGACGTCGCCCGCTCGCTGAACAATCTCGCCGGCCTCTACGAGCACCAGCAGCGCTACGGTGACGCCGAGCCGCTCTATCGTCGCGCGCTGGTCATCCGCGAAAATGCACTCGGGCCCGATCATCCCGAGGTCATGACCTCGACCGGCAATCTGGCTTATTTCCTCTACGTGGCCGGGCGCGCCGCGGACGCATTGCCGTTCGCGGAAAGGACTCTTCGGGGCGATCGCGCCCAGTTGCGCATCGTCTTGCCGGTCCTGTTCGCCGCGCGCCAACAAGATCTGCTGTCCGGCGACAAGGCGCTCGACGAGGCCCTCGCCGCGATCCAGCGCGGCACGCAATCCTCCGCCGCATCCGCCGTGAACAAGCTCGCGGTTCGGCTTGCCGCCGGCAGCGACCGGCTCGCCGAGCTGGTGCGCCGGGATCAGGATCTCGCGGCTGAGTCAGAGGCACTCGACAAGGCGATCGTTGCCGCAGTGTCGAAGCAATCCGCGCAGCGCGATCTCGCAACCGAACAGCGCAGCCGCGCGCGGATTGCAATGATTGCCAACGAGCGTGCGGGCTTGCAGAAGACGCTCGCGGTCGAGTTTCCCGACTAGGCGTCACTCTCCAATCCGCTGCCGTTGACGGCAAAGGACATCCGGCTGCTGCTGTCGGCCGACGAGGCGATGGTGCTCTATTCCGTCGTCGACAAGCAGAGCTGTGTCATCGCGATCACGCGCGAGGGCGTCGACTGGAAGGCCATCCCACTCGGCGCGGATGCGCTGACGCAGAAGGTGACGGCATTCCGCAAGGGACTCGACGTCGGCAAAGCGCGCGACGCCTCCGGCAAATCCGGATTGTTCGATCTGGCGCTCGCCAACGAGCTCCATGTCGCGCTGCTCGGTCCGGTCGAGGCGTTGACAAAGCACAAGCACAGCCTGCTGGTGGTGCCGTCGGCTGCGCTGACCGCATTGCCGTTTCATCTGCTCGTCACGGAGAAGCCGCAGGCTGCGATCCCGGACACGCTCGAAGGCTATCGCGGCGCCGCCTGGCTGCTGCGGCGCCAGGCCGTCTCGGTGCTGCCGTCGGTGGGCAGTCTGAAATCGCTGCGGGCCTTCGCGCGTCGGGATCAAAGCGTGAAGCCGATGACCGGCTTCGGCGATCCCGTGTTCAATCCTGCACTGGAAGGGCCCGCCGAGCGGCGCGCCGCGAACGGCAAGGTCGCCGCGCGCAGCATCGCGACCATCGCCTATAGTGATTTCGGGCGCGGTGCCGGCGTCGATCGCGCGCGGCTTGCGCAGGCGCTGCCGCAACTGCCCGACACCGCCGATGAGTTGAACGCGGTGGCCAGGGATGTCGGGGCTTCCGAGGCCGACATTCATCTCGGCCGCGACGCCAGCGAGACGACGCTCAAGCGTGCAGCGCTTGCTCAATACGGCATCATCTACTTTGCCACCCACGGCCTCGTTGCCGGCGACATCAAGGGACTGGGTGAGCCCTCGCTCGCGCTCTCCATTCCCGATCAGCCCACTGAACTCGACGACGGTCTACTCACCGCGAGTGAAGTCGCTCAGCTCAAGCTCAATGCGGATTGGGTTGTACTGTCGGCCTGCAACACCATCGCGGGCGACAAGCCCGGCGCCGAGGCCCTGTCGGGACTGGCGCGCTCGTTCTTCTACGCCGGTGCGCGCGCGCTCCTGGTCTCGCATTGGGCCGTGGATTCGGAAGCTGCCACCCGCCTGACCACGATGACTTTCGAGCTGCTCAAAAACGAACCACAAATCGGGCGTGCCGAAGCCTTGCGCCGCGCGATGTTAACCTACGTTGACGACACCTCGTCTCCGCGCAACGCCTATCCAGCGATGTGGGGGCCCTTCGCGCTCATCGGCGAAGGCGCGGTACGATAGGGCGGGCTGCGATTGTCCTTCAGCTGTCTTGGACATTGTGCGTTGCAATAACCTCAGGAAACGCCGAAACGCACATTTGGTTGCGCGATCATTGTCGATTTTTTGATGCGCCTGCTCAGAGCTGACATGCGCGACGTTTGGCGCGGTCCTTGAATAAACCAAATCCTAAGGGATCAGCTTGGCAACGCCAGCGTTCATCAGTATTAGGTCGTTCCAACCGAGGCCGAACGGCCTGTAATCACGGTGACCGCGGCGGCGCCAAGCATGATCGCGCTGAGTGGGTTCTAGGAGGATTTTTCGTGCAAGAGACGGGCGTGCGCAACGGTGCCTTCGGCGCCGACAAATTCGGCTTAAAGAATCTCAAGCAGGTTCACTGGAACCTCGGTGCGCCGCAACTCTATCAATACGCGCTCTCCGCGGGCGAGGCGGTGCTGTCGGCCGATGGCGCGCTCTGCGCCGACACCGGCGAGTTCACCGGCCGCAGCCCCAAGGACAAATTCACGGTGCGTGACGCCACCACCGACAAGAAGATGTGGTGGGCCGGCAACCAGTCGATCACCGCAGAGCAGTTCGAGACGCTCTACCAGGACTTCCTCAAGCACGCCGAAGGCAAGTCGCTGTTCGCACAGGACCTCTATGGCGGCGCCGATCCGGCTTATCGCATCAAGACCCGCGTCTTCACCGAGCTCGCCTGGCACTCGCTGTTCATCCGCACGCTGCTGATCCGTCCCGAGGCGATCGAGCTCTCGGCGTTCGTGCCCGAGCTCACCATCATCGACATGCCGAGCTTCCGCGCCGATCCGAAGCGCCATGGCTGCAAGTCGGAGAATGTCGTCGCGATCGATTTCGCCCGCAAGATCGTGCTGATCGGCGGGTCTTACTATGCCGGCGAGATGAAGAAGTCGGTCTTCACCACGCTGAACTACTATCTGCCCGAGCGCGGCGTGATGCCGATGCATTGCTCGGCCAATGTCGGCGCCAAGGGCGATGCGGCGATCTTCTTCGGCCTGTCCGGCACCGGCAAGACCACGCTGTCAGCCGATCCGAACCGCACGCTGATCGGCGATGACGAGCACGGCTGGGGCCCGAACGGCGTCTTCAACTTCGAAGGCGGCTGCTACGCCAAGTGCATCAAGCTGTCGCAGGAAGCCGAGCCCGAGATCTATGCCGCCTCGACCCGCTTCGGCGCGGTGCTCGAGAACTGCGTGTTGGACGAAGACACCCGCGTGGTCGATTTCGACGACGGCTCCAAGACCGAGAATACGCGCTCGGCCTATCCGCTCGAGTTCATCCCGAACGCCTCGCGCACCGGCCGCGCACCGCAGCCGAAGAACGTGGTGATGCTCGCCGCCGACGCCTTCGGCGTGCTGCCGCCGATCGCCAAGCTCTCGCCGGCGCAGGCGATGTATCACTTCCTGTCGGGCTACACCGCCAAGGTCGCTGGCACCGAGCGCGGTCTCGGCAATGAGCCGCAGCCGGAATTCTCGACCTGCTTCGGCTCGCCCTTCCTGCCGCTCGACCCCTCCGTCTACGGCAACATGCTGCGCGACCTGATCGCCCAGCACAATGTCGACTGCTGGCTGGTCAACACGGGATGGACCGGCGGCAAGTACGGTACCGGCTCTCGCATGCCGATCAAGGTGACGCGCGCGCTGCTGACCGCGGCCCTCGACGGCTCGCTTCGCAACGTCGAATTCCGCACCGATAAATATTTCGGCTTCGCGGTCCCGACCGCGCTGCCGGGCGTGCCGAGCGAGATCCTCAACCCGGTCAACACCTGGAAGGACAAGGACGAGTTCGACAAGACCGCCCGCGCGCTGGTCGGCATGTTCCAGAAGAACTTTGCCAAGTTCGAAGCCCAGGTCGACGCCGAGGTCCGCGCCGCTGCACCGGACGTGAAGCTCGCGGCGGAGTAAGCTTGCGTCGTTTGAAATTCGAAAGGGCGGCCGCGAGGCCGCCCTTTTGCTTTTCAAGATGTCTCTCCACCGTCATTGCGAGCGCAGCGAAGCAATCCAGAATCCCTCCGCGGAAACAGTCTGGATTGATGGCGAACTCGCGGAAGCAGCTACGCCTTGAAATAGGCGATCTGCGTCGTGGTCGCGAGCAGTCTTCCGTTCGGCGACCACAGCTCGGCGTTCTGGTCGGCGTAGCTCTTGTGCATGATCTTTGAATCGGCCGTCGCCAGCACGCGCGTGATGTCCTCGGCGGCGAGCTCTTCGCTGTCAGTGTGGAAATACGTCGTCAGCGACACCGTGCCGAACGGAACCAGCTCGCGTCGCGCGTGGAAGATGCGGCCGAAGAAGGCGTCCGACATCGACATCAGCGACGGCATGTCGAGCTTGCGCGGTTCGCGATCACTGATCCAGAGCTTTGAGTAAGTGCTGGCGAGCTCGGGCTTGAGCGGGCCGATCCGCATCTCGCCCTCGACGAAGCGGAATTCGTACTGGTTGGCCCAGGACGCCGCGATCTTCGGGAACGGCATCGTCTCTTCGAACGGCTTTGCATCGGGATATTGCGCCACCCTGTGCTCCCAGGACGGCCGGCGTTCGGCGAACACGGCGGTGGCGAGCGTTGCGACCTCGCCGCCGCCTTGCGACAGTTCGACGCTCCAGTGCTGGCTGGAGCGATTAGCCTTCACCAGCCGCACGTCCAGATCGAACGGCCCCTTCGCGATCGGCGCGCAGTAATTCACGGTGAGCGCCAGCGGGTCGCCGGCACGTTCCGGATGCTCGATCAGCGCACGCAGGATAGTCGCGGCGGTGGCGCCGCCGAACGGGCCGACAAAGGCCCAGTAATCGTCGCTGGTGTGTCCCTGCCAGCTGGAGTCACCGGCGGTGACGCGGGTGGCGTCGTCGAAAGGGTGCGGGAGCTTGGCGTGCATTATTCGATCCGGCGTTCAATGACGGACGTCATATCACGTCCGCCGCCGGCTTGTGCAATTACCTCGTGAGTAACCGATTTCACGTCGCGGAAATTCAGCCCGCGACGTCGCGCAAGGTCGGCAGCAGCGGCGTGGTGGGGTTGACCGGCACGTTCCAGATCTCCTCGGCGTATTCGCGAATGGTGCGGTCGGAGGAGAACCACGCCATGCGCGCGACGTTGAGGATCGAGGCGCGGGTCCAGGCCGGCGCCACCTGCCAGCGCGCATCGACGCTGCGCTGCGCCTCGTAATAAGAATCGAAGTCGGCGCTGACCATGTAATGGTCGAGATAGCGCAGCGCATGCGCGATCGATTCGAAGCGGCCGGGATCGCCGGGCGAGAATTCGCCGGCGCCGATCGCATTGATGGCGCGCTGGAGCTTCGGCGAATTGCGGATCACGTCGGAGGCGTCCAGCCCCTGCTTGCGCCGGATCATGACATCGCCGGCTTCCATGCCGAAGATCGCGATGTTCTCCGCGCCGACATGGTCGCGGATCTCGATGTTGGCGCCGTCGAGCGTGCCGATCGTGAGGGCGCCATTGAGCGACAGCTTCATGTTGCCGGTGCCGGAGGCTTCCATGCCGGCCGTCGAGATCTGCTCGGAGAGGTCGGCCGCGGGAATGATCACCTCGGCGAGGCTGACATTGTAGTCGGGCAGGAAGACGACCTTGAGCTTGCCGCCGATCGCGGGGTCGTTGTTGACGACTTCCGCAACGTCGTTGATCAGCTTGATGATCAGCTTGGCGTAGCGGTAGCTCGCCGCCGCCTTGCCCGCAAAGATCTTCACCCGCGGCACCCAGTTGCCGTTGGGGTCGTCCTTGATCGCCTGGTACAGCGCGACCGTCTCGATGACATTGAGAAGCTGGCGCTTGTATTCGTGGATGCGCTTGATCTGCACGTCGAACAGCGCGTTCGGGTCGACCTTGATGCCGAGGCGCTCGCCGATCAGGCGCGCCAGCGCCGTCTTGTTGTGAAGCTTGACTGCGCGGAACCTCTTCTGGAATTCGACGTCGCTGGCGCGGGCCTCGATCAGGCTGAGCTGCGTCGGATCATCGAGCACGGCGTCGCCACAGGTCTCGCGCAACAGATCGGTCAGTTTCGGGTTCGCCAGCATCAGCCAGCGGCGGAAGGTGATGCCGTTGGTCTTGTTGGTGATGCGGCCGGGGTAGAGATGGTTGAGGTCGTGGAACACGGTCTCCCGCATCAGGTCCGAATGCATCGCCGAGACGCCGTTGATGCGGTGGGAGCCGACGAAGGCGAGCTGGCCCATGCGCACGCGCCGGCCGCTCCGCTCGTCGATCAGCGACACCGAGGCGCGGAAGTCGATGTCGCCGGGGGCGCGCGCCTCTGCGAGCGCGAGATGCTGCACGTTGATGCGGTAGATGATCTCGAGATGCCGCGGCAACAGCCGTTCGAACAGCTCGACCGGCCAGGTCTCCAGCGCCTCAGGCAGCAGCGTGTGGTTGGTGTAGGACAGCGTGGCGACCGTGATCTTCCAGGCCTCGTCCCAGCGGAAATTGTGGTCGTCGATCAGGATCCGCATCAGCTCGGTGACGGCCAGGCTCGGATGGGTGTCGTTGAGCTGCACCGCGACCTTGCTCGACAGGCTGCGAAGCTGGCCGTCCGACGCAAGGTGCCGCTTGATCAGGTCCTGCAGCGAAGCCGAGACGAAGAAATATTCCTGGCGCAGGCGCAGCTCGCGGCCCGCCGGGCTCTCGTCGTTCGGGTAGAGGAATTTACAGATCGCTTCCGCGCGCGACTGCTCGGCGCTGGCGCTGACATAGTCGCCGGTGTTGAAGGCATCGAGCTTCAACGGATCGGGCGAGCGTGCCGACCACAGCCGCAGCGCGTTGACGTGCTGGCCGCGCCAGCCGACGATCGGCGTGTCATAGGCCATCGCCTGCACGGTCTCGGACGGATGCCAGATCGCGCGATCGCGGCCCTTGTCTTCGACATGCTCGACACCGCCGCCGAAGCGAATGTCATAGATCACTTCGGGCCGCTGCAATTCCCAAGGGTTGCCGAAGCCGAGCCATTCGTCCGGATATTCCTGCTGCCAGCCCTGATTGATGATCTGACGGAACAGGCCGTAATCATAACGGATGCCGTAGCCGATCGCAGGGATCGACAGCGTCGCCATGCTTTCCATGAAGCAGGCGGCGAGACGGCCCAGGCCGCCATTGCCGAGCGCCGCGTCCGGCTCGCATTTGCGCAGCTCAGGCAAGGAAACGCCGAGATCGCCGAGCGCGACCTCGAAGATCTTCAATAGCCCCATATTGTTCAGCGCGTCGCTGAAGAGGCGGCCGATCAGGAATTCGAGCGAGAGATAATAGACCCGCTTGCGCCCCGCATCGTAGCTGTGCTTCTCGGCCGTGAGCCAGCGATGCACGATGCGATCGCGCAGCGCCAGCGCCGCGGCCTGGTACCAGTCGTGCTTGGTGGCCATGCCCGCATCCTTGCCGATGGCAAGGCGCAGCTTCGCCAGGATCGCGCCCTTGATCTCAGCCAGAGCGAGTTCGTCGATGGGCTGGTTGGGGGCGGAGAAATTGGGCTGGAACGATGAATCTTGCAAAGTCGTCACTTCCTGGTCGCGAGAACACTACTGACCCTACGCATCTTGCCTCTGTACGGAACCATTGCTGGTGCGACCGTGCACTGCGTTTGGCGTAAAATTATGCAAGGAACGGGCCGATTTGGGAACCCGGACGCATACGGGGAAACGTGGATTTGGTGCTAGAATGGCGGCCAATTCAGCCATCAGTGTGGAGGAGGCGCCCGATGAACTCTCTGATGAGACCTGTGACGCGACGGCTGATCGAAATCGCCGCCGCCACCTTCCTCGTCGTCTGCATCACCGCGTCCAGCGCCGCCTTCGCCGCCGGCAAGATCGGCCGCAGCGCCGACGGCCTGAGCTGCGCCGTCACGCTTCCGCAAAACGCATCCTCCGCCGCCCGCTGCGCCGCCATCAAGCGCCAATGCGGCGGCAAATTTTACGCAAGCGCGTGCGGGGATAAGTTGATGTCAGCGGCGAATTGAGCAGGGGCTGGTGCAACGAAGAAGGTGTCGTCCTGGCGGAAGCCAGGACCCATTACCCGCCTGTCAGATGAGGCCTGACCGATCATTCCAATCGGGATTTCTTCCTCGATCAGCTTGATCTTCCAGTCCCGCTTCCAGAACTTGAGCTGCTTCTCGCGCGCGATCGCCTCCTGCAGTGTTGCGTAGGCTTCGACATGAACGAGGCGGAAGATTTTATACTTGTGCACGAACTTCGAGCCGCGACCCGAACGATGTAGCTCAAGCCGCGCGCGGACGTCGTTGGTGATTCCGATATAGATCGTGTCGTGATGGCGGCTTGCGAGAATGTAGACGAAGTAGCTGCTCGTGCTCATGGCCCAACCCGCAAAAGCAACACTGACCGGGGTAATGGGTCCTGGCTTTCGCCAGGACGACGCTCTCCAACAATCGCGCCTAACATCAGAACAAATTAAGAACACTTTAGCAAGTCTTTGATATATCATTGTGATTCGGCGTGTTGCCGACACCATATCTAGCGTCTGCCAGACTTCGCGAGGACTACATGTCCACCATTGCCTTCGATCAATTTGCCCTCACCAGGATCGCCGATTTCGCGCGCTCGCTGTCGCGGCTGCATCAGGCGGCGCGGCGCCACGCGGTCGACGACGACCAGTTCGACCGCGAGTTCAACGCGGTGTGCCAGTCGATCTGGGGCTACACCATCGACGACGTCAGCGACGATCTGTTTTCGGCGCAGGACCATCTGTTCCTCGACACGCTTGACGAAGCGCATGCGCGCATCTTCGCCGCCGAGCAGGGTTATGATCTCGTCGACGACCAAGGCATGCTCACCGACTGGTGGGGTTTTTGCTGGATGATTTTAGCCGAGAAGCGCGGCCTGCTCACGGCAGACAACCGCGCCGCCGCGCGCGCGGCGATCGAGGAGAAATATCTGGCGGCGCCGAACGTGATCGGCGTGATCATCGGACGGTGACCCACCATCCTCCGTCATTGCGAGGAGCCTCTTGCGACGAAGCAATCCAGAGTGCCTCCACGGAGCCAGACTGGATTGCTTCGCTTCCGCCTTCGCTCTTCGAGCTTCGGCGGACAAGTCGCTCGCAATGACGGCTTGGCTACAGACGAGCCTGAGCTAGTCCAGCCCAGCCCGCTTCGCCGGCTTTTGCGTTTTCGGCACCGTCACGTCGGGGAGCGTCTCGCGCACGATCTCCGCGGCAGGGGCATCCGCCGCCACCGTGTCGGCGCGCACCGGCGCCACCTTCATCTCGCCGAGCCGTGCGCGGACCTGCGCGGTGAGACCGGGATAGGAGGCGACCGGGGTGAAGTCCGCGGCCTGGTCGTTGCCGACGCGGATGCCGGTATAGGCGACGAGACCGTCGCTGGTGGCGATCACGTCGCCGGGCTTTAGCGACGAGTCCAGCGCCAGATCGACCGGAGCAAGGCCGACCGGCTCGCGGCCGTTGCAGGTGCAGTCGGCGCGCAGCGCCTTGCGATAGGCGAACGCGTTCTCGCTATCGGCATAGCGCTCGCCGGTCTGCGACGCCGCGCCGTCGATCGAGGAGCCGAAATAGATCTTGGTGGCGCTTGCAGGACAGAACGCCTGACACATCTGCGCGGGCGAGGTGAGACCGCGCATCAGCGGAAAATATTTGCCGTCGCAGCTGCGCACGCAGAACGCCGGTCCCGAGCCGCCGGCCGCAGCCGAACGTGTCGGCGGCACGTATGGCGGACTTGCGCCGTTCTGCTGGCCGGTGAATGGATCGGCGTAGGAGCTCGGCTGCTGCGGCACCTCACGCTGCGGCCGCTGCTGCTGCTGCATTCCGCCGAAGAAGAAGTCGAACAGGCCTTCGGCCGAAACCGGGGCCGGAGCCGCAACCAGCGGTGCTGCCAATGTGGCGGCTACGAGCATCGCGCGACGCCACCGGCGCGCATGGGACATGACTGTACGCAAACGCTTACTCCACCCGGCGCTACCCAACCGGCCGGGACCATCAGGTCTCAGCACATGATTCACCATAAGGCGGGATGGTAAATGAGCGGTTGAGGGGGGAGGAGCGGTGTCGCCGGACGGGTGGACCTCGTCCATGGCCGGGCTTGTCCCGGCCATCCAGGATCTCTGGTGCGGCAAAGACGTGGATGCCCGGTCAAGCCCGGGCACGACGGCGGAAAAAGTCTAGCCGCTCAAGCCTTCAAGAACTCCGACGCCTTGTACAGCGAGCGGAACGGCAGCCCGGCCGCGCCAAAGGTGTCGTCGGCGCCTTCCTCGCGGTCGACCATGGTCAGCACCAGCACCACTTCCGCGCCGGTCTCGCGCACCGCTTCCACGGCCTTCATCGCCGAGCCGCCGGTGGTGGTGACATCCTCGACGATCACGACGCGCTTGCCCTCCAGCGTCTCGCCCCTGGGCAGCCCCTCGATCGCAAGCTTCGCGCCATGCTCCTTCGGCTTCTTGCGCACGAAGAAGGCCGCGATGGGATGGCCCTTGATCCAGGAGATCTGCGCCAGCGCGCCGGCCAGCGGCACCGCGCCCATCTCAAGCCCGCCGATGAAATCGAGCTGGTCATCCTTCAGCGCCTCATAGGTCAACTCGGCGAGCAGGGTCGCACCCTCCGGGTCGAGCATGGTCGGCTTGAGGTTGAAGTAGAAGTCGCTCTTGCGGCCCGACGCGAGCGTCACCTCGCCGCGGCCGAAGGAGCGCCGGCGGATGATCTCGAACAGGCGGGCGCGGGAGGCTGATTTAGACACGGCGGGCCCTCGGGAGCATTTTTGGAGGTGGCGGAATTTATCCGCGACGGCCTCGACATTCCAGAGGGGGCTTCCCCCGTCAACAGGGATCGGCCATCCCGGGCGGCCGGTTGTGGGGGTGCAACGTTCTGGGGTAGGTGGATGCCGGATATCTCGGGCAAGAAAACCTGCAAGAAGGCTGGGCAAGGACACGCGACAAATGACCATCGAGCTGCACACCTGGAACACGCCGAACGGCCGCAAGATCTCGGTCGCGCTGGAGGAGATGGGGCTGCCCTACAAGGGGATCCCGGTGAATATCAGCAAGGGCGAACAGATGGCGCCGGAGTTCCTGAAGCTCTCACCCAACAACAAGATCCCCGCGATCGTCGATCCTGATGGCCCGGACGGCAAGCCCGTCAGCATCTTCGAGTCGGGTGCGATCCTGCTGTATCTCGGCGAAAAGACCGGCAAATTTCTGCCGAAATCGCTTTCGGGCCGCATTCCCGTTTATGAATGGTTGATGTGGCAGATGGGCGGTTTCGGGCCGATGCCGGGCCAGGTGCACCATTTCATCGCGCTCGAGAACGAGCAGGACCGCGCCTACGGCCTCAAGCGCTACATGGCCGAGACGCGACGGCTCTACGGCGTCCTCGACCGCCGGCTGGAGTCCAGCGATTTCGTCGCCGGCGAGCTCTCGATCGCCGATTTTGCCATCCTGGGCTGGGCCTGGCGTCACCCTCGCCACAAGGTTGACCTGGCCGACTTTCCCAACGTCAAGCGCTGGTACGAGGCCCTGATGGCCCGCCCGGCGGTGAAGCGGGGCATGGAGGCGAAGCTAGATTGATCTTTCTCTCCCTCTCCCCGCAAGCGGGGAGAGGGGAAAATCACACCTTCCGCGCTTCCACCGCCATCCGCACCGCAAGCCCGGCCAGCACCGTGCCCATCAGCCAACGCTGGACCAGCATCCAGCTTGGCCGGCTTGCGAGAAACAGCGCGATCGACCCGGCCGCGAGCGCGATCATCGCATTCACGCTGACACTGATCGCGATCTGGATCGCGCCGAGCACCACTGACTGCGCCAGCACGCTGCCGGCGGTGGGATCGATGAACTGCGGCAGCAGCGCGAGGTAAAGCATCGCGATCTTCGGGTTGAGCAGATTGGTGACGAACCCCATCGCGAACAATTTGCGCGGGCTGTCGATCGCAAGCTGCTTCACCTGGAACGGCGAGCGCCCGCCCGGCTTCACTGCCTGCCAGGCCAGCCACAACAGATAACCCGCGCCGGCAAAGCGCAGCGCGTCATAGGCGAAGGGAACGGCGAGCAGCAGCGCCGTGATGCCGAATGCCGCGCACAGCATGTAGAACAAGAAGCCGAGCGCCACGCCGCCGAGCGAGACGATGCCCGCCGCAGGCCCTTGCGTGATCGAACGCGAGATCAGGTAGATCATGTTCGGCCCGGGCGTGAGCACGAGGCCGAGGCAGACGAGAGCGAAGCCGAGCAGGGCGGAGGCGTGGGGCATGGCTGAACCGGTGCGGGAGACGGCACGGTTCTAATATGCGTGGCGCAGTGGGGCCATCGCGCAATTGCTCGGAGGACAATTCAGCTTGTGCGTGTGCCTTCGCCGGGGCGGTACCGTCCGATCAATGCGCCTCGTCCCAATTGTTCGCTGCGCGTGCATCGACATGCAGCGGCACCGAGAGCAGCACGGCCGGGAACGGCGCGTCCTGCATCACGTGCTGCACGACGGGGAGCGTCGCCTCGACCTCCGCGTCCGGTACCTCGAAGATCAATTCGTCATGCACCTGCAGCAGCATCTGCGCAGACAGTTTCTTCAGGACCAGGGCATCCTCCATCCGCGTCATGGCGCGGCGGATGATGTCGGCGGCGGTGCCCTGGAGCCGGGCGTTGATCGCGGCGCGCTCGTTGAAGGCGCGCACCGAGGCGTTCGAAGCCTTGATGTCGGGATAGTACATCTTCCGTCCGAACAGCGTGGTGACGTAGCCGTGGTTCCGGCAGAAGTCGCGCGTCTCGTCCATGTAGGCGCGGATGCCGGGGAAGCGTTCGAAGTATTTCTTGATGTAGGCGGAGGCCTCTTCGCGCGCGATGCCGAGCTGGTTGGCAAGGCCGAATGCCGAAATGCCGTAGATGATGCCGAAATTGATCGCCTTGGCCCGGCGCCGGATTTCGCTCGGCATGCCCTTGATCGGCACGCCGAACATTTCCGATGCCGTCATGGCGTGAATGTCCAGACCGTCGCGAAACGCCTGCTGCAGCACGGGAATGTCGGCGATCTCGGCGAGCAGCCGCAGCTCGATCTGTGAATAGTCGGCGGAGACCAGCTTGTGCCCTGGCGTTGCGATGAAGGCGCGCCGGATCTTGCGCCCGTCCTCAGTGCGCACCGGAATGTTCTGCAAATTCGGCTCGTTCGACGACAGTCGGCCCGTCGTGGTCGCGGCCAGCGCGTAGGTCGTGTGGACGCGGTGGGTCTGGGGATTGACGTAGGTCGGCAGCGCGTCGGTGTAGGTCGATTTCAGCTTAGAGACCTGGCGCCACTCCAGGATCTTCCGCGGGAGCTCGTGGCCCTGCTCGGCGAGTTCGTCGAGCACCTGAGCGGTGGTCGACCACGCGCCGGTCTTGGTCTTGGTGCCGCCCGACAGTCCCATCTTGCCGAACAGGATGTCGCCGATCTGCTTCGGGCTGCCGACATTGACCGGCTCGCCCGCGATCTGCTGGATCTCGGCTTCGACACGGGCCGCAGTCTGGGCGAAGTCGCCGGAGAGACGCGACAGCACCTGACGATCGATCGAGATGCCGCGCCGCTCCATGCGTGCGAGCACCGCGACCAGCGGGCGTTCCAGCGTCTCGTAGACCGTGGTCATGTGCTCGGCGATGAGGCGCGGCTTCAGCACGCGCCAGACGCGCAAGGTCACGTCGGCGCCTTCCGCCGACAGCGACGCGGCCTTGTCGATCGGCACCTGGTCGAACGTGATCTTGCCCTTGCCGCTGCCGAGCAGCTCGTTGTCTTTGAGCATCGCGTGACCGAACCAGCGCTCGGACAGTTGCTCCAGCGCGTGCGAGCCGCGGCCGGCATCGAGCACGTAGGAGATCAGCTGCGCATCATCGGTGTTGCGCAGTGTGATGCCGTGCTGCGCCAGCATCACCGCGGTGAATTTGACTTCGAAGCCGATCTTGAGAATGCCTGGTGATTCCAGCACCGGCCGCAACGCTTCGATCGCATCAGTGTGCTTGACCTGGTCGGGCGCGAGGCCCGCGTCGAACAGGCCGGCGCCGCCGCCGGACTGCTTGTGCGCCAGCGGCACGTAGCAGGCCTCGTTCGGCGCCAGCGCCAGCGCGATACCGCAGAGGTCGGCCTGCATCGGATCGATCGAGTTTCCCCGGATCTCGACCGCGACATGGCCGGCATCGTGAATGCGCGCGATGAACGCGTTCAATTCCGCGAGCGTCTTGATGGCCTGGTACTTGCTGCGGTCGACCGGAAGCTTGCGCAAAGCCTCTTCCCGCGCGGCGGCGAGCGAAATCGGCGCGCCCTTCGGACTCGCGGCCTTGTCCTCCTTGCTCGCCGAAGGGTTGCGCTGGCCCACCGGAACTTGCGCCGGCGCGCCGGGTCCCGGGGCCGGCACGACGTCCGAAGGCGGCAGCGGCGAGAAGACGCTGGCGCCGCTGGAATAGCCGGGATCTGCATCGACGTTGGCCGGGTCAATCTGCGAGAATTCGGCGACGCGGCGCGTCAGCGTGGAAAACTCCATCGCCTTCAGGAACGCGATCAGCTTGCGCGCATCGGGCTCGTGGACGGCGAGATCGTCCAACGGGACGTCGAGGTCGACCTTGTCGTCGAGCAATACGAGCTGCCGCGAGATGCGCGCCTTCTCGGCGTTCTCGATCAGCGCCTCGCGCCGCTTCGGCTGCTTGATTTCGGTGGCGCGGAACAGCAATTGCTCGAGATCGCCATATTCGACGATCAGCTGCGCCGCGGTCTTGATGCCGATGCCGGGCACGCCAGGAACGTTGTCGGTGGAATCGCCGGCCAGCGCCTGCACTTCCACCACCTTCTCCGGCGGCACGCCAAACTTCTCGATCACCTCGGGGATGCCAATGCGGCGGTCCTTCATGGTGTCGTACATGGTGACGCAGTCGGTGACGAGCTGCATCAGGTCCTTGTCGGAGGACACGATTGTCGCGCTTGCGCCGCGCTCGCAGGCTTGCCGTACATAGGTCGCAATCAAATCGTCGGCCTCGAAGCCCACCTGTTCCAGGCAAGGCAGGTCGAAGGCGCGCACCGCCTCGCGGATCAGCGAAAATTGCGGGATCAGATCGTCCGGGGCCGGCTGCCGGTGTGCCTTGTACTCAGGATAGATCTTGTTGCGGAAGGTGATTTCCGACTTGTCGAAAATGATCGCCAGATGGGTCGGCCGGTTGTCCTCGGGCATCTCGCGCAACAGCTTCCACAGCATGTTGCAGAAGCCGAGCACGGCATTGACCTGCAAGCCGTCGGACTTGCGGTTCATCGGCGGCAGCGCATGGTAGGCGCGGAAGATGTAGCCGGAACCGTCGACCAGGAAGACATGATCGCCCTTGCCGGCCGCCTTCGCGGCAACGGGCTTGGCAGCAGCTGTCGCAGCAGCGGGCTTGGTTTCGGCGGCCTTGGGCGCGGCAGCCTTGGTGTCAGCTTGGGCGGTGGTCTTTGGGGAGCTCTTGGGCATGGCCGCAATGTATGAATTTTTGCGGGATTTGACAGCCTTGGGAGGTGGATTTTTGGCTTGCGGATGCCGCTATCCCCACTGTCATTTCCCGCATCCCCCGCTGTCATTCCCCGCGACGGCGGGGAATCCAGTACGCTGCGGCTTCTCCGTATACGACTGCTGCCCTCTGGAATACTGGATCCCCGCCTTCGCGGGGATGACAGCAGAGTATCACTCCGCCGCCTGCAACACCGCGCTTGTCTTCTTCGGCGCGATCCAGAACGCATCGGGCCGCTCGAACAGGAAGTTGCCGCCAAGGCGCAGTGCGATCTGCCAGATTGCGAGCGAGCCGATCACGCCGGCGATGGTCACGATCAGCGACACCGCACCGATGTCGGGAATGATGCCCGTGCGCAAGAGCAGCGTCCGTGTCGCCGCCATCGGCAGGAAGAAGGCGAGATAGATCACGATCGAATGCTCGCCGCAGAAGCGGAAGACATTCAGCCATTGCACGCGCGCGAGCAGCGTGCCCATCGTGATGATGGCGCAGGCGCCGGCGAAGCCGAGCACGAGCGATACGATTTTCCATTCGCTGGCGCCGAGCGCAACGAGGCCGGCATTGACCAGCACCCATGTCGCGAGCGCTGTCAGCGCCCATGCGGGATGATTGCGCGCGCGGTCCGACAGCGCGAACACGTAGGGCGCGAACAGATAGCCCGAATAGAAATAGATGAAGCGCGCGCAGAACTCGTCGATCGCGGTCCAGCCGGTCGAAATGCGCGCCGTCTCCAGCGCGGCCGCGACGAGCCATATCGCGGGCTGCGGCATGCGCCGTGTCAGTTTTGTGACGACGAAGAAGATCGGCAGGAGGTAGATGAACCATAGCGTGCCGAACGGCTCGACGAAGGATTCCAGATATAGCAATCCGGCGTCGCGCCAGCTCGTTTCCGCTGCGAATGCGGGGGCCTTGAAGCCGAACTGGATTGTCACCCAGACGACATAGAAATAGGCGAAATGCACCATCTTGCGGTCGAGATAGGTTCGCCAGTCCCGGTCGATCACCAGTGACAGGAACAGACCCGAAATCAGGAAGAAATCCGGCATCCGGAATGGCTTCGCGAAGGCCACCAAAACATGCATGAAACCGGTCTCGCCGGCGGCAAGCTCGACCCCCAGCACCGAATGCATCATCACGACCATGACGATGCAGATGCCCTTGGCGTAATCGACCCAATCGACGCGCGCAGCAGCCGGGGCCTTGAGTCCCCCGCTCGCGGCGATTGTGCCTGATGGTGCCATGGTGTCTCTTTTCGAGGCGTGTTCCGCCAGCATCTGTGTGAACGCGGAGCAGTTTGCCGCCTTGCGGCTTACGATTTCTTTACTGGTACAATTGCTGTGCCGTTTTTTGCACGCGGGCTGTTCCCTCACCCCGGGAAAATGCTAAACCGCCGTGGAATTGGGGTTTTGTTAACCAAGCCAAACAGGGTTTTTCATGCGCATTGCTATGATCGGCACGGGCTATGTGGGACTGGTGTCCGGAGCCTGCTTTGCGGATTTCGGCCACGACGTCATCTGCGTCGACAAGGACGAGAAGAAGATCGCGGCCCTTCATCGCGGCGAGATCCCGATCTACGAGCCTGGGCTCGACGAGCTGGTGGCGACCAACGTCAAGGCCAAGCGGCTGGAGTTCACCACCGATTTGTCCAAGCCGGTTGCGGATGCCGATGCTGTCTTCATCGCGGTCGGCACGCCGTCGCGCCGCGGCGACGGCCATGCTGATCTGTCCTACGTCTATGCCGCTGCGAAAGAGATCGCGCAGTCGCTGTCCGGCTTCACCGTCGTCGTGACCAAGTCGACCGTTCCGGTCGGCACCGGCGACGAGGTCGAGCGCATCATCGGCGAGACCAATCCCAAAGCCGACGTCGTCGTCGCCTCGAATCCCGAATTCCTGCGCGAGGGCGCGGCGATCCGCGACTTCAAATTCCCCGACCGCATCGTCGTCGGCACCTCCGACGAGCGCGGCCGCAAGGTGATGAGCGATATCTATCGTCCGCTGTCGCTGAACCAGGCGCCGCTGATGTTCACGGAACGCCGCACCGCCGAGATGATCAAATACGCCGCCAACGCCTTCCTCGCGACCAAGATCACCTTCATCAACGAGATCGCGGACCTCTCCGAAAAGGTCGGCGCCAACGTGCAGGAGGTCGCGCGCGGCATTGGCCTGGACAACCGCATCGGCACCAAGTTCCTGCACGCCGGTCCGGGCTTCGGCGGCTCCTGCTTCCCAAAGGACACCAAGGCGCTGATCAAGATCGCGCAGGACTACGACGTGAGCTTGCGCATCGTCGAATCCGTGCTCGCGGTCAACGAGAACCGCAAGCGGGCGATGGCGCGAAAAGTGAGCCAGGCGCTCGGCGGTTCGCTGCGCGGCAAGACCATCGCCGTGCTCGGGCTCACCTTCAAGCCCGACACCGACGACATGCGCGACGCGCCGTCGATCCCGCTGGTGACCGGCCTGATCGACATGGGCGCGAAGGTGAAGGCCTTCGATCCCGTCGGCATGGAGCAGGCGAAGACTGAGCTGCCCAGCATCACTTATTGCGAAGACGCCTATTCCTGCGCGGAAGGCGCCGATGCGATCGTGATCGTCACCGAATGGGTGCAGTTCCGTGCGCTCGACCTCGACCGGCTGAAGGCAACCATGGCACAGCCCGTCATTGTCGACTTGCGCAACATCTACCGCCCCGAGGAGATGGCTGCGGCCGGCTTCGTCTATGAGAGTGTTGGACGGCCGCCGGTGCAGGGCTAGCGATCCGACCTCGCAACGATTCCGTCATGGCCGGGCTTGTCCCGGCCATCCACGTCTGTTTTCTAGTGTGACGACGTGGATGCCCGGCGACTTCCGTGCGAAGACGCGCTTCGCGCTTTTTGCTCGGGCGTGACGAATGGACAGGCCTTGCCCCTCAGTTTCGACACGCCCCTCCCGATCGATGCCGTGCTCGACGACCTCTCGCGCACGCTGGAGGCGCATCATGCCGCCGTGCTGGTGGCCCCTCCTGGCGCCGGCAAGACCACGCGCGTGCCACTGGCGCTGCTCGATGCCCCCTGGGCCAAAGGCAAGAAGATCATCGTGCTGGAGCCGCGGCGCATCGCGGCGCGCGCCAGCGCCGACCGCATGGCCAAATCACTCGGCGAACGCGCCGGCGAGACTGTCGGCTATCGCGTCCGCTTCGGCTCGAAGATCTCGCGCGCGACCCGCATCGAGGTGGTGACGGAGGGCATCTTCACCCGCCAGATTCTCGACGATCCCGAACTGTCGGGCATCGCCGCCGTGCTGTTCGACGAATTCCACGAGCGCTCGCTCGATGCCGACATGGGCCTGGCGCTGGCGCGCGACGCGCAGCTGGGCTTGCGCGAGGATTTGCGCATCCTCGTGATGTCGGCAACGCTCGATGGCGCCCGCGTGGCAAAATTGCTGGGCGAAGCGCCCGTCGTCGAAAGCGAGGGCCGCGCCTTTCCGGTCGAGACGCGCTATCTCGGCCGCAAGGCTGACGCGCCGATCGAGCGGCAGATGGCGGATGCGATCGCCTCGGCGCTGCGGGCCGATGCCGGCTCGGTGCTGGCGTTCCTGCCGGGCGCCGCCGAAATCCGCCGCACCCAGAATTTCCTCGCCGAACGCATACACGATTCCAGCATTGAAATCGTGCCGCTGTTTGGCGCGCTCGACGCCGCCGTGCAGGATCGTGCCATCTCGCCGGCGCCCAAGGGCACGCGCAAGGTGGTGCTGGCGACCTCGATCGCGGAGACCTCGCTCACCATCGAGGGCGTGCGCATCGTGGTCGATTCCGGTCTCGCCCGCGTGCCGCGCTACGAGCCCGACATCGGCTTGACCCGGCTCGAGACCGTGCGCGTCTCCCGCGCGGCGGCGGACCAGCGCCGCGGCCGCGCCGGCCGCACCGAGCCCGGTGTCTGCTACCGGCTCTGGGACGAACCTCAGACAGCCTCGCTAGCGCCCTACACCCAGCCCGAGATCCTCAGCGCCGATCTGTCCTCGCTGGTGCTCGATCTCGCGCAATGGGGCGTCGCCGATCCTGCCGCGCTGTCGTTTCTCGACCCGCCGCCGCAGCCGGCCTGGAAGGAAGCAAAAAGCCTGCTCTCCGAGCTCAACGCGCTCGATGGCGATGGCCGCATCACCGCGGAGGGCAAGAGCCTGCGCGCGCTGGCGCTGCCGCCGCGGCTCGCGCGCATGATCGTGGATTCGCACCGTGCCGGCGAAGGCGAGGCCGCCGCCGAGATCGCGGCCATCATCACCGAGCGCGGGCTCGGCGGCGACAGCGTCGATCTCGAGCACCGGCGCGATCAGTTCCGCCGCGACCGTTCCCCGCGTGCCGCAAGCGCGCGCGACCTCGCCCGGCGCTGGGCTTCGCAGGTGGCGGCGTCAGAGAAGGCGGCGACCGCAGAAGGTGACCTCTCGACCGGCCTGATGCTCGCCTACGCCTTCCCGGATCGCGTCGCGCGCAACCGCGGCAATGGCAGCTTCGTGCTCGCCAACGGCCGGGGTGCTGCGGTGGATCAGACCTCGTCGCTCGCGCGCACGCCTTATATCGCGGTCGGCGAGATGACCGGCACGGCGGCGAGCGGGCGCATTCTGCTCGCGGCGCAAATCTCGCAGGACGAGATCGAGCGGCATTTCGCCGAGCATATCGAATCCGTCGAGGAGATCTCGTTCGATCGCGGCGCGATGGCGCTGCGGGCGCGGCGCAAGCGCGCGCTGCACGCGATCACGCTCTCCGAGGCGACGCTCGCCGTGTCGCCCTCGGGGGACACTGCGCGCATCTTCGCCGACGGGTTGATCGCCGCCGGACTCGACCGGCTGCCCTGGTCGAAGGTAGCCAAACAATGGCGCGATCGCGTGATGTTTTTGCGCAGGGCCGAAGGCGACAGCTGGCCCGATCTCTCGGACGACGGATTGATCGCGCGGCGCGACGATTGGCTGGTGCCGGCGCTCTACGACATGATCGCGCTGAAGGATATTTCCGCCGGCGATCTCTCCGACGCGTTGATGGCTTTGTTGCCGTGGGAGATGCGCGCGCGGCTCGACCGCGAGGCGCCGACGCATTTCGAGGCCCCGACCGGCAGCGTGCTCGCGATCGACTATGAAGCCGAGCAGGGGCCGACCATCGCGGTGCGGCTGCAGGAATTGTTCGGCCTCAACACCCATCCCTCGATCGCCGCCGGCAAGGTGCCGCTGGTGCTGGAACTGCTGTCGCCGGCGCAGCGCCCGGTGCAGGTGACGCGCGATCTCCCCGGTTTCTGGCGCGGCAGCTACAGTGCCGTGCGGTCCGATTTGCGCGGCCGCTACCCGCGCCATCCCTGGCCGGAAGATCCGGCGAATGCGCTGCCGACCCGGCGGGTCAAGCCGCGCGGGACGTGAGGCGCAAGAAGACCCTCATGGTGGGGAGCGCGGCCCGCCCTTCACGGGCATCCTTCGAGACCCGCTCCTATGGAGCGCTCGTTAATCCAAGCACGGCACCGACCTCTAGCTGCCGCCGGAGTGGGGCTGTTTATCGCGGTAAATGGCGGCTCTGAGTTCGTCAATGAGTTATCATTTATGCGCTGCGGAGGCGCTCCGAACGAGCAAAAGCGTCACAAGCTCTCAGGATGAGGGTCTCACAAAATTGCATTCTGCCCGGAAATCGCTATTTTCCGCGGCCCGGAGGCCCCTTAGATGTCTGTTATCGATCTTGCCGCGAATCCGAGCGATCTGCGTGCGCTCGCCGAACAATCCAACGCCTGGCCGTTCGAGCAGGCGAAGGCCATTGTCGCGCGGCTGAAGAAAAGCCCGAAGGACGAGGTGCTGTTCGAGACCGGCTACGGGCCATCAGGCCTGCCGCATATCGGCACCTTCGGCGAGGTCGCGCGCACCTCGATGGTGCGGCACGCTTTTCATGTGCTGACCGAGAACAAGATCAAGACCCGCCTGCTCGCGTTCTCCGACGACATGGACGGGTTTCGGAAAGTGCCCGACAACGTCCCCAACAAGGAGATGCTGGCCGCGCATCTCGGCAAGCCGCTGACGCGGGTGCCGGATCCGTTCTCCAACGAATACCCGTCGTTCGGGCACCACAACAATGCGCGGCTGCGCGCCTTCCTCGATCATTTCGGCTTCGACTACGAATTCGCGAGCTCGACCGACTATTACACGTCCGGCCGTTTCGACGCGACGCTGCTCAAAATGCTCGCGGCCTACGACAAGGTGATGGCGATCATCCTGCCGACGCTCGGTCCCGACCGCCGCGCGACCTATTCGCCGTTCCTCCCCATCAGCAAGACCACGGGTGTCGTGCTGCAGGTGCCGATGATCCGCCGCGACGTTGCGGCCGGCACGGTGACCTACCTCGATCCCGATACCAACCAGGAAGTCGAGACGCCGGTCACCGGCGGCAACGTCAAGTGCCAATGGAAGGCCGATTGGGCGATGCGCTGGGTCGCGCTCGGCGTCGATTACGAGATGGCCGGCAAGGACCTGATCGACTCGGTCAAACTCTCCGGCGCGATCGCCAGGGCGCTCGGCGCCACGCCGCCGGAGGGCTTCAACTACGAGCTCTTCCTCGATGACAAGGGCCAGAAGATCTCGAAGTCGAAGGGCAATGGGCTGACCATCGACGAATGGCTGCGCTACGCCTCGCCGGAATCGCTGTCGCTGTTCATGTATCGCGAGCCGAAGGCGGCCAAGCGGCTGTATTTCGACGTCATCCCGCGCAATGTCGACGACTACCAGCAGTTCATCGACGGCTTTGCGAAGCAGGACGCCAGGCAGCAGCTCGGCAATCCGGTCTGGCATGTCCACAATGGCCATCCGCCGAAGTTCGACATGCCCGTCACGTTCCAGCTCCTGCTGACGCTGGTGTCGTCGTCGAATGCGGAGAATGCCGAGACACTGTGGGGTTTCATTGGTCGCTACCGACCCGGTGTGAGCCCGCAGACGCATCCCAAGCTCGACGCGATGGTCGGCTATGCCATCAACTATTATCGCGACTTCGTCGCGCCGACGAAGACGTTCCGCGAACCGACCGAGACCGAGCGCGCGGCGCTGCAGGATTTGCGGGATGCATTATCGCAGCTTCCGCAGGACGCCTCGGCCGAGGACATCCAGAACGTCGTCTACGAGATCGGCCGCCGCGAGCCGTTCCTCGACCAGGTCAAGAAGGGCAAGGACGGCCGTCCGGGCGTGACGCTCGACTGGTTCAACATGCTCTACCAGGTGCTGCTCGGCCAGGAAAAGGGCCCGCGCTTCGGCTCCTTTGTCGCGGTGTATGGCGTGCAGAACGCGGTCAACATGATCGACGGCGCGCTGGCGCGGAGTGCGTGAGGGCTACGGAACTGAGTTGTAGGCGCGACCTATCTCCCCGATTCGTCCTGGCGAAAGCCAGGACCCATAGCCACCGCCGGATGTGGTTACGGAGACTCGGAGTGGCCAATTGGTGCCACAACTTCTCCCGAGGTAATGGGTCCTGGCTTTCGCCAGGACGACACCGAGGCCTCACTGGCTTGCCCACACGATCCGCGCGATCCACACCACCTCGCTCGCCGCCATCCTGCGTTCGGCCTGCGTCGCATCGAGCGGCTGCAAATCCAGAGCCTTTGCGGTGCGGCGCTTCAGCGTCGCCACCGTCAGCTCGCCCGCGTTGGTCTTCACCACCACGCGATCGCCTTTGTGGATCGGCGCGCCGGGCGCGACCAGGATGATGTCGCCGTCGCGATAGGCGGGCGCAAGCGCTTCGCCGGACATCTGCAGCGCGAAGCTATGGTTGCCCTCGAAGGCGGGAAGGGCAAATTCGGTCCAGCCCTTGCCGACGGGAAAGCCGGACTCGTCGAAGGCGCCGCTCGCGCCCGCCAGTGCGAAGCCGAGCAGCGGCACCGAACGGCCGCCGCCTGCCTCGTCGCCGACCAGCCTGGCAAAAATGTCGATCGACGAATCTGCCGCCGCCAGCGCTTTCGCGATCGATTCGGTCGAGGGCCAGCGCTCGCGGCCGTCGGAGGTAACGCGCTTGGACTTGTTGAAGGTGGTGGGATCGAGCCCGGCGCGCTTGGCGAGGCCGGACGGCGACAGGCCGGCACGCGCCGCCAGCCGATCCAGCGCGCCCCAGATCTGGTCGTGGGTGAGCATCCTCTGCGCTTTGGCCTGCCTGACCATGGAAGGTCCAGCCCGTCGCAACTCAGGAAAACTATCCTCAAATCAATCGGTTTTCCGTTTTCGGTGCAAGAGGCGGCGTCTAAGTCTTGAGTTCGGCAGGGGTGGCCTTTACGGTCCCGCCCGGGATTTAACGACCCACGAGAGACGAAAATCCCCAGGAGACTCAAAGAGCTGTCTCCCCGGGCAAACAGGGCTGCGTAAGCGGTGGTCAAGATCTACAAAATCTGTCCGGCCTCGGCCTGGCGCGAGGCGGAACGGCAGGGCGTTTATCGCGGCAGCGCGGACGATTCGCGCGACGGATTCATCCATTTCTCGACCGCCGCCCAGGTTCCCGAGACCCTGCAGAAGCATTATGTCGGGCAGCGCGCGCTGTTCCTGGTCGAGGTCGACGGCGATGCGCTCGGCAGCGCGTTGCGCTGGGAGCGCTCGCGCAATGAGGAGCTGTTTCCGCATCTCTATGGCGAGCTCGATCTCGGCGCGGTGATGGCTGTGATGAACCTCAACACGCGCTCCGACGGCGGCCACGATGTTCCGGAGCTTGCCCCGTGATCCGCGCTTTCGACGCTCTCTCGCTGCCGGTGCTGCGTTGGCTCGATCCGGAGGATGCGCATCGCCTCGCGATCCAGGGCCTGCGCTTCCTGCCGCCGGGCAAGCCGCACGCTGACGATCCCAAGCTTGCGGTGCGTGCGTTCGGGCTCAACTTCCCCAATCCGATCGGCATGGCCGCGGGCTTCGACAAGAGCGCCGAAGTGCCGGATGCGCTGCTGCGGCTCGGCTTCGGCTTCGTCGAGATCGGCTCGGTGACGCCGAAGCCGCAAAGCGGCAATCCGCGACCGCGGCTGTTTCGTCTGGAGCGCGACGAGGCCGTGATCAACCGCATGGGCTTCAACAATGACGGTGCGGAGACAGCCCTGCGCCGGCTTGCGGCGCGCGCGCAGCACGGCGGCATCGTCGGCGTCAATGTCGGCGCCAACAAGGATTCGCCCGATCGGGTCAATGATTACGTCAAGCTGATCGAGACCTTTGCGCCGGTCGCGAGCTATTTCACCGTCAACGTCTCCTCGCCGAACACGCCGGGCCTGCGCAATCTGCAGGAAGGCGCGCTGCTCGACGATCTCCTCGCCAGGGTGATCGACGCGCGCCAGCGGGTGCGCGAGAGCGCCGGCGACACGCCGGTGCTGCTCAAGATCGCGCCGGATTTGAGCCTCGCCCAGCTCGACGACGTCGTGCAGGTCGCGCGCTCGCGCCGGGTCGATGGCATGATCGTATCGAACACCACGATCGCGCGGCCGAGTACGCTGCGCGAGGAGATGCGCGCCAAGGAGCAGGGCGGCCTGTCCGGCCGGCCGCTGTTCCGGCTGTCGACGCGGATGGTCGCGGAGACCTATGTGCGCGTCGAGGGCGCATTCCCCCTGATCGGTGTCGGGGGGGTGGACTCGGGCGGCGCCGCGCTGACGAAGATCCGCGCCGGCGCGAGCCTGATCCAGCTCTATTCGTCGCTGGTCTACAAGGGCCTCGGCATCGTCGACGAGATCAAGCGTGACCTCGCCTCGACCCTATTGCGGACGGGGCGGGATTCTCTCTCCGAGATCGTCGGCTCCGACGCCGCCACGCTGACGGCGGAAGACTGGCCGGGGATGTAGGCGGTCTCGTGCCCCGAGCGCAGCGCAGCACGTTAGTGATGCACTGCTGAACCGGGGCCCACGCTCGCGGCATTCTGGGTCCCGGCTCCGCGCAGCAGCGTTTCACCCTGCAGCGTGTCCGGGACACGAGAGCTACGACCTCGAAAACGTCTTCCTGTACAGCGCCGGATAGCGCGCGGCCTGCAAGCCGCCGCGCGAGACGTAGGAGGCGATCAGCGCGCTCCACAGCCCGGCATTGCCGAACGATTGCAGCGCCCAACATGTGGCGAGGAAGATCGCGAGCGAGGCCAGCATCAGATTGCGCATCTCACGCGCCCAGGTCGCGCCGATATAGATGCCGTCGAAGCCGAAGGCGAACACGCCGGGAATCGGCGCGAGCACGACGAACGGCAGGAATTCCCGCGCGCCGCGACGGACGCTTTCGCTCGCCGTCATGAAATCGATTAAGTTCGGCCCGAATACCGCGAATAGCGCGGACACGACCAGCGCGAAGCCGAGCCCCCATAGCAGCACCAGCCGGGTCGAATCAGCAAATCCCCTGGCGTCGCGTGCGCCGAGCGTACGGCCGCAAAGCTGCTGGGCTGCGTTCGCTAGACCATCGAGAAAGAAGGCGCTGACCAGCAGAAAATTGTTGAGCACGGAATTCGCGGCCAGCGTGACGTCGCCGGCCCGCGCGCCCTTGGCGGTGAAGAACAAGAACACGGCGATCAGCGCCGCGGTACGGATCAGGATGTCGGAATTCACGGCCAGCAGCCGCATCAGCTTGGCCCGGTCGAACAGCTCTGCGTACGGCACCGCGAACCCACCGTCCGCATAGCGGCGGCAGACGATCATGCCGAGGCCGAATCCGGCCGCTTCAGACAGCAGCGCTGCGATCGCAGCACCTGCGATCCCGGTGTCGTAGACCAGCACCAGCAGGATCGTCGCCGCCGCGTTGACGAGATTGATGACGATTTGGAGCGCGAGCGCCGGGTTGGCGCGAGCCTGGCCGACCAGCCAGCCCAGGATAACATAATTGACGAGCGCCAGCGGCGCCGACCAGATCCGGATCACGAAGTAGGTTTTCGCCGCGCGCGTGACGCCTTCGCTGCCGCCCATCAGGTCGAACAGCACGGTGGCCAGCGGCAGTTGCAGCGCGATCAGTGCTACGCCGATCAAGCCGGCGACGATGAAGCCGCGCACCAGGATCGCGGTCAGCTCGCGCGTCTCGCCGGCGCCGAGCGCCTGCGCCGTGAAGGCGAGCGTGCTCATGCGCAGGAAACCGAACAGCCAGAACAGGCAATCGAAGATGACGGACGCGATGGCGACGCCGCCGAGCAGCGCGGCGTCGTCCAGCCGTCCGATCGCGGTGGTCGAGACCACGCCGATCAGTGGCGTGGTGAGGTTGGCGACCATCGCCGGGCCTGCGATGGCGAAGACCTGACGGGAACCGATCTTCAAGTGAACGGGTGCGTGCATGTCAGAACACGAGCACCATGCCGTCTTCGGCGGCGAGATGGGCGATGTCGTCGAGGCGCGACAGCACGTCTTCGCTCATATGGGTGAGCACGAGGCGTTTTGCGCCGATTTCGGGAAGGTGCTGTTCCAAGGTCGTCAGGCTGAGGTGATTCTTGACCACCTTCTCGTACATATAGGCTTCGGCGATGAAAAGGTCGGCGCCATGCGCCAGCGGAATGAGCGTCTCCGTCCATTCGGTATCGGCGCTGTAGGCCAGCGTGCGACCCTCGGCTTCGACGCGATAAGCGAGGAACGGTCCACCGGATTCGCCGTGCACGACGGGATAGGGCGTCACCGTCACCGCGCCGAAGCTTTGGCTCTGCTCGGGCGCGAGCTCGACGACGGACAGCTCGAAGCGCTGTTTCGTCTTCGAGGAGTGCTCGAACAGAGCCTCCATCACCTCACGCAGCCGCGTCTCGATGCCTTTGGGGCCGGCGATCGTGAGCGGCCGCGTCCGCCGCGAGAATTGTGCGTCGAGCAGGACAAACGGCAGCCCGGCAAAATGGTCGCCGTGGAAATGCGTGATCAGGATGAGATCGATCTCATTGCGGTCGATCTCCAGCCGCTTCAGTGCCGGCAAAGCCGACGCGCCGCAATCGATCAGGAAGTTGGCTTCGCGCCCCGAGACGTGGAAGCAGGTATTGAGCCTGCCGCCGGATCCGAAGGCGTCGCCGCAGCCGACAAAGCGCAATTGCATCGGCCGCCAGCTCCAAATCCTTTACCTGCGTGGCGCGCCGAAAACGCGCATCAGCAGCCAGATCGGAATCACGATGACAGCGCCGAGCAGGAAGTAGCGCCACAGCCAGTTCACGGTATCGAAGCCGAGATCCCACAAACGCTGGAACAGAAGACGAATGCTTAAGATGATATTCCAGGGGTCGAAGCCGATCGCCGCCAGCACGACGCCGACGAGGATCGAGAGCAGCACCAGGCGAAACGCGACCGCCAGCGGCGAGCCGCCGAGAAAGCGGTGCAGGCCGTCACTGCGGCCGGCCGGCAAATCTCTGACGTCGTGGGCCATCTCAAACTCCTCAGGGGATTCGACCTATCATAGGGCAAGGCGGGGACATGGGGAACCTGTGAGGGGGCGTCAATCGGCTTACGGGATTTTAATTCGGGCAAGCACACGCCCGGGGCTTCTTAAGCCTCAACCTCGGCCGCCTCCGCTTTCAGCATCTTTTCCAGCGTTTCCAGCCGGTCGGCCTCCCGCGGCGGCTTGTCCCAGCGCAGCCGGCTGATGCGGGGAAAGCGCATCGCGACGCCGGATTTGTGCCGTGGTGAGCGCTGCAGCCCCTCGAAGGCGACCTCCAGCACCAGCCCCTTGTCTGGCTCGTGCACGACGTGGCGGACGGGGCCGAATTTTTCGGTGGTATTGCGACGCACGAAGCGGTCGATCTGGAGCAGCTCCTCGTCCGTGAAGCCGAAATAGGCTTTTCCGACCGGCACCAGTTCGTCACTGCCCGGCCCTGCGGTCCAAACGCCGAAGGTGTAGTCGGAATAGTAGGACGAGCGCTTGCCGTGGCCGCGCTGCGCATACATCAGCACGGCGTCGATGATGTGCGGATCGCGCTTCCATTTCCACCATTGTCCCTTCGGCCGCCCCGGCAGATAGGGTGCGTCGCGCCGCTTCAGCATCACGCCTTCGACGGCGTCCGCGTCCTCGCCCGCACCAGCGCTGGCGGGATCGGCGCGTGCTGCGGTCAGCGCCTCCCAGCTTGCGAAGGCGACGGTGGGCGACAGATCGATGCGGGGATCGTCGAGCTTACCGATGAAGGTCTCCAGCCGTTCGCGCCGCTCCGCGAAAGGCAGCTCGCGCAAATCGTTCTCGTCGTCGCCGAGCAGATCGTAGGCGCGCAGATGAATCGGAAATTCCTTGATCAGCTTCGGAGACACGACCTTGCGGTTGAGCCGCTGCTGCAGAAAATTGAAACTTTGCACGCGCCCTTCGCGCAGGATCAGAAGCTCGCCGTCGATGGCGCCGGGCAGCCGCAGCGACGGCACGAGGTCCGGAAAGCTCCCGGTGATGTCCTCGCCGGTGCGCGAATAGAGCCGAGCGGTGATGTGGCCGTGCTCGTCGCGGCCGGCCACCGCCTGCACGCGGATGCCGTCCCATTTCCATTCGGCGATGTAGTCGGCGGGATCGAGTGCAGCGAAATCGGTGTCCTCGATCGCATGCGCCAGCATGACAGGACGGAACGGCGCGGGATCGCGATTGACTGGCTTGTCGCCGCGGCCTTCCAGCCAGGCGAACAGGTCGAGATAAGGCGGCGCGAGACCGGGCCAGATCAGCTCGACCTCATGCGGGTCCTTGTCGCCGAGCGCGGCGGCCGCGGTCTTTGCCAGGCGCGCGGAGATGCCGATGCGCAACGCGCCGGTGACGAGCTTCAACAGCGCCCAGCGGCCGGTCTCATCCAATTCGTCGAGCCAGCGCTCGAGCTGCTTCGGCAGCTCGGTCTTGCCGAGGGTGCGCAGGGTGGTGACCACCTCGGTGAGGGTTGGGGGAGGTGGGTTGTTGTGGACACCCACGGCCTTCGGCCACATCAGCGCGATTGTCTCGGAGAGATCGCCTACATAGTCCCAGGATAGGCCGAACAAGACCGGGTCAGTTCGCTGGGCGATAAGATCGCGCAGCAGAGAAGGTTTTGCGTGCTTGAAACTCAGCGCACCGGTCAGCGCGGCCAGCGCGTAGCCGCGATCGGGATCGGCGACCTCGCGAAAATAACTCGTGATCAGCCGCAGCTTGTTGTTGCGGCCGGGTTCGTAGGCGAGGCGGTCGAGAAGTTCGGCGAAGCGGTTCATGCTTCGGCCTCGTCAGCGAGCGGCGTCTCGGTCTCCTCCTCGTCGCCATAGCCGACGAGATCGAGCGGCCGCGACCGCAAACCCTTGCTTTGGCACCAATGCACCAGCGCGTCTTCCTGGCCATGGGTAACCCAGATCTCGCCGGCACCGGTCGCGGCGATCGTGGCGGTGAGGCCGTCCCAATCGGCGTGATCCGAGATCACCAGCGGCAGCTCGATGCCGCGTTGCCGC
Organism: Bradyrhizobium sp. 155; assembly: GCF_023101105.1. Lineage (NCBI taxonomy): Bacteria > Pseudomonadati > Pseudomonadota > Alphaproteobacteria > Hyphomicrobiales > Nitrobacteraceae > Bradyrhizobium > Bradyrhizobium sp. 155. Next base: position 7,097,365 of record NZ_CP064704.1, on the reverse strand, counting down.
GCGCGGGCGCGCACCCGCATCCAGCCAGAGGCGAATGCCGTGACGGGATCGGGAAACCGGCGGGTCCAGAGATCGGATGTTGCAGAGGGCGGCGCCAGCGTGATGGTGCCGGCGAGCGCCGCCTTCTTGACGCCCTTCGCCGGCCGCAACTCGCCGAGCTCGATTCCGCGGCTCTGATAGTAATGCGTGATCTTCTCCATCGCGCCATGCAGATAGATCGGCGCGTCGTAACCCGCTTGGCGCAGCAGAGCGATCACGCGCTGCGCCTTGCCAAGCGAATAGGCGCCGACGAGATGCGCGCGCTCCGGAAATAGCGCCACCGACGCCAGCAGCTTCTTGACCTCGTCGGCCGCATCGCCATGGCGAAACACCGGCAGGCCGAACGTTGCCTCGGTGATGAAGACGTCGCAGCGTACGAGCTCGAACGGCGTGCAGGTCGGGTCGGGCGCATCCTTGTAGTCGCCGGAGGCGACGATGCAGGTGTCCTTGCAGGTGACCGCGACCTGCGCCGAACCGAGCACATGGCCGGCCGGGTGAAACTTCGCGCTGACGTCGCCGAGCCGGATCTCCTCGCCATAGTGGATTGCTTGGGTGGAGCCGGCAAAATTCTCGCCATAGCGCAGCCGCATCATGTCCAGCGTTTCCTGCGTCGCCAGCACCGCGCCGTGGCCGGCGCGGGCATGGTCGGAATGGCCGTGGGTGATCACGGCCCGCTCGACCGGCCGGACGGGGTCGATATGGAAGCCGCCCGGCTTACAGCATAGGCCGGCGGCAACTGGCAGCAGGATGTCTTGCGGACGCATGCCTGTTATATAGGTCGCGACCCCGCATCTTCGAGTCATCACCGCTTCGTTCCCTGGTTCCCACAATGCCCCTGCGCTTGTTCCTGACCTCCGGCGATCTCATGGCCGACCGCCGCTTCGAGTTCGCGCGCGACCTCCAGCTCAAGGGCGATCTGGCGGCCGCCGCCGACCTGCTGGAGCAGACCATCGAGATTGCGCCGAATTTCACCTCGGCCTGGTTCACGCTCGGCGAAATCCGCGCGCAACTCGGCGAGCGCGACAAGGCCATTGCGGCCTTTCGCAAATCGCGCGAGTCCGACCCGAGCGATCAGCATGGCGCTCATCTGCATCTGATACGCCTCGGCGATGCGCAATTGTCCGAGATGCCCAAGGCCTATGTGCAGGCCTTGTTCGATCAATACGCCCCGCGCTTCGAGCACGTGCTGATCAACGATCTCGGCTATCGCGCGCCGTCGCTGATCTTCAAGGCGGTGGTGGCTGCCCGCGTCGCCGCGAAGAAGCCCGCCCTGTTCAAGCGCGCCATCGATCTCGGCTGCGGTACGGGGCTCGCGGCCGCCGCCTTCGCCAAACAGGTCGACCAGTTCATCGGCATCGATCTGTCGCCCGGCATGGTCAAGGAGGCGCGAGCCACCGGCCTCTATGCCGAGCTCGAAGTCGCCGACATGATCGAAGGCCTGCGCAGCAGGAGCGAGGCGAGCGCAAACCTCGTCGTCGCTGCCGATGCGTTCGTCTATCTCCCCGATCTCGCACCGGTGCTCGGCGAAGCCAGGCGCGTGCTCGCGCCCGGCGGCGTGCTTGCGTTCACGCTGGAGACCCATGACGGCAGCGGCATCGTTCTCGGCGAAGGCCTGCGCTATGCCCATTCGGCGGAATATGTGCGCGATGCGATGGCGAAGGCCGGCCTCAAGCTCCTCACATTGGAGCAGGCCTCGCCACGCACCGAGAACAACGAACCGGTGGGCGGCCTCGTCGTGGTCGCCGAGAAAACTTGAGTTTAGGCGCTATAAGCGGCGCTTTAAGCGTCATTGCGTCGCAAAGCCGCGACTTCCCACTTGCGAGCCGTGCGGCGATGCCAGCACAATGCGCGCACCAGGGAGAAACAAACAATGACCAGGAATCCATCGCGGCGCGATTTCAGCGCCGCCGCGCTCGCGACCATCGCGGCCTCCACCTTGCCCGCGCCCTATGTCTGGGCCGCGGAGAAGAAATACGATTCCGGCGCCAGCGACACCGAGATCAAGATCGGGCAGACCGTGCCGCATTCCGGCCCCGGCTCGCTCTACGGCGTGCTCGGGCGCGTCGGCGAGGCCTATTTCCAGATGCTGAACGAAAAGGGCGGCATCAACGGACGCAAGGTCAAATTCCTCACCATGGATGATGCCTACAGCGCGCCGAAATGCGTCGAGGCGACGCGGCGCCTGGTCGAGCAGGAGGAGGTGCTCGCGCTCTACGGCTCGCTCGGCACCGCGCCGCAGACCGCCGTGCACAAATACCTCAACTCGAAGGGCGTGCCGCAGTTGCTGCTCAACACCGGCGCGTCGAAGTGGAATAACCCGAAAGAGTTCAAATGGACGATGGCTGGCTTGCCGCTCTATCCGACCGAGGCGCGGATCCTGGCGCGGCACGTCGTCAGCGTGAAGCCGAACGCGAAGGTCGGCATCCTGTACCAGAACGACGATTTCGGCCGCGACTTCCTCGGCCCCTTCAAGAAGGTTCTGGAAGACGCCGGCGGCACCGCCAAGGTGATCATGGAGCAGACCTACGATCTGACCGATCCGACGGTCGATTCCCAGCTCATCAACCTCTCGAAGTCGGGTGCGGACGTCTTCTACAACATCTCCACCGGCAAGGCCTCGTCGCAGTCGATCCGGAAAGTAGCCGAGCTCGGCTGGAAGCCGCTGCAGCTGCTGTCGGCCGGCTCGACCGGCCGCTCCATCCTCAATGCCGCGGGCCTCGAGAACGCCGCCGGCATCGTCGCCATCCGCTACAACAAGGAAGTCGGCCTGCCCAAATGGGAGAAGGACCCCGACGTCATGGCGTTCGAGGAGCTGCGCAAGAAGTACACGCCGGCGATCGATCAAGACAACACCATCGCCTTCGCCGGCTACGGCCAGGCCGTCACCATGGGCGAGATCCTGCGCCGCTGCGGCGACGAGCTCACCCGCGCCAACGTGCTGAAGCAGGCTTCCAACCTCAAAGGCTTCCACTCGCCTTATTTCCTCGACGGCGTCACTTACGACTACACGCCTGACGATTACACGCCGATGAAGACGCTCTTCATCTCCACCTTCACCGGCAAGGACTGGGACATCTCCGACAAGCCGATGTCGGAGTAGGGGCGCTTTCTTCTCCCCTTGTGGGAGAAGATGGCGCGAAGCGCCGGATGAGGGGGCTTTCTCCGCGTACTCGAACGATGCTCTTTCGCGGAGAGATACCCCTCACGCGTCTCGCCGCTTCGCGGCGATCCACCCTCTCCCACAAGGGGAGAGGGAACGGCAGTATCGCCCTCGTCGTTCACCCCCTCGACGAACCCGTCCCCACGGCTTACCTGTGATGCCGTGCCGCCCCGCATCCGCAAAATCCCGGTCGAACCTGCCGCGCTGCTGCCCGACCGCTTCAAGGCGTGGTTCGCGGCCCGCGGCTGGTCGCCGCGCGCGCATCAATTGGCGCTGCTGGAGAAGGCGCGCGAGGACCGATCCGCATTGCTGATCGCGCCCACCGGCGCCGGCAAGACGCTGGCGGGATTCTTGCCGACGCTGGTCGAGCTGAGCTCCGCGCCCAAAGCTTCGGCGAAATCGGTGATCTCCACCGGCCGCAGTCTGCAACGCACCGGCGGCCTGCACACGCTCTACATCTCGCCGCTCAAGGCGCTCGCGGTCGATATCGCGCGCAACCTCGAGCGCCCCGTCGCCGAGATGGCGCTGCCGATCAAGATCGAGACCCGTACCGGCGACACGCCGACGTCGCGGCGGCAGCGGCAACGGCGCTATCCGCCGGACATTTTGCTGACGACGCCGGAGCAGCTTGCGCTGCTGCTGTCCTCCGACGACGCGCCGTTCCTGTTTTCCTCCTTGAAGCGCATCGTGCTCGACGAGCTGCACGCGCTGGTGACGTCCAAGCGCGGCGATCTGCTGTCGCTTGGACTCGCGCGGCTGTGGCGGTTGGCGCCGCAGATGCGGGCGATTGGCCTGTCGGCGACCGTGGCCGAGCCTGAATCGCTGGCGCGCTTCCTGGTGCCGCAGCCCGGCGGCAAGGAAGCGGCGGCCGACATCGTCCTTGCCGGCGGCGCCGCACCGCCGCTGGTCGAGATGATGGACACGCGCGAACGCCTGCCCTGGGCCGGCCACAGTGCGCGCCACGCACTTCCCGAGATCTACGAGCTGATCAAGGCGAACAAGACCACGCTGGTTTTCGTCAACACCCGCAGCCAGGCCGAGATGCTGTTCCAGAATCTCTGGAGCATGAACGACGACAATCTTGCCATCGCGCTGCATCACGGCTCGCTCGACGTCGCCCAGCGCCGCAAGGTCGAAGACGCGATGTCGGCGGGCAAACTGCGCGGCGTGGTCTGTACCTCCTCGCTCGATCTCGGCGTCGACTGGGGCGACGTCGATCTCGTCGTCAATATCGGCGCGCCCAAGGGCTCCTCGCGCCTGATGCAGCGCATCGGCCGCGCCAACCACCGGCTCGACGAAGCCTCGCGCGCGGTGCTGGTGCCCGCGAACCGATTCGAGGTGCTGGAGTGCCGCGTCGCGATCGACGCCATCGCGGAGAATGCGCAGGACACGCCGCCGCTGCGCCTGGGTGCGCTCGATGTGCTGGCCCAGCACGTGCTCGGCTGCGCCTGCGGCGAGCCGTTTTTCTCCGACGAGCTTTACGGTGAGGTCCGCACCGCCGCGCCCTACGCCGATCTCACGCGGCAGGACTTCGACGACGTGGTCGATTTCGTCGCCTCCGGCGGCTACGCGCTGAAGACCTATGAGCGTTTCGCGCGGATCAAGCAGGACAAGGAGGGACGCTGGCGCGTCGCCAATCCCAGGGTGCGGCAGAGCTACCGGATGAATGTCGGCACCATCGTCGAGGACGACATGCTCAAGGTGCGGCTGGTGCGCTCGCGCGGCGGAGGTCAAGGAAAAGCAGGCGGGTCGACCGGCGTGATCGCGCGCGGCGGCAGGCTGCTCGGCGAGATCGAGGAAGCCTTCATCGAGGGTCTCAGCCCGGGCGACACCTTCGTGTTCTCAGGAGAGGTGGTGCGCTACGAAACCCTGGTCGAAGACCAGGTCTATGTCTCGCGCGCCAACGACAAGGACCCGAAGGTGCCGTCCTATATGGGCGGCAAGTTTCCGCTCTCGACCTATCTTGCCGAACGGGTTCGCCGCCTGCTCGATGACGGGCGCGCGTGGGGCGCCTTGCCGGAGCAGGTGCGCGACTGGCTGTCGCTGCAAAAGGACGTCTCGCGCGTGCCGGCGGTGCGCGAGCTGCTGGTCGAGAGTTTTCCCCGCGCCAACAAGCATTACGTCGTCTGCTATCCCTTCGAAGGCCGTCTCGCGCATCAGACGCTCGGCATGCTCTTGACGCGCCGGCTGGAGCGCGCCCGCGCCCGGCCGCTCGGTTTCGTCGCCAATGAATATGCGATCGCGGTCTGGGCGCTCGGCGACATGTCCTCCATGATCCGGGACGGCAGGATCGACCTCGACGCGCTGTTCGATCCCGACATGCTCGGCGACGACCTCGAAGCGTGGCTTGCCGAATCCGCGCTGATGAAGCGCACGTTCCGCAATTGCGCGATCATCTCCGGCCTGATTGCGCGGCGGCACACCGGTGAGGAGAAGAGCCGCCGTCAGGTGCTGTTCTCGACCGATCTCGTTTACGACGTCCTGCGCAAGCACCAGGCCGATCACGTGCTGTTGCGCGCCGCCCGTGCCGATGCCGCCACTGGCCTGCTCGATCTGCGACGCCTCAGCGACATGCTCACCCGCATCCGGGGCCGCATCACGCATCGGGAACTCGACCACGTCTCCCCGCTCGCCGTCCCCGTGATGCTGGAAATCGGCCGCGAGTCAGTCTATGGCGAAGCTGGAGACGAGCTCCTGGCGGAGGCCGCCGACGAGCTCGTCAAAGAGGCGATGGGATAACAGCAGGTTTTGACGTGGGGGCAGGCGCGCTGGTTTCAGGGGATATCGAGGACATGCGCGTTTCGAATGTCAGCATCAGCAGCGTGACCTTCGCGGCCGATCTCTCCGGCGCGCTATTCTGGGAAGAGCAGCGCCTGCTCGTCGTCTCCGACCTGCATCTGGAAAAAGGTTCCAGCTTCGCCATGCGCGGCGTGCTGCTGCCGCCTTACGACACCATCGCGACGCTCAGTCGTCTCGCTGCTGTCATCTCCCGCCATGATCCCCGAATCGTCATCGCGCTCGGCGACAGTTTTCACGATCGCACGGCGCATGGACGGCTGTCGGCGGAGGATCGCGACGCGGTCGCCGCCTTGCAGGCTGGCCGCGACTGGATCTGGATCTCAGGCAATCACGATCCGGCGCTGCCGCGTGATCTCGGCGGCACCGTCGCCGACGAAGTTGCGATCGGTCCGATCACCTTCCGCCACGAGCCGACGGGCGCGAGCGGCGAGATCGCCGGCCATCTTCATCCCAAGGCGCGTGTCTCCGCGCGCGGCCGCTCGATGGAGCGCCGCTGTTTCGCCTGTGACGGCGAGCGTGCCGTGATGCCCGCCTTCGGCGCCTACGCCGGCGGCCTCAGCATCCGCGATGTGGCGTTTGCAAAGATCTTTCCAATGAACGGTTTTGTCGCGCACCTGCTCGGCGACCGCCGCGTCCACGCGATCGCCGCGTCACGGTGCAGCTAAGCCGCTTTCGCCTGCACGTCGTCGCAGAACTCCGCCAGCCGATCTGCCAGCCGCAACGTCGCGGGACTTGCGCCCGGCGCGGCCATCAGCGCCACTTCGGTCCGGTTGATCGGCGCAAAGCCGTCCTTCGCGCTCAGCACGCGGTGGTCGGACTGGATCGCCATCTCCGACAGGATGCTCAAGCCCATGCCGGCCGCGACCGCGGCCTGGATGCCGGCCAGGCTCGATGACGTATAGGACATGTGCCAAATGCGGCCCGCGCTTTCCAGCGCATGGATGGCGCCGGCGCGGTAGAGGCAGCCGAGCGGAAAGCCGATCAGCGGCACGGAGGCGACATCGGCGTGGATCGGATGGCTCTTGCTGGTCACCCAGTGCACCTGCTCCGGCCACACCGCAATCGCGCCTTTCTCACCGGCCGCGCGCTTGAACAGCGCCAGATCGAGCTCGCCGCGATCGAGGTCGCGGGCGAGATTCTTGCTCTGGTCGGCGCGCACATCGAGCCGCAGGCCCGGATGCGAGCGCGAGAACGCGCCGAGCAGTTTCGCCAGCCGATACGCCGCAAAGTCCTCGGGGATGCCGAGCCGGATTGCGCCTTCGCCGTCGGGCTGGCGCAGCACGTCGCGCGCCTCTTCCGCAAGCGACAACAACCGCCGCGCATAGGACAGCAGCCGCTCGCCGGCTTCGGTGGGGCGCACGTCCTTGCCGTCGCGATGCAGCAGGACCTGGCCGACATCCTCCTCCAGCCGCTTGATCTGCTGGCTGACGGTCGATTGGGTGCGATGGACGCGCTCGCCGGCGCGGGTGAAGCCGCCGGCATCGACTACCGACACGAAGCTGCGCAGGAGCTCCAGATCGAGCATGGCTGCCTCCATTCGAAAATCCACTGGCTGGAAGTTAATCATTTAATTTCCAAATGACAAGCCGGCTCCCTAGATCGAGGGCTCAGGAGAATGCCCCTCATGTCGCTCGCCCCTTCGCTTGCCGTTCCGCGCAGCCGCTTCAACACGCTGCCGCTGGCCATCGGCCTGTTCTGCCTGCTCTGGAGCTACGCCTTCGTCGCCGGCAAGATCGGCGTGACCCATTGCCCGCCGCTGATCCTGCTCGCCGCGCGCTTCTCGCTCGCCGGCATCTTGATCCTCGGTGCCACGCTGGTCCGCGGCGACGACTGGTCGCTGTCCTGGCGCGATGCCGCGATCTTCGCCGTGCTCGGCGTCGCCAACAACGCGCTCTATCTCGGCCTCGGCTACACCGGACTGCAATCGGTCTCCGCCGGCCTCGGCGGCCTGATCGTGTCGGCCAATCCGGTGTTCACGGCGGGCCTCGCCGCGCTTCTGCTCGGCGAAGGCATGACCTGGCGCAAGGCGAGCGGCCTCCTGCTCGGAATCATCGGCGTGACCTTGATCGTCTGGCACCGCCTGGCGGTCGGCACCGACTCGCTGCACGGCATCGTGTTCACGCTGGCCTCGCTCGCCTCTCTCGTTGCCGGCACCATTTTGTTCAAGCTGCTCGCGCCGAAGGGCTCGCTGTGGGTCGGCAATGGCGTGCAGAATCTTGCCGCCGGCATCGTGCTGACGCCGGTGGCGCTCACCTTCGCCGACGTTCATGCCATCGACTTCACGCCGGGCCTGATCGGCGCCTTCGCCTTCCTCGTGCTCGGCGGCTCGATCCTGGCGTACTGGCTCTGGTTTCATTTCTTGAAAGTGTGTGGCGCGACGGCTGCCAGTGCCTATCATTTCCTGATGCCGCCGCTCGGCATGCTGTTTGCGTATCTCGTGCTCGGCGAACATGTCGAGGCGCGCGATCTGCTCGGAATCATCCCGGTCGCACTCGGCATCTACCTGGTGACGCGGCCCGCCAAATCCGTCTCGTAAGAGGCGTCCATCATGCCCATTTCCATCACCCTGATCGGCGGTCCCACTGCGCTGATCGAGATCGATGGCTTCCGTTTGCTCACCGATCCGACCTTCGATGACGCGCACACCGCCTATCAGCTGCCGCATGTGAAGCTGGAGAAGACGATCGGCCCTGCGCTCAAGGCCGATGCGATCGGCCCGATCGATGCCGTGCTGCTCAGCCACGACCAGCATTCGGACAATCTCGACAATTCCGGCCGCGACTTTCTCAAACATGTGAAGCGCGTGCTGACCACCGAGGCCGGCGCGCAGCGCCTCGGCGGGCATGTCGAAGGTTTGGCGCCGTGGGGCACGGCGCATCTGAAAGATCGTGACGGCAACTCGCTGACGATTACTGCGACCCCGGCGCGTCACGGGCCGGCCGGCATCGAGCCGCTGTCAGGCGACGTCATCGGCTTCGTGGTGTCGTCGAGCCGGACCGACACCACATCGGTCTACATCAGCGGCGACACCACCTGGTTCGACGGCGTCGCCGAGGTCGCGCGCCGTTTCAAATGCGGCGTGGTGATGCCTTTCGCCGGCGCCGCGCAAACGCGCGGGCCGTTCCATCTGACCATGGACACCAACGACACCATCGAGACCGCGCGCGCCTTCCCCGATGCGATGATCGTGCCGGTTCATACGGAGGGTTGGGCGCATTTCCGCCAGAACAGCGAGGATCTACGCAAGACCTTCGACGTGCTCGGCTTCGGGACGCGGCTGCGATTGCTCGAGCCCGGCGTGCCGACGGTGGTGCAGGCGCCGTAGCCCCGACTGTCATGCCCCGGCTTGACCGGGGCATCCAGTACGCCGCGGCGGTAATTGTGAGAGCGAGTCGCCTAACGCAGGCCTCTGGAATACTGGGTCGCCCGGTCGAGCCGGGCGACGACGAGAGGAGAGAGCGTAGTCTCCTCAATCCTTGCGAAACACGATCGAAGCCATCCATCCCGTCATCAGCGCCATCGCGGCGGTGACGAGGCCGTAGATCAGGCCGTTCTGCCGCGCGGTGGTGGCGACGAACTGCTCGAAGCCGACCTTGACGATCTCGAACGCGGTCTCGGTCTTGCCGATGAACGCGCCGTCGGCAAACAGCTTGATCTCCACCTCGTAAGTGCCGATCGGCACCTCCGCCGGCAGCGGAATGCCGGTGCGGAACAGCGTCGGCGTCAGGAATGTCACCGCGCTCGGATCCTCGCGGTAGAGACCGCGCTGGGTGCGCAGGCGGATGAAGGCGGAGCGGAACACGTCGTTAGGCACCACATCGGCATAGTCGCCGCTGACACGCTGGGTCAGCAGCACGTTGTTAAGCCCGATCTGCTGACGCCGCGCGATCTCGGGCGAGGTGATGACATCGAAGGAGCGGTTGGCAAATAGCGCGAGATAGCTCGGCACCTCCAGGAACTGGCGGTAGTCGGTGTTGATCCAGATCCCGAAGGTGCGCTCCTTGCGCCGCGTCACCATCTCGGCGCGCGGGCCCATCACGGTGACGACGAGATCGTAGCTCTTGCGATCGGCGGGCGTGGAGGCGTCCTTCTCGACCGAGCCGAACAGCACCAGCTCCTCGCCGGAATAATTCGGCGTCACCGTGACGCGATGGTTGGAGACCGACACGATCAGCCGCTCGGCGCGTGCGACGGAGCCGAGCAGCAGAACGAGCAGGACCGCGAGAGCTGTGCGCATCATCCGTTCACCCCCAGCTCGCGGATGGTGAAGAGGTCTTCGGGCCGGATCACCAGCTCGATGGCGAAGCGAACGCCGACCGAGAGGATCAAGAGGCCGAGCAGCAGCCGCAGCTGCTCGCCGCGGATCTTCTGACCGGCGCGTGCGCCGAACTGCGCGCCGGTGACACCGCCGACCATCAGGATCAGCGCCAGCACCGCGTCGACGAGGTGATTGGTCACCGCATGCAGCAGGGTCGCAAACAGCATCGTGACCAGCGTCAGGACCATCGAGGTGCCGATCACCGTCGAGGTCGGCACCCGCAGCAGATAGATCATGATCGGCACCAGGATGAAGCCGCCGCCGATGCCCATGATGGCGCCGATGAAGCCGATCAGGACGCCGATGATCACGACCGGAATGACCGAGAGGTATATCTTGGAACGCTTGAACCGCATCTTCAGCGGCAGGCCATGGATCCAGTTGTGGGTGCGTCGTGGCGGCACCGCGCCGCGCCGGGTCCGCATTAGGGCGCGCAGGCCTTCGGAGAACATCAGGCTGCCGACGGTGGTGAGCAGCACGACGTAGGACAGTGCGATCATCAGATCGAGCTGGCCGAGCGCACGCAGCTGCGTGAAGGTCCACACGCCCAGCGCCGTCCCGGTCACGCCGCCGCATAACAGCACGCTTGCCAGCGCCGGGTCGATCGCGCGTCGCCGCCAATAGGCGAGCGCGCCGGAAAAGGACGAGGCGGCGATGTGGCTCGCGACGGAGGCGACCGCGACCGCCGGCGTGATGCCGATGAAGATCAGAAGCGGCGTCATCAGGAAGCCGCCGCCGATCCCGAACATGCCGGAGACGAAGCCGACCGCCGCGCCCATCGCTAGCACGAGGAAGACATTGACCGGAAGATCGGCGATCGGGAGATAGAGCTGCATCGAGAGACCACGCTTCCCGCGAGACGGATCGATTGCGCGGAATGCTCGCAGGAGGGCAGAACGATTGCCGCGCCCTTCAATAGCGGAATTCGGTGGCCGGCGGGACCAGGAATTTCAGGCGTGGTGAATGGGCTAAGAGAGATCAGATCACGGCTCGCAGCGAACCGAGCATTCCGCCACCTTCTCCGCCGTCATGCCCCGGTTGACCGGGGCATCCACTATGGCGCAGCTTCTCCGTATCCAACCGACGCCTCTGGAATACTGGGTCGCCCGGTCAAGCCGGGCGACGACAAGAGGAGAAAGCGTACTAAACCGATTAATGCACAGCCGAGGCCGCGCGCTTGGCGGCAACCGGCTTCGGCGCAGGCTTCGCGTTGGCCTGCGGGGCGCTGTCCCAGCCGCCGTTCGGGGCCGCAACATTGACGGCGTCGTCGGGCTGCGGTTCGGCGCTGAAGGTCTGGATCGCGAGCTTGGCGGCGGCGAGCGATTGCGGGTCGAGCCGCTTGGCGACGTCGTCGCGCTTGCCGGCCGCGTCCGCATCGCCCTGGGCGGCGGCGAGCGTGAACCATTTATAGGACTCGGCGAGGTTCTGCTCGACCCCGATGCCGCGGGCATAGAGGATGCCGAGGTTGAACTGGCTGTCGGCGACGCCGCGGTCGGCGGCCTTCCGGAACCACAGTGCCGCGCTCTTGTAATTGGCTCCGCGTCCGCCGCCATCGGCGTCGAGCACCGCGAGATTGTGCATCGCCTTGGCGTTGCCGCGCTCGGCCGCCTGCGTGTAGTAGCGGCGGGCGATGTCGGCGTCCTTCTTCACGCCAAGACCCTTTTCGTAGAGTGTCCCGAGGCGGAAGGTTGCGGGCACGACGCCGGCCTGCGCCGCACGGTCGTACCATTTGGCGGCTTCGTCGTAATTCGCGGCCACGCCCTTGCCCTCGGCAAAGCGCACGCCGATCTCGTAGGCCGCGGTCGCATCGCCCTTCATCGCGGCGGTGCGCAAGCCGGGGCCACCGATGCCGTCAGGCAGCTTTTCGGTCGGCGGCACCTGGATCATCGCGAGTTTCGCGCGGCTCGTGCCCGACAGCGCGCCGGTGACGTCGCTCGACGCCGCAGGCGGGGTTGGCGCCGCGGTTTGCGGGATTTCGACCGAAGCGGTGCCGCTCGGGCTCGTCACGGACCCCGGCGCGGCATTGTTCTGCGACTGCTTTCCGATCGGCGTCGGCGAGGTCATCGAGGGCGTGACCTGCTCTGGCGCGGCGGGCTTGTTCTCAATGGACGGCAGGGCTCGCGGCGCGGGCTCGCTCGACGTATTCTCCATCGCCTGCGGCGCTGGCGACGAGCTGCTGCCATCGAGCAGGTTCATCGCCATCTTGAAGGTGCCGAGCACGATCACGACCACGCTCGCGCCGACCAGCAGCGAGCGGATCTTCGAGGTGATGGTCGACCCGCCTTCCTGGCCCTTGTCCTTGGCGCGACCGGCAGACGCCTTGGCGGCCCGGCCGGTTTTCTCGGGTGGCTGCGCGGCGGCGGCTTGCGCTGCGCGGCGCGCGGCAGCGATGAAGCTCGACGACGACACCGGCTCCTTGGGCGCGGCCGGGATTTCGCTGATTGCGCTTTCGGACGCAGCGATGCGCTCGGACGGCGTGGCGATGCGTGCACCCGGCCTTGTGCCCGGCTCGAGCGGATGATCCGGCGGCAGTTCGGGCGCAAGCGCGGCGCGCGTGGGCGCGGTATGCGGCTCCAGGATTTCGCTGATCGCGCGTGGCGGAACCGGCGGTGCCATCGGCATCGGCGGCGGCGCCGCCGGCGCGGCGGCTTGGAATTCGCGCGGCGCGGCGGCGAAGGCGGCGTGCGCCGCCTGCGCGGCGGCTGGATTGGGCAGCTCGGGCTTCGGATCGTATTTCGGGTGCTGCTGTTGCTGCGGCCGCGGCTCGTGCGCCATCGGCGCGGGCGCCATGGGAGCGGCCATCGGCATCGGCATCGGCTGCGCCGCAGGGGCGGGCGGCGCGGTGCGCACATTGCGAAGATCGCCCTCGATCATCGAGAGACGATCGACGACGTGGCCAAGGGCGTTGTGGACGGCCTCCAGCGAATCCTGGGTGGTCCGGTTGGTCTCGGCCTGGCTGAAGCGGATGTCGGAGAGCTCGCGCTTGACGAGATCGACCATGCCGGAATCGGCGGGCGGCGCGGAGTTGCGGCTCTCGGCCAGCGCGGAATAGGTCGCCTGCTGCCGCTCCAGGTGGCGCAGGATGTCGTGCAGCCCGTCCTCGACGCGGCTGAAATTGCCGTTGCGCGGATCGGAGGCGGCCTCGAGCCGCTCCAGCAGATACGAGACCCGCTGTTCAAGATGAGCGAAGGTCGAAGCCGAGTCGTTGCCGACCTGCATGCGATCGAAACGGTCAGACAGGGCGCGGATCGCGCTTTCGAGCTGCTCGCTGCTCTCGGATGGTTGAGGGCGCTCGCGCGTTTCCAGAGCGGCGGTGAGCGCCGCGATGCGCTGTTCCAGCACCGCAAAACTGTCGCCTTGGCCGGACGCACGGGTGACCTGGTCGACCTTGGACGACAGCAGCTGCACGTCGTCCGAGAGCCGTGCCAGCGCTTCGTTGGAGGCAACGTTGGAGACGATGCCACGCAGCGCCGAGATCGCGCCTTCGAGCTGGCGGACCGTCGACGGATCGTCATTGGCGCGCAGGATCAGATCGAGCTTGGCGCCGAGATTGCGGATCGCCTCGTCATAGCCGGTGAGCTGCTCGGCCGGCGTCAGCGTGCGGAGCACCTGCTTGATCTCGGACAGCGCGTGCTCGATGCCGGACAGGACCTGACCGTCGGTGCCGTTGGAGCGGGTCTCGTCGATGCGCCGATGCAGCGAGCGGATCTCGTTCTCGATCGATTCGATCGCGCGGCGCGGCATCGCCTCGGTGATGGCGTTGCGGATCTCCGCAAGCTCGCTGCGGAACGTGTTGATCGCCTGCTCGGTATTGTCAGGGCGCTGCAGCGATTCGATCTGGCTCGTGATCTTGAGCAGATGGCGCTCAAGCGCAGAGAAATCCGGCCCCGGCTGGGGTGGCGGCGGAGCATAGGCAGGCGCGGGCGGCGCCATCGGGGGCGCGTAAGGAGCTGCCGCGGGCGCGATCGGCGGCGCGGCGCGCGGCGGCATCTGCCTGGGCGTAAAGCCGTCGAGCTCGCTCTGCCGTGCGGTGATCTCGGCCACCGCGACGTCGAACGAAGCGGGGCTCAGGGGCGGTGAGTTGCGATAGACCTGTGCTGCCGCGCGCTCGACCGCATCGGCCTGGCGCTGGCGCGTTTCAACGGGGGCCTGTCGTGGTGCCGGAGCCTGCTGCGGCTTTGAGATTTGCGACAGCCTTGCATCGAGCCGCGAGATCGCGTCGTTGAGCTGGCGCGCAACGCCCTGCTCGCGCGAAACGTCTTGTCGCGGAGTATCTTGTCGCGAAGAATCTTGCCGCGGCGCGGGCTTTGAAATCCGCTCGATCTGCTGGGTGATGGCGTCGAGCCGCTGGTGGATGTCGGCAACTTCGCGGCTTTCCTGGCTCGGTACTTGAGTCGGTACCTGGCTCGGGACGTTCTGGGCTTGCGGACGCTGGTCGTAAAGTCCGCGAAAGTTTGGCGGGGCGGTCTCGCCGAGCGTGGAGTTCAGCCAATCGTTGAGTGACATGCCGGCGCGACGCGCAGCAGCTTCGGCCCGCTCCCGGACGGATGGATCGATGCCGTCAACACTCCACGATACGCGCGAATTCATGACTCTGTCCGGTTCCGACTCCGGCGCCCCATCCGGCGCCTCCAGTCTTCCCTCGCGTGCCGGTTGCAAAGACAATCGGATTTGGCGCGGGTCGTCTGCCTCGAAAACCGACTTTTGTCTGTTACGGTAAATAACGGGTTAAGGAACCCGTTGACGGTGTCTTAAAGTTGGGCGGCGGGGTGCGACACCCACCGCTGTCATGCCCCGCGAAAGCGGGGCATCCAGTACCCGCAGCCTCTCGATTCCAGCCGCGCAGCCTCTGGAATACTGGATCGCCCGCCCCCGTGCGCAATTGCGCACAAGGCGGGCGATGACAGCGGAATAATACGCAACGGCACGTCATGGCGTCTGGCCAGCCCCTCAGCCCTTGCCCTCGCGCTTGCCATCCTCCAGCGGCACCACGGTGCCGCTTGCGCTCATCGCCGACAGGGCCTCGAGCGCCTCTTCGCAGAAATCGGCCACCATCTGCTCGTGCCGGGCGCCGAGCTGAAGCAGCAGCAGGTTACCGAGGTCGAGCACGCCGGACGCCGCCCCTTCCGGGAAGCGCTTCTTCAGGATGCGCTCGTAGTTCTCGTGGCGATCGCGGTGGTGCTCGAGCCGGGCCATCAGGTCGGTGCGCATGGGCTCGAGGCCGATGCTGTCGAGCGCATGCAACCGCACCAGGAGATCGTCCTTGATGGAAGGGGGCGTGCTTGGCCGCGCGGCCCAGTGCCGCAGCGCTGTTCGGCCCTCCGGAGTCAGCGTATAGATCAGTTTATTGGGTTTGCCGGTTTGCACGACCTCGCGGCCCTGGATGTAGCCGCGGTCGCGCAGCTTGGAGAGCTCGCGGTAGATCTGCTGGTGGTCGGCCTTCCAGAAGAAGCCGATCGAGGAATCGAATGTCTTGGCGAGCTCGTAGCCCGTCATCGGACGTTCCGTCAGGCAAGCGAGGATTGCGTCGCCCAAAGCCATGACCCGGTCCTCCTGTTGTCGATCTTAACCAATTGGCTTGACTTTATGCGCATCGGCGCATATGCGTCAATGTGCATATGAGGCGACCCGATAACGAGGGCAAAAACCGCCCCGAAAACCCCAATGGAGTCAACCTTCGCGCTACTGTGCATGGGGTTGTTTTCGCGTTTTTTGCCCGAGCCTTTTAGGGAGGCACCTGAATGACCGGCCTCGAGTCCTGGTACGGCTACATGAAGTCGCATGACCGGGCAGCGCTCTGGGACCTGCTCCATCCCGACGCCGTCTTCGAAAGCCCTGTCGTGCACGCGCCGCAGCGCGGCCGCGACATCACCTTCAAATATCTGGCCAGCGCTGAGAAGGTGCTTGGCGGTCCCGGCTTCAGCTATGTCGGTGAATGGAAGAGTGAGAGCGGCGCCGTGCTCGAATTCAAGACCATGATCGACGGCATCGAGATCAACGGCGTCGACATCATCAGCTTCGACGGCGAGGGGCGCATCACGCATTTCAAGGTGATGGTGCGGCCGCTGAAGGCGATCAACATGCTGCATCGCCTGATGGCGGAACAGCTTGCCGCCACTCAATCCTAAGCCAATACCGTCACTTCAAGGCCTGCCGGGAGACCACCATGCCGATCTACAAAGCCCCCGTCGAAGACGTGAACTTCCTGCTCAACGACGTCTTCCAGATCGACCGCTACGACAATCTGGCCGGCTTCTCCGACGCGTCGAGCGACGTGCGCGAAGCCATTCTCGGCGAAGCTGCCAAGCTCGCCGAAGAAGTGCTGCAGCCGCTCAATCGCGTGGGCGATCTCGAAGGCTGCAAGCGCGCCGATGACGGTAGCGTCACCACGCCGACGGGATTCAAGGAGGCGTTCAAGCAGGTCGCCGAGGGCGGCTGGCTCGGCCTGTCGGCACCAACCGAGTTCGGCGGCCAGGGTCTGCCGGTGACGCTGAGCCAGGCGGTCAACGAATTCCAGATCTCCGCCAACATGGCGTTCTCGATGTATGGCGGCCTCACCATGGGCGCGACCGCGGCGCTGATCGTCCACGGCACGCCGGAGCAGAAGCAGACCTACGTGCCGAAGATGGTGGCGGGCGAGTGGACCGGCACCATGAACCTGACCGAGCCGCATTGCGGCACCGATCTCGGCATGCTCCGCACCAAGGCGGTGCGGCAGGCCGACGGCAGCTTCAAGATCACGGGCACCAAGATCTTCATCTCGGCCGGCGAGCATGACCTCGCGCCCAACATCATCCACCTCGTGCTTGCCCGCATTGAGGGCGCGCCCGCCGGCATCAAGGGCGTGTCGCTGTTCGTGGTGCCGAAATTCCTGGTCAATGCCGATGGTTCGGTCGGCGCACGCAACGGCGTGGTCTGCGGCTCGATCGAGCACAAGATGGGCATTCACGGCAATTCCACCTGCGTGATGAACTACGACAACGCCACCGGCTGGCTGATCGGCGAAGAGAACAAGGGCATGCAGGGCATGTTCGTGATGATGAACGAGGCCCGCCTCGGCGTCGCCGTGCAGGGTCTCGCGCAGTCGGAAGTGGCCTATCAGAACGCGGTCGCCTATGCGCGGGATCGCATCCAGGGCCGTTCGCTCACCGGTGCCAAGGCGCCGGACAAGCCGGCCGATCCGATCATCGTCCATCCCGACGTGCGCCGCACGCTGCTGTCGATCCGCGCCTTCAACGAGGCCGCGCGCGCCTTCGTGATGTGGACCGCGCTGAAGAGCGACGTCGCCCATCGCTCCGAGGATCCCAAGGACCGCCAGGCCGCCGATGATCACATGGGCCTGATGACGCCGGTGCTGAAGGGCTTTCTCACCGATTACGGCTTCGCCAACGCGGTGCAGGCGCAGCAGATGTATGGCGGCCACGGCTATATCGCCGAGCAGGGCATGGAGCAGTTCGTGCGCGATGCCCGCATCGCCATGATCTACGAAGGCGCCAACGGCATCCAGGCGCTCGACCTCGTCGGCCGCAAGCTGCCGCGCGACGGCGGCCGCGCCATCATGGCGTTCTTCGGCGAGGTCATGGCCTTCGCCAAGGAGAACGGCGGCGACGAGGCGATGAAGCCCTACATCACTCCGCTCTCGGCCTCGCTCGGCCATCTCCAGCAGGCCACCACCTGGCTGATGCAGAACGCGATGGCCAAGCCCGACAATGCCGGTGCCGCCGCAACCGATTACCTCAATCTCTTCGGCTTCGTCGCGCTCGGCTATATGTGGGCGAAGATGGCGAAGGTGACGCAAGCCAAGATTGCCGAGAGCGGTGCGACGCCCTATCTCTCGACCAAGCTCGTCACCGGCCGTTTTTTCATGGAGCGGATGCTGCCGGAGACCGCCGCCAATCTCGCGCGCATCCAGGCCGGCTGCGCCACCATCATGGAACTGCCGGCGGAAGCGTTCTGAAGCCGCTTTCGCTGCGACCGGATCACGACCACAAGATCATCACATCAGGAGGGCGTCATGCCTGAGGCATTCATCTACGACCACGTCCGCACCCCGCGCGGCCGCGGCAAGGCGGACGGCGCGCTGCACGAAGTCACCGCGCTCGCGCTCGCGACCGTGCCGCTCAAGGCGCTGAAGGACCGCAACAACCTCCCCGAAGATTCCGTCGATGACGTCATTCTCGGCGTGGTCGATCCGGTCGGCGAAGCCGGCTCCGACATCGCGCGCTTTGCCGCGCTGAAGGCGGGCCTCGGCGAAGCGGTGCCGGGCGTCCAGATCAGCCGCTTCTGCGCCTCCGGCCTCGATGCCGTGAATTTTGCCGCAGCCCAGGTGATGAGCGGCCAGCACGAGCTCGTGATCGGCGGCGGCGCCGAATCGATGAGCCGCGTCGGCATCGGCGCTTCCGGCGGCGCCTGGCCGATGGACCCCTCGATGGCAGTGCCGGCCTATTTCATGCCGCAGGGTGTCTCGGCCGATCTGATCGCGACCAAATACGGCTTCTCGCGTGACGACGTCGACGCCTATGCGGTGCAGAGCCAGCAGCGTGCGGCGAAGTCCTGGGAAGAAGGCCGCTTTGACAAGTCGGTCGTCCCGGTGAAGGACATCAACGGCCTCACCATCCTCGCCAAGGACGAGCATATGCGTCCTTCGACGACGATGCAGTCGCTGGCGCAGCTGCAGCCGGCGTTCACGATGATGGCGCAGATGGGCGGCTTCGATGGCGTCGCGGTGCAGTCGCATCCGGAAATCGAACGCGTCAATTACGTGCACCACGCCGGCAATTCGTCGGGCATTGTCGATGGTGCCGGCGCCGTTTTGCTCGGCAGCAAGGAAGCCGGCGGCAAGTACGGACTGAAGCCGCGTGCAAGGATCCGCGCATTCGCCAATATCGGCTCGGAGCCCGCGATGATGCTGACCGGTCCGGTTGATGTCACCGAAAAGCTGTTCGCGCGCTCGGGCATGAAGAAGTCGGACATCGACCTGTTCGAGCTCAACGAGGCCTTCGCCTCGGTTGTGCTGCGCTACATCCAGGCCTTCGACATCGACAACGCCAAGATCAACGTCAATGGCGGTGCGATCGCGCTCGGCCATCCGCTCGGCGCGACCGGTGCCATGATCCTCGGGACGGTGCTCGACGAGCTCGAGCGCACCAACAAGGCGACCGCACTGGTGACGCTGTGCATCGGCGGCGGCATGGGCACCGCGACCATCATCGAACGCGTCTAAGGGCAGGGAGCAACCAGCATGGCTTACAAGAACTTCAAGGTTGAGACCGATTCCGACGGCATCGCGCTCGTGACCTGGGACATCCCGGGCCGTTCGATGAACGTGCTCGACGAGACATCGACCAGCGAGCTCGACGCGATCGTCAAGGCGACCACGGCCGACGCCGTGGTGAAGGGGGTCGTCATCACCTCCGCCAAGGAGGCGTTCTGCGCGGGTGCCGATCTTTCCATGCTCGAGGGCATGAATCAGGCCTACGCAAAAGTGTTTGGGGAGCAGGGCGAGACGGCCGCGAACCAGATGCTGTTCGAGCAGAGCCGGCGCTTCTCGCAGGTGCTGCGCTCGATCGAAACCTCCGGCAAGCCGTGGGCGGCGGCGATCAACGGCCTCGCGCTCGGCGGCGGTTTCGAGATTACGCTGTGCTGCCACTATCGCGTGGCGGCGGAGAATCCCAAGACCCGCCTCGGTCTGCCCGAGGTCAAGGTCGGCCTGTTCCCGGGCGCCGGCGGCACGCAGCGCGTGCCGCGCCTGGTGCCGCCGCAGGACGCGATGACGATCCTGCTCAAGGGCGATCCGGTCACGATCGAGAAAGCCAAGGCGCTGAATCTGATCCACGCCATCGTTCCCGCCGCCGACCTCGTCAAGGCGGCAAAGGACTGGATCAAGGGCGGCGGCAAGGCTGTTGCGCCCTGGGACGAGAAGGGCTTCAAGCTGCCGGGCGGTCCGGTGTTCTCCAAGGCCGGCATGATGATGTTCCCGGCCGGCAACGCGATCTATCGCCGCGAGACCTACGACAATTATCCGGCCGCACGCGCGATCATGAGCTGCGTCTACGAGGGCCTGCAGCTGCCGATCGACGCCGCGCTCCGTGTCGAGTCGCGCTACTTCACCTCGGTGCTGCGCTCGAAGGAAGCGGCTGCGATGATCCGCAGCCTGTTCCTGTCGATGCAGGAGCTCAACAAGGGCGCGCGCCGTCCGAAGGATGTGCCGCCGACCAAGGTGAAGAAGATCGCCGTGATCGGCGCCGGCTTCATGGGCGCGAGCGTCGGCTATGTCTCAGCCCGTGCCGGTCTCGACGTCGTCCTGATCGATCGCGACCAGGAGAGCGCCGACAAGGGCAAGGCGCATGCGCAAAAGGTGATCGAGGAGCAGATCAAGAAGGGCCGCGCCAAGCCCGGCGACGCAGAAGCGCTGCTCGCGCGCATCACGGCGACCGCGGACTATTCCGCGCTCAAGGACGTCGATCTCGTCATCGAGGCCGTGTTCGAGGACCGCAAGGTCAAGGCTGATACCTTTGCCAAGGCGCAGGAGCACATGAAGCCGGACGTGATCTTCGCGTCCAACACCTCGACGCTTCCGATCACCTCGCTGGCGGAATCCTTCAAGGACCAAGGCAGGTTCGTCGGCATCCACTTCTTCTCGCCGGTCGAGAAGATGATGCTGGTCGAGATCATCCAGGGCAAGAACACCGGCGATCTCGCGATCGCGACCGCGCTCGACTACGTCCGGCAGATCGGCAAGACGCCGATCGTCGTCAACGACTCCAGAGGCTTCTTCGCCAATCGCTGCGTCGGCCGCTACGTCGCCGAGGGCAACGAGATGTTCCTCGAGGGCGTGCCGCCGGCGATGATCGAGAACTGCGCCAAGATGGCCGGCATGCCGGTCGGCCCGCTCTCGCTGTCGGACGAGGTCGCGCTCGACCTCGGGCTCAAGATCATGAAGGCGACGGAAGCCGATCTCGGCCCCAACGCCATCAATCCCGATCAGAAGAAGCTGATGGTGGAAATGGTCGAGAAGCAGGGCCGTCTGGGCCGCAAGAACAGCAAGGGCTTCTACGACTACCCCGAGAAGGGCAAGGGACAGAAGAGCCTGTGGCCCGGCTTGTCCGCGCTGCAGCCCAAGCAGCTCGACCCAGATACCCTCGACGTCGAGGAGTTGAAGCAGCGCTTCCTGGTAGTGCAGGCGGTGGAGGCCGCGCGCACCGTTGAGGACCACGTCATCACCGATCCGCGCGAAGCGGATGTCGGCTCGATCCTCGGCTTCGGCTTTGCGCCGTTCACCGGTGGCACGCTGTCCTACATCGACTTCATGGGTCCCAAGAAGTTCGTCGAACTCTGCCACAAGCTGGAGGCGAAATACGGATCGCGCTTCACCCCGCCGAAATTGCTCGAAGAGATGGCGGCGAAGGGCGAGACCTTCTACGGCCGCTTCGCGCCAAAGAAGGCGGCGGCGTGATTCTCTGAACCGTAGCCGGGATGAAAAATACGAAAGGCCGGATTCTCGATCCGGCCTTTCGCATGTGTGCCTCAGGCAGCCTGGATCAGCCCTTCCTTCTTCATCGCTTCCTGCACCTGCGGCCGCGCCGCGACGCGGGTCTTGTACGCGGCAAGGTTCGGCATCGCCGAGAGGTCGAACTTCATCCGGTCGCCCCAGGTCAGCATCGTGAAGAGATAACCGTCGGCCACCGTGAACTGCTTGCCCATGAGGTAGTCGCGGCCGGCGAGCTGGCTGTCGATGTATTTCAGCTTGCCCATGACGCGGTCCTTGAAGAAGGCCTTGGCCTCGTCGTTCAGCGTCGGCGCGAACATCGGGCCGAAGCTCTTGTGGACCTCCGAGGTGAGGAAGTTCAGCCATTCGAGCAGCTTGTAGCGCTCGGCGCTGCCGTGGGCCGGCGCCAGCGCCTTGGCTGAGGCCTGATCGGCGATCATCTGGACAATCACCGGGCCTTCGGTCACGATCTCTCCGCTATCGAGGCCCAGCGCAGGGACCTGGCCCTTGGGGTTCAGCTTCAGATAATCCTCACCGTTTTCGAGCTTCTTGGCCCGAATATCGACCTTGACCAGTTCATAGGGCAGGCCGGCTTCCAGGAGCGCGATATGGGGGACAGCGAGCACGCACCGGGCGAATAGTACAATTTCATGGAATTTCCTCCTCTTGTTGCTTGGTTCAGGCGAAAGAACGACTACATGCATCTGCTTGAAATAGTCAAGATTGATGCAGGTGCATCGAATAGGGTAAGAGACGGGCGACGAGCTTGAGCGGGACCATGAAACGCAAACCATCGACCGAGGCGACTTCCGCCTGGATCCGCTTGATGCGGGTGCAGAGCCGTGTGCTCAATTGCGTCGAGCAGGACCTGAAGAAGGCCGGCTTCCCGCCGCTCGCATGGTATGACGCGCTGCTCGAACTGTCACGGGCGCCCTCGGGCGAGCTCCGGCCGGTCGAACTCGAACGGCAGATGCTGATCCCGCAATATTCGACATCGCGGCTGATCGACCGCCTGGTCGACGAAGGCCTCGCCTCGCGGCGTGAATGCAAGATCGACAAGCGCGGCCAGTTCGTGGAGATCACGGAAGCCGGCCGCGAATTGCAGAAGCGGATGTGGGGCGCCTATTCGGCCGCGATCGAGAAATATGTCGGTTCGAAGCTGTCCGATGCGGATGCCGTGAAGCTCAGCGGTCTGCTCGACCGTCTGGGCTGCTCGTGCGGCGAGATGAAACTGCCGCCTGCCCACGTCAACGAAACCACGCCGTTGCGATGATCGCGCGGCAAACCAGCTCGTCCGTGCAGCCGGTGGCTGCGCGGACCATCCCTGTCACCCACGCGCGTTCGATCGAAGCGCTTTTGATTAGAGTCTGATATGGCGCGAGACCAGATCGATATGACGCCGCTGCAATCGCGCGACGAACTCGTCGCGTGGTTCGAGGCTGGTTGCAAGGACCCGTCCGAATTCCGCATGGGCACCGAGCACGAGAAGACGCCGTTCACGCTCGAAGGCCACCGTCCGGTGCCCTACGAGGGCGCGCGCGGTATCGGCGCGCTGCTCGAAGGCATGAAACTCCTGCTCGGCTGGGAGCCGATCATGGAGAAGGGCAACATCATCGGCCTCTACGACGTCACTGGCGGCGGCGCGATCTCGCTCGAGCCTGGCGGGCAGTTCGAACTCTCGGGTGCCCCCGTCGAGAACGTGCACCAGACCCAGAGTGAGCTGATGGCGCATCTGGCGCAGGTGCGCGAGATCGCAACGCCGCTCGGCATCGGCTTCCTCGGCCTCGGCATGACGCCGTCCTGGTCGCGCGCCGACATCCCGGTGATGCCCAAGGGCCGCTACAAGATCATGACCAATTACATGCCGAAGGTCGGCCAGTACGGCCTCGACATGATGTACCGGACCTGCACGGTACAGACCAATCTCGACTTCTCCTCCGAAGCGGACATGGTCAAGAAGCTGCGTGTCTCGCTCGCGCTCCAGCCGGCCGCAACCGCCTTGTTCGCCAATTCGCCGTTTACCGAGGGCAAGCCAAACGGCTTTCTCTCCTTCCGGTCCGAGATCTGGCGCGACACCGACAACGCGCGCGCCGGCATGATGCCGTGGGCATTCGAGGACGGCATGGGCTTCGAGCGCTATGTCGACTACGCGCTCGACGTGCCCATGTATTTCGTCAAGCGCGACGAGGACTACATCGACGTCTCGGGCTCCTCGTTCCGCGCCTTCTTCGATGGCCGCAACAACAATTTGCCCGGGGAACGCCCGACGCTGTCGGACTGGGCCAACCATCTTTCGACGATTTTCCCGGAGGTGCGGCTCAAGCGCTATCTCGAGATGCGCGGCTCCGACGGTGGCCCGTGGGGCCGTCTGCCGGCGCTATCGGCGTTCTGGGCCGGGTTGCTCTACGACGATGTGTCGCTGGATGCCGCCTGGGACCTCGTGAAGCACTGGACCGCGCATGAGCGTCAGGCGCTGCGCGACGACGTGCCACGCTTCGGGTTCAAGTCGCGAATCAAGGACCGCTATCTGTTCGAGATCGCCAAGGAGTGCCTCGTTCTGGCGCATGCCGGCTTGCGCCGGCGCGGCCGGATCGACCAGCTTGGCCGCGACGAGACCAGGCATCTGGAGCCGCTCGATCGCATTATCGATTCCGGCCGCACGCCGGCTGAGGAGATGCTCGACAAGTTCAACGGTCCCTGGAACCGCTCGGTGGAACCGGCCTACGCGGAATACGCGTTCTAGACCCAAGGCAAAACGATCGGACTCGGGCCGTTCATCGCCCGTACAGGTTTGCGGCGATCAAATGGCCAGCTGAAAAACCCGAGCGTCGTCAATAACTCGAAAGCTGTTCCGATGGGGAAGGGCCGCCTGGCCGTCATGGCAAGCGTCCTGGCAGGCGTCGTAGCCTGCGCCGCGTTGCTTTCGCTCGTGTTTGCGAGCTGGCCTGCGCGCGCCCAGACGGCGTTCGACCGGCCAGGCGGAGATTATTTCAGCTCTCCGGTCACGTCGGGCGATCCCGAGGATTGCGCGCTGCTGTGCGAGCGCGACCGCCGTTGCCGCTCGTGGAGCTTCAACTATCCTGACATCGAAGGCGGCTCGGCGGTGTGCTGGCTGAAGAACACGGTGCCTGCGCGCGTGCCGGGAAGCTGCTGCATCTCCGGCGTGCGCGGCGCCGGTGTGATCGAGCCGCGTGTCGAAGGCGTGGAGACCTCCATCGACCGCCCCGGCGGCGATTTGCGCAATTTCGAGATGAAGGACGGCGAAGGCGAAGAAGCCTGCAAGGCCGTCTGCACCGCCGACAACAAATGCCGCGCCTTCACCTATGCCCGCCCGGGCTACACGGGACGCGAAGCGCGCTGTTTCCTGAAAAAGGAGATCAAGCCGCCGCGGCGGAAGGCGGGATTCACGTCGGGCGTGGTGAGATAGCTCGGATCATTCCGGCGCAATCACCGTAAGCTCGGGCCACAACGCCCTCCATCTCGCGGCCTTTACCGCGTAATTCGCTGCGGAGAAATTCGGGCTTGGATTGGGGCGTGCAATCAAGCCCGCCACGTCATCGAAGCCGTGCGGCGCATAAACGTGGAAACCGTCGTCCGAGCGCCGCACGCCCACTTGCGTGTTCTGTGTGAGGAAACGGTCGATACCGTCAGTCGAGCACGACAGCGGCGGATAGGGCAGGCCGTGCTTGGCCGGGTACCACAGATGCACGCGTGCCTGGTTGCGGGTCTCGATCTTGACGCCGAGATGATCGAGGCGCGCTTGCAGCTTGCGGATCACGACGTCCTCCGCGTCCCAGGAGGTGTCAGGGTCGAAGTAGAAGACGTCGTAATCGGCAATGCCGTAATCGATCGCACGGCCGGTGAGCACGTTCCAAACCGATTGCACGAGACATCCCGAGACCAGCCACGCATCGGGCAGCGCGAGCTGGTGGAGCTCATCGAGAATCGCGACGTTAATCGGGTTCTTTAGCGCCAGCGCGAGGAAGCGGGCCTCATCCATGACAGTCGTCACGCGCTCACGCGTGCATCATAATCCGCTCGCGCCGCCTTCGAAGCCAGCGCGCGCCAACGCCGCCGCAGCAGCGACTCCACGATCGCGCGCTTTGCCTTGGACAGGCGGATCAGCACTATCGGATAATCGGCGTAGTGATCGGTGAAGTAGAAGATTTTTGGCTGGCTCTCGACCAGCATCGCGCGCTCGTCGACCGGGACGTCCGGCATCACCAGGCTGTCGCCATCTTCCTTCAGACGCGCCAGCATCTTCTTGCGCACCTTTAGTGCGGGCGTGCCGTAGGAGGTACCGTCCTCGACCTCCGGCCACGTCAGTGCGAATTTTCTGACGTCGTCGAAGGTCATGAGATCGGTTCAATGCACGGCGGTGAAAAACCGCGCCATGCGAAATCCGGACAGCCAGGTCCACACCGGCTGGCCCCGGATACCGAGATCCCAGGATCCGAGCACGGCGTCTGCGCGGCCGACCAGATTGTCGATCGGCAACATGCCGACGCCGCCGGAGCGCAAGGGCACGCGGCTGTCGGCGGAATTGTCGCGGTTGTCGCCGAGCACGAAGAGATGGCCTGCCGGCACCGTCACTTCCTGCGTGTTGTCGAGCGGACCGTTGTCACGCATCTTGAAGATCAGATGCGAGACGCCGTTCGGCAGCGTCTCGACATAGCGATAGGCGGGTTCGCTGCCGCCATTGTCGTCCTCGGCGGCACCAACGCCGTCCGGCTTCAACTCGGCGGGGCGATCGTTGACGAAGAGCTGGCCCTGGCGCAGCTGGATGCGGTCGCCGGGCAGGCCCACGACGCGCTTGACCCAGGCCTGCGAGCGGTCGCCGGGCCAGCGGAAGACCACGACGTCGCCCTGCTTCGGCGTTTCCGCGAAGACGCGGCCGCTCTCGGGCAGGTTGATCTGGATCGGCAGCGACGAGGTGCCGTAGCCGTAGGGGAATTTCGAGGCGATCAAGGCGTCGCCGATCAACAGCGTCGGCTCCATCGAGCCCGACGGCACGTAGAACGGCTCGGCCAGCGCACCCTTGGCGATGAACACCGCCGCGACGATGCCGGCGAGCTGCACCAGCTGGCCGCCCCAGCCGCTGCTCTTCCGCTTGGTGGTGACAGTTATCTTCTCGACGCTCATCCGCCTGTTCCACCCACCGTAATGCGTTCCATCAACAGCGACGGCTGGCCGACGCCGACCGGCACGCCCTGACCGTTCTTGCCGCAGGTGCCGATGCCGGTATCGAGCGCGAGGTCGTTGCCGATCATGCGGATGCGATGCAGGTCGGTCGGCCCGTTGCCGATCAGCATGGCGCCCTTCAGGGGCGCACCGATCTTGCCGTTCTCGATCTTGTAAGCCTCGGTGCACTGAAACACGTATTTGCCCGAGGTGATATCCACCTGGCCGCCGCCGAAATTCGCGGCGAAGACGCCGTTCTTCACCGACGCGAGGATCTCGGCCGGATCGCGGTCGCCCGCCAGCATGTAGGTGTTGGTCATGCGCGGCATCGGCACGTGGGCATAGCCCTGGCGGCGGCCGTTGCCGGTCGGCTTCATGTTCATCAGGCGGGCGTTCTGACGGTCCTGCATGTAGCCGACCAGGACGCCGTCCTCGATCAGCACGGTGCGGTTGGTCGGCGTTCCCTCATCGTCGATCGACAGCGAGCCGCGGCGCGAGGCAATCGTGCCGTCGTCGACCACGGTCACGCCCTTGGCCGCGACCTGCTGGCCCATCAGGCCGGCAAACGCGGACGTCTTCTTGCGGTTGAAGTCACCTTCGAGGCCATGGCCAACCGCCTCATGCAGCATCACGCCGGGCCAGCCGGCCCCGAGCACGACGTCCATCTCGCCGGCGGGGGCGGGAATCGATTCCAGGTTGACCAGAGCCTCACGCAACGCGCCGTCGGCGGCGTCGCGCCAGTTCTTGCTTTCGATGAATTCGGCGTAGCCGGCGCGGCCGCCATAGCCCTTGCTGCCGCTCTCCTGGCGGTCGCCCTGACCGGCGACGACGGAGACGTTGACGCGCACGAGCGGGCGGATGTCGCGATAGCTCTCGCCGTCGGGCCGCAGGATCTCGACCACCTGCCAGGTCGCGCCCAGGCTGACGCTGACCTGCCGCACCCGCGGATCCTTGTCGCGCAGATAAGCGTCGATCTCGGCGAGCAGTTTGACCTTGGTCTCGAAGCCGGGGGCATCGAGCGGATTGTCGTCACTATAAAGCCGCACGTTGGTATGCGCAGGAGGCGCGGCGAAGCTGCCGGAATAACCGCCGCGCACGGCCGCGACCGCGTCCGCAGCGCGAATCAGCGCCGGCAGCGACACGTCGGAGGAATGCGCGTAGCCGACGGCGTCGTCCTTGACGGCGCGCAGGCCAAAACCCTGCGAGGTATCGTAGGTCGCCTGCTTCAGCCGGCCATTGTCGAACATCAGCGCTTCGGTCTGGCTGTATTCCAGGAACAATTCGCCGTCGTCGGCACCGGCAAGCCCGCGCGCGAGCTCGTTGCGAACCTGATCGCGGTCGAGATTGGCGCGGTCGAGCAGGGAGGTTGTGGCAGGGTTGGTCATGCGTCCGTCCATTATCGGGGGATGTGAGGCAAGATAATGGTTTCCCGGCACTTCCGCGAGGGCGCCAAGTCTCACATTACGGAAACAATAGGATTCGCGGGCCTAACCGCCCTTCGCACTACGGCAGCTTGTCATAGCCCTCGCCGAGCCCGTTCAGGCTGAGCGGGAAGCCGATGCCTTCTTCCGGGGTCTCGAAGATGATGAAGGTCGCGGTCTTGGCAGTGCGGAGCTGGCCGAGCAGCTTGTCGTCCATGACGACCTCGGCGACGCAGCCATTGGGCAGGCAGCGGACAAAGCCGGCACGGCCTACGTCCTGGTTGTCGAGCTTGAGGCCGAGGCCGGAGGGCAGGAGAACGCCGAGGGGGGCGACCACCCGCATCAGGCGGCTCTTCTGGTCGGCGGTCTTGAGAACGATCACGGTCAGGCCGGCGTTGGAGCGGTCTTCGGCCACCACGCTCTGGATCAGGGCGCATTGCTCGGACTGGGCGCCCGGCGGGGTGTCGCAGCGGATCTGCCAGTCGCCATGGACGGAGCGCACCGCGCCCTGCGCATGGGCGAGGCCCGGAAGCGCCAGGACGACGACCGCCGCCAGCAGAGCGGCCAGCATCGTGAGGCTGCCAGCCTGGCTTTTAGCCCGCCTTGCCATGGATCTCGAAAACCCCATCGGGTCGGTCCCTCTGCTCGCCTGGGTCGCTCGCGTCAGGCGGACTGATACGGGAATGACGGCGTCTTGAAGGCGATTCGCAAGCAAATTCCACGCCGCCCCGGCCGCAATCGCCCGCACGAATCAGGTTCCTGTGCGGCTGTGCGCCAAGTGCCTACCGCGGGCAATTCCGCTGTCAAGCGGCAGCATCCCGGGAAATGGTATTTTTGTCTGATGTTACTAGGAAATATCTTGCGGGTGATGGCTGACAGACGAGGCTCAAGACTGCATTGCGATAGATCAAGAATTATGGTTTGAGAGGCTTGATTTCGGCGTTCTAGCGATCTGGCCCCAATTCCTCTTAGAGGTATTCTTGCGCGGCGGTTTGTCAGACGGGGGGATCGAATAAAGCGTTTCCCGAAAATAGGGGAATGCACTTGGGGTGATTTCGTTAGGGGAGCGCGAACGGCATGAAGATGTCGATGGGCCCGGTGGGCCGGCACTTGCTGGGATTGGCCGTGGCGGGTCTGACGCTGGCGACGGGCGGTGCGGCATTTGCCGAGCTGGGGCAGCCGGCTGCGTGGGAGTGGACGCTTCAGCAGTCCGGGTCCCCGGTGATGGACAACATCGTCTGGTTCCATAATTTCCTGTTCGTGCTGATCACGCTGATCACGCTGTTCGTTCTGGCGCTGCTCGTGATCGTTGTCGTGAAGTTCAACGCGAGAGCCAATCCGGTGCCGTCGCGGACCACGCACAACACGCTGATCGAGGTGGCGTGGACGCTCGTGCCGGTGTTGATCCTGGTCGGCATTTCGGTGCCGTCGTTCCGCCTCCTGTTCCTCGAGCTCGACGTGCCGAAGGCGGATCTGACCATCAAGGCGACCGGCAAGCAGTGGTACTGGTCCTACGCCTATCCTGATAACGGCAAGTTCGAGTTCGACTCGCTGATGGCCCAGGACAAGCAGCCCCGTCTGCTGGGCGTCGACAATGAGATGGTGGTGCCCGTCAACAAGGTGGTTCGGGTTCAGGTGACCGGGGCCGACGTGATTCATGCCTTTGCGCTGCCGGCCTTCGGCGTCAAGATCGACGCCATTCCGGGCCGGCTCAACGAAACCTGGTTCAAGGCCACCAAGACCGGCATGTTCTACGGCCAGTGCTCGGAATTGTGCGGCAAGGACCACGCCTTCATGCCGATCGCGATCCGTGTGGTGAGCGACCAGGAGTTCGCCTCCTGGGTCGAGACCGCGAAGAAGAAATATGCGAGCGGCGGCACCAGCACCTACGCCTCCACGGCCGGCCCGACGCAGTGAGCGCCGGGCGCAGGGTTCGAGGAAACTGAAAGCGACATAAGGCGGGACCTCCAGAGGTCCGATCGGGACGCAAGGCAGGATTAGAAAATGGCAACGAGCGCAGCGGCACACGGCGATCACGCGCAAGACCACGGACATGACGAGCACGCCCATCCGACCGGATGGCGGCGCTACGTCTATTCGACCAACCACAAGGACATCGGCACGATGTACCTGATCTTCGCGGTCATCGCCGGCGTCATCGGCGCCGCGATGTCGATCGCGATCCGTGCCGAGCTGATGTATCCGGGCGTGCAGATCTTCCACGAGACGCACACCTACAATGTGTTCGTGACCTCCCATGGTCTGATCATGATCTTCTTCATGGTCATGCCCGCGATGATTGGCGGCTTCGGCAACTGGTTCGTGCCGCTCATGATCGGCGCGCCCGACATGGCGTTCCCGCGCATGAACAACATCTCGTTCTGGCTGCTGCCGGCCTCGTTCGCGCTGTTGCTGATGTCGACCTTCGTCGAGGGCGAGCCGGGCGCCAACGGCGTCGGCGCCGGCTGGACCATGTACGCGCCGCTGTCGAGCTCGGGCCATCCGGGCCCGGCGGTGGACTTCGCGATCCTGTCGCTGCATCTGGCGGGCGCTTCCTCGATCCTGGGCGCCATCAATTTCATCACCACGATCTTCAACATGCGCGCGCCGGGCATGACCCTGCACAAGATGCCGCTGTTTGTGTGGTCGATCCTGGTGACGGTGTTCCTGCTGCTGTTGTCGCTGCCGGTGCTCGCCGGTGCGATCACGATGCTGCTCACTGACCGCAATTTCGGCACGACGTTCTTCAATCCGGAAGGCGGCGGCGATCCCGTGCTGTTCCAGCATCTGTTCTGGTTCTTCGGTCACCCCGAAGTGTACATCCTGATCCTGCCCGCCTTCGGCATGGTCAGCCAGATCGTCTCGACCTTCTCGCGCAAGCCCGTGTTCGGCTATCTCGGCATGGCCTACGCCATGGTCGCGATCGGCGGCATCGGCTTCGTGGTGTGGGCGCACCACATGTACACGGTCGGCATGTCCTCGGCGACGCAGGCCTATTTCGTCGCCGCCACGATGGTCATCGCGGTCCCGACCGGCGTGAAGATCTTCTCGTGGATCGCCACGATGTGGGGCGGCTCGATCGAGTTCCGCGCGCCGATGATCTGGGCGGTGGGATTCATCTTCCTGTTCACCGTCGGCGGCGTCACCGGCGTGGTGCTGGCGAATGCCGGCGTCGACCGCGTGCTCCAGGAGACCTACTACGTGGTCGCGCACTTCCACTACGTGCTGTCGCTCGGTGCGGTGTTCGGAATCTTCGCCGGCTGGTACTACTGGTTCCCGAAGATGTCCGGCTACATGTACAATGAAGGGCTCGCCAAGGCGCACTTCTGGGTCACCTTCATCGGCGTGAACCTGGTGTTCTTCCCGCAGCACTTCCTCGGTCTGTCGGGCATGCCTCGCCGCTATGTCGATTATCCCGACGCGTTCGCGGGCTGGAACCTGGTCTCGTCGGTCGGCTCCTATATCTCCGGCTTCGGCGTGCTGATCTTCCTCTACTGCGTGATCGACGCCTTCGCGAAGAAGGTGCCGGCTGGCGACAATCCGTGGGGTGCAGGTGCGACCACGCTGGAATGGACGCTGCCCTCGCCGCCGCCCTTCCACCAGTTCGAAGTGCTGCCCCGCGTGCAGTAAGCCAATGCTCGCGGCGCCCGTGACGGGCGCCGCGGCTCGACAACCAAGCGAGTCAGTCTAGTGTCCGTCCTCGACCACAACGCCATCGACATCAATCCCCGCATCTCCGAAGCGGAGGTTGGCGATTACATCGCGCTCCTGAAGCCGCGGGTGATGTCGCTGGTGATCTTCACCGCGCTGGTCGGAATGGCGATGGCGCCCGGGCATTTCCACCCGGTGCTGGCCATCACCTCGCTGCTCTGCATCGCGGTCGGCGCCGGCGCGTCCGGCGCGCTCAACATGGCGCTCGAAGGCGACATCGATGCCAAGATGTCGCGCACGGCGAACCGGCCGATTCCGCGCGGCCGCATCACCCGTCCCGAGGCGATGACCTTCGGCATGACGCTCGCCTTCTTCTCGGTGATGACGCTCGGCATCCTGGTCAACTGGATCGCGGGCGCGCTGCTCGCCTTCACCATCTTCTTCTACGTCGTGATCTACACAATCGGCCTGAAGCGCTGGACCGCGCAGAACATCGTGATCGGCGGTGCCGCCGGCGCACTGCCGCCGGTGGTGGCCTGGGCCGCGGTCACAGGCACGGTCGACGTCGAGCCGCTACTGCTGTTCGCCATCATCTTCTTCTGGACGCCGCCGCACTTCTGGGCGCTGGCGCTGTTCCGCTCCGACGATTACGCGCGCGCCGGCATTCCGATGCTGCCCAACGTCGCCGGCCCCGACGCGACCCGGCTTCAGATCCTGCTCTACACCATCGTGCTGATCGCGGTCGCGGCCGCGCCCTGGGCGCTCGGCTACTTCGACGCCATCTACGGCATCGTCTCGCTGATCCTCGGCGCCGGCATGCTGGGGTTCGCCATCAACGTCTATGTCCGTCGCGAGCGCAGCCAATCGCTGCGGGCGACCCGCAAGCTGTTCGCGTTCTCCATCCTTTATCTGTTCGCGCTGTTTGCGACCTTGCTGGCCGAGGTCGTGTTCCGGGCGCTTGCGCCGATGGTAGGGGGCGCATGATCACAGGGATGGCCGACAAACCCGAGATAGACGGAATCGTCCTCACCGAGGCGCAGAAGAAGAGCCGTCGTCAGCGCTCGATCGCGATCGCACTCGCGCTCGGCGTGCTCGTAGTGCTGTTCTTCGCCGTGACCATGGTCAAGGGGCCGGCCGTGCTCGTCCGGCCGATGTAGGAAACATGGATCAGAAGCCGACCATATCGCGGGATCAGAGCCGGACGGCCACCAAGGGGCGCAGGCCTGCCAGGGGGCTTGGCCGCGACGTGGTGGTCGCCTCGATCTGCGGCGGCGTGGTCGCGCTGATGGTCGGCGCCTCCTACGCGGCGGTGCCGTTCTACAATTGGTTCTGCCGCGCCACCGGCTTCAACGGCACGACCCAGGTCGCGACCTCGGCGCCGGCCAGCGGCCCGATCGCACGCAAGATCGCGGTGCGCTTCGATTCCAACGTCGCGCCCGGCCTGCCCTGGAAGTTCGAGCCCGAGCAGAGCGAGATCGAGGTCAATATCGGCCAGGTCGTGACCGTCTTCTACACGGTGACCAACCAGGCCGCGCGGACCACCGCAGGCCAGGCCGCCTACAATGTCGCGCCGCTGACGGTCGGATCCTATTTCCAGAAGATCAACTGCTTCTGCTTCACCGAGCAGACCATGGCGCCGGGCGAGAAGCGCGAGATGCCGGTCGTATTCTATGTCGATCCGTCGATTGCCGACGACCACGAGAACGACGGTCTCAACACGATCACGCTGTCCTACACGTTCTATCCGGTGAAGGATCCGGTGGTGAAGCCGCTCGCGGCCAGCGAAGACGACAAACGCAAGGGAAATCTCTGATCTCCGGACTCACGCGCCGGGGTTGGAATAAGGGGATAAGTGCCTGACAGGCACGGGATTGAGGAGCGAGACCGCAAATGGCAACGGCGCACACCAAGCATCACGACTACCATCTGGTCGATCCCTCGCCATGGCCCGTCGTCGGCTCCATCTCCGCCTTCATCATGGCGGTCGGCGCGATCACCTGGATGCACCACATGTTCTCGGCTGCGCCGATCATCTTCGGTGTCGGCACCGTCGGTGTGCTCTACACCATGGCGAGCTGGTGGGGCGACGTGATCAGGGAAGCCCAGTACAAGGGCGACCACACCCGCGTCGTGCAGCTGCATCACCGCTACGGCATGATCCTGTTCATCGCCTCGGAGGTGATGTTCTTCGTCGCCTGGTTCTGGGCCTATTTCAACGCGGCGCTATTCCCGGCCGACGCCGTCCACGCTACCCGCGATGCGGTGTTCGGCTGTGGTCTCGGGACCGCGGCCGGCGCCTGCACCGTGCCGGGCACCTGGCCGCCGCACGGCATCGAGACCTTCGATCCCTGGCATCTGCCGCTCCTGAACACGCTGATCCTGCTCACCTCCGGCACCACGGTGACCTGGGCCCACCATGCGCTGCTCGAGAACGATCGCCAGGGCCTGAAATATGGCCTGATCCTCACCGTCGTGCTCGGCGCGCTCTTCACCTGCGTGCAGGCCTATGAGTACAGCCACGCGGCATTCTCCTTCGGCGGCAACGTCTACGGCGCGACCTTCTTCATGGCGACCGGCTTCCACGGTTTCCATGTGCTGGTCGGCACCATCTTCCTGCTGGTGTGCCTGTTCCGCGCCTATGCCGGCCACTTCACGCCGACCCAGCATCTCGGTTTCGAGTTCGCCGCCTGGTACTGGCATTTCGTCGACGTGGTCTGGCTGTTCCTGTTCCTCTGCATCTATGTCTGGGGACACGGCGCCGAGACCATGGCTCACGGCGCGCACTGAGCGGGCTGGCTTCGGATCGAGAAAGGGCGGCCCCGGGCCGCCCTTTTGCTTTTTTGCGCGCAGGGGTTTCGGCAGAAACTGTGATAGACCTTTTGCCATGAACGAAGCCGCCGATACGTCCGAGCCGCAAGCCACCGTCCTGCAAAGCGCGCTGCGCGGGCTTGCCTGCAAATGCCCGCGCTGCGGCCAGGGCAAGCTCTATGCAGGCTTCCTGACGCTTGCGCCTTGCTGCGAGCGTTGCGGCCTCGACTACGCCTTCATCGATTCCGGTGACGGTCCGGCGATCTTCATCATCATGCTGGCCGGCGCGATCGTCGTCGGCTGCGCGCTCGTCATCGAGGTCAAGTACCAGCCGCCGTACTGGCTGCACGCGGTGCTGTGGCTGCCGCTGATCCTTGCGACTACCCTGCTGCCGTTGCGCGCGATGAAGTCGCTGCTGATCGCACTGCAATTCCACCATAAGGCGGCGCCGGGCCGGCTGGTCGACCGCGCGAAATGAACGAGACCGCGCGCAAGCCCCGCGTGGCCGGCTTCGCGCTGTTTACGCTTTTCCTGACCGCGGTCTGCGTCACGCTCGGCGTCTGGCAATTGCAGCGCCGCATCGCCAAGCACGAGCTGATCGCCGCACTGACCGAGCGCCTCGCGGAGGCACCGGTCACTCTGCCGCCGCCGGCACGATGGGCCGCGCTAAGTCCCGCGCGCGATGAATTCCGCCGTGTCAGCTTTACCGCGACCTACGCGCCGTTGCCCGATGCGATGGTCTATTCCTCCGGATCCGCCGTGCGTAAGGACGCGTCGGGCCCCGGCACCTGGGCCTTCCTGCCGGCGCGGCTGCCGAGCGGCGAGACGGTGGTGATCGATGCGGGCTTCGTCGAAAACACCATGCAGGATCGCAGCGTCGAGGATCGCGCGGTCAGGAAGCTCGTCACCGGGCAGGCGGTCTCGTTCACCGGCTATCTGCGCTTCCCCGAGGCACCGGGCTGGCTGACCCCGGCGGAGAACCGCGGCAAGCGGCTGTGGTTCGTGCGCGATCACGTGGCGATCGCGAGCGCGCTGGGCTGGGGCGCGGTTGCGCCGTTCTATGTCGACCTCGAGCAGCCGGCGCCCGAGAATGGCATTCCGCGGCCGGGGCCGCTCGACGTCCATCTCAAGGACGATCACCTGCAATACGCCATCACCTGGTTCACCCTTGCAGGCGCCGTGCTCATCGCCTTCGCCGTGTGGGCAAGAGGGCGGCGGCGGGGCTGAGCTCCGTAGATCCACTTAGGGAACCCGGTATCGCCCGGGGTTTACCATTCAGCGCACATTCACGAGTGTGGTCCTAAGCCGCCAGTAATTTTCCGCGGCAGACAGGATTGCAGCGTGAGTGATTTCGACCAGATGGGAATTGTCGTCGATTGGGTGGATGCCTGCAGGAAGGGCGACCTCGCGACGCTCCTCGACCTCTATGCGGATGACGCCCAGGTCGAATGCACGTGCAACGGCACGCAGCGCTATCGCGGCCGGAGCGAGCTCGAAGCCTATTGGCAGCCGCGGCTCAGCGCTTTCTCGTCGGCCGGTTTCGGGTTGGAGGAAATCCATCCTGCACCCCACGGCGTCGATCTCGAATATTCCGTCGCCGGCGCGCTGCGCATTCGCGCCTCGTTTTGTTTCAGCCCCGACGGCAAGATCCGCACCACGCTGTGCGAGCCGGCGCGACAGAACGCGCAGCTTGGCTGTGCGTGCTAGAGTTTCCGTTCTGATTAATCAGAGCCGAACACCAGATTCTGTTTTGGCGTTTTCTTCACGCGAACCGGTATCCACTTCGCTCGAAAGCGCTTCAATCGCTGACCGGCGCCTCGCGTGCCGGTTCGGCGGGAAGGCGGCAGCGCACATAGGTTCTGTCGTCCACGCGCAGCAGTGACAGCGATCCGCTGAGTGCGCGCACGCGCTCATGCATGCCGGTCAGGCCGCGGCCGAACAGATTCCCTTCGGGAAAGCCGCCGCCGTCGTCGGAAATCTCGATGACGACCGTCTCGCCGGCGAAGGTCGCCTGCACATGGGCATGGCTGGCGCCGGCATGACGCAGCACGTTGGTCAGCGCCTCCTGAATCACGCGATAGACGGTTTGAGCCAGCGGCCCGTCGATCGCGTTGAGATTCGGATCGACCGCGTCCGTCAGGTCGATAGACGGCGCCTGCTTGCGAAAATTTCGGAGCAGCGTCTGCACACTGGTCTCCAGACCCAATTCCTCGATGTAGAGCGGTCGCAACCGGTCGAGGATGCGGCGGTTGGTCTGCTGGAGCGCCTCGACCGATTGCAACACCTCCTGCGCCGAACTGCTGAGATTTCCCGCCGGGGGCGAGGCATCGACCAATGCGATGGTGCCGACGCGGATGCCGAACAGCAGCGGACCGAGTTCGTCGTGCAGTTCGCGCGCGAGATCGCGCCGCTCGTCGTCCTGGAGCGAGACCAGGCGGTGCAGCAGGTCGCGATTGTCCTGGCTCAACTGCACCAGCGTTTCGGCCAGCGCATTGGCCTCCTCGCAGCTTTGCCGGATTTCCGGCGGTCCCCCGACCGAGATCGGTGTTGCGTAGTCGCCGCGTCGTAGCCGCGTGAGGCCTGCGCCAAGATCCTGCAGTGGTCGCAGGGCTGATCCCGCAAACACATAGGCGACGACCCCTGTCAGCCCGGTCAGCGCGACGACGAAGCCGGCCAAGGCGAGGAAGCCCACCCAGGTCTCGAACGGCGCTGCGGACAGGTCCGGCACAAACACGATGTCGCCGAAATGCTCGCCGTTGAGGGATACCGGAAATGCGATGTGCAAGTCCGGAATGGAAAGGAGACTGACGAACCATTTTGGTGGGCCATGCGAACCTTGCAGGCCCCTCGACGCAAAGGGAGGAGCAACCGCTCCTGCAGGAAGGAATTGAATATCTGAGGACTCGTCCAGCATCCGCACGAAGTCATCCAGGGTCCTTCGCGGATGGTCGGATGAACGCAGAGCGTTGTTGAGGGCCTCGGCCACGGCTTTGGTCGATCGTTGGGCCGGCTGGTTCTCCTCGGCGAGCTGACCGGTCGTGAAGACGTGCAGCAGGACGCCGCCCATGATCAGCGCCGCCATGAACAGCAGGCCGAGCGGCAGAAACAATTGTGTACTGAAGGACAGCCGTTGCCACATTAGGTCAATTCTAACGCGCATCAGGGGATTTTGCTCTTTCCATTTGTTCCCGTCGGTTTATGAATCGAAAAACTAGAGAGTTACAATGCAAGATACTGCCAAGCCGGCGACCCGCGTCCTGATTGTCGACGACCATCCCGTGGTGTTGTCCGGTTGCCGCACCCTGTTCTCCTCCGACCATTCGATCCGGATCGACGAGGCGACCGACGCCAAATCCGGGCATCGCGCCTATGTCAGCAGGCGGCCCGACGTCACTGTGATCGACATCAGCCTGCCCGACGTCTCCGGCTTTGAACTGATGCGGCGCATTCGCAAGGACGATCCCGACGCCAAGATCATCATGTTCAGCATGAACGATGATCCAGCCTTCGTGGTGCGGGCGGTCGAGCTCGGGGCCCAGGGCTACGTCTCCAAGGGCGACGATCCCCGGATCCTGCTCAAGGCGGTGCGCAAGGTGGTTGCGGGCGACAATTTCATCTCACCGCAGCTCGCGGAAGCCGTGACGTTTTCCGGCGCGGCGATCAAGGCCAATCCAGCCTCGCAGATGACGCCGCGGGAGCTCGAGATTCTTCGCCTGTTGGGGCGAGGCGACAAGATCGTCGAGGTCGCCGAGGCGCTCGGCATCTCCTACAAGACCGTCGCCAACACCACCTCTCTGCTCAAGCAGAAGCTCGGTGCCAAGAACCATTCCGACCTGATCCGGATCGCGGTGGAAATCGGGATGAACTGACGCCTCAGGGCACCGAACCGGCTGCACCAGGATGCTGCCGGTTCGGCGGGCGGACCGGTCTCGGCGCTCAGCCGGGCAATGCATGGATAGCGCCGACACCATCCGCCGACACAATGAGCGCAGCCGTCGTTCGTTCCCGAACTGTGCTGTCGTTCGGGATATAATGGTAATGCGTGACGCCAAGCTGCTGGCGAACGTTTGCCCGCGCCGAAACGTGTCGGGAAAAACAGGAACATTTTCTCACACATTCCGTTTTGTCCCTTGACGATATCGTGACAGCCGACGAAAGCTTGCGCGAACAGTTTTTGCGGGTCGGTGACCCCAAGACGCCAAACCGGTCTGCACACAACGACAGACCTTCCAAGAGAGGGCTGCGGCATTGCCGCAGCCCTTTTCGTTGGCAGCGCTTTTCGTTGGCAGCCTTTTTCCTTGGACGGCCCCAGGCGCGAAGCGGTTTCCTGATGCCGCAAAACACTTTATGGTGGCCCAAAGCCTCTGGCTGTTAACAAGTAATTTCGTAAAATCAAAGGCTTGCGGACCGAGTCCAGGCTCGGCCGGCCTTTGGAGGGCAGTTTGACTCGTTATATCTCGACCCGGGGCGAGGCCCCCGAACTCGGCTTCTGCGACGTGATGCTGACCGGGCTCGCTCGCGACGGCGGCCTGTATGTGCCGGCCACCTGGCCGCAACTCTCGCCTGACGCCATCGCCGGCTTTTTCGGGCGTCCCTATTGGGAGGTCGCGGTCGAGGTGATCCGCCCTTTCGTCGCCGGCGAGATCTCGGACGCCGAGCTCGGCCGTATGGCGAACGAGGCCTACGCCACCTTCCGCCATCCGGCGGTGGTGCCGCTGCGCCAGATGGCGCCGCACCAGTTCGTGCTGGAGCTGTTCCACGGCCCGACGCTCGCCTTTAAGGACGTGGCGATGCAGCTGATCTCGCGGCTGATGGACCACGTGCTCGCCCAGCGCGGCCAGCGCACCACCATCGTGGTCGCGACCTCGGGCGACACCGGCGGTGCTGCGGTCGACGCGTTCGCAGGACTCGAAAATGTCGATCTCATCGTGCTGTTCCCGCATGGCCGCATCTCCGAGGTGCAGCGGCGAATGATGACGACGACGGGCGCGGCCAACGTCCATGCGCTTGCCGTCGAGGGCAATTTCGACGATTGCCAGGCCCTCGTGAAGGCGATGTTCAACAACCATCGCTTCCGCGATGCGACGTCGCTGTCCGGCGTCAATTCCATCAATTGGGCGCGCATCGTCGCCCAAGTGGTCTACTATTTCACCTCCGCCGTTGCCGCCGGTGCACCCGCGCGCGCGGTGGACTTCGTCGTGCCGACCGGCAATTTCGGCGACATCTTCGCCGGCTATGTCGCCAAGCGCATGGGTCTTCCGGTGCGGACCCTGGGCATCGCCGCCAACGTCAACGACATCCTGGCGCGCACGCTGAAGACCGGGATCTACGAGGTGCGCGAGGTCCACGCGACGGCTTCGCCGTCGATGGACATTCAGATCTCCTCGAATTTCGAGCGGCTGCTGTTCGAGGCTGGCGGGCGCGATGCCGCCGGCGTGCGCCGTCTGATGGATTCACTGAAGCAATCGGGACGCTTCGTGCTGCCCGATGCGACGCTGGCCGCGATCCGCGAGGGGTTCGACGCAGGCCGGGCCGACGAGACCGAGACCGCGGCCGCGATCCGCGCCGCCTGGCGCGAGGCCGGCGAGCTGGTCGATCCCCACACCGCGGTCGCGCTTGCGGTCGCCGACCGCGACACCACGGACAGGACGGTTCCCAGCATCGTGCTGTCCACCGCCCATCCGGCCAAATTCCCCGATGCGGTCGAAGCGGCCTGCGGCCAGCGGCCGCAACTGCCGGCCTGGCTCGATGGTCTGATGACCAAATCCGAACACATGAAGGTGATGAAGAACGACCAGACCGAGGTCGAGCGGTTCGTGCTGTCGGTCAGCCGCGCCGCGAAACAGGGAGTTGCCGGATGAGCGTCGAGATTTCCAAGCTTGCGTCCGGCCTCACTGTCGTCACCGACAAGATGCCTCATCTCGAGACCGCGGCGCTCGGCGTCTGGGCCGGCGTCGGCGGGCGCGACGAGAAGCCCAACGAGCACGGCATCTCGCATCTTCTGGAACATATGGCATTCAAGGGCACGACGAAGCGCTCCTCGCGCGAGATCGTCGAGGAGATCGAGGCGGTCGGCGGCGACCTCAATGCCGGCACCTCGACCGAGACCACGTCCTATTATGCGCGGGTGCTGAAGGCCGACGTGCCGCTCGCACTCGACGTGCTCGCCGACATCCTGGCCAATCCCGCCTTCGAGCCCGACGAACTCGAGCGCGAGAAGAACGTCATCGTGCAGGAGATCGGCGCGGCGCAGGACACGCCTGACGACGTCGTGTTCGAGCATCTCAACGAGCTCTGCTATCCCGACCAGCCGATGGGCCGCTCGCTGCTCGGCACTGCGAAGACCTTGCGTGCCTTCAGCCGCGACTCGCTGCGCGACTATCTGTCGACGCACTACCGCGGCCCTGACATGGTGGTGGCGGCCGCCGGCGCGGTCGATCACAAGCAGGTGGTCGCCGAGGTCGAGCAGCGCTTTGCCAGTTTTGAGGGGACAGCGGGTCCCAAGCCGCAACCCGCACAATTCGGCAAGGGCGGCACCAAGGTGGTGCATCGCGAGCTCGAGCAGGCGCATCTGACCTTGGCCCTGGAGGGCGTGCCGCAGACCGATCTGTCGCTGTTCTCGCTCCAGGTCTTTACCAACATCCTCGGCGGCGGGATGTCGTCGCGGCTGTTCCAGGAGGTGCGCGAGAAGCGCGGCCTCTGTTACTCAATCTACTCGTTCCATGCCCCCTATACCGACACCGGCTTCTTCGGCCTCTACACCGGCACCGATCCGGCCGATGCGCCCGAGATGATGGAGGTCGTGGTCGACATCATGAATGATTCGGTCGAGACCCTGACCGAGGTCGAGATCGCGCGGGCCAAGGCGCAAATGAAGGCGGGGCTGCTGATGGCGCTGGAGAGCTGCTCGTCCCGCGCCGAGCAACTCGCCCGGCATGTGCTGGCCTATGGCCGGCCCCAGACCGCCGAGGAGCTGGTGGCCCGGATCGACGCCGTCAGCGTCGAATCGACCCGGGATGCGGCGCGTGCGCTGCTTTCGCGCAGCCGCCCTGCGGTTGTCGCATTGGGCAGTGGCAGGGGTCTGGACACGGCGGTGTCTTTTGCGGAAGGATTGACCCGGGCACGCGCCAAGGCGCGGCTGCATTAGGAGCCGCGCACGGGTTGATCCGCCCCGGGAAGCATCACCATGGCCCTCTTTCGCCTGCCATCCAGTGGACCCGCCGCTCTCGCGCCGCGCGGCAACGGCCTGTTGCTACGCGCGCCTCAGATGTCGGACTTCCTGCAATGGGCCCATCTGCGCGAGTCCAGCCGCGATTACCTGACCCCCTGGGAGCCGATCTGGCCGTCGGATGATCTCACCCGCTCCGGTTTCCGCCGCCGCCTGCGCCGCTATTCCGAGGACATCGCCGCGGACCGGTCCTATCCCTTTCTGATCTTCCGGGAGCTCGACGGCGCCATGGTCGGCGGCATCACGCTCGCCAATGTCCGCCGCGGCATCGTCCAGGCCGGCACCATCGGCTATTGGGTCGGCAAGCCCCACGCCCAGCGCGGCTACATGACGGCCGCGCTGCGGGTGCTGCTGCCGACGCTGTTCGGGGAGCTCAATCTGCACCGGGTCGAGGCCGCTTGCATCCCGACCAATGCGCCCTCGATCCGGGTGCTGGAGAAGTGCGGTTTCTCCCGCGAGGGGCTGGCGCGCCGGTATCTCTGCATCAACGGGGTCTGGCAGGACCATTTGCTGTTCGGCCTGCTGCACGAGGATTTCCGCGGCTGAGCCCGTTGATTGATGCGGCCAAAGTCTCCTTGTTTGCTGCCTTGGGTTCGCCGGTTTTGACGATATAACGGCGCAACCCGGCCGGTGATCGGTCGGGATGTCGTCAGGAGTATGGGTGTTGATGGTGCAGGAGCTTCGGTCATCGCGGAATGCGTTGCGGCGGGGGGCGGCGGTCGCGCTGGCGTTGTCAGTTGCGCTCGTCTCCATCTCGCCGGTCGCGGCGCAGTCGCTGACCGATCGATTCAAGGGCCTGTTCGGCGGCAAGTCGGACGAGCCGGCCCAACCCAAGCCGGCGCCTGCGCCGGGCCAGCCGGCGGCTGATGACGATCTTGATTGCCCGCAGGTCACGGTGCGTGCCGGAGCCTCCACCTACGCGGTCGGTGCCACCGGGAAGCCGGCCGTCGGCAACGAGATCCGCTTCCAGGCCACCATCACCAAGATGGCGCGCGAATGCGCCCGCAATGGCGGCGATATCACGGCCCGGATC
The DNA here is from genome assembly GCF_023101105.1 of Bradyrhizobium sp. 155. Classification (NCBI taxonomy): domain Bacteria; kingdom Pseudomonadati; phylum Pseudomonadota; class Alphaproteobacteria; order Hyphomicrobiales; family Nitrobacteraceae; genus Bradyrhizobium; species Bradyrhizobium sp. 155. The sequence continues at coordinate 7,054,239 of NZ_CP064704.1, read as the reverse complement.
GGCATCCAGGGCCGCGTCATTGCCGGACCCGCCGGCGCGCCTGCGAGCGTCGAGGTGCCGCTGCGCGTCGCCGTGGTGCAGGGCGGCGTCGGCGAGAAGGTGATCGCTTCCAAGGCCTACCGGACCACGGTCGGAATGTCGGAGGGCGGCAGCGTGCCGTTCACCTTCGTGGCCGAGGATCTGGTCTACCCGATGCCTTCGGCCAAGGACGCCGATAGCTACATCTTCTATGTCGGCTTCGATCCGCAGGCGCTGTCGCCCGAGCCGAAGGCGCGGGCGAAGAAGAAGTAACCACGTCAAGATAGTCGTCATGCCCCGCGAAGGCGGGGCATCCAGTACGCCGCGGCTTCTCGATCTATCAGGGCTGTCTCTGGAATACTGGATCGCCCGCCTTCGCGGGCGATGACATCAGATTTGCCGATGCAGTGCCCGACAAACAAAAAAGCCGGCGCTGATCGCGCCGGCTTTTTGATTGGTGAAGGCAAGATCTCTCAGTTCAGCTTCTGCCTGACTTCGGTGATGCCCTTGGCGAGCAGATCGTCGGCGACCTGGCCCCTGACCGACTTCGACAGGATCGTGGAGGCGGCCTGGACGGCGGCTTCGGCCGCTGCGGCGCGAACATCGGCCACCGCCTGAGCCTCGGCGAGCGCGATCTTGCCCTCCGCGGTCTTGGTGCGGCGAGCGACGAAATCTTCCACCTTGGCCTTGGCCTCGGTTGCGATGCGCTCGGCTTCGCTCTTCGCGTTGGCGATGATGTCGGCGGCCTCGCGTTCGGCCGAGGCGGTGCGCGCCTTGTAGTCGGCGAGCACCTTGGCGGCTTCCTGCTTGAGGCGCGTCGCGTCGTCGAGCTCGGCCTTGATGCGATCGGCGCGATGGTCGAGCGCAGTCATGGCCTTCTTGAAGACCCCGAGATAGCCGAACACGACCATCAGGATCACGAAGGCGATGGCGACCCAGGTTTCAGGATCGAAGAACATATCGATTAACCCTTCAAGGACGCATCAACGGCGGCATTGACCAATGCCGCGTCCGGAACCACGCCCGTGAGCTGCTGCACGATGGTGCCTGCCGCATCGGCCGCGATGCCGCGGACGTTGCTCATGGCGGTCGCACGGGTCGAGGCGATGGTCTTCTCTGCCTCGGCGAGCTTGGCCGCCAGTTGCTCTTCCAAGGCCTTGCGCTCGGCGTCCGCCTGCGCATTCGCCTTGTCGCGGGATTCGTTGCCGATGGCCTGCGCGCGCGAGCGTGCCGAAGCAAGCTCGTTTTCATAGGCCTTCAGCGCCGCTTCGGACTGGTCCTTCAGCTTCTGCGCTTCGGCGAGGTCGCCCTCGATCTTGTTCTGACGCGCCTCGATCGCACCGCCGACGCGCGGCAGAGCGAGCTTGGACACGATCACGTAAAGCGCGACGAAGAAGATCGCGAGCGACACCAGCTGTGAAGCATAAGTGCCGCTCTCGAACGGCGGAAAACCGCCACCGTGACCGCCTTCGGACCCGGTGTGGGCGCCCGCCGCCGGACTTTTCGCCCCGCCATGACTTTCAGCCATGGAGTACTCCTGTTGCAGTCATGCGCGTCGCCTCGGTTGAAGCGGCGCGAAAAATCGTTCTCAGAGCGGAACGAACAGCAGCAGCAGCGCGATCAGCAGCGAGAAAATGCCGAGCGCTTCGGTCACGGCGAAGCCGAAGATCAGATTGCCGAACTGGCCCTGAGCGGCCGAGGGGTTGCGAACGGCCGCGGCGAGGTAGTTGCCGAAGATCACGCCGACGCCGACGCCCGCGCCGCCCATGCCGATGCATGCGATGCCCGCGCCGATAAGTTTTGCTGCTGCCGGATCCATTTTAGACTCCTTGGAAGAAAGATTGGGTTTTGGGTGGAAATTCCCCGGACCGCTCAGTGTCCCGGATGAATGGCGTCGTTGAGGTAGATGCAGGTCAGGATCGCAAACACATAGGCTTGCAGGAACGCGACCAGAATCTCGAGAGCGTACAGCGCGACCGTGAGCGCCAGCGGCAGCACGCCGCCGACCCAGCCAAGGGCGCCGAGCGAGAAGCCGAGCATGGCGACGAAGCCCGCGAACACCTTCAGCGCGATGTGGCCGGCCAGCATGTTGGCGAACAGACGGACGCTGTGGGAAACCGGCCGCAGGAAGAACGACAGGATCTCGATGAACATCACCAGCGGCAGGATGTAGCCGGGGACCCCGTGGGGCACGAAGATCGAGAAGAATTTAAGGCCGTTCTTGGCAATGCCGTAGATCAGGACCGTGAAGAAGACCAGCAGCGCGAGCGCCGCGGTGACGATCAGATGGCTCGAGATCGTGAAGGTGTAGGGGATAATGCCGACCAGGTTCGAAACGCAGATGAACATGAACAGCGAGAAGATCAGCGGGAAGAACTTCATGCCTTCCGCGCCGGCGGTCGAGCGGATGGTGGAGGCGACGAACTCGTAGGAGATCTCGGCGACCGACTGCAGCCGGCCGGGAACCAGCTGCGTGCCGCTGGCGAGCATCAGGATCGAGATGATCGCGACCGCCACCAGCATGTAGAGCGACGAGTTGGTGAAGGCGATCGTGTGGTTGCCGATATGGCCCAGGGTGAAGAGAGGCTCGATGTTGAACTGGTGGATCGGATCGATTTTCATCAGCGCGGCATCTCTTGGTCTGCCGGGCGATGCCGGCGGGTCTCGGTCTGCCGGTCGGGCCCGGCCCGTACCGGCACGAGCCGGCACGATCATTCCTCTCCTGGTGTGGACCGCCTAAGAACCACCGCGCCTGTTTTGACCCGCGCCTGCCGTTCTCACCACATTCACCACGCCGGCGACGAAGCCCAGCAGCAGGAACACGATGAATCCGAAAGGCGACGTCGACAGCAAGCGGTCGAAACCCCAGCCAATCCCCGCTCCGACAACGACCCCGGCGACCAACTCGGAGGATAACCGAAAACCAAGCGCCATCGCCGAGGCTCTGGCCGCTCTGTCCTCACCGTCACCTGCGGGTTGCTCGGTCTTGACGTGGCGGCCGCGAAATTCGGACAACCGCTGATCAAGATTTCCGAGCCGTTCGGAAAGCGCAGCTTCCTCGGGCGATCTATCGCGATCTCCATTCTCGCCGTGTCCCGTGCCCTGTGTCATGCAACGAAGACCCGAAACGCCGCGGTTGAATGGAAATTACGCCCGCCACCCTCAAAAGCCGCGTGGACCATACTGATGGCCCATAATCAAGTCAAGCCAAGTCACGATTGTGTCCATTCCTGTTATGTATTTGATTTATCTTACAATATCGGCGCGGGCGGCAGCGCTGCACACAGCGTGACGCCGCACCGCAGCAGGTCTCCGCTGGATCGGCGGATGCCGTCGCCATTTCGCCCGGCTGCCGGGATCAAAGGGGGCGCCGTGATCGTTCATGTCAAAGGCGCGTTTTGGGCGGCGGATCGCCTCGCCGGGGTGTAGAATTGCGAGACGTGCCACCTTTATGAGCGCCATCTTTGGACGTGCTACCTGCGCGTCGTGGCGGAGAACGCGATGAGAGCAGCGAATTCATCCACAGCATCATGGCTGGCGGCGGCGGCGTTCGCCGCGGTGTTGACCATCAGCGGCGGCTGCCTCGTCGCGCAATCCGCGCCCGACAGCGAAAACGGCCGCTACAGCATGACGCCCATCCCCGAGGGGGTGCTGCGGCTCGACAGCCGCACCGGCACGGTGTCGACCTGCACCCGCAGCGGCGCCGGCTGGGCCTGCTACGCGGTGCCCGATGAACGTACCGCGCTCGACGCCGAGATCGGCAGGCTCCAGGCCGAAGTCGAGACGCTGAAGGGACGGCTTGCGGCGGGGCCGACCGTGTCAGGCAAGATCGACGAGGCGCTGCCGAAAACGGATCCGCTCAAGAAGGCGGAGCCGCAAGCACCAAAGGCCGCCGAGGGCGAGCGCAGGATCGAGATCCCGCTGCCGAGCGACCAGGACGTCGATCGCGTGATGTCATTCCTGGAAAGGGCCTGGCGCCGGCTGATCGACATGGCCAACCGCGTGCAGAAGGACGTGTCGGGGAAGATTTAGCACGTGGCGAGATGCGGTAGGGTGGGCAAGGCCGCGACGCGCCGTGCCCACCATTTTTGTTTTCGTTGCGTGAGTCGGTGGGCACGCTTCGCTTTGCCCACCTATGGCAGCTTTCCGAATTGAGAGAGTGATGATGACATCAGCCAAATCCATCACGCGCTCGGCGCCATCGTCGGTGCAAGCCACCACCATCGCATCGTCGCTGCTGACCGTGCAGACGCCCGGCCGCGGCTTCACCGATCTCACCGCTGAAGCTGCGAAGTTCGTGGCGGAGGCAGGCGCGCGAGACGGCGCGTTGACGCTGTTCGTTCGTCACACCTCCGCATCGCTGACGATCCAGGAGAACGCCGACCCTTCCGTGCTCGTGGATCTCACCACGGCTCTGTCCCGGCTCGCGCCCGAGAACGCCGGCTGGACGCATGATGCCGAGGGACCGGACGACATGCCGGCGCACGTCAAGACAATGCTGACCCAGACTTCGCTTCATGTGCCGGTCCTGAGCGGCAAGCTCGCGCTTGGCACCTGGCAGGCGATCTATCTGATCGAGCATCGCGCCCGCCCGCACCGGCGCGAGGTGGTGCTGCAATTCCTCGGTAGCAATCAGTAGGCCAAAACAAAACCGGCCGCGGAGACCGCGGCCGGTTGGTGTTGATCTCGATCTGCGTCGATCAGGTCGACTTGATATCGACGTCCTTGGTCTCCGGCAGGAAGAACAAGCCGATCACGACGGTAATCGACGCGAAGATGACCGGATACCAGAGGCCCGCATAGATATCGCCCGTCGAGGCCACGATCGCGAAGGCGGTCGCCGGCAGCAGGCCGCCGAACCAGCCGTTACCGATGTGGTAGGGCAGCGACATCGAGGTGTAGCGGATGCGGGTCGGGAACAGTTCGACCAGCATCGCGGCAATCGGGCCGTACACCATGGTGACGAAGAGCACCAGGACGAACAGCAATCCGACGACCGCGGCCACCTGCGGACGGAAGATGTCGAACGGATGCGCCATCTTCACGATGCCCGCATCTCCGGCCTTCGGATAGCCGGCTCCCTGCACGGCGGCGAGCACTGCCGGATTGCCGTCCTTGGCGTTGGCGTAGGGAACTTCCTTGCCGTTGACCATCACCTTCACGCCGGAGCCTGCCGCACCTGGCGTGGTCGAGTACTTGACCGACGACTGCGACAGGTAGGCACGTGCCGTGTCGCAAGGCGAGGTGAAGACGCGGGTGCCGACCGGATTGAACAAGTCGCCGCAACCTGCGGGATCTGCCACCACGTCGACCTTGACCGACTCGATCGCCTTTTCCAGCGCCGGGTTGGCATTGGTGGTGATCATCTTGAAGATCGGGAAGAAGGTCAGCGCCGCGATCAGGCAGCCGCCGAGGATGATCGGCTTGCGGCCGATCTTGTCGGAGAGCACGCCGAACACGATGAAGAAGCCGGTCCCGAGCAGGAGCGACCAGGCGATCAGCAGGTTGGCGGTGTAGCCGTCGACCTTGAGGATCGATTGCAGGAAGAACAGCGCGTAGAATTGGCCAGTGTACCAGACCACGCCTTGGCCCATCACGCCGCCAAACAGCGCCAGCAGCACGAGCTTGCCGTTCTGCCAGTTGCCGAAGGCTTCCGTCAGCGGGGCCTTCGAGCTCTTCCCCTCGTCCTTCATCTTCTGGAAGATCGGGGATTCGTTGAGGCGAAGCCGGATCCAGACCGAAACGCCGAGCAGCAGCACGGAGACCAGGAACGGAATGCGCCAGCCCCATGCCGCGAAGTCGGGTTCGCCGAGCGCGGAGCGCGTGAACAGGATCACCAGCAGCGACAGGAACAGGCCGAGCGTCGCCGTGGTCTGGATGAAGGAGGTGTAGTAACCGCGCTTGCCGTTCGGAGCATGCTCCGCGACGTAGGTGGCCGCACCGCCATATTCACCGCCGAGCGCGAGGCCCTGGGCGAGACGCAGCGCGATCAGGATGATCGGGGCCGCGATGCCGATGGTGGCAGCGTTGGGCAGCAGGCCGACGATGAAAGTCGACAGACCCATGATCAGGATGGTGACGAGGAAGGTGTATTTGCGGCCGACGATGTCGCCGACACGGCCGAACACGATCGCGCCGAACGGGCGCACCAGGAAGCCGGCCGCGAAGGCCAGCAGCGCGAAGATGTCGCGGGTTGCCGGCGGATAGGCCGAGAAGAACTGCGCGCCGATGATGCCGGCCAGCGAACCGTAGAGATAGAAGTCGTACCACTCGAAGACGGTACCGAGCGAGGAGGCGAGAATGACGAACCGTTCGTCCTTCGTCATCCCTCCCGCGCCTGCTTGAGACACAGCCATTGTCGACATGTTGAGTCGCTCCCCGAAAAATCGTTTCCTCGCGCCCTGGATGTCCGGTCATGCCGGATCAACCCAAGCCTTGCCCCCAAGGTAACATTGGCGTGAAACCCGCCCCAATACGACTTTCGGCCTTTCACACTGACGCTCGCCTGACACTGCGAGCCTTCCATCCGGCAACATAGTGCCGGCCTGTGGATTAACCCCGTTGCCGCAAAGGGATAATGTCCACTTGCATGCCACGGCTGGTCGGGAAAGAATTGACCAGGGCCCCGCGCCGGCTTACTGGCCCGGTGCGATTGCCAGCAAGAGAACGATGAACGCTCCCTCGACCCATCTCATCATTGCCGATGACCACCCATTGTTCCGCGACGCGTTGCGGCAGGCGGTGACGGGCGTCCTGAGCTCGGCCAGGATCGACGAGGCTGGATCGTTCGAGGATCTGACCAAGCTTTTGGAACAGACCTCCGACGTCGACCTGATCCTGCTCGACCTGTCGATGCCCGGGATCTCCGGCTTTTCCGGCCTGATCTATCTGCGCGCGCAATATCCGGCTATTCCGGTGGTGATCGTCTCGGCGTCCGACGACAGCGCCACCATCCGCCGCTCGCTCGACTTCGGCGCCTCCGGGTTCATCCCGAAGCGCTTCGGCGTCGACACCTTGCGCGACGCGATCCTCAAGGTAATGGAGGGCGACGTCTGGGTTCCCGCCGACACTGATCTGTCGGCAGTCGCCGACCCCGACATGACGCGCCTGCGCGACCGGCTGGTGACGCTGACGCCGCAGCAGGTCCGGGTTCTGATGATGCTGTCGGAGGGATTGCTCAACAAGCAGATCGCCTATGAGCTCGGCGTCTCCGAGGCCACCATCAAGGCGCATGTCTCGGCGATCCTGCAAAAGCTCGGCGTCGAAAGTCGGACCCAAGCCGTGATCGCCGCCGCGAAAATCGCCGGCGGCCAATGGAAGCAGGGTACCCCGACGGGGTGAGCCTGTAGCGAGCGCCTCTCGCAGCCTGTAGCCCGGATGAGCGAAGCGACATCCGGGACCGCTAGTGCGGCTAGCTAGCGAAAACCCCGGATATAGCTTCGCTCATCCGGGCTACCGGACCTCCTCTGTGTCGCCCCCGTCAATCCGCCGCCGCAAAAATATTCCACTTTACCGAAATTCGGAAATGGCGTATGTGTCGCGCATCCCGGCTCATCCTTGAGGGGCGATCTTGTGGTCGTCATGTTCGCGAGCCGGGCTTGCGGTGGACGCGGCAGCGTTCGGGTGCGAGAGGCCAAGGGCAGGGCGGATTGCTCTCCGTGAGCCCAAGGCTGCGTTCCGACGAGCGGCGCTGCTAGGCTTCGTCTCGTCTGTAAGTTTCCGGCTCCGTCGACAGGGCTGGAAAAACTGCGGCGAAATGGCGAGCCGTGCGTACGGCAAAACCGTGTGGTCCTGGCCGTCGTTGCTACGGTCAAGCCCTGGCGAATGCGGCATCCGCGTCAACCGGCGCGGTGCCGGTGACTTTCGTTGGGACGAGGGAGGCCAAAAGGAACTCGGCTCCCGGGAGAGCACGGCATAAGCCGTCCAACCATCGCGCAGGGAAGGCCGAGTGATTGGCTACACCTGTATGCTGCTGTGCGGTTTCCTTGCGCTACATTTTCGCGCAGCGGACCGCGGGTGCCAGCCGGCACCCGGCCTTCCCTGCGCCCTCTTGGCTTTGAGGGTGGAATGACCAGGCAAAGCTCGGGCGAAACGCGCCGCGAGGACGCGAAGGCATGTCTGCAAGTTGAACCTGAATTGGAGGATGGCGATGCTGCCCTTTGCTCCGTCATTGCGAGCGTAGCGAAGCGTTCCAGCGTCCTACCGCGGAGAGATTCTGGATTGCTTCGCTGCGCTCGCAATGACGCTTTGAGAGAGTGCGCGCCTCACTCCGCACCAGAGTCCGCGTCACAATGTTTGCAACAACTTCTCGGCAGCCTTGATATCCGCTGTTTCCGAGCCCTGGGCGAAGCCTTCATACGCCAATTGAAGCCACCGCTTCGCTTCCTCGCGCCGGCCGCGTTCGACAAGGAGACCGGCGAGATCGATCGCGGCCCGCAGCTCCCAGGCCTTGGCACCTTTGCGACGACTCAATGCCAGTGATTGCACGAAATGGGCTTCCGCTTGATCGGCCTCGGGCTGGGCTCTGGCCAAGAGAACCCTGCCCTTCATGCGCAGCAGCTCGGGCATGTACAGATGATCGCCGCTTTGCTCGACGAGGCGGATCGCGTCGTCGAGCAGGCGCGCGCTCCGCTCGATCTGCCCAAGCGTCATCAAGCCCTGAACAAGCGCGATGTTGAACGTCGTGGTGAGCAACTCGTAACCGGCATCGTGGAGCTCACGCAGACACGTCCCGATCGTCTCGACGCCTTCGGCGGCATTGCCGCGCTGGATCGCCAGCTCGCCTTTGACGCCGCGGCCGACCGCAAGATAGGGCCCCATGGAGCGCGATTCGGCATGGGCGATGAAGCGGTCGATGTTCTCTTCCGCGGCATCGAGGTCTCCGCTCCAGAGATCGATCGAGACCGCCCAGATCAACGCAATGCAGAGCGTGATCGGATGGTCCATCTGGGCGGCCTCGACGACCGTCTGCCGGGCCAGTTGCATCGCATCCGCGGGGCGGCCCTGCAACCAAAACTCGCGCGCGAGCGAGATGCCGGCCCGGTTGCGGTGATCGAAGCCATAGACGGTGCTGATCCGTTCCGTGCCCGGCTTATGCCAGGCGGTCTCCAGCATCGTCAACGCGTCGCGATGCTCGCCGGCAAGATGCAAGGAGACACCGAGGAGCGAATGGGCGAGGGCGAGGGAGGCGGCATCGCCGAGTGTCCCGGCGACCGTGAGGCTTTGCTGCGCATAGCCGAGCGCGGCGTCGAACTGTCCCATCCGCTCGTGGAAGATATGCATGCGCCCGAGCAGCTGGAGCTGGTTCGGCGCGTCGCCGCGCGCCTCGGCGATCGCAAGGCTTCGGCTCAACGCGGCACGCGCCGCTTCGCTGCCGCCGCGCGTGAACATCAAGGTCAGTCCGAGCGCGGCCTGGATGTGCATTTCCTCGGCGCCGCCGCGCGAGGAAGGATCGAGCGCAAGCAGCGCCCGTTCAGACCAGCGCCGGCACTCGACCAGCAACGACATCGCGAGAAAAATTGGCGCTGCAGCTGCGGCCAGTGCAATGCCGATGCTGGCATCGCCGTCCGTGCCAAAACACCAGTCCAGCGCCGCGCGCACGTTGTGAAGCGCGGAGAAGTGGATCGCGCGCTCGTCGGCGCTCGGCACCGTGGCCCATGTCGTGCCGGCCTGCTCCAGCCATTGCCGGTAATAGGTCGCGTGGCGGGCGGCGAGCGCCGCGTCATCAGGTTCGATCTCGAGCAGATAGGCGCGCGTCGTGTCGAGCAGACGGTAACGCATCATGGCGCCAATCGGCCGCGCCGCGACCATCGACTTGGCCACCAGGCCGTCGATGGCATCGAACAGGCGGGAGCGGTCGACGCGTTCGTCCGGCACGATCTCGAGTGCGGCGTCGATAGTGAAGTGACCGGCGAAAACCGCGAGCCTGCGCAGCACGAGACGTTCGATATCGGACAAGAGCCCGTAGCTCCATGCCAGCGTCGCCTGCAACGTCTTCTGTCGCGGCGGCGCCGTGCGCTGGCCCTGCCAGAGCAGATTGAGGCGCTCGTCGAGCAGTGCCGCGGTCTGCTCCAGGCCGTAGGCTTCGACCCGGCCGGCGGCGAGTTCGATTGCCAGCGCCATGCCGTCCAGCTTGCGGCAGATCCCGGCGACGATCGCTGCATTGGCATCGTCGAGCGCGATCTGCGCGCCACCGGCCGTGGCACGTTCGAGGAAGAGTTGAAGTGCAGGATAAGTCTGCGCCGCGGCCGCCGTCAGACCGGGATGGTCGGGCGGAACGGCAAGCGGCGCCAGCCGATACACCTGCTCGCCCTCGACCCGCAGGGCTTCGCGGCTCGTCGCCAGAATGTAGATATTCGGTGCGGCGTGGAAGATCTCGGCGGCCAGCGGGGCCGCGGCTGCGATGACGTGTTCGCAATTGTCGAGGATCAGCAGCATCCGCTTGTCCCGGAGATGCGCGAGCAGCGCAGGCAGGGGATCGTCGGTTTGCGCCGGCAAGCCCAGCATCAGCAGGATCGAGGTGATCACGAGATCGGGATCGCTCAGCGCGGCAAGATCGACGAAATGTGCGGCGTCGGAGAATGTCGCGAGCAGATCGTGAGCGATGGCAACGGCAACGGCGGTCTTGCCGACACCGCCCGGGCCGACGATCGTGACGAAGCGCGAGCGGATCAGCCTGTCGGAGACGGCGGCGACCGCATCGTCGCGCCCGACCATTCGTTGCAGCCGGTTCGGCAGTTTGACGGGCGGCAATTCCGTTCGCGCTACGGTGCGCCGATCTGCCGCGATAGCCGCCTGCGAGATCGGCGCCACGAAGCAATAGCCGCGGCCGGAGAGCGTCGTGATGTAGCGGGCACCGTCCCTGCCGTCGCCAAGGGCCTTGCGAAGCGCCGCGACGTGAAAGCGCAGATTGGCGTCCTCGACTGTCATGCCGGGCCACACCAGCGCCATCAGATCATACTTGCTGACGACCTGGTTCGGCCGCGACATCAGCGCGAGCAGCGTGTCGAAGGCCTTTGCACCGAGCGGCAGCGCGACGCCGTCGCGCATGACGAGTCTTTCGTGCGGCGTCACAGTGAATGGCCCAAACGAGAGGGTTCCCGTTGCGGTGCCGGCCGGCTCGGTCATGGCGGAATCCTGATCTTTTGGAACGGACCGGATAGCCAGATGATCGCAATCCGGCAAGGCCGTCCCACGCCGCGATCGGACCGCGGATGCAGGTCCTGTGAGGCGCGCGAACCGAGACCTCACAACTTCTCACAAGTCCCAACGGGTGTGTCGCGGCAGCCGCTGCTAGTGAGTTGCGCGATGGCAAGGAGACATTCATGACCCAAGCGGCAAAATTGCTCTACACGGCCCGGACCCGCACCAGTGGCGGGCGGCAGGACGGGATATCGCGCAGTTCCGACGGCCGTCTGGATGTCAAGCTGTCGCCGCCGGGCGGCAACGGCATCGGTACCAATCCCGAGCAATTGTTCGCGGCCGGCTGGTCGGCCTGCTTCGAAGGCGCGATGGAAATCGCGGCCCGCAAGCGGAAGATCGAGCTCCCCAGGAAATGTGCGATCGATGCGGAGATCGACCTCGTGCTCGACGAGGGCGCCTATTCGCTCAGGGCACGCCTCGATGTCAGCCTGCCCGGCCTCGATCGCGAGATCGCGCGCGGCCTCGTCGATGAGGCGCATCAGACCTGTCCCTATTCCAAGGCCGTCCGCGGCAACATCGACGTCACGGTCGCACTGATCTGACGCACCACCTCCAACTATCAGAAAGGTAGCAGCATCATGAAACAGATCATCGATCAGCACCGCCGCCAGTTTTTCGGCATCGCCGCGGGAACTGTCGCCGCCGGCCTCGGCGTGATCGGCCTCGCCCGCGCCGAATCGCAAGCGACGCGCTCTTCCGCAAGGAATGCGTCGTTCGGCGCGATCAAGCAGATCGATGCCGGCGTCCTCAACGTCGGCTACGCGGAGGCCGGTCCTGCGAACGGCCCCGTCGCGATCCTGCTGCACGGCTGGCCCTACGACATTCACGCCTTCGTCGACGTCGCGCCAATCCTGGCAAAGGCCGGCTATCGCGTCATCATTCCCTATCTCCGTGGTTACGGCTCGACCCACTTCCTCTCCGCCGAGACGCCGCGCAACGGCGAGCCCGCGGCAATGGCAGCCGATATCATCGCGCTGATGGACAAGCTCGACATCAAGAAAGCGGTGGTCGCCGGTTTTGATTGGGGCGCGCGCACCGCCGACATCATCGCCGCGCTCTGGCCGGAGCGCTGCCGCGCGCTGGTCTCGGTCAGCGGCTATCTGATCTCCAGCCAGGCCGCGGGCAACGCGCCGCTGCCGCCGTCGGCCGAGCTGCAATGGTGGTACCAGTTTTATTTCGCGACCGAGCGCGGCCGCGCCGGATACGAGAAGTACACGCATGATTTCGCAAAACTGATCTGGAAGCTCGCTTCGCCGCAGTGGAAGTTCGACGACGCCACTTTCGAGCGCAGCGCGGCGGCGCTGGACAACAAGGATCACGTCGCGATCACCATCCACAATTACCGCTGGCGGCTCGGACTCGCCCAGGGCGAGGCGAAGTACGAGGAGCTCGAAAAGAAGCTTGCCGCAGCTCCCGTCATCAGCGTCCCGGCGATCACGATGGAAGGCGATGCCAACGGCGCGCCACATCCCGATCCAAGCGCCTATGCCAAGAAATTCTCGGGCCGGTACGACTATCGCCTGATCACCGGGGGCATCGGCCACAATCTGCCGCAGGAAGCACCGCAAGCCTTTGCCAAGGCCGTCATCGACGCCGACGGCGGCGCCTGAGGATTTTGGCAGCGCCTCGGTCCGGCAAGGCCGGACCGAGGCCTGACATGCGAACGCAGTTCAATGAAGCGTCAGCGAAAATGAAATCCGAAAAGTCAAAAGTTCCGTCTTCTACGACGATGATCGTGCTTGCCGTGCTCCTCCTCGTCGTTGTCCTGACCTGCGTGCCCTATCTGGTCACGATCGCTTTCGCGCAGGGCCCGGCGGATGCCTCGCCCATCTTCGGCGTCACTGTGCCGGAGGGCTACAAGCAGTGGGAGCTGATCGCGCCGGCCGAGGAGGCGGCTCCCCTGGACGAGCTGCGTGCCGTCGTCGGCAACAGGACCGCGATCGATGCTTATCAAGACAACAAGCTTCCGTTCCCGGACGGCACAATTCTGGTCAAGCGGGCCTGGAAGCGGAAACAGTCGCCCGAATTTGCGTCCGCGACGATTCCCGGTGAAGCCACCACCGTCCAGGTGATGGTCAAGGATTCCAAAAAATATGCCTCGACCGGCGGCTGGGGATTTGGTCGCTTCATCAACGGCAAGCCGGTCGACGAGGCCCAGCATCGCACCTGCTTCGCGTGCCACGAAGCTCGTGTGAAGTGTCGCGACTACGTGTTTACAAGGCTTGCGCCCTGAGTGCGGAGTTTCACTCCGCAGCCACCATCTGCTGCGTGCGCCACTGGCCGAGCAGGGCGCGCAGCGAAGCCGGCTTGACCGGCTTGTTGAGCACCGCAACCTTTTCGTCGCGCGCAGCCATTTGCACGGCGGGGCTGCGGTCGGCGGTGATCAGGATCGCGGGGATGCCGTCACCGAAGCGGCGGCGGATGTCGCGGATCGCGGCGATGCCGTTGCCGCGGTCGAGATGGTAATCGACCAGCAGGCCGGTCACGCGGCGGCCCGCAGTCTCGATTGCGGCGATCGCGGCCTCGGGATCGGCGACCGCGATCACTTCGGCGTCCCAGGCTTTCAGCAGCGTGCGCATGCCGTCGAGGATCGCGGCGTCGTTCTCGATGCAGACGATCAGGGTACCCGAGATCGAGGTGCGTGCGAGCGGCGTCGCACTGGTCACGGCCGCGGTGTGGGTGATCGCCTTCGCCGTCGGCACCGTCACGGAAAACACCGAGCCGCCGCCGACATTGGAATCGATGGCAATGTCGTGCTTGAGCACGCGCGCCAGCCGCTCGACGATCGACAGGCCCAGGCCGAGGCCGCGGGCGATCCGCGCACCCTGCTCGAGGCGGTGAAATTCCTTGAAGATCTCGCCGCGCTTGACCGTCGGGATGCCGACGCCGGTGTCGTAGACGCAGATCTTCAGCGTGGCGCCGCGGCGGCGGCAGCCGACCAGCACGCGCCCGCGTGGAGTATATTTGATCGCGTTGGAGATCAGGTTCTGGAGCAGCCGCCGCAGCAAGAGACGATCCGACTCGACGGGCAGCGAACACGGCACGAACACGAGCGCCAGATTCTTCGCGCGTGCGATCGGCGCGAACTCGATCTCCAGCGAGCGCATCAGATCGGCCATCTTGAAGCTCGAGATCGAGGTCGTCATCGCGCCGGCGTCGAGCCTGGAGATGTCGAGCAGCGCGCCGAGAATTTCCTCGATCGCCTGGAGCGATTCGTCGATGTTCTCGACCAGCCGTGTCTCCTCGCCGCTGTGCTGACGCTCGACCAGGCTCGTGACATAGAGCCGCGCCGCGTTCAGCGGCTGGAGAATGTCGTGGCTTGCGGCGGCGAGAAAGCGGGTCTTGGAGATGCTGGCGTCTTCGGCCGCGCTCTTGGCCAGCGCCAGCTCGGAATTCAGCCGGGTCAGCTCCTCGGTGCGGTCGCGCACCCGCTTTTCCAGCGTCGCATTGGCCCTCTCCAGCGCTTCGGCCGCCTCGAACGTGGGCGTGACGTCGGTGAAGGTAATGACGAAGCCGCCGCCGGGCATGCGGTTGGTCAAGATCTCGATCACCATGTGGCGGTCGGGCAGGCGCTCGAGATAAGGCTCGCCGTCGGTGGTGTAAGCCACCAGCCGGCGCTCCAGCATGGCCTCGCGCTCGATCGGATCGGCCGGCTCGCTCACGCCCATGAATTCCAGGATTTCACGCAATGGCGTGCCGAACTGGATGAAATGCGGAGGAACGTTGAGGAGATCGCCGAACTGCCGGTTGGAGCAGATCAGTTGCAGATCGGCATCGAACACCGCGATGCCCTGGCGCACATGGTTAAGCGCGGTCTGGAGGATCTCGCGGTTGAAATGCAGCGCCGCATGGGAATCGTCGAGCAGTTTTAGCGCAGCCTTGGCGGAGACCGTCCGTTTGCGCAGCAGCAGCGACATTACGAGACGCGAGGAGGCTGCGCCGATCGAGGAGGCGATCAGGTGCTCGGCGTGCTGCAGCAGCTCGAAATCGGCGGGCGCCCCGGACTCCAGCCGCACATTGCGCCGCGCGGATAAGGCCTCGAACGAATGCCGCGCGCGGTCAGGCCCGAGATATTGCGCTACCGTGGTCTGGATGTCCTGCACCGTGACCGTGGTGCGCCAGCGGCGGAAATTCGGGGAAATTGGCGCGAGCGTGTTGGGGACGAACAGATCGGCCTGGACCAGCTCGATCGAAGACGGCCGGCGCGCCAGCGACAGCAGCACGTAGGTGAGGATGTTGAGCGACAGCGACCAGACCACGCCGTGCATCAGCGGCGGCAAATCGGCGCCGAACAACGCCTGCGGCCGCAGCGCCTCGATCCCGAACGGGCCGTGCTGGAGCAGCAGGATGCCCCCCGTCGAGGTATCCATGAAGCTCGGGATGAAGAGCGTGTAGAGCCACACTGCGAAGCCGACCAGCATGCCGCCGATCGCGCCGCGCGCGGTCGCGCGCCGCCACAGCAGTCCACCGAAGAAGCTTGGTGCAAGCTGGGCGATGGCGGCAAAAGACAGCAGGCCGATCGCCGCGAGCTGGGTGTTGCCGAGCGCGCGGTAGTAGAAATAGGCCATCACCATGATGGCGAAGATCGCGAGCCGGCGCGAACGCAACAGGAAGTCGCTGAAATCGGCACCGCCGGTGCGCCCCTCCGGCCGTCGTTGCAGCACCAGGGGCACCACGAGGTCGTTCGAAACCATGATGGAGAGCGCGACGCATTCGACGATCACCATCGCGGTCGCCGCCGACAACCCGCCGACGAAGACGGCGACGCTGAGCAGATCCGCGCCGCCCTCCATCGGCAGCGCCAGCACGTACATGTCAGGATCGGCGGCGCCGAACGGGAAGCTGACGAGGCCGGCGAGCGCGATCGGGATCACGAACAGATTGATGGCGACGAGATAGAGCGGAAACAGCCAGCGCGCGCGACCGACCTCGGCGTCCGAGGAATTCTCCACCACGCTGACGTGGAACTGGCGCGGCAGCAGCATGATCGCGCACAGCGACAGCAGCGTCATGGTCAGGAAGTTGCCGATCGACGGCGAATAGTTGATGACGCGCACCGCCTCCGGTGTCTTCATCGCGCGCTCGATCAGTTCGTGCGGCGAGAACATCCAGAACGTGACGAAGGTGCCCGCAGCGAGGAAGGCGACGAGCTTGATGATGGATTCGGTTGCGACCGCCAGCATCAGGCCGTGCTGGTGCTCGGTGGCGTCCGTCTGCCGCGTGCCGAACAGCACCGCGAAGGCCGCCATCGCCAGCGTCACGATCAGCGCCACGTCGCCGATGATCGGGATGTGGGAGAAGGCCTGGTCTTCGCTCAGGATGGTTTCGAGCGAGGAGGCGACCGCCTTGAGCTGGAGCGCGATGTAGGGCACCGAGCCGATGATGGCGATCAGCGCGACGGTTGCCGCCACTGCCTGGCTCTTGCCGTAGCGCGCGCCGATGAAGTCGGCGATCGAGGTGATGTTGTGGGCCTTCGCGAGCTGGATCACGCGGCGCAGCACGCCGGCTCCGAGTCCGATCATCAGGATCGGGCCGACATAGATCGCGAGGAAGTCGGTGGAGGTGCGGGTGGCGAAGCCGACCGAGCCGAAGAAGGTCCAGGAGGTGCAGTAGATCGCCAGCGACAGCGGATAGATCAGCCCCGAGGCGCGGCCGCGCCCGGCCGGCGAGCGGCGGTCGCCATGGCTCGCCACCAGGAACAGAAAGCCGATATAGCCGAAGGCGGCGGCGATCACGCCCCAATCGTGCAGCATGGCGAGCGTGCTTCTCCCGGGGCGCGCGCTGGCCGCGCCCGATCTCATTTTCCCTGTAAATCTAGCGCGTTGGACGGGTGGAGGCGACAGCGAAATGCCGTGCCACGGCGGGAACCGGAGTTGTCGTTAAGCGGCTGCCTTAAAGCTGCGCTGCTTCTGGCTCCCCGAGAGAGTCCCCGCGTGGTACCCCCTCCCTGACCCTCCCCCACAAGGGGGAGGGAACGGAGAGACCGTCCGCGTTGCAGGAAATTCGAGACCGACCGCTACGCTGTGCGGCTCCGCCGACCTAAGGGAGGCGCAACTCTCTCGCTCCCTTCCCCCTTGGGGGACGGTGGGGAGGGGGTAGCTCCGGGACGGTGAAACTTAGATCGAAAGAGAAGGCGAAGAAGCCTACTCCGCCGCCAGCGACTTCTCGCGGAGCGGCAGACCCAGGCGGTCCCACACCTGCAGCAGGGCTTCGGCGAGTTGATCGATCAGGCCGTCGTCGTGATAGGGCGAGGGCGTGATGCGCAGGCGTTCGGAGCCCTTGGCGACCGTCGGATAGTTGATCGGCTGGATGTAAATGCCGTGCTGTTCGAGCAAGAGGTCGGAAGCCTGCTTGCACTTCTCGGCATCGCCGATGAACAGCGGGACGATGTGGGTGTCGCTCGACATCACCGGCAGGCCGGCGGCGTTGAGGATCGCCTTGACTCGGGCGGCACGGTCCTGGTGACGCTCGCGCTCCCAGCTTGACGTCTTCAGATGCTTGATCGCGGCGGTCGCGGCCGAGCAGATCGCCGGCGGCAGCGCGGTGGTGAAGATGAAGCCCGGCGCATAGGAGCGCACGGCGTCGATGATCTGGCCGTTGGCGGCGATGTAGCCGCCGAGGCAGCCGAACGCCTTGGCCAGCGTGCCTTCGAGAATGTCGATGCGATGCATCACGCCGTCGCGCTCGGCGATGCCGCCGCCGCGCGGGCCGTACATGCCGACGGCGTGGACCTCGTCGACATAGGTCATCGCGCCGTACTTCTCGGCGAGGTCGCAGATCTTAGCGAGCGGGGCGATGTCGCCGTCCATCGAATAAAGACTCTCGCAGGCGATCAGCTTGGGCCGGCTCGGGCCCGCAGCCTTCAACAGTGCTTCGAGATCGGCGAGGTCGTTGTGGCGGAACACGACCCGCTCGCAGCCGGACTGGCGGATGCCCTCGATCATCGAATTGTGGTTGAGCTCGTCGGACAGGATCAGGCAGTTCGGAATGAGCTTTGCGATGGTCGCGATGCCGGTCTGGTTCGAGACGTAGCCGGACGTGAAGAGCAGCGAGGCTTCCTTGCCGTGGAGATCGGCGAGCTCGGCCTCGAGCTGCACCAGCGGATGATGCGTGCCGGCGATGTTGCGGGTGCCGCCGGCGCCGGTGCCGACGCGGGTCGCGGTCTCGACCATCGCGCCCACCACCTTCGGGTGCTGGCCCATGCCGAGATAATCGTTGGAGCACCAGATCACGACGTCGCGCTTGCCCTTGGGCGAGTGCCAGAGCGCATGCGGGAACCGGCCGGCAATGCGCTCGAGATCGGCGAACACGCGGTAGCGCCGCTCGGTGTGGAGACGATCAAGGGCGGAATTGAAAAACTGGGCGTAATCCATCGTCAAACCTGCAGCGGAACCGACCAAAGACCCGCATATCCTTAGAGCTTTTCCAGCTCCAATGTCTATGCGCTATCCCACATTTGGACCTGCGGGGCATTTGGGCAAAATGCCCTATCGTGCGATTTGAAACTTGATCCGGATCAAGTTCGCGCGAGATGCAATGTTGCTCTGCACCATCCGCTGAATTGAAGTCAGCGCTCAGGTCGTCCTGAACTGCAACACGCCGTCCTGCGTCTCGGCCGTCAGCCGGCCCTCGACGATCATGTAATTGACGTGGGCGACCAGTTCGCCGGCAGCGAAACCCATCTGATGTTCGTCCAGAACGTGCTTGTTAAACACCACGGGCGCCAGGGCGCGCGAGGTCTGCGGCACCTCGCGGCAGGCTTCCGCGATCAGGCGGCAGCGCTCCTCATGGTGATCGGCGAGCTGCTTGATGCGGGTCTTGAGCCCGTAGAACGGCACGCCGTGGCCAGGCAGCACCAGCACGTCATAGGGGAGAGTCGTGGTGAGGCGGGCGAGCGAGGCCAGATATTCGCCGAGCGAGTTCTGGTCGGGTTCGACCGCCCACACGCTGACGTTCGGCGAGATCTTGCTCAGCACCTGGTCGGCCGAGAGGAACAGCTTGTCGTCGGCGCAGTACAGCATCACCTGGTCGAGCGCGTGACCGCCGCCGGTGATCACCTTGAAGCGGCGCGTGCCGATCACGACGTCATCGCCATGCGAGATGCGGCGGTAGGACGGCGGCAGCACCGAGACGCGCTTGAGATAGTCCTGGCCGCGGCCGAGCAGTTTTTCGGTGAGCGACTCGTCCATGCCATGGCGGCGGAAGAACAGCCGCTGCGCTTCCTGCCGCTCCTCGGTGCCGCGGTTCTGGTGATAGACCGATTGCAGATATTCGACCTGCGACATCACGAGCGGGCAGTTGAACCGCTCGACGATCCACCCGGCCAGACCGACATGATCGGGATGGGAATGGGTCACGATCAGGCGCGTGATGTTGACGCCCTTCAGCGGCCCGTCGAACAGCTTCGTCCAGGCTTCGATCGTCTCCTCATTGCCGAAGCCGGCATCGATCATGGCATAGCCGTCACCATCGGCGAGCAGGTAGATGTTCACATGGTTGAGGCGGAACGGCAGCTTCAGCCGCGCCCACAACACTCCTGGCTTCACCTCGACGACCTGTTCGGGGCCGGGATGCTGTTCCCAGGGATAGCGCAGGGCGTCGGCGGAGGACTGCACGGTGTCGGTCTTTGCGTTCATCCTACCGGCTTAAACCCGCCCGTCACGGCGCGCCAGCCGAAAAAGAACGCTGGCGCGGCCTGCATAGCGGTCATTCCGGGCTACGGAACGGCGCCTTACGCAGCCCGCATGTTGTTGAGGAACGCGTCGATCTCTCCGCGCAGCATGTCGGCTTCGCGGCGGAGCGCGTCGGAGGCGCCGAGCACTTCGTTCGCCGCTGCGCCGGCTTCCGCCGAAGCCGTGGAGACGCCGACGATGTTGCTGGAAACCTCGCTGGTGCCACCGGCCGCATGCTGGATGTTGCGGGCGATCTCGCGTGTCGCCGCGCCCTGTTCCTCGACGGCGGCGGCGATCGTCGTAGTGACGTCGTTGATCTCGCCGATGATCCGGCCGATGCCCTGGATGGCGCCGACCGCCGACGTCGTCACTGACTGCATGCTGGCGATCTGGCTACGGATCTCCTCCGTGGCCTTGGCGGTCTGGCTCGCGAGGCTCTTCACCTCGGAGGCGACCACCGCGAAGCCGCGGCCGGCTTCGCCCGCGCGCGCCGCCTCGATGGTGGCGTTGAGCGCCAGCAGATTGGTCTGCGAGGCGATGGTCTGAATCAGGTCGACCACCACGCTGATGCGGCTCGCGCTGTCGACGAGGCTCTGCACGGTGGCGTCGGTCGCGCCCGCTTCGTCGACCGCCTTCCTGGCGATCGCGGCCGAGGTGACGACCTGCTTGCTGATTTCCTCGATCGAGGACGAGAGCTGCTCGGTGCCTGACGATACGGTCTGCACGTTGACCGAGGTCTCTTCGGCTGCGGAGGCAACCGCGTTCACCAGCGCATTGGACTGGTCTGCCGTGGTCGACATGCTCTGCGCGGTCGATTGCATCGAATTGGCCGACTGCGCGAGATTGTCGAGTGCGGAGCGCACCGTACTCTCGAACCCGGCGATCTTCGCCTCCATCTGCGCCGCACGCTCGGCCTTGGCGATGCGATCCCTGTCCTGCTCGCTCGCAAGCGCCCGGGCTTCGATCATGCTGTCGCGGAACACCGTCAGCGTTTCCTTCATCGCGCCGATCTCGTCGTTCTGCCGGGAGCGGACGATCTCGGTGTCAAGGTCGCCGGCCGAGAGCAACTGCATGGCGCGTTGAAGCTCGCGAATGCGGCGCAGGATGTTGCGGCCGACATAGAGCCAGACGAACAGCGCCGAGCCGACCAGCGTCAGTGCGCCGAGCGCCAGCATCGCGGTGGTCGCGAGCGAGATCTCCTGCCGCGCCTGGAAGGTCGACGCGTTGGTCTCCTTCTGCACACCCTCGACCAGCTGCTGCACGCTGATGCCGAGGCCGACATTGAGCTTGCGGGTCTCGTCCAGGATGGTCTGGCCGTAGTCGATGGCGTCGAGCTCCTTCTGGCGGATCTTGAACACGCCGGACTTGCCTTCGCCGAAGGCGAACAGCTTTTGCACGGTGTCGCGCACCGCTTGCATCGAGGCCATGTTCGGCAGGTCCTCGAGGTTCGACTTGACACGGTCGCGCGTCGCCTTGAACTCCTTCTCGATCGCCTCCAGCGTATCGCTGTTGTTGGCCGACAGCGCCGCCATCATGTCGGCGGCCATCAGATTGCCGTTGGCGGAGATGGTCGCGACCTGGGAGACGGTGCGGGCGGCTTCGGTGGCATCGTCAGCGGAAACTTCCGCCGCACCGAGGATCGCGTTCAGACGCGTCTGCGCATCCAGCATGGCAGGACCGGCCGCACCGACGAAGGTGAGCTGCGCCTTGCGGAGTGCTTCATATTGCTTGTCATGCAGCGCGCCGGTATCGAGCCGCTCGCGCGCGGCTGACACCAGGCTCTGGGTCGCCTCGTCGATGCTCTTGGCGGTGTCGCGCAACGCGGTTGCGATCTGCTTGTCGGCGCCGAGCTCGATGATCTCGCCAAGCTTGGCCATGGCAAGCTGCTGGATCTCCTGCACCTTCTTGGTGCGTTCGTTCAGCGCCTCGTCGGACGGCGACGCCAGCAGGCCCGGCCCCTGCGCCGCGAGCGTTGCGCTTTGCGATGCGAGTTGAAGGCTTGCGGAAAGGCGGGGGATATCGCGGCCGCTCAGGTCCATCATAGTGCTGCCGAGATGGTTGAAGACGAAGCCGGCGCCGGCCGCGATCACGAGACCCATGCCCGCGATCACTGCGAAGGCCGTGAACAGGCTGCCGCGCACGCCCCATGTCGGCATTTTGAAACGAGGCCGGATACCACCAAGCAAACGGCCAAGGCCCAGACGGATCGCCATCGAAATTCCCCCACGCATGATCTTTATGTTTTCGCGGCGGAGTATCCTCGGGGCAGGTTAAAAAATCGCAAGTTGCTCAATTGGTTGCGTTGCGTTCCGCACAGCGAAAAAAGAAGGGCCGGCAACGATGCCGGCCCTTCATCATGATAAGGCTTTGATAACCGTTCAGTAGCGCGCGACCGCCGAGTTGGCCCAGTTGAAGCGGTAGTTGACGCCCGCCTTGATGGTGTGGTCGTCGGTGGTGAAGTTGCCGGTTCCCGCCAGCGGGCCCGCGGTGAAGTGGGCGTCGCCGAAATTGTAGTACTGGTACTCGGCCTTGGCTGACCAGTTCGGCGCGAACATGTATTCGAGGCCGGCGCCGACGGTGTAGCCGTTGCGGTGGTCGCCGCTGATGATGAAGCCGGTCGGCACGCCGCCGACGGTCACCTTCTCGTTGTTGTCGGAATAGGCGTAGCCGCCCTTCACGTAGAGCAGGCCCGGACCCCAGGTGTAGCCGACGCGGCCGGTGATCGAGCCGAGACCGCGCTGGTCGTTGGTGTAGGCGACGCCGGCTGGGAACACCGCGCCGACGCTGCCGGAGAGCCAGGAATACTGGCCTTCGACGCCGACAACGAAGTTCGGGTTGAACTGCCAGTCCGCACCGGCCTGCAGACCGCCGAGGAAACGGCCGTTGCCGTTATTGCCGGTGGAGAGGCCGCTGAAATTGTTGTCGCTGGAGAACGCGCCGCCGACATGGCCGCCGATATAGAAGCCGGTCCAGTTGTAAATCGGGGCGGCATAGGCGGGCGCGGGCGCCTTATAATAGTTGCGGTTACCGAGATCGGCACCGACCGCCGGTGCGGCAGCGCCCACCACGAGCAGCGCAACGGTCGCAAACAGAATCTTCTTCATAGTCCAAACTCCAACACTTAAGTCCCCGGCAGTCGCGCTTTCCGCGCCGTCGTTGGTTTGCAGATAGCTCGCTTTTGACGAAAATGCTGTCACATCCATGGCACAGCGGCAGCCAACGTAACTTATTGGGCTGTAAATGATTTTTGTGCTTAATGTCGGCTTAAGAAGTGCTGAAGGAAAGCTTAACTCGGCGTTATCAGGGTAACTTGCGCGCGCATCTCATTAACCAAGACGGCGCCGCGCCTCATCGCGCATCTGTTCGCGGAATGCAGCGCGCTTTGCGGGCCGGTCTTCCTCGCGCACGTCATGACGATCGAAGACGTCGAACTTCTCCAGGATCGGATAGCGCTCGCTCGCCATCGCGAGCACGCGCAGCACCTTGGTCGCCGACGGTGTCGGGCCGCTCACTTCCCAGCGCCGGATGGTGTCGGCGCCGCCCTTCTCCGGCAATCCGCAAAGCCGGGCCATGTCGGCCGCGGTGAGCTTGCGCTCGAGGACCTCCGAGAGATCGTTGCGGAGTTGCTTCAGTTCGGGACCGGTCATGTCGCCTCAATACGCGAAGTCGATGAGGTGAATGCACTAGCGCTGATTCGGGTCCATCCGAAGGCGAGGCACGCGAGCGGGCGTGCTAGTCGTGCGACCGCTCCCCGGCGCCTCCGCCCGCGCACGGAGTTATGAACGGCTGCCTATGGAAATCCGCGGCTGAATGAACAGATGGCAAGGGGCCCACAGCGAATGAAGGGATCAGCCATGACAAGCATCAAACCCGCCATTGCCGCCCTAGTCACCGTCGGGTTGCTTGCCGCGCCGATCGCGGCTGAGGCCAAGAAGCACCGGTCAAGCCGAGCTTACAGCACCGGCGTGGTGGCTCCGAGCTATGGGAGCGCCGGATCGTTGGCAGCACAGCCCAGAGCCTACGGGTCGAGCGGACAGTCGGTCGGGACGGTCACGGCGCCGTCGGTCGGTACGTATAACTGGCCGTCGGTCGGCGTGACCAACGCAGTCCCGACCTGGAGCAACACCAACCCGCCGGTCAGGTAGGCGCGCCTGTCTGGCGAGCCAATGCCGGTCACCTGTGACGGTCGCAAGGCCAAAGAAGATGATAAAGTGCGACCAGCAATGATCATGGCGGTGGACCAGACATTGCGGATCGTTCAGGGAGAGCCCGTCCGATCCTAAATTCCCCGCCCGGCCTGTTGGCCGATCACGCAGCGCCACCCGGCGAGGCGCTCGGCCGGATGCTGGTTCATCCATTCGGCGAGTTGCGGCGCGCCCATCAGGCAAGATTGCATCGAGACGTCGGCGAAGTCGGATGTGGTGACGGTCTGCTCATGACAGTTCGCCGGAGAGGCGAGGTTGCAGAGCACGGCGATGATTTTGATCACGCGAGGTTGCCCCCGTCGCTGCGACGTGCGGCGGCTCCGCCTGATCTCTCGCTCATCGGATCAGTCGGCGGGAAGATGCTGTCGTAGATCGCGCGCGCTTCCTGGATGAGGCGAATGCGCTCGCGCTCGGATTTCGAGACAAACTGAATAATCTGGCCCATGTCGGCTCCAATTAGATCTTCAATCCACCATCACATGATGGAAATCATTTCATGCGGATGTGGGGTGCCGGCTTCGGCTTTGCAGCCATGCGGGCGGCCACGAGGGATAAAAAGCCCGTGACTATTCCGTTCCTGAGGTGGAACGGGGTACCTTCAGCGATGCGCCGATGGCACGGCGCATCCGTTCGGCGGGGACCGCTTCGTAGCATCGTGATGAAGAGTTGAGCCCACGGGATGATGGCACTGCGGCACATTTTCTCGCGCGTGGAGTTGTAAGGTCAGTCAGTGCACGGGCGCCTCGACGAACGGCATTGCGATTGAGAGACCGCGCCCGAAAGGATCAGCCATGACAAGAACAAAACGCACCATTGCTGCACTTATTGCTCTCGGATTGGCCGCCGCGCCACTTGCTGTAAACGCACAAACATCGGGGACGGGTACACCAGGCAGCACGAGCGGACGCACCGGAGCGCCGGTGCAGCAAGGGACCATCGGAAGTTCCGGGCAGACCGTCGGGACCGTGACGGCGCCGTCGATCGGAACGTCCAACCAGCCCTCCGTCGGCGTAACAAACTCAGTCCCCACCTGGAACAACACGAATCCTCGAACGAAGTAGAAACCGCGGTCGGCTGACTTACGCCGGCGCGCGCTCTCTCTGCCCCGGGACTGCTGCGAGCAATTCGCGTGTATAGGCATGCTCGGGCGCGGCGAACAGCTGCGCGGTCGGCTTCAGCTCGACGATGACGCCGCGCTGCATCACGGCGATGCGGTCACAGATTTGCGCTGCGACTCGCAGGTCGTGGGTGATTAACAGCATCGAGAGGCCGAGGCGGGCCTTGAGGTCTTCGAGCAGCCTTAGGACCTGCGCCTGCACGGAGACGTCGAGCGCGGAGACGGCCTCGTCCGCGACGATGATCTCGGGCTCGAGCGCGAGCGCGCGCGCAATGCCGATGCGCTGGCGCTGGCCGCCGGAGAATTCATGCGGATAGCGTTCGAGCGCGCCGGCATCGAGCCCGACCATCTTGAGGAGATCGCGGGCGCGGTCGAACGCCACTTTCGGATCGGTGCCGGCCGCGATCGGGCCGTCGGCGATGATATGACCGACCTTGCGGCGCGGATTGAGCGAAGCGAACGGATCCTGGAAGATCATCTGGATGCGAGGGCGCTCGGCGCGTAGCGCCTTGCCCGCGAGCTTTGTGAGATCGGTCTCGCCGATCCGCACGGTGCCGCGGTCGGCCTCGATCAGCCGCATCACAAGGCGGGC
Organism: Bradyrhizobium sp. 155; assembly: GCF_023101105.1. Taxonomy (NCBI): domain Bacteria; kingdom Pseudomonadati; phylum Pseudomonadota; class Alphaproteobacteria; order Hyphomicrobiales; family Nitrobacteraceae; genus Bradyrhizobium; species Bradyrhizobium sp. 155. The sequence continues at coordinate 7,028,433 of NZ_CP064704.1, read as the reverse complement.
CACCGACGATTTGCCAGAACCGGATTCGCCGACCAGGCCGAGCGTCTCGCCTTTGAGGATGTTGAAATTAACCCCGCGCGCGGCATCGACGCGGCGGTCCTCGCGAAACCAGCCGCCCGAGGTGACGTAGGTCTTGTCCAGTCCGATCACCTCGACCGCCTTGGCCTGGTCGTCCAGGGGGCTGCGGGCGGGTGGGTCCATCGAGGGCACGGCGGCGAGCAGCGCCTTGGTGTAGTCGTGTTGCGGCGCGTTGAAGACCGCCGAGGCGGGGCCTTCCTCGACCACCTTGCCATGGCGCAACACCACGACTTGGTCGGCGATGTCGGCGACCACGCCGAAATCATGGGTGATGAACATCACCGCCATGTTGCGATTGCGCTGGAGGTTGCGGATCAGTTTCAGGATCTGCGCTTGCGTGGTGACGTCGAGCGCGGTGGTCGGCTCGTCCGCGACCAGCACCGCCGGTTCGAGCGCGAGCGCCATCGCGATCATGGCGCGCTGGCGCTGGCCGCCGGAGAGCTGGTGCGGATAGGCGCGCACGATGCGCTCGGGGTCGGGGAGGCCGACTTCGCGCGCCAGCGATAGCGCCTTTGCGCGCCGCTCCCTCGGCGTGAGCAGCCCGTGCGCCTCGAACATCTCCGCCATCTGGTCGCCGATCCGCATCAACGGATTGAGCGCGGTCATCGGTTCCTGAAAGATCATCGCAAGCCGGCGGCCGCGCAGATCGCGCCAGCATTCGTCGTCGAGTTTGAGCAGGTCGCGTCCTTCGAACTGGATCTCGCCGGAGGTGACGGTGACCGTGTCCGGCAACAGGCCCATCAGCGCATGCGCGCACATCGACTTGCCGGAGCCGGATTCGCCGACCACGCAAACGATCTTGCCGGGCCGCAAATCGAGCGAGATGCCGTCGACCGCGAAGGGACGCTCGGCGCCCTTGGGCAATGCGATCCGCAGATTCTTGACGGAGACGGCGGGCGGTGCGGTCATGATCAGCGGCCCTCCCGCGACAGCCGCGGATTGAGCGCGTCGTTGAGGCCTTCGCCGATCAAATTGAGCCCGAGCACCGAGATCAGGATCGCGACGCCGGGAAACACGGTGATCCACCAGGCCTGGCGGATCACGGTGCGGCCGGCACCGACCATGTAGCCCCAGGAGATCAGATTGGGATCGCCGAGGCCGAGGAACGCCAGCGAGGATTCCAGCAGGATCGCGGTCGCCACCATCAGCGAAGCCAGCACGATCACCGGCGACAGCGTGTTCGGCAGGATTTCGCGCAGGATGATCCAGGTGTTGCTCTGGCCCGTGACCACCGCGGCCTGGACGTACTCCCGCGTGCGCAACGACAGCACCTCGCCGCGGACGAGGCGCGCGACCGGCGGCCAGCTTACCAGCGCGATCGAGGCGACGATCGAATAGATCGAGGGCTGCAGGATCGCGACCAGGACGATCGCGAGCGCAAAGCTCGGAATGGTTTGGAAGAACTCGGTGAAACGCATCAGGGCGTCGTCGACCCTGCCGCCGAAATAGCCGGCCATGGCGCCGATCGGAACGCCGACGACCAGCGCAACCAGGGTGGAGACCATGCCGACGAGCAGCGAGACGCGTGCGCCGAAGATCATGCCGGCGAACACGTCGCGGCCGAGTGCATCGGTGCCGAGCGGCACGGTCGCGAGCGTGAACGGCGGCAGGAACGGCCGCTGCACCATGCGCCAGGGCGAGTTCGGGAACAGCATCGGACCGAACAAGGCGACTGAGATCGCAAGGAGCAGGATGATGAGCCCGATGACGCCGCTCGGGCTCCTCAACATCGATTTCCAGAACTGTTTCATATGGAGAATTCGATGCGCGGGTCGACCAGGCGATAGACCAGGTCGGTGATGAGGTTGAAGATCAGGACAATGGCGGAGCAGATCACGAAGACCCCGAGCAGCAGATTGTAGTCGCGCTGGAGCAGGGCGTCGTACATCAGGCGTCCGATGCCGGGCCAGGCGAACACGGTCTCGGTGATGACGGCGCCGCCGATCAGGGTGCCGGAGTGGACTCCGGCGAGCGTCACGACGGGCAGTAGCGCGTTGCGCAGGACGTGGCGACGCTGGATCACGGCGTCGGACAGGCCTTTGGCGCGCGCGGTCTTGACGAAGTCGAGACGCTTCACTTCGAGCATCGAGGCTCGCGTCATGCGCGTATACGTCGCCATAAAAAACAGGCCGAGCGTCATCGCCGGCATAATCAGGTGCCTTGCGACGTCGACCACATGGGCAGGGCCGGAAAGGTTGGCGCCGACCGTCTCGTAGCCGAAGCTCGGCAGCCAATCCATGGTGACCGAGAACAGCAGGATGCTCATGAGCGCCACCCAGAAGATCGGCATGGCGTAAAAGATCAGCGCAAAGACGGTGATCGCGGTGTCGAGAAAGGTTCCGGCAAAGCGCGCGGCGAAGGTGCCGAAGAGAATGCCGAGCACGAGCGAGATCGCGAAGGCCGTCAGCGTCAGCAGCAATGTCGCCGGCAGCCGCTCGCCGATCAGCTTCGCGACCGGCGCCTGCTGGCGGAAGGAGAAGCCGAGGTCGAGGGTCACGATGCCCTTGACGTAGATGAAGAGCTGCTCGGGCAGCGGCTTGTCCAGGCCGAACTTCTCCCTGAGCTGCTGGACGAAGATCTGGTCGCTGGCGCCGGCCTCGCCCGCCATCACGACGGCGGGATCGCCGGGCGCGAGCCGGATCAGGAAGAAATTGAGGACGACGATCGCAAGCAGGACGATCACGCCCTTCGCGACACGCTGAGCGACAAAGGAGAGCATCTAGAGGATCATATCGGTGGTGTGACCTGGAGCGACAGAGACGGAGCGCCCACCTCTCCCCGCAAGCGGGGAGAGGTGACGGAGGTAGCCCTCACTTGTCGAGCCATGCATCCTTGAAGCCGTCGTTGACTCCGATCCCGGTGGTGATCAGGTTCTTGACCTTGCAGCGCATGATGGTCGGGAATTGCAGCTCGAGCATCCAGGCCACCGGCACGTCCTCGACCAGGATCTTCTGCGCCTTCTCGTAGATCTCCTTGCGCTTGGAGTCCGGCGTTGCCACCGCGCCCTCGGCGAACAGCTTGTCGATCTCAGCGTTGGAGTAACCCTCGACGTTGTTGAACACCTGGCCCTTGGCAATCGCGCTGGAGACGTAATTGCGGCCGACGCCGAGCGCGGGGTCGCCGTACTGGTAGAGGTAGGTGAAGGCGATGTCGTAGTCCCAGTCGCCGATCTTCTGGTTGCCGCCGGCGACGTCGGTGGCGATGGTCTCGATGTTCATGCCGACGTCCTGGAGGTTCTGCTTCACGGCTTCACCCCAGCGCTGCCAGGTCTCGCCATAGGCGAGCGGCAGAAGGCGGATCTTCTCGCCCTTGTAGCCGGCTTCCTTCAGCAGCGCCTTGGCCTTGGCGGGATCGTAAGGGTACTTCGGCACGTCGTCGGTGTAGTATTTGATGGTCGAGGCCGACGGGCCGGTTGCGACCTTGCCGAGCCCGTTCCAGATCACGTCCTTGGCGAACTCGCGGTCGATCGCAAACATGACCGCCTGCCGCACCCGCTTGTCGGCGAGCGGACCCTGCCGGTTGTTGAGCCACAGCCAGGCCAGCGGCGAGAAGAACTCCCAGCCGGCGCCGGTGACGCAGGTGTCCTTCAGCTTGGAGAGCCGGGGCACGTCGAAATTCTCGACCGAGCCGCCGGGCAGCACGTCGACCTTGCCGGTCTCATACGCCACCGAGCGCGCCGCGGCATCGGGAATGATCTGCCAGTAGATCTCGTCGAGATAGGGCTTGCCCTTCTCGTAATAGTTCGGGTTCTTGACCAGGCGGATGAAAGAGCCCTTCTGCCATTCCTTGAACATGAAGGGGCCGGTGCCGACAGGGGCGTTATTGTAGGGATTGGTCTTCCAGTCGGTGCCTTCATAAAGATGCTTGGGTACCATCGGCATTGAGCCGACCTCGAAGATGCCCAGGAACGGGCCGAACGGCTGCTTCAGCGTGAACACCACCGTGTAGTCGTCGGGAGCCTCGACCTTGTCGACCTGCGCCAGATTGTTGCGGGCACGCGCGTGGGTCTGTTTCAGCATCTCGAGCGAGAACAGCACGTCGGCGGCGGTGAAGGGCTTGCCGTCATGCCAGGTCACGCCCTTCCTGAGCTTGAATGTGTAGGTTTTTGCGTCCTCGCTGACACTCCAGCTCTCGGCGAGCTCGGCCTGCGGTTCGAGCTTGGGGCTGTAGCGAAGCAGGCCTTCGAAAATGTTGCCCGACACCATCTGCACCGGGCCGTTCTGGACCATCGCCAGCATCAGGCCGGGCGGCTCGGGCTGAATCACGGCATTGATCGCTCCACCCGCTTTCGGGTCTTGCGCCAGCGCCGGGGCCGCGAGACCGCAAGCCAGGAGGACACCAAGCAACACTCGTTTTGACATGTCGTATCTTTCTCAAGCGAGACCAGCCGCAAACGCTTCGCACGTCATGGCGCGCAAAGCTATGGCCGGCCCATCCCAGTCCCCATCCGGGATCGAGGCTCACACAGTCTCGTTCGGCGCCGCAAGATGAAAGTCTCGACAGTGTTCGCACAAAAAATGTACAGCGCGTCCTGTTATGGCGTTTGGCAGCCAATCCGGCGCCGCAGCGCCGCGCGATCCGTCCATCTGCGCCGCAAGCGCGACGCGGACCCGGCGTGAGGATCGTCTAGCGCAAGCCCGCCCGCCGGAATCCTTCCAGATAGTGCTCGCGGTCGGCCTCATTCGCCCATGGCAATTGCGTCGAAATCCAGTGCAGCGAGATGTTGGGCTGGGTGCGGCGGAGCTCGCCCAGCGCCATCTCCCCAAGCACGCCGTCTCCGGTCATGCCGGCAGAAACCGCGAGCACGCGGTAGGCGCCGGTAAGGTCGCCGCGATGACGGATTGCCTCGCGCGCGAGCGCGATGGCCTCGGCATAGCGCCGCTCGGTGAAGCGGGCATAGCCGGCGATGCCGTGATAGATCGCCAGGGATGGATCGCGCGGCGACAGCCGCATTGCCCTCTGCGCTGCCTCGAATGAATCCTTCGGCCGCCCGGCATAGGACAGCGCCAGTGCGTAATAGCCCTGCGCCAGCGAGAAGTTCGGATTGAGTGCGAGCGCCTGCTCGAACTCGGACAGTGCGTCGGCAAGTCTTCGCGTCGAGAAGTAGACGCTGCCGAGCGCGGCGTGCGCCCAGGCATCCTCATGGTCGCAGCGCACCGCGGCGAGCGCGGCGGCTTCCGCCGCTGGCGCCACCATGGCAAGCTCGGCCCAGCCGAGATGCACGCCGAACATGTGGTTCGCCGCGAGCACCGACAGCGCCTGGCCGTAGTTCGGGTCGATCCCCACCGCGCGTTCTAGCAGCGCCCGTGCGGTCTCGTGATCCCGCCGCGTCACGCGCCAGTAATGCGACAGCGCCCGCATCAGGAGATCCCAGGCATCCAGGCTCGCGGGGGGCTTGCGATGGGCGCGAAAACTTTCCGCCGCATGGATCTGCGGCTCGATCGCCGCAGCGATCGCATTCGTGATCTCGTCCTGCACGGCGAACACGTCGACCAGCTCGCGGTCGTAGCGCTCGGCCCAGAGATGGCTGCCCGTCGTGGCGTCGTTGAGCTGCGCGGTGATGCGCACCCGGTTGTCCGACTTGCGCACGCTGCCTTCGACGACGTAGCGGACGCCCAGTTCCTCGGCAATCTGCCGGATGTGGACCGCGCGTCCCTTGTAGGTAAAGGACGAGTTGCGGGCGATCACCATGAACCAGCGCTGCTTCGACAGCGCGGTGAGGATGTCCTCGCTGATGCCGTCGCCGAAATAGTCCTGTGCGGGATCGCCGCTCATGTTCTCGAAAGCGAGCACCGCGACCGCCGGACGGTCCGTCAGGACGCGCGGCAGGGCAGCGACGGGCTGCGCGGGCGCAGTCGTGGCTGCCACTTCTTCCCGGACTTCGCCGACGAAACGAAAACCCTTGCGCGGAATGGTCTTGATCAGCCGCTGGCTTGCGCCATCGTCGCCGAGCGCCTTGCGGGCGGCGTTGATCCGGCTGTTCAGGGCGGAATCCGAGATGATCCGATCGCTCCAGATCTGGCTGATCAGGTCATCCTTGCTGACCACACGCGTGCGCTGCGCCACCAGATAGAGCAGGAGATCGAACACCTGCGGCTGCAACGGCACAGCGGCTCCGCTGCAAGTGAGTTCCCGCAGGTCGCCGTCGAGCACGTTGTTTTCAAAGCAAAATCGCACGTTTTTGTCGTCTCAAGCAAAAATCAAAGTCGTCTCAGGCGAAAATCAACCGTCCGCGAAAGTCTTGGGACCTCCGGTGCGGCATGGTGCAGCGACCAATGAAGTGCCGGCGTTTTGGCACAACGGAGCTGTTTATGACCCAAATTGATCATCAGGTTCATCCTATCGGCCCGGTTGCGGGCTCACGCATTTTCAAGTTCATCGCCTTTCTGTACGGAATTGCGGCGTATCTCGTGTTTTTCATCACCATTCTCTACGCCATCGGTTTCGTCATGGGGCTGGTGGTGCCGAAGACCATCGATACCGGGACCGACACGCCCGTGGCCGAGGCCATCATCATCAATCTGCTCCTGATGGCCCTGTTTGCGGTCCAGCACAGCGTAATGGCGCGCCGGCAATTCAAGGCCTGGTGGACGCAGTACGTCCCCAAGCCGGTCGAGCGCAGCACCTATGTGCTGTTTGCGAGCCTGTCATTGCTCCTCCTGTTCTGGCAGTGGCGTCCGCTGCCCACGGTCATATGGGACGTCGCGAATCCGGATATCGCTGTGACGATCGTCACGCTGTCGCTGGCGGGCTGGGTCCTGGTGTTCACCTCGACCTTCATCATCAATCACTTCGAGCTGTTCGGCTTGCATCAGGTGACCAATCATCTCGTCGGCAAGGAGGCGTCGCCGCCGCGATTCAAGACGCCGCTGCTCTACAAGTTTGTCCGTCATCCGATCTATCTCGGCTTCATCATCGCGTTCTGGGCGGCGCCGGTCATGACCGCGGGCCATCTGCTGTTCGCCGCCGTGACCACGGCCTACATCTTCGTCGGCATCGCGCTGGAGGAGCACGACCTCGTCGATCTCTTCGGCGACGAGTACCGGCAGTACAAACAACGGGTGTCGATGCTTATTCCCTGGCGCAAGTCGGTATAGCTTGCGCGTCGTTCCGTCGCGTCCGCCGAAAGGAGGATGCGCGGCGGCGCCGAGGCGCGTAACGGATCGTGCCGGACGCAACCTTCAACGTTTCTCGGGGTGAATCCCCCTCACCCCGACGCTATCAGTGCGAGCAAAGCTCGTCGCGACCCCGCATTCGTTTTTGCCGAGTTCTCGGCAAACAGGAGCGGGGGGAGGAATCTAAACCATCATCAACGGAGACGACCTAATGAAACATGTTGGAAACTGCTTCTGTGGCGCAGTCACGATCGAGGTCACAGGTGCACCGGAGGCGATGGGCTATTGCCATTGCAGCTCGTGCCGCTCGTGGTCGGGCGGTCCGGTGAACGCCTTCAGCCTGTGGAAGCCCGAAGCCGTGCGCATCAGCGAAGGTGCAGAGAATGTCGAGACCTTTGCGAAGACGCCGCTCAGCCAGCGCAAATATTGCAAGAAGTGCGGCGGTCATCTCATGACCAACCATCCGCCGCTCGGCCTGATCGACGTCTTCACTGCCACCATCCCCACCCTCGCGTTTGCACCAGGCGTCCACGTCAATTACGCCGAGACGGTGCTGCCAATGCGCGACGGACTGCCCAAGCTCAAGGATTTCCCGGCCGAATTCGGCGGCAGCGGCGAGATGATGCAGGAGTAGCGGCGCCCTTCTCCTCTCCCGCAAGCGGGAGACGAGAAATTAGCTACCTCATCCCCGCGCGCCGCAATCCCTCGAGATAATGCTCGCGATCCTCGTCCCGCAGCATCGGCAGCTCGCGTGTGATCCAGGCCAGCGAGATGCCGGGCTGGGCGCGGCGCAAGCCTTCCAAGGCGGAAGCCGCGCGCGCGGAATCCCCTGACATACCGGCGGCGGCCGTCAGCACGCGATGCGCGCCGACGAAATCGGCGCGCTGCCGCATCGACTCGCGCGCCATCTGTGCGGCGCCTTCGTAATCGCGGCCGATGAACCGGGCATAGGCCGCGACGCCGCAATAGATTGCTGCGAGCGGGTCGCGCGGGCTCAGCCGCAGCGCGCGGCGCGCCGCGACATCGCCGTTCTGCCATCGTCCCGCGTAGCACAGCGTCACGCCATAGAAGGCGTGCGCCATCGCAAAGTTCGGATTGAGGTTCAGCGCCAGTTCGAACTCCGCCAGCGCGTCGTCGAAGCGGCGGCGGAATAGATAAGCATACGCCAGACCATGATGAGCCCAGGCATCTTCGCGATCGGCCTCCACCGCCGCGAGCGCGGCGCGCTCGGCTACCGGCACGGTCGGGGCCATGTCGGACCAGCCCATATGCGCGCCGAAGATGTGGCTGGTTGCGAGCAGGCCGAGTGCCTTGCCATAGGCGGGATCGAGCGCGACGGCCTCTTCGAGCAGTCCTTGCGCGGCGGCATTGTCCTCGCGGGTGATGCGCCAGTAATGCGACAATGCGCGCATCACAAGGTCCCAGGCATCCAGGCTTCCCGGCGGCTTCTGCTGGGCGCGAAAACTCTCGGCGGTATAGAGCTGCGGCTCGATCGCGGCGACGATCGCCTCGGTGATCTCGTCCTGCACCGCGAAGATGTCGGCAAGCTCGCGGTCGTAGCGTTCGGCCCAGAGATGGCTGCCGGTCGAGACGTCGTTGAGCTGCGCGGAGATACGCACGCGATCGCCGCTCCGCCGCACGCTGCCTTCGAGCACGTAGCGCACGCCGAGCTCGCGCGCGACCTCGTTCATGTGCACCGCGCGGCCCTTGTAGACGAAGGAGGAGTTGCGCGCGATGACGAAGAACCAGCGCAGCTTCGACAGCGCGGTGATGATGTCCTCGCTGATTCCGTCCGAGAAATAATCCTGCTCGCGGTCGCCGCTCATGTTGGTGAAGGGCAGCACCGCGATCGCGGGGCGGTCCGGTAGCGGCAGCGGGGCCCGTAGAAGCTTCGCTTCGAAATCGGATTCCGGCGCGGTTGCCCCACGCTTGGTTTCGACGTCGCCGACGAAACGAAAACCCTTGCGTGAGATGGTGCGGATCAGCGCCTGGCTCGCGCCGCTGTCTCCGACCGCCTTGCGTGCCGCATTGATCCGGCTGGTCAGCGTGGATTCGGAGACGCTGCGCCCGTGCCAGATCTTGTCGATCAGCTCGTCCTTGCTGACCACCCGATCGCGGTTCTCCATGAGGTGGACGACGAGATCGAAGACCTGTGGCTCCACGGCAACGGGAACCTGCTCGCGGCTCAGCTCGCGCAAGTCGGTATCGAGCAGGTGATCCCGGAACAGAAACTGCACGTCGAAAACTCAGACCTCAAGGCAACATCGGGCAATAATGAAAGCAAAACGGATTTCGGCTGATGTCTGTGAGTCCGCCGAGGGGCCTGCCCGGTTCACCACGATCGCGTGATGGCAGGCATGCAGTTTACGGGGAGGAATGCAACCTGGATTAGAATAAAGCCGTTTCGGCCGGATTGTCGCGATTTCCTCACGTCGTTGCGAGCAATCCAGCCTGCCGCCGCGGAGCCAGCGTGGATTGCTTCGTCGCAAGGGCTCCTCGCAATGACGGTGTTGAGGCAATGGCGTGCGGCAGCTGCCGACGTTGTCCTGGCCTTCGCGACGGCATCGAATGTGTGACGAATAGTGAATGTCCATTGCCGAACAGTTCCGTGTGCGTAAGCTGCCCTCACACAAAACACCAACCACGAAGAAACGCCCATGCCCGCTTTTCATGCCTCGACCACCGTGCTCGATTCCATGCTGTTCCGCGATGCCTTCGGCACGCCGCAGGTGCGGGAGGTGTTTTCCGATATCGCGACGGTCGCGCGCTATGCCGAGGTCGAGGTGGCACTGGCGAAGGCGGAAGCGAGATGCGGAGTGATTCCGCAGGACGCGGCCGATCAGATCGCCGCGCGGACCGATGTTGCCGCGCTGGATTTCGACCTGTTGCGGCAGGAGACCGATGTCGTCGGCTATCCGATCCTGCCGCTGGTGCATCAGATGGTGAAGCAATGCGGCGATGCCGGCCGCTATGTGCATTGGGGTGCGACCACGCAGGACATCATGGACACCGCCGTGGTGTTGCAACTGCGCGCAGGGCTTGAGATCGTCGAACGGGACATCGCGGGCTTGCGCAAGATCCTCGCCGATCTATCGAGGCGCTACCGCGACACGCCGATGGCGGGCCGCACCCATCTCCAGCAGGCGCTGCCGGTCACCTTCGGCTACAAGACCGCGATCTGGCTCGCGATGTTCGACCGCCACGCCGAGCGGATCAGTGAGTTGAAGCCGCGCGTCCTGGTCGGTCAGTTCGCCGGTGCCGCCGGCACGCTGGCCTCGCTCGGCGACAAGGGGTTCGAGGTGCAGGAAGCGCTCTGCGCCGAACTGAGGCTCGGCGTCCCCGCTTCGACCTGGCACGTCGCACGCGACGGTTTTGCCGAGGCCGTGAATTTCCTGGCGCTGGTCACCGGCTCGCTCGGCAAGATCGCGCTCGACATCATGATCATGGCCTCGACCGAATTCGCCGAGGTCTATGAGCCCTTTGTCAAGGGACGCGGCGCTTCCTCGACCATGCCGCAGAAGCGCAACCCGATCTCCTCGGAACTCATGCTCGCGGCGTCCAAGGCGGTGCGCCAGCATGCCGGCCTCATGCTGGATGCCATGGTGCAGGATTTCGAGCGCGCCACCGGGCCCTGGCACGCCGAATGGATGGCGATCCCCGAGAGCTTCGTGCTGACCGCCGGCGCGTTGCACCAGGCGAAATTCGCGCTCGCCGGCCTCATCGTGGATGAAAGCAAGATGAACGAGAATCTCGCCGTCAGCCGCGGTCTGATCGTGGCCGAAGCCGTCATGATGGGGCTTGCGCCGCAGATCGGACGGCAGGAGGCCCATGACGTGGTCTATGATGCCTGCCGGCTCGCCAATGAGAAAGGTCTTACGCTGGCGGACGCGCTGTCTTCCGACGCCCGCGTCTCTGTCAGAATCGACCGTGCCACGATCGAGGCGCTGACATCACCGAAAAATTACCTCGGCCTTGCTCCCGCCATGGTCGACCGGGTGCTGAAATCGGCAACGCGTTGAAAACCAAAATGCGCGAAACTGCGTATCTTTGGGGTGTCGCAAGGCACTCGCGCACTTGTGTCTCGCGATGCTAGACTTAAATTGAGCAAGAGACGTTCGGCAGAGGACCCGGCATGACTGATCAACGCATCACCTCCACTCCCATCGATCCCGTGAAGCTCGACCGGCTGGCCGAGGTGGCGGTGAAGGTGGGCCTGGGCTTGCGGCCGGGCCAGGATCTGCTCTTGACGGCACCTGCGATCGCGTTGCCGCTGGTGCGGCGGATTGCCGTGCATGCCTACAAGGCCGGCGCCGGCATCGTGACGCCCATTCTCTCCGACGAAGAGATGACGCTGGCGCGCTACCGCCACGGCCACGACGACAGCTTCGATCGCGCCGCCAACTGGCTCTACGAGGGCATGGCCAAGGCGTTCTCCAACAACACCGCCCGTCTCGCCATCGTCGGCGACAATCCGATGCTGCTGTCGGGCGAAGATGCTTCCAAGGTCGCGCGCGCCAGCAAGGCCAATTCCATGGCCTATCAGCCGGCGCTGGAAAAGATCGTCAATTTCGATACCAACTGGAACATCATTGCGTATCCAAGCCCATCCTGGGCAAAGCAAGTCTTTCCGAACGATCCTGAAGAGGTCGCGATCGGCAAGCTCGCGGACGCGATCTTCGCGGCGTCCCGCGTCGATCGCGACGACGCGCCGGCCAATTGGGCGAGCCACAATGCGGTGCTGCGCGAGCGCACCAACTGGCTCAACGGCCAGCGTTTCCGCGCGCTCCAGTACTCGGGACCGGGCACTGACCTCACCATCGGGCTCGCCGACGGCCATGAATGGGAAGGCGGCGCTTCGCTCTCCAAGAACGGCATCAGCTGCAACGCCAATATCCCGACCGAAGAGGTCTTCACCACGCCGCATTGCCGGCGCGTCTACGGCCATGTCGTGAGCTCGAAGCCGCTGTCCTACCAGGGCACGCTGATCGACAAGATCGCGGTGCGTTTCGAGGACGGCAGGATCGTCGATGCGAAGGCTTCGCGCGGCGAGGAGGTACTGAACAAGGTGCTCGATACCGACGAGGGCGCGCGCCGTCTCGGCGAGGTGGCCCTGGTGCCGCATTCCTCGCCGATCTCGCAGAGCGGACTGTTGTTCTACAACACGCTGTTCGACGAGAACGCTGCCTCGCACATCGCGCTTGGCCAGTGCTACTCGAAGTGCTTCGTCAACGGCGCGCAGCTCACGCCGCAGCAGATCGCCGCGCAAGGCGGCAACCAGAGCCTGATCCATATCGACTGGATGATCGGCTCGGCCGAGACCGACATCGACGGCATTCTCGCCGACGGCAGCAAAGTGCCGGTGTTTCGCAAGGGCGAATGGGCGAAGTAACTACGCAGCCGGGTTGCGCAGCATCGGGCTGTTGTCGATGCTGAAGCGGTTGAACAACGTCGTGAACGGGCTGCCGTCGGTGGCCCGCACGACGGCGTCGGAGGCCGCCACCGCATCGTAGAGCGCACCGACCGGATCATTCGCCTCGGGCAGGTCGAGGCCCCTGCGGATTTGCTCGGGGGCCTCGTTGACGTCGTCCTCGTCGTCGAGTGTCGCCTCGAGCGCATCCGCCGCCCGAAGCATCTCATGGAGGTCACCGCCGATCTGCCCGGGGCTTTCGATGCCGTCAACGGTGAACCAGGGCTCCTCTTCGGTTGCGAAGGAGACATCGAGGCTGCCGAGCCAGGCGACGACCTCGCCATGAGCTTTGAGAACCTCCGGGGTGAGGGGCATCGGCATGGCTCCTTCAGATGCTTCGCGCACTTTGTCGCACCCCGGAAAAGAAGGGTTCATGTGCTCGAAATTGCAGGGAAATTGCGACGTTAACCGTTTCGCGTCTGCAACTTGCGGCTGATTGTCGGGCCCTGCGTAAGAAAGAATTAAAAATCGGCTACTAGCGTTCCCGCCATCTTTGAACAATCCGGGCCGAGATCCGGGCAGGTCATATTTTATCCCCCGAGGAAACAGATGTCGCGCACATTGATTGAAATCAGTCATTGCAATGTAGATCTCGAGCTGCGGCCGATCGAGCCGTCCTGGATTATCGAAGGCAATCCGGTGTCGCGCTCGCACATCCTGTCCACCAGCGCCGACGGCACCGCTTCGACCATCATCTGGGCCTGCACCGAAGGGCGCTTCAACTGGTACTACGATATCGACGAGACGATCATGATCATGGAAGGATCGATCGTGCTCGAAAGCGACGGCATGCCGCCGAAGCGCTACGGCCCGGGCGACGTCATCTTCTTCCGCGACGGCGCGCATGCCAAATGGCATGTCGAAGGCCACGTCAAGAAGATCGCCTTCTGCCGCAAGACCAATCCCGTGATGATCGGCTTCCTGATCCGCGTCGTCAACAAGCTCAAGAAGATCTTCGTCGCCACCGGCGAGCGCCGTCCGGCCTCGCTGATGGGCGCAAATTAGAGTTCAAACAGTTCAAGGACGCTTCCCAGCGGTCACGACGGAACAGGGGCCGGGATCAACATCCCGGCCCCTGTTCTCGTCATGGTGCCAATCCCTTTAAGGCAAATCGAGCCGGTAGAAATTGCTCGCGGTCTGCGAGAACAACGCCGTCTTCTCGGTCTCGCTCAGGGGCGCCGCGATACGCTTGAACGTGTTGAAGATCACCTGGTAGCTGCACTGGCCCTTGTCCGGCGGGAAGTTGCTCTCGAACATCGCGCGCTCGGGTCCAAACGCCTCGATGCAGGTTTCGATGTAAGGCCGCCACGCCGCGGCAAGCTCCTTGGATGATGGCGGACTCGCGCGCAAATGGAAGTCGTAGCCGAGCAGGCACATCGCGAGCCCGCCGAGCTTCACCACCACGTTCTCGCATTTGGCGATCTCCCGGATCGAGGCGCGCCATTGCGGAAACACCTCCTCGCGTCGCCCCGCAAAGCGGCCGATTCCGGCCGGGCCGCCGCAATGGTCGAGCACGATCCTGGTGTCGGGAAATGCGCGGGCGAGCTCGGTCAGCTCGCCGATTTGCGGATGGAACAGCCGAGCGTCGAAGCTCAGGTTGAGCGGCGCGAGGCAGGCAAAGCCCTTGCGGAAGGTCGGGTCCTGCAGCAATCCCTGCGGCCGGCTCGCATACATGCCGGCGACAGCAGGATCCTGGTCCCAGGCCGAGGAATGCCGGATGCCGCGGAAGCGACCGTTGCCCGCCGCGATCTCGGCCTCCAACACGGGTTGTGCGGCATCGCCGAGCAGCAGATTGACGTGGCTGACGATGCCGGCGCAAATCGCGGCCTTGCCGTAACCGCCGCTGGCGCTCATCGCGGCGACGCCATTGGCGAACTCGACTTCGCCCACCGGCCGGAACGCCTCCGGCCCGTGCGCGCGATACATCGAGCGGCAATCGACATAGACGGTGGCGATGACGTTGTGGCCGGAGGCGATATCTGCCGCCATCTCCTCGATCAGATAGCGGTGCCCGCGATTCCAGAGATGGTGATGGGGATCGACGATCGGCCGTGAGGGATCGATGATCTCCTCCTGATGCAGCGCGAGCCAGTCCTCGCGCGGCTCGACGAATAGCCCGCTCGTGTTGGCGGGCAAACCGCTTGCAGCCATCGGCGTGCGCTCCCTTGATGTATGCTTCTTGTTTTGGGAGCCTAGCACCTCGTCCTCGCATGCACCAACGCGCGTTGCGCAATCGCGCCCGTCATCGCGGTACAGCGGCGCCGGCGTCAACCCTTGCGCCGCTTCGCCCTCACATCGACCACCAGCCGCCAATCGGTTGCGGTGGCCGGCTTGACCTCGCCGAGCCAGTGGAAGAAATCCTCGGTGACTTCCGTAAAACTCCAGCGCGTCAGGTCGCCAGCTTCGGTCGTGCCTTCCTGCACGATGTCGGCATCGCGTGGACGGCCGATCTGCTGGCGGAATATGCAGCGGCCGGGATCGAACCATGAAATCCGCCAGGCATCGATGGTCGGATCGTAGACCCGCAGCGTCGTGCCGTACCAATTGCCGGCGATCGGCAAGGCCGGGCTGCCGGCCGGGCGCGGAATGATCCAGACGTCTTGCACGGCGCGGCCCTCCAGCACCCAGCCGAAATGGATTTCGCCGGGCGCGGTGTGTTTCGTTCCATCGGGTCCATGGGCGGTGATCTCGGCGTCCCAATCGCCGACGAAGCGGCCATAAAGCTGGAGTGCCGCCGCGTGCTGGGGGTTCGGTCCGTCCGCGTGCAATAATCTCGCAAAGTCGGTCATGTCGATCTCCCTTTGCGGGAGATCAGCACGACCGGCCGGCAGCCGACTTGGAGAAAATTGCGTCACACCCCGTCGAGGATGATCACCGTCGGCTTCGACGGCAACGCATCTCGGGACATCCGGAAACTTCGTTCCATGCGCCGGTCGATCTCGAACTGCTGGCCGATGCGTTGCATGAAATCGTCGAGCGGGGTGGCGAAGCGGTGCATCGGCAGCACCACCGAGGCGCGCAGCCGCTTGGTGATCTCGGAGACGCCGTCGAGCGACATGGTGTAGGTGCCGTCGATCGGCACCATCACGATGTCGAGCCGCCCGATCTGGGCGAAGTGGCTGTCATCGAGCTTGTGGTGAAGATGGCCGAGATGGCCGATGCAGAGGCCCGCCACCTCGAAGATGAAGATGGAGTTGCCGTCACGGATCATGTCGGCGCCGGCATCGTCGCCGAAATAGCGACGGATGTCGGTCGTGACGTTGCGGATGAAGGTGTCGCCGATGCGCTCCGACACGATGGCCGGCTTGCCGTCCTCGCCCCAGCCATGCAGCACACGAGGAATGCGCTTGTCGGGATATAAAGAGTAGTGCGTGCTGTGGGCCCGGTTCATGGTGACGACATCGGGCAGCCGGCCCACCTGGTAGGCCCCGCTATAGTCGGTGGCGATGCGTAAGCCGCCGGGCGTGTCGATGAAATAGGTGGAATGGCCGGCATAGGTGATCTCGACCTCGGGCGCAGCCGCCGCCTGCCTGAACGCGACCGACATGAGGCGCGGCGCAGCATTCGCCATCGCCAAGCATTCGCTGCGCTGCGACTGCTGGGCGATGGCAGGTGAGAGGAATGCGCCGAACAGCGCCAGAGCGGCCGAAACCAGTCGTCGCATGAATTCATCCCCGATGACTTCAGGGGAAAGTCTAGCTTGCAATGCAGCGCGTGGCCAACAGCGCGCGATCAACAGCGCGTCAGTGTCGCACCGTCACGCCGCCCTATGATTCGCGCCTTTACTACTCCCGCCGCGGGCTGAACTTCCAGGTGAGGGCGACGAGGCTCGCGGTGATCAGGCTGCTGACGAGGCCGACGATGGGCAGCGTGAGCACCAGCGCGGCGCTGGCAGCCCAGCCGATCGAGGAGAACGCCTCGGCAAAGGTCGCAAGCCGCGACGAGGTCTGGCGGCGGCGGAATTGGCTGCGCCGGGCTTGCACCCGGAACCAGAGCTGGATTGCGGTGGCGGAGGCCGCACTGACGATGACCGCACCGGCGCTGACCGCGGCCTGGAACGCCGAGGCGAAAGCGAGCGCCGCGATCAGCGGGCAGAAGATGACGCCGATCGCGATCAGCACCACCTCTATCTTGGCGCGGATGACGCTGGACGGCGGCAATGGCGCGGTCGCAACCAGGTCGGGCGCGTCCTCGCCCGAGAGCGTCAGCCAGGCAAGCCCGCCGGCGAGTTGTCCCGCCGCCATGACGATGACGGGCGTGATCAGCGTCAGCGCCGCGGAGCTGTCGGCAAAGTTGCGCCAGAGCAGCAATGCCGGCGGCACCAGATAGAGCAGCTGCATCAGTGTCTGCGAGATCAGCCAGGGATCGCGCCAGAGCAGCGAAAATTCCTTGCGCCGTAGGGCATGCTGCCGCGATCCGCCGCGGAACGGGCGCTCCTTCGCGCTGCGACGGCCGGACGCGCCATAGGCGGCGGCATCGATCGCCGTGTCCGCAAAGCGGCCCGAGAAGATCGCCATGACGCCTCCGAGCAGCACGAGGCCGAGCGCCAGGAGCAGCAGCAGCGCTTCGGCATCCCCCATCGCCGCCCGCGCCGGCCACCACCAGATGCTGTCGGCATCGGGCGCGTAAGCGGCCAAGCTACCCGAGGTCAGGATGGTGAAGCGCGACAGCGTGCCGTAGGACATGATCGCCGCCACCTGGAGCGCGATCACGAAGCCGGCGCCGATGATGGCGGCGAGGATCTGGGCGACGAACCGTGTCCGCGCCGGACCGATCAGGCGGAACAGCAGGATGGTGACGGCGATCGCGATCGCTGCGGCCGACAGGCCCATCGCGACGACGACGCCGAACGCTGCAAGCCAGCGCGCGCCGCCCCCGAACACCAGCACGTCGATGAAGGGTGTCGAGAACAGCAGCGCCATCACCGTGATGGCGAGCGCGATCGCGGCGATGCGCACCGAGAACAGATTGGCCAGCGTCGCGGGTGAGGACATGATGAGGTCGAGATCGGCGCGTGCGTAGAACACCCGCGTCACCGATTCGATCGCCTGTGACAGCATCAGCGTCCAGGCCAGAAAAATTGTCGCCGAAATCACGATCAGCGAGGATTTGTCGAGCGGCAATTGCAGGTCGGCGAAGCGGCCGATCACCGCCCAGGCCGGGACGTGCAGCAGCGCCGCGAAGAACAGCAGGCCGATCACCGCGGCACGCGTTCGATTGCGCCGCCCGCCGGTCATCATGGCGAGCCATTCGCGCCAGGCGAGCCGGAGCTCGTGGCGGGCGAACCAGGACAGCGCGGTGGCCGAGCTCATGCGGCTTCCTGGAGGGTCACCAGCGCGATGAAGAGATCTTCCAGGCTGGTATCGGCGTGCCCGTTTTGCTGCCGGAGCTCAGTCAGCGTGCCCTCGGCAACCAGGCGGCCGGCTGCGATCACGCCGATGCGGTCGGCCATGCGTTCGGCGACCTCGAGGATATGCGTGGTCATGATGACGGTGCAGCCGGCGCGGACGCGCTCGCTCAGGAGTCCCTTGACATGGCGGGCGGAGACGGCGTCCAGTCCCGTCAGCGGCTCGTCGAGGATGATGAGGCGGGGATCGTGCACCAGGGCGCCGGCGAGGGCGACCTTCTGGCGCATGCCCTTGGAAAAGCCCTCGCAGCGTTCGTGCCGGTGCGGCTCGAGCCCGAGCGAGTTCAGGAGCTCCGCGGCGACCGGTTCCGAGGCCGATGGTGCGATGCCCCACAGACCGGCTACGAACTCGAGATATTCGAGCGGCGTGAGCTTGTCATAGATCATGGGCTCGTCGGAGACCCACGCCATCACCTGCTTGGCGGCGACGGGGTTTTGGAGCGCATCGATGCCGAAGATGGAGACCGAGCCGGCATCGGGCCGCAAAAGGCCTGCAACCATGCGCAAAGTGGTGGTCTTGCCGGCGCCGTTGGGGCCGACCAGCGCATAGAATTCGCTGGCATGGATGGTGAGATCGAGGTTATCGACCGCCAGACGGTCAAAACACTTCGTTAACCCCATGACTTCGAGCGCCGAGTCGTCCCGCTTCATCACGGCCACACCTTGCGGTTTTGCATCGCTCGCGACCATGCCCCGAAGATGTTTCGGCACCGTGAATCGCGCTGCCGCAAATTCCGTCATCCGGATTGGACTAATGGCAAGTCACCGTTTGTTGACAGCGCTTGGCGGTTCAGGCTGAATTGGTGAAGGGACGAATGGCGCGAACGCAGCGAAACGACTGCGTAGCGACTGAACACAAGATGCGGCAAGGCGGTCAGGAAGAACCGCCGGTTGTATCGGGAGGATGCGCGACGATGCTGGATTTCGTTCAGCAGCTGGTCAGCGGTGTTGCGCTCGGCTGCGTCTACGGCCTGATCGCGCTCGGCTTCGTGCTTGTCTACAAAGCCACCGAGGTCGTCAATTTCGCCCAGGGCGATTTGATGATGCTGGGCGGCTTCTTTGCCTTCACCTTCATCGGCATGATGGGGCTGAACTACTGGATCGGCTTTGCCGGTGCGGTGGCGGCGATGGCGCTGTTCGGCATGCTGGCCGAGCGCGTGGTGGTGCGGCCGATCCTCGGCTATCCGCAATTCTCCATCATCATGGCCACCATCGGGCTCGGCTATTTCCTGCGCTCGATCGCAGGCATGATCTGGGGGACCGATGATCTGAAGATCGAGACGCCGTTTAGCCAGGGCGTGCTGCGCATCGGCCCGCTGGTGCTCGCCTACGACAAGCTCTCGGTGATCGCGGCGACCATGATCCTGTGCACGCTGCTCTATCTGTTCTTCAACAAGACCACGCTCGGCACTGCGATGCGCGCCAGTTCCGAGAACATGCTCGCGGCCTATTACATGGGCATTCCGGTCAAGCGCGTGGTGTCGATCGTCTGGGCGATCAGCGCGGCGGTCGCGACCTGCGCCGGCGTGCTGCTGGCGCCGATCACCTTCATCCATTCCAATGTCGGCCTCGTGCTCGGCCTCAAGGCGTTTCCGGCCGCCGTGCTCGGCGGCTTCGGCTCGATCCCCGGCGCCGTGGTCGGCGGCGTCCTGATCGGCGTCATCGAGAGCATGGCGGGCTTCTATCTGGCCGAGGGCTGGAAGGACGTCGCGCCCTACATCGTGCTGCTCGCCGTGCTCTTGCTCAAGCCCGAAGGCCTGTTCGGCCTTCACGTCCGCAAGAAGGTCTGAACGCATGCGCTTCCTGTTCAAGACCGACTACGAGGACGACATCAGGCTGTTTCCGCATTCGGGCTATTACGTCTCATACGGTCTCCTGCTGGCCGTGCTGCTGATCGCGCCCTATGTGCTCTCCAGCTATCTGATGAGCCAGCTCGTCTTCGTCTGCATCTATGCGACCGTCGGCGTGGCGCTGCTGATCCTGACCGGTTTCACCGGGCAGGCCTCGCTCGGGCACGCGGCGTTCCTCGCGATCGGCGCCTACACGGCGGCGTACTTGCAGACGTACAACGTGCCGTTCCCGGTCTACTTCCTCGCCGCAGGCCTTCTGTCCGGTTGCATTGGCGCGTTGGTCGGCTTTCCCGCGCTGCGGCTCCAGGGCATCTACCTCGTCATCGCCACTATCTCCTTCGCCTTGATCGTCGAGGAGATCCTGGCGCGTTGGGAGAGCGTGACCCACGGCAACGAGGGCATGCGGGTGAAGACGCTGTCGCTGCTCGGCGTTGCGGTGCCGCGCGACAGCCCCACTTTCTATTTCCTCTGCCTCGCCGTGCTGGTGCTGACCATCGTCGGTACGCTCAATCTGCTGCGTTCGCCCACCGGGCGCGCCTTCGTCGCGATCCGCGACAGCGAGACCGCTGCGCGCAGCATGGGCGTCAATGTCGCGCTGTACAAGGTGAAGTCCTTTGCGATCTCCGCGGCGATCACCGGCTTCGCCGGCGTGTTGTTTGCGCACAAGCTCTCCTTCATCTCGCCGGAGATGTTCACGCTCCAACTCTCGATCGAGTTCATCATCGTAATCCTGATCGGCGGCACCTTCAGCCTGCACGGCGCGGTGCTGGGGGCAATCTTCATCGTGATGATCGATCCGTTCCTGACCTACCTCAAGGACGACATGCCCGGCATCATCGCCGGCATTGCAGCGACCTTCGGAGCGGGCACGCAAGCCGCAGCCAATGTCCAGTCCAAGGTCGCGGCCTTTGCCTCGCTCAACGGCCTGAAAGGCGCGATCTACGGCATCATCATCGTATTGTTCGTGCTGTTCGAGCCGCTCGGGCTTTACGGCCGCTGGCTCAAGATCAAACTCTTCTTCCAGCTGTTCCCGCTCTACAAGCGCGCCACCTTCAAGCGGCAGAAGATCTACGTGAAGTCGGAGCGCAACCGATGAGCTATTTTCGCGCCGAGAACTTGTCCCTGCATTTCGGTGGGCTGAAGGCCGTCGATGCGGTGTCGTTCGCGGTCGAGAAGGGCGAGATCCTCTCGATCATCGGGCCCAACGGTGCCGGCAAGAGCTCGATTTTCAACCTGATTTCGCGGATCTACCGCCCGACCTCGGGTCGCATCTTCTTCGAAGACCAGGACATCACGGAGCAGCCGCCCCACGACATCGCAAGGCTCGGCATCGCCCGCACGTTCCAGAACATCGAACTGTTCGAGAATGCGACGGTGTTGTCGAACCTGTTGGTCGGCCGCCACCGGCATTCGACCACGCAGCTTTGGCAGGAGCTGTTGTTCCTGCCGGGCGTGCGCGCCGACGAGAAGGTGCATCGCCGCAGGGTCGAACAGGTCATCGAATTCCTCGATCTCGAGCCCTACCGCGACAAGCTGATCTCGGGTCTGCCTTACGGCGTGCGCAAGGTGATCGAGCTGGCCCGCGCGCTGTGCTCGGAGCCGAAGCTGATCCTGCTCGACGAGCCGTCCTCCGGCCTCAACGTGGAGGAGACCGACGACATGTCGTTCTGGATCCGCGACCTGAAGAGCGAGCTCGGCGTCACCGTGCTCATGGTCGAGCACGATATGTCGCTGGTCAACCGCGTCTCCGACCGCGCCATCGCCCTGAACTACGGCCGGGTGCTGGCGATGGGCTCGCCCGCCGAAGTGCAACAGCACCCCGATGTCGTTGCCGCCTATCTGGGAGCCTGACGCGATGGATGCCGTGGTAACACCAGACATCATCCTGAAACTCTCCAACATCGAGAGCTATTACGGGCCGATCATGGCCATCCGCGGCATCTCGCTCGAAGTGCCGCGCGGCCGCATCGTCACGCTGCTGGGCGCCAACGGCGCCGGCAAGACGACGGTGCTGAAGACGATCTCGGGCATTCTCGATCCGCAGAAGGGCGCCATCGAGTTCATGGGCAAGTCGATTCAACGCATGGAGGCGGACAGGATCGTGCGGCTGGGCCTCAGCCACGTGCCGGAGGGACGCGAGGTGTTCCCGTTCCTCTCCGTGCGCGAGAACCTGATGATGGGGGCCTATCCGCGCAAGGATCGTAACGGCGTTGCGGACGATCTGGAGCGCGTCTACGGCTATTTCCCGCGGCTGAAGGAGCGCATCAACCAGCCGGCCGGACAGCTCTCCGGCGGCGAGCAGCAGATGCTCGCGATCGGCCGCGCGCTGATGAACCGGCCGACTCTGTTGCTGCTCGACGAGCCCTCGCTTGGGCTGTCGCCGATCCTGGTGAAGGAAATCTTCGCGATCATCCGGCGCGTCAACGAGGAGCAGGGCATGTCGATCCTGCTGGTCGAGCAGAACGCCAAGGTGGCGCTGGAGACGGCGCATTATGGCTATGTACTGGAGACCGGCCGGATCGTGATGAACGACAGCTGCGACCGCTTGATGCATTCGAAGGACATCCAGGAATTCTACCTTGGCGCCAAGGAAGCGGGCGCACGAGGCGAGCGGCGCTGGAAAAAGAAGAAGACTTGGCGTTAGAGGAAGACTTGGCGTTAAGGGAAGACTTGGCGTTAGAAAAAGCCTTAAATACCAAAGCCCATCCGCCAATATAGACCGCCGGCAAGGCAGGCAGCGGAGGGGAACGCGACAGGGAGGAGACGTGCATGGCCCGACCGGCGGTGCTGACGGTCGCTGACACGATCGCGAAAAGCTTTTTGCGCGCCGCGGAGACGCGGGGCGACAGGCCGGCTATACGCGAGAAGAAATTCGGGATCTGGCAGCCGACCAGCTGGCGCGAATGGCTGGAGATCTCGAAGGAGGTCGCCTACGCGCTGCATGCCATCGGCTTCAGGCCCGGCGACGTTGCTTCCATCATCGCCAACGCCGTGCCGGAATGGGTCCATGTCGACATGGGCATTCTGTGCGCCGGCGGCGTCTCTTCCGGGATCTATCCGACCGATGCCTCATCCCAAGTCGAATATCTCGTCAACGATTCCCGGACGAAGGTGATCTTCGCCGAGGACGAGGAGCAACTCGACAAGATCCTGGCCTGTCGCGCACGCTGCCCGTCTCTGCGAAAGATCATCGTGTTCGACATGGAGGGCCTCAGCGGCTTCTCCGATGAAATGGTGATGTCGCTCGACGAGTTTCGCGCGCTCGGGCGCAACCACATGGCCGGCCGCGAGGCGCTGTGGCAGGAGATGGTCGACAGTCGTAGCGCAAGCGATCTCGCGGTCCTCGTCTATACATCCGGCACCACGGGTCCGCCCAAGGGCGCCATGCACGCCAACCGTAGCGTCACGCACCAGATGCGGCACGCCAACGATTTCATTCCGGCGCGCGAGAACGAGGACCGGCTGATCTTCCTGCCGCTTTGCCACGTCGCCGAACGGATCGGCGGCTATTACATCTCGGTCGCGCTTGGCTCGGTGATGAATTTTGCCGAGAGTCCGGAGACTGTGCCGGACAATCTGCGCGAGGTGCAGCCGACCATCTTCCTCGCGGTGCCGCGGATCTGGGAGAAATTCTATTCCGCGATCACCATCGCGCTGAAGGATGCGACGCGGTTGCAGCAATGGGTCTACCGCCGCGCCATCGACATCGGCTATCGCATGGTCGATTGCAGGATTGAAGGCAAGCCGCCGCCGCTGCCGTTGCGGCTCGCCAACGGCATCGCTTACCGGGTCGTCTTCCGCAACATCCGACGCATGATCGGGCTCGACCGTTGCCGCATCGCCTTCACCGGCGCGGCGCCAATCGCGCCGGAGCTGATCCGCTGGTATCTCGCGCTCGGCATCGACATTCACGAGGTCTACGGCCAGACCGAGAATTGCGGGGTCGCCACCATGATGCCGGCGGAGCGGATCAAGCTCGGCTCGGTAGGCAAGGCGGTTTCCTGGGGCGAAGTCGCGCTGTCACCCGAGGGGGAAATCCTGATCAGGGGCGACTTCCTGTTCATGGGCTACCTGAACCAGCCGGAGAGGACAGCCGAGACCATCGACCATCGCGGTTGGCTGCATACCGGCGACGTCGGCACCATCGACAATGAGGGCTTCGTCCGCATCACCGACCGGATGAAGGACATCATCATCACCTCCGGGGGCAAGAACATCACGCCGTCCGAAATCGAAAATCAACTGAAATTCTCGCCCTACATCTCGGATTCCGTGGTGATCGGCGACAAGCGGCCATACCTCACCTGCCTCGTGATGATCGACCAGGAGAATGTCGAGAAATTCGCGCAGGACCACGACATCCCCTTCACCAATTATGCCAGCCTGTGCCGCGCGGCGGAGATCCAGGACCTGATCTGGCGCGAAATCGAAACGGTCAATGCCAATTTCGCCCGCGTCGAGACCATCAAGAGATTCTATCTGATCGAACGCCAGCTCACCCCGGAGGACGAAGAGCTGACGCCAACCATGAAGCTGAAGCGCGGCTTCGTGAACAAGCGTTATGCCGCCGAGATCGACGCGATGTATCCGGCGCGGGCGGTGGCTTGAACAATCTTGTTTGAATAACAGGGAAGGAGTGAAGGCCCCACCCTTCGCATCATAAGGGCCCCAAGGAGAGGAGACTTCAATGTCGAGATCGTTGAAAACGTTCGGCTTTGCGGCAGGCGCGGTGGTGCTCACCTGTCTGCCTGCCGCGGCGCAGACCAAGGTCACCAATGAGGGCATCTCGGCCTCCGAGATCGTCATCGGCACCCATCAGGATCTGTCGGGGCCGATCAAGGGCTGGGGTGTGCCAGTCTCGAACGGCATGAAGATGGCGGTCGAGGAGATCAACGCCGCCGGCGGCGTCCAGGGGCGGAAGATTCGGCTTGTCGTCGAGGACAGCGGCTACGATCCGAAGAAGGCCGTGCTCGCGTCGCAGAAGTTGATCGAGCGCGACAAGATCTTCGCGATGGTGGGGCCAATGGGCTCGCCGACCGTGCTGGCGGCGCAGGATATCCTGCTCGACGCCGGCGTGCTTCAGCTCTTCCCGCTGACGGCGGCGGAGTTCACGTTCAAGTTCGATCCCGCCAAGCCGCAGGAGCGGCTGAAGTTCAACAATCTGCTGCCCTATGTCGAGAGTACGCGGGCGGCGCTGAAATACATGATGGAGTGGAAGAACTTCAAGAAACCCTGCATCATGCATCAGGACGACGAGTACGGGAAGAACGTGCTCGACGGCTTCAACCAGCAGCTTACTGCCATGAAGGTGCAGCCGGCCTCGATCACGAGCTACAAGCGCGGTGCCTCCGACTTCAGCGCGCAGATCGCCAAGATGAAGTCCGACAGCTGCGACCTCGTTGTGCTCGGCGCTGTGCTCCGTGAGCCCATCGGCGCGATGACGGAAGCCAAGAAGCTCGGCTGGGAGGTCACCTTTCTCGGCGCGACGCCGACCAACGTGATGGAGGTGCCCATGCTCGGCAAGGAGGCGGTCGAAGGCCTCTATGCTGCGTCCGGATTCGAGATTCCCTATGAGGACACCGCAAAGGGCAAGGTGAAGGACTGGCTGGTCAACTACAAGAAGATGTTCAGCACCGATGCCAACACGCAGGCCATCATTGGCTACAATGCGGTGATGACGTTCGCGTTTTACGCCAACAAGGCGGGCAAGGATCTGACCGGCCAGAAGATGCTGGACGCGCTGGAATCGGGCGACAAGTTCCTCGACATCTTCAACTCGCCGCCGACCAAATTCTCCAAGACCGACCACCTCGCCAACACCATCACCCAGGTGCAGCAGGTCAAGGGCGGCCGCTGGGTTCTGGTGAAGGACAATCTGATGTTTTGATTTCTTCGCCTCTTCCCGCATGCGGGGAGAGGCGGGAATTTGCGCAGCAAATTTCCCGGTGAGGGGGCTCTCCGCGAGTCTAACTGTCACCGGATTCGCTGAAGCAGCCGCTCACCCCAACCCTCTCCCTGCGAAGAGCGGGGAGAGGGAGAGCACACAGCCCTACGATCCCCCACCTGCGGTGCCTGAATTCACCGGGGCCAGTTCGTCTTCCCGGCAGCGCCAGCCATCGGCGGCTTTGACAAATGCAAACGTGCGCTGGATCCGCAGGCGGCGTGTGACGTTGAAGGCGTCCGTGGAGCGCTCCTTGTTGCCGACGCCGGGCTGCGGACGACCCGTTCTGGCATCCCAGCAGGTGCCCGTACAGGTCGTGGCGATCTTGCTGCAGGTGGCGAAGGGCGCCAGCACGGCCATCTCGATCTCGCCCGTGACCTGCGCTTCCTGCTCGCCCACCTGGCTGTCGAGTGCGTAGACGCGGTTGATGCGGAGGAAGTTGCCGCAGGAATTGGCCGCGTGGATTCGCGCGGCGCAGAAATCGACGGCATCGGTGTCGGGCGAGTGGGCTGCGACCTGCCGGCCGAACACCTTCTTCGGATCGCCTTTCGCCGTGCCAATCTCGTCAGCCTTGTGCTTCAGATAGCCGGCGAGACAGTCCTCCGCGGACTCGAGCTCCCCGAGCGGCACGTTCTCCTTGCCAACCAGATTGCATTTGCGATCGCGCTCCCGCGTCCACCGGCCGTATTCGGCGAAGGCAAAGCGCGCCGCGGTCGGATCGAGCTTGCCGATCAGGCCGAGAACCTGGCTGTTCAACTCAGTCTCGGCCAGCGCCAGCGACGGGTCCGCACAGATCAGCGCGCCCGCGGCGGTGTTGGCGGCGAGACAGTCGAAATCCGGATCGCGTACGATCGCTGCGCGCTCATCGGTCACCTTGAGAAGACATGCCTTCACCCGGTCGAAATCTTCGGCGCGGATCGCGGTCTGGCCGACGATGCCGCAACCGAGATTGCGCTGGCGGATCCAGATCGCGTTCTCCTCGATCCCGGGCAGGCGATCGGGCAGGCGGGCAAGCCGCGCCTCGATTCCCGTGCTCAGCTTCTCGGCGGCGGCGGCAAGCTCGGCATCACCGCAGAACAATTGATTGCCGGGATCGCGGATCTGCTGGCAGTTGTTCCTGGCGAACAGCGGCAGCCTGTCGGCGACGGAGCGGTCGGACGGGCTGGATTGCGCGAAGCCTGGAGCCGCCGGCAAGGCCAGCAGCGCAAGCATAGTCAGCACGATGAACCGCATTCCAGTCGCCCCCGCATAGCCGCGGGCATGCTAGCGTCCCGAATCGCGCGGCGAAATGACTTTGTGGGGTAAGCGTACTTTATACCGGGCTACAACAAGATCAACGCGCCTCGGCGGCGATCATCGAGAACCGCACGGGCTCGTCGACATATTTCAACACGGCCGACTGGTAGAGCACGAACAGCGGCTGGTAGCTCCGTGCAGCGTCGTCCTCGACCATTGCCATGCGACGGTTGTCGAGCATCAGCCAGTGGCCGTCGAGCCGTGCAGCGGCAATCGCATGCTCTTCGCCGGCCCTGAGGTCGCGCACCACGACGATGCGGAGATCTTCCGCGGCAATGCCCGCGAGCTTAAGAGCGGCGAGCTTGGCAATGGCATAGTCCTCGCAATCCCCGGCGCCACGCGCGAAGGTCGCGAGCGGCGAGCTCCAGACGTCCTCAGAACCGTCATCGGCGGCGCGGATGCCGAGGTTGATGGCGCGATTGGTTTCGCCCAGCCGGGCGCGGCCGTCACGGCTGCGGGCCTGGTCGACGATCGCGAGCAGTTTCAGCGCAGCGGGCGAAGCGCAATTGTCCCGATCGCCGTCGCACAGGGCGAGCTGCACCATGTCATCGTCGAGCCTGGACCTCAGGGCGAGCCATTTCTGTTGCAGGCTGCCGGCGGAGATGGCGAAGGCGAACACGCCGAACGGCTCGGCGGATTTGCGCACGAGGACGCCGGCTCCCGGCGATAGTAGCGTGCCAGCGCGAAGCTCGGCGGCCGATCCGAGTAGGATCAATCCGCACAGCACAAGGATAGCGCGCCAAGCGCGCGAACGAGCAGCGGTCTCCATCTGACATCCCCTTCCGGCTTCGCCAGGTCCCCCTCGACCTGCACGTGCCGGGCTTTGTTGCTTTCGCGGAGATAGTGCGAGGCGGGCGGTTTTGTTCTGCTTAACGCGCCCGGCCTGGGGTCCCAAAACCGGGCAACAGGCTGAAACGGGCCTGCTCATATTGCGTAAAATTTTACGATTCGCCGGCTAGGAGGGCGGCAGTTGCCGCGAAGAGGGACCAATTGCAGGCAGAAGTTGTTGTGGAACTGATTCTGCGCCTTATGGCTAACGGCTGGCTATTTCGTGAGTTCTGTAGCTGGATCACAGATTTGGCCCCGTATTTGCCGCAGGGTGGTGCGGGGCACCACGAACAAAAGATGACAGAAGTATCTATTGCCAGATTTCTGCAATAGAATACATGAGGTTACTGAAAATGAGCGAAAATAAGCGCTACTTTACTTATGAGTATTTGAAAGATTACTTTGGCTTCCCTGCAGGTGCCCAGCCGTCCGAGAGCATCGACCGCTTGGTGATGCGAAATCACACAAGCAATAGGTGGTTTCGCTAAGGACTTGGTAATGATATGCAAGTTTAGGCGAGCGATACTTACTTAGATTTTAACTCCTTTTTTGGTGCCCGGATTGAATTACGCTGGCAAATTTGACGCCGCGATTTCCTTGGACGGCTTGGGTTCCCGATCGCCCGCCGATGGCCATGTCGATTCCTTTACTGCGAAGGCACACGGCCACGTGCCCGATGGCGCATTCGTGGTTCCCGACCCGAACCTGATCTTCAACGGCGATTTCAAGCGCGCCGGTCTCGATCTCGTGCTGTCTCATGATGGGCACGATTTCGTCGTTCACGATTATTTCAGGGGCGACAAGCGCGCGGCGATCGCCTCGCCCGACGGCGCGCACCTCACCGGCGACGTCGTCAACGCACTCACCGGCCATGTGCAATACGCGCAGGCCGCCTCAGGCATTGCCGCCGCGCAGGTCATCGGCCACGTCACCAAGCTCTCCGGCAGCGCGACCGCGGTCCGTAACGGCGTCTCCGTCATCCTGAACAATGGCGACAACGTCGAGAAGGGCGACGTGGTCTCGACCGGCGGCGACTCGACGCTCGGCATTACGTTCATCGACGGCACGGTGTTCGGCCTGTCCTCCAATGCGCGGATGGTGCTGAACGATATGGTCTACGACCCCAACGGGTCGAACAATTCCTCTCTGCTCAGTCTGGTCGCAGGCACCATCACTTTCGTTGCCGGTGAGACCGCTAAGCACGGCGACATGAAGGTCGACACGCCGGTCGCCACCATGGGCATCCGCGGTACGGCGGTGCTGAGCCAGATCAACTTCGTCGTTCCCGCTGGCGGCGGCGATCCGCAGCCGCAGGCAAGCTTCCAGGTGCTGGTCGAGCCGAACGGCACGACGGGCTCCTACATCCTGTTCGACAAGGTCACGCTGCTGCCGATCGCGACGGTCAACCAGGCCGGCCAGATGATCCAGATCAGCGGCGGCAACGTCTCGATCTCCAATGCGCTGATGTCGCCGGACATCCAGAAGCTGATCACGGACGTGTTCACGCTGAAGTTCACGGACAACAACAGCAACACCAAGCTGACCCAGAACTTCACCGACTCGATCACGCAGACCGGCAACATTGTCTTCATCAAGACGGATACCGGTGCCACCGCGACCGCGACCTTCACGCATCTCCCTGAGCCGGGATCGCAGGGGACCGGCCATAATCCGTCGACCAGCACCCGCATTCCCGGCCCGCCCGTTCGTCAAAGCCTCGATCTCAACGGCAATGTGAAGACGGCGTTCGAGATGATCGAGCGCGCGGGCACGACCGGCGACACAACTCATTACGATACCATCTCCGGTCGCATCACCTTCGTCGATCAAAACCTGGCCGATCTGCCAACGGTGAGCATAGACCTCGGCGATGCGCCGAACTTTGTCTACAAGAACGCCGGCCAGCAGGATGTCACCGGCGCGCTCTCTGCGCTCCAGAAGCAGGACATCGCGGCAACGCAGATCCAGCTCAGCGTGGCCGCAGCCGCCGGTAACAACAACAACGGCTCGGCGGTCTGGACCTACACGATTCCCGACCACGTCTTCGACTTCCTCGCGGCGGGCGAAACGTTGACGCTGACCTACAAGGTCCGCGTCAACAATAATTTCTCGGTCAATCCCGAAACGTCGACCATCGACATCACCATCACGATCACCGGCACCAACGACAAGCCGGTGATCACCACCAGCGTTCCGACCATCATCTTCGAAGGCGGCACCAGCGTGCCGGGTGGCCCGCTCACCAGCGATGTTCCCACGTCGGGCACGCTGAGCTTCGACGACGTCGATCTCACCGACAAGCATACGGTGTCGGTGGCGTTGAGCAGCGCGACCCTGCCTGACGGCACCGTTCCGCCGGGGCCGCTTGCGGCGTTCCAGAGCGCGATGTCGGTCGCGATCGCGGCGGGCGCCGATAGCACCGGAGACGGCACCGGCACCATCAACTGGTCGCTGGCTGACCTGCCGGTCTATCTCGCCGACTTCATCCCCAAGGGTGAGGTGCTGACGCTGGTCTACACCGTGACGCTCAAGGACGCGCAAGGCGCCACCTCGCAGCAGACCATCACCGTCACGATCACCGGCACCGACGCTCCCGCCGTGGTGTGGATCGCGACCGACAAGCCCGGCGCTCCCTCGGGCGGCTTCTGGAAGGATGCGGCCAACTGGGCAACCGGCACGGTCCCGACCATCAATGACGACGTCATCGTCATCACCGACCAGCTGCATGGGCTGACGCCGTCCTATCCGGTGACGATCGACACGGCAGCCTTTGCCAAGTCGATCACGATGAACGACTACGACACCGCGGTCGGCCACAAGGCGCCGGAAGTCATCAACAAGAGTGCGTTGACGATTGCGGGCGAGATCAGCCTCAAGGCCGATTCGAAGCTCACCAATTTCACGGCAAGCACGATCTCGGTTGGTGGCAAGGCTGAGTTCCTGGACAGCAGCGTCCTCACCAATGCCGGCTACCTGACGCTCAAGGGCGGCGGCGATTTCGCCAACGGCACCACAATCACCAATTCCGGCACGATCGAGCTGTTCGGCGGCACGCTGAAGACGCTCGCCGGAATTAACAATGCCGGCGGCACGCTGAAGGCCGATGCCGGCACGACGCTGATCGTCGACACCGCCACCATCAGCGGCGGCACGGTCACCATCGCCGGCACGCTGGAACTCGACGGCAGCAGCGTCCTCAAGAACGGCACGCTGAACAATTCAGGGGCGGTCAACGTCAAGGGCACGGCGGATTTCGCCCACGAGACCGTCGCAAACACGTCCGGCGGCACGATCAAGGTGCTGGCGAATGGCTGGCTGACGATCGACCAGGGCTCCGGCGTCGCCAACACCGGCAACGTCACGGTGGACGCCACCGGCAAGCTGACGGTCAACGGCGCCACGATCAGCGGCACCGGCACGGTCACCGGCAACGGTGAGATTGATCTCACCGGCGCTGCGGTGCTGAGCGGCAGCATCCTGAACAACAACGCGGTCTTTAAGGTCAGCGGCACCGGCAACGTGCTGGACCACGAGACGGTCACGAATGCGAGCACCGGCACGATCGAAGTGCTGGCGAACGGCGCGCTGACGATCGACCAGGGCTCGACGGTCGCGAATGCCGGTAACGTCACGGTCGATGCCAACGGCAAGCTGACAGTCAATGGCGCCACGCTCAACGGTGCCGGGACTGTCACCGGCAACGGCGAGATCGACCTGACCGGCGCTGCCGTGCTGAGCGGCGGCATCCTAAACAACAACGCGGCCTTCAAGGTCAGCGGCACCGGCAACGCGCTGGACCACGAAACGATCACGAATGCGACGACCGGCACGATCGAAGTGCTAGCGAACGGCGCGCTGACGATCGACCAGGGCTCGACGGTTGCGAATGCCGGCAACGTCACGGTCGATGCCAACGGCAAGCTGACGGTGAACGGCGCCACGATCAATGGTGCCGGTACGGTCACCAGCAATGGCGAGATCGATCTGACCGGCGGCGCGGTTCTGAGCGGCGGCATCCTGAACAACAATGCGGCCTTCAAGGTCAGCGGCACCGGCAACGCGCTCGACCATGAGACGATCACGAATGCGAGCACCGGCACGATCGAGGTGCTGGCGAACGGCACGCTGACGATCGACCAGGGCTCGACTGTCGCGAATGCCGGCAACGTCACGATCGATTCCGCTGGCAAGCTGACAGTTAACGGCGCCACGATCAGCGGTACCGGGACTGTCACGGGCAATGGCGAGATCGATTTGACCGGCGCTGCGGTGCTGAGCGGCGGCATCCTGAACAACAACGCGGCCTTCAAGGTCAGCGGCACGGGTAACGCGCTAGACCATGGAACAATCACGAACGCGGGCACCGGCACGATCGAAGTGCTGGCGAACGGTGCGCTGACGATCGACCAGGGCTCGACGGTCGCGAATGCCGGTAACGTCACGGTCGATGCCAACGGCAAGCTGACGGTCAACGGGGCGACGATCAACGGCACCGGCACGGTCACCGGCAATGGCGAGATCGATTTGACCGGCGCTGCGGTGCTGAGCGGTGGCATCCTGAACAACAACGCGGCCTTCAAGGTCAGCGGCACCGGCAACGCGCTGGACCACGAGACGGTCACGAACGCGAGCACCGGTACGATCGAAGTGCTGGCGAACGGTGCGCTGACGATCGACCAGGGCTCGACGGTTGCGAATGCCGGTAACGTCACGGTCGATGCCAACGGCAAGCTGACGGTCAACGGGGCGACGATCAACGGCACCGGCACGGTCACCGGCAATGGCGAGATCGATTTGACCGGCGCTGCGGTGCTGAGCGGCGGCATCCTGAACAACAACGCGGCGTTGAAGGTCAGCGGCACCGGCAACGCGCTGGACCACGAGACGATCACGAATGCGAGCACCGGCACGATCGAGGTGCTGACGAATGGCGCGCTGACGATCGACCAGGGCTCGACGGTCGCGAATGCCGGTAACGTCACGGTCGATGCCAACGGCAAGCTGACAGTTAACGGCGCGACGATCAGCGGTGGTACGATCAACGGTCTCGGCACGATCGATGTCACCGGCGCCAGCAAGATCGATCAATCGGCGACGCTGAGCACCACTGCCGTGACGGTCGAGAGCGGCGTCATCCTGACGCTGGATGACGTGATAGTTGCGGGCACCGCAATCGCCAATCATGGCACGGTCAAGGTCGATGCAGGCAGCAAGCTGACATTGAACGGTGCGAGCCTGACAGGCGGCGCGCTCACCGTTTCGGGCACGCTGAATTCGACCGGCACAACTGCGATTACCGACGCCAACATCTCGAACAACTATCTGATCGAGGCAACCCTGGGCGCGTTGACGCTGCTGGCGACGACCTCCGCAAGCTCGATCGCGAATGGCGGCATCCTCAGGGCCAATGGCGCCGAGCTCGACATCAACGGCGAAGCCATCGCAAACACCGGCACGCTGGCGGCGATCAATCATGGGACACTGAAGCTGATCGGGATGACGGTGACCGACACCGGCAGCGGTAGTGTCTCGGTCGAGTCCGGCTCGGCACTCGATCTTCAGGGCGCGACCATCGACGGCGGCACGGTGACGATTGCCGGTACGCTGGAATCGACCGGCACCAGCGCCATCGACAATGCCGACATTACCAACACCGGCACGATCACGGTCACCAGCGGTACGCTGACGATTGATCCCGCCACGCTTCACGCCATCACCAATCACAATCTCATTCAGGCGAAGGGCGGCGTGCTCGACGTCTCCGGTGAGGATATCTCCAACACTGCGGCTCTTGAGGCAGTCAACCACGGCACGCTGAAGCTGGCAAATCTCACCGTTAGCAACAGCAGTGCTGGGTCGATCACGGTCGACGGCACCTCGAAGCTCTATCTGACCGACGTTTCGATCAACGGCGGCAGCCTGAGCAATGCCGGCAATCTCTACAGCGCCGGCGTCGATACGGTCACGGGCAGCGTCACCAACACTGGCATCATCGAGGTCCAGAGCGGCATTCTCGACCTTGCGGGCGGCATCGCCGGTTCAGGCAAGGTAATCGTCGATGTTGGCGCGACGCTGGAGTTTTCGGGCGCGACCGGTTCGATCCACATCGTCAATTCCGGCTCCATCGTGGGCGCCGGTGGCAATGCGGCGATCCACATCCAGCAGGATACGACCGGTTCGGTGATCAACAATTCCGGCACCATCGGGCCGCCCGCCGCTTCGAGCGTGACCTCCGCGACCGACGCGATCATCGAGATCGGTGGCAGCCTCACGATCAACAACACCGGCCACATCAACGGCAATATCTCGGTCGCCAGCGCGACCTTCAATAACGAGTCCGGCGGCACCTGGACGGTCGCCGGCACGAGCGCCTTCGGCAATGCGTCGTCGATCGTCAATGACGGTGTCATCGATCTCCTCAACGGCGCCTCGATCTCCCTGGGTGGGCCTGGACTCGTCAATCACAGCCACATCGACAGCTGGGGCACGGCGTCGATCTCGGGCACCATCAGCAATACCGGCAGCATCGAGGTCCATGATGGCGAGCTGTCGCTGTTCGGCTTGCTGACCGGCACGGGCTCGGTCACCGTCGATGCCGGTGCGCTGCTGAAGCTCGAAGGCACGGTCGCGCAGACGATCAACCTCGCGGGCGACGGCGCCGCGGTTGAGATCGATACGGATACGTTCGGCGGATCGATCGCGGAGCTGTCGGCGAACGACACGATCGACCTGTCGACGATCAAATACGGGCTCGGCACCAGCGCGGTCTATGTTGCAAACTCCAATCCCGCGACCGGCGGCGTGCTGACGGTGACCGATGCGGACGGCAATCACATCAGCCTGAACCTGGCCGGCGCCGACTACAGCAATGCCCATTTCGCCGGGAGCGACGACGGCACTGGCCACACGCTGATCACGATGACCGATGACCACGCCCCGGCCTTCACCGCCGGCGGCGTGCTGGCGGGGGGCGTCTCCGAGCAGGCGGACGCCACCGGTGACTTCGCCACCTCCGATACCTCAACGCCTGCGACCGGCGCGATTGACTTCACCGACATCGACCTGACCGACCTGCCGTCGGCACAGATCACCGGCCAGGACGTGACCTCGCTTGGCGCCGATCACAGCACTAACCTCACCTCGTCGCTCTCGCTTGACGAGATCGCGGCGCTCAAGAGCGGGCTGACGCTTCTGCCGCAGGCCGGGCTGAACAATGGCATCGTCACCTGGAGCTATTCGATCGCCGACGGCGCGCTGGACTTCCTCGCCAAGGACCAGACCGCGAAGGTGGTTTCTACCATCACGAGCACGGACGATTACGGCGAGACCGCCACAACCGACGTCACGGTCACGATCACAGGCAAGAACGACGCGCCGACCTTGGCCGCGGTCACCACGGATCCGCTCGTCGATACCTCCATCGCCGACAGCTTCTCGGACGTCACGGGAATGCTGGTCGGAACCGACGCCGACCATGGAGAGACGGCGGGGCTGACCTATGCCGTTCTGAACGCGGATAGTCATGGGACGACGGCTGGCCTGTACGGCTCGCTGACGGTCAACGCGAACGGCACCTACACCTACGTTCCCGATGCGGCTTCGATCAACGCGCTTTCGGAAGGCCCTTGTTCGGACGTCTTCACGATTCAGACCACGGACGCGCAAGGTGCTGTCGGCACGGCATCATTCACGGTTGCCGTAACAGGCGCCAACGACGCTCCGGTGTTGACCGATGGTAGCATCGGGCAGCTCACCGATACGTGCGCAGCGGATAATTTCTCTGACCTCACCGGACAGGTGGTCGGGACCGATGCCGACTCCGGCGATACGCTGACCTACACCTTGCTGAACGCAGATCACCAGGCAGTCGGAGAGGTCACGGGTCACTATGGCGCGCTGGCGCTCAACACGAACGGCACCTACACCTACGTTCCCGATGCGGCTTCGATTAACGCGCTGCCGGGCTGCTTGCACTATTCCGACAGTTTCACGGTCCAGGTCACGGATGCACATGGCGCCGCCTCCACGGCGATATACACGGTGGACCTGACGGGCGCCAACGACGTGCCAACGCTGTCCGCTCTCAACCTCGGCAAGCTTACGGACACGGCGGCGACCGACACCTTCTCCAATCTCACCGGAAATCTCGCGGGCACCGACGCCGATGCCGACGAGACGGTGACGCTGACCTATTCTGTCCAGAATGCGGATAGTTGCGGGACGGCTCCAGGACACTACGGCGCGCTGACGGTCCACTCTGACGGCAGCTACACCTACGTTCCCGACGCGGCTGCGATCAACGCGTTGCAAGAAGGGCCCTTCGCGGATACGTTTACGGTCCAGACGACGGACGCGCATGGCGCGACCGGCACTGCGACACTCACGGTGGACGTGGACGGCGCGAACGATGCGCCGGTAATGGACGTCAACCAGATCAGCCTCACGCATGACGACGCTCAAGTCACTGTGCACGGTATCTCGGCCACCGACTCCGATGCGGCTGCCAATGAAACCTTCACGCTCGTTGCCTCCGGCTCGGGTAGCAATTTGAGTCCGGCGTCGACGTCCGATACCTTGGCGCATATCAATTCCGCGCTGCAGACCGTGACCTACACTGATGCAAGTGAAGGTGCGGCCATACAGACGGTCACGCTCACCGTGGCCGACAGTCACAACGCAAGCAAGACGGTTAGCCTGCTCTTTGGCACGGCCGGGCAAGATGACTTCATCGGGACAGGCCATCAGGACCAGTTCGTGTTCGCCGCCAGTTCCAACAACGATACGATCACCAATTTCACGCCCGGTCAGGACCATATCGACTTGTCGGCAGTCGTGACCGCCAGCGATTTTGGGGCATGGATGGCGCAGCACGTGGCGGCTTCGCCGACCAATTCCGCTGACACCCTGGTCACGATCAACGCTTCGGACACCATCCTTCTGAAGGGTGTCGCCCACCTCCAGGCGAGCGACTTCATCGTCCATGCCTGATTGCTGCATGATGGGCCGCGATCGTCGGCAGGCCCGATCCACGCTGCCGTTCACCGCCAAAGCGTGATATCCAGCCACCATGAAACGTCTCAAGATCCTGCGGCGGTGGTTTGCGCGCAAGTTCGGGTTTGCGCGGCTGATGTGCCTTGCGCTGCTGGTCGTATTTGCCGGCGCTCGGCTCTGGGATCCGCCTCCGATCCAGGAACTGCGGCTGCGCACGTTCGACATGTTTCAATTGATCGATCCGCGCCACAAGACGGCGCGGCCGGTCACCATCGTCGACATCGACGACAAGAGCCTCGCCAAGCTCGGCCAGTGGCCGTGGCCGCGGACGCGGATCGCCGACATGATCCAGAACCTCACCAATCACGGCGCGGTGGCGATCGGCTTCGACGTCGTGTTCTCGGAGGCCGACCGGCTCAACCCGGATCTGGTCGCGAGCCAGATGCGCTACCTGGACGACGCCACCCGCGCCAAGCTGCGCGAGCTGCCGAGCAACGACCAGATCCTCTCCGAAGCGATCAAGCGCTCGCGCGTGATCCTGGGCGAGACTGGGCAGCGGGCGATTTCGTCCGAGGTCGACAAGTCGCTGCCCTTCACCGGCGTCGCGACGGTCGGCGAGGAGGGCGCTGAGCGCTTCCTATTCGAATTTCCCGGGCTGTTGCGCAACGTGCCCGAGATCGAGAAGGTCGCGGCCGGCCGCGGCCTGTTCTCGATCAAGACCGAGCGCGACGGCCTGATCCGGCGCGTGCCGATGATCATGCGCGCCCAGGGCATGGTCATGCCTTCGCTGAGCCTCGAGATTTTGCGCGTCGTCACGGGCACGCCGACCTTGCTGGTTCGGACCGACAAGACCGGCGTGCGGGCCGTGCGTCTCAAGGGCGTGGAGATCCCAACCGACAGGAACGGTCAGCTCTGGGTGCATTACGCGCGCCAGGATCCCTCGATCTACGTCTCGGCCGCCGACGTGCTCGACAATACGGTGCCGCCTAACAAGATCGCCGGCAAGCTGGTGCTGATCGGCACCTCGGCGGTTGGGCTCAACGACATCAAGACCACGCCGGTGTCCTCGACCATGCCCGGCGTCGAGATCCACGCCCAGGTGCTGGAGAGCGTGCTGAGCGGCGCGGTG
The DNA here is from genome assembly GCF_023101105.1 of Bradyrhizobium sp. 155. Classification (NCBI taxonomy): domain Bacteria; kingdom Pseudomonadati; phylum Pseudomonadota; class Alphaproteobacteria; order Hyphomicrobiales; family Nitrobacteraceae; genus Bradyrhizobium; species Bradyrhizobium sp. 155. Next base: position 6,990,331 of record NZ_CP064704.1, on the reverse strand, counting down.
ATCTCCCAGCCGAACTATGCGCTCGGCGTCGAGCTGCTCGCCGCGCTCGTCATCGGCTTGCTCGTCATCATCTTCACGCCGAACCTCGGACCAGTTCGCCTCGTGCTTGCCGGCGCGACCTTCGCCGCTATCCTGATCGGAGTGTCCTGGTTCTTCTATGCGCAGCACCGCTATCTCATCGACTTCACTTATCCGCTGCTCTCGACCACCGCGATCTATCTGACGCTAATCTTCGCCAGCTTCGTGCGCGAGCAGCGCCAGCGCGTGCAGATCCGCGGCATGTTCGCGCAATACATGTCGCCGGTGCTGGTCGAGCAACTCGCGCAGTCACCGGAAAAACTCGTCCTCGGCGGCGAGGAGCGCGAAATGACGATCATGTTCTCCGACGTGCGCGGCTTCACCACCATATCGGAAACCTACAAGCACGATCCGCAGGGCCTGATCGCGCTGATGAACCGCTTCCTGACTCCGCTGACCGACGTGATCATCGATCAGAAGGGCTATATCGACAAATATATGGGCGACGCCATCATGGCGTTCTGGAATGCGCCGCTCGACGATGCCGAGCACGAGGTCAACGCCTGTGAGGCCGCGATCCAGATGTTGGAGAAGATCGACGCGGTGAACAAGGACCGCGAGCAGGAGGCCATTGATGGCGGTCACGTCTACATCCCGCTCAATGTCGGTATCGGTCTCAACACCGGCATCGGCGTCGTCGGCAACATGGGATCCGACCTGAAGAAGAACTATTCGGTGCTCGGCGACAGCGTCAACCTGGCCTCGCGCCTGGAAGGCCAGTCGAAGGAATACGGCTTTCCCATTATCGTTGGCTCGCGCACCGCGCTCGCGGCCAAGGACAAGTTCGCGATCCTCGAACTCGACTTCATCATGGTCAAGGGCAAGACCGAGCCGGAGGTGATCTATGCCATCGCCGGCCGCGAGGATGTGATGCTTTCAGGCGCCTTCCAGCGCCTGCGCAACGTCACCATCGAAATGCTCGCCTGCTATCGCAGCCGCGACTGGCAGGGCGCGCTGGACGCGATCGACCGCGGCCGCAGGAGCGAGGATGCCGACACGCTGGAAAAGCTGTTCAAGCTCTATGAAGTGCGCATCAAGGAATTCCAGGTCAATCCACCGCCGGAAGGTTGGACCGGGGCCTATGCGCTGCTGACGAAATAAGGGAGGCGCTTGCTAGCGGCTAAACCCTCGGTGTCGTCCCGGCGCAGGCCGGGACCCATACTCCGCAGCAGAAGCTGTACGCCAGATCGGAGTTGGCTGTCGTTGCCGAATTCAACTCGGTGGTTATGGGTCCCGGCTACGCCGGGACGACAGCGGTGTTCGACGCCGCAGGCCGTCGCCTTAATAAGAGGTGTCGTCCTGGCTTTCGCCAGGACGACAGTGGTGTTTGCGGAAGCGGGGTGCCGACCTTGAGCCTCACTCCGCCCCGATCGTCGTGAGATCCTGGAACCAGTGCTGCGCCTGCACGAACTGCTTGACCTTGGGCGACAGCGCATGCGGGTTGGTGTCGTGCACCACCCATACCAGCGTGGCGTCGTCGACGATCAGCGCGTGCGCCTGCGCCAGCAACTCGTCCTGCTTGGCGCTGTCGAAGGTCTGCTTGGCCTCGTCGATCAGCGCGTCGGCCTTCGGGTTTTTGTAGCCGCCCCAGTTGACGCCGACCGGCGCGATCTGGCTCGAATGGAAGAAGCGGACGATGGCGTAGAGCGGGTCAGAGGTGACATAGGCGATGTTGTTGGCGGTGATGCCGGCGTTCATCTCGTCGGCCGCGCCCTTGCGCCAATGCGTATAGAGTGTCTCGAGCTCGACGACCTTGAAATCGATGTCGATGCCGGTCTCCTTGAAGCTCTGCTGCAAAAATTCGTTCATCGGCAGCGACAGCATCTGGCCGGTGCCGCCCTGTGCGATGATGAAGGTCGCTTTCAGCGGCTTCGCCTTGGAGTAGCCGGCTTCCTCGACCAGCTTCTTGGCGGCTGCGACATCGTATTTCAGCTCGAAGCTCGGCTTGCCGAACCAGGGGCTCGACGGATCGACCTGTCCCTTGGCGGGTTTCGCAAGGCCATTCATCAGGCCCACCACGGCTTCACGATCGATCGCGAGGTTCAGCGCCTTGCGCAGGCGGATGTCGGTCCAGGGCGAACCCGGCAGCACGCTCAGATGATAATTCCAGACATGCGGCGTAACGTTGTCGACGAGCTTCATGCCGGCGGCCTTGAGCTGCGGCACGGCATCCGGCGCCGGCGTCTCGATCAGATCGACCTGCCCGGCCAGCAGCGCATTGGTGCGCGTCAGCGCTTCCGGCATCGGCACCAGCACGAGCTTGTCGACCTTGGGAATACGCTTCTTGTTCCAATAATCCGGATTCTTCGTGAGCTCGGCGAGTTCGCGCGGCACCAGTTTTGTCAGTTTGAACGGGCCGGTCCCCGAAGGCTGGCTCGCGAACTTGTCCCAGTCCTTACCGAGCTTCTCGTATTGCGCCGGGCTGGAGACCAGGAACCACAGCATCTGATAGGGAAAGAAGGAATCGACCGTCTTGGTGGTGATCTCCACCGTGAAGTCGTCGATCTTGGCGTAGCTCGCGACCGAAGGCAGGCGGGTCTTGACCTGCGCACTCTGGCGCTTGTCGAATTGCGGCGCCTTGTCATTGAGCACCTTGTCCAGATTCCAGATCACGGCGTCGGCATCGAACTCGCTGCCATCGTGAAACTTCACGCCCTTGCGCAAGGTGAAGCGCCATTTGGTCTTGTTCTCGGCATCGACCCTCCACTCGGTGGCCAATCCGGGCACCAGCTTTCCCGGCCGGTCGGCGACGTCCATCTCCCACGCCACGAGCGGATCGTAGATGGTGTAGGCCGTGAACTGATAGGCGCCCGCGCCGCGATCGGGCTGGCCGGTCGTCAGCGGGATGTCCGCCATCGAGATGCCGTAGCGCAGCACCGTTTCGGCGCCCGCCGGAATCGCGGACAACGCCAGTGCAAGCACGGCGAAACAGGTCGATAGTCGGATACGCATGGGCCAAAGCTCCAAGGAAGAATTCAAGGACAATCGGAGCCAAACCTGCAATCTTGATGCCAGAATAGGCAGCGAGGTGCTTTCGCCGACGTGTCATCACAAGGACTTGTCGTCGCAGGGGCAATTTGCAGAATAAGTTTCCCCATTGGCATAGGCATTGCATACGATTGCATCAAAATTAGTCATCGAAGCCGGAAAAGGATTGAGTCAATGTTGATCAAGAAAAACAAGACCCGCGCGGCGCTGATCGCGTTGCTGGCGCTCAGTAGCGCGGCTGCGTGGCCGCGCGCGGCCACTGCCGAAACCGTGCTGCGCATCGCCATGACGGCTGCCGATATTCCGCGCACGCTGGGCCAGCCCGATCAGGGCTTTGAAGGCAACCGCTTCACCGGCCTCACCATGTATGACGCGCTCACCGGCTGGGACCTTTCCTCGGCCGACAAGGCGAGCGTGGTGATCCCCGGCCTTGCTACCGAGTGGAAGGTCGACGATGCCGACAAGACCAAATGGACTTTCAAGCTGCGGCCGGGCGTCACCTTCCATGACGGCTCGCCGTTCAATGCGGACGCCGTGGTGTGGAATGTCGAGAAGGTGCTGAAGCAGGACGCGCCGCAATTCGACGCCAGCCAGGTCGGTGTCACGGCCTCGCGCATGCCGACGCTGGCATCAGCGAAGAAGGTCGACGACATGACGGTCGAGCTCACCACCAAGGAGCCCGACAGCTTCCTGCCGATCAACCTCACCAATCTCTTCATGGCGAGCCCGGCGAAGTGGCAGGCCTTCTACGACAAGGCGGAGGGCGCCGACGCCAAGGCCAAGTCGCAGGCCGCATGGACCGCGTTTGCCAAGGACGCCGCGGGCACCGGCCCGTGGAAGATGGCGGGCTTCACCCCGCGCGAGCGGCTGGAGCTGGTCAAGAATGCGAGCTACTGGAACAAGGACCGCGTGCCCAAGGTCGACAAGATGGTGCTGTTGCCGATGCCGGAGGCCAACGCGCGCACCGCGGCGCTGCTTTCCGGGCAGGTCGATTGGGTCGAGGCGCCGGCGCCGGACGCGTTGCCCGAGCTCAAGCAGCGCGGCTTCAAGCTCTACGCCAACGAGCAGCCGCACGTCTGGCCGTGGCAGTTCTCGCGCGTCGAGGGCTCGCCCTGGAACGACATCCGCGTGCGCAAGGCCGCGAACCTCTGCGTCGATCGCGAAGGCCTCAAGGACGGCCTGCTCGCGGGGCTGATGGTGCCCGCGACCGGCACGTTCGAGGTCGGCCATCCCTGGCGCGGCAGACCGACCTTCGAGATCAAGTACGACAAGGCTGCTGCACAGAAGCTGATGCAGGAGGCCGGATTCGGCCCGAACAAGAAGCTGACGGTGAAGACCCAGACGTCTGCGTCCGGCTCGGGCCAGATGCAGCCGTTGCCGATGAACGAATATATCCAGCAGGCGCTGGCCGAATGCTATTTCGACGTGCAGCTCGATGTCATCGAGTGGAATACGCTGTTCACCAACTGGCGCCGCGGCGCCAAGGATCCCAGTGCCAACGGCTCGAACGCGACCAACGTCACCTATGCGGCGATGGACCCGTTCTTCGCGCTGGTGCGCTTCCTGCAATCGGGCATGGCGCCGCCGGTCTCGAACAATTGGGGTTTCATCAACAATCCCAAATTCGACGAGCTGGTGAAGAAGGCGCGGCAGACCTTCGATCCCGCCGCGCGTGACGCCGCGCTCGCCGAACTGCACGCGGCCTCCGTCGATGACGCGGCCTTCCTCTATGTCGCCCACGACGTCGGTCCCCGCGCCATCAGCCCGAAGGTGACAGGCGTCGTGCAGCCAAAGAGCTGGTTCATCGACTTCTCACTGGTGTCGATGCAATAGTTCCCGCCTCATACGCAGTGCACCCTCTCCCCTTGCGGGAGAGGGTGGCTTCGCGCAAGCGAAGCCGGGTGAGGGATCTCTTTCCGCGGATGACCCTCTCTCTTTTTCGTTAACACTGCATCCGGGGTTAGAGCCCTCATCCGGCGCTTTGCGCCACCTTCTCCCACAAGGGGAGAAGGGAAGAAAAGAAACAACGTGCTCGCCTATATCGCCAGACGCATCGTCTACGTCATCCCGATCGTCATCAGCGTCGCGCTGGTGTGTTTTCTGCTCGTGCACATCACGCCGGGCGATCCGCTCGTCGCGGTGCTCCCCGCAGACGCCTCGCAGGAGCTCGCCGCGCAGCTCCGGACAGCCTATGGTTTCGACCGCCCGCTGCCGGTGCAGTTCGGGCTTTGGCTGCTCCGCGCGCTTCATGGCGATCTCGGCAATTCCATCGCCACGGGCCGCCCGGTGCTCGCCGAGGTCATGCGCGCGGTCAGCAACACGGTCACGCTGGCGATTGCGGCGGCGATCATCGGCTTCACCATGGGCATCCTGCTCGGCCTGATCGCCGGCTATTTCCGCGAGACCTGGATCGACAAGCTGGCGACCTCCTTTGCCGTCGCCGGCGTTTCGGTGCCGCATTACTGGCTTGGCATGGTGCTCGTCATCATCTTCTCGGTCCAGCTGAACTGGCTGCCCGCTGTCGGCGCCGGACCCGGCGGCTCGGCCGCCTGGGCCTGGGACTGGGCGCATTTGCAATATCTCGTGCTGCCAGCGATCACGACCTCGGTGATCCCGATGGGCATCGTCACTCGCACGGTGCGCGCGCTGACCGGCGACATTCTCAGCCAGGACTTCGTCGAGGCGCTGCGTGCAAAAGGCCTGCATGAGCGCGGCGTGTTCCGCCACGTCATCAAGAACGCCGCCCCCACCGCGCTCGCGGTGATGGGACTTCAGCTCGGTTACATGCTCGGCGGCTCGATCCTGATCGAGACGGTGTTCTCCTGGCCGGGCTCGGGCTTCCTGCTCAACTCCGCGATTTTCCAGCGCGACCTGCCGCTGCTGCAGGGCACGATCCTGATCCTGGCGCTGTTCTTCGTCTTCCTCAATCTGATGGTCGACATCGCGCAAGCCGCGATCGACCCGCGCATCAAACGGGGTTAGCGATGAGCGAGCTTCCGTTGTCCGTCACCAGCGATACGGCGCTTCAGTCCGCGCCCGCGACCAAGGCGCGCGGCTATTGGGCGACCGTCGGCCGTCGTATCTGGCGTGACAAGGTCAGCATGGTCTGCGCGCTGGTGCTGCTGCTGATCTTTCTCTCCGCGATCGTTGCGCCGTGGCTCGGTCTGGAAGATCCCTACAAGGGCTCGATGATCCGCCGCCTTCGGCACATTGGCACATCCGGCTACCCGCTCGGCACCGACGAACTCGGCCGCGACATGCTGGCGCGGCTGATCTATGGCGGCCGGTTGTCGCTTCTCATCGGCATTTTGCCTGTGATCCTCGCCTTCTGCATCGGCACCTCGCTCGGCCTCGTTGCCGGCTATGTCGGCGGCAAGCTCAACACCGCGATCATGCGCACGATCGACGTGTTCTACGCGTTTCCGTCCGTGCTGCTGGCGATCGCGATCTCGGGCGCGCTGGGCGCGGGCATCCTCAATTCCATCGTGTCGTTGACCGTCGTGTTCGTGCCGCAGATCACCCGCGTTGCCGAAAGCGTCACGACGGGGGTGCGCAACATGGACTTCGTCGACGCCGCGCGCGCCTCGGGCGCGGGACCGTTCACCATCATGCGCGTTCATATCCTCGGCAATGTGCTCGGTTCGATCTTCGTCTACGCGACCAGCCTGATCTCGGTCTCGATGATCCTCGCGGCAGGCCTGTCGTTCCTCGGCCTCGGCACCAAACCGCCGGAGCCGGAATGGGGCCTGATGTTGAATACCTTGCGGACCGCGATCTATGTCAACCCCTGGGTCGCCGCGCTCCCCGGTGCAATGATCTTCGCGGTCTCGATCTGCTTCAACCTGCTCTCGGACGGCCTGCGCAGCGCCATGGACATCAGGAACTAGCCATGAGCGAAACCAACCTCTCCGTCGCAATGCTGGAGCCGATCGAAGACCTCGGCGGCGTCGCCCAGCCGCTGCTCCAGGTCAACGGCCTCACCAAGCATTTCCCGGTTCGTGGCGGCCTGTTCGCCGCAAAGCGCACCGTGCGGGCGGTCGATAATGTCTCGTTCACCGTCGCCAAGGGCGAGACCGTCGGCATCGTCGGCGAGTCCGGTTGCGGCAAGTCGACCACCGCGCGGCTGCTCATGCATCTGATGCCGCGCGACACCGGTGACATCATCTATGACGGCATGAGCGTCGGCCAGTCGCTCTCCTTGCGCGAGCTGCGCCGCGGCATGCAGATGGTGTTCCAGGATTCCTACGCTTCGCTCAACCCGCGCCTGACCATCGAGGACTCGATCGCCTTCGGCCCAAAGGTGCACGGCATGGCCGACGGCGCCGCGCGCGCGCTGGCGCGCGAGCTGCTGGGCAAAGTGGGCCTGGTTCCTGCAAACTTTGCCAACCGCTACCCGCATGAGATCTCCGGCGGCCAGCGCCAGCGCGTCAACATCGCGCGTGCGCTGGCCCTGTCGCCGCGGCTGGTGATTCTCGACGAAGCCGTCTCCGCGCTCGACAAGTCGGTCGAGGCGCAGGTGCTCAATTTGCTTGCCGATCTCAAGAGTGAGTTCGGCCTGACCTATCTCTTCATCAGTCACGACCTCAACGTCGTGCGCTATATCAGCGATCGCGTGCTGGTGATGTATCTCGGCGAGGTCGTCGAGCTCGGCCCGGTCGACCAGGTCTGGGACCAACCGGCGCATCCCTATACGCGCGCACTTCTTGCCGCGATGCCGTCCTCGGATCCGGACCGCCGCACCGAGACGCCGCCGATCACGGGCGATCCGCCCAATCCGATCGATCCACCCTCGGGCTGCCGCTTCCACACCCGTTGCCCGTTTGCGGAGCCGCTCTGCGCAAATGCGACACCAAAACTCACCGCGCTCGATAGAATGGGCCACGAGGCCGCGTGCTACATGGCGATCCCGGGTTCAGGCCATCGCCGCGCGCCGAAGGAGGAAACCGCATGAGACCGACGACAAAAGAGATCAAGGCGACGGCACAGGTCGCCGGCGTTCCCGTCGACGACGAGATCGCGACGCGCATCTCCAATTCCATCGGACCGGCCTTCGAGGGCTTTGCGGCCATTGCCGGCACGTTGCCGTTCGATCTCGAGCCCGCGCTTTATCCGATCGCGCAGACTGCCAAGGTCTCGAAATGAGCACCGAGCCCGCATTGATGACGCTCACCGAGGTCGCGCGCGCGATCGCGATGAAGCAGGTGTCCTCGCATGAGGTGACGCGTGCGCTGCTGCATCGCATCGCGCAGTGGCAGCCGCACCTCAACGCCTTCATGTCGATCGAGGCAGAGGCAGCGCTGAAGGCCGCCGATGCCGCCGACGCCGAACTCGCCAAGGGGGAAGTCCGCGGTCCGCTGCACGGTGTGCCGCTCGCGCACAAGGATATGTATTACGACGCAGGTCACGTCGCGACCTGCGGCTCGTTGATCCGCCGCGACTTCGTTCCGACAGTGACCTCCACCGCCTTGCAGAGGCTGAAGGACGCCGGCCAGGTTCGCCTCGGCACGTTGCATCTCGCCGAATTCGCCTATGGCCCGACTGGCCATAACGCCCATTACGGCCCGGTTCGCAATCCCTGGAACGCTGCGCACATCACCGGCGGCTCGTCGTCGGGCTCGGGCTCGGCGGTCGCGGCGCGACTGACCTATGCGGCGCTCGGCTCCGACACCGGCGGCTCGATCCGCATGCCCGCACATTTCTGCGGCGTCACGGGATTGAAGACCACCGTCGGCCGGGTCAGCCGCGCCGGCGCGATGCCGCTGTCGCAGTCGCTCGACACGGTCGGCCCGCTCGCCCGCACCGCCGAGGATTGCGCGCTGCTGCTGGCGCTGATGGCCGGCCCTGATCCTGAGGATTCGACCTGCAGTCATGAGCCGCTGTCTGACTATGTCGGCGCGACCAAGGGCTCGCTGAAGGGCCTCAAGGTCGGCGTCCCCTCGTCCTTCTATGTCGATGATCTCGACGGCGAGGTCGCGCGCGTGCTGGACGAGACCGTTGCGGTGCTCAAGCGTGAGGGCGCCGACATCGTCACGGTCGAGCTGCCCGATCAGCGGCAATTGTCCTCGGCAAGCCAGCTCGTGCTCGCAGCCGAAGCCGCCGCCTTCCACAAGCGCTGGATGATTGAGCGGCCGCAGGATTATGGTCCGCAGGTGTTGATGCGGCTCCAGAACGGCCTCGCGGTCCCCGCCATCACCTATCTCGAGGCGATGCGCTGGCGCGGACCTGCGCTCGCCGCGCACAACGCTGCCACATCGGGCGTCGACGCGATGATCGCGCCGGCGTCCCCCGTGCCGGCGCCAACGATCGAGGAGAGCGACGTTGGCGGCGGGCCGAATGCGCCGGCGCTGTTGCAGCGGCTGACGCTGTTCACCCGTCCGGTGAATTACCTCGGCCTGCCGTCGCTCACGGTGCCCTCGGGCTTCACCAAAAGCGGTCTTCCGATCGGCATGCAGCTGATCGGCCGCTCGTTCGATGAAGCGACCTTGCTCACCATCGGCGCCGCGTTCCAGCGCGCCACCGACTACCACGAAAGGCTGCCGAAACTTCCGTCATGACAAAGCTCGTCGAGATCTCAGGCCTTAACATCCGCTTCACCGGGGAGCGCACGGTCTATGCCGTGAACGATCTCAGTCTCTCGCTCGGCGACGGCGAGGTGCTGGGCCTGCTCGGAGAGTCCGGCTCGGGCAAGAGCGTGACCTTGCGCGCGCTGATGCGCCTGTTGCCGAAGAAGCGCACGCAGATCACGGGCAAGGTCAACGTCATGGGCCGCGACGTGCTCGCCATGAACGACGAGCAGCTGTCGTCGTTCCGCGGCCAAACCGTGTCGATGATCTTTCAGGAGCCGGCGCTGGCGCTCGATCCGGTCTACACCATCGGCGCGCAGATCGCCGAAAGCGTGGTGCGTCACGAAGGCAAGTCGTATGCGGAGGGCAGGGCGCGCGCACTCGAAATGCTCGAGGTCGTGCGCATTCCTTCCGCAAAACGGCGGCTCGATGCCTATCCGCATGAGATGTCCGGCGGCATGCGTCAGCGCGCGATGATCGCGCTGGCGCTCGCGTGTCGTCCCAAGATATTGCTCGCGGACGAGCCGACCACGGCGCTCGATGCCACCGTGCAGATCCAGATCCTGCTGCTGTTGCGCGAGCTGCAGCGCGAGTTCGGCATGTCCGTCATCTTCGTCACCCATGACATCGGGGTCGCCATCGAGATCTGCGACCGGGTCGCGGTGATGTATGCCGGCCAGATCGTGGAGCAGGGCACGCTTCGCGACATCGTCCGCTCGCCGGTGCATCCCTACGCCAGGGGCCTGCTCGCCTCGACCGTCCACGGGGCCAAGCGGGGACAGCGGCTCGAGACCATCCCCGGCACCCCGCCGTCGCTGGGCGAGCGGCCGCACAACTGCTCCTTTGCGCCCCGCTGCGCCGCTGCCCAGCCGCGCTGCCTGGAGCAATTGCCTGGGAATGTGGAGGTCGGGCCGGGCCGGGCAGCACGGTGCGTGCTGGCGGAGCCGGTCACCGCGCTGTCATGATATTTGGACCGCCAGCGGGGAACGGGGGAACAGCATTCAGACCTCGTTCATCCCGGTTCCGCTTCCATGGAACCGTTCACGGAGAGGGACCTCATTTATGTACATTTCGAATGAAGGCTTGCTTGTCATCCTGTTCGTCGGCCTCGTCGCTGGTTGGCTGGCCGGCAAGGTGGTGCGCGGAACCGGGTTCGGCATCATCGGCGATATCGTGGTCGGCATCGCCGGCGCGCTGGTGGCAAGCTTCCTGTTTCCGAAGCTCGGCATTCACATCGGCACCGGGCTGATATCGGAGATCATCTATTCCGCCATCGGCGCGGTCATCCTGCTGCTGGTGGTGCGGCTGGTCCGCGGCGGCGGCCGGTTCTAATGGCGCCCGGGTTCAATTGATCGAACTTTTGACCTCTCCCCGCCCGGGGAGAGGTGACATGTCTGCAAGAAAAAGCCGCAAGATCGTGAGATTCCGGACTTGCGTGCAAGGTCGGTCGGGGGTGATGTGGGCCATAGGGGTCCCGGGTGTTCGACTGCGTTGAGCGATGAGCGCAAACGCGATGTTAATCCGGGTCAATTACTCCTGAATTTGCCTTTGAAATCAGGGACTTTGGCCCCTACCCGAAAGAGATCAGACTGATGGCAGCCGTTCCCGGCGTCCGCCGCTCAGAGCTCGGTGATGCGCTGCGCGCCTGTCGCACGGCGTTTGTCGGCGTCGGCTTGATGAGCTGCATGATCAACCTGCTCTATCTGACCGGGTCGATCTTCATGCTGGAGGTCTACGACCGGGTGCTGCCGAGCCGCAGTATTCCGACCCTGGTCGGCCTGATCGTCCTCGCCGGTTTCCTCTACATGGCGCAGGGCGTGCTGGACATGATCCGCAACCGGATCTTGGGCCGGGTCGGTACCGCCCTGGACGAAGCCTTGAACAAGCGGGTGTTCGACACCATCGTGCGCCTGCCGCTGCTGGTTGGCAGCCGCAACGAGGGGCTTCAGCCGCTGCGGGATCTCGACAATGTCCGTTCCTTCCTCGGCGGCATGGGACCGAGCGCGTTCTTCGACCTGCCCTGGCTGCCGCTCTATCTCGCCATCTGCTTCGCCTTCCACGTCATGATCGGCGTCACCGCGCTGGTCGGAGCCGTCATCCTGGTCGGGTTGACGCTGGTCACCGAGTTCATGTCCCGCCAGCCGGCGCGCGAGGCGATGGGGCTCGCCGCCCAGCGCAACGATCTCGCCCAGGCCAGCCGCCGCAATGCCGAAGTCATGGTGTCGATGGGCATGGCCGGCCGGATGAACGCGCGCTGGAGCGAGGCCAACGAAAAATATCTCGACGGCAACCAGCGTGCGAGCGACGTCGCCGGCGGTCTCGGCGCGGTCGCAAAAGTGCTGCGCATGATGCTGCAATCGGCCGTGCTCGCGGTCGGCGCCTATCTCGTCATCCACCAGGAGGCGACCGCCGGCATCATCATCGCCGGCTCGATCCTCTCGGCACGCGCGCTCGCGCCGGTCGACCTCGCGATCGCGCACTGGAAATCCTTTGTCGCGGCACGCCAGAGCTGGCATCGTCTGACCCGCCTTCTCGAGCAGATGCCGGCGCAGACGATGCCGACCCAGTTGCAGGCGCCCACCAGCCGCCTCTCGGTCGAAGGTATCGCCATGGTGCCGCCGGGCGACCAGCGCCTCATCGTGCAAGACATCACCTTTGCGCTCGAAGCCGGCAATGGCCTCGGCGTGATCGGACCGAGCGGCTCCGGCAAGTCGTCGCTGATCCGCGCGCTGGTCGGCGTCTGGCAGCCGGTCCGCGGCAAGGTGCGGCTCGACGGCGCGGCGCTCGACCAGTGGTCGTCGGACATGCTTGGCCGCCACATCGGCTATCTGCCGCAGGACGTCGAATTGTTCGGCGGCACCATCGCGCAGAACATCAGCCGCTTCGATCCCGAGGCCACGTCTGACGGCATCATCGGCGCCGCCAAGGAAGCCGGCGTGCACGAGATGATCATCAAGATGCGCGAGGGCTACAACACCCAGGTCGGCGAGCAGGGCACGGCGCTCTCCGCGGGCCAGGCGCAGCGCGTGGCGCTGGCGCGCGCGCTCTATGGCAACCCCTTCCTGATCGTGCTCGACGAGCCCAATTCCAATCTCGATACCGAAGGCGACGAGGCGCTGACCCGCGCCATCCGCGCGGCGCGCGAGCGCGGCGCCATCGTCATCGTAGTGGCGCACCGTCCGATCGGCGTGGAAGCGGTTGACCAGATCCTGGTGCTGCGCGACGGCCGCATGCAGGCCTTCGGGCCGAAGGAACAGGTGCTCGCCCAGGTGCTCCAGCCGCGCGTGACGCCGCCGGCGCCGATCAAGATCGTCAGCGAAGGCGGAGCCAAGGCATGAGCACGATGGCGCTCGGCGGCGCGAAGCCTGCCGCGAAGAGGACCGTACGGCAGTCGATCCGGTTTCACCTGATGCTCGGGCTTGGGATCGTGCTGGTCCTCCTGGTCGGCCTCGGCGGCTGGGCTTCGACGGTGCAGATTTCGGGCGCGCTGATCGCGCCGGGTCAGATCGTCGTCGAGTCCAATGTCAAAAAGGTGCAGCATCCGACCGGCGGCGTCGTCGGCGAGGTGCGTGCTCGCGATGGCGACGTAGTTAAGGCTGGCGACATCGTGGTGCGGCTCGACGACACCGTCACCAAGGCGAATCTCGCCATCGTCACCAAGAATCTCGACGCGGCGCAGGCGCGTGCGGCGCGGCTCCAGGCCGAGCAGCGCGGAATCGACAGGATCGACTACCCGCAAGCGTTGCTCGATCGCGGCAACGATCCCGACGTCAAGGCGCTGCTCTCCGCCGAAACCAAGCTGTTCGACGTCCGCGTCAACGGACGCGCCGGCCAGAAGGCGCAGCTGCGCGAGCGCATCCAGCAGCTCAATGAAGAGATCGAGGGCCTCTCCGCGCAGGAGCGGGCCAAGGACAAGGAAATTTCGCTGGTGCAGCAGGAGCTCGTGGGTGTCCGCGATCTCTATGACAAGCACCTGGTGCAGATCTCCCGTCTGACCACGCTCGAACGCGACAGCGCCCGCCTCAACGGCGAGCGCGCGCAATACATCGCCTCGCGGGCGCAGGCCAAGGGCAAGATCACCGAGACCGAGCTCCAGATCATCCAGGTCGACAAGGACATGGTCAGCGAGGTCTCGAAGGATCTGCGCGAGACCAACGACAAGATCGGCGAAATGATCGAGCGCAAGGTCGCCGCCGAGGACCAGCTTCGCCGTGTCGACATCCGCGCGCCGCAGGACGGCATGGTGCTGCAATCGACGGTGCATACCGTTGGTGGCGTCATCACCGCCGGCGACGCCCTCATGCTGATCGTGCCGCAGGCCGACGATCTCCAGGTCGAAGCCAAGGTCAATCCGGTCGATATCGACAAGCTCCAGATCGGCCAGAAGACGCTGCTGCGCCTGTCCGCGTTCAACCAGCGCACAACGCCGGAGCTCAACGGCGTCGTCAGCCGCGTCTCGCCCGACGTCACCACCGATCAGCGCACCGGCCAGAGCTACTACACCATCCGCGTCTCGCTGTCCGCAGAGGAGGTCGCCAAGCTCGGTGACTCCAGGCTGATCCCCGGCATGCCGGCGGAAGCGTTCGTCCAGACCGGCGATCGCACCATGCTGTCCTACCTGATGAAGCCGCTGCACGACCAGTTCATGCGAGCGTTCCGGGAGAAGTGACGCGCGAAAGCGCGTCATCCCATTCGTCATTGCGAGCGCAGCGAAGCAATCCAGGTCGCCTCCGTGGCGAGATTTCTGGATTGCTTCGCTACGCTCGCAATGACGGGCGGCTTCTTTCTTGCTTTAGTTTTCTTGCTATAGTTCGATTCAGCCCCAGCAAACCCGGCGTCGAACAATGCAATCCATCCAATCTCCACCCTCCGTCGCCACCGAATCCTATTCCGACGCCGGCCTCGCCGTCGCCCGCCTCGAAGAGATCTACGAGCGCAACACGAAGTTCCTGCGCGACCGGTTCGAAGCTTACGTCAACGGCGAGGCAATCACGACGCGGGTGCGGGCCTTCTATCCCTTCGTCCGTATCACCACCGCGACGCATGCGCGGCTGGATTCGCGGCTCGCCTACGGCTTCGTCGCGCGGCCCGGTGTGCACGAGACCAGCGTCACGCGGCCGGATCTGTTCCGGACTTATCTCACAGAGCAGATCGGACTGTTGATCCAGAACCACGGTGTCCCAGTCGAAATCGGCGAGTCCAGCGAACCGATCCCCGTTCACTTCGCCTATCGCCGCGACATCAACATCGAAGCCGCCATCACCACCAGCGAGAACTCGCCGGTGACGCGATCGCTGCGCGATGCGTTTGACGTGCCTGATCTGGCCACCATGGACGATGCCATCGCCGACGGCACTTTCGAGCTCCAGCCCGGCGCGCCCGAACCGCTGTCCCTGTTTCGGGCGGCCCGCGTCGACTACTCGCTGCGCCGGCTCTACCACTACACGGGCACGGATCCAGAGTATTTCCAGAACTTCGTGATCTTCACCAACTACCAGTTCTATGTCGACGCCTTCGCGCAGCTTTGCCAGCAGCGGCTTCAGGCTGGCGAGGCGGGCCTCGATGCCTTCGTCGCTCCAGGCAATGTGATCACGCGCAGCGGCGGCGCGACGACGGGCGTTGCGCCCGCGCGCACGCCGCAGATGCCTGCCTTCCACCTGGCCGCGCCCGGCTATCGTGGTATCACCCTGATCAACATCGGCACCGGTCCGTCGAACGCGCGCAACGTCACCGACCATGTTGCCGTGCTGCGGCCCCATGCCTGGCTGATGCTCGGCCATTGCGCGGGCCTGCGCAACACGCAGCGGCTCGGCGACTACGTGCTCGCCCATGGCTATGTGCGCGAGGACCATGTGCTCGATCGTGAGTTGCCGCTGTGGGTGCCGATCCCGGCGCTCGCGGAGATGCAGGTGGCGCTCGAGGAGGCGGTCGAGGACGTCACCGGGCTCGAAGGATTCGAGCTCAAGCGCCTGATGCGCACCGGCACCGTCGCGAGCGTCGACAACCGCAATTGGGAGATCAGCGGGCCCGATGTCATTCGCCGCTTGTCGCAATCGCGCGCGGTTGCGCTCGACATGGAATCGGCCGCGATTGCCGCCAACGGCTACCGCTTTCGCGTCCCTTACGGCACGCTGCTGTGCGTCTCCGACAAGCCTCTCCACGGCGAGATCAAGCTCGCAGGCATGGCCAGCGAATTCTACCGCCGCCGCGTCGGCCAGCATCTCGAGATCGGCTTAAAGGCGCTGGAACGGCTCAAGCAGCAGGAATCCGAGCGACTGCATTCCCGCAAGCTCCGCAGTTTCGCCGAAGTTGCATTTCAGTAGGCCATGGATTGCCTTTGCTGCTGACAAGCAGCGGGATTTTCGGCATTTTCGGCGCGGGGGTCGACCGGGACGAATTGATGCCACTCATGCGCGACAGGATCATTGGCCATGATCTCGAACGGCTCGCCTTTCGCTTCACCATGCTGAACGACGGCGAGGTCGTGCAGTGCCAGATCAGCGACGCCGCCATGGACGAGCTTGCGGGCATGCAAGGCACCGAAAGCAGCGCGCGGCAGGCCCAGTTCCTGTCGCTGCGCGAGACCATCGAGCGGCTCGCCTCAGACCTCTACGACGAGGCGCCGCGGGTCAGGGGCCATGTGGTGCGGATCTTCACGCGACATTTGCAGCGATAGTGCCGCTCCAGCCTCCGCCGTCATGCTCCAGGACAGTTCATCAGTTGGTCAAGATTTGGTCTTGCCGGGCTTACCTTCCCGCCGGCAGCCATTTCGACGAGCGTCAATTCCTCTAAAGCATTCGCTAACCAAGCAACCGTTTCGCGGCAATCTTAAGACCTGCGAAACCAGACGTTATCCAGCTATGAATTGATGGCCCGTAGAGGTTGGGTCACGAAATGGAGCCTCACGAGTGATCGCGTGACAAAAGACATTGTTGGAATCGACGCGATCCGCGGGCCCGGTCATGACGTCAATCCGAACAAGACGCAGCCAGAGAGTTGGCGGCTTGCAATCGCCGTCGCGATCGGATGTGGACTTGTCGGCCTTGCGCTCCGCTACGTTGCCCGGGAACACGCGACCGATGACGCCATTCAGCATCTGATCCCCTGGTATGTCTTTGCTCG
This sequence comes from Bradyrhizobium sp. 155, assembly GCF_023101105.1. Classification (NCBI taxonomy): domain Bacteria; kingdom Pseudomonadati; phylum Pseudomonadota; class Alphaproteobacteria; order Hyphomicrobiales; family Nitrobacteraceae; genus Bradyrhizobium; species Bradyrhizobium sp. 155. Next base: position 6,973,580 of record NZ_CP064704.1, on the reverse strand, counting down.
CGATCACGGAGTCGCCGGGCTGGCCGAAGCCTTTACCAACTACACGCCGTTCTACAGCTACCTCCTGCTGATTGCCGCCCGATTTGATTGGCTAGGCGAGCCACTTTCCCTCGTGAAAGCGATCTCGGCAGTATTCGAGTTGGGCTGCGCGATCACTGTGGCCCAGATCGTCTGGCGAGCGACAAAGCTGCCGTTGCGAGCTTCCCTGGCCTTCTGCGCTGTCTGGCTTGCACCGACGGTGATCTTCAACGGCGCGGTGTGGGCGGAGAGTGATTCGATCTGGACGTACTTCACGCTGGTTTCCATCGCGCTGTTCATGCGGGACCGAAATGGCGTTGCGTCATTTGCGATGGCATTTTCGGTGAAGGCTCAGGGCGTGTTCCTGGGACCCTTCGTGCTCGGCATGATTCTGCGCCGCAGGATCCACCCGGCATGGCTCGCCACCGTTCCCGGGATCTATGTGGTTCTCGCCATTCCGGTTCTGGTCGCCGGTAGATCTTTGGCCTCCGTGTTCGCGGTCTATCTGGACCAAGCTCACACCTTCAATCGCCTCACCATGAACGCAGCGAACATCTGGGTGCTGGCTGGCGGACTGCCGTACGCGATCGGAGTCGCCGTCGGCATGGTGCTCGCGGCCGCGAGCGGGCTCGCCTTGTCGATCTTCATCGCGCGCTCTCGACGGGCGGGGCCGGAGTTTATTCTGCTCGTCGCCTGTGTATCGCTCATGCTCATGCCGTATCTGCTCCCGAAGATGCACGAGCGGTACTTCTACGCGTTCGAGCTTGCGTCGATCGCGCTGGCCTGCCTCAATCCGCGCTATGTGCCCTTCGCGGTGATTGCTCAGGTCGACGGCGTGTTATCCTATCTCGCGTTCGAAAACGGAATCGTCCTGGGCGTGCTGCCGGCGGCACTCTGCAACAGCCTTCTCGTGTACTACCTCGTGCATGATCTTTGGCGCGGCGAACGTGGATTTCGCTTTCCGAAGCTTGCTTGGCTCGGCTTCATCGCGTCGACCGCGGGATTGTTCTCCTATCTGGTCATCGAAGGGCCCGGTTTGAACATATCGCCCCTGTACCTGCTCGCCACGGGTCTCGTGACAGCTGCGGCGCTGCTGCTCCTGAAAGAGTCGCGTGGCGACTTGGCCGGCCCGGACCAGTTGCCTTAATCCTGGGCGACCCGCGTCATCGAGCCATCAGCTGTCAAACATGATCACGCTGCGCAGCGTCTTGCCGGCCTTCATGTTGGCAAACCCTTCGTTGATCTCGGAGAGCTTCAGCTTGGCCGAGATCCAGTCTTCCAGATGCAGCCGGCCGCGCAGGTAGAAATCCACCAGCCGCGGCATGTCGACGCGAAAATGGTTCGAGCCCATCGATGAGCCCTGGATCCTGCGCTCGCGCAGGAAGTCGAAGCCGTGCACCTCGATCTTCTGGCCGAACGGAATCATGCCGACGATGGTGGCCGTGCCGCCCGAGGCGAGCATGCCGAAGGCCTGCTCCGCGGTCTCCTTGCGGCCGAGCACCTCGAAGGAATGATGCACGCCGCCATTGGTGAGATCGCGCACCTGCTTCACGACGTCGCCGTCTGCCGGATTAATGATGTCGGTGGCGCCCAGCTTGGTCGCGAGCTGGAGCTTGGCCGGGTTGGTGTCGATGGCAATGATGCGGCCGGCGCCCGCGATCTGCGCGCCGTTGATCGCGGCCATGCCGACACCGCCGCAGCCGATCACGGCCACGGTCTCGCCGGCCGTCACCTTCGCCGTGTTCACGACCGCGCCGTAGCCGGTGATGACGCCGCAGCCGATCAGCGCGGCCAGATCGAGCGGCATCTCCTTGCGGATTTTGACGATCGCGTTCTCGTGCACCAGCATCTGCTCGGCGAAGGACGAGAGGTTGAGGAACTGATGCAGCTTCTCGGAGCGAGCCCATTGCATCCGATTGGACACCCCCGGCAGCAATTTCACCGTGGTGTCGGTGCAGAGCACCGTGCGGCCCGTGGTGCAGTTGTCGCAGGTGCCGCAGAATACCGAAAGACAGGTGACGACATGATCACCGGGCTTCACATAGGTGACGTCGGAGCCGACCTGCTCGACGACACCGGCCGACTCGTGCCCGAGCACCGCGGGCAGCGGATGCGGATAAAGGCCTTCCATGAAGTGCAGATCGGAGTGGCAGAGACCTGCGGCCGAGGTCCGGATCAGGACCTCGCGCGGGCCGGGCTTCGGCAGGCTGACATCCTCGATGACTAGGGGCTTGTTGACTTCATGGAGGACGGCCGCCTTCATCGAGCACTCCCTATCGCTTTTTTTGCTTCGAACGTGGGTGCAGCCTACGCTGCCAGGACCAGTTCGCCAACCTCGCTCATGCTGCCTGCACGATCGCCGAGCAGCAGCGCCGCGATCTTCTGCTGCACGGCATTTTCCGTCAGCCGGAACGGATCGCTCGGCGACACCCGGTGATCGATCACCAGCCGCGACAACAACAGCCTGCGCGCATCGCCCCGCATGTCGTGAATACGATGCGCCTCCCAGGCGAGCGCGACGGCACCGGCGACATGATAGAGCAGGCTGGTGGCGCGGCGCGCATCGGCCTCATTGTCGGCCTTTCCCGCGACCTCGCGTGCGAAGCCCACCGCACGATCGGTGAGCGTGTGCAGCCGGTCGCGCCAGGCCTGCGGCACCGAGGGGCTGTCATCGAGGCGAGCATGCAGATCGGCGGCCAGCGCGGATTCGGCGCCGTGGCGGCCGACCGCACGCCTCAGCGCATCGATCGCGACGATGTTGCCGGTGCCTTCCCAGACCGAACCGAGATGCGCGTCGCGGAGCAGGCGGGCGGTCGCGAATTCCTCGATATAGCCGATGCCGCCGCGCATCTCGAGCGCATCGCCACAGACCTTTCGCGCATCGCGGGTGGCGCGGAATTTCAAGGTCGGCGTCAGGATGCGCAGCAGTGCGGCCGCATCCTGGCTGCCGGCCTCGGCGCGGTCGAGCGCGTCCGCAGTGAGAAAGCTCATCGACAACGCCTGCTCGACCGGCAGCATGATCTTCAGCATCTGGCGCCGACCTAGCGGCAGGTCGATGATGCGGTTGCCGAACACCACGCGGTTTTTCGCCACCGTCATCGCGTCATGGTAGGCCCGCCGCATCAGCGCGGTGGATTTGACGCCATTTGAGAGCCGCGACGAGTTCACCATCTCGGCCATCTGCACGAAGCCGCGGTCGAGCTTGCCGACCGCGTAGGCGATCGCGCCTTCGAGCTTGATTTCACCCGAGGCCATCGAGCGCGTGCCGAGCTTGTCCTTCAGACGCACGATCCGGTAGTGGTTCTGCGAGCCGTCGTCGAGGAAGCGCGGCATCAGAAACAGGCCGACTCCGCGCGTGCCGGGGCCGGCACCTTCGGGGCGCGCCAGCAGCATCACGATCTTTGCGTCGGCGTTCGAGCAGAACCATTTTTCGCCGGTGAGGCGCCAATGGTCGCCTTCCTGCACGGCCGTCGTGGTCAGCGTGCCGACATCGGAGCCGCCTTCCTTCTCGGTCATGAACTGGCCGCCCTGGGTCAGCTTGCTCATGTCGGTCTGGGTTAGTCCGTCGAGATATTTCGCCTTCAGCGCCTCGCTGCCGAAATTCGCGAGCAGCTTGGCGCAGCCGTCGGTTACGTTGATCGGGCAACCCATGCCGAATTCGGTCTGGTTGAACAGGAAGGTGAAGGCGTGCTTGGCGACGACAGGATATTTGTCCGGCCAGCCCATGATGCCCTTGCGGATCGAGAGCGCGTGGATGCCGAACTCGCCGAAGGCGGCCTTCTCCAGCTCGCGATAGGCCGGGTGGTATTCGATCCACTGCACGTCGCGACCGAACTTGTCGCGCTGGTGCAGCACCGGTGTGTGCCGGTCGGCGAGCCGCGCGCATTCATCGAGCACGCCGCCGGCGAGTTCGCCCAGCCGATCGAGATGCGGCTCGATGTGGCGGAATAGCGTCTCCGGTAGATGAATGCGGAGGAGATCGGTGAGTGCCTGATCGGCGCGGTAGAAATTCATGCCGGTGGTATCGGGAGCCAGCAGTCCGGATGGTGCGGCCGCGACCTGTTTTGGCTGCGCGGGGGCCGGCTGTCGCATGATCATCCTCTTCGTTTCCGCCTTGCGGTCATTTTGCGCTGATTTGGCGCTTGCCGCTTGTGATGATGTCGATCATGCTCCAGTCGCGAAAGCGGATAAAGCCGCAAATTGTCAGGGAGGCATGATCGCCGTGAGGGCGCAATTCGCTCTGCGGAATTATGATCGTCCCGGCTGGTTGTCCGCGCGGACCGTGCATAGATCAGCGGCTTCCCGTCTTCGAGAGATCACGCCATGGAACACCCGAAATACAAGATCGCCCTCATCGTCGGCGCCGGCGAAGGCCTGAGCGCCTCGCTGGCGCGGTTGTTGTCCGCCCAGGGCATCCGCGTCGCGCTGGCCGCGCGAAAAATCGAGAAGCTCGGCGCGCTCTGCAGCGAGACCGGCGCCAAGGCCTATGCCTGCAACGCCACCGAGCCTGATGCGGTCGAACGCCTGTTTGGCCTGGTCGAACGCGAGATCGGCATGCCCGACGTGGTCGTCTACAACGCCAGCGGCCGCGCGCGCGGGCCGTTCGTCGATCTCGTTCCGGCCGACGTGGCGAACGCCATTGCGGTCAGTGCCTATGGCGGCTTCCTGGTGGCGCAGCAAGCGGCCAGGCGCATGCTGCCGAACCAGCACGGCGCGATCCTGTTCACCGGCGCTTCGGCAAGCGTCAAGGGCTATGCGCAGTCCGCGCCGTTCGCGATGGGCAAGTTCGCACTGCGCGGGCTCGCGCAGAGCATGGCGCGCGAATTGTCGCCGCAAGGCATCCATGTCGCCCATTTCGTGATCGATGGCGGCATCAGGAGCGCAGCGCGCACGGAAGCGCCGGAGAAGCCGGATTCAATGCTCGATCCCGATGCCATCGCGGAGAGCTACTGGAACGTGTTGCAGCAGCCGCGCAGCGCCTGGAGCTGGGAGCTGGAGCTGCGGCCCTGGGTGGAGAAGTTTTGAGGCAAGCTGCCGTAGGGTGGGCAAAGGCGCATAGCGCCGTGCCCACTATCAACGACGAAACAGCAATTGGTGGGCACGCTTCGCTTTGCCCATCCTACAAGGGCGGGAATCATGTCCACGGAAACCACCGTCGATACCGGCACCAGTGAACTCCTCTGCGTGATCCGCGATCGCGTCGCATTGATCACGCTGAACCGGCCCGAGGCGCGCAACTCGCTGTCGGACGCGCTGACCCCGGCGCTGCGTACGATGATCCGCTCCTGCGGCGAGAACCCCGATGTCGGCGCGCTGCTGATCACCGGCGCCGGCGAAGCGTTCTGCGCCGGCGGCAACGTCAAGGGCATGGGCGCGCATCGCGACCCGAAGAAGCTGGAGATGTCCTTTGACGACAAGGTCGCCGATCTCCAGGAGCGGCAGCGCCTGCTCACCGGCGCGCTGGTGTCGGTGCGCAAGCCGACCATCGCGGCGCTGCCGGGGCCGGCGGTCGGCGCGGGGCTCGCCATCGCCATGGCCTGCGATATCCGCATTGCCGCGCAATCGGCCTTCGTGGCCACCGGCTATGCGCGCATCGCGCTGTCCGGCGACTATGGCATCGCGTGGCTGTTGACGCGCCTCGTCGGCACCGCGCGGGCGCGCGAGCTGCTGTTCACCGGCGATCGGGTCGATGCTGTCAGGTGCGAGGCCATCGGCCTCGTCAACCGCGTGGTGCCCGATGACAAATTGCAGGCGGAGGCCTTTGCACTGGCAAAATCCCTCGCTGAAGGTCCGCGCCTCGCGTTGCGCTACATGAAGGACAATCTCGACGAGGCCCTGCTGTTCGACTTCGAGACCGCGCGCGACCACGAGGCCGAACGTCTGGTTCGCCTGACCACGACCGCCGATCACAAGGAAGCGGTGCAGGCCTTCATCGAGAAACGCAAGGCGGTGTTCACGGGGAAGTAGCGGCGCAAAAATGCCCGGCTCTGGTTTTCGCCAGGCCGGGCTCGAGTGGTGTCAGGCCGAGGCTGAGGGGCTATCGGCCTGACGGGAAAGAGCGACGAGGCGCCAGCTCGCGCAGGGAATGTCTTTCGGTGCGACGGAGATCTCCTTGTCGAAGCGCACTAGCTTCCAGTCGTCCGGATGGTTGACGAAGGCGAAGTCCGATTTACGCGCGACCGAGATCATGGCGGCGTTGGAGCGCAGCGTGTCGCCGAACATGTGGTCGGCGCCGAGCGCGGCCGCGCGGCATTCAAGATTCTTCATCAGCACGGTGGCGATGCCGTGGCCCTGCCAGCGGTCGGCAACCGACAGACCGAATTCAAGCGTCGCGGTTTCGGCATGCAGCGCATAGCGCGCTTCGGCGACGATGGTCTCGAAGCCGTCGACCATCATGGTCGCCACCACGGTAAAACGTTCGCGCTCGCCGATTTGAAGGAATTCGTGCAGCAGGCCCTGCGGCAGTTCGCTGATCGCGCCGAAGAAGCGGTTGTATCGGGACCGCGTCGAGAGCGAGCGAAAATAGTGCTGGAGCTCCTCGGTGTCGCGCGGCTCGACGAAACGAACGCGCAGCGCCTCGCCGTGTCGCGTGCGCAGCGTGTCCGAATATTGCTTCAGATCTTCCAGGCGAAGGGTGCTCATGACACGCGCCCCCAAGGGGACCAAAGGGGAAAGGGACCGCCGGCGCCCCCACAGTCAGGCGGCGCCGGCCTGGCGGCCAATCAGGCCCGCCAGAAGGGTTTGTCGGCCTCGTAGGCGACATCGCTCCAGGACAGTCCGACGTCCTGAAGGTCGCGCGCGGACCAGTTGGTGAGCTCACGCCGGGTCCGGTAACGCTCGTGCCAAACGTGAAGCGTCTCGCCGATCTGGTGGATCAGCCCTGGCGCATGATGATTTGTCATCGAATTCTGGGTCAAAGTAGACATTGCCAGCTCCTGGAGCTAAGTTGACCGCTAATATCTGCTTCCGGGTGCACTGCGACAAACGACAATTTGTACTCTTTCGCATGAAATAACGTCATGTATCCTGCTGCCAGATGACTGCCAGATTGCCCTCCCTGAATGGATTGCGGGCCTTTGAGGCCGCCGCGCGCCATCTCAGCTTCACGCTGGCGGCGTCCGAGCTGAACGTGACCCAGACCGCGATCAGCCACCAGATCCGCAGGCTCGAGGAGGAGCTCGGCATCCGCCTGTTCGTCCGGCAGAACCGCGCGCTGGCGCTGACGGCCGAGGCGCGCGACTATCTGCCGGGCGTCCGCGCCGCCTTCAACGACCTCCGGCTTGCCACCGATCGGCTGCTGCGCAAGGACGATGACAAGGTGCTGACGGTCTCGACGCTGGCTTCGCTCGCCGCAAAATGGCTGCTGCCGCGGCTGACCGATTTCCAGGAGCACCATCCCGGCATCGACGTCCGTATCACGACCTCCACCAGCCTCGTCGACTTCCAGCGCGACAATGTCGATGCCGCGATCCGCTACGGGCGCGGCCAGTGGCCGGGCTTGCGCGCCGACTGGCTGATGGCGGACGAGCTGTTTCCGGTCTGCAGCCCGTCTCTGCTGCGTGGCGACAAGCCGTTGCGCTGTCCCGAGGACCTCAAGAGCCACATGCTGCTGCACACCTCCAACGCCAACAGCGACGACTGGCGGCTGTGGTTGACGGCGGCGGGTCTGCCGGCCGACATCGCCAGGCAGCCCGGCATCACCTTCGACATGATCTTCATGACCATCCAGGCCGCGATCGACGGCATCGGCGTGGCGATGGGGCGGACCTCCTATGTCCAGGACGACATCGCCAAGGGGCGACTAGTGGTCCCCTTCAAGATCGCGCTGCCGGCCGATGCGGGCTTCTACCTGGTCGCGCCGGAGGGGCGCCGCGAAGCGCCGAAGCTCGCCGCATTCCGTGAGTGGATGATCGCGGCAACGCGGAATAAGGCCTGAAATCGTGCCGGCGCATGTCCGCGCAACCTGCTTCTCGCTACAGCTCCACCACGACGTAGTCGCTCTCGATCTTCACGGGTATCGTCTCGGCGACATACGGCCCCTTCACCACGCTTGCACCCGGCTCGACATGGGCCGGGTAGGCCTTCACGCGGAAGCGGCGAGGGTCGCAGTAGGACTGGCCGGTGCGGATGTCGAACTCCCAGCCATGCCAGGGGCAGCGAATGATCTCGCCGAGCTTGGTATATTCGATCTCGCCCGGATCCTTCGATTGCGCGAGCCCGATCAAGGGTCCCTCGCACAGCGCAGCGCCCTGATGCGGGCAGCGGTTCATCAGGCCGAAATATTCACCCTTGATGTTGAAGATTGCGATCGGCCGTCCGTCGATCTCCAGAAATTTTCGCGTGCCGGGCGGAAGCTCGTCGACCGCGGCAATCACATGCCGCGCCATCAACTGATCCCGTACAGCTTCTTCGCATTGCCGAGATAGAAGGCCTCGCGGTCGTCGTCGCTGACGCCCGCGGGCAGCACGCGCGACGGCTCGTCGTAATCCCAGTGCGGATAGTCGGTCGCGAACAGTAGCCGGTCCCAGCCGATCCACTTGATGACATCGAACAGATCCTCGCGCCGCTCCGGATCCTCCATCGGCTGCGTCGTCCACCACACCTGCTCGCGGATATATTCGGACGGCGGCCGCTTGACATGCGGCACCTCGCTGCGCAGGCGCTGCCAGACTTTGTCGAGCCGCCATGCTAGCGACGGCGCCCAGCCGAAGCCGGCCTCGATCATCACCATCTTCAACTTCGGGAAGCGCTCGAACACGCCCTCCAGCACGAGGCTTGCGAGCGCCGATTGCTGGCACTGCGAGTGGCCGACCATCTCCTCGATGTAATAGGAGGGCCAGCCCGACGGCGTGATGGGGTTGCCGCCGAAGCCGAAGGCGTGGACGCCGACGGGAAGGCCGGCCTCTTCCGCAGCCTGATAGATAGGCCAGTAGCGACGCTGGCCGAGCGGCTCGACATTGCGGCTGAGCAGCAGCACCTGCACGAAATTCTTGTCGCCGGCACGCTCGCGGATTTCCGCGGCGGCTGACAGCCCGTCCTCATTGCCGACGACGATGGACGCCTTCAGCCGCTTGTCCTTGCTGGTCCATTTGTCGATCTGCCAGTCGTTGATCGCCGAGCACAAGGCCGCCGAAAGCTCGTGATTGCGGATGCCTTGCCCGGTGTTGAGCGGATTGAGCACGCCGAGCTGCACGTTGTTGGGATCGAGCAGCTGCTTCTGCATGAAGGACAGCGAGGAGCCCTGCGGCCCGCCTTCCGGCGGATAGGCGTCGCGGCGCGAGGCGTTGGGCTGGGCCTTCGGATAGGGCGGGCCTTCCATCATGCCCTGATAGGCATGGACGCCGTACACTTCGAGATGATGCTGCCAGCGTTTGGCCAGGTAGGGATAGAGCTCGGCGCGGGTCGCGCGTGCCGGATGGATGTCGCAGTCCGCGATCGCGGTTTTGACGGCCAGTGGGGAAGCGGCTTCGGAGCTTTCGCGGAACTGAATATTCATCGCCTTGCCTCCTTTGGCAGCGGCTAAGTCAGGCGGGGATAGGTCGCATGCGGATTATCGATCATGATCTTGCGCACGAGATCGGGGGTGAGACCTGCGGGCAGCGCCTCCTGGCCGTCGAACTGCCAGTGCGGATAGTCGGTGGAGAATACGACCAATTCGTCGGACTGCATATGATCAAACAGGCGAATTAATGTCGCCTCATCCGGCGGTGCATCGAATGGCTGCAACGAGAAGCGGATGTTGCTGCGCACAATGTCCAGCGGCGCGCGATCAACCCACGGCGTCTCCATCCGCACCCCACGCCAGAACTTGTGCAGGCGCCATAGAAATGGGGAGATCCAGGACACCCCGGATTCAAGCATCACCATCTTCAGCCGCGGATATTTGACGAACACGCCCTCGACGATCAGGCTGGTGAGCTGGGTCTGGAACGCCTGGGCCTGACCGGCATAATCCTCGATGTGGTAGGAACCCCAGCCCACGGCGGTCGGCGGATTGTGATAGGCGGAACCGGCATGAATGCCGATCGGTAATTCCAGCCGTTCCGCCGCCTCGTAGATCGGCCAGAGCGCGCGCTTGCCGAGCGGCGTATCGCCCATCACGAGCATCAGCACCTGCACGAAGCGGCGGTCCGTCGCACAGCGCTCGATCTCGGCGACGGCCTTCTCGACGCTTTGGGTGGGGATCACGATCGAGCCGCGCAGCCGCGGATCGCGATCGAGCCATTCCTTCACGAGCCAGTCGTTCAGCGCGCGGCAGAAGGCGGCCTGCAGATCCTCTGAAAACACCATCTGCACGCCGTAGAGCGGATTGCAGATGGCGTGCGAGAGCTGGAAGGGATCGAGCACATGGCGCTGCATGTCCGCCAGGCTTTCACCCGGCTTGCCGCTTTCGGGGCGCCAGTCGGGCCGCGCCGTGATCGGCGAGTTCTGCGGGTAGGATTGCGAGATGAGATCGACCATGCCGCGCGTCGTCACCTGATCGCGCCAATACTCGTTCAGGTACGGCAGCAGGCTGGTCAGATGCGGCACGGCCGGATGCACATCGCAATCCACTCCGCCGGCGATCAGGGACGCCATGACGTGTCCTTCACGTTTCCTCGTCGCGTCTTTCCCGCGGGCAGAGCTTGGCCGCTCCGCCCTTTGGCCGCCATTCAAGCAGGCCTGCCCGTTGGCTGCAACTCGGCCAACGGCGCTGTCATATGCTAGAAAGGCCGAGCTCGGTTGCGAAGCAATAAGGGGTCAAGGAATGAAAGAGCTCGTCGGCATTGCGGAACAGGTCGCAGCGAAGCTGATCGCGCGCAAACAGACCATTGCTGTTGCGGAATCCTCGACCGGCGGCCTGATCTCGGCCAGCCTTCTCGCGGTGCCCGGCGCGTCCGCTTATTTCCTCGGCGGGGCCGTGGTCTACACTCGCGATGCCAGGCGCGTGCTGATGGATATTTCGGACGAAGGAATGAAGGGCTTTCGTTCCTCCTCGGAGCCCTACGCGCAATTGCTGGCCGGGCAGATGCGCAGCCGTTTCAACTGCGATTGGGGCCTGTCGGAGACCGGGGCGTCCGGTCCCACCGGCAATCGCTACGGCGATGCGGCGGGCCACAGCTGCATGGCGGTCGCCGGGCCCGCAGTCGAGGTGATGACGCTTGAGACGGGCAGCAACGACCGCTTGGCCAATATGCAGACCTTTGCAGCGACAGCGCTGAAATTGCTGCTGAAGAATCTGGAGCGGTGAGCTCGCGGCCTCCCGAATATCTGGCTGTGCCGGAGAATGTGTGGTGTGACGCGCTCTTTACCGCGACACGTGCGCCGACACCGCCAGCCACGTCCCGTTCGTCTTCGCCCAGCAATCGGTATAGCGCCCGGTGGCCTGCTGGCCGTCCGCATTGGTGTAGCTCGTTGCCGCGTGGATGATGGCGAAATCACCCATGATACGGATGATGACGTCGTGCTCTCTGAGGTTTCGGATCGCAATCGGCCGCGCCGTCTGCTTCAGGAAGGCCTCGCGATCGACCAGCGTCTTGTCGGGATTGGAGCAGTAGAACTCCGGCGCCAAAATCTCGTCGAAGCGCTTGACGTCGCAATTCTGCACCGAGGCCACATAGTCGCGGTTGAGCGCGGTGAGCTGTTCGAGGTCGTTGCTCATGGGGTTTCTCTCAGTCATTGAACAAGGGCGGCGGCACGAACCCGCCGAACTCGCGTTCGATCAGCTCGGCGAGCTTCAACGGCGTGTGGTCCTCGAGGAAGGGCCCGATGATTTGCACGCCGACCGGCAGGCCGTCCTTCGATAGGCCGAGTGGAACAGCCGTTGCCGGCAGGCCCGTCAGCGTGGCGATGCCGGGCCACGCAAGCTGGTCCGGATAGGCGTGGTCCTTGCCATCGATGTTGATTCGGCGCTTTTCCTGCTCCGGCGAATGATCATGCGGATAGGCCGGCGTGGGCATGATCGGACAGATCACCGCATCGAATGTCTTGAACAATTGCCGCCATTGCGCGCGCAGGCCGGCGCGGGCGCCCTCGTCGAATACCCAGGCCTGATGCGTGCTGGTGATACCACGCAGCCGTTCGGCAGCGAGACTCTTGTCGTCGGGTGAGAGCTGCGCTGCACCGGCACGCGCGCGCGCGAGATTGTCCGGCGGAAGGAAGGCGCCGAGGAAGCTCATCAGCATGCGCATGTAGAGGCGAGAAGCCTCCGTGAAGTCCGGAAACAGCGGACTTTCGCGCGCGACGCGCGCGCCCGTGCCCGTCAATTGCCCCGCCAGTTTTTCGATCGCGCCGCGAATATCTGCATTCGCAGGCAGCAGCGGATGGCTGTCGATCACCAGCACCCGGAAATCCTTCAGCGCGCGGTGTCGCGCCTCCGGCAGCGCGAGCTTGTATCCGATGCCCAGGTCCAACGGATCGGGGCCTGCCATCACGTCCAGGAGCAGGGGCAGGTCGACTGCGCTCCGCGCCATCGGACCGATCACCGCCATATCGCGCTCCATCGGGATGGCTGGAAAGGGCGGCGGCGTGTGGCCACGCGTTGGACAGAGATTGTAGGTCGGCTTATGCGCATAGACCCCGCAATGGAAGGCGGGCACGCGCAACGAGCCGCCGATGTCGGACCCAAGCGAGAGTGGTCCGTAGCCTGCCGCGAGCGCCGCAGACGAGCCGCCCGACGAGCCACCCGGCGTGCGGCCGAGATCGAACGGATTGTTCGTCGTGCCGTAGATCTCGTTGTAGCTCTGCCAATCCGCCAAGCCCACGGGGACGTTGGTCTTGCCGAGGATGACGCCACCGGCCTCCTTGACCCGGGCGATCGACAGCGCGTCCTCCGCCGGCTTGAAATCTTTCTGCGGCGTCCAGCCCCAGGTCGTGGGCAGGCCGGCGATGTTGTAGGATTCTTTCACAGTGATGGGGAGACCGAGCAGCGGCTTTCGCTCGCCGCGCGCCAATGCGGCGTCTGCCTCGCGTGCGGCGTCCAGCGCACGGTCGAAATCCCGGACGCAGATCGCGTTGACCTTGCTGTCGTGCCGTTCGATGCGGTCGATCGCATCCTGCGTGAGCTCGACCGCGGAAACCTTCTTGGCCGTCAGTGCCGCCGACAGCTCGACCGCGCTCTTGAAGCTCCATTCGGATTTGGCCATCCCGCATCTCCTGTTCTTAGCGTGGAACAATGATGCGCAGTTTGGCCCAGCACCGCAACCGCCGTTTGATCGCGATTGACATCTGAGCAAGACGGAACGCGGTGAGCCAAGCAACCACTCGCAGTCATCGCCCGGCTTGACCGGGCGATCCAGTATTCCACCGGCGCCGATTGGACACGGACAGGTCGCGGCGTGCTGGATGCCCGGTCAAGCCGGGGCATGAAGGCGTCCTACGCCGCTCCGATCAATATCCCCACCGCCAGCACGATCGCGCCGCCGAGCACGATCTGGAACACGGCCTGGAGGAACGGCGTGTCCATGTAGCGCGCGCGGATGAAGGCGATCGCCCACAATTCGAAGAACACGACAATTCCGGCGATTCCCGTCGCGATCCAGAATGCGTTGGCCCAGCTATCGGGCACGAGATAGGGCAGGGTGTGCCCAAGCCCGCCTAGCGTCGTCATCAAGCCGCAGGTGAGACCGCGCAGCCAGGGCGAACCACGCCCGGTCAGCGAGCCGTCATCGGACAGCGCTTCCGCAAAGCCCATGCTGATGCCGGCACCGATCGAGGCGGCGAGGCCGACCAGAAATGTTTGCCAATTCTGATGCGTGGCGAAGGCAGCCGCAAACAGCGGCGCCAGCGTCGAGACGGAGCCGTCCATCAGGCCGGCGAGACCTGGCTGCACATATTGCAGCACGAACATGCGCCGGTTGGTGCGGTCTTCCTCGGCGCGCACGTCTGAACTCAGGATCCGATCCGTCAGCTTCGCCGCCACCTCTTCGTGGCCCTTCTCGGCCTCGGCCAGATCGCCGAGCAGGCGGCGCACGCCGACATCCTGCGCCTGTTCAGCGGCCTTCACGTAAAAGCGCTCGGCCTGCAATTCCATTGTCTCGACCTCCTTGCGGATGGTGTCGAGCGACAGGTTTTTGGTGAGCCAGACCGGACGGCGGCGCAGGAAGCCTTTGACGTCCTCGCGGCGGATCGGGGGCAAATGCGGACCGAAGCGCTGCTCGTACATTTCCAGCAGCATGTGGCGATGGCCGCGCTCTTCCTCGGCCATCTGTTCGAAGATCTTGGCGGAGTCCGGATAGCGCTCCTTCAAGTCTTCGGCGAAGCTCATGTAGATGCGGCTGTCCTCCTCCTCGGAGGAGATTGCGACCGCAAGCACCTCGCGCTCGGTCAGATCGGCAAAATTCTTCACGGCGGCCCTGTCTGATTAGTTTAGAATAATTCTAAACTATATAGGGCGCTTGGGTTACCGGGTCAAACCACGCCGCGGCTCTTCGCCAGGAAATCGAGCAGCAGGCGGCTCACCTCGGCCGGCTGCTCCTGCTGCACCCAGTGACCGGCGCCATCGACGAGGTGGCAGCCCAGCAGCTTCGTGCAGGCCCGCGCCTGCATGGCCTCGAATACGCCGGGACGCTGATAGGTGCCCCAATCCTGCTTGCCCGAGATGAAGCAGGAGGGGATGTCGATGTTGCGGCCGGCCAGCAATTGGAGCTGGCTGTTGAATGCGCCCGATGTGCCGCAGCGGTACCATTGCAGGCCGCCCTGGAATCCAGTGCGGCCATATTCGGCGCTGTAGTAGCCGAGCTCGCGGTCGGGCAGCCATTGATTGGCGGCGATTGCGGCCTGCGAGGGCATCTCCTTCGCGACCGTCTCGGCCATGGTCTCGTTCAGGTCCATCACATAATAGGTCGGCAGCTTCGCAAGCTCGTTCGCCGACCAGGATTTCAGCGGATATGGCTTGTTGTCGGTCCAGTCCGCGCTCTTGTGATGATAGTAGGCGCGCAGGAAATCATGCACGCCCTGTGGCGCGCGGTGCATGTCGGCATTGGCCGGGCGTGTCGCATAGTACCATTGATAATGCTTGCGTGGACGCGGCAAGGCGGCGAGCTCGCGATGCACGGGGTCTTCGGCCGCTGGCTTTACCGGCGTGTCGACCGTGTTGAACGGCAGCGGCGGCGCTCCGCCGAATGGCGCGCTCATCATCGTCACCGAACGAAATACGTCGGGCCGCATCAGCGCGCACCAGGCCGCGACTGGGCTGCCGAAATCATGTCCGACCACGTCGACTTGCCTGTAGCCGAACGCCGACACCAGCCCGAGCGCATCCCGCACCAGGTTGAAGAGCGAAAAGGGCGCGAGATCGCCGTCATACTCCGCGCTCCATCCCGTCGTCCGGCCATAGCCGCGCTGGTCCGGCGCGATCACGTGATAGCCAGCCGAGCTCAGCGCCGGCATCACCTTTCGCCAGGAGAAGGCAAGCTCGGGAAAGCCGTGCAGCAGCAGGGTGCAGGGCCGCCCCTTGGTCTCGAAGCCGGCCTCCAGCACATGCATGCGCAGGCCGTTGATATCGTCGACATAGCGTGAGCGGATGCCGGCGGGGAGCGGGATGTCGGGGAGCATTGTCATTTGCTTTCTCCACACGGGTGGAATCGTAAGGAGGGCAAAGGCGCGCTTCGCGCGCCGTGCCCACCATCATTCTACAACGCGTTTGGCATGGTGGGCACGCTTCGCTTTGCCCACCCTACGATTGCGCCATTCGACTACACCGCCGCGCATACGAAGCCACTGCCCTTGCGCCGGATCTTCCCAACGGACGGCGACGGGAAATGCGCGGTGCAGCACAGCGTGTCGGTGTCGCAATAGCGTTCCAGGAAGCTGCGGCGCGTCGTTGCCGCCCTGGCTTGATCGAGGTCGAACTTGACCGACAGCTCCGGATAGAGCGTCTGGATCGGTGAGTGCATGAGGTCGCCGGAGAACACGGCGTCGTCCTTGCCGTGGCCCATCGTGATGGCGATATGGCCCGGCGTGTGGCCCGGCGTCGGCAGGATGCGGACGTGATCGCCGATCTGGTGATCGTTGCCGACAAGCTCGTGGCGTTTGGCCTCGACCACCGGCAGCACGCTGTCGGCGAAGGGCGGCACCTCCGCCTTCGCGTTCTGCTCGGTCCAATGATCGAACTCCTGCTTGGCGAAGACGTAGCGCGCTTTCGGGAAGGTCGGCACCCAGCGGCCGTTCTCCAGACGCGTGTTCCAGCCGACGTGATCGACATGCAGATGCGTGCACATCACGAAGTCGATGTCGTCAGGCGAGAATCCGGCAGCGTTGAGTCCGCGCAGATAGGTGTCGTCGGTCTTCATGTTCCATTTCGGGCGCTGCGGCCGCGGCTTGTCGTTGCCGATGCAGCTGTCGACCAGAATGGTGTGGTGCGGCGTCTTGATCACATAGGACTGGAAGCACAGCATCAATGTGTCGCCGTCATCCAAGGCTTTCGCCTCCCTCATCCACGCGCGGTTCTCGGCCAGCAGCTCCGGTGTCAGCCCCGGCAACATCTCCAGCGCCGGGACGAACGAGGTTTCCTGCTCGATGATGCGATGGATGGTGAGATCGCCGACCGCGTATTTCAGGCTCATATGAACTCCCGCGCTTTACGCCGCCGGCGGCACCGAGATCTTCACGGAGGGCCGCTCGAGCATCTTTTGATGGAAGGCATCGAGCTTCGGATAGGCCTTGCGCCAGCCGCAATCGGCGAAGCGGAAGTCGGCATAGCCGAGCACGCAGACGAGGCCGATCTGCGAGATGTCGAACGGACCGTTGAGGACATCGGGCATGTTCTCGAAGCGCGCCATGCCGGTCCAGGCCCGATTCCAATGGTCGTCCGACCACGCCTGCCATTGCAGGCCCTGCGGTCGCACCATCTTCTCGTAGCGGCACAGCAGCATGGAATCGAGCATGCCGTTGATCAGGGAATGATTGGTCTTGGCCTTCCAGCGCCGCGGACCGTAATCGGGGATCAGGCTGCCGCCGGCCATCTCGTTGAGGTATTCGACGATGACATACGAGTCCAGGATGACGTCGCCGTCATTGGTGATCAGCACCGGCAGCTTTTTCAGCGGCGTGATGCGTGAATAGTCCTCGTTGGCCGTGCCGGGCGCGACGCTCGCCGGCGTGAGTTCGATCTTGTCGATCAGCCCGAGCTCGATCGCGGCGATGCGCACCTTGCGGGCAAAGGGCGAGGCGGGGGAGAAGGTGAGCTTCATGGGACAATTCCCTGCGATCGGTCTTGAGCAAATGGTGTCTCGTCCGTCATGGCCGGGCTTGACCCGGCCATCCACGCGCTTCCGCGTGGCTAGACTGTGAGACGTGGATGCCCGGGACAAGCCCGGGCATGACGACGAGTGTGCGCTGGCCGAGGCTTACGCCGCGACGATCTCCTGGCGCTGCTCGCCAAGACCCTCGATGCCGAGCGTGATGACGTCGCCGACATTGAGGAAGGTCGGCGGCTTCATGCCGAGGCCGACGCCGGGCGGGGTGCCTGTCGTGATGATGTCGCCCGGCAGCAGCGTCATGAACTGCGAGACATAGGAGATGCACTTGGCCATCGAGAAGATCATAGTCTTGGTCGAGCCGGTCTGACGGCGCTGGCCGTTCACGTCGAGCCACATCGGCAGGTTCTGCACGTCCTTGATCTCGTCCTTGGTGGCGAGCCAGGGGCCGAGCGGGCCGAACGTGTCGTGCGACTTGCCCTTGGTCCACTGACCCAGGCGCTCGATCTGGAAGGCGCGCTCGGAGACGTCGTTGCAGACGCAGTAGCCGGCGACGTGGTTGAGCGCGTCGGCTTCCGAAACGTATTTTGCGCGGGTGCCGATGATCGCGGCGATCTCGACCTCCCAGTCGAGCTTGGTCGAGCCGCGCGGCTTCTCGATGGCGTCGTTCGGGCCGGACAGCGAGGTGTTGGCCTTCATGAAAATGATCGGCTCGCTCGGGATCTCCGCGCCGGTCTCCTTGGCGTGGTCGCTGTAGTTGAGGCCGATCGCCACGAATTTCGACATGCCGGTAACGGGGGCGCCGAACCGCGGCTTGCCGGAGACGGCGGGCAGCGAGGCGGGATCGAGCGCCGCCAGCTTCTTCAGGCTCTCGGGCGAATAGGCCTCGCCGGTCAGGTCCTTCACATGCGCCGATAGGTCCCGCAACTGGCCGGATTTGTCGATCAGGCCGGGCTTTTCCGCACCCTTCTCGCCATAACGAACAAGCTTCATTCTCGTTTCTCCCTGGAATGGACCGATCGGTTAAACAGCTTCATGGAACAGGGCGGCGGGAAATTCAACCGCTCAAAGAGGGCGCATTGCAGCCCTCTCGATTCGGGAGGTTCGTCCGGGGCACGAGACTAGGCCAGCGCCTCGAACCTGAATGCGTCCCCATCCCGCTTGATGTGCCCGGCCGAAAAGTGCCCGCCGATCACCAGCGTCGGGGTGTCGGCAAACCGGCCGAACAATTCGCGCCGCGTCGCGGCAGATTGGCTCTGATCGGAATCCGCGTTCGAGGACCAGCCGAGATGCGCCATCTGGCAGGGATGATGGGCGACGTCGCCCGTCAGCAGTCCCTGCTCGCCGTCCGACCGGATCAGAACGCTCATATGCCCGGGGCTGTGGCCGGGGGTTGGGATCATGCTGATCTCCTCGCTGAGCCGGTGGTCGCTCGCGACCAACTCCGCCCGGCCGGCATCGACGATCGGCTTCACGGAATCGACAAACACGGCCTGCTTGTCCGGCTCGGTGGAGTGGTCGCGCCAGTGCTGGTATTCGGTCTTGCCGAAGACGTAGCGCGCGTTGGGGAAGCTCGGCACCCATTTGCCGTCGACCCATTTCGTGTTCCAGCCGACATGATCGACATGAAGATGCGTGCACAGCGCGGTATCGATGCTGTCGGGCGGAAAGCCCGCCGCAATCATCGTCTCCAGGAATGGTGTGGTGCGATTGTTCCAGGTCGGGACGTTGCGGCCCTGCTTGTCGTTGCCAAGTCCGGTATCGACCACGATGCGGCGCGAAGGAGTTTCGAGCACCAGCGAATGGATCGACATTTTCAGCCGGCCTTCTTCCGTGGCGAAATGCGGGATCAGCCAGGGCAGCTTCCGGATTTCATCGTTGGTTGCTGCCGGGAGGATGAAGCGGGTTGAACCCACCGTCTCCATCTCGACGAGTTTGGTGATCTTGACCCTGCCGACTTTCCACTGCATCCGGCGCATCCCCATGTTCTTGTTTGATGTTCTTGCTTTGCGGGGGAACATGCGCAGTTTCGCCCTCAGGCGCAATGGATCATCTGACGCCGTGCGGCGTTATCGCGGGAACCCAGGGAAAGACAAAGGGCCAGCCATGCCAGAGCTTGCGATTTCCGCGGAGAAGGTCGCCTTCATCATCGAAAAGGCGCGTGAATTCGACGTCAAGCAGGCGGATTCCGATCCGGATTCCGGCTCGAATGCGACTGATGACGATGCGGTCGACGTCCTCGAGGATGACGGCTCCGATCCGGTCGTCAACGAACTCGGAAGTTTCATCGTGGCCATGAACGAGGACGAGCAGATCGATCTGGTCGCGCTGACCTGGCTCGGCCGCGGCGACGGCACGATCGACGATTGGGACGATTTGCGCGCACGCGCCGTGGAAGCACGCGCGGAGTATCGCAGTCCCCGGCGCGAGACGGCGCATTATCTGCTCGGTGAGCCGATGCTGGGCGATCTGCTCGCCGACGGGCTCGATGAATTCGGCGTCGACTGGACCGACGGAGACCTGGTGGCCGATTCATCCGCTCCAAGCCAGCGGGACGAAGACGAGATCACCAAGCAGCGGTGATTCCGGCCGATATCAGCGCGCGCAGTCGACCACCACGGTGCCGAGCTTGTCGCCTTTCTCGACGGCGACATGGGCCTGCGCCGTCTCCGACAGCGCAAACTGCGCCGCGACATTGTGGATTCGCGGCCCCGCTGCCAGCCATTTCGAGATGTCGGCCTGCGCCGCCGCAAGCAGCGCCGGCGGCAGCGCGAACAAGACGAGCGAGCGGAGCGTGATGCACTTCTCCATCAGCTCGCGCATCGGCACGGTCGGCGTGCGGTTGCCGTTCGTGGCGTAGACCGCGATTGTCGAATTCATGGCCATCAACTTCAGGGTCGTCGCGATGTTGCCGCCGAAATCGACATCGACCAATTGGTCGACCCCGCGTCCGCCGGTGAAGGCCATGGCCTTGGCAACGACATCTTCGTCCCTGTAATTGACCACGAGATCGGCACCGGCTTGTCGCGCATGCTCGCCTTTTATCGCCGAGCTGACGGTCGCGATCACCTGCGCGCCGCCCCATTTCGCGAGTTGCACGGCGTAATGTCCGACTGCACCCGCGCCGCCGGTGACCAGCACCGACTTGCCGACGATCGGCCCGTCCGCAAACAGGGAGCACCACGCCGTCATTGCGGGAATGCCCAGCGTCGCGCCTTCCGCAAAAGAGAGATTGTCCGGCAACGGCGTCACCAGATGCTCGGCAAGCGCGATATATTCGGCCGCGGTGCCAAAGGCGCGGCCGTTACGCTGGCCGTTGAACAGCCAGACCCTGTCGCCGATCTTGAACCGCGTCGCGCCATCGCCGATCTGGTCGATAAAGCCCGCGCCATCGCTGTTCGGAATGACGCGCGAAAATTCCTTGGCGCGATAGCCGCCCCCGCGCCGGCCGACATCGGCCGGATTGACGCCGGAGGCTTCCAGGCGAATACGAACTTCGCCTGGACCTGCGACCGGCGTGGCCATCTCACCATAGGTGAGGACGTCCGCCGCCGGTCCTGTCTCCTCGTACCAGACCGCCCTCACAGCGTTCCCGGGAAGGCACCGCCATCGAGCAGAAGGTTCTGCCCGGTGATGAAGCCGGCCTTGGCGCCGCACAGGAATGCGCAGGCATAGCCGAACTCCTCGGGATCGCCGAAGCGGCCCGCGGGATTGAGCTTGGCGCGCTCGGCCAGAACCTGGTCCGGCGTGATGCCGCGCTTCTCGGATTCCCCCTTCGCGGTGCTGCGCAGGCGATCGGTCTCAAACGGGCCCGGCAGCAGGCCGTTGATGGTGACGTTGTTGATCACGGTCTTGCGCGACAGGCCGGCAATGAATCCGGTGAGGCCGGCGCGCGCGCCGTTGGAGAGACCGAGGATGTCGATCGGCGCCTTCACCGCCGCTGAGGTGATGTTGACGATGCGGCCGAACTTGCGGGCCATCATGCCGTCCACCGTCGACTTGATCAGCTCGATCGGGGTCAGCATGTTGGCATCGATCGCCTTAATCCAGTCGTCGCGGGTCCAGTTGCGGAAATCGCCGGGCGGAGGTCCGCCGGCATTGTTGATCAGGATGTCCGGCTCGGGGCAGGCCTTGAGCACGGCCTCGCGGCCCGCCGGCGTCGTGATGTCGCCGACGATCTCGGTGACGGTCACATCAGGATAGGCTTTGCGGATGTCGTCGGCCGTCTTCTTCAGGGCCTCGGCGCCGCGCGCGGTCAGCGTGACGTGAACGCCGGCCTCGGCCAGCGAGATGGCGCAGGCGCGTCCGAGGCCTTTGCTGGATGCGCAGACGATGGCGCGGCGGCCTTTGATCCCAAGATCCACTGTTTCACTCCCGTAATGTCAGGCAGGTTTTTAGAGCCGCTATTCTAGCCAACCTTGGCGCCGCTGATAAGGGATTGGCTCGCATCAAAATGCATGCACGCTTGCGCGGCGATGCAAATGCGCCTCATCAGATGCGCCGCTCCTGCTTGAGACGGTCGATCGCGGAGGCCGCCTCCGGCGGCAGCGACTTGAAGCCCATCTGGCCGACCGTCGAGAACAGCGGCCGCAGATGCGAACCGGCGAGGAACGGCGGCTGCCGGTTGGCCGGCACGATCTGGTCGAACACCAGCACCAAGGTGGTGGCGACGAGGCCGACCCTGATGGCGCCGAGCGCGGCGCCGCCGAGGCGGTCGCCGATGCCGGCGTCGCGTATCGTGTCGCTCAGCGCCAGCCGGCCGAGATGTCCAAACAGCATGCCGACCACCACGAAGATGCCGAAGAACCAGATCCAGTTCTGCAGCAGCGGCGCATTCGGATTGCCCGCGACCTGCGGGACGATCAGCGGCATCAGCGCAACCGCGATGGGGGCGGCGAGGAGATAGGCCAGGATCGTCATGGCGCTGCCGAGCAGGCCGGTCCTGAAACCGAAGCCGATCGCGATGGCGAGCGCCGCATAGACGGCGAGATCGAAACTGTTCATGCGCGGGAGCCTGCCATGGAACGAGTGAACGCAGAACCGATCATTCCGGTTTCAGATCGTTAAAATCGTCTGTATTGATGGCCAAAACCGATGACCCCAAAGCTCAGGGACGCGCCCAATGTCAGACCTATTCGACGTCAGTCGAGAAACCATCCTCGTCACAGGTGCGAGCCAGGGCTTGGGGCGGCAATTTGCCCGGGTGTTGGCGGCACATGGCGCGGCCGTCGCGCTCGCGGCGCGGCAGACCGACAAGCTGAAGAGCCTGGAAGACGAGATCCGCGGCAAGGGCGGCCGCGCCGCCGCCGTCGCGCTCGACGTCACCGACATCGCATCGATCGCCAGGGACCTCGATGCCACGGAAGCCGCGCTCGGCCCGGTCACGGTGCTGATCAACAATGCTGGCATCGCGATCGAAAAGCTCGCGACCGAGCAGACCGAGGCCGATTGGGACGCGGTGATGGGCGCCAATCTCAAGGGCGCCTATTTCCTCGCGACCGAGATCGCGCGCCGCATGATCGCGAGCAAGCAGGCAGGCAACATCGTCAACATCGCCTCCGTGCTCGGCACCGGCGTGCTGAAGGCGGTGTCGCCTTACGCGATCTCCAAGGCCGGCATCATCCAGGCGACCAAAGCGATGGCGCTGGAGCTTGCGGGGCAGAACATCCGCGTCAACGCGCTGGCACCCGGCTACATCGACACCGAGATGAACCACGCGTTCTGGGCGACGCCGCCGGGCGAGCGCCTGACCAAGCGCATTCCCCAGCGCCGCATCGGCGCCGAGTCCGATCTCGACGGCGCGATCCTGCTGCTGGCCTCGAAGGCCTCGCGGTACATGACGGGCAGTGTGGTGACGGTGGACGGCGGGTTCTTGCTGAATTGAGAAGCTGCTATCGTCCCGGCCCCCCATGCGCAATTGCGCACTAGGCCGGGACGACGAGGTAGAGTCACCGCATCTCGCCCCTGATCATATCCGCCGCCTTCTCGCCGATCATGATCGCCGGCGCATTGGTGTTGCCGCCGATCAGTGTCGGCATGATCGAGGCGTCGACGACGCGCAGACCTTCCACGCCGTGCACCTTCAGCGCCGGATCGACCACGGCCATCGCGTCGGTGCCCATCTTGCAGGTGCCGACGGGGTGATAGACGGTGTCGACACGCGCGCGCAGGATGGCGCGGATATCGTCGTCCGTTCTCACATCGGACGTGAACATGTCCTTCTTCTGCAACGCGCGCATCGCGGGCGTCTCCATCAGCCTTCGCGTCGTCTTGAAGCCCGCGACCATCGTCTCGAGATCCTCCGCCTCGCCCAAGAAATTCGGATCGATCAGCGGCGCTGCCAGCGGATCGGCGCTTTTCAGCCAGACGCTGCCACGGCTCTTCGGCCGCAACAGGCAGACATGGCACGAGAAGCCCGCCTCCTTGTGCTTCTTGCGGCCGTGGTCGTCGAGCGTCGCGATGATGAAGTGCAGCTGGATGTCGGGCACATCGAGGTCGGCCCGGGTCTTCAGGAAGCCGCCACACTCGGCGAAATTGGTGGTCATCAGGCCGCGCCGCTCCCGGCGGTATCGTTGGATGGCGCGGAGCAGGGATGGTAGCCGGCCGAGCGACGAATGGACGAAGTGTGGATAGTCGGAGGCGTAGACGAACACGAAATCCGGATGATCCTGCAGATTGCGTCCTACGCCCGGCAAATGATGCACGACGTCGATCCCGTGGGCGGCAAGCGCCTTGCCGTCGCCTATGCCCGACAGCATCAGCAATTGCGGTGACTGGAAGGCGCCGGAGGCGAGGATCACCTCGCGACGGGCGCGTAGCTTCTTTGTCTGCTTGCCCTGGACATATTCGATGCCGACCGCGCGCCCACTTTCGAACAGGATGCGCGTGGCATGCGCCTGCGTCTCGACACGCAGATTGGGGCGCTTGTCCATGTGGGGATGCAGATAGGCGCGCGCCGCGCTCCAGCGCTCACCATTGTGCTGGGTCACCTGGTAGCTGCCGAGCCCTTCGTGATCCTCTTCATTGAAGTCCTCGCGGATGCGGAACTGCGCCTCGCGGGCGGCCTGATGGAAGATGTCGTGGATCGGATTGTCCGCGCGCAGTCTGTTGACATGCAGCGGGCCGCCCTTGCCATGATAGGCGCCGTCGAAATCGGCGTTGTTCTCCGAGCGGTTGAAATAGGGCAGCACGTCGGCATATGACCAGCCGGCATTGCCGAGCGAGGCCCAGTGGTCGTAGTCCCATTTGTTGCCGCGGATATAGACCATGGCGTTGATCGCCGAGGATCCGCCGAGTCCCTTGCCGCGCGGTTGATAGCCGATCCGGCCGTTCAATCCCTTCTGCGGCACGGTATCGAAACCCCAGTTCGCCGCCTTGTATGGCAAAGCCAGTCCGAACGGCGTGGTGATCCGCCAATTGTCGTTCCGACCGCCGGCATCGAGCAGCGCCACGGATGTCCCCGCATCCTCCGACAGCCGCCCCGCCACCGCGCAGCCGCCGGAGCCCGCGCCCACGACGACGAAATCGAATGTGTCCGTCACTGATGTTTCCCCCTGCATTCATTCTTTCCGTCATTGCGAGCGCAAGCGAAGCAATCCAGACCTTTGCCGCGGAGGGATTCTGGATTGCTTCGCTGCGCTCGCAATGACAGGTGCTGAAACCTACGACACGAATCGCATCATCTTCTCCAGCCGCGCGATCTTGCCGCCATAAGGCGGATAGAGGTCGGCGAGGCGGTTGAATTTCGAGCGGTAGAACACCGGCTTCAGCTTGCCGAACGTGCGAAAGCCCCATTCGCCGTGATAGGCGCCGGTGCCGGATGCGCCGACGCCGCCCAACGGCTGGTTGATTTGCGCGAAGTGGAACAGACAGTCGTTGACCGTGACGCCGCCGGAGACGGTGCGCGCCAGCACCTCGTCGCGCGCAACGCGGTCCTTGCCGAACCAGTACAACGCCAGCGGCCGGTCGCGGGCGTTGACGAAGGCGATGGCGTCGGCCGGGTCGCGATAGCCGAGCACGGGGAGCACGGGGCCGAAAATCTCCTCCTGCATGGCCGCCATGTCTTCGCTCGCGCCCACGATCAGCGTCGGCGGGAATTTGCGGTGCGCCTTCCAGTTGGGATCGTCCGGCTTCGCCGGCTGCAGGATCTTTGCGCCGCGACGTGCCGCATCGGAGACGAGATTTTCCAGCCGCGCATAATGCCGGTCGGAGATCACGGAGGTGTAGTCCTTGTTCGAGGGGTCGGTGCCGAACATGCGTCGCATCTGCGCGCGAACTTTTTCGGCAAAGGCCTGCAACGCGCGCTCGGGCACCAGCACATAGTCGGGCGCGATGCAGGTCTGCCCGGCATTGAGCAGCTTGCCGTAGGCGATGCGCTCGGCGGCCTCTTCGAGATCAGCCGAGGCGTCGATGATAACAGGCGACTTGCCGCCGAGCTCGAGCGTGACGGGCGTGAGGTTACGCCCCGCGGCCTCCGCCACCAGCCGCCCCACCCGGGTCGAGCCGGTGAACACGAGATGATCGAACGGCAGATGCGCGAAGGCCTTTGCGACCTCGTCTTCGATGCCGGTGACGAGCAATTCCGCAGCGTCGAACCGCTCGGCGACCGTCTCCTTCAGCAGCGATGAGAAGTGCGGCACAAGCTCGCTCGGCTTGATAATGACGCGGTTGCCGGCGGCGAGCGCGCCGATCGCGGGCGCGAGCGTCAGCTGCAGCGGATAATTCCAGGGCGCGATGATGCCGACGACGCCGAGCGGCTGCGGCATCAGCCGGTTGCGCGCGGGCAGGAATTGCAGCGCCGTCGAAACGCGCTGCGGCGCCATCCAGCTCTTGAGGTGCTTGGTGGCATGACGGATCTCGGAGAACACCATCATGGTCTCGGCGATATTGGTCTCGACCGCGCAGCGGTGACCGAAATCGGCCGAGATCGCCTGCCGGAAGCGCTCCTCGTTGTCGGCGACGACAGTGCGCAACCGCGCCAGGCGGTCGAGCCGCTCGGCGAGGCCAGGCGCCGGCTCGGCCCGCGACCGCTCGACCATGGCATGGAAGGCGTCTTCGAGGCCCCGAAGCGGGGCGCTCGGCGGGGGGCGATCTGAGGGGCGATCCAAGGCGTGGTCCATGGCGTTCTCCCCCATTAAGTGGCGTTTCCGCCTGGTTTTGTTGCCGCAAGCTGGCCCCTTGTGGAACTTCTGGCAAGGGCCGGCCAAATAGGCCGCAAATTCGTCCACCGCGCTGTCATAAAGTCGAAAAAAACGTTCTCGCAGCCCTTTCCAAAGGCACCCCGGGTTGGTACATACCGCCCGCACCCAACGGGCTTTGCCCGGGGTTGCCTTCCAAGGAAGCCTTCGGGACGGACGAAGCAAGCCACGCGAACAGCGCCGGCCCTTCATTCACCGTCCCCGGCGCTTTCACGAAGGCAAAGCAACGGTTAACGCGGGGTGGAGCAGCCCGGTAGCTCGTCAGGCTCATAACCTGAAGGTCATAGGTTCAAATCCTATCCCCGCAACCAAGTTCGGACCTTACCGGTCCCGATCCGAAAATGGCCCGCTTCACGCGGGCCATTTTTGTTTTGGCCGCGCTCCGGTGGAAACGTCGGTCGCACCTTGCGCAAGAGTGGGGAACGGCTCACTCCGGATAGCTAAGGATCATTTTCAGCAGCTTCGGAAACCGCGCATTGATGTCCTCCTCGCGTAGGACATTGCGGTGCTGGACGCCTTGCTTTGAGGTCCGGATCAGGCCGGCCTCGCGCAGGATGCGAAAATGGTTCGACAGAGTCGACTTCGCCATGTCAGGGCAGGGCGCCGCCTCGGTGCACGACATGCAATCACTCTGTGCGGCCAGGCTTTTGACGATCCGCAGCCGCATAGGGTCCGCGAGCGCTCCCAGCACCCCAGCCAGTGAAATCTCGCTCCGCGATGGGTGAACGAACTGCACCATGCACAAAATATAGCACCTCCCTTGAACTCATTCAATAGTTCACTAATATTGAACTATTGAATATCGGCGTCGCGCCGGATGATGGAGAATGTGATGACCAAGAGACTCGAAGGAAAAGTTGCGCTCGTGACCGGCGCATCCAAAGGCATCGGTGCCGAAATCGCCGCGCGGCTCGCGGCCGAGGGCGCGGCGGTCGCCGTCAACTACAGCTCCAGCAAGCAGGCCGCCGACCGCGTCGTCGCCGCCATTGTCGCCAAGGGTGGCAAAGCCGTCGCGGTCGACGGCAATCTGGCCGATGCCAAGGACGTGAAAAGTGTAGTCGCGGAAACCGTGAAGGCGCTCGGTGCGATCGACATCCTCGTCAACAACGCGGGCGTTTACGAGTTCGCGCCGCTCGAGGCCATCACGCCGGAGCATTTCCACAAGCAGTTCGATCTCAATGTGCTGGGCCTCCTCCTGGTCTCAGGAGAGGCGGCGCGGCACTTCAACGCCAATGGCGGAAGCATCATCAACATCAGCTCCGCGGCGTCGACTCTCGCGCCGCCGAACGGCGCCGTCTACTCCGCCACCAAAGCATCGGTGGATGCGATCTCCGCCGTGCTGGCCAAGGAACTGGCGCCGCGCAAGATCCGCGTCAACGCCGTCAATCCCGGCATGATCGTCACCGAGGGGGTCGTGTCCGCCGGCCTGCACGAGGGCGACATGCGAAACTGGATCGAATCCACCACTCCGCTTGGCCGAGTCGGCAAGGTCGAGGAGATCGCTGCCGCGGTGGCCTTCTTCGCTTCGGACGACGCATCCTACGTCACGGGCGAGACGCTTCACGTCGCCGGCGGCCTTCGCTGAATTTGTTGGTTTACAGAAGGAAATGGCACGCCTTGCGCGCGCCATTTTTTGTTTTGGGGCGTCCTCGATCATGCATGTCCTGCTTGGCTGAGCTTGGGTTCGTTCGGACCATGCCGAAGCGCGTCCCGTCGCCGTCGGTGGAGCTGCCAAGCGTAAGCGCGATCAGCCCAGAGCATGCCATCCGGGAAGGAACCCAGGATGGCGCCGGGCGTCAACACGAGGACACCGGGCCCGTCCGGTGCTCGCTTGTTGGCTTGCCGTCGTTCGGAAGGAGAGGGCCAATGCAGTTCGAGGATTTCGACGCCGCCGATGTTCAGGCGGACGAGGCCCGGATCTTCATCCGTCGGGCCGGTTCGGGGCCGGCCGTTCTCCTGTTGCACGGATTTCCGCAGACGCATCTGATGTGGCGAGACGTTGCGCCGTTGCTCGCGCAAAACTTCACCGTGGTCTGCGCCGATCTTCGCGGATATGGCCGGAGCGATTGTCCTCCCTCCAGTCCGGACCATGCGCCATATGCAAAACGAGCAATGGCAAACGACATGGTGTCCGTCATGACGAAACTCGGCTTCGACCGTTTCTCGGTCGCGGGCCATGATCGTGGCGGCCGTGTCGCCTTTCGGCTCGCGCTTGATCACCGCGAACGCGTGCAGCGGCTTGCCGTCCTGGATGTCGTTCCTATTGCCGACGCCTGGGAGCGCGCCGACAAGAACCTGACGGTCGGCTATTGGCCGTGGTCGTTGCTTGCGCAGCCTGAACCTCTTCCCGAGCGGTTATTGTCGGCAGCCCCCGACGCCATCATCGACAATGCGCTGCATGGCTGGGGGTCTTCGGCCGGCAGCTTCAGTCCGGCGGTGCGAGCAGCCTATATCGACGCGTTGAGCGATGAGGCGCATGTTCACGCGATCTGCGAGGAATATCGTGCGGCCGCGACACTCGATCACGCGCACGATGTGGCGGACCGTCGTTCCGGCCGCCGAATTGACTGCCCTGTGCTCGTGCTCTGGAGCGGTCGCGGCCCCCTCAACGCGTGGTATGCGAGCGAGGGCGGCCCCTTGGGGCTCTGGCGGGCGTGGGCAGATGACATCGACGGAAAGCCGCTTGATGGCGGGCACTTCTTCCCGGAGGAGCTTCCGCAGCAGACTGCGTACGAGCTGAACCGGTTTTTTGGAGGCGGTGGATAGGACCAGCGTCTTGGCAGTGCTGCTTCCTTCGACAGCACGGTCTTGGCAAGCGCGAGGGCTGCCCCCTTGGGGCGAACGGCGATCGGAAGCAAACATTACGCCCGCGCCAGTCGCGCGGGCGTGATGCGTCTTGCGTACTACAGAATGCGTCAGGATCTGTGCGGACAGACCATCGTCAGATTGAGCAGCGTCGGCTTGTCCGAGCCCTTCTTGTAGTCCCACTCCAGCCGGATCTCGTGCCGGTGCGCGAAAGCGTCGCTGGCTTCGTGGGTGATGATCTTCGTCTTCATCGGGATTGGCGGCTCGGAGTTGAAGCATTTCCGGACGCAGGCATCGAGCAGATCGCATCGCGTCAGCGGAATGACGCCCGGCTCATCCCTGGACAGGGGGACTGTGTTCGGCTGGGTGCTGAGGTCGACGCGGGCCCGGCCCTTTTCCTTGTGCCAGTACTTGGCGCTGCCCTGCGGCCAGTTCGATGCCGGGTTCAGAATCAAATGGTACTGGCCGTATTCCAAGGTCGGCAGGTCGATGTCCTCGGACTCCTTGAGCTTCGCGACGCTCTTCTTCATGTTCGCCAAAGGATAGTAATTGCTATTCATCAAGTCTCGAAATGCCTTGCCGCTATATACCAGTCCGGCCATCGCCTCTTTCCTTCATATGTCTGTTTGTCAAAATCTCTGGTGCGGTGGCCGAAAATACGCGTCACGCTACGGCCGATCACGCTGTTTGTTGTGCGCCCTCAACGCTACCACTCAGGAATGTATTTCGTCCAGAGAGCCTCCATCCCGTAACGTCGCCTATGTCGCAAGCCCAATTGCCATGCACTTTCCTATAGGTATTGTTGGGTCGAACGCCTCGCGGGGATTGGGGTGAGGCTGCCGAGGCAGTGGTTGAAGGCGCTGGAATGCATTGCTTCGCTTGTCAGTCGGCGATTGGTCCGGGCGACCGCTGGTGCTCCAAATGCGGAGCGGCGGTGCGCCAGCCCGTCGACCCCGACAGCGAACGACGCTTTGTGACGATTCTGCGTGCCGACGTCGTCGATTCCACAGGTCTTGTTGCCGAACTGGAGCCGGAGGCGGCGGTGTCGCGCCTCGAGCCTGCTCTTGCGGCGATGAGAGGCGCGGTGCGCCAGTTCGGCGGCATCGTCAGCAAGGAGTTGGGTGACGGGTTGGCCGCCGTCTTCGGCGCCCCGATCGCCGACGACAACCACGCGCCCTTAGCCTGCCACGCGGCCATCGAGCTGGTCCGGCGTGTTGGCAGTCTGGGCGATCCAGGACTTCAAGTCCGGGTCGGCCTGCACTCGGGTCATGTGGTGGCCTACATGGTCGCGAGCGAATTTTCCAAGGTCTACGAGATCGGCGGCGCAGCCCAGCACCTCGCGGCTCGGCTGGAGACGGCAGCCGAGGCGAACCAGATCTATGTCTCCGAAGCCTGCCAGGAGCTGGCGGACGGACACGTCCGCTTTGAATTCCTTGGCCGCAAGGCGCTCCGTGGTTTCGGCGAGCCCCTGCCTGTCTACCGGGTGATGGGTGCGAGTGATCTGTCGAGCTGGCGGGTCCGACGTGCGCGGAGCGTTTCCAGATTCGTCGACCGCACGACGGAGCGGGCGTTGTTGTGGCGCGCTGCGGATAGGGTTGCTGCCGGCCGGCAGACGGTTCTGCTGATGGGTGACGCCGGCATTGGCAAGTCTCGGCTTGCGCATGAATTCGCGCAGGACCTCCGGGCTGGCGGCTGGCGGCTGATCGATGTCGAGTGCAGCCCAAATCTCCAGGGTGCGCCGTACAGCGCGCTCAAGCGCCTGTTGCTCTCGATCCTCGATACGTCAGCAAGAGATCAGACCAAGACGGATGATCCCAGAGACGAATTGCCGGTGGTGCAACAGCGGGCTCTCGACGCGATCCTGGATTTGCCGGTTTCCGATCCGCAATGGGATGAATTGGAGCCTCACGCGCGCGGTCGTGCGATTTCAGACGCAAGCTGTGCGATCATCGAGAGCGTCGCCCGTCGTCAGCGTACGATCCTTTTGATTGAGGACCTGCACTGGATGGATCGGGCCAGCGATGCGGTCGTCGCGACCCTTTCGGGGCTGCAATGCCCTGATTTGCTTGTGCTGCTGACGACGCGGCCCAATGGAATGCCGGTGTGGATCGCGAGCTGCCGCGCGGAAATCGTGGCGATGCGGCCTCTCGATGACAATTCGGGGCTGGCCATGCTCGCGGACATGCTTGGTCCCGCCACGACCAACGAAGACCTGAAGAATCGGATCATCTCTCATACGGCCAACGTTCCGCTGTTCATTGAGGAGGTCTGCCGCAGTTTGAAGGACAGCGGCATGCTTCTTGGCCAGTGGGGCGACCTTTCCCTTGCGCGTCCTGTGGACGAACTCGGCATCCCCAGCAGCATTCAGGGTGTGATCGCGGCGCGGCTGGATCGTGTGTCACGACAGGAACGATCGCTTCTCCAGATCGCCGCGGCGCTTGGACCCCGGGCCGACCAGGCCACACTGCGAAGAGTAGCGGCCGTGCCGGAAGACGTCCTGCAGGATTGCCTCACCGCGCTCGACCGGGCCGAGTTGCTCGTCAGGATCGACAGTGAGTTGGAGGATTCGCTCGAGTTCCGGCACGAGATGGTCAGGCAGGTGACCTACGATTCGATGGTCGAGAAGGTGCGGGAAAGCATCCATGCCAGCATTCTGGCGGCTCTCGAGACCGACGAGGCGTGGACCGACGGTCCGGATACGCTCTGCTATCACGCGACCCGAGCGAAGGATTGGCGGAAGGCTTTTCAGCATGGCAGGAGCGCGGCTCGAAAATGTCTGGTGCGCTCGGCCTTTGCCGAAGCGGTCGATTATTTCGAGATCGCGATGGGTTCTCTCGACAAGATCCCGGTGACGCACGCGCGCGAAACGGACGCCATCGACCTGCGGATGGAGGCGCGATTGGCCTTTGCCGGGTCGGGGCGTGTCGCCGAAGCCCTGGATTTGGGGAGCGAGGCCGAACGGCGAGCCGATGCGATTGGCGATATTGAACGCAAGGTCGCGGCCATGACCATGAGAGCGGGTGCCCAGAATTTCTATGGAACGCCGGTTGAAGCTGTCACGATCGGGGAAGATGTGGTGCATCTGGCGGAAAGCTCGGGAAATCCCGCTTGGCGTAATCTCGCGCAATACAGTCTCGGGCAGGCCTATTTTCTTTCCGGCCGCTACGATCGCGCCGAGAAGATGCTGGCCACCGCCCGCGTCCACCTTGCGGGTCTGACCGCGAGTGCTCCGATCGGCACGACCCCACGATCTTTGCTCCTGCTTTGCTGCATGATGAACAGCGTCACTCACACGGTGATGGGCCAGATCGATGCCGCCGAGCAGCTCCAGCAGCAAGCCGCAGCGATCGCGGAGGAGACCGGCCGCCCCTACGACCGCGTCGCCGCGGCCTATAGCGGCGGCTGGCTGATGCTCGGCCGCGGCGAGCCGGCGGCGGCCGCGGCCATTCTCGAGAATGGTTTTGTCCTGGCGCAGAAGCACGGCATCCGGCTGTTCGTGCCGGTGCTCGCCTGCCATCTCGGCATGGCCTATCTGGAGCAGGGGCTGTTTGACCGGGCGCGCGGCATGCTGACGGAAGCGCGTGAGGAAGCGAAGGCGGTCGGCTATACCTCGGCGGTGCTTCGCAGCTCGATCTACCTGGCGCTCGCCACCCACCGTCTCGGCGACGTCCAGGCCGCGCAGAACATGCTGCGCGAAGCGCGCAACACCGCGCGGCAACAGGGGTTCTCCGGCCTGGAGGCGGAGGCGCTGTTCGGCGAGGCCGTGGTGACGCCGCCGTCGGATCCGGAGGCCAGGGCGGCGATCCTGAGCGCCCTGCGCGCGACCATCGCGATCGCCGCCGAGAGCGGCGCGCTGCCGCTGCGCCACAAGGCCGAGGCGATGCTCAACGAGATGCAGGCGACGGGTGACGAGCTCAGCTGACGGCAGCGGCGGCCGGGCCGCTATCGGGGCCGAAATCTGCCCGACGCGTCAAATAAATTAAGCAGGCGCCGCAAGGAGTTAGCTACTGTGCATGGGGTTGTTTTCGCCCTTTATCTTGAAGGGCCCTTCATGGTGCAGCGCGGAGGACGGCACGCTTGTGCCGCCCGCTCCGATGACTATGCCCTTGCGCGCGCAGCAAGGTCGGCTACCGTCGGCCCTGGCCACACGGCCAGGCGACTTTTGATTTCAATTTTTTAGCATCCGATTTTGCGGCGCCGCGACGGCGCGACGCCCACCGAACGAGGCGGGGCCATGATCACACGGGACCAGTCAGCGCTGCTCGCGCCGGTCGAGCGGGATTTGCGACTCGATCTCTTCCGCGGCATCGGTCTGTGGATGATCTTCCTCGACCACATTCCGCACGACGTCGTGGCTTGGCTGACCTTGCGCAATTACGGCTTCAGCGACGCCGCCGAATTCTTCGTCTTCATCTCCGGTTATCTGGTCGGCTGGATCTACGGGCCGATCGTCGCTGGCGGCTGGTTTCTCGCCGCGCTGAAGCGGCTGTGGCGGCGCGCGGTCGAGATGTACGTCGCCCACATCATGCTGTTCCTGCTGTTCACGGCGCAGATCGCCCGCACCGCGCGCCGCTTCGACAATCCGATGTACGAGCACGAGTTCAACGTGTTCAATTTCCTGTCGCATCCGGACGAGCTGATCGGGCAGGCGATCCTCCTGAAGTACAAGCCGGTCAATCTCGACGTGCTGCCGCTCTACATCACGCTCGTTTTCGCCTCGCCTTTCATCGTGTGGTGCCTGGTGCGCCGGCCGAACCTGACGCTCGCCGCATCCGTGGTGCTCTACGTGCTGGCGCGCTGGTTCGACTGGAACGTCGCCTCCTATCCGCCCGGCACGCACTGGTACTTCAACCCGTTCTGCTGGCAGCTGATGTTCGTGTTCGCAGCCTGGTGCGGCATCGGCCAGATCGACAAGATCGCGAGATGGGTGTGGTCCAGGGCGGCGATGGCGCTGGCCGCGGCCTGGCTCGCCTTCGCGCTGCTGATCGTGATGACCTGGCACGTCCCCGCGCTCGATGCCCTGACCCCGAAATGGATGATCAAGGCGATCTACCCGATCGACAAGACCGACCTCGACATGCTGCGCTTCACGCATTTCCTGGCGCTGGCGATCTGGGTGACTCACCTCATCTCGCGCAAATGGCGGACCCTGCACGGGGCCTGGCTGCGCCCTGTGATCCTCTGCGGCCAGCATTCGCTGCCGATCTTCTGCCTTGGCGTCTTCCTGTCGTTCTCGGCGCACTGGATCCTGACGCAATACACCAAGGGCGTCTGGGAGCAGCTCGCGGTCTCCGTCGTCGGCATCGTCATCATGATCGCAGCCGCCTGGCTGCTCGACCGGACCGAACGGGTGCCGAACCTGTTCGTGAAGGTGACGGAGATCGAGGAGGCCGACACCGTCCTGGAAAGCGCGCCTGCGGACAGGTCTGCCGTGGCGCCCGCGGGTCGTTGAGTATCGCCGGCCTGCATTTTCGCGGAGAGATCCAACGGAGGGGTTTATGTCCAGACTTGTGTTGACGATCGCCGGCACACTCCTGCTCCTGATCTCGGGTGCATCGGCGCAAGCGCCCTCGCCGGAGGCGATGAGCGCGGCGCGCAAGCTCGTGGTCACCTTGAAGATCGCGGATCAGTATCGCGCGCTGTTGCCGCAGCTCCTGCTCAAGCTGAGGCCCTGGGTCGCGCAGGACAGGCCGGAGATCGAGCGCGATTATGACGCGGTGACGGCACCCGGCTCCGAGATCTACACCCCGGCCCTCACCTCAATGATCGACCAGGTCGCCGCTCTCTATGCGCAGAGCTTCAGCATTGACGAGCTGCGCCAGATCGAGGCTTTCTATGTCCAGCCAGCCGGGAAGAAGCTTCTGGAGAAGTCGGATGCGCTGGCGCAGGCCAGCGCGCAGATCGGTCAGGACGTCGGTCAGAAGACGGCCGACGAGTTGAAGCAGCGCCTCATCGAGGCGCTGCGACAGAAGGGGCACAAGCTCTGAGCCTGTACCGACAGCGCTAGCGAACCTACGCCTTGTCCGTCCTGTTGGCTCACTTCACAAGAGGGCAGCCGCCGTCCTTCAGGGGCCGGAAGGCCTGGTCGGCAGGGACTTCGGCGAGCAGCTTGTAATAGTCCCACGGGCCTTTGGACTCCTCGGGCTTCTTCACCTGGAACAGATACATGCTGTGCACCATGCGGCCGTCTTCGCGTAAGCTGCCGTTGTCGGTGAAGGCATCCTTCACCGGCAGCTCGCGCATCTTGGCCATCACGGTCTTGGTGTCCTTTGTGCCAGCGGCCTGCACCGCCTTCAGGTAGTGCAGCGTCGCGCTGTAGGTCGCCGCCTGGTTCATCGTCGGCATGCGCTTGACGCGCTCCATGAAACGCTTGCCGAAAGCGCGGGTCTTCTCGTTGAGGTCCCAGTAATAGGCCTCGGTGATGATCAGTCCCTGCGCGAGCTTCAGCCCTAAGCTGTGCACGTCGGAGATGAACATCACGATCGCAGCCAGGTTCTGGCCGCCGGCGACGATGCCGAACTCACCGGCCTGCTTGATCGCATTGATGGTGTCGCCACCGCCGTTCGCCAGCCCGATGATCTTGGACTTCGAGGCCTGGGCCTGCAGCAGGAATGAGGAGAAGTCCGCGGTGTTGAGCGGATGCTTGACGCTGCCGAGCACCTTTCCGCCGGCCGCCTTCACCACGTCGGAGGTGTCGCGCTCGACTGAATGACCGAACACGTAGTCCGCCGTGAGGAAGAACCAGCTATCGCCGCCGTTCTTGACGATGGCGCTGCCGACCGTGTGCGCGTTGGCGTAGGTGTCGTAGGTCCAGTGCGCGGTGTAGGGCGAGCAGGACTTTCCGGTAATGTCGGAGCTTGCCGCATCCGTCACGATCATGATCTTCTCATACTGCTTCGACAGCTCCATCACTGCAAGCGCAGTGGCCGAGGTCGGCAGGTCGATGATCATGTCGACGCCCTCGGTCTCCCACCACTTTCGCGCGATGGTGGAGGCGACATCGGGCTTGTTCAGCACGTCGGCGCTGACCATGTCGATCGGCTTGCCGAACATCTGCCCGCCGAAATCCTCGATCGCCATTTTGGTGGCCTCGACATTCCCCTGGCCTCCGATGTCGGAATAGACCGAGGAGAAGTCGGAGAGCACGCCGATCTTGAGCGGCGCCTGCTGGGCGAGAGACGGGCTGATCACAAACGCAGTCAATCCGGCCGCTAGGGCGGCACGCATAATCCGGCACATGGCATTTCCCCAAACTCTATCGTTGGCGCACGAGGCTAGATTTGCCTCCCTCAAGCGTCAACTCTTGCGTAACGGCGCCGCGCTCGCTGGCTGATTTGACGCGGCCGGTTGCCCCGACTACGCTTTTGCAAAGAACAAGACGCGCGTGAATGCAATGGCCTGACCTGTGCTCAGGGCGGCACTCACGCAATGAGAAAATTCAGGGGAACGGAAATGACCGGCGACACCGCAGCGACCATCTCGAAGGCCCGCGAGCATTCCATCGGCGACCTCCTGCGCCGTGCGGCGGGTCGCGATCCGGGCAAGCTCGGGGTGAGCTGCGGCAATGTGAGCTGGACTTTTGCCGAGATGGACGCGATCTGCAATCGGCTCGGCCGTGGCCTGGTTGGCCTCGGCGTGAAAAAGGGGGACCGCCTCGCCGTGCTCTCGCGCAATTCGCATGCCTTTGCGGCGCTCCGGTTCGCGGTGGCCCGGATCGGTGCGGTGCTGGTGCCGATCAACTTCATGCTCAATCCGGACGAGATCAATTTCATCCTGAAGAGCTCCGGCGCAAAGCTGCTCGCGGCCGGCCCTGATTTCGTCGAGCCCGCGCGCGCGGCCAGCGCCAGGGATTGCGCGGTCGAGAAGATGATCTGGCTGCCGGGTGAGGATCCCGCCACCGCGCCCGCTAGCCTCACCACCTTCGACGATCTCCTCAGCTCCGACGGCTCGTATCTCGATGCGTCCGTCGACAGCCGCGATCTCGCGCAGATCGTCTATACCAGCGGCACGGAGTCGCTGCCCAAAGGCGCGATGCTGACCCATGACGCGGTGATGTGGCAGTATGTCAGCTGCATCATCGACGGCGGCATGAGCGTGGACGACAAATTCCTGCACGCGCTTCCGCTCTATCACTGCGCGCAGCTCGACGTGTTCCTGGGGCCGCAAATCTATCTCGGCGCCTCCGGTGTGATCACGGGCAAGCCTGCGGCCGACAATATTCTGACATTGATCCAGGCGCACAGGATCACATCGTTCTTTGCGCCGCCGACGATCTGGATCGCGATGCTGCGCTCGCCCAATTTCGACAAGACGGATTTGTCGACCTTGCAGAAGGGCTATTACGGCGCCTCGATCATGCCGGTGGAGGTGCTGCTCGAGCTCCAGCGCCGCCTGCCCAGCGTGAAGTTCTGGAATTTCTACGGCCAGACCGAGATCGCGCCGCTCGCGACCGTGCTGGGTCCTGCGGACCAACTGCGCAAGGCCGGCTCGGCGGGCAAGCCCGTGCTCAATGTCGAGACCCGCGTGGTCAACACTTCGATGGAGGATGTGAAGGTCGGCGAAGTCGGCGAGATCGTGCACCGCTCGCCGCATCTGCTCTCCGGCTATTACAACGATCCGGTCAAGACGGCGGCGGCGTTCTCCGGCGGCTGGTTTCACTCCGGCGATCTCGCCACCGTCGATGACGAGGGCCACATCACCGTGGTCGATCGCGTCAAGGACATGATCAAGACCGGTGGCGAGAACGTCGCGAGCCGCGAGGTCGAGGAGATGGTCTACCGCATCCCTGCCGTGTCGGAGGTTGCTGTGGTAGGCCTGCCCGATCCGCGCTGGATCGAGGCAGTGACTGCGATCGTCGTGGTCAAGAGCGGGGAGAAGCTCGACGAGGAGTCCGTCATCAAGCATTGCGCCGGCCAGATGGCGCATTTCAAGGTGCCCAAGCGCGTCATCTTCGTCGATGCCCTGCCCAAGAACCCGAGCGGCAAGCTGCTCAAGCGCGAGCTACGCCAGCGCTTCGTCGGCGGCGAGACGCTCGACAAGGCGATCCAGAAGAATTTTGGCACGTGAAGCTCGCGCCTCAATACTTCTTCACGTGGGCGCCGAACGCGAACCACAGCGCCATGGACGCGAGGCCGAAACCGCCGAGCAGCAGGAATGTCGGGCCGTAGCCGATCCATTGCGCGATCCAGCCGCCAAGCGCGGGGCTGAGGCTCGCGCCGACACCCTGCACGGTGATCACGGCACCCTGGCCGAGATTGATGCGGCCGGTGCCGTTGAGCGAGCGCGCGACCATGCCGGGGACGGCAACCGTCTGGAGTCCGGTGCCCAGGCCGTCGAGCACCTGCATCGGTACGACGCCCCACCATCCCGTGACGAAGAAGGCGAGCACGCCGCGGATGGGCAGGAACATGAAGGAGACAAGAATGATGGGCCAGTAGTTGCGCTTGCTCGCCGCCTTCATTGCGATCAGCGACGTGATGACCATGACGCCTTGTGCGATCACCACGATGGTCGCGACGAAGCTCGGGCCGTTGGCCTGGCCCTCGGCGACCGCCGCCAGGCCATAGAGCGGAACGATGGCGGCATTGCCGAGATGAAACAGCGCGAGCGCCAGTGCCAGCACCAGCAGCGCGCGGTGCTTGAGCAGCATCGTGAACGCGTCCGGCGCGCTGTCGGGATCGTCCTCCTTGCTGCCGCGCGCGGCGCGATCATCGATCGCCTTGGCCGGAATCATCATCACACAGGCGATCGCGATGGCGCCGAACACCGCCGCCAGCACGAACACCGAGACATAGCCGAACTTGTAACCGAGATAGCCCGACAGCGCGGCGCCGACCATGTTGCCGGCGTGGTTGAAGGCCTGGTTGC
The DNA here is from genome assembly GCF_023101105.1 of Bradyrhizobium sp. 155. Lineage (NCBI taxonomy): Bacteria > Pseudomonadati > Pseudomonadota > Alphaproteobacteria > Hyphomicrobiales > Nitrobacteraceae > Bradyrhizobium > Bradyrhizobium sp. 155. Next base: position 6,934,516 of record NZ_CP064704.1, on the reverse strand, counting down.
GGCCGTTGAGCGCGTTGAAGCCCTTCTGCTTGGCGATGCCGAGCGTGATGCCGGTGACCGCGGGCACGATCGCGGCGCTCGCCAGCGATTGTGCGATCTGCGAGAACGTCACCGCCCAGAAATTTTGCGAGATCAGGATGATCGCGGAGGCGAGCACCACGCAGATGCCGGGAATCACGACCCACATGCGCTTGTTGCGGCTGGCGTCGATGAAGCCGCCGATCGGCGTGGTGATCAGCATGCCCGCGACATTGCCGATCGTCATCGCGGTACCGATCAACCCGCTCGCCCAGCCGCGCTCCTGGAGGAAGACGCCGACGAAAGGGCCGATGCCCGACTGCATGTCGGCCATGAAGAAGTTGAGAGCGAACAGGGGCCAGATACGAGACGAGGAGGGGGACCGCGATGTCATCGATACCAAAACGTCGTCTCAGCCGGAATACGGCGGGTGGGACATAATCCTTTCAGCCAATCGTTCTGGCGCGGACGAGGCATTAACGAGTGCTGATCGGGTTGGTTCCAGCCCTTGCCCGGAGGCGGGCCTTGCAGTTACGGCCAGCAATTCCTTATTGACGTTGGATTGTCTCTGTTGGGAGTACGGCATGCCTCTCTGGACCTGCGAAACCTGCGGCGCGCAATTCCCGGATGGCGAAAATCCGCCCGCGGCCTGTCAGATTTGCGAGGACGAGCGGCAATACGTCGGTTGGAAGGGCCAGACTTTCCTCACGCGCGAGGCGCTCTCGGAACGTCACTGCCTGGCCTGGCGCGACGATCTCGGCTTGACCGGCATCGCGCTCGAGCCAAGTTTTGCGATCGGCCAGCGGGCGCTGCTGGTGCCGCTCGCGGACGGCTGGCTGATGTGGGACTGCGTACCGCTGGCGACGCCGGAGGCGATCGCGCATATGCGGTCGCTCGGCGGGTTGAAGGCGATCGCGATCTCGCATCCGCATTACTATGGCGCGCTCGCCGACTGGAGCGAGGCGTTCGGCGGGGTGCCGGTCTATTTGCACGCCGATGATCGCCAATGGGTGACGCGTCCGCATGCGTCGATCGTGCACTGGACCGGCGAAAACCATCGCATCTCCGACGATGTGCTGCTCCTGCGCACCGGTGGTCACTTCGCCGGCGCCACCATGCTGCACCATGCGAGGGGTGCGGACGGCAGGGGCGCGCTGCTCACCGGCGATATCGCGCAGGTCACGATGGATCGCCGCTTCGTCAGCTTCATGTACTCATATCCGAACTACATGCCACTCAATGCCGCCGCAGTGCGACGGATTGCGGCTGCCGTCGAGCCGCTGGCCTTCGATCGCATCTACGGCGCCTGGTGGGACCGCAACATCGCCGCAGGCGCCAAGGCCGCCTTCGCGGCCTCTGTCGCGCGCTACCTGGCCGCCATCGCCTGAGCCGGCTCGCGACGGGATTTATCTTGCTGATCCACAATAAATGGACTATAAGTACAGTTATTAAGCGTTACGCGACGATGCGTCTGCGGGACCGGCATGATCGATGCATCGCTGTTTCCGCGGCGCGCTCGCCGCGTGAGCGGGAGTTCGGTCCATGACGGCAGGGCGCGACTACGAGATCTTCGAGGCCGGCGACGTCACGCTCCGGTCCGGGGCCGTCGTCCCTTCGCTCAAGCTCGCCTACAAGACCTACGGCACGCTCGGTCCGGACAAGGACAATGTCATTCTCTATCCGACCTCGTTCAGCGCGCAGCACACCGACACCGAGTGGCTGATCGGCCCCGACGGCGTGCTCGACCCCACGCGCTACTTCATCGTGATTCCGAACCTGTTCGGCAACGGCCTGTCGTCCTCGCCGTCGAATACCGCCGCGCCGTTCCCGATCGTGAGCTATCACGATGCCATCGCGGTCCAGCATCGGCTGCTCACCGAGCGGTTCGGCATCTCGAAGCTAGCCTTGGTCTATGGCTGGTCGATGGGCGGCATGCAGGCCTATCACTGGGCGGCGCTGCATCCCGATATGGTCGAACGGGCGGCCGTCGTCTGCGGCAGTGCCCGTTGTGCGCCCTATAATTACGTCTTCCTGGAAAGTGTGAAGGCCGCGCTGACCGCCGATCCCGCCTTCCGTGACGGCCGCTTCGCCGAGAAGCCCGTCGCAGGCTATCGCGCCATGGGGCGAGTCTACGCGGGTTGGGCGATGTCGCACGGTTTCTATCGCGACGAGATCTGGCGCGAAGCAGGCTTCACCTCGTTGGACGACTATCTCGTCCGCACATGGGACGCGGCGTTTGCCCGGCGCGATGCCAACGATCTCCTGGCTCAGATCGGGATCTGGCAGAACGGAGATATCAGTCGCTGCGCCACATTCAACGGCGATTTCGATCGCGCGCTCGGTGCGATCACGGCCCACATGCTGCTGATGCCCGGTGCGACCGACCGCTATTTCGACGTCCGCGACAACGAGGACGAACTCGGCCGGCTGGTCAATGCGCGCTCTGCGGTGCTGCATCCGATCCCGTCGCTGCACGGCCATCGCGCCGGCAACCCCATCAACAATCCGCGCGATCGGGCCTTCATCAAGGCCGAGATCGCGGAGCTTCTCGGCAAGTAGGGCAGGCATCCGATCATGAGCGACGCAACCGTTTCAGACTCCGGCCATCGGCTGAAGCCGTTGGCGCCGGCGATGCTGCGTGAACTGTCGGTGCGGTCCAACCTCAGGGGCGCCGTGCAGAGCCTCGGCCATTACGGCATGGTCGTACTGGTCGGCGCGCTGATCTGGCGGGTCTCGACGACCTGGGGTATCCTTTGGGCGTTGCCGCTGATGGCGGTGCAGGGCTATCTCGTCGCCTTCCTGTTCATGGCCGTGCACGAGACCGCGCACAAGACCGCGTTCAAAAGTCGCGGTCTCAACCTCGTGGTCGGCTATCTCTCGGGCTTCATCATCGGCTTGCCCTACGAATATTATTGCCTGTTTCACTGGGACCATCACCGCTACACCCAAGACCCCGAGAGGGACCCGGAGCTCGTCGTCGGCGTGAAGCCGAAATCCGACACGCAGCTCGCGCTCGCCTATAGCGGCGTGCTTCAGGTCGCCGGCCGCCTGTGGCTGATGCTCGGCCATGCCGTCACCGGCAAGGTCGTCGTGCCATGGATCCCCGAGAACAGGCGCGCCATCATCGTCACCGAGGCGCGCGCCTATGTCGCGCTCTATGCGCTGCTGCTCGTGCTGTCGTTGTGGTTCTCGTCGGCGCTGCTGCTCTGGGTCTGGATCGTGCCGTTGATCATTGGGCAGTTCTTCCTGCGTCCCTATCTCTACGCCGAGCACACCGGCTGCGAGCGTACCCGCAGCGCATTCCAGAACACCCGCACCACCTACACCGGCGCGATCGTCAAATGGATCGCGTGGAACATGCCCTACCATGTCGAGCATCACGCCTATCCCTCGATCCCGTTCCACGCACTGCCGAAGCTGAACGGGATCGTCGACGGCGAAATCGTCCATCGTGGCCGCGGCTACATCCGGACGACGCGCGAGACCTGGGCCTGGTTTCGGCGACATAGACAGGCCGGCTAGCGGAAGAAAAATCGACGCGCAAAGCCCCGATCGCGGTGCGATCGGGGCTTTGTCGTGAATGCGGGATATCAGTAGATCCCGTATGCGCAGACGTTCACGACGCGGACGCGCAGGCCGTGGCGGGTCTGGACGACGCGCTCCTGATAGCAATTGTTGACGCCGCTGTTGACGTAGACCCCGCCAAAGCCCCAGCCGTGACCCCAGTGATGGTGGAAGCCGTGGGCCGACGCGGCGGTGGGGGCGAGAGCGGCAACGCCGAGCGAGCCGGCGGCGATCAGACCAAGTGCAAGCTTACGAAACATTTTCATTCTCCAGTTTGGCGTAAGGGCCGTTGTTGTGTCCCTGCATCTCGGTCGAGCCGAAACGCGAATGCGTTCATGCAGCGCGGGGAGAATCGTGTTTCAGGAGTGTTTCGTCGGTCGCGGCGCGTCGCGCCGCCGTCCTGTTTTCCGCGCCGCGCGATAGCGCACAGCCATCGCCTCTGTCAGCTCGGCCATCTTCTCGCGCAGGTCGGCCGGCTCCAGCACTTCGGCCTCGGGCCCGAGCCGCAACAATTCGGCGGCGGCATGCCATGACGTCTTGCCGGTCGGCACTCTGGCAATGCGCCAGCCGTCCGCATCCGCGGTCTCTTCGAGCTGCGTACGCGCCCTGACGTAAGGCTGGCTCAGGGCATCGAGCAGTTTCACGCCGAAGGGCGACAGCCGAACGATCGCGACATTGGGATGCATCTCGGCCTCAAGACGCAGCGTTGCATCCCGCCAATAGCCGGCGAGATCGAAACCGGCGGGCCGCTCACACCGATCGTCGAGCGCGGTGCAGTCGAGCACGCGCGCGACGCGATAGGTCCGCACGCTGCCGTCGACCAGACCTGCGAGATACCAGCTGCCCCCTTTCAGCACGAGACCGAGCGGCGCGACGCGACGCTGCTTCTCGGCGCGCCAGCTCTGGTAGCGGATCTTGATCAGTGTCCCGCGCAGGGTCGCGGCGGCGATCGTGCGCAGATGCTTCGGTTCTTCCGCCTCGCCGAACCAGCCCGGCGCGTCGAGGTGAAAGCGCTCCTGCATCCGTCCGGCGTCTTCGCGCAAATTGGCGGGCAGCGCGGCCATCAGCTTGTTCTGTGCGGCGATCATCGCCGCATCCAGCCCGAACGCCGCCGCTGGGCCCGGCAATCCCCCCAGAAACAGCGCTTCCGCCTCGCTCTGCGACAGACCGTTCAGCCGCACGCGATAGCCGTCGAGCAGGCGATAGCCGCCCTCCGCCCCGCGGTCGGCATAGACGGGGACGCCGGACGCCGCGAGCGCGTCGATGTCGCGGTAGATCGTGCGCACCGAGACTTCGCAGGCCTGCGCGAGCTCGGGCGCGGTGACCTGCCCCTTGGCCTGGAGGGTGGTGAGGATCGACAGCATCCGGCTCGCGCGCATGATTCCTTAAACCATACCTGACACAGGATGTCAGGTATGGTCCGCTACAACGCCATCGCCAGCCGGCAGATGGAGACCGCCATGACTGATCCGAACCGCATCACGCTGTATTATTCGCCGCAAACCCGGGCCACCGGCACGCGGGTGCTGCTGGAGGAACTGGGAGCGCCTTATGATCTTCGTGTCCTCAACATGAAGGCCGGCGAGCAGCGCCAGCCGGCCTATCTCGCCATCAACCCGCTCGGCAAGGTGCCGGCGATCCACCACCGCAACGCGCTGGTGACCGAGCAGGTCGCGATCACCATCTATCTAGCCGATTTGTTTCCGCAGGCGGGGCTGACACCCGCGCTGAACGATCCGCTGCGCGGCCCGTATCTGCGCTGGATCGCCTATTACGGCGCCTCGTTCGAGCCGGCCCTGATCGACAAGTTCATGCAGCGCGAGCCGGCACCGATCACGCAATCGCCGTATGCCGACTATGACATCATGCTCGGCGCGCTCGAGGCGCAGCTGTCGAAGGGCCCGTATCTGCTCGGCGAGCGCATGACGGGCGCCGACGTGCTGTGGGGCGTCGCGTTCAGCTGGACCATGATGTTCGGCATTGTGCCGAAAAAGGACGTGTTCGTCCGCTATGCCGAACGCATGACCTCGCGGCCCGCGTTCCAGCGCATCAACGCAGCGGACGCTGAGATGGCGGCGCAGCATGCTGCGGCGGCTGGCGGTTGAATGAACCGGGGTTGCAGATGACGAAGCCGGTGCACACGACCAACTGCTTCAACACCTTCATCCAGGTTGCTGAAGATTGTCCTGCGCGTACCGGCGAAGAGCCGCCGCTGCGCGCGGGAAAGCCGACGGTGGCGTGCCTGCAATACGGGATGATCGCCAAGGCGCCTTACAAATACACGTCCGACGACGTGATCTTCGCGACCTCTGCGTCGGGACGCGAACTCGCCGTGAAGGCGACGAAAACGGAGAAGCAGGCGGCCCGCGAAGCGTTCTTCTCCCGAGGGCAGGCGTGCATGAGGGCGTCGAGCCTGGGCAAGCGCTTCGGCTGGGGCGTTCATGCCGATAGCAAGGGCCGGATCGCGATCTATCCCATCGAGAGCAAACACTACAAGGCGCTTGCCCGCGATCCCAGGCTCACGCAGGTGCGCGCGATGCGGTCGAAGCGGGCTTGATCAGAATTTCGGCGGTCGCTTCTCCGCGAACGCCTTGATGCCTTCCTTGATCTCGTCGCCGCGCATGCTGTCGCGGTGACGCTGATCGGCGGCTTGCGCGTCCAATTCGCCGCGGGCGAATTCGTTGATGGCGCGCTTCATGCCGCGCATCGCCTGCGGCGCGTTGCCGGCGAGGATCGCAGCGAGCCTGTCGACCTCCTCGTCCAGAAACTCCAACGCCACCATGTCGGTGAGATAGCCGATCCGCAGCATCTCCGGCGCGCTGATCTTTTGCGCGGTCAGGAACAGTTTTTTTGCATTGTCGACGCCGAGCCGCGTCACGTAACGCTTGATGCCGCTGCTGTAGTAATGCAGCCCGAGCCGTGCCGCGGGCATGAACATCTCGGCGGTATCGACGCCGATGCGGAAGTCGCAGGCAAGCGCGAGGTCGGTCGCGCCGCCATAGACGCCGCCGTTGAGCCGGCAGATCGTGGGGACGCCGAGATCCTCCAGCCGGTTGACGACCACCTCGAACGCCGATCCCGCGCTCTGCTGCTCGTTCGCACTGACCGCGCGCTCGGCAACGGAATTGAGGTCATAGCCGGCGGAGAAGGCGCGCCCCGTGCCGGTCAGCACCAGCACGCGGATAGCAGGATCGGCCTCGACCCGGTCGAACAGTTTGACCAGTTCGCCGAGATCCTCGGCCTGGAGCCGGTTGAGATGTTTGGGCCGGTTGAGGCGGATGGTGGCGCGTGCGCCAACGAGTTCGAGCACCGGGCCAGTGGCTGCGTCGGCTGTGTCCGACATTCTTGTCTCCATTTATTTTGCTTGTCGCCATTTATTTGTTTTCGAGCGTGCGCCGCTTCGCCTCGGCATCGATGGTCTCGGCGAGATCGGGATGCCGCGCCATCAGCACGCGGAAGTCGACGAGGTCGAGCACAAGAAGCCGCGACACCTTGGTGGTCGAGACGTTGGCGCCGCGCAAATTGTTGCCGAGCAAGGCCATCTCGCCGAAGAAGGCGCCATCGCCGAGCCGCACCTTCTTGCCGGGCAGGTCGACCTCGACCTCGCCGGCGGCGATGAAATACATGCAGTCGCCCTGCGCACCCTTGCGGATGATCATGGTGCGCGCCGGCAGCTCCATGGTGCGCAGCATGTGGGTGACGTCGGCGATGGCGGCCGGTCCAAGCGCTGCAAAGAACGGCACCTTGCTGACGGATTCCCAGGTCTTGAGGAAATTGTCGCGCCGGGTCTCCGCGGCAAAGCCGGTCGCCAAAATACCGGTCCAGAGGCCGAACACACCGAGGCCGGAGATCATCACCAGCGCCGCCACCATGCGGCCCAGCGGCGTCACCGGCACCACGTCGCCATAGCCCGTCGTCGTCAGGGTTGCGACGGCCCACCACAGCGCGGCCGGCACGCTGCCGAACGTCTGCGGCTGCACGTCCCGCTCCAGGAAATATTCGGCAACCGAGGCCAGGAAGACCACCATCAGGAAGATCACGAGCACGCTGACCAGCGGCCCCGATTCCAGCACCAGCACGCGGCGGAGCTGCCGCAGGCCGGGAATGCCCGGCACCACCTTCAGCACCCAGAGCACGCTGAGCAGCCACGCCGTCCTGGGCTCGATCCCGAGAATCAGCGCGGCCGGCACGGCCAACGCACCGACCGCGTCGACCAGCCCGGCGGAGGAGGACATGTAGAGTGCAAGGCGCCCCTGTCGCGTCATATGGCGCAGCCGGACCACCCATTCGTATACGAAGTACACGAGACAGGTCCAAAGCAGGGCGTCGACCCAGCGATGTGCCGTCTCATAGGCCGGGTTGACCGTCAGGAGCACCATGGCAAGCACGCCGACGGCGACGGCCACATAGGCCGCCCTGGTCATGTTGCGGCCGGCCGTGGCGGCCGCGAACTGGGCCAGAGCGGAGATCAGCGGCTTGGACATGCGAGCAGGCGGCTCAGTTTCGTCTTTGCGGTCCCCGGCTGGAACCTCGCTGCCAAAGTGCCTGCCCGGCTCGAGGCCGTCAACGACGGTCCGCCGGACCACGCGCCGCTACTTGAAATGCGGCGGTTCGTCGTAGCCGCGACGGCTGCTGAAGAACAGCAGCACCATCAAGCCGATGCCGACAAGAACGGAAAAACCGGCCCCCAACGCCAGCGCCACGTAGCCTTCCGTCGGGATCGGCTCGCCCTCGACCGCCATCGCGGAATAAACGAAATAGCCAACCGCGGCCAACATTCCCAGCAGGAAGATGATGAGGAGTGCACGCATGGCGCGGTCTCCGGTTGATCCGAGAACAAACGGTTGTGGACAGGGACGGTTCCCGGCCTAGGGCCCCCGGTCGCTCGAAGACGTGCCGGCAAGGCGTCGCCGTAGGTCCTCAAATTGATGGGTCAGGCACTCTGAGCTGTCTTCACCACCACGACATTGCTCTCGTCGTGCTGGGAAGGGGCCACATCCTGAGCGGCCTTCTCGCCCGCGCCCGCATGGCGCTTGAGATAGTCGCGGCGCATGCCGATCTCGTCGCGGACGAATTCGTAGCCGAGCTTGAAGGTGTCGAGCCCGTCGGTACTGATCGTGCCGTCTCTGAGGCCGATGACGGCGCCGCGTAAAATGCCTTCCAGCTCGTCCTGGAGACATTCGAGCTGGTCGAGCGAATGCGCATGTTCGATCCGCTCGCCGATGTCGAGGATGGCGGTGGCCAGCTCGCTGGCCTTCTCCGGCGCGATCCGGGTGATCTTGGCGTAGATCGCGGCGAAGATCGAGCCGATGACGCTGAGCGCGGCAGCGCCGAGATACATCAGGTCGCTGTACTTATCCATGAACGACTTGGTGTCGTCGTTGATGTAGTCGGCCGCCCCTTGATGCGCCATCACGAAGGCGTCCTTCTCGACGGAGGCGGGCTCGATCCTAGTGGCAAAGCCGCTGTCGAGCCCGAGCGCGGACTTGTTCTCGTAGACGGTGCGCGCGAGCTCCCCGGCCGCCGTCGGCGACATCCTGGATTGGGCGACCAGCAACCATTCGAGCCCGATCGTGTCGAGATCGTCGCCGGGAATTTCCGGCGATGCAGACAGCGTGCCCGCCGTCAGCGTCTCGCTGGAAATGCCGGGGATCTTGCGCGCCAGCGCTTTCGCCTCGTCGATCGCGTTCAGCGTGAAGCCGCCGCGCCTGGCGACCTGCTCATACGCCTTGTCCCGCACCGCCCGCGAGGCGTGGACGATGGCGACGACTGCGCCAAAGCCGCTCGCCGGCGCGAACAGCTTGTCGAGTGTAGCGCCCTGTGGCGCCATCCGGATCCTCCCCGCGTCCGCACCCTCCGGAACGTCGAGGATACCGCGGACGAAGACGAGCGCGGAGTCGTTGTCGGCGACGACGGCGACCTTCTTCTTCTTCAGCTCGGCGAGCGACTTGATCTTCTTGTTTCCGGGCCCGAGCAGCAGCACGATATCGTGCTCGAGGATCGCGAGCGTGCGTGCCCGCAGCGGCACCTTGGCGTCGGTGCGCAGCACCGCGAGGTCGGCCTGCTTGCGATCGAACTGGGCGATCGCCTTGGCGTTGTCGGCGTTGTTGACGATCTTGATCCGGAAGCGCGAGGCGTTGTTCTTCAGGACGGCGGCGAGCTTGGCTGCGAACAGCGCCTCGTCGCTGTTGGGGGCGCCGACCGCAAAGGTCAGCGTCTCCGAATTGTGCACCAGCATGCGGCCGCCCCAGACGGTGGCAAGCGACAACAGCAGGGTCAGCACGACGTAGAGGAAGACCTGCTGCTGATTGGTCTTGATCACCTTGGGTCGCCGGGGCGGTGGCTCGATCGGCGATGAGGTCGGGCCCTCAGTACTCATGGCAGCACTCTGGCCTTATGCTTCCGGTGGCGGGCGGCTTGCGGATGTGATCGCTGCGGTCGCCCTGTAATTCGTAAACGTCTGAAAAAAGAACGATATTCTCTACTGACGATGGTAGCGCGCAGGCCGCGGAATGCAAATTCCGAGCCGAAGGTAACCTTACTCAACTCGGCTCCGGCGATTGGTCATCCTATCACCAGTTAGCCACAGTTGGCGATTTTCCGGTTCCCCCCGGCTGCATTCCGCCGCGGGAGGTGTCATAAATCGCAAGTCCCGGCGATTTGACCGGTCCAGGAAGAGATTGCGCTGAACGCTCCAATTCTTCTTGTCACGTCAACGAGGGCGCCTTGTCGTTTCCACCTCTGTCATCGGCGGTTCCGGTCGAAGCCCTCATTGGTTGGATGTTGCTGCTGACGTTCAAGCACATCATCGCCGATTTCGTCCTCCAGACCGCCTGGATGGCGCACGGCAAGGACCAGAAGCACGGCTGGGCCCTGCCGCTCCTGGTGCACTGCCTGGTTCACCTTGCGGTTGCGCTGCCGCTGATCCTGATCGTGGCGCCGAAATTCTGGTTTGTGGCGCTGATCGACTTCGTCATCCACATCACGATCGACCGCGCCAAGGGCCTCGTCTCAGCCAATTTCGGTGTCGATCTTGCGCATCCCTGGTTCTGGACCCTGATCGGTGTCGACCAGGCCCTGCACCATCTGACTGGCTTCGGCCTCTCCATCTTCATGGCGGCGAACTGACCGCTGGCGGCCTCGGCGCGTAGGTGGTCGTCCATCGGCATCCACAAGAGGTCGTCATGCCCGGGCTTGTCCCGGGCATCCACGTTCTTCGCGCCTCTCGGCTTTCCGTGGATGGCCGGGACAAGCCCGGCCATGACGCGTGGAGGCGTTCGCGCCTGACTCATCGGCTCAGATAGCGCGGCTGGATCCCCGCCCAGCCCATTGATTCGCGGCCCACGCGCAAGGACCCCCGGGTGACTACCGGGCAGCGTGGTTAACCTTTCATTAGAGAATTGCACTGCATCTTCCCAGACGAGGGAGAACTGCAATGTTTTCAAGCCGCGATACCTTTGAAGGCGATTCCTGCCCGGTCCGCGACGAACTCCTTGGCGAGATGTACCGCGCCAGCGAGAGTGGCCTGCCGAGGCTGGTTGAAAGTGTTTCCCCTGACGCGCGCGCCAGGCTGGCGCTGTTCTGCTATCGGCGCAGCCATCTGCACTCGCTGGCGGTCGCGATCGCTGGCAGCTGTAACGAGCGCGACCTGATCGAGAACGGCGGCCGTGTCGGTTCGACGCTCTACGCGCTTGCGCGCGAAGGCGCGGCGAAATCCTCGCCGTCGCTGTCGGGTGGCCGCAAGCCGATCACGCTGTCGACCAAGCCGCTCTCGGTGCTCGCGCCGCTGGACGACGAGATCGACGACGAGATCGGCGAAGCCGTCCCGGCCTAAAGCACGATCGATCGCGCTCTAGCTCTCTATTGGCGTATGATCTCGGCGGAAAACCGCTGCACACTTTTCCGGATCATGCGCCGGCGGCCTCTATCACCGGCAGCCCGAATTTCCGTCGCGCCATCGCGCATTCGGCATCGCCCGGCATGCAGGTGCGGCACACGTCCGGCCGCACTGCATAGATGCCGCACGCGGTCGCTTTTCCAATGTTCCCCTGCAACGCCGAACAGCGATCGCCTTCGCAGCGCATGCCGGATTGACGGTCGTTGACGAGCGCTTCGGGAATCGCGGCAAGCTCCTCGTCGCTCTCGATCGAGAAGCGCGGCCAGTTCGCCGAATAGCCGCAGCAGGCGCCGCAACTCTGGCAACAGCTCGACAGGTCGATCGGGGCGTTCTCATCCATCGTCACGTGTCCTTTGGCGGGCCCCAGACCAGGCTCTGGCGCCATTTCGCGCGCAGCACGTCGCGCCTTTCAGGATATCTCTCGTCGGGATAGCTCGCGTCGACCACGCGGTCGGTGCGGAAGCTGCGGAAGTCGCCGCGCAGCTCGCACCAGGCCGCGAGCAGGCGCACGGCTTCGAGATAGCCGATCGAAATCGGCCAGATCATGCGCTCGCTGGCGCGGCCCTGCTCGTCGCGATAGCGCAGCATGATCTTCTTGCCTTCGTGGATCTGGGTGCGCGTGCGAGCCATGTCCAAGCGGTCCGGCTCCCTGTTCCAGCTCGGTCGGGCCCGGCTTGCCGGCTCCAGCACGAACGGACGCAGGCGCTCAGGGACAGTGTCGGCGATCTTGGCCATCAGATCTTCAGCCGCACGCGCCAGCGCGGGATCGGCATGGCCGGCGACCCATTGCGCGCCCAGCACCGCCGCCTCGATTTCGTCGGGTGTCAGCATCAAAGGCGGCAGGTCAAAACCCTTTTCCAGGATGTAGCCCATGCCGGCTTCACCACGGATCGGCACGCGCTGGCCGATCAGCGTGGCGATGTCGCGATAGATCGTGCGCTTCGAGGTCTCGAGCTCGGCCGCGATGGCGTCCGCCGTCAGCGGCTTACGCGTGCGCCTCAGCACCTGGATGATTTGAAACAGCCGGTCGGCGCGTCTCATGACGGATCTCTTGTCGGTGGTTTTTCAGAAGGCGGCGCGCGGCTGCTGACAGGATGTTGGCAGCAGGGGAGTTCTATACCGGGACAACACGTCGACTGAAGAGGATTTGTCCATGATCATTCCAACTCATTTCGGCCCGGCCGCTGCGCTATGGCGGACCCCGCCTTTACAGGTCCAGCCTTTGCAAGTCCCGCGTTTGCAAGCCCGAGCTTGGTACGCATGGGCGTTCGGCCGCCTCGTATCCCTTGATCTCATGGTCCTCGACCTCCGCCTTGCGCTCGCGACCATGGTGGCTCGCTTCCTGGTGCAGGCCGCGGACGCGCTGGTCCGTCATGTCATGGCCCGCGCCTGGCGGGGGGCCCGTTTCGCAGAAGATATCACGGCTGCTGCCACCATGGTGGCAGCAGCCCGCGGTTAAGTTCCCTCAACTCTTTCGGTCGTTTCAGGAGAGCCTTCATGATCACGCTTTACGGCTTTGGCGCCGGCTTCGGCCTGCCGGAAATCAGCCCCTTCGTCACCAAGACGGAGGTGCAGCTCAAGATGGCGGGATTGCCCTACCGGAAGGAGCGGGCGATGCCACCCGCATCACCCAAGGGGCAGCTGCCCTTCATCGACGATGGCGGCGAGGCGGTGGCCGATTCCACTTTCATCCGCGCCCATATCGAGCGCCGCTACGGCTTCGATTTCGACGCCGGTCTGTCGCTCGTCGAGCGCGCGCAGGCCTGGGCATTCGAACGCATGATCGAGCATCACGTTTATTTTGCGCTGGTCGGGGCGCGCTGGGTCGATCCGGTCAACTTCGCCAAGGGGCCTGCGCATTTCTTCGACGGCGCGCCGGAGCACAATCGCGAGAAGTTGCGCGAGGACGCGCAATTCCGTGTCGCCGAGAACTACCTGCTCTCCGGACTCGGCCGCCACGCGCCCGATGACGACGTCGATCTCGCCGTGCGCTCGCTGTTTGCGCTCTCGGTGCAGCTCGGCGACAAGTCCTATCTGATGGGCAACAAGCCCTGCGGCGTCGATGCCACCGCCTTCGGTGCACTCGCCGGGATCCTGACGCCGTTCTTCGAATCCGCACTGCGCCGTCGCGCCGAAGGATTTCCGAACCTCACCGCTTATGTCGACCGGATGATGGACAGTTACTATCCGGAGTTCGCCTGGACCCCGCTGCGGCAGGCGGCTTGAGGCCTGGAATGAGACTCATCTAGCGCCCCGAGAAAGGTGTGTCCCCTCCCCCACAAGGGAGGAGGGAACTCAGAGAGCGGTGCTGTTGTTCAAACGCGATCCGGCATTACGCTCGCTGCAAACAAAAAGAGCCGGCCCATCGGGCCGGCTCTCGTCGTCTCAATCCTGCCGCTGCGTCTATTTCACCAGCGTGTACTTGCCGTTCTTCACCGTGAGCAGGATGCGCGAGCGCTCGTCGAGGCCGTAGCGATCCTTTTCGGTGAAATTGTAGACGCCTTGGCTCGCCGCAAGCTCCTTCTCCGACAGCAGCGCCTGGCGAATCGCCTCGCGGAATTCCGGCGTGCCTGGCTTCGCCGTCTTGAGTGCCGCCGGGATGATGCGCTTGAGAATCTCGAAGGCGTCGTAAGAGTGACCGGCGAACTGGCTGCGGCTGTTCGGGCCGTACTTGGCTTCATAGGCCGAGTTGAGCGCGAGGCCCGGCTTCTTGGTGGCGGCTTCGTCCGGCTGGTCCTCGGGATCCATGACGGGACCAGAGGCCATCAGCACGCCTTCCGCAGCTTTGCCGGCGATACGGATGAAGTCCATACTGGCGGCGCCATGGGTCTGGTAGATCAGGCCCTGATAGCCACGCTCGCGTAGCTCGGTCTGCGGCAGCGCGGCCGCGGTGCCGGAAGCGCCGACCAGAATGGCATCGGGATTCGCCGCCACGAGCTTCAGCACCTGTCCGGTCACCGACGTGTCGGGGCGAGCGAAGCGCTCCTCGTCGGCGATGGTTATGCCCATCGGCACGGCCTGCGCCTTCAAATCGTTGAACCAGAGGTCGCCATAGGAGTCGGAATAGCCGATATAACCGACGGTCTTCACACCCTTCGACTTCATGTGGTCGTACAGCACCTTGCCCACGATCGGGATCGGCTGCGGCATCGCCACCGACCACTTCATGCGCTCCGGCGTAATCGGGAACGGCGCCAGGCCGAAATGCGGAATGCCGGCTTCGTTGGCGACGTTGGACACCGCGATGGTCGGCGGCGTCAGCGCCGAGCCCATGATGATGTCGGCCTTGGATTCGGTCACGAAGCGGCGGGCGTTGGTGGTCGCGGTGGTCGGATCGCCGCCGTCGTCGAGTACGATCACCTTCAGCGGCACGCCGCCGATCTCCTTCGGCACGAACTCCAGCGCATTGCGCTCGGGAATGCCCAGCGCTGCGCCCGGGCCGGTCGTGGTGGTGGTGATGCCGATGGTGACCTCGGCGGTCTGAGCCCGCGCGGGCACGGCCGGCAGCGCAAGCGCAGCCGCGGTGACGGCGGCGGTCAGGTAAAAGCGTTTCATCTATTCCTCCCTTTATGTGTTTCTTTGAAAGCAGAAATCGGGGGGTAATTCAGCCCCCTCTTTTGGTGATGTGGCGATTTAGCTCCGGGCCTCGCTCCCCGTGAATTTGGCTACCATTTCCGCAGGAAACGGTGCCGATTTCAGTTTGTCGGGGTTAACGGGGTCGCGCCCGACCAGGACACGGGTCTCGAAACCCTCGATAGCCAGCGCCTCGCCCTTGAAGACGCTGTGCTTCACCTCGAAACTCGAGCGCTTGATGCTCTCGATCTTGGTTTCGATGGTGATCCAGTCGCCATAAGTCGAGGGGATGTAGAACTTGGCGCGTGTATCGACCATGGGAATGCCCACCAGGCCGTATTTCTTGACCAGGTCCTGCTTGGAGAAGCCGGCGACTTCGAACAGGGTCGACGTCGAATCGTCGAACATCGCGAAATAACGCGGGTAATAGACGATGTTGGCGGGGTCGCAGTCACCCCACTGGATCTGGACGTCGCGCCGGTTCACGAACATATGCCGCGCCCTATTTCGGCGCCATGCGCAGCGAGCCGTCGAGGCGCACCACTTCGCCGTTGAGGTAGGAATTCTCGACCATGTGCAGGGCGAGCGCCGCGAACTCGTCGGCGTGGCCGAGCCGGCGCGGGAACGGGATCGCGGCGGCGAGCGAGTCCTGGGCTTCCTGCGGCAGGTTGGCGAGCAGCGGCGTGAGGAACAGGCCGGGCGCGATCGTCAGCACGCGGACGCCGAACTGCGCCAGCTCGCGCGCGATCGGCAGCGTCATGCCGACGATGCCGCCCTTGGAGGCCGAATAGGCCGATTGCCCGATCTGGCCGTCATAAGCGGCAACGGATGCCGTGTTGATGATGACGCCGCGCTCGCCGGTTGCCTGCGGCTCGAGCTTGGACATCTCGTTCGCGGCAAGGCGGAGCATGTTGAAGGTGCCGATCAAATTGACCTTGATCACCTTGTCGAAATCGGCGAGCGCCATCGGGCCGTCGCGGCCGACGACGCGCTTGGCAACGCCGATGCCGGCGCAATTGACCAGCACGCGCGCGGGTCCATGGGACTTGGTCGCTTGGGCGATCGCAGCCTCAGCGGAAGCCGCATCGGAGACGTCGCAAGCCACAGCCACGCCCTTGATCTCGGCGGCGACAGTTTCGGCGAGCTTGGCATTGAGGTCGCACACCGCGACCCTGGCGCCCTGCGCCGCCAGCTTACGCGCGGTCGCCGCGCCCAGTCCCGACGCGCCGCCCGTGACGATGACAGCCTGATCCTTCAACAACATGGCGTTCTCCCTAGGTGCGACGTCCTCTTACCCGACCGATATCACACGGTCCGATGGATTGGCAGCGTAGAGCTCCTCGATCAGCAGGCTGCGATGCTCGAGCACCGCGCGCTGGTTGATCGAGCCCTTGTCGGTGACTTCGCCCTTGTCGATCGAGAGTGGCGTGTCCATGAGGATCGCGCGCGTGATCCGCGTCGAGGATCCCGTGGCCGCGCTGAGAAAGCGGGTCAGCCGTTCGCGAAATGCCTCGCGCACCAGCCGGTCGCGGGTCGCGACGACGAGATCGTCGGTCGGCAGCGTCGGGTTGATCAGCCGGCAGCCGTCGAGATCGAGCACGACGAGCGCGGAGATCTCGTCTCGGTTGATGCCGGCGATGACGACGTCGCGCACCAGCGGCGCGCAAGCCGCGACGAAGCGCGCGCGCAATGGGCCGACGCTGACCCAGGTGCCGCTGCCGAGCTTGAAATCCTCACCGATGCGGCCGTCGAAATCGAAGCCGGCATTGAGATCATCGGGATCGACGGGCTTGAGGGCATCGCCGAGCTTGTAGAAGCCTTCTTCGTCGAACGAATTTGCGGTGATGTCGGGCTGGCGCCAGTAGCCGGGCATCACGTTCGGCCCCTTGCAACGAACTTCCATCTTGCCGTTGTTCGGCACCAGCTTGGCGTCATTGCCGGATACGGGAAGCCCGACATGGCCGGAGCGGCTGGTGCGCGGGTTGACCGACATGAAGAACGGCGCGGTCTCGGTTGCACCGAGGCCGGTCAGCATCGGTACGCGGTAGCCTTTTTCCTTCACCGCCAGCTCGTCGAGGCTGTTCCAGACGAACGGCGACAGCGCCGCGCCCGAGAAGAACATCGCGTGCAGCCGGTCGAAGAATTTTGCGCGGAGGCGCTGGTCGTCGCGCAGATAAGGCAGCAGCGACTCGTAGCCCTTGGGGACGTTGAAATAGACCGTCGGCGAAATCTCCTGGAGATTGCGCACGGTTTCCTCGATGCCTCCAGGCACCGGCTTGCCGGCATCGAGATACATCGAGCCGCCATTGTAGAGCGTCAGCCCGATATTGTGGTTGCCGCCAAAAGTGTGATTCCAGGGCAGCCAGTCGATGATAACGGGCGGCTCGTCCCTGAGGAAGGCGAGTGTCTCGCGCAGCATCACCTGGTTGGCGCAGATCATGCGCTGGGTGTTGATGACCGCCTTGGGGTTGCCGGTCGAGCCCGAGGTCAGCAGGAATTTCGCGATGGTGTCGGGGCCGATCTTGCCGTGGACCTCGTCCAGATCGCCGCGGATCGGGGTTGCCATGAGGTCGGCGAGCAAGGTGACGTCGCGGCCCGGCACGTGGCCGTAGGACGCGGCGATCTCGGTGCCGAGCGAGACGTTGGCCGCGAGCGCGTCGGCGAACTTGTCGGCGTCCTCGGCGAAGACAAGGCCGGGCGTCAGCAGCTTCATCAGGTAGGAGAGCTTGCCGTAATCCTTCGATACCAGCGAATAGGCCGGCGACACCGGGCAGAACGGAATGCCGGCATAGAACGCGCCGAACGCGAGCAATGCGTGGTCGATCGAATTGCCGGAGAGGATGACGACCGGCCGCTCCGCCGACAGCCCGCGCGCAATGAGCCCTGAGGCGATGTGCCGGCTCGCGGCGAGCAGCTCGGCGTAGCTGATCTTGCGCCAGCCGCGGCCACCTTCGCGCTCGGCCATGAAGACGCGATCGGGCGTCGCGCTCGCCCAGTGATGCAGGCGGTCGGTGATGCGGGCCGGATAATCGCCGAGCGGCTGTTTGGGCCGCAGATAAATCGTGCCGTCGTCGCGCCGCTCGATATTGACGACGGGATCGCCGAACGAAATGGGCCGCAGCGGGGAAGTGCTCGCGCCGCGCTCCATGCTGGAAGAGGACGGCTGCGCGCTCATGATTTCGGCTTCACCTTTGCGGTCTTGTGTTCGAGGAACTCGCGGATCCTGCGTTTTGCCTCTTTGTCGCTCTGCGCCACCGTCGCCATCAGCGATTCCATCAACAGGCCGGTCTGCGGATTGGCCTCCGCGATCATCGGCAGCGCCTGGAGCACGGCGAAGTTGGTCAGCGGCGCGTTGGAGGCGACCTTGGTCGCAAGCTCCATCGCCTTGCCGAGCCCGTTGCCGGCTTCCGTGACATATTGCGCAAAGCCGTAGGAGGTGCCTTCGGTCGCGGAATAGACGCGGCCGGTCAGCATCATGTCCATCATCCTGGCGACGCCGATCAGGCGCGGCAGGCGCACCGAACCGCCGCCACCGACGAAGATGCCGCGCTGCCCCTCCGGCAGCGCGAAATAGGTCGAGGGTTCGGCGACACGGATATGCGCCGCGCAGGCGAGCTCCAGCCCGCCTCCGATCACGGCGCCCCTGAGCGCGGCGATCACAGGCACGCGGCTGTACTGGATGCGGTCGAACACCCGGTGCCACATCTGGGAATGGAGAAGGCCGCCACTGGCATCATGGTCGGTCAGTTCGGAGAGGTCGAGACCGCTGGAAAAATGGTCGCCGATGCCGTGGATGACGACGGCGCCGATATCCTCGGGCAGGGCCGCAAAACACTCGCCGATCTCCAGGATGATGCCGTCGTTGAGCGCATTGCGCTTGGCCGGCCGATTGAGGCCGACGGTCAAAACCCGGTCCGCCCGCTCGATCTTCAAAAGCCCGGCGGCGCCCGCGTCAGCGGTCTCGGCGTTTCCCTGTGTCATTTGCGTCCTTGTCAGAATAGTTATGTTGTATAACGAATTCAGGAGGAGTCAACAAGGGGCTAGGTGCCTCTTGGGTCAGTCAGGCGGGCAAAAGGCGCCCTCCAAATGCGGTGTCGTCCCGGCGGAGGCCGGGAGCCATAACCACAGGGAGAAGTTTGGCCAAGTCGTTCGGTACTCCGACTATTCGCGATCGACAGATCACGCGGTATGGGTCCCAGCCTTCGCCGGGACGACGGCGAAGGGCACTGAAGCCTTCACATCACCTGATGCACGTCGATCACGACTCGATCCGCATGACGCGCTGCTGACCCGACAAAAATGTGCTCCATCAGCCAGCGGTACTTCTCGTGCCCGGTCTCGAACCTCGGCACGGTGCGGAAATAGATCAGTTTGGGATCCACCGGTTCGCCGCGCTTGAGCTTTTGCAACAGCTCGACCGGGCCGAAGCGCATGCCCTTGTTCTCGACATAGACGGTGGCACCGTCGTCGGTTTCGAACGCGTACTTCGCTTCGAGATCAATCAGCTCATTCGGGCGGATGGTCTGGAAGTCCGCGCCGAACGGCAGCACCTTGCCGGTGATCGCACCCGTCACCTCGCCGCCGACGATCGGGATGATGCGGCGAATGCCGATACCGGTCTCGCCGGCGGTGACGACGTCGCCGATGCGTGCGGTGACGGTAAAGACGTATTTGGTCTCGAGGGTAGGGGCCGTCATCGGTCACCTTTCTGTATTGAACTAGCGCCGCTGTCCTTCCTTCTCCCTTGTGGGAGAAGGTGGCGCGAAGCGCCGGATGAGGGGTATGCCTCTCCAAACTCAGATCAGCGCTTGAGGAAATATACCCCTCACCCGTCTCGCCGCTTTGCGGCGAGCCACCCTCTCCCACAAGGGGAGAGGGAAAAGACAGCTCGCCGCTTTACCACCTCCTCAATGCGCCATCATCCGCGTCGGCAGCCATGTCGCCAGCAGCGGGAAGGCGATCAGGATCACCAGGCGCACCAGGTCTGTCGCCACGAACGGAATCACGCCCTTGAAGATGGTGGAGAAGGAAACGTCCTTCACCACGCTCTTGATGACAAAGACGTTCATGCCCACCGGCGGATGGATCAGGCCGAGCTCGACCGTCATGACGATGATGACGCCGAACCAGATCGGGTCGAAACCGAGATGCATGATCACGGGGAAGATGATCGGCACGGTGAGGATGATCATCGCCATGGCGTCCATCAGGCAGCCGAGCACGAGATACATCACCATGATCAACGCCAGCACGCCGTAGGGGCCGAGACCGAGGCCGGTGAGGAATTCCGTCACCTTTTGCGGGGTCTGCGTCACCGTGAGGAAATAGCCGAAGATCAAGGCGCCGATCAGCACGGTGAACACGGCGGCGGCCGTGCGCGTCGCCTGGAGCAGCGACGCCAGAATCTTCTCGCGGTCGAGCCGGCCGGTCGCCACGCCGATGATGAAGGCGCCGGCGGCGCCGACGCCGCCCGCTTCGGTCGGCGTGAAGCGCGGCAAATAGGGCAGGCCGTAAAGGCCGCCGATGACGAACACGAACAGCAGCACCGGCGCCCAGATGTCCTTCAGGCCGGCGAAGCGCTCGCGCCACGGCAGCTCCTTGCCCTTGGGCAGGAAGTCGGGCCGGAAATAACCGATCAGGAAGATCGTGATCATGTACATGGTCATCGCGAGGATGCCCGGGATGATGCCGGCGATGAACAGCTTGCCGATGTCCTGCTCGGTGATGATGCCGTAGACGGCGAGCACGGTGGAGGGCGGCAGCATCGCACCCAGCGTGCCGCCGGCCGCGATCACGCCGGTGGCAAACGACTGCGGATAGCCGAAGCGGCGCATCTCGGGGTAAGCGACCGCGGAGAAGGTCGCGGCGGTCGCGACCGAGGAGCCGCAGATCGCGGCAAAGCCGCCGCAGGCGCCGACGGTGGCGATGCCGAGTCCGCCGCGCAAATGGCCGACAAAGCCGTTGGCGGCGCGGAACAGCTCGCGACTCATGCCGGAATTGCTGACGAACGAGCCCATCAGCAGAAACATCGGAATGACGCCGAAGGTGTAGTCGGTCACCGTGCGCATCGAGGTCTGGCCGACCAGCTTCAGCGCCGGCGTGGCGCCGACGAGATAGGAAAAGCCGGAGACGCCGACGAGGCCCATGGCCATGCCGACCGGCACGCGCAGCAGCATCAGGGCGAACAGGGAAACGAAGCCGATTACGGCGACGGCATCGGTGCTCATGATTACTCCGTCGCCTTCAGCTTGGGGTCGTGCATCTCTTCGGGATGGAAGATCAACCGGTAGGTGCGGATCGCGATCAGCAGCACGGCCGAGACGTCGCCGATCCAGGCGATCGCGAAGAACGGCCAGGTCGGCATGTGCATGTCGAAGGTCTGGACGTTGTCGTTGTAGGTGCCGCGCACCTTGTCGAACAGCGTCCAGGTCTGCACCGTCACGACGAACAGCAGCACCAGGGTCGCGAACACGTCGATCCAGCGCTGGTAGCGCGGCCCGACATTGCCCCAGACGAGGTCGACGGTGATGTGGGTGCCGCGATAGGAGGTCGCGGCGATGCCCCAGAAGATCAGGATGCCGAGCAGCATGCGGCCGATGTCGAAACTATCGGGGATCGAATAGTTCAGCGTGTTGCGAAGCAACACCGACAGGAAGATGTCGAGCGCGACGATGCCGACGAAAGCCGCTGCAATCCATTCGATCGAATCGATAATACGATCCATCCAGCTGCGCTTCATGGGAGCTTCCTAAGAGATGCCATCCTCGGGCGGGAGAGGGAGAGGACGCGCGATGCGCTCCTCGCGTCTCGACCCGCGTGCAGAACAACGGCGGCGAGATGCATCCCGCCGCCGCATGTGTTTCGACGAAGAACTACTCCGCCAGCGCGTTGTACTTCTTCAGCGAGGCCTTCAGCTCGCTAAGCGCCGCGTCCGGATCCACGCCGGTCTTCTTCGCGCCGTCACTCCAGGTCTTCACCAGCGGCTCGGCGGCCTTCTTCCAGGCCGCGGTCTGCTCGGGCGTCAGCTTGTAGACCTCGTGACCGGACTCCGCCTTGACCTTGTCGATGCCGGCATCCTCGAACTTGCCCCAGTGCTCGCCGACCACGCCTGCCATTTCGACCGTGCAATTCTTGTCGATCGCGGCCTTCTGCTTGTCGGACATCGCATTGTACTTGTCCTTGTTCATGACGAACACGAAGGTCGTGGTGTAGAGCGGCGCCTCCATGTCGTATTTGGTCACCTTGTCGATGCCGAACAGCACCAGCGAGCCCCAGGGGAAGGTGACGCCATCGGCGACGCCGCGCTCGATGATGTCGCGCACTTCGGGCGCGGAGGATTGCACATTGGTGCCGCCGAGCGAGGTGACGAAGTTCGCCATGGTGGCGTGGGCGGGGCGGATCTTCAGGCCCTTCACGTCCTCCGGCATCACGATCTTCTTGGTGCGGGAATGGAAGGAGGAGGGCGAGTGGACGAAGGCGAGGCAGTATTTGACGTCCTTCATCTCCTTCTCGGCGTATTTGCGGTACCAGGCGTCGAGCCCCATCGAGCCGCCCTTGGCATCCGAGATCAGGAATGGCAATTCGCCAGCGCCGATGATCGGGAAACGGCCGGGCTGGTAGCCGGGATTGACATAGGTGACGTCGGCGATGCCGTCGCGCGCCATGTCGTAATGGTCGAACGCCTTGCCCATCTGCTGGGCCGGAAACACCTTGCCCTTGATGGTGCCGCCGGAATCCTTCTCGACCGCAGCAGCCCAGTCCTCCAGCGATTTCTGTAGTGGATGCGAGGCCGGCACCCAGTGCGAGATCTTCAAATCGAAGGTCTTGTCCTGCGCGAACGCAGGGCTCACGCTTGCTGCCAGCAGCAACGCCAGACAGGCTTTCCTCATCACGCGTCTCTCCCTCTTTTGACGGCGGGCTTCGATGGCCCGGTCTCGTTAATTAACATGTTATCTAGTTGGCCGGCGCGTTCAAGCCGGAACTGGCGCGACGTGCCGCCGCGCACTCCCTTTTGCCCAACCGTTATATGATATAATTATCGTGCGCGGACGGCAGCGACAAGCGAGCCACGCCGAAAGCCTACAGGATCGGGAGGAGCAAGTATTGCGGACAAAAGTCGCAATCATCGGGGCGGGGCCGGCAGGATTGTTGCTTGGGCAACTGCTGCATCATTATGGCATCGACAATGTCATTCTGGAGCGGCAGAGCCCGGACTATGTGCTCGGCCGCATCCGTGCCGGACTGCTGGAGGAGGGAACAGTTGCGCTGCTCGACCAGATCGGCGCCGGCGCACGGGCGCATGCCGAAGGGCTGGTGCATGAAGGGATCGAACTCACCTTCTCGGGGCGCCGCCACCGCATCGACATGAAGGCTGCGACCGGCAAGACGGTCATGATCTACGGCCAGACCGAGGTCACGCTCGATCTGATGAATGCGCGCACGGCCGCCGGCCTCACCTCGGTCTACGAGGCCAAGGACGTGCAGCCGCAGGATTTCGACGGCGGTCACCCGCGCGTAACCTACGTGAAAGATGGCGTCACCCACACCATCGATTGCGATTTCATCGCCGGTTGCGACGGGTTTCACGGCGTCAGCCGCGCCAGCGTTCCGGCTTCGGCCATCGAGGAGTTCGAGCGCATCTATCCGTTCGGCTGGCTGGGCATCCTCTCCGAGACGCCGCCGGTCAGCCACGAGCTGATCTATTCCAACCACGCCCGTGGCTTTGCGCTCTGCACCATGCGTTCGACCAGGCGCAGCCGTTACTATGTGCAGTGCGCGCTCGACGACCACGTCGACCAATGGCCGGACGACCGTTTCTGGGACGAGCTCAAGCGCCGGCTCGACCAGGACGCCGCCGACAGCTTGGTCACGGGCCCCTCGATTGAGAAGAGCATTGCGCCGCTGCGCAGCTTCGTCGCCGAGCCGATGCGCTTCGGCAGGATGTTCCTGTGCGGTGACGCCGCCCATATCGTGCCGCCGACCGGCGCCAAGGGGCTGAACCTGGCCGCGAGCGACGCGCATTATCTGTCGAGTGCGTTTCGCGAGTTCTACGACGAAAAATCCAGCGCCGGCATTGATGCCTATTCGGCGAAGGCGCTGGCGCGGGTCTGGAAGGCCGTGCGCTTCTCCTGGTGGATGACCTCGATGCTGCACAAATTCCCCGACACCGGCACCATCGGCGCGCGCATCCAGCTCGCCGAGCTCGACTATGTCACGCAGTCGCAGGCCGCGATGACCTCGCTGTCGGAGAATTACGTGGGGCTGCCGTTTTAGGGCGCGCCGTCATGCCTCGCGAAAGCGGGGCATCCAGTACGCCGCGGCCTCTCCGTATCACGTCACCGTCTCTGGAATACTGGATCACCCGCTTTCGCGGGTGATGACAGGGATAGCGGGGCGACGGCGCCACTCCTTTCAAACACCCGCGCAAATTCCGTTTAAAACTTTGTAGGTGGTGCATCTGTCCCGTCTGCCGCGTTCAATGGCGGGAGCCACCAACGCGAGACGGACATGACCAGCACCGACATTCCCGCCGGCTTCGAGCCGCACTTTCGCAAAGCCCCGCTCACCGATCCTTGGGAGCCGCTTTACTCCAGGAAGACCGACAACGGCGTCACCGTGGGATTGCGGCTGGCGAAACCGCACACCAACGCGCGCGGGCTGATCCATGGCGGCCTGATCGCGGCGCTGGCCGATGCCGCCATGGGCTACAGCTGCGCGCAGGCGACGGGCTGGACGACCTCGTTGGTCACGATCTCGCTGTCGGTCGACTATGTCGGCGCCGGCGAGATCGGCCAATGGCTCGCGGTCGAGGGTGAGGCGATCAAGACCGGCAGCACGATCTGTTTCGCGCAGTGCCTCGCGAAGGCCGACGGCGCCGTGATCGCCCGCGCCAGCGGCACCTTTCGCGTAGTGCCGAAGAAGGGGTGAGGGCGTCACCCGAATTTCCACTCCGCGGTCTCCACCACGAGATCGACGAAGGCACGCACCTTGGCGGAGAGCAGGCGCGAGGTCGGGTAGACGATGTGGATCGGCAACGCCGGCTGCTCGTATTTCGCCAACACGATTCTGAGCCGCCCGCGCCGCAGGCCCTCGGCAGCCTGATAGGCCAGCACCCGGGTCACGCCGCCGCCCGCCTCGGCATATTGCAGGGCGGCGTCGGCGCTGTTGCTGGCGAAGCGTGGATTCGGCGCCACCTCGATGTCGCGGCCGTCCTGCACGAAGCGCCAGTTCGCGGATGGACCGAAGGCGATGGTCTGGTGCCCGAGCAATGCCTCCGGCGTCTTCGGCTCGCCATGGCGCTTGAGATAGCCAGGTGTCGCCACCACGATCCGCCGCATCTCGCCGACCTGGCGCGCGACGAGGGAGGAGTCGGCGAGATGGCCGATCCGCACCGCGACGTCGACGGCATCTTCCACGAGATTGACCAGGTTGTCCGACAGCCGCAATTCGCAGGCGACCTCGGGATAGCGCTTGAGGTAGGCGATCATGACAGGCCCGACATGGAGCCGGCCAAAGCCGACCGGCGCCGACACCACCAGCCGCCCGCTCGGTCGGTTGCGCTCCTCCCGTGCCGAGCCGTCGGCCTCCTCGACATCGGCGAGGATGCGACGCGCGCGCTCGAGATAGCGCGTGCCGACGTCGGTCAGGGTCACTTGACGGGTGGTCCGCTGCAACAGCCGCGCGCCAAGATGCTCCTCCAGCGCCGCGATCAGCCGCGTCACCGCGGAGGGGGACAGCCGCAGTTTTCGTGCCGCCGGCGCGAAGCCGCGCAGGTCGGCGACGGTGACGAAAACATGCATGGCTTCGAGGCGATCCATGGCATTATTGCATATAACGCAACGATGAAGTGTCAAGCGGGATGATTGTTTTAGCCGGCGGGAGGTCCATTTTGGATGGCGAAGACGCAGGGATGCGCCGGGATTTCAGGAGATGTTCCGATGACGGCAACTCACACCTACGCCAGCGACGTGGCGTTCACGCCGGCGGTGAAGTCGATCCAGACCCGAAAGGGATCACGCGAAGGCTATGCCCATGCCGAGCAGCGCGGCTGGCGCACCGAGGTCGATGAGAACCTCGCGGCGTTCCTGGCCGACGCCAACAGCTTTTATCTCGCCACGGCATCGGCCGACGGCCAGCCCTACATCCAGCATCGTGGCGGCCCGAAGGGCTTCTTGAAGGTGCTGGACAAGCAGACGCTGGCTTTCACGGACTACGCCGGCAATCGGCAATACATCACGCAGGGAAACCTGTCTGAAAATCCCAAGGCCTACATCTTCGTGATGGACTACGCCCATCGCCGCCGGGTGAAGATCTGGGGCGAAGCGCGGGTGGTCGAGGACGACGAGGCGCTGACGACATCGCTGATGCCGAAAGGCTATCGCGCCCGGCCCGAGCAGGTGATCCTGTTCAAGATCGAAGCGTGGGACACGAACTGCCCGCAGCACATCCCGCAGAAGTTCGACGCTGGAGATGTGGCGGCGGCGCTGGCGGCAAGGGATGCGAAGATCGCGGAGCTGGAAGCAGAGCTCGCGGCGCTGAAGGGTGACAAGGGGGCAAGCTAGGCCACGATCTTCGTCTCTCCCTGAATCCTCCGATGTCATGCCCCGCGAAGGCGGGGCATCCAGTACGCCGCGGCGCCTCGGTTCAAGCACAGGTCTCTGGAATACTGGATCGTCCGCCCCTGTGCGCAATTGCGCACTAGGCGGACGATGACAGATGAGTTTGAGGAAGCGCGTCTCGAAGTTACAACACACTCGCCCCTTCGTGCTGGAAGCCGAGATAGCTCGCCGCCACGCGCTCATTCGCCGCGATGTCGCTGGCCTTGCCGCTGAGCACGAACTCGCCGAGCTCCATGACATAGGCCTGATCCGCGATCTTCAATGCCGCCTGCGCGTTCTGCTCGACCAGCAGCACGGAGACGCCGGCGGCGCGCAGTTCGGTGACGATGCGGAAAATGTCGGCGACGATGATCGGGGCGAGGCCGAGGCTCGGCTCGTCCAGCATCAGGAGCTTGGGCTCGCCCATCAGTGCGCGGCCCATTGCGAGCATCTGCTGCTCGCCGCCGGAGAGCGTGCCGGCGAGCTGCTTGCGCCGCTCCTTGAGCCGCGGAAACAGCGTGTAGACCCGCTCCATCGAGGCTTTCGCCTTGCTTCTCTCGATGCGGAAGGCCCCTAACTCGAGATTGTCCTCGACATTCATGGTCACGAACAATTCGCGGTGCTCGGGAACGAGGCCAAGCCCCATGGCGACGCGGTCCTCGATGTCGAGCCGCGACAGGTCCTGACCTGCGAATGAAACGCGCCCTTTCAGCGGCAAAATGCCGATGATGGCGGAGAGCAGCGTGGTCTTGCCGGCACCGTTGGCGCCGACGATGGTGACGATCTGGTTCTGGCCGACTTCGAGCGAGACCGAGCGCACGGCCTCGACCTTGCCATAGGCGACATGGGCGTTGGCGACGGACAACAGCGCGCTCATGCCGCCACTCCGAGATAGGCCTTGATCACTTCGGGATTGGTCTTGATCGTGGCCGGCGTTCCTTCCGCGATCTTGGTGCCGAAATCGAGCACCACGATGCGGTCGGCGAGGTTCATGACGAAGCCCATGTCGTGCTCGACCAGCAGGACGCTCATGCCGCCGTCGCGCAGCTCGCGCAGCAGCGTCGCGAGCCGCTCCTTCTCCATGTGGCGCAGGCCGGCGGCCGGCTCGTCGAGCAGCAGCAGCATCGGATCGACGCACAACGCACGGGCGATCTCGACGATCCGTTGCTGTCCCAGTGAGAGCGAGCCTGCGAGCTGATGCATCTGCTCGCCAAGTCCGACCCGCTCGATCTGGCGGGTGGCTTCGGCGAGCAGCTTTGCCTCATCAGTGCGGTCGAGCCGCAGCATCGAGGAGATCGGCCCCGAATGGCCGCGCAGATGGGCACCGATCGCGACGTTTTCCAGCACGGTCATATCAGGCACCAGCTTGACGTGCTGGAAGGTGCGGGAGATGCCGAGCTTGACGATCTCCTGCGGCGGCGCCCTGTCGACCTTGTTGCCGAGCACGGAGATCGAGCCCGAGCTGGCCGACAGCACGCCGGTGATCAGGTTGAAGGTGGTGCTCTTGCCGGCGCCGTTGGGGCCGATCAGCGCGACGATCTCGCGAGCCTGGACGTCGAAGGAGACGTTGTTCACCGCGACCACGCCGCCAAATTGTTTCCGCGCCTTCTCGACCTGGAGCAGGACGCTGGATTGGCCGGGCGAGCGGGTGCGCTGCTCCAGTTTCAGCGAAGTGTCTGGCTTCTTACCACTGGTACGCTGGGGCAGGAACGACATCAGCCAGGGCCAGACGCCGCCGGGTGCGAGCTGGAGCAACGCCACCAGCATGATGCCGAACACGATGGTCTCGACCTGGCCCGAGCCGGGCAGGATCAACGGCAGGTAGCTCTGCAGCACTTCCTTCAGGACCACGACCAGCGCCGCGCCCAGGACGCCGCCCCAGACATAGCCGGCGCCGCCGACCACGGCGATGAAGAGATACTCGATGCCCGCCTGCGCGCCGAACGGCGTCGGGTTCACCGCGCGCTGAAGATGGGCGTAGAGCCAGCCGGAGAGGCCGGCGAGCACGGCGGCATGGATGAACACCAGCATTTTCGCCCGCGGGGTGTGCACGCCGAACGCCTCGGCCGCGACATGGCCGCGCCGGAGCGCGCGGATGGCGCGGCCGGTGCGGGAGTCCAGCAGGTTCATCGTGAGCAACGCCGAGAGGATCACGGCAACCCAGATCGCGTAGTAGATCGAGCCGGGCGAGAGCATTTTGAACGAGCCGATCGACAGCGGCGGGATCGCCGAGATGCCGTCGTTTCTTCCCAAAAATTCCAGCTTGCTGAAGAGATAGAACAAGCCGAGTCCCCAGGCGAGCGTGCCGAGCGGCAGATAATGGCCGGAGAGACGGACGGTGACGAGGCCGAGCAGCACCGCCAGCAATCCGCTGACCAGCAGCGACAGTGGTAGCGTCAGCCAGGGCGACATGCCGTAGGTTGTCGACAGCACCGCGGTGGTGTAGGCGCCGAAGCCGACGAAGGCCGCTTGTCCAAACGAGGTCAGGCCGCCGACGCCGGTCAGCAGCACGAGGCCCATCGCGACCAGGGCCGCGAGGCCGATATTGTCGAGCAGCACGATCCAGAATGGGGGCATGCCCGGAACAAACGGGATCGCCGCCATGATCAGCGCGAAGATGAGGATGGGGAGCCGGCTCTGCATCTTGGCGTCAGTCCTTCTCTTCCTCGACCGCAGGCGCCGCGAGCGAGCGCAGCAGCAGCACGGGAATCAAGAGCATGAAAACGATCACCTCCTTGTAGTTGGAGGCATAGAAGGACGAGAACGCCTCGACGATGCCGACGACTAGCGCCGCGACGGCGGTGAGGGGGTAGCTGACAAGCCCGCCGATGATCGCGGCGACAAAGCCCTTCAGGCCGATCAGGAAGCCCGAGTCGTAATACAGCGTCGTGATAGGCACGATCATGATGCCCGACAGTGCGCCGATGACGGACGCCAGCAGGAAGGCGATCTGACCGGATAGCGTGGTGCGGATGCCGACGAGCCGGGCACCGAGCCGGTTCACAGCGGTCGCGCGCAGCGCCTTGCCGTAAAGTGTCAACCCAAAGAACAGCCACAGCCCGACGATGAAGGCGATGGTAATGCCATAGACCGTGATGCTCTGGCCGGTGAAGCGCAGCGCACCGCTGGTGAAGGAGCCGGACAGCACGGCAGGTCCGCGCTGGCCTTCGGCGCCGAAGAACAAAAGGCCCAAACCCTGAAGCGCGAGGTGAACGCCCACCGAGGCGATCAACAGCACCAGCACGGAGGTGTGCGCCAGCGGCTGGAATGCGATGCGGTAGAGAAACAGGCCGATCATCGCCACGATCACCAGCGACAGTGCGATGCAGACCGCAACCGGCGGCTTCTGAGCGGCGTAGTAGACGGTCAGCGCCAGCACGATGGCCGGCAGCACGATATTGGTGATGACGCTGCGCAGGATCAGGCGTCCGTGCAGCGCCTTGCGCGCGGCGAACAGGTCGAACGCGAAGGCGCCAATGCCCAGGGCGAGCGCGAGTTTCGCCGTACCCGGCATCTGGCCCGCGGCCAGCGAGGCATAGGTCAGCGCGCCATAGGTGACGAATTCGCCTTGGGGAATGAGGATGACGCGGGTGACGGCGAACACCAGCACCAGCGCCAGGCCGAGCAGCGCATAGATCGCGCCATTGGTGATGCCGTCCTGCAGCAGGAACAGCATGATGGTGGTATTCAAGACCGGACGCTCCCCCTCAAAGATTCAGGACCGGTCCCCTGATTGTGGTGGACGGTCCGCTCACAGCCATTGAACAGCGCTGACGATATTTGATATGGTCCATAACAATTATCAAATATAACATCAAGGGTGGCGAACGATCCTCCCGAACTTAACGGGATTGCGAGCATGAGGCGATGACCGTTTCCAAAACCGCTGAAAAGTCCTCTGAAAAACCCGCCGAGACCGCCAAGGGCCGCAAGGACGCGGCCGACGGGCCTGGTGAAGCCCTCCAGCTCGGCGAGCTCTCGGAGCAGCTCGGCTATGTCCTGAAGCGGGCACAGCTCAAGGTGTTCGAGAACTTCCTGCGCTGCATGGCCTCGCTCCAGCTCACGCCGGCGCAGTTCTCCGTGCTGCTGCTGGTCGAGAAAAACCCCGGCCGTAACCAGACCGAGATCGCCTCCACCCTCGGCATCCTGCGCCCGAATTTCGTGGCGATGCTCGACAATCTCGAGAGCCGCGACCTTTGCGCGCGGATCCGCTCCACCAACGACCGCCGCTCGCACATCTTGGTGCTGACCGACAAGGGCAAGGCCGTGCTGGCCCGCGCCAAGAAGCTCGTCGCCACCAAGCACGAGGCCCGGCTGAACGAGCTGCTCGGGCCGTCCAACCGCGAAGCCCTGCTCGGGATGCTCTCGAAGATCGCCAACGAGTTTTGACGGTTGATTGCCCGGCGACCGGGCATCAAACCCGGAAGCGCGGGCGGGCTGGCGGCGGTTATGCCGCAGAGCGAACCGGTCGGGCATGGCAGGTGTTTTCGCGGACAGGAAATGGCGCTCGATTTCCTCGGCGGGCAACGGAGGGCTGAACAAATAGCCCTGCATTTCCGTGCAGCCCTCCGCTGCGATCCGGTCCCGTTGCTCCTCGCTCTCCACCCCCTCCGCCGTCGTCGTCATGCCCATCCCGCGCGCCAGTGCCGCCACCGCCCGCACGATGCTGAGGGATGCCGCATTGTTTTCCACGCCGCTGACGAAAGACCGGTCGATCTTGATCTTGTCGAAGGGGAAGCATTGCAGATAGGTCAGTGACGAATAGCCGGTGCCGAAATCGTCCATGGCGACCTTGATGCCCAGCGCCCGGAGCTGGTGCAGCGTCGTCAGCGTTCCGTTCCTGTCCTGCAGAAACACGCTTTCCGTGATCTCGATCTCCAGCCGCCGCGGATCGAGGCCGGAGGCCGCCAGCGCGCCGACGATCACCTCCGTCAGGCCCGGCTGGCGGAATTGCACCGCCGAGATGTTGACGGCGACGTGCAGATGGTCCGGCCATCGGCTTGCAGTGCCACAGGCCTGCCGGATCACCCATTCGCCGATCGGCACGATCAGGCCGATCTCTTCCGCAAGCGGGATAAAGCTGTTGGGCGCGACCAGTCCGCGCCGGGGATGTCGCCAGCGGATCAAGGCTTCGAAGCCGCTGATCTCGCCGCCGTCGGTCTTCACGACCGGCTGGTAGTGCAGTTCGAACTGGCCGGCGGCAAGGCCGTTGCGCAGGTCCTGCTCCAGCCCGCGACGGCTTTGCGCTTCTTCGCCCATGGCCGGTTCGAAGAAGCAGTGCATGCCGCGGCCGTCGCTTTTCGCGCGATACAGGGCCAGATCGGCATTGTGCAGGAGTTGCTCGGGCGTCGAGCCGTCGCCAGGCGCAATCGCGATCCCGATGCTCGCGCCCGCAATGGTCTGGTGTCCGTCGAGCCCGAACGGAGCACTCAGCGTCCTGACAACGTCGCGCGCCAGCAGGTCCGCCTCGCTCGAATCGGAAATCGGCGTCTGGAGGATCACGAATTCATCGCCACCCATGCGCGCGACCGTATCGCTGTCGCGCGCGAGCTGCTTGAGGCGGCGGCTGACATCCTGCAGCAGGATGTCGCCGGCCTGGTGGCCCAGGGTGTCGTTGACGGCCTTGAACTTGTCGAGATCGACGTGGTGGATCGCGAACATCCCGCCCTGTTCGAGCGCCTGCTTGAGGCGCTGACCGAGCAGGGCGCGATTGGCGAGGTCCGTCAGCGCGTCGTAGTGCGCCATATGCGCGATCTGCAATTCCGCCTTGCGCTGCTCGGTGATGTCTTCGTGGGTCGCGACCCACCTGAGATCGGGCATCGGTCGGTGCCTGATCTGAAGGTTCGCCCGTTCTGCATCTCGACGATGCTGTCCATGGCCTCGGCTGACATGGCGACATCGGTCCGCCATTTGGCGTATTCCTCCCGCGTCATCGCCGGCACGCTGCCGACCTCGTAGCGTAGGTCGAGGATCTCCTGGAGCGGCGTGCCCGGACGAACGCGGTCGGGCGGCAGGCCGTACATCTCGATAAAGTGCGTGTTGCAGACCACCAGCCGATGGTCGGCGCTGAAGAAGCAGAGTCCGTGCGACATGTTGTTGATCGCGATGTCGAACTGAAAATTGCGCTCCTGCAACCGCCGACTGAGCTCTTCGCGCTCTGTAATGTCCTCGTGCGTCGCCATGCCGCCGCCGTCGGGCAGGGGATGAATGGTGTAGGCGATGATTCGTCCGTCGGCGAATTGCTGGACCGTCTGCTCACTGACGACCGAACCCTCGGTGCGGGCACGGACATAGGCGCCGGCTTCTCCGCCGATGCTCAGGCCCAGTTTGAGCCGATGCTCGATCAGGTCCTTGATCGGCGTGCCCGGGTGCACCTGGTCGGGCGAGAGCGCGTACATCTCGCGGTAGATCAGCCCGACAATTCGCCCAATTTCGCGACATGTTCCTGAAACTGCGGCGAACGCGAGGTTAAGGGCGGCGATGCCCGCCCCCTGGAAAAGAGGACACCGACGAGAATTCAGAGATCGTTAACCATGTCGTCCGCCGAACCGCGCGGGGCGCCGGCGGGATGGCGATGCCACCGTGTCAGTCGACCAGGATTACCCTGATGTCGTTCACATTGGTCAGCGTGGGCCCCGGCAGCAACAGGTCGCCCGTCGCCTCGAAGAACGTGGTCGCGTCGTTGTTGTCGAGATAGGCCTGCGGCTGCAGCCGCTGCGCCGCCATCTTCGCGAACGTCGCCGCGTCGATCAGCGCGCCGGCGGGATCAGTGGGATTGCCGGCACCGCCATCGGCGCCGTCGGTGTCGCCGGCGAGCGCGGAGATGTCAGGCGTGTCCTTCAAGAGGCCGGCGAGCGCCAGCGCGTATTCCTGGTTCGGGCCGCCGCGGCCATTGCCGCGCACGGTGACCGTGAGCTCGCCGCCGGAGAGGATCGCGACACGCTTGCCCTGCGCGCGGGCCTGAAGCGCCAGCCTGGCGTGATCGGCGGCAACGTCGCGGGCCTCCCCTTCGAGGTCGGCGCCGAGATCGATCGTCTCGTAACCGGCCTCATGCGCGAGTTTGACCGCAGCGTCGAGCGATTGCTTCGGACGTGCGATCAATTCGAAATGCGCGCGCGCGAAGGCGGCATCACCGGGCTTGCAGCTCTCGTTGGCGGGGTCGTCCAGCGCGCGGCGGACGGCATCGTCGATGTCGAGCTTGTACCTGGCGACGATGGCGCGCGCATCATTGAGCGTGGTCGGATCGGGCACGGTCGGACCGGAGGCGATTGCGGAGGGATCGTCATGCGGCACGTCGGAAATCGCAAGCGTCACGATCTCGGCGGCATTTTTGCCGGCGCGCGCCAGCCGCCCGCCCTTGATCCGCGACAGATGCTTGCGCACGACATTCATCTCGCCGATCGGCGCGCCGGAGCGGAGCAGCGCCTTGTTGACCGCCTGCTTCTGCCCGAAGCTGATGCCGTTGACGGGCGCGATCCAGTTCGCCGAGCCGCCGCCGGTGAGCAGCACCAAGAGCAGATCGTCCGGCCCGGCCTCGGCCGCGAGCGCCAGCGTGTCGGCCGCGCCCTTCAGGCCGGCTTCGTCGGGCACGGGATGACCGGCCTCGACCACGCGGATGCGGCGCGTCGGCACGCCGTAGCCG
The DNA here is from genome assembly GCF_023101105.1 of Bradyrhizobium sp. 155. Classification (NCBI taxonomy): domain Bacteria; kingdom Pseudomonadati; phylum Pseudomonadota; class Alphaproteobacteria; order Hyphomicrobiales; family Nitrobacteraceae; genus Bradyrhizobium; species Bradyrhizobium sp. 155. The sequence goes on along the minus strand of NZ_CP064704.1, from coordinate 6,900,225 downwards.
TGACGCGTGGTGGCGATGCCGACGAGGCGTTCCGGTGCGAGCCCGAGCGTGTCGAGATAATGCCGCTCGGCGGCGGCGGCCATCGCGGCCGCGCCCTTGCCGGCGGCGAGACAGATCACGCGTCCCTTTGGCGCGGGCCGCAGGTGCGGCGCCAGAATTGTGCTCGGATGAGCGGCGGCAACGGCGGCGTCGTAGAGCGCGCGGAGCAGGGGGCGTCGGTCGGTCATGACGAAGGGCCTTGAGCGGACAGGAAAGACTGGCGGCGAACGCGCCGCTCACCTGCCTACCGCATCATGCGCCAAAGCGTAAGCCGGCTTTGCCATCATTCGATTGTGCAATCGCGTGATCATAATCGCCGCGCAAGCAAAAACCCCCTGCGATGGTTCGCAGGGGGTTTCCGTCGTCGCGTCCTTGATGGGGCTAACCGCCGACGTCGGCGCTGATCACGTCTCCGAACAGCTCAAACTTCTCGCCTTTGAACTTCTCGAGTTGAAGCTGGCTGATCGGCGCGAAATCGGTCGGCGAGGTGTTGATCTTCACGCCCGGCAGCAGGGCCTCGGTGCGGAAGTCCTTCAGATTCGCCGCTTGCTTCATGACGTTCTCGCGCGTGAGATCGTCACCGCACTGCTTCAAGACCTGAACCAGGGTCTGGGCCACGGCATAGCCGACGATCGTGCCCTTATCGAGCTTGTCGCCCTCGGGGAAGTATTTGGTCATGAAGGCGAGAAAGTCCTTCATGCCGGCATCATTGGCCCACTGCGGATCCGATACGTCCTTCAGATAATCGGCCGAGATGATGTCCTGGCCGTTCTCGAAGCCGGCAGGCTTCATCACGCTGCCGACGGAGGCAGAGACGTTGTTGAGGAAGTGCAGCGGCTTCCAGCCGATCTCGGCGTTCTTCTTGATCGCCTGGGCTGCGAATTTCGGCGTCGTGATGTTCATGAAGACGTCGGCGCCGGTCGACTTCAGCTTGACGATGTGGTTGTCGATGGTCGGTTCGGAGGTCTCGTAGCTCTCCTCCACGACGATCATCGACGCGGCTTTGGCGCCGAGGCCGTCCTTCAGGCCCTTGAGATAATCCTTGCCGTAATCATCGTTCTGGAACAGCACGGCGATCTTGGCGTCGGGCTTGTTCTTCAGCAGCCACTTCGCGTAGATCTGCGTCTCGCTCTGGTAGTTGGGCTGCCACCCCATGGTCCAGGGGAAGTTCTGCGGATCGTTCCACTTGGTGGCGCCGGTGGCGACGAAGAGCTGCGGCACCTTCTTCGAGTTCATGTATTTGTGGATCGCCGAGTTCGGCGGCGTGCCGAGCGAGTTGAAGATGAACAGCACCTCGTCGCTCTCGACCAGCTTGCGCGCCTGCTCCACCGTTTTCGGCGGCGAGTAGGCGTCGTCGTAGCTGATGAAGTTGATCTTGCGACCGTTGATGCCGCCTTCGTCGTTGATCTTCTTGAAATAGGCGGCTTCGGTCCGTCCGATGATGCCGTAGGCGGAGGCCGGTCCGCTGTAAGGCATGATGTTGCCGACCTTGATCTCGGTATCGGTCGCGCCGGTGTCGTATTTCTTCTGGGCCGATGCAGTGGAGGCCGAGGCCGCAATGAGCGCGAGCGCCAGTGACGCGGCCGCAAGTTTGCCGGTGACAGCGGGCATTCCTATCTCCCTATTTTCTTGGTGTGTGTGCGTCCCTTTTCTTGTGTTGCCTGTTTTTGGTGACGCAGCCGCAATTCAATACGATTTACCTGATGCCTACAACAGAAAGCCCCTGCGGCGGGGTCGCGGGGGCTGCTTCTTTAGTAGTCAGGGGCGGCCGCGCGCTCGTGTGCGACTGCGAGAAGAGGCATCCGCTTGAGTTGATGAACCGATCAGGAGCGAGTTTGAGTTGCGCGGCTTCAGTGGTCGAGCTCGCTCGAGATCACGTCCCCGAACAGCTCCCACTTCTTGCCCTTGAAGCGCATCATCTGGAGCTGCTCGATCGGGGCGAAATCGTCGGCTGCGGTGTTGATCTTGATGCCTGGCAACAGCGTGTCGGGCTGGAAATCCTTCAAGGAGGCGGCCTGCTTCATGACGTTGTCGCGGGTGAGGTCGTCACCGCACATTTGCAGCACCTTCACCATGGTCTGCGCGGCGGCATAGCCGAACACCACGCCGGCATCGAGCTTGTTGGCCTTGGGATCGTATTTGGCGAGGAAGTTGTAGAATTTCTTCATGCCGTCATCGGCATTCCATTGCGGGTCGGAGGCGTCCTTGGTGTAGCTCGCCGACAGGATCCCTTGCGAGATCTCGAGCCCCGCCGGCTCGAGTACGCCGCCGACCGAGGCCGAGACGTTGGAGATGATGTGGACCGGATGCCAGCCGATCTCGGCCGCCTTCTTGATCGCCTGCGCTGCAAATTTCGGGGTGGTGATGCTGACGAAAATGTCGGCGCCGGAGGCCTTCAATTTCACAACGTGCTCGTCGATTGCCGGCTCCGACGTGTCGTAACCGTCTTCCAGCACGATCATCGAGGCCTTGGGTCCAAGGCCATCCTTCAGCCCTTTCAGGTAGTCCTTGCCGAAATCGTCGTTCTGATAGAGCACGCCGATCTTGCCGTCCGGCTTCTCCTTCATGATGTATTTGGCGTAGATGCGCGCCTCGCTGGCGTAGCTCGGCTGCCAGCCCATGGTCCAGGGATATTGCTTCGGATCGTTCCACTTCGAAGCGCCGCTCGCCACGAACAATTGCGGCACCTTCTTCTCGTTCATGTATTTGCGGATGGCGCCGTTGGTGGAGGTGCCGAGCGAGCCGAAGATCAGCAGCACCCCGTCGCTCTCGACCAGCTTGCGGGCCTGCTCCACCGTCTTCGGCGGCGAATAGCCGTCGTCGTAGGAGATGAACTTGATCTTGCGGCCGCCGATGCCGCCCTCGGCATTGATCTTGTTGAAATAGGCTTCCTCGGCCTTGCCGATCGCCGCATAGGCGGAGGCCGGGCCGCTATAGGGCATGATGTTGCCGATTTTGATCTCGGTATCGGAAGCGCCGCTGTCGTATTTCTTCTGCGCCAGGACCGGGCCGCTCATCGCAGTGCACAACGCGAATGCGGCCAGAACGCCCGCAACCTGAAATCGAACGGCAGTCATCTTTCTCCACCCGGAACGGATCGCCGCCGCATTGAACAAGATTGATGCGGGACGTCAACAAAAAGCCCCCGCGATTCGTTCGCGGGGGCTTCTCGATGTGTCGGACTATAGCGTCAGAGCGTCACTCCGTGGCGATGTCGCCGCTGATGATCTCGCCGAAGAGTTCCCACTTCTCGCCCTTGAAACGCTGCATCTGGAGCTGGGCGATCGGGGCGAAGTCGGTTGGGCTGGTGTTGATCTTGACGCCGGGCAGCAGGGTATCCGGTGCGAAATCCTTCAACGAGGCCGCCTGCTTCATGATGTTGGCCCGGGTCAGATCGTCGCCGCACATCTCCAGGACCTTGGCCAGCGTCGACGCCGCGCCGTAGCCGTAGACCATGCTGGTGTCGGACTTGTCGGCACCCGGCATGTACTTGTCGACGAACTCGTTCCACTTCTTCATGCCGGGGTCGTTGGCCCACTGCGGGTCCGTGGAGTCCTTGGCATAGGCCGCCGACAGCACGCCCTGCGAGGCCTCGAAGCCGGCCGGCTTCATCACGCTGCCGACCGAGATCGACACGTTGGTGAGGATCTGCAGCGGCTTCCAGCTCAGCTCGGCGGTCTTCTTGATGGTCTGGGCCGCGAACTTCGGCGTCGCGTAGATCAGCAGGACGTCGGGATTGGCCGCCTTGATCTTGACGATGTGACCGTCGATCGAGGGTTCGGACACCTCGTAGCTTTCTTCCATGATGATCATGGACGCGCCCTTGGCGCCCAGGCCGTCCTTGGTGCCCTTGAGGTAGTCTTTGCCGAAATCGTCGTTCTGATAGAGGATCGCGATCTTGGCGTCCGGCTTTTCCTTCAACAGCCATTTCGCGTAGATCTGCGCTTCGCTCTGGTAGGACGGCTGCCAGCCCATGGTCCAGGGGAAGTTCTTCGGGTCATTCCACTTGGTGGCGCCGGTGGCGACGAACAGCTGCGGGATCTTCTTGGCGTTGAGGTATTTCTGGATCGCGCTGTTCGAGGGCGTGCCGAGCGGGTTGAACACGACGATCACCTCGTCGCTCTCGACCAGCTTGCGGACCTGCTCGACGGCCTTCGGCGGCGAATAGCCGTCGTCATAGGTGACGAAGTTGATCTTGCGGCCGTTGATGCCGCCCTTGTCGTTGATCATCTTGAAGTAGGCTTCTTCGGTCTTGCCGATGATGCCATAGGCCGAGGCCGGACCGCTATACGGCATGATGTTGCCGATCTTGATCTCGGTATCGGACGCGCCGGTGTCATATTTTTTCTGGGCGAATGCGGCGCCGGAGGTGAGAGTGATGACCGCCGTTGCCGTCACCAGCGCAGCGGTTCGCAGTGTTCTTTCAAAAAACAATTCGGGTCTCCTTAGCTTAATCAACGGGTTGTCAGTTCTTTCTGAGCCGGCCGACGAGTTGCTGGCCCATGATCGCAATCTGCCTCGCGCCGTGCGGCACGAGGTAGATGACGGCGAACAGGAGTACGCCGAACACCGCGCCGGAGAGGCCCTTGGAGATGCCCTCCGCCATGTTCGGCACGAAAATGATGAAGGCGGCGCCGACGAACGAGCCGGGCAGCCAGCCGACGCCACCGACGACCATGCCGAGGAACAGCGAGATCGCCAGCGTGATCGTGTAGCTGTCGGGCGCGACGAACTGCACGGCGATGGCGCCAAGCGAGCCGGCAACGCCGGTGATGCCGGCGGACACGCCGAAGGCCAGCGTCTTGTACAGTGCGACGTTGACGCCCATCGAGGAGGCCGCGATCTCGTTGTCGCGGATCGCCATGAAGGCGCGGCCCGACCGGGAGCGCAGCAGGTTGACCGAGAAGATGTAGATCGCGAGCACGACGGCGAGCGAGAAGTAGTAGAGCCAGGTGTCCTGCGACATAGGCAGCCCGAACGGCGCGTCGGGCTTGGTGACGACGAGGCCCTGCACGCCGCCGGTCCAGTGCTCGAGGAAGTTCAGCTTCAGCAGCTGCGGCATCGCGGTGGCAAGCGCAAAGGTCGCGAGCGCGAGATAGACGCCCGACAGCCGCAGCGCCGGCTTGCCGAACAGGTAGCCGAATGCGAAGCAGACCGCGGCGGAAATCGGAATTGTCAGCGCATAGTTGACGTTGAAGTACTCCATCAGCACCGCCGACGTATAAGCGCCCACGGCGTAGAAGGCGCTCTGGCCGAGCGAGAACTGGCCGGAGCCGCCCGTCAGGATGTTCAAGGCCAGCACCGCGAGCCCGTAGATCAGGAGCATCGTCATCTGGAAGATGATGAAGTTCTTGACGAACACCGGCACGATCAACAGCACCGCCAGCACCAACAGAGAGGTGCCCGTGCCCAGCGTCATCGCCCGCTTCGGAACCGCCTCGACGGCCGGGGCTTCCGTGACGACGTCTTCTGCAGCGCTCATGATCAAACTCGCTTGACGATTTGCCGGCCGAACAGGCCAGCGGGTTTGACGACCAGGACGGAAATGATCAGCGCGAGCGCGATCGGAAGCTTCAGCTCGTTGCCGACGCCGGGAATGTAGGTGCCGGCGAGGTTCTCGAAGACGCCGACCAGGAAGCCGCCGACCACGGCGCCGAACGGGCTGGTCAGTCCGCCGAGCACCGCCGCGGCGAAGCCGTAGATCAGCACGCCGCCCATCATATTGGGCTCGAGGAACACGACCGGTGCGATCAGCATGCCGGCGATCGCACCGATCGCGGACGCCATGCCCCAGCCGAGCGCGATCATCCAGCTCGTGTTGATGCCGACCAGTCGGGCCGATTCAGGCACGGAGGCGGCCGCGCGCATGGCGAGGCCGATCTTGGTGTACTGGAAGAAGAAGTAGAGGCCGAGCAGCAGCAGCACGGTGACGCCGATCATGCCGGCCTGGTGGGTCGAGATCAGCTGGCTGCCGAGGAAGGGCGAGGAGCCGAACGGGGTCGGATACTGCTTAATGGTGAAGTCCCAGATCAGGCCGGCCGAGGAGTTGATGATCGCGAACAGCGCGATAAAGCCGGCGACGTTGGTCAGCACCGGCGCCTTGGCGAGCGGCTTGAACAGGATGCGCTCGATCGCGATGCCGCCGACAAAGGACAATGCCAGCGTGATCACGAAGGCAGCCCAATATGGGATGCCCCATTGCATCAGCTGCCAGGAGATGAAGGTCGAGAACATCGCCATCTCACCCTGGGCGAAGTTGAGATGGTCGATCGCCTGATAGATCATGACCACGGCGAGCGCCATGCAGGCGTAGATCGCGCCCGTGGCGATGCCGGCCAGCACTTGGTTGGTGAACAGCTCCATCGTGCCGGCTCCTCAGTAACCCAGGTAGGATTTGCGGATTTCTTCGTTGTTCGCGATGTCCTTGGCGTTGCCCGACATCACGATGCGCCCGGTCTCGATCACATAGGCCTGGTCGGCGAGCTCCAGCGCGAGCTGGGCGTTCTGCTCGACCACCAGGATCGACACCTTGTCCTCGCGGTTGATCTTGCCGAGGATGCCGAACAGGTCGCGCACCACCAGCGGCGCCAGGCCGAACGAAGGCTCGTCCAGCAGCATCAGCCGCGGCCGCAGCATCAGGGCGCGGGCGACCGCCAGCATCTGCTGCTCGCCGCCCGAGAGCGTGCCGGCCTGTTGGGTATGCCGCTGCTTCAGCACCGGGAAATGCGCATACATGCGCTCGATGTCGGAGACGATGCCGGCGCTGTCCTTGCGGGTGATCGCGCCGAGCTGGAGGTTTTCCTCCACCGTCATGGTGGTGAAGGTGCCGCGGCCCTGCGGCACATGGGCGATGCCGAACCGCACGATGCTCTCGGTGGAGCGGTTGTTCAGCGGCTTGCCGTCGAACTCGATGCCGCCGGTTGAGCGCACCATGTTGCAGATCGCGCGCAGCGTGGTGGTCTTGCCGGCGCCGTTGGCCCCCAGCAACGTGGTCAGCGATCCCTCGCTGAGCGAGAAGGACAGACCGTGGAGGGCCTGGACCTGGCCGTAATAAGCGCGCAGGTCCTTGACGTTGAGCAGCGTCGTCATTGGTCCTTGCTCCCGAGATAGGCCTTGATGACGTCGGGATCCGCCTGCACCTGGGCGGGCGTGCCTTCCGCGAGCTTCTTGCCGAAATTCAGCGCGACGACGTGGTCGGCGATCGACATCACGAGGCCCATGTGATGCTCGACCAGCAGCACGGTCATGTGGCGTTCGTCGCGGATGCGGCGGATGAGGTCGCCGAGCACGTAGACTTCCTCGTGGTTGAGGCCGCCGGCGGGCTCGTCGAGCAGCAGGATCTTCGGATCGGCAGCGAGCGCGCGCGCCAGCTCGACGCGCTTCTGCGTGCCGAACGGCAGGCCCGACACGACGGTGTGGGCGACGTCCTCGAGGTCGAGATAGGCGAGGATCTCGTGCACCTTCTTGTTGACGTCGCTCTCGCTGCGGCGAACCCAGGCCAGCCGCAGCGAGTCGCTGATGATGTCGCTGGAGGTGCGGGCATGGGTGCCGACGCGGACATTGTCCATCACCGACAAATTCGGAAACAGCGCCACGTTCTGGAAGGTGCGGCCGATGCCGATCTCCGCGATCCGGTGCGGCGGGCGCGTCAGGATGCTCGCGCCCTCCATCAGGATGTCGCCGGACGACGGCTGGTAGAGCCGCGAGAGGCAGTTGAAGAGCGTGGTCTTGCCGGCGCCGTTAGGGCCGATCAAGCCGAGGATCTGGCCCTTGTGCATGTCAAAGGACACACCATTGAGCGCGACGATGCCGCCGAACACGACGCTGACGTCGCGAACCGCGAGCAGGGGCGATGTCCCCTGCGCGAGCTGTGCCTGCGTCATCTCGTCTCGCCCACTGTGTTCAGTGAGCGAAGGGGCGATGTGAACCGCTCCCGATGATGACAAAGGCTATCTGATCCCCTCGGCCACACGCGCAACTTTCCCTCCTGATTTCAGCTTTTTGCTGACGTCTTTTTTGGAATGCGGCATCAGACCCCCGAGTGCCGCTTCGATGTTCCTTACCATCGCAAGCAGACGCGGTCCAATGTCGTTGATCAAACGCTCTTCCGTGAAGCGGAATGCGGGCGCGCCGCAATTGAATGCGTAAGGACCGGTTCCGTCGTTGAGTCTGAGCGCGACGCCGGCGGCGCCGATGTCGTCGTGCCAGTCGCCGACCGAAATCGCAAATCCATATTTCGCGACCGTCTCGCCGGAGCGTTCCAACCCGTCGCGCATCTTGGGCCAGCGGCTGCCGTAATGTTCGCGCAAGACACGAGACAGTTCAGCGCGATTGTCTTCGTCGAGTGCCCAGAAATAGGCGCGGCCCATCGCGCTGGTTGCAATCGGCACGCGGGAGCCGACGTCCAGTTGAACGCCAACCGTCTCGCTGCCACGGCTCTGTCCGAAATAGATCATGCTGTGCCGGTCGCGGCCGCCGATGGCGACGGCGCCGCCGGTCGCACGCATCATTTCCTCGCGAAACGGCTCGGACAAATGCCGAACGCCGAGATTGGACAACGCGGCGTAGCCGAGCGCCATCGCGGCCGGCGCAAGCTGATATTTCTCGAAGCGGGGAACCGGCGTCAGATAGCCGAGCTTGGTCAAGGTATAGGTCAGCCGCGAAACGGTCGGCTTGGGCAAATTGGTGCGGGCCGCGATTTCCTGATTGCCAAGAAGTCCGTCGCTGGGCTGGAATGCGCGCAATACGTCAAGTCCGCGGGAAAGCGCGACGACGAAATTCCGATCGGTCGCTGTCTTCTTTCCTGTACGCTTCATCCCTGATCTGCTTCTTGCGCGGAGTCGTTGACAAGCCACGTGCTTCAAAATAACCCTGCCGTCAAGATGCGGAATTAAATTCTGCAGTGCGAAATTGAACAAAGTTACCCCACCAAGGAGGGACACCGTGAGCGAAGTGGTCAAGCTTGAGCGTCATGACGAAGTCGGGATCGTCACGGTCGACAGCCCTCCGGTCAACGCGCTGAGCGCCGCGGTTCGTGGCGGAATTCTGGAGTGCATCAAGGCCGCGGTCGCCGATCCCGCCATCAAGGGCATCGTGCTGACCTGTGCCGGCCGCACCTTCATCGCGGGCGCCGACATCACCGAATTCGGCAAGCCGCCGAAGCCGCCCGCCCTTAACGACGTGCTTTCCGAGATCGAGAATTCACCGAAGCCGGTCGTGGCCGCGATCCACGGCACCGCGCTCGGCGGTGGCCTCGAGGTCGCGCTCGCCTGTCATTTCCGCGTCGCGGTGAAGGAAGCCAAGCTCGGCCTCCCCGAGGTGAAGCTCGGCCTGCTGCCGGGCGCCGGCGGCACCCAGCGCCTGCCGCGCGCGGTTGGACCGGAGCTCGCGGTCAAGATGATCGTCGGCGGTGATCCGATCGGAGCGGCGGAAGCGCTGAAGAACGGTCTGATCGAGGAGATCGTCGAGGGTCCGGCCGCCGGTGGCGAAGCCTTCGTACGAAAGCTGCTGGCTGAAAAGCGTCCGCTGCGCCGCCTGCGTGACGACGACTCCAAGATCGCGGCGGCCAAGGCCGACCGCTCGATCTTCACCAATGCGGTCGCCGCCATGACCAAGAAGTCGCGCGGCCTGGAAGCGCCGTTCGCGGCGGCCGACGCCGTCGGCTACGCCATCGACCTGCCGTTCGACGAAGGTCTGAAGAAGGAGCGCGAGGGCTTCCTGAAGCTCGTCGCCAGCGATCAGTCCAAGGCGCAGCGTTATGCCTTCTTCGCGGAGCGCGAGGCCAGCAAGATCGCCGGCGTTCCTGAAGGGACCAAGCCGCGGCCCGTGAACCGCGTCGCCATCCTCGGCGCCGGCACGATGGGCGGTGGCATCGCGATGTCCTTTGCCAATGCCGGCATTCCCGTCACCCTGATCGAGACAGGCGAGGAGCAGCTCAAGCGCGGCATGGGCATCATGCAGAAGAACTGGGAAGCGACCGCGGCACGGGGCGGCATCCCGGCGGATGCGCCCGCGAAGCGCATGGCGCTGATCAACGGCGTCGTGGGCATCGAGAACGTCGGCGACGCCGACCTCGTCATCGAAGCCGTGTTCGAGACCATGGCAGTGAAAAAGGAAGTGTTCGGCAAGCTCGACCAGTACGTCAAGCCGGGCGCCGTGCTCGCCTCCAACACCTCCTACCTGAACATCGACGAGATCGCGAAGTCGACCAAGCGTCCGCAGGACGTGCTCGGCATGCACTTCTTCTCTCCCGCCAACGTCATGAAATTGTGCGAGATCGTGCGCGCCGACAAGACCGCGCCGGATGCCCTTGTGACGGCGGTCTCGATCGCGCGCAAAATCGCAAAAGTGCCGGCCGTGGTCGGCGTCTGCGACGGCTTTGTCGGCAACCGCATGCTGGCCCAGCGCGGCAAGCAGTCCGAGAAACTGCTGTTCGAAGGCGCGCTTCCGCAGCAGGTCGACGCCGTCGTGACGAAGTTCGGCATGCCGATGGGGCCGTTCGCGATGGGTGACCTCGCCGGCCTCGACATCGGCTGGCGCTCGCGCAAGGACCGCGGCATCAAGTCGGAGATCGCGGATGCGCTCTGCGAAGCCGGACGCTTCGGCCAGAAGACCGGCAAGGGCTATTACAAATACGAAGCCGGCTCCCGTTCGGCGCTGCCCGATCCCGAAGTCGAGAAGCTGATCGACGAGACGCTGCTTCGTTTGGGCCGCAAGAAGCGCGTCGTCAGCGACGATGAGATCCTCGAGCGCATGATGTACCCGATGATCAACGAGGGCGCGAAGATCCTGGAAGAGGGCATTGCCGCGCGCCCGTCCGATATCGACGTGGTCTGGCTCTATGGCTATGGCTGGCCGATCTACCGCGGCGGCCCGATGTTCTGGGCCGACACCGTCGGCCTCAAGCACATCGCCGATCGGCTCTCCTTCTACGCCAAGGAGACCAACGATCCGAGCCTCGAGCCCGCGCCGCTGCTGAAGAAGCTCGCGGCCGAAGGCAAGACCTTCGCCTCGCTCGCGGCGGGCTCGAAAGCGGCGTGATTGGATTGGCGGTGGCTGTGATGTCTCGTCCCGGGCAACGCTCTCTCCGTTCCCTCCCCCGTTGTGGGGGAGGGTCAGGGACGGGGGCAGGCCCGGGCGCCGGCGTTTGTGGCCACCTCCTTCCCCAACCTTTCCCCACAAGGGGGAAGGGAGCCGGTCCGCTTGTGCCCACCTCACACGGTATCGTCGCGGCCGCCTTGCAGAGTAACGACCCCTAATGACCCATCCCGGCGAACAGTTTTATCCCGAGGGCGTGCGCTGGGACGACACCATCGTCCAGGGCACGCTGCCTGATCTGCTGGCAAAAGCCGCCGCCGAGTACGGCCCGCGCACCGCGCTGGAATTCCGCGACCATCCGATTACCTACAGCGAACTCGCCGCGATGGCTGAGCGCGCAGCCGCCGCCTTCCTGCGCGCCGGCTACGGCAAGAACAGTTCGGTCGCGCTGTTCCTCGGCAATACGCCGGACCATCCCGTCAATTTCTTCGGCGCGCTGAAGGCCGGCGCCCGCGTCGCGCATCTCTCACCGCTCGACGGCGAGATCGCGCTGACGCACAAGGTCTCCGATTCCGGTTCGCGCCTGCTCGTCACCTCTAACCTGGCGGCGTTGCTGCCGACCGCGCTGAAATTCCTGGAGAAGGGCCTGATCGACCGCCTGGTGGTCTGCGAGGACGATAATTGGGGTAAGGTCGGCACGCCGCAGGCTGCGATCCCCAGCGATCCCCGCATCGTCACCTTCAAGGCCTTTGTCGAGGGCGCCACCGCGCCGGCAGAGTGGCCGCAAGTGAGCGCCGACGATGTCGCGCTGCTGCAATATACCGGTGGCACCACCGGCTTGCCCAAAGGCGCGATGCTGACCCACGGCAATCTCACCTCGGCCGTGTCGATCTACGACGTCTGGGGCAAGCCGTCGCGCGCGACGCGTGGCGACGTCGTCGAGCGCGTGATCTGCGTGCTGCCGCTGTTCCACATCTATGCGCTCACCGTCGTGCTGCTGTCCTCGCTCAGGCGCGGCAATCTGATCTCGCTGCATCAGCGTTTTGACGTCGAAGCGGTGATGCGCGACATCGAAATCAAGCGCGCAACCTACTTTCCCGGCGTGCCGACGATGTGGATCGCGATCGCAGCCCTTCCCGATCTCGACAAGCGCGATTTCTCCTCGCTGGCGACGATCGGCTCCGGGGGCGCGCCGCTGCCGGTGGAGATCGCGAGTTTCTTCGAGCGCAAAGTCGGCAAGAAGCTCCGCAGCGGCTGGGGCATGACCGAGACCTGCTCGCCCGGCACCGGCCATCCGCCTACAGGTCCCGATAAGCCCGGCTCGATCGGCCTGATGCTGCCCGGCATCGAGCTCGACGTCGTTTCCCTGGACGATCCCTCGAAGGTGCTGCCGCCGGGCGAAGTCGGCGAGATTCGCATCAAGGGCCCGAACGTCACCAAAGGCTACTGGAATAAGCCCGAAGGATCCGCGGAGGCCTTCGTCGACGGCCGCTTCCTCACCGGCGACATCGGCTATGTCGATACCGACGGCTATTTCTTCCTGGTCGACCGCAAGAAGGACATGATCATCTCTGGCGGCTTCAACGTCTATCCGCAGATGATCGAGCAGGCGATCTATACCATACCAGGCGTGCACGAGGTGATCGTGCTCGGTATTCCCGACCAGTACCGCGGCGAGGCCGCCAAAGCCTTCATCAAGCTGAAGACGGATGCAAAGCCGTTCTCGCTCGACGAGCTGCGCGCTCAGCTCGCCGGCAAGCTCGGCAAGCACGAATTGCCGGCGGAGGTCGAATTCGTCCACGATCTGCCGCGCACGCCGGTCGGAAAGCTGTCGCGCCACGAATTGCGCCAGCGGCAGAAACCGTCACAATCCGCCCAACTTGCCACCCGACTTGCATCAGGAGATCGCGCTTGACCGACGCCGTCATCGTTTCCACCGCCCGCACCCCGATCGGGAAGGCCTATCGCGGCGCGCTCAACGCCACCGAGGGCGCAACGCTGCTCGGCCACGCCATCGGCGAGGCCGTCGCGCGCGCCAAGATCGACCCCAAGGAGGTCGAGGACGTCGTGATGGGCGCAGCACTCCAGCAGGGCGCGACCGGCGGCAACATCGCGCGCAAGGCGCTGCTCCGTGCCGGTCTCCCCGTCACCGTCGCCGGCACCACTATCGACCGGCAATGCGCCTCGGGCCTGCAGGCGATCGCGCTCGCCGCGCGTTCGGTGATCTTCGACGGTGTCGAGATCGCGGTCGGCGGTGGCGGCGAGTCCATCTCGCTGGTGCAGAACGACAAGATGAACGGCTTCCACGCGCAGGACCCGGCGCTGCTCGAGATCAAGGGCGAGGTCTACATGCCCATGATCGACACCGCCGAGATCGTCGCCAAGCGCTACGGCATCTCGCGCGAAAAGCAGGACGAATATTCGCTGGAGAGCCAGCGCCGCACCGCCGCGGCGCAGCAGGGCGGAAAGTTCAAGGATGAGCTCGCGCCGATCACCACCAGGATGGCGGTGACCGACAAGGCCACCGGTGCAGTCTCGTTCAAGGACGTCACGCTGTCGCAGGACGAGGGCCCGCGCCCCGAGACCACCGCAGAAGGCCTCGCCGGCCTCAAGGCCGTCCGTGGCGAGGGATTTTCGGTCACCGCCGGCAATGCCAGCCAGCTTTCGGACGGCGCCAGCGCGAGCGTGATCATGAGCGACAAGGAAGCGGCAAAGCGCGGGCTGAACCCGCTCGGCATCTTCCGCGGCTTCGTCTCCGCCGGCTGCGAGCCGGACGAGATGGGCATCGGCCCGGTATTCGCCGTGCCGCGCCTGCTCAAGCGTCATGGCCTGACCGTCGACGACATCGGCCTGTGGGAGCTGAACGAAGCTTTCGCGGTGCAGGTGCTGTATTGCCGCGACAAGCTCGGCATCGACCCCGACAAGATCAATGTCGACGGCGGCGCGATCGCGGTGGGCCATCCCTACGGCATGTCGGGCGCGCGCCTCACCGGCCACGCTCTGATTGAAGGCCGCCGCCGCAAGGCGAAGTACGCGGTCGTCACCATGTGCGTCGGCGGCGGCATGGGCGCGGCGGGGCTTTTCGAGGTGTTGCAGTAGCCGTCGTCCAGTAACCGTCGTCCCGGCGAAAGCCGGGACCCATACTCCGCAGCAGGAGTGTGGCACGCGAACAACAATGGCCTTCGCAAACCAACGAAGGCCGGTGGTTATGGGTCCCGGCCTTCGCCGGGACGACACATTCACAGGAGGATCCGATGGATCTCGCATTCACGAAAGAAGAGCAGGCGTTTCGCGAGGAAGTGCGGTCATTCTTCCGCGACAACGTGCCGCCGGATACGCGGCGCAAGCTGGTCGAGGGCCGCCACCTCTCGAAGGACGAGATGGTGACGTGGTGGCGCATCCTCAACAAGAAGGGCTGGGGCGTCAGCCACTGGCCCAAGCAATATGGCGGCACCGGCTGGACCTCCGTGCAGCACTATATCTTCAACGAGGAGCTGCAGTCCTATCCGGCGCCGCAGCCGCTCGCCTTCGGCGTCAGCATGGTGGGTCCCGTCATCTACACCTTCGGCAATGAAGAGCAGAAGAAGCAGTATCTGCCGCGCATCGCCAATGTCGACGACTGGTGGTGCCAGGGCTTCTCCGAGCCCGGCTCCGGCTCCGACCTCGCCTCGCTGAAGACGAAGGCCGAGCGCAAGGGCGACAAGTGGATCATCAACGGCCAGAAGACCTGGACCACGCTCGCCCAGCACGCCGACATGATCTTCTGCCTCTGCCGCACCGACCCGTCCGCCAAGAAGCAGATGGGCATCTCCTTCATCGTGTTCTCGATGAAGTCGAAGGGCGTCACGGTGCGCCCGATCCAGACCATCGACGGCGGCGCCGAGGTCAACGAGGTGTTCTTCGACGACGTCGAAGTGCCCATCGAGAACCTGATCGGCGAGGAGAACAAGGGCTGGGATTACGCGAAATTCCTGCTCGGCAATGAGCGCACCGGCATCGCGCGGGTCGGCGTCTCCAAGGAGCGGCTCCGCCGCATCCGCGATCTCGCCTCCAAGGTCGAATCCGGCGGCAAGCCGATCATTCAGGACGCGGCCTTCCGCGACAAGCTCGCGGCCTGCGAGATCGAGCTCAAGGCGCTCGAACTCACCCAGCTCCGCGTCGTCGCCGACGAAGGCAAGCACGGCAAAGGCAAGCCCAATCCGGCTTCCTCGGTGCTGAAGATCAAGGGCTCCGAGATCCAGCAGACCACCACCGAGCTGCTGATGGAGGTGATCGGCCCGTTCGCGGCACCCTATGACGTGCACGGCGACGACGGCTCGAACGAAGCCATGGACTGGACCGCCCAGATCGCGCCGAGCTATTTCAACAACCGCAAGGTCTCGATCTACGGCGGCTCCAACGAGATCCAGCGCAACATCATCGCCAAGGCGGTGCTGGGGCTTTGATCGTACACCATCAACACGCACTCACCGTCACGGCCGGGCCTGACCCGGCCATCCACGCCTAGCGCCACGAAAGAACGTGGATGCCCGGCATAAGGCCGGGCATGACGAAATCGATACCGGAGAGCAAAGAACATGGATTTTGATCTGAACGAGGAGCAGCGGCTTCTCAAGGAAAGCATCGACGGCCTCTTGACCGATTCCTACGATTTCGAGAGCCGCAAGAAGTACATGAAGGAGAAGGGCGGCTGGAGCAAAGCGGTCTGGGGCAAGCTCGCCGAGCAGGGCCTGCTCGGTCTGCCCTTCGCGGAGGCCGATGGCGGCTTCGGCGGCGGCGGCGTCGAGACCATGATCGTGATGGAGGCGCTCGGCAAGGCACTGGTGCTCGAGCCTTACCTCGCAACCGTCGTGATCGGCGGCGGCTTCCTGCGCCATGCGGGCAGCGATGCGCAGAAGGCCGCGCATGTGCCCGGCATCGTAGACGGCAGCAAGACGCTCGCCTTTGCCCAGCTCGAGAAGAACTCGCGCTACGATCTCTTCGACGTCACCACGACGGCGAAGAAGAAGGGCGACGGTTGGGTCATCGACGGCGAGAAGTTCGTCGTGCTCAACGGCGAGAATGCAGATACCCTCATCGTGACCGCGCGCACTAGGGGCGAGCGCCGCGACAAGAGCGGCATCGGCGTGTTCCTGGTGCCGGCCGACGCCAAGGGCGTCGCCAAGAAGTCGTACCCGACCCAGGACGGCCTGCACGCCGCCGACATCACCTTCACCGGCGTCGAAATCGGTGCCGATGCCGTGCTCGGCAATCCCGACGATTCGCTCACGCTGATCGAGCGTGTGGTCGACGAAGCTCGCATCGCGCTCTGCGCCGAAGCGGTCGGCCTGATGGACGAATCGCTCAAGACCACGGTCGAGTACATCAAGACGCGCAAGCAGTTCGGGGTGCCGATCGGCTCGTTCCAGTCGCTGCAGCACCGCGCCTCTGACATGTTCGTCGCCACCGAGCAGGCGCGATCGATGTCGATGTTCGCGACCATGGCGGGCGATTTCCAGGACGCCAAGGAGCGCAGCAACGCTATTGCCGCGGCCAAGGTGCAGATCGGCAAGTCGCTGAAGTTCGTGGGACAGCAGGCGATCCAGCTCCACGGCGGCATCGGCATGACCATGGAGGCGAAGATCGGCCATTACTTCAAGCGCCTGACCATGATCGAGAACTCGTTCGGCGACACCGACTACCACCAGCGCCG
Source organism: Bradyrhizobium sp. 155 (assembly GCF_023101105.1). Taxonomy (NCBI): domain Bacteria; kingdom Pseudomonadati; phylum Pseudomonadota; class Alphaproteobacteria; order Hyphomicrobiales; family Nitrobacteraceae; genus Bradyrhizobium; species Bradyrhizobium sp. 155. The sequence continues at coordinate 6,883,457 of NZ_CP064704.1, read as the reverse complement.
CGTGGCGGACGGTGGCGGGTTGATCTAGCTACAAGGTCGCTGTCATCCCCCGCGCAGGCGGGGGATCCAGTACGCTGCGGCTTCTCGGTTCTAGCCGCGCCGTCTCTGGAATACTGGATCGCCCGGGTAAGCCGGGCGATGACGTCTGAACAAGTGGCCTCAACGGAGCCCAACAACAATGAAGAACACCCCGTTCGATCTCACCGGCAAGGTCGCCGTGGTCACCGGCTCCAGCCGCGGCATCGGCCGCTCCTCCGCCGAGCTGCTCGCAAAGCTCGGCGCCAAAGTGGTGGTCTCCTCGCGCAAGGCCGATGCCTGCAAGGCAGTCGCCGACGGCATCAAGGCGGCCGGCGGCGAGGCCACCGTCATCCCCTGCAACATCGCGCGCAAGCAGGAGGTCGAGGCGCTGATCGCGGGCACGATCAAGCATTACGGCAAGATCGACATCCTCGTCTGCAACGCCGCGGTCAACCCGTATTACGGCCCGCTGCTCGACATCACCGACGAGGCCTTCGACAAGATCATGGGCAGCAACGTCAAGAGCAACATCTGGCTCTCCGCGCTTGCGATCCCGCAGATGGCCGACCGCGGCAACGGCTCAGTCGTCATCATCTCCTCGATCGGGGGCTTGCGCGGTTCGACCGTGATCGGCGCCTACGGCATCTCGAAAGCCGCCGACTTCGCGCTGTGTCGTTCGCTCGCCGGCGAATGGGGCCCGAAAGGCGTCCGCGTCAACTGCATCGCGCCCGGCCTCGTCAAGACCGACTTCGCCCGCGCGCTGTGGGAAGACGAAGCGAATCTGAAACGCCGCACGGCCACCACGCCGCTCCGCCGTATCGGCGAACCCGACGAAATCGCAGGCGCAGTGGCCTACCTCGCCTCCGACGCGTCGAGCTTCATGACGGGACAAACGATCGTCATCGACGGCGGCGTGACCACGGCGGCGCCGTAACTTCTGCTCTACTTGCAATTGTACGCCGGGCGCGCTTCACTTTTCCTCCGCTAGAGGGGGAGGGTCGCTTCGTGTTGCCCAGAGCGCAACGCGAGGCGGGGTGGGGTGAAGCCGCAAAGGCGGTATCGCTTGCGTCGACGAGACGGCTGCTGCTCATCAAGTTCGCGGATAGTCTGTCACCCCGCCCCGGTTCGCGTTCCGCTTCGCTGCATGCGAGCCCACCCTGCCCTCCAGGGGAGGGTGGGAGGACAGCCGTCTTGACCTTCCCGCCCTAATCCGCTCCCTTTGGCGAAACACAATAGCCCCTCACCGGACAACGCCGGGAAAACGCCAAAGAAACCCCAAGGTTTGCTTCCATGTCTTTCGTCCTCGCCATCGACCAGGGCACCACCTCCTCGCGCGCGATCGTGTTTCGCGGCGACATTTCCATTGCGGCGAAGGCGCAGGCCGAGTTTCCGCAGCATTTCCCTGCCTCGGGTTGGGTCGAGCACGAGCCCGAGGACATCTGGACCTCGACCGTGACGGTCTGCCGCGACGCGATCGCGCAGGCCGGCATCGGCGCAAAGGACATCGCCGCGATCGGCATCACCAACCAGCGCGAGACCACCGTGGTGTGGGACCGCGCCACCGGGCAGGCCGTGCACCGCGCCATCGTCTGGCAGGACCGCCGCACCGCCGACATCTGCGCCAAGCTGAAAGCCGACGGCCGCGAGCCCGTGATCTCGCAGAAGACCGGCCTGATCATCGACCCCTATTTCTCCGGCACCAAGGTCGCCTGGATTCTCGACCACGTCCCCGGCGCACGGGCGCGCGCCGCGCGCGGCGAATTGATGTTCGGCACCGTCGATTGCTATCTGCTTTGGCGTCTCACCGGCGGCAAGGTCCACGCCACCGACGCCACCAACGCCTCGCGCACGCTGCTGTTCAACATCCACACCGGCCAGTGGGACGACGAGCTCTTGGAGATCATCGGCGTGCCGCGCTCGATGCTGCCCGAGGTGAAGGATTCCTCCGCCCGTTTCGGCGAGAGCACGCTGGATTTGTTCGGCGGCGCCATTGCGATCTGCGGCATCGCCGGCGACCAGCAGGCCGCGACCATCGGCCAGGCCTGCTTCCGTCCGGGGATGATGAAATCGACTTACGGCACCGGCTGCTTCGCCCTGCTCAACACCGGCACCACGCCCGTGGCCTCGAAGAACAAGCTGCTCACCACCATCGCCTACCAGCTCGGGGGCAAGCGCACCTATGCGCTCGAAGGCTCGATCTTCGTCGCAGGTTCGGCAGTGCAGTGGCTGCGCGACGGCCTCGGCATCATCAAGCATGCCGCCGAGACCGGACCTCTCGCCGATCAGTCGGACTCCATGCAGAGCGTCTATCTCGTCCCGGCCTTCGTCGGCATGGGCGCGCCGTACTGGAATCCGCGCGTGCGCGGCGCCCTGTTCGGCCTCACCCGCAACACCGGCCCGGCCGAGCTTGCCCACGCCGCCCTGGAAAGCGTCTGCTACCAGACCTTTGATCTCTGGGCCGCAATGCGCGCCGACTGGCCGAGCTCGGAGGTGGCAAGCGTCGTGCTCCGCGTCGATGGCGGCATGACCGCATCCGACTGGACCATGCAGCGCCTCGCCGACCTGCTCGATGCGCCGGTCGATCGCCCCGTGATCCAGGAGACGACGGCACTTGGCGCCGCCTATCTTGCCGGCCTCGAGGCCGGCGTCTATCCCGAGCCGACCAAATTCGCCGATAACTGGCGGCTGGAGCACCGCTTCAAGCCCAACATGAGCCAGGCGACGCGCGAGCGGAAGCTTGCGGGATGGACGAGGGCGGTGAAGGGCGTGCTCGCGAGCGACGAGGGCGAATAACGGGCGCGCACGACGCGCCCAACAACAACAAACGGGAGAAACGACAATGAACACGGATTTCAACCGGGTCGTCCAAAAGCTCTGCGGCGCCGCGATCTGCGCCGCGCTGCTCACCTCGACCTCCCTCGCGCGTGAGAAGCCGGACCCGCTCGGCAGCGCGCGGCAGGTCAAGACCGACGTCGCCGGTCTCGATGCTCCCGCGCAGATTCTGGTCGATGTCTGGGGTATCCCCCACATCTATGCCGGCAATGAGCACGACCTGTTCTTCCTGCAAGGCTTTAACGCCGCGCGCGACCGGCTCTGGCAGATCGATCTTTGGCGCAAGCGAGGGCTTGGTCTGCTGGCCAAGGATTTCGGCCCGGCCTATGCCGAACAGGACAAGGCGCTGCGTCTCTTTCTTTATCGCGGCGATATGAATGCGGAATGGGCGGCTTACGGCCCCAAGGGGAAGACCTATGCGGAGGCATTCGTCGCCGGGGTCAACGCCTACGTCGCCGATGTGCGCGCGGGCAAGCGCCCGCTGCCGATCGAGTTCAGGATCGCCGGCACGATGCCGGATGCGTGGACGGCGGATGACATCGTCCGCATCCGCAGCCACGGCCTGACGCGCAATGTCGCCTCCGAGGTCAAGCGCTCCTTGGTCGCCTGCGCGGCAGGCCTCGATGCCGATCGGTTTCGCGTCAAGCTCGAGCCGGCGTGGACGACGAAAATTCCAGATGGTCTCGATCCCTGCAGCGTGCCGAAGGCGGTGCTGGCGCCCTACGATCTGGCGACGCGCCCGGTCGCCTTTGCCGCGCCGAAAGATCGCCAGGCCGCACTCGCGCACGATCCCGACAAGTACCTCACCGAGGCCGACCTGCAACGCGACACCATCGGCTCCAACAATTGGGTGATCGCGGCGTCACGGACCGCGACTGGGCGTCCGATCCTCGCCAACGATCCGCATCGCGAGCACAGCGTGCCCTCGCTGCGCTACATCGTCGGCCTCAATGCGCCCGGCCTCTCCGTGATCGGCGCGGGCGAGCCCGCGCTGCCCGGCATCTCCATCGGCCACAACGGCACCATCGCCTTCGGTCTCACCATCTTCAACGTCGACCAGGAAGACCTCTACATCTACGAGCTCAATCCGCAGAATCCCAACCAGTACCGCTATGGCGCTGGCTGGGAGGACATGCGCATCGTCCACGAGAAAGAGCAGGTGAAAGGCGAGAGCGATCGCGATCTCGAGCTGAAATTCACCCGGCATGGTCCGGTGATCTACGTCGACGACGCCAACAAGCGGGCCTTCGCCGTCCGCTCGATCTGGTTCGAGCCCGGCACCTCGGCCTATTTCGGCTCCTCCGACTACATGACCGCGAAGGACTGGAACGGATTCCTCGGCGCCATGCGGCGCTGGGGCGCGCCGTCGGAGAATCAGGTCTATGCGGACACCAAGGGCAATATCGGCTGGGTCGCCGCCGGCAAGACGCCGCGGCGCGCCAACTATGATGGCCTGATGCCGGTGCCCGGCGACGGCCGCTACGAATGGCAGGGTTTTCTCTCGCTCGACGAACTGCCCAAGACCTATCAGCCCAAGCAGGGCTTTCTCGCCACCGCCAACCAGATGAACCTGCCGGCGGATTATCCCGTCAGCGAGCGCAAGGTCGGCTTCGAATGGGCGGACAGTGCGCGCTGGCAGCGCATCACCGAGGTCCTGAAGGCCAACAGCAAGGTGACGCTGGCCGATGCCATGGATCTGCAGAACGACGACACCACGATGCTGGGCCGGCGGCTGGTCAAGCTGTTGCAGCCGCTCACTTCGGACGATGCCAACGTGAAGAAGGGCCTCGAACTGCTCAAGCCTTGGGACGCCCGTGATGCCGCCGACAATGCCGCTGCTGCGGTGTTCGAGGTCTGGATCTCCAATCATCTTGGACCGGTACTGCTGAAGACCACGGCGCCCAAGGCTGCCGACCTGATCGCGCCGGAGGCGTCCAGCATTTCGGCGCTTGTCGCCTTTCTGGAATCTCCGGACGCGTCGTTTGGCTCCGATCCCGCCACCGCGCGCGACCAGATCCTGCGCGACAGCCTCGGCGCCGCGGTGGCCGATGTCACAGCCAAGCTCGGGGCCGATTCCTCAACCTGGCGCTGGGGCCGCCTGCACGTCGCAAAATTCGACCATGCTCTGATGCCGCTGGCCGACAAGGCGACGGCCGCTCAGCTCTCGGTCGGTCCGCTGGCCTACGGCGGCGCCGCCAACGTGCCGCGCGCGGCCACCTATCGCCGCACCGATTATCAGCTGTTCGCTGGCGCATCGTTCCGCATGGTGCTCGACGTCGGCAATTGGGATGCGAGCCGCACCATCAACACACCGGGCCAGTCGGGCGATCCCTTCAGCGGCCATTATCGCGACCTCGCGCCGCTCTGGGCGACCGGCCAGTATGTGCCGCTGCTCTACAGCCGCGCCGCGGTCGAGGCTGCAACGGCGGAGGCGATCACGCTGACGCCGCGGTGAATGAGGCGTATCCAGAAATCCCGCCGTCGTCCAGGCTTTCGCCAGGACGACCCGGAATGTGTTGCCGGCGTTCAGCTTCTAAGGGACGCATCCCATGATCCTCCCCGACGGCTATTCCGACATTCCCGCCAGCAAGATCGCTGCCGTCGTCACGCATCTCGAGATGACAGCGCGTCCGCCGCTGCGTGACAATCCTCTTGGCGCATGGACCCTGCGCAAGGTCGATACTCCCGCGCTTCATTGGTATCGCGACCTCCATCGCCGCGTCGGCGAGGAGTGGCTGTGGTTTTCGCGGGCGCGCATGAACGACGGCGAGCTCGCCGCAATCATCCATGCACCGGGCGTCGAGGTATATGCGCTTGTCGTGGACGGCCACGATGAGGGCCTGCTGGAGCTGGACTTTCGCGAGGCCGGCCAATGCGAGCTGGTGTATTTCGGTGTCACCGCAAAACTGATCGGCAGCGGTGCCGCCCGCTTTATGATGAACCGCGCGCTTGAGCTCGCATGGTCACGCGACCTGTCCCGCGTCTGGGTGCACACCTGCACGTTCGACCATCCGTCCGCCGTCGCATTCTACCAGCGCTCGGGCTTCCGTCCGTTCCGCCGCCAGATCGAGATCGCCGACGACCCGCGGCTCGATGGCACGGCGCCGCGGTCCGCGGCAAAGCATGTGCCGATCATCGAATAGGTAGCAGCTGCCTCTCCGCCGTCATTGCGAGGAGCCCTTGCGACGAAGCAATCCAGTCTGGTTCCGTGGGAGATACTGGTTGCTTCGCTGCGCTCGCAATGACGGAGTGTGGCGCTGTCGTCGCGTTTCATTGGGGCTACGCGTGGCGGGATCACCGGATCACGCCAACACTCGGTTCCGGAAGATCATAGGGAGCGAGACGCCGTAATCGCTCGGTCAATGGCTGCACGGGCGGAGCATACAGCTCTCCGTAGCTGGAGAGCAGTGGGAGGCTAGGCTCCCAACGATGGATGACGAACACCACGCGATACTGTTTCGCCGCGGGCAGTCTTTGCTTGTAGTCGGTCTCGATCACCGTCTCGCCATCCGCGGTCAGGAACGTTTCGTTCCACGCCATCTCTGCGTGGCCTTCCGGGTTGGACGGATCGATTTGGGTAAAATCATGAGGATTGAACCGCGCGTCCGGATTCGCCACGAGCACCTCGAGAATTACAGCGTCATCCATGTAACCTCGTAGATTGTCTTCCAATTTCCGCCGGTCCTCACCAGTCAGAGGCACTATTTCATCGCCCCTGCCGGCTTTCCGCAGCAGAGCGTTCACCTCTTCGCTGAAATTGGGGGGATCGTGTGAGTCGATCAATTCCCGGATGAAACGGGCATAGGCAGCATTATCAGCGCTGAAGGAGTAGGCGCCTAGGAGAGTGAGTGAGGGAGGCTGGTCAGCAGTCAAATCGCTCTGCTCCGTGCGGCGATGAGTCCGCGATACCCGATCATGCGAAGCTCGCTAGCTGTTGAAATTCACCGCCGTGGTGTTTGCACCGCAAAGCAGCACCGCGACCCGCTCGCCGGGTGAGGGGCGATAGCGACCGGAGAGCAAGGCGGCAAATGCGGCGGCGCCGCCGGGCTCGGCCACCAGGCGCAGGCTCGACCACAAGGCCGACTGCGCCTCATCGCGTCGTCGGCGACCAGGACGACCCGCTCGACATGGGCCCGCGCAATCGGAAACATCAATTGTCCGACACGTCGCGGGGCGAGACTATCGGCGGCGATGCCGCCCGCCGGCGCATCGATCGGCGCGCCTGCCGCGAAGGCGGCGTGAAGCGTCGGCGATTGCTCGGGCTCGACCGCCACGATGCGCGTCCTGCCGGCGCTCCAGGCTGCCATGCCACCGATCAGGCCGCCGCCGCCGACTGCAACCAGCACCGTGTCAATGCCCGGTGCATCCTGCTCCAGCTCCATTCCGACACTGCCCTGACCGAGCAAGGTCTCGACCTGGTCGTAGGCATGCACCGCCATGGCGCCGGTCTGCGCGACATGGGTTTCGCTTGCGGCGAGCGCGTCGGCATAGCGGCTGCCCGCAATCACGAGTTTCGCGCCATAGCCTCTGATACGCTCGGCTTTGGCCGGCGAGGTGATGTCGGGCACGAAAATCGTGGCCGGGATGCCGAGCCGCTGCGCCGCATACGCCACCGCCGCGCCGTGATTGCCGCCCGATGCGGCGACGACACCGGCTTCCGGCAGCCGGCGCAACAGCAGATTGGCGAAGGCACCCCGCGCCTTGAACGATCCGGAATGCTGCAGCATCTCGAGCTTGAACGTGACGGGAGAAGCCGGCAGGCCAAAATCGGCGAGATCGGCCTCAACGAGCGGCGTGCGCCGTATGTGCGGACGGATGACGGCCTCGGTCGCCGCGATCCGCTCCCGATTGATGTCCATTGTTGCTGTCATGATGCCGTCCTTGATAACGCATCCGGCAGCCGCTGTCGCGGCGCCGTTGCATGCAGCGCAATGCTCCACTTCCATGATTTTGCTTGCGCCACTGCGGCCTTGCCGTGGAAACTGATCGGCCCTGCCTCGTCCAAAAGCCAGAGAAGAGCGCAAAACCATGTTCCTGATCGGCCAATATGATTCCCCCTTCGTCCGCCGCGTCGCGATTGCGCTGCGGCTTTACGGCCTCGCCTTCGAGCACAGGCCGTGGTCGACCTTCGGCGACGCCGACAAGATCGCGCCCTATAATCCGCTGCGCCGCGTGCCGACGCTGGTGCTCGACAACGGCGAGGCGCTGATCGAGAGCACGTTCATCCTCGATTATCTCGACGAGCTCGCCGGGCCGGAGAAGGCGATGCTGCCGCGCTCCGGCGCCGAGCGCCGGCATCACTTGCGCATCTGCGCGCTCGCGTCCGGCCTCGGCGACAAGGCCGTGAGCCTGCTCTACGAACGCGTGCTGCGGAAGGAGCAGCTTACGCTATGGGTCGAGCGCTGCCAGGCGCAGATCGCGGACGTGCTGAAAGCGCTGGAGGCCGAGCGCGCCAAGGTGACCACGCCGTACTGGCTGGGCGAGCGCATCGGCCACGCCGATATTGTGGTCGCCTGCGTCGTCCGCTTCACCCGCGAGGCCCATCCGCAGTTGTTCGAGCCATCGCGCTATCCGGCGCTGTCGGCGCATGCCGACGCGTGCGAGGCGCTGGCGCCGTTCAAGGAGATTGTGCAGCCCCTGGCACCGCCGAAGGGGTGATCGCCGCTATGCGAACCCGACCTTGATCAGGATCGTCAGGAAGAGGCCGCCGACAACCGCGCAGACCGCGGCACCGATCAGCGGCCCCAGCGCGCCTCCCCGGCTTGCAGGCTCCAGCACGGCTTGTCCGGGCTGGTCCGGATCGTAATAGACCTGGACGCTCTTCCCAGGCCGATATTTCGCCGCGGCCTCTTCGGCGACCTCGCGCAGGCCGGAGATCATGGTGCCGTTCCAATCGACTTCGGTGCCGATGAAGTCGCGCTTGCCGACCCTGTAGGCGTAGCGCAGGTCGATCTGATAGCGGTGGACGAGCTTTGAAGTCGTCGGTCGATTGTCGTGCTCGGTCTTCTCTTCGATGATTTCCTCGATCACGTCGCAATGGGTGACCCTGCCCGACGCGGTCGGCCAGCGCAGGCTGGCGCTCGCCAGCCGGCGCGTCCGGACATAATCGGCGGCGAGGAACACCCCGCCCACGAGCACGATGATCGGCACCGCGAACGCGAACAGCGGGACGCCCTTGTCGGCGTAGAGCACGTGGCCCGCGAACGAATGCGCGGTCAGGGTGGCGGCGATGACGCCGAACACCATTGTGAACGCCACCAGGGCCGCGACGTTCTGCGCGGCGGCAGGCTCCAGCAGCGCCTCTGTCGGTTGCTTCGGATCGACATGGACCTCGACATGGGCGCCGACCGGATAGCGTCCGGTCAGTTTTGCGGCCAGGACCCTCGTCGTGATGACGGTGCCGCCGACAAAGATCTTGTCGCCTTCCAGCTCCTGGCCGCCGGCCTGATATCGATAGCGGATGATGGGCTTGGCGTCGTTCCGATCGTCCGAGGAATGCGCCGTCGGCTGGTCGACCCGGGAGACCGTGATGATGCCCTCCACCTTGTCCCAGCTCCGCGCCGCCACCATCCGGCCCCGCATGCGGATCAGATTGAACAGCGTCAATCCAAACAGCAGCACGGCGATGCCGGCGGCAATCTGTGTCCACATCAATTGTTGGGCGTTCAGCATCCGATTCCCCTGCGCTTCGGCGACGACCGCCATTGGTCGCGGCAAACGCGCTTTGCGTTCGATGCTGTGCGTTGCCCCAGCACATGCCAGGCATTGCTTCACCAATGTCGTCCTGGCGAAAGCCACGACCCATTGCCCCAGCGGGTCATTTGGCGAAGATTGGTCGTTCGGTATTGCCTGCGATGGCCACCAATGGATCACCCGGTATGGATGGCTTTCGCCAGGACGACAGCGAACGTGTGGCACGCGCCGTGATGGCGACTGGCGAGGGAGTATCAAACGGGCACGGTCGGCGATGATGGAATGTTACAGGTGTTTTGCCCGACGCCGCAAGCAATTTCGGTAATATCGAAAAATTATTCGGTGACACCGCAAAAATTATCGAGCTTTTTCAACCCCATGCCTACTGTGCATGGGGTTGATTTCTCGTTTTCTGTTTGGAGGGCGCCTAACCCGCGCCCGCGCGCTTCTTCTGCCAGACCAGGTGCACCGCGCAGGTGCAGCCCGGCGGATGCGACGCAAGCTCCTTCGACGTCTCGTCGTTCGCCGGCGTTGCCGTGAACGCCGCCTTGTCGCTCCCACCCTCTCGCGTCGGGATGTAGTTCAGAATCGGCGCGAGCCAGCGCTCGGTCTCGGCGACGCTCATGCCCTTGCGCGCAGCATAATCCTCGACCTGATCGCGCTCGATCTTGCCGACTCCGAAATAATAGCTCTCTGGATTGGCGAGATAGAGCCCCGACACGGAGGAGCCCGGCCACATCGCATAGCTCTCGGTCAGCTTCACGCCGGCGGTGTTCTCGGCATCGAGCAGCTCGAACAGCGTGGCCTTCTCGGTGTGATCGGGTTGCGCGGGATAGCCGGGGGCGGGACGGATGCCCTGATACTTTTCGAGGATCAACTCGTCGGGGGAGAGCGTCTCGTCCGGCGCATAGGCCCAGAATTCGCGGCGGACGCGGGCATGCATGCGCTCGGCGAACGCTTCGGCCAGGCGGTCGGCCAGCGCCTTGCACAGGATCGAGGAATAGTCGTCATTGGCCATCTTGAAACGGTCAGCGACCACATCCTCGCCGATGCCGGCGGTGACGACGAAGCCGCCGACATAGTCGGGCACGCCGGTTGTGGCGGGCGCGACGAAGTCGGACAGCGCGGCGTTGAAACGGCCCTCGCGCTTCTCGAGCTGCTGGCGCAGCGTGTGCAGCGTCGCGATCGTCCTGGTCCGGCTCTCGTCGGCATAGAGCACGATGTCGTCGCCCTGCGCATTGGCCGGCCAGAAGCCGACGGTGGCGCGCGCGCGGAACCATTTCTCCTTGACGATCAGGTCGAGCATCTTGCGCGCGTCGCCGTAGAGCGAGCGCGCAACTTCGCCGACCTTGGCGTCGTCGAGGATGGCGGGGAAGCGTCCGGCGAGCTCCCAGGTCTGGAAGAACGGGGTCCAGTCGATATAGGGCACCAGCTCGGCGAGATCGTAGTCGTCAAAGCTTCGGGTGCCGAGGAAGGTCGGCTTCACCGGCTTGTTCGCGGTGAAGTCGACCGGCACGCGGTTGGCGCGGGCGGTCGCCAGCTTCAGCCGCTTCTTGTCGGCCTGGGCGCGCATATGGGCGTCCGAGATCTTTGCGTATTCGGCGCGCACCTCCGCGGCATAGGCCTCGCGCCTCTCGGGCGACAGCAGCGCCGACGCAACACCGACGGCGCGGCTGGCGTCGTTGACATGCACCACGGGGCCTGCGCGATAGCTCGGGTCGATCTTCACCGCCGTATGCACGCGGCTCGTGGTGGCGCCGCCGATCAAGAGCGGCAGCTTGAGGCCTTCGCGCTGCAATTCTGCGGCGAAGAACGCCATCTCGTCGAGCGAGGGTGTGATCAGGCCGGACAGCCCGACGATGTCGGCCTTCTCCGCCTTCACCGTATCGACGATCTTGGCCGCGGGCACCATCACGCCGAGGTCGATGACCTCGTAATTGTTGCACTGGAGCACGATGCCAACGATGTTCTTGCCGATGTCGTGGACGTCGCCCTTGACGGTCGCGAGCACGATCTTGCCGGCGGACGAGGAGCCTTCCGTGCCGATGCCGTTGGCGAGATTGCGCGCCTTCTCCTCCTCCATGAACGGCATCAGCCAGGCGACAGCCTGCTTCATCACGCGGGCCGACTTCACCACCTGCGGCAGGAACATCTTGCCGTCGCCGAAGAGATCGCCGACCACGTTCATGCCGGCCATCAGCGGTCCCTCGATCACGTCGAGTGGCCGCGTCGAGGCCTTGCGGGCCTCTTCGGTATCCTGCTCGATGAATTCGGTGATGCCGTGCACCAGCGAATGTGACAGCCGCTTCGCCACCGGCCATTCGCGCCAGGCGAGATCGGCTTCCTTGGTCTGAGTCTTGTTGCCGCGGAATCTTTCCGCAAGCGCCAGCAGACGCTCGGACGCACCGGGGTCGCGGTTGAGGATGACGTCCTCGCACACCTGGCGCAATTCGGGATCGATATCGTCATAGACGATCATCTGCCCGGCATTGACGATGCCCATGTCCATGCCGGCCTTGATGGCGTGATACAGGAACACCGAGTGCATGGCCTCGCGCACCGGCTCGTTGCCGCGGAACGAGAACGACAAATTGGACACACCACCAGAAATGTGCGCGCCCGGCAGATTCTTGCGGATCCAGCGCGTCGCCTCGATGAAGTCGACGCCGTAATTGTTGTGCTCCTCGATGCCGGTTGCGATCGCGAAAATATTGGGATCGAAGATGATGTCTTCCGGCGGGAAGCCGACGCGGTTCACCAGGATGTCGTAGGCGCGCTTGCAGATCTCGGTCTTGCGGGCGAACGTGTCGGCCTGGCCGACCTCGTCGAACGCCATCACCACGACGGCCGCGCCGTGACGGCGGGCGATCTTGGCCTCGTGAATGAATTTGTCCTCGCCTTCCTTCATCGAGATCGAGTTGACGACCGGCTTGCCCTGCACGCATTTCAGGCCGGCCTCGATCACGGAGAATTTCGAGCTGTCGACCATTACGGGGACGCGGGCAATGTCGGGCTCGGCGGCGACAAGGTTGAGGAAGGTCACCATCGCGGCTTCCGAGTCCAGAAGACCCTCGTCCATGTTGACGTCGATGATCTGCGCGCCGTTCTCGACCTGGTCGCGCGCGACCTGCAGCGCGGCGGTGTAGTCGCCGGCGGTGACCAGCTTGCGGAAGCGGGCGGAGCCGGTGACGTTGGTGCGCTCGCCGACGTTCACGAAGGGAATGGCGTCGGTCAGGATGAACGGCTCGAGGCCGGAGAGCCGCAAGCGAGGTTCGATCTCCGGCACGATGCGCGGCTTGTGCGGCGCGACCGCAGCCGCAATCGCCGCGATATGGTCCGGCGTGGTGCCGCAGCAACCGCCGACGATGTTGACGAGGCCATCGCGCGCGAACTCGCCGACCAGGCGGGCCATGTATTCCGGGGTCTCGTCATACTGGCCGAACTCGTTGGGCAGGCCGGCATTGGGATAGGCGCAAACAAGCGTGTCGGCGACGCGGCCGATATCGGCGATATGCGCGCGCAGATCTTCCGCGCCGAGCGCGCAGTTGAAGCCGATGGTGACGGGCTTGGCGTGCTGGACCGAATGCCAGAACGCTTCCGGCAACTGGCCGGACAGCAGGCGGCCGGACTTGTCGGTGATGGTGCCCGACACCATCACGGGCATGTCGATGCCACGTTCTTCCGTGATCTCGGCGATCGCGTACAGCGCCGCCTTGGCGTTCAGCGTGTCGAAGATGGTCTCGACCAGCAGCAGATCGACGCCGCCGTCGAGCATGCCGTTGATCTGCTCGCCATAGGATTTGCGCAGGTCGTCGAACGTGACGGCGCGGTAGCCGGGATTGGACACGTCGGGCGAGATCGAGGCGGTGCGGTTGGTCGGTCCGATGGCGCCGGCGACGAAGCGCGGCTTGCCGTCCTCGGCCTCGACGCGGCGTGCGGCGTTGCCGGCGAGGCGGGCGCCTTCTCGCGCCATCTCGTAGACGATGTCGGCGAGATCGTAATCGGCTTGGGCAATCGAGGTCGTGGAGAAGGTGTTGGTCGCGACGATGTCGGCGCCGGCGCGCAAGTAAGCGGCGTGGATGTCCTCGATCGCCTGCGGTTGGGTCAGGATCAAGAGGTCGTTGTTGCCGCGCAAATCGCGATGGAAGTTCTTGAATCGCTCGCCGCGGAAGGCGGCCTCGTCGAACTGGAGATTCTGGATCATCGTGCCCATGGCGCCGTCGAGCACGAGAATGCGCTCGCGCGCGGCGTTGAGCAGGGCGGTTCGCTTGGGAGAGGTGGATACGGTCATGGTGTCTTAAGCCGCCTTCTGCGCGCTCTTGGCGCGGATGCCGAGCAAATGGCTGATCGCGAACACGAGATCGGCGCGGTTCATGGTGTAGAAATGGAAGGTGTCGACGCCGTGCTTGGCCAGCTTCTGCACCTGGCCGGCCGCGACGGTCGCCGCCACCAGCTTGCGGGTCTCGGCGTCTTCGTCGAGCCCCTCGAATTTCGCGGCGAACCAGTCCGGCACGGAGGTGCCGGCGCGGGTGACGAAATTGCGAGCCTGCTTGAAATTATGCATGGGCATGATGCCCGGCACGATCGGGATGTTGATCCCGCGCGCGCGCACGCGGTCGAGATAGCGGAAATAGAGGTCGTTATCGAAGAACACCTGCGTGATCGCGCGGGTCGCACCTGCATCGACCTTGGCCTGCAGCGTGTCGATGTCATCGTCGAAGTCGCGCGCCTCGGGATGCTTCTCAGGGTACGCCGAGACCGACACCTCGATATCGCCGTGCCGCTTCTTGATGCCGGCGACGAGGTCGGCGGAGCTCTGGTAGCCATCGGGATGGCTAGAATAGGCCGTGCCAATGCCGCTCGGGGGATCGCCGCGCAGGCCGACGATGTGGCGGACGCCGACCTCGTGATAGCGGTCGACGATCTCGTCGATCTCCCCGCGGGAGGCGCCGACGCAGGTCAGATGCGCGGCCGGCAGCAGCGCGGTTTCTTTCAGGATGCGCGAGATGGTCGCGTGGGTCCGCTCACGGGTCGAGCCGCCGGCGCCATAGGTCACCGAGACGAATTTCGGGTCGAGCGGGGCCAGCCGGTTGATGGTGTCCCAGAGATTGCGCTCCATATCTTCGGTCTTGGGCGGAAAGAACTCGAAGGAAATCGCAGGCCGCTTCAGGTACCCGTCTTGCCCGCCGGTGTGGGCAGGCATTGTCGCGTCAGTCATGGGCACCACTCACTCTCCAAGGGCGCGCCGGGTCGTTGGCGGCCGGCGGTCAGGTCTAGATTGCGAAAGGCCAAGATAAGCCAAAGCGGCCGCATCCGACAGCCCATCGGTAATGGGAAGTGGCCCACTTTGGCGGTGTTGGCATAAAATATTCGGTGATCTAGAATCGAAGTGGGAAGCTCGGTTTGGTATAAAAAGATAAATATACCAGCCAAGTAGGGAGAACTTGCGGATTAACTGGCGCAATATATTGAGTGGGCAGTATGAAAGTCATGTTGCCAGATTGATCATTGTCCCAACGCCGCGGCGCGGGTCCGGAGCGCGCGGGCCCTGGCCTGCACGTCAGATCTGCGCGCCCTCCCATTGCCGCCGCGCTGCCCTCCACTACGTTAGCGCGCCATGATCCCGCTCTCAGTCCTCGACCTCTCCGTCGTCACCACCGGCACAAAGCCCGCCGCGGCGCTGCGCAACAGCATCGACCTGGCGCGCCATGTCGATGGGCTCGGCTATGTCCGCTATTGGCTCGCCGAGCATCACAACCTCGCCTCCGTCGCGAGCCCGGCGCCCGACGTGATGATCGGGCAGATCGCGGCGGTGACCAAGCACATCCGCGTCGGCTCCGGTGGCGTGATGCTGCCCAATCACGCGCCGCTGGTCGTGGCCGAGCGCTTCAAGATGCTGGAGGCGCTGTTTCCGGGCCGCATCGATCTCGGCCTCGGCCGCGCCCCTGGCACCGACGGCGCCACGGCCTATGCGCTGCGCAGCCGGCTCGACCGTCGCGAAGGCGACGATTTCCTCGAGCGGCTGCACGAATTGATCCTGTGGCAGACCCGGGAATTCCCCTCGGGCCATCCCTATCACAACGTCGTTGCGATGCCCGACGATACGCCGTTGCCGCCGATCTGGCTGCTCGGCTCCAGCGATTATTCGTCGGAGCTCGCCGCGCAAATCGGCATGGGGTTCGCATTCGCCCATCATTTTGCGTCCCACGATGCGATCGATGCGATGGTGCATTATCGCAATCGTTTTCAGCCCTCGGCCTGGAGTGCGAGCCCGCGCGCGATCCTCGCGGTCGCCGTCATTGCGGCCGACACGGATGACGAAGCCGAAAAGCTCGCCGCGTCTTTCGACCTCAACCGCCTGCGCCGGGACCGCGGCCAGTATCTTCCGTTGCCGAGCGTCGAAGAGGCGCTGGCCTATCCCTATACCGACTCGGAGCGCGCCTCGATGCGGCGCAACCGTTCCCGTCTGTTCGTCGGCAGCCGGGCAACCGTGCAGAAGACGCTGCAGCCGTTGATCGATGCGAGCAAGCCGGACGAGTTGATGGTGATTACCGCCGTGTACGATCACGAGGCACGAAAGAAATCATATTCGCTGCTGGCGGAGGCGTTCGGGCTTAAGGCGGTCGGATAAGGCTCTGGTGCTCCGGCTCGCGCTTCGCGCGTCCGGGACACGAATCTATTCCATCGTCGCGCGGAACGGGTGCCCCGGATACACGCCAACGATGCGGAATTCGCGTGAGAAGAATTTCAGCTCCTCGATCGCGAAAGCGAGGCCCTTGTCCGCGGGGTGGCCGTCGACGTCGGCATAAAACTGCGTGGCGAAGAAATTGCCGTCGACCATATAGCTCTCGAGCTTGGTCATGTTGACGCCGTTGGTGGCAAAGCCACCGAGCGCCTTGTAGAGCGCGGCGGGCAAATTGCGCACCCGGAACACAAAAGTCGTGACCAACGGACCGGAGCCCTGTGCGGCCCATTTCGGTTCGCGCGCGAGCACCACGAAGCGCGTGGTGTTGTGGGCCTCGTCCTCGATGTCCTCCGCGAGGATGTCGAGGCCGTAGATCTGCGCGGCGAGGCGCGAGGCGATCGCGGCGACGGACTTGTCGTTACGCTCGGAAATGTCGCGGGCGCTGCCGGCGGTGTCGGCGTGCACGATTGGCTTGATGCCAAGCTTGCGAATGATGCGCCGGCATTGGCCGAGCGCGTGCACGTGGCTCTCGACGCTCTTGATGTCCTCGAGCCTGGTCCCCTTCACCGCCATCAGCTGATGCCGGACCGGCAGAAACCATTCGCCGATGATGAAGAGGCCGGAGGCCGGCAGCAAATGATGGATGTCGGCGACGCGGCCTGCGACCGAATTCTCGATCGGAATCATGCCGAGATCGGCTTCGCCCGACGAGATCGCCGACAAGGCGTCCTCGAAGGTGGCGCAGGGCATCGGCTCGGCGTCGGGATAGGCCTCGACGATGGCGATGTGCGAATTGGCCCCAGGCTCGCCCTGGAATGCGATTTTCAGCTTGCTCATGCTCGGCCTTGTAACAGCGGCTCAGGATTTGGAAAGGATGCTGCGGGCGGTTTCCAGGTCCGCCGGCGTGTCGACCCCGCGGGGCACGGTATCGACAATGGTGAAGTCGATGCGCATTCCGGCCTCGAGCGCCCGGAGCTGCTCGAGCTTCTCCTGCAATTCCAGCGGCGACGGCGGAAGCCGGACGTAGCGCTCCAGCGCGGCACGGCGATAGGCATAGAGACCGATATGGTGGTAGCGCGGTCCGTCGCCGGTCGGCGCGGTTGCGCGGGTGAAATAAAGTGCGCGCATGCGTCTGCCGCCGAGCGAGGTTCCGATCGCCTTCACGACGCTCGGCGCGAGGTCCTCCTCCTCGGTGTGGATCTGCGACGCCAGCGTTGCGATATCCACGGCGGGGTCTTGCAGCGGCGGCAACACCTCGCGGATGTTGTCGATCGTGATGGTCGGGAAATCGCCCTGCAGATTGACCACGATCTCGGCTTTGCCGTCCGGATCGAGCTTCTGCATGGCCTCGTGGATGCGGTCGGAGCCGGACGGATGCTCCGGGCGGGTCATCACGGCCTCGCCACCATGGGCGGTCACGACGGATGCGATCTCCGCGGTGTCGGTTGCGACCGCGACCCGGCCTATCCCGGCCGCTTCGGCACGGCGCATCACGTGCACGATCATCGGCTGCCCCGCGATATCGGCTAGCGGCTTGCCGGGCAGGCGGGTGGCGGCCATGCGGGCCGGAATCAGCACCAGGATGCGGGGATCGATCATCGGTTCAAGGGCCTGGAAACGGGGCGTTTTCCGCGCCGGGAAATGGGGTGGGGACGGGGGTGAAGCCCGCTCGCTTATACGGGTTGCCAGACCCCGGGCAAACCGATATCTCAATGGCAAAACTCGGGGAAACAGTAAGGAACGTTGATTCTCCGAGGCTCGTCCTGGCGGCCGCACTGGGCCGCTCGATCCTTCTTGCGGTGTGGGGCCTGGCCGGAAATGGACTCTTTCGAACTGAACAAGATTCTCGGTGCCGTGCTCGGCACCTGTCTCCTTCTGCTGGTGACGAGCTTCACCGCCAGTGCGCTGTTCTCGCCCAAGATGCCGGAGAAGCCGGGCTTCGAGATCGCCGTGAAGGAAGACGCCGGCCACGGCAAGGAAGGCGGCGCTGCCGCCGCGGCTGCCGAGCCGATCGAAAAGCTGCTCCAGACCGCCTCGGTCGAGAAGGGCGCCGCCGCTGCCAAGAAGTGCGGCGCTTGCCACACCTTCGAGAAGGGCGGCCCGAACCGTGTCGGTCCGAACCTCTATGGCGTCGTCGGCGACCATGTTGGCGAGGGCCGCGGCGGCTTCAACTTCTCGGCCGCGATGAAGGCCAAGGGCGGCACCTGGGACTTCGATGCGCTCAACAAGTTCATCGCCAATCCCAAGGCAGCTGTCCCGGGCACCGCGATGGGCTTTGCTGGCATCCCGAAGGATAGCGAGCGTGCCGACGTGATCGCTTACCTGAACAGTCTCTCCGACAGCCCGAAGCCGCTGCCGACCGCGGCGAAGTAAGGCCTATCGACTTCGATCTTAGTACGCGGCCAGGCTGAAAAGCCTGGCCGTTTGCTTATCCGGGCCTCGCGGCGTTGTTATCGGGGCGTTTGGCCGCAGCGATCGGCCAGCTGGCCCTCCAAGATGAGGAAAAAGCAACATATTCCGTCGAAACCTCGCCTATATTGGGAACTTAAAGGAGTAGCCTCCTTCAAGACAGGAATGTTGATTTGGCCCTTACCCGACGCGATCTCCTGCTCACCGGCACTGCTGCCGCAACGCTCCCCGCCCTTGGTTCCGTAGGGGGCCTTTCCGGCGTCGGCGTGGCACACGCGCAATCCGCCAACGAGCCCACCTGGCGGCACGCGCTGTCGCTGTTCGGACAGATCAAATACCCGGCGGATTTCAAGCGCTTCGACTACGTCAATCCGGAAGCGCCCAAGGGCGGCGTCGCGCGCCAGATCGCCGTCGGCACATTCGACAATTTCAACATCGTCGTCTCCGGTGTGAAGGGGCAAGTCGCCGGTGCCGTGGCGTTCATCTACGAATCCCTCACGACGGCCTCGCTTGACGAAGTCTCGACCGAGTACGGCGCGCTGGCCGAGGCCGTCAGCCATCCGGATGATTTCTCCTTCGTGACTTACCGCTTGCGGCCGCAAGCCAAATGGCACGACGGCAAGCCGGTAACCGCGGATGACGTGATCTTCTCGCTCGATTCCTTCAAGAAGCACCACCCGCAGTACTCGGCCTATTACAGCCATGTGACGAAAGCCGAGAAGGTCGGCGAGCGCGAGGTAAAATTCGTGTTCGACGCGCCGGGCAACCGCGAACTGCCGCAGATCGTCGGGCAGCTCACGGTCCTGCCGAAGCATTGGTGGGAGGGCACGGATGCGCAGGGCCGCAAGCGCGATGTCTCCGCCACCACGCTTGAAGTGCCTCTAGGTTCCGGCCCCTATCGGGTCAAGGAATTCGTTGCCGGGCGGTCGATCGCGCTGGAGCGCGTCAAGGATTATTGGGGGCGCGACCTCGCCGCCAATGTGGGCCGCAATAATTTCGACGAGCTGCGCTATGAGTATTTCCGCGACGCCACCGTGGCGATTGAGGCATTCAAGGCCGATCAGGTCGATTGGCGCACCGAGAACAGCGCGAAGAACTGGGCGACAGCCTACGATTTCCCGGCCGTCACCGAAAAACGCGTGATCCTCGAGGAGTTCGCCAATCGCAGCTCGGGCGTCATGCAGGCCTTCGTGCCGAACCTGCGCCGCGCCAAGTTTAAGGATCCGCGCGTGCGACGCGCGCTCAATTACGCGTTCGACTTTGAGGAGATGAACAAGCAGATCTTCTACGGCCAGTACAAGCGCATCAGCAGTTATTTCGACGGCATCGATGAGCTGATGGCGACCGGGTTGCCGCAGGGCAAGGAGCTCGAGATCCTCGAGACAGTCCGCGCCGAGGTCCCGCCCGAAGTCTTCACCACGGCCTACACCAACCCGGTCGGCGGCAGTCCGGAAGCCGTTCGCGACAATCTGCGCGAGGCGCTGCGCCTGTTCAAGGAAGCTGGCTACGAGGTGCGCGAGCGCAAGCTGATCGACGTCAAGACGGGCGCCCAGTTCTCCCTTGAATTGCTGAACTCGGATCCAAGCTTCGAGCGGATCACGCTGTTCTACAAGCCGTCGCTGGAACGGCTCGGCATTGCTGTCAGCGTGCGGACGGTGGATCCCACTCAGTACGAGAACAGGACGCGCGAGTGGGATTTCGACATCGTCACTAACTCCTGGGGCGAGTCGCAGTCGCCGGGTAACGAGCAGCGCGAATTCTGGTCCTCGAAGACGGCTGACATCGCCGGTTCACGCAACATCACCGGCATCAAGAATCCGGCGGTCGACAAGCTGATCGAGCGGGTGATCTACGCCAAGGGTCGCGACGATCTCGTCGCGGCAACCAAGGCACTCGACCGCGTGCTGCTGTGGAATCACTACGTCGTACCGCAGTGGACTTATACGAAGGTGCGCACCGCGCGCTGGGATCGGTTCGGCCGGCCGGCGGAATTACCCAAATACGGTCAGTCCGGCTTCCCGTTCATTTGGTGGTACGACGCGGACAAGGCGGCGCGGATCGCAAAGAAGTCGTGAAGGGCATTTCTCGCATGGCGCAGCTTTCACGCCGGCATGTGCTGGCCTTGGGTGCCGGTGGCGCGTTCAGCGCCGCCTGGCTCCGGGGCGCGACAGCGTCCGAGATGCCTGCAGAGGCCCACGGCATGTCGGCCTTCGGCGACCTCAAATATCCCGCCGACTTCCATCACTTCGACTACGTCAATGTCGACGCGCCGAAGGGCGGCACCTTCTCGCTTATCCCGTCGGTGCGCGCGTACAACCAGTCCTACCAGACCTTCAACTCGCTCAATGCCTTCATCCTCAAAGGCGATGGCGCGCAGGGCATGGACATGACTTTTGCGCCGCTGATGGTGCGAGCCAATGACGAACCGGACGGGATGTACGGGCTTGCCGCCAAGTCTGTAAATATATCGGCAGACAGGCTGGTCTATCGCTTCACCATGCGGCCAGAGGCGAAATTCCATGACGGCACCAAGCTTACCGCTCACGACGCGGCGTTTTCGCTGACGTCGCTGAAGGCCAAGGGGCATCCGCTGATCATCGTGCAGATGCGCGACATGGTCAGCGCGGAAGCCGTTGACGATGCGACGCTGGTCGTCACCTTTGCCAAGGGACGCGCGCGTGACGTGCCGCTCTATGTGGCGAGTCTGCCGATCTTCTCGAAAGCATATTATGCCTCTCGCGCTTTCGACGAAACATCGCTCGATATCCCGTTGGGCTCGGGCCCGTACAAGGTCGGCAAGTTCGAGGTCAACCGCTACATCGAATACGAACGCGTCAAGGATTGGTGGGCTGCCGACCTGCCCCCCTGTCGTGGCAGCTACAATTTCGACGTCGTGCGCTACGAATTCTACCGCGACCGCGATGTCGCTTTTGAAGGTTTCACCGGCAAGAACTATCTCTACCGCGAAGAGTTCACCGCTCGTATCTGGGCGACCCGCTATGACTTCCCCGCGGTCAAGGAGGGTCGCGTCAAGATGGAGGTCGTGCCCGACGACACGCCGTCCGGCGCGCAAGGATGGTTCATCAACACGCGGCGCGAAAAATTCAGGGATCCTCGCGTGCGTGAGGCACTGATCGACGCCTTCGACTTCGAGTGGACCAACAAGACCATCATGTACGGTGCTTATGCCCGCACGGTATCGCCATTTCAGAACTCGGACCTCATGGCGAGCGATGGGCCTCCGCCGCCGGAAGAGCTGAAGCTGCTGGAGCCGTTTCGCGGCCAGGTTCCGGACGAGGTGTTCGCCGCACCGTTCACGCCGCCCGTCTCCGACGGCTCCGGGCAGGATCGCAGCCTGTTGCGCAGGGCGCAGCGATTGCTGAGCGAGGCCGGCCTGCCGATCAAGGACGGCAAGAGGATGCTGCCGAACGGCGAGATCTTCAGGATCGAATTTCTGTTGGACGAGCCTTCGTTCCAGCCGCACCATGGGCCCTACATCAAGAATCTCGCGACGCTTGGCATCGAAGCGAGCGTGCGCCTCGTCGACGCCGTGCAATACAAGGTACGCCAGGAAGATTTCGACTTCGATATGACGACCCAGCGCTTCAGCATGTCGGCAACGCCGGGCGACGCCATGCGCTCGTTCTTCTCGTCGCAGGTCGCGGCAACGAAGGGCTCGTACAATCTTGCGGGCGTCGCCAATCCGGCCATCGATGCCATGATCGAGAAGATCATGGCGGCCGACAGCCGCGAGGAATTGACCGTCGCCTGCCGCGCCTTCGATCGCCTGTTCCGCGCCGGCCGTTATTGGGTGCCGCACTGGTTCAACAAGACGCACCGGCTTGCTTATTGGGACCAATTCGGTCATCCGCAGAAGCCGCCGCGTTATGCCAACGGCGTCGGCGCTCCCGACATCTGGTGGTACGATGGCGGCAAGGCCGCCAGGCTCGAGCAGGCGAAGCAGCCATGAGCGCCTACATCGCCCGCCGCATCCTGCTGATGATCCCGACCTTGCTCGGGATCCTCTTCGTCTCCTTCATCGTCGTGCAGTTCGCGCCGGGCGGCCCGGTCGAGCGCGTGATCGCGCAGCTCTCGGGCGCGGACACCGGCGGGACCTCGCGCATTTCGGGCGGCGGCGACTTTGCGCAGCGCGCCCCGGGGCAGTTGGGAGCCGGCGGCGACGCCATCAACTCGAAGTATCGCGGCGCGCAAGGCCTCGATCCCGATTTCATCAAGAAGCTGGAAGTGCAGTTCGGCTTCGACAAGCCGGCGCCGGAGCGCTTCGCGCTGATGGTCTGGAATTTCGCCCGCTTCGATTTCGGCAAGAGCTATTTTCGCGACGTCAGCGTCCTGCAGCTCGTCAAGGAGAAGTTGCCGGTCTCGATCTCGCTCGGCATCTGGCTGACGCTGCTGACCTACCTGATCTCGATTCCGCTCGGCATCCGCAAGGCGGTCAGGGACGGGACGCGCTTCGACACCTGGACGTCGAGCGTGCTCGTACTTGGCTACGCGATTCCCGGCTTTCTATTCGCGATCCTCCTGATCATCCTGTTTGCCGGCGGTTCGTTCTTCAACTGGTTCCCGCTGCGCGGACTGACGTCAGACGGCTGGTCGCAGTTTCCGTGGTATTGGAAGATCATCGATTACTTCTGGCATTTGACGCTGCCGCTGATCGCCATGGGGCTCGGTGCGTTCACCACCATGACGTTCCTGACCAAGAACTCGTTTCTGGACGAGATCCGCAAGCAATACGTGATGACCGCGCGCGCGAAGGGCTGCAGCGAGAATCGGGTGCTTTACGGTCACGTTTTCCGCAACGCGATGCTGATCGTCATCGCCGGCTTTCCCTCGACCTTCATTCACGCCTTCTTCTCGGGCTCGCTTCTGATCGAGACCATCTTCTCGCTGGACGGACTGGGACTGCTCAGTTTCGAGAGCGTTCTCAATCGCGACTACCCCGTGGTGTTCGGCACGCTCTTCATCTTTTCGCTCGTCGGCCTCGTGATCAACCTGATCTCTGACCTGACCTATATGTGGATCGATCCACGAATCGATTTCGAGGCGCGGGAGGTCTGATGACGCTGGCCGCCCCCACCACGCCGATCGAAACCACTGCGAAGTCGCCGCTCGGCAGTGCCGTGCCGATCACTCGCAAACCGTTCGTGCCGTCGCCGCTCAACAGGCGCCGCTGGCAGAATTTCAAGGCGAACCGGCGCGGCTATTGGTCGTTCTGGATCTTCCTGATCCTATTTGTGGTGTCGCTGTTCGCCGAGCTGATCGCCAATGATCGGCCGTTCCTGATCAAATATGACGGCCACCTTTATTGGCCGTCCGTCGTCACCTATTCGGAAACCACTTTCGGCGGCGACTTCGAAACCGCGGCCGACTATCGCGATCCCTATTTGCAGAAGCTGATCAGGGACAAGGGCGGCAGCATCGTCTGGCCGCTGATCCGCTATTCCTACGACACCCACAATCTCGATCTGCCGACGCCGGCGCCGTCGCGGCCGACCTGGATGTTGACGGAAGCGCAGTGCAAGCCCGTCGTCGAGAAGAAAGGCCTCAAGAGCTGCCGCGATCTCGAATACAACTGGCTCGGCACCGACGATCAGGGCCGCGACGTGGTGGCGCGGCTGATCTACGGCTTCCGCATCTCAGTGCTGTTCGGCCTCTGCCTGACCATCGTCTCCTCCATCGTCGGCATCGCGGCCGGCGCGGTGCAGGGCTATTTCGGCGGCTGGATCGACCTGTTGTTCCAGCGTTTCATCGAGATATGGACTGCGATCCCTTCGCTCTATCTGCTGCTGATCTTGTCGTCGGTGCTGGTGCCCGGCTTCTTCGTGCTTCTCGGCATCCTGTTGTTATTTTCCTGGGTGTCGCTGGTCGGACTCGTGCGCGCGGAATTCCTGCGCGGGCGCAATTTCGAGTATATCCAGGCGGCGCGGGCGCTCGGCGTGTCGAACAAGGTCATCATGTTCCGGCATCTGTTGCCGAACGCGATGGTCGCGACCATGACGTTCCTGCCGTTCATCGTGTCGAGTTCGGTGATGACGCTGACGGCGCTCGATTTCCTGGGGTTCGGACTGCCGCCCGGCTCGCCGTCGCTCGGCGAGTTGCTGTCGCAGGGCAAGTCCAACGTGCAGGCGCCGTGGCTCGGTTTTTCCGGCTTCTTCTCGGTCGCGATCATGCTGTCGCTTTTGATCTTCATCGGCGAGGCCGTGCGCGACGCATTCGATCCGCGCAAGACGTTCAGGTAAGCCAATGGACGCGATCAACCAGCCTTTGCTCAGCGTGCGCGACCTCTCGGTGGCCTTCCACCAGGGGGGCGCCACCACGCTCGCGGTCGACAAGGTCTCGTTCCAGATCAAGCGCGGCGAGTGCCTGGCGCTGGTCGGCGAGTCCGGCTCCGGCAAGTCGGTCAGCGCGCTCTCGATTCTCAAGCTCTTGCCCTATCCAAATGCCTCGCATCCCTCGGGCAGCATCCACTTCAAGGGCCAGGAACTGATCGACCGGTCGGAGCAGGAGATGCGGGAGATTCGCGGCAGCGACATCTCGATCATCTTCCAGGAGCCGATGACCTCGCTCAACCCGCTGCATACGATCGAGGCGCAGATCGGCGAGATCATTCAGCTGCACAATCCGACCAGCAATGCCGAGGCGCGCAGGCGGACGCTGGAATTGCTCACGCAGGTCGGCATTCCCGAGCCTGAAACGCGGCTGAAGAGCTATCCGCACCAGCTCTCCGGCGGCCAGCGCCAGCGCGTGATGATCGCGATGGCGCTCGCCAACGAGCCGGACCTCCTGATCGCGGACGAGCCGACCACGGCGCTCGACGTTACCGTGCAGGCGCAGATCCTGACGCTGCTCGCAGAGATCCGCGGCCGGCTCGGCATGAGCCTGCTCTTCATCACCCACGATCTCGGCATCGTGCGCCGCATCGCCGACCAGGTCTGCGTCATGAAGGGGGGCGAGATCGTCGAGCAGGGGCCGGTCGAGCACGTCTTCAAGACCCCGAAGCATCCCTATACGCGCGACCTGCTCGCCGCGGAGCCGAAGCCAGATCCGGCGCCGCCGCAGCCGGATGCCCCGGTGGTGATGTCCGCCGACGACCTAAAGGTCTGGTTCCCGATCAAGCGGGGGCTGATGCGTAAGACGGTCGGCCACATCAAGGCGGTCGACGGCGTCAGCATCGCCGTGCGCAAGGGCGAGACGCTCGGCGTTGTCGGCGAGTCCGGCTCGGGCAAGACCACGCTGGGGCTCGCATTGCTGCGGCTGATCTCCTCGAACGGACGCATTGTGTTCCTGGGAAAAGATATCCAGGGCCTGCGCTTCAAGGAGATGCGGCCGTTCCGGCGCGACATGCAGATCGTGTTCCAGGATCCGTTCGGCTCGCTCAGCCCGCGCATGTCGGTCGCCGACATCGTCGCCGAAGGCCTCACCGTGCATCAGCCGCAGCTCTCGCGAGGCGAGCGGGAGGAGCGCGTCGTCAAGGCGCTCGAGGACGTCGGACTGAAACCGGATACTCGCCACCGTTATCCGCATGAATTCTCCGGCGGCCAGCGCCAGCGCATCAGCATCGCGCGGGCGGTGGTGCTGGAGCCGGATTTCGTCGTCCTGGACGAGCCGACCAGTGCGCTCGACATGCTGATTCAGGCGCAGATGGTCGATCTGCTGCGTGAATTGCAGCGCCGGCGCGATCTCACTTACATGTTCATCTCGCACGATCTGCGCGTCGTCGCCTCGCTCGCCAGCCATCTGATCGTGATGCGTGGCGGCAAGGTGGTCGAGGAAGGTCAGGCCGCCGAGCTCTTCAAGAACCCGAAGACGGATTACACGCGCGCGCTGTTTGCGGCGGCGTTCCGGCTGGAGACGGCGGAGAACGGGTCCGCGGCGACGTAGCCTCCGTCAGAGCCGCTTGATCGCGGCGACCTCGCTGCCGGCTTGCTTGATCCTTGCGATTGCCGGCTCGATCGGCTCGATCACCGTTGCCATGTGATGCGCATTGGCGTGAACCATGGTGCTGCCATCGCGGACGATGGCGACATGACCTTTCCAGAAAATGAGATCGCCGCGCAGCAAGCTGCTTTGCTCATGGGGCTCCAGCGCGCGGCCGAGGCCGGCCTGCTGCATGTCGCTGTCGCGCGGGCAGCCGATGCCCGCCGATGTCAGCGACATCTGGACCAGGCCGGAGCAATCGACGCCAAGGCTGCTCTTGCCACCCCAGAGATAGGGCGTGCCGACGAAACGCTCGGCGACTGCGACGAAATCCGGCTCGCAATGACCAAGCGGGGCGAGATGGGCCTTCGGCAGATAGTGTCCGTCGCGTGTCACGGCGAAGCTGCCGTCCTCGCGTGCAACCGCGATCTTCGATCCCATCACCAGCGTGTCTGCTGGCCGCAGCTTGATCGAGGGACCGGGGAAGGCAAAGGTTCGTAAAGCACTGACCATATGGGTCGGCGCGGCCGCGGGCTTCATGAGCGCTGCGTCCGGCAGCCAGCCGACATAGCCGTCACCTGAAAGTTGACCCCATGCCCAGCCTTCGCCGTTGCGGTCGTAAACCGTGACGCCCTCGCCGCGCAACGCTTGTGTCATTAGCATCGCGTTCGACGACGGCTGCTCGCGCACGGGCGCGATCGCCGCGATGATCTCGAATTCCTCGCCCGTGACGAAACGATCCGCCTGCACCTTGCTTTCGAGGTATTTCGCGGCGATGTCGCCGCGCGACGGTGTCAGCCTTGGATCGTATCTTGGATCGTGACTTGGATCGTGGCTTAGATCGTGTTCTGGATCACGCATAGCGCTCGCTCAGCAATGTGTAGATCGCGCGCGCGGCCTGGCACTCGCCGCCCTCGGGGCGTGCGGGCTTCGCCGACGGCGTCCAGCCGTAGATGTCGACATGCAGCCAGCTCCTGGCATGCTCGACGAAGCGTTGCAGGAACAGCGCGCAAATGATCGAGCCGGCAAAGCCGCCTGATGGTGCGTTGGTGATAGTGGCGGTCTTGGAATCCAGCCACGCATCGTAAGGCGGCCACAGTGGCATGCGCCACAACGGATCGTTCTCCCTCGCCGCGCATCGTGCGACGTCAGCGGCAAGCGTCTCATCATTGGTGTAAAAGGGCGGTAAATCCGGCCCCAGCGCGACGCGTGCCGCTCCCGTCAACGTGCCGAGATCGATCAGCAGGTCCGGCTTTTCCTCGTCCGCAAGCGCCAGCGCGTCGGCGAGCACCAGCCGCCCCTCTGCGTCCGTATTGCCGATCTCGACCGTGATGCCCTTGCGCGAGGTGAAGATGTCGAGCGGGCGGAAGGCATTGCCCGCGACCGCGTTCTCCACGGCCGGAATCAGCACGCGCAGTCGCACCTTCAGCTTCGCATCCATCACCATGCGCGCCAGCGCCAGCACGTTGGCGGCGCCGCCCATGTCCTTCTTCATGATCAGCATGCCGCTCGGAGGCTTCAAGTCGAGCCCGCCGGTGTCAAAGCAGACGCCCTTGCCGACCAGCGTCACCTTGGGATGAGCCGGGTCGCCCCAGCCAATGTCGATCAGCCGCGGCGCGCGGCTAGATGCCATGCCGACGGCGTGGATCAGTGGAAAATTCGTCTTTAAGTCGTCACCGATGGTGCAGGCAAAGCTTGCGCCGAATTCGGCGGCGAGATCCTGCGCGGCTGCGGCCAGCTCCTCCGGCCCCATGTCGTTGGCCGGCGTGTTGATGAGGTCGCGCGCCAGCATTGCGGCGTCCGCCATGCGATTGATGTCGGTCGCGTCGACGCCGTCGGGGGGAACGAGGCTGACCTCGGGGCGATCGGCCTTGCGGTACCGGGCGAAGCGGTAGCTGCCGAGCGCGAAGGCGAGTGCGGCGAGCCGTGCATCCTGCGGTGCATTGGCGAAGCGATAGATGCCCGGCGGCAGGAGGCCGGGCAGGGCGCCCGGTCGGAACAGGTCGCGCGATTTTGCACCCTCGTCCTCGAGCCCGAACAGCACTTGCGCGATCGCGCCATCGGGCGCGGGCAGCGCGAGATAGCCGCCCGGCTTTGCGGTGAAGGCGCTCGCGGTGGCGAACTGGCGTTGCGCCGCCGGTAGCCCCTCGGCGACCTGATCCCAGCTCGACTTGGTGACGAAGGTGATCGGGATGGCGGTAGGCGACGTCTCGAAGACAGAAGGCATTGGCGGGTCCGGATCGTCAGATCGAGCGGGTCATACGAACGGACGAGATTTCGCAGAGTTTTGCCGCCGCCGCAATCAGCTTTGCTGCCACCGTTCGGCGGTCCGCTACTCGCAGCAAAGGGGCCATGCTAGGTTCCGGCAACGGCCGTCAGGTGTGCAGATCTCCGGCGGCCGACGACAAAGCCGGCCGGGAGGAAATGCAATGGAATTTGTGTGGAGCGTGGTCACCTTCATCGGGCAGGCGGTCGAGGCGATTTTTGGCTATGTCGAGCATCATCATTGGATATTCGCGTTCCTTGCCGGCGGTTACGTCTTCTATCTCCACGACCGCTCCGTTCACGCGCGGTTCGATGCATTGGACAAGCGCATTGATGAAATTCGCAAGAGGCTCGCTATCGAATATTGATCGGGTGAGCGAAACCATCATCGGGCGAGCCCCGTCTCATGCCGAGGACACGATCCACGCGAGCGGCCGCAGGGCTTTACTAGCGCTGCGGTTGTGGCATTATTGCCCAATATTTTAGATTGTGTCGTACGGTTCTGCACGGAGTGCAACAACAGGGGATGGGGTCAATTCTTACCCGGCTCATCATGGCCCGGGCTGATTGATACCGGACTGAACCTGATCGTCGAAGGCATTTCTCTCATCGTTTGCGCGGCGCGGCATTCGCAAATAAGCGACGCAAAATGGATAGATCGTTCGTCATCGTACAGATTTCCGACCTGCATCTGGACGGGTCTGGTCGACTGCTTGCGACCATCGAGACGCTCAATGCCGCAATTCGCGAGAGGATGGCGGACTTCGCGGATGTTCCCGATCGCATCCTGCTGATCACCGGCGATATCGTGGACGACCCGGCGCCGCCTGCGCTCGACGAAGCGATCGCCGTCATTGCGTCCTTCCGGCAGACCGGGCTGTTCACCGACATCCAGGCAATTGCCGGCAATCACGACGTCAAGCGACCGAGCCAGCGTGCAGGTCGCCACGATGTTTATGATTACCTGCATTTGCCGCGGACCTCGAAGAGCGTCTACTACCGTCAGGCCGGCCTCGATCTGGTGCTGCTGGATTCCAACCGCGCGAGCCTCACGACGCTCGTGAGCGGCAACGTCGACCAGAGCGCCTATAGCGCCATGGTTTCGGATTCCGCGCGGCTGAGCGTCAAGCTCGCGGGCAGCCTCGGGTCGGGCGGCCGCGCCGATTATGCCGAGCCGGTGGAAAACCTCGTGCGCGTGCTGGCGCTGCACCATCATCCACTGCCGCAGGCGACCGGAGAAGGAAAGCGGTTTCTCGGCGTGCCCGACGAGCCGCTGATGTATCTCGCCGCGCCCGCGACCTTCCTCGAAGCGGCGACATCGCTCAATGTCGATCTGGTCCTGCACGGACACCGGCATGTCGAAGGGCTGACGCGTTATTCGATTCCCGATCCGCGCGCCACGTCGAGCGAGAGCGCTGAAGCATTCTGGCGCACGATCTACGTCCTGTCCTGTCCGTCATCGACCGGGCAGGCCGGTGACGATGCCGGCTTCAACGTCATCCATTTCGGCCCGATGTCCGACCCGATGTCCCATGGCGGCCGCACAGAGTATCGCTTCGCGATCGCCCGCTACTCACGTCCGCGCAAGGATGGTGTCTTCAGGCCGCTCGATTCCAACCTGCCGCACGGCGTCGTCAGACTGCCGGCCGGACGGGATTTTTCCCGAGATCCGGCCGTCCAATCGGGCATCGAGATCGACGCATGCACCACGCTGAAACGGAATCAGGTCGCAGCATTCGCGCGCCGGCTCCTGCTGCGCCGCGCCTTCTATGCCGACGACGAGGTGGATTGGGCCAATTTGCTCCACGTCTATCTCGTGACCTCTCATGTCTGGGCCGATCTGGAAAGCAAGTTCTCGAGATCCGCACGCAAGCATGATGTCGAGGCCGCGGTGACGTCACTACTGCGCCGACTGATCGAGCAATCTGCAAATGTGCTCGGCATCGACGACGTTCAGCTCGACGAGCTCCGCGCGAGGCGTCTGGTCAATCGTGACGATCTTCGACGCGAATTGCCGAGGGTCGTGCGTCCGGGCATCGATGTCGCGATCGAGACGCGGCAACGACTGCAATTGCTGCGGGACCTGAACGAGCAGGCGAAGGCGCTCGGCCTCGATGCGGGTCTCGGCGGCGAGGTGCCGCCGCAGGCGCCGCAGTGACGGGCCCGGGCCGGGAGCATTAACCGGCCGTTAGGGTTAACAGTCTATTGCTGGCGCGTTCGGCTCGATCAATCGGCTCGAGAGTCAAAGCGTCATGCGTCAACGGTTCAGTCGTGAACGGTTAAGTCTTGCCCGGCTTCTTGCGTCCACCTCGCTGGTCGCAGCGGTGGCCATGGGTCTCGGCGGCTGCACGGCGATGTCGAAACTCTCCGACGTCACGGGCTCGGTCGGGCCGCGGGCGGAAGCCGCTCCCACCGATCCTGCGCGCGCTGCTGAAGTCTATGGCGAGCGCTATCGTGCCAATCCCAAGGACGCCGACGCGGCGCTCGCCTACGGCCAGGCCCTGCGCGCCAACGGCCAGCGCGCCCAGGCTGCCGCCGTGCTCGAGCAGGCGACCATCGCCAATCCCGGCAACAAGGCGCTGATGGCCCAATACGGCCGCGCGCTCTCCGACAACGGCAATTTCCAGCAAGCCTTCGACGTGCTGTCGAAGGCGCATTCGCCCGATAACCCGGATTGGCGCCTGCTCTCGGTGCAGGGTACCGCGCTCGATCAGATGGGGCGTCACGAGGAAGCGCGCTCCTACTATGCGAGTGCGCTCAAGATCGCGCCTGGCGATCCCGGCGTGCTCTCCAATCTCGGCCTGTCCTACATGTTGTCGAGAGATCTGCCGAAGGCCGAAGACGCGCTGCGCCAAGCCTATGCCTCGCCGCACGCAAGCGCGCGGGTGCGGCAGAATCTCGGTCTTGTCGTCGGTCTCCAGGGCCGCTTCGCCGAAGCCGAGACTATTGTGAAGGCGGACCTGCCGCCGGACCAGGCTACGGCCAATGTCGCCTATCTCAAGGAAATGTTGACCCGCAGCGACGTCCGGCGTGGTGC
The DNA here is from genome assembly GCF_023101105.1 of Bradyrhizobium sp. 155. Taxonomy (NCBI): domain Bacteria; kingdom Pseudomonadati; phylum Pseudomonadota; class Alphaproteobacteria; order Hyphomicrobiales; family Nitrobacteraceae; genus Bradyrhizobium; species Bradyrhizobium sp. 155. Next base: position 6,851,583 of record NZ_CP064704.1, on the reverse strand, counting down.
GCCGAAGCGGACGCCGGTCGCCTCGCTCGGCCTGCCCGACTGATCAGACGTGATCTTCCGATCTTGATCTTCCAATCTTGAAGGCATCCTCGGACCGTACGCGGTCCACGTCTAAGGTCATTGCATCTCGGTGACCTTGATGCCAGTCGGTCCAAGGATGACGACGAACAGCACCGGCAGGAAGAACAGGATCATCGGTACCGTCAGCTTCGGCGGCAGTGCCGCGGCCTTTTTCTCGGCTTCGTTCATGCGCATGTCGCGGTTTTCCTGCGCCATCACCCGCAAGGATTGGCCGAGCGGGGTGCCGTAACGCTCCGCCTGCTGGAGCGCGAGACATACCGACTTGACGCCCTCGAGCCCGGTGCGCCGCGCGAGGTTCTCGTAGGCGACCTTGCGATCCTGCAAATACGACAGCTCGGCCGTGGTCAGGGTGAACTCCTCCGATAGCGCGATCGACTGGCCCACGATTTCGACCGCGACCTTCCGGAACGCCATCTCGACCGACATGCCGGATTCGATGCAGATCAGGAGCAGGTCGAGCGCATCGGGAAAGGCGCGCTTGATCGAGAGTTGGCGCTTGGAGATCGCGTTCCTGAGGAACAGCATCGGCGCCTGGAGTCCGAGATAGGCCGCACCGACGCAGATGCCGATCTTGATCGGCATGGACTGCTGCATATGCGCGATCAGGAACACGTAGACGACCGAACCGACGAACAGCACGATCGGGGCAACCAGGCGGGCAAACAGGAAGGTGATGTAGGGCGCCTGGCCTCGATAGCCGGCCATGATGAGCTTGTCCCGCGCAGCTTCCTGCGCGAGCCATTTGGTCAGGTTGAAGTCATCGACGACCTTCGAGACGAGCTGCTTCGGCGTCTGGCGCAGCGAGACTTTTTCACTCTTGTGGAGGCGCTCGCGCTCGCGCTGCCGGATGCGCTCACGTTCGTTCGCCACCGCCTTCATGCGCTTGGAAAGGCCCTCGCCGGCGAACAGCGGCATCACCAGCGTATAGACGGTGGCGCTGGCGGCAATGGCCGCCAGCAGCATCGTCATGAAGTGGACGTCGTGAAGTTTCGCAACGAGGAACTCTACCATAAGACACCATCAGAAGTCGAAATTGATCATCTTCTTCATCACCATGATGCCGATCGACATCCAGACAACACAGCCGACCAGCATGAGCTGGCCGGTGGGATGAGTCCAAAGCATCGAGATGTATCCTGGCGTTGTGAGGTAGACGAGGAACATCACGATCGGCGGCAGCGAGCCGATGATGCCGGCCGAGGCCTTGGCTTCCATCGACATCGCCTGGATCTTCTCTTTCATCTTCTTGCGGTCGCGCAGCACCTTGGAAAGGTTGCCGAGCGCTTCGGAGAGGTTGCCGCCCGATTTCTGCTGGATGGAGATGACGATGCCGAAGAAATTGGCCTCGGGCAGCGGCATGCGATCGTAGAGCCGCGTGCAGGCCTCGCCGAGCGGCATGCCGATCGCCTGCGTCTCGATGATGGACAGAAACTCGGAGCGCAGCGGCTCTGGCGCGTCGGCGGCGACCACCTTGATCGATTCGAACAGCGGCAGGCCCGCCTTGATGCCGCGGACGATGACGTCGACGGCATCGGGCAAGGCGGCCAGGAACTTGTTTTCACGGCGCTTCTTCAGGAAGCCGAGCGCCCAGCGGGGCAGACCGAGGCCGCCGGCAAACGCGAAGCCGGCGGCACCGAGCAGGCCGCCGCCGATGAACAAGGCGACTGCGAACAGCACGCCCGCCACGACGGCGGACACGATCCAGAATTTCTGCGGCGCCCAATCGAGGCCGGCCTGCGACAGGCGGACACTGAGCGGTACGCTCTTCTCCTGCTGGCGCCGCGCCTCGAGATCCTTGAGCGAGGTTTCGACCTGCTCGCGGCGCGAGCGCTGCGTCTTCTCGGCGGCGCGGGCCGTGGGCGCCTCGGCCCGCGAGATCGAGGCGCGGCGGCTCTCGGCCTTCCGTTCCCCGGACAGCATTGGATAAAGGAAGACCCAGGCGAGGCCGCCGACGGTGGCGGTGGCAAGGAAGGCGAGGGCAAGGACTTGCATGTTCATGGCTGCGTTGACCTGCTCACGTCGTGGGCGCCACTTCCGCCGCGTCGAGCGCCGCGGCAAGGCGCTTCTCTTCGCCGTAATAGCGGGCGCGTTCCCAGAATTTCGGGCGGCCGATTCCGGTCGACCGGTGCCGGCCGATGATCTTGCCGTTGGCGTCCTCGCCGACCATGTCGTAGAGGAACACGTCCTGGGTGATGATGGTGTCGCCTTCCATGCCCATCACTTCGGTGATGTGGGTGATGCGGCGTGAACCGTCGCGCAGGCGCGCGGCCTGGACGATGACGTCGATCGAGGCGCAGATCATCTCGCGGATGGTGCGTGAAGGCAGGGAGAAGCCGCCCATCGTGATCATGGATTCGCAGCGCGATAGCGCCTCGCGCGGATTGTTGGCGTGCAGCGTGCCCATCGAGCCGTCATGGCCGGTGTTCATGGCCTGGAGCAGGTCGAACGCCTCGGGTCCGCGGACTTCGCCGACGATGATGCGCTCGGGACGCATACGCAGGCAGTTGCGCACCAGCTCGCGCATGGTGACCTGGCCCTCGCCCTCGATGTTGGGCGGGCGGGTTTCCAGTCGCACCACGTGCGGCTGCTGGAGCTGGAGTTCGGCGGCGTCCTCGCAGGTGATGACGCGCTCGTCGTGCTCGATGTAGTTGGTCAGGCAGTTGAGCAACGTGGTCTTGCCCGAGCCGGTACCGCCGGAGATCAGCACGTTGCAGCGGACGCGGCCGATGATCTGGAGGATTTCCGCGCCTTCCGGCGAGATTGCGCCGAACTTGACGAGCTGATCGAGCGTCAGCTTGTCCTTCTTGAACTTGCGGATCGTGAGCGTGGGGCCGTCGATTGACAGCGGGGGCACGATGGCGTTGACGCGGGAGCCGTCGGCCAGGCGGGCGTCGCAGATCGGCGAGGATTCGTCGACGCGCCGGCCGACCTGGCTGACGATACGCTGGCAGATGTTGAGGAGCTGCTGATTGTCGCGGAAGCGGATACCGGTGCGTTGGATCTTGCCGGCGACCTCGATGTAGACGGTGTCGGCGCCGTTGACCATAATGTCGGCGATGTCGTCGCGCGACAACAGCGGCTCCAGCGGACCGTAGCCGAGGACGTCGTTGCAGATGTCGTCGAGCAGCTCTTCCTGCTCGGCGATCGACATCACGATGTTCTTGATCGCGATGATCTCGTTGACGATGTCCCGGATTTCCTCGCGCGCGGACTCCGAATCGAGCTTGGCAAGCTGGGCGAGGTCGATGGCCTCGATCAGCGCGCCGAAGATGGTCGCCTTGACCTCGTAATAATTGTCCGAGCGGCGGGCTTCCATGGTCGGCGCAGGCTTCGCCGGGGCGAGCGGCGGCGAGGAGATTGCCGGCGGCGGCGGCACGCGCGACATGGCGGGCGCCGAAGCCTGGGCAGGCTCTGGCGACACGGCACCGGGCTTCGGGGCCCGGGCGTCGGCGTCTGTTCCGCTACGCTTACCGAACACTTAAAAACTCCATGCGGCGACCTATTTTCCCCGCAACTTGTCAATCAGGGGTGAAAGCAGGGACGACTTTTGCTTCTTCGTTTCGCTGCGGCCGGTCAGGCGCTGGGCGATCTGAAGGAACATCTCGATCGACTTATGGTTGGCCGAGATCTCCGCGATCATCTGGCCGTTATTGGCCGCCGAGCCGAAGATCTGCGGCTCGAACGGAATCGAGACGACCGGCTGGCTCTCGATCGCCTTGGCGAACTCCGCCGCGGCGATTTCGGGCCGTTTCGGCACGCCGACCTGGTTCAGGCAGTAGAGCGGCGGCCGGTCGTTGGGGCGCGCGGCCTTCAGGAGATCGAACAGGTTCTTGGTGTTGCGCAAATTGGCGAGGTCGGGCGCCGCCACGATCAGGATGTCGTCCGCTCCGATCAGGGCGCGTTTCGTCCAGCCCGACCATTGGTGCGGAACGTCGAGGACGATGCAGGGCATCGTGGAGCGCAACGTGTCGAACACGGAATCGAAGGCGTCGGCGCCGAAATCGTAGACCCGGTCGAGCGTCGCCGGCGCCGCCAGCAGACTGAGGTGGTCGGTGCATTTCGACAGAAGGCGGTCGACGAAGGCGGTGTCGACGCGATCGGGTGAGAATACGGCGTCGGCAATGCCCTGCGGTGGATCCTGGTTGTAGTCGAGTCCGGCCGTGCCGAAGGCGAGGTCGAGGTCGGCGACGACCGCGTCCATCGCGAGATCGCGGGCGATCGCCCAGGCGACATTGTGGGAGATGGTTGATGCGCCGACGCCGCCCTTGGCCCCGACCACGGCGATAATGCGGCCGACGGCCTTGGCTTCCGGCGCCGAGAACAGGTTGCAGATCGAGCGCACGACGTCGATCGCGCCGACCGGCGCGAGCACGTAGTCGCTGACGCCGCGGCGGACCAGCTCGCGGTAGAGCGTGACGTCGTTGATGCGGCCGATCACGACCACGCGGGTGCCGGCATCGCAGACGGTCGCGAGATGGTCGAGCCCGCCCAGGAGGTCGTTGCGGCCGTCGCTTTCGAGCACGATCACGTTCGGCGTGGGGGCCGAGCGGTAGGCTTCCACCGCAGCCGCCATTCCGCCCATCTGGATCTTCAGATGGGCCTTGCCGAGACGGCGATCTTCGCCGGCTGACTGCACGGCGGCCGCCGTTTCCACGGTCTCGCAGAAAGCCTGGACGGAAACGCGGGGCGCCGGCGCAATATGCTCCTCGACCGGTGGGAGCGATGCCTCGGACTGATCTTCTTGGGGCTGGCGAGCGTAGCTGATCATCTGCCGGTGTCGCTGAGTTTGGCCTTGTCGGCCTCAGGATAGGCGACCGCCGTCGGCATTCCCTTGCGATACTTCTCGAACGCGGCGGTCCGCCGCGGCGTGTAGGACGGCGTTTCGGGCCGCGGCTGCTCGAGATCCGACGGATTGTCGACCATCGCTGCGAGGTTGCGCTGATAGGCGCAGCCGTAATTGTAGTAGTCCTTGTTCTCGAACCAGCTCTTGTTCTTCATCGAAGGGCCGATATCTTCCGGCCACAGGCCGCAGGGACCCGCGACTGCGGCGATCTTGGAATAGGTGAGGCGGATCGGCGGCAGGAATCGCTTGTCGTCCGGCGTGTAAGAGCGGGCGTTGATGCCGCGCGGCGGAACGCCCGCCGCCGACAGCATTGCCTGGATTTCGCGCATGGTGTCCGCGACCGGACGCGCGTTGGGCGTGCCGGACGGTACGTCGATCCGGATCGCGCCGGTGCCTTCGTGCATCCAGGCCGACGCGACGCCCATCACGTCGGCGCGCTGGGCGGCGGTCAAGCCGCCGCGGGCATGGCCGACGAAGACGACGATGGAACGATTCTGCTCCTCGATCGCGATCGGATGGCGCTGCTTGTAGTCGTCGGGAATGGAGGCCGTGACCGCTTCGTCATGCTGGCAGCCGCCTAGGGCGAGCGCCATGCCGACGAGCGCGCCGCCGAGGTGGATGGCGCGCCTGCGAATCTGGGGTGGTCTAGTGATCTTCATGAAGTCCCCGTTCCGCCTCAGTCGGTGATGAAGCCGTAGGTGCCGCGGTAGTTCTTGGCCGGTTCGGTCCGGCCGGGCACGCCGTAGATGCGGTTGATGTTGCCGAGCAGTTCGGCCTGCGGATCAGCCGGTGCGGAGAAGCCATCATCCGGCCGCGACAGGTCCTTTTGCGCAACTGCGCGAACGATGTAGGGCGTCACGATCACGACCAGCTCGGTCGCGTTGTTGACGAAGTCGCGGCTACGGAACAGCGTGCCGAGGACCGGGAGCTGCATCAGACCTGGCAGTCCGCTGACCGCTTGCTTGGTCTGCTGCTGGATCAGGCCAGCCATCGCCATCGCGCCGCCTGAGGGAATTTCCAGCGAGGTTTCTGCGCGGCGGGTCTTGATCGAGGGCACCGTGAGCGAGTTGACCGAGGTCGAGGTCACGGCCTGGGACAGCGTGATCGCGTTTTCGTTCGAGAGCTCGGACACCTCGGTCATTACCCGCAGGCTGATCTTGCCCTCCGTGAGAACGACGGGGGTGAAGTTGAGCGAGATGCCGAACTTCTTGAAGCTGATCTGGGTGGTACAGACGTGCGTGGTGGGGTCGCACGCATAGCCCGCAGGCACCGGAAATTCACCGCCGGCAATGAACGTTGCCGATTCACCGGAGATCGCGGTCAGGTTCGGTTCGGCCAGCGTCCGGATCACGCCCGCGGTCTCCATCGCACGCAGCGTGGCCTGCACCGACGGGGCCGCGCCGAACTTCGTGGTCAGGTTATTGCCGTCGACGAGGTTGTGGCCAAGAGCCGTGAACGGATTGGAGTTGCTGAAGCTGACGACCGAGGTGCCGTAGCTGAGGTTGGCGGTGAGGTCGATTCCGAGCTGCTTGACGATGCTGCGCTGCACTTCCGCGACCGTCACCTTGAGCATGACCTGATCGCGGCCGCGGACCACGATCGAGTTCACGACCTTCTCGGGGCCGCCGGCGAGGCGCACGGCGAGGTCGTTGGCCTGCTGGGCTTCGGCCGGATTCGCGGCCGAGCCGGTCAAGATGATGCCGTCGCCTAGCCCGTCGATCTGGATGTCTGAGTTCGGCAGGACCTGCTTCAGCGCGGCCCGCACGCCGTTGAGGTCGCGCTTGACCGCGATGTCATAGGCCGCGATCTGCTGGCCGGCGGAATCGAAGAACACGATGTTGGTCTGCCCGATCGAGGCGCCAATGATGTAGGCACGCTGCGCCGAGCGGACGACCGCGTTGGCGATCTTCGGATCGGCGACAAGCACGTCCTTGATGTCGCGCGGAAGGTCGATCACGATCGACTTGCCGATGCCGAGCGAGAGGAATCGCGCGTTCATCTGACCGTCGGCCGCAGCCTGCGCCACAGGGCGATAGTCGGCGGCGACCACAGGGGTGAGCACCGGGTTGAGCGCGAGCGCGACGGCGGCCGAAAACGGCAGGGCGCGGACCACCGGGGTTCGCATCGTCGCCAAATTCGCCCTGCATTTCATGTCGACAGTCCTCATCGTGCCTTCGCCGTCGAGCTTGGGATACCGTACCGAATGATCGAAATGCCCTCGCGCTTCTGTGCGGAGTCATCGAGCGTGATCTCGCTCAGCTTGACATCGACGATGCTGCGCAGCGCCAGCGACAGCGTGCCGCTCTGGCGTGCGGAGGAGAGCGTCGCAGTCTGCGCAGGATTGAGTTCGAGAGTGACGGTCTTGCCGACCACCGCGTTCTGGCCGTCCTTCTCCTTGGGAGCCTGGTCGATGGCCAGGACGCGGATATTGGCCAGGATGATCTCGGACGTGACGACATCGGGAGCGCCGCTGCTCTGGTCCGGGTTCTTGAGACGGCGCGTCAAAAGCACGTCGACGCGGTCGTTGGGCAGGATGAAGCCGCCTGCGCCGGTTTCCGGCGAGATCTCGGTCGAGATCGCCCGCATGCCGGTGGGCAGGATTGCCGCCATGAAGCCGGAGCCTTCGGCCTTGACCAGCTTCTGGTCCCGGATCGGCTCGCCCTGGATGAAGGGAGATCGTGCGATCGAGCCGGTGACCTGGGTTACCCCCTCGGGGCGCTCGTTGCGGCGGATGAAGGTGGCGCTGGCGGTCGCGGACGGCCAGGTCTGCCATTGCACGTCTTCCGGCTTGACGGTCTGGCCGAGGCCGATGTCGTTTTTCGCGACCAGGACGTCGACGGTGGGAAGCTGCGCGACCGGAGCAGGAGGCGGTGCAGAATTGTCCGAGCCGCTCGCCAGATACGCGGCGACACCGCCGGCGCAGATGGCGACCGTCAGGACGACAATGCGTGCCCTATTCATACGCTTCACTTTCCAACAAACGCCGCGACGCTGACGCCGCCGTAATCGGCAGTTGACCAGCTATTCGTCAAAGCATGGTTAATGAGGCGTATCTAAATCGCCTTAACGCCGGGTTTACCCGATGCGTTCAGCGCAATGCGAGGTGAGCGAGGTCGATCGCCTTCACCCATTCGGTCTCCGGGTAGACCATCAGCGCGCTCAGTGCGAGCGCGATGCCGTAGGGAATGCCGCTGTCCTTGGCGTGCAGCCGCGCGAGCCAGGTCTGGCCAGCGAGCCCGTAAGGCAGCGGCCACTGCCGGAACTGGAGCAGGAGCAGCGTCAGCGCCCCGCCGAACAGCGAGGCGTAGAGCAGGAAGTTCATCAGCTGTGCGAACCCGAACCAAAGCGCGACGGAGGCCGCCACCTTGGCATCGCCGCCACCGACCCAGCCCATCGCAAAACAGGTGAAGGCCACGACTAGGACGAGCGCGCCGGCGCCGACATGGCCCAGCATCTCGTAAGGTGCCATGCCACCGGCGAGAGCGAGCGCGAAAAAGCCGGCGACCAGCGCCAGCGATACGCGGTTGGAGATCGTCATCGTGAAGAGATCGCTTGCGGCGGCAAACGCCATCAGGGCCGGGAAGAGCAGAAGGCGCGCAAGGTCGAGGATCATGGGCTGCGTCTTGAGGCCTGGGTGTGCCGCGGAGCTGGCGTCGCCGGATTCTAGCCGGCAGTGCTAAACAAACCGAAAACGGCGGCGGCGGTCTTGAGGGGTAGAACCAGCCGAAGGCGTGCTCACCAGAGGGAGGCGATGCGTGCGGCGAGCGCGACGGTCGCAAGCAGCAGGGCCAGGCAGACCCAGTAAGCCGGCGAGCCGGTCTGCGCCGCCTCGGCCGCGTTCGCCGCGACCACGGCATCGGTTCTGTACTTGCTCAACGCCACTGGAACTCGCCGTCTTAAAAACAAAGGCCCCGGAAATCCGGGGCTTTTGCAGTCGTTGATCGATCGCCTACTTCAGCGAGCTGCTGATCGAGGTGAACTTGGCGTTCAGCGTGGTGCCGAGATTGTTGACGACGGTGATGATGGCCAGCGCGATGCCGGCGGCAATCAGACCGTATTCGATGGCGGTGGCGCCGGATTCATCTTTCGCGAAACGCGCAATCAGGTTCTTCATGAACAAAACTCCATCTGGGGTGGGATCGCCTCGTTCGGCGGTGTGCTTGACGCAACGACCATGAGATCCGAGCTCTTTCGGGAGAGTTAATTCGATCGGGCAAACGCGCTTGCCGCTGGCCAGAGTGAATTTCGCCTTAAGGCAGCCAGCTGCAATTCGTTCCGGTTCCGGATGTGCAGCAAGCGCAGCACCGGCTTCACCCTCCCTTAAATTTGGGGGAGTACGCGTAGGCGGGACCAGCAATTCGCAAGAGAGGCGACAATGTCGAGCCTGCCCATGGAAATCGCCCTGATGCTTGGCGAGACCATCGCGAAGGTGATCCCCGCGACCTTCGCGCTCGCGGTGGTCTTCACCGTGCTCGAGCATGTCTGGGCCTGCAATCCCGGCGTGCCGTGGTGGCGCAAGCGGGAGATCGTCACGGACATCTGCTACTGGTTTATCGTTCCGGTGTTCGCACGTGTCATGCGGATCGGCCTTCTGATCGTCGGTGCGAGCTTCGTCTTCAACATCCATGATGCCGACGGGCTCATCGCCTTCTACGACAATGGCCACGGCTCGCTGGCGCTATTGCCGCTCTGGGTCCAGGCCATGCTGTTCCTGGTGCTGTCCGATTTCATGCTGTACTGGCTGCACCGGTTGTTCCACGGCGGTGGGTTCTGGAAGTACCACGCGATCCACCACTCCTCGGAGGAGATCAGCTGGATTTCTGCGGCACGCTTCCATCCCGTCAATCTCGTGCTCGGTACCATCGCGGTCGACGTCGTGCTGCTGATGGCCGGCATTTCGCCGAACGCCATGGTCTGGCTCGCCCCGTTCACGACCTTCCATTCGGCCTTCGTGCACGCCAACCTGAACTGGACCTTCGGGCCGTTCAAATATGTGTTGGCGACGCCGGTGTTCCACCGTTGGCACCACACCGCGCTAGCAGAGGGCGGCGACACCAATTTTGCCGGCACGTTCCCGATCTGGGACTTGCTGTTCGGCACTTTCCGCATGCCCGAGGGGCAACTGCCGCAGGATTACGGCAAGGATGAAGCCACCATGCCGAAGGAAATCGGAGGGCAGCTTGCCTATCCGTTCCGCCGCTAGGTTCTCGAGAGCCGCGAACGCCAGTCCGTTCAAACAATAGTCCGAGAGTTTGCGGAACGTTCACGAATTGAGGGCAGGTTAGCCGGGTCGGGCACCGGCTCGGCTGTTATCTGATCGCTTCTGCCGGTTTGTGACGTCCCGGGGGTAAGAGTATGCGTAAACAACTGCTGCGCCGTCATGCGCGCGTCTGTCTTCTGGTTGCGACAGCGGTGCTGGCATCGCCGGCTGCCGTCATTGCCGAGTCCGCCGATACCATCGCCGTCAATGTCGACCAGGCCAAGCTGGTGCGGCTGCCTGGCAAGGTGGCAACCATCGTGGTCGGCAATCCCCTGATCGCCGACGTCACGCTCCAGCCCGGCGGCATGATCGTCGTCACCGGAAAGGGCTATGGCGCCACCAATTTCATCGCGCTCGACCGCGGCGGCGAGATCCTGGTCGACCGCCAGGTCCAGGTCGAAGGTCCGAGCGACCGGCTCGTTACCGTCTATCGCGGGATCGAACGCGAGTCCTACAGCTGCGCGCCGCTTTGCCAGCGCCGCGTGACGCTCGGCGACAGCGACACCTACTTCAACAGCACGATGAGCCAGGCCGGTTCGTTGAGCAGCTCGGCGAGCGGCAGTGCCGGTGCGGGCGCCAAGACGAACTGACTAAGGCGAACTGAGCAAGACGAACCAAGTAAGACGAACCAAGTAAGACCAACCAGCAAGTTTGATTGGCGGATTTGGGGGCAAGGATCGTCCCCGCCCGCCGCACGCGCGCGAGTTTCTCTTTCCGTGTCCTCGTCTCCCTGGTCCGGGTCGTTCGCGGTTAACGCGCTCTTAACGGCCCGGGCCGCCGGGTGCGGATCGCCTGAAACACTTAAACAATCAGTTTCCGCTATTGAACATGGCAGATGATTGCTGCTGCTGGGGAATTTGATGCCTTCGCCTGCACCTACGAGATTCAGGCTCCTCGCCACGTTGCGCCGGTTTCGTGGCAGCCGCCGCGGCTCCGCAGCCGTCGAGTTCGCGCTCGTTGCGCCGATGTTCTTTGCGTTGCTGTTCGCCATCATCGAGTCGGCGCTGATGTTCCTGGCGAGCCAGGTGCTCGAGAGTGCCTCGCAAAATTCTGCGCGCGTGTTGCTGACCGGGCAGGCGCAATCCGGCACGCTCACGGCCTGCGCGGTCTCCGGCGTCAGCACACCCTGCTCGCAAACGACGTTCAAGGCTTACGTCTGCAGCCAGATCCCGGCGCTGTTTGATTGCACCAAGCTCTACGTCGACGTCGTGAGTACAAACTCGTTCGGAGCGCTGAGCCTCACCAATTATGGTGATTCCTGCAGCTTCAATCCAACCGGCGTGCAGTACAGTGCCGGGGCCGCCAACCAGGTCGTCGTGGTGCGGCTGTTCTATCAGTGGCCGCTCTTCGTCACTGGCCTTGGCTTCAACATGGGCTGCAACAACAAGCGGCTGCTGATTGCGACCGCGGCCTTCAAGAATGAACCCTTCTGAGACAGATGGATCCGAGCGGACAGATGCAGGCGATTGCGAATATCTGGAGGAATGCCCGTAACTCCGTGCGCGACTTCGTCGCCGACACGCGTGCGATCGCGGCGACCGAGTTCGCGGTCATCGTGCCGCTGATGCTGGTGATGTTCTTCGGGACCGTCGAATTTTCATCGGCCGTGGCGATCAATCGCAAAGTCACAATGATTGCACGGACTCTGTCCGATTTGACGTCGCAGTCGACATCGGTCGACGATGGCGACATGCAGGACACGTTCACGGCAAGCATATCGATGATCATGCCGTACGACGCTACGCTCGTGAACGGCACGGTCCTTCAGATCTATATCGACTCAAGCAAGGTCGCCAAGATTCAATGGAGCAAGTCCGCCACCATTGCCAACGGTGCGACGCAGGCCACGCTGACGGCTCCGCCCCCGACTCTGGTAGCTGGCACCACGGTCACCTCGATGATTCCGCCATCGCTCTTGATCGCGTCGACCTACCTTATCTTCAGTCAGGCGAGTTACGTCTACACGCCTTCTGTCAAATTCGTCCTGAAGACGGGCATCACGCTGAGCGATGTCTCCTACACGCGGCCGCGCCAGGTCACCTGCGTTCCTTACACGGGTGTAAAGTCGCCGTGCTGAAATACGAGAGCAGATCCTGGAATAAAAAAAGGCCGGGCATCGCGCCCGGCCTTTTCATTGATTGGTTCGCTCGAGCCGATCGGGGCCCGTAAGCGGTAGGCTCAGCCGGCGGAGCGGAGGTTGTCGGCTGCCGACTTGCCGGAACGGCGGTCGGCGACGATCTCGTAGGAGATCTTCTGACCTTCGCGCAGCGTGCCGAGGCCTGCACGCTCCACAGCGCTGATGTGAACGAACACGTCCTGGCCGCCATCGTCGGGCTGGATGAAGCCGAAGCCTTTGGTCGCGTTAAACCACTTCACGGTTCCCATGCTCATGGGGGTAGTCCCTTCTCAGATAACACAATGTCAGAGCCCGCTTGCGCGGACAGGTTAGATCGAATTTTTGGAAGGGTCGTCAGCGTGTCTGAACCGGCTGTACCGGTGGATGCTAATGTCGTCCGGCCGAAAATCGATTAAGTCATTTTATTGGAAACAGACACCCAAAACAATGCTGACGTGCACGATTTTTTGATCCGCCGTGATGGTCACGGCGGATCAGCATACACGTCGGAATTACAGGTCCGCGCTCGCGCGCTGGGCCCCCGCTAGCGGCGGCGGAACTGGCCGCCGCGCTGTCCGGGACGCGGAGGTCCGCCCATCCCGCTCGGACGTTCGTCCTTGTGGCGGAAAATCAGCCGGCCCTTTTCGAGGTCATAGGGCGACATCTCTACCGTCACGCGGTCGCCCGCCAGAGTCTTGATGCGGTTCTTCTTCATCTTGCCGGCGGTGTAGGCGACGATCTCGTGTCCGGCGTCGAGCTGCACGCGGTAGCGCGCGTCGGGGAGGATTTCGGTGACCAGTCCTTCGAACTGGATCAGCTCTTCCTTAGCCATGAATTTCTCCAGGTCGTGGACGGCTAGTGCGAATGGGGTTTGCGGTTCGGTTGGCCGTTCGGCCGACTCTCGCGGCGCAAAAAGGCAACGCCTTGTATCCCATCAGACGCCCCGGCGCTATGCGCGGAACGCTGTTCCGGACGGGCGTTTGGCGAAGAATGCGCCTTGCCTCCGGAGCGGCTGCGAGGAGCTGCCTTCGGGCCACTGCCGGGCCTTCCGTCGCCCTGCTTGGCGGCACTGTGGTGGCGCCCGTCCGCATGCCTTTCGTCGGCACGGCGACCGTCAGCGTGGCGTCCCTCACCATGCCTTGCGCCTTGCGGACGCTGGCCCGGGCGGCCCGGCCGACCCTGTCGTTGCTGCTGCGGGGGAGGGCCCGCATCGCGGCGGCCGGCGTCGGTGCGGCGATCCTCACGCGGCAGCGCCACTTTGATCAGCCGCTCGATGTCGCGGAGATAGGCGAGTTCCTCGCCGCCTGCGACCAGCGAGATCGCGGTGCCCTCGGCACCCGCGCGCGCGGTGCGCCCGATGCGGTGCACATAGGTCTCCGGCACGTTGGGCAGATCGAAATTGATGACGTGGGTGATGCCGTCGACATCGATGCCGCGGGCGGCGATATCGGTGGCGACCAGGGTACGGATCTCGCCGGTGCGGAACAGAGCGAGTGTCCGTTCGCGGTGGTTCTGCGACTTGTTGCCGTGGATGGCGCTGGCGGGGATGCCGGCCTTCTCGAGCGTCTTCACCACCTTGTCCGCGCCGTGTTTGGTGCGGGTGAAAACCAGCGCGCGGTTGACCTGCTCCTGCTTCAACAGCTGGGCGAGGAACGCCGGCTTGGCGGAGAAGTCGACCTGGATGATGCGCTGCTGGATGCGCTCCACGGTCGAGGAGACCGGGGTCACCGCGACGCGGGCGGGGTCGCGCAGCATGGCGTCGGCCAGCTCGGCGATGTCCTTCGGCATGGTGGCCGAGAAGAACAGCGTCTGCCGCTTGATCGGCAGCTTGGCGACGATTTTGCGGATGTCGTTGATGAAGCCCATGTCGAGCATGCGGTCCGCCTCGTCGAGCACGAGGAATTCGACGCTGCCAAGCTTCAGTCCGTTGCTCTGCACGAGGTCGAGCAAACGACCGGGGGTGGCGACCAGCACCTCGACGCCCTGCATCAGCGAGCGGACCTGACGGCCCATCGGCACGCCGCCGATGGCGAGCGTCGAGGACAGGCGGATGTGACGGCCATAGGCGTTGAAACTGTCGAGGATCTGGCCGGACAGTTCGCGGGTCGGCGACAGCACCAGGACGCGGGTCGTCTTCGGCTGCGGCTTGATGCGATTCTCGAGCAGGCGGTGCAGGATCGGCAGCGCGAAGGACGCGGTCTTGCCGGTTCCGGTTTGGGCGATGCCGACGACGTCGCGGCCGGTCAGCGCGGTCGGAATTGTCTGGGCTTGGATGGGGGTGGGGGTGACGTAGTTCTCTTCGGTGAGAGCACGGGCGATGGGCTCGGCGAGGCCGAAATCCTGAAACGAAGTCAAAAGATGGGTTCTTTCCATGTCAAAAGCGGGCGCCCGGCGCATTCGGCGCGGCGCGCGCAAAAGGGTGTCGAGTGGGACACCTGCGTGTTTGGGGTGTCGGATGGCTTGATGGGATGGGGCAAGCCAGACGCCCGTAAGGGCTTAAGAACACGCGGCTCGCAACGGTCTCCTGATTCGCAAGAGACCTCGACCTCATATGGAACATTGAGGCGGCGCTTTCAAGGCACGCCCCACAGAAACGGCGATCGCGGTGCAGAAATAGTTATGCCGGAAATTTAGCCAGAGTGACAAATTTGCTCAGAAAATAACCTGCCTGCCGCATTCGCATACATTAGAGTTGCTCAATGTTTAGGCGGCGCGGCCTGTGCGATACTTCGTTTTCTGTCAATTTCACCAGCAAAAACAATCGGTTGAAGGGTGTCTAATCCATGGCACAGTTCTTGCGAATCCGTTAATCGCAGGCGGCCGTTGGGGCCGTTTCGCAGCGTTTTTCACGTCTGCGTCAGGGAGATGAGACACTCATGCATAGCAAATCCACTCACGATATAGCGGCGCCATTTAGCCGCCGTGGCGTTCTCGCCGCGACCGCCGGACTGATGCTTGGTCTGGCTTCCATTTCTGGTGCGAAAGCCGCGGACGACACCATCAAGGTCGGCGTGCTTCACTCCCTCTCCGGCACCATGGCCATCAGCGAAACCACGCTGAAGGACACCATCCTCTTCCTGATCGACGAGCAGAACAAGAAGGGCGGCGTCAACGGCAAGAAGCTCGAAGCCGTGGTCGTCGATCCCGCTTCGAACTGGCCGCTGTTCGCCGAGAAGGCGCGCGAGCTGATCACCAAGGACAAGGTCTCGGTCGTGTTCGGCTGCTGGACCTCGGTGTCGCGCAAGTCGGTGCTCCCGGTGTTCAAGGAGCTGAACAGCATCCTGTTCTACCCCGTGCAGTACGAGGGCGAGGAGAGCGAGCGCAACGTGTTCTACACCGGCGCCGCGCCGAACCAGCAGGCAATCCCCGCCGTCGACTATCTGATGAAGGACGAGAAGGTGAAGCGCTGGGTGCTCGCGGGCACCGACTACGTCTATCCGCGCACCACCAACAAGATCCTGGAAGCCTATCTGAAGTCCAAGGGTGTCGCCCAGGAAGACATCATGATCAACTACACGCCGTTCGGTCATTCCGACTGGCAGACGATCGTGGCCGACATCAAGAAGTTCGGCTCGGCCGGCAAGAAGACCGCTGTGGTCTCGACCATCAACGGCGACGCCAACGTTCCTTTCTACAAGGAGCTCGGCAACCAGGGCATCAAGGCGAAGGACATCCCGGTCGTCGCGTTCTCGGTGGGTGAGGAAGAACTCGCCGGCATCGACACCAAGCCGCTGCTCGGCCATCTCGCCGCCTGGAACTATTTCCAGTCGATCAAGTCGCCGGAGAACGAGAAGTTCATCAAGGCGTGGCAGACCTACACCAAGAATCCGAAGCGCGTGACCAACGATCCGATGGAAGCGCACGTGATCGGCTTCGACATGTGGATCAAGGCGGTCGAGAAGGTGAAGTCGACCGATCCGGACAAGGTGATCGATGCGCTCCCCGGCATCGAAGCCAAGAACCTGACCGGCGGCACCTCCAAGATGCTTCCGAACCATCACATCACCAAGCCGGTGTTCATTGGCGAAATCAAAGCCAACGGCCAGTTCGACGTGGTGTGGAAGACCCCGGGTCTTGTCGCGGGCGACGCCTGGTCGAAGGAGCTCGACGGCTCCAAGGACCTGGTCGGCGACTGGGTCGGCAAGAAGTGCGGTAACTTCAACACCAAAACCAACAAGTGCCTCGGTTCGGGCTCCTGATCCGGATCTGACGCTCCATTGCACGATCGGAGAAGGCGGCGATCCCGCCGCCTTCTCCACCCTTTTCTGCCGGGGTCTTTCACAGTGCCAGCCAATTTGTCCGCCCGCCTCTGTTCGCTCCTGCTCTCGTTCTTCCTGATCGCGTTCGCACTGCCGGCCTTGGCCGGCCCGTTCGAGGATGCGGTCGCCAAATTCGCCAACGACGATTATTCCGACACGGAGGAGGCGATCGGCGTGGTCGCAAGCAGCGGCAATACGCTGGCCTTTCCGATCATCAGCGCGCTCCAGGACGGCCGGCTCATGGCCGACCCTGATAGCAAGAAGGTTTACGTCAGCGGCACCGACGGCAAGTCGATCGATGCCACGACCGGTCAGGCCGTGGCCAGCGTGCCCGACAGTGCGAGCGCGGTCCGCCTCAACAACCGCCTTCGCCGCAGCGTCGATGCGGCGATCGGCAGCCTGACGCTGCAGTCACCCGACATCGGAGCGCGGCTCCAGGCCGCGCAATCCGTCTTCAAGTCGCATGAGGAGACGTCGCTCGAAGCGGTCGATGGCGCGCTCGCCAAGGAAACCAACCGATCCGTCAAGGCTGCGCTGGGCGACGCCCGCGCGGCGATCCTGTTGTTCAAGCCGGATGCCACCGAGCTCGAGAAGCTCGAAGCCGTTGCCACCATCAAGGCGCGCGGCGACCAGGAGGCGATGGCGCTGCTGACCGGCATGGGCGACCAGCCGGCCTCGGTGACCAAGGCTGCCGCGAGCGCAATCGGCTCGATCCAGAGTTCGCTCGCGGTCTGGTCGATGGTGCAGAATGCCTGGTACGGCCTCTCGCTCGGTTCGGTGCTGCTGCTTGCTGCGATCGGGCTTGCCATCACGTTCGGCGTGATGGGCGTCATCAACATGGCCCATGGCGAGATGGTGATGATCGGGGCCTACACCACCTTCGTGGTGCAGGAGGTGATCCGTACCCGCTATCCCGTCCTGTTCGACTATTCGCTGCTGATCGCCGTGCCGCTCGCCTTCCTGGTGGCCGGCGCGCTCGGCGTCGTGATCGAGCGCAGCATCATCCGCTTTCTCTATGGCCGTCCGCTGGAGACGCTGCTGGCGACCTGGGGCCTGTCGCTGGTGCTGCAGCAGGCCGTGCGCACCATGTTCGGCCCGACCAACCGCGAGGTCGGCAACCCCTCCTGGATGAGCGGCGCGTTTGAGATCGGCCAGATCACGGTCACCTATAACCGGCTCTGGATCCTTGTCTTCACGCTCGCGGTGTTCGTCATTCTGCTCGCGATGCTGCGCTACACGGCACTCGGGCTCGAGATGCGCGCGGTGACACAGAACCGGCGCATGGCGGCTTCGATGGGCATCGCCACTTCGCGGGTCGACGCGCTGACTTTTGGTCTCGGCTCGGGCATTGCGGGCATCGCCGGCGTGGCGCTGTCGCAGATCGACAATGTCAGCCCCAATCTCGGCCAGAGCTACATCATCGACAGCTTCATGGTCGTGGTGTTCGGTGGCGTCGGCAATCTCTGGGGCACGCTGGTCGGCGCCTTCACGCTCGGCATCGCCAACAAATTCCTGGAGCCGGTCGCCGGCGCCGTGCTCGGCAAGATCGCCATCCTCGTTCTCATCATCCTGTTCATTCAAAAACGGCCGCGCGGCCTGTTCGCGCTCAAGGGCCGCGCGGTGGAAGCATGACCCCTCACATGCTGACGCGATCGCTGGACCGCGGCGCGACCATCTTCCTTGCCATCGTCGTGGCCTGCGGCATCCTCATCCCGCTCTCCAACCTGCTGCTGCCCGCAGGTTCGTTCCTGCAAGTGCCGACCTATCTCGTCGCGCTCTGGGGCAAATATGTCTGCTACGCGATCCTGGCGCTCTCGATCGACCTGATCTGGGGCTATTGCGGCATCCTCTCGCTCGGTCACGGTGCCTTCTTCGCGCTCGGCGGCTACGCGATGGGCATGTACCTGATGCGGCAGATCGGCAGCCGCGGCGTCTACGGCAATCCGATTCTGCCGGACTTCATGGTGTTCCTGAACTATTCGAAGCTGCCCTGGTACTGGTACGGCTTTGACATGTTCTGGTTTGCCGCGCTGATGGTGCTGATCGTGCCGGGCCTGCTCGCCTTTTCCTTCGGCTGGCTCGCCTTCCGCTCGCGCGTCACTGGCGTGTATCTGTCAATCATCACCCAGGCGATGACCTATGCACTGCTGCTCGCCTTTTTCCGCAACGATTTCGGCTTCGGCGGCAACAACGGCATGACCGACTTCAAGGACATCTTGGGCTTCAACGTGCAGGCCGAGGGCACGCGTGCTGCGCTGTTCGCGCTGAGCTGCCTGGCGCTGATCGCCGGCTTTCTGATCTGCCGCGCCATCGTCTCGTCCAAGCTCGGCAAGGTGCTGATCGCCGTGCGCGATGCGGAATCGCGCACGCGCTTCCTCGGCTACCGGGTCGAATCCTACAAGCTGTTCGTGTTCACAGTGTCGGCCTGCATGGCCGGCGTCGCCGGCGCGCTCTATGTGCCGCAGGTCGGCATCATCAACCCGAGCGAATTCGCGCCGGGCAATTCGATCGAGGCCGTGATCTGGGTCGCGGTCGGCGGCCGCGGTACGCTGGTCGGCGCCGCGCTCGGCGCCGTCGTCGTCAACTACGCAAAGACGTTCTTCACCTCCGGCATGCTCGCGCCCTACTGGCTGTTCATGCTGGGTGCCATGTTCATCCTGGTAACGTTGCTGCTGCCTAAGGGCATCGTCGGCACTTTCAACGCCTGGTGGGACTCGTCGAAGGAAAGGCGCGACGCCGCGACCATTGCGAGCGCCGCGGCCGAAGACGGCGTCACCCAACCCAAAATGGCGGAGGAGGCGCAATGAACGTCATGGACACCCGCGCGACCTCCGCAATGCTGTATCTCGACGGTGTGCACGTCTCGTTCGACGGCTTCCACGCCATCAACAACCTCTCGTTGACGCTCGAGCCCGGCGAGATGCGCGCCATCATCGGCCCGAACGGCGCCGGCAAGACCACGATGATGGACATCATCACCGGAAAGACCAAGCCCGACGAAGGCACCGTGCTGTTCGACGGAGTCACCGATCTGACGCGACTGGACGAGACCCGCATCGCCGAGCTCGGCATCGGCCGTAAATTCCAGAAGCCGACCGTGTTCGAGAGCCAGACCGTGCAGGACAATTTGCTGCTCGCGCTCAATGTCGACCACAGCGTCAAGGGTACGCTGTTCTGGCGCGGCAGCCGGGCGGAGGCCGAGCAGATCGACAAGGTGCTGGAGACGATCCGCCTCACCGATGCCCGCAACCGTCTCGCCGGCAGCCTCAGCCACGGCCAGAAGCAGTGGCTCGAGATCGGCATGCTGCTCGCCCAGGATCCGAAACTACTGCTCGTCGACGAGCCCGTCGCCGGCATGACCGACGTCGAGACGCATCTCACCGCCGAGCTGCTCAAGGAAATCAACAAGACCCACACCGTGATGGTGGTCGAGCACGACATGACATTCGTGCGCGAGCTCGGCGTCAAGGTCACTTGCTTGCACGAGGGTACCGTGCTCGCGGAAGGCACCATCGACCAGGTCTCGTCCAACGAGCGGGTCATCGAAGTTTATCTGGGGCGCTGAGCGATGCTTGAGGTCAAGGACATCAACCTGTTCTACGGCGCGGCGCAGGCACTACGCGGCGTGTCGATTGCGGCCGAGCCCGGCAAGGTCACCTGCGTGCTCGGGCGCAACGGCGTCGGCAAGACCTCGCTCCTGCGTGCCATGGTCGGGCAGTACCCGATCTCCTCGGGCGCCATCGTGCTCGACGGCAACGATATCACGGGCCTGAAACCCTATGAGCGCGCGCGCAAGGGTATCGGCTTCGTGCCGCAGGGGCGCGAGATATTTCCGCTTCTGACGGTCGAGGAGAATCTCAAGACCGGCTTCGGGCCGCTCAGGCGCGAGGACAAGCACATTCCGGACGACGTGTACTCCCTGTTTCCGGTGCTGCAATCCATGCTCGGACGGCGTGGCGGCGATCTCTCCGGCGGCCAGCAGCAACAGCTCGCGATCGGGCGCGCGCTGGTGATGCGGCCGAAGCTGCTGCTGCTCGACGAGCCGACCGAGGGCATCCAGCCCTCGATCATCAAGGACATCGGCCGTGCCATCTCGTACCTGCGCAATCTCGGCAACATCGCCATCGTGCTGGTCGAACAATATCTCGACTTTGCTTGCGAACTCGGCGACAGTTTTGCGGTGATGGATCGCGGCGCGGTGAAGTTCACCTGCGACCGCTCCAATCTCGACGCGAGCGAAATCAGCCGCCAGATGGCGCTGTAGGCCATTCTGCCGCGACCGGCTGGGGGGCGGATGCGCAGCGACGTTCTAACGGCATCTTCGGTGTTCGACGCCAACCGTGCCCGCGGCGCGGTGCGCTTCGACGTCCACGCGCGCGACGGTGTGACACGTCGCGGGATATTGCATGAGTCCGGCTCCCTGCGCGTGCGCTTCCCTTCGCCGGAGGACGAGGGGCTCTCCGGCGTGTTCGTCAACACGGCCGGTGGTGTCGCCGGCGGCGATCGCTTCGACATCGAGATCGCTGCCGCAGATGGTTCGAAGCTGACGCTGACGACGGCGGCCGCGGAAAAGGTCTATCGCGCGCCCGGTCAGGCGGCGGAGCTCAATATCGCACTGAACGTTGCCGCAGGCGCACATCTCGGCTGGCTGCCGCAGGAGACGATCCTGTTCGACCGCGCGCGCGTGCGTCGTCGCTTCGACATAGACCTCGATGCGACTGCCTCGCTCCTGCTGTGCGAGATCGTGGTGTTCGGCCGTACCGCGATGGGCGAACGGATGGAGCAGGGTGAGTTCGTCGATCGCTGGCGGCTGCGTCGCGGCGGCAAGCTAGTGTTCGCCGAGACCGTCAGGCTCGACGGCAATATTGGCGCAAAGCTTGCGCGATCGGCGGTGGCCAGGGGCGGCGCTGCGATTGGCACGGCGCTGATCGTGCCCGGCGACGAGGCCCTGATCGAGCGCATCCGCGAGGCCTCGGAATCCTTCGCCAGCGAGGTCGGGATATCCGCCTGGAATGGCTTTGCAATGGCGCGGTTCTGTGCCCAAGATGCGGCGCGTCTGCGCGCAGACATGATGACCGTGCTGGCGCGCACCGGCGCGGCGCTGCCGCGGCTCTGGTTGAATTGACGAAGTGAACGGAAGAGATTTCGTATGAACCTGTCTCCTCGCGAAAAGGACAAGCTTCTGATCTCGATGGCGGCCATCGTGGCCCGCCGCCGGCTGGATCGCGGCGTCAAGCTCAACCATCCGGAGGCGATCGCGCTCATCTCCGATTTCATCCTCGAAGGCGCGCGGGATGGCCGCACCGTCGCCGAGTTGATGCAATCGGGTGCGCAGGTTCTCACCCGCGACCAGGTGATGCCGGGCATTCCCGAGATGATCCACGACATCCAGGTCGAGGCGACGTTTCCGGACGGGACCAAGCTCGTCACTGTGCACGAGCCGATCAGGTAGGAGCGAGGCATGATCCCCGGCGAACTCTTCATCCAGGACGGCGAGATCGAGCTCAACGCCGGCCGCAAGACGGTGACGCTGACGGTCGCCAACACCGGCGACCGCCCGATCCAGGTCGGCTCGCACTACCATTTCTTCGAGACCAACCCGGCCCTGAAGTTCGACCGCAAGAAGGCCCGCGGCATGCGCCTCGACATCGCCGCCGGCACCGCGGTCCGCTTCGAGCCCGGCCAGACCCGCGACGTCCAACTCGTCGCGGTGGCCGGCAAGAAGACCATCTACGGCTTCCGCGGCGACGTGATGGGGAAGCTGTGAATTCCACAGGAACGAGCGTGGCGCGGCATGGTTGAGGCGAAAACGGAGGACTTTGCCATGCTGTCACCTGTCCGCCTCGTCTCCGAAGCCGCCGAACTCGCCGCGCGCCGTCACAACGGCATGGCGCGCAAGGGCCGCGGTCATGAGCCTTACATCAACCACCTCGCCGAGGTCGCGAACCTGCTTGCGACCGCGACCGACGGCGCCGACGCCGAACTGGTTGCAGCCGGCTGGCTGCATGATGCGATCGAGGACACCGACACCACGCGCGAGGAGCTCGCGCAAAAATTCTCCGACCGTGTCGCGTCGCTTGTCGACGAGTGCACCGACGATATGAGCCTGTCGAAGCCGGAGCGGCGGCGGCGTCAGGTGCTCGACGCACCGAAAAAATCGGCTGGCGCCAGGCTGATCAAGATCGCCGACAAGATCAGCAATATCGGCGCGCGCGTACATTCGGATCCGACGGCCGAGGAACGTGACGATCTCGTCGATTATACCGACTGGGCCGAACAGGTTGTCGCTGGTTGCCGCGGCGGTAACTCTTGGCTCGATACGACCTTCGACGACATGGTGCTCACAGCGAGAACCTCTCTGTGAGCACCGATCCAGAATTCAAACGCAAACGGGGCTTGTGATGTCCGTCAAAATAAAGCGTTCCGTCTATGCCGACATGTTCGGCCCGACCACCGGCGACAAGGTGCGGCTGGCCGACACGGATCTCATCATCGAGGTCGAGAAGGACTTCACCAGCTACGGCGAGGAAGTGAAGTTCGGCGGCGGCAAGGTGATCCGCGACGGCATGGGCCAGTCGCAGGTCACCAACAGGCAGGGCGCGGCCGACACAGTCATCACCAATGCGCTGATCGTCGATCACTGGGGCATCGTGAAGGCCGACGTCGCGATCAAGGACGGCATGATCGCCGGCATCGGCAAGGCCGGCAATCCCGACATCCAGCCCGGTGTCACCATCATCATCGGCCCCGGCACGGACGTGATCGCGGGTGAAGGCAAGATCCTCACCGCGGGCGGCTTCGACAGCCACATCCATTTCATCTGTCCGCAGCAGATCGAGCACGCGCTGATGTCGGGCGTCACCTCGATGCTAGGGGGCGGCACCGGCCCCTCGCACGGCACGTTCGCCACCACCTGCACGCCGGGGCCGTGGCACATGGGGCGGATGATCCAATCGTTCGACGCATTCCCGGTCAATCTCGGCGTCTCCGGCAAGGGCAACGCCTCGCGGCCCGCCGCGCTGGTCGAGATGATCAAGGCCGGCGCCTGTGCGCTGAAGCTGCACGAAGACTGGGGCACCACGCCTGCCGCGATCGACAATTGCCTGTCGGTCGCCGACGACTACGACATCCAGGTGATGATCCACACCGACACGCTCAACGAATCCGGCTTCGTCGAGGATACGATCAAGGCGTTCAAAGGCCGCACCATCCACGCCTTCCACACCGAGGGCGCCGGCGGCGGTCACGCCCCCGATATCATCAAGGTCGCAGGGCTGAAGAACGTGCTGCCGTCCTCGACCAACCCGACGCGGCCCTTCACGCGCAACACCATCGACGAGCATCTGGACATGCTGATGGTGTGCCACCACCTCGATCCCTCGATCGCGGAAGACCTGGCGTTCGCCGAAAGCCGCATTCGCAAGGAGACCATCGCGGCCGAGGACATCCTGCATGATCTCGGCGCGCTCTCGATGATCTCCTCGGACTCCCAGGCCATGGGCCGCCTCGGCGAGGTCATCATCCGGACCTGGCAGACCGCCGACAAGATGAAGAAGCAGCGCGGTTCGCTGCCGCAGGACAAGGGCAAGGACAACGACAATTTCCGCGTCAAGCGCTACATCGCCAAATACACGATCAATCCCGCGATCGCCCATGGCGTTTCGAAGCTGATCGGCTCGGTGGAGAAGGGCAAGCTCGCCGATCTCGTGCTGTGGTCGCCGGCCTTCTTCGGCGTCAAGCCGGATTGCGTCGTCAAGGGCGGCATGATCGTCGCCGCTCCCATGGGCGATCCCAACGCCTCGATCCCGACCCCGCAGCCGGTGCATTATCAGCCGATGTTCGGCGCCTTCGGCAAGGCGCGCACCGCGTCCTCGGTGGTGTTCACCTCGAAGGCCGCCATCACCGGCGGCCTCGCGCGTAAGCTCGGCATCGACAAGAAGCTCTATGCGGTCCAGAACACCCGCGGAAAAATCTCGAAGAAAAGCATGATCCACAACGACGCCACGCCCAATATCGAGGTCGATCCTGAGACCTATGAGGTCCGCGCCGACGGCGAGCTTTTGACCTGCGCCCCCGCCGAGGTGCTGCCGATGGCGCAGCGATATTTCATGTACTGAAATAGCGCCTCAACGCATGTCCCAGGACCATGTCCTGGTCGCATATCCGGGAGCGGCTTTTCCGGGTTTTGCGTTCGATCCCGCCTGGTCTAAGGTCCCGCCCGGTATCTGAAGCCCAGAAGAAAAGCCGGGAGGATTTCTCGTGATCTACGTCGTCGCCACCTTGACCATCAAGCCTGAAACGCGCGCCGAATTCATTGCAGCCGCCACCGCCTGCATCAAGGAGACGCGGAAAGAGCCCGGCAATATCGCCTATGATCTGCATGAGAGCGTCACCGATCCCGCCAAGATGGTGTTCGTCGAGCAGTGGGAGAATGCCGAGGCGCTGGTGCCGCATCGCGCCATGGAGCACATGAAGACGTTCGGCCGCGTCGCGGTGAAGTGTTTTACGGCGCCGCCGAAGATCGAAGTGATCACGCCCGAGAAGGTCGAGACACGGTAACGGGGTAAACGCGGATGATCCGGGCGACGCAGGTCAGGGGACAACACCGCTTCGCGGAAGCGCCGGCGGATACGGTCGTGCTCGATTTCGACGATCGGCACCGCCGCCGCATGGCAATGACGGGGACGCGGGGACTCGAGTTCCTGCTCGACCTGGAGAATGCCGTCGCGCTGCGCGGCGGCGATGCGCTGGTGTTGGAGGACGGCCGGCTGGTCGAGGTGGTCGCTGCGCCCGAGCCGCTGCTCGAGATCCGCGGCCACGATCCGCACCACCTTATTCGTGTCGGCTGGCATCTCGGCAATCGCCATCTGCCGACGCAGATCATGGCCAAGAGCCTGCGCATCCGCCGCGACCACGTCATCGAAGCCATGGTGAAGGGCCTCGGCGCGCGCGTGATCGAGATCGAGGCGCCGTTCGATCCCGAAGGCGGCGCCTATGCGGATGCCGGACATGCGCATGGACACGACGACCACGCGCATCACGATCACGGCCACGATGATCATCACGGTCATGATCACCATCATGATCATGCCGCACATGGCGACGGTCACGATCACCATCACCACCACGACGAGCATTGCGATCACCCGGACCATCACCACGGCCACAAGCATGCTCATGACCACAAATGAGCCGGTCGCGGCCCGCGACCTCGCGGAGTGCGAGGCGGCGGCGCTGTACCGGTTGATGACCTGGCTGTCGCCGGCGTTTCCCGTCGGGGGCTTTTCCTACTCCAGCGGCATCGAATGGGCGGTCGAAGCCGGTGACATCAACGACACCGCGTCGCTGGCGGACTGGCTCGATGCGATGCTTCGCGATGGCTCTGGCTTCTGCGATGCGACGTTTCTGGTCCACGCCTATCGCGCCACTGAAGCGGGCGAGGGCGACACCTTGGGCGATATCGCCGAGCTCGCCGCGGCCTTCGTGCCGTCGCGCGAGCGGCAGCTGGAGACGACATCGCAGGGCCGTGCCTTCATCGACATCGCCCGCGCCGCGTGGGATGCAGACGGGCTGGATGCGATGGTTGCGGCATGCCGTACGCCACTGGTCTATCCCGTTGCCGTTGGCGTGGTCGCTGCGATGCACGGCGTGCCGCTGGCGCCGACGCTGCACGCCTTCCTGCATGCGCTGGTCTCGAACTGGATTTCCGCGGCCAGCCGGCTCATTCCGCTCGGCCAGACCGACAGCCAGCGCGTGCTGGTGAGGCTGGAAGCCGCGGTTGCCGCGACGGCGAATCGTGCGCTGAATGCGACATTGGACGATGTCGGCGGCGCGACGTTCCGCGCCGACCTCGCCAGCGTGCGGCACGAGACGCAATATACGCGGCTGTTCAGATCTTGAGCGGGTTCGTCGCTTTCACTGTCGTCCTGGCGAAAGCCAGGACCCATAACCACGGGTGCGCGTGGTTATGCACAGATGTGGCTGCAGCGTGCCGTGACAATCGGATTCAGTGGTAACGGGTCCTGGCTTTCGCCAGGACGACGATAGGAAAAAAAGCAATGGCTACATCTCACGGCCCCTTGCGTGTCGGCATCGGCGGTCCGGTCGGATCGGGCAAGACTGCGCTGATGGACCTGCTCTGCAAGACCATGCGCGAGCGCTACGACATCGCCGCGATCACCAACGACATCTACACCAAATGGGATGCGGAATTCCTGGTACGCTCGGGCTCGCTGACGCCGGATCGCATTGCCGGGGTCGAGACCGGCGGCTGCCCGCACACCGCGATCCGCGAGGACGCCTCGATGAATCTCGCCGCGGTGGCGGATATGCGCGCCAAGTTTCCCGGACTCGATCTCGTGCTGATCGAATCCGGCGGTGATAACCTCGCTGCCACTTTTTCCCCGGAGCTCGCCGATCTCACCATTTACGTCATCGACGTGGCGGCCGGCGACAAGATCCCGTCCAAGGGCGGCCCCGGCATCACCCGGTCCGACCTCCTTGTCATCAACAAGATCGACTTGGCGCCCCATGTCGGCGCCTCCCTGGAAAAGATGGAGACGGACGCCAGGCGGATGCGCGGCGAGCGGCCGTTCGTCATGACCAACCTGAAAAAGAGCCAGGGGCTGGACCGCATCATCGGCTTCATTGAGGCCAAAGGCGGCTTGAAACGGGCCGGCTGACCGGCGCGACGACCTAACGCAGGCGTTTCCCCCGTTAACACCGTGGGCAGAGCCGTGTCCGCGGAACAAATTTCGGTCACGGCAATTGATTACCTCCGGTGCCCGGAGCAAATCCAACTCGGCCGGACCATCGGCGGGCCGATTTAAGCTTCTCAGGCGACCAAGTTGCGTACCGATGCCTCCTCCTTCATTATCTCGGCGATTGGGGTTCACCCTGTTTCGGCACGTGCCCGTTCGAGCGGCGTCCATATGCTCCGTATTTATTGCCGACCTCCTGCTTTCGCCTGAGTAGTCGCGTGGTCCGGCTGGGTTTCATCATCGGCTTCATTGCTCTTCTCGGGGCCTTGCTCTCCGGGCTTGCGGCTTATCGCGTCCACGACCAGGAGCTGGCGCTGGACCGGATCGCGCTGGCGCGCGCGATCGATGTCCATGCGAGCCTGGTCCAGGACCGGCTCACCGAGCGCGAACTGCTCGCGCGGGTTGCCTCCGGCCTGTTCCGGGCGCCGTCGGTGCTCAAGCCCAACATGCTCGAGCCGCTGCGCTCGGCCATCTACGCCTTCAAGACCGATTTCGTGGTGGCGGGCTGGGTCGCCCGCCTGAAGCCGAACGAGCTTGCCGCAGCACAAGCCGCGATCGCGAGCGCCGGCTTCCCCAATCCGCGAATCCGCAGCTATGAGGACAAGCCGATCGATCCGGCAGGTGTCACCCAGCCGATCGATGTGCTGATGGATCTCGAGCCGCGCAGCAACGAGACCAAGGGGCTGCCCGGCCGCAGTTACGACCAGGATCAGGTGCGCGGCGCCATGCTGGCGCGCGCCAGAGTGGAGAAGAGGTCGGTTGCCTCAGAACCGGTTGCCCTCCTGCGTGGCGACGGGTCGATCGGCATCATTGTGGCGGCTCCCGTCATCCCGGAGGGCGCGACGGAGCCGGCGGGCTTCATCACATTTTCCTATGAGCTCTCTTCCCTGATGCTGACCAACGACGACATGTCGTTGTTCGCGGTTGCGCTGAAGGATCCGCGCCGGGAGGGTGGCGAGTTGGTCGCCAACGATCAAGGCGTGGTCTCGGCCCGCCCGACAGCGGCCGATGGGCCGGCGCCGTCGGCGACGCGCACGGTGAGCTTCGGTGGTCGCGACTGGCAGCTCGGCTATTACGCCAAGACCAATTCGGCGCGCCGCGCCGAGCAGACTGCGATCATCGTGGCGGCGATCGGCCTTGCGATCACCGCGATGGTGTGCGGCCTGTTCGGCTATGTCGCCTACAACAATTTGCGGCTCAGCCGGGAAATCCAGGTCAGAATCGGCTTCGAGCGCCGGCTGACGGCTGTCATCGACGAGCTCAACCATCGGGTCAAAAACATCCTGGCGGTGATCCAGTCGATCGTGACCCGCACGCTGCGCCATGGCTCCGACATCGATGTCGCGCGCGAGCTCCTGATCGGCCGCATCCACGCCATGTCCAACGTCGTCTCGCTGCTCAGCGAGAGCCAGTGGCAGGGTGTCAAGCTGAAGGGCCTGTTCGAGGCGCGCGCCATCCCGCATGCCGACCGCATTGCCGTCACCGGTCCTGATATCGCAGTCAGCGCGCGCGCGGCGCAGAGTCTGTCGCTGCTGTTCTTCGAGCTCGCCTCGCACTCCGACGAGGGCCTGTCGCTTGTCGGCAAGCATCCGCACATCACTGCCAATTGGACGGTGACGAACGAGGGGTCCGGCGAGGTCTTCTATTTCCGCTGGGAGGAGTTCAACACCAGCGAAGCGACGCGCCGCCCCGATTCCGACTTCGGCCTGATCCTGCTCGACCGCGTCGCGCCCGAGGCGCTCGGCGGCACCGCCAAGCGCTATTTCACCGATGTCTCCTATGTCTACGAGCTGACCGCGCCGATGGAGACGGTCGAGGACATGACCGAGCGCGACCGCACCGACAAGCTGTCAGCACCGATCCGGCCTGCGCGGTAATTCGAGGCTAGCTCTTCGGCCGCAGCACGAGGTCAACCAGGGTCCGCGCGTAGGCCGGCGTGATCGGCGCGATGCCGAAGACGTAGCGGTAGAACAGGCTGCCATAGATCGCGTCGTAGAGATCCTGGGGCGGTGCTTCCGCCAGAATGCTGCCGTCGTTCTGGCCCGCGGCGATCATCTCGATCAGCGCGTCGCGGCGGAATTGCAGGTAGCGGGCGTAGAACAGCTCCGCCGAGCCGGTCTTGGAGATGCATTCGGAGATGACGGCGAGCTGGACCTTGCCGAACTCGCCCTGGAGGGCTTCGGCATAGGCGGCGGCATGGCGGCGTGCGCGCGCGGCGGGGCTGCCCGAGCTTGCATGCGGCAGCGGCAGCATCTGCGCGGCATGGTGAAGAAAGGCGTCGATCAGCAAGGCTTCGCGCGACGGCCACCATTTGTAGATCGTCATCTTGGAGACGCTGGAGTGGCGCGCGATCGCGTCAATGGTGGTGGCGGCAAGGCCGGTAGTGGCCATCAGCGCATAGGCGCTTTGGAGAATGGCGTTGGTGGTCTCGATCGACCTTGGCCGGCCGCGCCGGGGCGCGCCGTCGGCTCCCTCATCCCCGCCATTCGCCATCACCACGCCCGGCCTCCCCATGCAATCCGCTGCCGCTCCGCATAGCCCAGCCGTAATGGCCGGCCTAGGGGAATCGGAAGGTGCCGGGTTAGGCCTGTTGCCGCAAGGCCGCGGGCAGGTCCTGCCGCTTCGACCAGGCGATGTAATATGCGACCGCGGCCATCGCCGCGAAGCCGGCCAGGCTCACGGCAATCTGCATCACCACCAAATTGGCGCCGGTGATCAGGATGAGATGGCCGGCAAACGACAGGAACACGCCGACGCAGAACACCGCGAGCCATTCCTCGCCGCATCTGATCACCGCCTGAAGCGGCTTCAGTCGCAGGCCGGGATGATCGGCCGGGACGAAATATGTCGCGAGGAAAGCGAGCGCGAGGAAGTGGACCACGCGATAGGGGGCGAGGTCTTCCTTGTCGGTCGGCGTGATGGTGTTGAGCGCGATATCCGGCAAATAGGCCGCTAGCGTCGGCGAGTGTCGCATCAGCGTGATTGCCATCGCGAATACGAGATAGGCGCCTGCGAGCACGCGCAGCCAGGACAGGCCATGCAGCGCGCGGCCCGACGTGCCGGTCACGGCAAACCAGCCGCCCAGCACCATCAGCATCTGCCAGCAGAACGGGTTGAAGGTCCACTCCTGGTCCGGATAAACCCGGAAATTCCAGCCGAACCAGCGCGCCGCAACGTACAGCGCGACCGACGCCGCCAGCGTCAGGTTCGGACGCCGCAACAGCCCCCACAGCGCGAGTGGAAGGAGGGCCATCAGCGGGATCATCAGCTGAAGAAGATCGAGGTTCAGCGGCTCTTCCTGAAGCACCAGTCCGCGTATCAGGATCCGCAGCGGATGCTCGATGATGCCCGAGATGTTGTATTCGTTGATGATCTCGGGCGCCATCGATTGCGAGGCGACATAGGCGATGGCGTCGATGTAGATCACGAACAGGACGACATAGGCGGCGTAGAGCCGCCACATGCGCTGGAAGATGCGCGTCGCCGCGACGACGTAGCCGCGCTCCAGGGCGATCTTGCCGTGAATGATGGCCATGCCATAGCCGGCCACGAACACGAACAAGTCTGCGGCGCCGCTGAAGCCGAAATTGCGCAGCGTCAGCAAATTGACGACGTTGTTCGGGATGTGGTCGACGAAAACCGACCAGTTGGCGATACCGAGCGTCAAATAGAGCCGGGGGTCGTGTTGAAATGCGGCGAGGTTCGCCTGGACGGACGGTTTCATCGAAAAAATGGCTTTTGGAATCAGGGGCGCTGCTTTTAGCGGCAACCGCCTGCCTATCCGAGTAGCGTTTGCGTGATGGCGCAGGCAAACGGCGCGAAATTGGCGCGGGGCCGCCGGTGCCGATTGGATAGGCGCGTTCGCGGGACCCGTGACGAAATTTTCTAACCCGGTAGCTGCTACTCGGCAGGCTCAGCCGAGGCCTCGTCGGGTACGCCGGCGCGGCTCGCCATGAGTCCGAGGGCGACGCCGCCGATCGCCAGGATCGGCAACAGCCGCTTGATCCCGATGGCGCGAACGATCTGGAGACCGGTGGCGAGCAGCATGGGGTCCGCGAGCATGCTCGAGGCCGCCGATTTCGTGGCGCGCTCGGCCGCGATATGAGCTTGCTTGCGCAGCTGCCGTTTGTAGACCCAATAGCTCACCGCCGCGGTGAGGGTCAGCAGAAAGAAAATGCCCGCACCGGCGAGGCAGGCCTGCACCGGACCATATTTGTTGAGCACCGAAATGAATGCCGCCGCGCACAGGAAGCACGTGGTGATGAAGAGTGCGAACGCCGCGCCTGCTGCCAGCGAGGTCAGCCGCACAGTGGTGCCGGTGGATGCGCTGATCCCGTCGATGATGCGCTGAAACATGGTCTTGCTCCTCAGATCCCCACAAGCCGGCACCGGCGGCGCCGCTGCGCCACCGTCTCGATACCCGTTCGCGATCTCAGCGACGCCAGACCGCGCCGATCAGGAAGCCGATGCCGAGCGCAAGCCCGACGGTCGCGAGCGGCCGCTGCGTGATCGCGTCCTCCAGCGTCTCCTCGATCGAGCCGTAGGCCTCCTGTGCCGCGCCCATCATCGCGCTGCCGCGTTCCGACATGTCGTCGATCGCGGAATCCACGTTTTCGCGCGCTTGGCTATAGCCGCGGCGGGCTTGCTTGCTGGAGGAGTTGGCAAAAGTATTGAGCGCGTCGGTGATCTGATCAGTGAGGGCGGCGATATCGCTTTTCACGGCTGCTACATCCTTCTCGAGGCGTTCTCTGGTGGCTTTGTCGGTCCAGTCTCTCATCCCGGCTTCGGCATTGGTGGTGGACATCAGGGGCTCCGGGCTGTTGACGGTTGAGACAGCCGGGAAACGTTTCGTCGTGGTGTAAGTTCCGTTCACGGAAACCGGTCAGTCCTGCGGGAGCTGCGGCGAATCCTCAGGCAACAGATGCTCCTTCAGGATCAGGGCGACGATCAGCAGCGGCGACGACAGGAACGCGCCCATCGGGCCCCACAGCCAGGTCCAGAACGCCAGCGCCAGCAGCACCGCGAGCGCATTGAGCGCCAGCCGCCGGCCGATGATGGTCGGCGTGACGAAATGTCCCTCCAGGAAGGTGATGCCGCCAAAGGCGAGCGCCGCCATCAGGCCGCCGCTGACGGTCGGGAAGGTGACCAGCCCCACCACGACCAGAATGGCGAACATGGCCACCGGTCCGATGATCGGAATGAAATTGAGGGTGGCCGCCAGCGCGCCGAGGCCAGCCGGATTGGGCATTCCGGTGAGGGCGCAGACGATTCCGGCGGCGACGCCGACGCCGACGTTGATCAGGGTCACAGTCAAAAGGTAGTTGCCGAGATGGACCTCGATCTCGTTGAGGATGCGAAGCGTGCGCAGCCGTGCGTCGTGATCGCTGAAGGTCATGATCATTGCCCGTCGCAGGTCGCGCCAGCTGGCGATGAACAGGATCAGGGTGACGAAGAACAGCAGGAATTCGGTAAAGGTCGGTGACAGGAATTCAATCGTTGGCTGCACCCACTCGAATTTCGGCATCTGGAAGCTTGGCAATCCCTCCGAGCCGCCGAGCATCGTCTGCAGCTCTCGCCACAGCGCCAGCGGCCGGTCGAACACGTGGACCTTGTCTTTCAACTGCGCGCCGAGTTCGGGCAGGCGCGAGCTCCATTCCATCGCCGGCGAGGCGATCAGCGCGACGATGAAGCCGACCACGGCGGTCACCGCGAACACGATCAAGACGGCGGCAAGCCCGCGCGGCACTTTCCGGTACTCCAGAAAGGTCGCTGCCGGCGAGAGCATCGTGCCGGTGACGAACGCCATCACGACAGGCAAAAAGAACGCCTTTCCGACATAGAGCACCGCGACGATTGCGATGAGGAGCAGTCCGGCGAGCGAGAAGGCGACGAGTTCGGTGCGGCGGATCACCGGCGGGAGTTCGCCGTGGCTCTCGGGAAGCGGAGTGCCTTCGCCATTGCCGGGAGTCATACGTTCACTGGGAAGGACGCGCACAATACCTCTCCGGCACGGAGACTTCAGTCCTCGCGCCCATGACCAGGGGAGAACGTCCTCGCGCCCTGCGGGTTCCATCGCGGCTTCGCGAAGAAGCGCTCGCTTGACTCTGACGTCGCTGCTGCATCCCGCCGCGGAACTTGTAGCGGTTGGACCGCGTTGAACAAACCAGCGCATCACCCTGATGCAGGCATCCACACGGGGCAGCACATGACGAAGTTCTCTGCAGTCCGACGCCGCTTATCGCAGCGCCGCATCACCGCTTTTGCCTTTGCAACCGCTTTGCTGGCAGTGCCGTTCGGCGCCGCAAGCGCACAGACGCTGGGCTACACCTATCCGCAAGATCAGGCTTACCCGCAGGACCAGGGCTATTCGCAGGGTTATGCGAGCCCAAGCTATGCGAACCAGGGCTATGCGAACCAAGGCTATGCAAGTCAGAACGCGCAAGCGCCCGACGAGGATGCCGCGCTGCCAGATCGCCTGCGCAGGCAGATTGTCAGCTTCGACCGCAGCGAGCCGGCCGGCACCATCGTCATCGATACCAACAATACTTACCTTTACTATGTGCTCGGCCAGGGCCGCGCGATCCGTTATGGCGTCGGCGTCGGCCGCGAGGGCTTCACCTGGTCGGGCGTGCAGAGCGTCAGCCGCAAGGCGGAGTGGCCGGACTGGCATCCGCCGGCTGAGATGATCGCGCGCCAACCCTATCTGCCCCGCTTCGTCGCTGGTGGCCCCGGCAATCCGCTCGGCGCGCGTGCGATGTATCTCGGGTCGAGCGAATACCGCATCCATGGCACCAACGATCCCACCACGATCGGGAAGTTCGTTTCGTCCGGTTGCATCCGCATGACCAATGAGGATGTCACCGACCTGTTCGGCCGTGTCAATGTCGGCGCCAAGGTGGTCGTGCTACCGAAGAACGCGCCGCTGATGGCGAAAGGCAGTGATTCCGTGCGCAAGCGCCCAGCCGTGACCGCGCTGCCCTCAGGCCGGCAGGCGCTGAACATTTCGAATTCGGCCGTGAACTAAGGGTCGAGTGAGGTCACATGAAGAGACGTTCGATCGGCAAACTCGCCGGGGGCGCGGCGGCGTTCGTCGCCATTGCCTCCTTCGGCCTCGCGCTGACGCCATCCGCCCATGCGGAGGACTTTTTCTCGGCGCTGTTCGGCGGCTTCCGCGGACGGCCGGCGCCCGAGATTCGCATGCCTTTCCAGACCGATGACACGCCGCGCTACGACCCGCCGCGCCAGCGGGCCTCCTACGGTGGCGGCACGGCCTATTGCGTGCGCGGCTGCGACGGACGTTATTTCCCGGCGCAGGGAAACGATTCCGAGAGCAAGGCGCAATCCTGCAAGAGCTTCTGCCCGGCCTCGGAGACCTCGCTGGTCTATGGCGGCAACATCGACGACGCGACGACGGATAAGGGGAAATCCTATTCCGACCTGCCTAACGCGTTCCGCTATCGCAATGAGATTGTCGCAGGCTGTACCTGCAACGGCAAGGATCCGGTCGGGCTCGCTCAGGTCAAGGTCGACGACGATCCCACCTTGCGCAAGGGCGACATCGTCGCGGGCGCGGACGGCCTGGTGGTCGCCAGCCGCAATGCCAACGACCGCCGCGGCGTCGCGATGAATTTCTCGCCGCTGCCCGACTCGGTTCGCGCAAGATTCCGCCAGGTGCCGGTGGTGGCGAAGGAATAGGCCTCAACGTCGTCCTGGCATTCGCCAGGACGACACCAAGAGTGTGGGCTATGCCGCCCGGATCTTGCCGAGGAAGTCGCTGACGTCATGGCCGAGCTGGCGGCTCTGGCTCTCCAGCATCTCGGAGGCGTGTTTCACGTTGTCGGCGGCAGCGGCAGCAGCGTCTGCATCGGATTTGACGCCGGTGATGTTGTCCGAGACGTTCTTGGTGCCCTGCGCCGCAAACTGGGTGCTGCGGGTGATCTCTTGGGTGGCCGCTCCCTGCTCCTGCACGGCGGCGGCGATTGCGGTCGCGACCTCGTTCACTTCGCCGATGATGCCGCCGATGGTCTGGATGGCGCTGATGGCGTCGGCCGCGACCTTCTGGATGTCGGCGATCTGCTCGGAGATCTCCTCGGTCGCCTTCGCCGTCTGGCTCGCCAGCGACTTCACCTCGGAGGCGACCACGGCAAAGCCGCGACCGGCCTCGCCGGCGCGGGCCGCCTCGATCGTGGCGTTAAGCGCGAGCAAATTGGTCTGCTGCGCAATGGTGTTGATCAGGCCGACGACCTCGCCGATGCGGCCGGCCGACTTTTGAAGTCCCTGCACGTGCCGTCGGTCTCGCGCGCCTGGGTCACGGCGCGGCTGGCGATGCCCGCGGCATGCGCGGCCTGCTGACTGATGTCGTTGATCGAGGCGCTCAGCTCTTCGGCGGCGGCGGCGACGCTGTCGACGCTCATGGAGGCGTCATTGGAGGCCTTGCCGGCGATCTGCACGCGGTCGTTGGTCTGCCGCGACACCGCGGAGAGATCGCCCGAGGTCTTGCGCATCTCGCCAGAGGCTTCGCTCAATTCGCCGAGCGTTTTGCGCACCGCGCCCTCGAACTCGCCGACATAGGTCTCGACCGCGCGCTGGCGCGCGGAGGCGCCCGCATTGCGTTCGCGCTCCTGCGCCTCGATCGTGAGCTTGTCGTTGGCCTGCTGCTTGAAGGTCTCCAGCGCGCCGGCAAGCGCGCCGATCTCGTCGTTGCGGTCGAGATAGCCGCTATCGACGGCAAGGTCGCCGCCGGCGACCTTCAGCATGGCGTCCCGGATGGTGTTGAGCGGAGTGATGACGCGGCGGCTGACCAGCATGATCGCGCCGACGGCAAGCCCCACGGCGAGCGCCAGCAGCGTAAGCTGCACGATCAGTGCGCGCTGTGCGGCGCCGCGCTGCTCCTGCGTGTGGATCTTGGCAGCATCGAGCGCACCTTCTGCCACTGTGACGGCGCTCGCCATACGGGCGACCGTGAGCGGGCTCCATTGGTTCGCCGTCATCTCGGGCTTCTCACCCTTGACCAGCGCGTCCGTGAGACGGTCGCGCAAGGCCAGATATTGCGGCTCGAAATACGAGGTCTTGGCGGAGGCCATCGCGGAGGCGAGCCCCGACGGCAACTGCATGCCGGACGTCGACAGCTCCAGCGCCTTCCACATCGCGCTCGTGCCGCCGACATGTTGGGTATAGGCGTAGCGGCCCTCCGTCGTGATCTTGCCGGCGGCCAGCCCGGTCGAGACGATCAGCGATGCTTCGCCTGCGGTGTTGCGGAGCAGCCAGGCGTTCTGGTTGATCGACAGCAGCTGGTCGATCGCGGCGTCCAGGTGATTGACCGTGGCGGCCAACGTGTTCGAGAGCTTGTCGAGCGTGTCGAGCAGGCCCTGCGTTGTCTCCATATATTCCTTGGGCAGACCGGCGCGGCGTTGGTCCTTCGGCTTGGCTACATCCTCCCAGAACTGCTTCTGCTCCTCGATCAGCAGCTTGTAGAGGCGCGCAAGCTCCGGTACCAGCGTGCCTGATTGCGGAAAGTCCATGGCCGGCAGCAGCTCGATCGCGCGCGCCATGGCGGGCATTTGGGCATCGCGCAGCGCGCGCAGATATTTCTCGATCTCGCCGTCCATCGGCTCGGTCGCATTCAGGAGGCGGACCGTGGTCGAGCGGTCGGTGCGCAGATTGTGCATCGCCTTGAACAGATCGGCGGACGTGTCGGCGATCTGCGAGATGCGGTTGGCGGTCTTCAGGCGATCCCAGGACTCGTAGGCGGTGAGCGAGAGCGCGATCACCACGCAGATCGACGTGATCGCGATCACCGCCTTCAGCAGCGCGGATACGGTCAGACGATTCAGCATCGAAGTCCCCCAATTCCCAATACAAAGTTCGTAAAGGCGCCCCGGCAACAGCAGAAAAAGGGGCCCGTCAGACAAGGCAATCGCATGCCGTTTGCGGCTCAGGGCCCAAACGGTTTCCGCATCTGAAAGGAAAAGGGTAAAGTTTTCAGCAGGCCGGCTGATCGTAGAAGTACGTATTTACTAGAAGTTGCAAAGGGTTGCGTCGATGGAACCAAGCCACGAGCTGCGCGTTAGGAGACTGTCAGCAATTTTGCCTAAAGGGGGGTCCTAGCGATGCTGGTCGGCGTACTCGTCACCTTTCTCGTCGTCATTCTCGTACTTTACCTCATCAACATGCTGCCGATGGACGGCCGCGCCAAGCAGATCGCGCGCGTCGTCGTCATCATCATCGGCATCGTCTCGCTGCTGAAATATCTGGCAGTGTTTTAGCCGGGCGCTTAGCTAGCGCAACGAAAAAGCCCCGGCGCGAGCCGGGGCTTTTGGTGTTCTAGTCGGGTCGGCAGGCCGCCTTGTCAGCCAGGGCGTTGTCAGCCAAGGGCTTTGGCCTCGCGGCGGCGGGCGGTGAGGATGTATTCGGTGTAGCCGTTCGGCTGCTCGCGTCCCTTGAAGATGAGGTCGCTGGCCGCCTTGAAGGCTGTGCCGTCGAAGGCGGGCGCCATCGGCTTGTAGATGGGATCGCCCGCATTCTGCTTGTCGACGACCACCGCCATGCGCTTGAGCGATTCCATCACCTGCGCCTCGGTGATCACGCCCTGGTGCAGCCAGTTGGCGAGGTGCTGGCTGGAGATGCGCAAGGTGGCACGGTCTTCCATCAGGCCGACGTCGTGGATGTCAGGCACCTTCGAGCAGCCGACGCCCTGGTCGATCCAGCGCACGACATAGCCCAGAATGCCCTGGCAGTTGTTGTCGATCTCCTGCTTGACGTCGTCGGGCGCCCAGTTCGACTTCGACACGGGGATGGTGAGGATGTCTTCGAGCTTTGCCCGTGGGCCGCCCTTGGCGAGCTCCTGCTGGCGCGCGGTGACGTTGACCTGGTGGTAGTGCAGCGCGTGCAGCGTCGCGGCGGTCGGCGAGGGCACCCAGGCGGTGATAGCACCGGCCTGCGGATGGGCGAGCTTCTGCGCCAGCATGTCCGCCATCTTGTCCGGCGCGGCCCACATGCCCTTGCCGATCTGGGCATGGCCGGGCAGGCCACAGGTCAGGCCCATATCGACGTTCCAGTCCTCATAGGACTTGATCCAGGGCTGCGCCTTCATCTCGTTCTTGCGGATCATCGGACCCGCCTCCATCGAGGTGTGGATCTCGTCGCCGGTGCGGTCGAGGAAGCCGGTGTTGATGAACATGATGCGCTTGGAGGCGCGCTGGATGCAGGCCTTGAGGTTGACGGTGGTGCGCCGCTCCTCGTCCATGATGCCGACCTTGAGCGTGTTCTCGGGCAGCGACAGCATCTTCTCGACGCGGTCGAAGATCTCGCAGGTCAGCGACACCTCGTCGGGGCCGTGCATCTTCGGCTTGACGATATAGGCCGAGCCGGTGCGGCTGTTCTTGACCTTGGAGTTGCCTTTCAGATCATGGACAGCAAGAAGCCCGGAGACGGCGGCGTCGAGCAAGCCTTCCGGAATCTCCTCGCCGTTGTCGTCCAGCACCGCGTCGGTGAACATGTGGTGACCGCAATTGCGCATCAGCAGCAGGCTGCGGCCGTGCAATTTCACTTCGCCTTTGCCGTCAGGCATCTTGTAGCTGCGGTCGGCATTGAGCGAGCGCGTCAGCGTCTTGCCGCCCTTCTCGAAATCGGCCGACAGCGTGCCGTTCATCAGGCCGAGCGTGTTGCGATAGACCAGCACCTTGTCCTCGGCATCGACGGCAGCGACCGAGTCTTCCATGTCGAGAATCGTGGAGACGGCGGACTCCATGACCATGTCCGCGACGCCGCCCGGATCGTCCTTGCCGATCGCGCTGGTGCGGTCGATTTTTACCTCGACGTGCAGGCCGTTGTTGACGAGCAGTACCGCGCTCGGTGCGGCTGCGTCGCCCTGGAAGCCTGCGAATTGCGCGGCGTTCTTCAGGGCGGTGGCGTTGCCGCTCTTCAGCTTCACCGCGAGCTGGCCCGCGACCACGCTATAGGCGGTGACGTCGGTGTGACTGCCGGTCGCCAGCGGCACGGCGGCATCGAGGAACGCTTTTGCCTTGGCGATCACCTTGTCGCCGCGCGCCTTGTTGTAGCCCTTGCCGCTCTCGGATGGATCGTGCGGGATCGCGTCGGTGCCGTAGAAGGCGTCATAGAGCGAGCCCCAGCGCGCATTCGCCGCGTTCAGCGCATAGCGTGCGTTGGTCAGCGGCACGACGAGCTGCGGGCCGCAGATCTTGCCGATCTCCTCGTCCACATTGGCGGTCTCGACCTTCTGCGTCGCCGGCTCCGGGAGGAGATAGCCGATCTCCTTCAGGAAGGCGGTATAGGCGTTGAGGTCGAACGCCTTGCCCTTGTTGGCCCGGTGCCAGTCGTCGATCTTGGCCTGCAACGTGTCGCGCACCGCCAGCAGCGCGCGGTTCTTCGGCCCCAGCTCCTTGATGATGGCGGCGAGCCCGGCCCAGAACGCATCCGGCGCGATCCCCGTCTTCGGGGCCGCTTCCTTGGCGATGAAATCGAACAGGACGGGAGCGATCTTCAGTCCGTGGGCGTCGACGCGTTTCATGATGGGCTTTCTTGTTGGAAATGGCTGTTTTTGGCTGCTTTTGACCCGACAGCAGCAAAATGCGCTCCAAGGAGCGGCTTTCGGGGTCTTATTAGCCCCAAAATCGGGGCCGTGAGAAGGCCCCCAAAAGTTGTCAAAATGTCAAGGCGAGGTGGGCGGCCCACGCACGGTGTCATTCCCCGCGAAGGCGGGGAAATCCAGTACGCCGCGGCCTCTCGCCTGAATCACTGCTGTCGGTGGAATGCTGGGTCGCCCGGTCAAGCCGGGCGACGACAGCGGAGCAGCAGCCCGGCTTCAAATATTCGCGGCGAGGTCCACGAGTTCGTCGAACAGCACGCCGGTCGTCTTGAGCATCTGTTCGATCTCGTCCGCCGCCTCGGCGACCGTCCGCGTCGAGGTGTCGATCACGAGCTCGGCGGCCTCGGGCCGCTCGTAGTCGGTGCCGATACCGGTGAACGACGCGAGCGTGCCGGCGCGGGCCTTCTTGTAGTGGCCCTTGGGGTCGCGCTCCTCGCAAATTTCCGCCGGCGTCGCGACGTAGATCTCGCGGAACGACGTGTCGGCGATGCGGCGCGCGGTGGCGCGGTCCTCGCGGGCGGGCGAGACGGCGGCGACAATGGCGATGTGGCCGTTACGGGCGAGATGCGTCGCGACTTCGGCGAGGCGGCGGATGTTCTCGCTGCGATCGGCGGCCGAGAAGCCGAGATCGCTGTTGAGCCCGGCACGCAGCGTGTCGCCGTCGAGCAGGATCGGTGAGCCGCCATTGCTGAACAACCGCCGCTCCAGCGCCTTGGCTAGAGTCGACTTGCCGGAGGCGGGGAGGCCGGTGAGCCAGACCACGGCGCCGTTGTGACGATAGCGCGCGGAGCGTTCGTCGGGCCGCAGCGCGGATTCCACCGGCACGATGTCGACGGGCAAGGCGCGCTGGCCGGCATCGACCGACAGCACGAGACCGCCGCCGGCGATGCGCCCGGACACCTCGATCACGAGACGGCCGGTGCGCGGATTTTCCGTGTAGGGATCGGTGGCAATCGGATTCGAAAGGGATATGTCGATCTCGCCGACATGGTTGCGGCCGATTGCCTTGTTCTCGACGCTCGACAGCTCACCGGGATCGACCGCCTTCTCGATGGCGACGACGGTGGCACGGCTTTCCTTCGGTCCGCAGCGAACCAGGAGCTGGTCGCCCTTGGCCAGCGGCTTGTCGTGCAGCCAGAAGATCCGCGCGCGCAGCCGTCGTGTCTCGCGCGGCGCGCTGTTGGCATGCGCGATGATGTCGCCGCGCTCGAGGAACAGCTCGCGGTCGAGCGTGATGCCGACCGAGCGGCCCGCACCCTGGCGGCCTGCGACCGGCGTCACCGGCCAGCTCTCGACCGTCTTGATTCTGGCGATCTTGCCGGCGGGCATGATCACGATTTCGTCGCCGGCAACCAGGCTGCCGGATTCGATCCGGCCCGCCACGATGCGGCGATCGTCGAATTTGTAGATCGCCTGCACCGGCAGCCGCAGCGCCAGCGCTTCCAGCGGCCGGGCCGGCTCGAGCCGGTCAAGCGCTTCGACCACGGTCGGACCCTTGTACCAGCCGATGCGGTCGGTGCGCTCAGCGACGCCGTCGCCCTCGCGGGCGGAAATCGGGATCACGGCCGTGGGCTTCACACCGAGGCCTTGCAGATGCGCCGAGATCTCGTCGCTGATCTCCTTGAAGCGCGCTGCGGAGAAGTCGACGCGGTCCATCTTGTTGACGACGACCGCGACCTGCTTCACGCCGAGCAGATGCAGGAGATAGCCGTGCCGCCTCGTCTGGTCGCGCACGCCTTCGAGCGCGTCGATGATCAGCACCGCGCCGTCCGCCTGCGAGGCGCCGGTGATCATGTTGCGCAGGAATTCGGCGTGGCCGGGCGCGTCGATCAGTACGATGTCGCGCGAATTGGTGCGGAAGCGGATCTGCGTGGTGTCGATGGTGATGCCCTGGTCGCGCTCGGTCTGGAGCGCGTCGAGCAGAAACGACCATTCGAACGGCATGCCGCGCCGCGCGCTGACGGCCTTGAGCATGTCGAGCTTGCCGTCGGGCAGGCTGCCGGTCTCGTGCAGCAGGCGGCCGACCAGCGTCGACTTGCCGTGGTCGACATGGCCGACGATGACGATGCGGACCTGCGGACGCGTGGTGCCGTTCGGGGTGGCGGGCGATGCGGGGGTGACGATCATGTTCATACGACGCTCGCGTCCTTGATCAGAGATAGCCGGCGACGCGCAGGCGCTCGAAAGCGTCCTCGGTCTCGTGGTCGAGCGCGCGGCCGGAACGTTCCGGCACCTTGGTCTGCTCGAGTTCGATCAGGATCTCGTCGATAGTCGACGCGTTTGAGGCGACCGGATTGGTGATGTCCTGATCGCCCAGCGAGCGATAGCGTTTGCCGTTTTGCGACAGATACAGCGGGATGATCGGGATGTTCTCGCGCTTGGTGTAGGCCCAGATATCGGACTCGGTCCAATGCAGGATCGGATGGATGCGCAAATGCGCGCCCTGCGGCGGCGACGCATTGAAATGATCCCAGAACTCCGGCGGCTGGTCGCGCACGTCCCAATTACCCTCCAAGCCGCGCGGCGAGAACACGCGCTCCTTGGCGCGCGTCGCCTCCTCATCGCGGCGAATGCCGGCGATCAGACCGTCGAAACCGTATTTGGCGAGCGCCATCTTGAGGCCCTCGGTCTTGCGCGCGGCGGAACGGGCGGCGGGCGGCAGCGTTGGGTCGACGGCATCAATCGGCGGGCAGGGCTCGACGCGCAGATCGAGATCCCATTCCTTGCCGTAGTGATCGCGGAAGCGATACATCTCCGGAAACTTCTTGCCGGTGTCGACATGGAGGGCCGGGAACGGCAGACGGCCGAAGAATGCCTTGCGCGCCAGCCAGATCATGACATTGGAGTCCTTGCCGAGCGACCACAGCAGGGCGATCTTCTTGAGGCGGCCGAAGGCTTCGCGGAAGATGTAGATGCTCTGGGCCTCGAGCTGGTCGAGATGGTCCATGCTCGGGGCAAGGTCAGAAGAAAATTCTTGCGCGGGCACGCGCTCGGCGAGAGCGGGGCTGCTCAGCCCGCCAGCAGTGGAATTGTCCTTGAGAAGATGCATCTCTGCCACTTTGCGTTTGGAGGCGAAAATTCTATAGTTGCGGTGCAAGAGAGAAGAAAAAATTTTCTCTTTGCGCGCCTGAAACGACACATATATAGAAAATAATTCCAGTCAACCCCGCATGTGGGGTAAGCGAGTATCGTATGCGGTTCTTGCCCGTGTTCCTCGATCTCAAGGCCGGTCCGGTGGTCCTCATCGGTGCGGGTGAGCTTTTGCGCGCCAAGCTGCGCGTGCTGACCGCTGCCGGTGCGCGCATTCGCGTGCATGCGATCGATGGCAATCACGACCTGGGTCTGAGCTCCGAGGACGCGGCGCGTATCGACATCTCGGCCACCGATCCGCTGACCGCCGATCTCTCGGGAATCATCGCGGTGGTTTGCGCCGGCGCCGGCGATGTCGGCGTGGCGATGTCGGTCCGCGCCAAGGCGCTCGGCCTGCCGGTCAATGTCATGGACGATCTCGAGCATTCGAGCTTCATCTTTCCGGCGATCGTCGATCGCGGCGATGTCGTGGTCGCCGTCGGCACTGGCGGCACGTCGCCGGTGGTGGCGCGGCGCGTGCGCGAGAAGATCGAGGCGCTGCTGCCGGCGCGCATCGGCGAGCTCGCCGAGTTCATCGGCGGCTTCCGCAAATCCATCAACGAACGTATTGCCGAGTTTCCGCTGCGCCGCCGCTTCTGGGAGCGCGTCATCGACGGCCCGATCGGTGCCGCCGTATTGGCCGGCCGCAAAGGCGAGGCGGACGCAGCGCTCAAGGCGATTTCAGATCCATCCGCGTTCGCGCGGGCCGACAAGCCGGAAGGATCCGTCGCGCTGGTCGGCGCCGGGCCTGGCGATCCGGATTTGCTCACCATCAAGGCGTTGCGCGCGCTCCAGGATGCCGACATCGTCTTCCATGACGAGCTGGTCTCGCCTGAAATTCTCGACCGCATCCGCCGTGACACCACGCGCGTGCCGGTCGGCCGCCGCGTCGGCAAGCCCGGCATCGGGCAGGACGCCATCAACAAGCGCATGATCGAGGCCGCGCAATCCGGCCAGCGTGTGGTGCGGCTGAAGGGCGGCGATCCCTTCGTGTTCGGCCGCGGCGGCGAAGAAGTCGAAGCACTTCGTGCCGCCGGCCTTGCCTATTCGATCGTTCCCGGCATCACCGCAGGTCTCGGCGGCGCCGCCGATTTCGAGGTGCCGCTCACCTATCGTCACGAAGCAACGCGCATCACCTTCCTCACCGCGCACAAGGCGCGCGACGCAGAAGTCGTGGACTGGTCGACGCTGACCGACGCCAGGATGACCGTCGTGGTCTACATGGGCATGACGGCTGCGCCGGCCATACGCGCCGGCCTCTTGGCCGCCGGCCGTTCGCCGGAGACGCCGGTCGGCGTATTCGCCCGCGTCACGCGTCCCGATGCGCAAGGCGAGATCGGCACGCTGCGCGATCTGCCCGAACT
Organism: Bradyrhizobium sp. 155; assembly: GCF_023101105.1. Classification (NCBI taxonomy): domain Bacteria; kingdom Pseudomonadati; phylum Pseudomonadota; class Alphaproteobacteria; order Hyphomicrobiales; family Nitrobacteraceae; genus Bradyrhizobium; species Bradyrhizobium sp. 155. The sequence goes on along the minus strand of NZ_CP064704.1, from coordinate 6,807,164 downwards.
GGTCCGCCGGACCAACGGCGGTCCCGCCATTCTCATCATCGGCGATGTGGTCCGGCATGCCGGCTCGCTTCGCCGCCAAACCCCAAAGCAAATCATCTCTGACCTATTGGATGCAGCCGAATGACCTCCCCGCTTGAACAGAAGAAGATCAAGATCGCCGGCCCCTCGGTCGTGACCGCCAACCGCACCTGGGACGGCATCGTGGTTTACCGCACCGCCGCCAAGAGCTGGTCCGCGGACCTGTCGGAAGCCGCGATCGTGCGCAACTCCGACGAGGCGAAGGCGTTGCTTGCGGAATCCGTTGCCGATGACGTCGGCGCGATCGGCCCCTATATCGCGCCGGTACAGGTCGGTGCAGACGGCAAGGTCGAACCCGGAAATCTGCGCGAACAGATCCGCCGCACCGGCGTGACCATCGGACAGCCGGTTCAGGTTTAAGGCGCTTTCTTATGTATGCTTACGATGAAATCGACCGCACGCTCGTCAACGAGCGCGTCTCGGAATTCCGCGACCAGGTGAAGCGCCGCCTCTCCGGCGAGCTCACCGAGGACGAGTTCAAGATCCTGCGGCTGCAGAACGGCGTCTATCTGCAACTGCACGCCTATATGTTCCGCGTCGCGATCCCCTACGGGACGCTGGCGTCGAACCAGCTGCGGGCGCTCGCCCACGTCGCGCGCAAATACGACCGTGGCTACGGCCATTTCACGACGCGGCAGAACATCCAGTTCAACTGGATCAAGCTCGCCGAATTGCCGGATGCGCTGGCCGATCTCGCCGAGGTCGGCATCCATGCGATGCAGACCTCCGGCAACAACATGCGCAACGTCACCTCGGATCAGTGGGCCGGCGTCGCGCCCGGCGAGATCGAGGATCCCCGCATCTGGTCGGAGCTGATCCGCCAGCACACCACGTTGCATCCGGAATTCTCGTTCCTGCCGCGCAAGTTCAAGATCGCGATCACCGCGTCGGACCACGACCGGGCCGCGATCAAGATCCACGACATCGGGCTGAAGCTGATCAAGAACGAGAAGGGCGAGACCGGCTTTGAGGTGCTGGTCGGTGGCGGGCTCGGACGCACGCCGTTCATCGGCAAGACCATCAAGCATTTCGTCCACGGCCGCGACATTCTCAGCTACATCGAGGCGATTCTGCGCGTCTACAACCAGTACGGCCGCCGCGACAACATCTACAAGGCGCGCATCAAGATCCTGGTGCACGAGCTCGGCATCGAGAAGTTCTCGCGCGAGGTCGAGGAGGAGTGGCAGCACATCCGCAACTCCTCGCTCCAGATCGACGACGAGGTGGTCGAGGACATCCGCTCGCGCTTCACCTATCCTGCCTACGAGAAGCTGCCGCACATGCCGGACGAGCTGCGCCAGGCCGCGGCCGATCCCGATTTCGAGGCATGGCGCAAGAACTCGGTGGCCCCGCACAAGGCCCAGGGCTATTCCATCGTCACGATCTCGCTGAAGCCGATCGGCGCGCCTCCGGGCGATGCCACCGCCGAGCAGATGGATGCGCTCGCCGATCTCGCCGACGAATACTCCTTCGGTGAGATCCGCGTCGGCCACGAGCAGAACCTCGCTCTGCCGCATGTCGCCAAGCGTGACTTGCCGGCGCTGTGGAAGGCGCTCGACAAGCTCGGGCTGGCGACGCCGAACGTCAATCTGATCACTGACATCATCGCCTGCCCGGGTCTCGACTATTGCTCGCTGGCCAATGCGCGCTCGATCCCGATCGCGCAGGAACTGACGCGGCGCTTCGCCAATCATGAGCTGGCCAATCTGATCGGCCGGTTGCACATCAACATCTCCGGCTGCATCAACGCCTGCGGCCATCACCATGTCGGTCATATCGGCATTCTCGGCGTCGAGAAGAACGGCGAGGAGGTCTACCAGATCACCATCGGCGGGCGCGCCGACGAGAGTGCCGCACTCGGCAATCTGATGGGCCCCGGCGTCAAGTTCGACGAGGTCGCCGACGTCGTCGAGGACATCGTGGAAGCCTATCTGGCGCTGCGCGAGCGGCCCGAAGAGCTGTTCATGGACACGGTAAAACGCCTCGGCGTCGAACCCTTCAAGGAGCGCGTTTATGCCACTCGTTAACGGCGGAAAGATCGCCGACGACAGCTTCGTCAAGCTCGCCGTCGACACGCCGCTGCCCGAGGGCGGCGACATTCTGGTGCCGGCCGAGCGTTTCGTTGGCGAGGCGGATGCGTTGCTCAAGCGGACCGGCAAGGTCGGTGTGATCTGGCCGAACAATCGCGACATCGCCGAGCTGGTGCCCTATCTCGGCAAGATTGCCGTCGTCGCGCTGGTGTTCCCAACCTTCCGCGACGGACGCGCCTACAGCCAGGCGCGGCTGCTGCGCGAGCGTTACAATTACCGCGGCGAGTTGCGTGCGACGGGCCAGATCCTGCGGGACCAGTTCGTGTTCATGCTGCGCGCTGGCTTCGATTCCTTCGACGTCAAGAAGCAGGCCGACGCGGAAGCGTTCATGCAGACCGCGAAGCGCTATTCGGTCTTCTACCAGCCCACCGGCGATGGCCGCATCACGGCGCTGCACCGGCGCATGCAGCTGCGTCATTCCGAGGGTGTCGGCACGTGAACGCAATCGCGTCTCCAATTTCGGCAATCTCCGCCTCGGCGCTGCCCTCGGCGGAGGACCTCGATCGCGCCTTGCGCGATGCCTCGCCCGCCGAAATCATCGCCGCTGCGCTGAAGACGGTCGGGCGCGACAAGCTTGCGCTGGTGTCGTCCTTCGGTACGGAATCGGCGACGCTGCTCAAGGTGATGGCGGATGTCGATCCGGCGATCCCGGTGATCTTCCTCGACACCGGCTGGCTGTTCGAGGAGACGCTGGCCTATCGTGATACGCTGATCGCGACGCTGGGCCTGAAGGACGTCCGCTCGATCAAGCCTGCCGAGGAGACGCTGTCGCGCGGAGATCCCGACCGCGACCTCTGGTTTTCCGATCCCGACGCTTGCTGCCGTATCCGCAAGGTCGAGCCGCTGGCGCGGGCGCTGAAACCGTTCGATGCATGGCTCAACGGCCGCAAGCGCTTCCAGGGCAACTCGCGCGCCGACATCCCGGTGGTCGAGGACGACGGTACGCGGTTGAAGTTCAATCCCTTCGCCAATGTCTCGCGGGAGGAACTCGAGGCGATTTTCGCCCGCGCCAAATTGCCGCGTCATCCCCTGGTCGCGTCGGGATTTCTATCGGTTGGGTGTATGCCTTGCACGAGCAGAACGGCCGAAGGCGAGGATGAGCGTGCCGGTCGCTGGCGTGGCCGGGCCAAGACGGAATGCGGCATCCACACGATGAAGACTTCGTAGCAAAGTTACGCTGCCCGGCTACGAACAAGAAAATCCGGTTCCGTTGACTTAAGCGCGTTTCGCCCCGAGTTATGCCTGCCATCGATGACGCCGACGTCATTGATGTGAATGGAGATGGACATGATGCGTCGTATCGTTCCGCTCGCGGCAGGACTGCTCGTGACAGGCTTGTTGGCAAGCGCGGCTCTTGCCGCTGACATCACTCTGCTGAACGTCTCGTACGATCCGACGCGCGAGCTCTATGTCGAGTTCAACAAGGCGTTCGCGAGTGCCTATCAGAAGGAAACCGGCAAGAGCGTCGAGATCAAGCAGTCGCATGGGGGCAGCGGTTCGCAGGCGCGCGCCGTGATCGACGGATTGCAGGCCGACGTGGTGACGCTTGCGCTCGCCTACGACATCGACGCCATCGCGGGCAAAGGCCTCACGACGGCCGACTGGCAGAAACGGTTGCCGCAAAACTCGTCGCCCTATACCTCGACCATTGTGTTCCTGGTCCGCAAGGGCAATCCCAAGGCCATCAAGGACTGGGACGATCTGCTCAAGCTCGGCGTCGCCGTGATCACGCCGAACCCGAAGACGTCAGGCGGCGCGCGCTGGAATTATCTGGCCGCCTGGGGCTTTGCGCAGAAGAAATACGGCTCGGCGGACAAGGCCAAGGATTTCATCGGAAAGCTCTATCAGCAGGTGCCGGTGCTCGACACCGGTGCGCGCGGCGCGACCGTGACCTTCGTCGAGCGCGGCGTCGGCGACGTGCTGCTCGCCTGGGAAAACGAGGCGTACCTGGCGCTCAAGGAATTCGGTCCGGAGAAATTCGAGATCGTGGCGCCGCCGCTCTCGATCTTGGCGGAACCGCCGGTGACGATCGTCGATAAGGTTGCCGATAAAAAAGGCACCCGTAGTGTCGCCGATGCCTACCTGCAATATTGGTACACCAAGGAAGGTCAGGAAATCGCGGCGCGCAACTTCTATCGTCCGCGCGATCCCGAGATCGCCAAAAAACATGAAAACTCCTTCGCGAAGGTCGAGCTGTTCACGATCGACGAACTTTTCGGCGGCTGGACCAAGGCGCAGAGGGAACATTTTGCCGACGGCGGCGTCTTCGATCAGATCTACAAGAACTGATCGGGCGCTGTCGGCGGGGCTTAAACAGGGGGCCTGGTGAGCGCAATCGCAGCACGACGCCGGACATTGCCGGGCTTCGGTCTCACCATGGGGCTGACGCTATCCTGGCTGTCGATCATCATCCTGATTCCGCTCGCCGGCCTGTTCCTGAAATCGGTCGAGCTGAGTCCCGAGCAGTTTTGGAACATCCTCTCCAGCCGCCGCACCCTGAATGCGTTGCGCGTGTCCTTCGGACTCGCCTTCGCAGCCGCCTGCGTCAATCTGGTGATGGGCAGCATCATCGTCTGGGCGCTGGTGCGCTACCGCTTCCCCGGTCGGCGGCTGTTCGATGCCATCGTCGACGTGCCGTTCGCGCTACCTACGGCGGTTGCCGGCGTCGCGCTGACCGCGTTGTTCGCCGAGAAGGGCTGGCTCGGCGCGCCGCTTGCGGCGGCCGGCATCAAGGTGGCGTTCACGCCGGTCGGCATCTTCGTCGCCATGATCTTCATCGGTATCCCGTTCGTGGTGCGCACGGTGCAGCCGGTGCTCCAGGATCTCGACCCAGAGATCGAGGAGGCCGCGGGCAGCCTTGGCGCGAGCCGCTGGCAGACCATCATTCGCGTGATCCTGCCCTCGCTCGGTCCGGCGCTGCTCACCGGACTCGCGCTCGCCTTCGCGCGTGCGGTCGGCGAATACGGCTCGGTGATCTTCATCGCCGGCAATCTGCCCAACGTCTCCGAGATCGCGCCGCTGCTGATCGTGATCCGGCTCTCCGAATTCCGCTATGCCGATGCGACCGCCATCGCGGTTGTCATGCTGGTCGTGTCCTTCGTCATTATCTTCGCGGTCAACCGGCTCCAGCGCTGGGCGCAGAGCCGGATTCCGGTGCGGTGAGGACGGGGCCATGACGATGCAGATCGCAGATTCCGTCCCACTCCCGGCCTCCGACGCCAAGGCACGCGCGTACGCAGCCGCCGCGCGGAACAACCTTCGCACCGAACCGCGCGCGGTCCGCATCGTCATCATCGCGCTGGCGATGACCTTTCTATCAGTCTTCGTCGTGTTGCCGCTGGTCGTGGTGTTCGCGCAGGCCTTCTCGAAGGGAATTGGCGCTTATTTCGCCGCGCTGACCGACCCGGAGGCGCTGTCCGCGATCAAGTTGACGCTGTTGGTTGCTGCAATTTCCGTCGGCCTCAATCTCGTCTTCGGCCTGGTCGCGGCTTGGGCGATTGCAAAATTCGAATTCTCGGGCAAGACCTTCCTGATCACGCTGATCGATTTGCCGTTCTCGGTCAGCCCGGTGATTTCGGGCCTCGTCTTCGTGCTGCTGTTCGGCGCGCAGGGCTATTTCGGCGGCTGGCTGCGCGATCACGACATCCAGATCCTGTTCGCGGTGTCGGGCATCGCGCTTGCGACCACCTTCGTGACCTTCCCCTTCGTGGCGCGGGCGTTGATCCCGCTGATGCAGGAGCAGGGCACGCAGGAGGAGGAGGCCGCGATCTCGCTCGGCGCCTCGGGCCTGCAGACCTTCTTCCGCGTCACGCTGCCCAATATCAAATGGGGCGTGCTGTACGGCGTCCTGCTCTGCAACGCGCGCGCGATGGGCGAGTTTGGCGCGGTCTCCGTCGTTTCCGGCCATATCCGCGGCGAGACCAACACGATGCCGCTCCTGGTCGAGATTCTCTACAATGAATATCAGTTCGTCGCGGCGTTCGCGATCGCCTCGCTGCTCGCGATGCTGGCGCTGATCACGCTGGTCGCGAAAACCGTTCTCGAAAATCATCTCGACGAAGGACATGACGCAAGTGAGCATTGAAGTCAGGAATCTCGTCAAGAAGTTCGGCAGCTTCAAAGCTCTCGACGGCGTCGACCTCAAGGTCAATGACGGCGAGCTGCTCGCGCTGCTCGGTCCGTCTGGCTCCGGCAAGACCACGCTGCTGCGGATCATCGCGGGGCTGGACTGGCCCGATTCCGGGGAGGTATCTTTCAACGGCGAGGACGCGCTGGCGCAGGGCGCGCGCGAGCGGCACGTCGGATTCGTATTCCAGCACTACGCGCTGTTCCGCCACATGACGGTGTTCGAGAACGTCGCCTTTGGCCTCCGCGTGCAGCCGCGCGCGATCCGCAAGGACGAAGCGACCATCCGTGCGCGCGTCAAGGAGCTACTCGATCTCGTGCAGCTCGATTGGCTCGCCGACCGCTACCCGAGCCAGCTCTCCGGCGGCCAGCGCCAGCGCATCGCGCTGGCCCGCGCGCTCGCGATCGAGCCACGTATCCTGCTGCTCGACGAACCCTTCGGTGCGCTTGATGCCAAGGTGCGCAAGGAGCTGCGTAAATGGCTGCGCTCGCTGCACCACGAGATCAACGTCACCTCGATCTTCGTCACCCATGACCAGGAGGAGGCGCTCGAAGTCGCCAACCGCGTCGTGGTGATGGACAAGGGCAAGATCGAGCAGATCGGCTCGCCCGATGACGTCTATGAGAGCCCGGCGACCGCCTTCGTCCACAGCTTCATCGGCGAATCCATCGAGCTTCCGGTCCTGATCGCCGACGGCGTCATCAGGCTTGGCGACCGGCCGCTTCAGCTCGCGGCAGATGGGCTTGCGCCTGGCGCGTCAAGACTGTTCGTGCGGCGGCACGACATGCTCGTTGGCCCGCCCGGCAGCGGTGCCTTCGAGGGCGCCGTGCAGCACGTCCGGAATTTCGGTCCCGTGCAGCGGGCCGAGGTGGCATTATCAGGCGGAGAGACCATCGAGATCGACGCTCCGCGGGACAGGGAACTGCGCGCCGGCGACACGATCGGCCTGGAGCCCCGCCGCTACCGGATATTTGGGGGCGCCTGAGCGGGGTCAACCGGTCAATTTTTCCTCAATATTCACCTTTCAGCCACGGTTGGTATGCAACAACGGCGCCTGATTTGGGGGCTCCTGTTCATGCGCGTCGCGGCCGCGATATCAATCCTTTTGCTGCTCGCCGGCTGCGCCGGCAACGAAGCATCGGTCCAGCAGCCCTCGATGTATGCCGATATGGCTGTCCCGGGCGCAAAGCTCGACGCGCAGGCCGCAGCGATCATGATCTCGCAATACCGCCAGAACAACGGGCTCGGCACCCTCGTGATCGACCCCGAACTGATGCGGCTCGCCGAATCTCAGTCCCAGGCCATGGCTGCCGCCAACAAGATGGACCATGACGTCCGCGCGCCGCTGGCCAAGCGCCTCAGCGCCGGCGGCTATCCGGCGACCGTTGCGGTCGAGAACGTCTCGGCCGGCTATCATACGCTGGCGGAAGCGTTTTCCGGCTGGCGCGACTCGCCCCCGCACCGCGCGAACATGCTCAAGAGCGGTGTCACAAAATTGGGCATTGCGGCGGGCTATGCTCCCGGCACCAAATACAAGGTGTTCTGGACCATGATCCTGGCCTCGACGGACTCCCGATAAGCCAGACTTGATCACGGGATGCATTGACGCCGCGGCAGACTGTCGCCACGGTCGCTCGCCATCTGCTACTGTTCCCGCATGACCGATCATAGCCCGGAAGTCGCAACTATCCCCGCGAACGCGCAACGTGTCCTGGTCCTCCAGGGCGGCGGCGCGCTCGGCTCCTATCAGGCCGGCGCCTATCAGTCGCTCTGCCATGCCGGCTTCGAGCCGGACTGGGTCGCCGGCATCTCGATCGGCGCGGTCAACGCCGCGATCATCGCCGGTAACGAAGGGCAGACGCGCGTCAAGCGGCTCAAGGAATTCTGGGAGATGGTCTCCGCGCCGGTGCCGTGGAAGCCGATCGGCAAAAGCGAGCACAGCCGCGAACTGTTCAATTCGACCAGCGCCGCATTGATCGCGACCTTCGGCGTGCCCGGCTTCTTCGTTCCGCGCATGCCGCCCGCGCCGCTCTGGCCGCCCGGCAGCCCCCAGGCCGAGAGCTATTACGATACTGCACCCCTGAAGAAGACGTTGGAGCGTCTGGTCGATTTCGACCGCATCAACGATCTGAAGACGCGGCTGTCGGTCGGTGCAGTCGGCGTTACCTCCGGCAACTTCAAATATTTCGACAATTTCGAGTTCAGGAAGCTCGGCAAGAAAATCGGACCCGAGCACATCATGGCCTCCGGCGCGCTGCCGCCCGGCTTTCCGTCCATCGTGATCGACGGCGAGCATTATTGGGACGGCGGCATTGCCTCCAACACGCCGCTCGACTACGTGCTGGACGCCGAGACCGACCGCGATCTCCTGATCTTCCAGATCGACCTGTTCAGCGCCCGCGGCGATCTGCCGACCTCGCTACTCGAGGCGACCGAGCGCGAGAAGGACATCCGCTTCTCGAGCCGCACGCGGATGAACACCGACAAGAACAAGCAGGTGCACAACGCCCGCAGGGCCGTGCGCGACCTGATTTCCAAATTGCCCGATTATCTCAAGAACGACCCTTCCGTGGAATTCCTTGCCAAGGTATCGCGCGAAAGCACCGTGACTGTGGTGCACCTGATCTACCGCAGCAAGAACTACGAATCCTCGTCCAAGGATTACGATTTCTCGCATGTCGCCATGGTCGAGCATTGGGAAGCCGGCGTGCGTGACGTGCATCTGTCGATGCGCCACAAGGATTGGCTCGAGCGGCCGCAATCCGGCGAGACCATGGTGACCTACGATCTCACGGGGGACGTCACTGCGCCCCCGCCAAGAAGGAGCGAATAATATGGGTAGTCTGTCAGGCAAGAACGCCGTCGTGACCGGGTCGACCAGCGGCATCGGACTTGCCTATGCGCGCGCCTTCGCCGCCGCCGGCGCCAATGTCGTCATCAACGGGTTCGGCTCGCCGGAGGACATCGAGAAGGAGCGCGCCAAGATCGAGTCCGATTTCGGCGTGAAGGCGGTCTATTCGCCGGCCGACATGACCAAGCCGGCCGAGATCGCCGGGATGGTCGCGCTCGGCGAGAAGAGCTTTGGTTCGGTCGATATTCTCGTCAACAATGCGGGCATCCAGTTCGTCTCGCCGATCGAGGAATTCCCGCCGGAGAAATGGGATCAGATCATCGCGATCAACCTGTCCTCGGCGTTCCATGCCATTCGCGCCGCCGTCCCGGGCATGAAGAAGAAGGGCTGGGGCCGCATCATCAATACCGCTTCCGCGCATTCGCTGGTCGCCTCGCCCTTCAAGTCGGCCTATGTCTCGGCCAAGCACGGCATCGCCGGCCTGACCAAGACCGTGGCGCTCGAGGTCGCGACCAGCAAGATCACCTGCAACTGCATCAGCCCCGGCTATGTCTGGACGCCGCTGGTGGAGAAGCAGATCCCCGACACCATGAAGGCCCGTAACCTCACGCGCGACCAGGTCATCAACGACGTGCTGCTCGACGCGCAGCCGACCAAGGAGTTCGTCACCTCCGAGCAGGTCGCAGCCCTCGCGCTGTTCCTGTGCGGCGACGATGCCGCGCAGATCACCGGCACGAATCTGTCGATCGACGGCGGCTGGACCGCGGAGTAGACCGCGATCGCTGGCGAATGGCGGAAGCCGAGCTCCGCCATTTTCGTTCAGTGCGTCCAGGCCAGCGCCGTCTCGAATGCCGAGGACAGGTGCAGCTCCGCGAACATGATCTTGCCGGCGACCACGAACAGCACGCTGGCGAGTGTGAGGCGCAGCACCGTCTCGGGCACGCGCGTCGCGCTAAAGCTGCCGACGACGATGCCGGGCAGCGAGCCCAACAGCAGCACGCCCATCAGCGCCCAATCCACGTCGCCAAGCGCCCAGTGCCCCATTCCGGCGATCAGCGTCAGCGGGACCGCATGGGCGATGTCGGACCCGACGATGGTCGCCACCGGCAGGCGCGGATAGAGCAGCAGCAGAACGGTGACGCCGACCGCGCCGGCGCCGACCGATGAAATCGAGACCAGCACACCGAGCACGATCCCGGTGACGACCGTCGCGATCGCCGTGGCGCGGTCATCGACCTGCTCCAGGCGCCGGCGACAGCGCTCCATGATCGATCTGCGGAAGATCAGCGAGGTCGCTGTCAGCAGCAGCGCGAAGCAGAGCACGAGGTTGACGAGATTGCGCTCGGAATCGCTCTTGAGGTCGAGCTTCCAGAGCACCAGCAGCGTCAGCGCGCTCGCCGGAAGGCTGCCGCAGGCGAGCCGCAGCACCGCCGGCCAGTGCACGCTGCGCGACCAGCCATGCACCACGCTGCCGCCGGTCTTGGTGGCGGCAGCATAGAGCAGGTCGGTGCCGACCGCGGTCGATGGATGAATCCCGAACAGGAGGATCAGCAGCGGCGTCATCAGCGAACCGCCGCCGACGCCGGTCATCCCGACCAGCAGGCCGACGCCGAAACCAGAGGCGACGTAGAGTGGATCGATCATGTCCAGGGAATCTTAGGTTTATCTCGTCAGTTGGGCAATACGACGTAGAATAAACTTTCCCTGCGGTGCAACCGCTTGGGCCAAATAAGAAAAATCGTGCTGTGCCCTTGGCAATAAATAGGTGTTTCGCGTTGTTCCCGGGCATGCTTCGAAGCAGCCGTTCCCCGAGAGCAGCACGCGAAGGCAGTCGGAAGTCTATTTCCCAAACGCCAGCACGTGCAGGCCGAGCCGCTGTCGCACGATCCAGAACAGCAGCACCGTCTCGAAACTGAGCGAGATCGAGGTCGCGGCCGCCGCGCCATGGCCGCCGAAGCGCGGCACCAACGCGATGCAGAGCACCAGGTTCATCGCAAAGGCCAGCGCATAGGCCAGCGCGCAGATCTTCTGCTGGCCGAGCATGTTGAGCAGCCGTTCGACCGGGCCGATCGCGGCACGGACCACGAGGCCAATCGCGGCGACGAACATGATGTCGTAGCCGATCACGAATTGCGGCCCGAACAGCCAGAGCAGGGGCTTGCCGAGCGCGAGCAGCACGATGGTCGCCGCCAGCGACGGCCAGAACGTCCAGTTGATGGCATGCGCCACGTAAGCCGACAGCCGCGCCTTGTCGCCAGCCGCGTTGTATTCGGCGAAGCGATGCGCGGTCGTCGCCGACATCGCGTAGTGGATGAAGGAGACCAGCGCCAGCGTCTTCACCACGGCGAAATAGACGCCGACCTCGTCGGAGGGGCGGAATTGCTGAAGCACCAGCACGTCGGTATAGGACAGCAGCAAATAGAAGCTTTCGACCAGCAGGATCGGCAGCGACACGGCGAGCCAGCCGCCGACGTCGTAGGCCTTGGGGCCCGCCTCGATGTGATCGGCGAGCTTGCGGTTCAGCACCACCATCTGCCCGGTCATCGCGATCCACACCGCGCCTGCGCTCGCGATCATCGCGGCAACCGCGCCGAGATGATAGCCGAGCAGGAAGGCGCAAGCCGTGATGCCGATGATTAGTGTCTGGCGGATGATGAATTGCGGCATCAGGCCGAGTTGCATCCAGTCATGCGAACGGGCGATGCCGTCCTGGGTGTTGGCGACGACGAAAGCGGGCAGCGTCATGCAGCCGATGTAGAGCGGCAGCACTTCGGCGGGATCGATCCAGGGCGAGAGCAATTTGACGATGCCCGCGAGGCCGAGCGAGACCAGCGTGGAGGCGCAAAAGGTCAGCCAGCGGCTGCCCGAGAGAAAGCCGCGCAGCAGCGCATGCTCGCCACGGCTGCGGTATTCCGGAATGATCTTTTGCGCGGAGGCCGAGATGCCAAAGTCCATCATGCTGCCGAGCAGCAGCACCCAGGTCCAGACATAGACATAGACGCCGTAGTCCGACGTCCCCATCCAGCGCGCGAGCAGGACCTGCGAGAAATATGCAAGGCCGGCGCTGATCACGCGGATGAGGAAGATGGTGCCTGCCAGCCGCCGCGTCAGCGACGCTTCGCTCGACCCGCCCGTCAATTTGTCGCGCAGCCGCGCGATGAGGCCGGCAGGTCCGGTCGTTGCGGGTTCTGCATCCATCACGGCCAATTCGAAGGATCCCCGAGGCGCACACGAATGCTGCGGCAGACTTGCCGCAGTAGCCCTGGGGATTAGCAACCATTCGTTAAGATTCGGTTGGATCAAAGATGTCGTCCGGGCGAACGCCAGGACGACCACTCACTCCAGATTGGTATTGAACTCGTACGACTTCTCCGGTCCGACCAGCGTGAACTTCAGCGCTGCGCCGCCGGGCTGGGCGCCCGGCGGCAGGCCGTCGAGTTCGAAAGAAAATCGCTTCACGCCCGGTGGGCTGGGCTCGACCGGCGCCGGGATGGGCAGCGCCCAATCGGGCGTCGGACCTTCCACGAACAGACTGACGGTGCGCGCATCCGGAACGACCACGTCGACCACCACATTCTTGGGCCCATCACGCTTCACGTCGCGGATGGTGAGCGGATTGGGATCGCCGATGGCGGCAGGTTTGGGCACGGTGTCGAGCGCTGCACGCAAATTGGCGTCCTCGGTCGAGGCGACGCTGTTGAAGCCAAGCTCGGCGCGGGCCTCGACGGGAATGCAAAGCTTTTCGCACACCGCATAATTGATCTCGGCGCGCAACGTCACCGGCTTGTCGGCCGCCTTGGCGATGATGCGCAGGGGCAGCACGATCTGGTCGTGATAGCCGATCGAATGGCCGCCCGCGCCGTCGTCGAATTTCTGCGGGGCCGGCCACATCACCGTCACCGCTTCGACATTGTCGGACTTCGAGAAATCGAAGCGCGGCGGAACGCCGGAATCGCCCGGCATGCGCCAATAGGTTTTCCAGCCGGGCTGGATCTGGAAGGCGATACCGCCGAGCAGGACGGCGCCGCTGCGCGATCCTGCCAGCAACCGCACCGCGGAATGTCCGTCGCGCTGCCACGGCGATGCGTCGTCGGCATGGGCCGCAAGCGCCAGCGAGGACGCGAGCAGGGTTGTCGCGACGCCAATCGCCGCACGCCGGGGAACTCTTGTCAGCATGGTACGTCTTTACAGGGTCGCCCGGCGGCAAACCATTGAATTGCTTGTGATGGATGCACTTGAATCAAGTCCCTGAAAGCCTTGATTTGACAGCGGCCCGGCCCGACATCAGGATAGGAATTGAAACCGGAGTGCTTCACCGATGGCTCCCACAGGCAAGAGGACGGGCGAAAGCACCCGCAAGCCAGCCCCCGCGCTCCCGAGTTCGGCGGGCTACCTCGACGGCCAGCTGTTGATCGCCATGCCCGTGATGGGCGACGAGCGCTTCGAGCGCTCGGTGATCTATCTCTGCGCCCACTCCGCCGAAGGCGCGATGGGCATCATCGTCAACCATCCGGCCGGCAGCATCGACTTCCCCGAGCTGTTGCAGCAGCTCGGCATCATCAACAAGGGCGAGCACATCAAGCTGCCGGAGAATGCCGAAAGCATGAAGGTGCTGCGCGGCGGTCCGGTCGATACCGGCCGCGGCTTCGTGCTGCATTCCAGCGATTTCTACATCGAGAATGCGACGCTCCGGATCGACGACGGCGTCTGCCTCACCGCGACCGTCGACATCCTGCGCGCGATCGCCAACGGCTCCGGCCCCAAGCACGCCATCCTGGCGCTCGGCTATGCCGGCTGGGCGCCGGGCCAGCTCGAGACCGAGATCCAGAGCAATGGCTGGCTGCATTGCGACGCGGATTCGGATTTGATCTTCGGCGACGACGTCGACGAAAAATACGGACGCGCGCTGCGTAAGATCGGCATCGATCCTGGCATGCTCTCGAACGAGGCGGGGCACGCGTAGCGCCTCAGTGTCGTCCTGGCGAAGGTCAGGACCCATTACCCCAGGCTGCAATTGTTGAAGCAGGCTGGCAACCACCAGCCTTCGCCGAACTGGACATCGGTGGTAATGGGTCCTGGATCGGCGCTGCTTCGCTCGCTGGTCCAGGACGACTGGAGAACTACTCCGCCGCCTGCTGCTGCACCGTTGGCTCCGTGCCCGCCACCGTCGCGCGGCGCATGTCACGGGGCTGCGACTGGTCGTAGCGGCGGACGCGGTGCATGGTCTGGCGGTTGTCCCACATCACGAGGTCATGCAGCTTCCATTTGTGGACGTAGACGAACTCGCTTTGTGTGGCGTGCTCGTTGAGATCGCGCAGCAGCAGCCTTCCCTCGGGGACGCTCATGCCGACAATCTTGCCGGCATGCGATGAGAGATAGAGCGACTTGCGGCGATGGACCGGGTGGGTGCGCACGAGACGTTGCATCACCGGCTTGAACATCTCCTTCTCCTCGTCGGTGTATTCTGTGAAGCCCAGCGATCCCCGCGAATACATCAGCGAGTGCTCGCAGACGAGATCCTCGATCTCCGCCTTGGTCTCGTCGTCGAGCGCGTCATAGGCCGCCCGCATGTCGGCGAATTCGGTATTGCCGCCCTTCGGGTTGAGCACGCGGGCCGACAGCAGCGAGAATTTTGCCGGGATAGGGCGGAACGAGCTGTCGGAATGCCACAAGCAATTGCCGAGGTTGAACAGGTGCGCGCGGCTGTCCTTTGCCAGCGGCTTGCCGTCCTTGCCGAGATTGGAAACGTCGTTCAGGCCCGATTGGAGCCGGTAGTCCTTCTCCTTCGTGACCGTGCCGCCGCGCGCGTCCTCGCGCTGGCCGAAGTTTAGCGCAAAGGCCATCTGCTGTTCGTCGGTGATGTCCTGGTCGTGGAACACCAGCACTGCATATTTGTCCATGGCGGCTTCGATCTCGCGCGCCTCGGCCTCGGTGAGAGGTTGCCGCAGGTCGAGGCCCGAGACCTCGCCGACAAAATGTTTGTGAAGCTGCCGGATGGCGATCGTCATGACGTTTCTCCCGCGAACCGCGAGCGGTTGGTCCCGCTCTGTCGAGGAAAAAGTTACTCCCGTAACAAGCGATGTCAACGCTGGGCGCGCATAGCTGCCCGTAGCCCGGATGGAGCGAAGCGTAATCCGGGGAGTCTTCCTGCGATGTGAGAACCCCGGATTGCGCTGCTCTCCATCCAGGCTACGCACCTTTGGTGCCGCTTACGCGTTGCGCGCCATCAGGCCGCCGTCGACAGGGATGACCGCGCCGGTGAGGAAGGACGCTGCCGGCAGGCACAGGCTCAGCGTCATGTGCGCGACCTCTTCCGGATCACCGTAGCGGCCGAGTGCCGTGCGGCGCTTGGCGTAGATGGTCTTGTGCTCTTCCGAGATCCGGTCGGTGATGGCGGTGCGGATCGGCCCCGGGCAAATGCAGTTGACGGTGATGCCCTCGCGGCCAAGCTCCACCGCGAGCGAGCGGGTGAGGCTGGCGACGCCGCCCTTCGCCGCCGAATAGGGGCCGTGCAATGCGGTGGCGCCGAGCGCCTCGGTCGAGGCGATGTTGACGATGCGCGGGCTCTTCGACTTGCGCAAGTGAGGCAGCGCGGCGCGGATGATGCGCGGATGCGCCGTCAGCATCACCGCGAGGCCCTTGGCCCAGGCTTCCTCATAGGCGTCGTCGTCGATCGCGACGCGCACGGAGATGCCGGCATTGTTGACGATGATGTCGAGTCCACCGAAATGTGCAGCGACGTCGCCGACCACGCGCTTGATCTTATCGCCGTCGGCAACGTCGAGCTTCCAGGCTTTCGCGGCGCCGCCGCTTGCCACGATCTCCTTCGCGACGGCCAGCGCGCCCTGCTCGTCATAATCGGTGACGGCAACGTTCGCGCCCTCAGTGGCAAACACGCGCGCCGTCGCGCGTCCCATGCCGCTGGCCGCGCCGGTAACGAGAACGGTCAGGCCCTTCACGGACCGGCTGAGTTGTTTGAAATCGGCCATGCTGTTTCCTCTGAGCCCTGCTTGTTCTTGTTGTGATTGACAAGGCTGTCATCGATCCGCAGACAGGTCAAACAAGCAAGACAATGAGGGAGGCCAGCGATGACGAACGAGCTCGATTTCTCAGGCAAGCAGGTGCTGGTTGTCGGCGGATCCAGCGGCATCGGCAACGGCATTGCGCAAGCCTTTCGCGTCAGGGGCGCGCAGGTTGCGGTCTGCGGCACGCGTGCTCACGCGAAGGAATATTCGCAAGCTGAAGGCTCGGATCTCACCGGTCTTTCCTATGCGCAGCTCGACGTCGGCAATGCCGGAGCGGTCGAAGCGTTCAAGCCGTCGTTCGATCGGCTCGATATCCTGGTGCTCGCACAGGGCGCGGTGCTCTATCGCCGCGGCGAGTTCGAGATGGCGGGCTTTCGCAAGGTCGTCGAGGTCAATTTGATGAGCCTGATGGCCTGCGCCACGCGCTTCCATCCCATGTTGCGGGACGCGCGGGGATCGCTGATTATGGTGTCCTCGACCGCGGCCTATCATTCCACCATGGGCAATCCCGCTTACAACGCGTCGAAGACCGGCGCGGTCGGACTAACGCGGACGCTGGGCGAGGCCTGGGCCGAAGATGACATCCGCGTCAACGGCATCGCGCCCGGTCTGGTCGACACCAAGATGACGAAGGTGACGACCGACAATCCCAAGCGGCTCGAAGGTGCACTTTCACGCATTCCGCTGCGGCGATTGGGCACCCCGGCTGACATGGCGGGCGCGGCGCTGTTCCTGGCATCGCCGCTGTCGTCCTACATCATCGGCCAGACATTGGTCGTCGACGGCGGGCTGATTCTCTGAGTCCAATTTCAAGTCAGATGGAACTGCGCCGCTCCTGATCGGTTACTTGGGCTGACCCCCGAGGAGGAGCATCATGGATAAGGATCGGATTGTCGGATCGGCCAAGGAATTCGCCGGACGCGCGGAAGGCGCTATCGGAGATTTGGCTAGCGATACGCAGACACAGGCGTCCGGCAAGGCACGCGAAGCCGCCGGCAGTGTGCAGAATCTTTACGGCCAGGCCAAGGATGCCGTACGTGACGCCACGGACACCGCGGCAAGCTATGCCAAGGACGCCTACGACAAGCCGGCCGAAACCTTGCGTGACGGCTCGCAGGCGATTGCCCAGAAGGTGCAGGACAACCCGATGGGCGCGCTGCTGGTCGCCGGCGGCATCGGCTTTGCACTGGCACTGCTGATGGCGCGGCCTTCGCGCCGCCCGCCGCCGCGCTGGCGCTACTAGGCTAAAGCCAACGCGCGATAAGCATCAGGGCCCCGGACGCAGCGCGGCGCGTACGCCGCGTTGCCGAGCCGGGGCCCATTCTTTTTGTGACTGTCGGACGAGCTGGGTCCCGGCTCTGCGCAGCAGCGTTTCCCGCTGCAGCGCGTCCGGGACACGAGAGCTCAGCTTAGAAAATTATCGGAACACTTCCGCCGATCGCCCGACGTTGCCAGGCGGACGCGGGATCGCAGGGTTGGGATTCGGATTGCGCGGCGCCGGCGCCAATTGACGCGGCGGGGGCGGCGGCGAGCCAAAGCCGAAGAAATCGCGCATCGATGGCGCTGCCTGTGCCGGTTGCTGCGGCGCCGGTGGCTTCTTCGGCGCAAGCTTTGGCGGGGCGATCGCCGCGGCCGCACCCGGCGTACCGCCATCGGGTGTCGTCGTGGCGACCGGCGTATCGCCCTTGGCCTGCTCGCGGCCGACTTCGCGGCGCGGCCAGGCATAATCGTCGGCGCGGCCGGCGGGCGCAGCCAGTGGCTCGCCCTTCACCATCGTCTTCGCAGCGAGCGCATCGACGGCGGCAGGACGTGAGCCCGGCCCACCCAGCAATTGATCGGTCGAGATCGAGGCCGCAACCAGCGGCACGATCGGACCGGCCAGCGGCCGCGGCGCGGGCTTGCCGGGTTCGGCACTGGTGTCGGGGGTCGCCGGTTCGCTCGGCAGCGCGATCGGGCCGGAGCGCCCGGCGAGCAGGCGGGTGATCTCGCGCTCGACATAGTGGGCGAGCTTGCGCGCGCCGGGTTTCGTGAAATAGACGCCGTCACCGCTGCGGAGCTGACGGATCTGGCCTTCGAAGTCCGGGCCCTTCTGCAAGAAGCGGCCGGCTTCGTCGACAAAGCCGTCCCAGACGTCGACATAGGTGATGCCGGCCTTGGCCGCGCCTTCGCGATAGAGCGAATCCAGGAACAGCATGTCCGCGGTGCCCTTGGGGCCACGGATGGCGGGCAGGCCGACCCAGAGCACCGGCACGCCCTTGGACTTGAGGACGTTGGCGAGCTCCTCGATCTTCTTGCCGTAGAGCTCGACCCAGCGCTCGTCGCGGAATTCGTAGAGGCCGTTCGGGTTGCGCGCGGTCTTCTCGGGCGCGGCGACCGCCGGTGCGTCAGCGTTGTCGGCATCATCCTGCGGCAGGTCGGCATCGGCCGGCTTGTCATCCGGCTTCGCGGCGGTGTCGCCGGGCTTGGCATCGCCAGGCTTGGCCGGTGGTTTGCCGCGCGCGCCCTTGTCGTTCTTCTTGTCCTTGTCCGTCGCCTTGTCCGATTTATCGGGTGCTGCCGCCTCGCGGATCGCGATGCGGTCGTTGAGGCCGAGCATCACCACGATCACGTCGGGCTTCTCGGTCTCGAGAATGCCTTTCGCAGCAGCGGTCCAGTCCGAGGGCTCGCCCTTGGGCTGGTACTTGATTAGGCCCGACGTGGTCTTGTGCTTGCGGATCACGCCCATGTCGGGCTGCTCGGTGTAGGCGTCCTCCAGGCCGTAGGCGAGCCAGTCAGCCATGGCGTCGCCGATCACCAGCACGTTCCTGTCGGGAATGGTGTCGCGCTTGGCCGGCGCCGGTGCGCGCGAAAAATCCTGGCGCGGCGCTTGCGGCTGTTGCTGCTGGAACGGCGCGAAGAAGTCGCCGCCGAACCATCCGCCGCCTCCGCCTCCGCCGTTGCGCGGCGGCGGCGGAGCCGAGCGCTGCGGCGGGCCGCCGAAGCCGGGGAAGTTGAAGAACTGCGCCGAGGCGGGTCCCGCGACCGACACCAGAATCGCAAGCGCCGTCCCCAGCGCGATCAGCGGGCCGGTCTCGGTCAGCACCTTGAACAGGGACTTCTTCGACATGCGATCTCGGCACGTGCAATAGGGATCAGGACAGGCTCGATATAATAACGGAATCGGGCGCCAAACGGGCAGATTCTCTTTCAGATTCTCTTCAGATCCTTGAGATTCTGGGCCCAGATTCTCGGCCCAGAATTATTGGCCCATACACGGCGAACCGCCGCCCCGGTCAAGACTGCCGGCCAAAATCCCTGTTCAGGGTTACTTTCGGCGCGATTTTACTGCCCCCGCAGCCGATTCAGCGCGTCGGAGGAGGCAAATCCATCCGCGGGGACCCCGATCGAGGCCTGGAAGTTGCGCAGGGCTTCCCGGGTCTGGCCGCCGAACTGGCCGTCGGGGGTGCCCCTGTAGAAGCCGCGCTGGGCCAGCAGCTGCTGGAGTTCCAGCCGCTCGGTCCGGGACAGCTCCCGTTCCTGCCGCGGCCAGGGCTGAACGAACGGCTGGCCGCCGCGGAGGCGATCGGCGAAATGGCCAATCGCCAGCGCATAGGCCTCGGCCGGGTTGTACTTCATGATGACCCGGAAGTTCTGCAGCATCAGGAAGCCGGGCCCTTGGGCACCGGCCGGCGCCAGCAGATAGGCCTTCTCGGCTGGATGCGGGAAGGGCTGGTTGGTCGGGCGCTTGAGGCCGAGCTTCTCCCACTGCGCTACCGTCATCGCCTTGGCGCGGTCGGCCAGCATGTAGTTGAAGCCTTGGGGCACCACGACCTCGTAGCCCCAGGTCTGGCCGGCCTGCCAGCCGTCCTTCTTCAGATTGTTGGCGGTCGACGCAATCAGGTCGGAGGGATTGTCGACGACGTCACGCCGGCCGTCGCCGTCGCCGTCCACGGCAAAGCGCTTGAACGCGGTCGGCATGAACTGGGTCGGGCCGAAGGCGCCGGCCCAGGAGCCGCGCAATTGTTCGGGCCTGAGATCGCCGCGGTTGAGGATCTCCAGCGCGGAGAGGAATTCGTCCTTGAAGTAAGCCTGGCGGCGGCCGATGCAGGCGAGCGTCGCGGTCGATTGCAGCACGCTGCGGTCGCCCATCTGCGTCGAGTAGTTGGACTCGATGCCCCAGATCGAGGCGATGACATAACGATCGACGCCGGTGGCTTTTTCGGTGGCCTCGAACTGCGCCTTGTATTTGGCCAGGACCTCGCGGCCCTTGGCGAGGCGGTTGTCGTTCACGAGGATGTCGAGATAATCCCAAATCGACTTGGTGAACTCGGGCTGCGAATCCATCAGGTCCATGATGCGCAGATCGGGCGCGAGGCCTTCAGTGAAGCGCTGGAAATTTTCCTGCGTGATGTTGCGCCGTGCGGCATCGGGCCACATGCCTGCGACGCAATTGTTGAAGTTACCCGCGGCCTCTCGGATCGCGGCGGCTGTCATCAGCGGATGCCCGGAGGCGCCATCCTCGCCGGTCCAAGGTTGAACTCCCGTTTGAGCGCCGCTGGGCCCGGGCGCTGCTGGCGAAGGCGCCTGGTTCGGGCCGGAGAAAATACCGCCGAACAGATTGGACAAACCGTTCTGAGCCTGCGCGCTGGCGGGAAGTGGGAACAGCAGGGCGGTCGCAATCATCGTCGCACCGGTCACGGACCCGCCCCGTTTTGCCAGCCCTGCCATTGATTGCATCATGTCCACACCTGTCCGGCCAAAATCCGCCATCAGGAGGCCTGGTTACGGTTGCCAACAGCTTAACAAAGGTGAAATTTTGATGGTGGCCTTTTTCTTAACTCTGTGAGGATGAGGCCCCACATCCGCCTTTGTTGGCGGCTGCAAACAAGCTAGCAAGATGCCATTGCTCCCTTCACGTGTTCCTCAGGTATTCGATCAATCCCATGAAAATCCGCAAAGCCGTATTTCCCGTTGCCGGCCTCGGCACCCGCGTCCTGCCCGCCACCAAGGCGATGCCGAAGGAAATGCTGACGATCGTCGACAAGCCGCTGATCCAGTACGTCTATGACGAGGCCCGGGAAGCCGGCATCGAGCACTTCATCTTTGTCACCGGCCGCAACAAAAGTGTCATCGAAGATCATTTCGACCGGATGTTCGAGCTCGATGCGACGCTGGCCGCGCGC
Source organism: Bradyrhizobium sp. 155 (assembly GCF_023101105.1). Classification (NCBI taxonomy): domain Bacteria; kingdom Pseudomonadati; phylum Pseudomonadota; class Alphaproteobacteria; order Hyphomicrobiales; family Nitrobacteraceae; genus Bradyrhizobium; species Bradyrhizobium sp. 155. The sequence continues at coordinate 6,785,832 of NZ_CP064704.1, read as the reverse complement.
GGCAAGAAGACCGAGCAGGACGTTCTGGCGCAGAACCAGCCGGAGGCCGGCGCCGTCAGCTTCACCCGCCAGCAGGCGCCGCTCGGCCTCGGTCACGCGGTCTGGTGCGCACGCGACATCGTCGGCAACGAGCCGTTCGCGGTCGTGCTGCCGGACGAGCTCGTGCTCAATTCGCCCGGCTGCCTGAAGCAGATGATCGACACCGCCAGCAAGCTCGGCGAAAAATCCAATGTCATCGCGGTCGAGGCGGTGCCCGACCATCTGACCCATCAATACGGCATCTGCGGCGTCGGCAAACGCACCGGCAAGATGTTCGAGGTCGACGGCATGGTCGAGAAGCCGGCCAAGGGCACCGCGCCCTCCAACCTCTCGATCACCGGCCGCTACATCCTGCAGCCGGAGATCTTCAAGATCCTGGAGACCCAGGAGCGCGGCGCCGGCGGAGAGATCCAGCTCACCGATGCCATGATCGGCCTCGCCAGATCGCAAAGCTTCTACGGCGTCGAGTTCGAGGGCGAGCGCCATGATTGCGGCTCCAAGCCCGGCTTCCTCCGCGCCAACATCGCCTACGGCCTGAAGCGGCCGGAGCTGCGTGACGGGCTCATTGCGGAAATGAAGAAGTATTTGGGGCAGTAGCGCTCCGCTCGTCATTGCGAGGAGCGAAGCGACGAAGCAATCCAGGCTGTCTTCGCGGAGACAGTCTGGATTGCTTCGCTTCGCTCGCAATGACGGAACGAAACCCTCACGCCACCAGCGACAGCTTCGGCAAGCTTGCGACCACCGACTGGTTGCGGCCGCCGGCTTTTGCGGCGTAGAGCGCCTTGTCGGCGGCGGCGACCAGGATCGGCCAGTCCATGCCGGTGGTGGGAACGAGGCTCGCGATGCCGCAGGACACCGTCGAGCTCGTGTGGTCGTCGGACCATCCCTGCACCTTGGCGCGGATCGTCTCGGCCACCAGGAGGGCGTCCGTGACCGAGGTGCCCGGCAGCAGCACGGCGAATTCCTCACCGCCATAGCGCGCGGCGCAGTCGCCGGCGCGGCTCACCGAATCGGAAATGCAGATGGCGATGCCGACCAGCACCTGGTCGCCGGCCTGGTGGCCGAACGTGTCGTTGTAGGCCTTGAAGTGATCGGCATCGATCATCAAGAGCGCGATCGGCGTCTGCTGCCGCATCGCGCGGCGCCATTCGACGTCGATCACCTGGTCGAACTTGCGGCGGTTCTTCAGGCCGGTGAGCGCGTCGGTCGTCGCCATCTCCTCGAGCTTGCGCTCGGCCTCGGCGCGCCGGCCGATCTCGCGCGCGAGCACCAGCGTCGATGCCAGCATGAACAGGCTGAGCGCCACGACCACGGCGCCGATGCGGTAGGCTTCCCTCTGCCAGAGCTCGAACACGGTGTTCAGTGGCTTACCTGCCACCACGAATAGCGGGCTGGTCCCACCGCTGCGGACATAGAGCCGCGGCGTGCCGTCGATCGGCCCCTGTCCGGCGAATGCGCTGCCGACCTTCAGATTTTCGGCCTTCCAGACCGGCCGGTCGGCCAGATTCGTGCCGATCACGTCGAGATCAAACGGCCGCCGCATCATGACGGTACGGTCGCGCCTGAGCACGGTGATGGTATCGTCGGGATCGAGGCTCAGCCGCTCGAACAATTCGTGGAAATAGCTGAAGCGGATCGATCCGGCGACGACGCCGAGAAAGCCGCCGTCGGTATCGCTGATGCGCCGGCTCAGCACGATCGAATAAGCGCCGCGGAACAGCATGGGACGGCTGATGAAGAGCCCGGCTTGCGGATTGTCCCGATGGGCCTTGAAGTAATCCTCGTCGCCCCGGTTCACGACAACGGGATCGAGCGTCGAGGCGTCAATGGTCAACCGGCCGTCGGCGTCGAACACCTGGATCGCGCCGAAATGCCTCGCCGTGGTCGAATGGTCGAACAGGATGAGGTGACGGATCGGCTTCGAGACCGTGGCGATTTCCGGCAGCAGCATGTTGCTGGCGACCGCCTTAAGGGCCAGATCGTAGATCTCGATGTTGCGGCTGACGTCGGACTCGATGGTCGTCGCCAGGTTTTCCAGCGTCTGGCGGGCGAGCGCCTCCTCGCCGCGGCGCATGTCCAGCATGACGTTGACGCAAATGGCGGAAAAGCCGATCACCGTCACCACGGACGAGATGATCAGCAGCTTCGCCGAAAGCCGCCATGGCCGGCGGGCCGTGACGTCGCGCCATCGAGACAACATCGTTTGCTCCCGACACCAGTGAATGCGCCCGAAAGCTTGAGTAGTGTTTAAGCCGGGACGGCGCTGCCGGAATGAGTTAAAAATTGGTTTCCGCGGCTCACGTTTTTGGGCAAAGCGGAGCTTCGACCAGCGAAGAGGACAGCGGTGAACGACTACGACGCGTTGCGCGATTATCTGATGCGGCAGAAGCAGGCGGAATTCGTGCTGACCTATGAACAGATCGAAGAGATTATCGGCGCGGCCCTGCCGCGCGCGGCGAATCGTGCCTCATGGTGGGACAGCCTGCGCAGCCCGGATATCCAGATGCCGCAACGCGAAGCCTGCCTCGCCGCGGGTTTCAAGGCGATGCGGATGCCGGACGGTGCGAGCGTGCGGTTCACCAAGCTGAAGAGTGACCGGCGCAGGCCTGGGTGAGGCGAAGGGAAAGTCAGCTCGCCGCTTCCAGGCGCTCTTCCGTGAGCAGGCGCATCGCGGCGTCGGCATCCATGGGTTCGCCAAAGGCAAACCCTTGCGCGTATTCGCAGCCCATCTGGTAGAGCTCGACCGCGTCGGAATCGGTCTCGGCACCTTCGGCGACCACGTCCATGCCGAGGTCGTGCGCGAGCGCGATGATGGACTTCAGGATCACCGGGCGGGTGCCGCGGTTGGTGGTGCGCACGAAGGACTGGTCGATCTTGATGGTGTCGAACGGGAAGCGCTGCAGATAGGCCAGCGACGAATGGCCGGTGCCGAAATCGTCGAGCGACAGCCCGGTGCCGAGTTCGCGGATGCGCGTCAGCATCTGCGCCGCGTGCTCCGGATTCTCCATCACCAGCGATTCCGTCAGCTCCAGCTTCAGCGTGCCGCGCGCGACCGAGGAGCGCGACAGCACGGTGCGGATGTCGTGGATCAGATCGTGGCGCAGCAATTGGCGCGAGGAGACGTTGACCGATGCGAAGATCGGCTCGCGCGAGCGCATCGCGCGCTGCCAGATCGAGAGCTGCTTGGCGGTCTGGTCGAGCACGAACATGCCGAGGTCGATGATCAGGCCGGTCTCTTCCGCGATGGTGATGAATTCCGAGGGCGCCATGCGTCCGAGCTTGGGATGATCCCAGCGCACCAGCGCCTCGAAGCCGGCGACCGAACGGTCTTCAAGCCGCACGATCGGCTGGTACAGGATCGTGAGCTCCTGCCGCTCGATGGCGCGGCGCAGTTCGCTCTCCAGCGTCAGCCGGTCGGTTTTTCGCGCGCGCATCGCGGACTTGTAGACGTCGATGCGGTCGCCGCCGATGCGCTTGGAGTGATACATCGCGAGCTCGGCGTCCTTGATGATCTCGTCCGTGAGCTGAACTTGCGGATCGGACAAGGCGAGGCCGATCGAGGCCGTGAGAAAGATTTCGCGTTCGTTGAAGGCGATCGGCGCGCGGATGGTCTTGCGGATGGTCTCGGCGAAGGCGGTGATGCGGGCGGGGTCCTGCTCCGAGAGCAGGATCAAGCCGAACTGGTCGCCCGCGAGCCGCGCCAGCGTATCCTGCGGCTTCAGGATGCGGGTGAGGCGGCGGGCCAGCGTCAGCAGGATGGAATCGCCGACCGCGATGCCGACGGAATCGTTGACCTGCTTGAAGCGGTCGAGGTCGATCACCATCAGCGTCGGCCGCAGCGTCGGCATGGTCTTGGCGAAATGCGCGACGGCGCCGAGCCGGTCCATGAACAGCTTGCGGTTGGGCAGGCCGGTGAGATTGTCATGCACCGAATCGTGCAGCAGGCGCTCCTCGGCGTTGCGCAGCTCGGTGACGTCGGTGAGGGTGCCGACCACGCGCGAGACCTCGCCGTCGGAGCCGACCACCGGGCGCGCCTTCAGCGCGAACCACATGAAGTGACCGTCCGGCGTGCGCAGGCGGAAATCCTGCACCAAGCGGCCGCGGCGCTGGTCGAGCACGCTGTCGAGCGCGGCGCGGAAACGGTCCTGGTCGAGCGGGTGCAGCACTTCGAGCCAGGAGGCGGCCGGGCCTTCCAGCGTGCCGCGCTTGAGGCCGAGCAGGGCCTCGGTCTCAGGGCTGGTAAAGACCTTGTCGGCGGACACGTCCCAGTCCCAGATCAAATCGCCGGAACCGGCCAGCGCCAGCGCGCGGCGCTCGATGTCGGAGACGACGCCGGTGGTGGCGCCGCCGCCGGCGAACGCATGCTGCATCACCGTGAAGCCGATCAGCATCACGATCAGCACGAGGCCGCCGAGCAGCGCAGGGCCGACGATGTCGTTGGTGACGGAGCCTGCGACCGTCATGCCGGCCGCGACCACCCAGACCACCAGCAGGAACCAGGTCGGGATCAGCAGCACAGCGCGGTCGAAGCCGTGGGTGGAGAGATAGACGATCAGCGCGAAGCCGGCGAAGGCAATCAGCACCAGCGATATGCGCGCGATGCCGGAGGCCACCGCAGGGTCGAACAGGGCCAGCGCCACCAGTGATCCCAGGAACGCGAGCCAGCCCACGGTGATGTGGGAATAGCGCACGTGCCATCGACTGAGATTGAGATAGGCGAACAGGAACACCAGCAGCGTCGCCGCCAGGATCGCCTCACCCGCCGCGCGCCAGATGCGCTCGGCGTTGTTCGACATGTCGAGCACCTTGCCCCAGAAGCCGAAATCGACGCCGATATAGACCAACACCGCCCAAGCCAGCGCCGCGGCGGCCGGGAACATGATGCTGCCCTTGACCACGAACAGGATTGTCAGCACCAGCGCCAGCAAGCCGGAGATGCCGATCACGATGCCCTGGTACAGCGTGAACGAGTTGACCTTGTCCTTGTAGGATTCCGGCTCCCACAGATAGAGCTGCGGCAGCTTGTCGGTGCGCAGCTCCGCGACGAAGGTGACGACCGCGCCGGGATCGAGGGTGACGCGGAAGACGTCGGCGGTCGGGCTCTCCTGCCGCTCCGGCCGGTCGCCGGTCGAGGGCGTGATGGTCGCGATGCGCGACAGCCCGAGGTCGGGCCACAGCAGCCCCGAGGAGACGATACGGTAATGCGGAGCGACGATCAGGCGGTCGAGCTGGTCGTCGGTGTTGTTGGCGAGCGCGAACACCACCCAGTTCTGGCCGCCTTCGCGGGCGCGCACCTCGATGCGGCGGACGATGCCGTCGGTGCCGGGCGCGGTCGAGACCTGGATGCGGTCGGCGTCGCTGCGCTGATGCTCGAGCACGCCGGTGAGGTCGATCGCGGGCGCGTCACCGCGGACGCTGACAGCGTCCAGCGCGCGCGCCGGGAACGCGCAGACGAGAATCATGAGGCCCAGCGCTATGGGCGCGAGGCACCTGATCAGACGCAAGGTCAGTTCTCCGCGTTCGACGCAAACTCTTCGGTGCAGGCTCTTCGGTGCACGGCGTTTTCCGAACGGAACAAGGTGGTTCGGTGCGTCGCGATAGATGCCACGAAAGCAAGGAAAATCAAAGGGTTTCCGGCTTGCCCTGTGGGCCGTTGGCCTAGACCTCCAACACAATTTTGCCAATATGTGCCGAGGTTTCCATCCGCCGGTGCGCGTCGGATGCCTTTTCCAGCGGGAAAGTGCTGTCCATCAGCGGCTTGACGCGGCCTTCGCGCAAAAGCGGCATCACTTTCGCCTCGATCGCGGCCACCATCGCCGCCTTGTCCGCATTACTACGGGGGCGCAGCGTCGAGCCGGTATGGGTCAGGCGCTTCACCATCACCTTGGCGATGTTGACGGTGACCTTGGGCCCGTTGAGGGTCGCGATCTGCACGATGCGGCCGTCGAGCGCTGCGGCGTCATAGTTGCGATCGACATAGTCGCCGGCGACCATGTCGAGGATCAGATTGGCGCCGGCATTGTTGGTCTCCGCCTTGACCACGGCGACGAAGTCTTCGGTCTTGTAGTTGATGGCACGATCCGCGCCGAGCTTGAGGCAGGCATCGATCTTGTCCTGCGATCCCACGGTGACGATCACCTTGGCGCCGAAAGCTTTTGCGAGCTGGATCGCCATGGTGCCGATGCCGGAAGAGCCGCCGTGGATCAGCAGCGTCTCGCCGGCCTTCAGGGCGCCGCGCTCGAACACATTGTGCCAGACCGTCATCAGTGTTTCCGGCAGTGCGCCGGCTTCCTTGATCGACAGCGACGGCGGCACGCTCATCGCCTGACCGTCCTGCGCGATGCAGTACTGCGCATAACCGCCACCGGCGACCAGCGACATCACCTTGTCACCGATCTTGTGCCGCTTGGCGTTGCTGCCGACGGCCACCACTTCGCCGGCGATTTCGAGGCCGGGCAGGTCGCTGGCGCCGGGCGGCGGCGGATAGGCGCCGGAGCGCTGCGCGACATCGGGCCGGTTGACGCCGGCGGCCTGCACCTTGACCAGGATCTCGTCGGGGCCGGGCTGCGGCAGCGCCCGTTGTTCCGGCACCAGCACCTCCGGTCCGCCGGGTTTCGAGATGGCGACCACGGTCATTTGCGCGGGCAGCTTGTCCATGATGTGTCCTTGAGCAAAGGTGCGGGATGGAACGAGGCCATTGCTTAGCCAGCGCGGTGCAGGCTGGCAACCGCCTCAGCCGCTTGTGAGGCGAACGCAGGAGGAACCAGGATGGCGATGGAAGACGACGACCGCCCGCGCAAGAAGATCAGCCATGACATCGGACAGGATCTCTCACTCTTGTCGGTGGAGGAACTGACCGACCGCATCGCGCTTCTCAAGGGCGAGATCGCAAGATTGGAAGAAGCCGCAACAAAGAAGCGCGCCTCGCGTGATGCGGCCAACAGCGTTTTCAAGAAGTAGCGGATTGGAAGAGGAGCGCCAGCCACTTCCACGGCGTCATGGCCGGGCACGTCCGAAGGACGGCGTCGCTTCCGCTCGCCTATGTCCCGGCCATCACGTTCTTGATCTTTCGCCGAAGGAGAGGACGTGGAAGCCCGGGCATGACGGGCAGTTTGTTCCGCGGGCCCACTCGGCCACTGACCGACATGGCTAACGAACCCTCAAGATAATCGCTCGTTTACTCCACATTAAGCTTTCGAGTTTATGACTGGGAACTGTCCTCGTTTGGACACCGAGTGGCTCCTGTCCACTCTGTTTGACGCCTCCCTGTTATCAACTTTCAAAGCCGCCGGTTTTCCGGCGGCTCTTTTTTTGCGCCCAGCTCCGCCTTTTTGCGTCTCGCCGCGGTTGAATTCCGGGCAAAGACCCGCGGAAACCATATCCGCGCTTGTCACTGGACTCGGCGTCTCGCCCGCGCAATGATTTGTTCATCATAAGCCGGTGCCAAAGCCGGGCGTCAGACAGTTGCGTAAGGGGCGTTAACCATGGAACGTTTGCAAGCCGAAGGCGCTCTCGTTCAACTCAGCGAGCGGTTCACCAATTCTGCGGCGTTCGGCGTCCTCTTCCGCGAGGGCATGGACTTGGTCGAGGAGACCGCCGCCTATCTCGATGGCGCCGGCCGCACCGAGGCCAAGGCGCTCGATCGTGCCGTCAGCCTCACCTATGCGACCGAGAGCATGCGTCTGACCACCCGCCTGATGCAGCTCGCCTCGTGGCTGCTGCTGCACCGCGCCGTGAAGGAAGGCGAGATGACGCTGGGCCAGGCCAATCGCGAAAAGACCAAGGTCAAGCTCTCCGCCGCCGATCCCGGCTCAACCGACACCATCGAGAAGCTGCCGTCGCAGCTCCAGGACCTGATCCATCGCTCGATGAGCCTTCAGACCCGCGTGCGCCGCCTGGACAACACCATCCACACCCCGCCGGTCGATCATTCCTCGATCGGCAACCCGCTGGTGCCGCATCTCAACGCGTTGAAGGCGGCGTTCGAGCGGTAAGCTCCCGTCATCGCGACGAGCGCCCCCAAAACAAAAAACGCCTCCGGCTCTCCGGGGGCGTTTTCGTCTCCAGCCTCGAGGGGCCGGATCAATCCTTTTTGAGAAAGCCCGAAAACTTCTTCTGGAAGCGCGAGACGCGGCCGCCGCGATCCAGCAGCTGCGCGTTGCCGCCGGTCCAGGCCGGGTGCGACTTGGGGTCGATGTCGAGGTTCAGCGTGTCGCCTTCCTTGCCCCAGGTGGAGCGGGTCAGGTACTCGGTTCCGTCGGTCATCACGACCTTAATCGTATGATAGTTCGGGTGAATTTCGGCTTTCATGGCAATTCCTCGGCGCCCCGGCGCCTCACTTGAGTGGCTATCGAATGACGGATTTGGCGGGGTCTATACCCCACGGGCCCCTGTAAAACAAGCCATTGCAAGCCTTTTGAGGGCCTTAGCGGGCCGGGCTGCCCCCTAAGGGACTTCCCGGATTTGCCACTCCCGCTCGCCCGGCCTATTTGGGACGGACCACCTTCTCTTTGTCTTTTGGTCGGATCTCATGAGCGCAGTAGAACGGCTTGAAACCGGGCCCGCGGAAGCCCCGTCGATCGAGGCCGACCTGATCGAGGCGCCGGCGAAGAGCCGCGCGAAGCTGCGGCCGCTGTTGGCGCTCGCGCCCTATGTCGCCCGCTATCGCGGCCGGGCGGCGCTGGCCTTTGTCGCGCTGACGATCGCGGCGCTGACCACCCTGCTGGTGCCGGTCGCGGTGCGCAGGATGATCGATTTCGGCCTGACGCCTGAGGGCATCGAGCTGATCAACAGTTACTTCTCGGTGATGATCGCCGTCGTCGCCGTGCTCGCGCTGGCGAGTGCCGCGCGCTACTACCTCGTAATGACGATCGGCGAGCGCATCGTCGCCGATCTCAGGCGCGACGTCTTCGCCCATCTGCTCTCGCTGTCGCCGGCCTTCTTCGATTCCGCGCGAAGCGGCGAGCTGGTGTCGCGCCTCACCGCCGACACCACGCAGATCAAATCCTCCGTTGGCGCCTCGGTCTCGATCGCGCTGCGCAATCTGATGATGTTCTTCGGTGCCGCGGCGATGATGGTGATCACCAGCCCGCGTCTGTCGGGATTCGTGCTGCTGGCGATTCCCCTGATCGTGCTGCCGCTGGTCGCCTTCGGGCGCTGGGTGCGGCGGCTGTCGCGCAACGCGCAGGACACGCTGGCCGAGGCCTCCGCCTATGCGAGCGAGCTGGTCGGTGCGATCCGTACCGTGCAGGCCTATACCAGCGAGAGCCTCGCCGAGAGGCGCTTCGGCGGCGAGGTCGAGCAGGCCTATGAAGCCGCGCGCACCTCCACGCAGGCGCGTGCCGTGCTCACCGCCATCATCATCTTCATCGTGTTCGCAAGCGTGGTCGCGATCCTCTGGATCGGTTCGCACGACGTGCTGACCGGCACCATCACGCCGGGCCGGCTCGGCCAGTTCGTGCTCTATGCGGCCTTCGCCGCGGCCGGCCTCGGCCAGCTCAGCGAAGTCTGGGGCGAGATCTCGGCGGCATCAGGCGCTGCCGAGCGCCTGTTCGAGATCCTGCATGTGCAGCCCGACATCACCGCGCCCGCGTCGCCGCGCGCGCTGCCGGTGCCGGCGCGCGGCGAAGTCGGCTTCGACCAGGTCAGCTTCGCCTATCCGGCGCGGCGCGACGTCAATGTGCTCGATGCCGTGTCGTTCGCCGTGCGTCCCGGCGAGAAGGTCGCGATCGTCGGTCCGTCCGGCGCCGGCAAGAGCACGATCTTTCATCTCTTGTTGCGCTTCTACGATCCGCGCAGCGGCGCGATCTCGCTCGACGGCGTGCCGGTCAAATCCGCCGATCCCCGTGAATTCCGTTCGCGCATTGCGCTGGTGCCGCAGGAATCCAACGTGTTCGCGGCCAGTGCCCGCGACAACATCCGCTTCGGCCGGCCCGATGCCACCGATGCCGAGGTCGAGCGCGCGGCCGAGCTGGCGCACGCCGCCGAGTTCATCCGCCGCCTGCCCGAAGGTTTCGACACCCCGCTCGGCGAGCGCGGCGTGACGCTGTCCGGCGGCCAGCGCCAGCGCATCGCGATTGCGCGCGCGATCCTGCGCGATGCGCCGCTGCTGCTTCTGGACGAAGCCACCTCCGCGCTCGATGCCGAAAGCGAGACGTTGGTGCAGACCGCGCTGGAAGAGCTGATGCGCCACCGCACCACGCTCGTCATCGCGCACCGCCTCGCAACCGTCTTGTCGTGCGACCGCATCTTGGTGATGGACCAGGGCCGGATCGTCGAGCAGGGCACGCATGCGGAGCTCGTCGCTGCGAACGGGCTCTATGCCAGGCTGGCGAGGTTGCAGTTCGAGGGGGCGTGAGGCGAGGTAGTCTGGACTGCCGCTTCATTCAGGCTGTCATCCCCCGCGCAGGCGGGCGATCCAGTACTCCGAGACGGAAGTGATCAAGCGATAAGCCGCGGCGTACTGGATTCCCCGCCTCCGCGGGGAATGACAGCGGAGCTTTTGGCGAGAGCGTCGCACCACGTGGTCTCCCTTCGTAGCCGGGTCGATAGCGGACATTTGTCGATCTGATCGGCTGCGCGATTCGAATCGGCCACATCGTAAGGTGATCGATGGAAGCGGCGCTGCTGGCTGTCGCAGAACATGGGCGTCGTCGTTTTGATGAGTTTCGGAATGCTCGTCGTTGGCTTCCGGAATTTCGGACAGCGTTGGCGCGCCCGGAGGGAGTGGACGGCCGCGGCTGCTGAAGCTAGGGTTCGGGCCGACCCAGGAGACGCCAAATGCCTTATTCGACAGCCGACCAGACCCGAGGCGAGCGCAACGGCAAGCTTGTCGCCGACGTCTTCTGCGCGCTCTTGCTTGCTACCTTTTCCGTGGTCTTCTTCGGTTGGCTCGGCGGTCTGGCCGCCTTCATTGTCGTCGAAAGTTGCCTGCTCGCAATCGATTGGGTGGTTCCTAGCAAGAACGATGCGGCAGGCGTTGTTCGTTGAGCTGACGGAGTGGACGGTGTTGTGAATGATTGTTCTGATCGGTCCGGTACTGTTCATCCTCCTCATCCTGTTCGCTATTCGACAGCAGATGCGCGGCCTTGCGGGGTGGAAAGCGGCGCTGCTTGTTGTCGCTGGTAGCGGCGTCATCGTTGTGCTGAGTTTCGGATTGCCCATCGTGGGCTTCCGGAATTTCGGATAGGGCAGCCCGCGCCCTGAGCCGAGTGGATGAACCTTGCAGTTCCCCCGGATGTGGCGCCTAATCAGGTATCGCCGGCCAAAGGCTCGTCCGTAGGCGTCGGTGCCTGAGAGATGATTTGTGCTCCCGCCTCAATGGGAGTGCGCCTCATGGCCCCGCCATTCAGCAAGGAAACCCACGAACTTTTGGAGCGGGCGCAGCGAGCGATCGATGAGTCGATCCGGCTTCGCGAAGACAGCCAACGCGCGATCCGCCAAGCCGAAAGCTGGCAGTTCGAGCTTGAACTCCGCTTGAGCCGAGAGCGCACCGCGGCGAGTTGACGGCAGCACTGCTTATCAGCACTTCGGCGACAGCGCCGGCACGTTCGGCCATGGCCAGTTCTTCCAGCTCCCGTCCTCATCAACGCAGGCCGATGGCCCAAGGCCATTCGTCGGAGCACTCGTCGTCTTGACCGGCGTGGCGAGGTGCTGGTCGACATAGCTCGTCGAAACATATCCGGCGACGATGACGCCGAGCAGGACCGAAGACCCCTTGGCCAGATCGCTCAATTTCATCGGTCATCTCCATCCGCTTGCCGGCGCAACTTGCGGGCACAACGACTAGCTGACGTCCTGGGATCCCGACGTGACGGCCGTCACGCGTCCAGAATCAAGATCGCCAGAATCTAAGGTTGCCAAATCATCTTCAGCACCGGACGTCCCGAGGTCGGGTTCACCTCGTCGCCGGCATGCGCGAAGCCTTTGCGCTCGTAGAAGCGGATGGCGCGGCTGTTGTCCTTGTTGACAAGCAGCGTCACGCCCGCCGGTGACAGGCGCTTGGCCTCATCCACCAGCAGCCGCGCCGCGTCCGAGCCCCAGTGCGCGGGATCGACCACGAGCTGGTCGAGATAACCGTCGCCGTCGATGGTGACGAAGCCGGTCAGCGCGCCGTCCTGCTCCGCGACCACGATCGAAGCCTTCGGCACCAGCTCCTTGCGCCAGCGCTCGCGCCACCAGTCCAGGCGGGCCGCGAAGTCGATCTGCGGATAGGCCTGCTGCCAGGTGCGATGCCACAGGTCAATCGAGGCGGCCTCGTCCTCGGGACGGTAACGGCGGAGGTGGAGGGCGCTCACTACCGCTCCGTCAGCTTCAGCTCGATGCGGCGGTTGCGCTTGTAGGCTTCCTCGGTGTTGGCCGTGTCGAGCGGCTGGAATTCGCCGAAGCCGGCGGCGACCAGGCGCTGGGCCGGCACGCCGAGCGAGATCAGGTACTGCACCACGGAGATCGAGCGCGCGGCCGAGAGGTCCCAGTTCGACTTGAAGTTCGGACCGTTGACCGGGCGCACGTCGGTATGGCCGTCGACACGCAGCACCCAGGGGATCTCGTTCGGGATTTTCTTGTCGAGATCGATCAGCGCGGTTGCGAGCGTGTCGAGCTCGGCGCGGCCTTCGGGCAGCAGCACCGCCTGTCCGGTGTCGAAGAACACTTCGGACTGGAATACGAAGCGATCGCCGACGATGCGGATGTCGGGGCGGTTGCCGAGGATGGCGCGCAGGCGGCCGAAGAATTCCGAGCGATAGCGCGACAATTCCTGCACGCGCTGCGCCAGGGCGACATTCAGGCGAGAGCCCAGGTCGGCGATGCGATTTTGCGATTCCTTGTCGCGCTTCTCGCTAACGTCGAGCGCCTCTTCCAGCGCGGCCAATTGCCGCCGCAGCGCGCTGATCTGCTGGTTCAGCACCTCGATCTGCGCCAGCGCCCGGGCCGAAACCGCCTTCTCGGAATCCAGCGCCTTGCCGAGCTCGGAGGACTTGCCTTGCGCATCGTTGCCGGCCGCGGCGAGCCCCTCATAGAGGCCCTTGATGCGGTCGCGCTCGCTCTCGGCCGAAGCGAGGCCGGCTTTCAGTGACGAGACCTGGTCGTCGAGCGTGAGCTTGCCGAGCTTCTCCAGCGACAGTAATTCGTTGAGCTGCGCGATCTTGGCGTTGAGCTGCTCCAGCGCCTTGTCCTTGCCGGTGACCTCCTGCGACAGGAAGAACTGCACGACCAGGAACACCGACAGCAGGAACACGATCGACAGCACCAGCGTCGACAGCGCGTCGACGAAGCCGGGCCAGTAGTTGAAGGAGGTATCGCCGCGGCGACCGCGCGCCAGTGCCATGTCGCTAACCCTTCTCGGGCTGACGCGCGATGCGCTCCAGCAGGCGCCGGATCTCGCGGTTCTGCTCGCCCTGGCCGTCGGCCCATTCGCGGATCATCTGCTGCTCGGTCCGCATATGCGAGACCAGCGCCTGGATGGCTTCGGCGAGGCTCGCCATCGCCGCGGTGGTGCCGCGGCTGCCGCTGCCTTCCTCGAGCACGGAGCGTAAGCGCTCGACGACGGCCTGAAGCTCGCCGCTGGCAATGCCACCGCCAGTGCCGGCAACAGCCACCTCGCCGCTGCCATATTCGCGCACGGTGGTGGCAAGCCAGTCTTCGAGGTCGGTGTAGAAACGGTTCTGCGCCTGGCTCGATTGCAGGTCGAGGAAGCCCAGGATCAGCGAGCCGGCGAGGCCGAACAGCGAGCTCGAGAACGAGATGCCCATGCCGCCGAGCGGGGCGGCCAGCCCCTCCTTCAGCGTGTCGAACAGGGCGCCGGAATCGCCGCCGACCTTGAGCCCGTCGATCACCTTGCCGACCGAGCCGACCGTTTCGATCAGGCCCCAGAAGGTACCGAGCAGGCCGAGGAAGACCAGAAGCCCGGTCATGTAGCGGGAGATGTCGCGGGCCTCGTCGAGGCGGGTCGCGATCGAATCGAGCAGGTGCCGCATGGTGGTCTGGGTGATCGACATCCGCCCGGTGCGCTCGCCGCCGAGGATCATCGCCATCGGCGCCAGCAGCTTGGGGTGGCGGGCGGGCGCAAGGCCGGGATCGGCGATGCGGAAATTGTTGACCCAGGAGACTTCGGGATACAGCCGGATCACCTGGCGGAAGGCCAGGATGATGCCGATGAACAGCACGCCGCCGATCAGGGCATTGAGGCCGGGATTGGCGAAGAAGGCCTGGATGATCTGCTTATAGAGCACCACGCCCACCAGGGTGCAGAGCACCAGGAAGACCAGCATCCGCACCAGGAAGACGCTGGGCGAGGATAGCTTGGTGTATTCGATGTCGAGGGAGGAGCGGGGCGAGGCGCCTGGCGGCATGGCCGGTATCATCCGTTAACTTGCTTGCGGCGCGCACTATGGCACAGCGCCAGCCCAAAAAAAGCGCCGGATGCGCCGATTTCGGGGAGAGCTGGGGAACCCAAGGCTGAAACCGGCTTTGGTAAGGACGTACTTTGCAAATCGTCGGCATTCCACAGGTTCAAGTCGCACTTTTCCCCTGGCGCCAAAACCCGCCGCCCAAGACGGAGTCGTCGCATGAGCGTCGTGTCCGCGATCATCGGGACTGCCGAACGGGTGCCGTTGCCTGATGTCGTGATCCGCGCGGCGATCCAGCGCCTGTGCTCGCGCACGGTGACGCGCCTGTCCGCGCTGGGCGGGGCGGACGATGCCGCCTTCGCCGGGCGGATGATGCTGCGGCCGATCGCCGAGGACGCGGATGCCGAGCACGACGAGGTGCCCGCTTCGTTCTTTGCGAAGGTGCTCGGCCCCAACCGCAAATACTCCTGCTGCTTCTACAAGACCGACGCGACCACCTTGCGGGAGGCCGAGGAGGAGGCGCTGCGTCAGACCGCCGAGCATGCCGCTCTCGCCGATGGTCAGACCATCCTCGAACTCGGCTGCGGCTGGGGCTCGCTGTCGCTGTGGATGGCGCGGCAGTTTCCGCACGCCAAGGTGACGGCGGTGTCGAGCTCGCAGGCGCAGCGCGCCCATATCGAGGAAGAGGCGCGGCTGCGCGGTCTTCTTAATCTGCGGGTGGTCTGCGCGGACATCAACGTGTTCGCGCCCGACGGGCAATTCGACCGCATCGTGTCGGTCGAAATGTTCGAGCATGTGATGAACTGGCGCAAGCTGATGACGCGCTTGCGATCATGGCTCGCGCCGGAGGGGCGGTTCTTCATGCACATCGTCGCCCATCGCTCCGGCTCTCACCTGTTCGACCGGGCCGATCGCGACGACTGGATCGCGCAGCGCGTCTCCACGGGCGGGCTGATGCCGAGCCATCACCTCGTCAGGCAATTCGACGATATTTTCACAGTCGAGAAGGAATGGTGCTGGAGCGGCACGCACTATCAGCGCACCGCCAACGACTGGCTCGCCAATTTCGACGCGCATCGCTGTTTCATCGAAGCGGCCTTGCGCAACATCCATGGCGAGGAGACCGCCCAGCGAATGCGACGCTGGCGCTGGTTCTTTCTCGCGACCTCGGGCCTGTTCGGCTATGCCGACGGAACCGAGTGGGGCGTCAGCCACTACCGCATGAAGGCGGCGGGGTAATTGCGGTCTTCTGACGCAGCACGCGGTGATGGAACCGGACTCACAATCGGGTGAGACGCGAAAAACGCCGTGAACTCAGCACCCTAGGCCGTGTGACATTGGGCCGCCCGCAAGGTGCGTTGCGTCGCAGCACGTCCGCTCTATTTTGACCGCATCAGCCGCGTGCCATGGCCCAGAACGGGCCTCGCGCCGAGCGGGATCGGTTTCAACAATATCGGGGCACCCCATTTCATGTCAGGACTTCGCGCGCGATCGGCATGCGTTGCAATGATGCTCGCGGCCTTTACGCCGCTGTTGGCGGGCTGCGACGAATCCAGCTCCGCCATTTCAGCCGCCCAGCCCAACGACCCCGACGTCAGCATCGTCATCGTCAAGCCGCAGCCGCGTGCCGTGGTGCGCGAGCTGCCGGGCCGCATTGCGCCGACGCGCGTCTCCGACGTGCGGCCGCGCGTGTCCGGCATCGTGGTCGAGCGCCTGTTCCGGCAGGGCAGCGAGGTGAAGGCCGGCGATCCACTGTATCGGATCGATCCGCGTCCGTTCGAGGTCGAGGTGATGGCCAACGAGGCTGCGGTCGCCAAGGCCGAGGCCGCGTTGATGCAGTCCCAGCAGCAGGCGCGCCGCATCGCCACGCTCACCAGCCAGCGCGCCGCGCCCGAAGCCGAGAACGAGAAGGCGATCGCGGCCGAGCGCCAGGCCCATGCCGAGGTCGAGGGCCGCAAGGCCGATCTCGCGCGCGCAAAGCTCAATCTCGACTATGCCACCGTACGCGCGCCGATCGACGGCGTCGTCGGTGCCGCCCTGGTCAGCGAGGGCGCGCTCGCGGTCCAGAACGAGACCAATCTGGCCACCATTCAGCAGCTCGATCCGATCTATGCGGATTTCACCCAGTCGGTGAACGAGCTCAACCAGCTCCGCCGCGCCTTCGAGAGCGGTGACCTCGAGCGCATCGCGCCCGACGCCGCCAAGGTGCATCTCGTGCTCGACGACAACACCCTCTACTCGCTCGACGGCAAGTTGCTGTTTTCGGATGCCAAGGTCGACGCCAATACCGGTCAGGTGACCTTGCGTGGTGAGTTCCGCAATCCGAAGCGCGAGCTGCTGCCGGGCATGTATGTCCGCGTCCGCATCGACCAGGGTCTCGATAGCGATGCGATCGCCGTGCCGCAGCAGGCGATTCAGCGCAATGGCGGCGGCGGCAGCGAGGTGTTCGTCGTCAAGGACGACAATCGCATCTCGGTGCAGCCGGTGCGCACCGGTTCGGTGCAGGACGGCATCTGGTTCGTCACCGACGGCCTGAAGGCTGGCGACAAGGTCGTGGTCGAAGGCTTCCAGAAGTTCGCCGCCGGCGACAAGGTCAAGCCGCAATCCTGGTCGGAAGCGGATGCGACCGCCGACAACCGGCACGCCCAGAAGCTGATGCGGTAATAGACCATGGCGAGCTTCTTCATCGACAGGCCGATCTTCGCCTGGGTCGTCGCGCTGTTCATCTGTCTGGTCGGCGCAATTTCGATTCCGCTGTTGCCGATCGCGCAGTACCCGATCATCGCGCCGCCCTCGATCTCGATCTCGACCAGCTATCCCGGTGCCTCGCCCGAGAACCTCTACAACAGCGTCACGCGGCTGATCGAGGAGGAGCTCAACGGCGCCTCCGGCATCCTCAATTTCGAATCGACCAGCGACTCGCTCGGCCAGGTCGAGATCATCGCCAATTTCGTGCCGGGCACCGATACCAGCGCCGCCTCGGTCGAGGTGCAGAACCGCATCAAGCGCGTCGAGGCGCGGCTGCCGCGCGCGGTGATCCAGCAGGGCATTCTGATCGAGGAAGCCTCCAGCGCGGTGCTCCAGATCATCACGCTGAACTCGACCGACGGCAGCCTGGATGAGGTCGGCCTGGGCGACTTCATGATCCGTAACGTGCTGGGCGAGATCCGCCGCATCCCCGGCGTCGGCCGCGCCACGCTGTATTCGACGGAACGTAGCCTGCGCGTCTGGGTCGACCCGGCAAAGCTGGTCGGCTATGGCCTGACCGCCGACGACGTCAACAAGGCCATTGCCGCGCAGAACGCGCAGGTCGCTTCGGGCAGCATCGGCGCCGAGCCGTCGACCTCGACCCAGCGCACCTCCGCGCTGGTGCTGGTCAAGGGCCAGCTCTCGTCCCCGGATGAATTCGGTACCATCATCCTGCGCGCCAATGCCGACGGGTCGACCGTGCGGCTGCGCGATGTCGCGCGGATCGAGGTCGGCGGCCTCAGCTACCAGTTCAACACCCGTCTCGATGGCAAGCCGACCGCCGGTCTTTCCGTGCTGATGTCGCCGACCGGCAATGCGCTGGCGACCGCGAGCGCCGTCGAAGAGAAGATGAAGGAGCTGTCTCGCTTCTTCCCGGCCAATATCGGCTACGAGATTCCATACAACATCACGCCCGTGGTCGAGGCCTCGATCAAGAAGGTGTTGTCGACGCTGGTCGAAGCCATCGTGCTGGTGTTCGTGGTGATGTTCCTGTTCCTGCAGAACATCCGCTACACCATCATTCCGACCATCGTGGTGCCGGTGGCGCTGCTGGGCGCCTGTACCACGCTGCTGCTCGCCGGCTATTCCATCAACATGCTCTCGATGTTCGGCATGGTGCTCGCCGTCGGCATCCTCGTCGACGATGCCATCGTCGTAGTCGAGAACGTCGAGCGCATCATGGCCGAGGAGGGGCTGCCGCCCAAGGAAGCGACGCGGAAAGCGATGTCGCAGATCACCGGCGCCATCATCGGCATCACGCTGGTCTTGATGGCCGTGTTCGTGCCGATGGCGTTCTTCCCGGGCTCGGTCGGCATCATCTACCGCCAGTTCTCCGTGACCATGGTCGCCGCGATCGGCTTCTCGGCCTTCCTCGCGCTGTCGCTGACGCCGGCACTGTGTGCGACGCTGCTCAAGCCCGTCGCGGCCGGTCATGGCCATGCCAAGAAGGGCGTGTTCGGCTGGTTCAACCGCATGCTCGACGGCAGCAAGGAGGGATATTCCCGCACCGTCGGCTTCTCGCTGAAGCGCACCGGCCGCTTGATGCTGGTCTATGTCGCGCTGCTCGCCGGCCTGTCCTGGGCCTTCGTCAATCTGCCCGGCGGCTTCCTGCCCGTCGACGACCAGGGCTTCGTCACCACCGACGTGCAGACGCCGTCGGACTCGTCCTACGGCCGAACCGAGGCGGTGATCGAGAAAGTGGAAAAATACCTGGCGCAGCGTCCGGGCGTCGACAACGTCACCTTCCTCACCGGCTTCAGCTTCTCCGGCCAGGGCATGAACACCGCGCAGGCCTTCATCACCCTGAAGGACTGGTCGGAACGCGGGCCGAAGGATTCTGCGGCCGCGATCGTCGCCGACATCAACCGCGATTTGTCGTCGTCGATCCGCGACGCAAAAATCTCCGCGCTGCAGCCGCCGCCAATCGACAATCTCGGCAACTCCTCGGGCTTCTCGTTCCGTCTCCAGGACCGCGGCCAGAAGGGTTATCCGGCCTTGATGCGCGCCGCCGATCAGTTGATCGCGGAGGCCAATGCGAGCGCTGTGCTGCAGAAGGTCTATGTCGAGGGCCTGCCCGAGGCCGGCGTGGTCAATCTCGTGATCGACCGCGAAAAGGCGGGCGCCTTCGGCGTCACCTTCGAGGACATCAACAATACGATCTCGACCAATCTCGGCTCGAACTACATCAACGACTTCCCGAACCGCGGCCGCATGCAGCGTGTCGTGGTGCAGGCCGATGCCCGCGACCGCATGCGGACCGAGGACATCCTCAACTACAACGTCAAGAACAGCCGCGGCCAGCTCGTGCCGTTCTCGTCCTTTACCACCGTGGAATGGGCGCGCGGACCGACGCAGATCGCCGGCTTCAATTATTATCCGGCGGTGCGCATCTCGGGCGAGGCGAAACCCGGCTTCACCTCGGGCGATGCCATCGCGGAGATGGAACGGCTTGCCGGCAAGCTGCCGCGCGGCTTCGGCTATGAATGGACCGGGCAGTCGCTCCAGGAGAAGCTGTCGGGCTCGCAGGCGCCGTTCCTGCTCGGGCTCTCGGTATTCGTGGTGTTCCTGTGTCTGGCCGCGCTTTACGAGAGCTGGACCATTCCGCTCGCGGTGCTGCTCACCGTGCCGCTCGGCATCGTCGGCGCGGTGGTCGCGGCGATGCTGCGCGGCCTGCCCAACGACGTCTATTTCACCGTCGGCCTGATCACCATCATTGGCCTTGCGGCCAAGGACGCGATCCTGATCATCGAGTTCGCCAAGGATCTGCGGAAAGAAGGCAAGCCGCTGGTGGACGCCACCATCGAGGCCTGCCGCCTGCGCTTCCGCCCGATCCTGATGACCGGCCTTGCCTTCATCTGCGGCGTGCTGCCGATGGCCATCGCCCATGGCGCCGGCGGCGCCAGCCAGCAGGCGCTCGGCAGTGTCGTGATGGGCGGCATGATCGCGGTAGTGATCCTGGCGCTGCTGATGGTGCCGGTGTTCTTCGTCTCGGTGCAGCGCGTGCTGGGCGGGGATCGGGAGAAGGCGGCGAAGCAGGGCGAGATGTACGGGCCGCCGGCGCCGGCCGAGCTGTAAGGTGAGGTGTCATGCCCCGCGCAGGCGGGGCATGCCGTACCCCGCGGCCTTTCCGTATCCGAGCGGCGTCTCTGGAATACTGGATCATCCGCCTTCGCGGATGATGACCGTCGGGTTTGCGCTGGTGAGAGTCGGCCATTGAACGCCGGATCGGTCGGCTTGATTTCTCGGAGGCCTCAATCCAGACTGCAGCCCTGGATTGAAACATCGTATTCGCACCTTACTGCGAATGCGGAGATAGCCCGCCGATTGAGAGCATGTGATGCGTCCGACCGACATTGCGATCTCGAACTATCGCTCCATTCGGCGGCTCTCCATACCCATCCATCCCCTGTCGGTGTTCGTCGGCGAAAATGGAGTCGGCAAGTCCAATCTCTACAAGTCCTTGTCGCTGTTGCGCGACGCGGCGACCGGTCAGATCACCCGCACGATCGCCGATGAAGGCGGTTTGAATTCGGTCTGCTGGTCCGGCATACGCAAGCGAGGCGAAGACGGGCGGCTGCGGCTGTCGGCGACATTCGACGGCATGAGATATTCCATCGAGCTCGGATTTCCCAGCCCGCTTCAGGCGGCATTTTCCGGCGAGCCGATGATCAAGGCCGAAACGATCGAAACGACGCGCGGCAAACGCACGGTCAAGCTGATGGAGCGGATCAATTCGCTCATCAGCGTCCGCGGCGAGAGTGGCGCCTGGAACGCTCACAAGGATGCGGTGCTGCCGTCAGAGACCGCGCTTGCGGCTTTTTCCGATGGCAAGCAATGCCCGGAAATCGACCTGATCAGAAATGCAATGCTGGGCTGGCGATTCTATCATGACTTTCGCACTGATCCGGCGTCACCGATACGAAAGCCTTGTCTGGCGATCGCAACGCCCTCGCTCAGCGCCGATGGCATCGATCTGGCTGCCACCCTGGCGACCCTCTATGTCATTCGGGAAGACGCCGACGACCTGCAGGACGCGATCCAGGATGCATTCCCGGGTGCCGAACTCCGCGCATGGGAAGAAAATGGCAGGTGTGAATTCGATCTGCAATTGCCGGATATGCCGCGGCCGTTCAGGGCTCATGAACTATCCGACGGGACGCTGAAATACATCTGCCTGCTCGCGGTATTCATGGGCTATCGGCTGCCGCCGTTCATTGCGCTGAACGAACCCGAGACCAGCCTGCATCCGTCGCTGCTTGCGCCGCTGGCCCGGCTCATCGCCAAGGCATCGCGCCGCGCCGACATCTGGATTGTCACCCATTCGGAACAGTTGATGGACGCACTGCGAAGCGAGAGTTCGGTCCCGCTCCGCCGGGTGATCAAGTCGAAAGGCGCCACGGCGATCGAGGGCCTGACCATCGGCGGTGAATATCGCGACGACGAAGCCGACGAGGACGATGAGGA
This sequence comes from Bradyrhizobium sp. 155, assembly GCF_023101105.1. Classification (NCBI taxonomy): domain Bacteria; kingdom Pseudomonadati; phylum Pseudomonadota; class Alphaproteobacteria; order Hyphomicrobiales; family Nitrobacteraceae; genus Bradyrhizobium; species Bradyrhizobium sp. 155. Next base: position 6,764,236 of record NZ_CP064704.1, on the reverse strand, counting down.
CGACGATTCCTAACCGTCGTCGATCGAGCCGTCGTGCTGCTGCGGCCTACTTCCGCAAGATCTTCACCAATTCCCCGTGCACGTATTCATTCCCGCACACGACATTGCCTGTCACCAGCGCGTCGCCCGGCGTATCGATGTCGGTGATCGTTCCGCCCGCCTCGCGCAGCATGATCAGACCCGCCGCGATGTCCCAGGATTGCAAATTGCGCTCCCAGTAGCCGTCGAGGCGGCCGGCGGCGACGAAGGCCAAGTCGAGCGAGGCGGCGCCGAAGCGGCGCAGGCCGGCGACGCGCTCCTGCATCGCGGTCATCTCGCGACGGAATTCCTCGTGGTCGCCGCGGCCGATATGAGGCAGGCCGCAGGCCACCACGCATTCGTTGAGCTGACGGCGGCCGGCCACGCGCAGCCGCTGGTCGTTGAGGAAGGCGCCCTTGCCGCGCTCGGCGATGTAGAGCTCGTCATTGGCGGGATTGTAGATCACGCCGGCGATGATCGTGCCCTCGCGCGAAAGCCCGATCGAGATCGCGAATTGCGGGATGCCGTGCAGGAAGTTGGTGGTGCCGTCGAGCGGATCGACGATCCAGGTGTGGCTCTTGTCGGAGCCCTCGCGCGTTCCGCCTTCCTCGCCGATGAAGCCGTAGCCGGGCCGCGCCTTGGCGAGGTCCTGGTAGAGGATCTCCTCGGCGCGCTTGTCGGCCAGCGAGACGAAATTCGCCGGTCCCTTCAGCGAGACCTGGAGATGCTCGATCTCGCCGAGATCGCGCTTGAGGCTGCGGCCGGCGCGGCGCGCGGCCTTGACCATGACGTTGATAGTTGCGGAATATAGCATGAGCTTCCGGTCTTGATCGGGGGAAATGGCGCGAAATCGCGCCTGTTTGAGGGATGGGGTGCCCTGCGGGGGCCTCAACGTCAAGTCATTTGGCCCCGAGCCATTTCCTGGCGGCGGCCTCGGCCTTGGCCCGGTCCTCGGCCGGCAAATCGGACAATTGCTTGTCCAGCTCCGGATCGCCCTTGCCGGAGGTCTTGGCCACCAGATGCCACTTGAAGCCTTCGACCTTGTCCACGGCCGTGCCCATGCCGTTGATCAGCACCCAGGCCAGCCGGTTCTGCGCGATCGCGCTGCCCTGGCGGGACGCCTTGCGGAGCAGGGCGACGGCCGCCGGCTGGTTCTTCGGCGTGCCGGTGCCGTTGAACAGCGCGATGGCGTATTCGACCTCGGCATCGACATTGTCGGTCAGCGTGGCGACCTGGAGCAGACGCACCGCCCGTTCCAAATCCTTCGGCACGCCAGTGCCTTCCTTGTAGAAGGTCGCGAGCGCGTATTGCGCCTCGGGCAGGCCGGCATCAGCCGCCTGGCGCAGCAGCTCGGCGGAGCGCTTGACGTCCTGCGGCAGGGTCTGGCCGTCGAGATAGAGCAGCGCGAGATTATAGGCCGCCTTGGGTTCGCCGAGCTTGGCGGCGGACGCCATCAGCTTGACCGCCTCATTTTTGTCGACCGGGCCGCCGCGGCCGGTCATCCTCAGCATGGCGAGCGCGAACATCGCCTCGCGGTCTCCGGCGTCGGAGGCGCGCTTGTACCATTGCAGCGCCTTGGTGTAGTCGCGTCGGATGCCCATGGCGTTGGAATAGAGCTCACCCAGCATGGTCATCGCTTTGGCATCGCCGGTTTCGGCACGGGCCGTGGCGAGTTCGAAGGCGGTCTTGTACTGGCCGCGCTGATAGGCGCCGTACACCAGATCGACGTTGGGGTTGTCGGTCGGCGGCGCCGGAATCACGGTCGCGGCCGGAGCAGGCTTTGGGGAAGCGGAAGGTTTCGGGGAGGCTGAAGGTTTGGGTGCCGGCGGCGCTTCCTTCTTCTTGGTGATGGTGTGCGGCGTGGCCTTCGGCTTGTCTTTGGTTTTCTCGGCCGAAGCGCCCGGCGTTGCCACCGGCGGCGTGATCTGGAGCTGCGCGGCCGCGGGCGCCGTCAGCAGCAGCGTGGCCAGCATGATGATGCGCGGGAGCTTCATGTCGGGCGCTAGCCGTGCTCCTGGTCTGCAAGCGCAGTCGCATGAGCCTTCTTGATCGCAGCGTCGGCCTCGATCAGCGCAGCCTTGGGTCCGCGCGGATCGGCCCAGATGAAGTCGCCCACCAGCACGAAATCGGCGCCGCTGGCGGCGAATTCGTGGGCCTCCTCCAGCGAGATGGCAAAGCCGACGCAGGGCGGTTCGAACAGCTCGGCCCACCAGTCCAGCCGCTCAGCGATCGCTTGCGACGACGGCCGCTGGCCCTTTGCGTCGGGTTCGCCGAACAGCACGTAATCCGCGCCAATCTCGCCCGCATCCATCGAATGGTGCCGCGTCGTCAGCCCGCCAACGCCCGCGATGCGATCGGGCTTCAGCGATGGCAGCGCCTCTTTCAGCGCGGCGATGCCGGGCAGATGCGCGCCGTCGGCGCCGCCGCGTGCGACGAGCTCAGGATGGCCATCGACAAGCAGCGCCGCGCCCGCTTTCTGAGCCGGCGGCGCCAAGGCCTTGATCCGCGAGATCATGGTGCGCTGATCGGTCTGCTTCAGCCGCAGCAGCACGGCCGCGACATCGGCGGCGGCGAGCAGGCCGGGCAGCTCGGCCAGGAGCGAAGCGGGATCGTCGACGACAGGCGTCGCGAGATAAAGGCGCGGCGCCGGGCGCGGCGGAGGAGATTTGTTCGACAAGATCTAGGCCGCTTTCTGTTCCAGGCTGCTTTGCCATTCGCCTTTGCAGGCGAGGCCATTCATGCGCGCGCGGTGACTGAATGCGCTTTGTCCGGCCGCGACGTTCTCGGCCTTGCCTGACCAGGCCTTCTGCGGCGCGGCCTGGAGTGCGCGACCATAGGAGAAGGTCAGGCCCCAGGGCAGCGGGCCGAGCTTGTGCATGGCGTTGAGATGCGCCGTTGCCTCTTCATCCGATTGGCCGCCGGAGAGGAAGGCGATGCCGAGCACCGCCGCGGGCACGCACGCCTTGAGCAGCCGTATCGTCTTCTCCGCGACCTCCTCGACGCAAGCCTGCTTCGCGCACTTCTTGCCGGAGATGGCCATGTTCGGCTTCAGCACCATGCCCTCGAGCGCGACGCGCTGCACGCGCAATTCCTGAAACGTCTTGTTGAGCACACGGCTCGTCACCTCATAGCAGCGATCGATGTCGTGATCGCCGTCCATCAACACTTCGGGTTCGACGATCGGCACGATCTGCGCGGCCTGGCACAGCGCTGCGTAGCGCGCCAGCGCGTGGGCGTTGACGCTGATCGCAGTCATGGAAGGGATGCCACTGCCGATGTCGATCACCGCGCGCCATTTGGCGAAGCGTGCGCCGCGCTCGTGATATTTCTTCAGCCGTTCGGCGAGCTTGTCGAGCCCGACGGTGACGAGCTCGCCCGGACACATCGGCAGGGCTTGGGTGCCTTCGTCGACCTTGATCCCGGGGATGGCGCCGCTGCTCTCGATCAGCTTGACCAGGGGCGTGCCGTCCTTCGCGTTCTGCCAGATCGTCTCGTCATAGAGGATGACGCCGGAGATGTAGCGGCTCATGGCTTCGTTCGAGCGGAACAGCATCTCGCGATAGTCGCGGCGGTTCTCTTCGGTCGATTCCACGCCGATCGCGTCGAAACGCTTCTTGATGGTGCCGGAGGATTCGTCGGCGGCAAGGATGCCCTTGCCGGGCGCGACCAGGGCGGTCGCGATCCTGTTCAGCTCAGTCAGATTCATCGAGATGTCCTCCCAAAACGATTCTGCCCTTGCCGGTGAAAATAGACCGTTCTCGGGCAAATGCCGAGTTAACGTTCGTCGCAGGGTAAGGGCTGGGGCAGCGTTGGGCCGGCCGGGCGACTCTTCACCTCGCCCCGCTTCGGGGAGAGGTCGGATCGCCCTTGCGATCCGGGTGAGGGGGGTACAGGTCCCGCAGTCATCTCATCTGCCGAGAGAGCCCCTCACCCCAACCCTCTCCCCGCGAAGGGCGGGGAGAGGGGAAGGATAGAGCAGCTTACGCCACCTTCGGGGCGAGCTCGCCCTTGGCGTAGCGCTTGGCCATCTCGGCCGTGGTCAGCACCTTCTTGATCTTGGAGGCTTGGCCCGCGGTATTGAATTCCTGGAGCCGCTGCTTGCACAGCCTGGTCATCGCTTCCATCGCGGGCTTCAGGTACTTGCGCGGATCGAACTCTTCGGGATTGTCCTTGAGCACTTTCCGGATCTGGCCGGTCATCGCCATGCGGTTGTCGGTGTCGATGTTGATCTTGCGCACGCCGTTCTTGATGCCGCGCTGGATCTCGGCAACAGGCACGCCCCAGGTCGGCTTCATCTTGCCGCCATAGGCGTTGATGATGTCCTGGAGGTCCTGCGGCACCGAGGAGGAGCCGTGCATGACGAGATGCATGTTCGGCAGCTTGCGGTGGATCTCCTCGATCACGTTCATGGCGAGGATGTCGCCGTCGGGTTTGCGGGTGAATTTGTAGGCACCGTGAGACGTCCCCATCGCGATCGCGAGCGCGTCGACCTGGGTCTCCTGGACGAACTTCACGGCTTCATCCGGATTGGTCAGGAGTTGGTCGTGGCTGAGCTTGCCCTCGGCGCCGTGGCCGTCTTCCTTGTCGCCCATGCCGGTCTCGAGCGAGCCGAGCACGCCAAGCTCGCCCTCGACCGAGATGCCGCCGAGATGGGCCATGTCGGTTACGGTCTTGGTGACGCCGACATTGTAGCCCCAGTCACCGGGGGTCTTGCCGTCGGCCTTGAGCGAGCCGTCCATCATCACCGAGGTGAAGCCGGCCTGGATCGCGGTCATGCAGGTGGCCGGCTCGTTGCCGTGGTCGAGATGCACGCAGACCGGGATGTGCGGGTAGATCTCGGTCACCGCGTCCATCATGTGCTTGAGCATGACGTCGTTGGCGTAGGAGCGCGCACCGCGCGAGGCCTGGATGATGACGGGCGCGTCGACCTGGTTGGCCGCGTCCATGATCGCCAGCGCCTGCTCCATGTTGTTGATGTTGAAGGCCGGGACGCCGTAATCGTTCTCCGCCGCATGGTCGAGCAATTGACGCAACGTGATCCGAGCCATCTGTGTTTTTCTCCCGTTTGGGCCTGCAAGGCCACTGCTTGAAGGCGGCTGACGACTTGCCGACCGATTACTTGGTGCGCAGAACTTCGACGCCGGGCAGGGGCTTGCCTTCCATCCATTCAAGAAATGCGCCACCGGCGGTCGAGACATAGGTGAACTGACCGGCCACATGGGCCTGGTTGAGAGCCGCGACGGTGTCGCCGCCGCCCGCGATCGAGATCAGCTTCTTGGCCCTGGTGCGCTCGGCGGCATGCTTGGCGGCGGACATCGTGCCGCGGTCGAACGGCTGCATCTCGAAGGCACCGAGCGGTCCGTTCCAGACCAGCGTCGCCGCATCGTCGATCGCGGCATGGACACGTGCGATCGACTGCGGACCGACGTCGAGGATCATGCCGTCGGCCGGGATCGCGTCGAGGCCATAGGCGTGCGACGGCGCGTTGGCCGCGAAATGATAGGCGACGGTAGCGTCGACCGGCAGGATGATGGCGCAGTTGGCGGCTTCGGCCTTTTCCATGATGCGCAACGCGGTCGCGGCGAGATCCTTCTCGGCCAGCGACTTGCCGATGCCGACGCCCTGGGCGTGCAGGAAGGTGTTGGCCATGCCGCCGCCGATCACGAGCGCGTCGACCTTAGTCACGAGGTTTTCGAGCAGGTCGATCTTGGTCGAGACCTTGGCGCCGCCGATGATAGCGATGACAGGCTTGGTCGGTGAGCCCAGCGCCTTCTCCAGCGCGACCAATTCGGCCTGCATGGTGCGGCCGGCATAGGCGGGCAGCTTGTGGCCGAGGCCTTCGGTCGAGGCGTGGGCGCGGTGCGCGGCCGAGAACGCGTCATTGACCCAGATGTCGCCGAGTTTTGCGAGCTCCGCGACAAAGGCCGGATCGTTCTTCTCTTCCTCTTTGTGGAAGCGGGTGTTTTCGAGACAGAGGATGTCACCGTCCTTCAAGCCGGCAACGGCCTTGACCGCGGGCTCGCCGATGCAGTCGTCGGCGAAGGCGACGGGCTTCTTCACCACCTTCGACAGCGCCTCGGCCACGGGCTTGAGCGAGTCCTTGGCATCGCGCCCTTTCGGCCGGCCGAAATGCGCGAGCAGGATGACCTTGCCACCCTTGTCCGAGATTTCGGTGATGGTCGGCGCGACGCGCTCGAGCCGGGTTGCGTCGCTGACGCGGCCGTTCTCCATGGGCACGTTGAGGTCAACGCGCAGCAGCACGCGCTTGCCCTTCACATCGACGTCGTCGAGGGTGCGGAATGATTTCGTCATCGGAGGCCCTTGTCCCGGGCGCACCGCGGCGCGTAGTGCCGCCGTGCAGAACCGGGACCCAAATTGCGGCGAGTCCCGCGGTTAGTTAAACGGGCCCCGGCTCTGCGACGCAGCGCTTCACGCTACGTCGCGTCCGGGACACGAGAGCGGAGTTAGATCACCTTCGACATCGCGACGGCGGTATCCGCCATACGATTCGAGAAGCCCCACTCGTTGTCGTACCAGGACATCACGCGCACCAGCGTGCCGTTCTGCACCTTGGTCTGGTCCATGTGGAATGTCGAGGAGTGCGGGTCGTGGTTGAAGTCGATCGAGACGTTCGGCGCGGTGGTGTAGCCGAGAATGCCCTTGAGCTGCTGCTCGGAGGCACGCTTCATCGCCTCGTTGATTTCCTTCGGATCGGTGGCGCGCTTGGCCACGATCTTGAGATCGACGACCGAGACGTTCGGGGTCGGCACGCGGATCGCGACGCCGTCGAGCTTGCCCTTCAGTTCCGGCAGCACGAGGCCGATCGCCTTGGCGGCGCCGGTCGAGGTCGGGATCATCGACATCGCAGCCGCGCGGCCGCGATAGAGATCCTTGTGCATGGTGTCGAGAGTCGGCTGGTCGCCGGTATAGGCGTGGATCGTGGTCATGAAGCCGGTCTCGATGCCGACGAGGTCGTTCAGCACCTTGGCGATCGGCGCAAGACAGTTGGTGGTGCAGGAGCCGTTGGAGACGACCAGATGTTCCCGGGTCAGCGTGTCGTGGTTGACGCCGTAGACGATGGTGGCGTCGGCGCCGTCGGCGGGCGCAGAAACGAGAACGCGCTTGGCGCCGGCAGTCAGATGCGCGGAGGCCTTGTCCTTCGAGGTGAAGATGCCGGTGCATTCCATCGCGATGTCGATGCCGAGATCTTTCCAGGGCAGCTTCGAGGGATCGCGCTCGGCGGTCACCTTGATCTTGTTGCCACCGAGGCTGATCGTGTCGCCATCGACGGTCACGGTGCCGGGGAAACGGCCATGGACGCTGTCGAAGCGAAGCAGATGGGCGTTGGTCTCGACCGGGCCGAGGTCGTTGATGCCGACGACCTCGATGTCCTTGCGGCCGGACTCAGCGATGGCCCGCAGAATGTTGCGGCCGATGCGGCCAAAACCGTTGATTCCGACGCGGACTGCCATGTTTCGTCTCCTTCAATGACCGTTGTCATCCCGCACAACGCGCTAGCGCGCCTGCGAGGGTTTTTTTAGGGCGGACGCCCGGTTCGGCCGGGCGGGGCTTGATCATATGGGACGTTAGGTAGTCCTTTTTTTCGGTAATCTCAACTCTCAGGAAACGCGTTTCAGAACGGCGTTAACCGCGGCCTCGGCGGTAATGCCAAAGTGCTGGAATACCTTGTTGAGAGGGGCGCTGGCGCCGAAGGAGTGCATGCCGATAAACTCGCCATCCTGGCCGATCACGGCGTCCCAGCCCCAGCGCACGGCGGCCTCGATTGCGACCTTGATGGGGGCATTGCCGATGATCTCGTCGCGGCGCTCCTTTGGTTGCGCTAGCAGGAGCTCGAGCGAGGGAACCGAAACCACCCGGGTCGGAATGCCGCGCTCGGCGAGCTGCTTCTGGGCGGCCACGGCCATCTCCACTTCGGAGCCCGAGGCGAACAGCGTCGCCTTGGCTTCGCCCTGGGCGGCCACCAGCTCGTAGGCACCGAACCGGCAGGGGCTCTCGTTCGGTGCGGTGGTGCGCAGTTGCGGCAGGTTCTGACGGGTCAGCGCCAAGACTGTCGGGCCGTCGATGCGGTTGAGCGCGAGCTCCCAGCACTCGGCAACCTCGATGGAATCGCACGGACGGAACACGCGCATGTTGGGAATGGCGCGAAGTGCTGAGAGATGCTCGACCGGCTGGTGGGTCGGGCCGTCTTCGCCGAGGCCGATGGAATCGTGGGTCATGACATAAACGACCCCGGTCCCCATCAATGCGGCGAGCCGCATCGCGGGCCGCGCATAATCGGTGAACACCAGGAAGGTCGCGCCGTTCGGCGCAAAACCACCGTGCAGGAAGATGCCGTTCATCGCCGCGCACATGCCGTGCTCGCGGATGCCGTAATGGATGAAGCGGCCCTTCGGCGTCTTGGCCGAGAACGCGGTTGCGGACTTCGCCTTGTTGTTGTTGGAGCCGGTGAGGTCGGCCGAGCCCGCCAGAAATTCCATCGGCATCGCGCCGGCAATCACTTCGATCACGGCTTCGGAGGATTTGCGGGTCGCCGCATTCATCGGCTTTTCCAGCAGCTCCTTCTTGTAGGCGCGCACCGCCTTCGCGAGCGCGGCCGGGCGCTCGTGGCGCAGGCGACGCTCGAACTCGGCGCGCTTGCGGCTGCCGAGTTCACCGAGCCTTGCTTCCCATTCCTGTCGTGCCGCCGCGCCGCGGCTGCCGGCCGCGCGCCAGGCCTTGAGCACGTCGTCGGGCACCGAGAACGGCTCCAGCGAAATGCCGAGATTTTCCTTGGCGGCCTTGAGCTCGTCGGCGCCGAGCGCTTCGCCGTGCACCTTGTTGGTGCCGGCCTTATGCGGGGCGCCGAAGCCGATGGTGGTGCGGCAGGCGATCAGCGTCGGCTTGTTTGATTTCTGCGCGCGCGTGATCGCGGCGGCGATTGCGGCCTGGTCGTGGCCGTCGATCTTTTCGGCGGCCCAGCCCGCCGACTTGAACCGCTTCACCTGGTCGACGGAGTCGGAAAGCGAGGTCGGACCGTCGATCGAAATGCCGTTGTCGTCATAGAGCACGATCAGCTTGTTGAGCTTCCAGTGCCCGGCCAACGCGATCGCTTCCTGCGACACGCCTTCCATCAAATCGCCGTCGGAAGCGATCACATAGGTATGGTGATCGACAATCTTCTTGCCGAACTCGGCGGCGAGCATCTTCTCGGCGAGCGCCATGCCGACGGCGGTGGAAATGCCCTGGCCGAGCGGACCGGTGGTGGTCTCGATGCCCTTGGTGTGGCCGTGCTCGGGATGTCCGGGTGTCAGCGATCCCAACTGGCGAAAGTCCTTGAGCTGGTCGATCGTCATCTCTGGGCTGCCGATCAGATACAGCAGCGAATAGATCAGCATCGAGCCGTGCCCGGCCGAGAGCACGAAGCGGTCGCGGTCCGGCCAGTCCAGCGCGGCGACGTCGAATTTCAGGAATTGCGTGAACAGCACGGTCGCCATGTCGGCGGCGCCCATCGGCAGGCCCGGATGACCCGATTTCGCCTTCTCGACGCCGTCCATGGCAAGGCCGCGGATCGCATTGGCCATACGGTTGTGATCGACCTGCGTCATGTCTGAAAATCCGTCTGAAATGAGGCGCTTGTGGCTGGATTTGGCCGCGCCGGAAGGAGCCTTTCGGCCGCTGGGGTCGCGGCTGGGATAGCATCTCGGTTCCGACAGGCCAAGGCAATCAAACGCCGGTTTGGCCGCAAAAGTTGCTTAGCAGTGCATAGGTTTCGCGGCGGCGTTGCGATTCCCTAGCTTGCCACGTAAATTTCTGCTTCTAACCGCTTGCCGAACCGAGTCTTTTGCCGGACGGCAAGCCCCAGGAAAAGCCCAAAGGAAAACTCCAAGGGCAAGGCCACAGGTTCCGCCGCTGACTGCATGAACGATCGCGTATCCAACAGCTCTGCCATGACCGAGTCCTCGGCCGTCGAGATCGAGATCGCGACCCGCAGGCTCATGGCGGCGCTCGACTCGCTCGAAAGCGCGGTGGAGCGGCGGCGCGATGCCGATCGCGACGAGAACGAGCTCGCGGCGCGGATTCAGGCGCTCGGCGCGGACCGCTCGCGGCTTGCCGACGAGCTCGACGGCGCGCTGGTGAAGGCACGCAAGCTCGAGCGCTCCAGCCGCGAGATCTCCGATCGGCTGGATTCCGCGATCGTCACGATACGTTCGGTGCTCGATACCGGAGAGGACGGATGAGCCACATCAACGTCACCATCAACGGCCGGCAATACCGCATGGCCTGCGAGGAAGGCCAGGAGGTGCGGCTGCTCAAGCTGGCTGAAAGCCTGGAGACGCGGATTCAGTCGCTGCGCGGAAAGTTCGGCGAGATCGGTGATGCCAGGCTCACCGTGATGGCGGCGCTGACCGTCTGCGACGAACTGGTCGATGCCGGCAACCGCATCCGGACCATGGAGCAGGAGCTGACCGAACTGCGGGATTTCCGCAACGCCGCCGTCGAGCGCGCCCGGTTGACCCAGACCGCGGTCGTGAACGCACTGAACTCTGCCGCCGAGCGCATCGAGAAGTCGACCCAGGTCCTGAACCGCACCGTCGGCAACGGGATCGCCATCGGCTGACCCTTCACCGGGCTGGCGATTCGTCAGCATCGTTGTTACATTGCCCAAGCGGGGCTGCGACGCGCGTCAGGAGCCATTATCCCCGGGGCCTTATCGATCCTTTAGGGAACTGTCCCTGGCCGGGCCCGTGGGCTCGGACATATGGTGCCCACCTACTTTCGTAGGGAACTCCGGGATCGAGTGCTTCAACGGCGTTCGCGGCTTCGCACTTTTGTTTTTCTTCCTTCTGGTTCGTGCCTGTCGAAATTGCGTCCCCGACACGCTCGCGGTTTGATTTCGGTGTCATGCCCCGCGCAGGCGGGGCATCCAGTACGCCGCGCTGTCGAGGTTTTTGCATTGGCGTCTCTGGAATACTGGATCACCCGCCCCAGTGCGCAAGGGCGCACAAGGCGGGTGATGACGGCGGAGCAAGGCTCAGCCTTCGGAGCAAGCGCGCATGACCAACACCAAAGCCGAACTCCGTGCCAAAGCCCTCGCGGCGCGCGATGCGCTGAGCGAAAAGAAACGCATCGCCGCCGCCGCCAAGCTCGCCAAGCGCGGGCTGCCATTCCAGCTTCTGCCTGGCAGCATCGTATCGGGCTATTCGCCGATCCGCAGCGAGATCGATCCGATGCCGCTGCTGAAGAAGCTCGCCGAGCAGGGTGCCAGGCTTGCGCTGCCTTGCGTCACTGCGCGGGGCCAGGCGCTGATCTTCCGCATCTTCCATCCGAACGATCGCCTGATGCTCGGCCCGCTCGGCATTCCCGAGCCGTCGCCTGGGGCCGCTGAAGTCATTCCCGACATCATGCTGACGCCGCTCGCTGCCTTCGATCGTCTCGGCCATCGCATCGGCTATGGCGCGGGGCACTACGACCACACCTTCGCGCATCTGCGAAAAACCAAGACCATCGTCGGCATCGGGCTCGCTTTTGCAGCGCAGGAGATCAAGGCGGTTCCGGCACTAGCCCACGACGTGGCGCTGGATTATGTGCTAACGGAATCGGACGTATTCGATTTCCGGAGTTCTGAAGTTGCGCATTCTCTTCGTGGGTGATGTCGTCGGCCGTGCCGGGCGCAATGCCATCGCCGAATATCTGCCTGGCATGGTCAAGGACTGGTCGCTCGATTTCGTCGTCGTCAACGGCGAGAATTCCGCCGGCGGCTTCGGCATCACGGAAGCGATCTATCAGGAGTTTCTCGACGCCGGCGCCGACGCGGTGACGCTCGGCAATCACTCCTGGGATCAGCGCGAAGCACTGGTGTTCATCGAGCGCGCGGAGCGCCTGGTGCGGCCGGCGAACTATCCGCGCGGGACGCCCGGCCGTGGCGCCGCGTTGGTCGAGACCAAGAACGGCAAGCACGCGCTCGTCGTCAACGCTTTGGGCCGCGTCTTCATGACCCCGTTCGACGATCCCTTCGCGGCCCTCGAGCGCGAGCTCGGCGCCTGCCCGCTCGGCATTGCCGCGGACGCCATCGTCGTCGACTTCCATTGCGAGGCGACCAGCGAGAAGCAGGGCATCGGCTTCTTCTGCGACGGCCGCGCCAGCCTCGTCGTCGGCACCCACACCCATGTGCCGACCGCCGACCACCAGATCCTGTCGGGCGGCACCGCCTACATGACCGATGCCGGCATGACCGGCGACTACGATTCCATCATCGGCATGCAGAAGGAGGAGCCGTTGCGCAGGTTCACCTCCGGGATCCCCTCAGGCCGCTTCGAGCCGGCAGCGGGCGCTGCGACGCTCAGCGGCGTTGCGGTCGAGACGGATGACGCGACGGGGCTTGCGCTCCGTATTGGGCCGGTGCGCGCCGGCGGCAGGCTGGAGCCGACGACGCCGAAATTCTGGCTGAGCTGAATTGCAGCGGCAGATCCCGCTGCACCTTCTCCCCTTGTGGGAGAAGGTGGCGCGAAGCGCCGGATGAGGGGTCGCTTCCGCGAATTCAAATGCGAGTTGGACGCGTGGAGACAACCCCTTACCCGGCTTCGCTTCGCGAAGCCACCCTCTCCTGCAAGGGGAGAGGGTGCAGCGTCAGTCGGCGCGAGAATTACTCCGCCGTCTGCTCCCGCAACTCCGCAACATCCTTCGCCGTCAGCTTCGAGCCCTTCGCGCCGAACCGCGCTGTCACGTAGTTCGCCACCGCCGCGATCTCGTCGTCGCTATAGGCCTTGCCGAACGCCGGCATCGACAGCGCGCCGTCCGGCGTGTCGCGCTTGGTGCCTGACAGCACGATTTGCGCGACGTTGGTGGCGGCGGGGTCGTTGACGGCCCAGGTGCCGGTCAGCGTCGCCATCGGCGAGACCGGGCTTTCGCCGCTCCAGCCATGGCAACTGGCGCAGGCGCTGGCGAACACCATTTTGCCGCGCGCATCCGCCGTGACGCCGTCCTTGTGCGAGGCGGGTGCGACGGGCGCGGTGATTGCGGGCAGGTCGGGCGAGGGCTGCGGCGGCACGCTGCGCAGATAAGCGACGATGCTGCTTATGTCCTCAGGCGCGAACTGGCTAAAGCTGTGGTCGACCGCTTCGCCCATCGGACCCGACGCCGAGCCGTGGCCCGGCGCATGGCCGAGCGACAGATAGGAGACCAGGTCCTCGTCACGCCAGCTGCCGAGGCCGGTGGCCTTGTCGGAGGAGATGTTGAAGGCGCGCCACCCGGCCGTGATCGCGCCTGCAAATTTCTTGCGGTTGTCCAGCGCAAAGCCGAGATTGCGCGGCGTGTGGCATTCGCCGCAATGCGCCAGCGCCTCCACGAGATAGGCGCCGCGATTCCACTGCGGGCTCTTCGACGTATCGGGCGCAAAGCGCGTGTCCGGATTGAACACGGCCGACCAGACAATCATCGCCCAGCGCTGGTTGAAAGGGAAGGACAGCGTGTTCTCCGGCGGCTTCGCGCGCACCGCAGGCAGGCTGAACAGATAGGCCTTCACCGCCAGCACGTCGTCGTCGGTCATGTAGGTGTAGGACGTGTAGGGCATCGCCGGATAGAGCCGGGCGCCGTCATGGCGCTTGCCGCGCTGGACGGCGTTGAGAAAATCCTGGTCGCTGTAATTGCCGATGCCGGTGTCCGTGTCCGGCGTAATGTTGGTGGAATAGAGCGTGCCGAACGGCAGCTTGAAGCCGAGCCCGCCGGAATAGTCCGTCTCGCCGGGCTTGGTGTGGCAAACCATGCAGTCGGCCGCCTTCGCCAGGTATTCGCCGCGTTCGACCAGGCTCGCCTTCTCCAACTTTGCCGGCACGCCGGCCGGTTTGCCGGCACGGTAATCCGCCAGCGCCACCTTGGTGCCGCCGGCGAAGTCGAGCGGGCCGGGCCCGCGGATGATCCAGACGCCGAGCGCCACGACGACAATGGCGATCACGACGATGCCAGTGAGGATACGCATCTTGCCGCTCATGCCTTTTTCCCCGCAGCCAGCAGTTTCCGATCGATCGGCAGGCGCCGCAGCGCCACGCCGGTTGCTGCGTAAATGGCGTTGCGCAGCGCCGGCGGGCCGGCGTTGACGCCGGCCTCGCCGATGCCGCCGGGCGCTTCGCCGCTCTTGACGACGACGACCTCGATCTTCGGTGTCTCATTGATGCGCATCATGCGGTAGTCGTGGAAGTTCGACTGCTGCACGCGGCCCTTCTCGATGGTGATCTCGCCATAGAGTGCGGCGGTGAGGCCGAACACCAGGCCGCCTTCGATCTGCGCCTTCACCGTGTCGGGGTTGACCGCGATGCCGGTGTCGACCACCGAGACGATACGGCGGAGCACGATCTCGCCGATATCGTCGATCTCCGCTTCCACCACGGTGGCGAGGAAGCTTGCAAACGACGGCTGGACGCAGACGCCGCGGCCGACGCGCGGTGGCAGCGGTTGGCCCCAGCCAGATTTCTCGGCGGCAAGATTGAGCACCGCGAGCATGCGCGGATTCTTCGTCAGCATCGAGCGGCGGAATTCGACCGGATCCTTGCCGGCCTTGCGCGCGAGCTCGTCCATCGCGCATTCGACCGCAAACACGTTGTTGTTCGGACCGACGCCGCGCCAGAAGCCGGTGGGCACCGCCGGCGGTTCGGCGCGGACATATTCGACATGGAAGTTGGTGAAGTCGTAGGGTGCATCCACGGCGGCATCGACCGCGTCGATGTCGATACCCTTCTGGAACGCCGGCGGCAGCCAGCGCGCCAGCACGGCGGAACCGGCGACCTTGTACTTCCAGGCCGCGACCTTGCCGTCGACCAGCGACGCCGTGACCTGGTCGCGATAGACCGGACGGTAGACGTCGTGCTGGATGTCCTCCTCACGGGTCCATATCACCTTGACGGGATAGTCGACCTGCTTTGCGATCTTCACGGCGGCCACCACCATATCCGGCTCGAGCTTGCGGCCGAAGCCGCCACCGAGCAGATGCTGGTTGACAATCACCTTGTCGACCGGGAGGCCCGCAGCCTTCGCCGCCTCCGACTGCACGCGCGTCATGATCTGCGTGCCGGTCCAGATCTCGCAGGCATCCGGCCTGACGTGAACGGTGGCGTTGATCGGCTCCATCGAGGCATGCGCAAGGAACGGCAGTTCGAAGCTTGCCTCGAACCTGTCGCCGCTGGCGAGCCCCTTGGCGATGTCGCCGACCGATTTCGCGACCACGCCGTCCTTCTCGCTGGCGGCGCGCAGATGCTGCCAGACGTCCTTCGTGCTGAGCTTCGCGTTCGGTCCCTCGTTCCACTCGATCTTGAGCGCATCGAGGCCCTTCTTTGCGGCCCACATGTGATCGCCGATCACCGCGACCGCATCCTCGAGCACCACGACCTTGCGTACGCCCGCAATTTTGACCGCCGCGCTGTCGTCGACCTTGCCGACCTTGCCGCCAAAGACCGGGCAATTGGCGATCGCGGCGATCTTCATGCCGGGCAGGATCGCGTCGATGCCGTAGACGACCTTGCCATTGACCTTGTCCGGCGTGTCGAGCCGCTTCAGCGGCTGGCCGATGATGACGAAGTCCTTGGGGTCCTTCACCCGGACGTCCTTCGGCGGCGTTTGGCCCTGTGCGGCCAGTGCCAGTTCGCCATAGCCGAGCTTGCGGCCGCTTGCGGCATGCACGACCTCGCCTTTCGATGTCGTGCAGCTTGCCGGCTCGACCTGCCATTGCGCCGCTGCGGCCTGCACCAGCATCGCCTTCGCGCTGGCGCCGGCGGCGCGCAACGGATTCCACCAGGCGCGGATCGAGGTCGAACCACCCGTGGCCTGCAGGCCGAACGCCGGATTGGCGTAGAGCTTGTCGTTGGGCGGCGCGTGCAGCACCGCAACCTTTGCCCAATCCGCGTCGAGCTCTTCGGCCAGGATCATCGCAATCGAGGTATAGACCCCCTGGCCCATCTCGACTTGCGGCATCAGGAGCACGGTGCGGCCGGTGTCTTCGACCCGGATGAAGGCGTTCGGCGCGAATTTGCCGTCGGTCGTGTCCTTCGGCTGCTCCGGCTCGTTGACGGCGGCGCGGAGCGGCAGATGGAAGGCGAGCAGGAAGCCGGTGGCGAGACCGCCGGTCAGAACCGCACGGCGGGAGACGTCAGGAAGAGTCTTGTCGGTGATCATGGCGGACCTCACGACTGACGGCCGGAGGCGGCTTGCTTGATGGCCTCGCGGATGCGCACATAGGTGCCGCAGCGGCAGATGTTGCCGGCCATCGCGGCGTCGATGTCGGAATCGTCAGGGCTGGGCGTTGCCGCCAGCAGTGCCGCGGCCGACATGATCTGGCCGGACTGGCAGTAGCCGCACTGGATCACTTCGGCATCGAGCCAGGCCTTCTGCACCTTTGCGCCCGCTGGCGTGCTGCCGACATGCTCGATCGTGGTGATGGCGCGGTTCGCGACCGCGCTGACCGGCAAGACGCAGGAGCGGACTGCCTTGCCGTCGACGTGCACGGTGCAGGCGCCACACTGCGCAATCCCGCAGCCGAACTTGGTGCCGGTCATCCCAAGGACGTCGCGCAGCACCCACAGCAGCGGCATGTCAGGTGGCGCGTCGAACGATTTCGTTTCGCCGTTGATGGTGAGAACAGTTGCCATATGCATCCCCTTGCTCGCTCGATCGCTTGCGGCGATCTAGTCAGCGAATTTGCGCGCACAATAATCATATCGATGCGAAACGATGAAGCGTCGACATGTCCGGCAATGCATTTTTGCGCAGTGAGCGCGTTAGGCCATGACGTTCACGAATTTGTGCGGCGATCACTGCAGTAATTTTGGGCTAATTGATATGATAATCGTCATTTTCTGACGCATTTTGCTCACAAGCGTCATTGATGGCCACAGAAGATCGTGCGAATGCGCAAAATCATGCGATGACGAAACTCGTGCGATTGTGGAAGTCGATCGACGGCGCGATCAATTGCCGCGACTCATTGTTGTGCCCTCTCCCCTTGTGGGAGAGGGCAGCGAGGCCGGTAGACGCAGGCTCATTCGGGTGAGGGGTCCGTCTCCGCGTACGGGCGCCGTTTTGGATCAAGCGACAAAGGGAAGCCTGATCGCGAACGAGGCACCGCCATGCTCCCGATTGCTCGCTGATATGAACCCGTTGTGTGCTTCGATAATGGTGCGCGCAATGGACAAGCCCATGCCCATGCCTTCCGCTTTACTGCTGTAAAACGGCTCGAAAACCTGTTTCAATTTGTCTTCTGGAATGCCGGGTCCGCGATCTGACACGGATAGCTCGGCGAATTGCTCGACGCGCGCGGTCCGGATGCTGATAGTGCGGCTTTCGTGAGACGTGTCCTTCATAGCCTCGACCCCGTTCAGCACAAGGTTCAAAATGACTTGTTGAAGCTGAATGCGATCGCCGAGGATCGGTAGCGCATCTGGCGTGATCACGTTGACCATTTCGAATTTTCGGCTGACGGTTAGCGCCGAAAGAAATCTGACCGTCTCTTGCACAACCTCATTGAGGTCCAGTTGCTTCAATTCGAACGGCGCCTTCTTTAGGAGGCTGCGCATCCTGCGAATGACCTCGGTGGCACGCCGGTCATCCTGTAAAATATCGTTCACAATTTCCCTGAGTTCAACGACATCGGAAAGTGCAGCGATATCGGGACGCTGCGATTGCAGGATCGCGGCTGCGGTTTCGGCGTTCGTCAGAATAGACCCAAGCGGCTGGTTGATCTCGTGAGCAATCGAGGCGGTCAGTTCGCCAGCGGTCGCGAAGCGATTAACGTGGGCCAGTTCAGTCATGCGCTGTCGCGACTGTACTTCGGCGAATTGACGACGGCGATGCTCACGTAGCAGGATAGCAATAAGCCCGGCTTGTATGAGAAAAACCGCGACGACGGATGCGATCAGCCATAAATACCGTTCCCACACCGATGGCTCGCGGAAGTAGACCGTGCTGCCGGGCGGCAGGTGGCTGTCGCTGATCCCGAACCGCTGCATTTGCCGCCAATCGAACCTTGGCAGCTCGAATTGGCTGGGTGCGACCTTTACGTCGCCAGCTTTTTCACCGTTTAGAATACGGATTGCCGCCGCGGCTGCGATAGTCATGCCCTTCTCGATCGAATGCATAGAGCCGCCGACAATCGAGCCATCAAAAAATCCGTCAAGATAGGAAAAGATGGGAGCATCGGCGGCAGCCGAGAGCCTGTGCAAGGCGGCAGTGCCCTCATGTGTAACACCCGCCGCATCAACGCTCATCAGATGCCAGAAGATGGCGCTGTGAGGTGGAAGATGTGCCGCGTCTTTCAGGATATCTTCAAATGACAGCTTGTTATACCATCGTAGTTCAACCCGCCCGCTGAACGGTGCGAGTTCTCGCTCCAATACCCCTTGCCAAAATGTTTCATTGGGCGAAGCCCCATTCACGACGGCGATCACTTTCGTGTCGGGCAACACCTTCAGAATAGTTTCGATGGCGGCAGGAAAATTATGAGCCGCAGCGGCCACGGTGTCATACTCGGTCAGCTTGTCGTATTGGACCCGTCGCGCCTCGACGGAAGTAAACATCATTGGTGTCTTGGGGAAAAGCTGAGCGCGATACCGCTGCACAAACTCGGCAGCTGGCGCACCGAGGGCGACAATGAGGTCGGGAGGTTTGGCCCCGTACAATGCTTGGAGGTAACCGATAAAGGGTGCGAGCGCCTTGTCGTCGTCCACAAGGGCGCTTAGCAGCGAGTGGTCCTGAAAGTCGATTGGGACTTTCGATTGCTTGATCATTTGAGGGCGAAGAAACTCAGCGAAATCGGTCCACGGTTTGAAGCGGAGGCCGAATGATTGCAGCATCAAAACGCGCTTGGGCTCAGGATCAGCCGCCCGACCCGGCCCAGTGTTGCCAGCAACAATGCGACGACCAGCGGGGCGGCGAAGGTCCGCCTGCAAAAGGATCGCCAGGATAGTGAGAACAGGCAAAACCGCATTGCCATCCTAGTCCCCTCGGTCCCGGAGCCTAATGGCACGGCCGAATGTTTAATAGGCCGAAAAACGGCTGTCGGCGGCTTGGCCGGGGAGAGCGATCAGGACTGGACCCAGCGGCAGCGGACCGCAACGATTCCGGGGACAATGAATTCCAGCCGAAATCTTGGTTTAACTGCACGCGCTAACGGTGGCTGAAAGTTGAAGCTCGGGGTTCGCCCGAGCTTCAACAGGAGCAAGCCATGCGAAGCCCAAAGCCGTTCACCGTCTATCAGCCGGTCCCGGCCAAAGCCCGAAGCCGCTCTTCACCGTCCACGCCTATTCGCTCGATCAGGCGCGGACTTGAGCGGAAGACGATGGAAGTCGCGGTCGACGGGTTAATAGGCGCAAATATAGTTTCCGTAAGCATCGTAGCAACTGCGGCGGTACGCAGCAGTGCCAACGGCAGCCGCGCCTACCGCTGCCGCTCCTACACCGTAGCCCCGATAGCCGTAGCCGCGATAGCCGCCCCGATAGCCGTAGCCACGGTAGCCTGCGCCGCGCACCGCAACAGCGCCGCCGCCTCGCGGTCCTCGAACTGCGACCGCACCGCCGCGATAACCGCCGCCACCCCGATAGGCACCTCCGCCGCGCCGAGCCTCGGCATCATCGGGGATCAAGCAGGCGGTGAGCAAAACGAAAGCTGCAAGAGAAGCAAGAATGAAGCGGAGCATGACAGAAACCCTTCCATGAATTCCTTAAGCCCCGCTCGCGAGATTGCGGCTCTCTCCGCGCAGGAGCTTGATGTAGATCAATCGAACCCGCGCACTGCGGCGACTACGCTGTGTTCTGCCGCACCTGAGAAGGCGATGAGCCTCAGTTGCGCAAGTTCCAAGAGAGAGGTCCGCCATGCATCCGAGCAAGCATCTTTCGATCAGGTCAGCGACTGTTGCCGGGATTGCTGCCAGCGCCCTGTTGGGCCTTGCAGGTCTCACGCTCAATCCAGGCCCAGCCAATGCGGTCGTGTATTGCCAATACACTGCCTACCCAGCGGGTTGCGTTGCTCGGGCAGGCGTCGTGCTCAGGCCCCGCCCGGTGGCGCGCGCCGCAGTCCGTCATAACGCCGGCGGCAATGCGAATGGTGGCGTCAATCGTGTCGGAGCCAGGCGGTAAAGGCCGGTTTCGCAAGCCAGGAAGAAGCCGCCATCGCTTCGTCCCGGTGGCGGCTTTGCTTTGTCTGGCGGGGATAGGCCACGGTACCGACGGGGCGGCTTTAGGCATGAAACACACTTGGTACGTCACTTTTGAAGTGCCGCTGGATGGCACACTGTCAAGACGGCGACATCCGCGGCTAACCAACACGTTTGAAAGCGAAGCAGCAGCCAAGGATTTTGCGCGAACCAAATTCAACGACGGACTGATCGTCAGTGCAGGGACTGTCATCCCTCACTTTCCGAGAGTGTCGATCCCATCGGCCGAAATCCCAACGTGGCTCGAAGCACCGAACCAAGTTGATCCAGATCAATAACTAGGCCACCGACGCTGGTGACATGCTCTAAGGGGCAGCAACCGGGAGCCTGACCATGAATGAACGTTCGGAGCCGAAACAGGTCTGTCGTCGCAACGCACTAACCTTCCTTGGATACGCAGGGGTGTTTGGGCTTGTGGTTTCGTCCTCAATTTTGGCGGCCTCAGAGGCTGTTGCTCAAACCACTGCGCCAGCCGCCGCGCCTACCACGCCGCCAGCGGACGCGCCGAAGTCAGGCACAGAACGCCGCCAGGAGCGGCGCAGCGGGCGAACAGAGCGCCGCCAGGAACGCCGCACGGGACGCACAGAGCGGCGCCAAGAGAGGCGTACGGGACGCGACGAGCGACGGGACGCTCGCGACGGCACCCCGGCCGCCACGACGACCACCGAGCAAAAGAAGTAGTCCGTTCATTGCCAAGCACAGCTACCGGGCCGCCCAAGCGTAGGCCCGGAAGGCCGTACAGCGCGCGGCCAGCGCCGTCTACGGAAAGCGGGGCGGGGCTATCGAAATCGGCTTCTCTCGCGAGGGGAGAAGAGGAGGGGATGGAAATTTCGGAATAATAGCAGTATACGCCTGTTTTGCCCGACGGCGCAAGCGCTTCAGAGGCGTCTGGATCGAGGGATTCATCAGGCGCTTAAGCCATTGATTCTGCCCGCCCCGGCTACTGTGCATGGGGTTGTTTTCGAGGTTTCTGATTCAGGGAGACCATGCGCCCCCGCCGCAAGCGCGTCGCGACGACCCTCAGCTCTGCCGAAAGCCCATCCGGAAGGCGCCCCAGTGCTTGCCGCGGATCATGATCGGCGAGGACAGGTCCTTCATCAGCACGAACTGCCCGCCGCCCATGTCGCGGCGATAGGTCTGCAGCAGGAACGGCTTGGTGTTGGCCGCGACCTTCTGCACCGCGCGATCGGTGAACAGGCGGCGGTTGCGGCAATTGGCGTTATTCCAGACCGGGTCCTTGCCCTGCGGCAGGCGGTAGTTCGGGTTGTGCGTCGGCAGATAGCCGCCCTTGGCCCAGGCGACGCAGAACACGATGCGGGGATCGGATTTCTGGATCGGGTCCTGGATCGCGGGCAGCACGCGGTCTGTGAAGTCGACATAGTTGGTGTTGTACTGCTTGGGATCGGTGCCGGGGATTTCCCGATAGTTCTCGTCCATGAACTGGTCGAGCGTGATCTCGCCGCGGCCGATGGCGGCTTCGAACTCGTCCGAGATCCGCTTTGCGATCTCGACGACAATTCGGATCAGCGGCGCATCCGATGTCTCGACGCCGCTGTCGGCGATCAGCGCGATCAGCCCTTCCGACGTGTCGAGCAGTTTGGTCACGCGCTGATCGGCGTTCTTGAGATCGCGTGAGGAGAGATCGACGCCCTTGGCGAGTTCGTTGAGCTCGCTGATGACGGTGTCGCAGTGTCCGAGGTTGGAGGTTGCCGCGCGCGTGACGCTGCCGATCTCCGCTTCCACCGAGGCGAAGCCCTGCTGAACCCGCGAGATGATGCCGGAGATCCGCTGGGCGCCTTCGCCGGCCGTCTTCGCGCGCTGCGAGGCATCGCTGCTCTCGCCGATCAGACCTTCGATCTGGCCGTCGAGATCGCGCACGGTGTCGGAGATCTGGTGCGTGGCCTGGCGGGTGGCTTCCGCGAGGTTCTTGACCTCGCTTGCCACCACCGCGAAGCCGCGGCCGGCATTGCCGGCGCGTGCCGCCTCGATGGTGGCATTGAGCGCGAGCAGATTGGTCTGCTTCGCGATCGCCTCGATCGAGCCGGAGACCTTTGCGACTTGTGCCAGCGCGGAGCCGACTGCGCTGAGCCGCGCCTCGATGCGTTCGACGGCTGCAACGAGTTCGGAGATGTGGCTAACCGCGGCGTCGACTGCGCCGCGCGACTGCGCGATCTCGCCGACCGCCGCTGACGTGGTCGTTTGCACCGCCTGTGACGCATTGGCGATGTCGTGGTTGGCCGACACCATCGTCTCGGCGGTTTCCTGGAGGTGGTGGAAACGTTCCGACTGGTTCGCGACGCGGCTTGCGACTTCCTGGACGTTGCCGGCGATGTCAGCCAGTTCCACGCCGAGGCCGCCGATGCGGTCGGCGAGCTGATCGATCAGCCGTTCGGAAAGTGTTCGGTTGGAGCCGGTGTCCAGTACTGCAAGTTGTACGACGGACATGTCTTGAGAGTCCTCCAGTCAGAGCCATTCGCCGGCTCTCCGCGGCATTCCCATTCCAATATCGATCTTAGGAGGTGATTCGCGCTTTGGCGTCTTGCCTGAGCGCGCACTAGAGCTTGTAGGCCGTCCTGAATCCGCCCCAGTGCCGGCCTTGCACGCGGATCGGAACGTCGATCTCGCGCATCATCACCGTATTTCCGTTGCCCATGTCGCGTGCATAGCTCTGCACCAGATACGAGCGCAGGTTGCGCGCGGCAGCCAACCCCGCCGGATCGTTGAACATCCGCCGGTTGCGGCTGTTGGCCGTGTTCCAGGCGGCATCACCAGGCCGCTGCGGATGCGAATAGATCCTATTGTGCACCGGCAGGAAGCCGTTGCGATCGACCATGGCGCAGAATGCCATGCGCGGGTCCTTCGCCAGAAAGGCTTCCTGGAACGCCGGCAGCGCGCGATCGGCCCAATCCAGATATCTGGTGCGGTACTGCTGCGGATTGGTTCCGGCGATTTCGGCATAATCGGTGTCGAAGAGGTGGTCGATCTTCACCTCGCCGCGGGCAACCGCCTGCTCGAAGATCGCGGTCAGCGCGTTACCCGCCTCCATGGCGCGGGTGACAAACTCCGTGTTCTCCTCGTGGATCGACCACAGCCTGTCCTCGATCTTCTCGCGTAGCTCGGCATTGGGACTAACGAATTGCGCGCGGGCCCCGGCCTTGGACTGCTCGACCACGCGCAGGCGGCAGGCACCGACGCCTTCGAGGGTGCCTTCGACCATGGCTTGCGATGCAAGGCGGCCCGCGTCCGCGCCGCCGATCAGCACGCCGTCCATCGCTATCTCGTAGACCGGCAGCACGCCGCGGGCGGTTTCGAGCTTGAGATGGCAGGGCAGCCGCTCGGTCTTGCGGCGGTCGTCGTGCTCGCTCTGGCGCAGCAGCACGGCGCAGCGCGATTTCAGTTTCTGTGCGAAGGCGGTCACGGCCTTGCCTGCGCTGGCGACGTGCTCGCCGTGGCTCTCGGCCGCCTTGGTCGCAGCATCGATCTCGGCTGCGCTTTCGCCGACCGAGATGATGAACTGCGACGCGCTGGTCGCGTTGCCGGAGACTTCGCTGGTGGTGGCATTCTGTTCGGCGACCGCGCCGTTGACGGTCTCGAACACCGGACGGATCGCCTCGATCGCCTGCGAGATGCGGTGCACCGCATCTGCTGAGCCGGCGGCGTCGCGCTGCAGAGCGTCGATCTTTTTGGTGATCTCCTCCGTCGCGCCTTGGGTCTGCACCGCGAGTGCCTTGACCTCGGTGGCGACGACCGCGAAGCCTCTTCCCGCAGCGCCCGCGCGCGCGGCCTCGATGGTCGAGTTGAGCGCGAGCAGCGTCGTCTGCCGCGCGATCTGTGCGATCAGATTGACGACGTTGCCGATGGCGGCCGAGGATTCGCGCAAGCGATCGACATTGGCGCGGGCTTCCTGTGCCGCGGCACTGGCCTCGTCGGCGAGCTTGCCGGCCTCGCGAACCTGCGCCCCGATGCCCAGCGCCGACTGGGTGAATTTGTCGGCGGCATGGGCGAAGGTGGAGGCATTCGATTGCGCGGCGTTGGTCCGGCCGGTCAGGGCGTCGGTGCGGTCGCGAATGGCGGCAAGCGTCGTGGCGGTCGCCTCGGCGCCGCCGGCCACCGAATTGGCGGCGCGCTCGAGCTGGCGAATCATGGCCCCAGCTCGAGTTCCAGCAGTTCCAGGATTTCCTTGGCCGAATCGCTTTCGACGGCCGCGGCAGGCTCGGGATGGGCCGCCGGCTGCGCGGCCTGCGGGGCAGCCGCAGTTGCAGCCATGTCCGGCAGACGCTTCCGAAATAGTTCGAATGCCATCAGCTCTCTCTTGTCACGGGACGGTCGGAGGCTATTTTCGCAGGCTGGAATGAAATCAGGGTTAACGATGCCTGACATCTAGGCACGGGCCCGTACGGTGTTACCTTAAAGTCGTAGAGCCTCTTTCTTTCCAGGGGGGTCGCGGCCTATAAGGCCGCGCTTCCCACGCTCACCTTGGCGCACGAGTCCCTAGAGAAGATCACGCATGGCCGGACATTCCCAATTCAAGAACATCATGCACCGCAAGGGGCGGCAGGATGCCCAGAAGTCGAAACTGTTCGGCAAGCTGGCGCGGGAAATCACCGTCGCGGCCAAGCTGGGGACGCCCGACCCCAACATGAACCCGCGCCTGCGTGCCGCCATCACCGCGGCGCGCCAGGAGAACATGCCGAAGGACAATATCGAGCGCGCCGTCAAGAAGGCGCTCGGCAGCGACAGCGAGAATTATGACGAGATCCGCTACGAGGGTTACGGCCCGGGCGGCGTTGCCGTCATCGTCGAGGCGCTGACCGACAATCGCAACCGCGCGGCTTCCGACATCCGCTCCTTCTTCGCCAAGTCCGGCGGCAATCTCGGTGAAACCGGCTCGGTCTCCTTCATGTTCGACCGAACCGGCATCATCGAATACGACCGCAGCATCGCCTCCGACGATGCGGTGCTGGATGCCGCGATCGAGGCCGGCGCCGACGACGTGATCTCGAGCGAAGGCGGCCACGAGATCTACGCCTCGACCGAAGGCTATCGCGACGTCGCCAAGGCGCTGGAGGCCAAGTTCGGCGAGCCGCGCAAGGCCGCGCTGATCTGGAAGCCGCAGAACACGGTCGCAGTCGACGACGAGACCGGCGAGAAGCTGCTCAAGCTGATGGACCTGCTCAACGAGCACGACGACGTCCAGCACGTCTACGCCAATTTCGAGGTGTCGGACGCGCTGCTGGCGAAGATGGGCGGGTAGGGGGGCACTTCCCCTGTTACTTCCGTTCTGTTTCTGTTTCCCCCACGGCGGCCAGCCGCTATCACTGGCTCATGACGACGCTCCCGATTCGTGGCCCCGTTCGCATCATCGGCATCGACCCTGGCCTGCGCCGCACCGGCTGGGGCGTGATCGAGGCCGAGGGCAACCGCCTGATCTACGTCGCCTGCGGCTCGGTGGAGCCGCCGGACGATTTGCCGCTGGCGAGCCGGCTGCTCGCGATCCATGAGGGGCTGGCCGCCGTCCTGTCCAGTCACAAGCCGATGGAAGCCGCGGTCGAGCAGACTTTCGTCAATAAGGACGGCGTCGCGACGCTGAAGCTCGGCCAGGCCCGCGGCGTCGCCATGCTCGCGCCTGCGATGTTCGGCATCAGTGTTGCCGAATACGCGCCGAACCAGGTGAAGAAGACGGTGGTCGGCGCCGGCCACGCCGACAAGCAGCAGATCGCGATGATGCTCAAGATTTTGCTGCCGAAGGCCGATCCGCCGTCCGCGGACGCCGCCGACGCGCTCGCCATCGCCATCACCCATGCCCATCATCGCCAGAGCACCGCGCTGCGGCTGAAGGTGGCAGGCTTATGATCGGCAAGCTCAAGGGCCTGATCGATTCCTACGGCGAGGATTTCGTCATCCTCGACGTCGGCGGGGTCGGTTATCAGGTGCATTGCTCGACGCGCACGCTGCAGCATCTGCCCTCGCCGGGCGAGGCCGCCGTGCTGTCGATCGAGACCTATGTTCGCGAGGATCAGATCAAGCTGTTCGGCTTCCGCAGCGATCAGGAGCGCGAATGGTTTCGCCTGCTTCAGACCGTGCAGGGCGTCGGCGCCAAGGTCGCGCTCGCCGTGCTCGGCACGCTTGGGCCGTCCGACCTCGCCAACGCGATCGCGTTGCGCGACAAGGCTGCGGTGGCGCGCACGCCGGGTGTCGGCCCCAAAGTCGCAGAGCGCATCGTCACCGAGTTGAAGGACAAGGCGCCGGCCTTTGCCAATGTCGATCCGGCGGTCGTGCACCTCGCCGGCGCCGTCGACGACCAGCGCGCGCCGCGGCCCGTGGCGGACGCGATCTCCGCGCTGGTCAATCTCGGCTACGGCCAGCCGCAAGCTGCCGCGGCCATTGCATCTGCATCGCGCAGCGCGGGTGAGAATGCGGAGACCGCGCAGCTCATTCGCCTTGGCCTGAAGGAGCTCGCGAAGTGAGCGATCCTAAGGCCAACCGCATGGTCACGCCCGAGCGCCGCAGCGACGATGTCGGCGACACTGCGCTGCGTCCGCAATCGCTGTCCGACTTCGTCGGCCAGCAGCAGGCGCGCAAGAATCTGTCCATCTTCATCGAGGCGGCGCGCAAGCGCGGCGAGGCGCTGGATCACGTGTTGTTCGTCGGTCCTCCCGGCCTCGGCAAGACCACGCTGGCGCAGATCGTGGCCAAGGAGCTCGGCGTCGGCTTTCGTGCCACGTCGGGCCCGGTGATCGCCAAGGCCGGCGATCTCGCCGCGCTGCTCACCAATCTCGAAGAGCGCGACGTGCTGTTCATCGACGAGATCCATCGCCTGAGCCCGGCGGTGGAAGAAGTACTCTATCCCGCGATGGAGGATTTCCAGCTCGACCTCATCATCGGCGAGGGTCCGGCGGCGCGCTCGGTCAAGATCGAGCTATCGAAATTCACCCTCGTCGGCGCCACCACCCGCGCCGGTCTGCTCACCAATCCCTTGCGCGACCGCTTCGGCATTCCGGTCCGGTTGAATTTCTACACCATCGAGGAGCTGGAAAGCATCGTCACCCGTGGTGCCCGCGTGCTCAACGTCGGCATGAGCGCGGATGGCGCCAACGAGATCGCGCGACGCGCGCGTGGCACGCCGCGTATCGCCGGCCGGCTGCTGCGCCGCGTGCGCGATTTTGCTTCGGCGGCCGATGCCGACAGGATCGATCGCAAGATTGCCGACCACGCGCTGAGCGCGCTCGAGGTCGATGCCGCCGGCCTCGACGCGATGGACCGCCGTTACCTCACGACCATCGCGCAGAACTATGGCGGCGGCCCGGTCGGCGTCGAGACGATGGCCGCCGCTCTGTCGGAGCCGCGCGATGCGATCGAAGACATCATCGAGCCCTATCTGATCCAGTGCGGCTATCTGCAGCGCACTCCGCGCGGCCGCCTGCTCACCTCGCACGCCTTTCGCCATCTCGGCATCAGCGAGCCATCGCGCGATGCGGCGGCACAGTTCGGCCTGTTCGGCACCGACGAGAGCGACGACTGATCTGCGCAAGTACGGACGGTCGGGCCGTCATGAATTTCCGGTGATCTCGTGCAGAGGGTCTGCACAAGCGCACCCCATTTCCGCTTCAATCGGGTCGCATCAACAAGCTGCATCACGATCGGGCTGCCATGATCACGCGCCGTCACCTCATCCGTTCCTTCGGCGGCCTCTCCGCTCTCGCCGTCTCGACCGCGGCCTACGGCGTCGGCGTCGAGCCGGTGCTGCGGCTTCGCGTCACCCGCTATCATCCAACCCCGCGGCAATGGCCGGCGGACTTCCCGCTGAAGATTGCCGTGATCGCCGACATCCATGCCTGCGATCCCTGGATGCCGCTGGAGCGGATCGAAGCCATCGTCGACCGCACCAATGCGCTCAGCGCGGATATCATCGTGCTGCTCGGCGACTATGTTGCCGGTCTGCACCAGGTCACGCGCATCATTCCGGCGAGCGAATGGGCCAAGGTGCTGGCCGGCCTGAAAGCGCCGCTCGGCGTCCATGCCGTCATGGGCAACCATGACTATTGGGCCGATAGGACCGTGCAGCAGGCCGGCCACGGGCCGACGGTCGCGCATCGCGCGCTGGAGGCGGCCGGCATTCCCGTCTACGAGAACGACGTCGTGCGGCTCGCCAAGGATGGCCGCGCATTCTGGCTCGCCGGCCTTGGCGATCAACTCGCCTTTCTGCCGGCGCGACGCTTCCGGAGCACGGGACGCTTCGGCGCCGACGATCTCGACGCGACGCTTGCCAAGGTCACCGACGACGCGCCGATCATCCTGCTCGCGCATGAGCCCAATATCGCGCCGCGCATGCCCGCCCGCGTCGCGCTGCAACTGTCCGGCCACACCCATGGTGGCCAGGTCCGCCTGCTCGGCTGGTCGCCGGCGGTTCCGCCGCAGCACGGCATCCGGCTCGCCTATGGTCATGTCCGGCTGAAATGCGACGTCATCATCTCCGGCGGCCTCGGTTGCAGCATCATGCCGCTCCGCGTCGGCGTGCCGCCGGAGATCGTCGAGGTGACGCTGGGGCGTGGGCCGGCGGTGGTCTAGCCACGCTTGCGCAGCCGGCCGTTTTTGCGCAAAACGGGCTGGTTACCGAAAAGCGAAGAGGCTCGCGACGTGACAGCTCATCTCGACGGCGAGATCCGCGACGGCCGCCACCATATGCAGGTCCGCGTCTATTACGAGGACACGGATTTCCCTGACTTGCCATTGTCGTAGTAGGCAAACGTGCTGATTTCTCGCGCCTTGCTGCGGTTTTCTGGGAAAAGGTTCTTGCCGTAAAGCGCGGAGCTGTTCAGGTAGGGCGTATATTCGTAGGGCATCCGCTTGCGAACCGGATGCACTACTATGCATTCGATCAAGTTGCGGAAGGCTACGCGAGTTTCGATCGCCTTCGGATTGGCCTTGAGCGCGGTGACCAGTCTTCTAACCTCCGAACGGTATCGGTCACCGAATTTCGGGTGATCGAAGCCAATGACATTTTCGCCGCCAGCGCCCAGCAGCCGCAAGCGCTCTTCAACGCTTTCCCGCTCCAGGTCGCACTCATCGATGCGCTTGAGCAACTCGTCCGGCTTCCGGCGGCTATTTGCGATGGCATATGACAGGCGTTCCATCTCGGTAGTCAACACGCGGCGTCGACGCTCTAGCTTAGAGTGTTCGCTGCCCTTGTTCCGATCGTTTTTGCGCTCCTCTTTCCAGGCACACATCGCCTCTTCAATGGCTTTCGGCGAAAGCAATTTCAGTTGGATTTTGTCGGAGGCATCCTCGAGCAGAACGTCCATGTCGAAGCTACGGGTGTGCTCGCACGTGCCCCGCTGATGCGCGCTCGCGCATGCCGCGCGCGGTGCGCCGTTACGCGAGGATTGAGCGATTCGCATGTGGCCATTGCAGACGCCGCACCGGAGCACACCGGCAAGCGGGTGCTCGTTGTTGCGCGGGATCACGGCGCGACGCCGCGGCTTGCCAGTCGGTCCGAACATAGATACGGCGCGTGCGCTACGAACCTCATGCGCTCGATTCCAGAGCGCTTGCGGCACGATCCGTAGCTCCGGCTTCTTAACTATGATGTGGCGCTCTTCTGGATTGCGGCGCTTCTGTTTCTTCTGGGTCTCCGGGTTGAGAATTGTCGAGCGAACGTTCCAATGTATCTCGCCTATATATAGATCGTTGCCGATAATACCGCGACCATGCCGGCCGCCTGTAATGCACTGGTGATTCCAGGTGGTACGATCAGCCTTGTTCTTGTGACGAGTTGCCCCTGGTGAGGGCACGCCTTCGCGGGTGAGATCAGCGGCGATAGTTCGGGTCGAGCGGCCCGCTGCATATTCGCTGAAGATGCGGAGCACAATCTTTGCTTCGTTGTCATCGATCACGCGTTCGCCCGGCGCGCCCGGCCTCGGCCGATAACCATAGGCGCATGAGCCAGGAATTCTTCCGTTGGCAACAGCGTTGTCATGGCCGCGCCGAACCTTTTCGGCGAGCTGCGGCTTGTAAATCGTGTTGTAGAGACTTGCGATGCTGATGTCAGTGGCGGTCGCATAGACCCCCTTCTGATCCATCAGCTCAACGCCGTTGAACTCGAAGACCTGCTTGAGACGCTGGATGGTTGCGGGATCGCGCGACAAGCGGTCGAAATGCTCAACCACGACTACGTCAAAGTCCCGGTTTCTCACACCGTTGAGTAAACGCTGATAGCCGTCCCGCGCACCTTCGGTAAGACCAGATTTTGCGGCATCGACAAACTCGCCGATGACATCGAGGTCGTTGCGCAATGCGACCTTCCGGCAGAGCAATAGCTGACCATCAATCGAGGTCGCCTTTTGCATGTCGCTGGAATAACGGGCGTATAGTACGGCCGTTTTCTTCGATGACGCTGTCGTCATGTCGGTCCTTTATCGGCTGCCCCGAGCCGTGATTTTCATCCCGTGCGACCTGACGTCCGATAGCGCGCGCCAACTCAAACCAGATTTCCTCATTGTCCGGATTATCCCAGCTCTGAGGATGTGAGGGGGCGAGCGGTCGAATGATCGCTCGTTGTCTTCGGAGAGATCGGGTGCGGGTACGCATTTGCAAACTCGCGAGCAGAAGCTAGCCTAAATTTCTGCGCTGCGCTACAGCCAAGCCGCAGCGATTACTCGCAACGCTTCTCGCATGCTGACTTCGGCAGCGTCGAATGAAAATGAAATTGTTGAAGTGCCGCGGCGCGCGTGAGGGCATTCCTAGCGATGAGGCGCGTAGTCGAGAGCAGATACGCTAAGCAAAGCGGAGTAAAAATACTTGCGGGTGACGGCGACGAAGTCCGTGGCTGCGTGAGCTGTGCCTAGCGGACCCGTTCTCGGTTCATGAGGCTTCTCGTACAGATGTGTAGTGGCCGGCGCGGAGCGCCGGCTCGTCCATCAACCGCTGGCGGACGGATTGTCGCGCACAGCCCAGTCGCCGTGGTTCGACCAAGGAACCGTCGCTGGTTGGGGCTTTCTTATTCCGTTGGTTCGATGACCCTTGCGTCGAGCCTCCAAGAGCAAGCACTCGCGTGTGGGTGAGCTCCGCAAGCGCGCGTCGAAAAAGCACTGTCAGAAAAACGCTTACTTCTGACAGAGTCCTCCCGTTCCGGCATCCAAGTAGTTCAAAACTGAACTCGCTTCAGCTCCCGTCCGGCGTCTGGATCCCCGCGGATTTCCTCCCTGTCGGCTGGCGACACACCGTCGATGATGCCCCGTGGCGCCTCACCAGCGCTGGCGATATACGCGACCCGCTGGCCTGTGGTGGGAAGAGCACGCCGAGTCTGCCGTCTCGGCCAAGATCGGGTTGGACAGGATACCTTCGCCGTTTTCCACGAGGAATCAGCCAGCCCGCAACGGGAATCGCGGCTCCGTCGAGGCATTAGGATGGCCGCCTCGGTGCGTCGGAGTGGTGTAATTATGTTTTGTCCTATTTTATTGAACGTCTTCGCGTTTATGCGTCCATGTTTTGTGGGAACGGAGACCACGATGCAAAAGCATCAGACCTCGCTTGAGAAGATCGAGCGCAAGAAGGATGACGCTGTCTTCCTAGTGTGTGAGTTCACCAAGCTCGGCGGTGAAGATCAGGCCTTGCGCGCGCTTCGCACCCCTCTGCGCAAGGGCCGTCTTGTACGGCTCGCGCCGTGCCAGTCCCTCGAGGCTGACGCCGGATGGCTTCACCGGCGCGGCGCGTCAAGCGCCCGACGAGCGTGGCGTGGAAGGGGAACCTACCGAAGCCGAAAGTGCCCTATGATGAGGGCCTTCTCGACTCAGATTCCCGTCAAACCCGGTCGTCCCTCAAGGCCGCCTCTCGCGTAAAGGTCCTGATCATCATCCATGCAGGCACATACACCAGGTCGTCGCGGGAGGCATAAATCCGCTCAACCCGGGCAATTGGTCCGGCGGGCTTCGGAGGCTTACGGCTGCCGCATTTGCTGATGAAGGCGGCGGCTCATGGCGCTGTCGATGGCTGCCTCGCGCTCCTTGAGATCCTAGCCTTGCAGGGCGCCGTCGTCTGACCTCCCGCGAGATCCAAAGGGCCTCCCGTGAGCGAGGGAATCTGCCCGCGGATCGGGCCGATGAGGAGCCGAAGCGCAGATCGTCGGTTTCGGAGCCGAAGAAGGACAGGCGCGCCGCATCAATACAGCCCAAAATGAGCGCGGAATTCAGCGATCGGGCCCCTCATATTCGGCCCAACAATCTGTCGTCTCGTACACCCTCACGCTCGAGAGTTGCGCAAGGCGCGGTTTCGCGTGCTGCCAGATCCAGATGGCGATATTTTCCGCCGTCGGATTTTCGAGTCCCGGGACTTCGTTCAGGCAATGGTGATCGAGCTTCTTTAGAAGAAGACCGAACGCTTCTTCCATGCTGAAGAAATCCATTACGAACCCGGTGTGCGGATCGACGGGCCCGTTCAGCACGACCTCGACGCGATAGGAATGACCGTGCGTCCGATGACAGCGATGTGTCTGCGGGACGGTTGGAAGTCGGTGCGCTGCCTCGAACTTAAATACCTGGGATATCTTCATCTGATGCCGGGATGTTTGTGACATTGCACGCTGATTCGCCATTTCCGATGAGTCAGGCGTTGCGCGACGGCCTGCCGCATGTGGTCGACGGCGCCAGGGCCGTCTGTGGGCCGAAGCAGAAATCGTCCGAGCCCTCTCATCGAACCGCCGGCACACGGCTGCGGCTACACGAATTTTGAGTTCGTGTCCGCGAGCGATGGCCAGTGCGGCGCGATTTGCTGCCGCAAACCCAGTTACCACGCCGGCCGGGACCAGCAGCCTGCCGTTCGTCTCGATCGCGACAAGGAACCCGAGATCATGGAGCGCTTGCACGACATCGTCGCCGAACCTAACACTGGTTCTGGGCACGTTCATTGCGTGTGCCATGCAGACGATGGAGCGTCTACTACAAGATCCGGTAGATGCCAAAGCCAAGTTGAGGCTGTAGGGTCCGGCCGCGTTCCCCGCCGATCATCATCGAGGAAAAACGCAACGGATGAGAAGTCAACAAAGGGCAGAACGGCACAATATGACTGGCAGAACCTAGGTGGCTACGCACGGACACCTCAATCAGGATCCTCGTTGTTCTACTTAAGAGCCGCAGAAGCCTGCGATTGGCGGGAGGCGTCATGCCTAGGGAAAATCGACCAAGGCAAAAATCAGCTTGTGAAACGTCAAACGGGTCCACGCGATCACGACGATCGATCGGCGCAGATAAACTTATGTACCGCTGTGCAAGAGCGGATCGGAAAAGCTTGCGCTGAGTGCGCGATCAGCGAATTTGGAAAATCGCGACACGTTCATGCATGAATGAGCCGGAACGGAATTCGCGCTCGAGAGCGAGCGAAGTTTGATGCCACAGAAGAAACAGCACATCGATCTATCGGACCCGAATCTCTCGAGCCTTATCCTGCGGCTCGCCATTCCATCTGTTGTTGGTTTATCGATCCATGCTTTACAGCAGGTCGTCAATGCGATCTTTGTTGGCGCACTTGGCGCGCAGGCGACCGCAGCTGTGAGCATGACCTTGCCGATCATGGTCCTGCTCGCGGCAGCCGCACAGGGAATCGGTGTTGGAACGGCGTCCTTCATATCTCGTCATCTGGGCGCTCGTGAGTACCTAGAGGCGAGTCGAGGCGCAAGTACAGCTCTCGCGCTCACCGCTCCGATTGGCATCATAGTTACCGTCGCTCTGCTTCCAAGTCTGCCAGCGATATTCGCAATCCTCGGAGCGACTCCAACCATCATGCCCGTGGCGCTCGACTACGCGGGAACGCTTTTGTTCGGGAACACCCTGATGCTTCTAAACATCGTTAGCGGGTTCATTGTCAGAGCCGAAGGCGATACGCGATTCAGCATGTGGGCGATGCTTACCTCGTTTCTACTGAACGCTGTGCTTGACCCTGTCTTCATATTCTTGTTTGACCTTGGCGTGCGTGGCGCAGCCCTCGCAACGCTGGTATCGCAGATCGCCGCTATTGGACTGTATATTGCGTATTTTGCGAAGCTTGGCGGGACAGTTCTCGTCAGGATATCTCACATATCATTGCGAGCAGATCGCATCAGACAGCTCGCGTTGGTGGGCGCGCCAGCGACAATGACGAGTATCTTATCGGCTCTTGCGGTTATGCTCTTGTACGGAGCTGCCGCACCGTTCGGCGATGATTCCATCGCTGCAGTTGGAATAGCTGTGCGAATCTTGATGGTCGGCGCACTGCCTATCACCGGGTTCTGCATAGGCGCTCAAGCTATCCTGGGTTTCGGTTGGGGCGCACGCGACTATGTTCGTATTCTGAAGGCTGCGAAGTTCATGCTCTTCGTGACGGTCGCATTCTCCATCGCGTATTCTGCGGCCGTTGTTGTTTTTGCAAGGCCTTTGGTGAGTCTATTTAGCGATAACGAGAATGTCACGGAAATAGCCGTCTCGTCCTGCATCGTGTTCCATCTCTTCTTTGGACTGTTTGGGGTTCAGAGTTTCGTGACGGCAATGCTTCAAGCGTTTGGGAGAGCACGCCTCAGTGCAATTGTGGCCCTGGCGAGGCAGGGCTATCTCTTCATACCGGCCGTACTGTTATTCCCGGTGGTTGCGGGTTTCGATGGGCTGTTAGCCAGTCAAGCAATCGCTGAGCTGGGCGCCGGAATGATCGCTCTGTTCGTCATGTTCCATCAGTTCGGTGAGCTCAGACGAGCGCTCCGGCACCGTGGCTCAAGAGCGATCGGGATAGCGGGTTGACCTTAGAATGGATGTCATCGAACCCAGAGCATTGGGCGCAAGCCTCCCGAGAAGCTCGCGGCAAGACGGGCTGCCAGTGGGCACGGATTTTGCGGGCTCGCGGGCGTGCGATCCGCGCGGTCCTTCCTCCAGCCGTGCTCCTCGCACTCGCGGATCGCACCGGCTCGCCTAGCGGACGGATCGGGCAGTTCGGCGAGCGATAGCCGATGTGCTCCCGCTCGCCAGGCGGGGTGGCAAGGGCTCTACGCAAGGTCGAAAGGCTCGGCTTTAGCAGAGTGGGTGGTTTCTGCGCTTATGCAGGTTTGTCTCTTAACCGCGTCTTTGGAGCTGACTTGAATGCCGCCGCTTTGGGTCGACACTTCGCAGGACGCTCTTGAATTTTCGCCTGCCACGATTTGCTGTTGGGCCGTCGTGGCCGCCTCGGTCAATCTCGCTTTCATCGCATTGGTGATATTTCTGGCGTGACCGCGAGACGCAATCTTGCTGATTGGACTAGTTGTCTCACCCGCGTCTGAAACGCGCAACACGCACCAGGGAGCTCGGTGCTCTGAAGCACAAGCATTCCGACGTTTCATATCCAGGCTCAGGAGCTATCCGTGACTGTCT
The DNA here is from genome assembly GCF_023101105.1 of Bradyrhizobium sp. 155. Classification (NCBI taxonomy): domain Bacteria; kingdom Pseudomonadati; phylum Pseudomonadota; class Alphaproteobacteria; order Hyphomicrobiales; family Nitrobacteraceae; genus Bradyrhizobium; species Bradyrhizobium sp. 155. The sequence goes on along the minus strand of NZ_CP064704.1, from coordinate 6,728,662 downwards.
GCACTGGGCAAGTGTTTGAGATGGCCGTAAAGCAATTCGAACTGATCGCGAATTATCCCGAGGATACCAGACGACCTAAGAACCCGCCTGCTGATGCCGAAGGAATCTGTCACGGTATTGTTCAAGGCTTTGGAGATGTCGGTTCGATCACCGCACTCGAGCTACACAATATGCGAGCGAAAGTGATCGGAGTCAGAGATCACACGGGCGCGCTTTATCGACCTCGGCGCTCGATATACCACAGCTGGTCGGACATGCTGCCTCCTAGGTAGCCTGGATGGCCACTCCAGCGAGCTTGCTCTAGACCCAGGCGAGCTGCTGACGATCCCGTGTGACGTGCTTGTTCCGGCTGCCCGGAACGGGGCATCGACCCCGAAACAGCCAGTAGCAAGGCCATCAGAAGCAGATCTTTCTCATCCCCATATTCTCCGCAACTCGGGCGGTGTCGTGGTCAGCTACTTTGAATGGGGGGTGCAGGGCTTCCAACGACTATTCTGGGAGGAGGAGGAAGTCACGAGTAGGGAGTATCAACTTTGGATCGTGCTTTCGAGCGCGTCTTGGCGCGAAGCAAACGTGAAAACAATCGCACGGCAGCCATCGCGATAGGTGTCGAGCGCGTTCGTGGAGCAAAAGAAACACGCGGACGGTTTCCCCATTAATGTGATCTCGCTGAATGTCTTTGTTATCAAGTTCGATATGTTGGGCCGATGACGGACCGGAGTTTCTGCACCGTAGGCCTAGGTGGGTCACCGCCGAAGTTCACGGCGGCGGCCCCTTCTTTACTAGTGAGTGAGTGCGTGCGTCTTACGAACCGCCCGTCGATCAGAATTGAACCTTGTTTTCACCCGTCAACTTCGCGAATCGTCCTACAAAGGCAAATGCGGAGCTTGTTGAAGTTACCGATTTCAGCCTGGCGCCGCTTCCACGTTTCCATCAGCTGCTCGACAGTATCTCACTATTATTTGGCGGCGGAATCCAACGTAAATCCGGGCGGGCCACGCCGGTAATGACTTCCAGCTTCGAAAACGCCTAGGACGGTTCAAGATACTTCTGCCAGGGAAACGCGTACGGCTTCAGGATGCTCGTCCAGCAGGGCTGGTGTCTGGAGCTGACTAAGGTGGGGCCTTTTCAATTGACCTTGTAAGAGGCCTGAAAGAACGTACCCCAGCGCTCCATGCTGAACTTTGAAAACTGAGCCGCAGTGGTTCCCGGATAACAGCCTGTGCATATCGCTTCGCTGTCCTTTTGGGTCCACATTGCCCAATAGCGCCCGCCGACGCCGAGGCTGAGATTATCGGTGATGAAGTAGGACAACACGCCTTCGACCTGTACACCCCCGCCTCCATTCCCGCGATGATCAATAAAGGTAGTCCTCGGGCGCAACAGATGGTGGTCGCGACCAGCGAAATCGGTCCAAGGCAGGTAAGCGACATCCGTGCTTAAACGCCAACGCTCGGTAAGCATGGTTTCGGCGCTCAGGCCGACGCGAGGTGCATTCCACTGCGTATCCTGGCTGCCAATGATTTGATCAGCCGACGCCGGGCATAGTGTCATGGGGTTGGCAATCTGCATGCATCCCATCGTATCGGAGTTCTGGGCGTAATAGGCCCAGCCGATAAATCCGCCGAGCTTGTAGTTGGCGCCGCGCAAAAAATCGTAACCCGCGTCGACCGTATAATAGGTGAACCTTCCGTTTGCCTGGCCCGATATCGTGTTGCTATAAGAGACCCCGCGAGGGAGGCTCCAATCTTCATCGTTCATCTTTCCTTTATCGAAGCGCCCGATGCCGACGTTGCTCTTCAGGAACACTCCCCACGGGCTGTCAAGACGGCCAAATAATTCGCCGGAAAGTCCGTCGAGGCCGTGGTAGGTGAGCCTTGATACAAGAATGTTAGGATCTCCAGTAGGGATCCCATGGGGAACAGCGCTGGCGTCCCATTGGAATCGTCCCCGGCTGAGCCAGAGCCGCGATCCGCCTTCGAACGACCAACCGGCCGTGTAAGCAATCGGCGGCGCGCCGGCAGGTGCTTTCGCATACAGCGGCGCATCGGCCCATTGCGCCGCCCATGGGTCGGCGCCAAAATGGTAGTTCAACCCGATCTTTCCGATGTGATAGCTGCTGGACAGGCTCGTTGTGTTCGCCGGAAGAATTGCGAACGGCGGAAGCTGCACCGTCGTAGGCGTTGCGACGCTTGGCCCACCGAAATGCAGATAGTCATACTCTACGTTGACCGACCATGCAGGCGTAAGCGCTTGTTCGACGCCCAGCCCGATGACGCCACCGACCTGACCATAGTCGAAATGAGTTTTCTTCTGTAGCCCGAGGTCATTGAATTCGTAGTTATTGAGGACGTTGCCCTGATTGTATTGCCAAGCCACACCTCCCTTGAGATAGGCCAGCGTATGGCCGAGAGCGTCCAACACGTAACCGACGCGACCGGTCCCGGTGGTAAAGAGGTTTGGACCAGCCGTGCAGTTTGCGCTCACAACAAAGCCGGAGGCGGCGAGACAAGTATTTGTGCCATCGGAGACAGCGCCGCTGGCATCTAGTTCGACGCCAAAGACCCAGCCGTTCTTCTGCCAATTGTAGCCGATCTGGCCTCCTGCGAGGAACACTGGGGTATCGACGACGCCGCCATAGATTGACGGACCGTAGGGATTACCGAAGGAGGTTCGGCCGTACCCACCGCCGACGTGCCCGCCAATATAGCCTCCGGACCAGCTCCACACCGCTGGTGGCAGTTTCACTTCTGGCTCAAGGTCCGCCGCATTGGCTGCACCGGTTGCGATGAGCGCAATTGTTGTGGCTCCCGAAAGAAAAACTCCAGATCGCACCAATACTTCCTTCCCTGCATTTTCTCGGTCGACAACCGAGCGCCCTTAAGTTATCGCCGCAGCAAAACGTCGGGCGGACCAGACGCTAACGGCGATGCGCCGAGCCCGTCCCGAAGACCATCGCACTGCGTGGTGATGATGATGACTGAGTAAAGCAAACCTCGTGCCGAAGAGAGTTCGAAGCTCTGCAGGCACTCCGTGAGGTGTGTAGCGTCAAGTTGCTGACATTTGTCTCGAGACTGACAGTCTGCGCTGCTATCGTCCGACAGGGCGTCGCGCTTCGAACAGTTGTCCCATCGCCCTCAATACGCCGGTGTAGGGCATGCAACTCCGCATCGTTCAGCGCGGTGATCGAGGAAGCGCGGCTTGGTGTCGTCGGTCCCGGGGCGATCGCCGCTGCAACCGCGGCCGGCAAGAGAGCTAAAGAACGGCGGCATCAGTTGCGTGATGCTCTCCGCCGACACCATCCAACCGCGCGCCGACTGGTGCTGATCGCCAGCGACGATCTCATTGCCGCCCCCTCAATCGCAATGGCCTCAAGACCGGCAACGGCAATCGCGTACCCCGAGCGCGTCACATCAATGCGCTCGAACTACCATATCCCGGTGTTTAAGCCTGCCGATGGCGGAGTAGTGTGGTCGCCGCCGGGCCGTGTCCCCGTTGGTCTGCTTCACCGGGATCGAGATTGGACCCGTGGCGCCAGCAACGCGCCTGTCGCGATCCGCCCAGTTCCTCGACCTGGTCGAACACCATCTTGATCCTGGACGCGCCGATCCGGGTCTTTCTCATAACGGCCTTCATGAAGCCGACGGGCGCTGCCATAACCAACTCGCCCCGGAGCGCCTTCTCACAGCGTGCCGAGAGCGAGCGCTGGCGCAACAGATCCGGTTCGTACTCGTTGAGGCTGCCCCTTACCCCGAGCAGCAGGCGGTCGTTGCCATGCCTCAGCGCTTAGATGGTCTCCTGATCGACCAGAACCGGTATCGGCCACGCGGCACATCTCGATGAGTTGCTGCCAATCCCGACTGTTGCGAGCGAAGCGCGAGACGTCGCGGGCGCAAACCGCACCAACCCTACCAAGGCAAACCTCCGCTACCATTCGCTCGAAGCCGGCGTGTGTAAGCCGCCGGCGGCTGAACGACCGAGATCATCATCGATCACTTCGATCTCTGAATAAGCTGGGTGATGACGGACTGAGATAGGCGGCGTATCAGGCGGATGTCGAGCCTGCCAGAAGCTCTCAAGGAGCGCCGAAAGGTCGAGAGGCCATGGTGCGGTGTGTGGAAACGGCACTGAGCAATGCACGCCGCCGCGCGCCAGTTCAACACCACCACGCCGAAGATGGGGGCCAAATGGGTCGAACGGCCGCACAACTGCGCAACGTTCTGGCCGCGCTTGCATCGATGTCAGCGCGCCCAGCACATATATCCAGCAGCGTAGCCTTTGAAGAAGCCTCCCTCCTTATGCCCGTGTACAGGTAGGTGGCGTCGAGCTCGAGGATGATCTGCGGCGGGATCACTTGGAACGACTCCAGGAACGGCTTCAGGGGCGTCACCACTGCACGACGCTCTGTCGTTTGTCAGGGCATTCCTTCCACCACCAAATTCTTGTCGCAAAAGAACGCCTCGCCGATTCGCGTCCCGATGCTCCTCAACAATGTAAAAAATGCACGCTGCGCTCAGGAGAGGCCCTTGCGGCACCCGCTGAGCTGTGCATCATAAACGGAACGCTGCCATTGTAGCTCAGCGCTCGCTTGCGGGCAGCAGACCGATCAGCGCTTTAGCCTCGGACTTCAGAACTAGAATCGCAGCCTTCCGAGCATCTGCATCAAAGCGCCTCCGAATGGCGGACACCGAGAGAGCGCCGCGCAATTGGCCATGAACGTCGATCACAGGCACAGCTGCAGCCGCGACCTCAGGATCCCGCTCGCCGATCGAGACGTAGAAGCCACGATCTCTGACCTTCTTTCCATCGGTTGATGCAGAATCGCGGTAGGCGGTAAGAACACGGCCGGCAGCGCCGCGGTCAATCGGCAATCGGTGACCCTCTTCGAGGTGATGCCGGACCGAACGCGGAGAATTGACGCGATAAAGGCAGATGCGCTCGTCGCCCTCCGCGATGTAGAAGGATGCGGTCTCTCCGGTAGCCTCGACCAGACGATGGAGCGAGGGTCTGATCAGGTCACCAAGGTCGAGCCCGCGCTGATAGAGCGCCCCAAGGCGCCATAGCTCCGGTCCGGGTCGAAATAGCCGGTTCGTACCCCGCACCAGGAACCCACCCGCCTCCAGAGATGCGGCAAGGCGAAGGACTGTGCTCTTGTAGAGGTCAGTCGCATCCGCAATCTGCGTCAGCGTCATCGCGGCGCGCTCCGGGTCGAACGCCTTAAGGATTGCCAGTGCCCGCGTGACCGCATCAACGCCTGTTCTTACCATCGATACCTCTGGTTCTGCTGTGCAGAACCAATAGTCAAACTGACGCCAGGAGTCCACCAAGCTAGCGCGAGCACAATCCTGCACGTCAGAATACGATTGACTCCTCGTGAGAACGCGAGCTACTCGGTTCCAGGTTTCAGCACAAGTTCTATGGAGCGAAACAATGGGGCGGCCGGGACTTGCCGTGGACTTGCACGACGTCATGATTCGCTTCGGCGACTTCACGGCAGTCAAAAGCATGAACCTCCAGGTGGCCGAGACGGAATTCGTTGCAGTGGTGGGGCCGACCGGCTGCGGAAAATCGACCATTCTCAACACTGTCACCGGACTGCTGAAGCCCGCCGCCGGCGACGTTCGCATTTTCGGCAAGTCTCTTACGGGCCTGAACGGTCAGTCCGGCTACATGCTTCAACAGGAAGGGCTGCTGCCCTGGAAGACCGCCCAGGACAATGTCGGCCTCGGGCTCGTCTTTCAGGGCAGGTCGGTCGCGAAAGCGCGCGAGCAGGCACGGCCCTGGCTCGCCAAGGTCGGATTGAAGGGATTCGAGGAGCGCTATCTGCATCAATTGTCCGGCGGCCAACGCAAGCGCGTTGCGATGGCACAAACCCTGATCATGGAGCCCAAAATCGTTCTCATGGATGAGCCGTTCTCCGCGCTGGACGTTCACACACGCCGACTCATGCACCGCATCCTGCTCGACCTCTGGCAGGCGGACCGGCGCTCGCTCATCTTCATCACCCATGATCTCGATGAGGCGATCACGCTGGCGGACCGCGTCGTTGTGATGTCTGCCGGTCCCGCCAGCCGCATGGTTGCCGACGTCAGGATCACGCTCCCTCGTCCGCGCGATGTTTCTGCGCTGCAGACCACCGACGAATTCGTCGCGCTCTATCGTGAAATTTGGTCGCTGCTCGGCGCCGAAGTGGAGAAAAGCTATGTCACGCAGGGGTAGGGTCGCTCTCACGCAGTTCGCCATCCTGCTTGGCATGATCCTGATCTGGGAATTGGGCGTCTGGGCCGGACTGATTGATCCCTTCTTCTTTCCGGCGCCGTCGACACTTGTCGTAAGGATCGGGGAGTGGATGTCGACGGCGGACTTTTGGGGCGATATTGGCATAACATTGCTGGAGACGGTCCTGTCGTTCCTGGCTGGCATCGGGATCGGCACAGCACTTGGGATCTGGCTGGGCTTAAGCCCATTTGCTGCCGAAGTCGTTCAGCCCTTTATCAAGATGTTCAATGCAATCCCGCGGATCTTGCTTGGACCCATTTTCGTCATCTGGTTCGGATTGGGCCTCACCTCCAAGGTTGCGCTCGGCGTCACGCTGGTTCTATTCGTCGCATTCTTCAATACGTTCCAAGGCGTCCGCGAGGTCAATCCGGTCGTGCTGGCGAATGCCCGCCTGCTGCGTGCTTCGAAGTCGTCCCTGCTACGGCACGTCTACCTGCCGTCCGCCACGACCTGGATTCTGTCGAGCCTGCGGGTGTCCGTCGGCATGGCTGTGATGGGAGCCGTGGTCGCGGAATATCTCGGCTCGTCCGCAGGATTGGGGCACTTAATTGCGCAGGCCGAAGGCGTCCTCGATGCGACCGGAGTGTTCGCAGGAATTATCGTTCTCTCCGCCTTCGTCGTTGCCCTCGATGCCATCGTCGACTGCGCGGAAAAGCGGCTCCTGGTCTGGCGGCCGGCGCCTGCGCACGAAAGCTGATCGTACGCTCTCCCATCAATTATGGAGGTTCGCATGCACGTTTCCATAAGATTGATGCCGGTGGTGGCGCTGGCCGCATTCTCGGTCATTTTGGCGCATGCCACCGCGCCCGAGAAAACAAAATTGAAGATCGCGGTGGGGTCAAAAATCCTCAACTATATGCCTGTCGAACTTGGAGTGAAGCTTGGCTCCTTTAAGGAAGAAGGCCTTGACGTTACCGTCGAGAACTTCCAGGCCGGTGGCTCAAAGGCTCTGCAGGCCCTGATCGGCGGCTCTGTCGACGGGACTATCGGCTTTTACGATCATACCATTCAGATGCAGGTGCTGGGTAAGCAAATTTCCTGCGTGTTCCTGTTGAATGACATTCCCGGCGTCCTGCTCGGTGTCCGCAGCGACCTCGCCGACAAGGTCAGAACCGGCGCCGACCTGAAGGGGCTCAGGCTCGGGATCACGGCGCCGGGGTCATCGACGGAGAGTATGGCGCGCTACTACATCAAGAAGTCAGGATTGGGTTCACGCGATGTCAACATCATTGCCGTCGGCAGCGGCGCACCGGGCATGGTGGCGCTTGAGGCCATGAACGTCGATGCCCTGGTCTATTTCGATCCCATCGCGACGCTTCTCGCGCGCAAAAAGAACGCGACAGCGCTGTTCGATGCGCGCACGATCGAAGGCTCAAAGCAGGCCTTCGGCGGGTCCTATCCGACCGCGTGTCTCTACCTTCAGCAGACTTTCATCGACAAAAATCCCGAAACGGTCCAGCGCCTGGTCAACGCCTTGCTCAAAACTCACCGCTGGATCAACGCAACGCCGACGGAGCAGCTCGTCGATACGATTCCTCCTGGTTACAAGACTGACAATCGCGAGGTGAATATCGAAATCATGAACGCATCGAAAGCGCTCTTCTCGCCAACCGGACAGATGGACATCGAGGCGGCCAAGGTCCCGCTGGCTGTCCTAAGCGACTTTGATCCAAAAATTGCTGCCGCAAAGATCGACTTGAACAAAACCTTCACCAATCGTTTCGCGGAACGCGCCGCACAACAACTGAAATAGCTGCCAGCCGGCCAAGCCCTCACCATCGGATCACCTAAAGGAAGGCGTCTTCAGATGTCTCTGCCGCTCACCGGCATCCGCGTCCTGGACCTGTCGAACGTGTTGGCCGGTCCGTTCTGCGGTTATCATCTCGCGCGTCTTGGCGCGGAGGTCATCAAAGTCGAAAATCCGAACGGCGGCGACCTTGCGCGGCGCCTCGGCGCCGATCCGCAAAGGGCAGAGCGCTTGCAGGGCCTCTCTTTTGTCGCGGTGAACGCCGGCAAGCAATCCGTGGCGCTGGACTTGAAGTCGGAATCGGGCCGCGAGGTATTCTTGCGACTCGTCAAGGAAGCCGATGTGGTGCTCGAAAGCTTCCGGCCGAAGGTGATGGAACGGCTTAGCCTAGGCTTTAATGTGCTCAGCAGGCACAACCCGCGTCTCGTCTACTGCGCGATCTCCGGCTTTGGGCAGAGCGGGCCATGGTCCGCCCGTCCGGCCTATGACCAGATCGTTCAGGGTCTGTCTGGTGCCATGAGCGTCACTGGCGATACGGCCTCGGCTCCCCTGCGCACCGGCTTTCCGATCTCGGATACGATTGCGGGACTGACTGCTGCCTTTGCCATAGCCGCGGCTCTGGTCGAACAGCGGCATAGCGGCCGCGGTCGGTTCATTGACGTGTCCCTGCTCGAAGCCACCGTTGCAGCGATGGGATGGGTCGTCTCCAACCACCTGAACGCTGGTGTCGAGCCGCAGCCCATCGGCAACGAGAACTTCACCGCGGCTCCCTCCGGCACGTTCCGCACCGCAACAGGCCCGCTGAACATTTCCGCCAACGAGCAGAAGCAGTACCAAGCCCTATGCGACCTGATTGGCCGACCGGACCTGAAGACGGATCCACGCTTTGCTGAGCGCGAGATGCGCAAGGTCCATCGCGCAGCGCTGAACACGGAGTTGAACCAGGCGTTGAGTTGCAAGCCCGCTGAAGAATGGGAGGCCCAAATGAATCTGGCTGGAGTCCCCGCAGGCTGCGTGCTGACGGTCTCCCAAATCTTGCAGCAGCCACAGCTCCTCGAGCGCGGATTCGTCGAGACTTTGGCCCCAGACCAAGATGGTGCGCAGCCGTTACGAATCATGCGGCCGGGCTTCCGGCTGGATGAGGAGTTTTCGGTGCCTTCACCACCTGCGACGCTCGGAGCAGACACCGAGCGATGGCTGCAGCGGCTCGGCTATTCGTATGCGGAGGTCGAGCAGCTGGTCTCAACCCGGGCCGTCGGGACGCCAAAGCAACGGGCGGCTGATTTCCTGCCCGTCCGCGTAGCCGCGGACGGACCAATATCATGATATTCGACGGCTTGCGGCGATCGGCAATGGCAGGGTTGAAGGGGCGGAACCGGAAATGAACGAAGAAGAATTGCGGCAGCAAGCGGCCCGTTGGTGGCGAACCTCCATCTGCGACATCGCGCCCGGTCGCATCGCCTATCGGGGTTATCCAATCGAAGATTTGATCGGCCGGATTTCCTTTCCCGCCATGATCTGGCTGATGTTGCGCGGCGATCTGCCGACGCCAGCGCAGGAGCGGCTGCTGCAAGCTGCGCTGGTCGCGTCCGTTGACCACGGTCCGCACGCGCCCTCCATCGCAATTGCGCAGATGGCGGTGAGCTGTGGGCTGCCCCTGAATGGTGCGATGGCGTCCGCCATCAATACACTCGATGAGGTGCACGGCGGAGCAGGGGAGCAGGCGGTCGAACTCTACGAAGATGTGCTGCGGAGGCGCGATGGCCTAGAGATCGGCGAGGCCGCGGCCGCCGCAATTGACCATTTCACTGCAAGGTGCGGCAAATATCTGCCCGGCTTCGGCCACCGGTTTCATTCGGTCGACCCCCGCGCCGCACCGCTATTGGCGCTGGTGGATGACGCAAGTGCTGAGGGCAGTGTCAGCGGCGACTATGCCAAGGCCGCCCGCGCGATCGAGCGGGTGATGCAGCAGCGCAAGGGCAAACTCATCCCAATGAACATTGATGGCGCGACCGCGGTCATTTACGGCGAGCTCGGATTCGCGCCACCGCTGGCGCGCGGCGTCTTCTGCCTGTCGCGAGCGGTCGGAATCCTGGCCCACGCCTGGGAACAGACCAGGCGCAAGGATCGTAACAAGGGACCGATGCCCAAGCAGTTTGGCTACAAATATGAGGGACAGCCGCGCCGCACGCTGGGAGGCCCGTCATGATGTATCTCGACAAGCCGCCTCAGCTGGCTGAGACCCGCGTGTTCTCGTCGATGCCGCGGAATTTCGTCGCCGTGGTGTTTCCTCGAAATGGGCCGGATGCCAACCGCGGAGGCCATCGGTGGACTGTTTCATCGAGGGGCCGTCGTTCGACAAGTCCGGGGATCTCTACGTCGTCGATATCCCCTTCGGCCGCATTTTCCGGATTTCGCGCGACGGGATCTGGTCTCTGATAATCGAATATGACGGCTGGCCGATTGGTCTGAAGATCGCACCTGATGGCCGGGGGCTGGTGGCCGACTACATGAACGGCCTCATGGAGCTCGATCCGCAGCGGGATACTATCAGCCCGCTTCTGGGGCAACCGCAATTGCGAGTCCTTCAGAGGCTGCAACGACCTGCATACCGCGACTAACGGCGACATCTATTTCACCGATCAGGGGCGAACTGGAGTGCACGATCCGACCGGCTGGGTGTCCGACTGTGTCCTGCCGGCCGGCTCGATTGCCTGATTTCGAACTGGCCAAGCCCGAGCGGGCTGGTGCTCAGCGCCGACGAGGCCGTGTTGTTCGTTGCAATGACGCGCGACAACAGCAGCTGGCGCGTGCCGCTGATGCGTGACGGCGGGGCTGCGAAGGTGGGACGGTTCAGCTTGTCCTTCGGGACCAGCGGTCCTGACGGGCTGACGATGGATCAAAACGGGCGGCTCTTTGTCGCGCTCGCCTCCCTCGGCCACGTCTTCGTCATGGCGCCGAACGGCGAAACGATCGCCCGCATCAAGTCCTGCGCTGGGGCGACCTGCACGAACCTCGTATTGGAGGCGGCAAACGGCACATTGCTCATTACGGAATCCTCTACCGAATCAGTGTTGATGGCTGATTTCGTCACCTTCCTTGAACGTTCGCCAGCAGGAGCGACAGCGTGGTACCGAATCCCTTTACGCGACGGTCCACCGAATCAAGTTGCAGGAAGAAGCCCCATAGATGATTGGCTTGCCAGTTGCCGAGGCATTGGACTTGGCGACGAATGGATCGCATTTGTGTGCGGTGATCCCAAACTGGCGGCATTGTGTGGGAAGCACGAAAGAACGACTCGGCTATCGTTTGTAAGGCTGGGTCGCGCTTCGCCCGCAACGGGCCGCCGCCGACCTGGCTCCGCGCCTTCTAGCCGGGCAGGTTTCCGCTCGCGGTCCACGAGCCTTGAGAAGACCATCGTATCGCTCCGCACCATGAAGAACGATTTGATGGTTGATACCCGCCAAAAAAGTCGAAGAGGTAACCCGCTCGCAGTGGGAGTAAGCACCGCATCAGCGCCGAGGTTCTCGATTGTCCTCGGCCGCGACGCACGCGTTGGAGCGTTCGTTTTGAGAAGCAACAAGCAGCAGGATTGTCTGCCTTGAAAGTCTTTAGTGACAGGACCAGGAGCGCTTTTAAGTGTGGAGCAGAGGTCGCAGTCTGTCATAGCCTCTTGCGCGCGCGCAATCCTCCAACCCGATATCCCCTCTCCTCGTAGAAACGGCGTACCCGTTCTAAGGCCGGATAGCCATCAGGGGGCAACGCAACCTCAATCATCTGCCAGCCTCGGCGCTTCGCCTCCGAACGTACCGCCTCGAGCAGATGCCCACCGCGGTCAGAGCTTCGGAAGTCCCGAGAAATCCATAGCTCCTGAAGCACGCCGTACGCTCCAGCTGCTCTCACGGCCAGTACGGCGGAGATGGCAGCGATCCCTACAATCTGCCGGGTGGCTTGTTCCTCGATGACAAAAATGAAGCCCTCTTCGGGATCCTGAATCAGGCGCAAAGCAGTCTGCTTTGCGCCTTCAAGGCTGAACTCTGGTTCGGGACCACCTAATTCAGAAAGTAGCTTTCCGACGGCTTCTACGATCGCGTTCTCATCTCCTGGCACGCCTTTGCGCAAAGCCGTGCCCCCGTGGGGCAAGCCTTGCGCTTCAGCGCCAACACGAACACCCGTCACGTTAGTCCCTCCAGTCCCTCTTGAGGATATCCATGTTCAGAAGGATACAGAGAACGCAACTGAGAGAAACTATCAAGCTCGATAGGGAATAGGACGTCCGCACTCGCTATAACCAACAGAGGTGAGGTAAGTGCAAGCTGTTGCCGTTCTTAGAATCGACCGCGGCTTGACCCGCTGCGAACTCAGTTGGATCTCCTTCGACTAGATAGGAAATCCACGAGACGGCACATTCGCGCGTGGGCAGGCCGGCCATGCCGATCAAACATTTCGTAGGAGAGATTGCTGATCATCACTCACGAGAGTCGATTCAGTACATCTTGCAGCATGATCATCGCCGTGGCATAGGGCGCATCAGCTCGGCGCGTCCGAAGGTGAGATTCCCCACACACGTGTGCGTCACTCGTACAAAGTTGCGCGAGCCGGGACAGGTATCATACGCGTGCGCCCGACAAAATCGTCTGAACAACATCGCGAAAAGATTTTGCACGCTAATGCACTATCTTAAGCTTACCTCGAAGAATCGAAAGATAGTGGCAAGCACTGCTTGTATGGACCTTCGCTCCTCGTTTAAGGGACCTTCACGGAAGGGGAGTGGTTGCGATGGAGCATGGGCAGGCCGAACTGGTCGGAGGGAAACCTGTAATCTTCGGCCAGCGTAAGGTGCGGCCGCGAGCGTGCGTGGCCGTGGGCAAGCGGCATCTGCGCGCCTTTCTACGCGATGTGCTAGAGGATATGGGGTTTGTGATCAGCGAATGCGGGACTGCTGACGAGCTGCCGCGCGTACTCTGCACGGACTTCCCTGATCTGATCCTGCTCGGCATTGGCTCCGATCGCATCGAGCCTGGACGATTGCTCGAGATACTCGTACGCGAAGAATTTGCAGGCAGAGTGCTGGCGTTCGGCGCCCGCGAGTCGATCGTCATGACGGCAGTGCAGCAGGTCGGGGGCGAATATGGACTTGATATGCTGCCGCCGCTGAGGACGCCGTTTGCAGCCGAGACGCTGCGCGATCGGGTCGCCATGCTCTTGCCCAGAGAGCCGGCGCCCCGTCCCGCAGTCCATGTCGGAGAAGCCTTACACGCTGGCTGGCTTGAGCTCTGGTATGAGCCGAACTTTGACCCGTGTACCCTCAGCCGCCGCGGCGCCGAGGCGCTTGTGCGAATGCGGCATCCGACCTGGGGCGTTGTTCCACCAGCGTATTTCATCCCGGAGGCTCACGATCCTCATTTTAGGGACTTGTCGCAGTTCGTGATCGACCGCGCGATCAAGGATTGGAAGTATCTTCTGGAGCAGCAAACTTCGACCGATCTCTCCATCAATCTCCCGGCAGCATTCCTGATTGACCCGCAGGCGGTACGCGATCTCTGTCAGCGCATGCCGTCGCACCCCGCTTTCGGCGGCTTGACGATCGAAATCGAGAGCGAGGAAGCGATCCAGAACCTAGATCTCCTGATCGAGGTCGCGCGTGAGGTTCGCTTTCACAACATTGGCCTTGCAATCGACAATATCGGCGCCAATTGGCCGCAGCTGATGGGGCTCGAAAAATTCCCGTTCATGAAATTAAAAGTGGACCGGCAGTACGTCGCCGGTTGCGGAAATGGGCCCCTGAAGCGAACGGTGTGCCGCCATATCGTCGATCTAGCCAAAGAGTACAGTGTGCGCACCGTCGCCGCAGGCGTGGAGAGCCACGCCGACCTGATCGCTGTGACCGAACTCGGCTTCGACCTTGCGCAGGGCCATCTGTTCGGAAAGGCCATGCCGCTGAAGCAATTTGCACAGTCATCTTTCAGCCCTGTTCCACTTCGTCCAAAATAGTTGTATGAGGAGTGACTGAGCACAGCCAGGCAAAGCGTACCAGCGCTGGCCCGCGCGGCCATGCCTACTCGGCACCAGGCATGCGGCTGACTGCAATTAAATCGGTCACTTTGCAAACCCAGTATCGCTTCTCCCGGCCGAACTTCATTTCCCTCCGAAGCGATGCCGAAGGGTATTGTAGCACAAAGCCGTTTTGGCAAGCCTCCAGCGAGTCAATCCGCGGAGCTAACGTTGCAGGCGTGAGCGCGGCTTGGACAAAATCTCCGGTCAGGGCGTGTGACCGGAGGTTTGCCGACATCCGGCGTAGACGTGCGTCGGCTCGCGGCTTTTACTCGCGCCGCCGGTTTCGGGAATCGTCGAGCGTTGCTTGGCCCCGCGAAACCGACGGAAGCTCGCAGCAGTCGAGTCGCGACCGGCTATCGGAGTAGGCGCCCGAGGGCTCGCACGGCTTGATATTGAAGCGGCCCATGCTGTCGCAGATGCAACACGGTCTCAGACCCCGCACAGCACCATTGGGCAAGTTGCCCATCATTGAGCGCGCCTGTCCTTGGCACGGCATTTGAAAGGGATCGCCAATGGCATCGCTCGCCTAAGGAGTCGGAAGGCATGGCTTACAAGATCGTCGCTTCGCAATGCACCGTTTGTGGGGCATGTGAGTTCGAGTGTCCCAACGCGGCGATCAGCCTCAAGCGCGACATTTACGTTATCGATGCAAAAAAGTGTACGGAGTGCGAGGGCCATTCCGACACGCCGCAATGCGCTGTGGTCTGTCCGGTGCCTGACACCTGTGTCCCGTCTAAGACAACATAAGCAGCCCGCGTCCAGAAGGCTTCACCGCTCGATTTTGCGAACGAAGGACTAGATGTCGAGCTTGTGGAGGCCGCCGTCCGCGTGCGGCGCATCGAGGTCGATCAACATCGTTATGAGCTTAAGGCGCTGATCGACTCCGAGAAGCGCTCGAAGGGCTCTGTCAGAGGAGACCGTCAAATTTGTCTCGAATAATGACAAGGCCGCCTCGATGCTCCAGGTCGTCGCGTTGAGGCTTATCGTCGTTGGCTGACGAGCCGAGCCGAGGCGAGGTGGACGGGCGTCGAATATCCCAAGATCAGCTTGCAGGATATCTAAAGCTACGTCACTTCGAAGCCGAAGAGACGGTCTCCACGCGCGACGAGATCGATCCGGAGATCCTGAAGACGTACGAGAAGCTCGGCATCTGCTTGCCCACCTTCCCCATGCACTAGTGCATGGAGCTAGGGTGCGGCGACACTTAGGGTTCAGACTCAATTGATCCAATAAGCGACGAGAGCGGCGAGGTGGACGGCGGCCAAAAAGTTTCTGGCAAGTTTGTCGTAGCGAGTAGCAACACGCCTGAAATCCTTGAGCCGGCAGAAACAGCGCTCGATAACATTGCGCCCTTTATAGAGGCGCTTGCTGAAGCTGTGGAGGGTTACCCGGTTGGATTTGTTTGGAATGACGGGTTTCGCGCCGCGATTGACGATTTCGGCGCGAAAGCCGTCGCCATCGTAGCCTTTGTCCCCAATGAGGGAAGACATGGGCGGCGCGAGCTTCAAAAGGGCCGGCCCTGCGGCAATGTCTGCGGCTTGTCCCGGAGTGAGATGAAATGCGCAAGGTTTGCAATCAGGGTCGCTCAGCGCGTGGATTTTCGTGGTCCGCCCACCGCGCGAGCGGCCGATCGCCTGTTCACACTCCCCCCTTTTCCGCCGCTCGCCGAGCGATGCGCTTTGATCGAGGTGGAGTCGATCGACAAAGCCACTCGGTCCTTGCCGCAGCGGGCGAGCGCTTCAAAGATCGCCTGCCAATGTCCGCGCTTAGCCCAGCGATTGAACCGATTGTAGATCGTCGTGTAAGGGCCATAGTCGGACGGGCAATCGCGCCAGCGTGCGCCGCACTGGAGCATGTGAATGATACCGCTGATAATGCGTCGATCGTCTTCGCGCGCCGGGCCGGTCTGGTTCGTTGGCAGATGCGGCTCTATCTGAGCCCACTGCTTGTCGTTGAGCCAGAACAGTCCTTTGCGCATCGAAGTCCCCCGTGCCGAATCAACTTAGCACCAGGGAATCAGAACTCGCTAATTAGGTACAGACCCTAGCATTACAGTTGCTTTTTTGATTTGAAGTGGGCGCGTTGAGCGGCAGCCTGGTGAGCTCTGCGCCAGAAGGACCATGCGATGATGTGTGCGGGTTGAATCCGCTTCCGCGCAAGTCTGATAGCAATGCGGCGGATTTCCTGGATTGACCAACGGATCAGTGGTGGGGTGGTTATGTTTTGGCTTTTGCCGGGGGGCGCCGTTTCGTTTTTTTGGGCGGTGGCGGATTAGCGCGATGTCGGATCGCGGCCATCATGGCGAAGGCGAGCATCACCAAGGACACATGACGGTGCCAGCCATGCCAGGATCTGCTCTCGTTGTGATCGAGCCCGAACTCGTTTTTCGCCGTTTCAAAGCTGTCCTCGATCGCCCATCGATGGCCTTCGACCGCGACCAGCGTTTCAATGGCTGTTCCCGCTGGGCACCAGGTGGTGAAGAAGGCGAGGTCATCATCGGCAATGCGACGACGGATCAGTAGACCGCGTGTCCACAAACCGTCATTTGCACTGTTGGACTGCTCGGCCTCGAGATCCGCCAATTCGAGATAACACCAATCGTGCAGCCGCGGTCCTTTGGTTCCGGCTCCCGCCGACAGGCGCTTCCAGTCGGATGAGCGCCGCGTCCGGGCGAGGTCTGCAGCCGTACCGGCGACCGGCGGTCGCTTGCCCCAGGATCGAAACACATGAGCGCTGCTGACCCCAAGCACGTAGCCTTTGCCTGCCCGACGTAGTTGCTGTTCGATGTTGCCAACACCGTAGACGGTATCACCGGCAACCCACTTGAATGGTACAGACCCGGCTATCGCGCGTGCGATCATTCTCGTCGCAAGCTTTGGTTTGGTCGCAAAGCCGACATCGGCAGGCACATATGTGGCTTCCAGACGATCTGGATCGTCGGTCCATTCCTTCGGAAGATACAACGCGCGATCGATGAACGCATGGCCATGACGCGAAACGTAGGCAGCGAAGACGCCGATCTGGCAGTTCGTGATCTTTCCTGCCGAACCAGTGTATTGCCGCGCCACTCCGCATGACGCTTTGCCCTGTTTGAGAAAACCGGTCTCGTCGATCACGAGCACCGCATCGTCATCCGCCAAATGCTCGATGACATAGTCGTGCACGATATCGCGCAGGGCATCAGCGTCCCAGTCTCCACGACCCAGAATCGCCTGCTGCCGCCATGGGCCGGGATCGCCAGCCGCCTCCGCGCGCATCCAACCGGTCTTGCGCTGCTCATCTCCGAGCAGACCTTCCAGGAACAGACCTGCATTCGTCGCAACACGCTCTTGCGTGAACAACGGACGTATCCGTTGCTTGATCTCTCGAAGCGACGCCGCCCACAACGCAAGCGTCGCCTCAACCGACGCGGCCCGCGCCCACGACATTCGAATCATGGTTGCCCATGGATTCAGAAGCCCGCAACAAAAGCAACTGTAATGCTAGTAGGTTGACGGATCGATCCTCGTGCGCCTAATGCCAGTCGTCGTGGTCTTCGGATTCGTTTGATCCGGAGCTAAGAGGGAAGCCGGTGCAATGCCGGCGCTGCCCCCGCAACTGTAAGCGGCGAGCCGCTGTCCAACGAAGTCACTGAAGCCATGCGGCTTCGGGAAGGCCGGACAGCAGCGACGACCCGCGAGCCAGGAGACCTGCCTCGACAATATATCGTCCACGGGCGGGGTGTCCCGGTGTGCGCCAAGCAGCTGTCGCTCACGCGATATTCGCTGCATGCGTCCGCCATGGCCTTTGCCCCAATCATGGGGTCTGAGCTATGTCTTTTCTTTCGCTTCCCGTTGCCACACTGGGGACGTCACGCATCGGCCCACGACGCGAACTCAAAGTCGCGCTCGAGAGGTACTGGGCGGGAAACTCCAGCGAAGCCGAGCTCCTCGAGGCGGGGAGTGGACTTCGTGCCGCTAATTGGGCACGGCAGAAATCCCGCGGTGCGACCGTCATTCCTTCGAATGACTTCTCGTTTTACGATCATGTGCTCGATACCAGCCTAATGGTCGGCGCCATTCCCGACGTCTACGGCTGGACCGAAGGTCCTGTGTCGCTCAAGACCTACTTCACCATGGCGCGTGGCGCTCAGGACGGTGGTCACGCTCAGCATGGGCCTGGCGTAGCCGCACAGGAAATGACGAAGTGGTTCGATACCAACTACCACTACATGGTGCCGGAATTTCACCGGGATCAGATCTTTAAGTATTCCTCTCGAAAGCCGATCGAGGAATATGAGGAGGCAAAAAGCCTCGGCTACCAAACGCGCCCCGTCCTAGTTGGCCCAGTCACTTTCCTGAAGCTTGGCAAAAGCGCAAATCCCGCATTCAATCCGCTGTCGCTGCTCGATCGGCTCCTCCCAGTCTATGTCGATGTTCTCCGCGAACTATCCTCGCGCGGTGCTGAATGGGTTCAGCTGGACGAGCCATGCCTAGTGATGGACGTCGACGAAGCATCGCGGGCGGCTGTCCGCCGGGCCTATGCTCATTTCGCAAAGCTTGTGCCGGCCCTTAAAATCATGCTGGCCACATATTTCGGGGCTATCGGCGACAATCTTGAAACAACCTTGGCCTTGCCCGTTGCCGGGCTTCATGTGGATCTGGTTCGGGCACCTGACCAGTTGGACGCAATTGTCGCCACAACCCGTAGAGATCTCGTGGTCTCACTAGGCGTCGTTGATGGTCGGAACGTGTGGCGCTCCAATCTTCCGGCGCTGCTCGACCAACTTGCTCCTATGGTCCAAAAATTGGGCAGGCACCGTGTTCAGATTGCTCCTTCCTGCTCGCTGCTTCATGTTCCGATCGACATTGAGCTAGAGACCGATCTCGATCCCAATCTGAAGACATGGCTGGCGTTCTCAGTTCAGAAGATCAAGGAACTTTCGATATTGGGCAAAGCGCTGGCCGGCCATGCTGCCGAGGTGGCCGATGAACTTGCGCTTACGGAGGAGGCAGCCGTCACCCGCGAAACATCGCCCGAGATCCACAATGCGAATGTCGCCGGACGAATCGCCGCGATCGACGATAGCATGCTTCGCCGTCGCAGTGCGTTCACCCAGCGTGCCGACGTCCAGCGCGTCGCGTTCGCTTTGCCGATGTTCCCAACGACAACCATCGGATCCTTCCCGCAAACGGCCGATGTCCGGAATGCGCGCGCGGCTCATGCGCGGGGAACGTTGAATGACACGCAGTACGAGCAGCTTCTGAAAGCGGAGACAGCCCGTACCGTGAAGTGGCAGGAAGATATCGGCCTGGACGTGCTCGTACACGGTGAGTTCGAGCGCAATGACATGGTTCAATACTTTGCCGAGCAGCTGTTGGGCTTCGCTTTTACCAAGCATGGATGGGTTCAGTCTTATGGCTCGCGGTACGTTCGTCCGCCTATCCTGTTCGCAGATGTCTCCCGGCCGAAGCCCATGACCGTTGAATGGTGGCGCTATGCGCAGTCTCTGACCAAAAAACCCGTCAAGGCTATGCTGACCGGACCGGTGACCATCCTGAACTGGTCGTTTGTCCGTGACGACATCTCGCGGCGCGAGACATGCCGACAGATCGCTCTCGCGATCCGAGATGAGGTCATCGACCTTGAGGCGGCTGGAGCGACCATGATCCAGATCGACGAGGCTGCGTTGCGGGAGGGATTGCCGCTACGCAAATCGCAGTGGAAGAACTATCTAGATTGGGCGGTGGACAGCTTCCGCCTTTGCTCCTCCGTGGTCGCCGACGGAACTCAGATCCATACTCACATGTGTTATTCCGAGTTCAACGAAATCATCGATGCGATCGCAGCAATGGATGCCGACGTCATTTCAATCGAGACGTCGCGTTCTAAGATGGAATTGCTCGAGGCCTTCAAGAGCTACAAATATCCAAATGAGATCGGGCCCGGCGTCTATGACATTCATTCACCGCGCATTCCCGCAGCGGCGGAAATCAAGCAGCTGATTGTGTTGGCGCGGCAGCGAGTTTCCGATCGGCAGCTCTGGATCAATCCCGACTGCGGACTGAAAACGCGAAGGTGGGAGGAGGTGCGTCCCGCGCTCGTCAATATGGTGGCCGCCGCACGCGAGTTGCGGGCCGAGCCATGATGGGCCGGAGCGTTTCGCCAACGCGTTTGTGAACAAGATGCACGCGCTTTGGGGGCTTACGATGTCCTTGGGAGCTTTCAAAGTTCCCAGCGCCGCGGAATGCGGGCGGGCGTCGGCGGAGGCGGTCGCATACAGCCGGCGACAAGCTCGATTCTCGACCCGACGGCCGACAGCATGCCGGCGAGGTCCGATCAGGTCCTATTGCGACGTCATTAACGCTCGACGCGAAGCACAGCCCGACTTTTTCATTTATCCATCGCGTGGATGCGTCTCATCACAACAATCTATTTTACGGTCCTTACGGAACGTCATACGAAATTCAGGCCCTGGCACGCTCTTCGGGAGAGGTAATCGAGCGTTGTTGGTTTTTGGGGACGTACCAAATGCTGCTGTGCGACGGCAAACTGCCGCTTGTGTTTCAGGGCACGGCAGCCAAACCGGCGCAGGATCCCATCTCGGTCAAGGCACTGCCGTCCCAACCGGACAGCGGGCGAGTGGTGGAAAAGTCGTGAAGTTTCCGACAGGAGCGGAAGGCAAACGGCTCCAGATTTCGCGCGGAGTGATATCCGTTTCTCCTTGTTTGACGGCGAATGCCCTCGCCGAAGATCAATCGGCGGTAAGTCCTCCCTGCCGACGAAAGCTGGTGCGATGCGTAAAGCAGCGTCGTTCCTGCGTGACTTTCGCCTGGCCTCCGGAGGAGGCCGGGCTTTTTTTGGTGCGCCAGGCATGGCGCGGACCGCCGTGACTGGCGCGATTCGACCGGAGTGGTGTCCGGTCGATGACTTGGAGGTCAGAGTCCTTTCCTGGGCACCATCGCTCTCCTAAGAGCGTGAAATCCAAAGCAGATTAGCAAATTCAACGGCTTACCCGCTCCTCAGTGGTACAGAAGGGTGGTACAATGCCGTTGGCTATGTCGCGTCCGTGGAAGCATCCCAAAACTGGAATCTATCAGCTCCGGAAAGCCGTTCCGGAGGATCTGCGTAAGCTTCTTGGCAAGCGCGAGGAAAAGGTAAGCCTTCAGACGCGCGATCCTTCTGAGGCAAAGGTGCGGCATGCGAAAGCGCTTGCCGAACTCGAAGCTCGCTGGGCGAATTTGCGCGCTGGCCCGGTGCCTCTGACCGAGCGGGAAGCGCATCGTCTTGCCATGGTCGCCTATGAGCGATGGCTGGAGCAGTACAGGGATAACCCAAGCCAGCAGACCAACTGGGATACCGTTGCAGGGGCACGCCTATTTGGCCCCCCACAGGCCAGGGAAGAGCTCCTGGCTGCGAGCCAACGGGCGTTAGACGGTGCCCCGGAGCTGCCCGAGGACAAGATCTTCCGGATGGAGCAAGCGTGTGTGGACGCTGCAAACGGCTATCTGACGAGCAACGGGATTATCGTCGACGATCAGAACCGCCGAACCATGGCGAGTGCGCTAGGCGCGGCCATTCAGCGTGCAAGTCTGAGTTTGGCGAAGCTTGCAAGAGGGGAAGGCGAAGAGTCGCCTAGACCTCAGGTGATTCGGTTCCCGCAATGGCCGGCACGGGCGGAGCAGGCGAAGAATGATGTCAACAGCGCCGCCTTAGAAGATTCACTATCGGCACTGGTCGAGCATTGGTGGAAGGAGGCGAAGGCTGCTGGTCGCAAGCAGAGCACCTACGAGAGCTACCGCAACACTGTGGCGAAGCTTGTGGGGTTCCTGAAGCATGACCAAGCGAGCCGCGTGACGCCGCAGGACATTGTTCGGTACAAGGATCACAGGCTTCAAGGCGGCGCCAGCGCGAAGACGGTCAAGGATAGTGACCTCGCGGGGCTAAAGACGGTTTTCGGCTGGGCAGCCATGAATCGACGGATGGCCAGCAATCCTGCCGAAGGGCTCACCATCAAGATCGGAAAGTCACGCAAGCTCAGGTCGAAGGGCTTCTACGACCAGGAGGCATCCGCCATTCTCAAACACGCCCGGAGTTTTGCGGCGGGCAGGGAGGCGCCGAAGCTGGCGGCAGCCAAACGGTGGGTGCCATGGTTGTGCGCCTTCACTGGGGCGCGGGTTGGCGAAATGCTTCAACTTCGCAAGGAGGACGTTCGACGCGAGGGAAAGCACTGGGTCGTGCACGTGACGCCCGAAGCCGGCCCCGTGAAGACGGACGAAGCCAGAGACGTCGTACTGCACCGGCAAATCATTGAGGAGGGCTTTCTGGAGTTCTACGAGAACTCAAAGAGCGGCTATCTCTTCATAGACCCCAAAGCCGGCGACCTTGGCGTCCGCAAGGCGGTGAAGACCGCGCGAAATAAGGTCAATGCTTTCGTGCGTGAGGTTGTGAAGGACCCAAACGTAGATCCACCCAATTCGTCACCGCCTGAAGCGTGGTGTCCAGCTTTCGATAAGAGCGTCTTCGTCATCTTCCGGCTCTTCCGCTTCAGCCCGCAAACTCAGGTTTTTGCAGGTAAGGATCGTGAGTGTCCGGCCATACTGGCCGAGGCCGACCACTTCTTCTGTCACACGGTAAATGCGATCTCCGCCTAGCCAGTCGTTCAAACGTCCTTCGTCCGATTCACGCTGGCCTGACGATACGTTGTCGGGGTTCGCATTGAATCGCGCCGTGACTGTACCCGCCGGCACGGGCGTATCCTTGCGGATCCAGCTCAGGCCTTTCGCCTGTTTGAGCCCATTGGACATGAAGCACCAGTCGATTGCATCTCCGGTGCTGGATAGAACGGCGATGCCGTCCGACGTGAGCGCGCTATAGCGGATCGCTGTGGCGGTCAGCGATGTTTCGCACGCCTTGCAAAGAGACTCGACACAGGCCAGGCCGGGATCGTGATCCGCGATTGCCTTTTTGAACGGAAGTTCCGGCATCAGCAGCGCGGCAGCGAAGTAATCCGCTTCCTGCTCGAATGGATCACCTGAAACGAATCCTGCGTGTGATTGATGCACGCCGGTCGTGAGCAGCGCTTCGGGGTGGCCTTCGATGCAGTAGTGCCCCAGCTCGTGGCTGATGCTGAATCTCTGAAAGCCCCGGCTTGGGATGTGCGTCGCGTACAAGATGCCGAAATTGTCGCCAGCTTTAATCAGCATGCCGGATACGCCGGAGGCCGTGTCCGGCTTCGCTTTCACGACGATGCCCTTGCTGGCGGCGATTGCTTCGGGATCCACCCAGAGGCCATCGATCGTCATCTGCCGCAGCACCGAACTTGCCGCTGCTTCGGCCAGACTGCGACGTGCGGGGCCGGGCTTCCGGGTCATTCGCCTTCTTTGACGCCCCGCCTCACGAGGAGATCGACGAACTCAGTCGCAAGCTTCAGGTCCTGCTCGGTGAGCTTCCCGAGATCGCGATGCAGACGACCGACCGTTGCTGCCGATGCTTCGGGCGTGTCGGCGCGTCCCAACAAGTAGTCCGTCGTGACGTCAAGTGCGGTCGCCAGCGCCTTCAGGTTATCGAAGGATGGCTTTCGCGGACCCGATTCAAAATGGGACACAGAGGCAGGCGGCAGGCCAGCTCGTGCGGCCAGTTCGGCCTGGTTTAGCCCCCGTAAGGCGCGGGCAGCCTTGAGGCGTTCTTTAAAGATATCAATAGGTTCGTTGGTTTGCATGGCATTTTCGACATGTGGAACTTGACGAAACCGCCAATCCCAGTCATCCTCATGGCGGTCGTGGCAATCATGCCATGGCGGAATCGCAAGGCGCAAGCCCTGAAACATGGAGTTGATGATGTCCAAGAACGATCGGTTCGTCGTCCGGCACGGCGATGATTGGGCCGTGAAGAAGGGCGGCGTCGCCGCACCGGAGAGCGTGCACCACAGGCAGAGCCGCGCCGAGCAGCAGGCCAAGTCCACGGTCCGTGGCCTCGGCGGCGGCGAAGTGCGCATCCAGGGTCGCGACGGCAAGTGGCGCGATTCGGACACTGTTGCTCCGGGCCGTGACCCGTTCCCGCCGCGCGACAAAAAACACTAACAAACAGGAGAAGGTGAAATGGCGAATGGAAATGAAGGACACGGCGCTGGCAACCCGGGTCATGGTGGCGGCAACGACGAGGTGACCATCCACATCGACAAAAAGCAGTACAAGTCGCCGAGCCCGACGACGGGTTCGGCGCTGTACCTGCTGAGTCAGGTCGCTGCCGGTTACGACCTGTGGCGCGAAGCGCACGGCCAGGGTGACGACGAGCAGATCGCCAACAATGCGACGCAGGTCGTGCTGAAGAATGGCGATCACTTCTATACGGCCCAGTCCTCGCTCAATCCGGGGGCGCGCCGTGACGGTCACTGATGTCAAAGAGTTGTTGCCAGAAGCCGACAGGGATTTTCTGTCCGCCGCCGGCTACGACCATACAATCGAACGCGTCGGCCAGCAGGTTCACATCGTAATCCGGAACTTCCCGCTGCCGCGTTACAAGCCGCAGAGCGCCGATCTGCTGATTATCGTTCCGAGTGGCTACCCGAACGCGAAACTCGACATGTTCTGGACTTTTCCGGACGTGTTCTTACCGAACGGCGGCATTCCGTTGAAGGCTGACGTGCATGAACAGCACGGCGAGCGGAACTGGCAGCGCTGGTCGCGGCACATCGCCGATGGAAAATGGCGGCCCGGCGTAGACAACCTCCGTAGCTACATGACCACGGTCAAGTCCGAGCTTGCGAAAGGCCTTTGATGCGCTACTCGGTCACTTTTCTCGAAAAAGATTGCCAAGCGCTCGAGGCGCATATCGCGGCCAGCACCGACGAACAGGCCGCGTTTTTGATTTGCAGGATTTCCCAAACCGACAACGAGACCAGGTTGCTCGTGCGCGCGTGCATCCTGGTGACCGGCGATGACATCATCGAGCAGTCGCCCGTGCACATGAAGATTGCACCCCGCGCCTATACAAGCGCGATGAAGCGCGCGAACGACGAGAAGTCCTGCCTGCTCTTCGTCCACTCGCACCCCAACGGCCATGCCGACCATTCCGGCCAGGACGACATCGAGGAAAAAAAGCTATTCAGGACCGCTTACACCCGCATCCGGACGCAAGGTGTTCACGGCTCACTGGTGCTGACCCGTCAGGGCTTCTCGAGCGCCCGCGTGTGGCTGCCGGATGGATCGACCGCAGCTATCGAGCGTATCCGCATCATTGGACGGCGCGCCCGGTTTTGGTTCCCGAAATCCGGGACAGTGGAAGTGCTATCCTTCTTCGACCGCCAGGTCCGGGCATTCGGCCCGGACATCCAGCGGCTTCTGTCGCGCCTGCGCGTCGGCATCGTTGGAGTTGGCGGCACCGGCTCATGCGTCCTCGAACAGCTCATCCGGCTCGGCGTCGGAACGATCATGATTTCCGATGGCGAGATGTTCGAGTCATCGAACGTCAACCGCGTTTACGGGTCTCGCGTCGTTGACGACACCCTCGCTAAGATCAAGATCGCGCAGCGGCTGACCGCAGATATTGGTCTGGGAACCAAGATCGAGCTGATCGACAAGCCGGTCTCGTACCAGTCTGCGCTGAAGAGATTCCGCGAATGCGACATCGTCATGGGCTGCACCGACGACGAGCTCGGGCGCTCTTTGCTGAATTCCTTCGCGATCTACTACTACGTTCCGGTCTTCGACATGGGGGTGAAGATCGATTCAGAAGACGGCGTCATTCGCTCTATTCAGGGCCGTGTCACCACTCTGATGAACGGAGCGGCCTGCTTGCATTGCCGTGGCCGCATCTCTGCTGAACGCGTGGCGGCACAGGCGAAGCGCGAGACGGATCCCGAAGGCGCAAAAGCGCTGGAAGATGAAGGTTACCTGCCCGAACTGGGTGATCCGGCACCAGCGGTCGTCGCATTCACCACCACGATCGCTGCCGGTGCTGTGACCGAAGTTCTGCATCGCTTGACCGGTTTCATGGGCCCGGATCGCGAAAGCACCGAGGTCATCTACCTCATCGATGAAGCCCGGATACGCACAAACAACCTTGCATCGCGGCATGATTGCTTTTGCGTGGACAGCTATCATTGGGGCCGGGGCGATGTTCGTCCCTTCCTGGACACGACCTGGCGCACCGAATGAAAAACCTGATTACTCGGCTGTGGAGTTTCTGGCTCTATCTCTGGAGCCTGCGGCCCTGGTCTCGACGACGCCACGAGATAGCGACGATTGTCCAGGTCCGCAGCCGCTCCGAGCTTCCAGAGAGGCTGGGGCTTGCGCTTTACATCGTGGGCGATCCCGCGAAATGGGCGATCCTGCAATGTCCATGCGGATGCGGCGACACAATCGACGTGAACCTAATGCGATCACGCAATCCCGTCTGGCAGTTCTCTGTTGTAAACGGAAAGCCGAGTTTCCATCCGTCACTTTGGGTGCCTGCAGAAAGATGCGGCGCTCACTTCTGGATCAGGGACGGAAAGATCATCTGGGTGTAGCAAATGGCTCAAATCTTGATCCTTGGATGGGGCTCCCTTATCTGGCGTCCGGATAAACTGAAAACTGTCGGTGACTGGTCGCTCGATGGCCCGACACTGCCAGTCGAATTCTCGCGCATCTCAAACAACAAGCGCCTGACACTCGTCATCGACGAAACTAACGGCGTCCCGGTAAAGTCTCGGTTTGTTCGCAGCGCCTGCGGAACACTTGAGGATGCAATCGAGAACCTCCGTGTTCGTGAAGGTGCGCCATCTGCGAAGGGCATTGGTTACGTCGATATCAATAATGGAAGTTTCAGCGGCACCGCGCTTGAGCGACACAAAGCGACCGCACACGAAATTGCTAAGTGGGGCAAGACGAGGGACGCAGACGCCGTCATCTGGACAGCCATCGGACCACGCTGGCCGTTCGAAGGGAGCTTCAGCGTGGAAGCTGCGGCAAGGTACGTTGAACTTGCAGGAACCGATCGCGCACAAGCGCATGAGTTCGTCTGCAGAGCGCCCCAGGAAATCGAAACGCCAGTTCGAAAGCGATTCTAGGATCTTCTGAAGTGATAGTCGGGCGCATCGGCAAATTTCCGACCCGCTCGCCGGAAGCACTCGCATTAGGTCCGGCTGCCATGGTTCAGAGTTAATTCGCTTCGCCCACTGCTCTCCGTTTTGCTGTCCTCCGCCTTGAACGCTCGTTTAAGACACCGCTGACATCGCAGGGACCGCCGCCCCGCTATCGTCTGGCTTGCCAATCACCAAGCGCGGAATTGTCAGCGGTGTCCCTGAAACCACGAAATCAAAAACCGCGTCACTAATGGTGACGTCGAAACGTGCTGTCAATGACGGCACGGATAGCTCCGTTGTCGAGCAGGCGTCCAAGTTCGGCGAGTTGCCTGCCATTGGAGCGCACCTGCGTCGCGGATACCGCCACGCTGATCTTCTCTGCCTCCCCGTGGCCCGAGAAGCCCAATGGAAAAACTGGGAATAGTGCGCCGCCACGCTTGAGCGTACGAAAGAACCGGCCTGCGGTAGGCCCGCCCAAGGCATCGAGCACCAGATCGAAATCGCGCATGGCTTCTTCGGGGCTAGTCCTCTTGTAGTCGATGAGTTCATCGGCACCGAGTTCTCGCAGATCCGCGGCGAACGTACCGATGTCTTTCGAACCTGGCAAAGTTCGTTGGATCTGCATTTGCCATGTCTCGATAACCAATGGGGTGTCCGACTTCGAAGCGGGGCTGAACTCTGGCGCCGCCTAGCAGCGCGCGGCTTCCGCGGCTCGCTCCGCGTCGTCAGCGAGTGGGCGACCCGCAGACGACAGGCTGTTCGGCTGCAAGCTGCTCTGCCTTATCACGCCTTCCGCGCCGCAACGCCTTCGCGATTTTCTTTTCCAAAAGTTCGTATTTTGCCGCGTCCTTTATCAGGACGGCCGAAGGAGGAATATAAAGCGGAATGCAATGTGCGAGCGCGTGACGAAAATCTTCGAGTTGTGCGAACCATGGATTGAGCGACACGAGATGTTCTCGGAACTCGGTCGGCAAGGAACGCCGGATTATTCGACAATTTTTCGATAACCCGATGTGCGTTGCGGCGATAGCCTCTCCTTTGTCGGTCGTCAATTTTTGTTCGCAGACCCAAATCCAAGCGATGTTGTCCACGCAAGCGAAGGCATTGAAAATGAACGCTTGGATTTGAATGACTGCATCGACCAACTCGTTCATCGACGGCTCATCCTCGACTTCCGGCGGAAGAATGGCGAAGACGTTCTTTAGGCATAGCTCCATGGTTCTGAGGCGACGCGAGACACCATGGGCCGCGAATTCTTGAGCACGCGGAACTTGATAGGATTGCGACAACAGCGCTTCAAGGACAGCGATCCGCTTTGCGGTCGTGTCGGCAAGCTCGACATAAAACTCGTCGATCGTGCTTTGTGCAAAATACACTCGTCCGCTCCATGCCGGCCGAACCGAAAAACCGTCAGACGTGGCAGGTTAAACTTTCCGGCACGATTGAGCCATCGCCTCAGCTTAAAATCGCAACGCAGCTTCAGGCGGCTGTCTCTAGCACAGAAGCAGCCTCGGCCAGAGGATGGCGCAAGAAGTGCTCGAACAGCGTATCGTTGATGAGTTTCTGCTTGCCCGCCCGCGCAAGCGCCAGAACGGCTTGACCATCTTTCCAATCGATTGGCAGCCGCGTGCGCTGTATTTTCTCGTTGGCAAGAAGCGCCAGAGCGTCGGCGCTGAAAATGCCGGACGTCCAGAGTTCGAAACGTCTATCCGCCTCGCGAAGCGTTGGCTGGCTCTGGATATACGCATTGAATATTGGGATGCGCCGCAGCCAGTCCTGAACTTCGTCGACCTCTACGATGCCGCCCGGCTGCTTTCCTTTGCATTCGATAAGCACGCAACCGGCCGATTGTTCAGTCACGCCAATAATATCGATATCGGCGTGCTTACCCGTTTTTTCGTCGAAGGCGTTCTTGCCGATATCGATCGAGACTGTTGATCTCCGCAGCAAGTGTGCTGACAGAAGATGAAACAATATCCCACGAAGATTACCCGCTTTGCCTTCAATCGAGGACAGTTCGCGAATATACTCTTCGAGACGTTCCGGATAACCGGACACCATTGCAGCTGCATTGTTCAAAGTTTTGAGCAGATTGCGCATCGATTCTGCTACCCGGACACCGAATAGAGTTTCGTGCGTCACCATGACGATCCCGGCTTTGTGGCCTTCGGTCAGTGCCGTCGATGTAAACGAATCGGCTAGCAAGATAGGGAATATGCCCATCCCTTTGAGGGAAGCCTTCGACATACGGGCTTTCCGGATGAAATATTTGATATGAAATTCGTCAAGCGTACCGTCCGCGAAAACGTCGGCAACCAGGAATCCAGGCTGCGCATCCCCATTACGTAACGGAAGTATATAGCTGGGACCCGTCAGATCCCACACGAACGGACCGACCTGGCGCGACCTGGCATCGCCTCTGATGGCGATCGAGTTATAACTTGCGAAGCCGGTCTTTCGCGTCCATTCCCTAAGCGCATCGAGAAGAACGCCCTCGGCGAGTGCCCTTGCTCTCCGCGTAGTTGTTCCAACGGTTGGTCCAGCTCCAGTGATAGCGTAACAGCTGTCCGGCAGATCAAAGGACGTCATGAAGCCAGCATCTATCAGCTGGGAAGCAACACGATCTGCCGACACTTGACCTTTCTGCGCAACTGGCGCGCCGCTGATTACAGGGAAATCCTCCTTCAGGACGATGCCACCGCGCGCCAGCATACCGTCGATCGCGGCCCCATACACTGAGTTAGTCTCGCGGAGATCGCGGAGAAAATTGGTCCAGAAGCGCTCGGTGTTGCGATCCACCAGCCGATAAAGGAAGGCTTCTCGTTTCGGAAGCAGCGGTATAGGAAAGCGGACAACCGGCTTCACGATCCGCGAAAGCCGCTTACGAGCAGCGTCCGGATTTAAACCGTGCTGCTCCTGAAGAAGCTCTGCTATCAGCGAAGACCGGCTCGGCCCGTGAGCCATCAAAACATTGGCTATATCGTCCATGTCACACTGCTTAATTTATTAACATTACTACCTCGTCGGGCCTCGCTTTTCAATGACAATACCGGAGTCAACAAAATCAATGGCTTAGAAGGCAAAAAGTGAGAGGGTCGCTTTAGATCATGTCACGGAGATGCTTTCAGTCGGTCGTCCGGCACGACGGTGCAGACGAAAACCCCGTCTTCCAAGACGTCATTAGATGTCTGCTTATTCCGTCCTGGCTGGATGCTCATCGCGCTCACTTGCGGCACGCACCGGCATTTACCAACCAGGCTCCACTCGCCAGCACTCCGGTTCGGCGACTCTGGTAGATATCAGAGATGACCCAGAATCAGCACTACGTTCCCAAGTTCATCTTGCGACAGTTTCTGGCCGATACGGACGGCGAGCGCGTAGCTGTTTACGACAAGCAAACGGATAAGACGTTCGTCACTTCCATTCGAAACGTCATGGCAGAAAACCGCTTCAACGATTTCCTATTCGATGATGATTGGATGGTTTCCTTCGAGCCGATTGCTTGTGCTGCGGAAGACCAAGTGCTCCCCGTCTACAAGAAGATTCTGGAGACACGACGCCTAGACAATTCGCCGGAGGAAAAAGCTGCTCTTGCTTTTCTCATGGCATTCCAATTGTTGAGGACCAAAGCAAACCGAGACCAGTGGCAACAAGTAGAGGAACTCATCGTTGCGAAGGTCGAGGAAAGCGGTGGGAAGATGCAGGACGTGCGAGGTTGGGAAGATTGGCAACCCGCCACGGAAAACTCACTCAAACGCGCTCATCTCCTCAGCATACGAAACAGCATCGGCGAATTCGCGCAGATAATCGGCACAAAGGATTTTCTGCTAGCGGCGCCCGCCGACGGACGCAGCTTTTATCTTGGGGACAATCCGGTGTGCCTCAACAATATGCAGACGTTCGGCCCCTATGGAAACCTTGGCCTTGCCGTCACAGGCATCTAAATCTACATGCCCTTGGCTTCTGATCTGCTACTTTGCGCCTGGTGTCCCTCACTTCTTTCCGCGCTTCGTTCGGACTACGAAAGCGCCGCTCGACTCCGGCAAACCGAGGCACTAGGCCGGGTGATGGCGGGCACAATGACGGCACGACAAATGAAGGAATCGATGGAGCGCTTCCACGCAACGAACCAGCCCGCAGCTTCTCTTTTGCGTGACGCGGCAGAAGGCATACCCGTATCGTCGAACCAAGATAACATGGACTATTACAATTCACTGCAAACATCGTTTGCCTCTCGCTACGTGGTCTGCCAACAGGCAGACTTCGCGTTAGCAAGGACGTTTTGCCTTGAAAACCCCAATGCCAAGCACGGTCGTCGAATGGGCGCAGCTTAACGTACAAGTGCCTCGCGGAGCTTGGTGAATGTCGGGCGCGTCCGCATGCCTTGACCGGGCTCTACTGTGAGATGTCACACTGACCTTCGCCTTCACTATGACCGGGGTAGCAGCAACGCCTATTTGGGTCTTGCGGTGACCATTGCAGGCCTGTTTTTCTGGCAACGCCCTCCGCTGAAGACGGCATTTACGGCTGGCAAACAACCATTCCTATTGCGCCGATTTCGGAGCATGCACCGAAGAATGACTGAAGCAACCAATATAGTTGGACGAAAGACGGCGCAGGCCTCTGACCGTTCTGAATGGCTAGGAACGCATCCGCCACTGCCTGCCTGCTCAATGAGGACGTCACGATGACGGCGCGTCGGCGCGCGTCGGCGGCTGTTCTTGCTCGGCGCAGTATAGCTGCGAGATCCATCTCGCCCGACCGGATAGTTCTTTGTATTTGTGTCGCCTGACCAGCCGCGTTGTAAAGAGTACCCCACAATTCCAATTTTGCCTGCATCCGTTCATCGGGAAACATCATGTTTCCCAAATTTTTGGTCGCTTGGTTGACTGAAACGTGAAAAGGGCTGGCTCCGAGGGACAACACACCATGCTTTGCGTGATAAAAAGATATTTGCGTGAGGCCGCCGTCTTCAGTGATGCCAATGAAGTCCGCCCACTCATCGCCGAGATCATCACATAGCAAGGTCGCGTCGCGGGCGGCGATATGATCGACGATTGCGCCAAAACTCGATGTCGGCTCGAATCCGGTCTGAGCTGCTGTAAAGATGCCTTTCTCGCTGGTAACGCCCACCAAAGATGCATCCGTGGTCAAGTATCTTAAGAACGATTCCCCGCCATCCAGCAGCGTCTCATCTCGAAAGACTTGACCGTCGATATAGGCCAACGCACATCATCAAAAAGAACGATGAGCGCATCGATCTCGTCGAGATACTCGCGAAGCGTCTTACGTTCACTATCTTCACCCAAAAGAGCGTCCAGGCTCTCTACAAAAACGTCAGAAGCCGGCGGTAAAGACAAAGAGCGAAGCGCGATGCGGTTCTTGTTCAAGCTGATCGACGCCGCCTGATCACCAATACCAGGAATCCGGGCGAGTCTGACGCGGTCGTCGCCCTCTATGTTCAAAACCTGCTCGAGCTGCTCTATCAGGGCGGTCAATGCACCAGCGGTTAGCTCGACTGCATCTTCTTCTTCCAATCGAACCAGCCGAATGGTCGCTTGCTCGCTGGCCAGCGCTCCTGTCAGCTTATTCGTATCCATGGCCAACGTGATGGGCGCAGACTGTTGCAGGGCCTCCGTTAAGGACACGGGTCGAGCAAACGAGCGGATGAATGGTGAAATGTCCGCGTTATCCACCCGAAGTTCATCGATTACGCCCTTGGCGAACGCGATGAAACCGGGAAGATCGGCCCGTGCAGAACGAATGCCAATGCGTCCTGTGCTGGGTGTCGCGGTGCTTTGATTGCCATCTGCGATAACGCTATAGGTTCGCGGTGCATATCTGCGACTACCTGCCGGTCCAACGACGTTGGCAAGATCCTGAGCTTCGAGAGTCTTGGTCCGCATTGCGTAAGGCGAGATCGACATGTTGCGCATGGTCATCCGCTGGAAGATCGCGTCTGCCTTGGCAATTGCCCCCTCAACGCGCGTAGTCTCGACGGATGAAAAGTGATCCGTCTTGAATGAGATCGGGAGACTCAGCCGAGAGGAGAGGACCGCTACGTATCCCTGGTACTCGACCAACAGCAGAAGACCGCAAAGGCTCTCTCTGATCGCAGTGCGCTCTTCCAAGAAGGAAGGTGGACTATCATACTTGAAGCACACGGCTGACCATCGAGTGCCATCGAGCCGCTGTCGGGTGTGCTTGAATTCATTGTGTGCCGTTACACCATGATTAGCGCGCAACAACACGAACAAGCTCTCGATGGCCTTGTCTGACAATTTCTTTCGGATCGAATAAAAATTCGCAGATGTCGGAACGGATAGATCATCTATCATTTCAAATACCCACCCAATGCATGGATATTGCGCAGTGGCCTGAAAGAAGTCGAGTCTTCCGTAGAGTTCGCATCATTACGCCATCGTCGACTTGGGCGCGTCCGATGCACCGGGCTCTATTCGCCGACGCTCACCGGGCCAACCCGTTGCCGCGGAAGGCGGAACGTTTGTCCCGGCCATTCGGTGACGATCCCTCGCGGAAGTGCATATTGAGCCGTTCGCCGGAGGCACTCGCATCAGGGGCCCGCCGTGTCCGGGCGTCGCTATCACTGCCCCGGACGACGGGTGCCTTCTTAACCGGTCTCGCGGCTGCACTCGGTCCCGCGTCCCGCCTGCGGCGGCGCTATGCTGACGCTCCTGCGGGTGCCTCCTTTCCAAGCCTAACGGCTGAAGCTTAGGGGCGCTGCCCCTCGGCGCACCGCAAAGACAATCCTTGGGCCGTGGCTCGGCTTCGCCTGCGCCCGCACACCCCTTACGGATTCTCTCTTGCGGTTTGCACAACATGACTGACCAACGATTATCCAATTTGAAAGATTTCAACGGTTCGGAGGAATGGTACCGCCGCCCGCTCAACCGGCGCATCACCTTCACGCAAGGGGCGCGATACGTTGCCGATCAAGTTGGTGCTTACTGGTTGCTTGACGAGATTGCGATCGCTCAGGTCGGGACCCCGTTGGTCAAGGCTCAGCCGTTTCAGGTGTGGAAACTGCAGGTGTCAGGGAGTCGAGCGATCCTGTTGTGCGAAGACGGGAATGATGCCGCGGTCTTCACAAAGGAGATCGCATTCAGGCAGATCTGCCTGCGGAGCGTCGGAGGAAATGGTGTTTGGACGGGTTCCTGGTGAGGTGGGTCGTTATTCTCGAACAAGCGCCTCGGTGATATCGAACCCCTGGGGTCTCTCGTCTTCCTCACACTTGACGTGAGCTAACGAAGCGGAGGCAGCGCTGGAAACTCGGCGAAGGTTACCGCGAAAGGTTTGAGCGTAAGACGAGCGGCCAGGTTTTGGTGGACGAAAGTTGGAGCGGCTTGCGTCTGACTCGTCCCGCGTGAGGATCGTGTAAAGCCAACTGGCTTGAGCGTCGGTGATGAAGGCTTGGTCCCGATATCGTTCGATCCTATGTAGTATAGCCTCAAGGAAGTTAAATTCTTTCGCGGTCAGGGTGGTGCCGTTCATGGTCGCGTTGATGCGCCTCTCTAATTTGTGGGCGCCGTCTCCGATAATCATGTGGGTGTTCCTGGATCATTGCGCTCGATGAAGTTCTCGATATGCAGATATAAGAGCGTACGGCTCGGATGAATTCTTCGCGGTTGGGATAGGAATTGATCGAGCGATTAAGCGAAGCGGTTGCGTTGCTCGTCTCTTTAGTATCGAAAATTGGTGGACGTCGGAGGGAGGTTTCTGTGCCTCGAAGAGGCACAGCTTCGCCTGCGAGGGCGAAGCTGCTGATTGAAGGCCGCGCTCGAAAACCGGAGCCACGCCGTCGGTCAGTCTTCGGATAAGCGCACCCTGTTACGGGAAGGCCGGGGTCAGCCGGTCGACCTTTACGCGCCGCTTCATCTGGCGGGACTACTGCGCAACAAATCCGTCATTGCGCAGCGTCTGTGGGTCGGGATTCACCGGAGCCCACTCCTGCTATCAGCTTTGACACTGTCAGCTTTTGCCGATGCCTTTCGGCTGTGTCCGCTTAATCTCCACTGCTTGGCTAGCTTGAAGGGCGGAGCCCGTTGGGGGCTGGCTATGTGCGGCGGCAAGCCAACGATGTGAATCCTATGTACGGGCGAAGCCTAGAGCGATTATCGAGCCAAACGGAAGCGCGCTCTCGCGCTCTAGCGCCTTGACCGCGAGATCGTAGAAGCCCAGCGACATCGGAAGCGTTCTGAGCCTCCTCGCCATGGTGGTCGGCAGGGCAGCGGCCTCGTCCTAGCGCCGGCGCGACCCAAGTGTCCAGGAGGAACGAGGCAAAGAGCGAAGACAATTGAGGCTGCGCCGCCACCTAGCGCTGATAAGCGAGCCTCTTTGCTCAATGAGGCGCTCTGAAGCACACTCTTACGCCGCCTCGTCGTTCATGGTTGGGTTGGTCTGCTCGGCATGAGAGATCAAGACTTGCATGGACTCAATACAATGTCGAATTTGCTCGCGGTAGAGCAGCCACGACTCGACGCCCTTGTTGCCGTGAAAAATATTGTCACGGTATCGGAAGACGACAAGACAAGAAGAAACAACTTGTCTTCGCTGGTGAGTTCTTCGAACGGGTCTCCCAGCAACGCCGAGAGGCGCAGGGTCTTTTTCCCCATGCATTAAGTTTGCAAATCGTGTTTTGTCCTGATAGCGCGCGTGAAAATGAGCTGCGGTGTCACGCAATTGCGCAAGACTGACGCTTTGCGCCGTGCGCTTCGCGTACCCGCCGAATAATCCACGACAATCCGAACGCGGTGAGCGGCTCGGCGGAGCGGGGGGCGAGGCGGCCGCGATCGACGCCCGCAAATTTGGGGTTCGCTCTGCAATGCCCTCGGTGACCGTGAAGTGACCATGTCACTGACCTGGTCTTCGTTAGGCCGCGCTTCGAGGTGTACAGGGCGATCAGCCGGCAATACGCGAGAGATCTTCGCCGAGTACACAAAAGTTCGTCGAACCTCTGTCGCTCGATGAGGCCTGTCTGGACGTCACGAAAATCTTCAAGGCATTCCCCTCGCCAGGGTATCGCATTGCGTATCCGCGAGAAGATTCAAGGCGGAGACTGAGCCTGAACGCATCGTCTGGCATTTCCTACAACAAATTCTGGCGAAGCTGGCTTTCGGTCACCGCAAGCCCCAATGTTCGGTTCTTCATCTCGCCCAAGATGGGGCCTGCTTTCGTGGAGACGTTTAGGCACATCCCACCGGATAGGCCCGGCCACGTCACCGGTCTAGACATGCGGGACGCTGCAGATCGCTGAACGCGAACTTCCGCAAGTTGCGTGCCTACTACTATTGGCGCCGACGCTCCGATCAATTGCCTGACCCGAAGCCGGTGCATTTGGACTAAACCACCAGTTGCGCCCCTGGCCTGTATGAGCTTATAATTCAATAGAGGGCGCACGATATGGCAACAGCTATTTTGGAAAGCGTGTGCCGCTGGGTATGAATTCTCAGGTCGTGAACCAATACTACATTCCTGTTCGTCTCCAAGAATTTCGTTCTCGATGGATGACCTTCGGCCACGCAGCCTTCTCACATTGCGGTTAACCGAACAGCCAATCATCGATTTGGCTTGAGTCTCCCTCATCGGCGCTCACTGTTGTGAACCGTCTTCATTTAGAATCGAACGCTGAAGGCTTACAATGCTCAGCTTGGTCCGGAATGTGAGTGGAGTCGCAATTCGATCTCTGTATGTCGCACTTGCATCTTGCTTTTTAGGTGGCTGCGCCGAAGTGCAGATGGGCTACAACGTATTAACGTACGACAACGCAATCGCGGATACGGCCAATCAACTCCTCCTTTTAAATGCTGTCAGAGCAAGCCAGCACTATCCAAAATCCTTTACGTCAGTCGGTCAACTTGCCGCCAGCCCACCGATATCGGGCAGTCTTGCTAGCACGTTGAACTTCACATCTCTCGCTGGCTTGCAAACGTACTCTCTCAATCCCTCGGCTAGTGCCGGCGCTGGTTACAGTCAGTTTTCCCTCGGAAATCTGAATGCCCAGAAGTTTATGTTGGCCATGAGAGCGCCTGTTAGAAAAGAAATAACGGCAGCCTTTCGCGAAAGTACGGGATGGCCCCGCCAGCTATTGGACCTCGTCTATTTCCAAGAGTTTAAACCGACAGAACAGATCCTCAGAGCTGTTGATGCTAGACGCAGAAGCCAATGCCTCGCGCCAACAACTACCGGCGCAGCGTCACGCTGCGAAAGGATGAGCGAGCAAATTGCGGAATTTACATCACGCTGTAACTCACATTTTGTCGACGTAAGCGCTCGCATTGGCGAGTTTAGCAATGATCGTGGAATATACTACAATACGGCGGTCAACTATTGTCACTACACTCGGTTCAGACTCTTTCTAGAGGAGGTCAGGCTCACCAACTATCCAGTTTGCAGCGAAAGACCTGCTCCGCAGTGTCTTCTTGCGAAGGAACGGTCGCCTCTTGAGATGATTGGCTACCTGGGAGAGTTGATTGCGGCTCAAAACTATATCGACGAGCCCTTTACACCCCTGGTTCTATATGGACGGTCTATTGGACCGACTCGGGTTTTCGTCGATGTGCCTCTTTTCGTCGTGATGCACGGTGAGCCATTGGCAGGCGCTGCCGTCAACATTCGGCACAATGGAACAACTTGGTACGTTCCTCGACCCAACTTCGGATCTCCTACTGAGGAACGGTCGCTCCAGACTTTGGATCTCGTGCTCCAGACCGTGCAGGCGGCCACGCAAGAAGGTGATTTGCCGAAGACGGTGCCGCCAGTGACTATCCTCAAAGAGTAGGTTGCTCAAGCGTCCGCCGAATGAGTCGATTGTACCAAGGCCTCTCTCGCAGGGCGACGGAGTACCTGTCGCGCGATCCTCAATAGCCTCCATCGAAGGGAAATTTTGTTGGCAGGCCGATTTTCACGCCCAATTTGGCCTGCAGGGCTTCGTCAATGTGAGCACGTAGTGCGGCGTCGCAAATGGCGTACCCCCAGTTCATGAGACGATCTTGGACGTTGCGAGGCATAGCCTCGAGCCGGGTCTGAATTTCGGCGAGCGGTACCGGATTTCTTCCCAGGCATTTCAGAGGATCGTCCGCCAACTTATAGTCTGCGAAAGATGTGCGGATACCCCAATAGGTGCCGTTATGATCCTTGCGCTCAAAGGAATCTATGAGGTGACGCTTGCGCAAACTCCTGACTTGATTGTCCACGGTATCCAGGACTCGCAGCGAATGTCTCGCCCAGTCGCGATGAGGATCTGGATCTGGGGCAATCTTTTGACCGGCGTCGCTGACCAGAAGTGTGACGTAGCGCTTCGTTATCGTCTCAAGCCCTAAATTGTCGTACACGCCACCGTCGCTCAGGATTGCCTTTTCGGTGTAAGGCTCCTTGTGCAGATCTGCTCCAGGCGTGTTGATAACTGGCTGCTCGATGTCGAGTTCGGAGGGAGAAAGCACCGGCGGAAACGCAGAAGATGCTGCAACTGCGACGGCTAGAAGGATGTTGGGCCGTTCGACCAAGCCGACGCGGTAGTCGCCCATGTAGTTTCGAGAGAAACGCCAAAGCGCAGCCGTTTGAATGTTTGTGGCGTTGATGACAAAACGGGGGTTCCCTGGCTGAGAATCGTCTGGCAGATCATTCAGCCTCGCGCCCTTGAAGAGTACCTTGTCGTACGCCTTGGCAACCCTGTCGCTGATCGAGCCCGGGAGAAAGATGCCGCCGATGATTGCGCCAGCATCAACTGTAGTGTCTGCGAGTTGCCTGATCCGTTCAATGACGAGTTCAAAGTTTACGGCGACGTCATCGGCAAATTGCAGATCCTTCCAGCTCGTTCCGAGTACGCCGGCGGTGATCGATCCGCCCGAGACGCTGGATATCCGCTTGACCTTGCGCAGAAGTCCAAGCTCATTGAGGCGGATCAATCCACCAACGTGGAAGACCATAGCGCGATACCCTCCACCCGAAAGCGCAAGGCCGATTCCGTCTTCAGGCTGAGCGGGTCGCTTGTCAATGAATTCGTCTAATGACATTTGATGCTCCAATCTTGCGTTGTTTAACGAGGCGACGACCGGATGAAAAGGTTTGCTCTGATGGTAGTGATCTTGCTTTCGACCTCTTCGATGTCGTCGCGATCTATTCGATCTCCAGGTCGATGAAGCCTTGCGAGCCGAGCATCCGCTCAAGGTCCGTGCGGACCGGCTGGGGGGCAGCGAATGACTCCTTCTCGTACTCAGCGAAGCGTGGTACTTCCGAGGTCGTCATCTTGGCCTTCTTGAAAAGAGCGGCGTAGTTTCGGGTGTTCGATACTCGTTTGCCAATTTCAGCGAGAAGGTCCGTGCAGGGAATCGTTGGATAATTAGCCCTGTGGGTTGAAACGATTGCGTTGGCGCCGGGTTTCGACGCCTCAGGAAGGATTGCATTGAGGATGGCGAGCGGCTCTCCCTTGCTGGCAGCGGCCGTTTGTCCCCAGGGCGTCGCATTGACACTCCCGTGATGTCCTACCTTGTAGAAATTCAGCGCTCCGTTGAGCTTGTTCTTCCGCAAGTTCCACATTACGTTCCAAGAGCAGTTTGCCTTGGTCCCCCTCTTGTATGCTCCATCCCACTCGGCATCGCCGCCAAAAAGAAGTCGCTTGCCCTTCCATTCAAGCAAAAGCACAACGCTCGTGTTGTTACAGACTTTCCCGTCGAGATCTGCAAAGGCGAGTGCCGTCGACAGCATGCGCGAGCGCAACTGACGGAAGTCGGCAGGATCAAGATTACCAGGAGCTGATACTGGTAATTCCGGAACTGCCGCCTCCACTGGGGGAAGCTCCGAATCGATGAACGCCAGAGCATGGCGGAGCGAGGGGTTTCCCTCGTCGCCCGGATAGTAGAAATCAATGTCGCGCTCCGGCCCGAGCACGCTGATAGTTGCGCTGTTAAGCGGCAACGAAAGATCAGCCTTGCTCGAATCTGCATGAACGTAGGTCGGTTTAATGCAGCTTGCCTTCGGCAGCGTTACGCGAAGCGTCCGCATAGCGTCTGCGTTGAGCGCCATCACATTCGCGAGCTCCGTCAATTCAGGTCCGAGCGCCAGGTTGAGGCGCAATGCCTGGGCCATCGCGCCAGCGGCGAAACTATGTAGCTTCTTCGCTTTCTCCGCCTCAGGATGTCTCGGGTCCATCGCGGCATTCATCCAAATCGCCCCAAACGAGATATCCTCCCAGAGGTCCATTCCGAAGCCGGTCATATGATCCTTGTGCTCGTGGGTGACGACCAAGAGATCGATGCGGCGCTTGCCTTTGATCAACGGCAGTAAAGTCTTGAGGTTTTCTATCGCCGCCGAAAGATAATCCGTGCTGCTCAGCGTTCCGCAATCGATGAGGATGTGAAAGTCGCGCCCGTCTTTATGAGCCTTGGGGATCCGACAGTAAATGCAGTCGCCCAGACCGACATCGAACATCCGGATCAGAAGCTTATCTGCCATTGCCGATCCCCCGTTTCGTCGAGTTCGACGTCGCCACGAAGTGAAAAGTGCGGTGACAGCTGAAAGCGGATTGTTCCGTCGACCTTCTGAAAGCCAAACGGCGGCGTAGCTCGCTCGACCAAGCCGATCTCACTGCCGATCGCTTCGCCGACGGCTCCTGCCGCGACCCGCGCTGCAATTGTCTCCAGAAGCTCAGTACGCCGAGCAGCGCCCTGGACTTGCTCTGCCGTGGCTGCCGCATTGGTCCCGACGCTGACGCTGCCTGGCTTGCGGGCCCAGTGGATCAGATTCCCATTCTGGTCGAGTACCATGGTTGCGCCGCAAAGCATGGCCGTCCGCTCGCCGTCGAGGCGGCCAAATTGTTTACCTGCGAGAATAAGATCCTCACGCCAGATATATTGCACGATGATCTGCTCGGGTAACGATCGGCCGTCCCGCGCTAACTTGCTGGCGCGCACGATTTCGCTGACGATCAGATCCGCGTTGAGCGGAATCAGTAGTTTAGCGCGGTTGTCATCGAGGAAGCGATAGGCGCCCCCCCTCGATGCGGCGATAGCGTCGATCGAGTGAAATACGTCTAGGGGCGGCCGTTGAAACACCGGCGCTGGTTCAAGCAACTCCGTCCTGTCGCCTTCGGTCAGAATGCCGCGCCTGATGAAGCAATCGAGCATGAGCGCCCGATAGCCCGAAGGGTCGGTCGGATTGGCAACCTGCTCGGAGCGCAGTACTGCCAACGCATAGTCACGAAAGGTAACGGCGCAAGGGGGTAAGAGGTCAAGTGGTTGAAAGGCGAGCATCTGCATCCGAGGGACCGTGTCGGCCAACGCTCTCACATCGCTGGGTCTACTGCTTCGGCCTTCCTTGTGTCGCTCTAACTCGCGCTCGCGGTGCTGGGCGAAAACACCCCTGAGAATGTCGAACATCGTGGCGGTCATGACCTCTGAGAGCGCGTGCGGCTCGAGCTTACCTTTGAGTTTCTCCATCGTCTGGTCGTTGAGCGCGCTGCGAAGATAGGGTGAGTTAGATGTTGCCTCACCGAACTGCCGAGCAAGGCCTGCAAGCAATTGGGCAGTGTTGAGATCGCCGTTACTTTCCTTGAGCACAACCTTGCGGAAAGCGTTATTTCTGAATGCCATCACAATAGCAGTGAGATCGCCAAAAAACTCGTGAAACGCGGCGGTCTGCGCGTCGACCGATTCGTAGAAGTGTGGCCGAAGCCCGTCGAGCAATGCATGGCCAAATTCGTGGTTTACGATGTCGCTCGACAAGCAAGTGTAGACTCGGTTCTTGTCATCGCCGAACCAATAGAATTGCAGCGACTTGCTAGTCCGGTCGTAGTAAGCGTTTTCGCCATATCCAGCGTGAGGCACGACTATCAGCCGATTACCTTCAAATGCCCAGCTGATCCTGCGACCGAGCGCAAAGCCGCTCTCAAAAAACTCAAGAGTATTTTGCAGGTTTGCCCAGACGCTGAGCTGATGATACTGGAAGCGATCCTTTGTTTTGCTGTTAAGTACCGAGCCGTCGAGCGCTCGATAGCAGTTACACTTGCGGTCCCAGACCGCAGGGGGGGTAAGCGTGTTGCTTGTGGCATCATAGTCAACGACGGCAAAGCGCGCGCTGGTTGGACCGTCGCGCAGCCCGGGCTCCCAAGGCGCAGTGAACTCGGTGTCGAAGCCCGCGCCCTCAGATGCGCTGGCTACAGCCGGATCCTTGAAATAGACCTCGATTGGCAAACGCAGCCCGGTCTCCTTTAGGGCAGCGAGTCCCAGGTAACGTCGGGCCGCATACAGCTCAATTAAGGTGGCGCGCGTTAGCTTCCGATCGGAGTTTCCCGCCGAGCCGTTTGCCTTGGCTTCAGCAGGTGCCTTGGTCTTCTTGGCCCCCATGTCCGCTCCCTCGCGAGGGTGCGCCGCTCTGCCTGATCGAGGCCCTAGTCGAGAGACGCACAATCTCGGGTAGTATAGTCGTCATGTTTGGAAAATTCGAGCAAGATTTTTCAAGCGATCCGATCCTTAGGATAGGCACCGCCCGCGAACGCAGAAACTTCTTGCCTGACAAATGTGCTTCGGGGAGGTTGCACGTAGAGCGCGAAAGGTGTTTGATGGCGCTATGACATTGTAGGCGGGCAGATCCTGAGTGATCCTTCCCAAGCAGATTAACGTAGTCGTTGTCGGGTTTGTGACCGAGAAAAATCTTAGAAGAATCGGTGCCGCTAATCTCCTCGTCTAATGGGTGGGCGTTGGCTTCGCTAGCCTAGCTCGAACGTTCAAAGCGGTTGAGAGGCCGACCGCAGGGCTGAAAGTGTCCGTAATCGGTGCGGGCAGGGTAAAGCAATGAATCATATCTTCTCACCAATTGGCGAGGGATGGCCAAGCTTTCCGAGACGTTCATATGGCAAGCTGGACCAGAGCGAGCCGATTGCGCCCAAGGGTGCGTCGGTGGCCGTATTTTGCTTTGACGTGGTCGATGCTGATTGGCCCGGCTTCGGCGATGGCGGCCTCTTCGATCTTGGAAGTGTGACGCCTCTGAAGATTGACCATGCCAAGTACTGGCAAGGACTTTTCAAACATTATCCAATCGTCGGTCCGGATCCATACGATCAGCTTCCGATCTATCGAGTGGAGATTACAGCTAGCCCGGGCGATGCCTGGTTCGACTTACTCGTTGCGATAACTGAGAACGAGTGGGTGACAATTGAACTTGAAGATTCTGGGTACTTCGAAGTCGATGTTTTTTGGTGGGTTGCTCGCCGCAGCCGTAACCGCATCGAAGGATGTTCAGAGAGTTATACCTGAGGCGGCAGCACTCGACGCAGCGTTTTCGATGGACTCTTTTCCGGACGCCACTTCGTCTGAGCTCTCGGGGGCGATCTCAGCCCCCTCTTTCGACTATCTCATTGGCTTTGATGTCGGTCAGGGTGCGGCGGTAGGTCTAGCCGACGCTAATGAGGATGTTCATCTATATTTCGATCTAGGCGGGGGCGTCTATAGGAATGCGCCCACCAGACCGAAGCCGCTGCGATTCTGCTGGAG
Source organism: Bradyrhizobium sp. 155 (assembly GCF_023101105.1). NCBI lineage: Bacteria > Pseudomonadati > Pseudomonadota > Alphaproteobacteria > Hyphomicrobiales > Nitrobacteraceae > Bradyrhizobium > Bradyrhizobium sp. 155. Next base: position 6,685,029 of record NZ_CP064704.1, on the reverse strand, counting down.
AGTGGGTGCAGCGATCGTGCTGAGCCACTGGGATTCGGATCATTGGTCGGGAGAGTTGACGGACCCGCAAGCGAGATCCAGGACGTGGATCGCCCCGCGTCAATCAATTACCAAGAAGCATCTTGCATTCGTCAATCGTATCCTAAAGGCTGGGGCAACTCTATTGGTTTGGGGTACAACCCCGGCAACGCTTCGCATTTCGCTCGCAAGTGGCCGGCAGTCTCTCGAATTGCGACGATGCACGGGTACCGCTGCTCTCCGAAACGGTTCGGGGATCGCCGCCATTGTGGAGGACGCAAGTTCGGGCAAGCAGTGGTTGCTGACCGGAGATGCAGGCTATCACGAGATAGGGACGCCTCCTTCGAACCCAAGCGCAATCGTTGTGCCTCATCACGGTGCTGACATGGGAAGCAGCAGCATCCCTCCTAGCAGACCGCCAGCGTATGCGCGTCTACTCTACTCATTTGGACCTGGGAACCGACATGGGCGAAAGCCCGGGGTGCAGCATCCGACAGTTGGCGCCATGAATGCACACCGAACTCAGTCTTGGGATCATGGCACTTGGGCTGGCAGTACTCCCGGCACCAGCGTGGCAACGCGGGATGTTCTTGCAACAGCGCAACATCCAGGAACGCATTTAGACGGGGCGACCATAGGCTGGACGGTTTCGCCCACCACACCGTTCACGTCATTGCCGTGCGCAGCACCCGGGGCGCCAATCGGATGCACTGGAGCGGTGAAGCAAGCTTGATCCTCTTGAATCGTATCCGGCCGGAAGGTGCACTTGGTGCACTCTAGTCCACCCCACCCCGAGGGAAGGCAAAGATGTTCACAGCTTCAGTTGTCAGGAAGCAATATGCTGTAGGTCATGGAGGGTTTCATGCGGGCAAGATTACGGTCCGCAAGGACGAACTTCACATACCGGAATTGATGATGCTTGACACGAAGGATGCCACGGGCAAGTCGACCACGGTCCTTGAAAAATTCTACGTCTACGATTGCGGGTCGGAATCGCCTCAGTCTTTTGATCGGTCTCTCCGAAATCATGAACGAATGACGGGAGGGCGAACCGATCTGCTTTTCATATCACATCTCGTTTCCGATCATGTAAACAAGATCGATCGGCTCATGGGCACGACACCCGCCAAGATAGTGGTGCTTCCCTATTTGGAACCCGAAGATTTGTCCGAACTATTGATGCGCGAAGTAGATGGCGGGAGCGCCACCGCGTCCATCCGCGACTATATTCGTGACCCGGGCGGATGGTGGCGTCGGCATGGAGCAGATATCGTCGTCTTTGTAGAACCAGGAAACGGAGAAGACCAGCCACCTGGTGGTGGGGTGCCAGACAAGCCGATTGATCCGGAAGGACCGCTTCCGATTTCTCCCGCCTCGGAGGAGGGACTTCAGGCGCGGCTCACCCTCATCGTAAATAGGCCGCGGAAGCCGCCCTCAAAAGGCTTTGTCCCCGTGCCTTATGACACGCCGCGCGATGTTGACCGCGAACTATCAAGCGGATCGTTGTTGGCGGGATGTGGTTCGCATTTTCGTCTTGAGTGGCGAAAGGATGCGAGTGACCGTTGGCGTTTAGGAGACTGGATTCTTCTGCCCTATGTGCATCCTGTTGAATGCGAAACGAGGAGGGCTTTTCGTCGAGCGATCATGAATGAATTGGGCCTCAATTCCTTTGAAAACGAGACGTTCGCGAGCGCGCTGCTCGACAAACTGGCTTCAAATAGGAAAGGGCTCGTCACGCTATACAATGATCATTTCGAAGTAGGGCAGAACGCGATATCGATGTCGCTCTATTCAGGTCCCGGAAGGTCGCTTGGATCTCAATCCGGTTCGGATTGGCTCGTTCCTGCCGGCGACACTCCGATCGGGTACAGCATGAGGCCGTCGCCAGCAGCTTGGTTAGAGACCGGCGACTCTAAGCTCAAACAAAGCGCAAGGCGTCAGCCTTGGCACTCGTTCTTCAATCCCTTTTCGAAGCAAATATGCATACTATCGCTGCCGCATCATGGTTCGTCGAAGGATTTCCATGAGGAAGTGCTAAATTTCGACGGCCTCGCACTTGCGGTAGCTACCACCATTCGAGATCGTAATCGTGTTGCTGGTTTGGAAGACACCCTGAGCCAGGTCCAGGCTGCCGGAAAGCAATACAAGGTCGTAGACGATCGGGCTGAGACCGAATTTCACTTCATGTGTGCGCGAGCAATGCAGCCAATCTAGTCCTGGTGGTACAGCACTGATCTGCTTGGTTCAAAAAGACGCGTTGCTAGAAAAGGTGCATGCGTCCCGATGGCGGAAACTGAGTCGAACGAGACTAATGTGATCGGCACTCGCTTCGGATGGCGTGGCGCCGACGTTCTGGTCCGCGTCGGCTTGTTCACACCGGCCGAGGGAACAGTCAAGAAATTCAACCTGCGGAGACAAAAGCTGTTCTGGCGTTGAAACTCGACCGAGAGATTGTAAGCTGCCTTAGCCCGGGATTGCCTTTTGGACTCAGATTTCATGCGAACAATTAGACCTAGCAGCAAGCATTCCGTCTTCGTTGCCCATTGCGACGAAGATCATCATGAGGCCGAGCAGTACAAGAGCCTCCTTGTGGTTTCCGGGTTTTCGGTTGTGTCTCACGCCGATAGCAGGAGCGAGATCGAGAACGCGCACTTCTTCATATTTTTGGTTAGCGACAAGTCGCTCGCGTCGGATCGCATTCAGCGGGAGCTAGGCCTTGCGTGCGCCCGCCAACGGGAGACCGGGGGATATCAGCCAATTGTAATCCAGGTTTTTACAAGAGAGGGTGACTGGCGAAAGCTCAGAACAGTACCGAGTTTTCCTGTTCGTGATTTCGAAACGGGAGAGCGGACCGGGCTTCTTTCGCTGAACCCATCCTTCGACGAATTGACACACCCTCAAGCGCGCAACGCCTTGATCGCATTCATGCGCCCGACACTTACGGTCGCGCGCGGCGATATTCGGGACGTAAAGAGCTTCAACGAAACCGAGGTCTTCAAGCTGTATGCCGATTTGTTTCCGCCAAACGAACGTGACGACCCGGAGGATATCGTGCATTGGGTACTCGATACCGATCTCGGAACGGTGAGGTCGTTCAACTTGCCAGCCCGGGGAAAAATTTCATATCAGCTGGATTCGCGCTACTTCATTCTGAGTGTTGCGAACAAGGCGGTCGGTCTCGGATTCCTGACGTACGACTATGATGCCAAACTCGCTTACGTGAATTATGTCGGCGTGCAGCGATGCTGGCGTGAAGGCGAGCTCGCAAAAGCTCTCTTTCAGGACATTGTTGATGTGCTGGCAGACCTGTTCCCGGAGTACGAGGCATTGATCCTGGAGGTTGAGCGATTCGACATCGATGCGGTGGACGCAACGATCAAGCAACTGAAAACCGAACCCGCGTGCTTCTCGTCTGAACAGCAGGAGGAGATCCGGAAGTTCCTCCGAATCCGCTTCTATCACAAGCTGGGCTTCTTCTTCTTTGTCGATGCAGCGACGGGCAGGCCACTGGTCTGTCGCTCGCCTTGCGTCGATCCATCCGACGACCCAGGAATTTGGAAGGACGAGGAAGCAGATTATTGGATCATGCACTTCGATCGGCAGCCGACTGCACCGCGCCGTGCGGAGGCTGCTGCAAACTGGCGTCGCGCGATCCAGAGCATGTATGTCGAGATTCTCCTGAAGTCGGTGGCGGAACGCCGTGTCATCGCAAGGCAGGCAGAGATTGCTGAAAAATACTGGGAGTATGGAAATCGGATCGTCGATGGCACCATCGCGAGTACCCAAGGCAAGAGAATTGAGCTTCGTCAATTCCCCGATCAAACCTGGTACGATCGTTGGCGGGGTTTGAAGATCGACTTGCCGATATAACCGCTTCGACAACGGCGATTGACGGCGGCTATGTCATCAGGTCGCCGCAGACTCGAAGGCGTCCTCACTCCCGGCGGGGAGAGGAGCGATCGGAACTCGCGTCGAACTCTGGTGTTCGACGCGTCAGCTAGACATCAAGCTTGAGTTCCGCCCACAAGGGATCCTTGTCCTTGAAATCTGCTCCGTAGGACAGCTTGAAGATCGATCCTTTGAACTTGCCCTGCTCCGTAGTTGTGTCGCCGTCCCCGCGGATGATCTTGCCGCCCGTGCGCTGGTCGAGCCGTTGGTAGAGCTTGTCATAAGGCATGGCCCAGCCTTTCGGCGAGGTCCTTGTCTTCTGTTCGCGAGCCGTCAACTCGACGACGGGAATCATCGCCACCAAGCTGGAGTTCGTCATTAGTTCGAGACCGCGCTCCCGCATGGTCGCATTGTGGCTTGCGTGGTGCCCGACCTTGTAGAAGATAACGCGAGCCAAAATGTCGTCAATCTTTAGAGCCGGTCCGCCTAGCTTGTCGTCAGCGGGATAACTCTGGCGGTCCCACGACAGCCAGTTGCCGACTTGCGCGTCGCCGGGAAACAGAAGCACCCTCTTGTCGGCCAGCTCGAGCGCGAGAGCCAGCGATGTGTTGTTGACGTCGTTGTCGATTTTTAGTGCGAGACTCTCGGCACTTCCGAGCCATTCGTCATCGATGCAACGATCGAAAATCTGTTTCGACCTGTAAAGCCTGGCGATCGGATCGTTAGGCGAACGTGGCACAAGCTTGACCAGGCCTTTCCTGTCGCCGGCACCGTTTTTACCGGCAGGGTAAGGATGCTGATACATCCGTGTGAAGGGCTGGTTGTCGATCTCTGCTCCGGGATCACGGACATCGATGGGGTCGCCGTGAATCGCCGCGAGCCCCGCGACCATTTCCACCTCTTCGTTGCGCGCGAGAAACAGTTCCTCACGGCGCGCGAGATATACCTCGCTGTCTTCCTCGGAGGGATTGAGCCGGCGGAGTAGCTTGTCGTCGCGCGGCGGACCAAGGACGTACGCGCGGAACGCGTCATCGACCCCCCAGCGCACCACCTCGCCCGGTTTGAGGAACGATACGTTGGCGGCGCCAGCGCGCTTCCGCAACCAGTCCAACACCGCTTCGCAGCTTGCGTTACCGGAGAGCTTCCCGTCGGCCTCCAGTTTTGCGACACCAAGGGCGTGAGCTCGAACGTCTTCTTTGTCGCCGTAGAATTGCAGCAGATTGTTCACCGTCTGCATCGCGTCACTGTCCGGCGCGAGCGCCGAATTCAGTGCCAAGCCCGCAAGCGCCGCGAGAGCTTTCTTCGTTTTGTTGCGATAACCGTTCGCGATCTTGTCGGTCCGGTCTTCGGTCCATGCCATCCAGACCTTGCCAATCTTGAAATCCTTGAACTTTTCACTTGCCAGGATGAAGCCGGAAAGGTGGTCATAATGCTCGTGCGTCGCCACGACTAGGTCGACCTGTTCCTCGGTCTCCTTCATGAAATCCGCCACGTTGTCTACGATGCGCGCCTTGCCAAGGGAGGTGGACGGCTTCGCCTCCGCCGTACCAATGCGCTGCAAGACGCCGCAGTCGATCAGCATCTTGAAAACGCGACCGCCGGCGGCGTGCCTGACGAGGAAGAAATCGCCGAGCAATCCGCGGTACATCCGGATCGACACGGTGCCATTTCCGGGAGAACGCAGAGGCGCAGGGCTGTCGTGATCGACGGCGCCATCCGCGGCTCGCGCGGGATTCGCATCTTGCGTCGACTTCCTGCCGGCCGCTGTTCGGGCGGCGGCGGAGCGTTTCCTCTTGCTGGGTCCCGAGGTGGACCTCGATGCTTCTTTCTTCTTGCGCGACTTTTTCTTGAGGGCCTTTGCCTTTGGTGCCACGGCCGCCTCCTATTGACCGCGATGGATCATGGCGAACGGCTCGCGCTCGCCGCTCTCATCCGGATTATACGTGAATCCAAAACCCTCGGGATTCGACAAAATCTTTCGCTGCTCGTCGAGGCGCGTATCATCGGCAATAGGCTTCCGGATTACGTAGCGCAGCAGTTCTTCCTTGAGATCGATGATCAGCGTAGCGCCACCACGGAAGATGAAATCCGCTGTTGCAGGCTCTTCCTCGTCGGCATCGGCCTTCTTCTGCTGTTCGGGATCAAAATAGCCACGCCGCCGTTGCGTCACCTCGATGACGAGTTGCCGGAGGTCTTGCCCGTCAGGTCCAGCTCGCCGTGTCGTCCGCACGCTATGTACTTCGACATTCGGGTAGACTTTCCCAGAGGAGATGCTGTGCGGCACATTCTTCCGGAACACGAAATAGACCCCGAGTGCATTTTCCCAGGCAAGGTCGACCGATACGTCCTCGTCCCGCTCGCGGAGCCACTCATGGACCTTCTTGCGATTTGCTTCCGAGCTTTTGTGAATGTCCTTGCGTGTGTAGTGCGGGGTGAGGTCCAGTTTGAGGGAGTGCAGGTCGTCGACACTCAGAGGATTCGACCCGAACATCTGCTCTGGAGTTTCCCAAAGGAGGTTTTCTGGTGACATTGACAGGCAGTCCTCGACCAGAATGCCGCGCCCGCGGAAGGCTTCCGCGAATGCGATCCGGTAGTTGTGCGAATCGTCGGGCACGAGGTCGGTGTCGGCGGTGATGATGGCACGCAGGAATTCTCCGAACCGGACATCGACGGGCGGCAGATAATCAAGCGCCCGAATGCACATCCGAAGGACATGATCGGCAGATTTGACCGCCTCCCTCGTCAGCCGGGCGACGAGATCAGTATTAAGTCGCTTGCCCTCCCCGCGTGTCACGTTGCCAATGCGCAGCAGGTCATCCGTGCGCGCCTTGTAGATCGTCAGGAATGCATCGAAAACGGCCGCGACAAGAATGGCACCCCGTTCGTGGCACTCGGTTGTCACGGCGAGCAGTTCCGACTTAGGGGCATGACCCACGTATTGGCGCAGCGATGTTCGTCCGACCGTGCCGCGGGCAAATTGTTCTGCGAGTCCGCTCAGCAGGCCAGCTTGGTCGAACGACCCGCCCTTGTCCTGGATGTGCGCGGAAACGGCTTCGGTAAGGGTGAAATGCGACATGAGCGCTACGATGTCGGCGAACGCTTCGTGAAATGCGAGGCTGTCGACGCTCGTCGCTTCCGCGTATCGCCGGTGCAGTCCGTCGAGCACTGCATGCGTGGTCTCGTGGGCGACGATATCGTGCGATAGCGCGGTAAAGATCCAGCTCGCGGCGGCCGATGCGTTGGTGCTGCGGAAATAGCCGAACAGGAGGGCTCGCTTGGCCATGCTGTAGTAGGCATTGGCCTCGCGCAGCGCATGAGGGTAGATGCGTAGCTTGTCCACCGGCTCGTACGTGTTGCGCGCGGGGTTCCAGTGTGGCGCCCAGATCACCTTGCGCCCGAGCGCGCGCTCGAAGATGTGGATAATTTTCATCGCCACCGCAAAAACCATCTGCTGGTGGAATTGCGGATTTCCTTCGGACGGCGTCAGTCCGTCCTGCGCAAGCAAGTATGGGTTGTTGAGATCCACAGGATCGTAGAACTGGCGGCTGGCCGGGTCGACGTCGATGACCTCGACATAGTCGTTAATGGGACCAGGCTGCACCTGATCTTGCTCGGCTGTTCCCCATGGCAACGAGATAGTGGCGAACGCATAGTCGACCGAGCCCAGCCTGCTGGCAGTTTGTGGATCGAAGGCGTAGACACGAAGCCTGCGTGCTGGGGGAGCCGGATACCGGGGGCTCATGAGCTGCACCTAGAGGCCTGAGTATGCAGAAAGTAAAGGCAGACTAGCAATCAACGTCATTTACCTTAGGGTGTTTTATTCAGTGAGACAACTCAAATTACTGGAAGCTCTGAACGCCCGGCGAGGCCGCTGGATGCTGCACTGAAGCGTCAGCCGCACCATGTCCGGTATCTCGGCATTGAGGTTGATGACGCCCTGGCAATATCGGAACAGGTTGCCCTCTCGCCGAGTTCGTCCCGAGGAAGCACTATGATTGGACGACGGAGGAGACCGTGAAGCATACGAGTTATACCGCCCACTCATTGCAGAGGGCGCGATGATGTACTCTTCAGCCTATGAACGCGGCGACAAATACTGCAGCAAACTGCCCGCCAGCGCGATCATCGTCAGTTGACGCCGAACGGTAGGCCGACCAGCTCGCCCTGGTCAGAGCGTGATGGAGCTAAGTCGTCGTCTTCTCACGCCTGTTCTTCGCGGCAACGAAACTGTGCGCGTCTACGAAGTTTCGCCGGAAGACCGTCATCACATCGACGCGAGGCCGAGGGCCGTCAGATTTGCCTACCAATTTGATCTCGTAAGAGAGCTTGTGCTCGGAACTCTTCGAAGCCATCTGTTTCAACCCGAAAACCGTGGTGTCGAAGTGCGAGTCCTTCGGTTGAAGGACGAACTCGAAGTCGTTCAATGCCTCGCGCTCGTTCGGCGAGGCTTCGAGGTTGAAGACGAAATCCAACCTGTCACCGCTGCGCTCGATCGAACCAGATAGCATCATGGCCGGTTCGCCCTTCTCGCTGTCGGCCGCCTCGCACCGAGCGACACCGAACGCAAGCGGATCGATCTCGATATAGCCGCCGGACCGTTGAATCTTCTCGATCGCCCGGCGCGAGGCGCTGTACGTTTGGATGTGAAGGCCGCTCGGCGGTTCACCCTCGGACAGGAGCTTTCCCGGACGTCCGTGGCGCAAAACTCCCGCCTTGCGTAGAACGTCGTCGGTGATCGTTTGTTCGGCATCGATCCGCTTCGATTTGATAAGGCGCACCAAATCGTCGAAATCGTAATGAGCCGGCCGGCTTCTTTCGGGCTTACCCGTGAAGCCACGTTTAGGTAGGCGCCGATGGATGGGCATCTGCCCACCCTCGAAGCCCTTGATCGCGACTCCTGAGCGCGCAGTCTGCCCCTTGCCGCCTCTGCCAGCCGTTTTGCCGCGGCCCGAGCCGATGCCTCGTCCGACCCTGCGCCGCCGCTTACGCTCACCAGGATTCGTTCCAATCTCATTGAGCTTCATCGCAATGATCCGGACGAATCAGAATTAACATGGCGATTCGCTTGATTCAACCGGAGGTGAGTCCCAGCGTGACAATGATTTAACCTATGATGAGTCTTGCCCACTGCGATTTCTCCCATCAAACGATTCGGGCTCCTCGGTCGCAAGTCAATTTGGGTTGTCAACACTCCGCCCCCTTTATACCCAGCGACGCGGTCGGCTTTTGCATCGCTTTTCCCCAGATCGGCCGCTATTTCTTCCCTTCCGTAAGGCATTGATATCAAACTGAAATTTAGGAACTAATGCAACTTGCTCTGCATTTCACAGTAGGTGCGCCTCGGCTTGCCCGTGGATCGCGTACATCAGGCCTGTCAATTCGTCATCGCTCAGCATTTCGTTCGTAGTCTCCCTCACCGCGTCGACGAGGGGTTTCCGCTCCCGCAACAGTTTGTCGTAGACGACGCAGGCGAACGCGGCGGATCGCTCGTTGGAGACATGGCATTCCGGCGCAAGCACCGCCCGCGCACCGTTTTCGAGAAAGCCTATCGTGAACGTCGCCTCTGAATCCAAAGCCTGGGCGGCCATTTCGCACGCGTTTAGGAAGATCAGTGGAGCCTTGGACAGCGGGCCTGCCTGCGCGAATAGAAGATCGGAGCGCACCTCCAGATCGTCGTCGATCGTGAAGGAAGCCGCGACGCCGCCTCCGCCTTTCTCGCCGTGACACGCAAAGTGGATGATGTCCGCGCTTTCGCTCATCATGAGCTTGCGCAGATCGACCACGTTCTTGTGCCTATCCTTGCCAACGAAGCGGGGCAGCATTTTCGTCATCGCCACGTCCGGCGGCATCCGTTGGAGGTGCGGTACCTCGTGGCCGATCACGCCAGCGAGCGTGCTGCAGGCACCGATCTGCACGGTGGGGACCTTTGTGGACATTGCGGCCGGTGGTGGAACGTTGGCCGCATTCACAAACGTACGTTTGATGCGAGCTCTGGCTCCCCAAAACCATCGCGGATCCGGATCGGCCTCACCGTGAACGTGGAGGAAATTCCACGGGAAGATGTGTGCCTTGCCTGCTGCGACCTGAATTCGGCAGCCGTCATTTTCCACCAAGAGGGTGGCGACCCTGTCCCGTATGGTTTGGTCCGGAAAGAGCTTGACATACGCTCCATAGCCCACGGCCGCCAACTCCGACGCGGGACGCTCGCGACGAAGTACGTCGCGGGCGCAGCGAACGATCCGTTCATACACGTCTCGCATGCCGACGTAGGAGATTTCAGTCGCGATGTCCTTCCAGTCGGACTTGAAGCCCAGTTTCAGCGCGAGATTGTCGTCCGTTTTGCCGAGGAGGATAGTCAGATCGATCTCGAACGGATTGGCGCGAGTGGTGCTTTCCGTGGGGTGGGGCCATTTCAATTTGGCTGGCGGCGTGCGCCGCCGCTTCCACTTGGGCCGCAAGTGCTTCGAAGTCATATGCAACTCACAAATACTAAAAAGGATGGTATATCTACTTGTGCGCGAACCCGTCAAGCAGGTGCTGCATCGATGATTGAGCGTGGAGCCCGGTCCCTATTCAACGTGGAGCTTCTGCCGGCCAAGGAAGGCGACTGCATCCTCGTCGAGTACGGCCCTCCGGATCGGCCTCATAGGATCCTAATCGATGGAGGACGTAAGAGCACTGTGAGCAGTGTCCGCGAGCGCCTGGCGCCGGACAACGCCGTGGATCTCTTCGTGATCAGCCACATCGATCTTGATCATATCGAGGGGGCCGTTGAGCTTCTGGAGGGAAACCCCAACCTTGCGATCGGGGAGGTTTGGTTCAACGCGTATCGCCATGTATCCGGCTCCCGGAATGAACGGGGCGCTCGGGACGGCGAGGCACTTTCGCGACTACTGGGAGACAAAAAAATTGCTTGGAATGAGGCGTTCGGAGGCGACGCAGTCGCCATCAGTGGCGACGGTAGCCTGCCGCTCGTGCCGATGCCTGGAGGCCTTATGATTACGGTTCTCTCCCCAACACAGGCCAAGCTCCGCAGGCTCGAAGCTCGGTGGGTGGCGGAATGCGAACGCGCAGGCATCGTGGCGGGCAAAGGGAACGAACGGTCTGGGCGTGCCGCCCGGCGACTGAGATGCGAGCAGATTGACATCGAGGCGCTGGCCTCTGCCCCCTTTTTTCCGGATGACAGCCGACCGAACGGAACAAGTATCGCGCTGCTGGCGGAATTCGAAGGTCGACGTGCGCTGCTTGCGGCCGACGCTCACGAAGACACATTAGTCTCCTCGCTCCAGCGACTTCGAAATGGCGGACCCCCCTTTCGCCTTGATCTCTTGAAAGTCCCCCATCACGGTAGCGCCGGAAATCTCTCCAATCGGCTGATGGCCGAAATCGATTGCCCTCGCTACGCGATCTCATCGGATGGCTCGCGGCATGGTCTTCCGGATCCGGATAGCATCGCGAGAATAGTCAAGGCGTGCACAAGCCCCTGCGAACTGTATTTTAACTACCGCTCGCCGTTCACTTTGATTTGGGAGATGCTCTCCGCAAAAAGCAAACTTCCTTTCTCGGTCATCTTCGGGAATGACGGACATCTCAAGATCAAACTCTTAGCCGGTGGCAATGACCCCAGCTCTACTTATGCTAAGTCGGCCAAGACTCGCGGCTGAGGTCTAGCGCACCGAGGCCAAGATCGCGTCGGAGCCGGAGGAACATGAGAAAGTTGGACGATTCGCTCAGCTGTCGGTCGACTTCCTTGTCGAGGGCTCCAAGAGGATCGCCAAGACCCGAAGGGGACCGCACGTAGGACGAAACGAGCCAAGCGTCGTTATGCCAAACTCTCGCAAGCGGCTCGTCCATCCGCACTATCGCCGCTCTTGCAAGCGTGTGGGTTGGTGATCAGAGCAGCGTCGACACGAGCACATTCCAGTGGTACAAGGGCCGGACTTGGCGAAGAGGTAAGTGGCTGTTTTTGCTACAGTTTGACGGATCGGGCCCCAATCCTTTCCTGGGCACCACACCATATCCAAGCGATTGAAATCGCTAATTTGCAGGGAATTTGAGCCGCTGACCGGTACACAGAACCGGGACACAGCGACGATGAACTATCGAATGGCTTATCTATCGAAAGACAACGACTCCTCGTTCTGGAGCTTCAGGACGCGCACGCCCTCCGATATTCTGCGCGCCCTGGATAATGACCGAGCACTGCTGACGTTCGAGCAGTGCATGGGCAGCCCCGCGTTCGTCGTGAGTGCCCGTATTGGCGCTGAGGTGAAATTCTCACTTAAGACGCGCGACGTCGCAATCGCCGAAATACGGAAGAACCAAGCTGGCGTCGCACTCGCGAAGCTCTGGGCGGCACGCAGACACTGCCGAGCCCGCTAACGCACAAGCAGATCATAGGGCTGGCTGGTCTGGTTCACGAGCCGTGGGTTGAGCAGTTTGAACAGCAGCCGGGTGAGCGGGCCGCCTGGGTTGCGCACAAGGCGCTCAAGCTGGATTGATGACGGGCGGGATGCCGGGGCAAGCCACATGAACGATGCCTATTGCGCCGCCTTCTTCGTGCAACTCGGGCTGCCGTCCCTCATTGGATTGCACCGCCACCTCAATGGTGCCTGACGAACCGCGGTAAGGGGAAGCCGTGAGGCTTCCTCCTACCCGATTGCCTGGTTATGAGTGGGATCATTCATTTTGACGTCATTGCGGGACGCCGGGTTCTTGCGTCGCATCTGTTATTATTCGGCAAGGCATGAGGCCGGTGCTGTTAATCCTATCTGTCTATTGAAGGCTTTGGCGTCGTGTTGGTGCGGGTGGGTAGTACCGGATACTCGATCTTAGGTAGCCGCCCGGTAAGCGAATTCAGGAACGCGACAATGTCGTTTTCTTCCCCATCGCTAAGCTTGGCGCCGAGCTGGATTTCACTCATCAAGGCAACAGCTTGCTTCAGGCTCCAAACCTGGCCCGAATGGAAGTAAGGGGCTCGCAAAGCAACGTTCCGCAACGGCGCAGCGCGGAAGACATATTCGTCGCCGACCGCCTTGGTGACCGCGAATCGGCCCTTATCGGCTTGGGGAAGCAGGGTTGCGTCCGGCTTCTTCATCACGCCGAACTGGAAGTAGGCCTGTCCACCGACATTGATTCCATTGTGGCAAGAGGAGCATCCCTTCTCCATAAACAGCGCCAACCCTGACTTCTGCTGATCATCGAGAGCATGTGTATTGCCCTCCAAATACTGATCGAACGGGGCCGCAGGTGTGATGAGAGTGGCTTCAAAAGCCTCGATTGCCTTCGCAAAGTTTTCAAAGCTGACCGGTCTAGCCTCGTTCGGGAAAGCATTTTTGAACAAGACGACATAGCTGGCCATTGAGTTCAAGGTGTCGAGCACATGATCCGGAGTCGCATTCATTTCGGCACTCGCCTGCACAGGGCCAGTTGCTTGCGCCTTGAGGTCCGCGGCGCGTCCGTCCCAGAATTGCGCCGCATTGAAGACCGCGTTGTAGACGGTTGGGGCCCGACGTAGGCCGACCTTCCAGCCGTGACCGACTGAGGTCGGACCGGCATCGACTCCGCCGCTGCCGAGATTGTGGCACGTATTGCAGCTAATGATCTCGCTTGCCGATAGCCGTGGATCGAAGAACAGAATCTTGCCAAGCTCGACCTTTTCATGCGTGACTGGATTGTCCTTTACCGCAGGAATGACTGAGGGGATCGGATGGAAGATCTGCCTGGCGGCTCTCATCAGATCATCGTCCGCGCTAGCTCCTGACGACATCAACAGGCCAATCGCCAAAACAGATGCTTCAGCCACAAGCCGAAGCTCCCGGATCGATTTGTTCATACACCCGCCTCATCAGTTCTGATTGATACGAAGGAAACAGTCGAAAGCGATGCCACACTCTGTTCCCTGAACGGGCCGGCGCAGCATGCACCGGATCCTGTGAAGCGAGGCTGCATCAAATGTTCGATTTCGAGGTGCTCGCTGCCGGCGTTCGCCCAAGAGGCTTTAAGCCGTTATTTGATTCGCGAATTCGCTTTGAGCTTAGATCACGACCTTGGTAGATCAGACTAGCGCCTCAACCTTCGGAATGATGGCCGATCTGACAACAATAAGCGTGCCGAAAAAGGATAATCTGTCCGGTGGCCGCATCGGTTCTCCATTGAGCGATTGGGTGACCAATACGCTCCAGCGAAGTTGATCTATCCGTGTTGCACCGCTGGTCGCGCTCAGCGCTCACGGTGCCGCTGGACAATAGCAACCCCCATGCCAGTCTTGCATCTGACATGCAAGCTGCTGATTTAGGTACAAAACGAGTCCGGGCTGCCGAACAACGTCGGATGTCTTGCTTTGATGAATACATACAGTGTCACAGATGCGACAAGCGCCAGTCCCGGCTAGACATCATCGCACAGAAAGTTTTGTGATGAGATCCGATTGCCAGGCTTGCCGGCCACACATGGCACGGCGGTACAAAGATCAACGCTGGCGTACGGCGAGACACTGAGCCGAGGCGCCCGGCGGTGCGCATCGCTCACGATTTCGCCGCGCCCTGCCGACTGAAGGCTCGCCGACTCATATCCGGGTCGGCTCTTTGCGCGCCGCCTCCGAAATCGCGCTCGTTTGTAACAGACGAGCCCCGAAGCCTGAACATGGCTCGTCTTGAATCCCACCTGGGGTTCGCTGGCAGAGCAATTGCCCATCTCAAATCTGTTACCTAGACTAGAGTTTGACGGTACGACCGTCCGATTTACTCGGATATTCCCATTCGACACCAGCTGAAGTGCCGGCCTGACACCTGATCGGGCCGCGTGTGGGTTGGGATAAGATAACCATTTCGACCCACTCACGGCCGAGTGGCAGCTTTTGAAATCCTGCGCGCTGGTCGCAAAAATCGTTGAACTTCTGCAGAAGCAATGGTCACTTCGTGCTCTTGCGTTGAAAGACTTCCGTACAAGAGGACATGTTGGTAGGAGATCTTTACATCATGTCCGCAGATGGCCAGGTCGTGAGATCTCATCCGCGTCTTACTGAGGGAAGGACGTGATCACCAGTTGTCCATGGCTGGTTCAAGTTAGATATGGCGTCGGTGATGGCTTCGATTGACGATCGATTGAATGAGATCCGACACGTGCGGAATGACATTTGGCGCTGTCGAAGAAGGCTTAAAAGCGAGCTGAGTGATCTCGAGCGTAAGGTTCTCGAAGATCGCCTGCTTGAGCGGCAATCTGCCTTTGAACGGCTCCTAGCGACCACGTTTCCTTTTACATTGACACTGTCAAGCAAAATTCGGGAGCCGCAGGTCATTGGCGCGCAAAATGGCGTCGGCTCATAGAACGCATGCGCCTGCGTCAGAAACGTAGGCTCCGTCGCCGCGGACCGCCGCGCCATCATGGCCGCCGCCGAGCTGAAATGCGTCGGTCCTCGGCCTTTTCACCGATGTGCTGGCCCGCGCTGAGCGCCGATGATGAAACCGTTCGGGCCCGCCATCCAGGACCACGGCTGGGGGACACCGATTGCGCCGTTTCTGCGAAACCGCGGTCACCATGAGTAGCTTTCATCCGACAGAGCGATCGAAGAAGCTTGAATCGGCCGTAGCGTCAGATTGTACAGAGCAGGCGAACGATACTCCAGACTAGGTGTAGCCGAATGAGAAGAGCCGCTATCGCTTTTGCATTATGTTTCGCTCTCGAGCTGCTCGGGCTAAGCGCGAGCGCGGTTGCGGACACAAGGCGGTACGCGTGCACGATCACTGCCGCCGATAGAGAGCCGGTCGGAGTTCGGAACGAGCGGGTCATTCTCACGGTTCAATATGGCTGCCGGATCGCGGATGGTCTCTCGCGTGACGCGGGGATTACAGCAGTGTCGGTCAGCGAGTGGGCTGCTGATAAAGGAACGTACCTAGCGTCCCTGGAATTTCACCGCGCGCTGGAGGGAGTTGCAATTGGGCAACTCTCGGAGGCGACCGGCTTCTCTAGCATGGAAGGCGAGCAAGGCATTGCGGTCGCAACTTCCGGCACGACAGTATTCAAGTTC
This sequence comes from Bradyrhizobium sp. 155, assembly GCF_023101105.1. Classification (NCBI taxonomy): domain Bacteria; kingdom Pseudomonadati; phylum Pseudomonadota; class Alphaproteobacteria; order Hyphomicrobiales; family Nitrobacteraceae; genus Bradyrhizobium; species Bradyrhizobium sp. 155. Next base: position 6,669,095 of record NZ_CP064704.1, on the reverse strand, counting down.
GCATCTGGCTCATTGGCAGCCCTTTCAGGGAAGACCCTTAAATTCACCACCAAACTTACTGGCCTACGTAGCTTCGAATTGGAGTTCACAGATTGGCCAGAATCTCTTTTTTGGAAGTAACTCGTGTCTTACGCTTTGTTTCCGCAAGCGCAGAAATATCCAAAGGAGTGAAGAAGGCAACGGACATTCTGCAGCAGATCGCACTGGAGGGGCTCTGCGCGGAGCTCGATAGGATGTTGCCGCTGGTACTGCGGGTGATGCGTCAAGAGCCCGGGCGCGCATCTTCCACGGCGACACTCATGTGGAAGATAAGGTTCTCGGCGTGTTCGAGCCGCCGGCCCGAGATCATCCGTAAGGACAAGCCGGCAAGCCCAATGAGTTCGGCAAAATGATCAAGCTGCAAGATTGTCGACTAACTCTATGTCCGGCGGCCCAATGGCGATCTGTTGATCCCGGCCATCGCAACCCACCAGGGGGCGTGCCGCGGCTGGTGGCGACTGACGCCGGAGTCTACTCTGCCAGAACGAGGCCGCTGCGAGAGCATTGGGGGGTATGCATCCCCAATCGACCGAGCAAAAGCCCTGAGCGCAAGCGCGAACAGAAGAAGCGCTGGTTCCGCGATGCCAAGAATGGCGCACGCGATGGACGCATCAGCGTGGTTAAGCGGCGAAACGGCTTCAATCGATGCTGGTAGAAGGATGACGCCGGAATGCAGCGCTGGCTCGCCCTCGGTGTAATCTCAACCTCGGCAACATCGGGCGGACGATGAGCAGCCGAGCCGCTCCGTAGATCTCGGACCCATCATGCTCGCTTCAGGCCCCCGCCGTCCAGCCGGCGGGTTTGTTTTGCCCCATGCCGTTGGCCTAAGGCTGGAACGCATCAATTTCGCGCCGGGAAGTAGATAAAAGTAGGCTATCCACGGGCCCTATTTGCCGAACGGAGAATATGCGAAGCTTCATTGACGGAGGATGAACGCTCAACGCGAATTTGAGGGCAGCCCGCGCTGATGGAGCCGCTCTAGTGGTGTCCGTCTGTAGTGGGAGCAGCGCCTCGCGCTCATCATCAGACAGGCCTCGTTGTCGCTGCACTCGGTGCCGCGTGCCGGCGTCGGCTCACCGCGTCACGCTCCCGCAAGCGGCGTTAGAAAAAAGTCGACGGGCGAGCGATCGAAGCGCCGAATTGCGTCGGGGCGTGTCTTCCCGAGATGCTGAAACGAGCTGCAACTGGGCTGCCGAATGACGCAGAACGCCGACCTCTTTACCCCGAATGAGCAAGGGCCAGGAGCTTGCGCCTTTAAGGCTATCGCGGGTTGAGAATCGATCAGCCCCAATGCTCTCCACGAGATCGGGTGTCGCCACTTAGAGCGCGTCTCCACGAGAGATCAACTGGAATGAGGAGCGAAGCGAAAGATCGCCTGTAAGTGAAACAACGCCTTCTGCTGACAACTGAGTTCTCTTAGTCATCCAGAAGAGGTGCTGCAGCGCTCAATCATCACTTGCTCAGTATCGGACGCAAACACCATGGGCGCATCTACGTGCGCTGAACTCTCTCGAGCCGATCGTGTTTGCGATCGCTCGATGGGGCGCCAAGCAAAGCTGCGCACCGGAGTGATGCCGGCGCGCGGGAAGACTCTACCTATCTCGCTGGCGGAGAGCGCAAGTGATTGTTTTGTTTCAGACAGAGCGTTAGCGGGTACGCCTGTCGGTGCCACGCAGGGTCGGGTTTATAACAATCCGCATCCTGCCAGCTATCTAGCTCTACAGACGTGGGTTTTTCGTGTTCAACCAGCGCTGGCACACTCGTTGCAAACCCCTGCGCAACAGGCGGCTGTTAGCCCTTTGCATCGACATGCAGAGGGGCAGGCCGCCCCTGATGGCACGCGAGCGAGTAAAGAAGCCGATATGACCAAGGCTGGAGGGCAGGCATGACATCACCGAGACGCGTCTTGGTCAGCGATTCCGTCGACAAATCAACAGCGTCACACATGGCGCTCGCAAGCGCTTAGCCGAGATGAGCTGCAACATTCTGATCGATCGCTGCGGCATGATCCAGAACCCCGCGGAGTTGCGTCCGGTCGGACCGGACAGGGAGATTGCACGCTTTACACCTCAACGCCGGATCGGAAATCCGTCGGTCTACCGGAAAAGCGTCGCTTCTTCATTTGAGACGACAATGGAAAGGAAATTTGTATGAGCCGAGCAACTACCGAAAGCGTCGCAGAGATCAAGGCGCGCAACAAGCAGCTAATTGATGAGGTGTTGAAGGTCTACCCAGAGAAGACCGCCAAAAGGCGCGCCAAGCATCTGAGTGTTCACGAGGCGGGGAAGTCCGATTGTGGCGTCAAATCCAATATCAAGTCCATTCCGGGCGTAATGACCATCCGCGGCTGTGCCTACGCGGGCTCCAAGGGCGTGGTCTGGGGGCCGATCAAGGACATGATCCACATTAGCCACGGTCCGGTCGGCTGTGGTCAGTACTCATGGGGCTCGCGGCGCAACTACTACGTCGGCACGACCGGCATCGACACGTTCGTGACACTGCAGTTCACTTCCGATTTCCAAGAAAAGGATATCGTGTTCGGCGGAGATAAAAAGGTCACCAAACTCATCGACGAGCTACAGGAGCTGTTTCCTCTCAACAGGGGCATTACCATTCAGTCCGAATGTCCGATTGGTTTGATCGGTGACGATATCGAGGCAGTCTCCAGAGAAAAGTCAAAGGAATATGGCGGCAAAACCATCGTGCCTGTGCGGTGCGAGGGTTTTCGTGGCGTGTCACAATCGCTCGGCCATCACATCGCGAACGACGCCATTCGAGATTGGATCTTCGACAAGAGCGCCCCAGAAGCCAGCTCTAAATTTCAGCCGACCGCATATGACGTCGCCATTATCGGTGACTACAACATCGGCGGCGACGCCTGGTCGTCACGGATCCTGCTCGAAGAAATGGGCCTGCGCGTCATCGCCCAGTGGTCCGGGGATGGATCTCTCGCTGAATTGGAGGCGACGCCGAAAGCGAAGCTCAACATATTACATTGCTATCGCTCGATGAACTACATCTCACGGCACATGGAGGAAAAATTCGGGATTCCCTGGTGCGAGTACAACTTCTTCGGGCCTTCCAAAATCGCGGAGTCGCTGCGCAAAATTGCAAGCTTCTTCGATGATAAGATCAAGGAGGGCGCCGAGCGCGTCATCGCGAAATATCAGCCGCTGGTCGATGCGGTGACCGCGAAATACCGGCCGCGGCTCGATGGCAAGACCGTAATGCTGTTCGTCGGCGGCCTACGTCCTCGCCACGTCATCGGCGCGTATGAGGACCTCGGCATGGATGTTGTCGGCACAGGCTATGAGTTCGGTCACAACGACGACTATCAGCGCACCGCCCAGCACTACGTCAAGGACGGCACGCTGATCTACGACGATGTCACCGGTTACGAATTCGAGCGCTTCGTCGAAAAGATCCGGCCCGACCTCGTCGGCTCCGGTATCAAGGAAAAATACGTCTTCCAAAAGATGGGCGTGCCGTTCCGCCAAATGCATTCCTGGGACTACTCGGGTCCTTACCACGGTTATGACGGCTTCGCGATCTTCGCCCGAGACATGGACATGGCAATCAACTCCCCGATCTGGGGGAAGACCACCGCACCTTGGAAGGACGCTCCGCGGCCGAGCCTCATGGCGGCGGAATAGGAAAGCCGACGCTCGGGCCCTTTCTTCCGCAGAGGAGGGAAGGGCAGGAGAACGAACACAAGAACCTGAAGAGTGCCATGATGACACAGAACGCCGAACACATCCTCGACCACTCTGAGCTTTTCCGGGGAGACGAATACCAGCAGATGCTGGCCAATAAGAAGGCGCTATTTGAGAATCCGCACGATCCCGCCGAAGTCGACCGTATCGGAGAATGGTCCAAGACGCCCGAATACCGCGAGAAGAACTTCGCCCGCGAGGCGCTAACCGTCAATCCGGCGAAGGCTTGCCAGCCGCTAGGTGCGGTCTTCGCCGCGCTCGGGTTCGAGCGCACACTGCCGTTCGTCCACGGCTCCCAGGGTTGCGTCGCGTATTATCGCAGCCATTTGTCGCGGCACTTCAAGGAGCCGACTTCGTGCGTCTCCTCGTCCATGACGGAAGACGCGGCTGTGTTCGGGGGGCTCAACAACCTGACCGACGGGCTTGCCAACAGCTACAACATGTACAAGCCGAAGATGATCGCGGTCGCCACGACCTGCATGGCGGAAGTCATTGGCGACGACCTCAACGCCTTCATCAAAACATCAAAGGAAAAAGGTTCAGTCCCCGCGGACTACGACGTACCATTCGCTCACACTCCTGCATTCGTCGGTAGTCACATTACGGGCTACGACAACGCGCTCAAGGGCATCCTCGAGCATTTCTGGGATGGCAAAGCCGGCACGGCGCCTAAACTCCAGCGCAAGGCGAACAACTGGATCAACTTCATCGGTGGCTTCGACGGCTACACTGTCGGAAACATCCGTGAGATAAAGCGCATCTTCGAGCTGATGGGGATCGGCTACACGATCCTCGCGGATAACAGTGATGTGTTCGATACCCCCACCGACGGCGAGTTCCGCATGTATGATGGCGGCACGACACTAAAGGATGCCGCGAACGCAGTCCATGCGAAGGCAACCATTTCCATGCAGCAATATTGTACGGAGAAGACGTTGCCCTTCATCAAGGGGCACGACCAGGAGGTCGTCTCCTTCAATCACCCTCTGGGTGTCAGCGCCACGGACGATTTCCTGATGACGCTGTCGCGTATCACCAACAAGGCAATTCCCAATGCGCTGGAGCGGGAGCGCGGGCGTCTGGTAGACGCAATGGCTGACTCTAGCGCGCATGTTCACGGCAAGAAGTTCGCGATCTACGGCGATCCCGACCTCTGCTATGGCCTTGCCGCATTCTTGCTGGAGCTTGGCGCTGAGCCGACGCACGTGCTCTCGACCAACGGAAGTAAGGGCTGGGAGCAGAAGATGCAGGCGCTGTTCGCGAGCTCGCCGTTCGGTAGAAACTGCCGCGCCTTCCCGGGCAAGGATCTCTGGCACATGCGTTCGCTCCTGTTCACAGAACCAGTCGATTTCCTGATCGGTAACACCTACGGCAAGTATCTCGAGCGTGACACTGGAACGCCGCTAATCCGCATCGGGTTTCCCATCTTCGATCGCCATCATCACCATCGTTATCCAGTGTGGGGCTATCAGGGTAGCATGAATGTGCTGGTCAAGATTCTCGACAAGATCTTTGATGAGATCGATAGAAAAACCAGCTCGGTTGGCAAGACAGACTACAGCTTCGACATCATACGTTGAGGCGAGCGCCCCGCCTCATCGTCCGCAGGAACAGCGGCGCTGTGGCGGGGATCCCGGGTTTTCCGCCGGGCCATCCTCTTGGTCTGTGCGAATGTCTTGACATCCCCGAAAGAGACACCATGACTTCGCTTCCCAGGACCATACAGGACGTCTTTAACGAACCGGGCTGCGCCAGGAATGCGAGCAAGTCGAACGTCGAGCGCAAGAATGGATGCACCAAGCAGCTGAAGCCGGGCGGCGTCGCCGGTGGGTGTGCCTTCGATGGCGCCAAAGTCGCACTGCAGCCCTTCACCGACGTCGCCCATCTTGTGCATGGTCCAATCGCCTGTGAGGGCAATTCTTGGGACAATCGCGGTTCCGCCTCCTCCGGCTCCGATCTTTGGCGCAGAAGCTTCACCACGGACATGAGCGAGACCGACATCGTGTTCGGCGGCGAGAAGCGGCTGTACAGGGCAGTCAAGGAGATCACAGAGAAATACGACCCGCAGGCCATCTTCGTCTACCAGACATGCGTGCCCGCAATGATCGGTGACGACATCGATGCGGTCTGCAAGGCAGCCTCCGCCAAACTTGGCAAACCGGTCATTCCCATCAATGCACCGGGATTTGTGGGGTCGAAGAACCTCGGCAACAAGCTCGCAGGCGAAGCACTGCTGGAGCACGTCATCGGTACCGGAGAGCCCGATTACACCACTGCGTATGACATCAACATCATCGGCGAATACAACCTGTCCGGCGAGCTCTGGCAGGTCAAGCCGCTGCTCGATGAGCTCGGAATCCGGATCCTGTCGTGCATCTCGGGGGACGGCAAGTATCGCGAGGTGGCTTATTCGCACCGAGCCAAAGCCGCGATGATGGTCTGCTCAAAGGCAATGATCAACGTCGCACGCAAGATGAGGCAGCGCTACGGCATCCCGTTTTTTGAAGGCTCGTTCTACGGTATTGAGGATTCCAGCGATTCACTACGCCAGATCGCGCGCATGCTGATCGAACGCGGCGCGCCGGCCGAGCTGATGGAACGCACGCAAGCCCTGATCGCACGCGAAGAGACCAAAGCCTGGGCTGCGATTGAACGTTTCAAGCCACGCTTTGCCGCAAAGAGGGTTGTTCTCATCACCGGTGGCGTGAAATCCTGGTCGATGGTGTCCGCTTTGCAAGAGGCCGGGCTCGAGATCGTCGGCACGTCCGTGAAGAAATCGACCAAGAAGGACAAGGAACGTATCAAGGAGTTAATGGGCCAGCACGCCCACATGATCGAGGACATGTCGCCTCGCGAGATCTACAAGATGCTAAAGGACGCAAAAGCCGACATCATGCTCTCCGGCGGCAAGTCGCAATTCGTCGCACTAAAGGCGGCGATGCCGTGGCTCGATATCAACCAGGAGCGCTGCCACGCCTATATGGGCTATATCGGGATTGTCAAGCTCATGGAGGAGATCGAGAAAGCGCTCTACAATCCGATATGGGATCAGCTCCGCCAAGCCGCGCCATGGGATGAGTTCGACCGAAAGCGTCAGGCAAGGACGGTTGCGCAGATGTATGCGCAAGCCGCTGATCCAGTTCGAGACGCGAGCAAGAACGGCGTCAATACGATAAGTCTCTCGAATGAAAATGAGGCCAGCGGTGGCGAGAGCGCGATTGCGGCCCATGGCCTGAACCTCGCCAAGCCATGCACCAATTCCACCGCACGGTGCGTTGCTTGTAAGGACATTCGTTCCGATTTGCAGCCCCCAGCGCTGCAGGCGGCGGAGTAGGGGAGCGGCATGGCGGTCGTCACTACCTCGAAGAAAGCCTGTTCGGTCAATCCGCTCAAAATGAGCCAGCCGATCGGCGGCTCATTTGCCTTCCTGGGACTGCGCGGCGCGATGCCGCTTTTGCACGGTCCGCAAGGTTGTACCTCCTTCGGGCTAACGCTGTTCGTGCGCCATTTCAATGAAGCCGTGCCGATGCAGACGACGGCCATGAGCGAGGTTGCCACCGTGCTCGGTGGCCACGAGAATCTCGAACAGGCGATCCTCAACATCTACAATCGGCTCGAGCCTGAGATCATTGGTATCAATTCGACTGGCGTCACCGAGACCAACGGCGATGACGTCGAAGCCTTCATCCGGTTGATCCGACAGAAGCATCCGAAACTCGAAAAGCTCCCCCTTGTCTACGTCTCCACCCCGGATTTCAAGGATGCCTTTCAGGATGGCTGGGGCAAGACAGTGGCGCGGATGATCGAGATGCTTGTGGCTCCCGTCGACACGGCGAGACCGCGCGATATCTCCCGCGTCAACGTGCTACCTGGATGCCACCTCACGCCCGGCGATCTCGACGAGCTGCGCACGATTTTTGAGGATTTTGGGCTCAAGCCCTCGTTCCTGCCGGACGTCGCCGGTTCGCTGGACGGTCACATCCCCGACGAATTCACGCCCATCACGATCGGGGGCATTGGAGTGGACGAGATTGCGACCATGGGGCAGGTGGCCTGGACGATCGCGATCGGCGCGCAGATGCGCCGTGCGGCCGAGGCCATGCAGGTGCGGACAGGCGCGCCGTTCCGCCTGTTCGAGCGGCTCTGTGGCCTTATCCCAAATGACGAATTCATCGCCTTCCTGAGCCAGATCAGCGGGCGGTCGGTGCCCTGGAAATATCGCCGGCAGCGTGGACAGCTGGCAGACGCCATGCTGGATGCACATTTCCATATCGGCGGCCGCAAGCTCGCGATCGGCGCCGAGCCGGACTTGTTATTCGATCTCTCCAGCTTGCTCCACGAGATGGGCGCACAGGTAAGTGCTGCGGTGACGACGACGACCTCACCGGTGCTCCAGCGGGTCAGGACCGAGGACGTCCTGATCGGCGATCTGGAGGACCTTGAAGAGCTTGCCAGGTCGCGTGACTGCGACCTCTTGATGTCGCATTCACATGGTCGCCAGGCCGCTTCGCGACTCAATGTCCCGTTCTTCCGGGTAGGCTTTCCGATGTTCGATCGCCTTGGCGCTGCGCACCTCACGATGGTTGGCTATCGCGGCACGCGCGATCTGATCTTTGACATTGCCAATCTGATCATCACCGACCGCGAAGCGAACCATGGGCCGACGCCCGACACCTGGCGATCAAGCTGCGGCGGCCCACAGGTCCATCCACCCCAGTTGCATTGAGCAGGGAGAGAAAACAACCCGGATGAAAGTTGCATTCGCCACTCAGGACTTGAAGCACGTCGATGCCCACTTCGGCTGGGCCAAGAACATCGTGATCTACGAGGTCGGCCCGGACGGGCATCGGTTTATCGAGGCGATCCAATTCGACGGTGACCTCACCGAAGACGGCAATGAGGATAAGCTCGGGCCGAAGATCGAGGCGATCCGGGAGTGCGCAATCCTCTATGTTGCGGCGATTGGCGGCTCGGGTGCTGCGCGAGTCGTCGCCAGGAACATCCATCCGATGAAGGTGCTGCAGCCAGAGCCCATCCACGACCTTTGCGTCAAACTCGAAACCGTGCTGAAGGGGTCGCCGCCGCCCTGGCTGCGGAAGCTGCTCACCAAAGGCCGGGAACGTACGGTGGATTTCGAAGCCTGAAGGAATAAAGATGGCCGATCCGTCTGAAGTCACTCCAGCCGCCGCCGCCGCGGAATGGCCATTTCTGAAAGAGCTCATCAAGATCTGGCGCGCCCAGGACACCCACGGCGCCTGGGAGGGCAAAAAGGATCTTGAGCTGCTCGAACCCTACGTTCTCGACAAGCGCAAGCGCCGTGCGCTGCCGATCGTCGGCAATCCCGACCCGGACACGACATGGCGGCTGGAGCTGTTCTTCGACGCCGTTGCGCTCTCTATCGAGAAGGCAACCGGTGTGATGATCTCGCCAATGCTGAAGATGCATCACGAAGGGTTCGGTCGGATCGTGCTGATCGGCGGCCGGCTCGTTGTCGTGAGCAAGCAGCTGCGCGACGTGCATCGCTTTGGTTTCGACCATCTCTCTGATCTCGCCAATCAAGGCGACAAATTCGTCAACAGTGGCGTTGAGATGATCCGTAAGTTCCCGGAAGTGGCGAGTTGTTGAGGCAAGTGTGAGCGACATCGAAACTCTGAAAGCGGAAATAAAGAAGCTGTCGGCCAAGGCGACCCAGGCCAAGATGGACCTCCACGACCTCTCCGAGGAGCTGCCAGTCAACTGGTCGTCGATCCTGAGCGTGGCCCAGAGGGCCCACGCTGCCTTCAGCGAGCTCGAAAGCAAGCGCCAATATCTCGAGGCGCTGGACAAAACATAGCGGACGGTTAGCCATGTCATTCAGGACCCGCGACGGTCGCAATTGGAGGCCGGACTACCTGGTTTCTATCGATCCCAACAAATGCATCGGCTGCGGCCGCTGCTACAAGATCTGCGGCCGTGAGGTCATGACGCTGAAGGGGCTAAGTGAGGGTGGCGAGATCATCGATCTCGACGAGGACGACGATGAGCTCGAAAAGAAGGTCATGGTGCTGAAGGACGAAGGCGCTTGCATCGGCTGCAGCGCCTGCGCCCGGGTGTGCCCAACAAACTGTCAGACCCACACACCACCTGGTTGATTCAGCTTTCTCCGACGAAATCGAAGAGTGAGTTGTCAGATACAAGCTGGTAGGGAACTCCCAGATCCGACCTGTTCTGGCGTGAAGCCGGCAGTTGCCGAGTCGGGCCGCGACCTCGCATGGACCGCCGGCGGCGGAGGCCAGCAGGATCGTGAAAACGACAATGCCGACACCGTCGTTCAAGAGTGACTCGCCCTGCATCTCGACCTCGAGACTTCAGGTGCCTTTACATTTTGAGCGTACCCATGACCGCCACCGGATCGGTCAGGCTGATGAGGCCGCCAAACACCAGTGGCAAAGGCAGCGGCAGCGACTAACCAAGTAGACCAGCGGGCTGCCAGAATAGAAAGCCAAGGATAAACGTCGACGTGATCGTGGCGAAGGTGGCAAGCTCGATTGGGGGCACGGCGCGGCTTACCAACGTTGCGAGATCGACGTGGAGCGCTCCCCCGAAGAGCAAGAATGCTAACAGTCCCGGACATCGCGACGGACCTGAAGTCGATCTGGAGCACTGTCTTTGTTAGCGCTTCGAGCAGATGCGTGGCGACGGCAGAGATCCCGCGTTTGCCTGACGCTTCTGGCTCGATTGCAAGGTTCGCGAATAGTAATGACGAAACAGTGGATCAGCATACCGTAAGCCTGTGCAAAAAAGCGGGCTTCGTGCCCCAACCCTTCATTGGGAACGCGTGTGCGCGGATCTCATTATGGCCTGCCTGCAACAGCAGTCCACTTGCGAGAGGCCGCATATATTATCCAGCTACTGGAATCGTCATTCAGGAGAACTGATAAAGAAGGTGTCGCCAGTCTGGCGTCTGACGACTATCCGACACTGTTCTGTCGCCTTTGTTGGTCCGCGACACTGGCCTAGTTCGCGAGCTCTTGTCTGGCCTCAGGCTAATCCGCTGAAAAGCAATCACGATCTCTTCCTTCTGCTGGGTCGGCAAATTGGCACGAGTTTTGAAGCTCCTTCGTTGCGAGCCGGGAGCCGCCGACCGACCTTCATTTCGTGGATGACACCGCGATCGATGGAACGAAGAAAGAAAAGCAAAATGTCAAATCCGCATCAGACAGCATTCTATGGGCAGGGGGCCTCGGCGAAATCGCCCCGATGTTCTCAGCAGTTTGCCCGAGCGCCTGGCGCGCGCCGGTCGGATCAGCCAGCCAACAGGTAAGGAAGATGGACGTGCAAGAAACCACGGCAGCATGCCGGGACGCCTTCGCCGAACTGGCGTCGCCAGCGCGCACCCACGACCCATATCCGTTTATGCGGTGGTTGCGCGAGCACGATCCGGTGCATCGCGCGGCGTCGGGCCTCTTTCTATTGAGCCGCCACGCCGATATTTACTGGGCGCTCAAGGGCACGGGCGATGCCTTTCGGGCACCGGCGCCGGGCGAACTGGCGCGCTATTTTCCGCGTGCGGCGACCAGCCGGTCACTCAATCTGCTGGCGTCTACAATAGCGATGAAGGACCCACCGGCGCATACGCGTCTGCGCCGGCTGATCTCGCGCGATTTCACCATGCGCCAGATCGAGAACCTGCGGCCGAGCATCGCGCGCATCGTCGCAGCGCGCCTGGACGGCATGGCGCCCGCGCTGGAGCGCGGGGAGCCGGTGGACCTGCATCGGGAATTCGCGCTGGCCTTACCCATGCTGGTCTTGGCCGAACTGTTCGGCATGCCCCAGGACGACATGTTCGGGCTCGCCGCCGTCATCGACCCCATTCTGAAAGGCCTGGGCCCGCACGCCAGCGACCCCCAGCTCGCCGCGGCGGACGCGGCCAGCGCCAGGGTGCAGGCCTACTTCGGGGACCTCATACAGCGTAAGCGCACCGATCCCCGCCACGACATCGTGTCGATGCTGGTCGGCGCACACGACGACGATGCCGACACGCTGTCGGATGCGGAGTTAATCAGCATGCTTTGGGGCATGCTGCTGGGCGGCTTCTCAACCACTGCTGCGACCATCGACCATGCGGTGTTGGCGATGCTGGCGTATCCCGAACAGCGGCACTGGCTTGAGGGAGACGCCGTGGGGGTGCAGGCATTCGTCGAAGAAGTCCTGCGCCGCGATTCGCCCGTCATGTTCAGCACCACTATGCGGATCGCCCAGCGCGACATCGAATTGGGCGGCGTGGTGATCCCGAAGAACGCGGACGTGCGCGTGCTGATCGCGGCCGGCAATCGCGACCCGGACGCCTTCGCCGATCCCGACCGCTTTGATCCCGCGCGGTTCTACGGCACCAGTCCCGGCATGTCGACGGACGGAAAGATCATGCTGAGCTTCGGCCACGGCATCCGCTTCTGCGTCGGTGCGCAACTGGCCAGGGTGCAGTTGGCCGAGAGCCTGCCGCGGATCCAGGCGCGCTTCCCCACGCTGGCATTGGCCGAGCCGCCGACCCGGGAGCCCTCCGAGTTCCTTAGGACGTTCCGCGCGCTGCCGGTGCGGCTGCGTGGGCAGGGGGGCTAAGATGCGCGTCGTGGTGGACCAGGATCTGTGCGCAACGACCGGGCAGTGCGTGCTGACGCTGCCGGGCGCCTTTCGCCCGCGCGAACCGGACGGCGTGGCCGAAGTGTGCGTGGCGACGGTCCCGCAGGCGCTGCACGCCGCCGTGCGGCTCGCGGCCAGCCAATGCCCAGTCGCCGCCATTCGGGTCATCGAAAGCGACGTTGGCGATGACGAGCGCGCCAGCGCCGACCCTGCGCCTTCTCCGGGAGAGGCCGAGCTGCATGCCGCGAAAGAACAACGCAATCCAGGAGGACACGATGGCGCGGTTTGAAGGCAAGGTGGCCGTGGTGACCGGCGCTGGCGCCGGCATCGGCAAGGCAGCGCCCTCGCCATCGCGCGCGAGGGCGGCAGAGTGGTGGTGGCCCACATTGATGGCTCGGCGGGCATCGCCTGCACCGCGCAGATCGCGGCCGAAGCGGGCCACGCGGCTGGCCGTGGCCATGGACATCGCGGACGCGCAGTCGGTGGCAGCGCTGCGCGAGGCGGCGGAGCGGCACTTCGGTGGGGTTGACCTGCTGGTGAACAACGCGAGCGACATGCATCTGACCCCGCGCCACTGCGCGATCCTCGACCTGGCCCTGACCGTCTCGGATGAGACCATGGCGACCAATCTGCGCGGCACGCTGCTCTGCTGCCCGCAAGCCATATCGCTCGCGGCGGTGGCGCGATCGTCAACATGTGGTCGTGGCAGGGGCTCAGCGCTGACCCCGCGCAGACGTCCTACGCCGCGTCGAAGGCGGCGATGAAAATGCTGTGGGCCTCGCTCGCCACCCAGTACGGTCATGCGCAGATCCGCTGGAACGCGATTGCGCCGGGTCTCGTCATGACCGAGCGTCTCCTCGCCAAGCTGGACGAGTGCATGCAACGGCATCTGCGGCGGCACCAGCTCCTGCCGCGCGTCGGCTGCGCCGAGGGACGTCGCCGCGCTGGTGGCATTCCTGCTCTACGACGATGCTGCGTTCATCACCGGCCGGGTCGTGTGCATCGACTTCGGCATGCTGGCGCATGTGCCGACGTACGCCGAGCGTGGCAACAGCCGCGCCGCGCGGCCTGCCGGCACACCGCCGAAGCGGCCGCGGCGCCGCGCTGCTGACGGACATGCTGCTCAACCCGCTGGACCGTCGGCACCGGCTGCGGCACGACATTCCGGTCGTGCCCGGCGCTTTCCCCCTGGTGGGGCATCTTCCCGCCATCGTCTGCGACCTGCCGCGCCTGCTGCGGCGCGCGGAAGGGATGCTGGGCAGCCACTTCTGGCTGGATTTCGGCCCTGCCGGACACATGATGACATGCGTGGATCCGGATGCGTTCGCACTGCTCCGGCACAAGGACGTGTCCTCGGCGCTGATCGAAGAGATCGCGCCCGAATTGCTTGGCGGAACGTTGGTTACCCAGGACGGCGGCGCGCACCGGCAGGCGCGCGATGCGATCAAGGCGGCGTTCCTGCCCAAGGGGCTGACCCAGGCCGGCATCGGCGACCTGTTCGTGCCCGTCATCCGAGCGCGGGTGCAGGCGTGGCGCGACCGCGGCGACGTAACTATCCTGCGCGAAACCGGCGACCTGATGCTCAAGCTGATCTTCAGCCTCTTGGGAATCCCCGCGCAGGACCTGCCGGAATGGCATCGCAAGTACCGGCAACTGGTGCAGTTGATCGTCGCGCCCCCGGTCGACCTGCCCGGACTGCCCCTGCGGCGCGGCCGCGCCGCCCGCGACTGGATCGACGCACAGTTGCGCCAATTCGTCCGCGACGTGCGCGCGCATGCCGCGCGCACCGGGTTGATCAACGACCTGGTGAGCGCCTTCGATCGCAGCGATGATGGGATGTCCGATGACGTCCTGGTCGCCAATATCCGCTTGCTGCTGCTTGCCGGTCACGACACCACTGCCTCGACGATGGCCTGGATGGTGATCGAGCTGGCGCGGCAGCCTGTGCTGTGGGACGCCCTGGTCGAGGAGGCGCAACGCGTGGGCGCGGTGCCGACCCGGCACGCGGACCTGGCGCAGTGTCCGGTCGCCGAGGCGCTGTTCCGCGAGACGCTGCGCGTGCATCCGACGGCCACGCTCCTGCCGCGTCGCGCGCTGCAGGAATTGCAACTCGGCCAACGGCGCATTCCCGCGGGCACCCATCTGTGCATCCCGCTGCTCCATTTCTCGACCTCGGCGCTGCTGCACGAGGCGCCTGATCAGTTCCGCCCGTCGCGGTGGCTGCAACGCACGGAACCGATCCAGCCGGTGGACATGCTGCAGTTCGGTACCGGCCCACACGTCTGCATCGGCTACCACTTGGTATGGCTGGAACTGGTGCAGTTCTGCATCGCCTTGGCGCTGACCATGCACAAGGCCGGGGTGCGGCCACGGTTGCTGAGCGGCGTCGAAAAAGGCCGGCGCTATTACCCAACCGCACATCCGTCCATGACAATCCGCATCGGCTTCTCATGAGCTGGCATCGCATCCCCGTGTGGCGAGGCAGCGGCGCCGGCGACGGGCGGCATTACTGCACTGGGCGCGTGCGCTCGGTGCGACGCCGGCAACACCGCGGCGGCTCGGCGCTCGCCGTGGCCGTGTCAGGTACAAGGACATGAACAACATGCAGACCGGTTCTACGCTACACGACGACCGAACTGGCGTTTCCGCGCTCGGCGGATTGGGCGCGCAGGTGCGCGGCGCATCCGGCAGGCTGCTGCCGGAGATCTGGATGCAGGACGGCGCAAAGCGGGTCGAACAGGCGTTGGCGCGTCTTCTCTGCGCCGAAGACGATGGTGAGGCCGAGCTGATGGCGGCGATGCGCTACGCCACCTTGAATGGTGGGAAGCGCACCCGCGCCTTGCTCTGTCTGGCTGCCGGCGCACTGGCCGACACGCCGGCGCACATGCTCGACGACATCGGCGCCGCCATCGAGATGATCCATGCCTGTACCCTGGTCCACGACGACCTGCCCGCGATGGACGACGACGTGCTTCGCCGCGGCCTTCCGACCGTGCACGTCAAGTTCGGCGAAGCCACTGCAATCCTGGTCGGCGATGCGCTGCAGGCGCACGCCTTCCTGACCCTGGCGAGCCTGGATGTGCCGGGCGACAACCGTATCGCGCTCGTGCGCGAACTGGCGCAGGCGGTCTCCGCCGAGGGTGCCGCAGGCGGGCAGGCCATGGATCTGTCGCTGGTCGGAAAGCACGTCGAGCTGGACAGGATCGTGGCGATGCACCGGATGAAGAGCGGAGCGCTAGTGCGCGCGTCCGTTCGCATGGGCGCGCTATGCACCATCGCCGAGGATGCCGCGCACGCTGCGCTGTACTGTGGGCTCGATCGCTACACGGCCTGTTTCGGCCTGGCATTGCAGGTGGTCGACGACATTCTCGACGCGACAGCTGATACCGCGACGCTGGGCAAGACCCCCGGCAAGGACGCGGCGGCGCAGAAGCCGACCTGCGCGTCGATCATGGGGCTGCAGGCAGCGCGCCAGTTCGCGCTGGATTTATTGCGCGACGCCGGAGAGGCCATCGCCCCACTGGGGCCGCGTGCGGAACGGTTGGCGCAGATGCTGCAGCGGGCCAACGCGTATCTGTTCAAGCACGCGCCATGCGCATGAGCGCGCCCGTCTGCGTGGAGTCGCCCCTGTGCCGCTGCGATCGGCGGGCGGGAGCGGTGCATGCTGCACCGTGTCCGAGTCCGCGGCGCCAATCGCAGCGGTTGCCCAGAACGGCCGCGGCGCGCTGCGCGCAAGCCTATGCGGCGGACCGGCGCCAGCATCGGCGCGTCGCCGCACCGGAGCAGGGCGACCGTCCGGCGCTGCCCATGCGCGGGGCCGCGACGGGCCCGCGGCGACGTGCGCGGCGTCTGCCCGGACCGTCTGCAGAAGGAACATCCTGAGTGAACGCGCTTTCCGAACAGATCCTTTCCGAATTGCGCCACCTGCTGAGCGAGATGAGCGACGGCGGCAGCGTCGGCCCGTCGGTCTATGACACGGCGCGAGCTCTACAGTTCCGCGGCAACGTCACCGGTCGGCAGGACGCATACGCATGGCTTATCGCGCAGCAGCAGGCCGATGGTGGATGGGGAAGCGCGGACTTCCCGCTGTTCCGCCATGCGCCCACTTGGGCGGCGTTGCTGGCATTGCAGCGTGCCGATCCTCTTCCCGGCGCTGCCGACGCAGTCCAGGCTGCAACACGGTTCCTCGAGCGCGAGCCCGATCCCTACGCGCATACGGTGCCGGAAGACGCGCCGATCGCCGCGGAGCTGATCCTGCCGCAGTTGTGCGGCGAGGCCGCATCCTTACTGGGCGGCGTGGCGTTCCCGCGCCACCCGGCGCTGTTGCCGTTGCGGCAAGCGTGCCTGGTCAAGCTGGGGGCGGTAGCAACGTTGCCGAGCGGCCATCCGTTGCTGCACTCCTGGGAAGCCTGGGGAACCTCGCTGAGCACCGCATGCCCGGATGACGACGGCAGTATCGGCATCAGTCCGGCGGCCACCGCCGCGTGTCGTGCGCACGCCGTGACACAGGGGAGCACGCCGCAGGTCGGGCGCGCCGACGCGTATCTGCTAGCGGCATCGCGGGCGACGCGCAGCGGCATCGAAGGTGTCGTTCCCAATGTCTGGCCGATCAATGTGTTCGAGCCATGCTGGTCGCTGTACACCCTGCATCTGGCCGGGCTGTTCGCGCATCCCGCGCTCGCCGAGGCGGTGCGCGTGATCGTCGCGCAGCTCGACGCGCGCCTGGGCGTGCGCGGTCTGGGCCCGGCCTTGCACTTCGCGGCCGATGCGGACGACACCGCCGTTGCGCTGTGCGTCCTGCGCCTTGCAGGCCGCGACCCGGCGGTCGATGCGTTACGCCATTTCGAAGTCGGCGAGCTGTTCGTCACCTTCCCCGGCGAGCGCAATGCCTCGGTGTCGACCAACATTCATGCCCTGCATGCGTTGCGACTGTTGGGAAAGCCCGCCGCCGGGACCAGTGCCTACGTCGAGGCCAATCGCAACCCGCATGGTGTATGGGACAACGAAAAATGGCACGTTTCGTGGCTGTATCCCACCGCGCATGCGGTCGCTGCGCTGGCGCAAGGCAAGCCCCAGTGGCGCGACGAGCGCGCGCTGGCGGCGCTGCTGCAGGCGCAGCGCGACGACGGCGGCTGGGGCGCCGGTCGCGCGTCCACATTCGAGGAAACCGCCTATGCGCTGTTCGCGTTGTACGCAATGGACCGGAGCGAAGAGCCGACAGGGCGCCGGCGCATCGCGCAGGCGGTGGCGCGTGCGCTCGAGTGGATGCTCGCCCGCCATGCGGCGCATGCATTGCCGCAGACGCCGCTGTGGATCGGTAAGGAACTGTATTGCCCCACCCGGGTCGTGCGCGTGGCCGAACTCGCCGGGTTGTGGCTGGCGCTTGGTTGGGGGCGGCGCGTCGCGGCCGAGGGAGCAGGAGCGGCGCCATGATCCAGACCGAACGCGCGCTGCAGCAGGTGCTGGAGTGGGGGCGTTCCCTGACCGGGTTCGCCGACGAGCATGCCGTGGAAGCGGTCAGGGGCGGCCAGTACATCCTGCAGCGCATCCAGGCGAGCCTGCGCGACACCAGCGCCCGCACCGGCCGCGATCCGCACGACGAAACGCTGATCGTGGCGTTCTATCGCGAACTGGCGCTGCTGTTCTGGCTCGACGATTGCAACGACCTTGGCCTGATCGCGCCGGAGCAGCTCGCTGCCGTGGAGCAGGCGCTGGGGCAGGGCGTGCCGTGCGCGCTGCCCGGATTCGAGGGCTGCGCTGTGCTGCGCGCTTCGCTGGCCGCGCTCGCCTACGATCGTCGCGACTATGTTCAGCTTCTTGACGATACCCGGTGCTACTGCGCGGCGCTGCGCGGCGGACACGCGCAGGCGGTAGGGGCGGAACGCTGGTCCTACGCCGAGTACCTGCACAACGGCATCGATTCGATCGCCTACACGAACGTGTTCTGTTGCCTGTCGTTGCTGTGGGGGCTGGACATGGCGAGCTTGCGCGCGCGTCCGGCGTTTCGCGAGGTCCTGCGGCTCATCTGCGCGATAGGGCGCCTGCACAACGATCTGCATGGACGCGACAAGGACAGGTCGGCCGGCGAGGCCGACAACGCGGCGATCCTGCTGCTGCAGCGCTATCCGGCTATGCCTGCGGTGGAGTTCCTCAACGACGAGCTGGCCGGCCATACGCGCATGCTGCACCGGGTGATGGCGGAAGAACGCTTTCCCGCGCCGTGGGGACCGTTGATCGAGGCCATGGCGGCCATCCGCGCGCAGTACTACCAGACCTCGAGCAGCCGCTACCGCAGCGACGCTGCGGGGGAGGCCAGCGTGCGCCGGCCTGAAGGCGCGGGAGGCGGCGGCGTGCGCGCGCTGCCGTCGGTCCGATCCGACGCAACGCGGTCGCCCGATGCGACGGACGGAGCGAGCATGAGCGACACCGCCCTGAGCCGGCGCAAGGACGACCATCTGGACATCGTGCTGGACCGACGAACGGCGCCGGCCACGATCGCCGCCGGCTGGGAGTACGTCCGTTTCGAACACTGCGCATTGCCCGAGTTGGACCTGACGCAGATCGACCTGCGCGCCTCGCTGCTGGGCAAGACCATGCGCGCCCCGCTGCTGATCAGCTCCATGACCGGCGGCATGTCACGCGCCGAGGCCATCAACCGGCATCTGAGCGAGGCAGCGCAAGCCTTGGGGATTGCCATGTGCGTCGGTTCGCAGCGCGTGAGCCTGCAATCCCGCAACTCCCAGGGGCTGACGCGCGCGCTGCGCCGCCTGGCCCCAGACATTCCCTTGCTGGCCAATATCGGCGCCGCGCAACTGCGCGAGGCCGACGGCCTGGACCTGGCGCGCCGCGCGGTGGATGCGCTGGAGGCCGATGGACTCATCGTCCATCTCAATCCGCTGCAGGAAGCGGTACAGCCGGAGGGCGACCGCGACTGGCGCGCCGTCCTGGCGCAGATCGCTCGCGCCGCGCGCAGCGTGGGCGTGCCGATCGTGGCCAAGGAAGTGGGGTCGGGCCTGTCCGCCTCGGTGGCCTGTGCGCTCGTTGCGGCGGGCGTGGCGGTGATCGATGTCGCCGGCGCCGGCGGCACCAGTTGGGCCGCGGTGGAGGGCGAGCGCGCCCGCGATGCCGCCGACCGTACAGTGGCAATGGCGTTCGCCGATTGGGGGATTCCGACCCCAGCCAGCCTGCAGGCGGTACGTGAGGCGCTGCCAACGGTGAAGCTGATCGCGTCGGGCGGAATCCGCGACGGCGTTGACGTGGCCAAGGCCATTCGCCTGGGCGCGGACATCGCCGGGCAGGCGGCCGGCGTGCTGCGCGCGGCTACGGTATCCACCGAGGCGGTTGTCGCGCATTTCGAGATCGTCATCCGCCAGTTGGCCGTCGCCTGCTTCTGCACCGGTTCGGCTGATCTGGCGGCGTTGCGTCACGCGCGCTTGTTGCCATCGGCGCATCTGCCCGCCGGTTGATGGCGGCGTCGCCCGGACTTGCGGCGGGCGCCTAGTCTTACTCAGCCAGAAAGTCGCGGATGCGGGGATTCGCGGTGGTGGCGGATTTGCTCGGGTGCTGCTTCGTGCCAGGAAGCGCCCCGCCATGCCCGACTGGACAGCCGAGAGTGAAGCCGCATTCGGCGCCTATGTCGATGCTTTGATCGGGGTGATCGGCCACGCCGAACGAGTTGAGCCCCTGACGGGGCCGGAACAAGGTGCGCCGGGAGACCGGCAAGGAGTAGATGGTGCAAGTCCATTGCAATGAAGGAGTAGCGATCGACCCCGAGTCATGGGCGATCCGTCGTGAGGAGACCGGTAATTTCTGTGGTGTCAAACAAGGGTTGTTAGGCTCAAGCAGTCCCGTCAGCATCGTTTTGAGACCAAGCGATGGCGGTGGAATGATCGAGGGCCGGAACGAATTTGACGACAAATGCCGGAAGGAGGTCCGCACAGACACAGACAAAGAGCTGGGAGAGCCTGTTCGACGGCGACAACTTGCTTGTCGATGCGCGAGAGCAAGAAGATCATGGCAGCGCTGCAGAGCGCGGTCGTGAATCATGAGGCAGAGACATATGCCCTTCTCGCCGGTTTTGCCCGGACTGCCATACACTCCGACCGGTCACCGACTACACGACACGCCGGATCCGAACCGTCTGCGGCACCATTGAGGTTCGCAATCCCCGATGCATGCTGTGCCGGGAATGCCATCCAGGGCCGATCGAACGACACCGGAGCTGATGGAACTGATGGCGCGGCTTGAAAGCATGCTGCCCTACTGGCAGGCGCCAAAGGTGCTGGCCGATTCCTGCCCACTGAACCGACTGAGACGCATGCGATCGTGCGCAAGGTACGATCAGGATCGGCAAGCGGCTCGACGACCAGGTCATGCAGGAAATTGGCGTGCGAGGTCCCAAACGGATGACCGATGGCACCTTGAGATGCAGCTTCCCGGAGCTCGGCGCAAGAGTTCGTCACCAGCATCGATACGGCGTACGTTCGTAGCGCTGATCAACATTCGGCGCGAATTTTCGAGCTCGTCGTGGCCAGATGCGCCCGCGGGGGACGGGGAGAAAGGGGCGGTTGCTATTTCTTAACCGGCAGCACCGACCATCAGGCAATCCGCGATCGTGCTCTTCGCCCTCTCTAGGAAGTCGGAATATCGCGGCTTTGGGGATGTGACGGTGACCTCGGACGGGGCCGAAATCTTAAAGCGGCTGCCCCGCGCCATGCCGAAACCAACGACCCACATCATCGACTGGTTTCATATTGCCATGGAGATCCAGCCCATACAGCAGATCGCCGATCGCATCGTACGATTCCGATCAGGCCCTTTTTGAGTGCTTCCAGCCATCGGCAGGGACGTCAGAACTGTGAAGTGGCGTCTCTGGCATGGGCGGGTCGGCCGCGCGATCCGCGACCTGGAGCAACTTCCCAGGGCAGATTCAGTTGCGGCATGCTGCATAGCTTCGCTTCGTTCTCACAACATTGAAGACGTGCGGCCAAGTCTGCTCAGCTATCGCTTGGCCTGGCTCGACCAACCGGCACCCCGCCGTCGCGTTTTTACGGCTCTGCGGAATTGCATGTACGAGGCTTGACACTGGCTCACTGGGTTCTCTGGAACGATGCAAACGTGCGCGTTACTCAGTCCCCGGGTCGGTCTCCATCATTCATGGGCGCAGCTCGTCGATAATTTCGGCTGGCGAGCATCGAACGCGCGACATCTCTGCGCCACGCAGGCTGGCAAAGGCCTGGAGCACAGCGCCAAAGCCGAACCATACATCGGCGATCCGCCCTCTGAAATGTGACCGCGACCATCAGCCGATCAGCATTGGATTGTCCGGATCCCCATGGATGCAGTCAGGCGGACGGTCGTGGCCAGCCGCCCCTCAGTGCAGTTGACGACAGTGCTCTTGGCCGACACACGACCAGCAGAGTGGCGGTGTGATCTCCCGAAAGGGAGGGCCGGTAGTCCATCACCAGGGTTTGTCAGAGCCAGTCACGGTGAAGCGGGCGCAGTGACTCTCTCTGCGGCATAGTCGTCGAGCTGGCGAGAGAGAGGTCTGCCTCAGACGGGGCGGTTTTCGC
Organism: Bradyrhizobium sp. 155; assembly: GCF_023101105.1. Classification (NCBI taxonomy): domain Bacteria; kingdom Pseudomonadati; phylum Pseudomonadota; class Alphaproteobacteria; order Hyphomicrobiales; family Nitrobacteraceae; genus Bradyrhizobium; species Bradyrhizobium sp. 155. Next base: position 6,647,152 of record NZ_CP064704.1, on the reverse strand, counting down.
TTCTGTTTTTCACCGGCTCCATTTTGGAAAGGCCGTCCTCGTATGAAACTTCCGTGTATGATCCACCGATGTCCTTGGCCGCGTCGAGCAGGTAGTCGAGCCTACCCGCCGTACCGAGCTTCTTGATGTCATTCTTGTCGACGCCGGCGAGGTCCATCATCTCCTTCCACACAGTTGATTCGTCGCAAGGCAGAATGCGGAAGGTGATGTCGCCTATCTTGGTGCGGTACTTCGCGAGCAGATCAATGTTGTTGCAGAAAATGAAATAGCTGCCTTTGGGGCTCAGCCTGCCATCCAGAACCTTTGCGGCCTGAGGTAGATACGCGAACGAATGCAGATATCCGGCAAGGACTGGGATGGTCGGTTCGCCTTCCTGCGCGATTGCAAGAACTTGTTCAATGGAATAGTCCGGCGGTCGTTTTTCGTCGGCGAGCTGGGCTTGGAACTTCAGCGCGATGTCGCCCCGAAATCCAAATCGCCCCGGCTTCGTTGTCTCGGTCTTAAGCACCGCATTCAGCAACCGCCCCTCCTTGTCCAACTGGCCAAGAGCGGTGTTGTCGATCGACGTCATGGAAGGCTCCTCATCAATCTGTCGTGTACATGCATCGCCAATGCGGCGTGTCCGCTCACCTTATGCAAGTTGTTTGCCGTGCGCCCATGTCTGCGGCGACGCACACGGTAAGCGGCGGATTGGCGCAATGTGCAGGGATAATACGTGCTGGCACCATCACGAGGTCTCGGCCGGATAAGGGCGGGACGCCCGAAAACCGCCTGTCGCAAATCAGACAGGTCGCAAATCGAATGGTCGCCGCCTTCAAAACCAATGGACTTCAGCTGCATCTCGATTGGCATGGGATTTGCGAATTGTGCCTCCGACAGAAACTGAGAGCGAGCCAGAAATGATCAGCCTAACGGATAGCGCCGTCAACGCACTGAAGGCCGCAATCTCCTCGACGGCCCAGCCGGCAAGCGGTTTGCGGGTCATGGTCGAAGGCGGCGGTTGCCAAGGGTTCACGTACAAAATGGGTCTTGCTCATGAGCCGGTCTCCGATGAGCCCGTGTTTGAGCAAGACGGGATCAAAGTCTTCGTCGACAAGGCGAGCCGGGCGCATCTCAACGGCACCACGATCGATTTCGTCGTGTCGCTCGAAGGATCAGGGTTCCGCTTCGATAACCCAAATGCCAAATCGAGCTGCTCCTGCGGCAAATCGTTCAGCTGAGCCGCCTTCGGACCATTCGCAATGGAAGGAGCATCGAACATGGGCCTGAAGGCTGAACGAACGAAGCAGTCTTCGAGTGCAGAGGCTTCCGATCGCGCGCGGATTGTCCGTGCCGTGCTCGATGAGATTCGGCCAAGCCTCAGGCGTGATCGCGGGGATTGTGAGCTCGTCGAAATCGAAGGCAACAAGATCATGGTCAGGCTCACCGGCGCCTGCATGTTATGCAAGCTTGCGAGAACGACGCTCGCGGCCATTCAGGCGCGCCTGATCGAGCGGCTCGGCGAGTTCGTCCGCCTGATCCCGCTCCCCGCAGCTGCCAAAGAGGGGCCTTAAGTGCAGAGCGGACAGTCCGTGCAGCCGATCTACCTGGATAACAACGCGACGACCCGTGCACATCCATTGGTAGTCGCGTCAATGCTGCCGTTCTTCTCTGGGCAATTCGGCAATGCGTCGTCCGGGCATGCATTCGGCATTGAGGTTGCGCCCGCATTGAAACAAGCGCGCCGGAAGCTGCAGGCCCTCGTTGGCGCGGAATTCGATCACGAGATCGTCTTCACCTCGGGCGCGACTGAATCCGACAACACCGCGATCCTGTCCGCGCTCGCCGTGCAGGAGGGACGCGACGAGATCGTCACTACGGCCGTTGAGCATCCAGCCGTGCTGTCCCTTGCCGAGGAGCTGGGCCGACGCGGAATCAAGACCCATGTCATTCCGGTCGATGCAAGCGGCCGATTGAACATCGAGGCTTATCGCAACGCATTGTCGAGGCGGACGTCAATCGCCTCGGTCATGTGGGCCAATAATGAGACCGGTACGATCTTTCCGGTGAAATCCCTCGCCAAGATGGCGCGCTCAGTCGGCGCGCTCTTTCACACCGATGCGGTCCAGGCGGTCGGTCGGATTCCGATTGACCTGAAGACTACGGACATCGACATGCTATCGCTCTCCGGCCATAAGCTCCATGGTCCGAAGGGGATCGGCGCGCTGTATGTGCGCAAGGACATCAGGTTCCGACCGCTGATCTTCGGCGGCGCACAGGAGCGGCATCGCCGCGCTGGCACCCAAAACGTTCCGGGCATTATTGGGCTCGGCAAGGCGGCGGAACTCGCTGCGGCACACCTCATACAAGAGCAGACGCAGATTGGCATGCTTCGCGACCGGCTTGAGCAAGGCATTCTCGCTCTCGGCTGTTGCATCGTGCTTGGTGATATCAAGAACCGCTTGCCAAATACGTCCAACATCGCATTCGAGCATCTCGAAGCAGAGGCCATCGTCGACCACCTGAACCGCAACGGAATTGCCGCCTCGCTCGGTTCAGCCTGCGCGTCCGGCTCGATGGAGCCGTCCCATGTCCTGCGCGCGATGAGAGTACCACCGGCCTTTTTGCGCGGTGCGGTTCGCTTCTCGCTGTCGCGCGAGACGGCGAAGGATGAGATCGATCGTGTCCTGCAAGTCCTGGCGGACATCAATGCCAAACAGAGAGCCTTGTGGCGTGCGTGTCAGGAGCGCGCGGGCGAGAGCTCACAAGTTGCGGAGCTCCTATGAAGGTCATGATTCGCCGTTCGCCCGAGACGGGGCTTTCGATTTATGTGCCCAAGAAGGATCTTGAGGAGTCGATTGTCGAATGTGAGCACGAGACGCTGTGGGGTGGTTGGATTAGAATCGCGAACGGGTGGGTGCTCGACCTACCCGCGATGGCGAGTGACACCATCCTTCCAATTACGATCAATGCCAGGAAGCGCGGCGGCGAAGCAACCGAATGATGAATGCTGCGACTCCACAGAACCTCGCCAAACCATCGGATGCGGAAGCTGTTCTTGGCGCAGCGGTCCGGCCTTTGCGAGGAAGGCCACATCAATCCCTGGCTTTGGCTTGGCGTGGTCGAAGGTTCCAGCCGAACCTGCCAATGACTCCGGAAGCGGTCGAACCGTCCTTGGGACCCAAGATGGCGCCGACGCATGGTGTCAAACGCAATACTCGGCCTAGGCCTGCACTGTTGGGCCAGCGAGATGGCGTTGCCGGGGAGGCCTCGCGAGGGCGCATTGTGCTGACATCGCCAGCCCGGTCGTTACATTCCGCACATCTTCACAGCGTCAGGCCAATCGCTGCAACTCCGCAAGATACAGTTTCGAGAGGATTGGATCTCGCACCGGGCCAAGTCGTAGCTCGCAAATCGTGATGCAACGGTCGCGATGCAAATCCTTGAATCAGTCGAATTGCGCGAAGACTAAGGGTGTAAATGACGCATCGTCATACAAGGAGCGTCGGCGACTCGCGAACTGGAAGGCCAACGCCCTCCGCTCCTGACGATGATCCCTATCTGTGGTTGGAACAAATAGAAGGCGCGCGGGCGCGGAACTTCGTCGAGCGGCAGAATAGCAGAACCCTGGAGGTGTTTGGCGGACCCGCAGCCGAACGAGACAGAGATGCGCTGACGGCGATTTACGACCGATCTGACAATATCCCGTATGTCAGCCGGCGCGGCGAGTATCTCTACAATCTCTGGAGGGACGCCAATAATCCACGCGGCCTCTGGCGGCGAACCACTCTGGAAGAATATCGCAGGCTGAAGCCATCATGGGACATCCTGCTCGACCTCGATCAACTTGCGGTCAGCGAAGGCAAAGACTGGCTTCTGAACGCCACGGCCGCACCGCCTGGAGATCACTCGCGATGGATCTTGAGTCTATCGCGCGGCGGAAGCGATGCCGTCACCTTGCGTGAATTCGACTCAGACACGAAGCTCTTCATCCACGACGGCTTTGTCTTGCCGGAAGCCAAAGGCAGCGGCGTATGGCTCGATTTTGATACGCTGGTGTTGTTAAGCTCCCATGGTGACGGCATGGCCGCGACCACCGGCTATGCGCGCACCGTGAGGCTGTGGCGGCGTGGTACGCATGTTGACAAAGCGGCAGTGATCTTTGAGACCAAGGCCGCTCATGTGTCAGTCGGTTGCAGTGTTGACGACACTGTCGTGCCGCCCAGGATCTGGTTCCTCGATGCGACAGACGTCTCCAATTGCGTGGTCTGGCTGGGCGATGAAACGGGAGCCAAGACGAGGCTCGATTTGCCAAGTAACATCTGGATGCGGTCGCATCGCAACTGGCTTGCCCTGAAGCCGCGCGAATCCTGGTCTGTGGCAGGGTACACCTATGCCGCGGATACGGTGCTCGTCATCGCGCTGCCGGCATTCCTGTCGGGCAGCCGCCAGTTCGACATTCTCTTCGAGCCGGGCCCGCGCCGTGCGCTGCAGAGCTTCTTTTGGAGTGCGGGCAAGCTTGTGCTTTGTATTCTCGACGAACTCCGCCCAGTGTTCGAGATCTGCACGCCATCCGATCATCGCTGGAACCGCGAGCAATTGGGCGGGCTTCCTGATCTTGGCGTCGTTGACATCTGGTCTCTCGATCGCAATCCGTCCGAGAGCAATGGCGACTTGCTGGCTCACGTCGAGGATGCGCTCACCCCGCCGTCTCTCATCCTGCTGGAGCGGGGCGTTGGCAGTCCCGCCGTGCTGAAGCAGGCGCCGAAGACGTTTGCCGCGGAGCACTGCGTGGTCACGCGGCACGAGGCCATCTCGATCGACGGTGAGCGAATTCCCTACCTACAGACCGGCCCGGTCAGACAGACCGGCAACGCGCCGGTCCATCTGAGCGGATATGGCGGGTTTGGAATCTCCGTGAAACCGTATTACAATTCCGCGCTCGGTAAGCTTTGGCTTGACTGCGGCGGCACCACGGTTCAGGCAATTTTGCGCGGCGGCGGTGAGTTCGGCACGCGCTGGCACGACGCCGGCCGACTGGCCGGCAAGAGATTGTCGCATGACGATTTCGCAGCCGTCGCCGCCGATCTCGTTAAGCGCGGCGTGACACAGGCCAAGCGGATCGGGGCCGAGAGTGGATCGAACGGCGGCATCCTCATTACCAACATGCTAACGCGATATCCTGGGCTCTTTGGCGCACTGTTCTGCACCGTCCCGCTGATCGACATGCGCCGCTACACCAAACTGCTCGCCGGGGCGAACTGGCTCGCCGAATATGGCGATCCCGACAACGCTGAGGAGTGGGAGTGGCTGAAGACCTATTCTGCCTATCATGCTGCAAGACCCGGGCAGTCCTATCCACCGATCCTGATGGCCACCAGGCGGCGGGACGATCGCGTCCATCCCGGACATGCGCGCAAAATGGCAGCGAAGCTGCAGGCGATGGGCTATGAGGCTTATTTATACGAGCATGCCGCCGGCGGACACGGCTGTGGCAAGGACAACAGGGAGCACGCCGGCTTGTTGGTGCTGGGCCTGCGTTTCCTGAAGAGCAGGATCGGCTGGCTGGATACCGAGGACGGGAGCGACGCAGTGTAGTTGTTGGACGGCAGTTCGTGCGATGTCGACCGAGGCGGCTGCAGCTTTACGAATCTGAGGCGTCCACACCCGCACCACCTATTCGAGATGCCTACCAACGTTTGGACGCACGGTCCAATTCGTGGCCGTCGGGACCCTGGGCACCAGGCGTTTCTCTTCACCTGCCCGACAATGCGTCCGGAGTGTCAGGAAGGGGCCCGCGTGATCTTCACGACATAGGTCGGTAACGGGTTTCTTGTCTGCATCTAGGAAGCATCGCCGGTTCAAGTTGTCCTTCAAAGCGTCCGGAACGTCTTTTGCGGATTGTGCTTTGCATACGCGTCACATTTCGGCGACAAGATCAACTTTCAACGACACCAGCCGCCATGCTCTTTGCCCAAGGGCATAGATGAACCAGCGTACCGCCCTCGTAATAGCGCTGCTGGGCGCTCTTGTGATCGCAATTCTGTCAGCTTTCGAACATGAGTTGATATAACGGACATTCGAACGGACGGTGCCTAACTGCTTGGAGCGAAACACAAAATACGCTTGTGGCAGGTATGGCACGCCAGTTGCTCTTGCCTTTTCAGAACTCTGGGGATGCTTGCTGGAGGGATTCGGCTTGCGAAGAGAATTGGAAAAATGAGTACTTCAGCGCAACACCAGGTAGCCTGCGGCGGCAGCGACATCAGCGAGACCATGCAAGTCATGGCTAAGCAGAACAGCTGCGGTACGGTCGGTGGGAGCGACAAGGCCAGGTGCCGATCTCAGGCCGGCATCGGCAATGTGCCAAATGAGGTCTGGGAAAAGGTGAAGAACCATCCCTGCTACAGCGAGGAGGCGCACCACCATTATGCCCGGATGCATGTCGCCGTCGCACCCGCCTGCAATATCCAGTGCAATTACTGCAATCGCAAATACGATTGCGCAAACGAATCGCGCCCCGGCATTGTCAGCGAGAAGTTGACGCCGGAGCAGGCCGCCAAGAAGGTGCTGGCGGTCGCTTCCGCCATCCCTCAGATGAGCGTGGTCGGCGTTGCTGGCCCTGGCGACCCCCTGGCGAATCCGGACAAGACATTCAAGACGTTTGAGCTCGTCAATAAACTCGCGCCAGATATCAAGCTGTGCCTCTCGACCAACGGTCTGGCGCTAGCTGATCATGTCGACACGATTGCAAGACTTAATGTCGATCACGTGACGATCACGATCAACATGATCGATCCCGATATTGGCGCAAAGATCTATCCTTGGATCTTTTACCGCCACAAGCGCTACACCGGCATTGAAGCTGCAAGCATCCTCAGCAATCGGCAGCTCCAGGGCCTGGAGATGCTCACCGCGCGCGGCATCCTGTGCAAAGTCAACTCGGTGATGATTCCCGGGATTAACGATCAGCATCTGGTTGAGGTTAACAAGGCCGTGAAGTCGCGTGGCGCCTTCCTGCACAACGTGATGCCGCTGATTTCGTCACCCGAGCACGGCACCGTGTTCGGTCTCAGCGGGCAACGCGGCCCGACCGCACAGGAAGTGACAGCATTGCAGGATAGCTGCGAAAGCGAGATGAACATGATGCGTCACTGTCGCCAGTGCCGCGCCGACGCCGTCGGACTGCTCGGGGAGGACCGCGGCGGCGAGTTCACCATGGAAAAGATCATGGCCATGGACATCAAATATGATGAACAGGCCCGAAAGGAGTATCAGGCCAAAGTCGAGAAGGCGCGCATTGCAAAGCTTGCGGCCAAGCAGGAGCAGCTTGCTGGGCTTGCCAGCGCGTCCAGCGAAATCAAGGTGCTGGTGGCGGTTGCAACCAAGGGCTCGGGATTGATCAACCAGCACTTCGGTCATGCCAAGGAGTTCCAGATCTACGAGCTCTCAACTTCGGGCGCAAAATTCGTTGGCCATCGTCCTATTCATTCCTATTGCCAGGGCGGCGATGGCGAGGACAGCAAGCTCGAAATCGCCATCGATGCCATCAATGACTGCCATGCCGTGCTCGTGTCAAAAATCGGCGGCTGCCCGAAGGCCGAATTGATCAAGGCCGGAATCGAACCGGTCGATCAGTACGCCTGGGAGTTCATTGATGGCTCGGCGATCGCCTGGTTCAAACTCTATCTCCATAAAGTCAATGAGGGGAAGATCAAGCACATTGAGCGGGTCGATCCGGCGGCCCGCCGCAATGCGCTGATTTCCGCCGCCTGAGGATGGGTTCAGACAATGCCGTTCAAGATCATCGCCTCGCAATGCACGGGCTGTTCGGCGTGCGAAACGCAGTGCCCGAACTTCGCTATTTCCGAGCGAGCCGGCGTTTTCCTGATCGATCCTGAGAAATGCACCGAGTGCGCCGCCTACTTTGATGAGCCCCAATGCGTGGCGGTTTGCCCGGTTGACAATACATGCGTGCTTGATACGGCGCTGCCGCGTCACCAGGCTGCTTGAGGGCCACGATGGATGTCACTTCGACACTCGTTCAGAAACTCGGGCGGATGATGCTCCGCCTTCACGAGGCGCCGGCCACGACTTTCCCCTTCTCAGACCGGGTGGACGGCTCTCCCTGGTCGCTAACCTTTTCGCCAGTTGTCGACCCATATTCTGGCAACGCGCACGTGGGCGGGAGCGCTCGAGCTATTCCTCGACCCGAAGGCCGCTGTCTTGGGTGTCAAGGATCAATTTCGCCGATGGACCCACAAAGGGCTGACCCGTCTTCCACGATATCAATCCAGTCACGTGCGGCCATCATTGAACAGGCGATATTCATGCCCGAGGCCTTCTTCAGTTGGTCATCCGAGAGAGGGCGTCCTCACCGAGCCGTGTCTTGGTCGCACGGTATCGAGCCGGCTAAGCATCATCACAGGGCGACAGGGCTATCCTATCACCTCGATGAAGGTGCAGAAATACACCTGCGCCGCGGCATGGCGTTCGGACCCGATCACGTGATGCGGAAACGAATTTCCTGCCACCGGTGCGGTCGGCGCCACCAAGTTGGAATTCGGCTGCTATGAGAGCACCTCGTGCGGGTCTTCCTGTTCTCGCTCAACGCCTATTGCCGACTTGCAGGTGCGTCTCGGGCAACCCGGCGAAGGACGACAACTGTCGGAGGCTGCTGGGGCTTTGTCCGGCGGACGATGCTAGCGCCAAGGTGTTGTTGGGCGAGCGTATGGGCGGGACCGTGAGTGATCACGTCCACAATGCCCTCGGTTGCCGGGGTAATCAGGTCGACTCTGTCAGCTGTGCGCATCCCGCGCTGAAGCACGCGGCTCGCGGCCGGCTCAAGCACGCCCGGCTCGATGACAGACGCGCGTGCCGCGTCGATGGCTTCTTCAACATCAACGATGGGCTCACGGATAGTTGTCTCGATCGTCTCGATTTTAGGCTGCGGGCATTGATGTTGCTGCACCGGGATCCCGACAGGCTCATGCAATCCGTGACCCCAAGCGCCGCCGTGCGGGAATGGAGGGGGTCCATCGAGCATCATGATAGGGCGGTTCGTAAGCCCGGGCGCTCGCGAGGCGCGGTACAAATGAACCATGGAGCAGGGACGGCAGCATGAGCAACATCGCCCGTGATAGTGACATCGTCGAGCTGACGGACGCCCCCTTCTTTGATTATGGTGACAACGTGCGGGCCAACCGCACCATCCGCAACGACGGCACCTATGTGGGCAAGGAGATCGGTGAGGTTCTGGTCAAGAAAGGGGAGCTTGGCTATGTCGTCTCGATCGGCACGTTCCTGCAACAATTTTATATTTATGGAGTCGAATTCCTCGGCTCCGGCAATCGCGTCGGCATGAAATGCAAGGAGCTCGATCTAGTCTCGCCAAGCCACGAAGCCGAGGAGCCGTTCTTGCCAGGAGCGGCACCCCGATGATCGAACCAAGATCGCCAAAATACCGGTCAGGCCAACGTGTCAAGGCGGCAATCGATCTGCTCAACGACGGTTCCTTTCCCGGCGCGTCGGCCGAAGAGTGTCTGGTCAGCGTCGGGTATATTGGTCCGATCGTCCAGGTCGGTCGCCATACGGGAGCGAACCTACCCATTTATATGGTCGACTTCGGCAAGCAGTTGGTGGTTGGCTGCCTCGAGGCAGAAATCTCTGCAGTCTAGGATATCGCGCAATGAACGCAGCAATCATCAGACGACATCATTCCGGATTGCCTGCGCATCCCAACGAGCTCGACCGGTGGCGGATCGTGCGCGCGCTGAAGAAGCGCGAGCACTACCGATATGTCTCGCCAAAGGTGACAGCGGTTGCTGGTGGCTATCTGGTCGAGAGCCCGTGCTGCTCAGGCAATATCAATGCGGAGGGCGGCCTCGTCGACGTCGCGCTGCTGCACCACGATAGGACTGCGGCGGCATGGCAGCTGCTCCGCAAAGATCACCGCAGGGGCCTTTGGGAGTGGCATTCAACCCATCAACGGCTTGGCCTGGCGACAGCGGTTCTGAACGCCGACCCTGAACGTTTGTTCTGGCAATAGATCGTGGAGATGGTGCTCGAAGGCGCCTTGACGGAGATCGAGTAGACGCTCGCCGCTATTCATACAGCCTCTGAGCCCTGCCTGACGCTCCGGCAGAAAGCTCCACATCTTGCCTGGATTTGTTGCGAGGCGTCCGAGATGACGCAGAATCCGTTCCGCCGGGTTGGAGGTTCGACCTGCATCTACTCGACAGTGAAGGTCACTGCTACAGATCACGAATGATCCGCAGCGCGCCGGCATTGTGCTGGCCAAGCGCTCTGGCAAACCGATCAAGCAATCGCCTGCCGGTGCCAAGCTCACACAGGACGGCTAGGCCCGCGGGTTGCTTGCCATGCCGTAGTGCCCGGCCCGGGAATATCAGGATCAGGTCGCTCGCTCGTCCATCGGGTCCATAAGACGGGGACAGGCGATGGTCTCCCAGAACTGTTCGCTGAGGACGGAATCGCCTGGGAACGTCAACGTGGCTTATTAAACCAAGGATACTGCGGTAGATGAAGTTTGGATCAGCGAGCCGTGCTCGATCTGCTGACGAGGAATAACGCTCAGGCTTTGTAAGATGTGCCTTTGTGAGTACTCGCCCTTAGGTCAACCGCCGTGCACTCGCCGTGAAGGCCGGTTGATGATGCGCGCGCAAGTGAGGCAGTGCGACTGTCCCGGCCCATCCGCTCTCTCTAGTGCACCAATAGTATTGGGGCTTGGAAATATCATACTACAAACTACTGAGTGAAGTCGGCGCGTTCAAGCAGAAGCGCTTTTCGAGTTGTTGTTTCGAAGACGCATCGAGTGTCCCATCTCTATCGCTTGCTTCCATGTTGAAGGCGCTGACGTGCACGTAGAAAATCAGGTTTGTCACGCGAATAAAGATCCAGATGACAGAGGACAAATTCGCGTGTAGTTCCGGTTCTTATCTCAAAGAGAAAAATCCGCTTGAATGGTTGTCGATGACCATTGATATGGTAATGGGAAGCAGTTGCGTCTTCGCCAAAAACAAGACGCTCCAGGCAGATGTGCAAAGCGAAATCGGAGAACACGTGGCAAAAAGCACCAAGCGCAAAGAGTATAGTAAGGATGACGTCAAGCTGCTCAAGGCGCACTCAAAGGCCCGCACCCCTGTAGCTAGGGTTTCAAAGCTTATGAAGCGATCCGAGGGCTCTCTAAGACAGAAAGCACGTACCTTGGGGATTGGCTTGGGTCACCAGCGCTGATATCCGCCTTAATGTTCGGAAATTGACCGGCGTGATGATCGAGATGGCCAGGCGGCTTACGACCGCCAGGCCACCCGATCGCTTCAGGTCCTTGCGCCCAAGGGTCAGCTCGCGCCATGAACGAGCTGACCGATTTCCTGATAGACCGGCTCACTTGGCCTAAAACTCGTCGAGTCATGGTTTTAGTCAGGGACTGATAAGCCCGACTCGTTCGTCTCATAGTGCGGCTTACATGGGTCAATATAGATTTATCGAGCCCGGAAATACGGTCCGCGAGCGTGCCGGCGGATCATCATCCCGGCCGGTAGACGTCATTCGGCGCTGAGCTATCTCCCTCTCCCTCCATCCTTATCGAGGCGCGACTACTGGAACCCTAGTTGCCCCGAAGAGGGAGCTTGGCCCGAGTCCGTGGGTGCCGGCATGTCGGCCTACAGCATTAGCGGCCTGCGGCTGACGCAGATCGCTCCGATGATGCTGCGGGCCGGCAAGGCGCAGAAAGAAGGGAATAGCCGCGGTCCGGCCTATGGCGACAACATAAAGGAACTCCGGCAGGAGATGTGCGTCGAGTAGGCGCAGAAGCGTACAAGTATTTTGTATGTTCATGCGTAGCCGCCTCGGCATCCTCTTGTATGCGGGATTTGTTATGAGGTGGGCAAGAGCGGTGGTGAACCTTGTTCATCGTCATCATCGAGACCGTCGATTGGCCGCCACGACTGCCGCGCGCGGACAGCGCGGCGGCCGCGGTAGACTCGATGGTGGCAATGAGATTTGAATTGCGTGCCGCACTCGCTAGCAGCAGGCCGCATTTGCGGTAAGATCGCCCGTATCCAGAAACGATTGAATCTGACGTCCTTAATTCGGGAGCTGCTCCTTGCTGCACTTTCGATATGTTGCCTCAGGCAATTTTAAGCGTGTCGCCGCCGATTTCGCGGTTGCAAGGGCAGAGCTCATCCGTCTGTATCGCATCCAGAACGCGTAACGTGTCCGTCGGGCTGCGGCCGACATTGAGGCTTGTCGCATAGACATGCTGGACCGTGTTCTCAGGATCGACGATGAACGTGTAGCGATGCGCGATGCCATCACGCGATCGCACTCCAAGGCCATCGACCAGTGCGCCCTTGGTGTCCGCAAACTGCCAGATCGATAGACGGTGCAGATCCTTGTGCTCACGCCGCCAAGCGAGCTTGCAAAACTCGTTATCGGTCGAGCCACCAAGCACGATTGCATCGCGATCGGCGAAATGCTTGGACAGGCGAGCAAACTCAGCGATTTCGGTTGGGCAGACGAATGTGAAATCCTTCGGGTAAAAGAAGATGACTTTCCATTTTCCGGGGAAACTCCTCTCAGTCAGCGTCTCGAAGGCGCTCTGCCCGTTCTCCTCTGGCAGGTGAAACCCGGGCTTCACGCCTGTGATGTCGAACGGCGGCAACTTACTTCCAATTCCAGGCATATTGTCCTCACAGCATCGCGTCACACGGAAACAGCGTTCCGCGACTGGCAAAGCAAGCGATATGCCACCCCGCTGATGGCAAGTCCCATCATGCCGGTCGTGGAACATTCGCCTTTGATGATGGCGGTGTCCTCGGACCCTATCTGCACCGTGTGGTCTCCTCAATTGACTGGGCCCGGCATTCCCGTTGCGCGCTCCTTCGCCCGCCTCTCGCAGGGGAATCCACGCGCCCCGCTTTGTCGGTTTTCTGTCAGAGCCCTTGCCGCTGTCGGGTCCACCACAGCTTCCGGTCTCGGGCGCTGCGCTATTAGTCAAGCCTAATCAGATGCTTAACGCGCGTGCGAACGAATGGCACGCCAGTTGCTAACTGAATGCAGCAACAAGGAGTGAGGGCTGAGGGCACGCCGACGCCGATGGCGAGCGATGGCCTCCTTCCCGAAACCCGTGTGCCCACGTTTCTGAGAGAGAAACAGCCTCGCGCGTTCGGCGCGCAAAATTGGCAATCGGTTGATGGAGAGCAACATGTCTTCGCTGAGACAAATCGCGTTTTATGGCAAGGGTGGCATCGGCAAATCGACAACGTCGCAAAATACGCTGGCGGCTCTTGCTGAGCTGGGCCAAAGGATTCTCATCGTCGGCTGTGATCCCAAAGCGGACTCGACTCGCCTCATCCTGCACGCCAAAGCGCAGGACACCATTCTGAGTCTGGCGGCGAATGCCGGCAGCGTTGAGGACCTCGAAATTGAGGACGTCATCAAGCTCGGCTACAAGGACATTCGATGTGTCGAGTCCGGCGGTCCAGAGCCGGGGGTCGGGTGCGCCGGAAGAGGCGTGATCACTTCGATCAACTTTCTGGAGGAGAATGGCGCCTATGAGGACATCGACTATGTCTCTTACGACGTGCTGGGCGACGTCGTCTGCGGCGGCTTCGCGATGCCTATCCGCGAGAATAAGGCACAGGAAATCTACATCGTGATGTCCGGCGAGATGATGGCCATGTATGCCGCCAACAACATCTCCAAGGGTATTCTGAAGTATGCCAATTCCGGCGGCGTGCGCCTCGGCGGCCTGATCTGCAACGAGCGCCAGACCGACAAGGAGCTGGAGCTGGCAGATGCTCTTGCCAAGAAGCTCGGCAGCCGGCTGATCTACTTCGTGCCACGCGACAATGTCGTGCAGCACGCGGAGCTGCGCCGCATGACTGTGCTGGAATACGCGCCAGAGTCCAAGCAGGCGGATCACTATCGCAATCTCGCGACCAAGATCCACAATAATGCGGGACAAGGCGCCATCCCGACGCCAATCAGCATGGACGAGCTCGAGGATATGCTCATGGAGCACGGCATCATCAAGCCTGTCGACGAGAGCCTGGTCGGCAAGACCGCCGCCGAGCTCGCCGCTGTTTCGGCATAGTTCATCTTGTCGGCCTTCTCGACCGGGGAAGGCCGACATCGTCCACTGCGGGACCTTTATGATTGGCACACAAAGCGAATTTGCCAATACAGTGTCATCTCCTGTATCAGCAGCTCACGTCACCGAGCAGCGCGATGCGAGTGAGCTCTACGGGCTTCTGACCGGGCGCCATCCAACAGAAGTCGACATCAGCGACGATAACGATTTCGATCGCCATGTGCTCGCTTGCGTTCTCGCCGCATCCGCTATGGATGGCGGCCAACTTCCCGAACGGGCCGGCTTGACTAACCAGGAGCTCGATGCGCTGTTGGTGCAATACTTTCCATCGACGCCGATCAGGAGTTGTACCTGGCGCGAACAGTCCGCGTTACCGGCTCCTGACGAGACGATTATGGTGCTAGACCTCCTGCTTGCGCAACGTTCCACTCATGGAGAGGTCGGCGGCTGGCTCGCGACGATGATCGCGCGGCGCGCCATGGAGCCTAATCACCTGTGGGAAGATCTCGGTCTGCGGGAGCGGGACGAATTGTCCCGCCTCCTGATGCGCCATTTCAGGCCGCTGGCGGCTCGCAACACCAAGAACATGCGGTGGAAGCGCTTCTTCTATCGCACGCTATGCGAAGATGACGGTCTGGTGATGTGTACCACGCCGGTCTGCACGGAATGCAATGATTTTGATCTTTGCTTCGGCGAGGAGAGCGGGGAGAGCCGGATGGCCGGACGCCGGCGGGATCATCTGCGTCGTCTCGATGACTCCGTCCAAGCCATCCGAAGTTCGCAGGGCTGAGCTCATATTGGATGCCCGCTCCTCGGCGCGAGTCCCGGTGTATCGGACCAGCTTTCGGCCAACGGTCACATGACCGGACTGAGGGTTTGAAAAGACACCGGGTAAACAACTTCGCGCAGGCAGCCTAAGCAGGACGCGGCGGCGCCTGATCATCGGGCTTGATAACTGGTGGATGCGACCGTCACATTTACCGCCAAAATGTTCTATGTTGACGCGCGATCGAGGCCAACATCCGCCCTCTCGATCGCGCCCGCTGACGTTTTACGAACGACGACTTGTGGTTGGACGACCGGATGGCTCAAGAATCCTCTTCGATCAGCGCCGGGATGCACGCGCCTTTCCCCGAAGTGTTGCAGCTTGAGGTCAGGCCCGAACCGTTGCCCGGCCGCCAAGCTTCCAAGCTCGGCGCCTGCCTTCAGCTCGGTCGCAAGCGCACCGGACCTGCACTCCGCCGTTTCCACCCTGGCGGATTTGCGACACACCGGACTAATCTGAAATTCGACGTCATTCACAAGTTCTCGGGAATTCGAGCGGTTTGGCACAGCAGTTGCTGTAAAGCTTCCGGCATAAACCTACGGAGCCGCTGATGGCGTTAGCTGCCGCAATCACCGCGCCCGACAAAGATCAGTCGAGGTCCATAGTCCTTAATGACACCACCTTGCGCGACGGCGAACAGACACCGGGCGTGGCCTTCGCGACACCGGAAAATGTCTCGATGGCGCGTGTCGCTGGCCGCGGCCGGAGTCACGGAGATCGAGGCCGGCACGCCGGCGATGGGTCAGGAAGAGATTGCCGCGATCCGAGCGGTCGCCGAAGCTGGCCTCGCGGCCACGATCATCGGCGGGTGCCAGATAAAACCCGCGGATGTCGATGCGGAGATCGAGGCCGGTGTTTCGATGGTAATCCTATCGATTCCATCGTCGGACGCGCAGATTGCGGCGAAACTCGGTGGCGCCGTTTGGCCGTGCTGGAGCGGGTGAAGCGCGTCGTGGCCCACGCTCGCGACAAGGGACTGGGTGTCGCGCTAGGTGGCGAAGACTCCTCGCGTGCCGATGTCAACTTCCTGATCGACCCACCGCATTGTGATCGGCGAGCATTCAGAGCTTGCCGCTATCACTTCGCTGTTGTCCGACTTGCAGCTTTCGGTCACCGCCGACGAAACCCAAACCACTCTCGCGCGCGTCCGTAAGCATGCCGTCGAGCACAAAGGCCCGGTTTCCGAGGAAGGTGGTGGCGATGTGGCGCGACATTCATGAGAGATCGCTCCTCAACGGAGGGCGATCAGGTGGTCAGCCATGCGCTTCGCGCGATCAGGTTGGAACATTCGGGCCAGGACGGCTTCTGGTCGCGGATCTAGATGGAGGTTGAGAATGACGACGGACGGGATCCTTTCGCAATTGAACAAGGCCTCCGCGGCAGAGGAGTTTTTTGCACTGCTCGGCGTCGAGTACGATGCGAAAATCATCGACGTGGCGCGGCTTCATATTCTGCGTCGCATGGGTGAATATCTCGCGGGCGAAGAGTTTACCGGTGCATCCGATCCTGACATCGCCTCGCGTTGCAAGGCCACGCTCGAGCGCGCCTATGCCGATTTCGTCACCTCCTCCCCGATCGAACAGCGCGTGTTCAAGGTCTTGAAGGATGCGGCCGCACCACAATCGAACAAGCATCGAGCATTGGTGCAGCTCGGTTCTTTGGAGTGAATTCAGTTTATATCGTGCTCTGGAGCGTGAAGGTCCAGAGAACCTGCCAACCACCCAGGGCGTCAAATTCAAACGCAAGTTGCAGTTACGGCCGCGGGTCCGCAGCTTGGACACTCGGCTCCCTAAGAGCCAATCACGGCTCAGCGCTGATATTTCCGTCGTTTCAAGCTGGTGCCCATGGTGCACCTATCTCCTGCAATGGTACGCCGGCAGCGGGGAGCACATATTTGGCGAGGAAAGAGCACCAAGATGCGGATGACTGTCTTTTGTCGCATTCTGGACACGGGTCCAGCACGGTGCCGAATGTTCCGATCCTCGTGAGGGGCTGCCAATCCGATTTCCTTCAGTAAGATTCTGTATTGGCGGTCAATTTTCATCGTCTGCGCAATTGGTACGACAATTGCTGACATTTACTCAGCTAGTCTGGAGAAAGGAATGCACATCTTGGTCCGCATCGAGTTTGTTTTTGACGCCGCGCAGTTTCGCGCGCGCTGCCTGTCGACACAATGATACGTCGCGACGCCAAAGCGATGGTTGCATATTCCGGCCCGGCTGAGCTGAAAGCTGCGCTTGATCCGCGCCAAAGATTCGTCGACGAAATCACTCCCGCTGGCCGATCTATGGCCGAGGTTTTCCGGGCGGCGCCCTTGCTCTCCGGCGCTGGTCGCGCGGCGCCGTTGACGGGCGGCTTCACCGCCGGCCCTCGTGCCCTCGCCAAGAGTTGCGGGCGTGTCGCTGCAATCGGAAATATTGCGAGGGCATTCGGAGTAATGGATCGCGTTTTCACCGGCAAGCTCGCGGCCGGCAATGGGACCAGCCGAGCCTCTGGCAGGTCCTCGGTCTGTTCCAGCTCGGTTGCATCTCGAAGATGAGGGGGAACAATCGATCGGATCGAGTGACCGCGCGGTTGCGTGCCTCACTAGTTCCATTGCCAAACGGTGACCCAGAATGCCGAACCGGGAAAGAACGCCCAAGCGCGTGCTTCCTGGCTCGTCGATCAAGGTCCAGCAACGGGTGTCTGGGCCCCGCGCTGCTGCCAGGCAGTGTTGAAAAAATGGCGGCGGGCACGCGGCCGAACTTTAACTGAAGCAATCTTCACCCGCGAATTCAAAGCTGGAGGCGGAGCACGCTTCGCTGGCGAGCCGCTACTGAACACGGATGGGAGTACAGATGATGAGCACCGCACCCAAAAGCGCAGCTCCGGCCCCGGGTGGTGGTCGCGCGGCGACCAAGAGGGAGCTGCCCGAACGATTCAAGGCTTATAGGCACGTCTGGGTCTTCATCGAGCAGGAACGCGGGATAGTGCACCCCGTCTCCTGGGAGCTGATGGGTGCCGGCCGCCGGCTCGCCGACAAGCTCAACGTTGACCTCGTCGCGGTTGTCATCGGCCCGGTCGGGGAGACAACGCAGCAGGCGGTCGCCGAATCCTTCTGCTACGGCGCCGATCTTGCCTATATCGTCGCGGATGATCTCTTGGCCGATTATCGCAATGAATCCTACACCAAGGCCCTGTCAGAGCTGGTCAATACGTACAAGCCGGAAATCCTACTCCTAGGGGCAACTACACTGGGCCGCGACCTCGCCGGCTCAGTGGCCACCACACTGCTCACCGGTCTAACCGCCGACTGCACCGAGCTCGATGTCGATGCCGACGGCTCGCTTGCAGCGACCCGGCCGACGTTTGGCGGCTCACTATTGTGCACGATCTACACACTGAACTATCGTCCACAGATGGCAACCGTCCGTCCGCGCGTGATGCCGATGCCCGAGCGCGTGACCGGCGCCGTCTGGCGCGTCATCTCGCATCCGCTCGGGCTTGTAGAGGAAGATATCGTCACAAAAGTGCTGTCGTTCCTCCCGGACCGCGATTCTACAAAGTCCAACCTTGCCTATGCCGACGTGGTCGTCGCTGGAGGGCTCGGTCTGGGATCGCCTGAGAACTTCCAACTGGTACAGCAGCTCGCGGACGTGCTTGGCGCCGAATATGGCTGCTCGCGGCCGCTGGTCCAGAAGGGCTGGGTCACCTCGGACCGTCAAATCGGCCAGACCGGGAAAACCATTCGGCCAAAGCTCTATATCGCGGCCGGTATTTCCGGCGCGATCCAGCATCGCGTTGGCGTGGAGGGGGGCGACCTCATCGTTGCCATCAACACCGACAAGCACGCTCCGATCTTCGACTTCGCCCATATCGGCATCGTCACCGACGCCATTCGACTGTTGCCCGCGTTGACCTCTGCATTCCGCGCGCAGCTGTCGCCGCACTCGCACGACCGCATCGCTGGCTAGGGGAGCTTGTTATGATCGAGGAAAGATTCGACGCGATCGTCGTCGGTGCTGGGATGGGCGGGAATGCGGCAGCGCTTACCATGGCCGAGCGGGGCCTAAAAGTGCTGCAGCTGGAGCGCGGCGAGTATTCGGGGTCGAAGAACGTGCAAGGCGCTATCCTCTATGCCGACATGCTGGAGAAGCTGATCCCGAATTTCCGAGAAGATGCACCGCTTGAGCGGCATCTCGTCGAGCAACGCTTCTGGATCGTGGACGAGCGTTCGCACACGGGGATTCACTATCGCTCCGATGATTTCAACGAGGAGAAGCCGAACCGCTACACCATCATCCGCGCGCAGTTCGACAAATGGTTCTCGCAGAAGGTCCGCGAGGCCGGCGCCACGGTGCTGTGCGAGACCACGGTGACCGAGCTCCTCCAGGATTCCCATGGGAGGGTCGTCGGGGTGCGCACAGACCGAGATGGGGGTGAAATCCATGCAGATGTCGTCGTGCTGGCCGAGGGGGTAAACGGAGTGCTCGGGACGGGTGCGGGCTTAAGAGGGCGGCCGAAACCGGACAAGGTCGCACTCGCGGTCAAGGAGATGCATTTCCTGTCGCGCGAGACAATCGATGCTCGCTTCAATCTCAAAGGCGACGAGGGGCTCGTCATCGAAGCCGCCGGAACCATCTCCCGCGGCATGACCGGTATGGGCTTCATCTATTCCAACAAGGAATGCATATCGCTCGGTATCGGCTGTCTTGTTGCCGATTTCCAGCGTACTGGCGAGACGCCTTACGGCCTTCTCGAGGGCTTCAAGCGTCACCCGTCCGTCGCGCCGTTGATCGAGGGTTCGGAAGTAAAGGAATATTCCGCGCATTTGATCCCCGAAGGTGGATACAGAGCGATCCCGCAGCTTTGTGGTGAGGGCTGGGTCGTTGTCGGAGACGCCGCCCAGCTCAACAACGCCATCCATCGCGAGGGGTCCAATCTGGCGATGACGTCGGGCCGTATCGCCGCGGAAGCGATCTGTCTTATCAAATCGCGAAATGATCCGATGACGGCCAAAAATCTTTCGCTTTACAAAAAACTCCTGAATGAATCCTTCGTGATCAAGGACCTGAAGAAGTACAAGGATATGCCGGCACTGATGCACACCCACTCGCAGAACTTCTTTCTCACATATCCGCAGCTCTTCTCCAAGGCGATGCAGGATTACGTGCGCGTCGACGGCACACCAAAGCTTGAGAAAGAGAAGCTGATGCTGAGCTCGTTCATCAAGGCGCGGTCGTGGAGTGGATTGTTCAGCGATGCCCTGCGCATTGCCCGGGCCTGGCGGTGATCATAAACCAAAGACAACGACGAACGACGGAGCCAGAAACAATGCCGAGCGAGCCATCCCGACGTGTCGAAGACAAACTATTCTACAACCGCTATCTCGTTGATTCCGGCCGCGCCCATATCAAGGTGCGGCCGCACACCACACCTTCGTCGCGGCTCTTATCGATGCTGAAGGCCTGCCCTGCACGGTGCTACGAGCTCAGCGATAAAGGTCATGTTGAGGTGACAGTCGACGGGTGTGTCGAGTGCGGCACCTGCCGGGTGATCTGCGAAGAAAGTGGTGATATCGAGTGGAGCTACCCACGTGGCGGTTACGGTGTGCTATTCAAATTTGGTTAAAGCTTCGGGGTAGGGGCTGATTGGCAAGGCTGCGGCGTTGTGGCGGTACAACGAGATCACGCGCGAGTTTGAGATTTCGCCTGATTCAATCGAGTCCCGATCTTTCCATCTACCGGGCGGGCCCTTCCCAGGTTCCGCTACAATATGCCCGGAGATACCCAAAGCGAGCCGGATCCGAAACAGGGCGCAACGCATTGGCGGGAATAGGTCGTCCATCTCGGATCGACCGATCCTGGTTCTCTTCCCCAAAATCTGGCCGGTTTCGTCCTTCTTGGAGTTCGCGGCGATCCGCCTGCCGCCACTGCCTCGCAACGCTGCCTATCACCTCAAACGGAACGCTGGAAGCAGGATTTCGCTTCGCCATAGCCGCCGACCCGACAAGGTGCCATCGAGCGCCTTGTAGACTAGACAAGCACGGCGGATCACAAAATTAGCGATTTGCGACTCCTTCGCGCAGCCGCCGGTTGCGCATTCGTCAGGTGGGCTGCGTGCATGCAGCACACAATTGTGCCCTTTCATTCGCCTGTATCGCCGGGATATATGGTCGGCCGGAGAGCATGACGATGGTTCGATTACAAAAGAGGAGGGCAGCCGCTAACGCGCGGCGAGCAGAGGCACGCCGTGAGAGTTCGGTGGGCGACATCCAGGCCCGCATGGCCGAACTGAGAAGCTTGCCGCGCGAGAAGCTCGCTGTGCGGTGTTCATGCTCCCGATGAATGCAAGACGGCAGGGCGAGTTGATACGACATGCGATCGAGAAGCGCGCCGAGGTCGACTTGGACTTTGATCCGCCGCCGAATGCTGATTTCGCGACCTATCTCGCAAATGATGTGGTCTCGACCTTACGCCACCACGTTGCTGACCTTCCGACCTTGCTGGACCTGTTGGTTGAGCGAGCGCCTGACGTCTGCTTCACCGTCGATCGGGAGGAGGCCGTTTCGCTACTGGCCGCAATCATTCGCGAACAGCGGCTCGAAGGAGTCCTTGAAGGCCTCTAGGCTCGCCGGGCTCCTGAACGATCAGCGAAGGATCGCCAGGCCGGGATCGGTTCGGACGCGGATTTAAGAGCAGCTGCCGAGCGTGCGTGAGTGTCCAGGGCGCTTTGAGGGACAGTCCTGCAAGATTGAATGTCCAGAGCGGATGGGGACGTCAGAAAATCTCGGCGCCTGCTTGCGAGGTCAAAACCGCCTCGAAATTCGCGGCGTAGCTCCTTTGTCATCCGTTTCCCGTTTATCGCTGGCGCGGAGCCGCTATGCATGCCCGCTCGCAGTCCCCGGCCGCGTCAAGCTCGGTGACCTTCGCGTTAGCGAGGACGAGATCCGCACTCTGAGCTTTCATGTTCAGTTGCAGCGCGCGTTTGCCCGCTGGCGGATCATGGAACCGTTCGCTAACAGCCATGCAAGGGAAATCACGGCAGGATCGACCGAGCCGCGGCGATGTGCCAAAGCGGCGAAAGGCGGTCGCTCAACTCGGTGAGGCGTCCTGGTGAAATCGACAGCCCTTGTTTCGGTAGTCGCTGGCTGCGCCCTGGGAGCCGCGGCCCTGGCAAGTTTTCCGCGAGCGAGTCGAGAATAGCAGAAAAGCTGAGTGGCGGCCCGCTGCAAATTGGGCGAAAGGGCCTTCTTGGGTGGCGCTGGATCGTCGACATGAACGCTCCGCCGAGCGTCTGCCATAAACCCCCTATCCTTGCTCGAGGCCGAGAAATACGCCGAACTCGCGTCGGCTATTCGCTGTCTTCGCGAGCCGCACCGGCTTTCGCCGAACGTCGTGTCCACGAGCACGCCGAAGACACAGCCGAAATCCGCAGCTGAGTACGGCCGAACGGCGCGTCCCACGTCAATGCCGGCCAGGTCGGTCAGTAGGCCTGCTCAAACCCCCACGAAGGCGCCTCACGCGCTGCGGCCAGCGGCACGTCAGTGACCTGCTGCAATAATCTGAAAGCATCCGATCGCAACTTCCATCACGATCAGCACGACTATAACCCACTCAAGACGCAGCGAGCGCCGTGTGTCGATAATGTCCGTCAGTGCGTTAGCCGTTCCGGAGATGGCCGACAGCTTGCGCTCAAGCATCTCAAGACGCTCCTTCAGTTCGTATTCGTCTTTCAGACGCGCATAGAGCCGCTCGAGTTCCGGCTTCTCCCAGAGTGCGTCGGGCTTTTCGGCAATCGCGATGCGGCCCGCGACGCGCTGCTCGACCAGGAGCGCATTGCCGATCAGTTGGAGAATGCCCTTGCGGCCCCGCGGCGTCCGGCCGCGCTCGGCCAGTTCGCGTGCAAAGGGTTCGATCACGTCGAACACCGCGGCGACACGGCGCTCATCTCGCTCCAGCGCCGTGCTCTTGGCTAGCGTATCGGCGATCAGCAGCAGCCGATCGTCACTAAAATTTCTAAGACAAATCCGCCCGCCCGGCAGGATGACCTCAGCGCTCTGGTCGTTGCAGAGCTGCGCCTGCGCGCTATCCTCCTCACAGGAGGTGAGTTCACCAATGACGCGCGGCATCAGGGTTTCGATCAGAGCGGTTTCTTCGGAGGGCGACAGTCCGATGAGCACTACAACGCCATAGCGGAAGACCACGACAAGGCCCGCATGAATGCGGAAAGCGACCGGCGTCGAGGACACCAGCGTTCCGATTTCCAGAGCCGACGGGTTGATACGATCTCCCAGCATGACTGCCCGAATGCGCAGCACCGAGGCGGCCGCCGTCTGTCCGGAGACCACAGCCTTACCGGGCGTAAGTTGATCCATGTTCACTTTAGCATCCGGTTTGGCGCCACTGCGACGCGATAGCGTTCCCCCAGAAACACGTCCAGAACTTCGTCGCAGATGGTGCAGCGGAATTTGCCGGGCGCGTTGCTGAGAGATGACGCTGAGCTCCAGCAAATGCCGGCTTCAGAGTTTGGATGGGTGGTCTCTATTTCATGTTCGTGCATGCTTGCCCGCAAGCTCAATCGAACGCCCAGCAAAGCTCTTCGAGGAATTCGACGATCCCCGGCCGCCACATTTGGCTGCGCCGTAGGCGCCTTCCTCGAACAACGTCGAGCAAGATTGATGCCGAACCGGTGTCTTCGCGCCAGCGGCGTCAGGATTTCCGCCTCAATGGGCGAGCGAAAATGATCGATTGGAACGGCGCAGGTTGATCAAAAAGCTGGTCGCGATGTGTGTTCAATTTCCTCCAGAGCATGTCGGCTACAGAACACGGCGGATCTTGGGCGCCGCACAAGCTTTCAAAGCGCAATCAGAGCCTTAACCGCGGCAGCGGCGCTGGCATAGCTGTTGCTATGAAATGTCGCAAAGACCGAGCGAAGGCTGAGTGCAGACCTGGTCCGATCGGGCGAAAACAGCAAGTTGCCCGTGGACCGAGGATGGGGAAGGTGAAGTGCCGTTTCCAACCGTCAGCCACACGAACGTCGCGGCAAATTCTTGAGCCAAGGCCCGAGTACAACGGCAGAAAGGACTAGAGACCGTGCATATCGAACCGGGAATAGCAACAGGCGCCAAGTTCGTATTGAGCTGCGCGACAGGCATTGCGATGGGCTGCGTCGTCGCCAAGCTTGTGGTCGAGGCCATACACGAGCGGCGCGCTCTGTCATTTGCTGTGCAAGCCATCGCCGCGACGGGCCTTGTGTTCACGTTATTCGAATTCCTGCCGCACTTTGCGGTTTGGGCATCGGAAGTGCACCTCGTCCTGGGCTCCACGCTGTTCCTCTTGTTTGGCGCGGCGCCGGCGGCCTTAGGTCTTGCGCTCGGCCCCTTGCTGCAAAGCGTCCTCTTTGTTCCGACCGACCTGCCGCAATATCGGATGAATGTCACGACGCCTCTAATACCGCTGTTTGCGATCAAGGCGCTCGCCAAGCGCCTCATTCCATCCAAGGCTGCCTATCGCGATCTGCAGTACAGCAAGGCGCTTTCGCTCTCGACTGCGTATCAATCCGGTATCGCTGTCTGGATCGCGTCTTTGGCGCTCTATCGCGCGGGCTTCGGCGCCGCCAACCTCGGTAAAGTCGCATCGCTCGCGGTTTACTATGCAGTTGTGGCCTTGGTCGAGCCGCTGGCTGATCTGGCTGCGCTGGCGCTCGGGACACAAATTGGGCGGCGTGAGTGTGAGGGGATCTGTCGCCTACCGCTCCCAGAAGGCATGTTGCGGTCGAAAGTAACGATGGCCGCCATCTCGGCCGCTTTGCTCAAGCGATACGTACGCTTTCCCCGATAGCAGCCGGCTGCCGCGATCCCGGGCGACGCGCACTCGCTGTTATCCGCGAGGGGGCCGACTTTAGGCTCATTCCGCACAAGGCGACCAGGAAATCATTTCTCGCCGAATTGCGGCCGGCCGTCTGCGCCGGCCCGGTCGCTGGCGATCGGACGCGCACTACCGATTTCGACCTGCTGGTGGGTGATGTGGCGAAGGCGAACTGCCGCCACGACGTGGAGGAATGGCGGGAAGCGCTCAGGGCAGCAGCCTGGTCGCAGAGCATCGGGGACGAGGTTGGACACGAGGGCGTCTTGCGCTGCTGATACACTGCGAGTCATCCGTCGAACGAGCTTATCCATGCAACATTGGCAGCCTCCTCAGCACAGGCGCGATGGACCGCCGTTCGGCGGCTTCGCACGCTCTGCTGCACTCGGCCGGAATGTTCGCAGTTCGACAAAGAAGATCGCCATGTATGGATTGATCGTGGTGTTGACCACGCTCGCACTGTGCAGCATCGTGTTTGCCGGCGAATTGACCGGGCCGGCAAAGGTCATCAGCACCGACACCCTTGAAATTCACGGGACACGCGTTAGGCTCTGGGGCATCGACGCGCCGGACAAGTCTCAAATGTGCCGAGATATCAACCTCAATCCTTATCGATGTGGCCTCATGGCCGCGAGCGATCTTGAAGCCTTCATTGCAGAGCGCGAAGTCAGTTGTCTGTCAGTCCTGGAGGATGAGTGTGGACGGACATTGGCGATCTGTTCAGCTGATGGCATCGATCTCGGAGAATGGTTGGTGCGCAACGGTCTCGTGCTCGATTGGGAGCGATACTCCAGGCGCCGATACCATGCTGCGCAACGCGCGGCCGATCGTGGCGGACTGGGCTTGTGGGCGGGCAGCTTTGCCGTACCTTGGCTATATCGAGCGTGCATTCGGTTAGGTGGTGGACCAGCCAGCTGTTCTGACGACGCGAATGCTCACCCTTGACCGGTATTCCTCACACCAGAATATACGCCAGAGTCGTTCCGCACAAAGTGACCGTCACGGGCGAGCTGGCGTCGGCCGCGAGTGAGCAAGCTTACCACTGCCGCGCCACCGTGCTCAAAAGGGGTAAGATGGTCTCAAGCTCTCGTAAGCGCGAAAGTCGCAAGACAGAAAATCGCGAGCTCCACAGGAACGCCATGGTTCTCGCCCTAATTCTTCGGAATCATGGACTCGCAGTCATGCCAAGGCGGCGCCTTTTGAGTGAGAGAGCCGCATTTACTCGGAAGAATGGCGGGCTCTCCGGACAAAGCAAAGGCGTGGCACGGAAAACAATCAGTTTCGCCGGGTACAGGTTGAGCGGAAGAAAGAAGGCCAGTGGCGTTCAAGGCACCATTGGGCGCGGTAGGCAACACGAATGAGGCTTGGGATGCAGCCGACCTCCACTCCATTCGACGCAAACTTTCAGGTTTTGACATGCCCAGGGCTCGCAGCCTGATTCCCAGAGGTCGCCAGATGCCGTCCCACCAAAACTCATACACTCGCACTCAAATCTGATGCAGCGAGCCGGTGTGAGCGCTTGCTCAACGCCGGCTCCGCGGGCCTATCGAAAGGACGGTAATCGAATTGGGCCCTTTGCCGCGGGAACGCCGCATAGGTCCCTTCCCGGACTTCGCTGCTGTTGGCGATATCGGCGGCGATTGCCTTTTCAAGCAACGGCTGCTCCGATTTACGCCAGAATTTGGCCGGGCGCGTAACAAGCTGAACACCACACGCGCGGTTTCGGCGATAAAGACGTGTGGACCTGCCTTGCAGGCGCCGATCACAACAATGCCTCAGAAGACAATGCAGCTGCTCGTTCGGTTGGAAACAGCACGGCTCGCTGACGACTGACCGGAGATCCGCTGAATGAGCAACCCCAACAAGAACGTCAGATCGCATATCACCTACCGAACGCGAAGTGCGCGCGTCCCAGAACGAAGCGTGAGCCACTGAACTCGCAGCGTCGCTCCCATAACCTAGTGGTGTGCAGACTCTGTGCCGACGGGCACGATGCAAGCTCCTGGCCTTTTTCGATCGCGATGTCACCAACCCGACGATAGCGGTCATTGCTCAAACAAGCCCGGGTTTGAGGTCGAACACGAATCGAATGCCGAGCGCCGGCACCGCCAGTTCGATGATTTCAGTGAACGCTCCTGCGAAAGAGATTAGGTGATCGAGCTTCTTTGCAACCACACAATGAAGTCGCACCTTAATTCGAGGCGCAGTGCTGAGCTCAGTCAAAGACCGCAAGCTCACCTCTGCCATCTAGGAATTGAACTGGGTCGGCAGTCCCTGATGATGCCGACGCGGCATAGTCGGAAGCGGTCCGAAACAAACGAACACGATCTGCCGATCTGCATCTTCTCCCCTGCTGCTCCGGAGATCAGGCGTCGTATAACTCCGGCAAGCGACCTTTCTTAACCGTCTCCCCGAGATCAGCCCCATAGCTGGGTTTCATTGCTGGTCTATTCGCACGGCGATCTGGGCAGCGAATTGTTCGTGCCGTTCTGGGTGGTGCTATTGTGCCAGACCGATGCAGGTGGGACCCCTGATGGGCAGCTGGCGTATCGTCCGCACTAGGGCTTTCGCGTGACGACCAAGTCGCGGCCAGGTGGTCTCGGCCCAGAGGCCTTGCATCCCTCTTTGTTCTTGGCGACTTCCGCGCCACTGTCGGCGCCGCGCCGCTCGGCGGTGCGCTGGAACGTGGCCAGCTCGATGGTCCATGCCTGGAGAATTAGCGTGCCGGCCTCGGCGATCGTTGCGGCCGCTGAACTGGTGGGGTCAATGCTTTCGGTGTTTTCGTTAGGACACGAGCTTCAGCCCGACAATGCCGGCGACGATCAACCCGATGCTGGCAAGGCGAAACGCGGCGGCCGGTTCTCCGAACAGGATGATCCCGAGCGCTGCGGTGCCGACCGCACCGATGCCGGTCCAGACCGCATAAGCAGTTCCAATGGGCAGCGTCTTTAGAGCAAGGCCGAGCAGGATCACGCTGCCGGCCATGGCCGCGAGCGTGAGCACGGACGGAACGGGCTTGGTAAAGCCCTCCGTGTATTTGAGGCCGATTGCCCAGGCGACCTCCAGCAGGCCGGCGGCCAACAAAATGCTCCAGGCCATGGCGGCCCTCCGTTCATGGCAGGGTAGTCCCTGCGGCTGATGTGGTGATGAGCGCAGCGCCATCCTTGCCAGGGCTCGCGATTCGCTTCGAGCAAAGGTCAACTTCTCTCAAAGATCAGCATTCCGACGTTATTGGTTCGGCGAATTCACACGATCGACAAAGCAGAAAGCCATCCGTTCCGTTCATGCGATCGGCAATGTTGCAAAATGCTGCCCCCTCAAAGAGATCCTTGTACCTGTCGCGGAGGAGGTTGCCCAAAACGTGTCGTCGCTCAAAATCCATGCAGCAGAAAGTAACGTCGCCGTTTGGGAGAAGAACATTACGATATTGCCGTTCGTCAGGACATGTCAGTGCTCCAACGATTGGCTGTCGCGCTCCAACCATCTTCTCGCCGTTGCCAGCCCTGCTGCGCGGCGGACGCGAACGAACCAGCGCTTCGTCAGGAATTATGCCGACAAGGTCGGGATGCACCTCGCCCATGACTATGAAGAGCAACGATGAAAAGTCGGCATCGACAAGTTGGCGCATCAAATCGACATAGTTGCGCTTGACGAGACCACTATCCATGTGCGTGCCGTCATCAAAAACATGCACTAGGAAAACGCGGAACTGCATCGCACGCAAACGTCTTAGATCCCGCCCGTTCATTCCTACCAGGGTTGTGAAAATGCGGATTCCATGGCCACACGCATAGGCATGCTCAACCATTTCGGTGCAAGCCGGATTGAGCCAAGGCTCCGAATATCCGGAAAAGCTAATGTCGACGGCTGCTGGTACGCGCGCCAGACATCGCTTGAAATCTTGGAGAGAAAGATGCTTCACGTCGGATATCGCTCTTTGCCGTTCGGCAAACTTGTCTTGCGGACAATAAGAACATCCGACGACACAGCCAGTTGTCGTAGTTATCTCCAAGACCCTGCCGCCACTGATTGCAGAGCGCAGCTCCTGTGGAGTCATCGATTCTATATTGTCCACTTCCGCGCTCCGCGTTTGGAACAAAGAGATATTGAGGGGACCGTCGATTTGCATCTCATGCCGGTTCGCTCATGCTTCAGTTCTCGATTCGTCGTCCACCAGCGCGACCCGGCATGGTCGCAAGCGCGATCGCGGTAGATGAAGGATGCGCCACGGCTCTCTCCCATAACACCCCAGTCCAGCAGGAATGGACGGCTGCCGAATGCACATCCGTCGATGGGGTTCGTCTAACGTCTCGCTTATTCCAAGAAGCATCACTCATGCCATTGGCGGTACTGTCCTTAACTCGACACGTCCGCGATGAATGTCCTCCCAAATGCGCGACCGAAGTGAAACTCTACGCAATCGATAGAGTACAATATGACGCTACGTACGATTCAAGCTCTCTCGAAAATGAGCTGAATGACAGCTTTCTTATGAATCTCGACGGTGTAGCCTGCCCCGAGCACCACGTCATCATGATGGTCGGCATCGCGCAGCGACGGCAGGTGCTGACTTCTTGCTGATAAACATCGCCTTGAATCTATATCAAGACGCGCACGGCAAAACAGGGGGGCGGCACGGTACAAAGTCGCAGACAGAAAGCACCACAACGGATTGGGCCGATCTGCCGATGAGCGCCGATATGACCGGGAAGTCCTCTCTTCAGCAAGCTCACAGATGTGAGCTCCGCATGTCGCGAGCCACCCGTCCAGTCTTGCGACGAGAGTTTACACGAGCCGGGAACAACTCTTCGATTCATCATCGGCACCTGCCTGGTATATGTTTGCCCTCAGGCCGCGGTAATATCATGATCGCGATGACAATCTCCTCATTGAGCCTGACCACAACCTATTCACAAGTTCCGAGAACAGCAGAGTCCCTCGGGCTTTTCTTTCCAGGCTGTTGCACGGCGCATCTCCGCGGCATTGTTCAGCGATAGCGGCCCGAACGTAAATCGCATGGGAGGAGGGGCTCTCTACAGCAAATGCTGCTCGGATGTAGCAACCATCGCGCTGACCGGTTGCGCCCGTGTCGTGTAGATCGATCCGCTGATGCGTCTTGTGAAAGCCTTGGCTGGTCCAACAGCACGCCACAGCTACAAGGCCCGACCCCGCACCGGCACGGCCCCAGCCTCTTTCGCTTTGCTTGGCCCACACACGATCCTTCTCAGCCATCACGAGTAGTCGAGCACGCATTGCCCGCCAAGTCCCTCAACGGCGCCCTTTGGTCTATATGTGCGGGTCGAAACCGGCTAAGTCCTTGATCTTCTCGGGATTATCCAACGAATACAATAGAGGTATGGGGCAATGGAGGCCGATGGGACCCATGGGGATTCCCAGCGTCGCAGAAGGGACCCATTCGTTCGAAGGCAGACGCCGCAGTCGCGAGCTTGACTGCATTTTCCCCCTTGAAGCCCGCTATTTGAAACCGGGGTGGCTAGGGTGTTCGGAAAGGGTCCCGGTGCGTCAGATGGGACCCGTAGAAATTCAGCGGGGCTTTGTCTCAGGCCCGCTCAAGGATGTTAGCGACGCTTTGCGCGTACCACTGCCCCCCGCGTGCCGTGGCGATACCGCGAGCGTTCAGTGCCTCCGCAATCTGCCTCAGCGTGCTCGCACCGGCCTTCTGTGCCTCACGGATGATGGGCAGCACGTTCGCCGCGTATCGGTCTGCCTCGGCTTTCACGGCATCCACACCACTCCTGCGGGCCACATGGAGCTTCGGATTGCCCAACGTGACCCCGCGAGCCTTGGCGGCCGAGAGGGCTTGCCGGGTGCGCGTGGAAATCAGTGAGCGTTCCTTCTCGGCCAGCGCGGCGAACAGGTGCAGCACGAACGGGTCAACATCCGGCCCAAGCTCAGCGACCAGGAAGGGCACCTTGTGAGCCATAAGGCCGGAGATGAAGTGAACATCGCGGCTCAAGCGGTCGAGCTTCGCGACACCGACGTGGCACCTGAGTTTCCGTGCGGCGGCCAGCGCGGCCTTGAGCTGCGGCCTGCGGTCGAGGGCATCCGACCCCTTTCCTGTCTCCACCTCAACGAACTCACGGACCACTTCGTATCCCTCGGAAGCCGCAAAGTGGGAGAGGGCGTGCCGTTGGGCCTCGATGCCCAAACCCGAGCGGCCTTGGCCCGAGGTGCTGACGCGAATGTAGGTGACGAGGGGGGCTGCCGGCACGTCTAGGGTCCTCCAGATCAGGTCTGTAAAGAACCTATACGTCCGATTAGATTTTTGACAAGGGCTTCATCGGCGCCCCGCTGCGATTTCCCACCCTCCTTGCACGGGTTTTGCTAGGCTGTTAACGCGAGCAAGCTACAAGCAAGCTATCCGTGTACGAATGGGGAAGGACCGGATGTTCTGGATGCCAAGCGATGCGCATTAAACCGCAGATTTCCTCGTCTTCCATAGTTGCTGTAGGACACTTCAACCCCCTGATCCTCCGGCCAGATTGGCTCCTCAAAAAGGAGCTGATCGTTGGAAGTGACAGCGAGCAGATGCGCGTTGAGGTGATCCACTCGGAGCTTGTTCTCCTGCAATTTCCATGGGGTCGGCTGCATTGTGATCAAGGCCAGTTCGTGGTCTCCACTGACAAAGACCCCATAGTCACCGCCTATGATTTCTTTGTGAGCTGTTTTCAAATGCTACCTGAGACGCCAGTTCGCGCGGTAGGCATTAACCGGGAAATTCACTTCCCCGCAGGAAGCGCTGAAAAACTGCATCTCATTGGTGACACCCTTGCGCCGAAGCAGTTTTGGGAAGAATGGACCTCAGAGGCAACTGGGAAACGTATCGGAGGTTTAAGAAGCCTTGTCATGGAACAGGGAGTTGTGCGAGAAGGGCGTAAGATACGGAAAGACGGACGCGCCGGGTACATCCAGTTCAAGGTCGAACCATCCGTACGCGGGGATGTCCCGGATGGTGTTTTCGGCTCAGTTAATAACCATTTCGATTTGACTGTTAAAGGCGAGCCCAACGACGGTAGAGCAGCCGCAGAGCTAGTGTCAGAGATGTGGCACGACGCTATTGAGCAGGCCGAGCATTGGTTTGATCACCTGATGAGCATTGTGGATGTCGATGCAAACTGAATTTGAGAGTTCCAGCAGTCCAACAAATGGCAAGGCCCTTCGCGTCACCTTTGACGCTGACGCCGTAAAGTACCGGCAGAAGAAGCGAGCTCTCATTCTACGCAACCAAAGTGTAGACAACACTAGCGTAGGCAGTGAGGACATTGACCCGCGCGCAGATCTTCCTGCGCCTGAGGAAGTGGGCATCCGTCCTCTAAGGTTTCCCCAATCCCATGTCCGCATCGCACCTCGCGAGATTACTCTGCAGGAGTGGGAGGGACGTGTTGTACAAATCCAAGGAAGGCTTGTCATAGCGCGTCTCGTCGACATTACAGCGGGCGACACGGAAGAAGCCGAAGAAGTCGAGCTGCCGTTGGATGATGTTACGGAAGCAGATCAGGCTTTGCTTCGGCCGGGCGCGATTTTTCGCTGGATTATAGGGTACTCCTACGCGTCTGGGCGCAAGGAGCGATTTGCGAGAGTTATTGTGCGCCGCCTTCCTATCTGGACGGCGCGAGAGATGTCAGAAGCGGATCGGGAAGCAAGCGAGCTGCATGATGCCATTTTCGGAGCTAGCGAAGATCGGGCCGCCAGCGCCGGATGAGGTTGAGGTAACGATTTTCGGGCCGAACTTTGGCGAGTGCATTATCGTTCATTTCGGTAGCAACCGCTGGTTTGTCATCGACTCTTGCAGCTACCCCGGCATTCCCGGACCGGCGGCCCTCCATTATTTTAAGCAACTTGGTCTAGACGCCAGCTCTGTCGTCGAGCGAGTCATTGTGACTCACTGGCACGATGATCATTGCAAAGGGATTTCGGAATTAGTCGCTGCTTGTCCTAACGCGTCGATTTGGATCGCATCCGCTCTGACCAGCCACGAATTCATAAAGTTCGTGCAGAGGCTTTCTAAGAACAAGACCGCTATTGCGGGCCACAAGGCTGGAGAGTTCTCTCAAATCCTCGAAGAACTGCTTAAACGGAAGAGGGCCGGCCTACCCACCTTCGGTGTCGCGAGCCAGAATATGCTGGTGCACCAGGTGGCAGGTCAGCAACTGGCTCACGGCGCCCCGTTCCGGTTAGTTGCGCTCTCGCCTTCTCACGGTGACCACTTGGATTTTTTGATCCGCATCGCGGCCCAAATGCCGTCGGCGGGAAAGCAAAAGGGCTCCCTCGGCAGCCCAAGCCCTAATGAAATCTCGATAGCGTCTCTTGTTGAGATAGGAGATGCCGTACTACTCCTCGGGGCCGATTTGGAGAACAGCAAGGTCAGCTCGGGCTGGGGGGCAGTGCTACGTGCTAACTCGGCTACCCCCTTCGGGGCCAAGGCGCAGGTTTACAAGGTGCCCCATCATGGCTCCATGACCGGACACAATCCCAACGTCTGGCAGGATATGGTGGAGAGCGATCCAATCGCTGTGTTGACGCCGTGGAGGCGGGGTCGCGGTCGGCTACCAAGTACGGATGGTGTCAAGACAATAACAGGCTTGGCGCAGCGCGCCTTTGCAACCTCTGACGAAGGGGGCACACGCCCGAAGAAAAGACACCCGAGTGTGCAAACCTTCCTTCGAACCAACAACATAAAGGTGCATAGCTTGCAGGCCGAGTCTGGGTTTGTGAGGCTTCGAAAGCAGCAGGGGCATGAGTGGGCCGTGGAGCTTTTTGGGGCTGCCTGTCGGTTAAGCGAGTTACTGAGACGGCGTCGCAGCGCGAAGACGTCGTAAGCATTTGGACCTGATGAGCGCTTTTGTTCAGTACAAAGCCCTGCTACAAAGCAGCCCCGTCGAGGCACAAATTCTTTAGGTTTATCAATCCCGAGGCTCGCGGTTGGCAGTACCCACCCAACTGTATCATATACATCAATAAGTTAGAGAAATTGCTTCAATCCTGGGCATGTTGAGGGCGCGGGTCGCGTTCGTGTCCAGTCTTGCTTTATAAGCCCCGACATCGGAATGATCGCTGCGTTAGACCTGCGGAGCAACTGGCCGAGTGCTTAGTCTTGCCGGCACCGCACCTGCGATTGTACGAGTGGAGCCAGATGCGTCTCTCCCGATTAAGCATCCGCAACTTCCGGAATTTTCAGGCGGTCGACGTGCCTCTATCCGGCAACGTCGTGTTCTTGGGTGAAAACCGGGTCGGCAAAAGCAATCTCCTGTTCGCGATACGCCTCGTCCTCGATCCGACATTGCCGGATTCCGCTCGTCAACTCAGGCTTTCGGATTTCTGGGATGGCTGCGCGGCGACTTACGACGATCCGATCGAGGTGCACCTGGAGTTCACCGACTTCGCTGGCGACCCGGCACTCGTCGCCTTGTTGACAGATTTCCGGACTGCCCATGATCCGATGACGGTCAGCCTCAGCTACGTGTTCCGGAAGAAGCCCGGGATGTCCGGCGCGCCGGAGACCAGCGCCGACTTCGATTTCGTCGTTTTCGGCGGGGGCGATGAAACGCGGCCAGTGCCCGGCCGAATCCGGCGGAGGGTGGCGATCGACGTGCTGGACGCGCTGCGCGACGCCGAAGGGCAGCTTGCCACTTGGCGGAGCTCGCCGCTCCGCCATCTGCTGGAGGAAGCGATCTCCGCCATCCCGTCGGCCGATATCGATGCTGTCGCTGCGGAGCTCGACAACGCCACCAAGGCGCTGGAAGGCTTTCCGACGATCAAGGCTCTCGAGGACGAGTTGAGGGCTGGCATCCTTCGCCTGTCGGGGAAGGCGCACGACATCGACGCCAGATTGAGGTTCGCGCCATCCGATCCCTTCCGATTGTTCCGGGCGATCGGGATGTTCATCGACGGAGGCAAGCGCAGTATCGCCGAGGCGAGCCTGGGATCGGCAAACGTCGCGCTGCTCGCGCTCAAGCTGGCGGAGTTCGCGTGGCGTCGCAAGAAGAACGATCGGAATTTCTCGCTGCTGTGCATAGAGGAGCCGGAGGCGCATCTGCACCCGCAGTTGCAACGGTCCGTCTTCAAGAAGCTGTTCGGCGGTGAGGATCCCGCGCAAGCGCTCATCGTCACCAGCCATTCGCCCACCCTGGCCGCAGTCACACCGTTGCGCTCGATCGTTCAGTTGAGAGGCCGGGACGGAGCGACCGGCGCATTCTCACTGGCCGCACTCCCCGTGAGCGCCGACGAACTCGACGATCTGGAAAGCTATCTGAACGCGACGCGGGCGGAGCTTTTGTTCGCGCGGGGCGTGCTGTTCGTCGAAGGTGACGCCGAGGAAGCTTTGGTCCCGGTTTTCGCGCAGTCGATGGGGCGTCCGCTGGACGAGCTCGGGATCACCGTTTGCAACGTGGCTGGCGTCAATTTCGGCCCCTACGTGAAGCTCGCCGAGTCGTTGAGCCTGCCGTACGCGGTGATCACGGATTGGGACCCGCTCGATGGTTCGAAGCCGCCGTTGGGCCGGAAGCGCACGCTGGATCTTGTACAGATCATGCTCGGAATCAGAGGCAAGCCGGTAATGAAGCCTGCCAGGCTGGCTACTCTGGAGACCAAAGACCACACCTACTTCGCAAATCAGGCGATCAAGACAGGAATTTTTTTGAACGACCGAACGTTCGAGGTATCGGTTGCGAATACCCCGGCGCTTTTGAAGCCGCTTCTCGATATTCTCGACGAGCAGGGGTTCGGGTCGACGCGGACCGGTCGCATCGCCGCTTGGCGTGCAGGTTCAGTTGCCGTGGATCCGACGCAACTGCTCGCCATGATCGCGGATATTGGCAAAGGACGGTTGGGATCGCGGCTCAGCAAGAAGATGGTCGGACTTCCCCCGCCCAAATATATAGCAGATGCCATCGAATTTGTGGCCGCCCGTGTTTGATACGCGCAGACTTCTGAAGGCGCTCGACGAACTGGCCGGCAATCCCGAGCAATCGGTTGCCGTCCGTGAGAAGGGGCATTGCGTCGTCATGGCCGGTCCGGGCAGCGGCAAGACCAAGACTCTTACGACAGCCATGGCTCGGGCTCTGATCGAAGAGGTTATCGATCCGCGCGGCGTTGCCTGCATCACCTACAGCAACGAGTGCGTCGCCGAGCTGGAGACTAGACTTGCCAAGCTCGGTATCGGTCCTGGCGATCGCGCTTTCATCGGGACCGTACACGGGTTTGCGCTTAGCCAGGTCGTCTCGCCCTATGCGCACTGCGTTTCGATCGGCCTACCGCCCGACTTCAGGGTAGCGACGCGCACCGAGTGTCGCACCGCGGT
This sequence comes from Bradyrhizobium sp. 155, assembly GCF_023101105.1. Lineage (NCBI taxonomy): Bacteria > Pseudomonadati > Pseudomonadota > Alphaproteobacteria > Hyphomicrobiales > Nitrobacteraceae > Bradyrhizobium > Bradyrhizobium sp. 155. Next base: position 6,611,069 of record NZ_CP064704.1, on the reverse strand, counting down.
GGAGACCGCCCACGCCGCTGCGATCGGAGATGGTGATAATCCGCATCGGCGTTGGGAATTCGCCGTTGAGAAGCGGCGTCGCGACGTCGACCGCACACGTCCGGAATGGAGGGGATCAAGCCCCGAACTCGCTGATTTCATCGAGACCTACGAGGCTGAGCTAAGGCGCCTTGGACTCATCGATTACGATGATATGCCGCTTCTCGCATACCGTATGATCAAGCAACACGATTGGATACGTGCCGCCGTGGCGGCGCGCTTCCCGATTCTGTTCGTGGACGAATATCAAGATCTCGGCCATGCCCTCCACGAACTCGTGCTCCTGCTTTGCTTCGGTGGAGGCATCAGGCTGTTCGCGGTCGGTGACGTCGATCAGTCCATCTACGGTTTCAACGGCGCCAACCCGGAGCTTCTGGAAAGTCTGACGGATCGCGCGGACGTCAAAACCATCAAGCTGCGCTTCAATTACCGATCGGGTAAACGGATCATTCGAGCTTCCATGGGGGCGCTCGGCAAGGACCGCGACTATGAGGAGATCGAGGGGGCGCCGGAGGGCGAAATCTCGTTCTACGAGGTCCCGCACGGGCTCGACGAGCAGGCGGAAGAGATCGCCACGACCATCATCCCGGATATCACCGAGAAAGGAATCTCGCTGGGCGAGATCGCGGTTTTATATCGGGCCGCTTGGCTCGGGGACAAGGTTGCCGATGCGTTGAGACGAGCCGACATACCGTTCGTTCGGGCGGACCCGAAGGGGCTGGTTCGCCGGAGCTCGCGGCTCGCCTGCTTCATCGAAGACTGCGCGAAATGGGCGACCGGCGGTTGGCGGCAGGCCGAGCCACGCTACAGCCGGCTACTCGCGCGCGCCGGCACGTTCGTCTATGGCAGGGACGCGAGCGAGCGAGAGATGCAAGATCTCTCGGATCGGCTGATTGGTTTCCTGAACTCTTCAATCGGGTCGACAGAAAGCACGCACGCCTGGCTCCAACGATGTGAAGACGAGCTCGTCGTGCCATGGCGTGAGATCTCGCGCAATTCGGAGTCGGATTGGGACGTATGCTCCGAGATGATTGCGAATACCGATCCCGCGAATGATCTCGATATGCCCATCAATCGATTTGCCGGTCGCACCGAGGGGGCCGGCCGCGTCACCTTGACGACGTTGCACAGCGCCAAAGGCCGGGAGTTCGACGCGGTCGTCATGTTCGGCGTCAACGCGGCGGATCTTCCGAGCTACAAGGATAAGAAATCCGCACATAGTCTCCGCGAAGCGCGCCGTAGCTTCTACGTCGGCGTCACGCGTCCGAGGAAATCGCTGAGTTTGGTGTTTCAGGAGCATCACCCGTCCCCCTGGGTCTGCGAGCTCGCCGAGCGGATCCAGGGTTAGATCCTGCGTCCCTGGCCATCGAATGGTCTGCCGCGCTCCGATGTAGGTCGCTCGGCAACGGCGCGTTCGTCACGATGCAGGGCTTTGGATCCTTGCCGATCGCTTGCGCCTTTCGAATTTCGCCGACGGGAATCAATACTCCTTCAAGAGCCTGCCTATCTCGCGTGTCAAATTAGCGCCGGTTCAGTAATTCCATCGCGGCATTCACCAGTTTCTTGAATGCCGGCAAACGTGCGGCCAATTCGGCTACGGCCCGTGACCATTCCGAGCTCGGCGACACCTTTCGGCTCTCCATCGCCAGTAGTTCGGACGCTCTGCGTCTTAACTTGACCCCGGGCTTCGCGCCTGCTGCGAGCAACCGTGAAAGGTGAGGCTGCGATACGCGCAGCTCTCTCGCCAACTCCGCCTGCGTCAGGCCCCTTGTCCGCCGATAGTTATCAAGATCTTTCGAAAATGCGTCTCTTGCCATTTTCAATGGCTAGCATAAAAATACATAAATGTACATAGTATTGCATGCACCGAGAATTGCTCATGCGGCCCGCTAGTCGCGAACTTTCACCTCAGGACGAGGTCATTCCGGGCGTGCAGTGGGGTAGACCCGAATGGGTGCCCAGCGCCGCCTATTGGGCCGTGATGGCGAAGTTCTCGGATAAGGACGACGATTACGTCTGCACCGATGCCACTTTGAAGGAGCAGGTCGGGTTTTGCCTGCTGGGTGGTTTCGGCATCACCGCAGAGATGAATCACGCGATCTTCGATAGGCTGCACGGCGAAGGCATCTTTGCGGATCGCTTCCTTCCCGAGGCTCAGAAGATCGAAAAGTTGCTGCTCGAACCGGTCTCGGTCGAAGGAAAGCTCAGGCGCTATCGTTTCCCCCATCAGCGCTCGGCACGTCTGGCACGTGCGATGCGCCTCGTAGAGGAAAATCCTCCTGCCACGGAGGAGCCAAAACGATTCCGCGACGACCTCATGCGTATTCCGGGCATAGGTCCGAAGACTGCGTCATGGATTACGCGAAATTGGCTGGGCAGCGACGACGTCGCGATACTCGATATTCACATCATTCGAGCCGGTCTACTGATCGGTTTGTTCGATCGAGGGCAAACCGTGCCCCGGGATTATTCCGCCATGGAGGAGCGATTCCTGTCCTTTGCACGAGCGCTGAACGTCCGTCCATCTCTCCTCGATGCGGTGATGTGGAGAGAAATGCGCAAACTTCATCGCGGTCCGGTTTGACTCTTGGACCGACTCGCTTCCTAATTGCGCTTTTTGGGGGGGCATTGTCAGGTAAATCCGGTCCAAAGCCCACCAAGAAAGGGAGGGCATCGACGACGACAGGAGCGGAGCCGGTCGGCGACGACTGCAATCTAGTGTTCGATGTCGATTTGACCTCGCTCAGGCCAGCCGTGCGCGACGTCACCTTTGGGGAGATGCTCGATGTCGATTTGGCTGCCGAGCAGGACTTCGACGCCGTCGTCTGTAAGCGTCGGGCGGACGGTGCCATCGTAGGCTCGTTGGCGGCGTTCCAAGGTTTGTCCGATCTCGTCGGTTGCATGAAGCGCGGACATCGTTATACCGCCGTGATCGTCAAGCTCGGCCGAACCGCATGCCGGGTTCACGTCACGCGGAAGCTCGCATGATCATCGCCGGCGGCACCTATCTCGAACTTTGTCTGAGACCGGCATGGCATCGCATATTCGGCTCTGGACTGAGAGCCACATGTGCGTCGGCCGAGCTATCCCCGGGTACCGTGCTGCATACGTACGCGTTCGGCGAGTGGGCGGACGACATCCGACATTCGGCGGCCGCATTCGGATGCGTCGCCAAGGTCACCTCGACCGACACTCCCATATCGTTTTCCTACGATCACCCGCTGTCGCGCGCGCGATGCGATCCACGAATCGTCCAGCGTAATCCGCCGTTGGTCGTGGAGGGACAGACGGTTCTTCGGTTCGCTTTCGTCGAAGGTGACGCGGTCGTGACCGCAGACCGTGCCGTCTACGACCCTCAATCGAGCCACCCGCAGGAGCCCTTCAGCGCCAACGGGTCGGTCGCCCGCAGCCTTGCGCTCGTCTTGAACCAAGACGAAGCGGAAGGCGGCGGCACCGCTCAGATCGACGATCTGCTCGACATGCATCGAGCCGAACTCGCGGTTGTCAAACGGGGGCCGTTCGGGGCAACCGTCCACGCCCGAGCGACCGCGCCCGTTCACGTTCCGGCATACAAATCGGAAAGCGTGTTCAAGATCGGGTCCGGCGACGTGTTCAGCGCCGCATTCGCAGCGCATTGGGGCGAGCGAGGCCTTGACCCGGCGGTGGCCGCCGACCTGGCGTCCAGGAGCGCTGCGCAGTTTGTCGACGGGCACGTGCTTCCGATACCTTCGGTGATCGAGACCGCGATGGAGCCGGTCATGGGGTCGCACGGCGGTCGGATATACGTCGCCGGACCGTTCTTCGACCTGCCGCAGCGGTGGATGATCGAGCAGGCTGCGGAAGCGCTTACCAGCTTCGGCGTCGAAATATTCTCGCCGTTGCACGAAGTCGGAACGGGGCTTCCCGATCAGGCGATTGCGGAAGCCGATCTCGCGGGTCTGCGCACGTGTACGAAAGTGTGGGCTGTCCTGGACGGAGCCGATCCAGGCACTGTTTTCGAGGTTGGTTACGCGCGGGCTCTCGGCATTCCCGTGGTGGCGCTGGCTGAACGACTGGAGTCCACCAATCTCACGATGATGCGAGGCTCCGGCTGCGAGGTAGTTCAAGACTTCGCGACATCGATTTACCATTTGATTTGGGCCGCTGATCGATGAGGGTGCTTCTGTTCTCGGGCGGATTGGATTCTTCCGCGATAGCCTACTGGAAACGGCCCGACATTTGTCTGACGGTCGATTACGGGCAACGGCCTGCGCGAGGGGAGATCGCCGCCGCGCAGGCTATCTGCGCGGAGTTTGACCTACGCCAGGAAACCCTTGCGGTAGATCTCAAGGCCCTTGGATCCGGTACGATGTCGGGCAAACCGACGTCACGTCTCGCAAAGGCCGAGGAATGGTGGCCTTACCGAAACCAGATGTTGGTCACGCTTGCTGGAATGCGCTTCGTGGCTGACGGATTGACGGAAATCATGATTGGTGCGGTCAAGACCGACGTGCACGCGGATGGAAAGTACCCGTTCCTCCGGACGATCGATCGTCTCATGACTTTGCAAGAAGGTCGCGTGAACGTGACGGCGCCGGCTCGTAAGCTAAGCCCCGAGAAACTCCTCGACGTGTCGGGATTTCCTCTTTCGGCGACCGGCCTGACGTTTTCCTGTCATGTAATGGAATACCCGTGCGGCCGATGTCGCGGATGCGAGAAGCATTTGGCCACGCTCGCATGGGCGAAGCGCAGATCGAGAAACTCGGATGAACGGGAGCCGCGGGATGAGCGGACCAAAACCTGATAAGAAATCGCCGGCGCGGGATCCTCGTCGACCGGTCGGAGGCGGCGATTGCGATCAGCGCTTCCGTATCGATCTGATGGGAGTACGCAGCGTTCAGGCCGCCAGGCTCAGGCCGGGAGACTTGCTTCAGGTCGTCCTGCTGTACGATGGCGATCTTCGCGCCGTAGTTTGTCAGACGGACAGAGCCGAGACGGTCGGAGCTTTGTCGGCCTTTCCCGGGCTGTCCCAACTTATAGAGTGCATGGAAGGTGGAGCGACTTATTCCGCCATCGTCGAGAGGTCGAGCCCGCAAGCCTGCGGCGTGTTCGTGTCGCGGAGCAACGGATGATCGTGGTCGGCGGAACGTACATCGAAGAGTGCGACTGGCCCGAATGGACACGCCTCATGGGCCCGGGCGTTCGAGCGGCTTTGGCGCTAAGTGAAGTGTCGCCGCAAACAGAGCTCTACTCGTACGCTAACGATGCGGTCATCGAAGATCTTCGGCGTACGATGCTGACGAATGGATTGGCGACGCCGCAAGTGAGAATGAGAGGGGAAAAGGTCGCCTACTCTTACAAACATCCCCTCTCATATCCCCGGCGTACGCCGAAGTTAGAAGAGACGCCGGACGATTCGGCCGCCCCGCAACTGTCTGAATCCTGGTCCGTGAAAGGCGATACCGTGCTCGCCTTTCGGCTACAGGAGACCAAGATCGTCGTCAGCGCAAAGCGCGCCGTCTTCGAACTGTCCCAGCAGGATGAGGAGATCGAACGCGGTGACATCGGGAAGCTCGCGCTTATCGCGGCGGAGAACGATTTCCCTCAGGCGGCCGCAAACGTCCAGGATTTCGCTGCGCAGACTATGCCCGCGCACAACGCCAATTTGCTGATCTTCCGCTGGCAATCCGGCGGCGGCATTTTGTTCGATGGCGAGATGGAACATTCGATTCCGGCTTACGTCGCCAACGAATGGTTCAAGATCGGGACCGGGAACATTTTCTGCGCCATGTTCGCTCACTATTGGGGCGAGCAGAATATGGACGCTATGGCGGCCGCGGACCTCGCTTCCCGATGCTCCGCATACTACGCGGGCTCCCGCGCGCTTCCGATCCCTGTCTCGCAGAATCTGCCGGACATGGAGAAGTTCGATCCGACCGCCGATTGCAAGATCTTCATAGCTTCTCCGTGCATCTCGATGGCACAACAATGGCTCGTCGACGAGGCAATCCGCACCTTCGAGATGTTACGTATTCAAACGGTAACGCCTTACGACTTGGGATTAGACGGAGTATCGAGAAAGAATGTCGATGTCGGCCGGGTATTGGACGGCTGCTCGGCGGTTCTCGTGCTTGCGGAGGGCGCCGATCTTCCATCTGTCCTCGCGGTCGGGCTTGCGCGCGTAAGAAAATTGCCCATCGTAGTGCTGGCCGAAGAATCGCGCGAGCCGCGCGTTAGCTTGTGGCAGGGAACGGACTGCGAGATCGCGCGTGATTTCGCGTCTGCGGTTTACCGCGCCATGGTGGCGGGCAAGCGGAGACCGGCAGGATGAAGCGGCCCGAGCCATTCAGACGCAATCCTGACGACCCGCCTCGTTCGTCGGCTGCTACCTCGAAGGAAGACCTGACGGCGAGAGCCGTGCGCTCCCAGCAGAAATGGCATGAATTCCTTTCTTTCTTGGATCGACACATGCCATCCCGGTACGTGTTTCGCGGGCAATCGTCGGTCGATTGGCAGTTGATGCCGGCGGCCGGCCGTGGCGGCGAGACGTACGACCCTCTCTTCGAGGAACGGGTGTTCCGAGCATTCAAGAAGGACGCTCGGCTTCACATGCATTTGCCCGAGACCACCGACTGGGATTGGCTGGCGCTCGGGCAACATTTCGGGTTACCGACCCGTTTGCTGGATTGGAGCACGAATCCGTTGGTGGCGTGCTATTTCGCGCTTCTCGACGAGACGGCGAAAACTCCTGGCACAGGCAAATTGGCTGACGCCGTGGTGTACGCTTATCCTCTGGACGAGAAGCAGATCGTCGATCCCTCGACTTGGCCTTCGCCCTTCGAGATCGAAGAAGTCGGTTTTCTGTTTCCCTCCAGCTTGGCACCACGGATATCGAGCCAGCGCGGATTGTTCTCCGTCCATCCCAAGCCCAATCAGCCCTGGCAACCCGACCATCTGAGCGCACATCGTTTCATTATTCCGGCGGATTATCGCTTCATCTTTCAACGCAAGCTATTCCGAATGGGAATCGACGCGGCTCATATCTGGGCGAACTTGGAAGGAGTCTGCGCGTCGTTGAAGTGGCAATACGAGAAGAAGCTCGGTATCAGCGCGGCCGGACTATAGGAGGGATGCATGAGCGGCGAAAAGGCACCCGGTTTGACGTCTCGACAAGCCCGGGACATCGCGGACGCGGTGAGAAGCCTGGAAGTGTCCACGACGGAAGCTTGGAGCGATCTCGATTTGCTTTCGTCGCACACCCACGTCGAAGCGGTGGAGGTCTTTGAGGACGAAATTCGCCTATCGGGGACGCATTTCGAAGGTCCGGTGAACGTGCATGTGACGCTCCAGTATTCGGACGACGTGACATGGTCGGAGACTTTCCCTGGACGCTTCAACGGTAGTCTCAACGGAAGCGAGATTCTCATCGAAGGGCTTCAGGTCGATACGAGTTCGTTTACCGGGTAGTTTCTTTGCGGCCTATCACCGCAGAATGCGTACCGCGCCGAGACGTCGGGGGGCGGTATCGACGCCCGGAAGTCCGGCGGGGGCACGACGAACGAGCGCGGCCTCGGCGTCGCATCCCGATAGGTCCCGACACAGCGAGGCGCTCGGAGTCGATATGTGTCAGCGCCCCGCAATCGTTCTCGACACCGATCGTACCGATCCACTCCCGCAGCGGCCATTCCTGAATGCAATGTGGGCAGAGATTTTTGTCGTCGGCCACGTGTTCTTTGAACTCTGATAGGTCGGAATTCGAAGAGATCGATGTCGATCGCTTTACAGCTTTTTAAGCGTTCGTGCGCCGCATTCGTTGGCGAAACCATCGTCTGCCCCAGTGACGCTCACGCAATAGCGATCGTCTTGCGGTCGCATCGAGCGTCTGCCAAGCGTTACTCGAGAACTTCGCCGGCCTCGTTGATCAGACGTTCGCGACGGGCATCCTCGATCGCGCGGATCAGCCACAAGACTTTGTCGCTTCGAACGTCGAGAGGGGGCTGTCCGAGAAGCTCCTTCATATCATCTCGGGAGTAAGCGCGTAGCATCGAGCCAATGTACCCGTAATTGTGAAGGTTGACCGCTGTCGCAAGCGTCCTTTTCATAGCATCCAGGTGAAACGCTCGGTGCATCGGATTGCTCGTCGTCGACGTGCGCCAAAGCAAGAGGTTGAAATCGACGTGGGGCGATGTCGCCAACGCGAGCAGCTCGTCCGCCGACATTTCGTCGATGACCTCCGCAAAAAGCGTCGGAATCTCCGATGTAAGGTCGGGTATCGCCATCATATGCTGCAGCAAGGCGCGATCCAAGGATTCGAGAGGTTCGAGGGATTCGAGAATCTTCTTGGCGTAAGGCGTGTCCGGCCCGGGGGTCGACAGCACGAAGCGAATTGCAACGTCGGGAGCGAAACCGAAGCCTCGCGCCAGCATATCGGGATCTTGGCGTCGATAATATTCGCGCATGAGGGCAAACTCACGGAATGGCAGTCCGCCAGTCGGCGGTCCGACCTCGAGGTCGACGCCCGTCGTCCGTTTCCAGGCCACATAGAGCCGTAGGACCTGGACGACATGGTAGGTAGGCAATCCGGATGGCGCGGCGAACCGTTTTACGATCTCCGGCAAGCCCGTAACTTGGACTTTCGCGATCGCTTCGATGACGTCCTGCATTACTTTTGGCTGCATCGTGCCGCGGACACGAGACGTAATTTCGGCGATGATCGTCTCCGGCGCTTCGGTCAGGAAGCTCATGGCCGACAGCGTCGGGACATCATGCAGGCCATCGAAGGACGCCGGCAATCCGGCGATCAGTTCCGGCACCATGGATGAACCGTGACGCGCGATGAGCACGCGCCATCCAACGGCGTCGTGGCCAGCTGCGATCCAGCTTCTCGCTGTTTGGTCGTCGATCTCCAGCGAGACCTCGTTTGCCAATTGATGATGGTGCCGGATGTCGCTCGCCGCGAACGCCGATCTCTGAAATCGAGCGATCCACGCGCTTCCTTTTTCGATAACGGCGAAGCCCAATAGCTCCTGCGCTTTAGGTGACATCCCGGGGAAATGTTGGAGAAGATCCTGGAAGATGCCATCGTCCCCGACAGTCACCAACAATCGGTTCAGACTCCACCAACCGCCGGTGTTTGGGTTCAACAAGCGGTCGACGATGTCCCCGTAGTTGTCCGCGATCCATCCCGCGAGCTTCTGGTTTGTCGCGCGCTCTGCCGCAGTCCGGAGCCGCCATGGCCCGTTTTTGATGAGGCCCTCCAGATGCGGGCGGCCCCAGTCGGGGATGAAATCGCCGCACGCCAGCGCGGCGGAAAGCGCGAGCTCTGGGTCCAGACGGTTGGAGCGTTGCATTTCTTCGAGCCACCCGAGCCATTCCGGACCGCCCGCGCGGGCTATGATGTCCAGAACGGCTGTTGTTCCCGGAACACCGAGCCAATCCGCCAACGCGGCGCGATTCTGGAAAAGAATCTCGACGTCGAAAGCGTTCAGAAGCTCGACCGAATGCATGCCGGGCGCCGAGAGTTCGCTCAGTATATCGAGGGCCGGACGCAGGAAGCGGGATCGACGCGTCTGCAGACCAGCGATCGCTCCCCGGACGCGCACGGCCAAATCGGTCGCGGCAAGCATGCCGTCGAGCTGCTTGTCCAGAACGGGACTGGTTCGCGTCGCGTCGACGTTGACGCTTAACGCGGCTGCGAACACGGCATCCGAAGGGGCGCTTGCCGATACCATGTCGACATCCGACCGCTCTCGCGATTCGAATGCGAGCTTGAAGCTTTCGCGTGTCTTCAGATCGGGCAGGGCATCTTGCACTATACGGGCGTGCAGATACCCCATGCCGGCGAGCCAGCTCCAGTACAGGTCGTGAATCGGAAGTACGCGTCCGGATCGATCCGTAAGCGTACCGAGCCGATCGAGAAGGGCGACGGGTCCCTCGAGACCGGTTTTGCTGGCACGGGCTCTCAAGCCAGCGAGGAGCGATGCGTAGTCGGTGTCGCCGGCGAGCGTCATTGCGGCTGCCGTGCCGAACAGGGCCTCGCTTATGGCTTCCGGCATTCCGTTCGAAACCTGGTCGTGAAGACGATGCAGCAGTTCGCCTCGCGTGACCGACGCGCCGCCCAAGGCGATGTAAAGAACGAGTAGCAGAGGGATGCGTAGAAGATCGACGAAATTGGCGTCGATCTGATGCTTGGCTCCGAACGCTTCTTCGAGCGTCGATCTGACCAGCGATGGCGTGAAAGGTTGAAGCGTCCAGGATTTGAAGGATGTGTCCGATGCGTTCCGCTGCCGTCCGTTGGCGATCACGCGAATGTTGTGAATCGCCCTGGCGGCGGCTTTACGTTCGGCGACGGCGCCATCGGCGAACTCGCCCCAACCGTCCACGAACATGATGACTTTCGGTTGTCGCAAGGCGGACATCGCGTCGATCGTCGGGTCAATGTCCAGAATCGAGTCCCGCAGCGCCCGCCAGGTCGAAACGCCACCTGCTGCAAGATAGATAGGGATGAGATCGCGCTGTCCGAGCAGATTGGCGGCGACCCGCCAGAGAGCGTGGGTTTTTCCCGATCCCGGTGCGGCGACGATGATGTTGTGAAGCGCAGGACTCTCGACGAGTTCTCCGATGGTCCTGAAGGACCGGCTCTGGTCGCCGACCGGCCGGTTGTCCTCGACGATTTCTCGCTCTATCGACGATAGACCGTCGAGCGCGGCGCGGGCTTGCGCCGATTCGGTCCCGACTAGCGCTGCTATCGAAGGCGGCGCGTTTGCGTCCAGCAACGCTTGCGCGATCGTTCGGAGGCGATCTTCCGTAGGTGCAGCCGGCCCGCTTTTCGGCGTGGTGGCTTGCGAAACGAGATTCTCATATGTTTGCGACGGTACCGAGATGACGGTCGCCTTCTTGAAGGTCGAAAGGAAGGCGGTACGGTCGAGCCGTCTGTCGGGAGATCCCAGAACGGTGTCGATCATTCCGCATAACATGAAGTCGTAGGCGCGTTCTGCGGCCTCTTCCGTTGCTCCGACTTGGTCTCGCAGCTTGACCAACGTCTTCCGATTTTCCGCCGACACGTGCTTCCAATCGGCCGCGCCGCAGACGAACTCGAGTCGGTCAAGCAGACGATTCCGCAACTCCGCGTCGGTAGTTTTACGGATGAAATCGCCGATCTCGCCCTGATAGAACCGTTGGGCGAGTGCCGCGCGGAGCTCGCCGACGTTCGCCGGATCCATTTCCTGCCATACAGCGATGGCCGCCCGCCCGGAAGGTAGCGCGTTCTTTCTCTCCTTGCCGATCGGCGATGTGGTCAGGAAGCTCAGCCGGACCTCTCTGCCGGGGTTCGTCCCGCTCAAGGCGAACAATCGCCCGATGGCGTCGAGAACGTCGGTCGAGTTGAGAGTTACCGATCCGGATTCCCTGGTGTCCTTGACTTGCGTCGCCTTCAGGACCTCGTCTAGCTGCGACGGGTCCTTCAGGACTTCCGCGAAGTCTTCGGCAATCTCCAGATGGAGCTCGTCGTGTTCGCGGAGCGCCAACCAAGCCGACATGCTTCTGTGGATCTGGTAGACATAGCCGCGTAGCGGAGCGATCGCCTGGCGAGCTTCGTCATCGCTCGGGACCTGCCACGGCGTCTGCCCAGTTCCGAATGTCCCGATCTTCTGGCTGGCCATTTCGCGCTTTCGTGGTCTATCTGAGGTGCCGTACGCCGGTTGCTGTGGAACCGACGCCATATCGACCTCCATGCATCTGAAATATCTGAGTCGTGCTTCGGGCGCTCCAGAAGTTCCTCATGCACGCGATCGTCCGCGGGTCCAGCTTGCTTCACTCTGGATTAGCGCAGCAATTCATTCGGCCAACCATGCGACGGCACGCGCCGCCTCTTTCTCGGTCCGGTCGGCTTGCACGACACACGGTCGTGTTCGTTACGTAAGGCGGACCCAATCGACCTTCCCAGTCGTCATGTAGACGATGGCGCCCTTGCGGGCACCGACCGCCCGCAGATACTGGCCGAGCTGGTTGCGGTAGGCGGCGAATTCGGCTTCCTTCGGGGCGACGTCGCTTTTCCAGTCGAACGACCTCGCCTTCGTCGTCGTGCGCGACAGCATCGGCTCGACCCGCGATGAGATCGTCGTCGGACGCCGCGGCGTAGATCGGCAATTCAGCGACCATACGTCCACGGTATGCGACGATATCAGGAAGGTGCAGCGTTTTGAGCGCGGTCGCTGCGATTTCTGCCGTTTCGATGATGGCTCCGGTCGGCGACATCGACGATAGTTGAGCGAGCAACTCCGCGGACCGGCCGGTGACGACAGCCACGTCCTCCTCGATCTCTCCGGTGATCAGCTCCTCCATGATCTTGTGCAAGAGGATGCCGCGGATACGTCCGCCCTCGATCGCCGCGACAGAGCTGACCGGTCCCTCGTCGCTAGCGTCCGGAGACAACGGAGCGGTGATTACGTCCGGGTCGCCGTCGCTGGGCTTGATCCATCACACGCGCGGCGCTGCATCGATGCGAGCTCGTTCGTCCGCGAAGATCTCCGCGCTTTGGAGGTTGACGGCCGGCGGCTGCGTAGCGATCGGCGTTCGCGAGAAGCGGCCGATGTCCAGCTCCGGAATATCGTTGAGCTTGAAATCCAAGAGCTTCGCCCAAGAGGTGTCGTTGCTCCATGTGAAGTCCGGTATGACCAGAAGCTCCATCGCGCGCGTGCACGCGACGTAGAGCAGTCGTACGTTCTCGTCCTTCTTCTCGGCCTCTTCGGTCCGCAGCGCTTCTCCCAACCCGGGCGACACGATCTGGCCCAAAGCCCAGTGTAGGCTCTCGTCGCGCCGTCGATGCACGAACGCCTCTGCTCTCCGCGGCATGGAGGCGCGGTTGATAGGAATGACGACCGGCCATTCCAGGCCCTTTGAACTGTGTACGGTGACGATCTCGATGGATTGGCCGTCGGCCTCGATCATGCCTTCCGGCGAACCCGATCCGCTCGACCACTCGTCGTCCACGTCTCTGGCGAACTGGACGAAGCCGCGCACGTCGTAGCTACGCGCGCGTTCTATGAGGCCGTCGATGTTCGCGAGAGAACGGGCCGCCTGGTCGGCGCTGCGCGCCGCGACGACGGCGCGGATCCGGAGCCGCTCGATGGCTTCTGCGAGGATCGAAGCGGGCGTTGTGCCGTTCATGCGCCGGCGCAGGTCTCCCAGGATCGACAGTACCTCGCGCGCCACCGGATTTCCGATCGTGGTCGGGTCGGTCCGCAGCGATAGGCCGACGATTCTGCTGTCTTCGACCGGCATGCTCGCCGTGATGTCGAGCAACTCCTGTTCGGTGAGGCCTACGAGCGGACCCCGCAGCAGGGCCCCGAGCGCAAGCGTATCCCGTGTATCGGCCAAGGCGCGGATCAACGAAACGAGATCCTGGGCTTCTTGACGCTTGAAGAGGTTCTTGCCGGCCTGAGAGGCGAACGGCAGACCTGCCTCTTCCAGCGCCCGCTCGTATCGCCACAGGTCCGTCGAGACCGGGGCCAGCAATGCGATGTCGCCCGGTCGCAGTCGTCGCCTTTCGCCGTCGTTGAGTTCGATCTCGAGATTACCGATCAGTCGTGCGCATACCTCGGCGACGACTTGTGCCTCTACGAGCCCTTCACGGACCAGGAAGGCAATCTCTGCTCCCGGCCTGTCTATCGTGACGGCCAGCCGGTCGAGAGCCGGGACGCTGTCGCACGCCGCGAGCGTTTGATCGAGAAGCTGGCCTCGCTGCCGCCGGTCCCGGGTGCGCTGGACCAGGTGATCCAGCGCTTCGGCATCGACATTGTCGCCGAGGTCACAGGTCGATCACGCCGCATTGTTCGCAAGGGCGACCGGCTAGTGGTCGAGAACCGCGCTGGTTCGGCCAACCTCGCCGAGACGTCGGCCTTCATGGATGACGCCAAGCGGATCCTCGTGTTCTCCGACGCGGGCGGCACCGGGAGGAGCTACCATGCCGAACTGTCGGTCCGGAATCGCCGCCTGCGGGTCCACTATTTGCTGGAGCCCGGCTGGAAGGCGGACGCTGCGATCCAGGGGCTCGGCCGCACCAACCGGACCAACCAGGCGCAGCCGCCGCTGTTTTGCCCCATCGCGACCGACGTGAAGGCCGAAAAGCGCTTCTTGAGCACCATCGCGCGCCGGCTCGACACGTTGGTCGCCATCACGCGCGGCCAGCGCCAGACCGAGGGCAGGGCCTGTTCCGGTCCGAGGACAATCTCGAAAGCCAGTACGGACGGGATGCGTTGCGCCAGCTCTATACGCTGCTGGCGCGCGGCAAGGTCGAGGGATGCTCGCTCGAGAGGTTCGAGGATGCGACCGGCCTGAAGCTGACAGATACCAACGGGCTCAGGGATGACCTGCCGCCGATCACGACCTTCCTGAACCGGCTGCTGGCGCTCACGATCGAGCTTCAGAACATCCTGTTCACCGTCTTCGAGCAGCTCTTGACTGCTCGGATCGAGGGCGCGGTCGCATCTGGCACCTATGACCTGGGACTGGAAACGCTCCGCGCCGACAGCTTCGTCGTCACCGACCGGAGCACGATCTATACCCATCCCGGCACCGGCGCCGAAACACGGCTTCTCACGATCACCGAGCGTCAGCGCAATCATCCGTTGAGCCTGGATGATGCTCTTGATCGTCGTTCCGACCATCGTGCCGTCTTTTTGATCAATGAGCGATCGGGCCGTGCCGCCGTACAGCTACCGGCTCCGAGTTTCATGCTTGATGACGGCGAGATCGAGCGGCGCGTCCGCCTGATCCGTCCCATGGAGCAGCACAGCGCTCCCTTGACGATGATGGCGGAAAGCCATTGGGTCGAGGCGGATCGTGAGCGTTTTGCTGGAGCCTGGCTCGCGGAGCTCGCCGAGGTCCCCGAGTTCACCGAAGCCACGATTCACGTCGCAGCGGGCTTGTTGCTGCCTATCTGAAAGCGGCTGCCGAACGAGTCGACGCGGGTCTATCGGCTTCAGACCGATGCGGGCGAGCGCGTCATCGGCCGCAAGGTCTCGGCGACCTGGGTCGCGAACGTCCTCGCGGCTGACGCGCCGGCGCTGACACCGGACGCCTCCTTTGCTGCGCTGATGGAGGGGCGGACAGTCCTTGAGCTTGCCGAGGGGCTCCAGCTTCGCCGTGCTCGGGTGATGGGCGCATACCGCATCGAACTGTGTGGGTTCAACGACACGATGCGCGACCGCTTGCGGGCCAACGGCCTCTTCGGAGAGATCATCTCCTGGAAGCTGCGCATGTTCGTGCCCACCGACGCGAGCGGTGTCGAGATCCTGTCAAAAGTAGTTGAGCAGTATCCCGTCGCGCGTATCAGCGAGCGGGAGGCCGCCTGATGCCCCGCGATGCCATCGAACTGGCACGCCGCCTCGCGCGTGAGGCCGAGGCGGTGTGCCGATACTATCTCTCCAATGGCAGACGGGCGGGGCGGTATTGGGTGGTCGGCGACGTCCACAATACGCCCGGCCGCTCGATGTTCGTGCGGCTCCGGGAATCGCCGAAGGGGCCTGCCGGCAAATGGACGGACGCTGCGACCGGTGAGCATGGCGACCTTCTCGACGTCATCCGCGAATGCCTGGGGTTGCGCGACTTCCGCGAGGTCGCGAAGGAGGCAAGACGCTTCTTGAAATTGCCTCGCGCTGAACCGGAGCTCATCTCAAAGCCCGTCGGTCGGGCAGCACCGGCTGGATCGCAAGAGGCCGCCCGTCGGCTCTTTGCAATATCCAGCCCGATCGAGGGGACCGTGGTCGAGACTTATTTGCAGGGGCGCGGAATAGCCCATGTGCACCATGGTGGCAGCTTGCGGTTCCATCCACGCTGCTACTATCGGCCGGACGAGCAACTGCCGATTGAGACCTGGCCGGCGATGATCGCTTCTGTCACGGACCTCGATGGCAGGATCACCGGCGTACACCGCACTTGGCTCGACCCGGACGGCTTTGATCGTGTTCGGCTGGGCAAGGCTCCGATCGATACGCCACGACGCGCGATGGGCGATCTCCTCGGCAATGCCGTTCGTTTCGGCGTGGCGGACGACGTCCTCGTTGCCGGCGAGGGCATCGAGACCATGCTCGCTACCTGCTGCCGACGATGCCGATGACCGCTGCGCTCTCGGCCAATCACCTCTTGGCCATCTTGCTGCCGCCTGGCTTGCGTCGGCTCTATATCGCTCGCGATGCCGATGCCGCCGGTGATACGGTGCTCGCCGTTCTGACCCAGCGCGCAGCAGGCGCCGGCATTGAGGCGATCGCGTTGTCGCCGCGGCTGGGCGATTTCAACGAAGATCTGCACGTCTTCGGTCTTGACGGTCTCCGAGCGGCCTTGCGAATTCAACTCGTACCTGAGGATGTCGTCCGCTTCCTGTATTCGTCGACGGTGCCCGCGGAAGAGGTCACGACGGTTCGATCGACCGCGACAGGTCGTCATGGGCGAGGCCAATACCGGAAGAGGACGCGACCTCGGCCTTCTAGAGGGCGATCGGACGGCAAGCGGCCCGGGCCGGCAATGGCTGCGTCCGGCTATTTTCCGCCGCGCGCCGGCAATTGAAACACACATCATACGTCTGGCCAGCGCGCTTTGCATCGCGAGTCAAAATAGCCGGCCTCCGCCATCCTCCGCTGCCGCTTCGGCCCTTCGGGTTCTGGCCTGTTCCGCCCGCCGTCTGAGTGATCGCCACGAAGGCCGCGAAGGGCGCGGCCAAACCCGGCAAAGGACCTCCTTCCATGACCGACCATGACGACGTTGAGCCGCCGCATGCCTCTTCTCCGACCGACCACGTCCTCACCGAACTACAGCTCTTCGGTTACCGTCCCTTCGACGACCAGCCTGATCCGAGACCTCTTCCCGAAGGCAAGATGATCTCCGGTGCCGTGGCCGATATCTTCGATGCCCTGGTTGCGACCCTGAACGACACGCGGCTCGAGCCGGACCTTGACGATCTGCTCTGGTCGACCGTCAACTTGTTTCATCGTGCCGTCGATCGTGTCGAACGCCAGCTCGACGACAACGAGCAGGCGCAGCATAAGAGCCAGCGTGAGCAGAACGGCTCGGAGGTGCGATCGGTCGAACTCCAGCGTCTGACGGCCGAGGGCATCACGCTCATCGAGCGCCGCAATTGCTTAGAACTCTTCCGCGACCAGGCGATTGAACGCTTTGAAGTCCACACAGGCTCGTCCTGGCGTCCTCGATCGGGATCATTGGTCAACCACCGCACGCTCACCGCAGCAATGATCGACTCCCGCGACTTCATCGCAGCGAAACGCCGCGCCGAGACCGAGGTCCTGGTGCCGCCAGGGCCCAAGATCGCACTCACCGGCGGGCTCGACTTCAACGACCATCACCTCATCTGGGATCGCCTCGACAAGGTTCACGCCAAGCATCCCGACATGGTCCTGCTCCATGGCGGCTCGCCGAAAGGCGCCGAACTCATCGCCTCCAAATGGGCGGCCACCCGCAAGGTGCCTCAGATCGCCTTCAAGCCCGATTGGACCAAGCACGCCAAGGCGGCACCCTTCAAGCGCAACGACGCCATGCTCGAGCTTCTGCCGATCGGCGTCATGCAATTCCCGGGCACGGGAATTCAAGACAACCTAGCCGACAAAGCGAAGCGACTCGGCATTCCCGTTCGCAAATTCGGCGGCGCATGAGCGCCGCCTTTCTCGTCTCGTGCACAATCAACGTGGAGTTGCACGCCGCAACTCCGCCTCGTTTCGACAGTACGTCCTAGGCTGCGCCGCGGTGGTGGTGGTGGTGGAGGGCGCGACCAGTACATCTATGCATTGGAGCCACGGCCATGCTTGCCCTTGGGCTTGTCCTCAACACACTTGGTATCGGTTTGTTTTGCTGGCTGATTTTTGCGCTGGCGGTCTATGCCTTGCCGTTTTTCGTCGCGCTCAGTATCGGGATGTTGGCATTTCATGGCGGGCGGGCGTCGTCGGGGCGCTGCTTATCGGATTGGCCTCCGGCACACTGACGCTTGCTGCCGGTCAGGTCGCCGTCGCGGTCAGTCGGTCCTTGCCTTTGCGCGTTGCGATCGCAACCGGCATTCGCCGTCCCTGCTGCAATCGCTGGCTATCATGTGGTGTTCGCCCTGTCGCAGGTCGGGGTGCCTTCGCTGGCTTGGCGCGAGGCCTTCGCTTCCCTTGGTGCGGTCTGCATCGGCGGCACGGCATGGACCGCTTGACCGTTTTCGCGGAGACCCGCCCGTTGGTATCGGCCGGGGTGGCGGAGAACATGCCTCGACCGGTGCTCACAGCAGCCACGCATGAGCGATGACGCTTCGTCGCCATCATCGGTCGAGCAAGGTCGCAAAGGGCGCCACGTTGAACGAGGGATCATCGAGCTTGGGGGAGAGGTAACCCCGCTTTTCGTCGGAGCGCTTTGACCAAGCCCCAATCTCGGCCCGGCCCACATTGCTGCGGTGGAGCGGCGCGCCGCGCCCGTCATTTCTTCCGGGACGATCCCGCCCTTTGCGGCAGATTGTTTCTCCTTCTGCGCCGAACCGTACCGACCTCTTGTGCAGCTCAACCGAGAATCGCCAAGTCTTCTCCTTAAGATTGCGGTTCAGCACGCGGACCCACGTGGCCTCTTTGATGGCTTGATCTGGCCGAAGACCGGCTTCGCCTCGATCGTCTGAGCCGCAACGCCGTTGATGCGACTTTCTTCCCCTGGGCTTGCGCCCATTCCTCGCGAGGCAAGAAAGTCGCCGCACCGACGTCCTCCGCTGCGCTCCGGCCCGCGAGCGGGTGCGTCGCCGATCGTCTTCCGCCTCTAGATCGCCATCGAGGCCGCGGTGGTCGCGGGCTCGAAACAAAATAGGAGAAGTGACATGGCTAACATCGGTTCTTTCAAGAAGGTCGGCAACGATTTCCAGGGCGAGATCGTCACCCTGAGCCTGCAAGCCAAGGGCGTCCGTATCGTCGCCGAGTCCAACCGATCCAACGACAACGCTCCCAGCCACCGCATCTACGTGGGCCGCGCCGAGATCGGCGCAGCTTGGTCGAAGCGCTCCGAAGAGGGCCGCGATTACCTCTCGCTCAAGCTCGACGACCCCTCGTTCAACGCACCGATCTACGCGAACCTGTTCGACGACGAAGGCGGTGAAGGCTACACCCTGCTCTGGTCGCGGCCGCGCAAGAACGGCGAGTAAGATCGCCACGTCAAGCCCCGTCCGGTTCGCCGGGCGGGGCTTCTCATTCTTCCCTACAGCGAGGCCCGCCCACTGGATCGAGCGGCCCGCATCAACTATTCGGCCTGCCCTCAAGTCTTTCGCTTGGGGCCTGTTGTGGGCGGCCGAGTGAGAAGGTCGGCTGCCTCGACACCCAGGCTACGCGCCAGCCGATCGACAACATCGATACCCGCCGCATAGACGCTTCGCTCGAGTGCGCTGATATAGGTGCGGTCAATTTCTGCTCGTGAGCTAATTCCTCCTGCGACAAGCCGCGCGCTTGTCGGAGCTTCCGCAAATTGATTGCAAGTATCTCGCGTATGTCCATACGCGAGAGGGCATGTCCTTGAAGAGTATTTCACCACGGAGTATTCTCGATAAAGCGCGATCGTCGGGTCCAATGGCCAAATGTTGAGGCTTCTGCCCCTTGCCGCCCGCGTGTTAGAAAATGTCTAATCTAAGGCGTGGAGTTTTATGAGGAAGCCGCCACTCGACGCCGCGCCCACGGACCAGATTCTGACGGTCTATGATGAGCAGCATTTGGTGACCTATATGCGCCTTCTGCAGGCTGAGAGGGAAGGGGCTGACTGGATGGAAGTCGCTCGGATCGTGCTGCGTATAGACCCAGAGCGAGAGCCGGAAGGTGCGCGGAGCGCATACCAGAGTCATCTTGCGCGCGCTAAATGGGTTACGGAGCAGGGTCGTCTCCTACGCGACACTGGCTCCAAATAGAAGAAAATCGCCGCTTAGCGGCTTGCAGCCGGAACTATCTTCTTCTGCTAACCGGTGGTCATTCCAGTGCACCACGTGGTGTCAAATCAGGGGCTTCCTACAACCGTTTCGTTCATACCTATTGCGCCGCAATCGTTGTTAGCTGAGTGCAATGGGACGGAAGCAATGCCTGAATTCGACTGGCGGTCGCCGGATTCCTATAAGAGCCTACAAGACGCCGAAATCACCGACATCGCCTGGGAATGTCTTCGTCGTAACGCGGACTATCGACGTGATTACGAAGCGATGATCGCTAGCAGCCCAGATGGCGAAGCGACCGCGGAATTCAGGAGGAGGTGGGGCATCTGCTTTCGCCCATGACCCGCAGAGGTCCTTCGACGAGCAGACGATCTTTTGGGCGCCTGAGGTTCTAGCGACGGTCGTTCCAGTGACGGTTGCCTCGGTCGCCGATCGCAATTCGGCGTCTCAGCCATTGCTCGACCTTACAGCAAGTCAGGTGCGCCGCGCCGCCGATGGCTGGCACGCTGTGCTGCGCATCGGTGCGGTGGATCACCGTGTCTGGTCCAAAGAACCGCCGGTGCTCGGCGCGTTATACGCAGCCGAATTGCCGTTTGACGGCGATTTCAACGCGCGCGCGTATGCAGCGCGGCGGCTGTCGCGCCCAATGAATGGACGCGCGCCAGGTCCTGCATTTCACAAGTTATCTAAGCAGCGGCGCGAACGCCTGAGCGCCGCTATCAGCGCGCTCGATGTGCGTACTGCCGGCGGCAGCTATCGCATTACCGCCGAAGCGCTGTTCGGCACAAAGCGCATCCCTGAACGCGCCTGGAAGACGCACGATTTGCGCAATCGAACAGTCCGCCTGGTGAAAGGCGGCCTCGCGTTGGTACGCGGAGGCTATCGCAAACTTCTGCGGCCCGGCCGCAGGGACGAATAGCCCCTCGGCCGAGGGGTATCGAAAATCATACCCTCAATATTCGGCATCCCCCTCCGAGATCGCGCTTCTCCATGATGACCGCACACACGCTGACGCCGCCATGCGCGGTGCGCTGTCACCCTGGAGTTCTAAAATGCCCGATCCCATGGCCGGACTGCCCCCGCGCTTCCTGCGTACACCGGAAGCCGCGCGTTACCTGGTCTCTCCGGTCGCACGCTCGAGAAGCACCGCACGTACGGCACCGGGCCGACGTATCGGAAGATCGGCGGACGTGTCGTGTACGCCGTAGACGATCTGAAAGCTTGGGCCGATCTCGGCGCCAAAACGTCGACGTCCGATCCCGGGAAGGGGACCGTGCTGCCGGCGAAAAAGCATCCGGTTCTGCGCCCGTATGCGGGCCAGGAACGTCGCTGATCGCCGCGTGAGAGCAATGACCATGCGGCGTAGACACCATTCCGAGCGCGACCAGCTGGAGCTCTTTCGGGCGCTGCCCGGCGATCTCGCGCCCCGAGATGCACAGGATTTGATGGCTTACCCGTTCTTCTCGCTCGCCAAAACAAAACGGATTGTACCAATCGATTTCCGCGCGGGTGGCGATCGCAATTCGTGTCGAAGCCGTGCCGGAACACGGCATGGCGACCCTCTGGGATGCAGACGTTTTGATCTGGGCCGCGTCCTAGATTGTCGAAGCCCGTGACGCCGGCTTGAAGACGTCGCGCCTGATGGCTGCAACGCCTTACGAGATACTGACGTTTGTCGGCCGCGGCACCAGCGCGCGCGACTATGACCGGCTGAAGGCGGGTCTCGACAGTTGCAGTCAACGACCGTGCTGACCTCGATCCGTCAGCCGGCAGAACGGCGGCGGCATCGCTTCTCCTGGATCAACGAGTGGAAGGAGACTGCCGATTCTAATGGTCGCCCGCTTGGGCTCGAGCTGATTTTGCCGGATTGGTTCTATGCGGGCGTCATCGATGACGCGCTCGTGCTGACAATTGATCGCGCGTATTTCGATCTGACGGGCGGGCTTGAGCGGTGGCTCTACCGGCTCATGCGCAAACACGGCGGTCGTCAGGACGGCGGCTGGAGCTTTGATCTTGTGCACCTCCATGCCAAGTCCGGCATCCTCTCGCCGCTCAAGCATTTTGCTTACGACGTAAGGCAGATTGTCCAGCGCCAGACATTACCTGGTTATCAGCTCCTGCTCACGCGCGATGCGAACGGCACCGAGCGGCTGCCTTCGCGCCAACGCCCTCGATCCCCTAACGGCACGCCTGCGCCGGCGCGGTCTCATTCCAAGCTCGGAGGACAACTTGTGAATCAACTCGTGCTATCGGGGACCGTAACCCTCGTGCTATCGTGGACCGGAATTGAGCTTAAGAGCTTGTTCCTGCGCGCTTTCCGGCCGCTCTAACTTTACTAACCGGAAATCCTTCGGATTTCTTCTAACGGACCAAGACACAAGCCGCATCAGCGACGTCTGGCAACGGCGGGGCGTCAGTCCTGTTTGCCTTCAGAAGCCGCATACGCAGTTCGCCGGCCCCAAAGCTCACGGCTCGCAGCCTCAGCTTCAGGGAGCGGCGGCATGAGCGATCTCACCGAAGTGGAAGTACTGTGGCTCGAGAAGCGGATCGAAAACCGCATTCGGTTCGGCCGCATCGTCAAGGAACGGAAGCTTGACCGTCACCGGCGTGTCCAGTCATTTGCACCGGGCAGCATCTTTGCCTTCGTACGCTGGACGTCCAACGACTTTGGCACGATCATTTCGCGGATCGACATCCTGCGCGCTGTCGCGCCGGGGCAGCGCTGCTCGACCGCTCCCTTATGTGACACCCGGCGGAGACATTCTGCTGCGTCTGTCCGGCTGGCCGAAGGTCGAGCGCGTGCTGCAGATGATCGATGCCGTTGATGCACTCGGCATCGATCCCGCTGACGTAGCGCCTGATCATTGGCATCACGTTCATAACCGGCTATCCGTCAACGAAAACCCGCGTCCCTACACCAAGGCACGCCACCAGGCTTGGCTTCACCGTCAGAGCGTGATGCGATGACGGGCCGGTTGAAGGTGCTGACCACAACGTTTGGGGCTGCTGCTGCGCTAGTCGCGACAGTCGTCCTGGAGCCGCTACCGCTCTACATTTGGAATGCATCGACAAGCGTGCCTATCGGTCTCTACCGTTTACGGCCGACGACGCGCTTCCATGTCACCGAACTGCTCGCTGTCGAGCCGCCGGAGCCGCTTGCAACCTTTCTCGACCTGAGCGGCTATCTGCCGATTGGTCTCCCCATGCTCAAACGCGTCTTCGCGCTTCCCGGCCAAACGGTCTGCAGAAGTGGGCTCACCATCTCGGTCGATGACATTGCAATGGGCGAGGCGCGGGATCGCGACGCTCGCGGACGTCCGCTGCCGAACTGGCAGGGCTGCCGCGTCGTTGGAGACGGCGAGCTCTTTCTCATGAACTGGCAGTCGGACGACTCTCTTGACGGCCGATATTTTGGATTTCTCCCGGCGTCGGCCGTGATCGGCAGTGCGATCCCGGTGTGGACGCGGGAGGAGTGATCGTGCGTATTCGACGAGTTCACCTCGCCATTCCCTTGTGCGATCGATTGCGGGATCATTCTTCCGTTCCGATCAAAGTCTGCAAGGCCGGCGCGCGCAGCGGCAGTCCAGGGCGGCCGAATGGCCGGCGCGAAGCAGCTTTACCCGGGACGCTCGAGAGCACGGCGGCCTGCTTGGCTCGGTCGGCCGCGCGCGTTTGGGCTGTCGTGTCGCTGCTGTCTATTTTCGGTGTGCCGCACAGTTCTGCTCTGGCCGAGAGCGGAGCGGTCGCGGCTCGAACGGTCAACCAGGCGAGCAACTCATTTGCAGCGTTCGTCAACGACGCTTCAGAGCGCTTTGCCGTTCCGGTGAACTGGATTGGTTCGGTCATCAACATCGAGAGTGCTGGTGATGTGCACGCCAGATCACCAAAAGGCGCAATGGGCCTGATGCAAATCATGCCGGCGACCTGGGCGGAACTTCGCGAGCGCTATAATCTCGGCAGCGATCCCTACGACCCGCGCGACAACATTCTGGCAGGCACAGCCTATCTGCGTGAACTGCTCGACCGGTATGGCTCGCCTGGCGTGTTTGCCGCGTACAACGCGGGACCGTCTCGCTATGAAGAGCATCTCGCAGGCGGCGCTTTACCGGACGAGACGCGAGCATACGTCGCAAAGCTTGCAAATCTGCTTGCCATCGAACTGCCGCCCACGTGGACGTCCGGCGGACAGTCGTCAGCAGGTGCGATGCTGTTCGTCACGCGATCCGAACCTATGAAAACGCGCGATCGATTGCGGGCGCCCATGCCGTCGAGGGGTCACACGACCGCAATCTCGGCGCCCGATGTTTCGCCCATGGTCCCCTGCCTATTGGCGTGTTCGTCCCTCGATCGGATTCGGGAGCATCGCAATGAACAAGTGTGCGGGTTCGCAAGCTGACGGCGTATGGTCGATGCCTTCGGCCCGCGCTCTACTCGTCGCTTCGCTCCTCACCGAGCCACCCTACGGGTGTCTCGGCCCTTCGGGTAACGATCGCTATCGCAAGCGCTCGGAAGCAGTGGGGGCTTCGCGAGTTGGCTGCCAAGTCGCGGCGGCTTTTTCGGGAGCCGGCGAC
Organism: Bradyrhizobium sp. 155; assembly: GCF_023101105.1. Classification (NCBI taxonomy): domain Bacteria; kingdom Pseudomonadati; phylum Pseudomonadota; class Alphaproteobacteria; order Hyphomicrobiales; family Nitrobacteraceae; genus Bradyrhizobium; species Bradyrhizobium sp. 155. The sequence goes on along the minus strand of NZ_CP064704.1, from coordinate 6,586,547 downwards.
CGGGAGACCACGACGGCAAGACGGCCGCCCGTAATCGGTCTCCTGCAGAACTTGCGGCGGCGGAGCAGATGGTCTGCGCGATGAATATTGCGCACACTGCACCGGCTCAGCAACGCGGGAGGCGTGTGATGGAATTCTTCTGTGGTTTGGACATCGGCATGGACGAGACGGCGATCTGCGTGGTGGACGCGACCGGCAAGGTGATGCTGGAGACGGCGGTGGTGACCGATCCGGACGCGATCAAGGTGGCGCTGACGCCCTATCTTGGCCGCTTGCGACGCCTTGGTCATGAGGCGGGATCGCTGTCGCCCTGGCTGCATCCGGAGCTGCTCAGGCTGGGCCTGCCGGCGGTCTGCCTGGAGACTTTGCATGTTCGCGCGGCGCTGAAGGCGCAGCGCAACAAGACCGACCGGGCAGATGCGCTCGGGATTGCCCACATCATGCGCACCGGCTGGTTCCGGCGCGCCCATATCAAGAGCGAGGCCTGCTACCGGCTGCGGCTGTTGTTGACGCACCGGCGCAATCTGAAGCGCAAGTTTGTGGACCTCGAGAATGCGATCCGGCACTCGCTGAAAGTGTTTGGCATCCGGCTGAACCGGGTCGGGCGCGGCGGCTTTGCGCAAGTCGTGCGCGAGGCGGTGGCCCACGATGCGCTTGTCAGCGAGCTGATCGACGCCATGCTGAATGCGCGCGCGGCGCTGTGGAAGGAGTACTGCCGGCTGCACGACCTGGTGGTTCGCCTGGTCGCCGGCCATGAGCTGTGCCGGCGCTTCATGCAGATTCCTGGCGTCGGCCCGATCGCGGCGCTGAGCTTTATGACCGCGGTCGACGATCCCTCGCGCTTCAGGCGCTCGCGCGACGTGGCGGCCTATTTTGGCCTGACCTCGCGGCGCTGGCAGTCCGGCTCGTCTATCGACGTCAAGGGCCGGATCAGCAAGGCGGGCGACGGTGACGTGCGGCGGGCGCTGTACGAGGCGGCCAGCGCTTTGCTGACTCGCTACAAGAAAAAAGACAAGGTCAAGGCGTGGGGGCTGGCGCTGGCCAAGCGCTCCTCGCACCGCAAGGCGACGGTGGCGGTAGCGCGCAAGCTCGCTGTGATCATGCATGCGATGTGGACCAGCGGCACGTTCTACTGCGGCGATCCGGACGCCTCGGCGGCGGAGATGCATGCCGAAACAACAGCTAAGCAGCGCAAATTGCTCGGGCCCTACGCATGAGGCGCGTGATCCTGCAACCTGGCAACGACGCGGTGATGGCCGCGACCTGAACACGGAGCTCCGCCGCCGGCGGATGAGGACTGGTGCAGCACCAACACGACGGAACGCACGTTATCTTGCCTGCGACGATGCATCTTCGGATGCCGACCGATCGCGCCGGATTGCCTGTGATGTGGCTCCGTCACACCGATGGAAAGATGCGCCGCGACGGCGTCCGCGCTGCCTTGCTGCAGCGACACTGTGCCGTCGCTGAGCGCGGAAGACTGCACGGCGCATCAGGACTCGCAAGCCTCGCGGCGCATCGTGTCATGGCGTGGATCAGAGAGGCTTGTCGCAAGCGAGAAAGGAAGCGAGAATGGCTGAGGTCAGACAGACGACACGACCGATTAAGACGGCAGGATAAAAGCCGCAAGGTGCGGCCGGTCGGTTGTGAGAGAAAGTGTATGGATTTCAATGATCGACTAAACATTGCGGCGACTCGGAGCAAAGTTCAGCTTTCCCCAAGGCGCTGTTCTTACAAGGCTTTCGATGCCTTGCGGCGGCCGGAATGACGCGCGAGGATGATCTTCGGACCCGTCCTGGCCGTATCCGCTCCACGCGCGCGCCCCGGACAAAGCCGTTTGTGGCGCAGGTACTCACAGCCGCTCAGAAGGCCGGCGGCCTCTCGCGAGGCAAGGATGGCCGTGGCGGAAAGTTTGGACGCGGCCGCGCCGCGAGCATCGCTGCGGCACGGCTCAACGCCAGCGGCCGCGGTGCTATGGCTTGCGCGCCGGCGCCAGCGACCTTGTCATGCGCGAACTTGGCCCTCGTTCGGAGCTCGAGACTCGCCAGAGCCTTGAGGCGGACACGACAGCCGAACGCTGGACCACACTCGATCGGACGCTTGCCCGGGAAGCGGGGACGGCGGACGGCGTTATCAATTTGAGGTCCGAGCGGGATGCCGGGCGCGATGCATTGCGGGAAAGCGGATCGGGCGCATGCGGACGCTCGCGCGGCGCGGTTTGGCGGAACCTGCGGGCCCCGCCGTCCGGGTTCTGGCCCCCGATCCGGAGGCGAGCTTGCGCGCGCTGGGCGAGCGCGGTGACATCATCAAGCGGCTGCACAAAGCCCTCACGCGGGACGGCCCCAGCCGCACCCCCGCATCCTGGGCACTGGAGGGCGAAACTCATGGCGAACCAATCGTTGGCCGTCTCATCGGGCGCGGGCTTGATGAAGGGCACAGCCTTTGCCGTTGTCGACGGGATTGACGGGCGTGTGCATCACGTGAAGCTTCCTGCTGTCGAGGCGGCCGGCGATGGGCCGATCGGTGGGATCGTGGAACTGCGCCGGTTTGCGGACACCCGTGGTCGAACACGGATTGCGCTCGCGGTTCGCTCGGAGCTCTTTCTGGACCAGCAGGTCGCGGCGGATGGAGCAACGTGGCTAGACCGGCAGCTCGTCGCGCGAGATCCTGCCGAGCTCTCGCGCATTGCGTTTGGCGCCGAGGTACGTGCGCACTTGAACGGCGCATCGATGTTTTGGCCGACCAAGGACCCGCCCGGCGCGATGGCAACAAGGTCCGGCTAAGCCGCAACGTGATCGAAAGCCTCCGCGACCGCGAACTCGACGTCGTTACACGACGGCTCATGGAGCAAGCGGGGCTTCCGCACTTATCATCTGATGTAGGTGAGCAGATCTGAGGGGATTATCGTGGACGTCTGTCAGTGGCGTCCGCACGCTTCGCGATGATCGAGAACGGCCTCGGCTTTCAGCTTGTGCCCTGGTCGCCTTCGCTCGAGCGGGAGTGGCCGCGTTCGGTGATCGTCCACGAAATCAAGCGCGAGAATTTCCAGTTGACCTCGGGATGGCGCGCGCGCCTTGGAGATGTAATCTTATTCGACCGACAAACACGGCAAGCGCCGCCTACAACTTGGGAAGTACGAGAAGCGCAAAATGTCTGCATATCCTGGTTGATCCCGAAGGGGCGCTCGAGCGCCGCAACCATTGGGAAAAACCAGCCATTCTCTGCTCGTCGGCGCTATCCTGCATGTCCTCTACGCTGAAGCTGACAAGACACTTGCCGGGCTCAACTTGGTGATCGCGTTCATCCCGTCGTCGCTTCAGCAGCGCGAGAGCTGCTCAACAAGAGCGAGAACGAGCGGTCGGGCGTGCTGTCGACCACAATGAGCTTCTTGGGCCTTTATCGCGATCCGGTCGTTGCTAAGGTCACCGCGCGGAGCGATTGGCGCATTCTCGATCTCGTCGACAAACCGCAGCCCGTTTCACTCTATCTCGCCGTGCCGCCATCCGACATCGTCCACACAAAATTCCTGATGTGGCTCATCCTCAATCAGATCGGACGGCGCCTAACCGAGAGCCTGGATCCCGACCGGCGCCGTCAAAAGCTCCTCCTGATGCTCCACGAGTCATGCAGCTCTGGGCCGCCTCGATTTGTTCGAGAGCCAGCTTGCCTTCATGGCCGGCTATGGCATTCGCAGTTTCCTGATCACTCAGAGCTTGAACCAGTTAGAACGCGCCTATGGACCGAACCACGCGACCTCAACAATCGTCACATCCGGATAGCCGTCTCCACAATGACGAGCGCACCGCTAAGCGCGTCTCGGATGCGCTGGGGACCGCGACCGAACTGCGCGCCATGAAAAACTATGCCGGGCATCGCATAAGCCCCCTGGCTTGGACACTTGATGGTGAGTCGCCAAGAAACGTCCTGTCCTCTCCTGACGCCTGGCGAAGTCATGCAGCTCTCATCGAAAGAGGCGATTGTGATGGTGTCGGGCCTCCACCCGCTGCGTGCCACCAAGGTTCGTTATCACGAGTACCCGATAACGACAGGGCCAAATCGAACGGACCGAGCGCCTTAGATCGGGACCGACGGCAGATATCTGAGGGCTGGGAGGCCGCATGACATGAATGCTGAAATCTGAAGCGAGTTGAGACGAGGTACGGCCTGCATTCGAGCTGCCGCTCGATGGACGCTGCTTGCTTGAGCAAGCGGAAGCCTCTCCAGAGTTCCGGAAGCTCTTCTCAAAAGTTGGCCTACCAGTTTTTGCGGATTGCATCGCAGGGCCTCTGTGTTAGCAATCCACCTTGCACGGTCTTAGTCTGCGAAATCCTGTCGAAAATGCGAGAACTTGCACTGCCCCAAACTTCAGCAAACTGGTGTAACGTTATCCATTTACGTCAGATTGCAATGAGGCAACCCCTGAGACCGCCTGCAATATGTTTCCACAATTCCAGAGGAACGGAACTACATCGTCCACTTTCGATGGAAGGACAACTGGAGAAGCACATTGGCTTGGAGCCGTTGAATGAGACCCAATCCCGCCGGATGGCGATGATGGCCAAGCATCCTCACACCAAGATCAATCTGATCAGCTCGCTGGCCTCGCGACAAGACGGCGTTACGCAAGCAGAGTTGCGCAAGGCCACAGGATGGAAGCTTGTCCCGATGCCCCTGATCGCGAAGCGGTGCAAGATGAAGCTGATTACCAAACGTGAGAAGGGCAGCGTCACTCGCAAGAACGGTCAAGATCGCGAGCAAGAGCGGCCACTTCACCACGTACTACATGATGGCGCATCATTTGACTACGGCAGTTGCCGACGCGACTACCGACACAGTGGGCAGAAAGCCCTATCCGTCAATGTATAAGCCAAGTGATGCGGAAAACGCGTCATGAGCCAAAGTCCTGCAGGGAATCGCGAAGCTATCCCGACAGCGAGGCTCGGCTATCTTTCACGCCGGCTATCCCGCTTCGGAGGAAAGCGCGAAACTGTGATAGCCCATTTCGATGCCAATGCCGAAATCGCGAAACTCGGCTCGCTCGCGCAAACAACTCAGCAGAGCGTTGACGTCTTCGTCAATTTCCCCGGATTCTATTTCAATACTCACAAGGCGCTGCCTCTCGCGCGCAACCCGAGCGAGATCGTCTTCACGGTTTTTTCGTCCAATCAGGTCGGAATCGCGCGAACATCGGTTGTGTCGGCATCCAAGGCCGAACTGTGCCACTTGACGCGAGCCCTTGGCACCCAACTGATCCGCCGAAGCGCTCGGATAAACGCCGAGAGCTCGGGCGCCACCGAAAGTCCGCTGTTTAGAAACATTCCGAGACCAGCGTGCAAGACCGCGGAACGGTCCCGCTGGAGCAGATAGCCGCGAAACACTTCGGTAAGCCACGGAAGATCGCGGCGCGTGAGCTTCCTCGCCTTCGGCGACGCATCCTACATCACCGGCATCGACGTGGCTGTCGATGGCAGACGCACACAGTCCTGAGTCCAACAAGCCCCCATGGGCTCGAAGAGCCCCCGTGAGAGTCATCCGTCATCCTCTACACCAGTTGCAGTGCAACGCGGATACTCACAATGTGCAGAAGAACAGAATGAGAAAAATCATTAAGGCAGCCGCCGTACAGATCAGCCCCGTGTTGTACAGCCGAGAGGGGACAGTCGAGAAGATCACCAGAAAGATTCGCGAATTGGGCAAAAAGGGGGTGCGTTTCGCCACGTTTCCCGAGACCATCATTCCCTACTACCCGTATTTCTCGTTCGTCCAGCCGCCCTTCACGCTTGCCAAGGAGCATCAGAGGCTGCTTGAGCAGTCCCTTACGGTACCCTCTGCGGAGACGCATGCGATCGGTGATGCGGCCAAGGACGCCCAAATGGTCGTTTCGGTCGGCGCCAATGAGCGGGACGGAGGATCGATCTATAACACTCAGCTCCTGTTCGATGCGGACGGCACGCTGATCCAGCGTCGCCGCAAGATCACCCCCACCTATCATGAGCGGATGGTCTGGGGCCAAGGCGACGGTGCCGGCCTTCGCGCCGTAGACAGCGCCGTTGGCCGGATCGGCCAGCTTGCGTGCTGGGAACATTATCTCCCGCTGGCAAGATACGCCTTGATTGCCGATGGCGAGCAGATCCACTCCGCGATGTACCCCGGCTCAATCTTCGGCCCTCTTTTCTCCCAGCAAACGGAAGTGAGCACCCGACAGCATGCCCTTGAATCGGCCTGCTTCGTCGTCAGCGCAACCGCATGGCTCAACGCCGACCAACAAGCCCAAATTGCCAATGACACGGGCGCTGCTATCGCCCCGATTTCCGGCGGTTGCTTCACGGCTATCGTTGCCCCCGATGGTCAATTGATAGGCGAGCCCCTGAAGGAAGGTGAAGGAGAGGTGATTGCCGATCTCGACTTCATCGAAATCGACGGGCGCAAGAGAGTGATGGATGCAAGCGGTCACTACAGTCGCCCTGAACTGATCAGCCTCCTGATCGACCGAACACCTTCTTCGCACGTCCATGAACGGACTATTCCTCCGAGGAGCGTGGCGACTGCCGGCCTTCATCGCGAGGACCGTGCTGCGGACGCCTCTTGACATTTTTTGGTCCTCCCCGCCCGAGCCGGAGATGGCGCATCCCCGCTTCGACCCGAACGGCCGGAGATCAGGTAATCGCCCGAGAGTCGCGTGCGCAAAGAGAAAGAGCTTGTTTGCAGCAGGGCCATGCGGGCCGCTTGGCATGATCCAGACCGATTCTCTATTGGAGAAATGACTAGCTGCGGAGCCTCGCCAATGACCTTCAGCCTACAGCGCACCCGGTCACTGCAGCGGCAAGTTCGCTTCAGGTGTTCGAAAAGTTACGCTGACCGCCGCGCCCATCCTTGCCGCGCCCCGCCTTGAGATCTGGATGTTGCCTCGATGAGGACCCGCTCATGTTGGGAGCCTACATCGTCAGCTCGAGACGGCTCGTCACGGCAGGTCTTTCCGAGTGGCGCCAAACGGCGGACAGATCAGGTCCAGGCGATCCCCGCCGGGGAAGCTGGCGGCTGAAGGTGAACGCGCACTCAAGCTATGTGATCTCCATGCAACGGCAATCCTGCGCAACACGAGCGCCCATTCGGGTTAGGAATTTTATGGAGGAAGAAAAACCAGATTACTCGCCGAGAAGGTGCCCACGTTGCGCTCAACGATCCGGACCCAGCCCGCGGCTCGAGAAATGGGCTAAAGAGTACGAAAAGCTGTGTCCTGGACCCGGCCTCCAGATGCGATGAAAATTCATAACTGCCGCCGCACGTGCTCTGGAAGGCGCTGGCACGCTCTCAGTAAACAACCGCACTTTCAGGGCGCAGTATCCAGGCCTATGCTGGCGGGATGGAGCAATCAGTACTTTTCAGGTGCCCGCGCAGACGGGCATGAACGTGCAGCAACTGCTGACGGGACTGGAGCAGATCGGTCCCGATACTCATCTACCGGTCGTTTGGCCGGCATGCTCCTCGGTCCATTTGGTGAATGCCTCCACCGGCAAGCTGTGACCACAGTGCTTCTGAAGTGCGGTGAGGGCAGTCGACGGGTGCCATCCGGCATGCTCACTCCGGTTTGGGTGCGCATCCTTTCCGGCGTAGTTCGCGTACCATCCCTGGAAAATCCAGCGCCTTGGAGGGGTGATGCTTGCTGCCGCTGCAGGCGTCGCAGTCGCCCTCGCTGCCGGCGCTCTTCCTCAAGCTTCGCCACCATCAGAAATGGCGCTTACGGCTGGCACGGTGCGGTGCAGCGGCAGCGTGCGTTGAAGATTGCGGCTGGCCGGCGAAGGTTTCCCCAGCTTAGCATCGTATTTCTCGGCCAGCACCAGAAGCCGCTTTCGCGTGAACGGGTCGGCCTGATCAGCCATCGTGGGCCCGCTCTGCAAAGCTCCTGTAGAACTCGACATCCATGATGTGCCCTCACTCAACGCCACCAGGATTTGCGCTTAAGTACATCGGCGGCTCCGATCCCAAGGCGGGCGAACAGGGGGGCCTTTCGCACAATATTCTGCAACGCGGCTGTAGCAGCCGATTTGCCGCAGTAAGCTCGCCGTCGGCAGGGGCAATTCACATGTCAGACCTCCATCGATCCGGAAGCGACGCCCGGGGTGCGGGCGGACCGATGAATCGGGTGGCTGGCGAGGACCGGCACAACGAGCGCTACGTCTGCAGCCATAACGAGGGGGACCCGCTGCGTCCTCCCGCCTGCCAGTGCGACCGATAGTTCCCCTGAGGCCTCCTGACAAGTGAGTGGTCGCACTCGGCCTGCTGATACGTTTGAACAGCCGTAGGACGGGCTCGACGTGCGGCACGCGAACGGGTGTAAGTCCTATCGCACGCTGGTGATGCATGCCGGAAATCGGGCGAGGCGCGGGTGTATTTGGTCGCGCCCATGAGCTGGTGCGCTTCTTACGAGGCGCATCACCGCACAGCGAATAAGGCCGGTGCGTCCGCGCGGGTCGTTCGCGACCTCGAGGGCGCGAGGGCGCATCTAGATTGCGCCTGCGCCTCGTTTTTGATCGGTAACTTTGTCCATTTGACGTAAGGGTGCACGCACCGTCCGCGAAATCGCGCGTCTATCGGCGACCTGACTGTCTAGAGGCACAAGAGGCTACGACGTCTGGCGCTGGTCTTTAGGAATCCGCCCTTTCTTTCTTTCGGTACGCCAGGCTGCGACCAGAATGTCCCCGCGGTTGAAGCGGCATGCGGTCTCGGCCCTTTTGTCGTGCGTCATCGCAGGGCGATTCATCTGTTTCGACCAAACATCCAGACCACGCGCGAGCAAGCGCAGGCGGTGTGCGGTCGCAGAAAGAAGGAAGCTGGAGTATGCAGATTAGCGGCGGGCGCCGGGAAGAACCGAGCTCAAGTCGGAATGAACCTGAGGTGGACGCGCAGCCGAGTCCAAGCGAAGTTCAGCAGACCAGAAAGATAACAATTCAACTTTCTGAGTGCATTTTCCAGCGACTCGAAGCCGCGACTGACCGCCCTGGTATGGGCAAGAGCGTCGTCGTCGAGGCGGCACTTGAGCGCTTCCTGGATCCGGCGCCGCGTATAGAGGGTCTGGTTTACGAGGCGATCGAGCGAACGAATAAGCAGGTGCTCAGTCTGCGGACGGACATTGCGGTGATCGCGGAAACAGTGGCTCTCCATGTGCGATACCACCTCACGCTGACGCCGCCGATGCCACCATCCAAGCAGGACGAGGCGTGCGACTGGGGCTCGAGCGCTTCAAGGCTTTTGCCGAGCAGGTCGATCGTCGCGTACGGTTTGGCCGGCCCTTGCTGCAGGAGGCAATTGATAGCTCGGGAAGTTCCAGCCGATCTGGGCCTGAAATGGGCGGCGGAGCGTCACGCGCCGTTCCACGAGCGCCAGTTGAAGAAGAAACCCACTGCGTGGCCGTCGTAGGTGAAAACTCAAAAGCGGGTGCTGTCGCCGAGGAGGGCGGCAGCAATATCCACTTTCGACAGCTGCCAAACGCCTTGTGTTAAAGCCAGTGGCCGCGTTTCGAGCAACACGCGCAGTGATGCCGCTGGGCTGAGATCAGGCGAGAAGCCGGTCAACCGGGGTTGGAGCTGGCGGATGATCTCTTGCGTGTTCCTTCCCTTTGCAGCGGGATGTTATCTTTCCTACCTGTTTCGGATGATCAACACGCTCATTTGTGACCGCCTCGCCTCTGAATTGGGGCTTGGTACGGCCGATTTGGGGCTGTTGGGCTCGATCTACTTTCTAGTCCTTACTGGCAGCCAGATTCCGATGGGCATGCTCTTGGATCGCTTCGGTCCGCGCCGAGTCCAGGGTGCGCTCTTGCTGCTGGCTGCCGCAGGCGCTGCGCTTTTCGGACTATCGAATGGATTTCTGTCGCTTCTGATTGCTCGCGCGGTGATAGCATTCGGTACCGCAGCTTCCCTCATGTCTGGCCTGAAAACAGTCGTGCTCTGGTTTCCGAGAGAGCGCGTGGCGCTCATCAACGGCTGTATGATCATGCTGGGTGCACTGGGCGCGGTAACGGCAACCGCACCAGCCGAGGCATTGCTTAACTGGATAGGCTGGCGCGGTCTATTTGAGGTGCTTGCCGCATCCAGCGCGTCCGCGGCCGCTTCGATCTATTTTTTGGTTCCAGAGCATGAGGCAACTGCGAAGAGCCCTCCAGGGACAGTCAGCCTGAAGACCGTCTATACGGATGGGCGGTTCTGGAGAATTGCGCCGATTTCTTCAACATGTATCGGGTCCGCGTGGGCCCTGCAGTCCTTGTGGGCAGCGTCCTGGCTGAGCGATGTGGAAGGGTTGGATCGAACAAGCCTTGTCACTCAATTGCTCGCAATGGCGATAGCCCTAAGCATTGGCGCATTGCTGCTCAGCGTGGTCGCCGATTCACTGCGCCGGCATGGCAAGAACATTGAAACGTTGCTCTCAATAGTAGCTGCTGTGTTCATTGCAGCCGAACTCGCGCTGATATTGCATCCGCCATTCCCGTCGCTACCGTCGTGGATCGTTGTGGCGGTGGTCGGATCAGCAATCGTCCTCAGCTACGCGATCATCGGAGATTACTTTCCGGCCCAACTGATCGCGCGCGCAAACGGCGTGCTCAATGTTCTGCATTTCGGGTGGGCTTTCCTCGTCCAGTACGGGACGGGGTTAATTCTAGAGCAATGGCCGGTAAAGGACGGACACTACCCCTCAATCGCGTATCAGACGGCGTTCAGTATGAATGTTGTGCTGCAGCTGGTCGCTCTAGTCTGGTTCATCGCCCCTTGGTTCAAAGAGTTGAATTGGAAATCTGAGATCGCCGTCAAGCGCAAGTCGACGGGCCAAAGCAGGTCAGTTCACGTCATGATCCCGAGCGCCGAAATGGTAATCCTGGAAACCGATCATGATGTGGAGTGGTGAACTCGGCCTTCTGCCTGACTTCCCGCCTCGTCGGTCTGCGTTAAGGACGTCCGGCCGACTGATTGCCTAAGAAGCTCCAAACAGCTGGTCGGATATGCGACATGCGTCGCAAGGTCGACAGGAATGATACGAAAAATGCGTAATATCAATGAGCGCTGGCTGGCATGCGACTTGCTGTTGTTTTCCACAGAGCCAGGTAAAGCGAATTTGAGCAATGACCAGTGTGACTGAGAGCGCAAGTCAAGTCGGTGCGGACAGTGTGCTGAGAGTCGGTTCGCCGGCTCCCTCCATCAAAGTTGAGGACTGGCTACGTGGCCAACCGCTTACAAAGTTCGAACCTGGGAAAGTATACATCATCGAGTTTTGGGCGACGTGGTGCGGACCATGTATCGCCTCGATGCCGAATTTGGTGACCCTGCAAAGCAAATACAGGAGCAACGGAGTTGAGGTGGTGGGCATCGCGGCTCACGAACAAGCTTCGACGGCAGATGAAGCGCGAGCCAGCTTGGACGCTTGGTTGACGAAGAGCTTGCCAGATCTGAACTTCGCGATCGCATTCGACTACTCCGGCGAAATGAACAACCTTTGGATGGATCCCAGCTTTTCTGTCGGGATTCCATCGTCATTCGTGGTCGATCGTCACGGCCGCTTCGCCTTTATCGGCCATCCGACGCAACTCGATAACTTGTTGCCCAAAGTTCTGAACGGTTCCTGGGCAGTGAGCGACGAAGCCAAAGCCCTGGATGCGGAGAGGATAACCACGGGCAGACGCAGAAAGCGCGAACTATCGCAGAAGCGAGCGCTGGTGGAACCGATCTTTGCCAGACTTGAAGCCGCCATGAATAGTAAGGATTGGGCGGCAGCCCTTTCAGGGGTTGAGGAGGCACTCGCTGCGATGCCGGACGATGTCACCTTCCGTGGGCTTCATGCGGAATTGTTGCTTCACAAGATACGCGACATGCGGGCCGGCTTGGCGGTATTGCGCCAATTGGTTCGCGATGCGATCGACAAGAAATCTGTGGTTTGGATGAGCGTGGCCATCCGCCAACTCTTCGACCCCGCGAAAGACTACTCCGGTTTCCCACATGCCGAGCGCTTTGCCATGGGCAAGGACCTCTCCGAACACATCCTCGCGGCGAATCCGCCCCAAGGCAGCGAGGGCGCGAAGTTCCTCTCGTACGGGGCGGTCGCTCGGTACTATTACGAGACCGGTAACAGGGATCGCGCGATCGAATTGGTCGAGGTGGCGCTGAAATGGCTGGATGCAGCGCCTGCCTCCGATGTAGCGAAACGGGATCTCGTGCAGTGCTCCCTCCAGGCCTTGGCGAGCTACAGGAGTGAGAAGCTCTGTTACGAGGAGTGTTGTTCGGCACCGCAAAACACAGCTCCCGAAAAGGCGGAACCGGGATCGCCAATGGAGGCAGCGTGAGCAATGCTACTGGCTATGTCTTCTCGGCCCTTGTGGTTTTCGATCGAAGTTGATGCCTTTGGGAATGTCCGGGCATTCACCTGAAGCCAGGATAGGACGAGTGAGGGGTGAACGCAGGCGCGCCGCACCACCACAAGTTCTTTACGGTGAATGTCTCTTCAACGTACGGTCGCGGTCCGGCGCGATACGGCGAGAATGCCTCAGGTGAAGAGTGGTCGCCGGCTGCTAAGGGTGGCGGCTTTTAACATGCTGGTGGCATCTTCGAACAACCAAAAAAGATAGAAATGGGTGGTGACGCTGATGCATTCGAACTCTCAAGGAAGCTTTCTGAAGTTTTTACCGCTGGTTTCAGAAGGGATTCAGGACTTTGTTTCGCGTTGGCCGCAAGCCCATTCGGGAGAGGCGGCAACCGGTGGCAACGGACGTTTTTTAAAGCGGTCAGTGCGCTGTGCGCGCGGCGCTAAGGGAGCACTGAGCGAAGCCGTGCCTTCATTGTCACTCCGCTTTGGTACCACGGCGCCGGGTCGAGCGTGATGTACAATCACCGCCAGCGCCGCTCTGTTAAAGCCGCCGCCCTGTTCCAGCCATCTGGCCCCTGGTACAATGTTCTTTATATCCAGGTACTCATCGCGATCCTGATTGGCGTTCTCGTTGGCTGGTTGTGGCCTTCTGTGGGGACGAACAGCTGGGTCAAAGCGCTTGGTGACGGATTCATCAAGCTGATCAAAATGGTGATCGCGCCGATCATCTTCTGCACTGTTGTGTCCGGAATTGCGCATGTTCAGGATGCACGAAAGGTCGGCCGAGTCGGCGTCAAGGCGCTGCTTTACTTCGAGATCGTGTCAACCTTCGCGCTGATCCTGGGTCTCGTGATGGGCAATCTCGTTCAGGCCGGTCATGGGCTTGCTCCCAGGGCTGACGCCGCGGCGGTAGCCAACTACGTCAAAAGAGCGGAAGGGCAGAAGGCGGTCGATTTTCTCCTCAATATTATTCCGGATAGCGTAGTTGGCGCTCTGGCCCGAGGCGACGTGCTACAGGTGCTGCTGTTTGCCATCCTATTCGGGTTCTCGCTGATGGCGCTTGGCCAGCGGGGTGAGCGGATGCGCAGTCTGGTCGACGATGCTGCACACGCGGTGTTTGGCGTCATTAGGATCGTAATGAAGGCAGCGCCAATCGGGGCGTTCGGCGCTATGGCCTACACTATCGGCGAATTCGGACCGTCCGCGCTCGGTAAACTCATCGGCTTGGTTGCTCTGTTCTATGTGACAGCCGGGCTCTTCGTGATCATTGTGCTTGGCCTGGTCGCGCGCTTGGTCGGTTTTTCTATTCTAAAGTTCATCTTCTACATCAAGGATGAGCTGTTGATCGTGCTCGGAACATCGTCGTCCGAAAGCGCGCTGCCGCAGTTGATGGAAAAACTCGAACGGCTGGGCTGTTCCAAGCCGGTCGTGGGCCTGGTGGTGCCGACAGGATACTCTTTCAATTTGGATGGGACCAACATTTACATGACGTTGGCGACCTTGTTCATCGCGCAGGCGCTCGGGGTCGATCTCGACTTCGCCCAGCAGCTCACGATACTCGTTGTGGCGATGCTCACCTCGAAGGGCGCAAGTGGTGTTACCGGTGCCGGGTTCGTCACCCTGGCCGCAACGTTGACCGTGGTCAGTCCTGACCTCGTCCCGGGCATTGCGATCGTATTCTCGATAGACAAGTTCATGAGCGAGGTGCGCGCGCTTACCAACATCATCGGGAACGGTATTGCGGCGGTGTTTGTGTCGTGGTGGGAAGGTGAACTCGACCATGTCTCGCTACACGCGCAGCTCAAGTAGATCTGCGATTTCAGCTCGGCCATTGCGGACTAGAATCACTGTTTGAATGCCTGCATTCTGCGTCGGCAATCGTCGTGCAGTACTGGACCACCCTGATTCCAGGGAGAATGGTGCAGGGTCATGCTACGCTCACGGTGGTGCACCAGACCAGCGTCGGCATTGGTGCCTGCTGCAGCCCGCCGGCTGATGTGGTTCATTATCCCACGTTTGAGCTTCCTCAAAAACTGGGAACTCAATCGTGCCCACGCGAGGGAGCGACATTGGTTCAGGAGAAGCAATGGAGGCTGAGCAAACACCGCGGCCGGGAAAGGCGTAAAAATAATAAGCTCAGGACCATTGCTCATTGCTGATTTCTCGCCTCGCGGTGGAGGGGCCGGGGCGTCAAGCCCGGCGCTCTTTTCAAATGTTCCTTTCTCTACGCTAGACTACGAACAGCATATTCCCTTCGTTGCGGTAACACGCGACCTATCTTTTATTTGCCTTCAGATGAGGGCGCGAAAGCGGCCTCAGCAGCTTGGGGCAAATCGTGGCGATCCATTCTTTTGATTCAGAAGCGAACTTGCGCGGAGCGCGTATGCTGCGTACCGCGTTGGGGCCCGCCATCGCAGGGTTTTTGGAAGATCCGGCAATCGTCGAGGTGATGCTCAATCCCGACGGCCGGCTGTGGATCGACCGACTGTCGAGCGGCCTTACAGACACCGGAGAGAGCCTTTCGGCAGCGGATGGCGAACGAATCGTCCGCCTGGTCGCGCACTATGTAGGAGCAGAAGTTCACTCCGGCTCGCCCCGGATTTCGGCTGAGCTGCCGGAAACGGGGGAACGTTTCGAAGGATTGCTGCCGCCGGTTGTTGCCGCGCCGACCTTTGCCATCCGCAAACCGGCGATCGCCGTGTTTGGCCTCGACGAGTATGTCGCCGCGGACATTATGAACGCGAGCCAAGCGAGCGCGCTTCGCAACGCGGTCGCCGCACGGAAGAACATCTTGGTCGCCGGCGGCACCTCGACCGGCAAGACCACGCTGACAAATGCGCTGCTTGCCGAGGTTGCCAAAGGTTCGGACCGCGTCGTTCTCATCGAAGATACCCGGGAGCTTCAGTGCAGGGCACCAAATTTGGTGGCGCTGCGGACCAAGGACGGCGTGATCTCGCTCTCCGATCTTGTGCGCTCCTCTCTTCGCCTGCGCCCTGATCGCATTCCGATCGGCGAGGTCCGTGGGGCCGAAGCGCTGGATCTTTTGAAAGCCTGGGGCACAGGACATCCCGGTGGCATCGGAACGATACACGCCGGGACCTCGCTTGGCGCGCTGCGCCGGCTCGAGCAGCTGATCCAGGAAGCCGTCATCACCGTCCCGCGCGCCCTGATTGCAGAAACCATCAACGTCATAGCCGTTCTCTCTGGCCGTGGCGGCGAACGGCGGTTGAGCGAACTCGCCAGCGTCGACGGCCTTGGATCATCGGGCGACTACAGCCTTTCGAACATCGGAGATCAGTCATGACCACACGATCGTCTCTCGGGCGCGGCTTCATCTCAATTGTGGCGTTCGCCAGCCTTGCCCTAGCCAGCGCGCCGGCCTGGGCCGCCGGCTCGAACATGCCTTGGGAGCAGCCGCTGAACCAGATCCTGCAATCGGTCGAAGGTCCGGTCGCAAAGATCATTGCGGTCATCATCATCATCGTGACCGGGCTGTCGCTCGCCTTTGGCGACACCTCGGGTGGTTTCCGGCGGCTAGTCCAGATCGTGTTCGGCCTGTCGATCGCATTCGCCGCATCGAGCTTCTTCCTTTCGTTCTTCTCATTCGGCGGCGGAGTGGTGATCTGATGGACGAGCCAGTCCCGGAATTTGTGGCTCCCGTCCACCGCGCGCTCACCGAACCGATCCTGATGGGCGGCGCGCCCCGCGCGGTTGCCATCCTCAACGGCACACTGGCTGCCGCACTCGGTCTCGGCCTGCGCATGTGGCTGGCCGGCCTTCTCCTCGCTTTCGTGGGTCACATGGCTGCGGTCTGGGCCGCAAAGCGCGATCCGGAATTCGTGGAAGTCGTGCGCCGGCATGTTCGCGTTCCCGCTCACCTCAGAACCTGAAGTCGTCCCATGATGAATCTTGCCGAATACCGCCGTTCAAGCACACGTCTTGCCGACTTCCTGCCCTGGGCTGCCCTGGTCGATGAAGGGATCATTCTCAATAAGGATGGATCGTTTCAGCGAACGGCCCGGTTCAGAGGGCCGGATCTCGACAGCTCCGTGCCGGCCGAGCTCGTTGCGGTCGCTGGCCGCCTCAACAATGCACTCCGTCGTCTCGGATCCGGGTGGGCCGTGTTCGTCGAGGCGCAGCGGCATTCGGCCGGACGCTATCCGCCGGATACATTCCCGGACGTCGCCTCGGCGCTGGTGGATGCGGAGCGGAAGGCGCAATTCGAGGAAGCCGGCAGTCATTACGAGTCGAGCTACTACCTGACTTTCCTTTATTTGCCTCCGGCAGAGAGTGCGGCCGCAGCAGAGCGCCTGCTGTACGAGGGCAGCCAGCGCGCTGCGGGAGCCGATGCACGCGAGCTGCTCGCCGGCTTTAGTGACCGGACCAGCCGCGTGCTGCAGCTGGTCGAGGGTTTCATGCCGGAATGCCGTTGGCTTGATAACGAGCAAACGCTGACCTACCTGCATTCGACGGTCTCGACCAAACGGCACCGGGTGCGCGTGCCAGAAATCCCGATGTATCTCGATGCGTTGCTAGCCGATCAATCGCTGGTAGGCGGCCTTGAACCCATGCTGGGCGACGCGCATCTGCGCGTTCTGACGCTCGTGGGGTTTCCGACTGCGACCACGCCCGGGATTCTCGACGAGCTGAACCGGCTGGCATTCCCGTACCGCTGGTCGACGCGCGCTATCATGCTCGACAAGACAGATGCCACAAAGCTCCTCACCAGGATCAGGCGTCAATGGTTTGCCAAGCGCAAGTCGATCGCCTCGATCCTGAAGGAGGTGATGACGAATGAGGCCTCCGCGCTTTTGGATACCGATGCCCACAACAAGGCGATGGATGCGGACAGTGCGCTCCAGGAATTGGGTTCGGATCAGATCGGCCAGGTCTTCGTCACGGCAACGGTCACGGTCTGGGACAGGGATCCGCGCGCAGCCGACGAAAAGCTCCGCCTCGCCGAAAAGATTATCCAGGGCCGGGACTTCACCTGTATGGCCGAGACGGTCAATGCCGTCGAAGCCTGGCTCGGCAGCCTGCCGGGACAAACTTACGCGAACGTCCGCCAGCCGCCGGTCTCGACCCTGAACCTCGCCCATATGATCCCGCTATCTGCGGTATGGGCCGGAGAGGTGAGGGATCACCACTTCAAGGCGCCCCCATTGTTCTTCGGCAAGACTGAAGGTTCCACGCCATTCCGGTTTTCTCTGCATGTCGGAGATGTCGGCCACACGCTGGTCATCGGACCGACGGGCGCCGGCAAGTCGGTCCTGCTGGCGCTCATGGCGCTGCAGTTCCGCCGCTACAGCGCGGCCCAGATCATTGCGTTTGACTTCGGCGGCTCGATCCGCGCATCGGCCATCGCCATGGGCGGCGACTGGCATGATCTCGGCGGCGCGCTCGATCCGTCAGAACTCGTCGCCCTCCAGCCTCTCGCGCGCATCGACGACCTCGGCGAGCGAGGCTGGGCATCCGACTGGATCGCATCGATCCTGTCGCGCGAGCGGATCGAGGTCACGCCTGAGACTAAGGATCATGTCTGGTCGGCGTTGACCTCGCTCGCCTCGGCGCCGGTTGCCGAGCGGACGCTGACTGGGCTCTCCGTTCTCCTGCAATCCAACGCTCTCAAGCGCGCGCTGCAGCCCTACTGCCTCGGGGGGCCATACGCGCGGTTGCTGGACGGCGAGCACGAAACGCTCGGTGAAGCCTCCGTCCAGGTGTTCGAGACCGAGGGATTGATTGGGACCTCTGTCGCGCCCGCAGTTCTGGCGTATCTGTTTCACCGGATTGAGGACCGCTTAGACGGCCGTCCGACACTGCTCATCATCGACGAAGGCTGGCTCGCGCTCGATGATGCCGATTTTGCCGGCAAGCTCCGCGAATGGCTCAAAACGCTTCGCAAGAAGAACGCCTCCGTCGTTTTTGCGACCCAGTCGCTCGCCGATGTCGACGGCTCCAAAATCGCGCCTGCCATCATTGAGAGCTGCCCGACCCGGATCCTGTTGCCAAACGATCGCGCCGTCGAGCCGCAGATCATGGCGATTTACCGGCGCTTTGGGCTGAACGACCGCCAGACCGAGATCCTCGCCCGCGCCACCCCCAAGCGACACTACTACTGCCAATCTCGACGCGGCAACCGCCTGTTCGAGCTCGGACTTGGCGAAATCGCCCTCGCCTTCGTGGCCGCCTCGTCCAAAGCCGACCAGGCTCTCGTCGACCGGGTGCTTGCCGAGCACGGAAGGGACGAGTTCGTGACCGGTTGGCTCATGGCGCGCGACCTCGGCTGGGCCTGCAATCTCATTCCGCAGCTCGCCCAACAAGGAGCGCTCTCATGAACTGGATCCGGCCGATTCTGGCGGCAAGCATCATCGCCATGATCATGGTCCAAGCGCCCGGCAGAGCAAAGGCGCAGTGGATCGTTTTCGATCCCAACAACTACGTTCAGAATGTGCTGACCGCCGCGCGTGAGCTGCAGCAGATCAACAACCAGATCACCTCGCTGCAGAACGAAGCGCAGATGCTGATCAATCAGGCGAAGAACCTGGCCAGCCTGCCTTATTCGTCGTTACAACAGCTCAAGCAATCGATTCAGCGCACCCAGCAGCTACTCTCGCAGGCACAGCGAATTGCCTATGATGTCGAGCAGGTCGATCGCGCGTTTTCCACCACCTATGCGCCGGCATCGGTCAGCATGTCCAATGGGCTCCTTGTCGGGAATGCGCAGACGCGTTGGCAGAACTCGGTTGCCGGGCTGCAGGACGCCATGCGGCTCCAAGCGAGTGTTGTCCGCAATCTCGACACCAACCGCACCCAAATGTCCGCCCTGGTGACGGCGAGCCAGGGCGCATCGGGTGCGCTTCAGGCAAGTCAGGCCGGCAACCAGCTCCTTGCGTTGCAAGCTCAGCAGCTTGCGGACCTTACGGCTACTGTCGCGTCGCAAGGTCGTGCGCAAACGCTCGAGTCTGCCCAGCGCGCAGCTGCGCAGGATCAGGGCAGGGAGCAACTGCGGCGCTTTCTTAGCCAGGGGCAGGGCTACCAACCAACAACCGTGCAGATGTTTCACTGATCATGAAGAAACGACTTGAACGACTGCCCGCCGCGGCAGCCCTTGGTCTTGCTGTCCTGGTGGTTGGCGTCTGCGCCATTCGGTTGCCTGAGGACAGGAGCGCGACCCAATCTTCCGTCTATCTCGCCTCAAAATCCGATGCGACCGCAGCAAAGCTCGAGCAATGCCGCACCGTCACCTACGAGCAGAAAGAGGCTCTTCTCGAATGCCAGAAGATCTGGGCCGAGCAGCGCAGGCAGTTCTTGGCAGGAAGTAGATCGACAGGTGATCCGGACAGCCGGACAGGCGCCGCGCCATTCCTCTCTCCTGTCCCGCGCAAGGACGAAAGTCGCCTCCCGTCCGGTTTTCCCTCCATTCCAAGCCAAAGCGAGTGACCCATGGGTGGTACCTCCGTCATCGATCAATTCCTGGAAACCTTCACCCGCTACATCGATTCCGGGTTTGGCCTCGTCGGAGGCGAAGTGGGGTATCTCGCCACGACGCTGGCGGCGATCGACCTCACGCTCGCGGGCCTGTTCTGGTCCTTTGGCACTGATGAGGAGATTTTTGCCCGGCTGGTCAAGAAGACATTGTTTGCCGGCGTCTTTGCCTATCTGATCAGCAATTGGAACAGCCTTGCGCGCATCGTCTTCGAGAGCTTTGCAGGCCTTGGGCTAAAAGCCTCAGGCACAAGCCTGTCGTCGACAGATTTTCTGCGGCCGGGCCGGATCGCCCAAGTTGGCCTTGATGCCGGCCGACCCATCCTCGACTCGATCTCGGGGCTCATGGGTTACGTCAGCTTCTTCGAGAATTTCGTGCAGATCGTGGTCCTGCTGTTCGCCTGGATCGTGGTGCTGTTGGCCTTCTTTATTCTCGCGATCCAGCTTTTCGTCACGCTTGTCGAGTTCAAACTGACGACACTTGCCGGGTTCGTGCTGATCCCCTTTGGCCTCTTCGGCAAGACGGCCTTTGCGGCCGAGCGAGTGCTGGGCAACGTAATCTCTTCCGGCGTCAAGGTCCTGGTCCTGGCCGTCATTGTCGGCATCGGATCGACCTTGTTCTCCCAGTTCACGGCAGGCTTCGGCGGCAACCAGCCGACCATCGAGAATGCGATGGCGCTGGTGCTCGGTGCGCTCACACTTCTGGGGCTCGGGATCTTCGGGCCCGGTATTGCCAACGGCATCGTCTCCGGAGGTCCGCAGCTTGGCGCCGGAAGCGCTGTCGGGACAGGCCTCGCCGCCGGTGGCGTTGTTGCGGCTGGCGCAGGTCTCGCCGCCGGCGCGGCCGGTCTCGCCGGCGGCGCGATTGCTGGCGCGGCACGTGGAGGCAGCGCGATTGCAAATGGTACGATGAGCGTGTCGCGGGCGGGGAGCATGTCCGGCGCAGAGGCAAGTGCGTCAGGTGCGGCTAGTCCTTTACGTTCGGTCGCCACTGGTCTTGGCGGAGCGCCGAACCATGCCGGTCGTGAAGAGGGGGACTCTTCCGCCGCTGGGTCCGACGCGCCCCCTTGGGTTCGTCGGATGAAGCGAGCGCAGACGATCAGCCATGGCGCATCAGCGGCTACCCAGGCGATCCGTTCCGGCGATCACGGCGTGGGCGGCGGATCTGTCGACCTCTCGCAACAAGACCGCTGACGCTTCACATCGACCATTTCCATTCCTGAGCATCTTGAGGTCAAACAATGTTCAAACGATCGGCCGTTCACTATGGCCGCATGCCGGAGCCTGTCACTCCGTATCAACGCGCCGCCCAGGTCTGGGATGATCGCATTGGGTCTGCGCGCGGCGGGCGAACGCGAGCTCTACCGCCGGCACCCTTTATTCCGGACCTGCCGGCGCGCCGGTATCGTTACGCGATCGAGGGCGACAGCCCGCCATGGCGTCCCGTCAACGCTTATGATGACGGCCGCAAAACCTATGTCGAATTCTCCTCCGGCGTCAGTCAGGGCGAGATGCCGCCGCTCTTCGTGATCGGGCCCGACGGCAAAACCGAGATCGTCAACTACCGCGCTTACGGAAATGTGCTGATTGTTGACCGGCTGTTCGCGGCCGCCGAGCTGAGGCTCGGCGAGGAGCACCAGCAGAAGGTCAGGATCGTGCGAACCGACGGGAGGTCGCTTTGAACGATAGTGACCAGGCGATCGATGAACCAAACGAACCACCTCGGGCCAGGCCACCGGAAGAGATCGGCGAAGCGCTGCGGCTTCGGCCGGATCCTCCGCAAGTTGCGCGCCTCTCGCGAAAGGTCCTGATAGGCGTCAGCGCTTCTGTGCTCGTGCTGGTCACCGGCGCGGTGCTCTGGGCGCTGCAGGAGAAACGGTCTCATACTTCAGCGCCTGAGGAGCTTTACGCCACCGACCACCACAATATCGCCGATCAGCTCGCGACCTTACCAAAGGATTACACCGTTATCCCGAAGGACGTGCCGCGTCTAGGGCCGCCCTTGCCGGGCGATCTCGGCCGGCCGATCGTCGCAGCACAGGGGTCTTCGACATCCAGCTCCCTCGGCATCGATGCCGAACAGCAGCGTCTCAGCCAGGAGAGCGAGGCGGCACGGATCAGCAAGGTATTTGCCAGCACCAATGTCCGGCCACAGGTCCCTGCCACCTCATCGAGCGAAGCTCGTTCATCCGCCGCGCCATCATCCGACGAAGCATTTGCTCAAAATGGCCAAGACCGAAAGCTTGCGTTCGTCAGTGCAACGGTCGATCGTCGGACGACAAGCTCCGATCGCCTTGTGAGGCCCGCTTCGCCTTTTGTCGTTCAGGCCGGAACGGTCATTCCGGCCGCGCTGATCACAGGAATCCGCTCCGACCTGCCTGGCCAGATCACAGCCCAAGTCACAGAAGCGGTGTACGATTCTCCTACCGGGCGAGCTCGCCTTATCCCCCAGGGAGCAAGGCTGATCGGGAGCTACGATAGCCAGGTCGCATTTGGACAGTCGCGCGTGCTCCTGGTGTGGACGCGCCTTATCATGCCGAATGGGAGGTCGATTGTTTTGGAACGGCAGCCCGGCGCAGATGCGGCAGGTTACTCTGGTCTTGAGGACGAAGTCGACAATCATTGGAAGGAATTGTTGGGGGCCGCCGCTCTTTCGACGCTGCTTTCCGTCGGCACGGAGGTGAATTCCGGGGCGGATAGCGGCAATACCAACAGCGATCTCATTGCCGCGCTCCGCCGTGGAGCTGGGGAATCGATCAATCAAGCGGGCCAGCAGATAGTCCGCCGCAATCTCAACATTCAGCCAACTTTGACGATCCGTCCGGGATTTCCGGTGCGGGTGATCGTCAACCGTGACCTGGTGCTCGAACCGTATAGGGGGTGAGAACGATGCCCAAGTTAAAGCTCGGCGCAATCCACGACGACAAGCCGATCAAGATTACGCATGAACTGCCCGCGAGCGTGCACAGGGATCTCGTGGCATATGCCGAGATCCTTGCGCAGGAGACCGCTCAGCCGATCGGCGATCCAGCTAAGCTTATCGCGCCCATGCTGGCCCGGTTCATGGCAGCCGACAGGAGCTTCCGGAAAGCGCGCCACGCGCGTCAGCGACCACTCGAAGGCGATGGGTAGCGCTCAGAGACCAACTTGAGGAATTCGTGCAGCGCCGGGTTTCATTGTCGGCGCGCCAATAGGCAGAAAGCTCGAATCGGCTCGCACCCGCGCCATCGCGCAGCTCCCGGTAAACAAGGCCCGCAGAATTTGCGCCTATGTCGGCCTCGAACACGAGGCTTATTCCTGTGTTCATGCTGATCAGGCTTTTGATGATGCCGCGACTGACGTCGTGGCGCCAGATTTTTGGGCGGACCTCAGGTCGGACGAGCTTGGAAACCAGAAGATCTTCGAGCTCTTTTCCGGGGTCGTAGTGGCTGGGCAGCACCGTCTCGCCGCGCAGGTCGTTCCAGTAGACAGTTTCGCGCGAACTGAGGGGATGGTCATGAGAAGGCCACGAGAACACCCTCGCTCCACAGAGCCATGGCTTTATTGTCCAACAACGGCAAGCGCCCGGTGACGATCAGGAGATCGAGCGCTCCGTTACGAAGTGCCGCTGCTAAACGTGTCCGTGATCGTGCTCTGCGGGAAGCGCTGCTTGAACTCAAGTAGGGAGGCTTGCAGATTGCCGTCCGAAAGTGATGTGCAGAAACCGACGCTCAGACGGCCGGTTTCGCTGTTGTGAACGGATCGGGCCGTTGCAATAAGCGCGCCGCCCAGGATGGTTCTGGGACCGAAGAACGTCGCGGCCGGGCCGCGTTGGGCGCACACCTCCGCTGAAGCGCTCGAAAAATGGAACGCCCAAGTCGTGCTCAAACTCGCTGATTCTGCGGCTAAGGCTCGATTGTTGCGATCCGAGCAACTCGGCGGCTCACGAAAGCTACCGCAATCGGCGGCAGCGACCGCCGATCTCAGGTGTTTCAGTTCGATCGCTCTGGTGGCTTGGAGTGACGGAAGTGTGGGACCTGGCTTGTGCATGGTAAGTCTTGAGAGCGCAGAGTGGCTCTGCGCACCGATCTGCAGCCGTTACGTTTGCTTCCCAGAAGCTAGGCAGCGACTTGAATGACCGGAGCCCAGAGCACCGGTCCCGAGATTTGCGCCTTGCGGATGCGGTCCAACGCATCGGACGGCACCTCCAGGTAGCCGGCGACAGCCGTGGTGTTTCCAAGGGGGCGCGCTTTTCCCACTCTGCGAAGGGGCCATCCGGCCCGGCGAAGAATCCGCCCCATGCGGGCGTCGGTCACAGTGACGATTTCGATCAATTCGATGGAAAGGCCAAATGCCCGCAAACAGCACGTAAGTGGCAGCAGCAACTCCACCGCTCGCCGGCGCATCCGCGGGAACATCGAGCGCGAATCGGCTGCTCTCCAGATCCAGTCGCTTCGTGGTGCCGGCTGCCCGTCCAGCAGGATCGGAAAAGCGTCCCTCAGCATGGTTGCCCCGGTGGAAGGCAAAAGCCGCACGCAACTTTGAATTTGTCCGGCTCCCGAGCGGTTCAGTAGATGCACCGGCCGAAGGACGTCAAATTCGTCCACTTCCATGTCGCCGCTGACTTCGACGGTCCAATCCAGACGCTGCTTGAAAGCGCCGTAGCGCAGCCGGTGCATCTCGGCGCGATCGTTGACGAATTCCCCGTAGTACTCCGGCATGATGAGCTGCATCATTCTCGCCTCCCTGCTTGATTTCGGCAACTAAGCAGAGAGGCCTAGGCGAGCGCATCTTGTGCAGTTCCAGAGGCGTTTATGGAGGGCTGGCGATCCATTTTCGAGATTTTGATCGGTCAACAGCACGATCGCTTGACGCAGGGAGCTGACACGGAGCTTCGCACGGGCGCTGTCCAGGTGAAAACCCGCGGTTCGCTCTGCGATACCGAAATGATCCCGATCTCCCCGGCCGATTTACCGCGCGCGGACCATTCGAGACACTGGTACTCGCGAGAAGACAGAACCAAGCCGCCGACCATGCGATCAATCGTCCAGAACCGTTTTGCATGTTCATGGAAAACGGTTGCGACTAACCGCAGGCTCTGGGCGTGCTCGAGAAGCGCGCGCGCGAAACCAGCTCGACGCTCGTCAGTTGCAAAGCTCAGCGCGGCGGTTACGCACCTGTCATCGAGGATAGCGTAAACCCGCAGCGGATTCCAATTTTGTCGGCTTCTTCGAACAGAGCGCGTTCAGGCTTCGGCCGATTTCGCACTTCCAATCCGGGCCCCGATCGGAAGGGCTTAGGCTGGCGCATTGCCCGACGTACCACCGGATCGACGGAGTCGTAGCCGCGCTGCAGATGGATGACGGTCCAGGAGGGCGATATGTCGAGATCAGGTTGCAAGCACTGCCTGGCTCGCGGGACGAGCGAGATATGCGAAGCACGATAGTTTGAGCGCAGCGGCGACCCAAGCCATGCTCTGCTGAGCTGCGTCTGGATGCGTACCTTCGATCAATCGTTCAGCAGACCTTGAAAAACCCGATCCATCCTTTGATGAACCAACGGGCCTCCATCTCAAGCGCTCTCATTTTAGCAAATCGAGCATCGTTGCGAATGAGGCAAAACAACGAAGAAGGCGATCCAATCCGGCGTAGATCAATCCTGATCACGGCTGTTTGGTTTGGCTGCCGGGGCCGCATCAGGTCTCGCCACCCTGTGGTAGCATCCCTGCCAACTGGGCGGTCTTCGGTCGCCTGTTTGAAATCCTGCAAGCGGGCATGGAAGATCGCCGGATTACTGCGCTATTTGACCTCTCGCCCCGCAGGTTTGTAACGCTCTTCCGATTACAACGAGCTGCTCACCATGGAGATTGCAAATGAAGGTCGGTGTTCCCAAGGAAATCAAGACGCACGAGTACCGCGTCGGCCTGACGCCTGGGGCCGTCCGCGAATACGTGGCCGCTGGCCACAGCGTATTGCTCGAGACGAACGCCGGCGCCGGGATTGGCGCAACAGACGAGATTTACCAAAAGGCTGGAGCAACGATTGCGGCCTCTGCTCGCGAGGTGTTCGCGTCAAGCGAAATGATCGTGAAAGTCAAGGAGCCGCAGCCCTCCGAATGGACGCAGCTGCGAGAAAACCAGATCCTCTTCACTTATCTGCATTTGGCTCCGGATCCGGAGCAGGCGAAGGGCCTTATCAAGTCTGGCTGCACCGCAATTGCCTATGAAACTGTGACTGACGCGAACGGCGGCCTTCCACTGCTTGCCCCTATGAGCGAGGTTGCGGGACGACTTGCGATCGAGGCCGCGGGTGCCGCGCTGAAGAGTTACGCCGGCGGACGGGGACTGCTGATTGGCGGGGTACCGGGCGTGCCACCCGCTCGCATCGTGGTGATCGGCGGGGGCGTTGTCGGCACTCACGCTGCAAGGATGGCGGCAGGCTTAGGCGCTGAGGTCACAATCCTCGACCGTTCGATTCCCAGGCTTCGCGAACTGGATGAGCAGTTCGAAGGGCGAGTACGGACCAGATTCTCGACGATCGAGGCCGTTGAAGAAGAGGTATTTGCGGCAGATGTTGTCATTGGCGCCGTTCTCGTTCCTGGCGCGAGCGCGCCGAAACTGGTCAGCCGAGGTATGTTGAGCTCTATGCGCAAAGGCTCCGTGATCGTGGACGTGGCGATCGATCAGGGCGGATGTTTCGAGACATCGCGGGCGACGACACATGCCGATCCAACCTATGAGGTGGATGGCGTGATCCATTATTGCGTCGCAAACATGCCCGGAGCTGTGCCGCTCACCTCAAGCCAGGCACTCAACAACGCTACGCTACCTTTTGGTTTGGCTCTCGCAAGTAAAGGATTTGCAGCTGTGCTCGAAGATCCGCATCTGCGCGCCGGCCTAAATGTCTATCGGGGCCGGCTAACGTATAAGGCTGTCGCCGAGAGTCTTGGGCTTCCCTTCTCGCCGATCGAACAGGCTGCGGCCTGATCCCAGAGGCTCTGCTGCGGACATTCTCTCGCAGACTTGGGCCACTCATCAGAGTGGCCCTTTTTTTGTGCCGAGTATCAGCCATAGCTTGGAGTGGAAGTCCTCTAGGCAAGGCGACGGCGAGGGGCTCGCGAAGCGCAAGCGCGTCAACACGCCCGGGGCTTTTTCAATGCGGGGCACGGAAGGGACGACTGCTAGTGCCTTTGCGCACGTCCAACCCGCAGCTAGAGCTCACTCGGGGCGCGGTCGGCCACATCATCCTTCCAGCGTACCGATCCAAACGGGCGCTCCAGCATACGACGGAGACGCACGGGCTCAGGCCCGACATGGAAATCCGTGGCCTTGCATCTAATGCGCGCTCCGAGCGCGTCCAGCGGTTGCGTTGGCGCAAATAATCGAGCCATGTCGGGCAGTGATAGCGCTCGGTCCACAGCTCGGGTCGGCGATATCACGCACAATCGACCAGCCATAGGCGCCGTTGCGTTGCCCATAGCGCTGCACATTCTGCATAACGTTGTGGAAGGCTCGCGCATTTTCCGAAGCCACAAGATATTCGAGCTCAACCACCAGCGGGCCGCTCCGGTGTCAGCAGAAGCCGCTCCTTAGGATCGCAAGCATTTCGGCGTCCTCCCCGCGATCGGTGATGGCCGGCATGCGCAGCCAGCGCCCTAGCAGCGGCAAGAGCAGCATCAATCCGGCAGAGGCGAGCAGCGTGATGTCCACACCGACGGCATCGGTGAGGCGACCCCAGCCCCAACTGCCAAGAGCGAGGCCTCCAGAGAACGCAGCCTGCCAAGCTGCAACGGATCGGCCCGCAACCCAGCGTGGGGCCGAAAGCTGCACGTCAATGTTGAACGGCATCACGTCCATACGGCGCCCGCAAAAACAGAGCTGCGGCTGTCAAGGCCGAATTATGACTGAGCACCATCGCCGCGATCGCGCCGCTCATGGACAGTGTGGAGGCACGAACCGCATCTTCGCCGATCTCTATGCCGCGACCTTGGTCGAGAGCTTCTGCACGAATTCCTCATAGATGCTTGCCTGTGCGTAGAGGTGATTGGCGCAGACGCAGGTCTGGTCCATGTTGCGGTATTTGGAGACGATGGCGCCCTCGATGGCGGATATGGGATCGTCGAACTCCACGAAAGGCGCCAGCTCGAGGCCGAGCTTCTTCAGGCCGATGCAGGCCCGACCGTAGAGGATCTTGCCGACCTCCGTCGAGCCGGTGAGGCCGACAAAGCGCACGGCCGCGTGCTCGCACAAAACCTCGCCGATCCTCCCGAATCTCCGGCGATGACGTTGAAGACACTCTTGGGCACGCCTACCTTCTCAGCGAGGGCTGCGAGCGCAACCGCCGAGAGCGGCGTCTGATTGCCTGGCTTCAGCACCACGGTGCACCTGCGGCGAGCCCCGGCCCGACCTTGCGGGTGATCATCGAGTTGGGGAAGTTCCACGGCGTGTGGAGCCGCAGACGCCAATCGGTGGCGTGATCGCAAGCAGCCTTGCATCCGGGCGCGGCGAGAGAATCGTTTCGCCATAGACGCGGCGCGCCTCTTCGGCGTACAACTCGACATAGGCGCCCCGATATCGAGTTCGCCTAGCGCCTCAGAGAGCGGTTTGCTCTGCTTGGAGGTCAGGATTAGCGCGAGATTCTCGCGATTTGCGACGATCAATTCGTACCATTTGCGCAGGGTGTTGGAACGTTGCTCGGCTGTGAGTTTAGCCCATGCAGGGAGCGCTCTTTCAGCAGCCTCCACGGCTCTCGTGCAGCCGTCGGCTGAGAGCTGCGGCAGTTTGGCGAGCCAAATGCTGATCGCCAGATTGTTTTTACCGCAAGGCGAGGTGAGCCAACTCAGGCGCCATCAATGTAGCAGGTCTCCCGCCGAAGTGACAGGTCCTTCAGACGCTAGCGAAGGAGGACAAGCCTTGCGTGGGTTGTGCGCCGGTGGTCGGGGTCGTCGCCTTGCTCCTGGAGGTCTTCAAATTCGAGCAATCAGGTCTTCGTCGACCGCGAAAAAAGGCCGCGCGAGATACCGCGCGGCCGAGTCAGGGAGGAAACGCCCCGAAGGGCACTGAATAGGAGCTCGGCAAGTAAATGAACTCACCGCGAACTCCAATCTTGCACGAAAGGTCGTTAGATCGTGCAAGCGGATATCGGATACTCATTTACCTGAGAGGATTGGAGGCGTTCGTAGCGATATCTTGCAGTTTTTGTGCGCAGATTTCGCCAACTTCGCAGCACTTGCTATCTGCAAGCGCTTCTCGCGAGAACATTCGAACTTGCGTACTGTTCATTGAGAGCATCGAACATTCGCTCGTGTACGCGTCCGTCCCGTTGATGGTTTCAGGATTTACGGAAATCAATCTAAATTAGTCAGCGCTCGTGACGAGCGGCAGAGAAATGTTGAGCGCGGCGATCCAGCAGGATAGCTGCGCGTCGCGACAGTGCGAACCAGCATCGGGCGCCTCCGGACAAGTCATTTGAGGGGCAAAATGCGCAAAGTTGCGATCGGATTTCGTGGAGATCATCACCGCGTCGCGGATTGCGCGTTGGGCTACGCGAACAGCTGGCACCGCTGGGGATTTCAAGCGCCATTGTCACAGGCGCAATCTGCGCTGTCGCCATGCTCTACGGGAGCGTGGCGCAACGTGAGTCGAATGCCAGCAACGAATTCAAAGATCATGTTATACCGTTGTCACAGACCTTCTTGGAATCTGGGCAAATTGCAACCCTCCCTGCGGTCTGTCATCAATCTCTACGCAGCGGGCTTCCAGAACGTGGTCTCGGCCCGACGAAGCCTTGGCTTCAGCGAGATTGAGGAGTTCAAGGCAAGTTACGAATAGCCGTCCGCGCAGTTGAGCATCGGGTGAGCGAGCTCAATCAGCCTCAGCGCCCGATATTGATGCTGAAGATGCGTTGCCACGACCATGAATTGATGTTGCGCGGCGAGGACAAACCCATCGCGATGAAAATCGTAAAAAGAGCGCCTCCGGGGCTGGATTCCATCACGGAGGTGGTTCCTCGGCACCAGCGTGGCGGAGCGAGAGCATCACAACTATCGTTGTGAGGAGGACACGGCCGCGACGTCTCGGGCATCAAAGAACAACGGCAACTGTGGTGAAGTTCATAGTCTTGGAATCAGCTAGTAGTTCATTTTAAAGTGTCAGCGTGCTTCCTCGTGCTACTTCTTTGCTCCTTGCGGAGTCGCCAAGTGTTGGACGCAACGACCACTGCGCTTTTGCGTGCTGTTCGTCCGAGGTGGTCTCCTCGGTCTGAGCCTTGATCTGGGCCACGCGCCCCAATGTCAGCCTTCTTGCCGGCGCCATTGACGATGGTGGTGTTCTCCTTGCCGATCATCACCCTTCTTGGTGCGACCGAGCATGTTGAGCGTGACGTTCTTCAGTTTAACGCCGAGATCTTCCGAGATCGCTTGGCGAAAGAAACGCAATTCTCCACCATCTAAATCGTGCGGGCATTGCCGCTTCGCTCGGATCAGCCTGCGGATCCTGCTCAATCGCGCCATCGCATGTCCTGCACGGCGCGCTGCGCTTGTCCCTACCGCGTGAGACAACCCTCCAGAGGTCGACCAGGTCGTCGCCGTATTGTCAAACATTGTGGCTCACCTGCGCGCCAACTCGCGGGAGCATGCTAAACCACACAAGTATGCATCGCGGTCGAGAAAATTGGCCTCATGAAGTTGAGTCGCCGCTCTCTTGATGCGGGCCTTTCGCAAGAAAGATCTCGAAGAGCCGATCGCGGAATCCGAGTATGAAACGCTCCGGGGCGGTTGGGATCAGAATGGCCATTAGCTGGATGCTCGATCTGCCTGAGATGGCGAGCGACACGCCGCTCCCGATCACAATGAATGCCAAAACGCGCGGGAAGACAGGGGGACCGATGAACGCGCTCCCGCGAATTGAAATTTGTCAACGCAGTCGACGCGAAGGCGATTCCTACTGATCTTGGGGTGAGGATGAGAGCTCAGCATTGTTCCGTATCTCGGACCTGACCTCGCCGAGTTGATCGGACCAGATATGCCAATGACACAGGAGGCCTTCTGCCTTCTCCAGCAAAGTTGCACTATCGCGCGAGGCCAAAGGCAACGTCTCGGATGTCGAGAGCGACACACATCGCTCCACCGTGACGGCATTGACGGTCCAGGCGTTCGTGCGCGGGCGGAGCCGACACCACTGCATCATCATCTAGCATCCTTACCACGGCCTGTGATAGTCGACTCTTGGTACGACGGCGCGATGCGGACGGCTCTCCGGTACACGCGACGGATGGCGTGAGGTGAAGGTATCGCGCGCTCCGGCATCCACGTCGATTGCTGGTATCCAATTTACGATCCGGCAGGCCAAGAGGTTGATCATGCCTCGGCGGCCCCATTGGCCTACTGTGCTGCGCAACACGCACGGCAGCGTGCTGCCGGTCAAGAGCTTTCTAATTACTGACGCTGGATTATGTTGAGGTTCTGACTGGAATCGGCATCCAGACACCAGTTCCGGACCTCATCAAGGAAAGGCGGAACGGATGCAGGTTCCTCCCTCTTCTTCGGCTGTCTCTTCACTGATCTGCTTTTGCTATTTATGCCCGGCAGATCACCAAACGCTCGGCTGACGTCCATCACGCGATCGTCGATCCGCAAGCACTCTCACGCAACGAACTCTGCTTTCTGGTCGAGCAACATCTGACACTGGTCGCGATATGGCCCGCACGCGATAGAGATGTTGAGCGCCAAGTAGCGGCGCAAAGTGGTCTTCTCGCCGCGGTCCGCTAGTAGGAAGAGGTCGCATCGCAAGCGACCGGTGCGTGTTGGGAGATCTCACGCGAGCTCAATGAGAACCCAACGGCCATCTCCGTCACAATTGCGACGCCTGTCGCATTTCCGACGTGTGAACTGTCGCTGACGCGTGCACAACTGTGCGGACCAAGTCTAGCTAACTCGTTCATACGGCGGGAATGCCATCGCCATCCGAGATGGCACGCGAGTTGCTAACTCTCGTTCTGTGGCCGCTCAGGCTGATCGCCATGGGCACACTTGGTAGAGAATTGAATATGGACGCTGTTGCCGGACGCGGAAAACATGTCAAAGATGCTGAGGATAGCGGCGGGATGCGCCGATTATACGGGTTCCCGGAGCTCTTCGAAGAATGGCAAAGGGAGCTATGGGTCACAGGCTGTCCCAGGGGATCTGCCGGCCGAAATCTGGGACAAAGTTAGGACGCATCCCTGCTATAGCGAAGAAGCTCATCATCATGACGCTCGCATCCATGTCGCGGTCGCGCCGGCGTGCAATTTTCAATGCAACTACTGCAATCGTAAGTACGACTGCGCTAAAGAATCGCATCCCGGTGTTGGTCGTGACAAGCTCACTCCTGAGCAGGCGGCGGGAAAGCTGCTCGCGGTAGCCACCAGAATTCCGCAGCTGACTGTGCTCGGTATCGTCGGCCCCGGCGATGCCTTGGCCAATCCGAAAATGACTTACCATGCCACAGATCTCCGTGCCCGAGTACGGCACAGCATTCGGGCTCAAAGGCCAAGCGCGGCGACGCCGCTATCCCGCAAGAACCGCTGATCTCGGTCGCGTAAGAGGTCGTATCTATGCCATTCAAGATCGTCGCCTCGCAATGTACGCGTTCCTCGGCTTGTGAACCCTTATACCCGAATGTTGCAACGTCGGAGAAGGCTGGAAACTTCGTAATTGAATCCCAGAAGTGCACCGAATGCATCGTCTACTTTGACGAGCCGCAGTGTGTCGCTGTCTGTCCAGTTGAAAACACCAACGTCATGGATACATCAGTGTCGCGTTTACCACGCGCCTGCCTCAAAGGGGGGTGCTCGTGAACTTCATGCCGAGCTCCGTCACTCCAAAGTCGCGAGTATCGCCGTGTGCAGTGAGGGCGCCGCAGGCGTCGACTTGCAATTTCCTGTCATGGCCATGGATTACTCAGGATCGATCGCCAACATCGGTGCGTAGGCGGCGCCCCGGGTCCCCTAAGAAAGTCACGGAGCGCAACGGTCCAAAGTTCCGCCTCGATGCCGAGCACCCGCTAAGCAGCGCTGTCACCGATTTGACCCACGCCTCTGTGCTGACGGGCCTGTTCTTCGCCGAGCCAGCCGCATCGCCTTGCAATGTCGAAGGGGCCAACGGTCAGAGGAGGAAAGCTGCCCATGAACCTGGACCCAGTCATTCCACTATCAGGCAGCAAGGGAGCATTGGTCGCACACACGCGGCTCGACGAAAGTCTGCTACCCGAAGCCGAGGATCAGCAACGGCAGACCGGGCTCTTCTATCGTCTGGACGGAGTGGCCGAAAACATCTGCTCGAAGCAGAGGCGTTGGCCTCTGCCCCGATCGAGCTCTACCGCTTCCACTTCTACAGACTCGCTGGGCTAAGACGTCGGGGGTGGCAAAGCTCTGCATTTTATAGCGTCTGTCGGGTCGGAACGCAGCGCATCGCGCCGCGCCGGCTTGGCTGGGTGATGAATGATGAAGCGATAGAGTTTCGCCGCATGGTGGCACGACGTATGCGGCCGCTTGCGACGGTGAACGACCCGGATACCTCCGTGCACCTCGAGTACGCGCAGCGACCTTCACCTCATTTGGTAACCGCTCTGAACCGCGAAGCTGAACGGCATGCCCGCTGCGAAGTGGCGAGTCGCATCGCGGATGACGAGTCGGCATGTCTCATCGCAGACAAGGACAATATGTTGCAGAAGAGCACCTCTGCTCGCGTCTCCGTGCGCCCTGCAGGTTCGCGAGGGGACGGTGCATGAACATGATCGTTTCCGACCGTGATGTGGTCCAGCTAAGCGGGCGGCCCGCGTTCAGCTTTGGCGAAAAGGTGAGGAGTACCATCCGCAATGACGGCACCCTTTGCGGCAAGGAGATCGGCGACATTCTGGCCAAGAAAGGCGACTTGGGTTACGTCGTTTCCATCGGTACGTTCCTGCAGAAAGTCTATATCTGCGGTGTCGAACTTCTTGAAAGTGGCTACCGCGTCGCCGTGAGGCGCAAAGAGGTCGGACCGGTCGACGAGGGCGTAGATGATCTGCCATTGCCGGAAGCTGTGTCATGACAGAGCCGCGCATGCCAAAATATCGATCGGGCCAGCGCGTGAAAACGGCAGCCAATCTCATCAATGACGAGTCAGTTGCCACCGCGCCGCCTGATGGGATCCTGGTCGGCGCCGGTGCCATCGGCGAGATCGTCCGGGTCGCGATGCATACCGAAGCAAGGGTGCCGATTTATCTTGTAGATTTTGGTGAGCGGCTGGTCGTTGGTTGTCTTGAAGAAGAGATCACAGTCCTTTGAGGGGATGTTCTCGCAATGAGAGTGTCGAGAGAGGTACCGGTCGGGCTGATCCCGCATCCGAACGAGCTAGATCGCAAGCGGATCGAACGTGCTTTGATCTCCCGCAAGCACTCGCCGAGTGTGACGCCGGTAAAGGCTGGCTATCTCATTGAGAGTCCCTGCTGCTCGCGCAATATTGAGAACGATGGCGGTCAGATGGAGGTCGCGCTGTTTCATTACGATGCCGTGAGCGGGATCTGGAAACTGTTCTTCAAGAATCATGCGCGAGGAAGCTGGAAATTCTACAGCATTTTCCACCGGCTTGCGTCGGCGATCGACGAATTGAACACGGATCCCGAGCGGCTGTTCTGGCAGTGATGCTCATTGGCAACAATCATAAGGAGTCACAATGGCGCTCGCCACAGAACTATTGATCGAAATCGAACGCCTGCTTGAGACAGCTAACACAGACACTAGCGCCGTTGCTGACCTAAGGCGCCGCTTTCCGCAGCTCACCTTGGTTCGATGTGATGCGTCGGATGTGGCGCAGCAGCCATTCCGGCGTCTTCCGCAGTTTGACCTGCATCTAATCGATGGATCTGACCACTGCATGCAGATTACGGCCGACCAGGCGCGAGCGACTGGATTGGTGCTGGCTAGAAGGCATGTTGGGCGGTGATCGGCACTGGACCCGCAGAGAATCGCCCCGATGACGCGGAGGCGGTGAATGCAATTCCGCTCTCGCATCCTGATATCATTGTTGCCGACTGTCGGCCGTCGAAGCGCCGCGGCAAAGGCGCGCAACTCGGCTGGATCGGTCGGCAGCTCATCAGGCAAATCACTCATTGGCCCGAGTCTGCCATGCTCCGCGCCTTGATGCAGCGAAGATTTTATTCCCTACGCAAGTGCTTTCGGTTGCGGGATTCGAGGTGCGTGCATGCGTGTCCAATCCATGCCGGCCAGAAGCGCAGACAACTGCGCGGCATTCATTCGCATGACGCCGTCAACGACCGGCGGCCACTTGAAGGCGCTGCCCTCAAGCCGCTTCCAATACAGCACGAGGCCACTACCATCCCAGACAACGATCTTCACCCGATCAGCGCGCTTCGCACGGAAGACCACCGCCACGCCCTTCATCGGATCGTGGCCCAGCGTCTCCTTCGCCAACAGCGCCAGGCCATCCGCGCCCTTCCTGGAGTCTACAGGTCGCGTCGCAACGTAAATCATGAGGCTGGCGGGCAGCGTCAGCATGAACGTGTCCGTCGAAGCGCCAAGAACACGGGCTTGAACACCGGGGTGCGATAGTACGAGCGCATTGATGTGACGCGCTCGCGGGTCCAGCGATTGCCGTTGCCCGTCTTGAGGCCGTTGTGGTTGAGGAGGCCGGCAATCAGATCGTCGCTGGCGATCAGCACCAGTTGACGCACGGCTTGGATAGTATCGGCAGAGGTGCTGTTGCGCTGTCCGCGCCGGCGCTTGGGCAAGCGCAACTCGCTGTGGACGCCTCCCACCCAGTGGACGATGAGAGCGATTTCGGAGGCCGCATCGTCGATATCGGCCACGACCTCATGGATCAGGGTGCGCACGATGCGCTTCTTGATACGGGCATCGGTCGTCGGCGCTGACCAGACGGTTCGCAGG
This sequence comes from Bradyrhizobium sp. 155, assembly GCF_023101105.1. Classification (NCBI taxonomy): domain Bacteria; kingdom Pseudomonadati; phylum Pseudomonadota; class Alphaproteobacteria; order Hyphomicrobiales; family Nitrobacteraceae; genus Bradyrhizobium; species Bradyrhizobium sp. 155. Next base: position 6,550,812 of record NZ_CP064704.1, on the reverse strand, counting down.
TTCGACGCCAGGATGCCGAACGAGGCCGGAGCGACGGCGGGATCAGGTGTACTCGCATCAGGCGCGGCAAGTTTGCCCTCGACCTCCGCCACATGGACGAGCGCCCTATTCCAGCGCGCTTCAAGCTCGCTGGCCACCAGCCGGTTCGCGGGGTCAGCGGCATCGTATTGCCGGAAGGCCCGGTCGGCGGCATAGCGCGCCGCTTCGAGGTCGCGACTGAGCGCTTCGCGCACCTGATCCCGCCGTTCCCTGGCTTCCTTGGCGGCCGCGGTTGCAGCGGCGATAGCGCCCGGACCGACGACGCCAAGCAGCGCTTCCTCGACTGCATCATCGACGCGCAGTCCGCCGAAGCCGATGCAGTGAGGGCCACCATTATCCATCCAGGCGCGGCTGCAGCTGTAGCGAGGGATATGGTGCTTCATGCCGGAGTACCGGAGCGTGAGCTTGCGGCCGCAGCGCTTGCACCGGATCAGACCGGCCAGCAGCCCGTCACCATGCTTGGGCGCGCCGTGATGCCGACCCGTGGGAACGTTGCTGCTGACCATTGTGCGGATCGCCTCAAATCTCTCCCAACTCACATATCCTTCGTGGGTGTTGGGCTTCAGCGCCAGCCATTCGTTCCGTGCCTTGCGGTGGATCTTCACGCTCACGCCCGCGGCGCTGTATCCCGCCGCCACAGCCGTCTTACCATAGGTATAGGCGCCGCCGTAGACCGGGTTCTCAATGATCCGGTGGATGGCGGAGTAGCTCGGTCGCCGCCAGGCCGTATCGCCGTTGGTCTCCCTCACCGGCAGATCGAGATTGTACTCGTGAAGCCAGCAGAGCGCCTGTCGCGCGCTGCCCAGTTCCTCGACCTTGTCGAACACCAGCTTGATCGCTTCCTGGACACGCCGATCCGGATCCTTCTCATAACGGCCCCCGGCCTTCACGAAGCCGACGGGCGCCACCACGATTAACTCGCCCCGGCGCGCCTTCTCGTAGCGGGCCGAGAGCGAGCGCTGACGCAACAGATCCAGCTCGTACTCGTTGAGGCTGCCCTTGAGCCCGAGCAGCAGGCGGTCGTTGCCGTGCCTCGGCGCATAGATTGTCTCCTGATCGACCAGAACGGTATCGGACCACGCGGCACATCTCGATGAGTTGCTGCCAATCCCGGCTGTTGCGAGCGAAGCGCGAGACCTCGCGGGCGCAAACCGCGCCAACCTTACCGAGGCAAACCTCCGCTACCATCCGCTCGAAGCCGGCGCGTTGTACCCCGCCGGCGGCTGAACGACGGAGATCATCATCAATCACTTCGATCTCCGACCACCCGAGCACCGTCAGCCGGTCCCGCATGGCGTATTGCAATGCGCTGCTCTCGCGATTGTGCAACAGCTGATGTGCCGAGGATTGACGCACGTAGAGAATCGCCTTGCGCATCCAGATGATGCGGTCTGACCTTGTCAGAGATCATGACCGGCCTCCTTCGTGGGCGGCGTCGCTGTCGTCGCAGCATGGTCGAGGATCAATTGCGTCATCAGGCTCATGAGGGCCGCTCGCGCTTCCGCCGGCAGCTCCCGCCAAGCGGGCGCGCCGATGGCGCCGTTCGACAGGCCGCTCCCGAACAGATCCATCTGCTGCTGCGGCCGCGGTCGTTGATTGTGTCAGTATCCGCTCCCTGGCATTGCCGTCTGGCTTGACATGAGTCGCTCCCCGATTCTGGTCGTGAGAGGCTCTGGATGCGCCAGAAAGCGGGGCAGCTGATGGCGTTCGATCCTTCAACGCTACATCGAGAAGCGCAGAAAGCGCCGCAAGTGCATCGATCCTAACAAGCGGCTGAGCTGTCAGAAACCCGGCGTCATGGCATGCCGTCCGGTCGAACATCCATCGGGAACTTCCAGCCAACGGTCTGCTTGCGATCCGTCCAGGGTGCAGCGAAAAACGACATCGTCGGCCTTGTCGATGGCCCCATGAACGCAAACTCGGCGCCCAAACCAAGGATGATGCCGATAAAGAACCTCGCGAAGAACGGTCCTGTGGGCGTTCTCAAACGTTGTTGTACAACGCACGAAGGCCCCATTCGAGCCTTGACGACATTACCCCGGATCAAGCCTACTTCAACCTTCCGCCGCTCCGCGCGGCGGCCTAATCTCGGCAGAGGCTCCACTTATCGACGCGAAAAGTCTGTTCAGACAAGCGGGACCAGCTCTCTAAGTATCTTTCTGCCGTCGTGAGTCTCTCAGTGGTTAGCGTACTGTGCCCAGTGTGACTTTCCTGATCCTGGCGGGTATTGGGAGGTTTGATCATCCGCGGCAACCGCCTAGGCCCTGCGATTGATGACAGAATGACAAGCGCTTTGGCGCAGCGCCTTCGACGCAGCGCTTCCTGCGCCATACTGCTTCCAGATGCGCTCCAGGTAGGCGTGAACTCATTGCGTTCGGGATGGCGCTATTACCTGGGTTCAGCGCTTTCGGTTAGAACCGTGGGCAATCGCCTGTCTTCACAGCCTTGGATCAAGCTGGCACTTTTTTGCGTGCCGGCGAAGAACCTCGAATCCATCCCGGCTGCAGGTGCGCTGGTCTCATTTGGGCTCTCCAAGTGTTGCTTTGCTTCGGGCTACAAAGTCGATCGTCTTGAGTGAAGTGGACCCCGGAAATAGGACCAAACGTTAAGGTGTGAAGCGTCCTGCTCTGTTTGAACCGACGGAGCACGGATATGACGAAATCACGCAAGAAGTTCGATGCCGCATTCAAGGCCAAGATTGCCCTGGAGGCCCTGCGCGAGGTCGCGACGGTGCCTGAACTGGCGAAGCGGCACGGCGTTCACCCGAACCAGATCTACGGCTGGAAGAAGCAAGTCCTCGACAATTTGGCGAGCCTGTTCGTGCGTGGCGCGACGGCTTTGGGAGATGGCGAGGAGGAGCATGAGCGTGAGACGGCGAAGCTATATACGAAGATTGGCCAGTTGACGGTTGAAAGGGATTTCTTGGCCAAGAGGCCCGGGCGATGACCGTCCCCGAGCGCAGGGCGATGGTCGAGCGCCCTGGCGAGAATTTGTCGGTTCGGCGGCAATGTGAGCTGCTGAATCTGGCGCGTTCGGGCGTCTATCGCTCCGAGCCGGTGACCAGCTCCGACGATCTGGCCATGATGCGACGGATCGACGAATTGCATCTGAAGTGGCCGTTCTACGGCTCGCGACGAATGGTGTTCGAACTCAACCAGGCAGGCTACGGCATCAACCGCAAGCGCATGCAAAGGCTGATGCGCGTGATGGGAATCGAGGCGCTGGTCCCGCGTCCCGGCACCAGCAAGGCAGCGCCCGGCCACAAGATCTATCCATATCTTTTGCGCGGCGTCGGCATCACCGAGCCCAATCACGTCTGGGCCAGCGACATCACCTACATTCCGATGGCGCAGGGATTCCTGTATCTGGTGGCGATCATCGACTGGGCTACCCGGGCGGTACTGGCGTGGCGTCTGTCGAACACGATGGATACGGGCTTTTGCATCGCCGCGCTCGACGAAGCGCTGGCGCGGCACGGCCGGCCTAAAATATTCAACACGGATCAGGGCGCGCAGTTCACCAGCTCAGCCTTCACCAGCAGGCTTGAGGCTGTAGGCATTGCGATTTCGATGGACGGACGCGGTCGTTTCATGGACAATATTTTCATCGAACGGCTGTGGCGCTCGATCAAGTACGAGGAAGTGCATCTGAAAGCCTATGCCGACGGACGCGAAGCGCGAGATGGCATCGGATCATGGATGAGCTTTTACAATCATCGCCGCCCGCACCAGGCGATGAATAACCAGTTTCCGATGGCGGCATGGCGTGCCGGCATCGACAGGATCGAGGCGGCGAGGACTGTGGATATGCCGCTTCGCTTGGACAACGCAAACGCGTTGCCCACATACCCACAGCAGACGCAACAGCAGCAGAAGAAAGCTGCTTGATTTGAACGACAAGGCAGGCCGGATCACACCTTAACTTTGGCGATCCATGGTCCCCGCTCCGGGGTCCACTTCTGAGCGATACTATGTCCCTACACCAAGCCGGACCCGGCAGCGAGCTATCGCCCAAAGTTGGTGACGGCGGGAATCGGAAAGGCGGCATATCGTGGGGGTGCTTGACGCCTCCACTTCTCCACCGAAGGAGCGATATGCCGTGTCCAACGATAACGTCATCCATCTGATTCAACCGGGCATCTTCGACGATCAACTCACTTAAGTCTTGCGCAATGGAGCGCGTGCCCTGCTGGCCCAGGCGGTCGAGGCCGAGGTTGCAGCCATTCTAGGCCAGCATGCCGATTTGAAGACCCGGGACGGCCACCAGCGCGTGGTCCGCCACGGTCACCTGCCGGAGCGCGAGGTGATGACCGGCATCGGTCCGGTCGCCGTCCGCCAGCCGCGTGTACGCGATCGCGAAGCGGACGCCGCCGATCCTGGCCGCATCCGGTTCTCGCCGTCGATCCTGCCGCCCTACATGCGCCGGTCGAAGTCGATCGAGACGCTGCTGCCGATCCTTTACCTGAAGGGTATCTCGACCGGCGACTTCTCTGAGGCGCTCGCTGCGCTGCTCGGCAAGGATGCTGCCGGGTTGTCGGCATCCGCCATCGGTCGCCTGAAGGATGGCTGGCTCGACGAGCACGCCGCGTGGCAGAGGCGCGATCTGTCGGCGAAGCGCTACGTCTACATCTGGGCTGATGGCATCCATCTCCAAGCGCGCCTCGAAGACGAAAGCAGTGCATCCTGGTGCTGATCGGCGCGACGCCGGAAGGCCGCAAGGAACTGGTCGGCTTCACCGATGGCGCCCGCGAGAGCGCGCAGGACTGGCGCGATCTGCTGCTCGATCTGAAGCGGCGCGGGCTCGACGTGGCGCCGCAGCTTACCATCGCCGATGGCGCACTCGGGTTCTGGAAGGCGGCCGGCGAGGTCTGGCCGAAAACGCGCGAGCAGCGCTGCTGGGTGCACAAGACCGCCAACGTGCTCGCCAAGTTGCCGAAGAGCCAGCAGCCGAAGGCCAAACGCGCGTTGCAGGAGATCTGGATGGCTGAAACGAAGCTCGCCGCCGAGCTGGCGCTCGACGCCTTCATCGAGAGCTACGCGCTGAAGTACGAGAAGGCCGCCGATTGCCTGAGCAAGGATCGAGACACGCTACTGACGTTCTACGACTTCCCGGCCGAGCACTGGAAACACTTGCGGACGACGGATGAGATGGACAAGCGATTTTTTTTCATGACCGAGATGACGATTGCAGAAATCGCGTACGTCCATTCTTTTGTTCGGTCCCGCTGCGGGCCATTCTTCCGTCCCGGCCATCGATCTCGCAGCCGCCGCGCGCAGGGGCGGTCAAGGCTGGCCGCATTTGCGGCCACCGCATGGCTTGGCCTTGACCGGCCCGAGCACGGCGGCATGCTGGCGTGGAACGGGACTGCATTCCTGGCTGGCACTTGCCGTCAGGCGGGATTATCCTGGGTGGGCGCGGGCGATCTCGTGGCGAAGCGTGGCGCATCGGCTGCAAGCGCCACCAGGCTGCCCTATTTTGTCTTGCCGAGCTGAGGCGCCCGCGCGCCGGTTTTTGGCCGCCGTGGTTTCCATTGCGTCACCAGGCGCTGGTAGCTTTGCTCCGCCTGTGCGGCAATCAACATCTCGCGGTCGCGCAATGCCTTGATGTTGTAGGCATACGCTGGCCCACGCCGGCTGCCTTTCTGTTGCGGATGTCCGGCTTGAAGTTGCATCGCGCGGGTCTTGATGGCGACCAGTGCCGGGCGCGCCCACAGGTAATCCTCGCCCTTCGTCAACAAATGCCAGCAAAGCACGGTGAGCTTCCGGGCCACGGCCACCGCGGCGATCTGATGGCCGCGCCGGGCGCGGATGCGCACGAAAAACGCATGCAGCGGACCGGGCGCCTTGGCCGCTGCCCAGGCCGCCTCGACCAGCATGGCGCGCGCGTGACTGCGGCCGATCTTGCTGATGCGGCCGTGATGGGCGGCGCCAAGTCCGGACTGCCGCACCCGCGGGTTCAGCCCAAAATAGCTCACCAGCTTCTGCGGGCTGTTGAACCGGCTGATGTCGCCGATCGCCGCCATGATGCCGGCAGCGACCGCCAAGTTGACGCCGGTGATCGTCATCAATCTGTTGACCGCGGAATCGTCGATGGCGTCCTGCGCGATCTCGCGGTCGAGCAGGGCCAGATCTTCCGCCAGCCGGTCAAGCTCGCGGACGTGCCGATCGATCGCCGCGCGCTCATCGTCCGGCAACGGTTGGGCGGCCAACCACGCCCGGCCGCGGCCGTTGAAAAGATCGGCATGCGGGCACTTCGGGATCAGGTGCGCGTGCAGGATCGAATGCACCTCGTTCTTGAGCCGCGTGCGATGGCGCACGACCTGGTAGCGCCGCGCCACCAGCCGACGCTTGCGTTCCGTCTCCGCGTCAGGCGTCCAGATCTGCGGCAGGTACCCAGCCGCCTGCAGACTGGCGAGCGTGCCGGCATCGATCTTGTCGGTCTTGACGTGAGCCTGGGCGATCGCCTTCACCTGCAGCGGATTGGCGATAATCACCCGTGCCACGAACGGTGCCAGAACCCGCGATACCGCCATGCTGTTGCCGGTCGCCTCGACCACCACCTCATCACTGGCCAGCAGGGTCTTGCTAAATCCCTCCAACGCAGTCCGCGTCAAATCAATGCGGCCCGCATGTCGGAGCCTGCCATCCTCCCAAATCACCACCTCCCCGAAAGTTCGGTGGACGTCGATGCCAATCACCCGTCGCATTCGCACCTCCTGCCAATCAGACCACATGACGGGAGCTACGGGCGACACGACAACTACGGATTCGCGCTCTCAGCGCAACCGGGCGAGTCGCAGAGGCGGCCAGCTACTAACTCGAGCTCGCGGCTCATCGAATGCATCGGCCTGCCCGCACCTTCGTGCTCCCGGTGCCTCTGTCCCGATGGTCGCACCATACGCTACGATCTTGAAAATCGCAGCGGAACATCGGCACCGAGAAACTCTCATACCGGTTACCAACCCCATCGAAAGCACCTTCGCCACCGTTCGCCACCGCACCATCCGATCGAAGGGCTGCCTGTCCAACAAGACGGCACTCGCGATGGTCTTCAAACTGCTCGAGGCCGCGCAGAGAAGCTGGCGTCGTCTCGATGGCCACAACCAGTTGCCAAAACTCGTTGTCGGTGTGACATTCAGCGACAGGATCGAGGTCATCGCCAAGCCGACCGACCGTCAGCCCATAACCGCCGCCGCCTGACCGGCTCCGGCCGTCACCAAAATTTGGCGATAGCTCCCCGGCAGCCCTTGCGAGGCGGTACAAGGACTATGCGACAAGCTAGCACTACTTTGGCAGATTGTTGATTTTGCCGCGATTTATAGGATTCCCGAATCAATTTTTCAATGATTCATGGGTGGTCGGCTCTTGGAGGGCTGACCATGCCGGGATGGGAAGACGAACTCGAACGCTGGCTGATGCCGTTCTTGGACCGGCTGGGTCATAAGACCCGACAGCGGATGGTATATGTTGCGGGATTGATCGGTCCTGGCGATCGCAAGAGCGTTCAGCCGATGGCGGAACGCCTTGCCACGAGCAACTACGACCAGTTGCACCATTTCATTGCGGACGGCGTCTGGAACGCGACGCCGCTAGAGACAGAGCTGCTCAACCAGGCGGACCGACTTGTCGGCGGCAGGGATGCGGTGCTGGTTATTGATGACACCTCACTGCCGAAAAAGGGTGAGCGATCGGTCGGTGTTGCGGCTCAATACGCGTCGGCTCTCGGTAAAACTGCAAATTGCCAAACGCTGGTGTCTTTAACGCTTGCGCGCGGGGAAGTGCCCGTGATGGTCGCGTTACGTCTCTTTCTGCCTGACAGCTGGACAAGCGACATGCCTCGCTTGAAGCGCGCTCGCGTGCCAGTCGAACACCGAACGCCGCGGTCCAAGCCGGAGATCGCTTTGGCCGAGATTGACCGCGCGATGGCAGCCAACATACGCTTTGGATGTGTGCTGGCGGATGCAGGATACGGCCTCAGCGCGCCGTTTCGACAAGGGCTAACAGAGCGCGGGCTGGCCTGGGCGGTCGGTATCCCTCGGCACCAGAAAGTGTATCCGGTCGATGTGAAGCTCATTTGGCCGATCACCAAAGCCCGTGGCAAACCACGAAAGCACCACGTGCCCGATATCTTATCGATTGCGGCAGAACAAATGCTGGCCAGCGCCAAATGGAAAACCGTGAGTTGGCGCAGCGGGACGAAAGGTCGGCTCAAAGCCCGATTTGCTGCTCTCCGTGTCCGCACCGCCGACGGCCCTCCGCAGCGGATATGGGATAAAGGTCAGCAGCATCTCCCAGGCGACGAAGCCTGGCTCATTGGCGAGCAACGTGCCTCCGGGGAGAAGAAATACTATCTCGCCAATCTTCCGGCGACGACGGATCTGCGCACGCTGGCCGCCACCATCAAGGCACGGTGGATTTGTGAGCAGGCGCATCAACAGTTGAAGGAGGAACTTGGACTTGATCACTTCGAAGGGCGATCATGGCAAGGTCTTCATCGCCACGCCCTTATGACAATGATTGCCTACGCCTTCCTGCAACATCGTCGCCTCGCAAACGCGGGGCGAAAAAAAAAGAATCAACGGGCCTCCGCCTCAACCGACTATGCCCGCCGTACGTCACGCCATCGTCGATCTCATCCTTCGGCCGCCGCCCCAGCAGTGCCCATATTGCCGAAAGAAAATCCTTGAAAAACAGCGGCGAAAACACATTCCGCCAAAGTAGTGCTAGCATTACAGTTGCTTTTGTTGCGGGCTTCTGAATCCATGGGCAACCATGATTCGAATGTCGTGGGCGCGGGCCGCGTCGGTTGAGGCGACGCTTGCGTTGTGGGCGGCGTCGCTTCGAGAGATCAAGCAACGGATACGTCCGTTGTTCACGCAAGAGCGTGTTGCGACGAATGCAGGTCTGTTCCTGGAAGGTCTGCTCGGAGATGAGCAGCGCAAGACCGGTTGGATGCGCGCGGAGGCGGCTGGCGATCCCGGCCCATGGCGGCAGCAGGCGATTCTGGGTCGTGGAGACTGGGACGCTGATGCCCTGCGCGATATCGTGCACGACTATGTCATCGAGCATTTGGCGGATGACGATGCGGTGCTCGTGATCGACGAGACCGGTTTTCTCAAACAGGGCAAAGCGTCATGCGGAGTGGCGCGGCAATACACTGGTTCGGCAGGAAAGATCACGAACTGCCAGATCGGCGTCTTCGCTGCCTACGTTTCGCGTCATGGCCATGCGTTCATCGATCGCGCGTTGTATCTTCCGAAGGAATGGACCGACGATCCAGATCGTCTGGAAGCCACATATGTGCCTGCCGATGTCGGCTTTGCGACCAAACCAAAGCTTGCGACGAGAATGATCGCACGCGCGATAGCCGGGTCTGTACCATTCAAGTGGGTTGCCGGTGATACCGTCTACGGTGTTGGCAACATCGAACAGCAACTACGTCGGGCAGGCAAAGGCTACGTGCTTGGGGTCAGCAGCGCTCATGTGTTTCGATCCTGGGGCAAGCGACCGCCGGTCGCCGGTACGGCTGCAGACCTCGCCCGGACGCGGCGCTCATCCGACTGGAAGCGCCTGTCGGCGGGAGCCGGAACCAAAGGACCGCGGCTGCACGATTGGTGTTATCTCGAATTGGCGGATCTCGAGGCCGAGCAGTCCAACAGTGCAAATGACGGTTTGTGGACACGCGGTCTACTGATCCGTCGTCGCATTGCCGATGATGACCTCGCCTTCTTCACCACCTGGTGCCCAGCGGGAACAGCCATTGAAACGCTGGTCGCGGTCGAAGGCCATCGATGGGCGATCGAGGACAGCTTTGAAACGGCGAAAAACGAGTTCGGGCTCGATCACAACGAGAGCAGATCCTGGCATGGCTGGCACCGTCATGTGTCCTTGGTGATGCTCGCCTTCGCCATGATGGCCGCGATCCGACATCGCGCTAATCCGCCACCGCCCAAAAAAACGAAACGGCGCCCCCCGGCAAAAGCCAAAACATAACCACCCCACCACTGATCCGTTGGTCAATCCAGGAAATCCGCCGCATTGCTATCAGACTTGCGCGGAAGCGGATTCAACCCGCACACATCATCGCATGGTCCTTCTGGCGCAGAGCTCACCAGGCTGCCGCTCAACGCGCCCACTTCAAATCAAAAAAGCAACTGTAATGCTAGGGTTCAGACTCAATTGATCCAATAAGCGACGAGAGCGGCGAGGTGGACGGCGGCCAAGAAGTTTCTGGCAAGTTTGTCGTAGCGAGTAGCAACACGCCTGAAATCCTTGAGCCGGCAGAAACAGCGCTCGATAACATTGCGCCCTTTATAGAGGCGCTTGCTGAAGCTGTGGAGGGTTACCCGGTTGGATTTGTTTGGAATGACGGGTTTCGCGCCGCGATTGACGATTTCGGCGCGAAAGCCGTCGCCATCGTAGCCTTTGTCCCCAATGAGGGAAGACATGGGCGGCGCGAGCTTCAAAAGGGCCGGCCCTGCGGCAATGTCTGCGGCTTGTCCCGGAGTGAGATGAAATGCGCAAGGTTTGCAATCAGGGTCGCTCAGCGCGTGGATTTTCGTGGTCCGCCCACCGCGCGAGCGGCCGATCGCCTGTTCACACTCCCCCCTTTTCCGCCGCTCGCCGAGCGATGCGCTTTGATCGAGGTGGAGTCGATCGACAAAGCCACTCGGTCCTTGCCGCAGCGGGCGAGCGCTTCAAAGATCGCCTGCCAATGTCCGCGCTTAGCCCAGCGATTGAACCGATTGTAGATCGTCGTGTAAGGGCCATAGTCGGACGGGCAATCGCGCCAGCGTGCGCCGCACTGGAGCATGTGAATGATACCGCTGATAATGCGTCGATCGTCTTCGCGCGCCGGGCCGGTCTGGTTCGTTGGCAGATGCGGCTCTATCTGAGCCCACTGCTTGTCGTTGAGCCAGAACAGTCCTTTGCGCATCGAAGTCCCCCGTGCCGAATCAACTTGGCACCAGGGAATCAGAACTCGCTAATTAGGTACAGACCCTAGCATTACAGTTGCTTTTTTGATTTGAAGTGGGCGCGTTGAGCGGCAGCCTGGTGAGCTCTGCGCCAGAAGGACCATGCGATGATGTGTGCGGGTTGAATCCGCTTCCGCGCAAGTCTGATAGCAATGCGGCGGATTTCCTGGATTGACCAACGGATCAGTGGTGGGGTGGTTATGTTTTGGCTTTTGCCGGGGGGCGCCGTTTCGTTTTTTTGGGCGGTGGCGGATTAGCGCGATGTCGGATCGCGGCCATCATGGCGAAGGCGAGCATCACCAAGGACACATGACGGTGCCAGCCATGCCAGGATCTGCTCTCGTTGTGATCGAGCCCGAACTCGTTTTTCGCCGTTTCAAAGCTGTCCTCGATCGCCCATCGATGGCCTTCGACCGCGACCAGCGTTTCAATGGCTGTTCCCGCTGGGCACCAGGTGGTGAAGAAGGCGAGGTCATCATCGGCAATGCGACGACGGATCAGTAGACCGCGTGTCCACAAACCGTCATTTGCACTGTTGGACTGCTCGGCCTCGAGATCCGCCAATTCGAGATAACACCAATCGTGCAGCCGCGGTCCTTTGGTTCCGGCTCCCGCCGACAGGCGCTTCCAGTCGGATGAGCGCCGCGTCCGGGCGAGGTCTGCAGCCGTACCGGCGACCGGCGGTCGCTTGCCCCAGGATCGAAACACATGAGCGCTGCTGACCCCAAGCACGTAGCCTTTGCCTGCCCGACGTAGTTGCTGTTCGATGTTGCCAACACCGTAGACGGTATCACCGGCAACCCACTTGAATGGTACAGACCCGGCTATCGCGCGTGCGATCATTCTCGTCGCAAGCTTTGGTTTGGTCGCAAAGCCGACATCGGCAGGCACATATGTGGCTTCCAGACGATCTGGATCGTCGGTCCATTCCTTCGGAAGATACAACGCGCGATCGATGAACGCATGGCCATGACGCGAAACGTAGGCAGCGAAGACGCCGATCTGGCAGTTCGTGATCTTTCCTGCCGAACCAGTGTATTGCCGCGCCACTCCGCATGACGCTTTGCCCTGTTTGAGAAAACCGGTCTCGTCGATCACGAGCACCGCATCGTCATCCGCCAAATGCTCGATGACATAGTCGTGCACGATATCGCGCAGGGCATCAGCGTCCCAGTCTCCACGACCCAGAATCGCCTGCTGCCGCCATGGGCCGGGATCGCCAGCCGCCTCCGCGCGCATCCAACCGGTCTTGCGCTGCTCATCTCCGAGCAGACCTTCCAGGAACAGACCTGCATTCGTCGCAACACGCTCTTGCGTGAACAACGGACGTATCCGTTGCTTGATCTCTCGAAGCGACGCCGCCCACAACGCAAGCGTCGCCTCAACCGACGCGGCCCGCGCCCACGACATTCGAATCATGGTTGCCCATGGATTCAGAAGCCCGCAACAAAAGCAACTGTAATGCTAGCATACCTGCAAAGTCACCGTGGCGCCCGCACCCTCGATCTTGGCGAACGGTAGCGTTGAGACGGACGCACGAGGTTACTTGGCCTTTCACAATCCGGGTGACGGCACTCGGCTGTCTGGACAGAGACTGCCGTTCATATCCCCTGACCTGCCCCTGCCGATTTCCTCCAGTTGAAGTTAGAGTCCGGCCTTCTGAAGGACGGACAGATGAAGCGAGCCAGGTTTACGGAAGAGCAGATTATTGGCGTGCTGCGTGAGCATGAGGCGGGTGCGAAGGCTGCCGATTTGGCGCGGAAGCATGGCGTCTCTGAAGCGACGCTGTACAATTGGAAGGCGAAGTTCGGCGGTCTGGACGTCTCCGATGCCAAGCGGTTGCGGCAACTCGAGGACGAGAACGCCAAGCTGAAGAAGCTGCTGGCCGAGCAGATGCTGGATGCTGCAGCGCTACGCGAGCTTTTGTCAAAAAATGTATGACCCGCCCCGCCCGTGCAAGGTCGTTTAATGAGGACGATGCAGTCTGCACAAATGTATCCGGCCTCTTGCAAGTGGGCCGCTGTTGCGGCCAGGCCATGATGAGATCCGCGCGTGCCGTTCCCAGATAAATGGTTCGGGCTCGAAGCCCGCTTTTTTGCACAGGGTTTACGGCGCGCCGATCGACTGTTTCGTCATCACCTTCACGAACCTCGCAGTCTGGAACAAACGGGATCAGCTAAAGGCCGGATCCCGCCGTTCATAGCTTGCGCCGGGCTTGGTCATCACCACCCATGCGATCCGCGCAATCTTGGCCGCCAAGGCCACGGTGACCTTGTTAGTGTGCATGCGTGCCTGAAGTCCATCAAGCCACGCGCCAAGGCGGTATCGCGAGCGATCAAGATGAGTCACGCAGGAACGGGCGCCATGGATGATCATCCGGCGCAGATATCGATTGCCGCGCTTGCTTATCCCCAGCAGCTTCGTTTTGCCTCCCGTAGAATATTCTCTCGGGACAAGACCTAGCCAAGCTGCCATATCGCGGGCCTTTTTGAACTGGCGGGCAGATCCAGCTGCTGCCAAAAGCGCCGTCGCGGCCAGCGGACCAATGCCCGGGATGGTCATCAATCGACGTGCGGTATCGCTTTGAGAGGCAATTGCCTCAATCTCGCGGTTGACCTCGGCAATCCGCAGCTCCAGCTGCCGCAGCTCGTCAAATGTAGATGCAAGAATGCGACGCATCGCCGAGGTTAGATCATTCGACTGATCGGCCAAAACCCTCGGCAGATCAGCCTTGAACTTGCCGGCGCCCTGGTGAATAGCGATCCCATATTCCAGGCAAAAAGCGCGCATCTGATTGATGAGGCACGTCCGTTGCGACATCATCCGATCGCGAACACGATGCAGCGCTTGCAGGTCAATGTGCTCAGGCGACCTTAGCTCGACGAAGCGCATCGTTGGTCTCGTCACGGCTTCGGCGATCGCCGCGGCATCGATGATGTCATTTTTGTTGGACTTCACATATGGCTTCACGAATTGAGCTGGGATAATGCGAACGGTGTGCCCCATGGCGGCGATCTTGCGGGCCAACCATTGTGAGCCGGAGCAGGCCTCCATCCCCACCAAAGCCGGTCCTGCACGTTCGAAGAACTGCAAGAGCGTATCGCGCCGAAAGGTCGCCTTCTGGATCGGCATTCCGGCGGCGTCGAGCCCAACGACGTGGAAAAGGTTCTTGCCAATGTCGATCCCAAACACCGTTGCCGGCCTGGGCTTGTTCCGTGTCCTCATTGCTTCCTCCTTTCAAAAGCCAACTCAGTCTGACTGAGAGGACGGGGCGGGTCATCCCATTAATGGTAGGGCCCGTCGGCAAGCGCGAAGCCGTCGCGCACCTGCAGGCCGTCATGGGTCTGTCGGAGCGGCGGGCCTGCGGCATCGTCGGCGCTGACCGCAAGATGGTTCGGTACCGATCGTGCCGACCGCCGGACACCGAACTACGCGGCCACTTGCGCGAGCTTGCTAATGCCCGTCGGCGGTTCGGCTACCGCCGGCTGTTCGTGCTGCTTCGCCAGCAGGGCGAGCCGTCCGGGCGGAACCGGATCTACCGTCTGTATCGAGAGGAAGGCCTCAGCGTGCGCAAGCGCCGGGCCCGCCGCCGCGCCGTGGGCACCCGAGCGCCGATACTGGTCGAGGCTCGGCCGAACGCCCGGTGGTCGCTGGATTTTGTCCACGACCAGTTCGCCAGCGGCCGTCGCTTCCGGGTCCTGAATATCGTCGATGACGTGACCCGGGAATGTCTGGCGGCCATCCCCGACACCTCGATCCCGGGGCGGCGGGTGGCACGCGAACTGACGGCGCTGATCAATCAGCGCGGCAAGCCGGGCATGATCGTCTCCGACAACGGCACCGAGTTCACCTGCAATGCCATGCTGGCATGGTCGGAGGAGAACAAGATCGACTGGCACTTCATTGCGCCGGGCAAGCCGATGCAGAACGGCTTCTGTGAAAGCTTCAACGGCCGGATGCGGGACGAGCTTCTCAACGAAACCTTGTTCTTCGGCCTCGATCACGCCCGCGCCAAGATTGCGGATTGGGTCGGCGACTACAACGGCCAACGCCCGCATTCCTCGCTCGGCTATCTGACCCCTGCGGCCTATGCCGCCTACCTCACCGCAACGTGCGATCGGCTGCGCAACCCCGACCGGCTCCGCCGATCGCACGTTGCTCACACCGCGCCAAACGGCGTAACATCCGCCGAGACTCTAACCGCTACTGGGTGAAACTTCAGGGGCAGGTCAAGGACGCTTTATTTCAACTGTAGTCCTCGCCGTCCCGCATAAGTGTCAGTGGCTCTACAACAACAATGCGGGATGCAGCTCATTCTTCATCAAGCCGTCGAAGTAGCCGTTGCGACGGAAATGAGGACCTGCTGAGCTTCCGTGAAGGCTGGGCCTCCGGGCGGGGCCGCCTCTGGCGTGCGACTATTGGCTATCACTATGCGAAGTGCAGGCTGCGGTGAATGAGGAAGTTGCTCCCTTGAGTTCTCGAATGACAGGGATGCGAATATAATACCCACAATCCTCTAGACTTCAGGATGGTCGCCCTTAGCCGGCCCACGACATTCCTCAAGTCAGCTCTCGAATTTACCGCGAGCACGTTTAGATCGATCTTGGCTTCTCGATCGCTCTCGTCTTTTTTATTATCCATGGATGGCGTGGCGGCGCTGCAAGTCGGCTGCCAATCGTACCACCACTCGCGATAGTGGGTGGCTTCTCATCGTTTCTTTACAGAGTGGCCGACCGAGGCGAGGACACTATACTCCGCACGCTGTTGGAGCCGGACGCTGCTAAAGCCGTATGGCGCTGGCGCATCATACTGAGCTCCTTTGCTTGGGCAGGCACTTCTGCCAAAATAGAGATCGTTCCGATTCAAATGCGAATGTATGGAAACTGGCGAGATGTCTCTGCGGCGTTCGCCACTTCGTACTCCACCCGTACAGCTCAAGCGTGCCGATCGTGTAGGTGATGCGACGTTCCGGGAAGCTCGAGATTATCGTGGACCAGTTTGCTTCTGGGGAAGTTGACGTGAGAGGAGCACCTGAAACGGCGCATCTGCGGTGATCTGGTCATAGAGTCGCCGCACGTGCATCAAGGTCCATCACGGGTTCGCGCGGATTTCTGTTTAAAAATCTGAGGCAATCTTTTTGTAGGGGGCGGGGAGTGCTATTTCTTTTTGCGATGTGGGCGCGCCGGCTTGCGACCCTTACGCAAGGTGTTTGGAGGCGCCGCACCTTTGGGTGGTTGGATAAAGAATTCAGACACGTGAACGTCAAGCGTCGCCGCGATACGGTCGAGAAGGTCAATCGTCGGGTTCTCTGATTGCTGCTCAATACCGCCCATATAGGAGCGGTCAATCCGGGCATCGTACGCCAACTGCTCTTGCGGAATACCGCGATCTGCGCGGATCCGGCGCACATTCCAGGCGACAAGCGCACGAGCTTTCATGCGCTAAAGCAGCCATTCTGACGGCCATCAAACCACTGGTTAAAGCCATACTATTGCGGTAAGTTCGTCCAGAATGCAGATGAGCAGAGTCCGCGCGTAAGTTAAATGAAAGAGCTGGTACTGGATCCGGATGTCGCCAACTGTCGCGCGGAATGAGACAGTGCTGACGAGTTATGACGAGCAGCATCCGACGTCAGCCTCTCGATTCGGGCGGACGGCGCCGCACGCTGAACGGTAGTTCTGCTGATCGCGCTCTGAGCTAACGGACGGCGATCAAATGTATTCTGGCGGTGGTCGCGAACGAAATGGAAGGGAACGACGGCAATAGCCGCTGCCAGCCAGTATTTGGCAAGAATATTCCTGCAGACCGCGACAATCGGTTCTCGACGAACAGGCTCTGAATACGGCTACCCTCGCTTAAATCGATGCTTCTCAATCTGGTAGGACTTTCAGGCAGTGCCGCCCGATCCCAAGATCGCAGATTCCGCGCCTAACGCGCCCCAGCTCACGCCGTATGACGAGCAACATGCCGTCACCTATATGCGTCTGCTCGATGCCGAGGCCGATAACGCTGATTGGCGCGAAGTTGCGCGCATTGTGCTTGGTATTGATCCCACCCTGGATCCGGATCGCGCCCGCCGTACTTTTGAAAGTCATCTGGCTCGCGCCAAATGGGCGGCGCGTCACGGCTTTCGGCATCTCCTGCAGCGCGGTTGGCCCAACAGCGAGGAATGAATGCGTTCGAAACGGACGTCACTTCTGTTGATGTCCGATCGCAAAATGTGATCGTCCCATCGCGTAAGTGCATTTAAAGTGAATATCTTCATTTGTGCAACCATAAATCGTCACATTTGTCGGGCTGCAATTCCTTGCATGTGCGTTAAGAACATACGGGGAAAGTGGTACGATGCCAGGTGCTGACTGGAAATCAGAGGAAGCCTATCCTGACGCCAAGAAAGCAGAAGCTGTGGACATAGCCTGGGAATGGCTGCGCCGCAATTGCGAGTACCAGCGGGACTATATGGCCCTGGCCACCAGCCAACGATCCAGCGCGACGACGGGTCCCTTCCGACAGCGATGGGGGCTGTCTTTTCGCAGCTGATCCGCAAAAGACGTTCGACCAACAAGCCATTTTCTGGGCGCCTGAAGTGCTGTCGACCGTGCTGCCCGTGCGCGCAGCTGTCCGCTCGGCGGCGTCCAAACGGTATGACCTGGATTTCAGCAAACTAGCGGATAGCGAGCTTCGTTGCGCGCCGGATGGATGGCATGCCGTCGTGGCGCTCGGAGGAGCGAAGCATCGCCTTTGGCTAGCAGAACTGCCACCGGTGGGCTCATCGGTTGCTGTCGACTTGCCGCTCGATCGCAATTTTGAGGTTCGTGTGCGGGCAGCTCATCGACTTTGGCTGGCGCTTGAACGGCGGCCCATCGGACCACCCCCTCTGACGCTGCCAATCTTGACCCGTCATCGGCTTATCCTCGCCTTGCGTGCAGTCGATGGGTCCTTGGAAGGAAACAGCTATCGCGAAATCGCGCAAGGCCTATTCGGCAACCATCGTATTCCCGATCGCGGTTGGAAAACAGACCATCTCCGCAGCCGGACCATTCGCCTGGTCCGGGCGGGGCTGCGTCTCATGCGAGGCGGCTATCGCGCATTGCTCCGTCGCAACCGCAAAGACAGGAGCAAGGGGTCCTGAGCTTTTGGTTGATGGTGCGGCCCTGATATCTCACAAGACGATTGTAGTCGGCCGGTTTGAAGGCGGAAAGGGTTCTGGCGGGGCGGTTAGCGTTTTGGACTGCGGGTTGGCCGCGGTACTCGCCTAAAAACGAGCCTCGCCGTCCATTGGGAACGGTCTGCATGTGCAAATGGACGCGCTAGCATTATTCAAAGCATCGATCGAACTTCTGCTAACACCGATACGCGGTTAGGCGGCTTCCGGAGTTGCGGCCTTTTTGCAGAGCCGAGCGACCCATCGGCAGAAGGCACGAGCGATCTCGGGATTGTCACTTCGGTCCACCGCATAGGCCCGATACTGCATGCCGCTTGAAGTGCGCGATCCTGGTATCACATGGAGCGCCCCTGTCCGCACGAGATCGCTGACGATGATTTCAGGCGCCACCAGCAGGCATTTTCCGGTCATGACGGCCGGCAAAGCAAGGTAATTGTGATCGTATGCGCCCCCGACTGTAAGCGTAGCTCTGCGGCCCTTTTGAATGGCGCTTGACGTCTATTTTGTTCGCGTGGCGCGTCGCCGCGGTTTCCATGTGTCGGACAACGCGTCGACGGCGGCCTCGAGGGCCTTCCGGTCGATTACGTTGGGATCGAACCGCTCTGGGCCCCAGCGGCGCATATGTTCGTGCTCCGGATGAGCAGGGTCGCTGATGGCGTCGAGGTATTCGGCATAGCCTGGCGCACCGCCGACGTCTTCCGGAGGACAACGACCGGCGGCCTCGAGCAGGAAGGGCATGCCCTCCGTCGTGGTGTTGTCGAACCATTTTTCGAGCTTGATCACATGGTCCCAGCTGTCGCCGAAGTCATAGAGATAGTGGATCGTCTTGGCGCCAGTCTCTCGAACGATATCGCAAAGCCGCGCTTTACGGGCATCCATGGGCTGGTGGCCGTAATCATTGTCGGGGTCGGGAATCCCCCAATGTGCCTCACCAGCGAAGAACTCGAAGAGAGTAAGCGCGAATTTCCCTGCACCTTTTGCTTTTGAGTGCTCTGATGCATGAGGTGTCCACCAAAATAGGTGGACACCTTGTGATGGCAGACGATGATCAGAAACTGCGGGTCAGGCTTGTTGGTCGGAACGGTCGCCGGCGCTACGAGGCGGCATCGAAGGAGCGTCTTGTCGCGAGTTGTCTTGAGCCTGGCGTTTCGGTATTGAGACTTGCGCTCGAACACGGGGTCAACGCGAACCTGCTTCGGAAATGGATCAAGAAGCACACCGCGACCAGGTCTGTCCCGCGGTCTCCCCCATCGGCGTTCATCCCGGTTCAACTTGAGGGGGCTTCCGATCGCGCCCTGTCGCGGGGGAGCAGCGTGGCGATGGTGGGTTTGCCGGCGGCTTGCGATGAAGTGCGCGGGTCGGAACCCAAGGGGACTACAGCTTTTTGTTCTCCGGCCAAAGTGAGCGCGTCGCTGCCGAACGGCGTGAAGGTCGCGCTGGAATGCGGCGATGTGGATGCATTGACGGCGATCATCGGAGCCCTGGGCCATGTTCAGACTGGGCGGTGACCTGCAGGTCTATCTGCACCGTGAGCCGATCGACTTCCGGGCTGGCATCAACAGCCTTGCGGTTCTGGTCCAGGAGACGATGGCGCTCGATCCGTTCGCTCCGGCGGTTTTTGCGTTCTGCAATCGCCGTTGCGACCGGATGAAGTTGCTGTTCTTCGACCGGTCCGGCTTTGTGCTGGTCCTGAAGCGGCTGACCGAGGACAAGTTCCGATGGCCGCGCCGCCAGGAGGCGGTCGTCACGCTGACGACCGAGCAATTGCACTGGATCCTTGACGGCATCGATATCGATGCGATGGTCCGCCATCCGGTGCGGCAATATCAGGTTGCCGGCTGAGCTCTCGACTTGAGCGGTTGACGCGTCGGTACGGTTCAGATTCAAGAATCCGATGAATCGAACCGGCGAACCGAGTGTCGAAGCGCTGTTGGCGCGCATTGCTGCGCTGCAGGTGGAGAATCGTCAGCTCACGGAGCGCGTCGTCAGGCTCGAGGAAGAACTGGCGCTGGCACGCCTGCATCGTTTTGCGCCGCGCAGCGAAAAGCACGTCGACCGTCTGTTCAATGAAGCCGAGCAGGCCGCCGACGAGGATGATGCCGGCAGCGAAACGGACAATATCGCCGAACTTCCGGACACGGGCTTGCCACCCGTCGAAAGCACAACGGGAAAGAAGCGCGGCCGCAGACCGCTGCCGGCGAACCTGCCGCGTGAGCGGGTCGAGTATGACCTGCCCGACGATCAGAAGGCGTGTCCTTGCTGCCGTGGCCAGATGCATCGCATGGGCGAGACTGTCACCGAGCAACTTCATATCGAGGTGAAGGCGAAGGTTTTACAGAATGTGCGCTTCAAATATGGGTGCCGCCATTGCGATCGCACCGGGATCAATGCCCCTGTCGTGACCGCGCCGATGCCGACGCAGCCCTTGCCGGGCAGCGTTGCCACGGCCTCAACGCTGGCGTTCGCGCTGGTTCACAAATATGTCGATGGCACGCCGCTCTACCGTCTGGCGCAGGCCTTCGAACGCGCAGGTGTTCCTGTCAGCCGCGGCGCTTTGGGTCACTGGGTGATCGGCTCGAGCGAGAAGCATCTGCATCGCATCTCAGACGCCCTGAAGCTGCGGCTCAGACTGCAACCTCTCATCCATGGCGACGAGACGACGGTTCAGGTCCTCAAGGAGAAGGACAAAAAAGCCACCAGCACATCGTACATGTGGGCTTATCGCAGCGGCCAGGGCAGTCACGAGCCCATCGTTCTTCTGGATTATCAGCCGGGCCGCGGCCAGATCCACCCGCAGGCCTTCCTCGGCGATTACCGTGGCATCGTGATGAGTGACGGCTATACCGCATGGCGCACGCTGGAAGGGACCACCCACATTGGATGCATGGCCCACTCCCGACGGCGCTTTGTCGATGCCCTCAAGGCGAGGAAGAAGGGCGGCGGCCCGCCAGAGCAGGCGCTGCGGTTCTTCGAACAGCTTTACCGGGTTGAAAGGCAGGCGCGGGACGAAAAACCAGACAGAGGCGAAACGCCAGATCAATGCATTCGCCGCTTCCGCCAGCAACACAGCATTCCCGTCCTGAACGCCCTCAAGGAATGGCTCGATCAAATCGCCCCGAAGGTCTTGCCCGACAGCAAGCTTGGCGATGCCGTATCCTACACTCTGAACCAATGGTCATATCTGACGCGCTACACGCAAGACGGCAGGATGCCGATCGACAACAATCTCCTGGAGCGCGATATCAGAATCTTTGCCACTGGCAGAAAGAGCTGGCTGTTCAGCGACACCGTCGAGGGAGCCAGGGCCAGTGCCGTCGTCTACAGTCTGATGCTGACCTGCCGCGCCTCACGCGTCGAGCCGTTAGCCTGGTTGCGCCACGTGCTCACCGAATTGCCTCAGCGCGCCGACGACGCCGATATCACCGACCTGCTGCCCTTCAACTTCCCCAAAACCGCCGCTGCCTGAACGGGTCAGATGCCGCCCTCGATACGAAGGCCATCCGTCAAAAGCGCGGGCGTCATCGTGCGGAGAAAATCGCGCTTACCGAAGAGATGGCTATTCGTCCAGCCAAACGCCGCCTGAAGCGTCAGATGCAGCCGATCAAGGCGCAGCGTGAGCGGCACGACAAGGCATCGCATCACCTCCGGTTTCACGTCCTTGAGGGTCACCTTGATCCGGACCGCGGTCGTGCTGAGGCTCATGCCGCAAGCCTCGGATCTTGTGCATGCATCGTATAGGTGGATGCCCAGGGAAGCAGTTCGTCCAGCCGTGCCGCCGGCCAGCCATTGACGAGCTTTGCCAGAACGTCGGCAAGCCAATACTCGGCGCTGACGCCGTTGAGCTTACTGGTCTCAATGAGCGACGCCAGCAATGCCCAATTCTCAGCACCCTCGTCACACCCGGCGAACAGGGC
Source organism: Bradyrhizobium sp. 155 (assembly GCF_023101105.1). Classification (NCBI taxonomy): domain Bacteria; kingdom Pseudomonadati; phylum Pseudomonadota; class Alphaproteobacteria; order Hyphomicrobiales; family Nitrobacteraceae; genus Bradyrhizobium; species Bradyrhizobium sp. 155. The sequence goes on along the minus strand of NZ_CP064704.1, from coordinate 6,528,719 downwards.
GTTCTTGGCATTGAGCTTGATCGGCCGCATCGCACGCTCGACTGCGTTGGTGTCCATTTCGATGCGCCCGTCATCAAGGTAGAGCGTCAAGCCGTCCCAATGACGCAGTGCATAGCGTAAAGCTTTCGCCGTCTCACTCTTCTGCGCGAGGTGACCAAGCTTGGCCTCAAACCACTGCTTCAAGGCTGCAGCCAACGGCCGGGCATGCGCCTGCCGGCCCGCCGCGGCGCTCGGCGTCAGATCGGCCACGGAGGGCTTTCTCGACCGCGTAGAGCTGGGCGATGCGCTCGAGGGCCTCGCGGGCAACCGGCGCCGGCGCCGGCGAAGCCTCGCGCTCGATCTTCACAAACTGGCGCCGGAGATGCGACCAGCAGAATGCGAGCGTCCCGGACAAGGCGTCCGCACGCGTCTCTCGCATCATGGTCTTGTAAACCTCATAGCCTCGCAATGGATGATGGCGCGATAGCCTTCGAGCAGCCTCAAGCCATGGATGGCCCCACGGCCCGGCGCATAGGCATCGACCGGATCAGGCCCGGCCCAAGGCCGGTCATCGCGCGAGAGCGCCCAGAAGTAGCCGGTTTTGGTCCTGCCGCGCCCGGGATCCAGCACCGGCGCCGGGGTCTCATCGACACAAAGCTTCGCGGAGGCGAGCAAAACCTCGCGCAGACGACCCCACAAGGGCTTCAGCTCCTGGGCAGCATAGCCGACCCAGAAGGCGAGCGTGGAACGGTCGATGGCGATACCGTGCGTCGCCAGCATCTGCGTCTGGCGGTAAAGCGGCAAATGCCAATGACTTGGCATCGATCACATGCGCGACGAGCCGCTCGGTCGGCAATCCACCCCTGATCAGTCGCTCGAGAGCAGCGTGCCGGAGAACGACGCCCGGGCAGGCGCGGCAGGCCAGTTTGGGCCGGCGGGTAACGATGACGCGATACTGCGCCGGTACGACGTCCAGCCTCTGGCTCTCATCGCGGCCAATCTCAACGAGATCGCCTTTGCAGCACGGGCAGCAGGTTGCAGCCGGCATCAGCGTTTCGATGATGCGCGGCAAATGCTCCGGCAGCTTGCCACGATTGGCCCTGCGCTCGGCAGCCCTCTTCTCGCGTGTTTTGGGATTGGCGCGGTCCTCGGCTGCTTCGAGAGCCGCGACAGCCTGATCGATATCCTCCAGAACAAGCTGGAGCTGATCACCGTCAAGCTTTTCCGGCGATCGACCGAACTGCGCGTCTTTTGCAAGCTTGAGCAACCGCTCGAGCCTGGCGCAGCGATCCAGCAGAGCCGCGGCAAAGGCACGCAACTCGGCTGGATCGCTCGGCAGTTCATCAGGCAAATCACTCATTGGCCCGAGTCTGCCATGCTTCGCGCCCCGATGCAGCGACGATTTTATGTCCTACGCAAGCGCTTTCGGCTGCGGGATTCGAGGCGCATGCATGCGTGTCCAATCCATGCCGGCCAGAAGCGCGGACAACTGCGCGGCGTTCATTCGCATGACGCCGTCAACGACCGGCGGCCACTTGAAGGCGCTGCCCTCAAGCCGCTTCCAATACAGCACGAGGCCACTACCATCCCAGACCACGATCTTCACCCGATCAGCGCGCTTCGCACGGAAGACCACCGCCACGCCCTTCATCGGATCGTGGCCCAGCGTCTCCTTCGCCAACAGCGCCAGACCATCCGCGCCCTTCCTGAAGTCTACAGGTCGGCTCGCAACGTAAATCATGAGGTTAGCGGGAGCCGTCAGCATGAACGTGTCCGGCGCAACGCAACAAACACATCACTCAGCACGGCAAGTCCAGGCGTCCCTCGCACCTCAACTCGTGCCCCATGGAGCTCAACCGTCACAACGGCTGCTTCCGGCGCCCCGGAGGGAGCTGCAGCCGCCGATGGCGACGATTCCGACACTAACGGCACAAACGACAGTGCACCCGCCGCAGCTGGCAGCACCAGTTGACCCAAACGCGCCCGGCGCCGCCAGTCATGCACCTGCTGGGGCCGGCAGCCATGGCGACGTGCGACATCTGTTACGATCGCGCCCGGCTCGAGACTGTCCGCGACAATCTGCGCCTTCAAATCATCTGGCCACTGTTTCCGGCCGCCGCCGGCGTACACTTCTATGCGCGGTGACAACGGTCGTCTTATGTCGTCCGAATGGTCGTCCATTGTGAGCACCCTTGCAGAAGATGACTCTTCTAACGGCGCTCACAGGTCTACGCACAAACAATCTGGTGGGCCTCGCAGCCCCGCTTACCCCCGACTTGATGTCCTTTGCGGAAAGGTTCATGGCCCTAAGCCATGTTGGCAGTATGTCGGGCCGCGATGTGATGTTCAGAATTGGCATCGAGCGGACAGTTGAGAGCGTTTTTCCCATGACGTGATTTGGAGAACCTACGCATACGAGCGTCTCATTGTAGATCGCCCAGTCGTCGGCCGGTTCAGCGATACAAAGATCGCGAGTGAGCAAGATGTCGAAATTGTCGGAGGATCTCGGCGGAGACAATGAACTGATCACATCGACGACTACGCCGCCCATCTCGGCAGAGAACGCCTGGAGATTCGGAATCAGAAAGGAGTACGCGAAGGTGGAAAGAGACGTGTGGACCACGATTCGATTAGCGTCCGTTCGGCTCCTACGCCGCATCCTCTTCGCGGTAACACACTGTGTCAAGCGGTTCGGCAACCGCGTTCGCGAAGAGCCTTCCGAATTCAGTCAATTCGTTCCGCCGGCCTCGCCGTTGCAAGATCGGTGCCAAAGTAGTCTTGTAACACAGCCAAATAACGGCTGACCGAGCTCTGTGTCGTCCCCAATGTGCTCGCTGCACGCGTTACGCTTCCCTCGCGCGCAATGGTCACAAACACCCGTATAGCATTGAGAGGCACTTCATTGTGTTCGACAGCCATTTTCTGCTCCGGTAGATCCTGGAATGTCCGCTGATTGTCACGGCGGGCCATTGCCGGAAATGAATGCTCCATCACATTATTTGATGTGTGTAGCCGGATTGCCGCTTATGAACGATTTCTCACGCGCAAAATCCGCCTTCTTGCTACGGTTCCTGCGGTCTGGCCCGCAACTACCGATTCCCGTCGACGGTTTTTTAAGAGGTGATCTCGAGGTGCCGCCAAGCGGGCTAACCGCTGATGGAGCAGTCGACATCGAGGGTCGTCTAGACGACAGGACCACATCTTAAGAACGTTTAGAGTGCGCCGGAGCAGAGCGCGGTCCTGAGTTCCTTCTCAAATCTCGACAGCAGTATTAGTCGCAGCGTTCACCGAAGGAAGCGAGCTTCAGCCGCCTTGAGCTCGTGCATATTCTGGATTCTGAAGATCTCATCCACCGGCAGAATATCCTTTGTAGACGTTCTGGACGCCGCCGTCAGCGATGATCCGTCGGGAGGTCTCCTGCATGGCGGTCGCAGCAGCACGGATGCCGTAACTGCCAAAGATCATCATGCTGATATTGCCAACGTTTTTGACCCGCTTGGACTCGAGGTCAGGGTAGGCGTTCGGCACGATCACCAGCGGCACCGCTCCGGTCCAGGCGCGCGAAAAGCTTTCGATCTCGGAAGGACTCGCCCTTTTCGAATGGATCAGGATCATGTCCGCGCCAGCCTCCGCGTAAGCGTGCGCCTCGGCTTCGCCGAGGCTCGCAATAAAGGCTTCAGTGCGGGCGATGACGAGGAAATCAGGGTCCGATCTGGCCGTGATGGCGGCCTCGCCGCTCATAACGGCGTTGGCGCCGGCCCGCTCGTCCGTGATAGTGTGAATGACACTAATCGCATTGCCATAGCCCGTATCAATGTCCGCGACGATCGGCAGCCTCGTGCGTCCGGCGATCGCCCGCAGCATGTCCATATGCTGTTTCATTGAGATGAGGCTCATGTCCTGCAGCCCATAAAGGCGCAGACAGCTCAAAGCCGGACGCCCACAGTCCGTCAAATCCGGCTTCTTCCGCGAGAATCGCCGAAAATGGGCTGTGGGCGGCCATGATGTGGACCAGGCCAGTCTCGGCCATGCGGGCGCGCAGGCTTTTTTTGGGGACATCAGATTGGCTTTCAGGACAGGGTCGCGCAGGCGGCGATGATTCGGTCGCAGGCCCGGTTGAGGTCCTCGAACGAGGAAGCATAGGAAATCCGGATATAGGGCGAGGCCATGAAGCCGCTGCCGGGCACGACAGCCACGGCGAAAGCGTCGAGCAAATACATGGCAAAGTCACTGTCTGTTTCGATCAGCTTGGCGTCCGGCGTGCGCTTGCCGATAACCCCCTTGCAGGACGGGAAAACATAAAAGGCACCGTCCGGCACACGGCAATCAAGCCCCTTGGCCTGGTTTAGCTTGGCCACGACAAGATCGCGGCGCTCCAAAAACGCGCGCACGAACTCTTTGATATAGTCCCGCCTCCCTGACAGCGCCTCGAGCGCGGCATGTTGAGAAATCGAGCTGGTGTGCGAAGAAGTCTGGCCCTGGATGAGGTTCATGGCCTTGATTAGCGCCAGAGGTCCGGCACCATACCCGACGCGCCAACCGGTCATCGCGTCAGCTTTGGACACGCCGTTGACTGTTAGTGTGCGCTCGTAGAGATCCGGCGCGACTGCGGCCATTGTTGCGAATTCGGCGTCGTAGGTGAGCTTTTCATAGATGTCGTCGGATAGCACATGCACATGGGTACGCTCGTGCAACACCGCAGCGAGCGCGAGCAAATCACCTCGGCTGTAGACTGCGCCGGTCGGATTGCATGGCGAATTCAACATCAACCATTTGGTGCGCGGCGTGATCGCCTTCTCCAGCGCCCGGGGGAGGAGCTTAAAGCCGTCGAGTTCGCTGCAGGCGACGAGCACCGGCTTGCCGCCGGCCAGCACCACCATGTCGGGATAGGAGACCCAGCATGGCGTTGGGATCACAACCTCGTCGCCCGGATCGAGGCTAGCGAATAGGGCGTTGAACACGACCTGCTTGGCGCCGCAGCCCACCGTGATCTGGTCAATACCGTAATCGAGGCCATGATCGCGACGGAGGCTCTCGCCGATCGCTGCCCGCAGTGGCTTGATTCCGGCGACCGCCGTGTATCTCGTCTTCCCGTCGCGGATGGCTCGGATGCCAGCTTCACAGATAGCGGACGGCGTGTCGAAATCCGGCTCACCCTGGCTGAGCGCAATCACGTCGGCGCCCTGATCGCGCAGCTCGGCGGCGCGAGCCGTCATGACCTTGGTTTGAGAGGGACGGACGAGATTGAGCCGATCTGAAACGAGAGACAAGACACAATATCCTTCGAGTTCGAATGAGCGGTTTCGTGGCGTCTATCCGAACGCGAACGACCAAACTAACCGGGGGATCGCGGCATTGGATAAAATCATCGAAGATTACAATAATCGTATCGCTTCTTCGTGCGGCGCTGTTGGGCCGTTCGCAGTGCGTTGCGTCTTCGCTCTCCCTCTTCATCAGCCTGCGTTAGAAGGGCCAACTATCGCATCTTCGCAAGCTTACATCGAATTATTCGATAGTGTCATCCTGCCGCAGCAGTTCAGGTTTTTAGGGTCGTACACAATCGCGAATATGCCTGATGACACAAGCGCCCAATTTCGGTGGTCCGCCAATGTCAGTGCCGATCTAAGAATTCGCGGGCGTGGCATTCGTAGGAATGGAAGTGGAACCGGAGGGGGTGATGACCCATATCGAACTGACGTGACGGCAAGCCATCGCAGGCGCGGTTGCCGCAAGCGTGTTGGCCAGCACAGGCGCCGGTGCTGTGGGGGTGAGCCTAAGACATTGACGCGTCGCCGCCTCAAGGTCGCCATGTCCGGATTTCCGCGATCGTTAGACCGGTCATCGCGACCGATACTGCCATTCGCCGGACCATGCCGCAGCTTTCGAAACGCTGATCACCTTCGACCATGCCCATGATATGGCGCTACGGCCCGGCTTGGCCGAGCGTTGGGAGCGGATCAATGCGCAGTCACTGCGGCTGTTCCTGCGCAAGGCAGTGGCTTTCCATGACGGAACGTCTTTGACGGCTGAAGATGTCGCCTTTAGTCTTGGTCCTGACCACCTGCTCGGACCTGGACGCAGCGGAATGTCCCAGGCGCTTCAGTCGCCTGATCGGCTTGAGAAAGTCGAAATCGTTGATCCGTTTATCGTCATTGTGCATGCCAAGGGCGGCGACGCGCTCCTCGAGCAGCGTCTGGCTGCTTGGGGATCGGAGATCGTCAGTCAGCGCGCCTTCGTGGCGGCGGGCTCGTGGGAGCGGTGGACCACAGCCCCTGTTGGAAGCGGTCCTTACAAGCTCCTCGACCACAAGCTCGATATTCGTGTCTCGCTGGTTGCCCACGATTCGTATTGGGGCGGTCGCCCCCCCCGTTCGATGGCATCGAATAGCGCATCATTCCCAAGCTTTCCGCGCGCGTGAACGGCCTGCTCGCCAGCGAGCGGACCCGGAAAAGAGACGTTCTATCTGACACCTGACGCGATCCTGGTTAGTGCCGGCAAGACCCGCCGGGTTCGGCTACGAAGACGTTGAATCATGTTTCGAAGCGCTCGCTTGATCGAGGAAGAGACGCCGCCCGCCGACGGGACTGTCGTAGACCAGACTTGGCGCTACCTGAATCGTAAGGGCGGCCCGGACCGGCGCTTCAACGACAACCGGGAGCTACCGATCGGCCTATATGGCAAAATCGATCTTCGCGCGTCCAACGGAGTGAACCAGCGGATCCAGTGTTCGCGCTTGAAGCAGGCCGAGAGATTTGTCGCATCCCTCACTGCAATGTCTGCTTGAGAATGCGATCCCGATAAGCGCCTCGCACGGCGCTCCGATACGCGCCGCTGATCGTGCGTCGGACAGGAAACGGCCTCAGGCCGGGAGATTTGCTGAGTCCATGCTTCTCGCGCAAGCCAGAAGCTAATTCAGAAACCCCAAAGCTTGGCAGATTCCTCAGGGCTACCGATCAGCCGATGCGCAGATTTTCGGCGCTCGTCTTGCCCGAACGACCAGCCATCAGCTCGTAGCTGACCCGCACGCCTTCCGCGAGATCAGTGTAGCCGGCCTTCTCGACCGCGCTGATGTGAACGAAGAGGCCAGCTCCCCCGTCTTCTGGCTGGTGAAGCCGTATCTCTTGGCCGCGTTGAACCACTTCACAGTCCCCAATGCCATTGCATTATTTCCAAACTGAAGTTCCGCGATCTAATCGAAGAACTGCCTGACCATAAGGACGTCCGCGCGACCCCTGACGTTGAGGGCCCATCACGCGTCTACAACCGTTTACGCCCAGGGCGGTTTCTGCGGGCCATCGGTCGTGGCGGCGCAGCCGGCAATGGCGGTCGCTCATCGCCAGCTGGCTCATCGGCCTGTGCCTCGGGCTGGCCTTGCGCCACACATCGATCGAGCTTCTCAAGGACCTCAAGGACCTTCCGTCCCTCCCCAGTGATGGTCCAGTATCCCACCTCGCGGTCGATGAGCTTTTGTCCGAAGATGTCGAGGTTCGGCTCGCGGCTCGCGATGCGCTTCATGCGCGCTGCCCACTCGGGTCCGCTGGTGTAAAAGATGGCCAAGTGCTGTTTGACGACTTCAAGAGCGGCTCGGCCGCCCGGCTGGCCGGCAAGTATCTTCAGTATGGATAGCTGAAAGCTCACATGCGCACGCAAAGATTCAAGGAACTCCCGACGATACCGGCACTAGCCACGGCCGGGTAGCGTACATCAGCGCTTTCAAACGAAAACCTTGCCGGATAAGGCTAACGAGGCAGCACAGTACCGCATTCATATGCAGCCTTTCCTGGACAATCCCGTGCAAGGCTCAGGAAGGGGAAGTCACGATCGACGTCTATGGCTTCCTAACTTGGGCCACCAATGTCGAGAGCACGTCATTTTCCAAGGTGCCAAGCCTGGGATCGAGGCCACGCAGCTCATCAATGTGATTGCATATCGATGTCTGTGATCTAGTCGAGCAAACGAGTCAATCCCGCTAGGTCCTCCTAACGGATGAAATCACGCTCGTCATGTGGTCGCATCGCCGCCCTCTCGCCGGTGAGCAGGCGATGCCGGTTGTCTTATTTGCGACGTGCTGTCGATCTCCCGACAAGTCCGCTTGCAGAAGAGCGAGCATCTATTCAATTCGTCGCAGTTGGCATGGGCTTTGAAGAGTGAGAGGGGCTTTGAAGAGTGAGATCCCATCGATTGCTCAGGAGTGCAGGGATGGCTTGCGGGATGATAAGTCTTCAGTTCGTGGCATAGATCGGGTCCGCTTCGGGCCTCCAATCTTTGGCATCAACGCAGTGGCCTGCGCATGAATCGCCTCCATGATCGACCTGGCTCCATCCCGATGGGCGGCGTTACCATTGCACGATTGCGGTGATTGGCCAATTCTGGCGCGGCATTTGCAACCTCTCCTTGGCGCTTATCGCATGCGAAAATCGGCGCCGCGCTGGTCGAAGCCCAGCGGCCAAGCCGTGGTCCGTTTTTGCGTCTAAACGTGCGGTCGCACGAGGCTGCCCGCGAGCAGCATCGCAGGCTGACCGCGAATTCACGTCAGAACGTAATACTCCGTGAAAGAAGCGGTATTTCGTTCGCCGAGGCAAACGGCGGCCTGATGATATGGACAAGATAGCCAAGACAAAGCCGGCATTAATCTGGCGACCAGAAGGGACGAGACGGGCGGCTATCCGTCGCTTCTCTATCGAGCTCGGCGAAACCGCGAAGCTCGCGTTGCCAATGGTGCTGACGCAGGTTGCGCAGGTTGCGATGATGACGACTGATCTTGCCTTCATCGGGCGTATCAGCGCTGAGGCGCTCGCCGCGGCAGCGCTGGCAGGCCGGCTCTATCTCATTAGCGTCACATTCGGCGTGGGACTACTAAGTGCCATTGCGCCTTTGGCGGCGCGGGCGTTTGGTGAAAATAATCTAGGCGCGGTACAGCGCTCGCTGCGCATGGGCCTATGGCTGGCCCTGATCCTGTCATTCCCGATCATTGCTGTGGCGCTGCGAGCAGAGCAAATACTGCTTGCCTTGGGCCAGACCCCAGATGTGGCGCAGCTCGCCCAGCAATACCTCTTCGGATTAGCCCTCGGCACGGCTCCGGCACTGGCGTTTTTGGCTATCCGCAATTTCATGGGTGGGGTCAATCGGCCACAGCCAGTCTTCTGGATTACGCTATCCGCCATCCCCCTCAATGCGTTGTTGGTCTATATTCTGGCCTATGGGAAGCTTGGGCTGCCCCGGTTGGAACTGTTCGGGGCAGGTCTTGCGACCACGCTGGTCAACTGCGGCATGTTTTTGGCGGGCTTGTGGTTCGCTGCACTGCGCCGGCCGTTCCGTGAGTACCATGTGCTTGCGGATCTCTGGCGTTTCGATTGGCGGGCAATGCGGCAGCTCATCGCATTTGGGACGCCGATCTCCATCGCTTCATTGATCGAGTCGGGACTATTTGTAGCCACGTCGCTCGTTGCGGGCTCGATCAGCAACAGCGCACTGGCCGCTCACCAGATTGTTGTTCAGGTTTCCTCGACCCTGTTTATGATTTATCTCGGCATTGGGACGGCTGCTGCCATGCGCGTTGGCCATGCCGCCGGCCGCGACGACCGTGCAGGCGTCAAGCGGGCGAATCTGGCGGCGATGTTGCTCGGTATGGTCATAGCTACAACGCTAACGCTTACGTTGATCACCGTGCGTTTTGAGGTCGTGGAGCTGTTTCTGGGCAGAACGGCTCGCGATTCGGAGGCAACGATCAGCCTCGCTGCAACGCTCCTCATCGTCGGCGCAACCCTCTTTATCACTGACGCCGCCCAGTGCATTACGGCAGGCGGCCTGCGCGGGCTGAAGGACACGCGGGTGCCGCTGCTGTTTGCGACTATTGCTTGGTGGCCGATCGGCTTTTCCCTCAGCTATTGGCTCAGTCTGAAGATCGGTTTGGGGGCCGTCGGTATATGGATTGGCTTGTCGACCGGATTCACAATCTATGCGGCGATCCTCGTGCTGCGGTTCCGCCACTTAGCAAGTCGCCCTCTCTGAGGCGCGCGCATCACTGATGCCAGCGGCGACGATATGCCCGGGTGCTTGCCCGTGCGGTTGTGACCGGGGCGAACGCCCGGACTGAAAAATTGAAGGTTTCGCTTCACGGCGCGACTGCAGGGATAACATAACAACGAAATAGGAACTCAACTAGCATCATATTTTTCGATCATTTCATTTCAAAAAACGATAGCCAAAGTGTCGTTAGCTCGTTCGAGTGCGAGTAGGAGTCCTCAAGGCGTCCCTGGCGATTTGCAGGCTTTCCAACTTGTCACTCCTGCCAGAATGGCTCAACGGGTCCCTCCCTTCGAGAGCAACGCCGGCAAAATCGAGCAGCCCAGCGCACCGGGCGTCGATACGATCACGCTTAGTCGGGGCATATCAATTTTCGAGACGCCCACCGGTGTCTTCGAGCGCCACAGCTGTGAAATGCGAAGCACACGAGATGCATCGCATTCGCAGGAATCAAGCCGCCAGGCAAAACGATCTGCCGGCAGCATCGATCACGCTTGCTGGCTCAAGCGACGTCGACCAGATCAGGATCGGCTAGGGCGCGAGCAGGTTCTCCTGGACGCGGCATTTGCTACGCTTGCTTGCGGGGCCGTGCTATCGACGGCTTGCTGGACATCCTACCTGACGTCCTCGCCGGAATTGGGCGATCCTCGGGGCCTGTGATGATTTCCGTGTCTTCACGCTGTGCCCGCAGAGGTGCATCAGGCGATCATGATCAGACCAAACCACTGACCCCGCACCCTCCGTTTTAGACAAGCCGGGCCGATCTACAGCTGAGGAGAGCTGCTGGCGCTCGCACGCCGCTAATCCCGGCTCGGGAGCGGCCGTCGCGCTGGCCGGGCTTTGGTCAGCATGGCTGGGAGCGCCATACCCGCATTGCGCTCGTGCTAGCGATCAGCCTCGGCTCCAAGTCGATGGCGCTGGGCTGCGCCAGCCAGGTCCTGGTCGCTCCCAGTCCGCTACGTTCCAGTTAGACGAAAGTTTTACATGTTCGACCGACCGATCCGGAATCGGGTTCTCATCGTGCTGTTCGATGGGATTCGACCCGATCTCGTCAAACCATCATTGACGCCGAAACTGGTCAGGTTCCAGCGCCGCGGTGCTGTGCTGGCCAGGCAGCGCACCGTCTCGCCCAGCGAAACACGAATAGCGCTCACGAGCCTCGTCACTGGCGCGACGCCTGATCGCCACGGCATCATTGAGATCAATATCTCGACAGGCAGTCGCCCATACCGCGCTCTGTCGACACGAGCGATGCGCGCCTGATCGAGCACCTTGATGCCGCGAGCAAGGGCCATCTAGTCGGTGTGCCATCACTTGGTGAGATCCTCGCGGCGAACGGCAGAACCTTCTCAGTCCTCGCTTCCAACTCGGCGGGGGCAAGGCGCCTGCTGAACCATAAAGCTCGAAAGCTCGGACAAGTGACGCTCTCCGGCCACTTCCCTTGCATCGCGACCTCCGCCGAGATGCTCAGACGAGTGGAGACCCCGCTGGCGCCGACGCCTGCGGCGTCCCCCCGCCGGCAACCCAGATCTTGCCTCTCAAGCCTTCCTGACTTCAGCGTTCCTCGACGTAATCTGGCCTCAAATTCGGCCCGACGTCGCAATCCTCTCCTTCCGCTGCTGGTCTCGCATATCTTTTCAACCGTACGAGGTACGTCCTGTCCATCATCGATAAAGATCTCTGCGAGCGCACGAGCGGTCATCGTTGCCCGTCGCGAAAGGCCCAGAAGACCGAGCACTGTCGGCGCAATGTCGCAAATGCCTGAGGGAACTTGCGAGACGAAGCGTTTTTCGATCAGCGGTCCCGCCAAAATGCCGACCGACGACATCTCGTTGGCATGCCACCCGCCGTGCACTCCGAAGCCGACCGCCCCATCCGCACTCAAGGTGCGGCCCATAACGCCAAATGGATCGAGACCATCCGACCGGAACGAGAACAGAATGTCCGCCGATAGGGCATCGTCGGCGAACACCAAATGGCGGGCAAAGCTGGCCGCTGCAATGCCATAGGCCGCGCCACCCGCGGTAAGCACCGGACCACACCAGGGCCGCTCGATCATCGATCCTACTGTGCGGCGGATAACGGCGTCCGATGGCTCGGCGGTAAATTGCTCCGACTTGGCCAAGTATGACGATGGCATCGATGCCGGCCGCCGGTGCCGGGCCGCAGCGCAGCCCGGCAGCCTCGAGCGTCTCAAATAGATCGGCCCGCGCATGCACCGTCACATGTCCATGATCGGAGGCGGCGATCAGGTGCACGCCAAGGGAGGCGCCCTCAGCCTCCTACCGAGCACGCGGCGCAACTGCCGATCGACAAAGCTGATCGCTGCCATCGTCTTTGGCGCGCCAGTCCCACAATCGTGCGAGGAAATATCGGGCTTCCCGGTGCATACCGGCAGCACCTTCGTCGTGTGCAGGTCGGTGAGGCAGTCTATCTTGATTTTGCTGGCGTCGTGGGGCGTCCCAATAACTGACATAACTCAAGCTCGATCTGCGTCCCGCAAGCGCCGGTCTGTGCCACCGATGGTGAAATTCGTCGAAAAATTCGATGGAGCGCCAAATTTAAGCGCTGGCTCGAGAGTCATTGCACTAATTCAAACCCCCATGTTTGCTACCACATACGACAAATGCACCCATCTCCGTCGGGGACCGATTTATGTCGAAAGTTTCACCATTTCATTCAACGAAGCCTGGTGCGCGAAGCGTCTATCACGACAACGACAAGTGTACCGAGGGCAATAACATCGAACGGCAGAATCTCGCCTCCGGCACCGGAGGGCGGCCGCGCTGCGAACATTGCGGCCGCCTAGCCTAGTTCGCAGCTGCCGTGGCGGGTAAAACGAGCCCCGCCACGGGCCTGGGGCAGGAAAATATGTCAAGCTTGAGAGGGCAGCGTTCTTTGCTTCGTTCGCGTCGGCTTGGCCGCCGCGGTGTGCTCGCTGACTCAGTTCAAGTCAAACTCAAGCCGAGGTCACTGCAGATCTTTCCGATGGTCGATCGGTCGGCTTGATTGATTTTCAGGCAGCGCTTTCAAGTCGGCTTCATTGTGCCAGATGGGTGGCTCAGTTCTAATCTCAATTTCATTTGGCGAAGCGTTCTGGGCGGCTTTGCAGGGCTAGTAACGTAAGCGATTAGTGCGCATTGTGCACAACCACTAGGACCACGTCCGAAATCGCTGTTTGTCGAGACGTCTCGCGATTGACGCTGCCGCACAGAAGCAGGTGGCCAGCCCAGGAATAGCAACCATATGGCCGCTGACGATCTTCCCTTTTCATCTACGGTCTCATCCGTTGTCGATGCCTTCTTGAAAAAGCTCGAGGACCAGAAAACCCTTTCGCGGGCGTCTTTGTCGGCGCTGCGAAAGGCACTGGCGGATCATCAATTGGACGCCGAGAGCCTACGGGCGGCCATTTTCAATGCTGCTGAGCCGAGCAATGATCCAGATTGAAGAAATCGAAATTGTCGAGTTCCGTGGAATTCGTCATCTCAAGCGCTCGTTGGGCCGAAGGAGTTTTGGCATTGCGGGGCCGAACGGTACTGGCAAGAGCGGCATCGTGGATGCGATCGAATTTGCCCTCACCGGAAACATCACTCGTCTCGGCGGTGCGGGCACGGCGGAGCTGAGTGTCAAGGCGCACGCTCCACATGTCGACGCGAGCAAAAAGCCCGAAACCGCGCTCGTTCGCCTGCAGGTCTATGCGCCCGCTCTCAAAAAGAGCTTCATAATCGAGCGGAGCGTCAAGAATCCAGGCGCCGCGGTACTCAAGCCGAGCAGTGCTGAAACCATGGCGCTTCTGGCGCAGCTCGAAACCCATCCTGAGTTTGCCCTGTCTCGTCGAGAAATCATCAAATATATTCACGTTCCTGCAGGCAAACGATCACAATACGTCCAAGAGCTGCTGCGCCTTGATCAGCTCGAAAAGCTGCGGGTCTCAGTCCAACGCGTCGCCAACGATGCAAAACGCGACCACGGAAGGGCCGAGGTGGAGGATCGGCGGACCAAGTCCGATTTCTTTCACCATCTCGGCATTGCCACTCCAAACAAAACTGATCTGCTTGCTTCTGTAAATGCTCGTCGAGCTGTGCTGAAGCTCGATCCTGTGGCGGACCTCGCGCCGGAAAATGCCTTGAAGGTAGGCATCAATCCAGATGCCGAGCACGAGGCGTCGCAGCCATTCTCCAAGCTCGGCGCCAAGAATGACCTTGCGAGCTTCCTGAAGAGGCTGGCTGTCTCGCAGGAAATAACCATAACTGGCGCAAAGTCGGATGCAGTCGCCGCTCTCGCCCAGCTCACGGACGATCCGGCCCTGTTAAGGGGTGTCAAGCAGCGCGCTTTGGTTGAGCGGGGTCTTGAGCTGGTCGAAGGAGACGCTTGTCCACTGTGCGACGGTCCCTGGGAGATGGCCCTCCTGGCAACACATCTTCAAGAGAAGATCGCAAAGGCAGATGCAGCCTCGACGGCATTGAAGCAACTGGCCCTGGCGATCGACCCCCTCGCGGCTCACCTGCGGGCGATGGCGCTTGACGCGGGCAAAGTGGCCGAATGGTGCGAAAAGGCCAATCCTCCTATAGATGCCACGTCGCTGCGGTCCCACGCAAAGGCCCTCGACGGTGACCGCGACACACTAGACAAGGTCGTCCGGGACCCGGCAGCGATCGCCCACGCGCTGCAAGCCCTTGGTCGACTGGGGGCATCGCCCGCGGTCGAGTTGCTTCAGCCCGCCGATCGTCTGGCGGCCTATATCGAAACGCTCTCCGACCCTTCAAAGGAGCAAGAAGCCAAGGAATTCTTGATCGTCGCCCAGGAGAAATACGATCAATGCCGTGGGACGCAGCAGACCCTCAATATCGCGGCCCAGCAGGCCGAAACAGCTTCTGCGGTGTTTAGCCACTACGGTACGGTCAGCACCGCAATGTTGGAAGGCATCTACGACAAGGTGCAGAAGGACTTCACCGAATACTACAGTTTCATCAACCGCGACGATGAGGCCAATTTCGAGGGCAAGCTCTCTGCATCATTCGGCAAACTGGCCTTCGATGTCGACTTTTACGGACGAGGCAGATTTCCTCCCGTGGCCTACCACAGCGAGGGCCATCAGGATGGCATGGGGCTTTGCCTCTATCTTGCACTGGTGAAGCACACGCTCGGCGATGGATTTACGCTTGCCGTCCTCGACGATGTGCTGAACGGTCGACGCCGGCCATCGTCGTGAGGTTTGCGCGAGCTCCTGAAGCAGAAATTTCCAAACACGCAGTTTGTCCTGACCACTCACGACGGCGTGTGGCTCAAGTTCATGCAGAGCGAAAAGCTGGTTCAGAGCACTCTTAGCTTTGGCGGCTGGACGGTCGACAGTGGCCCACAGGTCTGGAACGAGGGTCACGTCTGGACGCAGATCCAGAAACACCTCGCCAATGACAATGTATTTTTGGCGGCAGGGACTTTGCGACGCTATCTGGAGTTCACCTCGACGATCCTTGCGGATAATCTGCGCGCTCGCATCGAATATCATGGAAACGGACAATACGACCTGGGCGATCTCTGGCCTGGGGTGTTAGCCGCATGGAAGGCCCGTCTCAAAGAGGCGCGCGACTCCGCCTCCTCGTGGGGGAAAAATATTCAGGATGCCGAAGCGCTCCAGATAGAATCCAAAAAGCGGGTGGCGGCGACAAAGTCCGAAGAGTGGATGATCAACAAGGCGGTTCACTACAACGCCTGGGCGGACCTGCAATCGAAGGAATTCGCTGCGGTCGTAAGTTCGTTTCAACAATTGCTTCAACTGATGCAGTGCCCCAACACCGATTGCGGCGAATTCCTCTGCGTTTCGCCTATCAAGGGTGACAAGGAAGTGCTCCGCTGCAGTTGCAGCGCTGTCAGTCTCAACCTCGTGCCGAAGAAGAACTGATGCTCCTCGCCCGGCCCAGACCGTCGCTGACGCGTGTATGTGAACCTGTGGCCACGCACCCTCGACGCCGATCATGCGGTGAAGTTGGTCCGCTCGTCGCCCCGCGCGGGCTCTGGATCGACCGGCAGCGCCGATGACGGATCGCGATGATCGCGCATTCATTGTGGCCTGACACCGCTATGATGATGGGCGCTGCACCTGGGGTTGGTGCCGACGATAATGGCCGCAGGGGTTCAGGATCAGGCCGCACGCCGGTCGGCGGCCGGCTTCTGCGCGGGCAGAAGGCCACTGAATCGCGAACAGTGCATTCGCCGGACCGGCTGTCTTCGAAGCGATAAGCCGGCACCGGAGGACCGCTGCGACCAAAGGTTCCGGGCTTGCGGGTCTCGTTGCCGCTTACCTATCATCTTATACGCCCGTGCTCCGGTCTGAACCCGATTGTGACAGAGTTCCCGGACATGGACTTGATGCCTTTGAGAGATGCGTCACGCGAAGCGTAGTGGCGGACCAAGTTGGTCAAGAGGTGCGGGCTCCAGCCGGGATGGCGATCTTCAGCGGCGCGCGCCAGTCCGCGTGCAATGGCGTAACTGGTCATCAGAGAGCCCGACGACGGTCCTGCCGTGTAGCTCACGCATCATTTCAGGGCGTCACAGCCTAGACTATGATTCGGACCGGGAGTGCGGAATAACCGTGCACGAAGTTCGATGCAACGCGCTCCGGATCGCCAACGACCTCAACCTCCATGCGCTTATTCAGTATCTCCTCCCAGAGGATTTTAAGCTGCAGCCGCGCGAGATGTCGACCAAGGCAACGATGGATGCCGTATCCGAACGAGAGATGTTGGTGCACGTTCTTGCGATCGATCGTAAATTTGTTGGCGTCCTCGATGACCTCATCGTCTCGGTTGCCAGAGATGTACCACATTACAACCTTGTCGCCTCGCCTGATTTGTTTGCCTCCCATGATAATGTCCGCGGTGGCGTTGCGGCGCATATGTGCGATGGGCGTTTGGTACCGAATAATCTCGGACACAGCGCTCGACACCAAGGCGGGATTATCTCGTAGCTTTCGTAGCTCGGAGGGGTGCTGGTTCATGAACAGCAGGCCACCGGTGATCGAATTGCGCGTGGTGTCGTTGCCCCCCACGATCAGTAGAATGAGATTGCCAAGAAACTCACGTGGCTCCATATGCCGAGTCCCGGACGAGTGCGCCATCATCGAAATGAGATCAAGTCGTGGCTCGGCATTTATCCGCTCCCGCCAAAGCCGAGTAAAATATGTCAAGCACTCGGACAGGATTGCGCTTCGCTTGCCCCAGCTGTCGATCGCCTGCCCAACCGTCGGCGCTGCAACGGCTACGTCCGACCAGTACGTTAGGAGCCGGCGATCCGCGAACGGAAAGTCGAAAAGTGTGGCCAGCATCTGCGTCGTCAACTCGATCGAGACCATATCGACCCAGTTGAAGGCTTCATTGCGCGGCAGGCCATCAAGGATTGTTCTAGCGCGACTGCGGATTAATCCCTCGAGTTTTTCCAAATTGTCCGGTGCGAGTATCGGACTTACGGTGTTGCGCTGCGCGGCATGTTTGGGAGGACCTGCCTTGATAAAACTCGGTGTCCAATGTTCCTCGGGCACGTCGAGGATCGTGACACCTTGCTCTGACGAGAATATTTTATGATTTGTATCGACGGCCACGATATCGCGGTATCTCGTTATCGACCAATATGGTCCGTATGGGCTGTCTTGGCAGTGGTGAACGGGATCTTCCCTTCGCAGCCGCTCGAAGCAGGGCCATAAGCTATCATCTTGAAATCGTCTAGGTTCGCTTACATCTAGATCTCTCAACGGGATGCCGCGCACATCTTCGCCTCCGCGCACGTTAAAGGGCGTTTTCATGACCGTGTCCTTTGGCCGTTTCTCTTTGAAGAACCCGATCTCGACAGGTCGTAACCGCATGGAGTGCGTGCCGAGTGCTTCAGCTGGGAAGAGCTTCTCGCCGAAGCGGCAAAGAATACTCGAAAAACTGAGCGGCGCCCCCTGCCAGTTCCGGCAGGAGCGAGATCGCCGCCACTTTGTCTATGCGAGCGGAACGCCGCCAGATGAGTCGGCCACGTCTCATTGCGGAAGAGTCACGGCGGCCCGGTTGAATTGTGGCCGCTGCGAAATAAGGCCTGACTTCGGCATGCTCAATCTGAACAACGCGATCGGGCAGGGGACCGACGCGGTGGTCGCGGTCGCGCGTTCAATCAAACAGAAGATGGAGATGTTTGGACCGCGCTTGGGCAATGTTCCAGCGGCATGTCAAAGACCAAAGCAACAATTCCTTCGGCGCCTTGCGCGCCGTCAAATAGCCAACTGATCCGATCCAAGCACGGCCTTGGCCGCAGCGGCTTCACCATTTACTATCCTCGCCGCTGGTGCTGCTAGGAACGTGCTCCCACTTTACTTCCTTGATAAACGGCATCGTCTAGCTCGCTCGTGTGGTCAGGCGTGTGACGGGGCTCCCGATCTGTGCCAGGAGCTCGTCAATAGTTAGGCACGGCGCCTCTGGCGCGACGCTCTGCGCTTCTCCGGCAGTACAGGGATCGGAACGTGCGGAAGTGAAAAGACGCCCCCGCCCGCCAGCCCGCCCTACACCGGGGAGGTGATGCATGCGCTGTTGCTGGAACACGTGACTGGGCAAGCGTGCTCGCACATCGTGGCGGTCGGCCGCTTGGAACGGATTCCTGGGTTGAAGCATGCCGGAAAAGACAACCACGCCTGGTTGTTCAAGGGCGAGACGATTTTCTGCCTGGCGTCGGGCCCGAGCCTCATGGCGGAGATCTGCCAGCGTGTGCGCGGCCGGCGGTCGATCGCCATCAACTTGTCGGCCGTGCTGGCGCCCTGGGCGAGCGCGCTGTTCTTCACGGATTCCGGCTGGTACGAGCCGCGGCGCCAGCTGGTGGCGAACTGGGATGGCCTGGCGATCGCGCTCGGCGCGACGCGGGTAGGACCGGGAGCACTGCCACGACGAGTACAAGGGCTCGGCCCGCGATTCCGAGATCTATTAGCGCGAATTCGTTCCGGGCTTTGCAGGCTGGGACGAGGCCGCACGCGCCGTCGGCGTCGAAGTCATCAACGCGACTGAAGGCAGCGCGCTGAAGGAGTTTCGGTTTGCGTCGCTCAACGACATCCTGAGATCGGCCGCTTAAGATGACGCAGCAAAATTTAAACATCGGGCTCTCCCGCGAGCAGATCCGGGCGGCAGTGCAGGCCGACTTCGTGGAGCTCTATGCCGCTTTGAATTCCGAGTACGGTACCAACCTGGTGCCGCGGCTTCTGAACAGCGGGCTTTCTGACAGCCAGGTGCTGGACTTTACGCGGGCCAATTTTGCGGACCTCTATGCTGCGGTGAAGGCGCAGGCGCTCACCGGAGTTCCTGTCTTCGTGCCGGCCTATGCGATCGTGGCCAGCGGCTTGCTGCTGCCGGTCGCGCGCTATCTAAATGCCGGGCTCTCAAGCGATCAGTTGCGCGCCGCGACGCAGGCGAACTTCACTGACCTGTACACACTCCTTGGGGGAGTGAACGCCTACAATCCCGTAGTGGCGCTCGGCTATGATCTGCTTGCATGGTGGACGCTGACGCGCACTATTGGGGCGCGAACGGCGGCATGACGATTGCGACGGGGGTTTCTTCTTGGCGGGATATCGTCGCTGGATACAGCGCGGTTCAAGCTTCGGGGGCAGCGCAGCCGGTGTTTTCCAGCACTTCGTTCAACGGCTCCCCGGGTTTAACCTCTGACGGTATCGACGACTGTCTGGTGTGCACAGACGCCGCGCTGCTCACCGGCCTGCCGGCAGGGGACGCGGGCGGCGAATTGTGGTCGCTGGCGCAGAACGACAATCTTGTGGCCGGCGCAACGTTTTTCGATCTGTTCGGCTATGCCAACGCGTCGCAAAGCGACGCTCGCACGATCGGAAGGATCGCCACGCCAGTCTACGGCCGAACGGTTTTCGGAACCGGCGGCGGCAACGTCTCTGTCGGCGGCACCACGCTATTCTCAGGACGCCGGGTGATCAGAGGGGCCTATAGCTCCGCTGGCACTGTGCTGTTCATGGACGGAGCGCAGGAAGGGAGCTTGCCCGGGACGCCCGCAACGGCGGCAGCCCGCGTCGCTCTGTTTGCTCGCGCGCTCGCCACTCCGTCAAACTATTGGACCGGGATCGGAGCGGCCTTTCTTATCACCAAGCCACTGAGTGCCACCAAACCAGCGGTCCTGGCCTCCTATCTCATGTCGCGAAGGAACCCCTGATCATGACCGCTCACTATGGTGTGACTCTTATTTCTGCTGCGAACAAGAACACAATCAACGTCGTGCTCGCCCTTTGGGTAGGAGACAATCCGGCCGTCTCGCAGAATGTCAGCCAGCCGGCAAATCAAAGCGGCGACATCGGCGATGCGGCAACGTACTGGTTTGGCGGTCGTCCCTACGACGGCGGCGAACTCTCGGTAATTCAGAGTTTGCCAGGCAATATGCCAGTTGCGACCTGGCCTGTGCAGGGGGTGGCTGGGCCAGTCAGTGAAGCAGAAGCTATCGCGGCAGCGGCAGCTCTGATCGTAACCATGACGACGCGAGACAGCTACACGACGCAACAGGCTCAAGAGACACTGGCCGCCTCGTTGAGCGCTTTGGGCCTGAGGCGAGCTGAATCGAAGAGCTAGTTTGACTATTCGTGCATCGTCCATCGCGCGTCACGTCGCTTAAGCGGGTATGGCGTCGAAGTCGATGCGCCCGAACCGGTTCGGTTGATCTTTGATATCCGACCAGTTGAAGTTGTAGATTTCATCTTCGGCCCAGTCGGTGGGATAGTTGACTCTGAATAGCTCGCCGATCGAAGCGCGCATCGGCTGATAGCCGTTGGACCAAACAATTGCTGGTGTGCCAGCGCCGAAATCGTGTGCACCAAACTGAGACGTGACGATCACCAGCAGACCGGCGACGGACAGGATCAGATTCTTCAAATTAGCCTTCTTGAAAGCATCGTGCCTATCATGCTTGCTGGTGTTGTAATCTTGGTACCAGGAAATTGGGGCGCCCTTTCCGTGGGGACTCGGAAGTCCACGTAGAGGTCGCCACTGTTCGAAAGGTCGCAAGGTCGGCGGCGAACCGCTCCAAATAGGTAACATGGACGACAGGTGGTGTGTAGCATCTACCCTTCGATAGTCGACCATATTCAATTGCCGGCCGCTGCGGCTGCAATTGTTCTCGGCTAGGATCGCCTTGAAATTTGCTTCAATCTCGATGCAGGTCCGCATGAAGAGCGAGTGGATCCGGAACGAGTAGGCGCTCATGCACTCGGCGCTTGGTTCGACGTATTCGAATATTGAACGAAGATCGTCCTGGATCAGTGTCAGTGCACGAACATAATGTTCGGCGTCTCTCGCGTAGTCGCGATCGAGGATGTAGGCCAAGCTGCTGTAACCCGAGTTCGGTCCATCTGCGATTCCTCGAAAATTCCGCTGAAAGGGCTTTGCAACAGGCATCTGGCCTCTCCTGAGTGCTTGATCCTACGAGCCCTGAGCAAGCTGTGTCCACTCCCTTCTGGACAGTGCCTTTCCGAGAACAATCTCCCAGGGCGGTGCATCAAACGAACTACATAGGTGCAGGCATTTCGGTATGGTCATGGCTGCGAGAGAGCGGATTTTCCTAGCTTTTCGATAATCTGCTGAACGCAGGCCGCCATTTCCTCCATCACTACTCGACCGGCCGGCTTCGGAGGACTTCGACTTCTCCAAACGAGAGCGAACAGCTAAAACGCACTCCGTCTTTTGAGTTTTCGATGGTGTCTTCATCTTTCGCGGCCGCTTCGCTGCTCCAATGCACGGGCGGAAGGATGACAAGACCTTCGGGGGTCGATTCGACTTGTTGATCGATATGCACCTCTTGCATCGCGAAATCTTGCTGGATAAGACGGCGATGCTTGTCTACGATGTTTAGCTCGTGCAGGGCACGGATTAGGTATCCCTGTGCCCCACAGTATGGCTCGCATTCACGAATAATCTGCACGAAATGTTGGGGTACCCTGCGACATTGCTTCTCTAAATTCTTTTCGAAATGTGCCGCATCTTTCCCATGGGGGAAGTACGTTCCGTCTGCAGCTTGGCCGCCTAATTCTGCGCATACACATGCTGCTTGGTCCAATGCCGACCGAAGATTGTAAAGCGAGTCTGCGACGGTGAGTTGTAGATCGACAATGAAGGGCTGCGATCCGCCCCACTTAAGGTCGAAATCACCGCTGGCGCGATTATAATTTACATACATTGCAGCAAAATCAGTCCCGTCGAGTGCCTTAAACTCTCTCGCGAAAGCCTCCGTATGGGAATGAGCGCGCTTCAGCTTCATTGAGCAGCTGGCAAACGGGTTTGCGAGGTTCGCGTTGGCCATGGGTCTTCTCCGAAAATGCCATCTTAGAAGTGTTTACGTGAGAAAGTTACTTAGGGTTCCTCTCGGCTGGACAATCGCAGCGTAAATCTCCCCTCGCCAACCGTCCACTCCCTCAGGACAGGCGGTCCACTCCCTTCAGGGCACCGCGCTGCGCCAACAGCCGCTCACCCCTTTAGCCGCTTAAGCAACGCAACGCGCTCGTCGTTTAGTTCGCGAAGATATTGAGCATTGGAAAGCTGCGTCTCCTGCCACTCGATGCGGTCTTCCGCGGTCCAGAGGTAACACTCGCGATCGAAGCGAGCTTTTTCGGCCTTATCGAATTCAGTGTAAAGTTTGATATCACGTTCCACCTGGTCCAGTTGTTCCTGGATAGTTCTTGGCATCAGCCGTTCCCTCGGCCTTGCCTCCAGCCAGTGTTAGTCTTTGGCTGAATCTATGTTGGCTAGCAACATGCGGTTCGCTCTCCTCGGTAAGTAGACGCATAGTTTGTTCGTAAAGGTTATTGCGTAAGATTGTCGTCATCTGCGCGACTGTCGATGCGATCTGGTTGGCGCAGATGGCAGTCCTTCCACTCCCTCAGGGTATTGGCTCTCTCGTTGGGAGGCGAGTACGTGCTGGCCTTGCGGCGCACAACGGGAATTTCTGGTCACTTCTTCGAACCACCGCCACTCTGCACCAGGGGATACGCAGGATGGACGCGATGAGCGATGCGCTGCTGATTAGCCTTGCGATTTGGGGAATCATCGGCTGCGCGGCATTGAGAGTGCTCGCGCTACTAGGCTAGCTCGTCGCCCCTGAATCATACCGCCGTCATCCTGGGGATGACGGCGGCCTGCCAATGGTCCTAATAAAAGGTGGGGCGGCCACCCAATACGCGAGCCGGTAGCGGCATGATCCTTATCCAGATCCGGGGCGTGCGCAAGCCTGATTGGCTCGTCTCAAGCCGCCCGATCAAGGCATTCCGTGTCGAGATCTGCGATGACATCCTCGAAAGCTGAGCTGGTCTGCTGTATGGCTGCAATCTTCTGCAGTTCGTCATCGCTGATCGGGCCGATGCGGCTCTGCAGCGCCACGACCATTCGCGGCGACGCTCTTTGAGTTGAACAAGGGGCAGGCCATGGTCAGGTAGATATCTCATGAGTGCCTCCACTGATGAATGCTCAAACAGCGTACCGGAAGACCGCTGAAGGACGGTTCTAAAATCTCGGTCAAATTTTAATGGTAATCTTCACGGCAATGGGCGCGTCGCGCGAAGCTGCTAGGAAGCTAGCCAATAGACAACTTTGATGGAAAGCGTGCCCAGCACGTAGAGCCATCCCGCCATCGCCAGCATGATGCTGAGGAAAAAGCTCACTCCCCAAATCCACTCGAAAAGGCGCCAATTGCCCGCGATCGGCAACTGCGTAGCGACAACGGTGTTCTCGTTCGACTGATCGGCTGAAACCATGGAGCGACCCGCAATACTTGGAACGATGGGAATGGCCGCAGCGTCGCAGTCCTCTCCAGTTCCAGCATTTTCATAGGTGAATCCGGCCACTCCATTAGGGCGCCGGTCGCGCCCTTCGGGAACTCCGTCGCATAGAAGCGGCGCGTGCCCGGTTACGAGTGTCAGGACAGATATCGATATTCGCGAGACTTCGGAGCTTTGGTGTCGATTGTAGTGACGGTGCACCGCAGGCGCGTCGCTCCGCTTCTTTGATCCGCTCTCGAAGTTCTTCCAATTCTGAGAGCCGAGAATTGAGTTCGTTCAACCGCTGGGCAAAAAGGAGACCGCGAGAGCTCTTCATCAATGCCTCCAACACAAAACAATGAAAGCCAAAAAATAGTGCAGGCGCAACGTACGAGGGAAAGTAAGCGTGTATGACTTTAGCCCGGCAGTCTGTGCACTTTTGTGAAACAGCGCACATTTTTAGCCGCATTGAACTTTGCACTTTGTCAGGTGCCGGTCCGCTTCCTCCGCCAACCGTGCGGGAATGCCGAAAGCTAGCACGGCGCGAATATCATCGTTCGCCGAAACTTGAGGCTACCTGCCCATACGGGCGGCAGGTCTAGCGTTCACTCCCTCAGGGAGAGTTGGCCAAAATACAACCATACTCGGAGTACAGAATAGGGAGCTGCGACACAGAGCGCGACTGACTGCTAAGGACCGACTGCGGCGGGGGTTTCTCCTCCTTTACCCCGCCGCGCCCGAAATCAGATCTGCTGCAAAACGTCGGGCGTCCTCTTCTTTCCTCGCGCAATCAAGGAACAAGACTTGACAGTTCAAATCGGCGTCAATGGCCACTCCATGTTCGCCTCCGGGGCGTACCGCCAGATCAATGACGAGGACGTCTTCAAGACGCTCGCCGCACATAAACTCAAGCGATACCGCCTGACCATTCCTCTGGCGGCTGACACTGATCCATGGGTAGCGACGCGCTTCACCTCGATCGTAGGCCTTGCCGCCAACTATGGCGTCACTCTTGAACCTGTTCTGGCGCTTCCGCTAATGTGGGGCGACAAGACCGACGCCGGCAAGTATCCTGCCGGCGAAGCTGCTGCGATCTACTCCCAGGGCTACAATCGGACCCTGGCGTTTGTTCGGCAGTTCGCATCTTCAGTCGGCGACTGGGAACTTGGTAATGAGATCAATCTGACCGTGCGTGATGGCAACGGCTCTCCGTTGTTCGGCAAGGGGTGGACCTCTGCCGAGTTCGCTGCATATCCGTCGATGGCCGACTTCGCCAATCTCTTGCGGGGAATGTCGGACGCGATCGAGCAGGTACGCCGCGACACCGGCAGAAACCTTCGGCGCATCGTCGGCACCACATCGACGATGTTCGGCTACATCGACTTCATGAAGGCGAATGGCGTCAAGGTCGATGTGCTCGGCTATCACTATTACGAGCATGCCGGCCTGGACCCGACGAACTACTGGGGCGGAGTTCGTCCCAATTTCAACCTGTTCACAAAGCTGTCGAGCTACGGCGTTCCAGTCGCCATCAATGAGATGAACGGCGCCGAGATCTACGACTCAACGTTCGTCAACACCTCGACGTCTGCGTCGATGTCGGCCTGCAACTCAAACCTGGATGCGATGCTGGCGAAATTCTCTCAGTATTCGTTCATCGAGTGGATCGATCTCTACGAGCTGATCGACGAGCCGGACAAGACTGGTCCCGATGGTCGGTTCGGGCTGATGTTCAATCTGTCGACCTCGAAGCCGCTCATGTCGACGGTTGACAAGTATACGGGTGGACCCCAATAACAGCGGCGCTATTCCGGTGCAGATTTTCGGCTAGACTCCCTTCAGGGGTGAGCACATAGGGACTATCAACCTGTGGCATTTCTGCTAATGTTGTGGTCTAAAGCATTAATTGCAGTTCATTTTGGGAAACTCGCTCCTACGCCGGGAGGGTCCAGTGCCTGATGAACACGACTCCACTTTGCGCGATGCGCATTGGAAAATGTACTCAGAGAATTCGATCCAAGCGCGTCATCACGAGACGCAACGAGCGGCGGTAGCATCTACATTCATAGGCATTTCGGGCGCAGTCATCGCCTTCATGACTTCGGACAAGACGCTGAGTCCTTTGGACCTGCCGCCTGCACTGCTACTCGTTCTGCTCGGCATGTTCGGAGCAGTGTTTTCCGCGAAGCAATACGAGCGGATACAGCTACACACGCGGCGCGCACGGGGCTATCGTGATGCCTATGATGCGCTGCTTCCAGGGTCACCTCTGAGAAGCATCAGACGGATCGCGGATGATGACAACACGCGAGAATTTCCGAAACTGAGTGTTCTACGTCTGAATCAGTTTTGGATTGCGATGAACCTTGCGATCTCTGGACTTGGCGTTTGTCTCGTGATTGTGGCGCTATTCTTCCCGATTCGGGTCATAGCCCCGTAATGGCGTTCGTAGGTCGCCTTCTCGACGGTTGCCTTCACTCCCTTCAAGGGAAGGGAGGGGAGTGCTCAATGTACTCCGCTGGCCGTACCTTTCGAGATGGCGCGCGTCAAAGCCTCGAGGCGGGCTGCGATGCCGCTCATCCGGCGGGCCGCGTGTTGAAGCGCTACTATGTCGGTCGGCCCGGCGCCGGTCGCGAGATTGGGTTCGTTCTGCAGGTGCTGAAATTCCGCCTTGCACCGGTCCAGCTCGGCGAGAAGCATCGCGAATTCGTCCATTGGCGAACGGCCCTTCTGTTGCATGGGCTATGGCCACGATAAGAATAGTCCGAAGGGCTGTCAGGTGTCTTCTCTCGGTGGGTAGTCCACCAGCATTCGATCAATCTCTTGGTCAAGCCAGCGTTTGGAGAGGCTTAGGAGGAAGCCCACCATCCGTCCAGGAATGGCTCCGGCAAAGCCCAATCGACTTGGTTGTCGTTGTCAGGGGGAGCTGATAGCTCCTGCATTCCCCCTTAGTGCCGCGTGGCGACGGAGGCGAACAGACAAAGCGACCCGTTCACCACGTCGAACGCGGCGCGACGGAGGATGTGTCCAGCGTAGTGGAGGCACACCTCGGGCGCTTCGCTCAGCTTCTTCGACCAGATCTCGAAGATCTTCCAACTCTGAGAGCTGAGAAATGAGTTCACCAAGTCGTCGAGCACAAAAGATTGGGCGAGAGCTTCGCATAATGTCCTCCCCAGCACAAAAAGCACTATCAGGACGGCTTCAGAGCAAATAGCGCGAGCGTAAAAGTGAAAACTATCATGGGTAAATATCGGATTTCAATACGTCAGGCAAATTGCCGCAGGGTGGCTGCTTCGGTCAGCGCGGTCCGAGACCATTGAGAGAGCAAAAGGACCCCAGCTTCAGGGCGGTGAAGCTGGGGCTGTCTTGAGGCTGCCCCTTGGGAAAGGCAGCCACCCGCTGGCAAAGGGCAACAGGAAACTTTGCAATCGGGAAGTCGTTCCAAGCCGCTTGTCAGCCGCAGAATTCCCGGATGTTGACGCAAGCCGCTCCCTCTGGGCGCCGAGCGGTTGGGCTTGGCGGCATTTACCTTGTTTGAGATTTTGACCCCGGCTGTGCCGTTCTGAATCGAGGCGAGCCAGCAGTCACACGTCAGCCCACCGCTGCTCGTCGATTATCCCAGCGTCTGGGTGTTTTGCCGGAGCGTCGTCGTGAGTTCAGGTTCGATGCCCGACACACGAGCCGCCGTGTCTTCCACGTTCGTGACGAGGGCGAGAGTCCTCCGGAACGGTGCAGGAAGTGCGAGCAGTGCGGCAGGGCTTAAACGCTGCAGCGCTCCAGCTCGCGGTTCTGTTCGGGGGCGTGCAGAACGCGCGCATGCCGCGAGCGTTTGGCGTTACAGCTCGCGTTACAGCATGATGCACCGCCGCGCGCCACGCCCGCCACGCAAGGCACCACCAGATGGCTTGCTACGACGACAAACTGGGTGACAGAAACGATTGCGGGAGACGACGAGGTATCACTGTGAGTAATCGTCACCACCGCCGCGCTGATCTGGCTAAAATCGAACGCAATACACCTGGCGCCTTGCTGGCGTATCTGGTCGAGCCCGACGAACCGGCGCTCGATGGCATGCCGCTGCTCAAGGCTGCGGCGGGCCACTGGACCGGCCGGTCTCGAAGATGATCGTCACTGCCTCATCTGCAGTTCATACTTGTGACCAGTCGGGACATCAGCGATGTTGCTCAGCACGCCTGACATCGCCAAGCCGACCAAGTTGGTACCGCCGGAACATGCCGGGCGTGCTGGGAAGCGTGATTCTGCCCGTTGAGGGAGGCGTCCATGGGCGAGGTTAGCACGATTGGTCTGGATTTGGCGAAGTCGCTGTTCCAGGTGCATCGGATCGATGTCACGCGCGCGGTCCTGATGAAGCGGGTAAGTCGGGCAAAGGTGCTGGAGTATTTTTGCCAGCAGCCACGTTGTTTGGTTGGGATCGAAGCATGACCGTCAGCGCATCATTGGGGCCGCGAACTTCAGGCGCTTGGACATACGGTCAGACTGACACCTCCGAGCTATGTGAAGGCCTACCTCAACCGCAGTAAGAACGATGCGAATGATGCGGCTGCAATCTGTGAGGTTGTGACGCGGCCGTCGATGCGTTTTGTCCCGGTCAAGAGACGACGGAGCAGCAGCCGTTTTGATGCTGCACCGGACTCGACAATCGCTGGTGCGCCAGCCTACCAATGTTGAGCAATGCACTGCGCGGGCACCTGGCCGAACTCGGCATCGCGTCGGCCAAGGGGCGCAACGGGACATGGAGTTACCAAGGATTATCGATTGTCGGGGGCGAGACTACAAGGAACGGAAGCTGTCGCTCGCGGCCTGAGGCAGGCGGACTACGAGATGGCAACACCAATAGACGAGCGCATGACGACTTAATGCAGATACCTCGTTCCGAGAATCGGGAGAACCCGCTTTCAGACGGTCAACGCCCGGTGGGCGAGGTAGAACATCGCGAAGGTGGAAATGATGAGGCTTGTTCGGGAGAACGACGCTCGCACTTGGACAGCAGACTCAGTGTGCGTGGCTTGAGGACGGGCATGTGACCCGATGGGGCAAGTTTCGCGCCTTATTAGTCGAGCGTGGCGGACTTCCGTCCGCCAGCGCGGACGCGCTCTTGTGTCGCATACCAGATTAGGTAAGCATGAAGAGTGCTGTACATAGCCGATCCGCGCTGGAAGATTGTGGTTGCCGACCGCGCGAAGAGAACCGCGATGTGGTTGCCGCGGCGCCTTGATCTGCTTTGATTCCGCTCGACGGACCAGATAGACGAAAAGCGTAATGCAGTGTTCTGTGATTGCAGCTCTGGCCCCAACTAAAGTTTCTTTCCTTCTGGATCAGCCATGAGAAGGCTTAGTACCGGCGTCGGTTGCGCTAATCAGAGATGTCTTTCAGTGCTTCCACCAAAAGCCTATTGTCGTCTTCAGTGCGGCTTGCGATGCGCAAGAATCGTTTACCATTCTGAAGAGTCTTGCCGCCATTGTGCCTGATCAATATCCGTCTATCTTTTAAAAGTGTTTGGGCGATCACGTCCCCATCCGGCCAATGGGGCGGGAGTTCGCAGAACACGAAATTTGCGTCGGGCTTCAGAACTCTCATTCCGTCGATGCTGCGCAGGTCTGCGTATAGTTTGTCCCTGTCGCTGCCCACCCTCACCCAACTCTGCTTTGCAGCGTGCGCCAGGTGAGGAAGCTTGCTTAGAAAAAACTCAGCAAACGTATTAACATTCCACGTGGGGAGGGCGGCTCTAATTTCGTCCATCGTCTGTACATTTGCTGATGCCGCATACCCGACCCGTAAACCGCATGTCCCGTAAATCTTTCCAAGGCTTTTGAGAACGATCACGTTGGGAAATTCCAGCAAGTGATTTTCCAGGCTTGCACGTCGCCCGAGCTCACTAAACTCGATAAATGACTCGTCGATCAGTAGGAGTTGCTGTTGAGCTCGAAGCGCGGAAGCCAGATATAGTAAATCCGCATAGGGAACCATCCGCGAAGTGGGATTATTCGGCGATATCACGACTGCGCCGTCGACACCATTTGCACGCGCAAATGCTGCATAGCGGTGCACATCGAGTTCAAAATCTGGCGGTGACAGGAAAAAGCGTGACAACCGCCCGGGCAAGGCGGTGGTTTCATAGGGATTGAAGGTTGGGACCGGGACAGCAATCCGCATACCCAGTCGGCCAAGGAGGATGGGAATCAGTTCAGCCACGCCATTGCAAATGACAAGATTACTAGCCGGCGTCTTCACCGCATCCGCAAGAAGCTGGACCAGCTGCGCATTAGGAGAGGGATAGCAAGTAATAAGCCGCGGTAGAGCGTTCTTAAGTTCGTCAAGGAACGCCTGCGGCGGAAAATACGGATTTACCAGAAGGACGAAGTCCTTGATGTCATATTTCCAATAGCCGCCGGGGAATCGGTTGACCAGGTCAGAAACCTCGTCCGGCCTAAGGGATACGGCGATTTGTGCTGCGCTGTTCATGAGTGCGACTAGCTCAACGTTTCAGGGCAAACGAAAATCGTAGGATGGTCGCGATCTCCCGACAAGCTCCCGGCGAACAAGCATCGAGCAGTGCCGATCCGTGCGGAGATGTTCTCGGCAACAAGTCTGGTGCACGCCGGGGTTGGCGAGACTACACGTCATCATGTGACCTGCATGGAAGTGAAGCCTGCAAGCCCAAGAAGGCCAGTCGCTGGATCATACTTCCATCCGCCATCAAAAGGAGCGACTGGCTAAAAGCACCGATGACGCGACGGCGAAGATGCTTATTGCCGTATACATTGTTGCGCTGAGTGGTGGCACGCGAAGAGGCGCGACATGCGCTATAGCGAGCAGCAAGAAGGCAATGTTCACGAAATCCGGAAATGCTTCAGCAGGAATAAGAGGCTTAAAAAGAAATAGAAGCGCCAGGAGCGGCACGTCGTATGATAAGGGGATGCCCAAGAACCGTCCATCACGCGACCTGCCAAAGTTCGCAAAGTAGCTAAGCCGTATTGCTCCCGTCACCAGTAGAGCGGTTGCGGTCGCAAACGCGACTTGTGAAGCTTGGCTGACTTGTACCACAACTGCCGCAGGCACAACGGCTCCATAGACGATATCTGCAAAGCCGTCGAGGCTCGCTCCCATTTTTGCGACATCTGGATCCCGACCTTTCGTGCGACCTGCCACAAACCCGTCCAGGTGGTCCGATAGAACAGCCCAAAGCGCCGCTGCCACAGATAGCTCCAGGCGGTCAGAGAGAGCTAAAAACAGGCTGGCGGAGGAAAAGAGAAGACCTGTGATCGTTATCGCGTTCGCTGGATCCCAAAGGTATTTCAGCATTGAACTCTCACCTCGTTTGCAAATGACGTCTCGCCGCGTAGGCATTCGTTCGGTCCTTGAAAATGCGCTCGGCAATCTCCAAATCGTCAGCATTATCAATTTCGTACCAGCTGAGGCCGTCGCATTGCGCCGCGGCGAGCTGTAGGCCTCGCCTCGCTATCAGATAACCCAAAAGTTCTTCGGTGTAGGTCTGCCTAGCTCCAGCGGTGATGATATCGTCCAGTGTCGGAACGATCGTTGCCTTGAGTGTCGGCGCTGAAAGCCGTAGCAGGTTCATCGTCTTGAAAAGCTTTGGGCCATCCGCGACAAGATTTGCCGCGGTTTGCTTCAATCGAAAGCCTGAGATGAAGCCGTTCTGCGACAACAGGACGGCCGACCCTTCCATTGAATCATCGAAGGGAACGACTGCAGCTACGTCGGTCCCGCGGCAGACCATCAAGTGTCGCAGCGCATCCTCTTCGAAAAAGACGTCGCCCTCGAGAAGAAAGCAGTCTCCGGAGAGAAGAGCGTCGCGCGCCAGCCACAAAGAATAGGCGCTTCCGGTGCGGTCGAAGACGGTCGACTCGACATATTTGATTTTGAGTTCGCCAAAGTTGCTACCGCAGGCATATTGAATGGCGTCTTTGCGGTAACCCACCACGATCGTCACCTCTTCCACGCCAACAGATTCCAGATTGTGTAGAGCGTTGTGAAGAATCGAAGTGCCGTTGACCTCGACCAGCGACTTCGGCCGCAGATCTGTCAGAGGACGCAGGCGGGAGCCGCAGCCAGCGGCGAGAATGATGGCGTTCTTGGGAGCATCGGTCACAGTTTAGTTCCTTTTTCGTCGCGCCTCTAAGGTGAAACACCGACGGACTTCTTGCGCCAGCTTTAGCGTGCTGAAGCGAGATCAGGTCTGCCGGAGCCATCTGAAAATGGAGCCCAAGCGTTAAGACAGACAAATGGTTCTCGTCGGTC
Organism: Bradyrhizobium sp. 155; assembly: GCF_023101105.1. Taxonomy (NCBI): domain Bacteria; kingdom Pseudomonadati; phylum Pseudomonadota; class Alphaproteobacteria; order Hyphomicrobiales; family Nitrobacteraceae; genus Bradyrhizobium; species Bradyrhizobium sp. 155. The sequence goes on along the minus strand of NZ_CP064704.1, from coordinate 6,496,657 downwards.
CTTTCACCAGAGAGAAGGGAGGCGGTGGATCCGGTGCCTCGAGCTGCCGAGATGGCAAAGTGCGCATTTCGGTTGAGTGAGGCGGGCTACGCTATCTCAGGACATCTCAGTGCAATGGTTAGGCATTTGAGATTGCAGTCGAACTTGGCCAGCTAGGAGGAAGTCCAGGACAGTAGGTGGACAACGAAAATGCGCTCCTGTGTCGACGAAACCCTATTTGCGCAGTTCAGCGTCGGGACGCAAATATCGCGTTTCCGCACGGGCGAGTTCGTCGTACTTGAACAGTTCGAAGACTTCCTCGAGAGTAGCGATGTGCGGCTCAATGCTCGCGGTGCTTTCCTCAGCGATGATGCGACCGCAGACTTGACGCATTGCCGCTATTGCCGCTCGCATAGACTGGTTGGCCCAGATCACCGTAGAGATGCTGGCTTCTCGGTATACAGAAATCGGTGTTCGATAGTATTTCGTCGGAACGATCACGACCGGCAGTCTGTTCTGCCAAGCGCGCGCGAACGAAAGGACTTCGTCCGCGGTGCTCCTTCGCGAATGAATGAGGATCGCATCGGCTCCCGCGTCGGCGTAGGCGTGAGCGCGCGAAAGTGCTTCGTCCATCTCATGCCCAGCAATCAACGCCTCGGTCCTTGCCACCAAGATCAAGTCGTCCGCGACTGTATCCTTCACTGCCCGGAGGCGGCCAGAGAATTCGTCGATATCGGCGAGGGGGTGCCGATGCCCAACAAACGAGTTCATCTTCGGAAAGCAACTGTCCTCGAGCGCCACGCCGGCTGCTCCACGCTGACGGAGGCTGCGTGTCACGAGGCGCGCGTTGTTGAAATTCCCGAAGCCGCCATCTCCGTCAACGAGCACAGGCAGTCCGCTCGAGTCCACGATCCGCTCGACTACATCTACGAGTTGGCTCCACGACGCTTCGTTGGCATCGCGGTAGCCCAGGGAGCAGGCAATTGACAGGCCGGACGCCCAGAGGCCTTTGAACCCCGCGCGCTCAGCGATTGCGGCGGAGAGACCATCATGCGCTTCCATGAGGAACGATAGCTCGCTGCGGCAACAGATTTCGGCCCGCAGCATTTCAGCAGGTGAGGAACCAGCGGATTGATCGGGGCCGTTGGCGCGAACAGATGCTAATCGGTCTTGCATGCCAATTCCTTGTGATGACGGGCCTAACGTGTAGACCGGCCGATTTCATCAATCGATAGGTGACCTGCTTCCGTCATCTAGATCAATTGCGAGGGTTGGTAGTTGACCGCGCCCGCAAACCTGCTCCGTGTGGGAGTGCTCAAGAGCCATCTTCCGCGTGGTCAATCGCTACGTCGGCAACTTGCAGCCCATGCCGGGCGTCTTCCCTAACTATCCCGCGCCTGTGATCCGCAATCAACCGAAGCCTAGGACTGAGACGCGCGCTTAACTTTCACGCACGCTTCGTTTGTCTGTAGGGCGCCGCGGTCTTGCCTGTCCTGCCACGTGCGAGGCTCGGCTTGTGGCGGCTTCAAACACACCGCAATACGTCCGTCGAGTTGCCATAGCTCGATGTCGATGGCATCAACTAGCTGCTGAGCACGTTCCTGTGCTTTTTGCTCGTCGGCACACTGCAAATTGGCCGCGCTTATAACGTGGCGGTCGTGATCTAAAAGGTAAGCTCGGTAGTGCGCCATCCCCTTCCCAAGAAATTGAGCGGGCCCAGACCCTCGCTGGCTTGATCATCGGACCATCACCTCAATCCCTCAATGAGCGTTCTCCGGCCGAGCGCATCGTTCGCCGTCAGAAGCGAACCGCCAAGCATTTCCAAGTAGTTTGGCAACTCGCAATCGGGAAGCGCGTTCATATTGCGCACAAACGAGGCAACCGAGTTCCTAAGATCAGCTCGGTCGAGATGATCGAATGCCCGCTGCTTGCACCGCTCGACATATTTGTCGCGCGTCATTTCAATTAATAGGAAATGTTCCATTTCGTCTCCCCAACCGATGACTGCTTCCAATAGTGAAGTTGGAGCCGAGCGGATTTGGCCCGTCTGTCCGAGGGGCGACAAACGGCTGCGCTTTTGTTCGCAAATGTGGGAATTAGGACAGAGACACACATCGCGACCGCACTGTCGGCGCCGGGCGGAGTCCAACCCAGATACCGGGTCCGACGGCGCAGGTTTTCTGACGCGCGAGAGCTATCAATCGCTGCGCCTCCTGCTTTGACCATTCGCGTGGCCTTCGATATAGCCGGGGCTCGATCGCCATATCACCTCAGTAAGGAAGAAGGCACGCAAGCTCGGCTTGCTGCTCCAGAAGCAGGCCGACCCCTCGCAACTCCATGCGAAGTGAAATCATTCAATGTTGGGCATCGCGCGCCACCGCCACCTGCGTCGATATTCGTTAGGTAGAATGGCGTAGGCCGCTCCAAATGCAGTTCGAGAATCTCCTTGGCAGCCGCGGGGCGCCATGCCGCGAACGATGTCGTCAGGGCTGAACGCCTGGATCGGGTCAAAAGGGGCGGTCAAAGGCGTTGGGAGGTCAAGTCCGGTTTACCCGTCATAGCTGATGGTCCCAGCTTGGCTCATGCTCCTTCACATCCGAGCGAAGCTCCTGCGGCGGCCACCAAATCGGCCAGAATTCCTTCAGTCGGCTCTCTGCTTTGACGCACGCCGGGAAGCCGCCGCGACCCCCAGTTCGCCTGCCGCGCAAGCAAAGGGAGCGGTTTGCAAAGAAAGCGATGGGATGCCGCAGCCTACACTACACGCGAACTATAAAACGTTGACCGTCCCCATGAGCTTCTGTTGATGATCGCGAGTTTCAAACCGTTTGATGAGTTCCGTCTCGAAATTGCCCACCAAAACGAGGGGGCGACAGCATACTTGGTGTGGAGCAAGTGTGCTTTGCGAGCGCCGTCTGCCAGGCTGCTCACAGAGAAGGACAGTCGGATGATTGCGCCGATTCGACGGAACTGGAATCCAAAAGACATTTTCGATGAGTTGACGCCGGCCATGTTCACGGCCGGACCATCGATTGTGCGCGCACGTCGGCACAAGTTGTGGCCAGAGTTGTATACTGAATACGACGCGAGGCACTTAAAACAAGAAGTGTTCAACCGAAATCTGATCGCCACCAACGAAGCTGAGGCGTTTATTAGTGCCTGGGCCGCGGATGAAGAGCGTCACACCGATAGTTTCATCCGGATCATGGAGCTTGTCGCTGGTGAATCCGAAAAAGATCTTCGAGACAGATTGGAGGCTCGATCGCATAGTTTTTCTGCAATCAATGAATACTTGAAGGACGAATTCTCTCTGATCGTAATGATCGCATTTGATGAGATGTGTACTTGCCGCGCCTATGCTGCGGATAGAGAGTTCTATGCCGGACTTGGCAGCAGCTTCCTTCGTTGCCTGAGAGAGGTGGTTGCCGACGAGGCAGTTCACTCGATGAACGCTGTTAATGTTCTCCGTGCCCGTTACTGCGAGCGCATTTCCGAAATCGGTGAGATTCTCGACAACCTAATCCGCAGCGTGGGCGATGATCCGGACTATACAGGCACCTTCGTACTGGATTACTTCGGCGAGAAGTACACGAAGCAGATGTTTGTCAACTGCCGCGCCGCTGTCCTGAGAAACGTCGGTAAGCCGCTAACAGCGGCAGTGACAGATTGAAGCGTCGGCGCGCAACTAGACAGACGAGCGCTCATCTCCCGTCAGTGCCTCAGAAGTGCATGTGTTGGTCGGCCAGAGCGGATTCGGCTCACAGAGGATTCAGACAGCCTGCATGCGCTGTCCTTGAACGTTTTCGCTCGTTTTCAGTTTATTGGCAAGCGACACGCAATAATGAGCGATTCAGGGGCACCGGTCACACCCAAGAGAAAAAGCCAATCAGGCAATCGTCACGAACAATTAAGCCAAATGGCGCTGTCGGCTTTCCTCCTGTTGTCGCGAATTCTTCAACGCACGCGCTCGAGGCAGCTATCCCAATTCTCTCAAGTCATTGTCGTTAAACCCGATTTTTTGGAGCGGTGCAACTGGTACGACCCTTGCTGTTCTCATCCCTAGGTTCTCTCCCTTCCGGAGATGCGTATGCAAAGTGCCCTCTGCACCAAACAGAATTTCCGACTGCCGGCATATCGGGGTATCCCCCCGACGAACATCGTCTTGCACCACGAGGGCCGGTCGCGCTCAACCCTTAAGAATTGTTCGCGTCGAAGGCGTGCGACTAAGCCACCCAGACGCCGCGCATTGTTCATGCAAGGAGCCAAACTTGCGCGACGAGTCTGTTGGGCTGCTCATCGACCCGGCTATCGTCGGTGCCGGCGCGGTGAAGATCAGTTGGGGGCTGACGATGCAGATCCGTAGATCGTGCACGACCTTGGCCCACTTCTTTTCATGCTCGCCGGCAAGCCGAACATCCGCGGTGACACCAGGCTCGTTGAGCTCGGGACCGCGGAGCGGCTCGGCGACGGATTGGAACTTGCCTCCGCTTAAAACAAGCTCAATCGAGCGGCGCAATACCGACCTCTTGGGTCAGCCCGCTGAGGCGCCCAAAATGGATCTTTTCAGCTTCACCGAATGCGCGACGCGAACGCAATCGCTCCGATCGCTTTTCGAGCTTCTTGTGAGCTGTGCCAGCGACGAAGGCTTCAGCGAAGTCTCTTACGGAGCGCTCAATTTCGCAGAGCCACTTCGCCTACCGGAGTATCCGCCGCCCGCCGTGGCCGTTAAGTGGCCGCCCGAGTGGTGTGAACGATATTTTAAGCGAAAGTACCACAAAATCGATCCGGTGGTCCGGCGGACGCCGACGCTTTCGCGGCCGTTTCTGTGGGATCAACTCGCCGAGCAATATCAACTACAGCCCGACGAAAGGCGCGTACTTGATGAGGCCAGAGAGGCCGGTCTCAAGCACGGCATGAGTGTACCATTGTTTGGGCCATTGGGTCGATTATCGGTCGTATCGTTTGCATCTCGGTTCGACGATGCCGATCCTCAACATTCCAAAGGCCATCTGAACGCACTAGCCTGGCACTTTCACACCGCTTGTGTGGAGATCACACGTCCGGCGGAAGATAACTGCAATATGAGAGTTGCGCTATCACAGCGGGAATTAGATTGTCTAGGGTGGGTGGCAGAGGGCAAATCGTCTTGGGAAATCGGGAGGATATTACAAATCAGCGAGAATACGGTGAACTTTCATCTTAAGAACGCGATGCGAAAGCTGGGCGCGACCAGCCGGATCCAAGCCGTCATTGTGGCGATCCGCCTCAATCTTATTTTTGATGTCCATGCTGCGTGAGCATCTTGATGGACGGCGATTGTACCCAAGGCGCTGACATTCGGCGCCGATCGAGCCGTTCTGCTCATTGACCGGCGCTTCGCTGGTTCTGATACTCTGGTGATAACTTACGCATTGGCAGCCGCCATCCGAAAAGTTCGTAAGGAGCATGGACCGCCGACTTCATCTTTACCGGCAAGCAAACCATCGACGGTGACACCGCCCAGGTGGGACCCGGATTGCGAAGCGGCTTGGGATGCTACGGCTGACCTACGTCGGCAAGATCAGAGCACTAGACCTAACCGTGCGCACAATCCAAACGGAACGACGTGCCGAAGGCGGTGTCCAGGTTCTGCTTACCAGCCCGTATCTCATTACGATTCTCGAGGCCACCACCAGATTCGCCGCGGCGCCATGGCCGCATGCGCTACGAGCCGCCCGCGCGCCAATGGTGAAATGGAACGCACAGGACGCGGGTCTCGAGGACGATTCCAAATGTGGTCTCGCCGACCGTGATCAGGTGAGTCTTCGCTCCCTCGGCGCGCGCTGACAAAGCGTTGCTGGTGGAGGCTTCCGAGCAGCCGCCGCAAGCTTTGATCCACGCGATCTTCAAGCACCAGCCAAAGCTTGAAGCGGAAGTTGCCGCACCGGTCCGCGAGTAATCTGGGCAGCTTTGTGGGCGCTATCAGGCATGCCCATCGCTGCACAATTCCGAGGCTCTAACGCTCCTGGATAAGAACTCGACGGCAGCGCCGCGGCAAGCGCGCTCCCGACAAGAGGAAATTTCTCGGCGCGGGTCTTACGTCTTCAACACCGGCCCGTCTGGAAGGACCTCGACGTAGGGAATGGGTGTTGAGTCGGACTGCCTCAGGTTGCAGATTGACAAACTCGAACGGCGAAGTCCCCTATCGGCCAATACTAATTAGGCGCGCACCTTCGTTTGGGCCTCGTCCGTCCAGAGCCGATGCTTCGGCCATCAGTGTGAAGGCTTCGCTGGAGAACAGGAAGATATGGACGGTAGAGGTTTTCAGTCATGCTCTGCGTCGTTATGAGTTCTGAAAAACGCCACGCTCCTGCAGAATGGGCAGCAGCTTATGATGGTCCTCGATGAGATAATCCGGCTGCGCCGCTCGCAGACGCGTCTCGGAAACAAATCCGCCCGTAATGGCTACGCTGATCAGGCCAAGTTCGCGTGCAATATCCGTTTCGACCGGCATGTCCCCGATGATGAACGTTGAGCTGGGGTTCAGATTGTATGCTCGCATATACAGATGAAGCCGCTCTCCTTTGCTTGTGCTTTTATATTGAGTAGCGCGGCTTTCAAAAGCCAGAACCTCCGCGACACAATCGTCGATTCCATGTCTTCGTAATTGGGTAATAAGGGGATCGACTATATGGTTACTAACAATAATGCTGGGAACCTCTTGTTGACGTGCCGTTTCCAAAATGCAACGCGCGCCTTCGCGCAGTTCGGCTTTGCTCGCCAGCGGTTCGTAAGTGTCGTGAAAAATAGCGCTGTCATGGCTATCGACCGTTTCGATTTCACTCTCCGACATTCCTAGATTGCGGTAAAAAGCCGAAAGTGGAACATCGAAATGATCCCGAAAAGTGTGCATGTCGATGGCAGCTCGGCCGAAGCGGTCCAAAATGGTGTTCGTCGTTTGTAGCAAGGCGTCGGCGTCGTCGAGGAGAGTGCCGTTCCAATCGAATACAAGAGCAGGTTTCATCATGGCCTCATGCTGCAGACGTTTTCGTTGAGGTGAGATCGGCGATCAATCTATTCGAAGTCTCGTCTGCTCGTTTTTGCCCGCCAACGGGGCGGCATCTCGAACGTAAACGCAGAAAGACCGTTTCCCTCATGTCCCCGCGGCAGCAAAGAAAGCAGACTTCAAAGGGCACATCAGCGTTGACCAGAGCCCCGTTCAAACAAACCGTCAAACGACGGCGGGAGGTTTTATGATTGTCAAAGGGCTGGAAGTCGGCGTCACTCTTCTCCCTGTGAGAGGGAGTGCGAACGTGTGCTATAGCTACATGCGGCCTGGAATGCGCGTCCTGCTCAGTGAAATCAACATCTGCTAGTTTGCCTGCTGGCCGGCATGACTTTGTATGTTGAAACCGTTCTTCATGCATAGATGCGGCAACGCCGAACCCCCTCTGTGCACGGTTTTCAAGCTTCGGCACCATGTGCTTGAGCTGATCGGAAACCGGCCTTTGTGAGCGGCTTGAAGGCAACAGAAATGCGCCTGCAGCACCGGACATGCTATGTCTCCTTGACCGACGATTATGGATGTCGCCCGTTGCATGTTGTTGTTTTCCCCCCTGTACGGTTGCAGACATCCGATGTCTGGAACCGACACCGAGCGGAGGTAATCCGTCGACTGGCGCGAAGCACATGGTTTTGCGCCTCAGCAAGCAAGGCTCGTACCAAGTCCTCTTTCGCGGGCAGGAGGCTTCGCCGAGCTTGGCAAGCGAACTGTGTGATTCGAAACAGCCGCCCTGATCCGGCTGCCTGACTTCCGACAGCGCGGCCGCCAAAAGTCAGCTTTGGTGGGCACGGTGCCTGATGGGGCTATCCCGCGGTGCTCCGCCTAGCAGCCGCAGCAAAGAGCGTTACGCGACTGTTGCCGCGGCGGGAATGTCTTGGTCCAATCCTCAAGCGGCCAGTCCGAACCCTACGCTGAAGAACCAAAACGTTCAGTGAACTGGACCCCCACCTGAGGGACCATCGGGCCCTGTTTGCTGATTGAATTCGTGCACGCTCCGATCTCCTTGATGTCACGGAGCGAACAGCGCTGTGCGCCGTTGTTGCAGCTTTCAATGGGTAGACGCTCCGTGACGGCATCGATACGGAAAGTGAAGGCTATTGAAGCGTCACATAAATGAGGGCGTTTGTGAACGAAGCTCGTGCGATTCGGCTAGGCTTCACTGAATGTACTTTCAGGCACATGGCGCAGACGCAAGCGAGGTCGGCAAGGGGACCGGCTCATGTTTTCACGCCGCTATGTCTGTTTTCAGCCGGGTCGTCTTGAAGACGTTAATGTCCGGTCCCCGACATCAGGGCGTAAAATGTTTCCGCGCGCGCTCGCAAAGCGCACGGTGTTGTTCTCTTGCAGCAAGACGAGGAAGGCGGTTTTCGGCACGTTGATTGCAGCGACGGTGAAGGATGCATTTCAAAAACAGCGATCTCTCGCCGTCACCAGTCAAGAGTTCAGATGAAAGCTATCTATTCCATCAAACAACTCCGTCATTCTTCGAACGTTGGAGGCGCTACGCAGCACAATGGATGGCATCGCTCGACTGGCCATACTGCCGACACGGTGGAAGTCTCGAACTCATCCAGGATATCAAGGCCACGCGGCAGGTAATCGCAGATCGGGAGGCGACAAGCGGCCGTTCCGACGCCAGGGGCATCATGTGGACTGCCGAAATGCAGAAGCGCCCGCACATCAACTTGTTCGCGCGAGAGCGAGGCAAAGCGCCCGGCTAGGATGTTTGATGAGCTCAACGCAAGCAACTCGTAAACGCCTGCTCGACGCAGGCGTGTCCTTTGGAATAAACGCCAATGTCGCAGAATACTTGCGGCCCGGTGAGGGTGAGATAGTACAAGCAGAAGTCGAGCAGCACTTGCAGTCTTGCTTGAGGCTTGGTTATCGACACTAGCCGCGACCACAACACGACTGGGACTGCAAAACGGATAGCCAAGATGTACGTGCGCCAGGTGTTCGTCGAGCGCTTTAAACCTAGCCCTGCGGCTACGGAACTTGCCAAGCGCGGGCTGCCTGCAAGAGACCTACGCGCTTGGCTCCATCACCGTGAGATCGGCGCGCTCGCACCACTTTGTTCCGGTCATTGGCATTTTCATTGAGGGTTTTCGATGCGCCTCCCGGACCTTTCCACACCGCAACCGACGCTCGTGATCGGCGAGCCGGGTTGCCCCGATCTCGCGGGCCTCACCGCCGGCGCCCGCCGCGCGCTTCTCTCGGCCGCGTTCGGCTCATTGCGGCCCGGCGGCTCGGGAAGGTTCGGCCCCGACAAGCTCCACCGCATGTGGGTCGGCGTGCTGCCTGGTGTCGGTGATCGGTATCAGCAAAGTTGTGCGTGTGGCCAACTTGATCATGGCGCTCCCGCAATCCAAGAGGAAGCGTATTATGTTGGCAGACGAGCTCGAGGCCACATTAATCCGAAGGGGTTGGCCGTCATGGTTACGGCGCGGCACCAGTGCGTGTGGCGAGGCGTTCGCGAGACGGAAACCACTATGGTGACCAGCATCATGCGCCGTGTTTCCGCGACAGCAAAATACTGCGTAGCGAATTTCTGGCGCTCATCAAGGACTAAACCGTGACCTATGTATCACTCAAGACATACGGCCGTGAAATCGGCCTATCTGCTGCGTATTGCCAGCGGCGCCCGCCGTCGCACCGTCGCCTGTTGGGCCAAGATGTCGCCCGTCGACAAGCCTGCCGACGTCGACAAACTACTAACCCTCAACATCGGTGGGGCGACCAAGCCAGCAATATGGATGCAATCGTTGAGCCAAGGCAGCGGAGCTGAGCACTCAGGAGGTGACTGCACGCTTACTGAGCGCGTCATCATTCAAACACGAAGTTTCTCGGCGTGCGGTAACGGGGTTGGAAGGTTCTGCGGCTTCACCCTTGCGACGATCGCGGTGGCTTCTCCGATGTCGTCGTCCACTCGAGAGCAGCGGCAGTGGATCAGGAGGACTTCATCGGCGATGCCCGGCTCGACGGCCGCACTTCCGGCGGCATGCATCAAGGAGTTGCCCGTGCCTACCACCCGGAACTTTACACAGGTCGGCGCCCACGTCGAGACGCCAGGAAGCCCAGATAAGGCGGTCCTCGAAAACGCGCCGCTCAGGCGCGGCGACGGACCGCCCGCCATCGTGCGCTGCACCTGCCCGGAATTCACCTCGGTCTGCCCGTCACCGGTCAGCCGAGTTTCATCGTAATCGACTACGCGCCCGACGAGGCACTGGTGGGCTCCAAATCACTGAAGCAGTTCAGGACTTCGTTCCGCAAACACGGCGCTTTGCATGATGAATGCACAGCGCTAGTGGGCCGACGCATTGCCGGGGCGATCAAACCACTGTGGCTGCGCGTCGGCGGCTACCGGCATCCGCGTGGCGGCATCCCGATCGACGTGTTCTGGCAGACCGGCGCGCCACCGGGGGGCGCCTGGTTGCGCGATACAGGCGTGGCGCCTTATCGCTGCCGTCGGCTGAGCAACCAAAAGAGCGACAGCCGCTCGTTAGTAGCGCAAGAGCTGCAGGTTCGTAACTACGATTCATCAAGGGTGATGTCATGTTGAACGCGGCAGAAACTGCTGGTGTAGCTGAGAGCGATTCCTCAGCTGGTAGCTGTCGCCGTTCTCTACTTAGTGATGGCGGATCGCGGGCGGCAGTGGATCTCGAAACGCGGAGCATTCGCGGCGAGGCGAGACGAGATGATTCCGCAAGGCTGGAAGATCGCCGCTGCAAATCGCCGCGGACCGGGAGTCCGACGGGCTGTTGGTTCGATACTGGCACTGAGGCTGTCGCCGGAAGTGCTGGGGCTGTTTCATTTCTATAGGAGAGATGGCCACCTTCTACGCGTCGCCTGCGAAGTCATCGCGCTTCCGGCGGCTTAATCAAACGAATCCAGACATCAGAGGACGTGCCATGGCATTTAAGATTGCGACCTATCTCGATCGGATCGGCCTTGCTCAAGTCCCGACAACGGTTGATGGCCTTCTTGCGCTCCAGCAGGCTCAAATGCGAGCGATCCCCTATGAGAACATTGATGTTCTGCTGGGCGATATCCCCGATCTGACTGAGAATTCGATCTGGGCCAAACTTATCGATGCCCGGCGAGGCGGCTATTGCTTCGAATTGAACAAGTTGTTTGGCTTGGCGCTCGAAGAACTCGATTTCACGGTCCGGCCAATTCTTTGCAGGGTGCGCATGGGGGCTTCGGAAGGTGGCCCACGCACACATCATGCATTGATCGTGACCATAGAGGGTTGCGACTGGCTTGCCGATGCCGGCTTTCCCGGTCCGGCACCGATTGCACCGCTACGAATCGATGCGAAGGAGCAGCAAATAGTTGGCGGGGACGTGTTTCGTCTGCGGGCCGACCCGGCCAGTGGAGAGCTCGTGCTTGAACGCAAGAACGAAGATGAATGGTTCGCTCTTTTCGGCATTGACCGAGCCGTCGCCCTGCCACCCGATTTCGAGGGCGCCAACTTCATCTGCGCACGCTGGGACCGTATGCCCTTTCCATCCGTCCTCATGATGAGTGTGCTGACATCGGAGGGACGTGCAACCTTGCTTAACAAGAAGCTCAGATTGACTCGCAGCCAATTTAGGGAAACACAAACACTGGAAACGAAGATCGAACTGCAGCAGGTCTTGGCCAATGTCTTCGGGCTCCGACTGACTAAGTGCACCGTTGATTCGTTATGGGAAAAGCTTGGGTCACGTTGACTTGTATAGCAAAGAAAGTGATCAAGCATTGCCAGCGCGACGATGGCCTGTGCGGTCTCTTCCAAATCCCAGGGCGGGATCGTCGACTCTGTTATTGACGATGTCGTAGTGCTTCAGGGGACGATCGAGTTGCTCTGGAATGATCCCATCGATCCGTGGCTTCAAGGGTGCCGAGCGCCTGGCGCCTTTATGTCACAGCTGGCCGGAGGGGGCGGGCTGCGGCGATCCCTCTCGTCGGAGAGGTGGTCGAATATCCTCGGCATGGTCGAGGAAGGCGGTGGCGGCCAAGCTTCGTTTCCATGGCCTGACCCGCAAGCCCCTGGCCGGAATCTAAGAATACCACCAACTAACTGCAAATTCACAATTTTATAATTTACCAAACCGAGAATACTATTAGCTATACCAAGCCGATGTTTCACAATTTTGGTTCGAATCCGCTTCAGGTTGAACGTACGAGATCAGGAGCTATGCTCGTCAATTCCCTGTGAGTCTTGTGGGCTTACAGCAATAAGTGCTGTGACTAGCCGTGGATTCGAAGCGTATGGCACTTCGTCAGGCACCGCCGCCTTCGCTCGGCATCGAGACCGCCAATCACGGCGGGCTCGCAAGAGCGAAAGGCGATGCAATGTCCCCTCAATCAACCAGCGTCTCCACCCGGAAGGATGCTAATCAGAGATCACGTCCCAGCTTGTGGCCGCAATCGAAGCGAATCCCGACAGACCATAATTACCCTGGCGCAATCATCCGGCGCTCTCTTCATGCCGGTCAATGTGCTGACCAAGAACGGCTATACCGGCATCAATATCGTGAGTCTCTGCGTCGCCGCCCAATTAAAGGGGTTCAGCTCGCCCGTGTGGGCCACTTACAAACAATGGTCGGAGCTTGGCGCTCAGGTTCGCGCAGGCGTGAAATCGAGCCCTGTGATCTTCAACAAGGAATTCGACGCCGAGCCCGATCCCGACGTTGCGGATGACGACGGCAAACCGCGTGTCGCCCGCGCATCGCGGGTGTTCAACGCGGCGCAGGTCGAGGGTTACGCCCTGAACCCAGTGCCGGAGCCTCTCGGTCCGGTCGCCCGCATCGCAGGCGCCGATGCGTTCGTGAGAGGGACGGGCGCGCGCATCGAGCACGGGGGCGACCGGGCCTTTTACCGGCCCTCCACCGATCGTATCCAGATGCCTCCGGAGGAAATGTTCTGAGGCACCGAAACGCTGTCCCGCAAGCGAAGGCTATTACGCACGCTTGTCCACGAGCTGACCCGGCGCGAAACACAGGCTCGATCGCACGTTCGGCAAACGCTTCGGCGGCCTACGCCGCCGAGGAATTGGTCGCTGAAATCGGCGCGGCGTTCCTGTGCGCGGAGCTTCAGATCACGCAGGAATGTGCGTGCCGATCACGCTCGTATCTCGCGCAGTGGCTGAAGCTGATGAAGGTCGGATTCCCGCGCGGTTTTCGCTGCCGCCGCCACGAGGAAAACATCGGCGCCTGCTCCTTCACCACTGGCTGAACTAGGCTGCGCGCCCCTCGTATTCACGGCGAAAGGCGTCGACACTAGTGAACAGTATTAGGATTTGCGCGGTGACGTTTTTTGGTTCGATGGCAGGCATGTCGGTACCCCGCGTGGTGTGTGATGCGTCGGCAGGCTAGGCCACCGGCAGTGAACGTTGGTCGCAAGCAGATGACGCAACCCTTTGCTGTTTGCGCAGATTCCTGAGCTCCTGCAACAGTATAGGCAGCGGCTCGGTGGCGCAGCCGACGAGCTGATAGTCATTGTGCGCAACTTCGACGAGGACTCCCGCCGCTCGGGTTATGACCGATCGGGCGCACTCGGTGTGATGGCGAAGAACCCAGAACGACTGGTGTGCGACCAGGCGCAGCGAATGACGGAATATGTTCGAAGGCTGGACCGGCTGAACGAGCAGCAATCGGCTTTGGCGAATGGCGTCACGCCTGCGGCCATCCTGGCGGTAGCGGTTGACTACGACAAGCCGATCATGGCGCAAGCCTGGAGCGCCTATGCATCCGCGCTTCCGACGACCCTCACGGGCATTGTATTTGCGATCATCGGCTGGTGCTTGCCTTATGCTGCATTCTTGGTCCTCGGCGGCTGTTGCCGGCTCACGAGGCAGAGTCGCTGCGTGATCCGACGAAACCGAGATTCATCGGCAGGAGGACAGCAAACCAAGCCGTCAAACTCCGCGCGGCGTTTCTATACCTCAACTCTTGTTCGCGGTCTTCACCGCGAGCGGCTGCTGGATGAAGCGCCACAGCGGCAACGCATCACTTTTGTGGTCGGATGATACCAGTGGCGCGAACCAGTTGGGCCGATGTTCAAGTTCAATTTGCACTGAATCCGGTTCTCCATTGGCCTGTTGCGAATAGTGGCGGGAAAACATCCGGCTCAGCGTGCCGATTATTTCAAATCTCTCAGTGTCCTCGTTGAGCCGTTCCTCGGGCACCCAAGAAAACTCGATCGCCGACAATCTTCCGTCAGTGACAATGGCCTTGGTCTCCTGCTCGGCCCATTCCCCGAGATTCATGAATATCCACGCGATCTCCTGCTCGTCCGCACGCGTGAGGACACGATCCTCACTGAGCATCGTGACCTCTCGAACCGTAAAAGGCGCCATTCCGTCGGGGCCGATGGCGTTGGGCGTGTCGGCGGTTAGCCGAAGTGTGAGCGGCGGCGTTGTGCCGATTGTCATATCGCCGAGCCTGCCCAGCTCATTGAAGCGGACGGCATGTTTCATGTCGAGCTTGAGGTAGCCATTTTCATCCAGCAGATCGTGCGGGGATACGAGCGTCCAGATGCCCCATCTGGCCCAATAGACGGCCACCTTGAGCGCGGCCCGTGTTGCCCGCGCGTAGCTGTCGAGCGAGGACAGATAAGACGGTGCCCTGATCTGACGTTCTTGCCGGACCGGATCTGCCTCGTAGACGTTCTTGACTTCGACCAGCCATTGCTCGTCGTCTTCCAGTACGATTCTGAAATCGGGCGCCCGATATCTGCCGACAGGATAGACGCGCCCGGAATCTTCGACCTTCATCAGCTTGTAATGACCAAGCGCCACCACCATGGCTTCGAACATTGCCGCGGTTCGTTGGCCCGCGATCAGAATGTCATCGGTCAATGCCTTGTCAAGCTGCGCGCCGATCGCCGCCAAAAATTCCTGGGCTGTCTGCGGCGCCGTGACCGAAATCTTTCGCTCGCGGCTGAAGCGGGCATAGAGATTGAGAAGATCAAATGGTTTGCTCATTTTGGCGTCGCTGCCTTGAATTTACGCGTGGGAAAGGTCGGGCCTACGACTTGGTGAAATCGGCAACCTGGTCGGCTTCCAAGTTAGCTGACCCGCCTAATCGGCCGAACTCATAAAATCATCTGAGCCAGCCCGCAGGGAGCCCAAGCGAACCGAATAGTCCGACGCCAGCGTCGCGCAGATTTCCTCTGCCCGTGCGCGGTCGTTGGTCATTGCCGCAACATGCCAAGGAGCGTTGCGCACCACCGCCCAACCGCGCACCCATCCCGGGCTCGATGGGTCGACGTGAGGGAGGTTGCGTTGAAGACCTGGGATCGGCGCAAACCGGAAGGCGTAGGATTGCGCACCGTCGCTTCCCGGCTCGTCGCTTGAGCTGACGAGGCCGATCACCTCTCCGTCCTGGTTGAACACGGGTCCTCCGCTCATACCGCCTGGCCAATGGCTGTCGACCGCAAATGTCGGCCAAGGCCGATGTTCGCGGCCACTCGGCAACACTGCCGTTACGCGGCCAATAGACCCATACATGCGCTCGGTCAGAACATCCGTGTCGATCTCGCGGTCCCGTATCGAACGCAGTTCGGGAAATCCCACCGCCATGACTTCATCGCCGATCTCGGGCCATTTTCCGGTCAGCCGCAGGGGCAGAAAATCGCGTACTTCGTGCAGGCGCGTGTTGTCGCTTTGAACGACAGCGTCATGCAGCCGAGTGACATGCGGCTCGAGGCACGGTTGAGCAGCCAATCAAGGGCAATATCTTCTGGCGGGGTGCGAAAGGCGGTCGCTGACGCAATCACGACCATCCCGGTCGACCCCAATCGGGGCGCGCCGCCCCGGGTTGAGCAGACCTACAACCATCGACCGCGGGCGCGAAGGCCCGAGCCATGCTTCAAGCACGTGCTGCGCGGTCAGATATCCTCCGAAGGCGTCGATCCGGAACGCCGTGCCGAGACCAGAGACGCGGTCTGTGTGGTTGTCGATTGCCAGTAAGGAGATAATCGGATGGCGAACCCCCGTCGGGCCTTGTATCTGAAACTGGCGGGGATCGTCTCCGGGTGCGGGGGTGACTGGAAAGGGCATCGTCCAGTCTAACACGGCAAGGCTAATCGCCCTAAGGCGCATTCAATGTAAAGGCTTATCCGAGTCACAAGGAAACCGGCGCCGCTGTTTTGAAACGGCGCCGGTTTCTTTGTCAAAGGTCTAGTGAGCGGCGGCACCTTGCTTGATCGCAGAGGCGAAGTCTTCGACAACACGAACAAATAGATCGGGATCACGCAGTGCGTTCTTGAGCTCCTCAGTCCAATCCGGATTCGACTCGGTCCACTTGATCAGCGCGGTCGCCTTGACGCCGCGATGCTTGATCAGGAAGTTGGAGATCTTTGCCGGCACCGCGCCCGCGACAAACGCGGCTCTAGCCGGTGCGGCGCGCGCCAGAAGAATGAAAGCCCGCGAGAAGCTCGCGAGATCGTCCTCTTCCGCGAGTTTGGTGAGGAGGTCCAGTACAGGACCGGAAGGGGTCGTGTAGGCTGCCGAGCCCTGGGATGCGATCGCCTCGGCAATGCGGTGCAGTGTTTCTGGGGGCATGCTCTTAATTCCTTCGTCAAGGCCGGCGAGCGCTTTTGCTTTTGCCCTGCGATCGGCGGCGAGGTTTCTGATGTCGTTTGCGTCTTGTTCGGTGGGCACCCACACACGGACTTCCTGCCAGCCTTCAGCCAGGCGAACGTCGCGCTGGCGTCTTACTCGCCTGACTACCGTAGGATCGGCCACGAAATGTCTCCATACTGTCGTTACCGATATATACCGTAACGACAGTACGGGCAAGAGGTTCCTTGATGGAACCTAAGAACGTTATATAGGGCCCACCACCAGTCGCTTTATTGAAGTATATATAAACAACCTTTATTATGGTGTCGGACTTGGCTCTTCTGCGAAAGGTTTCTCTTGAACCGCGATAATCTCACTCACGCCGTTCGGGAACGATTGCAGCGGCTTCCGGCGCCCTATGCGGCGCATTACGGCGTGGTTCCGCTGCCCCCGCCTGAGGACGGGGTTGCCGCGGGGTCGGTCCTTGCCCGGCTCAGGGCGGCGGATGCAGCCTTGGTGCGCATCGAGACGCTCGCGGCCGAACTAAAGGACCCGTATCTGATCAGCCGCATCTTGCCACGGCGGGAAGCTGTCAGCAGCTCGGCGATCGAAGGCACCAACAGCACGCTTGACGAATTGCTGTCCGGTGAAGAAAGCGAAGATTCCCAGCAGGTCGAGGCGGTAGTTCAGGTGCGTGACTACGCGCTCGCGCTCGATGACTTCCTGCCGCGGGCCAGACAAGAGAAACTGGAAATCTTCACAAGCGGTTTGGTGCAGGATCTGCATCACGCCGTCATGCGCGGCGACGCAGAATACAAGGACAAGCCCGGCGATCTTCGCCAGGTTGTGGTCTGGATCGGCGGCAGGGGCGATATTGCTTACTCGACCTACAATCCGACGCCGCCGTCTGACATTGCCGCGTGTCTTGAGGACACGATGAAGTACATGCGCTGCGAGGGCATGCAGGCGACGTACCAGAGCTTCATTGTGCGAATGGCGGTTGCGCATGCACATTTTGAGGCAGTCCACCCGTTTCGTGATGGCAATGGCCGCGTCGGCCGTCTCCTCCTGCCGTTGATGATGGCGGCGGAAGGCATGATGCCGATTTACCTGTCACCGTACATTGAAGCCCACAAGGCGGCTTATTATGAATCGCTCAAAGCGGCTCAGCAGCGCCTCGATTGGCATGAAGCGGTCGGATTCATGGCAGACGCAATTGTCGGCACCACGGATGAGCTGCTAAAGACGCGCGACGCTTTGTCTGCACTTGGCGATCTATGGCGAAAGCGGCGCAAATTTCGCCAGGGCTCAGCGAGCCTGCGAGCACTCGATGTTCTGCCGCACTATCCGGTGCTGACCGTCAAGCGTCTGGCCTCGCTTCTCAGCATTACGGTGCCTGCAGCCTCGCAAGCGGTAGAGCAACTGGTCGAGAATAAAATCTTGAACGAGCGTACCGGCTATGCGCGCAACCGCGTCTTCGCCGCGCCCGACGCGCTGTCGATCATTAACCGACCCTTCGGTGAAGAACCCATTCTTCCCGGTGCGGACACCTGACGGCCGGTATGCCGGGCTGACAATCGGTGAAGCCGCGAATTGCGTCTTCGCCCCGCCGCCGGTCATGCCGTTGGCGGGACTTCCAGACACAGGCGATTTTCCATAGCACGCGATCCCGCAAATGCTCAATGATCACGCCGGACGAAGGGAGATTCGGTAGATGGTCGAGGCGATTCTCCGAAGGACACTCAAAAGAGTGGTTGACCTTGCAGCGATGCACAGCATCACGAGTGATGCGCTCATAGCGATGAGCAAGGATGATTATCAGGTTCTCCGTCGCGCGGCGACGCGCGCGCGGCTCGACAGGAAAGCGCGTTTCGTCTGCGCGAAATGCGGACATGCCGTCTATGCTCCGCGCGAAGGCCGGACCGGCCAGCCTTACTGGAAACACCACCCCGGGTGCCCCACAGCTTTGTCCCTGGTGGACGGGGACGCCGGCCAGCGTCGATATCGTTAGCGCGCAGCAATTTGACGGAGCGCAGGAAAGCCCGCTGCATGCTAAAATCAAACATATCGTCGGTGAGTTGTTGAGCAACGATCCGCGCACGACAGCAGGAGGCGTCGTTGTCGATGAGTATCTCATCCTAGAGAATGGACGGCGGCGGCCGGACGTACGCGCGATCTATGATCGCATGCCACTCGTCGTGGAGGTTCAACTTGCAACCACGCAAATCCCCATCATCGTGCAACGCGAAGATTTCTATGAGAGCGCGTCCATTCGCCTGATTTGGCTCACCTGGAATTTTGAGCCACCCACGAGCGGCCGATTACTCAGTTCGTTTGAGGACATTTTCTACTCCCACGACAAGAACCTGTTCTCAATTGACGATGAAACGATAGCCCTCTCCAGACAGCGGCGAGAAGTAATCTTGCGCGCGTTCTGGCTGGATGTAGACGCATGGCGCTCGAAATTGGTCACGATTTCCGACCTCAATTGGATCGAGGGAGGGCGCGCAAACGCGGTCCCGTCGAGGCCGCCTTGGCATCATGACTTTCTGTCGCGCTGGCGCGGCGCGCTCGCCGAAGGAGGTACGAAATGGAAAGAGCGTGAGATCCTGTTTGGCGAACTCGTCGCCAAAGTGGCGATTCCGGGGAGCGACGTCAACGAGCTGCACGCGCTCGATGTGGATGCATTGATCAACTGCTTACTTTCCCTGGTCGACGGTCGGCCAGTCGGATCGCGGCAGCAGAATCTTGTCGAGGTGCTGAACTCCTTCCTCAATGTCGAGCGACGACAGCGCTATGTGCGCCTCATTCGGACCTTCGCCCGACTGACCAACAGGGACGCTCTCTTTGAAATCGAGAGTGTTCGCAACAAGATCGTCAAAGCTCGCACAGTGGTGCAAGACGATCGCCCAAAGGGTGTCGGGAAAGATCGCGCTGGCCTTGTTCCCGGAGATATTCTCTTCAGCTTGACGCAATGCCAGCAGCGGATCTCAGCGCTTGACGTATTCTGTAGCGCAATCAAGTGAGTCGAGGATTGCGGACGGGGCCAGATTGCCTGTGGGGGCAAGCGGCTTGGTAGGAGACGATGGCGCAACAAGGTGGAAAATATCGTGCATTCCGTAGATAGTGACGACCTCGAAGCGAAGCGCATATGCTACGCCTGCATTGGCGAGCAGTATCTAAGCGATGAAGTTCGCGCAAAGGGCAAACGCGCCAAGTGCAGCTATTGCGACAAGGCGCGTCGTACCTTCAGCCTTGACAAGATGGCCGCACGTGTGGCGACCGCGTTCGAGCAGCACTACTATCGAACGTCAGATCAACCAAACGACTACGAATATATGCTCCAGCGCGACAAGGAGCTGAGCTACGAATGGAATCGACATGGCGATGATGTCGTGTATGCCATTCAAAACGCCGCCGAAATCCCTGAAGACGCGGCCCAGGACGTCCAGTCAATCCTGGAGGAGGAACATAGCGATTTCGACAGCGCGGCCATGGGTGAAGAGACGGAGTTCGCGCGCGACAGTTACTATCAAGAGAAAAAGGTCAGCGATGATGCTTGGCGCGAGGAATGGTATCGGTTCGAGAATTCACTCAAGACCGAGGCGCGTTTCTTCAGTCGCACCGCAGCTACGCATCTGGCGGCCATCTTCGACGGGGTGGATGCTTTGCGGACGCGGCAGGGGCAGCCTCTGGTCGTAGATGCGGGGCCCGGAACGCCCTTCCATACACTCTCTCGTGCCCGGGTCTTCCAGTCCGAGGACAAACTCGAGATGGCGATGTGTCGGCCCGACCTCCAGCTCGGGTCGCCGCCAGCGCTGGTGGCTGCGGCAGGTCGCATGAATGCGCGGGGCATTTCTGTGTTCTACGGCGCCAACGATCCCAAGGCCGCCATCGCCGAGGTGCGGCCTCCGGTTGGAAGCAAGGTTGCCGTGGCGCAATTCGAGATTATCCGAAAACTCCGGCTGCTCGATCTGACGGCGCTCAAGAATGTCCACATGCGCGGGAGCATCTTTGACGTCGATTTTGCGCGCCGGCTGGAACGAGCGCAATTTCTGAAATCTCTGAGCAACCGTATCACCCAACCGGTCATGCCCGACGATGAGCCTTTCGAGTATCTGGCAACGCAAGCCATCGCCGATTTTCTCGCAACGGAATCCTCGGTGCCCATTGATGGCATTATCTTCCCGTCGGTTCAGGTCGCGGGAGACGTGCTCAACGTCGTCCTATTCCACAAGGCTGCGCGCGTCGAGGCGATGGAAATTCCGAGCGGGACCGAGATCAGAGCCAGGACGGGGCAAAGTACCGCGGAGGGGTGGGAAGTCGATTACTCGGTATTCGAGGAGGTGCCGCCGCGGGCAAAGGTTGATGAAGAAAAAGAAAAATCGCCAGGATGGCCCGACTTCGATGCCATGCCGGCGTTGACGGGAGAACGGGTCGATTCCGATCTGCGGGAGCCAAGCCTTCGCGTCAAGCCGGACAGCGTCAGCGTACACCATGTGGAGGGCGTCGTCTTCAAGACAGACGAGTATCAGGTGCGTCGTTCCCGCTGGGAGAAGGACGATCGATCGCCGTTCTAAATTTACACCCGGTCACGAGAAGGTGTGTGATGGCGGCGGCGACTAATGGCGCTGACGCATGAGGCGCTTTCGCCGGCCACAAGCAGTGGCACGAAAATTCCTACGACGACCGCGAACCTATCGATGAGAACAGCGGCCCGAATTGGGACGCGCCAGCGCTTACCTGCAAGGGAATAGCTTTCATTCTTCCTTTGGCGACCACGATCAGGCAGGCTGACAATGTCGGCGAACCGCTTTCCGTCCCGAAACATCCACCTGTCGTCGTCCGCCTCAAATCGGTTGATCTCTCGTAGCTCGTCCGGAAGAGGGTGGTCCGCCCAAGGATGAACTGCGAGTACCGGCTGCCATTTCTCCTCTCTCAGCTTCCACAATCCTGTCTCAGGTAACAATAGAACTGCGCTCACATGCGTGTTCCGCGGACCGTTAGGCCCATGCCAAAATCCATTCTTTGCGCGAGTGATATGAGCCGAGCCACCGTTGAACTGCACGATCTCGTCGCCAAAGACGGCGTCTCCGTAACGCATCCGAGTAATCAGCTCGGCGCAGTCATTCGCCGGCATTCGACGCCGCGGTGAAACGAAAGCACCGTCACTTGCATTCGCCTTCGTCTCTCTACGCTCGAAATCAACCGGTAAAGCGCCCGGAATGACCGCCGCAAATCACATCGCTGCGCGATTTCGCACCCGCCCATTCGATGTAGTCGTTTCATCAATAATCCGTCGGACCGGAATAAACCTCGCATCAACGACATAACTTCGGTGCTTTAGTATTGGATTTTGGGCACGTTGACGAACGCTCTGAGTGTCGCGAATGATTGCGGTCATGGACGAAACTGAAGCCTAGGAGAACTCTCCCAATGCGCCGCGAATTGCCGCCCCAGTTGTCGACCTCCCATCGTTCTCGCCCCGGCGACATGACGCTCCCGGACGTCGTCAAACTTTACAACCTGTCCCTGAACGTGCCCGTCGACCGCTTTTGCGAAGTCGCTGGAATTGGGACAACCAGATTTTATGAGCTAATGAAGGACGGCGTGATCCGCGTTCGAAAGAACGGACGCCACACGACTGCTCCTGTGGAAGATTTGTTCCAGCTTCTGCGCGGCGATCAAGCCGCCGCCTAACCTTCCACTTCGGCGCGCGCGGTTCCGTCCCGCGTCAGCGCCGGCGCCGACCCGGCGGACGTACCCGGGCGGCGCTAGCGGCGGCGCGCTGCGGTCTCTGAACCTTTCCCCAGCGCGCCGCCCTTCATCCAGCAGATCGGGAGTTGACCGATGAAGCGCCGACGCAAGGCAGTTCCTTCAGCGCACATTTACGCGTTCCCGTCGGCCCGCCACCGTCGGATCGTCGCTTTCATAGCCGCCGAAATGCGCAAGCGACCGTCGGCTGACCACGCTGAGAAATTTCTGATCGAGCACCTTGACATCGAGTGGGGCCGGCTCGCTGGGCTGGGCATCACCGATGCCGAAATCGAACAGCATTGCCACGCTTTCGCGAAGGCCGCTTGGCAGATCGTCTTCGCAGATCGTCGGACTTGGAGGGCAGCATGACTGAACGGGCCGTGTCGCGCGCCGTGCGCAACGCCCGGCGCGAAGTGGCGCCGGCTCAGGAAGGCGATCCCCGGCTTCATGTCCGCATCGCCGAGCCGAAGGCGAAGGTCTTACTTTTGCCCGGCCGCTTCCGGGACGCCGCTTACATCAAGCGCCACGTCGAATTCGTTCTGACGCGACCTGCCGAGCAAGGCGAGCAGCATGTTCGGCAAAATCTAAACGCGATCCGTCGGACACTGGATGAAATAGGCGTTGATCATTTCACCATCGACGCGGAAGTCCGGCGCATCGAAGCAAAGGTCCGCGCCGAACTGTGGCGGCAGGTTCTGACGCCGGGCGGTGACCAATGAGCACCGCTGCCGCACGCTGGCTTACCGGGCCGGTGGCGCGCCTAGAGCAGGCCCGGGCGCCGGCCGCTGAACAGTGGCCCGAACCGCCGCCTTCGATCGTGATCACGTCCGCGGCCGACCGGCGGGCCTTCCAAGGTTGCTTTGAACAAGCCGAAGGGTTCGAAGGGCAGCCGCTCTATCGCACGATCGTCGATGCCAACGGGACGGTCCACCCCGACGCGGCCTGGCTCGACCTGCTCAAGCCCGATCGTCTCCGCATCGCACTCGCCGCGGTCCGGGGGATACCGAACGTTGGGGAGGCAAGCGGGCTAGGCAACGACTGGAAGGGGACCTGACAGCGCGAATTGTTGCAGCGGAACGATACGGAGCCCAGTGCGCCAGAGCTATCGAAGTCTCCGGTGTCGAAGCCGCGAAGGACGCAGCACACATAGAAGCAAAGAAAATTCATTATTGCTGTATAGAATTCGCCAGCACGCGCCGCTTACCGTCTCAGGAATGTTGATCTTGGCGCGCGGCATGATGCTGTTCGAGGAGTGCAGAAGAGCAACTATTGCGGCGGCGAACAGGGGCGAGGTCTGCTTCTGGGCCGCGAGTTAGCAAGTGCGGTCCTTCGCGTCGCCGGAATTGCGGCATAACATCGTCGAATGGGGCGGCGGCTTCCGCCGCCGTCCTCCGGGCCATCTTTACGAAAAAGGTCAACCATGGGCGAGCGAAGGCGAAGACGAATGATGATGGCATACCATGAAGCGGCCCACGCAGTGCTGGCTCGCCGTCAAGGCCTAGCATGCGCGGAAATACGTATGTCAGGATCGGTCGGAGCCTTAACCGCTTCGGCGTCTTATGAGAGTGGAGAAGCAGTAGAAGCGAAGATTGCGGGGTACGAGATCGATGGCGCTGTAGCATTAGCAGGACCAGTCGCGAACGTTCGTTTCTCAGGGCGTCCCAGCTCGTTTTCTGACGGCGCCGAAAGCGACTTGCAGATTGCACAAGCGGCGGCCGGTTCTATTGCTCTACTGAAATCTGGCCAGTCGTTGCCCGGCGCTGGGAACGAGGAGCTTGAACTTCCCCCGGACGTCCTTCGGCAGGCGAACGACATACTGGCCGTCATCTTGCAGAATTGTGAAGCGTTGGTCGACGAGCACTGGGCCGAGATTGACCGTGTAGCGAAAGTCCTAATGCACCGCGATCTGATTACGGCCAGTGAACTTGACCAGCTTATAGCCGAAACACCCAGCTGAATTGCATGTACCAAGCTGACCGCTCTGAACGCATCAAGGCTTTGGTGAAGGTCGCTCTAGCGATCCTTCCGGAACGCTGCCGGTTTCATTATCCAAGCGCTCGACGGCCGGACCCGCGTTTACGACTTCCGATACAACCATATGGCGCTGTCCTTGCGTCGGCAGATCGACAATCCAGCGCACACCAGAAAACTCGAAATTAGGTTCCACGGCGAGCGGGTGTTGTTTGCGGAGTGGACCGACGATGGCTTTACCAAACGGTCATATAGGTCGGGTGATTGGGAAGCGCGGCTACGTCGGTACGAACGCATACCCGCGCTGGCCGGGCGGGTCAAAGCAGCGACGTGAAGCCCGACCTACCATACTGGGCGGCGGCGCTGCGGCTGGGTCAAGCCGCGAGCTATTGCGGGCTGTCGGTCCACATGTTGAAGGCCGTCTGTTCGATCAAGCCGATCGAGTTCACGCAATCAAGCCGCGGCAATCGGTGTCTGCGAGCTCGGGCCAAACCATGCCTGACCGAGGTCGCGTTCACTTGGATCTAGGTAATCGTCAGGCGACGTTCTATCCCGAAGTGGCCTCTGATATCGATGTCGTGGTTCGCTTGCTCTACTTGGTGCAGGTCATCAGCGCGAAGCCGACGACGGCCAAGATCGCGACCGCGGCAACCACGACGATCAGTTTCAGGAAGAACGTCCCGGCTATGTCGATCGCCGGGGAGAACTGTTTACCGGCGGTGGAAATCCAGCCGATGACGATGCGGATCGCTAGAAGGACGATCGCGCCGGCGAGAGCCAGGATCAAAATGATTGCCAATAGCAGCCCCCCTGCAACACTCCGGAGGCGGCCGGGTTTTGCACCGACGGACATTACACTCGTGATTGGCGCGAGGAATTCTCCCGCGGTGGTTTTCCCCGATTAATGCGGCCTTGCGGCGCGCCGCGGTGGCGCTTTTCCGCGTCCCTGATCTGGCGCGCCTCATGGAATTCTTGGCGGGAGATACCGACGTCGGCCGCTGTCGGCTTGCTAGCGTTCCGGGTGGTAACTCTAGGCAGATTATCTCCAAGACGCGCAACCTCACCCCGCGCTTGCGCTGCGTCATATTCGTCGGCAAGCCGACGCTTTGCCCGCGCCTCGATATTAAGCGCATCGCCTTGCGCGCGGTAGGCGGCGCAGATCAGTTCGTCGTGGGCCTTCTTCGCCTTCGCAAGCCGCGCTTGAAGCTTCGCTGCAGTATAGGCAAACGACAGCACGGTCGCAGGCGTCGAGTTCATCGACCGAGAATGCCTCAACCTGCGCAGCTGACATGGTCGGCGCCTTCCGTTGCTTGCCGTGGCGGCCGGTTCGTTTTGCAACTGGTAACTGCTTTCCAGTTGATCGACGGGCTTTCGCGACGATTGGGTGACTGACGCCGATTTCCGCCGCGATAGCGCGGTCAAACTTCTCCGGGTTAGCAGCGATCGCTTCCGCCGTGCGCTGCGCGGCAGGGAGGTACGGCGCGCGGCGCAGAACTCCGTTGAGCCGCCCTCACAGGCCATGATCGCCGCCCGCAAAGTTTGATGGAGCGACGGCTCTCAAAGAATGGAGATGGCTGTTGGCTGCACTGCAACGCGTGATGGCGCGCGCGACTAGGATGCAAAAGGACAGGTCCGCGCTCCTATCGCTTGCCAAGGGGGTCTGATATTTTGTCGCGTGCCGATCTTTTTGATCCATATTTTTCGAAGACGCTGCAAATTCGATCGTGCCCCGGTGGGAAGTTTTATTCATGCAAAGTGATTTAAGCTGCGCCGAGCGTCACGCGGCGAGTACCGCTGAGGTCGAAGAGTTCGCAGCCGAGCCCCTCGCGACCGGCAGACCCGTAGCTGCAAACGATAACATTGAGGACGGGCCGTGGCTGCTCGTTCCATTTCCTGAGGATTGGTGCGCGACGTGTTGAAACATAGTCCAAGAACCTAGCCCCTTGGCGCGGGTAGCGTCGCGACGGTAGAATGTTCGTAGACGACCGCTGACTAACAAGAAGGCACAATGAAATTTGCCGAGAGCAGGAACACTATTGATCGCAGCGAGGTTTGTTCTTCATCAGAGGCTAGGCGTTGCGGAGTTCTCTTCCATGGCTACCCAGATTGTAATGGACAGCACAGGCGACAGCAGACATTTTTTTGAGGAAGACGACCCCAAGGGGCTCGCCGAGGCCGAGCGGCGCTTCAAGATGTTTACCGGCCGGGGATTTACCGCTGCCACTCGGACCCCGGCCGGCGATCTCAAGCTGATACGGACATTTGATGCAACAGCGGAGGAAACGCTGTTCTATCCGCACTTAGTCGGCGGTTAGAACCGTCGTAGCACCGAAGATGTTTTTGTTCGGACGCAACGTCGCGCAGGGCGCGCGTTTGCGCGCCCTGCGTGCGCTCTATCGGAGCTTCAACGAGCAAAATGGCCCGGAAGCGCGTGCACGCCGTCTTTTGCGGGAATGGTTATCTCCAGAACAGCGCGCGCAATTTGATGTCAATGGCTTTTTTGAAGTCACTGGTTCTCTTACCGGCCGTCGATACCGAATTCATCAGGGCACCATCAGCAATGTTTTGGAGCTGGATGAAAAATTGGAGCCTAGGGTGGGATGGTGCTTCCTCCCCGAACGGGCATTGGCAGTTGGCGATGTGATGCTAGCCCAGAAGATCGCACTCGAAACCGACGAAGCCGCGGTTCTCGCGATCGCCAAGTCGTTTTCTCCGAGACTGCCGTTTGTACCCCGAGCGGTGCGGCGCGCTCCCTAGATCTGATCATGGGCGGGGCCGCCGCTTGTGGCGGCGACCCCTAGCCGCAAAGCCGCCGGACGCGAGACGAGGACGACTTCGCGACTGCATCCAGCATCGGCGCCGCCGGCGGCAGGCGCAAGGACGTCTGTGCGTTAGTGTTACTTGGGCTGCTTGACGGCGCCTGATGGCTTCGCAGATGGGGACCGCGAGGCGATCGCTTCAACCTTTTGTAGCGTTCGTGCGAACTCAGACCGCAGATGTTGGACGTGCGCGACGTCCCTCGGCTCTGACAGAAACGCGATCTTCACGAGGAAGCGGTTCAACAGCGACGCTATTCCAAAATTTTCGGAATGTTGCGAACGCAGTACGGTGAGTTGCCGACGCATCTCGACGAGATCAAGCGGTTCGTGGTCCGGCTGCTTTTCCAAACGAAACCGCCTGCAATCAAACGAAGCGCCGCGTCGAATATGGTGGTGCGACGACTTCGCCTTGGGTGGAGCCAGACGGGCAATGTCCGGCGCTCAGAAGGTAACGCTTCGCAGCGATGCTGCAATCGAGTTGCAAAATTAAGCTTGATGCAGCGAGATCAGGTTAATTCTGGAACAGCCGTGCTGCCGATCTATAGCTCCCGTCCCGTCGCCGGGTGGCTGCGGTTCTTCACCTTGATGCAGTGCTTCTGCCGACCGCCACGGTGAGGCCGATCGCGATGCTTGGATACCAGCCCCTCAAGACCCATACGATAAGCGGCCCGGAATAGCTCAGGGCTGATCTCGCCGCGATCGGGAATGCAGCGTCTCAATCACGGGAGCCGTATTTCGTAAGCGAGCTGGCCTTACTCCCAGCCGCGCCGGCCTATTGGTCCTTCTGCCGAATGCTCGCGGTGGAGGCGGGCCATCTCGCGATTGGGCCGCCTGATGAAGTCGCGCTCGACGCAAAAGCCGGCCGTGATTGAAGCGGTCAGTGCAAGGCCGCAGGCGAGGTAGCTATTCATGAAATCCCACAAAATGTTGCTGCCCGCGACTACAAGAAAAGTGAGTGCCATGACAGTATCGCGAAATGCCCGAACCATGTTGCTCCAAACTGATTGGCGAGGCTTCACTTAGCATCGCAACCATGACGATCAGCGGCGTCGATGGGGTATCCGGCGCCGTCTTTCTGCACGGAGTGCGCGCTCGCTGAACCAACCGACCAGCAGGACCGCAAGCGGCGACAATCCCGCCGGCGGCCGCCCATCGGATCAGCGAAGCCCGGTCGTCTGCTGGCATCGCCGCGAGTGCATCAAGTTCGGCGCCCTTGTCCAGCGATGTACCGGCGAGGCGGTCTAGATGGGGGCCTGGCGCCTTGGCGAGGTCGGCGCAAGCGGCAGCCTGATAGGCATCGCCGACGGCGAACCGCCTACTGTTGTGGATCGCCGATGTCGAACGCGCCTAAACGGTAATCTTCGCCCACCGATTGCTCAGTCGTTGGCCCCACAATCAAAGTGAACGTCGCGTCGGGATAGCGCGTCCACACTTCGATGTCGTCTGACGTAACGGTTAGATAGCCGAAGAAGCATTTGTAACGGCCGGGCTCTGTCATGCGGCCGATCTTGTCCCAATTGATTTTGTTAACGCGCACGCCCTAGCTCCACTCGTTTTCGGGGAGCGAGCCGGGCGGCGGTTTGAGTTCTTCTAGGCCGGCTTCGATAGTTGTTATTTCGTCTTGGACGGCCTGAACAGCGTTCGCGGGATCGATGCCGGAGACAGCGTGTAGTTCGCCCAGCATCTTGCGCCGATGCGCGAGCAGGTCCGTCAAGGCACGTCGGTCCCGCACCTTCACGTAGCCGGCGACGATCATTTCCATGGCTGTTGACACTGCGTTGCCTCCACTGCGCCTTTGAGTTACCGCGGCCGGCTAAGCTCCAACAGACCGGCTTCGGTCATACGATATTCGACGCCTTTGCCCGTTGAGCGTCGCTCCATCCATCCGTTTCGTAAACGAGCGAGCGTCGTTCCGGGGCTGTCGGGAAGCTTTAACGAAGACACCCAATCGCGGTCACGAAGACGATCGAGAAATTGCCGGTGATAGTGCTTAAAAAGCGACCTGCGCTTTTCTTGCCGACGGCTGTCTCGCAGTATCGTTTCAGGCGGGAGTTCGGTTTCCATGCGGTTTGTTGCCATCGCATGGTTTACGATCACTTAACGAACGGGAACAGCCGGCAATCTTTTCTAAATGGTTCATGGTTGTTGTTTTGCGGCATGGGAGGACGCATCTGCTTGGTTCGTGCCCACTGTCAGGCGAAACTATGCTCGCCTGGTCCATCGAGGTTGAATTGCATCCGCTTGTAGCCGATAGCATCAAGTCGACCGATGACCAGCCCGACTGCCAGAAGGGGAGTTTTTGACCTTGCTCAAGGCGGTTTGAGACAAGGGCGCTTAGAACCCAACACGCAGCCGAACGGCGCCGCCATGACGTTGCTGAGGTTGTGGGCCCGGGTTCCTAGGAATACCGGGCCCGCCTTGTTTTACCGGCTCAGGTGGCGGCCGCGATCCGCCGAGAGATGCTCCACATTGGCATTGAACTTCCGTTACGGCGCGCAGGCGCCGCGGTCCCAGCTGGGCGCGTGTTTGGCGTCGGTGCCGGCCCATCCCAAGCCTGCATGTTGGGCTGGCCGGATCAATAACCAGTGTGCAACATGACCGGGCTGTCGAGTGCCGGCAGTCCTACGGCCCCGCGCTGCGGTAGGTGCGGACCCCGAAACGCGGGGCGATTTGGCTATCCTGTCCAACTTCCCTAGCGGCTTGGAAGCGGCCGCGGGCTGCATGGAATGTCGCAGCGGCGCTGCCTCGGTACTCGCCCGGCGCGCTTCACAAGAACGCCGGATGACCAGCCCTACCGCGGGCCGAATTGGGAACGCCGGCGCGCATACCGATCACGTCAACCCGGATCGCGCGGCAAATAAATCAGCCACATTTCGCAGCGGCCTTAGTCCCGTGCCGGCGCCCACCCGGGCGACACAAAGACCGAGAATGGTCCCGGCGCTGCAACCAATGATCGCAAGGAAGCACATGTTTCTATGATGAACAGCACCGCATCACCTATCTCCGCATGCTTGATGCCGATGCGGAAGGCGCTGACTGGCGCGAGGTATCGCGGATCATCTTGCGCATTGACCCGGAACGTGAGCCAGCGCCCGCTCGGCCCGCGCTCGAAAGCCATCTTGAGCGCGCGAAATGGGTCGCTGACAGTGGGTACCGTCGGTTGCTGCGGCAAGGATGGCCTTCGGCTGCTGAAAGGGCTAGGTCACGACAATGGCCGGCGGGCATCGCTGCCGCCGGCCATCGCTTTGCGCTACCTGTGGCTGGGGGGCTGATCGGCAGCGCTGATGGTAAGCCTGCCGAACCCCGATTAACAACCCGTTAACCAATTCGGGCAGGCTCTGGCTATTTCGCGGGCAACAACGCGGCGGTGTGCTGGGACCTGCGTTGAACCAGTTCAATGCTTTCGCAGCGGTATTGCCACATCCACGACCACGCCTCCGCCGTCTCTGGTGAACGCCTGACACCCGACTGCTGCGTTAGGAAGAGCAACGCTAGCTTGTTCGCCGTCGTCCTTGAGTGCGGTTCTCTGGCATCGATGAGCCGCCGCCTGCAGTTTTTTCGGATCGACACCCGTGACCGCGCTTCCTGCCGTCGCGGCGAGGGCAAACCAATCATTTGACGGGAAGCCGCTCGCGTTCACAAACTTTGGATCGCAGATTAAGACCCTGTCCGGCTTCTTGAAAAAGACACTGCCGCCGGAGGCCGACAAGTGATCGAAATGCGTGTTTCCCGCTCGATGATCCGAGCCGTTATCTCCCTGCATTCCGGTGTCTCGGCGGACCGCTCGCCGGCAATCGCGGCTGTGAGCCGGCATTCCGAGAAAATCATAGCCGTGAAGAGCACCGCATTTATGCCAACGAGAAGCCCGAGGCCCATGCCAAACAGACGGTGCACTTCTAATCTCTTGGGCTCACTAACTTTGTATCCGAAGCCGCGCCGACTATTCGCATCTTCTCTATCGGCGCCTCCGTTGTATCGGCAATCTCATACGTTTTATTGCTGCCGGAATATAGAAATACGACGGCTCCCGTCACGTCGGGCAGGTGCAAGAAGTAAGCGGCTTTTTCGACCGCGCTACGTCGAAGGAAGCGCCTCGGTAGGGACTTCCCTGAGGAGGCAACCTTCAACTCAACGATTACCTTCTCCGTAGAGCTCACTCCCGTTGATCGCTCGACGACGATATCAGCCTCTCTATCAGAGAACAGTTGGCTCTGTTTGACCCTAACACCTGGCACGCCGCGCAGCGCACTGACGAGATAGCCCGCAATAGTGCCCACCGTACGAAGATAATGCGGTCTCAATTGATCGCGAGAAACCAAAGGGTCATCTGTATGTCCTTGAGCAAATCTGAGAAGGCGCTCGTAACTAAGTCAAGCAGCGGTGTGCCTGCCGGGTCGTCGGGGTGGCGGCAGGCGCTCGTGGGTCCGCCGCAGTGTCAAAAGGAAGTTTCCCGTCGATCTGATCGCAAAGAACGATGGCGAAGACCGTGACAGATACGATTGTCATCAGGCCTTCGTCCTCGTCGAAATCGAGAGCGTAGTCGTGCGTGGAATGGGTTGCGCCATTCGGTCCGGTAACGCGTAAATTGATCCAACACTTTCTTTCGAAGTAGATCAGCCTGACCGAGGAACTCCTCGATTTTGTGGGGCGCGATACGCGACGGGTCCTTGCCAGCGAGCACTCGGTAAGCTTCCTTAACCCTCAAAAGCTTGATTGCAGCGAAAGACAACATCGGTGAATAGTGTTTGGTCTGGCTCGGATTGTCCTCGCTTGTAGTGCTTGATGGCGACATCAATATGCGCCATCACCGCCTTTAGGCCGATTTTATAGGGGCCTGCAGGCAGATCTTTGATTTTCTGATCGAGAATTTCTGAAGGTCCATCGAGGCACTTCTTCTTACCAAGCGATGGCATCTTCGTTGCAATTCTGGTCGTGCTGGCGTGTCGGCTAACGCTCGGGGAGGAAGGTTTCCGTGCTTGGGGGTGGCGTATCCCGTTCTTGCTGTCCGCACTTCTCGTCGTGTTTTCGATCAATCTTCGTCTCAAGCTGAGCGAGTCGCCGGTTTTCGAGCAGATGCGCCAGGCCGGCAAGGTCTCGCGCGCGCCGGTTCGCGAAAGTTTCGGCACGAGACAAGGATTTGGTTATGCGCTGTATGCTCTCTTCGGCGCGACGGCGGGTCTGGGATGCGTGTGGTACACCGGGCAATTCTACGCGCTGTATTTCCTGCAGAGCGTTCTCAAGGTGGATTTCCTGACGGCGAATGTCTGCGTCGCCATTGCCCTAGCCATCGGTACGCCCCTGGTGGTCGTGAGCGGGGCCTTGTCAGACGGCATTGGACGTCGTCCGCTGATCGTCACCGGACTTCTGCTCGCCGCCGCGCTCTACATTCACATCTACATGGGCGTTGCAAGCGCCACGGCTGCGCACAACTACGTGGCCGTCACCGCGCTAATCCTGGCGCAACTCGTCTTGGTAGTGCTGGTGTATGGGCCGAATGCCGCGTTTCTCGTCGAGCTCTTTCCGGCGCGGCTGCGATATACCTCGCTGTCGCTTCCGTATCCCATCGGCACTGGCATACTCGGCGGCTTCGTTCCGCTGATCAGCCTCTCGCTCGTCAGCTACACCGGCAACCGGCAACATCTACCCCGGCCTGATCTATCCCATCGCGATCGCACCAGCAAAAATGCAGTTACAAGTTGGATAGGCCAGACTCGCCCTAAGTCGACCTCATGAACCCTGCCCGACGAATATGGAAGCTGTCATGAGCAACGAAAGTGCTCACGTGAACACCGAGATCGCGTCCGACGCGCCTCTCTATAAGACCTCGATGTGTGCGTTGTGCGGGCTCATTTACAACGAGCGAGACGGATGGCCTGAAGAGGGCATTCCGCCCGGCGCCCGCTGGGAGGACGTGCCCGCAGATTGGATCTGCCCCGACTGGCGTGCTGGCAAAAGTGAATTCGAGATGACCGAGGTCTGAACCAAACCGTTGATGCTGCGCGACCCTATGGTGCACGGCGTCCCACAATGCCAAAGGAGTTATCATGTACGTCCCTCCGCACTTCGTTGAGGCTCGCACCGAGGTACTTCACCATCTCATTGAAAAAAATCCGCTCGGCATCCTCTTTACCAACGGGAAGAGTGGGTTTTGACGCGAATCATATTCCCTTCGAGCTGCATGCGCACGAAGGTCAGCAGGGCGTGCTTCATTCGCATGTCGCTCGTACGAGCCCTATTTGTCAGGATCTCGCCACCGGCGATGAGGTTCTGATCGATTTCCGCGCCGCGGATGCCTACATCGCGCCAAACTGGTATCCGAGCAAGGTCGAGTCCAAGAAGCAGGTCCCGTCCTGGAACTACATGGTTGCGCATGTGTACGGACGTGTCATGATCCGCGATGATGAGCGTATGTCCGCGGCATGGTCGCGCGCCTGACGCCCATTCATGAGGCGAAACAGGCCGATCCTTGGAACATGACCGACAGCCCCAAGGACTACATCGGCGAGATGCTCAAGATGATCGTCGGCGTCGAGATCGAGGTCACACGCCTCATAGGCAAGTCGAAGCTCAGCCAGAACAAAGAGGTCCGAGATATTGTCGGCGCCGGCTATGCCCTAAAGGCACAGGGAACAATGTGATGGGCGAGGCAATGCTGGCCGCAGCCGTCAACACGGAGCAGGCTTCATAGCCAATCAATCAGCTGTGCTACCCTCCACTCGTTGGCAGCAGTGGCAATCATCTTCCGCGAGATCACGCTCACCTCGATCGCTTCAATTCGGCGATACGTCCTGATCCATGAAGATCAGGCGTGCCGGATGTTGCTTTGCCGCGAACAGCTGATCATTGGTGATGAGCCCGGTCTCGAGGAGGGTGTCCAGAACCAGGTTTGCACGCTCACGCGCATTCGGAAGAGCAACATGCGAAGATAGATCTAGTGGCGCATTTATCAGGCCGGCAAGCAAGGCTGCTTCGCCAAGTTCGATATCCTGAACCTGCTTCTGGAAATAACTCTGCGCAGCTTTACTGACGCCGAAGATGCCGCCTCCGATCTGCACACGGTTTAGGTAGATCTTCAGGATTTCATCCTTGCTGAGCCGCCATTCGAGCCAAATTGCGACAAGCGCCTCCTGAATCCTGACCTCCAAATTTGGTTGATCTGAGGGGAATAGAATTCTCGCAACCTGCTGGGTAATGGACGATCGCACAGCCTTTGTGCCCGGGGCGGCATGCAATGAGAGCGCGATCGCGGTAAGGTCAATGCCGAAATGGCTATAGAAGCGGCGATCCCCAGTTGCCAATGTCGCCTTGACTAGGACGTCCGGAAGCTCCTTCACTGAAATCGAGCTGTAGGTCGCGCAAGCGCTGGTCAGACCCGTGCGACATTCCGGCAGACAGAGGGTGGGATCGTCGCCCTGGCTCCAATCCTGATCACCTGTTTTCTGAAAAACGGGGTTTGCCACGATCATTAACACTATGAGGCTGATGAGCCCGAATGTTAAGGCCTCCGAAAGCGGATCGATGATCGTACAGCGCAAGGATCGGGGAACAAGCCTTGCACCGCGCATAATCGACGAGCCACGCGTGGCTCCAGCCATCATACGATCTGGGATTGGGGTTCTTCTTCGCGGTATCATCTGACTCACTTGCGTTTCAAATTGTTTTGAACTTAGCGCGTCGAAACGCGTGCTGCCTGCGGCACGCCGCTCCGTTCGGACGTCCCCGCCAGACAAAGCATCTGTCGTCGTTCTGGAGCCGCGACACGCCGCAGCACAACGTAAGAACTCGCGCATCAGCTGCACCTTGCCGAGGGTGCCGGCAGCGAATTCTGCAGGTGAGAGGTGAGCCCGTGTGAATTTGTTTAGCCCTCGCGGGCTATTGTCGAGCGCTTCTGGTCCGCAAGATCTGCTTCTGGTTGCCAGCACGCGGGTTGCTCGAGCGAGTTGCGCGACGACGGATGACTGCTGCAACTCTCTGCGGAGTGGGCCGTAGGCATATGCAGCCGCGCGCGCTCTCGTCGGATGCGAAAGCGCCGAGTACGGACGCCGTAGCCAGCCCCACCGGCGGCGACAATCGAAAGGACAATAAGAGCTGCCACCATCATCTCAAGCACGCCTCGCAGATCCTCAATGTCCCGCGCCTGCACCTTGAGGCCGGAATGTGTCTCGGGTTCGGAGAATCGAACCGGTAGTTAGTACAACTTGACGCTAGGTACGATTCAAGTGGTGTTAAGGTCCAGCTCTCGATTCAGTCAGGTATCGGTTTGAACCGCCCGGGTTTGTCGGACGCTCCAACTCCTGAGAGGATGGAGCCATCACGAGCAAGACGACGGACAATTGTCACCCGAGGTCCGAACCCGAGCGGTTCGGATGGTTCTGGATCTCTCCGGCGAGCATCCTTCGCGCCGGGCGGCGGTGAGATCGGTTGCGGCAAAGATCGGCGGCACACCGCAAACGCTTCGTGACTGGGTCAAGAAGGCGAGATCGACAGCGGGCAGCGGACCGGCGTTCCGACTGAGATGGCCGAGAAGCTGAAGGCCCCGACGGGAGAACCGCGAGCTCCGGCAGGCTAACGAAATCCTACGGAACGCAAGCGCCTATTTTGCGATGGCGGAGCTCGACCGCGGGTCCAAGCCATGATCGCCTCTTGATGATCCATCGTGGGCGCATGGGGGTGAGCCGATCTGCAAGGTCCTGCCGATGCGCCCCCTCGACCTACCACGCCGATGCGGCCAAGCGGCGCGATCCAGCCAAGCGGCTGCAAAAACAACGCCAACGCGCGAGTTCATAACAAGTGCAATTGTCAACCCACATCAAGATCGTCCCGATTTAACCGATTTGGCGAGGAGCCCACATGCAGCGTCTTTTGTCCGACAAGAAAGTCGCCTGGTGCCGAGTCATTCGATCAGTCCTGGTTAATCCGCCTGCAGCCCGCACCCCGCGCGTCTGGCCCAACCTTTGCTGTAGTGATGGACCCACTGTAGATCTGCATGAAGCTGACCTCCGACTTTCAGGAGCGCGGTCCGGCACGGTCTCGCTGTGCGGTTGACCGCGCTTTCGGTGCGGGAGGAGAGCTGCTCTAACGTTGGGATATGATGACGAAGAGGGCGTCGATGCAGAGTTCTCGAGTGGTCGCGCCGGAGACGAGTTGCACGTTGTGGGCATTCGCTGCGCATTAAGCGGCGCGATCCCAGATAGGAGAAGTATGGATCGGATCCCTTCGGGTAAAGGCTTGCCAGAGCCCAACACGAAATTGTCTCATCTCGGTCGCGCGCCGGCTGAACACGCCGGGATGGTCAATGTGCCTGTCTATCGAGGTTCCACGATCGTTTCGGAAAGCCTCGAAGAGTGGGATAGGCGCAAGCAGAATCCAGTGACGAACTACGGACGATTCGGCTCACCGCTGTCTCGCGCTCTCGAGGCTGCCATTTGTGAACTGGAAGGCGGGTATCGTTCGATCTTGTTCCCTTCGGGGCTCTCTGCGTGCTCCCACGCGCTTCTCGGGATCCTGAAGGCCGGGGATCATGTTTTGATCTGCGATAACGTCTATGAACCGGTCAGGATATTCGCGAACGAGGTTCTAACTAGATTTAAGGTCAAAGTGGAGTACTTCCATCCCACACAACCTTCGGATCTACTCGCGAAGATTGGAGCAAAAACGCGAGCTGTGTACCTGGAGTCCCCGGGGTCACTGACGTTTGAGGTACAGGATCTTCCCGCGCTGTGCGCGATCGCGCATCATTCGGGTGCGCTCGTGCTCATGGACAACACTTGGGCGACGCCGCTCTATTTCAAACCCTTTCTCCATGGCGTCGACATTTCGATCCATGCCGCGACCAAGTATATCGTTGGTCATTCCGACGCCCTTCTGGGCATTGCTACTGCTAACAAGGAAGCGTGGCCGCTCCTGCAGCCAAGCGCTCATCATTTCGGGGAGATCGCTGGGCCAGATGACATCTATTTAGCTCTTCGTGGACTGCGGACACTAGCCGTTCGCATGAGGCAGCATTGCGAAAATGGCATCAAGCTGGCTCAAAGCCTGGAAGACCACCCGGCAGTGGGCCGGGTTCTACACCCTGCGCTCCCAAACGATCCCGGCCACAATATTTGGAAGCGGGATTTCTTGGGTGCAAGTGGCCTGTTCGGCGTCGTTCTGAAGGCTATGCCCAAGGCCCAGCTTTCGGTTTTCTTCCAGAAACTGCGCCTTTTTGGAATCGGATTGTCGTGGGGTGGGTACGAAAGCCTTGCGCTGCCTGTCGATGATCCTCCACGAACGGAAGCTAAGGTTTCATTTGATGGACCGTTGATTCGTATTCACGCCGGCATCGAGAGGCCGAGTGATCTCATTGCGGACATGCATCAGGCGCTGCAAGCCGCCTGCGAACACTCCGTGAGCGACGCTGCTTACCAGGATGAGAGCAGAGACGGGTGATTTCAAGGGCAGTATTGATGGTGCGAGGAGGCCGATAAGAGCGACGCTTGGGGGCGCTATCGCAACCATGCGTACGGCTTCTGTCTGTCAATGTGCGTGAGCACAACGCCCATGTGTGCGGTCGGTTGGATCTCATTTAAGCCGCAGGCCATTGCCGTATTCGGATGATTCGCTTGCCCAAACATGTCCGGGTGCTTTTCAACACGAGCGCTTGGCAATAGGCGACCGCGCCACCGGGAATCTCCGGCTTTCCGTTCGGTTACGGCGCGACCGCAAACGGGTATATCGCAGCGGATGCATGCCATTTCTGCGACTAATTGCCTCTGGGCCCTATGACGCGGGCGCCGGGTCTACTAGCTCGGCTGGCCCCCGGAGCAGAGGCGCGGAGGCTGACCCAAGGCGTAAACGATCCTTCGCGTACTTGCCGATGCGACATACATTCTTCAGCTAGCACCAACAAGGTTGTCTCTCTTGCGACGAATGTCCGAATTGTAGCAGTGAACGTGGCGCCCAGTTCTCCAACACTCCTGCTTGCGGCAGTGCTCCTGCCGCCTCAGCTGGGACGACATTTGCTGGACGCTTCAGGTCCGCCTCCTCCGGAAGAGGCGCATGCACAATGTTCTCTATCGAGCAGCTACCCGATCTCAGCCAACTCGATTGCAGCTCGTGACGAGAAGTATGACTGTCGCGTTCGGTCGAGCACTTCGAAGCAAGATGAGGCCGAAGTGGCGCAGGGCCCTGCCCAAATCGATCCACTCAAAAGACGCAGCACCGGATTGCCTAAGTCGGTGGCGGGAGGCACCAAATGGACCTATTTTGCTTCATCGAATGCGCAAAACAGAGTCGATCTCCCGAGGTGTTGTTCGATCTGCTTGTGAGCTGCTCGAGCGAACAGGGCTTCAGTCAAGTCGCTTACGGGGCGCTGACGGACGCGGAGCCGACCCGCCGGCCAGAGTATCTGCCAACCGCCGTGACGGTGAGCTTTCCTTCCGCGTGGCGCGAGCGCTATGCTGAACGCCGATACAATGCCATCGATCCTGTGGTTCGGTACGACGATGCAGTCGTCACCGTTTCTATGGGATCAACTCGCTCACAAGATCGATTGCAACCCGGCGAAGTGCGTGTGTTGAACGAGGCCAAAGAGGCGGGTCTGAAGCACGGCGTAACCGTACCACTGTTCGGACCATTTGGACGGCTATGCGTCGTATCCTTTGCATCCAGGTTCGACGATGTCGACCCTCAGTATCGCCTCAGTCGTCTCAACGCATTGGCTTGGCAGTTTCATCATGCATTTACAAAAATCGCGCCCTCATCGGAGGGCAAATGCCATATGAAAGTGGCCCTATCCGAACGAGAAAAGGATTGCCTCCGCTGGGTGGAAGAGGGGAAATCATCCTAGGAAATCGGAGTCATCCTGAGAGTCAGCGAGAATACGGTGAACTTTCACCTGAAGAACCGCGATGCGAAAGCTAGAGACGAACAGCCGTACCCATTGCCTTGCCAAGGCGATTCGCCCCGGTCTAATCTGACGTTTCGGCGCCGCTGCCCCGTACCGACCTATGTCGAAGTCACGAGCGATCGATCTGACCAGCGTGGCAACATGACAGCGAGGACACGTTCAGCCCAAGGTGCAGAAGATGCTGTCGCCGCGAATAGCTGACACGCCTGTCGTCTCGTCGTCTTCGGGGGCATAGATGCGTATCCCGCCGAGGGTTGGTCGAGTTTTCGAGGCGGGAGAGGTTCGTACGATCGCCTAAATCCGACGTGGACTGGCCATGACGGTAGACCATTCGGCGCATCGATGACGCGCGTGCGATCACAGTGATCTTCGCAAGCGTGCTTGGTTGTGGATGCCGATACCCATCAATACGGGAGCGGTTTTTGGGCCTGGATTGCGGCAAGCTAGTCGCCTGGGATAACGGTATTGCTTGATGCAGCAAGCCTGCCCTTGCAAAAACAAGCCCCGGCCATGGGCCGGGGCTTCCGATTCTTCGTTCGTACTGCTGATCAATATTTCAGAAGAAACGGGCCGCCGAACTTATAATTGAGCCGGGCAGTCAGAAGATCGAAATCCTGGCGGACGCGATCGGTTCCGCCTGCGGGCGCGGCGAAGTGCACCGCTCCGGGCTGCATGAATAGGTGGTCGTACTCGAGGCTGACCGACCAGCTCGGCGCGAAACCGTACTCAATCCCAGCTCCCAGCGCACCACCCCAAAGAATGTGGTCGCTCTTCCCAAGCTGCGCGCCCGTGAGGGTCGAGCTAATCTGATAGGTATTGCTCGTCACTGCGGCACCACCTTTGGCGTAAAATAATACGTTGTCTACGGCATAACCGATCTGCCCTGTTATCAGGCCGAACGCATCAATCTTGGTCTGGTTGATATCCGCAAACGCGACGCTGTCATTCGAGCCGGTCAAACCAGCCCAGTTCCCCTGGCCTTCAACACCAAGCACGATCTGGCCCGTCTGCCTTCGATACCCGATCTGGCCACCCACAGTACCGCCGGTCGCATCATGGCAGCCCTCAGGTGTGCCGCCATTGAAGTCCCAGCAATTCGCGCTTGAGCCCAAGCCGCCGTTCAAGCCGACGTAGTAGCCGCTCCAGTCATAGATCATAGCCGCAACAAGCTGCGGAGCTTTGCCATAGAGAGGCTGGACGGGCTGCGCAGCCAGATCCGCGCCGAATGCGGGCGCAATCGCGCCGAGCGCCACAATGCTTGCAGTCGCGAGCAACAAGTTCTTCATTTCTACTCTCATGTCTTGAGTGCCCCGAGCCTCGCGCGTCTTAACAACATCCGCACGGATAGCTGTAGCTGCACCGCAACATTTCGTCGGAAAGGAATGCTTGAACCGAACCCTGCGTCAGGTTGCGGCGTTGCGGATCACGCTTCGCAATGCTCTTTCGCGTGCGAACCAGATTGCGTGGCGTCGGCGAAAAGCGAGCTGCTGATCTCAGCGGATGAAGCGCACCGCAACCCACACGAGGCCCAGCCACACCGCAACCGAAAAGAGCAAAGCGCCTTGCAACGCCCTTGCTCTTATCCTGTGACGCCACCGAAGGAGCTGCGATGAGCAACCGGTGAAGCGCCGACCCCGTATAACAGATATCACGTCATCGTAATCTGCGAACCGGAAGTGAGAGCGATGCTTTCGAATATACGCCAGCCGCTCAGTGGGTGAGAGGCACTGCGCCCACACCTCCGATGCCTCATGATCAAAACACGCGCTATTCTCCAGGACCTCGGCGAGGCGCTCGTCAGGTTTCATGATGCATCCGCTGTAGTGACTATCGCGGATCGAGTTCTAGGAGGAGAGCCTAACCTTGGAAACCTCTCGGTTTAGGTAGGCGAGTTGAGAGATTTCAATTCGGCGGTCAATGCGGCGCTGATCCTGCGCGAGATGAAATTCGAAGTCGTGCGGTGGCTCTGGATCAGCCTTCTGGCCCAGTGCAGATGGACACGGGCATTGAACCGGCGTAGATGCCGCAGGAGAGTGAAAGGTGCTCCTTGTCGATGGTGTGCACTAGCGCTTGTTAGAATTCGGTCCGGCAATGGCTTCCGCGCATGCTAAGATCACACAAACGTACGTTGCAAGGTCCAGGGCCGGTCGCGAATACACGGCTGCCGATCCGATCATCCGTGAACGGCCGGCTCGCCGTCGTCACCGTCAGTGTCTCGGGTCAAATCGGCCAGCAGTCGTACCTTGCACCGCGCTGTTGGGACTGACTGCACGCGCGTGCCCTCCACGCCGCCTCCCGATTTTGTGCTCGACGAACTGACGGCGCCTGGCGTTCGCCCTCTTGTGGCAGATCGGCAGTTCCTTGCTTGAGCAAGGCCGAATGCCGCATTAGGAACCACGGCGTGCGGGAACTCGGAGCGGCGGCGGAGCAGAACTGCCGGAAGCCCTGGCTTGCGAGAGACCTCAGGCAGGCGGCAAGCGCACGCCGGTCCCTCGTTGAAGCAGGGCACGACGACATCCACGCTGGGCAAAGCACCGGTCTTGACCGGGTCGTACGGCGGCAGTGAGGCGCCGATCGCTGGAGCGGGTCCTGCATCAACGCGTCTTGGGATGAGCGCTGCAGATACCAACTTCGTTAAAGGGATCCTCAGCGCGGCGCGGTTCACTGGTCATGAACATCTTCATTGCAAAGTCGAGCGACCGGTATGCTCGATCGCGGGCCGCCTGCGGCAAATCAGGAGTTGCGTCAATCGCAGCGCGCGCGTCGCTCATAATCTTATCTTTTGCGGAAAGAAGCTTTGCATCTAGGATTACATGAAGCGTCTCTCGAACTTCAGGTGAGATCGCGCTATCGCCATCAATCAATTCTCGAAATTTCCAAAATATACGCTCGACTGCTACCGTCGACCCGAGAACTGACATTAGCCTTGGTGACATCATTGGCAACTCCTTCTCCAGCCTGAATCTCGGACTATCCCAGCGAAATTAGACCTGTCCGCGTCTCGCACCGGCGCGCGAGGCGACCCTGAACAGGCGAATGACTGGGATACATGTCGGCTGCTACACCCCAGCCCGCGTGAGACGGACGTTCAAGATATGCTCAGCGGAACTCGCAAGGTGCGATTTGCGAGCAAGGCACTTCTCTTTCCTGCGCTCCAAGCCGTAACTCGGTAGCGTGCGGTGGCTCACGTGCAAAACGGAGGGTATGCGCCGCTTCCCATTTGCCACAATACATGCAGCGGCATCGGAGTTGGACTTCTGCCACGCGCGCGTTTTGTGATTGCCTGGGTGCATCGACATCGAGCCTACCGATCCCGCGACGGTGTGTTGGTCGTGCGCCACGTTGACCTCGATCATCTCTTGATTCTCCATTGGTCATCGGGTCGAGCGCAGAAAGGGCGGCAACTTAAACGCGCAGATCATTTTCACGTGCTGGATTCCGTATCTCGGATTGGTTCGTTTCGGCTACCATAACTGTCCTCGCCACTGCACGGCTATGCTGTGCAAACCGTGCATTTCACCCACCAGCGGCCACCGCGCTTCTCCGCGCGCAGCTTGCCGCGGCGGATCCGAGAGAGCACCCCTTCGGGGCTTATGTGGTTCATCGCTGCGTATCGCTGAACAGTGAGGTAGTCCTCATGCAGAGGCGGAGGGGTGCTAATTCCGTGCGCAGCCAGCAGAATGCGCAGCGAAGCCAACTCCGCCAGCACGATCTCGAGCTTACGCGCGATCTCGTCCATCTGGTCGAAGCGCTGCGGGGACCGCGTCACGACAGGCCCGCCCGTGCGATAAGCCACATCTTGGATTCGTGTGAAATGCGATCGACGAACTGGTGCGCCAAAGCGGGATGAGCGTGAGCCAACTCACCTGGCCAAGCAAACCACTGCGCGGGCAATATCAACACATGCAAAATGGGAGACGCGGCATTTATTGCCGTCGAGACTACACCTTGGTGATGTAGTCGAAAGGGTCTCATGCGCGTAAGAGCCACTTGAGCCATAAGAGCGGCCTGACAAATGCATCCGGCTGCGGTGCTCATGGGCCTCGGTGTTGCCATTTATTGCATGGTCAAGGGCGAACTGCTTGGAATCGGCTCACCATCAGTGCTCCGCCGCCATGAGCTCGGAGTGAATCGCAGTTGCTGTGTTGAGGCAGGCATCCAGTGACAGAGATCCAAAGGCGAGCTGACAAAGGAGATAGTTGGCGCCTGCCTCTTCCACGTGATCGAGAAGAGTTTGGCGCACCGAAGCGCGGGATCCGACAACGCACAGTTCACTCTCAATTGCGGCATCCAAGGTTAGGGGCAGGTTGGATGGAGGCGGGATGTCATTGAGGTCGTACAAGAACTTAAAGCTCTTGAGCCAGGTTTCGTAGGCTGGCGCGGCGAGGGAGCGGGCGGCTGCTTCAGAGCTGGCAATTACGACCATGCGGAGTAATGCGAGAAATGGTGCTGAACCGTTGGTGTCATACTTCGCGTTTCCATGAGCGCGATAGCGATCTGTTACTTTGCGAACGGCAGAAGAGGGTCCCATGCACGCCAGATTAGCGCCATTCGCCGCCGCCCAATGCGCGGACTCTGGCCGATTTGTAGCAATCCATGTCGGGGGACAAGGACGCTGGTGAGGTGAAAGCGTCAAAGGAACGTCGCTCAGCGCAAAATGTTGCCCTTTGTACGAGAGCGGGCCGCCATTCATCGCGTTAACGAAGATTTGGGAAGCTTCCTCGTAACGGCTAGAGGCAACATCGGCTCCAACCCCAAAATAGCTCAGTTCGATCGGGAGGGAGCCGCGACCAAGGCCGACCTCGACTCTGCCGCTGCTCAGGTGATCCAACATGCAGATCTCCTCAAATGCCCGCAACGGGTGGTAGAGGTTGAGCAGCATGACCAACGGACCAACGCGAAGTCGCCGTGTGCGTTGTATGACGCTTGACAGAAACAAGTTCGGCGATGGACCGCGTCCGTGGGGGGTGCAATGATGCTCTGCCAGATGATAGGCATAGAAACCGAGCCGGTCGTAGGCCTCCGCCAGCGCGAGGCGGTCCGCGTATTGCCTGGCGATATCGGGACCATCCTCGTCAAGATGATCAAAAATGCCGCAGGTCAGGTTTGAGGGAAGAACGTTTCTCACTCAGTTATCTCCTATAGAGAGGACCGGAGTCCGCTAGGTTTTTGGGGTTCAAGAAGCGCTCGCTGGCGTGCATATGCTGCGAAGCCGTTCTCAGCAGCTCGCAATGCGCCGACCGGACAACAACTGACTGAGGCCGGTCGCGAAGCTGCATCATGTGCGGGTCCTGTTCGATGACGAACGGGGATCTGTGACCTGAGTGGAAGGGTTCACTAGCCACGGCATCCCACTTTCTTAAGAATGCTGCCGACAGCCGCAAGAAACGCATCCATCTGGCGCTTTGTACCGATGCTAACCCGAATGCACTCTTCCAGGCCGGGATCCGGAAAGAAGGCGACGAGGACGCTCTGGTCTTGCAACGCCGCCTGCCACCATCTGCCAC
The DNA here is from genome assembly GCF_023101105.1 of Bradyrhizobium sp. 155. NCBI lineage: Bacteria > Pseudomonadati > Pseudomonadota > Alphaproteobacteria > Hyphomicrobiales > Nitrobacteraceae > Bradyrhizobium > Bradyrhizobium sp. 155. Next base: position 6,452,148 of record NZ_CP064704.1, on the reverse strand, counting down.
CCTGGCCTACCGGCACACGGGCGAGGAGGAAGTTCGCGTGGGAAGGCGTTACGGAGAACCCAAATTCCGAGAGGGCGGCCGCTACGCGCTGACGCTCAGACCTGACGTGGCGATGGTTCTCCTCGTAGGCGTCGCGATGCGCAAGGACGCTCATGCCTACGGCATGAGCGACCACATTCATGTTAAAAACATTCTGGATGTTGCGAAGCCGCCCAATCAGCTCGGGATGGCCGAAACCGAAGCCGACGCGAATGCCAGCGGCGGAATGACTCTTGGAAAGCGTGCGCAGGACCAGAAGATTCGAATGGCGCTCAATGAGGCGTAGGCCGTCCTCAGGTGCGAAATCGACATAAGCTTCGTCCAATACGATCAATCGGTCAGACCGTGTAACGAGGCGCTCGATCTCAGCGACCGGAACGAAGGTTCCGGTCGGATTGTTCGGATTGGCCAGCAGAATGAACTTGGCATGTTTAGCCGGACCGAAAAGCAGCTCGTCCATCGGCAAGCAGTCGGGTTCAGACCAGGGAATTTCAATGAACCGAGCCCCTTGCAACATGGCAAGCTTGCGATTGAATGAGAAGCCGGGCGACATCATTGCGATGCTGTCGCCCGGGGCAAGAAAGGCTCTGTAAATGAGACTGAGGAGTTCAGACGATCCATTGCCAGCCATCACGCGATCAGTGGCAATCCCGTACGCCGCTGCGGCCGCTTGCCTCAAGCTGATATTGTCATCTTCTGGATAGCGGTATTGCACCTCAAGAGCTGCAATTGCGCTTCGCATCACGATGGCTGGCAAAGGAAATGGGTTCTCATTCGTATTCAGTTTCACGGAAGTATTGTCGCGCGTAGGCCGCCCGGACGGCAGAGCATCCAATTCGCGAGCCACCGGCGAGAGCGAGGAAAGCATATTTTGCAGTTTTGTATCCAATTTGATGTTCTCCCTTTCATCGACGAGAGCAGTTGACGGCCTTCATCGAGCCTACCTGATGCGCGCCCCGTATTCGGAGCCGGGAAGCGCAAGGCGTGCATGAATGTGAGGGTGGGTGCCACAGGCGGGCTCAGATCTAAGCGCCGCACCGGATCAGAGTCCGGCTCAAAGTCCGGCAGCGATCAGTGCGGATCAGGCGGGCGCACGGCGTTATCCCGGCGAATAGCTGTTTCAAGAGGGGAGGAAACGCCACGTCCACTCGGCCGAACAGCGCGGCTAACGTGGCTTGAACTCGTAATCCGCAGACAGACTGCGCACGCCTGACATGTTGCCACAAGCTACGTTCCTTCTAAAGAGGTCATGGCAGCTCACTCCCGAGAGCGAGGTGCGCATCAGTGTCACTAGGTGGAAGAAGCCACCGATGTTCGTCGGCCTTACGATTGTGGAAGTGATGCTCACTCCAGTGGTACCAGACGAATGGGAACGTACTCTTCGGGCGGCCGTTCGGGCGCGTACGACAGCTGTGATAGCATTGCCGCGAGGGCGAGAAATGCCGCGACTGCGGCGACTGCGACGCACGTGACCAGCGCGCAATCGCGAGGCCTAGGATGGTTCATCATTCAACGCTCCGTGCGGTGTTGGTGCGGGCGGCCAGGTCTGCGCGACCCCTTCGACGGATTATCGGGCCAGCGGTAATCGATGGACCCAGGGGCGGCATTGTCTCCCTTGGAGTCGAATCGAACCGTGGCAATGGCCCTTTCGATTGAGCCCGAGGTTCGGCCGCAGCGACCCGCGTGGCATCGACGGTGCCCGCCCGTCTGACCGAGCCTGCCCATGCTTGAACTGGGGCATAAGCGTAGCCTGCAACCTGCAGCAGATTGGTTTGAAGCCTTGAGCTTGGCGACATCGGCTGCCCCTGCAGCATTCTTCGTCGAGTGCGGCATGGAGGTAAAGGAGCGTGCCGGAGTCGCCGGCAATGGCCAAAGACGGTCATCCACCGAATTGTTCTCGCCCAGCGCTCTCACCGGGAACTTCCAAAAGTGGTGCAGATCATTGGAGTCTCCATCGGCGTAGCCGGCGCTCTGTAGGTCGCCCCGCCGCTGCGTCGATACTTTTAGAAGGTACAATTTGACGCTACGTACGGATCAAGTACTTCGAAGCGTGCTCGTCGAGGTTGGCAGAGCGAAAGTTCCCAGGGTGTCGACAACGCACATTCGCAGGCGAATTGCTACGGGCCAACGATCCTCAGTCAGACAAGGATCAGCATCAGCTCATTCAGTTAGAGACATTTGAGCAACCGAGTCCGGCAGCCGGGTGCGTCAACTCGTTCCGAGCTGGCTCTCCAGCGCGGCGAGGGCGAGATCCAGGTATCGCATGAGGCTCGCATCCCAGCCGGCGAGATTGTGTGGTTCAGTCAATCGCGTCAGCACCTTCAGTATCATCGAGACAGTCGAATCAACTCCTGCGATCTCAGTCAGCAGCGAACGGGCCTGACGCGCGACCGCATTTGGTCGCTCACCGCATGGCGGCTCGCCCCGATCCATGCAGCTTCGTAGCTCGTCCCGAATCTTGCGCCACCGATCTTCGCGGCTAGCGTTAGAGGCGCATGTGCAGATGGCCGAGGGGGTACGTTCCTGAATCCGCGACATTGCATCTAACGTGGCCGGTAGCTCGTCGACACTAACTTCTGTCTCACCTTGCGTCGTCATATTGCGCAATCGATCCCGTAATAATGTCGCCCGCGCGACTTGAATTTCAATTCGCTCGAGATGGTTGCGCAATAGGTCCGTGAGAGACGACCGTCCCTCGATGGCTTTGCGGATCTCAGGAAGCGAGAAGCCCAGCTCACGTAGCGCCCGTATCTGACAGACGCGTTGTAGGCTTTCACGATCGTACATGCGGTGACCGCCACCGGTACGTTCCGCGACCGTCAACAACCCCGTATGTTCGTAATGATGCAGAGTGCGTACCGTTACGCCGGTCGCCTCTGCAAGTTCTCCAATGCGCCATCGGCGCCGTCGTGGTGTGGCTTTTGTCATGGTCCTCAATTTGCAAGCCTACAACCTGACGTCACGTGAGAATCAAGTGATTTCAATGATCTAGATGATGGTCTCTCGCTGCGAACCCCAGGAGCACTGAGCGCATGCTGTTAATCAATCAGCCGAGACAAGTGCAAGCATCAAGTTCGCCAGCGACGCCAATTCGTCCCTCGCTGCGCGTTGCATCACAAGTCTGGCGATCGCTACGCGATTCTCGCCGGTTCGCATGCATGTCGGTAAAGACCCGATTGCTCGATCAAAAAGGTTTCCCAAGCTCGCGAGATCCTCCGGGTCGTAGACTCCGCTCGGCTTCTCCAACAATATGCTCCTTTCATTGCGGCACCTTCGCTGCACGTGGGGAAGCCGTTTGGCTGTGGTAGGGCAAAAAGAAGACGGAGCGGCGACGTGCGCGAAAGAATGTGACAGGTGCGTTCGTGTGGTGCCGTTGTGCAACACGGCGTTTACTTCCCTTTTGTCCAACACTGCCTGACCGAAACTGTGCAATTTCCGCTGGATGCTGGCGCAGCAGCGGCCATTTGCTGTCTGATCGCCACGCGAAGCGAAAGCAGGTACATGCCATCCCGCTTGCTCTTGAGACACAGCTTCACGAACGGCTGCCCAGACAAAGTACTGATCTGATCAGATGGGTGGCGCGGCCGCCCGCTCGGCACCTAGCAGCGTTTTCGACGCGCTGCTAGTCTGTTGATGGCTTTGTGGCCGCGAAGGCGTTGTTCGCGCATGGCAACATCGGGTTTTGGAATGCCACAAGATGATGGCTGCTCTTCAACGGCGAAAGTCTGCGACGCAAAGCGCCAGTATAATGAGAGAAGGCGGGCCGCAAAACCATTTCCGGCATGTATCTCAACGCGAGCGCACCTCGCGCGGTTGGCGAAGCGTTACTCGCGATTGAGGACGGAGCCTCGAAGGATCGCTCCGATATCCGTCGGACGTGGAGGCACACTCAAAACGGGCAACACGCCCCCGGCGCCGCGCGGGCGCGCCGGGAAACAACGACGTGCCATAGCTCCTACAGCAATAACTCGCATATCCAGACGTGAGCCGGATCAGTGTTGCGCAGCACAGTCCCTTGCTCGTCCAGAAGCTCACTCACTTTCATTCTCGAACAGTATCGCTTTGGTGTGCGAGCGCTGGACATAGATGCTTTGGGTAAGATTGGCAAATCATGTTACCGCACCGAAGTAGCTCTTCGAGGTCAGCGGTGAGTGGCCGCAACTCGGGACCAACGGCGGCGGCATCCCGCGCGCGACGCGCCACGACACTCTCGAATAACACCACTGTCGCGATCCGAAAGGATGACCTGCACCCACCGATCCGATGTGGTGCTTTGGCATTGCTGCTGCGATCACCGGGAGAGTAGACGGCAAGGAGAATGCCCACCGGCAGGTTAAGAGCGGTGTGGGTGCCTGCCAGTGTCCACGTTTGCAGCCTCGATCGCAGGTCTTAGTCTACAACCTGACGCGGTGTACGATTCGAGGGATTTTAGTGCCAAGGCCTGATTTCGTTCATCTGACTGGCCGGATCATTTCGCGAGCTCTGAGCCTCAGCTCATGTAGAACAGTGCGATGCAGCCGTCGTGTCAGGCAAGTCAGGCGGAGCGCCGCCGAACGAGCTGTATGAAGCGCAAGATCGTCACGCCAGCGCGAGATCAAGAGCGCGGCCGACCCGATCAAACTACGCTCAAACGCGCCAATCCGAACACCAGCGAGGACCGGAGCCTCGAGCCTGGCGTAGATCTGGTTAACCGAGATTAGATCGCAAACGGCCGAACAATGCTAGAACGGGCCGTGACATTGGTTGGTCTCGGACGGAGAGACCATCATGGATGCCTCTTGCAAGAACATGTTGCGCATCCAAATGCTTGCAGGATCAGTATTATGAATGGCCGGCCACTGGACGGCCTCGGTGAATGTGAGAAGTCGCAGCGGAGGTTCGATGACCCGCAGGGGCATCGTGTCTGCGAAATGGCTGACCAGTCTTGAGGGCATACTCGCTATACGGTTGGTGCCCAATAACATAGGCGGAATCATACCAAAACCCTGCACTGCGACCTCGGTGCGTATCTTGAAACCATGCTCGAGCAAGAGCCATTCGTGAAAGGAGGGCCTCAGGGAGCCCCCGAACCGGGCTTCCACGTGCCCGATCGACATGTACTTCTCGAACGTAAGTCGCGGCGCCAGCTGCTTGTTCATGGGGCAGCCCACGCAAACGAACGTGTCCTCGAACAGTGCCGCCTTGGGATGCGCACTCGACATGAACATCTCCGGATACATGAGAAAATCGACTTCACCGCGCCGGAGAAGTTCATCGGGTTCCTCTAAGGGCGGCAGCAACTCGAAATTGATCGTCGGAGCTTCCCGCGCGACGCGGTCCACGATTCTTCGAAGAAACACGACAGTCATGAAGTCGGACAGGATGATCCTGAATCGCCGATTCGATTGAGACGGAGTGAAGCCCTCCGGAGAAATGATGGAGAGCTGAATGTGAGCGAGAGCCTCGCGAATTGGGGCTGCGAGCGCTTGAGCCCGCGGCGTTGGGACAAGCTTCCTACCCCTCATCGTGAATAGCTCATCGCGAAAGTAAGTGCGAAGCCGCGCGACGGCAGCACTCATGGCAGGTTGACTGAGGTTGATGCTTCTTGCCGCCGCCGTGAGATTGCCTTGCGTCACCAGGGCGTCGAACGCGACGAGGAGATTCAGATCGAGGCCCTTGAAACGCATAATCTTGAGTGATCCACCGTGTGAATGTGTTCTATCGATACAATCGATTTTACCATTTGTACCGACTGAGGATAGCAAAGGATAGTTTAGCGAGATGCCAGATCTATCAGAATGGTTACAAATCGTAGCGCGTCTCAGCCCAGCGCCAGGGATCGATCAAGACATCTGGACCGTGCGGTCGCAGTTTCGCGCGTGTTGCGCAAGTCCTATCTCGGCGAGCTAGCACGGTGGGGATCCGCAAATGTGCGTGGGCGTATAGGACGAGCAAACTATCGTATGGCTTCGCCAACCCATTCTATACCGGCCGTGTACCGCTGTAGAATTGAGCGAACGCTTAACCTGACCGTAGATTTCCCTCCAGTTGGACCCCTTCGGTTGCGGGTGCCAAATGTGTTCTGGTCGCATCCGATTGCGTCCTTGCTGCGGAGAAATCGTGCCGAACATGCAAGCGAAGCCGTCCTTCGTGAATCTGATGCGAGTTGCGCACACGCTCGACGTCGTATCCATTGTGAATGCAGATCGGTCAGTGCGTGAAGATCTGACAGATATGGTTTTTTCGGCGGGTTACGTACCCGAACCCTTCGAGAGCGCAGACGAGTTCTTGAAATCGGGCCGCCGTTTGATCACGTCGTGCTTGATCGCGGACATGCAGTCGAGCGTGATGAGTGGCTTTGAGCTTTTCCATCATCTGGCTGCATCCGGACGCGCGATTCCCACCGTTCTGCTCACAGACAGCTTCGAAAACGATATGAGGCGAGTCCTGCAAACTGGACTCCAGTTTTTGAGCAAGCCTTTCGAGCGTAGCGAACTGCTGGCGTGCGTCAGGAGCCAGATAATGAATAGGAATTACTCTCTATGAAAATGATCGCGCCCGGATCCACACGAGGTGCTTCGGCGCGCCCTCCAGTTCGTTGGAGGCTGTGCTGGGAGAATGAGCTTCAACTTGCTGACCATATTGAGTTGTCCGACTTCTTCCGGAAGACCTATGGTCCGACCGGGGCATTCAATGCAAAGCCCTTTGAAGGTCATCGAAGCTGGGCCGGCGCAAGGCCTGAGATTCGCGCAATCGGCTACGATGATCGTGGTGTTGCGATTCACATCGGCGCACTGCGCCGCTTCATAAAAGTGGGTGAGGTCGATCTGCTTGTGGCTGAACTCGGATTGTACGGGGTGCGCCCGGATCTCGAGGGGCTCGGCATCAGCCACTCCATCCGCGTGATGTATCCCGTATTGCGAGATCTTGGGGTGCCGTTCGGTTTTGGCACGGTCCGATCTGCCCTGCAGAAACATATTACCAGGCTGCTCGGGCGACAGGGATTAGCGACTGTTCTGCCAGGGCTCCGTGTCCGGTCCGCTCGTCCGGATATCTATCTCACTGTGCCTCCGACGCGCGTGGAGGACGTGGTCGGCCTCGTTCTGCCGATTGCGAGGCCAATGAGCGAATGGCCGGCCGGTGAGATGATTGAACGGAACGGGCCAGAACTGTGACGTCTGCAGACAACGAGACTGAAGCGCGGAGCGACTGCGCCGACTCGGGCGGAGAGCGCTGTGTCTATCTGACGTTTGATGATGGTCCCAACCCGCATTGCACGCCGGCTATCCTGGATGTGCTGGCGCAGCATCGGGCCCCCGCCACTTTCTGCGTGATTGGTGCATATGCAGCGGGCCAGCCGGAGCTGATCCAGCGCATCATTGCAGAAGGCCACGAACTCGCAAACCACACAATGACGCACCCGGATTTATCCAAATGCATGCCGGATGAGGTGGAATACGAGATCCTAACGACGAACAAGGTCATCGGAATGGCCTGCCCGCGAGCCTCTGTGCGGCACATGCGTGCGCCGTATGGGACTTGGACCAAGGAGGCCCTCGCCGTGTCGGCGAAGGCCGAACTGGCAGCCCTGCACTGGTCAGTGGACCCGCAAGACTGGTCTCGTCCTGGCGGCGAGGCGATTGTTGCCGCGGTGCTGGCCTCGGTCCGGCCGGGAGCAATCGTGCTCCTGCACGACGGGTGCCCTCCCGACGAGTTGAAACGCTGCCTTCACTCTAGTCGGCGCGACCAGACCGTGACGGCGCTCGCCCAGCTCATTCCAGCACTGCATGACCTTGGATTTGCAATCCGGTCGCTTCCTCAAACTCACTGAATAGATCAAATCACATGAGCCTGCTTGCCACCATCAGCACCGCTGCTGTTGCCTCCTACGCGTTGCTCTCCAGCGTCCATAAGACCGCGCAGGCGCTTTATGCGCTGCGAACCGACGCCTCACTGCCGCCGTACGACCTCGTCGAGAGCGCAGCTCTGCCCAGCGTGGATATCATCGTGCCCTGCTTCAACGAGGATCCGCGCACGCTGGCGGCCTGCCTGAAATCTCTCGCAAGCCAGGATTACCCAGGGCGATTGCAGGTGTATGTGGTCGATGACGGCTCTGCAAATGTCGCTGCAGTGGCCCCGGTCCATGGGAGCTACGCGTATGACCCGAGGTTCACCGTCATTCTGCTGCCAAGTAACGTTGGAAAGCGTAAGGCGCAGATCGCAGCGATACGCCGGTCGTTCGGCGATCTCGTGCTCAACGTCGATTCCGATACGGAAATCGCCAGCGACGTGGTCAGCAAACTCGTACGCAAGATGCAGGATCCAGCCGTCGGCGCGGCCATGGGGCAATTGATGGCCAGCAACCGGAACGACAGCTGGCTGACCCGATTGATCGACATGGAGTACTGGTTGGCTTGCAACGAGGAGCGCGCGGCTCAGACGCGCTTTGGTGCCGTCATGTGCTGCTGCGGGCCGTGTGCCATGTACCGCCGCTCCGCGCTGCTGTTGCTGCTGGACCAGTACGAGACGCAGTTCTTCCGAGGAAAGCCGAGCGACTTCGGTGAGGACCGCCATCTGACGATCCTCATGCTCAAGGCAGGGTTTCGAACCGAGTACGTTCCGGACGCCATCGCCGCCACGGTGGTCCCGGACAGGCTCTTGCCCTATCTGCGGCAACAGCTCCGCTGGGCGCGGAGCACTTACCGCGATACGCTGCTGGGTTTGCACCTGTTGCCCGGCCTGGACCGGTACCTTACGCTCGACGTGCTCGGACAGAACCTCGGGCCGCTGCTGCTCGCCATCTCATCGATTGCCGCGCTCGCTCAGCTCGCGCTCACCGGCACCGTGCCCTGGTGGACCGGTCTGACCATCGTCGCGATGACCATGGTTCGATGCAGCGTGGCGGCCCTTCGTGCCGGCGAGCTTCGATTTATCGGCTTCTCGCTGCACACGCCTATCAACATCTTCCTCCTGCTCCCGATGAAAGCCTATGCGCTCTGTACCTTGAGCAACAGCGACTGGCTCTCGCGCAAAGTAGCGAAATCATCAGACGTCGATGAGTCGAAGGCCTCGATCGAAGACGCGACAAATGGACCAAGCCTTAACCCGGGATCGGAAGCGCCAGGCTCAATTCGCGGGGCAGGTCTTTCGCGCGCTTCCTCGCAGCTGATCGCGTCTGATGGCATTGCCGCCGCGACTGACTGACAGCTTTGTAGGGGATTTAGTGGTGAGCGTGGACAAGACATATCAATCGTTGCAACGGGAGCTGACCAACGATGACCCGTGGCGGCTTGACGACAATCCGTTCGAACGTGAGCGTCACACCCAATTGCTACGACTATCGCTGTCGAACGGCGCCGTCTCAACCGGCCTCGAGATCGGGTGCGCGGCCGGTGCATTCACAGAGAAGCTTGCTCCTCACTGCAAACGGCTCACGGTCATCGATGTTATGCCGCGAGCGATCGGTCGAGCGGTCCAGCGGACCAAGAGGTGGTCGCATATCAGCTGGGCGGCGACCGATATTCTGCAGTTCTCGACCGAAGAGCTGTTCGATCTGATCGTGGTCGCCGAAGTTCTCTACTATCTCGAAGACATGACACGGATGCGTACCGCAATCGACAAGCTGGTGAAGATGCTTGCTCCAGGTGGGCACCTGGTCTTCGGATCTGCACGTGATGCCACCTGCAGGCGATGGGGGCATGTCGCTGGCGCCGAGACAGTCATCACGATGTTGGCTGAAGCGCTCATTGAGGTCGAACGCGTGCAGTGCCAGGGGCAGTCGGCTGACGAAGACTGCTTGTTGGTCCGCTTTCGCAATCCGGAGCGATCTTCGATTTGTTCTAACGGCCGAGCTTGAAAGGACCTACTATGCGCATCTGCGGTATCAAGTTGACGCACGACGGGGCAGTCGCTCTGATCGAGGACGGCCGGGTGGTGTTTTGTGTCGAACAGGAGAAGCTGAACAACAATCCGCGTTATCAAACCATCGACAACCTGGATGCCGTTGTTGACGCCTTGGCGGAGCACGGGCTGGATCCGAGCGATGTTGATCAGTTCGTCATTGATGGCTGGGATGGAGAGTTCGAGTCACAGTTCGAAGTCCTTAGTGGGACGACGACCATCAAGCTCAAGGGCGCGCCGTATGTCGAACGGCAAGGCGATAGCCCCCTGACGTCCCGCGATCGGATCGGCCTCATGCTTGATGGGAAGCTATATCCCTATCAAAGCTATCCCCATGTTACCGGGCACGTAGCATCCGCATACTGCGCCAGCTCGTTTGCCAAATCCGGACAATCTGCTTTCTGCTTGGTGTGGGACGGCTGCATGTTTCCGCGCCTCTACTATGTAGAGCCCCACGGCATCCGGTTCATCGAGTGCCTGTTTCCGATAATAGGTCACGCCTATGCGACGGCAGGACACCACTTTGGACCTTACAGGCGGGCAGACCGGACCAGCTGGGATCTCGGTATTGCCGGCAAGCTGATGGCCTATATCGCACTGGGATCGCCCGACGAGGATTGTATTAAGACGTTTCATGAACTTTATGAGGCGCACTTTGCCACGGATGCTGAGGGTGCTTGTCCCGAGCTTGAAGAGATCAACAGCTCACAATCGCCACTTGAAGCTCTGCACGACTTCTTCGATGCGTGCGCAATGCGATTGAAGGAAAAACAGGCCCAAGACGTCCTTGCGTCATTTCACGTGTTTCTAGAGCGTCTGCTGGTTCGCACCATTGCTGATGTGGTGGAGCGGCATTCGAATCTTGCGGGGGCGCGTAACCTCTGCATAGCCGGCGGCTGTGGCCTGAATATTAAGTGGAATAGTGCATTTCGTGCGACAGGCCTGTTCGATTTCGTGTGGGTGCCGCCCTTTCCGAACGACAGCGGCTCAGCCATTGGTGCTGCTTGCTCTGCATTGGCGGCACAGCAAGGCTTTAGAGCTCTGGAATGGTCGGTCTACAGCGGACCGGCCGTGCGTCCCAGCGAAGTCCCGCCCGAATGGGAGGGCGCGCCCTGCACTATGGGCCAACTTGCGGCAATCCTCGCTTGCGACAAGCCCGTGGTCTTCCTTGCCGGGCGTGCCGAGCTCGGGCCGCGAGCCTTGGGTGGCAGAAGCATTCTCGCGGCTGCGAGCTGGGAAGGAATGAAAGATCATCTCAACGATGTCAAACTTCGTGAGCATTTCAGGCCGGTAGCGCCGATATGCCTGGAGGATCGTGCCGCGGAGATTTTTAGCCCTGGAATACCCGATCCGTACATGCTGTTCGATCACCAGACGCGACCAGAATGGCGGGACAAAATTCCCGCCGTCGTGCATCTCGATGGATCTGCTCGTCTACAAACCGTTTCTAGAACCTCCCAGCATAAAGTGGCCGAGCTTCTCGTCGAATACGAGAAGCTCACAGCCATTCCGCTGCTTTGCAATACCAGCGCCAATCTGCATGGACGCGGCTTTTTCCCGGATGCTGCCGCCGCGTGCCAGTGGGGACGCGTCGATCACGTATGGTGTGACGGCCTGCTTTGGACAAAAAAGCGCGCAAGCGGGGAAGCGGCGGGAACAACGTCCGTCGCGATGGCGTAAGCAGATGTCAACCGCGGCAGTCGACCTTTTCCAGGTGAGCAAGTTCTACGACGACAGGGTCGTCGTGGACGCTCTTTCGTTTACGGTCTCGCCGGGAGAGTGCTTCGGTCTGCTGGGACCAAACGGCGCGGGTAAAAGCACGCTTGCGCGTTTGATCCTGGGTGTTGCATCGCCCGACGCAGGTAAGATATGCGTGCTCGGCGAGCCAGTGCCGGCGCGGGCGCGCTTGGCGCGCCGGGGGATCGGGGTTGTCCCACAGTTCGATAACCTTGATCTTCAGCTCACGGTGCGCGAAAACTTGCTCGTTTTCGGGCGCTACTTCGCCATGAGCGCGGCTGAGGTGGAAGCGGTCACGCCGTCACTGCTCGAATTCGCACGCCTGGAGAACAAGGCGGACGCGCGAGTCGCCGAACTGTCCGGCGGCATGAAGCGACGCCTGACGTTGGCACGGGCCCTCATTAACGATCCGCAGCTCTTGGTCCTTGATGAGCCGACGACCGGCCTCGATCCGCACGGCCGTCACCTGATTTGGGAACGCTTGCGCTCGTTATTAGGGCGCGGCAAAACGATCCTTCTCACCACCCACTTCATGGAAGAGGCGGAGCGATTGTGCGACCGCCTGTGCGTGCTCGAGCACGGCCGTAAGATCGCCGAAGGTCAGCCTCGCGCGCTGATCGAGCAGCAGATCGGCTGCCAAGTGATCGAGATTTACGGCGGTAACCCGCACGAACTGCTGCCGCTGGTCAGACCCCAAGTGCAGCGCGCTGAGGTGAGCGGGGAGACGCTGTTCTGCTATGTCACGGATCCAGAGCAGGTGCGCCTCCGGCTTGTCAACCGCACGGATCTGCGCTTTCTGCAGCGTCCTCCAAATCTGGAGGATGTGTTCTTGCGGCTAACCGGGCGAGAGATAAAGGACTGAACGATGTGGCAACGTTTTGCGCCGGCGCTCCCTGCTAATCCATGGAACTGGATGGCGGTATGGCGCCGCAATTTTCTGGTTTGGCGGAAAGTTGCTCTGGCATCGGTTCTTGGGAATCTGGCCGAGCCGATGAGCTCTCTGTTCGGTCTCGGTTTTGGCCTTGGAATGATCATAGGTGGTGTTGAGGGCACCTCATACATCTCGTTTCTGGCGGCTGGAATGGTTGCCACAAGCGCGATGGTCTCCGCAACCTTCGAAACGATCTATGCGGCTTACGCTCGCATGCAGACAAATTGCACCTGGGAGGCAGTGCTCTGTACGCCCCTTACGCTCGGCGACATTGTCCTCGGTGAAGTGGCCTGGGCAGCGAGCAAGGCCTTGCTCGCCGGGACCGCGATCACGATTGTGGCCGTCGCGCTGGGTTACGCAGAGTGGTCATCCATTCCCTATGCGTTACCAGCCATCGCCCTCACTGGCGTTACTTTCGCGAGCCTCGCAATGGTCGTTTCAGCACTTGCACCGAGCCACGACTATTTCATCTTCTACCAGTCGCTTATTCTTACGCCCATGATGTATTTAAGCGGGACGATCTTCCCAATGAGCCAGTTGCCCGGTTCATTTCAACGCATCGCAGCCTTATTGCCGCTGAGTCATTCGGTCGATCTCATTCGTCCAACAATGCTTGGTCGACCGGTTGACAGCGTCGGATTGCATGTGGGCGCACTTTGCATCTACGCAGCAGTTCCCTTCCTCGTCTCGGCCGTGCTCCTTCGGCAGCGCCTGATGCGGTGAGAGGAATAAGATCTAAGCGAAGCATCGCGTGTGCGAGATGAGATATCGGGCTTAGCGAATTTCCAATCGCGTGCGACGCTTATATGCGTCTCGTCAGCTAGCGATGCCTGATCGGCCTCGCGCGGCCTACTCCCAAAGCAAGCGATACGAAATAGGCCAACAGGCCTCTCAGGATTAACGGAGAACAAGATGCTGTGTCTAGGATTGAGTGGCGGCCTCGACAGGGTCTATGAAAACCCCCTTGGGCTGCCGGGCACGTTTCTGCACGACGGCGCCGCGGTACTTGTCAAGGACGGGCGCGTGATCGCTGCCGTGGAAGAGGAGCGCCTTAACCGGATCAAACATTCAAACAAGCTCCCGAGCAGTGCGATCGAATACTGTCTTGCAGCCGCGGGTGTGGAGCTTCGCGACGTCGATCGTATTGCGTTCTACGCTACTGAAGCCTATTGCAATGCAATGCTCGAACGGTTGTTCATCTCACAACCGGAAATCTCAATTCCCCTAGATGCGAATCTGCTGCTACGGCACCTTCTAGCCACGGAGTTCGGTACCCAAGTTGATCCTTCCCGGGTGTCATTCGTAGGCCACCATCAGGCCCACGCCGTGAGCGCTCTGGCGATGTCGGGTTTTGAAGATAGCCTGGTCCTCGCGATCGACGGTTGTGGCGACTTCCTGTCGGGTCTCTTGGCTGTCGGGTCAGGCAGCGAAATGACCGAGCTTATGACATTTCCAGAGAATAACTCTCTCGGACTGTTCTATCTGGAGACGATCCGATATCTCGGCTACGGCCTGTTCGACGAGTATAAGGTTATGGGACTGGCTCCTTACGGAGATCCCGCACGCTATCGCGAGCTCTTTTCCCAATTCTATGAGCTCTGCGCAAACGGTGGCTACCGCGTTCACCTCGAACGTATCGGCCCAGCATTGCTGCAAAATATCGAGGTCCGGCGAAAGGGAATGCCGTTCACCCAACAGCATCGAGATGTGAGCGCATCGTTGCAGGAGGCGCTGGAGCGGATCGTGTTTCACATTCTGCGGCATTACCGTGAGTCGACCGGAATGAAACGGTTGTGCCTGGCTGGCGGGGTGGCCCATAACTGCACGCTGAACGGAAAACTCCTGTATTCAGGCCTGTTCGAAGACATCTTCGTGCAGCCGGCTGCGCATGACGCCGGATGCGCATTGGGCGCGGCGCTGATGGTGTCGAACGAGGCCGGGCAGCCTGCGCCCCGCGAGCGGCTACAGGCGGTTTATTGGGGGCCAGATGTCGGCAGCGACGATAGCATCGAAAAGGAACTGAAGGGATGGGCCGGACACCTCGAGTTTGAACGGACCGCTGACGTCGCAACCAGAGCAGCCGAGTGGATGGTTGATGGCGCCGTGATCGGGTGGGTGCAGGGCCGATCGGAGTTCGGCCCTCGTGCGCTCGGCAACCGTAGTATTCTTGCGGACCCGAGGCCCGCGGCGAACAAGGACCGGATCAATGCGATGGTCAAGAAGCGCGAGAGTTATCGACCATTTGCACCATCAGTTCTGGAGGAGGATGCGGGCGCGTTCTTTGAGTTGCCGGATGGTCGCGCAGAATACCCCTTCATGAATTTCGTCGTTCGCGTGCGGGAATCCAAGCGTGCTTTGCTGGGCGCGATCACGCATATCGATGGTACGGCTCGGCTGCAGACGGTTTCCCGCACGAACAATGCCGCCTATTGGGAACTCATCAATGCGTTCAAGAGCCGGACAGGCGTCCCGATTTTGCTTAACACGTCGTTCAACAACAATGCCGAACCGATCGTAGATTCCGTTGCCGATGCGATTACGGCGTTTTTGTCAACCGAGCTGGATGGCCTTGTAATCGGTTCATTCCTCGTCAAAAAGCGGGCGACAACGCTCGAAAGCTGGACTGCACTCGCTGTATCACTGCCGCCCCATGTATCTCTTTACCGGGTTCGCGCTCATGCGGGCCGAGAACGCCAGGAGACAGTCTGCGAGATCCGCATGGGTCACTCCAGCCAGGAGAGCGTGCGCGTCTCGCATGACCTGTTCGACATGCTGATGCAAATTGAGAAGGAAGCTGTTCTTGCCGATCTTCTCGCCAGGGTCACCACTGACAGGACTAGGCGAGAAGCTCTCGTGAACGAACTGCGTGGGCTCTGGGATCTCCGCCGTATACGGCTGCATCCGTCACCGACTGCGTGATTGCAAAAGGTGAGCAATGCGGAAGAGGGCTCTTTGGAGGCCTCTCGTATGACCTCCCAAGCGCGGTGCCGTGGAGGAGGGTTGCGGGTTGATCGCCTTGCGTCCCGGTGACCAGCCGTCCACTGGCGTGGATCGGAATCGCAGATGCTAGGTGCGCCACACAAAGCTGATCTTGCAAAACGAGAAGGGTTTGATAACTTGACCAAGGAACGCTTTGTTATTTCTCGGAGGCGTACCGGCTTCGGTGACTGCCTCTGGTCATTGGCGTCGGCCTGGTCGTACGCGCAGCGGACCGGGCGGACGCTCGTCGTTGACTGGCGCGGTTCCTGCTACATCGACCGACCGTTCAGCAACGCCTTTCCGGTGTTCTTCGAGCCGGTTGAGGACATCGCTGGGGTACCGGTGATTTGCGATGACCGGATCAACCAGCTCTCGTTTCCCGGACCGTTCTTCCCGCGGTGGTGGAATAGGCCGTCGATCGACTGCATCAATCGTCCGGATGAGCAGATCTTCCGAGAACGTGACGAACTGACCGAGCTGTTCCAGGCGAGAGAAGATAACGAAGCCAACACCATTGTCTGTGACGCCTGCCTGATGTGGCGTTGTGGCGAGGCAGCCGAACGACTGATCTTTCGGAACATCAAGCTCAGGTCTGAGATTCAAGCGCGGATCGACGCCTTGTATGAGGAACATTTTAGCGGCCATAGCATCATTGGCGTTCATGTTCGGCACGGCAATGGCGAAGATGTCATGGAGCATGCGCCGTACTGGGCCGATTCGGAGCTCGCCCTTCGTCAGGTTTGCATGGCAATCCGTAAAGCCAAGGCTTTGCCATATCCAAAGCCTGTAAAGGTCTTCCTGTGCACTGACAGTGCACAGGTGCTCGATCGCCTATCGGGTCTGTTTCCCGATGTCTTCGCCGTACCAAAACGTTTCCAGGCCGATCGGGCAGGGCCGTTGCATAGTGCGGAAATGGGAATTGAAGGTGGAGCTTCGGCTCTCATCGACATGTATCTTCTTGCGCGGTGCGCTACCGTGATCCGCTTTCCCCCCACCAGCGCCTTCACGCGCTATGCCCGTCTGCTCGTGCCACGGATTATTGAATTCGACCAGAGCAATCCGGAGCGCTTGACCCTGATCGATAATCCATACGAGCATTTCGCGGCTTCCTGAAGCGCCAGAATGTGGGCCTGAACAATGACGGGCTAGATCATCGGTCTGATACTGCTGGCTTCGACACGGTCGAGTTTCGTAACGTGTCGCAGGAACGTTGGATGGCGACTTCCGTCCCGCAAGCGACGGCTGACCGGCGCACTACCATGGATGCGGTGCGGTGGGAGGGCGAACGCCTGAGAAGCGTAAGGCGGATGCCAGCGAGGGCCGGCGGTCTTGCCCGGCAACACTTCGGGCCCTCCGGTGCAAGTCGAGTCGCGCGGAAAGCTTACAGTTCTGTCATCCTCCAGCCAAGTCCGCCGTGGCTGGCCAGACGGTGAAAAGCACGGCAATGGCGGTCCGGGTCGCCGAGGAAATCTGACGTAACAGACAGTCACGACAGAATGTCCCAGCAGCAAGGAGGCGCGTCCGGTAGATGGATCGCCTTTGCTGGGCAGGGCTTTCGTTTTCTGGACGACGGCCTTTGTTCATGCTCCGCTCGCGGAGTCCTTTCGGACGGAGGTGTGATGAACCGCGCGGCCGGCGGCCCATCGGTATGGCTCAAGAGCCGTATGTGCGGCCGCGCGTAACCAGGCCGAGAGGAACTTGGACGAACCGGCCATTAAATCCTGATCTCCGCCCGCAGCTAATCTATCTCGTCTAGCGCGCATGACCCACAGACCACTCGTGGAGTGGTGACGCAGTCAGCTCGCCATGGAAACCCCAGCCTCTGGCTCGAAGCGTAGCGCACGCAGTGGGCAGCACCCGGGAGCTCGACGACAGCCATTGCTGCGGCGCTGCCGGTGTCGCAAAGCAAACAGGCCAGATGTTCGGAACCTGCCATTTGCGTCGTAAAAGCGCGCCACCTGTGCCCTGCTTCGCTCTGGCCCGGATCCTGCACCAGGTGCACGGGCGAGGGGAGCGGAAGGGAGTCGCGTGTGAATCTAGGTCTACCAGATGACAACGCGGTCGCAGCTAAATCGTCGGAAACGGACCCTCGTGGTCCAATTCACGCCGATGGAGCGGGCCGTCCGCTGCGTGAGCGGAAGACGCTGGTATTGACCGGGGCATCGCGCGGTATCGGTCGCGCCACGGGAAGATTGTTTTCGGAAGCCGGTTGGCGCATCATTTCTTGCGCGCGCCAACCATTCGACGCGGTGCGCTGCCCATGGGACTCAGAGGGGGATAGCTATATCGAAGTCGACCTGAGCGATCATCGGACGCTACCGCGCGTGCTTGCCCAGATAAAGGAGCGCCTTGCCGGCGCACCGCTGCAGGGACTGATAAACAATGCCGGAAACTCACCAAAAACGCCAAACGGTGCCCGGCTCACGTCGCTGGCGACCTCAGTCGATACCTGGATGAGCGTGTTCCACCTCAATCTGGTGGCGCCGATCCTGCTCGCTCAAGGTCTGTTCGATGAGCTAAAAGCGGCGTCAGGCTCGATCGTCAATGTGACTTCGATCGCCGGAGCGCGGGTGCATCCATTTGCAGGCACGGCATATGCCACGTCGAAAGCTGCGCTCGCTTGTCTCACGCGCGAAATGGCGCACGACTACGCCTCACATGGCATTCGCGTCAATGCGATCGCGCCCGGCGAAATCAAGACGGACATTTTGTCGCCTGATACGGAAGCGCATCTTGTGCCAAAGATCCCACTACGCCGGGTGGGTACACCCGAAGAGGTCGCCAAGGTCATTTTCTTCCTATGTTCAGATGCGGCAAGTTATGTCACGGGTGCCGAAGTGCCGATCAATGGCGGGCAACACTTGTGAGTGAATCCGTTCCTGGCGAACCCGACTAACTCAGCTTCATCGATCGAAGCCATGTTGGCCGGGCGAATCCGCGCAGCGAGTTGGAAAGAATAAGCGCAAAATCTAGTCACTGTAAGTGCTGCCGGCGTGCCATGAAGAGCCGTCATCTCTCGCCCCCGGCCTGAGAATTGGATGTCAGATCGAGGCAGGCATGCAACACGAGTCTAACAAGTCCGATCGAGGTGATGGGGAGGATCAAGAAAGGAACGGAGAAGTCACTATGCTGGACAGCGTTTCCCTGAGCGAAACACCAAACTCAACCTCCGGCGCGGACCCTTCCGCTTCTATTCTGCCGTCGCAAGAGAAATCGCTAAGCACGATCTTTGAAATAGCGCACACGCTCACTGGCCTATCCCGGCTCGAAGCCAAGCTGGCGAGCGTCATCGAGCGGCTGCCATCGCTCGTGCAGATGCGGCGCGGCATCGTATGTCTGTTCGAACATGACGGGCTGCCCGAGATCATCGTAGACGACGGCCGGAGCGAAGGGCGCGACGCGCGCTGCGGGGGGCGCTTGCCGCAAGGAGCAATTGATCAAATTGTGGCGACGGGGCGGCCGCTCATCGTCGAGAACGTAGCGCTGCATTCGATCTTCAGTTTTTCGGAAGTCGAGATGATGCTAGACGCCGCCCGTAATACGTGTGTTGCCTTCATCGGCGTTCCCATAGAGATCGACGAGAAAGTTGTGGGTACGCTGAGCATCGACCGCATCGCAGACAACGGGACGCATGCGCAGCTCGAGGACGACCTCCGCCTGCTGACGATGGTCGCAAGCCTTCTGGGCCAGACGGCAAAGCTGCATTGCACCTTTGTGCGCGACCGCGGGCGGCTTATGGACGAGGAGTTCCGGCTGCAGACGCAGCCTTCGTCCGAGCTCAAGCCTCATGGCCGGGAGCGTAAGAAGGTCCAAGTCGAGGGAATTATCGGCGACAGTCCGGCGCTGCGCGCGATGCTTGAGAAGATCGAGCTGATCGCAAAATCGAATAGCACCGTTCTGTTGCGTGGCGAATCGGGCACCGGCAAAGAGCTGGTCGCGAAGGCTATTCACGAGCGTTCAGCGCGCGCCAAACGCCCCTTTATCAAGCTGAATTGCGCAGCCCTCACCGAGACGGTGCTGGAATCCGAATTGTTCGGTCACGAGAAGGGGGCGTTTACGGGCGCATTCAACGCGCGCAAGGGTCGCTTCGAACTCGCGGACAAGGGAACGTTGTTTCTGGATGAGATTGGCGAGATCTCGGCGTCGTTCCAGGCGAAACTCCTGCGCGTGCTTCAGGAGCAGGAGTTCGAGCGGGTGGGCGGCAATCAGACGATCAAAGTCGACGTCCGCGTGATTGCTGCCACGAACAAGAATCTTGAAGAGGCGGTGGCAAGGAAGGAGTTTCGTGCCGATCTCTATTATCGCATTAGCGTGGTTCCTCTGCTACTGCCGCCGCTGCGCGAAAGACGCACTGATATTCCGCTTCTCGCCGCTCGATTCTTGAAGAACTTCAACAATGAGAACGGCCGTGCTCTGGTCTTCGAGTCAAGTGCGATAGACGTTCTTATGAATTGCGGATTTCCCGGTAATGTCCGTGAGCTGGAGAACTGTGTGCAGCGGACCGCGACCCTGGCGCACGGATCGTCGATCGTAAGAGACGATTTTGCCTGCTGCCACGGGCAATGCCTGTCGGCCACGCTATGGAAGTGCGGGCTGGAGCAAGTGGCACGACAGCCGAGCCCGATAATCTCACTTCCCGCGAGGCTGAGCATGCCGCCGACACAAGCTGTGGCACACGTTCAGCCGGTCGGTAGCGAACTGACACCGCTAGAGCCACCCGGCCGACCCAACATAGGTGCCGCCAAGGTCACAGATCGCGAGCGCGTAGTCGCCGCGATGGAAACGTCCGGGTGGGTACAGGCCAAGGCGGCGCGCTTGCTTGGACTGACGCCGCGCCAGATTGGCTATGCCTTGAGAAGGCACGGTATCGAGATCAAGCGCTTCTGAATAAAAAGTCGGCTCGCGTCTCTCTCGATCGCCGGGCGCGGTAGGAGAGCGTGCGCAAAAGGCGGTACTCTGGTCCATGAAGCGGATACGAAACCGATGTGCTCTGCTTGGGAGGCCATGCCGGGAGCGTAAGCCATCTTCGCGTCAGCCGCGTGCTGGTCATCGTCTGCTTGCAATGTATTCGCCCTATGAGAAATGATTAGGTGTCGAACCAGCGCAAGATCGCGGCCGGGCCGTTTATGGCGCGACTCAGATGAGAGAGATCACGTCCCGCTTTACGCAGCTCGTCGCAGTCCCAACGGTCTCGCCGTCAATCGCCAGCCGTTGCATTCGTCGCACATCGGCGAAGTGCCTGGGGTGGTATGACAGTTGCTATTCGTGGGGAGCCTGCTCAACATCTTAGGAGAAGCATATGCACAGCATCGTCTGCATCAAACAGGTCCCCGACTCCGCACAAATCCGCGTGCATCCTGTCACGAATACGATCATGCGGCAGGGCGTGCCGACGATCATCAACCCATATGATCTGTTCGCACTGGAAGCTGCGCTCGAGCTACGAGACAAGTTCGGCGGTGAAATCACTGTTCTGACAATGGGGCCGCCGTCGGCCGAAGAATCTCTCCGAAAGGCGCTGACATTTGGTGCCGATCGTGCTGTCCTGCTCACCGATCGTAGTTTCGCAGGCTCTGATACGCTGGCGACGAGTTACGCTCTGGCGTGCGCGATTCGCAATATCGGCAAGGAATATGGCCCACCAGACGTCATATTCACTGGCAAGCAGACTATCGACGGCGATACGGCGCAGGTGGGACCTGGCATTGCAAAGAGGCTCGGGGTCCAGCAGCTTACGTATGTTTCAACAATCAAAGCGTTGGACTTCAAAGCACGCACGATCGATGCGGAACGGCGCTGCGAAGGAGGAGTCCAGGTGCTGCGTTCCAAGCTTCCTTGTCTCATCAGCATGTTAGAGGCAAGCAATCAAATTCGCCGCGGTGCAATGATCGACGCCTTGCGTGCGGCCCGTGCCTCCGTCGTAAAATGGAGCGCTCAAACTGCCGGCGTGGATGACATGGCCAAATGCGGTCTGAGGGGGTCGCCGACGGTCGTCAAGCGTGTCTTCGCGCCCTCCGCACGAGCGGAGAAGGCGACGTGGGTGGAAGCGGCCGAGCAGCCGGCGCAAGCGTTGATCGACGCCATGTTCAAGCGCAACCCTACGCTCGAGACGGAGCTCGCACAGCTTGCGCGCGGTACATCATCCGCCCAAACTAGCGGTGCGTGAAGTCGCCGCTGATCGAGCGGAGCCAGCGACGGCCGGGGTCGTGGTCATGCTGGCCCGACGCTCGGCGCACCAGGCACGATTCAAGCTTTTCGACCGCTAGCTGAGAATTGGCGAGCTGCGATACACCTTCTTCCTATGCAATGTCGAGCCGTATCGGGACGAGCCGTCGCTGATGCTGAGTCGGAATGGCTGAGCACTAACGCAACGCTCGATGCGTTGTGTGGTCGAGCGGCGCGACTCGCACTTTTCGGTTAGGTGAAAAACGAGCAGAGCTCGCGCGAGGGAGATACATCCCTCGCGCGAGCTCCACGTGCGCTGCCATGCAAACTTAACGGGCACGTCTTGAGGCTGCATGAATTCCGCAGTGGCCCGCGGCCCGCCGAGTGGCACGCGGACTACCGAGATCACCGCAAGGACCGCCACGCACCCCGCTCAGTTCAGTCTTGGACGTGAAGGTCCCCCGTGGGCGCGCTGCTAACGTGTGGTAAATTGCGCGCTTACGGCCCCGTTAGACCCCTCGGGTCGCGACAGCTTCGCAACTCTGTTGGTGTTTCCTGGATAAATCCTGAGCGCGGCGATAATGCCGAGCAAAGCTGCAAACATCAACCAGAAACCCGGCGAAGCCTTGTCGTCGGTCCGATCGATCAGCCAAGTCGATGCCAGCGGCGTAAAGGTACCAAAGAGAGCTGCGGCGAGTGCGAAGGCTAAAGAAAAGCAGGTTGTGCGAACGTGCTTCGGCACGATTTCGACCAAAGCGCCCAACATGGCGCCGCTGTAGGTGCCAAAATAGAACGAGAACATCATCTCCACTGCCACCATCTTGCCAAAGCTTGGGTCGGTCACAAGCCAGGACAACGCCGGATATACAGTCACCAAGGCAAGGCCGGCAATGGTCAGCAAGACCGGCTTCCGACCGATTCTATCAGAGATCGCGCCGCCAATTGGGTTCCAGATGAAGTTCGTCACGGCGACCAAAAGCGTCACCAAGAGCGTGTTCTGCGAGGACAGCTGCAATACGTGCTTGCCGAACGTAGGCGTGTACACTGTGACGAAATAGAAGGTCGTGGTCGTCAGCATTGCGATCATCATGCCAAGAATGACAATGCGCCAGTTCGCAACTGTGGAGGCAAAGACCTCGCGGGCCGTTGGGTGGGTCTTCATGACCAGAAACTCCGGAGTTTCCTCCAGCGTCCGGCGCAGGAAGAAGATAAGCGGAACGATCAAGCAGCCAAGGAAGAATGGGATCCGCCAGCCCCAGGCGGCAACCATTTCGGCCGGAAGTGCTTCGCTCAAAAAATATCCGATAAGAGCCGCGACAAAGATCGCAACCTGCTGGCTCGAAGACTGAAACGATGTGTAAAAGCCGCGGTTACCCGGGGTGGCAATCTCGGAGAGGTAGACGGAAACGCCGCCAACCTCAACGCCCGCAGAAAAGCCCTGCAACAGCCGTCCGAACAGCACGATCGCGGGTGCGGCAATGCCGATCGTTGCATAGCCGGGACAAAAGGCGATGATGACGGTGCCAATAGCCATAATCGAAAGCGTGATGATCAGGCCTTGCCGACGGCCAATCTGGTCAATATAGGCTCCAAGCACAATCGCGCCAACAGGTCGCATCAACGCCCCCAGCCAGAACACACCGAAGGTGTTAAGCAGTGAAGCGGTTTCGCTTCCTGATGGAAAGAACGCGTTTCCGATGGCACTGGCGTAGAACCCGAACAAGAAGAAGTCGAACTGCTCGAGGAAGTTGCCGCTCGTCGCACGTAAGATGGCGCCAATGCGCTGTTTGGCCTTTGACGCTTGCGCGATGGACGCTGGTGACATGGCGAGTTTCCTCTCGGTTTGAAATGGCCGGTTCTGGAGAAAATCTCACGCCAGCCGAGTGCAGTTTCATGGCCGCGAATCTGCCATAAGGGCACTATCGACCAACCCGTAAGCGCCTGACGTTTCCGGCATATTTTCGGCAATTGCCGCAAACTCGCACAGTTTTTCGGGCGTTATTCCGCTCGCGTCGCAGGAGTGACTCTCAACCTATTGAAACCTCGGGCAATTCTCGGTGGAAAGGTTGTTGTCTGTGGCGTGGCCGAATTCCTCATTGAGCGCACCGACATGCAATGAAAAGCAAGGACGAGATGCATGGGATAGAGCGGCAGGGAAGAGCTGCCGTGAGATGTCTGCTAGAACAGCTCGCGAGCCTGCGATTGGAGCCGAGGTGCGTTAGCATCTCACCCGATGTCCAGCGATTTGGCCTCGAGTTGCTCAAGTTAACCTGAGGTTTACGGAAAAGATTTGGTGAGCGTGCTGGTGATCGAGCCCGTCCGATAGCGCCGATCGCCATGCTCGGGCAAGTGCCACGTTGTCCTTCGAAGCGAGGCGCGCCTCGTACTTCGAGGGGCGCTGCGGTCCTAATGCGGTCCAAAACCCGCGCTGAGGGGGAGGATCACAGCGGGCCTCCTCAGCGATAATGGGCTTAATCGAACAGCTTCATCTGGCTTCCACGTCGTATTAGAAACCTGGATGTTTGTCACGAATTATGACCAGGTCCAAGCAATCGGAATGTCGTGATAAGCCCTGCGCGACTGCTTGCTTGCCGGAGGCAAGGCCACGCCAGCCTCGCAACCTGATTGGCCGTAAATTTTGCACATGAGGCTCGCCTCCGTAAGCGAGGGCTATGAACCGCCGCGAAACCATGCGGTGGCATCGGGCCAGGAGCTGGGCGGCACATCGTAATTCGATGTGACCGAGGCTTGTGCGCATTCGGAATCTGACCACGATGTCCAGGTCGCATCACCTTGCCTTACTCGACAGTTACCGATTTCGCGAGATTTCGGGGTTGGTCGACGTCCGTGCCCATCAGGATGGCCGTGTGGTAGGCCAGAAGCTGCACCGGAATCGCATAAACAATGGACGTGAACGTCGTATCCATCTCCGGCATCACAATCGTCGCGAGTGAATCCATGGATACCTCTGCGGCTCCCCGAGCGTCCGTTATCAAGGTAATCTTGCCGCCGCGTGCGGCGACCTCCTGCATGTTCGAGATGGTCTTTTCGAACACCCGGTCGCAGGGAGCAATGACGATTACGGGAACGCTCTCGTCGATCAAGGCGATCGGGCCGTGCTTGAGCTCTCCGGCCGCATAGCCCTCCGCGTGAATATAGGAGATCTCCTTCAGCTTCAGTGCCCCCTCCAGGGCCAATGGAAACGACGTGCCGCGACCAAGATATAGCACGTCACGCGATTTGGCGATGTCGCGTGCGAGCTTCTCGATCTGCGGCTCGCTGGCAAGCGCCGCGGTAACAAGCCGTGGGATTTCGATCAGCGCTCGCACGAGATCGACCTCGTCGCTATCCGGCAATTCACCGCGCGCCTTGCCAGCAGCGACCGCAAGCGCCGCAAGGACGACCAGCTGGCATGTGAACGCCTTGGTCGAGGCAACGCCGATCTCAGGTCCGGCGAGCGTCTGCAACACTGTCCCGCTTTCGCGCGCAATGGTCGAACTCAGTACGTTCACGACAGAGAGGGTATGCAGGCCTTGCGATTTGGCATAGCGGAGCGCGGCCAGCGTATCGGCCGTCTCGCCGGACTGCGAGATGAAGATAGCAAGATCTCCCTTGCGCATCGGCGCCTCACGATACCGAAATTCGGAGGCGACATCGAGCTCGACCGGAATACGAGCCAGCCGCTCGAACCAGTACTTGCCGACATGGCCGGCGTAGCCTGCCGTACCGCAAGCCGTGATCGAGATATGTCCGATCTCGTTGAAGTCGAACGGAAGCTCCTGCGGCAGTGCCACGCTCTCGGTGGCGATATCGACGTAACGCGCCAGCGTCTGCCCGATCACCTCTGGCTGTTCGTGGATTTCCTTCGCCATGAAGTGGCGGTAGTTTGCTTTGTCGACGAGAACCGACGACGCGCCAGATTTCATCACCTCCCGGCGGACAACTGTGCCTTGTGCGTCGTAGACCACGCTGAAGTTGCGGTTGAGCACAGCCCAATCGCCGTCCTCAAGGTAGGTGATCAAGCCGGTAAGGGGCGCGAGCGCGATAGCATCCGATCCGAGATACATTTCGCCTTCTCCATGTCCGATCGCGAGTGGTGAGCCCTTGCGCGCACCGATCATGAGGTCGTGTTGACCCTTGAACAGGATTGCAAGCGCAAACGCGCCGATTAGCCGCGGCAGCGACGCTTTTACTGCCTCCTGCGGCGAGCAGCCATCTTTCAGATAAAAGTCGATGAGATGCGTCACCACCTCGGTGTCTGTTTCAGAGGCGAAACAGGCGCCATGCTGTTTTAGCTCCGCTCGCAGCTCGCGGAAGTTCTCAATTATGCCGTTATGGACGACTGCAACATTGTCCGTTGCATGGGGATGAGCATTGTGCTCCGTCGGCTTGCCGTGAGTAGCCCAGCGCGTGTGCCCAATCCCGACATGGCCTGAGAGCGGATGGCAGCGAACGCGTGTCTCAAGGTTCCTCAGCTTGCCCTCGGCGCGTCGAAGCTCGATATGGTTTCCTTTGAGCGTTCCGATGCCCGCTGAGTCATAGCCACGATATTCCAGTCGCTTCAGTGAATCGATCAGACGATCCGCGACCGGACCGCGCCCCAAGATGCCGACAATTCCGCACATTTAGTCAGTTTACCTCAAGTTCAAAACAGAGCGTCCCGCATGGCGCGCCTGACCAATTCGCTCGCTTTAGTTATCCGCCAGTCTAGCCGTGCCTGCCCTCCATCGGGCACGCGGCACCCGGAGGTGCTCGAACTCCAAGAAAACGTGGAGCCCTGTCGAATTCGCCGGGAGATTCCTAAAGCAACTGTCTGGCAATCGCACAATGAGCGCCGTCAGCAGTTAGCAGCTGCATGAGGCTCTCGTTTTGTCCGATGTACCCGATACGGCCAAGAAGGCCCGGTAGGTCTGGCGCATTCCATCTACAAGCCATGTCCTCGCGCGCCAGCCGAGGCTTGCGAGACGGCTGACGTCGAGCAGCTTGCGCGGAGTGCCATCGGGGCGCGACGTGTCGAAGGCAATCTCGCCGCTGTAGCCAACGACCTCGGCGACGACACGGGCGAACTCGGCGATGGTGATGTCCTCGCCTGTGCCGATATTGATCAGCTCCGGTCCCGAATAGCTCTTCATCAGGTGCACGCAGGCATCCGCCATGTCGTCAACATAAAGGAACTCGCGCCGTGGCGTGCCGGTGCCCCACACGGCGACACTCTTTGCGCCCGCGACCTTCGCCTCGTGGAAGCGGCGGATCAGCGCGGCAACGACATGGCTCAATTCGGGATGATAATTGTCGCCGGGGCCGTAGAGATTGGTGGGCATCACGCTGATGAAGTCGCTGCCATACTGGCCGCGATAGGCTTCCGCCATCTTGATGCCGGCGATCTTGGCGATCGCATAGGGCTCGTTGGTCGGCTCCAGCGGGCCTGATAGCACCGAGACCTCGCGCAGCGGCTGTGGGGCTAGCTTCGGATAGATGCAGGACGAGCCCAAAAACATCAGCTTTTCGGCGCCGTTTTGATGCGCGGCCTGGATCACGTTCGCAGCAATCGTGATGTTGTCGTAGATGAACTCGGCCCGCAGCGTGTCGTTGGCGACGATGCCGCCGACTTTTGCGGCGGCGAGGAAGATCACCTGCGGCCGCGTTTTCGCGAACCATTCGAACACGGCCGTCTGGTTGCAGAGATCGACCTCGCGCCGGTCGACCGTGACGAGCTGCACGTCCTCCCGCGCGAGCCGGCGCGCAATCGCGCTGCCGACCATACCGCGATGGCCGGCGACGTAGACGCTTTTGCCCTTCAGCTCAAACGGTGCGCTTGCCATGGGCCGCCTCCCGTTTTGCTTCCGCCAGATCGCTTGCCATCATCTCCTCGACGAGCTGGGCGAACGTGTGCTTCGGCTTCCAGCCGAGCACCTGATGCGCCTTGCTGGCGTCGCCGACGAGGAGATCGACCTCGGTGGGGCGGAAATAGGTCGGATCGATCTTCACCACCGTCTTGCCGCTCGTCTCATCGACGCCGGTCTCCTCGACCCCTGCTCCACGCCATGCAATGCGGCGGCCGAGCTGGGCGAACGATAGCTCGACCATCTCGCGCACCGAGTGCATCTCGCCGGTGGCGAGCACGAAATCGTCGGGCTTGTCGGCTTGCAGGATCTTGTGCATGCCCTCGACGTAATCGCGCGCGTGGCCCCAGTCGCGCTTGGCTTCGAGATTGCCGAGATAGAGCGTCTCCTCCAGCGCGACCTCGATACGGGCGACAGCGCGCGTGATCTTGCGGGTCACAAATGTCTCGCCGCGGATCGGGCTCTCGTGGTTGAACAGGATGCCGTTGCTGGCGAACATGCCATAGGCTTCGCGGTAGTTCACCGTGATCCAGTAGCCGTAGAGTTTTGCCACGCCGTAGGGCGAGCGCGGATAGAACGGCGTGGTCTCCTTCTGCGGGATCTCCCGGACGAGGCCGTAGAGCTCGGAGGTCGAGGCCTGGTAGAACCGCGTCTCCTTCACCATGCCGAGGATGCGAATCGCTTCCAGCAGCCGCAGCACGCCGATCCCATCGGCATTGGCGGTGTATTCGGGACTCTCGAAGCTGACCGCGACGTGGCTTTGGGCGGCCAGATTGTAGATCTCGGTCGGCCGGATCTGCTGCACCAGCTGGATCAGATTGGTCGAGTCCGTCATGTCGCCGTAGTGCATCAGGAACGGCACGTCCCCGAGATGCGGGTCCTGGTAGAGATGGTCGACCCGCGCAGTGTTGAACGAGGACGAGCGCCGCTTGATGCCGTGCACGACATAGCCGAGCGACAGCAGATATTCGGCCAGATAGGCGCCGTCCTGTCCAGTCACGCCGGTGATTAGAGCGACCCGCCGTTTGCTCTCTTGGTTTGACAAATCGTTGCTCTGCGCAGGCTAATGTCGGTCCCCGATCGACGACGTCAATCGCGTCTGGCCTCTTCGAATGCGGAAGCGTCACGCTCTCGAACGGCCGAGTTCTGGACTCTGTATAGGCATTGCATCAAGCGCTCAACTGTACGGAGGTAACCTTCCACATCGAAAGGGTTTTGAAGGACTATACGAAAGTTTGTAGTCCGGAAGATTCCGTTCGGCCTTCGTCAGGCGTTTCTCGGCGTGGGCGCGACCAATGAAATTGCGGCGCGGATGGGAGGTAAGCAGACCCGTTTGGCCGAGAAGCGTTCCACAGTCCGTTCGTGGTCAACTCGCACGTTGAGCCAGCGAGTTTCCCTCATTTCGTGTCCTTGCCTAAGAGTTTTCCAATCTTGCTGTTCATCCAGTGCAACCGCGAGCAAGCCGGCCAAACAAAGCATTGAAATTCGTTCTCTGTCGCGCAGTACTTATCATCGTCGATCATTTCTGGACAATCAAGTTGGTGATCTGGCAAGCAAAAGTGAAGGCGCGCATACTGCCTCCGTGCTGTTTGAGTTCACAGAAAAACGCTGGATGAATGAGGCCAGTGCTATATGGGACCTCAAGGGGGGTTATCGCGACGATTAGTGTGCCCTGCGCCCCCGAAGGGCGAATTCAGTAGCGAAAGGCATCTGGCGGTTCATTGCTCGCGAGTGGCCAAGGAATCAACAACAATGGTGCGTTTAGCGGGCGGACGATATGGCTCACAAGGTCAGTGCTCGGTTCGGCGACCATTCCGCCGGGGGGTGTTTTCCGCGCTCGCAAGCATGTCTTCGGGCCGGCCGTAGTATGACCAGGCAAAGCCCGCTTGTGGGTGAATTAGGGTTCAGACTCAATTGATCCAATAAGCGACGAGAGCGGCGAGGTGGACGGCGGCCAAGAAGTTTCTGGCAAGTTTGTCGTAGCGAGTAGCAACACGCCTGAAATCCTTGAGCCGGCAGAAACAGCGCTCGATAACATTGCGCCCTTTATAGAGGCGCTTGCTGAAGCTGTGGAGGGTTACCCGGTTGGATTTGTTTGGAATGACGGGTTTCGCGCCGCGATTGACGATTTCGGCGCGAAAGCCGTCGCCATCGTAGCCTTTGTCCCCAATGAGGGAAGACATGGGCGGCGCGAGCTTCAAAAGGGCCGGCCCTGCGGCAATGTCTGCGGCTTGTCCCGGAGTGAGATGAAATGCGCAAGGTTTGCAATCAGGGTCGCTCAGCGCGTGGATTTTCGTGGTCCGCCCACCGCGCGAGCGGCCGATCGCCTGTTCACACTCCCCCCTTTTCCGCCGCTCGCCGAGCGATGCGCTTTGATCGAGGTGGAGTCGATCGACAAAGCCACTCGGTCCTTGCCGCAGCGGGCGAGCGCTTCAAAGATCGCCTGCCAATGTCCGCGCTTAGCCCAGCGATTGAACCGATTGTAGATCGTCGTGTAAGGGCCATAGTCGGACGGGCAATCGCGCCAGCGTGCGCCGCACTGGAGCATGTGAATGATACCGCTGATAATGCGTCGATCGTCTTCGCGCGCCGGGCCGGTCTGGTTTGTTGGCAGATGCGGCTCTATCTGAGCCCACTGCTTGTCGTTGAGCCAGAACAGTCCTTTGCGCATCGAAGTCCCCCGTGCCGAATCAACTTGGCACCAGGGAATCAGAACTCGCTAATTAGGTACAGACCCTAACATTACAGTTGCTTTTTTGATTTGAAGTGGGCGCGTTGAGCGGCAGCCTGGTGAGCTCTGCGCCAGAAGGACCATGCGATGATGTGTGCGGGTTGAATCCGCTTCCGCGCAAGTCTGATAGCAATGCGGCGGATTTCCTGGATTGACCAACGGATCAGTGGTGGGGTGGTTATGTTTTGGCTTTTGCCGGGGGGCGCCGTTTCGTTTTTTTGGGCGGTGGCGGATTAGCGCGATGTCGGATCGCGGCCATCATGGCGAAGGCGAGCATCACCAAGGACACATGACGGTGCCAGCCATGCCAGGATCTGCTCTCGTTGTGATCGAGCCCGAACTCGTTTTTCGCCGTTTCAAAGCTGTCCTCGATCGCCCATCGATGGCCTTCGACCGCGACCAGCGTTTCAATGGCTGTTCCCGCTGGGCACCAGGTGGTGAAGAAGGCGAGGTCATCATCGGCAATGCGACGACGGATCAGTAGACCGCGTGTCCACAAACCGTCATTTGCACTGTTGGACTGCTCGGCCTCGAGATCCGCCAATTCGAGATAACACCAATCGTGCAGCCGCGGTCCTTTGGTTCCGGCTCCCGCCGACAGGCGCTTCCAGTCGGATGAGCGCCGCGTCCGGGCGAGGTCTGCAGCCGTACCGGCGACCGGCGGTCGCTTGCCCCAGGATCGAAACACATGAGCGCTGCTGACCCCAAGCACGTAGCCTTTGCCTGCCCGACGTAGTTGCTGTTCGATGTTGCCAACACCGTAGACGGTATCACCGGCAACCCACTTGAATGGTACAGACCCGGCTATCGCGCGTGCGATCATTCTCGTCGCAAGCTTTGGTTTGGTCGCAAAGCCGACATCGGCAGGCACATATGTGGCTTCCAGACGATCTGGATCGTCGGTCCATTCCTTCGGAAGATACAACGCGCGATCGATGAACGCATGGCCATGACGCGAAACGTAGGCAGCGAAGACGCCGATCTGGCAGTTCGTGATCTTTCCTGCCGAACCAGTGTATTGCCGCGCCACTCCGCATGACGCTTTGCCCTGTTTGAGAAAACCGGTCTCGTCGATCACGAGCACCGCATCGTCATCCGCCAAATGCTCGATGACATAGTCGTGCACGATATCGCGCAGGGCATCAGCGTCCCAGTCTCCACGACCCAGAATCGCCTGCTGCCGCCATGGGCCGGGATCGCCAGCCGCCTCCGCGCGCATCCAACCGGTCTTGCGCTGCTCATCTCCGAGCAGACCTTCCAGGAACAGACCTGCATTCGTCGCAACACGCTCTTGCGTGAACAACGGACGTATCCGTTGCTTGATCTCTCGAAGCGACGCCGCCCACAACGCAAGCGTCGCCTCAACCGACGCGGCCCGCGCCCACGACATTCGAATCATGGTTGCCCATGGATTCAGAAGCCCGCAACAAAAGCAACTGTAATGCTAAGCCGCCTCGAGCACGTGCCGCTGCATTGAAACTGGCGGTTTGCTGGTCCCGAGCGCCCCTTCTCTTGTCGGCAAAGTCCGGTTCTTGAGCAAGCATTCTGCGGATAGCAGCCTGAGCTGACGGATCAACTGCGTTCTACCTCAACTATCACACTTGATTTGCAGCCCCTCGGCAGAAGGAAGTCGGATGAGCTGCTCGTCGAGAGTGGAGAGGTCGAGCCGGGTCATTAAACCAAGTGCCCCCGCTCGAATGCGCCGAAAGCAGCGTAAGCTTTAGAGGCGCGTCTCGAAATGAATCGCCGGATTATCGGGTTCGAACGCGGTGTTTCCCTCAATCATGGTGCCGAGATCAATCTTCAGTCCCTCGCGGGTATAAACTTCCACATCATCTCTTCCAAGGCGCTCACATGAGCTTCTCCATAATCGCTCGTCAGGTCCTGATGGGCCTCATTGCCGGATCGGCGTTCGGCTCTTGGGCAATCGTCAGGCCTGCACCTCGAGCAGACCCAGCTCGCGGATCTATCGGCAGCTCTCTTGCTCCCGCGATGACCGCTGCCCATGCCTAGCACTTGCGCGGACTCGTCTCGGATTACGGTTGTTCATCTAGTCTACTTTCGTTCAACGAGGCTGCGTCCGTCCGACCATGGCATGACGTGCATTCGGGAATGGTGATAAGCGCACCACGATGACAGCTTTTGGCGAGGCCCCGTCACAACGGGGTCGCCGCACATATACGCGGCTCCCGGATCGCCATTCTTGAAACCAACAATGGCCCGGCATTGGCCCTCACAGTGATCGACGAGCAAGACCCTGTTGGATCCATCGGGTCCTCTCACATGACCGCTCCGGGATACCGCATCGATCTCGTGGCGGCTGGTTTGGAACTCAGTGCCCGCAAACGTATTTCGTAGCCTCCAAGGCTGGATTGGTCCTTCTTACATGTGGGCGATCTTGTCTTCATGGGGCCGGCGATTGCGTGGACAGGACAGAAGGTGCGTTCTTCGGCTGAGCGCGATCCTCAGCCGCTTTGGCAGAAGACCTCTCATCGCAAGCGGTCGGCCTGCTCCGCTGGAAGCGGCCGAACATTGGTGCTCCCTAGCTGTGCACTCTACAATCCGACGCTACGTATGATTCAATCCCCCTCCGAGCTTATCGCGTGAATATGTCGAACCCGTATTCGTTTGCCAGGAGCCAGCCGCAAGACGAGCAGGGCGGGAGGCGCTTCACCAAGGCAGTTGGCTTTGGGTATCAATCGTCTGCGGAAGGCGCAGCTCAGGTCCGCTCGAGTGTGCGCGCATAGCGACCCCCCAGTTGGGAGGCTGCTCGTCGGTGGCCACGAGTGATCAAGCGAATCAATCAAGCTTACTTAAATGTGTGGATAGGAGGTGCCTTGGCGACGCAATCGATCGCCCATGGCTGGAATGCTCTGGCGAGTCGGTGCGAATTGGCTTTGTCTATCCAGCCGAGCTCTGCCGCTGTCACCATCGTAATGGGACTGCTTCCCGGGAGTTGTCGGTGCCGCGGCGGCTGAGAAGATTGGAAACGAGATCAATCGGCAGCCCGTTAACCTGGTCAAAGAGCCAAGCTCCCGTCAGGTAACCCAACAATGACTTCGCCGTTCTAGATAACCTTGAACTATGGACGAGCTCGAAAGGCGTCGTCAGGTGCAGGCCACGCCGGGTTGATCATCGCGGATTCGATATTTGTGGGAAGATTTGCCGAGCGTCACGTTGGAAGGCCTAAGCGGTACTCAGCCCTGGTCCCATTGAGAGCATCGCGGCTCGAGTCCAGATTGGCGCGTTTGCTACAATCGTGTTGGTATTGAAGACTTGCTACGCCGACTACTCCAGGTCGGCCGGGGGAAAGACCGCGGTTTTGCAGGCAATCAAATGGCTGTTGGAACGAGCGGCGCAGTTGGCAATGCTCTCTGATGGATGGCCGGGGCCTTGTAGCGGGCGCTGATCGGCGTCCTCCCATTCATCTTGAGGCGCGAGCGATTGTTAGGCCGGCATTCTCCAGCACATCCAAAATCGTTTCAGCAACCGCCCGCGGATCTCGCTCGTCCTCTTTGCTAACGTTACAGGCCAAGGTAGCTGCGATGATCGCGTGCGCTGTTTTGCGCTGGAGGCAATCGTATTCGGCATACTCACCGCAAGTATTGCAGTTGATCACTGGTCGGCCGCTCCAGGGATCGTGCATTGCGATCTCGCACCAGTTATCTGTGTGACATTTCGGACAGAGCATAGATCGAGATTTCCTTGTGGTCTGACCTCGCGCGCTCGCCATGGCCATCAGTTGAACGGCCACTTGCTAGCCAAAGCTGTAGAAGTCATTGCTACTCCGAAGGCCGTGTTGCCCGTCTTTGGATACGAAAAACGTGATGGAGGCGGCGGCGGAGGCAATCCAGGCACCCGAAGGCGGCTTCGGCATGAGCGACCAGTCGACGCATCTCTGGCGAGAATGCTGGCAACCGTGTATGCCTGGAGCTACCTGTTTTGGCGTGAGCAAGCTATTGCAGGTTCGCCGCGGCCGCATCACGGCTACGTAAGATGAGTATGGCCTCCAACTTCCATTCCACTCTGAGCTGCGAGGCCCCGATCTCCGGACGGCGACCTTCTGCGTGAGCAATCTGTCAAATCGGGCAACCGCCACGCGAGGATGCTGCTGCGATCTTAGAATCCGGTTCCCCTGCAGCCTGGCTTAGTCGCCACACGTGCAATGATTCGCCGAGGCGACTTCACTGCGGCGCCCGGGACAAGGCGGGCGTTCTGCAATCTGGGCGCCAAATGATACACTCGAAATTGTGTCGCCCGGAAGCTGTTGTACGGCCAAGCACGCTTGCCAACTGTAAGAGACCCTACAATCTGACGCTACGTACGATTCAAGCCCTAATGTCGAGAGTCGCGCATTCGCGCCCTTTGCCGCGCTTGCTGCGAGCGGCTTGTCGCATCGCAGACATCAACAGAGTGGTCGGCAGATAACCGCAAATGAGGTGCTTTTGCGAAAGCCAACCTACGGGATCTTACGTAGGGCATGTGTCGCATTTTCGTGATCTAAAAATTGCATCGTCTTCCGCATGAAGGAAAAAAAGCTGTTCTCAGACGCCAAACATTGGAGAAGCCGTGCTGAAGCGACCCGAAGAAAAGCGGAGTCGCTCGAGGACGACACATCCAGATGCAGGCTCCTCAAGGTCGCTGAAGAATATGATAAGCTGGCTCGCCTCGCGGAGGGGCGGCAAAGAAATGAGCTTGACGGGCAGTTCTGATCGCCACCGGGCGGACGGTTGCACCGATCGTCAACGCCTTGTGACCCCGGCGCGGGTGTCTCTCCGTTGGAGCTCATAGCCCGTTAGCTGAACTGCGAAACTGCGTCATGCGGTAAGGCCAATGAGCTAGGCTGCTGAACGAGTGCGGTCCGCGCGTCCGAGCCTCTGACCATGAATCCATTCTGAGTCGCGGGGCCGGCCACATAGATGACGCATTGACGGTGTCTCAGGCGGCAAGCCGGCTAACCGCTAGACATGAGAAGGATGAGATGAAAGCCCACCGTCAGCTCGTCGAATCAAAAGCCTCTCGCTCGATGAACTGGCGAGGCATTGGCGTCGCGCTTTGCATCATGTTGCTGAAGCCAGGACGTTTGTTTGGGTGACAAAGTAGCCGGTTCGCCGGATCATGCCACGCGAATTGGCTTCCGCCGCCATTTTGGCGTGAGGCGTTTCAGTCGAATTCTGGCATCTTGCACCAAGCACTGCTGAACTCAACGCCATACATTGCGGACATGTTCAGGCGAAGAGGCGAGCAGAAGCTCCTGCTGGCACGGCTTGCCAAGACGGGCCATCATAGATCTCTGCGCAGATTGTCTGCATGAGGCCGGGTTCGCAACGAAGGCGCGAATGACAAGAAAATTGAAGAGACGATCAGATGTCGAAAGACAAACCGAAGAGAACTCCCCGGTGAACGGTGCGGATAGAACCGATGATCTTCATCCAAGTAGGTTCGGTGCAGATGATCAGCGGTAGCTGGGGCTGCCCATGCCCGGGTGCCCGTTCGATGTGCGACTCGGACAAGACGAGTGGTGCCGAATGCAACTCTATCGGCCAAATGGAGGACGCATGAGGAGGCACAGTGTAGAAAGACTGGAAGCGGGGCGCGTTCGCGAGGGCCAATTCGCCACTGCACCAGGGTCTGGCCCTTCTGGTCTCTTCTTCGTGCAGGGGCCTTGTGGCTGCCAACTCAAGATCATCGGCTTAATCCGTCCGGGATGGGAGCATGTCTCAGTGTCGACGCCACGGCGATCTCCAAACTGGGAGGAGATGTGCCTCGCTAAAGATATGTTTTGGGATGAAGAGGAATGCGTGATGCAGCTGCATCCTCCTCATTCGCAGTATGTGAACAATAGTCGCTATTGCCTGCATCTCTGGAGGCCGACGCGTCAGGTCATTCCGATGCCTCCGGCAGCCTTCGTGGGCATCGTCGGGCTCGGGCCGTCTGAAGCGGCAATTCTGTTTGCGCAGATGAGTGCGACACCTTAGCGGATCTCGCCCCGCCGACGCCAAGTCGGGCGGCGGCGACATAATCGAGAGTCCCGCGGAGTTGCTCACCACAGCCAGGGACGACGAGCACAGCGGCGAGCGAGCCTAGGTGGCCAAGGCCCGCCAAGGGGCCGTCAGCCACTACTCTGCGCCCCAGAGCCCAACCCGCTGCACTTCTGAAAGGGGCGGAAGGTAACGCTCGCAGAGTCGGCTTGTTGAGGCCGCCGTTTGTTGTGCGGAATGTGACGCGCATAACAACACCATTGAGGAGTCAGCCAGGTGAGCAGATCTGTCGCTCCGTTATACACGGCGCGCGGCCAAATACATTTGCATCGGAAGAGTCTCCTAGGGGGCGCAACTACCGGACGCACCGCTTAGTTACCTGAGTGAGGCGCGCCCGCGGGGAAATCCTGCATGAGGGGCGGCGATTAGCCTGATATCAGCGCCATGCCCGCGCAACTCGGCGATATTTCTCGTTCAATACAGGGCAAGAGTGTTGCTTTGCGGAGCTACGCACGACGTTGTCGTCTGTACGATCGAGCGAAAATCTTGAGGGTGCTGTGGAAGTCGAAGGCAATAGCGGCCGCAACGGCGCGCCGGTCCGCCGCGACTGCGAACGTGCCGAGGCGGAGGGGGTTTACGTGCAGCCAATTCCCGAGCTCCTAGTTCAGGCCCAGACCGTTCCTCGCGGTAATTTTGACCCACGTCGAAACCGCAAGCCTGCTCAGATCAAAGACCGGCGGCTGTCCTGAAGACTGCGCCTATTGCGCACAGAGCGTGCATTACGACACTGGCCTGAAGGCGACTCGCGCGACGGATCGCGCTGATGTGGTCGCCGCCGCGCAGCGCGACAAGGCGGCCGGGGCGAGTCGCTTCTGCATGGCCGCGGCGTGGCGCAGTCCAAAGGACCGCGACCTCGATAAGGTCTGCGACATGATTGCCGCCGTTAAACGTGTTGGCATGGAGACGTGCGTAACGCTCGGCATGCTCACGCCAAAGCAAGCCGCACGCCTCGCCGACGCCGGCCTCGACTTCTACAATCATAACGTGGACACTTCACCCGAGGATCAACCTGTGGAACGAGGTGAATGGCGTGCCGGTGAAGGTCACGGCGGAGCGTCCCGATCCGATTGCACTGGTGCGCCTGGTGGCGACCGCGCGGATCATGATGCCCAAGAGCGTCGTACGGTTGGCCGCCGGGCGCCAGTACATGAGTGATGAACTCCAAGCCCTATGCTTCTTGGCGGGTGCGAACTCCATCTTTGTCGGCGATGTGTTGCTGACTACCAAAAACCCGCAATTTGACGGTGATGCAAGTTTGTTAGCTCGGCTCGGCATTACGTCTGGACTCGCTTAAGCCATCAGAAGAACGGCGTGCTGCGCGCAAGCCACTAGCGTAGGTAAGAAATGCAGATTGTCTTGATGAAGGGAAAGATTCATTGCGCCTCGGTAACTGAATCCGACCTGCACTTTGAAGGCTCGATCTCGATTGATCGCGCACTTTTGGACGCGGCCGGTATCCTGATTAACGAACGCGTCGAACTCTACAACCTCGAGACGGGGGCACGCTTTGCAACGTTTGCGACAGAAGCGCCGCGAGGGTCCGGCACGGTAGACGTGAACGGTGCGGCGGCGCGACTGGCGATGCCCGGCGATAGGATAAGCATCGTTGCATACGCCTCAGTTGACGAGGCGGAGGCAAGAATCTTCAGGCCGCGCATTGTGCTGGTTGATCGACAAAATCGCATCGTGCCGATTTGAATCCAACAAGCTAATCGCGTAGAGCCCTGTCGTTGGTGGCCAGTTAGGAGTTTTGCGGCGTCGATCCTTGGCTCAGCGAGTGAAGAATGAATACCATCATTGCGGGTAAAGTCACCAGCTATGCGGCAGGCTTGGATGCGCTTAAACACGAGAACCGCCTGCAGAGTCTCAGGCCGCGCACCGGGATTGACTTTTCATCCAACGATTATCTGGCCCTGGCGAGCGCGCCGCGGATGAAAAAAGCGATCGTCACCGCGCTTGAAGCCGGTACTTCGATCAGAGCCGGCGGATCACGGCTTCTGGGCGGCAACTGCGAGGAGCACGAATGCCTCGAAGCAGCAGCGGCGCGGTTCTTCGGCGCGCAGACCGCGCTCTTCTTCGGCGGTGGCTATGTTGCAAAGGTTGCGGTGCTGACAACGTTGCCGCAACGGGATGACCTGCTCGTCCTTGATTCCCTGGTGCACGCCAGCATTCACGAAGGAGCACGAGCTGGCCGAGCCGCGTTTCGAATCACCGCCCATAACGACCCGCAGGTTATCGAAAGCGCAATTTGCGACTGGCGTGCCGCGGGCGGAGCGGGGCAGGTCTGGATCGTAGTCGAGAGCCTCTATAGCATGGATGGCGATTTCGCACCACTTGAAGACCTGCTCGCGATCGCGGACCGGCACGATGCGTTCTTGGTTGTGGACGAAGCTCATGCCACCGGCGTTTACGGCGAGCAGGGGCGAGGGCTCACAGGGCCGTTTGAAGGACGCGAAAATCTCCTGGTTGTTCATACCTGCGGCAAGGCGCTGGGAGCTGCCGGCGCGCTTGTCACCGCCTCTGGCGTGCTGCGCGATTTCATGATCAATCGCTGTCGCCCGTTTATCTTCGCGACCGCCCCTTCGCCGTTAATGGCGGTGGCCGTACGGGAGGCTCTGTTGATCCTGCAGGAGGAGCCGGAGCGCCAACAGCGGCTGGCGAAGCTTGTCGCGTTCACGCATCAGGAGATGGTTGCGCGAGGCGAGAGAAGTCCTTCGAACTCGCAGATCCTTCCCTATATCGTTGGCGAGAATGCCCGCGCCATGAGGCTAGCGTCCGCGCTACAGGCTCGCGGATTTGACATCCGAGGAATCAGACCGCCAACAGTGCCGACCGGCACGGCCCGTTTACGAATTTCACTGACGGTCAACGTCGGAGAGGATGAGGTGCGTGCGATGCTCGATGCCCTCGCTGAGGAGACGGGGGGCGAATCTCGATGAGCCAGCGGATCGTGGTGACCGGCACAGATGCAGGGATCGGCAAATCTGTCTTTTCGGCAGGCCTTGCCCATCTTCTCGGCGCGAATTATTGGAAACCAATTCAGGCCGGTGTTGAAGGAGAGACCGATAGCGAGCAGGTCGCACGACTGAGCGGTCTTCCGGCCGATCGGATCGTTCCGGAGCGTTACCGCCTTAAAACGTCCGCCTTGCCGCACCATGCCGCCGAAATAGACGGAATTCGCATCGACCCCGATTCGCTCGTCCTGCCGCAAACCGGGGAGCGACCGCTCGTCATCGAAGGCGCTGGCGGGTTGATGGTGCCGCTGAATTCTAGTGCACTCTACATCGACATCTTCGAGCGGTGGCGACTTCCCGTCGTGCTTTGCGCGCGCACGCTACTCGGAACCATCAAT
Source organism: Bradyrhizobium sp. 155 (assembly GCF_023101105.1). Classification (NCBI taxonomy): domain Bacteria; kingdom Pseudomonadati; phylum Pseudomonadota; class Alphaproteobacteria; order Hyphomicrobiales; family Nitrobacteraceae; genus Bradyrhizobium; species Bradyrhizobium sp. 155. The sequence continues at coordinate 6,412,451 of NZ_CP064704.1, read as the reverse complement.
CACTCCCTGCTCTCGATAGAGGCCTTGCGAAAGCGCCAGATCGACATTCTTGGGATCGCATTCATCGGAGAAAGAAATTCGGAGACTGAGAGCGCAATTTGTGACATCGCGCGGGTGCGTTGGTTAGGACGGCTGCCCTGGATTTCTCCTTTGACGGCAGAGAGCCTGCAGGCTGTCTTCAAAGGCTCGTTTATTCGCGGCGATTTCACGCCATGAAGCCAAACAAGAGGTCGCCAATTTGGCATCCATTCACGCAGCATGCTCTTCACAACGAGATGACCAAGGTTGTGCGTGGCGATGGTGCTTAACTCTACACTGCGGATGCATAATCGAATCATAGATGCAATCTCACCCTGGTGGGTCGTCACTCACGGCCATTGCCATCCGTAGATCGTGAGCGCGATTCAGGAACAGGCCGGCAAGCTAAACCAAGTCATTTTCGCCGGCTACACGCATGATCCGGCTGAGGAGGTCGCTCGGCTCCTTTTGAAACTCACACCCCAAGGCTTGGACCACGTGTTCTACTCGGACAGCGGGTCAGCCAGCGTGGAAGTCGCCTTGAAGATGGCACTCGGTTATTGGCACAATATAGGCGAAGAGCGAACACGCATCATTGTAGCAGCACTCCTATCACGGGGACACGTTCGGCGCGATGTCAGTTGGTGCCCGCGGTGTCTTCAACGCGGCGTACGGACCTCTCCTGTTCGACGTGACCTCAATCCCGTTCCCTGCGAGCGGCGTGAGCGGGCGACGCTCGATGCGCTTGAGTCAGCATGTCGGAACGAAAATCCCGCAGCCTTTATTGTCGAGCCTCTGATGTTAGGGGCAGGCGGAATTCTGATGTACCCAGCTTGGGTGCTAAGAGAGATGAAGCGGATCTGCGAGGCGCCGGACGTTCTGTTCATTGCCGATGAGGTCATGACGGGCTGGGGCCGCACCGGAACAATCTTCGCCTGTGAGCAGGCCAATGTTGTGCCAGATATAGCGTGCTATTCCAAGGGTCTCACGGGAGGGGCGCTGCCGCTCGCGGTGACACTCTGCCGGGCAGAGAGTTTCGATGCCCATTATTCAAAAGACCGTACGCGCACATTCTTTCATTCGAGTTCGTATACGGCAAATCCGGTGGCCTGTGCCGCCGCCAAAGCTAACCTGGATCTGTGGAAAGGCCAGGAATGTCACCGGCGCATCGCTGCGGTCGCAACCATGCAAGAGCAGGCAATTGAAGGATTCCGCGCCGATCCGCGCTTTGCAAACGTTCGCCGTAGCGGCACCATCACAGCACTCGACCTGAAGACGAGAGATACCGGCTATCTCGCAGGCGTCGGCCCGAGGCTTCACGCCTTCTTAACGACCGCAATCTCTTGCTGCGTCCACTCGGTAATACGATTTATGTGATGCCGCCATATTATGTAACAGCAGGTGACCTGGACGAAATTTATGCACGCATCTGTGACGCTGCCGATGCGCTGGCCTGAAGACGCGCGCGGTAGCGCAAGATGAAGGATCCTGAGCTGTCGTCGGCTTCCCGAACGACTTGAGAGAGCCTTGCCATAGACTTTCGAAATGGGCGATTGTGACCTCGCATCTGCAATGTGGGTTCCAAGGAAGGCCGTTTCCAGAGACATGCGGAGGCCGGATCAGATCGAACAGAGCCACATTTCGCAGCTGTCAGTTGAACGCGTCACGATTCCAGTTCTGCAATGATGCAAGGAGGAAAGGCACACCATCGTCATGACCACGGGTTATGATGCGGTGACGGCATGTATCGCCGATCCTGTCGTCGACGTCATTCTTGTCGGCGATAGCGTCGGCAATGTATGCCTTGGGTGTGATGACACTTTACCCGTCAGCATGGGATGATGAATCACCACTTGGAGGCGGTCGCGCGAACAAGGCCTCGCGCCCTGCTTGTAGCTGACATGCCGTTTCTCAGCTTTCATATCAGTCCCGAGGACACGATACGCAACGCTAGAGATTTCCTGCAGCTTGGCACAGACGCAGGCTATGTAGAGGACCGTCAGCTGCTGCAGGAGGGCCTCTCGCGCTGGGCAGCTGATGTCCTTAACGCAGCATTCCCCGCGTCGCAGGAGTCATGTCGTCTTCCGGACGGTTTGCGCGACTCGATCGTAAACTGGACGCCTTCCAAGTCAAGGTAGTGCATGGGCAACTGCGGGCCGAGACGGAGATTCGAACGACTGGGACGTCTCGGATTCAGTACGGCACTCGAAGAAACATTTCGCCGAGTGTGATTGGATTACGTTCGATCGCCAGATCTGGGTCGAAACCCGGCGGCTAGAGGACTGGTACAGCGAAGCTCATCTCACGACTCTCGATTGAACAGACGGACGCAATGGGCTGAGTTCGCCGGTGCCATACAAACCTGAGCAATACACGCTTCGATGGGGTTGCTCTTATGCCGATCACCGGCTCGACGGGCGGCACGCCGTCGCCGTCGAACGCTGTTCCGGGCGTCACAAGTCGATGCCATCGCAATACCCTGCCGTACTCAAACAATTAAATGCAATACAGCTAGTTTATTGCAGGTTTGGCCTGCGGGAGACCTGAGCGTGGCGGCATTCCAACGACGAGCTGAGATAGATATGGAACGCCGCGAACAATCGAGCGCACCATTAGCGCGATCGCAATAATCGAGGCACCGAGCAGACCCGCGATGATCAACCGGGTCGTGAGATCCCAAAGTTCTCCGAATTGTACGAAATCCATGAGACGGAACACGGTACCCTGGACCAGGTAGAGCAGCAGCGTGGTCTGGCCCAACTCCACAGCGATAAAGCGGGCCATCCGATTTGAATGGCCAAGGCTCCAGCATTGCAGCAGGAGTTCGATAACGATTGCTGAGGCAGCTGCAGAGCCAACAAACATCAGAAGCACGTCTTTAGCCGACCGAAGATCGTGAATTACCCCAAGATTATTGTAGACATAGGTGTCCTTGCCCCACGCTAGAAAGCATACGCAAGTGACTATCGAGAGAAATAAGACCAGGAGCGGCTTGTGACGTCGCCATGTACTCGTCCATCGTTCTCTCGATTGAGCAAGCAAGAAGCCGAAGCAGAAGAATGGGTAAGTGAATCTGATCAGGGGTGATATGGAGAATGTCAGAGGCGCGAGTGCGACCAGTATGGCTACGCCAGATATGACCCACGATCGCTGGTCGAGCCTGCTAGAAATCTTGATGAGAAGGTAGGAAACAAACGTGGCCCAGATGAACCAGTAGGTGCCAGCGAAATCGTCTAAAAATCCCAAAAGTCCGCTCGTTATGCTGGTCGCGCGCCACAATGCCGCCAGCTTAACGGTCTCCATGAACGTCCACCAAAACAGCATCGGCAGCAAGAGCTGCTTCGCACGGTCGCTGGCGGCTCGAGTGAACGACTTTTGCAGCAGCGATCGAGAAGAAAGATATCCGCTTATCGCCATAAAGAGTGGCATGTGAAACATATAGATCGATTTGTAGTACGGCGAATACCAAAACCCGTCGTCTCGGTAGATGACATACTGGATCAGGTGCCCAACGATCACCAAAAGAATGAGCGCACCTTTCGCGAAGTCTAAGCTCAGATCTCGATCGTTAGCCTCTGTCGTGCGCGAGCTCGGGGCGATCGTTCCAGTCACGCGTAGCAATGTATGAAACATCTAGATATCTGTTGTTGATGAGCCGGCGGCCCGTTGTTCGGTTCTTCTGCCTCATTTTTGATCCAAACGAAAGGTGATGGCGGGACTTTTTGGAAGGGAGTAAGCTCAGCTTGTTTTAGCCTTCAAGAACGAGCTGTGGGCCGAGCCTCTCTGAATGCCTCAAGGAACTTCGCGGCAGAACAGATATCTAGGTCAAGGTAGTGATGTAGCAGTACGGGCGCGGCATACTATTTGCAGAGGCAGGTTCTGGGAGGAAGACTGTCGCACTCAGTCTCCCACTCAGCCCGACGCATTTCAGACCCGGCAGATGCGTCGGGCTTCTTCCGTCCGCCCAGCATACTTGACATTTGGCCGTCACCTTCGGTTGCCGCCGAGGCGCTCACGCCAATAGGCGCTTCTGATGCTGAACTCGGGCACGCCAACATTGGGGTTGCGGCAGTGTGCTACGCGCACACGGAGAGCGGTGCTCTGCAGACTGGGGCAAAAGCCGAGGACCGACCCTTTCTGATTGAGATGCTGGCTCGGTTAGCGTAGCTGACGCCGTGAACAGCGCCGGGGATCTCCCGATGGCTGTTCAACCGGGCCGACGCTGCCGGAATGAATGCCACGCGGCCGTCGTGACGTGGGCAACGGGCTTGATCGTCCTGCGATCGTGGCCGCACGCAGAACCGATCATTGCTTATGCGCCTTCAATCGTCCGACGCCCTTGTTGACCTCGAGCGCCAGCCGTGACCCGTCGCAGGGCCATCCCGCCCGCGTTTGATGTTGCGCGTGACACCGCGAATGGTGCGCATCATGTTCTCGGTGATGTTGTACAGGCAAGCGATGAACGAAGCTCCTTCGGCAACTTCAACCGGACGACAGTCAGGATTTCGTCGAGGCCCGCGAGGATGCTCACAGCTACGCCGAGCCATGCCGATCGACTCGACGCGCGACATTGCGGATCAATTCTTCAGCCCTTTCGGCGCCATCGAGCTCCCAGGTTGGCGCAGCACCCGACGGGTGGCCGCATGATGCTCTTTCGGCAGGCGTTCCATGATGTTTGCGCACCTTGTAGATCTGGCAGCGCTGGGTCGTGGCGACCGAACCGAAGGTGCGGCAGATCGCCTTCGACAACGCTCAACAGTCTTGGCACCGCCGGGTCGCACCCGCGCGAAACCAGATCGTCCAGTAGGGCCTGAAACGTTGCGGCAATCCGGTCGCCCCTTCCACCAGCGCCACGGATGCTTTTTGACTTCGCCGTCGACCCCGTCGCGGTGGCCAGCACAAGATCGTCGCCGAGATGCAGCCCGTCGATTTGGACCACCAGAAGGTCGAGCGCCGACAGATCGGCCGCCATGAAGTCGGCCAGCCGCGCCGTCGGCAGCGCTACGAACCTCCGCGAGGCAGCCGACTTTGACACCCCCCGATCCGGCCGATGCCTGCACGTCACCCTCCGGCAGCCGGACAGCGCGGGCGAACCGGCGCGTCAACACATTGATCAGCATCAAGTCCATCGCCCAGCGAGCGAGCCAGTGCTCCTGCGCCGCCATTGTCCCAGGACGGAATCGTGACCTCGCGGGCGTTCACGCCCTAACCCGTTCGCAGGCCGCCGTCACATCCGCCTCCGTCATCGTGCCGAGCGCCTCGATCCCTGCCGGAAGGCAGAACCGGTCAAAGCTCGCCTGCACTTTCGCAAACGCTTCGTCCACAGCCCGGTCGCCGGCCAACCAGCCGGTGTGATATCTCTCGTCATCACGTCGCTCTCCTTTGTGGAATCAGCACGCCGAGCCTACCGGCTCAACGGCAACCCCGACCTCTTCAGGAATTCAACAGAACCCGGGACATCCCCACCGCGCGTTCCTTGACGGCTTTCGTCGCAAAGCCGGCCGCGGGATGATTGCTGCTGCGCCTATGCTGTAAACGGCTCGGGCTGGATCGCTGCTGCTCAATCTACGGTCCTAACAAAGTCCGCGCTCGTGCGGCTGGCATCTGGCCGCCAAGAAGCCATACACAAGTTGGACTCCATTCCGCACAACGAGCTGACCTTCGGCCGACCTCAGACTGGAAAACTTAAATAAGCCACCCCGACCAGAGTCGCTCGCGAGGGCGAGGTTCTATGGTCAAAGGTGCTGCTCGCACTCACGTTGTGGACCGAGGAGGGCAGCAGGCGCTCTCCGCGGATAAGCCGACTCGGCCGATCTCGAATAGCCTTGGCCTTCAGACGTCACCTTCATGATCATCGCTTCAAAACTCCTGACCATTTCGGCGGCAAGCAAGGGCTCACGCCAGTGACTTGTGCGGCGATGCTGTCGGTAGCAACAGTTTCTCTCGTGTGCCTACAAGTTTAGCTTGCTCGGGCTGAATTCAATGTTTCGGTCAATGACTCCTCAAATATATCTAGGCCTTGTCCCAACGTTTCTTGATCGATCGTAAGTGCAGGCAAGAACTTGACAACCTGATCGGTCGGTCCGCATCGCTCGATAATCAATCCCTTTTTAAAAGCTCTATGTGACGTTGCCTCTGCGATTTCGGTCGTTTTGCAATCGAATCCACATACCAAGCCCCGTCCACGAACAGCAAACTTGTTTCCGTGCTGGTGCGCGATAGCATCGAGTCTACGCCGCATAAATGCGCCCAAGCGTCGGACCTGTTGCGAGAGCGTCTGGTTGCGCCAATACAGATTCAAAGCCGCTTTGCCAGAAACGAGTGCAAGGTTGTTTCCTCGAAACGTCCCCGTGTGCTCGCCTGGTTCCCATGCGTCAATCGCTTCTTTGATCAGGAGCATCGATAGTGGCAAACCGTACCCACTCAGCGATTTCGACATTACAACAATGTCTGGCGACAACGCGGCGAACTCGAAACTGAAGAACTCGCCTGTACGGCCACAGCCCATTTGGATATCGTCAACTACGAAAATAGCTCCGACCTCTTTTGCCAAAGCCTCAATTGACTGCAACCATTCCTTACCGGCGACGTTAATGCCTCCCTCTCCTTGCACGGTTTCGACGAGAATGGCGGCTGGAAGATCAGTGCCACTGCTCTCATCCATTAATACCTTTCGCACGTAATCCGCCGGACTGTGAGCGGAGCCAAGATACCCATCATAGGGCATGAACGTTGTGCCGGATAAGGGAATGCTGCTGGCTTTGCGGTAAAAGCGGTTACCGCTCGCGGCTATGGCTCCCAAGCTTTGACCGTGATATCCATTCGTGAAAGAAATGACGTTGTGACGTCCTGTGATCTTACGCGAGAGCTTTAGAGCTGCTTCAACAGCGTTAGCTCCCGTAGGCCCTGTAAATTGAAAGCGGTAGGAAAGATTCCGTTCACGAAGGATGACAGAGCTAAAGGTCTCCATAAATTCGACCTTAGCTGGAGTGGCCATGTCCAAGCCGTGGACGACGCCGTCCGAGTCCAGATACTCGCTGATTGCCGCTTTGATCTCCTGATTGTTGTGGCCATAATTTAGCGCTCCAGCGCCGGACAGAAAGTCAATGACCTTTCGGCCATCCTCTGCGAACATAATCGAGCCGCGCGCCCTGCTGAACACAGCAGGAAAGGAACGTGAGTACGAGCGCACGTTAGACTCTAGCATTTCGACTGTCTTCATTCTGTGCGGCTCGTGTCCTCCAACCATGTCGTCGTCTCCTCGACAAGAAAATCTGCCCGACGAACAAGCGCGCGGCCAACATTGTACAGGATTGGCGGATCATGAGCGCACGGTTCCGGCGCCTCTCGTCGTCCTTTGGGCTCTGCGTAGGGCGTCTGAAAATCAGCTCCAACGGCTTACCCGAGGAACCAGGCGGAACAAAGCTACTATGTCTAGTAGTTTCGTCCCCATCCAGCGAGGGCCCAGGCTAAGTCGTCTTTCGCGGGCAGGTTTGCTTAGTCGCGCGCGATCGAAGAATTTGCGCATACAGCGCGGTTAGCTTGGAAGCGGGGAAGTATGTGGGCCGAGAAAGTTCATCGCGACCAGAGGGCCGATGCGCTCCCGGCGACCGCGGAGCCCGCCAGCCGGAGGCGTGTGTTGGATGCTCACGCTCAGGGTCCCGGCGAGTAGAAGGGACAGGGCCGCCGCGGATCTGGCCCGGTGCGCGGGCTTATCGCTCGTCCAGAGCCGCCGCTTTGGGCCTTGCGTTTGGCCGGGATCGGCGCGGAGAGTGGTGGCGTGGATGCGTTCGGCAGCAAAGGCGTGGCTTGAAATTGCTTCGACCAGTGGCATTTGTGTTGCCCTGCAACCCGATTGCGTAGGTTCGGGTGCTTCGGCCCGCCAAAGGGTTGCTGGGAGCGAACGCAAATTGGCGAGTTTGGCGTACACCGCTCGATCCTTCGAAAGCTCAACATCGAAAATGCGGCCTTTGGGTTTCCTGTGAATTCCGAAGCGATCGCCTCGACAGACTGCGGGATTTTGGACGCGATCGTCCCGTCCTGCTCCCGCAAACTCGGTGCCAGATTTGTCTGGAGCGGTGGCACAAGTTTCAGGTGAATTCTTTGTTCTAACGACGTCCTGCCGGCAAGCCGCTGCCGTAGCACTTCGCGCTAAGCTCAGCAAGGATCTTAGGAGTGAAGGTAGGGCGCTCGTTAAACCGATGAGGGCCTCGCCTCCTCTGATTGCGCGATCATACCAAAGGCGCCTTGTCAGGAGCCCGACGTTGCAAGTGCTTCAACCAGATGCCGAAAGTGCAACAACAACGACAGGAATGCGGCAAGAAAGGCGATGGTCCACTGGCACGCGGTAAGCACGGGCAGTCGCGCATTGATCGACATCGTAAGCGCCGCGCGAGTGCGCTTGGTCCAGACTGCTTCCCCATCTTTCACGCGTTCGTTCCACCCTGCTCGCGAAGCGCTGCATCGAGGCAGGCGCTCAACTCCAGGTCAGCAAACGGCTTGGCAAAAAAACCGGCTACGCCCGCGCTCAACGCGCGAGCTCGCGTGCGATCATCTGCGAAGGCAGTCATCAAGATGAACGGTGCAGCGTGGCCCTGGGCTCGCATCTTTTCCAAAAGTTCAAAGCCGCTCATCATGGGCATCTGCACGTCTGCAATGACACAGGACGTGTGGTTCAATTGAGACGACCGCAAGAATTCCTCAGCCGATGCAAACGTATGAACGATGTGGCCCTGCGATTTCAAAAGATTGTTCAGTGCGGCACGAATCGCAGGATCGTCGTCAATAACGGAAACAGTTGAATACCTAGACAAGACGACCTGTTCTTGGTTGGGCGAAGGCGCTGGCCGACGCATGACGGCCAGCAGAAGGGTGCGCGTGTACGACGAAATTGTAAAATCATACTTAGGTTTGTACCGTGAAACGCTCAGTCCCAATTCCCAGCCTCTCAGCCATCCTGATCAAATCGGCTAGCGATCGAGCTCCCATCTTCTTCATCACGTGGCCGCGATAGATTTTGACTGTAATCTCGGCGAGCCCGAGTTCCGCGGCTACCTGTTTGTTCAATAGCCCGGCGGCGACCAGTTTCAACACATCCTGCTCTCGTGGACTTAGGGCCTCAAACAAGGACTGGAGCCTGCTGACCACCTTGTCTACACCTCGTCTCTTCCGATCCTGTTCGATAGCTGCGACTACGCCATCGAGTAGTTCCTGATCGCGAAACGGCTTGCTGAGAAAATCGATTGCTCCACTCTTCATGGCTTTGACGGTCATCGGAATATCGCCATGAGCGGTGATGAAAATGATGGGAATGTGAATCTTCTGTTTGGCTAACTCATTCTGGAGCTCAAGGCCGCTCAATCCAGGCAGCCTGATGTCAAGCACAAGGCAGCTAGGAACATCAGGGAGCTCGCTCTGGAGCATTTCCCGGGCGGATCCGTAAGCAACGACATCTAGACCGATCGAACGAAATAGGTTGACCAGCGATTCGCGCATTGAGAGGTCATCGTCGACGACGAAGACGCTCGGCCTCACCTCAGGCCCGACGACATTTGGGGCTTCCTTCCGGGGTTCAGAGCGCTTGGTCACGATAAGAGCCTCACTTATACGATTTACAGTAGACTTATTGCCTCACGACCACCTTCGATTGATCGCATAGGCTTTTGAGGACGTTCGCAGTGCAAATCTTTGAAATTTTCAAGGTATGTGACCGGTCAGCCATTCGCGCCAGCGTGACGCAGACAGGAAAGTGTAGCAAAAACCGCCCGACTGGTCGAGAACTGCCTTTGGAGTCTGTCCGCCGTCGCGTTGGATTGGCTCCCAAGGCGCCGATCAAACGATCAGCAGCCGATCGAGAAGCACCGAATCCAGAACTTGAGGCGCTCGCTTTAGCGGCGGCGCGTGTCGCCTGGCCTTCGCGAGTGAGACTGCAGCGGACGGCTGATTATGCGGCTGAACGATCAGAATGCCCGTCGCCTTGGTAGTTGCACGCGGGGGCGCGAGCTGAGCGAATCGGCCCGATTGTGCCTGTGCATGCGCCGATCCCGCCGGCGTTGAGATCGGCAAGCGGAGTAGACTATCGCACCCATGCTAAGGAAAATAGACATCAGAGCGAGTAGCAGCGGCATCAGCAACATGAACTCTTCTTTTCCGTCGTCGGAGCGCCTGTGAGTTGCTCTGTGTGAGGAAAGCACCTTGCACCGATTTCGTACAACCTGACGCAAGGTGCGATTCAAGTCCTTTCCGTCATGTTTGTAGGAAAGTTGCTCGAATTCGAGCTGCTGCAGGGGCGCTCACGTGCGTTCGTGGCGTTGTTCTTTCACGAGCCTCGCACCCCAACATGAGGCGGCGTAATCTGAAGGAGAGGCGGGACACACTCCATTCGGTGTCCAGCTGCGGACCGGTTCGCCAAAAGGCAGTTGCATTTGCTCTCCTGCACCAGCCAAACAACCGCTGATCCAGCGAAAGAATGATTCTTCCACCAGAATTTGCGGACATCAGAGGTCCGTGCCCGGCACCTTGAAGGTTCGCTCTTGACCTACATAGGAAGGACAAAACGCGCCCCGAGGGGTCAACCTGAAGGTGTTGTTAGACCTGCCAGTAGCTCATCGATCCGCTAAGGGCCCAGGGCCAGGCAGAAGCATTAAAGGCGAGCCGACGCACTCCGTCGAGAAGAAAGTGCGTCGGGTTCGCCCCACATCGCCAGTACATCCGTGGTGATGCTGCCTCCAATGAAGCAACCAGCGTGGCAAAGCTGGGCTCGCTCAGCAAGGCAGAGTAGGTCGTGACTCCCCGCTACTTCGTGCCGGCCAGGAAGGGGGGCTTGGTCATTCGTAGCGTCAGTTTGTACGATGCCGGCGCAGATCTATCGAATTGGCAAAGAAGGCGTTCCGCTGTACTTTATTCTAATTCCAATTCTCTTCACCGGTTTTGGGGTAGCCTACGCCTTGCTTGAACAGCGGTTCAAGCAGCGAGAACTCTCTCGGTCATCGGCTTCGCAACGGCCGGCAATTGCCCTGCGGCGAACGGCAGCGAGCGGCATTCCGATCAGCGAGGGCCTATACGGGCGTTCGGTGAGCATCAGGGGTGCCTTTGTCGCGGGTCAGTTGCTCCATCATTGGAGGAATGAAGAGAATAGTTATGGGCGCGGTTTCGCTCACACTTGGCTTTCAGATCTGCCCTTGATGCTGTGGTTCAGAGTCGATGACTGCATGGCGCATTCCAACAATGGAGCCAGGAGTGAACGTCGATCTCGAAAACAGCACCGCTCGTGTCGCCGGGATTTCTAGCCTGAGCGCCCTTGCGGCGTTTATGTTCAGCGACTCGAGCGAGCATCTTGCTTCTCCTCGGGTCTTAGAACCGAAGCAGCGATCTGGGCCCTGCTGCACGTCGGGCAGTGCGCCATGGTCGGGTAACGGGCCACGAGCCCACTCCATCGAATACAATCCTTCGCCGACACACTGCGCTAGCGAGAGCGCCGCCGCCGATTCTGTGCAGGCTCGGCCGGCGCGCAGGATTGGGCTGGATCGACACGCTTGGGCCACGTATTGGGTCTGTAAGTCGCATCTCGGCGTGCCGCCGTCCACTCTTTGGCGGCCTTAATCGGTACTCCGGCCCCTTTGCGAAGTCTCTTCACAAGCTCGCCCGATATGTGTCAGCTTCCGGCTCAGTCCTTATTGATCGGGCGGGCAAATGCCGCGGGACCTCAGCCGAACTCTGTTCGGCTCAAGTATCGACAGTGACATCCAGCTCCTGTGGGAGGACGGTGATCGCGCGTTCTGCCGTGGGTGGCACCGGCAAATCCACGGCAGCAGGGCTGTCGTGCTTGTCGTGCGGCCCATCGCGGAACACCCAGCGACGCTCGACCGCCTCGCCCATGAGTACGGGCTGAGGGAGGAGCTAGACGAGGGATGGGCGGTGCGGCCGTTGGAACTCATCCGGGAAGCCGGTCGGACTATGCTGGTCCTGGAGGATCCATGCGGCGAGCCACTGCTAAATTTACTCGGGATCCGTATGGAGCCCAAGCGCTTCCTACGCCTCGCTGTGGGTATCGCGAGGGCCGTGGGCAAGCTTCACCGGCACGGCTTGGTCCACAAGGAGCTGAAACCCGCTCACATTCTGGTCAATTGTCCTGACGAACAGGTGCGACTCACTGGGTTTGGTCTGGCTTCCCGTCTGTCCCGCGAGCGCGTGCCGCCTGAGCCTGCCGAGTTCATCGCCGGCTCGCTGCCCTACATGGCGCCCGAACAGACCGGACGAATGAATCGCTCGGTCGATTGTCGCAGTGATCTCTATTCACTTGGCGTGACATTCTACCAGATGCTGACGGGCGCGCTGCCGTTCACGGGCTCAGATCCCTCGGAGTGGATCCATTGTCATATTGCAAGAAAAGCAACACCGCCCGTCGAGAAGTCGCAAACCCTCCCGGAGCCGATATCTCAGATTGTGATGAAACTCCTCGCGAAAACCGCCGAGGAACGCTACCAGACTGCCGCTGGCCTTGAGCACGATCTGCAACACTGTCTCGCAGCATGGGCCAACCACGCTCGCATCGACCCGTTTGAGCTCGGCACAGACGACACACCTGATCGGCTGCTCATCCCCGAGAAGCTCTATGGCAGAGCCCTTCAGATCGAGGTTTTGCTTGCCTCTTTCGATCGCGCGGTGAAGAGCGGCGCGCCGAAGTTGGTGCTCGTCGCCGGTTATTCCGGTGTCGGTAAGTCTTCGCTCGTCCAGGAGCTACACAAAGCACTGGTGCCCTCGCGCGGGCAGTTGGTATCAGGCAAATTCGACCAACTGAAGCGCGACGTTCCTTATGTGACGCTAGTGCAGACGTTTCAGAGTCTTGTCCGTCCTCTTCTCAGCAAAAGTGAGGGCGAACTCGCCACCTGGCGGCAAGCGCTCCTGGAGGCGCTCGGCACGAATGGACGACTGATGGTCGAATTGATCCCCGATCTGAGCCTGATCATTGGCGAGCAGCCCGCAGTTGCTGAGCTTCCAGCCCGGCAAGCGCAAATGCGTTTCCAACTGGTGCTTCGCCGCTTCATTGGCGTGTTCGCGCGGCGAACCCATCCTTTGGTGCTCTTCCTCGACGATTTGCAGTGGCATGATGCCGCAACGCTCGACTTGATCGAGGATCTCCTGACGCAGTCGGATCTGCACCTGCTGCTGATTGGAGCTTACCGCAGCAACGAACTTGATGCAGGCCATCCACTCAAACGCAAGCTCGACTCCTTCAGGAGAGCCGACGTAAATTTCGAGGAGATCACGCTCTCGCCGCTCGCTGCAGACGATGTCGCGCAGTTAGTCGCGGATACCCTTCGCTGCGGACTAAAACGCGCTGCCCCGCTTGCAAAGTTGGTGCATCAGAAGACGATGGGTAATCCGTTCTTCGCCATTCAATTCCTTTCTGAACTGGCCGAAGAGCAGCTATTGACGTTCGATCACGAGTCGGCGCGCTGGCGGTGGGATCTCGAGCGTATTCACGCAAAAGCGTACACCAAGAATGTCGTGGATCTGATGCTCGGCAAGCTCATCCGCCTGCCTGAGGCAACGCAGGACGCGCTGCAACAGCTGGCCTGTTTCGGCAACATCGCCGGGACGGCGGAGCTTGCGATCGTGCTCGAAATTTCGCAGGAGAAGGTGCATGCGACCCTGTGGCCGGCGATCCGGCAGGAACTCATCGCGCGCCACGGAACAGCCTACCGCTTCCTCCATGATCGCGTTCAAGAGGCGGCCTACTTCCTGGTGCCGGAATCCTCGCGCGCTCCTGCCCATCTGCGGATCGGTCGGTTGCTGGCGGCACACGTTCCTGCGCACAAACGCGAAGAGGCTGTCTTCGACATCGTCAGCCAACTCAATCGAGGCGTCGCGCTAATTGCCTCCGGTCATGAGCGTGAGCAGCTCGCAGAGCTGAATTTCGTCGCAGGGCAGCGTGCCAGGGCGTCGGCTGCCTACGCCTCGGCACTCACATATTTCACCGTCGGTGCTGCGCTGCTCGCGGAGCACTCTTGGGGAAGGCGCCACGAACTCGCGTTTGCACTGGAGACAAGCCGGGCTGAATGCGAATTCTTGGTAGGCCAGCTGGACATTGCAGAAAGCCTCCTGTCGGTACTGTCGAAGCGCGCCTTGAACGCGCCCCAGCGAGCAACGGTCGCATGCTTGCGGGTCGATCTTTACTTGGCGCTCGGCCAGCACGGGCGGGCAGTGCTCACAGGGCTCGAATATCTTCACGACGTCGGGATCGAGTGGTCGCAGCATCCGACGGACCAGGAAACATTAACCGAATATCAGCGGATGTGGTCACAGCTGCCCGAGGCAATCGAGGATCTTTCTAGGTTGCCTGCGATGACAGATCAGACCATGCTTGCCACGCTTGCCGTCTTGACGCGCATTCTTCCGCCCGCAGGTTTCACGGACGCCAATTTATCCGCTTTGGTCATCTGCAGAGCTGTCACCATCAGCCTCGAATACGGCAACACCGATGCTTCTTGCGCCCATTACGCATGGCTGGGCCGAATCTTGGCCGGGCGCTTCGGCGACTACCAAGCAGCTGACAAATTTGGTCGTCTTGCTTGCGACCTGGTTGATCGCGGTGAGTTCTCCCGCTTTCGGGCTCCCGTCTATTTGGCCTTCGGGTGCAACGTGATCCCGTGGACGAAGCCCCTAAGAGGTGGCCGAGTTTTGATTCGGCGAGCGCTCGCAGCTGCGATCAGCAGCGGCGATGTCATCTACGAGGCGTACAGCTTGCTTCATCTAACCTCAAATATGATGATGGCCGGAGATCCCCTGAAAGAGGTGCAGAACGAGATAGAGAAAAGCTTTGCTACGATACGGGATAGAAAGGTTCAGTTTGCTGCTGATACCGTAGCCGCTCAGCTCGCAATCATTAGAAGCATGCGCGGCCTCACGCGCTCATTCGGTTGCTTGGATGACCAACAGTTTGACGAGCTAGAGGTCGAGCGATCGTTGGCTCGGAGTCTGGAGCTGTCACCTAGTGAAACCGTCTACTGGATCCGCAAACTTCAGGCGCGATTTCTAGCCGGCGATTATGCTGCGGCTGTTGATGCTCGCTCCAAGGCGGAGCCCAAATTATGGACTATGCCGACAGAGCCCTTGATCGCGGAGTTTCACTTCTTTGGTGCGCTGTCTCACTCATGTTACTGCGACAAGCTAGGCGAAAGCGAACAACAGCAACATTGGCTTATCATTGATGCCCATTACAGACAGCTGCAGATATGGGCGACGAATTGCCCCGAAAATTTTGAGAATCGGACTGCCCTGGTCGGCGCTGAAATTGCAAGGCTCGAATACCGGGATGCACACGCAATGCGACTGTATGAACACGCAATCCAGACCGCAGCACGTAACGGTTTCGCCCACCACGAGGCAATCGCTTGCGAGCTTGCAGCGCGCTTTTATGCTGCGCGTGGTTTTGACAGAATATCCCGGGTTTACCTGCAGGACGCCCGGCGCGGCTACCTTCGTTGGGGGGCAGATGGCAAAGTGCGTCAGCTCGACGAGCAGAATCCCCACCTCAGCCATGAGGAGACCGCTCCTGCCGTGAATGGCCTGAGGATCGGAGCTCCGGTTGAGCATCTTGATCTCGCGACGGTAACAAAAGTGTCGCAGGCGATTTCCGGCGAGATTGTTCTTCAAAAGCTAATCGACACGCTTATGCGGACTGCCATTGAGCAGGCCGGCGCCGAACGAGGTTTGTTGATTCTGCTACATGGAGGCGAGCCACGGATCGAGGCGGAAGCCACAACGGTAGCGGATGCGCTGCTTGTAAAGGTGAATGAACAGCCCGTAACGCCGATGGCTCTTCCCGAGTCCGTGCTGCATTTCGTCCTGCGTGTCCGCGAAAACGTCATTCTCGAAGATGCTGTCGCCGAGCCTTCATTTGCGGAAGATCCGTATATCCGCGAGCGCAAAGCGCGTTCTATTCTTTGCCTGCCACTGATCACGCAGGGCAAGCTGATCGGCGTACTTTATCTGGAGAATAATCTCGCCGCGCGCATATTCTCGGCTGCCCGCAACTCGGTGCTGAAAATGCTTGCGTCCCAAGCTGCAACAGCGCTGGAAAACAGCCGCTTGTACAGCGAAGTTCAGCAACGGGAGTCGAAAATCCGGCGCTTACTTGACGCTAACATCATTGGAATATTCATCATTCGCGAAGGAGGCGAGATCATCGAAGCAAATCAAAGCTTTCTCACGATGGTTGGATACGACCGAGAGGATCTCGTCGCGGGGCGAGTGAACGGTCTCGACCTGACACCGCCAGAATGGCACGAGCGTACACTGAATGCGCGAACAGAAGCAAAAAGGACCGGAGCGGTTCAGCAGTTCGAGAAAGAGTATGTCCGCAAGGATGGCAGCCGCGTGCCGGTGCTAGTTGGCGTCGCCGTATTCGATGCGCGAGACGACCAAGGTGTTGGCTTCGTCCTCGACCTGACAGAGCGAAAGAGAGCGGAAGCGGAAGCCCGTGAAAGCGAACGACGGTATCGCGAGACTCTGATGGGGCTGGCACACGCCAATCGGATCACGACAATGGGACAGCTGGCCGCCTCAATCGCCCATGAGGTCAACCAGCCGATTGCCGCGATCCGGAGTAATGCGGGGGCGGGGCTAAATTGGCTCGGTGCTCAACCCCCAAATCTGGAAGAAGTTCGGCAGACCTTCGGGTTGATTGTCCGTGACAGTATGCGAGCAGGGAACGTGATCCGCCGGATCCGCGCTCTTATGAATAAGGCTCCTATGCAAACGGAGCTTCTCGCAATTGACGAATTGATTTTAGAGGTGCTGGGCCTAGTTCGCGCGGAACTTGCGAAAAATGATGTATGGGTGCAAACGCGACGGACTGAGGCGTTGCCGCTCGTCCGGGCAGATCGCGTCCAGGTGCGGCAGGTGATTCTCAATTTGATCACGAACGCCATCGAGGCCATGAGCGAGATCAACGAAAGTGATCGCGAGTTACTGATCAGTGCGCGGACAGATGACTCGAATAACGTAGTGGTCACTTTTCGGGATACGGGTCCAGGACTCGATCCGAACTGCGCTGACCGCGTGTTCGATGCGTTTTACACCACCAAGTCCGAAGGCATGGGCATGGGGCTGGCCATTTGCCATTCTATTATTGAGGCGCACGGAGGCCGGATGTGGGCGGGCGCCAATGATCCTCGCGGGGCTGTCTTTCAGTTCAGCATGCCGGTTGCGCCGGAGGGCGTGGATCGGTCGGAACAGGTCTCTTCAACGTCTTAGGCTCGAATTCGACATCGAGCAGGGCGCTCCGGGAGCCCCGATCATCGTGACAGAAGCAACGGCGAGACCTCGAGGATTTGAGACATTCGCGTTTCTTACTGCCCATCGGGGAGTGTTGGAGCGTGCGCAGATTGTCGCGAATTGTCAGAAGATCTGCAATCTGACCCTAACGTCGGATTCAAGACGCTTTGAGGGCTTCCTGCAAGTCTCAGAGGCTTGCAGGGCGTCAAGCGGAATCAGACGAAAGCTGCACCTGTTGGAGAGAATGACGGCAATCGCCCTCCAAAGCATCTTTTGTTTGAGTCGGGAGGGCGACTTAATGCATGCAACCGTCGCCTGTGGCAGTGCAGATCTTCAGTGTGGGTGATCAGTTCGGCCCATCGCAACATTCCGTACTAAACTGGTTTCGAAACCGCTTGCTTTGATAACCGTGGAGCCGGGGCAGCCCACTTGAATCCGATCTCAATGCAGAGCATTCTGTCATGCGCCCCGAAGCGCACCTCGGATTGCAACCGGTGTACCGCTCTTCTTCTCCGGAGTTGGCCTCGGGGCCGCGCGCCGCTGTTGGCGGTTGCAATAGCTGACGCGCAAGCGATGGCGTCCTGTATGGTTTTCTCTGCTCTGTGAAAAGCACCTGCCGCGAGCAGGAACCCTCCGCTGCCGGCGCATCGCTGTGCAGAAGGAGAGCAGTCGAGATATGGAGAAATGCAGGTGGTACCGCGTCGTTCACAATACGTCGTTCGGGTTCGTCATCGCAATGAGGTGAGCCACACGACGGTCTTCGTCACGGTCGCTCTTTGATAACCCCTCGATGACGCCGGCGCGATCCGCCGCGTTGCGGTTCTGGCTCATCTTCCGCGTGCCATCGAACCGTGTAATTTGCAATCGCAGGCCGACAATCCCCTTCAGCTCCGTTTTGACGAAATCGGCAGGGGCGTCAGACACCGCCCAGCGGTCTTTGCCCGAGCGCTCATGCACATCGGTCAGCCGCGTGACCACCCTTCGCAGCCGATCGGCATCATCGAAGAATTCGATCGGCCCGTAGGCATGCACAGCGACATAGTTCCACGTCGGTACGGCCTCGCCTCTCTCGTGCTTGGTCACGTACCAGGAAGGGCTGACATAGGCCTCCGGCCCAGCGAAAATGGCCATCGCCTCGCCAGCCGGTGTCAGCTTCCACTGCGGATTCGCACGCGCCACGTGGGCGTAAATCGTGCCCATGGAGCCTTCGCGCTCGTCGAGTACTACGGGCAGCATCGTTCCAACAAGCCCTTCGTGAGTAGCGGTGATCAGTGTCGCCGTGCGTGCCTCGCGCATCGTCCGATGAACGTCGGTGATATCGACAACTTGGAAGGAGGGCGGCGTGTACATCGACGAAGCTCCCCGGCAGCCCGACGGAAAGCCGGGCGACTCATGATTCGGACTAGGGTACGCCTCGTGTCGGATCACAGAAACGATCGGTTTTGGTGGGTATTTTCATTCCTCCGCGCTCTAGGCCCCTGGGCCAGTAAGCCTATGATGAGTCAAAGGTGCAGGTGCAGATCGGAGGGTGCGTTTGCACGCTGGCCAGCCGTTGCCTTCCACGGGCCGCCTGCAGACGAATTCGGCTCTTCGTGCCGATGACTGCAGCACATGAGCAGCTTCACCTTAGAGCTATGAGTGGGACGCCAGAGTTGCGGCTGAGCCCTTGCCGCATCAGCTCGCCGCGCCGCGAGTCGCAGGTTGGCGGTGACTGGTTGTGCTAGATCCGCGCCGGCACTGGACGGACATATCAAAAGCAAGGAAATCTTGGCCATTCCGGCGGCGTGATGATCGCCGGTCAAGAAGTCGATAAGAGGCGTCCGTCTGTGCGATGTGTCTGGCACGCGACATACAGGCCCAATCTGGCCCACCTATATCGCAGACAGGGGCCTAACATCCGACGTGCAATCCAGGATGACGAGGATCCCAGCCGCGCCGCCTATCTGTTTCCCGCGGGATGCGAATGCACCACGCGTTCTGGTGCTGGTCGAAAATGGCGAAGAGCTCAAGCGCCTCCCGCCGGTCCAGCACGTCAAGAGCGACGGCCCATCCTCCTAGCCTAGCATTACAGTTGCTTTTGTTGCGGGCTTCTGAATCCATGGGCAACCATGATTCGAATGTCGTGGGCGCGGGCCGCGTCGGTTGAGGCGACGCTTGCGTTGTGGGCGGCGTCGCTTCGAGAGATCAAGCAACGGATACGTCCGTTGTTCACGCAAGAGCGTGTTGCGACGAATGCAGGTCTGTTCCTGGAAGGTCTGCTCGGAGATGAGCAGCGCAAGACCGGTTGGATGCGCGCGGAGGCGGCTGGCGATCCCGGCCCATGGCGGCAGCAGGCGATTCTGGGTCGTGGAGACTGGGACGCTGATGCCCTGCGCGATATCGTGCACGACTATGTCATCGAGCATTTGGCGGATGACGATGCGGTGCTCGTGATCGACGAGACCGGTTTTCTCAAACAGGGCAAAGCGTCATGCGGAGTGGCGCGGCAATACACTGGTTCGGCAGGAAAGATCACGAACTGCCAGATCGGCGTCTTCGCTGCCTACGTTTCGCGTCATGGCCATGCGTTCATCGATCGCGCGTTGTATCTTCCGAAGGAATGGACCGACGATCCAGATCGTCTGGAAGCCACATATGTGCCTGCCGATGTCGGCTTTGCGACCAAACCAAAGCTTGCGACGAGAATGATCGCACGCGCGATAGCCGGGTCTGTACCATTCAAGTGGGTTGCCGGTGATACCGTCTACGGTGTTGGCAACATCGAACAGCAACTACGTCGGGCAGGCAAAGGCTACGTGCTTGGGGTCAGCAGCGCTCATGTGTTTCGATCCTGGGGCAAGCGACCGCCGGTCGCCGGTACGGCTGCAGACCTCGCCCGGACGCGGCGCTCATCCGACTGGAAGCGCCTGTCGGCGGGAGCCGGAACCAAAGGACCGCGGCTGCACGATTGGTGTTATCTCGAATTGGCGGATCTCGAGGCCGAGCAGTCCAACAGTGCAAATGACGGTTTGTGGACACGCGGTCTACTGATCCGTCGTCGCATTGCCGATGATGACCTCGCCTTCTTCACCACCTGGTGCCCAGCGGGAACAGCCATTGAAACGCTGGTCGCGGTCGAAGGCCATCGATGGGCGATCGAGGACAGCTTTGAAACGGCGAAAAACGAGTTCGGGCTCGATCACAACGAGAGCAGATCCTGGCATGGCTGGCACCGTCATGTGTCCTTGGTGATGCTCGCCTTCGCCATGATGGCCGCGATCCGACATCGCGCTAATCCGCCACCGCCCAAAAAAACGAAACGGCGCCCCCCGGCAAAAGCCAAAACATAACCACCCCACCACTGATCCGTTGGTCAATCCAGGAAATCCGCCGCATTGCTATCAGACTTGCGCGGAAGCGGATTCAACCCGCACACATCATCGCATGGTCCTTCTGGCGCAGAGCTCACCAGGCTGCCGCTCAACGCGCCCACTTCAAATCAAAAAAGCAACTGTAATGCTAGGGTCTGTACCTAATTTGCGCCACGTGATTCTCTTCCGCATATTTTGATTCGGGGACGAGCGATGCGTGGCGGCCTGTTGTGATAAGCAGTGGGCGCGGATAGAACCTCACCTGCCGACGGGACTGACCGGACCGGATCGGGACGACGATCGGCGCATTATCAGCGGCTTCATTCAAATGCTGCAATCGGGTGCGCGGTGGATCTACAATCGCTTCAATCGTTGGGCAAAGCGCGGACGATGGTGCGCGATCTTTGAAGCGCTGGCCAAGCCCGGCAAAGATGCCGTCGCGCTTTCGCTCGACTCGACCTCGATTAAAGCTCACCGGTGTGCCTCCGGCGGAAAAGGGGGGAGCACAATCAAGCAATCGGCCGCTCGCGAGGCGGCCGCACGACAAAACTCCATGCGCTGAGCGATGCCAGGCGGAGCGACGATTACCCGCCCAAGGCGAAAGCGATCGTCCCTGAGCGTCGACGGGCTGAGGCGGGATCGGGGCAGCAGCACGCCATGGATCGCGACGGCGGCGCCGATCTCGATGTGTGCACCCGGGGCCGCACCGACAGTCTTGATGAGCGGCGCGGCGCCGCCGGCGCACGATCCCTTCCGAAAGGGTCCGCGCTCGAGGCCGAAGACGGAAACCGGCCCAGGCGGCGGGCAGACGAACACGAGATCGCCGACGACGACTTGCCGACCGATTGGCACGCCTACCCGGTCTATTTGACGAACGAGAAGAAGCTGGCGCCACGCTCGGTGCAAGTGACCGTCGCGGCGCTTCGATTTCTCTACCGCGCCACGCTCGGCCTCGATTGGGATTTCGACCAGATCATTCAGTGCGCCAAAGGCGCCAAAGACACTGGCCTTCATTCTCAGCCCTGAGGAGGTGCTGCATCGCCAAGCCGACCGACCGTCAGCCCAAAACCGCCGCCGCATGACCGGCCCGTCCGTCACCAAAATTTGGCGATAGCTCATTTCCGGAGCCGGCTCTGCGATCGGGGTTGAAGTCTACGTAGCGTCAGGTTGTACAGTCCGAATCATACATGCGGTGAAGCTTCATGATCGGAAGGAGAGGCTTCAATGTCCTAAGAGCGCAGGTGCGTTGGAGTATTGATTGTGCAGGCACGGCCGGCTGGTTGTAGCTAATGTGAGGACATTGAACTGAAGACGAAGAGAGTTTGCAAGGGAACTTCTCAAACCCCGGACGCCTTCCAACAGCAATGGGGCGGCCCAGTTTCGATCGCGGTGTGGCCGCATGCCCTTCTTGCCTGGAAGGGGGGAGGCGGCACCATGGCTTTTTGGACCGTGCGAGTATTTGGTTTCGTTGGTTTAAGGTTTGGCGATAGCTCAGCTGTTGCCCAGGAATCCGGGGCGCTCTTCTGCGGCAATGCACGAGCTCGGAGCGCGCGCGATAACGGTCCCTTGTTGTTCAATTGGCGATCTTGACGTCTAGCTTTTCGCGCCGGTGTCGCTGCCAGGCGGCTTGAAGAGTCGTCTCATCTAGTAGGAGAGTGGTGTGGAACCGATCTATAACGATCCGGACTATTGGATGCGCTGGCACGCCGAGCTGCAGGAGCTGCAGAGTGCGCGGCAAGAGGCGGATCAAGCTGGCTTCGAGCAGCAATTGGGCGAGCTGCAACTCCGCTCTCCTGAGGAGAGTTCGGGGGGTAGTTCCCCCGACACTCCAGCCGCACGGTCGCATGAAAACATCCAGCGTACGGACGTTGGTGGTTCGATGCGAATGCCGCCAAGGTCCAATCTGCGGAGCAATGCGTTCAGCAGCGCGCGTCACAGCGTCGATGTTCCGCACGCTCATCTTGGTTCGGCTGCAAATAATTACCGGTCTGACTTGCGGGAGGGGCCATTCAGCAGCATGCGCTACGCAGCGCCCTCGGAGGAACAACCTACGGCGCGGACGAAGGACAACAAGCCCCGTGGACTGTTCTCTCGGGTCAAATCAGGACTAAGCAAAGTCTTTGGAGGAAGCCACCGTGAGAAGTGGTCCGGCGGCCCAGCGTTTGATGTCGTCTCCTCGGAGCTTCGCATGGACTTTGCAAAGCGCAGTCGTCCGTCCGAGGCAGACCTGGAGCTGATTGAAGAGTTCAAGACGGCATTGGGCAGCGCGAACCGTACCGCGAAGACGATCGATAATTATGTGATGGCTCTTCGAAAGTTCAGCGAATTCCTCCAACCCAAAGGCGTCACTCTGAACGACCTGCTTGGCAATGCTGAGCTGCTGACAGCCTATAAAGATGAATTTAATAAGGTGGCGAGCGCCAATAGCAGGCACCATGTGGGGCCAGCCTTGAATGCACTCCAGAATTTCCAGGCTGGAAATCCCATATCCGCCCCAGCCTGGGTGGGTACGCGAGCGCAACCGATGCACCCCGAGGACGAGCGGATGATCGGCCAGTTCGTGGAAAACGTCAAAAGCTACAGAGTTGCTCCCGATGGCACCAGAGGCCGCGGGACTGGAACGGTTCCCCCTGATACGATCAGGAACAATATGATAGCGCTCAACGGGTTTGCTCGTTGGCTCCGAGCGCAGAACAAGGATCCCCTGGCTCCTCGGGCGTTCAACGAGCCAAGGTCGCTCGCCGTCGACATCGACGAGTACGTCGAAGCTGGCGGCGATCATGATGATCGCCTCAGCGTGGCATTGTCTCATCTTCGCAGGATCGGGGCTGACGGGCTCCAAGCTGTCGGCGCCGGGCCCCGCCTGATGGGGCGCCAAACATTGGCGGCTCATCCGGAGGACGTCTCCATCATCGATGACTTTTTGACGGACGCTCTATCCAAGCTTGGATCCGACGCGACTCGCAAGGAGAAACACGACGCTTCGACGAAGGCGTCCAGCCTACGCTCTTTTAGTGATTGGCTTCGAAGAGAGGGCAGGCCGAGCATCATGGACCGCATCGAGGGCAATGCTGAGCAGCAGCGGTCATTGAGCGCAGATCATTCGGCGTACCAGAAAGCCACAAAGCCGGGCGCCCCACTCAATCTCTTTCGACAATACCTGGGTCTCGAGACCAGGCGACACAGACAACGACCTCGTGCTTATGACGACGACGCCAGCCTGATCGCGAGCCTGGCTAACGAAGAGCTGAGAAACCTCGACCCAGCTTCCGAACAGAGAAGAAAAATAATTCAACAGACTGCTTCGATCCGACGCAAGTTCAGTGATTGGCTCCGCACAGAGGGTAGGGAGAGCATCGCGAGTCGAATCAACGGCAATAGTGAGCAGCAGCGCTCGCTGGGCGCAGACCTCCGGGCTTTCAGGGAAGCCACAGGGAGAGTTGATAGCGTGGGTCTCAAGAAGCTCAAGCAGTATCTGCTACTCGTTGAGGCAAACAGAGCGCTGGGTGTGAGCTTCCCTGAGCAGAGGGCTGGGTCGAACTCAACCTCAACCTGGGCGCGAGATTTGCCGACTCCGCCGTCCGAAAGTGAGTGGCCGCCGCTGCTAGGTCCGTTTGGGCAGGCCGGCTTGCAGGAACCGGCTAGGTCGAGCTCGACCTGGTCCCCGCGCGTGCCGTCCGACTTCGATCCAAGTGAGTGGCCGGCGCCGCAAGGCCCGGTTGGACCGACCGGTTGGCAGGACCCGGCCGGCTCGAGCTTCACCTGGTCTCCACGAGTGCCGTCCGGCTTCGAGTGGCCAACTCCGGAGGGCGCGCCAGCTCGGTCCTCAGACATCTACCGCGATTTGACTTCTTTCGCTGATCTGCCGTCCACACCGCAGGAAATGCGTGACGACGCCCAGTCAAGGCCGGTGCTCAGCCCGACCGGCAGACCGCCGTTCTTCATCGGTCCATCAGGCAAGCCGCAAGAGCTCGAGGAGATCGGATATCTCGTCGGCGAGGATTGGCAGCATGGCTCACAGGCGGTGCCGGACTTCCTGCTCGATGTACTGGACAATAGAATGCTGTTGCCGAGTTCGCGAATGGCTCCCCAGCCGGTCTCTATCAACGGTGAGACCTACTCCATCGCATTGGGGCCGCGAGGACGCCGCGACGCCCAACTGATCCATCACCCTGGCCCATCCTCGGTTCCTGATGCCCGGATCGGCGCTTCGACGGCGAGTGCCTCTGCCGGCGACCGCAGCGGACGGGTGCTCGGAGCCAGGGAATGGCTGGGTGACGCGCATATCCAGCGGGACTACGAGCTCCTGTCGCAGGAGTTGCGGCAAAGCAATCCAAACCTCGCCGCCCGGACCCGGTTCGTCGATCCTCTTATCGCCTTTCAGGTGGGCCATGGTACGGAGGGCGACGCCCTGAACGCATTCCATCGCATTGTCAACGATCTGAATGGCAACGATACGGCCGACTTCCTGTTCTTGCCGGTGAGTGATGCGAGCGCTACGGACCTCCTTGACCGCGGCTCCCATTGGTCGTTTCTGCTGGTAGATCGCCGCGATCGCGACAGGCCGGTTGCCTATCACTACGACTCCTTAGAGCCATACAATGCCGGACCTGCAGAAACGCTCGCAGCGCGGGTGGGAGCCGATTTGCGAGATGCCCTCATACGCGAGCAGAGGAACGGCTATGATTGCGGTGTCTTTGTGGTCGATGGTACCCGGGAGCTGGTCAGACGGCTCGCGGGAAGACGGCAGGCAGATCTGAACCTCCTCAACCTCGTCGTCGACCGGCAGGCATTGCAAAACCGACTAAGGGGCTGATGTCGGCTTCAACTGAATAGCGCGCGCAGCTGGTTGAAGGGGTTGAAGTGCAACTTCGCCCCGATTGAAGGTCTGCAATCGGCCCGTTCGCAGAGCATGATGGTGTCTCACAACGAGAGCGGAGCCGGAGCTAGCCCGTCTTATTCGCCGGCGTGCTGAGAGGTTGGCGAGCGTGGCGTAAAGCGCTGATGCGGCGTAGGATGTCGTCCGTGAAGTTTCCCGCAACGCGCTGGTTCAAGCGTAGTGCGGCTGGCGGATGATGCACCGGAGCCTCTGCATCAGGGCCGCAAAAGCCGTTCGAACCAGCGCAGCAAAAGGTGGAAGTTGAAGCCGGCGGCGGCAAGGACGGGGTTGATTCGGTCGCGGGCGCGGCCCTTGAGGTGGTTGCGGCTCATGCGGTGTTCGGCCTTGAGGTGACCGATCACCGGCTCGACCGCGGCGCGGCGCTTCATCTCGCGGCGGATGGATGGTCTTGGTGACGCGGCGGACAGAGCTGACCCCGGTTGTTTGGACAGCGCCCCGCGGGGGTTTAAGTGGATTCCTGCCGGGTTATGCTGAACGCGGGGCCTTACGATTTTGTCGTTGCGTCGGGAGGGCGTAGCCCGACCAGAGCGACGACAAAATCGTCGGCGACGGTCATGCGACCATCACCATAGCTTGCGTGCCGAAGTAAGCCTCGTCGGGCGTGCGCCCGTCAAGGCTCGAGTGAGGGCCTCCCTGATTGTAGAAGGCCAGATACTTGGCAATTGACGCTCGCGCCTCGGACACGCTGTCGTAGGCGCGGAGATAAACTTCTTCGTATTTGACCGTGCGCCAGAGCCGCTCGACAAACACGTTGTCGCGCCAGGCGCCCTTGCCGTCCATGCTGATGGCGATCTTCGCGTCCAGCAGCACATCGGTGAACTCGAGGCGGGTGAACCTGGCTGCCCTGGTCCGTGTTGAAAATCTCGGGCCTGCCGTGCTTCGCCAACGCCTCCTGGACCGCTTCGACGCAGAAGGCCGCCTCCATTGTGATCGAGACGCGATGGGCCAGGACCCGTCGGCTGAACACATCGATGACCGCCGCGAGATAGACGAAGCCACGCCGCATCGGAATGTAGGTGATGTCCATTGCCCACGCCTGGTCGGGCCCCTCGATCTTCAATCCGCGCAACAGGTACGGGTAGATCTTGTGACCCGGTGCCGGCTTGCTCGTGTTCGGGCGACGATAGACCGCCTCGATCCCCATGCGCTTCATCAGCGTCGCGATGTGGCGGCGACCGGCGTATACGCCCTCCCGCCGCAGCAACGATCGCAGCATACGCGCTCCCGCGAAGGGATAATCGAGATGCAGCTCATCGAGCCGACGCATCAAGGCAAGG
This sequence comes from Bradyrhizobium sp. 155, assembly GCF_023101105.1. NCBI lineage: Bacteria > Pseudomonadati > Pseudomonadota > Alphaproteobacteria > Hyphomicrobiales > Nitrobacteraceae > Bradyrhizobium > Bradyrhizobium sp. 155. The sequence goes on along the minus strand of NZ_CP064704.1, from coordinate 6,385,626 downwards.
TCCTCGGCCGAAACTGGCCGAGGTTCATAGTAGACCGTGCTGCGAGCCAGCTTCAGGACCTTCGCCTGGCGCACGATAGAAAGATCATGACCGCGGTCGATCATCGCTTTGCGCTCAGCAGGCCCGCCTTGGTGAGCGCGCCGGACAAAAAATCGTTTTCCAACGCCAGCTCGCTGATCTGGCATGTAACGCCTTCAAATCGACCGGCGTCTCGGCCGATGCCTTGTCATGCCCAAACACGCCGGCGGCGCCTTCCAGGAGCTGGTTTTTCCAGATCGTGATCTGGTTCGGATGAACATCAACCAGTTGCGCCAGCTCCGCCAGCGTCTTGTCGCCCTTGACCGCAGCCAAAGCAACCTTCGCCTTGAATGCCGGAGAATGCGTCCGGCGGCTCTTCTTCGTCATCTTCGCTCCTGATTCGCGGCAAGAATCCTCGCCGCTGTCAGGCAGAAAATCCACTCAAACTACTGTCCGAATTTGCGGAGCCAGCTCTCTTGCCGTGGGGCCGTCCGCGTAGCGCGGGGGGAAAGTGAACTGGATCCCATTGTCGGTGAGAACCGTGTGGATCTTGTAGGGGACAGCCGCGATGAGAGCTTCGAGGAAGATCGAGGCCGAGGTCCTTCCCGTCTTCCTGACCAGTTGCACGAAGGCGACTTTGCTGGTGCGATCGATAGCGACATAGAGGTAGAGCTTGCCTTCAGCGGTCTGGAGCTCAGCAATGTCGATGTGGAAATAGCCGATCGGATAAGCCTCTAATTTTTTCTTCGGAGGCTTGCTGCCTCCGACCTCCGGCAATCGGCTGATCCCGTGGCGCTGGAGACAGCGATGCAGGGATGATCGCGTCAGATGCGGGATGGTCGGCTGGAGCGCATAGAGGCAATCGTCGAGCGGCAATAGCGTATGCCGCCGGAAAGCGACGATGATCGCCTCCTCCTCGATGGAAAGCACGGTCGATTTGGCTTCTTTGGGGCCTGTCGGGAGATCGGCGACGGTCTCGCGCTCCCTCCACTTCGCGACAGTCTTCTGGTTGATCCCGTAGCGCTTGGCGAGCACTCTCAGGCTCTCTTGACTATTTTGTATTGTTCGACGGACCGCCTCCGTCGTCGTGGCGCAGCCGTGTAAAACTTGTCCCATAGCGCATCCTTCGAATCGTGCGATAAGAATGCACCATCAAAACTTGGGACTAAACTCCTAGGCCAGACGTGTTGCACCCCACAGTATTCCTCTGACGGGGCTCTCGAAGGTCGACCGCTGCTCTCATCGGCCGTGATTGGCTCAATGGCTACCCAGATCCATCACAGCTGGTGCGGAGCGTGCGGCTGCACCTGTTGCGTAGCATGGTTCCGATATTCCGATCCTGCCTTATTGAGGACGATCTGATGGCGTTAACGCCGGATGCTGATGGCCTATTCCAGTTCAGCATTTGAGTTCGAGAGTTCAAGTCCTCGTGCGGGTTTTCCGGGTAAAAGAGAGCACATGCCTATGAGGGACACGATGAAGCACATCAAACGGTCGTTGCGCGTGCTCGGTGGACTTGCTGTCGTCGTCGGCGTCTCTTCCGTGCTCGGATCGAACTATGTGCGATCGGAAGCCCTCAATGGCTTTGGCTCTGCAGCGACGGGCGGCCTTGGAGGCGAGGTAGTTCAGGTCAGATCAACCAAAGCTCTGAAGTATGAGTTGTGTCGTTCGTACAGCTTCGGGCGCTGCAATGACAGTAGTCCGCGCGAGATTCAGGTAGCCGGAACCATAGACTTTACCGGTACGGAAGGGCAAGGCGAGGGGCAGGGTTGCCAATACGGCCGTGCTTGTTCGGCACCGTATAAAAGTGAGTCCCTTCTCCTTATAGATGGCAACGATGCGCATTGCGACGGCAAGGAGAAGACATTGGTCGGCTTCGACAGGGCCGGCAAGCACCCGCTGGAGATTGGCTCAAACAAGACGGTGATCGGCGTTGGCCCGAGCGCGACAATCAAAGGGAAGGGGCTGCGCCTAAATGGGGTCAGCAACGTCGTTATTCGCAACCTGACCATCAGTGATATCAATCAAGGCATGATATTTGCCGGCGATGCTATTGCAATTGCACGAGCCGACCTGGTTTGGATCGATCACAACCGGTTTCATAATATCGGGCGGCAGATGATTGCCGGCGGCCTTGGCCCTACGACGTACGATTTCCTGGAACGACTTCGATGGCAGCGATACCTATTCCTCCTATTGTAACGGGGAGCACTATTGGAATCTCCTTTTCTTGGTGTCCCGCAGACGATCACCATCGCAAATAACTATTTCCATGAGATCTCAGGGCGGGCGCCGCACATTGACGGTGCCCAGGCTATTATTCATCTCCTCAACAATTACTTCCACAACACGAATGCGCAACAGAGCGGCGGATTCTTCCATGCAGTGGATGCTGGACCATCTGTGCAAGTGCTGATCGAGGGCAACTACTTTGACAACATTGAAACACCTGTAAAGACTGGTAGTGGACATATCTTTGGCTTGTTGGGCAAATCCAGCCGGACCGTGCAGAACATCTGCCTTACCGTGCTCGGACGTCGGTGCATCGAGAACATCGCGAGCCCAGTGCCGCGGATCAATGGCTTTCGCCTGGATGAAGCCGTAGTTCAATCGTTTGGAGCTCTTCCAGGGTCATCTATTCCTCTCCCATTTCCAGCCGATGCTGTTTCGGCAGTGATCACGGCCAAGGCAGGTCCCGGACACCTTGAGAGCCGGTGATGGTCCGTTCGCAGAGGCGGCTCGAGACTGGCCGATTGCCGCAAACTGTTAAGCGGAGTGCGCATACTGGACGAGAACAGCGCGCAAGGCTGGCTGCCCGACGTTGCACGAGGACCGTATGGCCTTTCTCTTCGAGTGCCGAGCGGTACATTTTCTATCGACTATGCGCCCTATACCTTTCGCCGCCGGCCCGGGTGGGTTGGAAAGAGGGTGGGGGGTGGCATCGAGTTCCTGGCAAACTGTTCGACTCAAACCCGGTCCCGTACCTGAGGGACGTTCACAGCTCCGTTTTCCAACTGGCATGGTGCTTGCTCGAGAGTACCCGTAGCGCGAGGCTCGCCTACGAAACCTAGTCACACGCGCCCTAGTGCGCTTGAAGAATCCGCAAAGCTTGGAAATATTCGCAATGAAACAAACGGCTTCGACCGAGAGGGTCATTCCACTGACCGACGTCGTCAAGCGCGCAGCGCGCATCGGTGTTGAAATCGGAAATATTAAGCTCTCGGGTGATTTACCGCGCCAAACCATCGCTGAGATCACCAGCTTGCTGCTCGAACACAAGGTGATCTTCTTCCGCGATCAGGGGCATCTTGATGACGCGGAGCAGGAGCGATTTGCTGCTTGTTTGGGAAGGCTGGTGCCGCATCCGACACTCGGTACGGTCAATGGAACGGCCTCGATCATCGAGCTTGATTCCGCGCGCGGAGGTAGCCGGGCCGATGTATGGCACGCCGATGGAACCTTTCTCGCGGCGTATCCTAGACTTGCGGTGCTGCGAGCCATTGTGGTCCCATCGTCCGGTGGCGATACGATTTGGTCGAACGCTGTGGCCGCCTATCTGGATCTGCCGCGGCCGCTCCAACGGCTTGCCGACGAACTCTGGACCGTTCACAGCAACGCCTTCGACTACGCTGGGACCTGCCGTGTTCGCGAAATCGACCAGAAGCATTTTGATGAGGTCTTTACCAAAACGATCTATGAGACGGAGCACCCGGTGGTCCGTGTACATCCCGAGACCAGCGAGCGCGCCCTGGTGCTCGGCGATCTGGTGCAAAGGTTTATTGGTATCCCAAAACGCGACGGTCAGAAGCTGTTTGATCTATTCCAGTCTCATATCACGGCACCCGAAAACACCGTACGTTGGAGCTGGAAAGAAGGCGATGTCGCGATCTGGGATAACCGCGCAACGCAGCATTATGCGGTCAACGATTACGGTGACCAGCATCGCGTCGTTCATCGTGCCACAATCGATGGTGACGCGCCCGTCAGCGTCGACGGTCGAAGCAGTGTAACGCGCCTCAAGACGACGAAGCACCCGTCCACGAAGGTTGCCTAGCAAGGCTCGGCAAAATTCACCAATCATGCACTGCTCTTATCGCATGTTCGCGCGAATAGATGTTTGAGAAGAGAAGTGAACCCAGCAGAACGCCACGCGCAATTGGATGGGAGGGCTAACGCGCCGCAGACTCGGGAGGCGACCTCCTTGCTGGAGTAAGATGCTAAAGCTCGTCTCGACCGACGAAAATGAGTCAGCATTCGAGTGGCGCAAGTCATCCGGCCGCGTCCGGTCGATTTGCCGCCGAAGGGGGGGCACGTGTCCGTCGACCTCGCGCATTGCCATTCGGCCAGCGCCACGACCGTCGGACAGATACAGCGATTACCGTAGTTGGGTAGCTTTGGCATCTGTGTCGCGGTTCCGCTTACCACACCTCTTCGGCGTGAACTAAGCTCCGAGGGCACGATTTCGGCCTGTCATGGCAGAGTACGAGCTCGGGCGCGATTCTGACGAGCTGCACCAGCAATCATCCGAAAGCAATGTCGCTGCCGCAAGCTCAGCACTCGATTGAACAAATGAGCATGGGAGATCATTCCGCGGCCGGAGGGTATAGCTCTTGCGCAAGTACGACGTCGGCCTATCGCTCGTAGACCGAAGCAGCAAAGGCTCTAACCTACCATTCCCAACAGCATGCTACGTTGGATATCAAGGCTCAATTTACGCGGTACCCGGCTTCGCGTCAGGAGCAAAGCGGATACCAAAATCGCCGTGATGGGTGGCCCATACCGTTGAAAAGGGCGAGTGGGACATCGACTACATGCCGCTCCGCGCAGTCCTCAGAGCCTAGAAGAATACCGACGTAGATACCAAGATATTCAGGGCGTGTCCTGTTTGCGGCGTGTAGGTAATGCTTGTCGGGTGATTGATGTACGTCAGTCCTACGGTTGTATATATCCCGGGCGCCAGATGCGCCGTATACAGTCCCGAAATTGCTGTGCTGTCCCGGTGCGCCAGCTGCTCTTTCGCCAATGCAGCGTCCACCGCGAAATGGCTCCAGATGGTGTTGTTGACAACAAGACTCATCTGATCAGTGGGCCGGCTGTCAAACAGGCCCTTCGCATACAGGCGAAGCTCGTAGTACTGACTAGCCCTATTTAGGTCAGGCGGAGCGTACATCACAGAGAACCCGCCATAGATTCCGCGAGATGCCGAGCCATGGACGGCAGACTGCCAGAATTGCCTATCCGCAGCTACATAGTAGACGCTGTTCGCCTTGGCCGTCGGTTGCGTCGGATGCTGTAGGTCCGTGTAGCTGCTGTTGTTAAAGCCCACGCCAGCCCGCAGCCAAGTCTCGGGTACGCCGGGAGTAGGCTTGTTCTTATAGCAAACTTCATCAAGCAAAAGAATGCCCGCGTCGCGCGTGCTCCAGTTCAAGCCAGTGGGATTTTCGCTTACATGCGCATATTGACCGGCCGGACTAAGCGAGCGCTGGATTGAGAGCTTGTTATATAAGCGATCGTCAAAGTTGTATTTCAGATTAAGAGCCGGCGTTGGCGCCCAATTGTTGCTCATGCCTGCTTGGAACAGCATCTTCGACGAGGGTCCAAAAACTTTTTCTCCGGCACCCGCAAACTCATGTTGGTTCCTGAGGTAACCCACTTTGAGTTCGATCTTCCTTTCGAACAATGTTTGATAGTAGGAAACTGCATTGATTCCCAGTCGGTCTGGCCCGGCGCTCTTCCATGTCCAATATTGATGCTCGGCTCCCACGACGATCTGACCGTCGGGAATTCCAAACCGAGCGAGGTCATAGGTCACGATCATAGAGTTGACCGTACTAAATGTCGGATTCTGGCCGACATATTGTTGATTGGCGATGGTGCTTCTGGCCGCATTACCGAGTTGATTGTTGATAAACGTGTTTAGGGTCCAGCCAGCGAATCCAATCCCGAGATCCGAAAGCTCGGATCTGACAGAAGCTGTATCCTGATCTACGGTGTCCGCAGGACCAGGACCAGTGAACGCCGCACCTTTTTCGCGGAGCTTCTCGAATTTTGCGAATGGGTCATTCTGCTTTTGACTTCTGCTCTTGGCGGTGACCTCCGCACTATCGCCCGTTGTGGTAGACCTAGCTGCTTTTGGCAGCGAGTTTCCAGAAAGGCGCGCTGCTCCTTTGGGCCTGCCGCTTCGGAAGGTTACAGCCGGATTCGAGATTGTTTGGCTTCTTGCCTCGGCGAGCTCATCGGGGCTGTGACTTCTAGGGCCAGAGATATCACGAGGTTCTGCCTCCGCCGAACTGCAGGCGAGACTAGCTATCAGGGAAAGGAGAATACGCCCTCTTGGCTTCGCACTTGGTCGAGAGATGAAAGCAACTGCGCCAGCCGAGTCTGCCCGCATGGATACTGGCGCTATACCGCAACAATGCATCGTGATTTCCACGTCCGTCGATTTGAATAAGGTGCACGTCCACCCGACGGCCTAGGCCGGTTCGCGATCCTAGCGCTCAAGGCGATGTAGGTGACGCTTGAGGCCGAGCGGCATCTTTATGCCAACGAGACCCGCCCAGCCTTCCGTGCTATCACCACTGCTGGCGCAGCGTGGCCAACCTGGTGGTACCCAGCGCGGCGCAACCCAGCCGCTCGATCGCTAATCGAGTGCAAGCATCTGCTGCACCGTGTCGAGTCGGAGAGTGGCCTGCTCGATGTGACGTTCGCTGGCAAGAGATTGGCGGCCAGCGCACGGAGCCCAGGGAGTCTCGCGACAAATCCGCTGCCACGAGGATGTTCTTCAACAGAGAGCCCCGCCAGTAGCTGAGCTCGCATAAGAACACGCCGGACCCTAGAAACGCCTGCAGCTCGGTCCATGGGATGAAGCACAGGCGGGCAGAAGGGGCTAACATCTTTTGACGCCCGTAAGCTCGCTGAGGCCGGCACGAGGCCTTGATTGGCTCTCATGGGAAGGTGGAGAGCGCGATTGGAGGCGTTTTGATAGCTGCGGGACCAGACAGAACATCCATCAGCTCGATTGGATTTACCGAATCTATATCGCATCGCGACTTCGTCCTTGATGTGGCCCGAGCGAGTTTCACCGGCACTGACTGGCATGTGTCCGTCATCTCCATCAATTGCTAGGTTTGGTAGGTTGACCGGGCGCGGGACGTCGGCCTCGCTGTGCGAATCGTAGGTATCGTGCCGCTCGGCGCGAGACCGTCCCGGCATCAGGGACGAACTCCGGTATGGCAGCATCGAGTGGTGCTATTCGGGAAGGTCGCTTCGATTTCGGTTGCGCGAGGCTCTTACGGAAACTTGTTTCGATCCCGCGGGATCCGGTTCTAACTGTGGTGCTCGATTATCGTTGGCGCCGTGTCGCGCCGGCGCTGGTCCTTTTGTGCTCTTTGGTCTAGCTCATCGCGTCGCCAGCTGCTGCTCTGGATTGCACGCAGCGGTCCGTAGCGATCCCGGTCGAGCGGCGACCATGCACATCAATAGGATCCGTCGTGCATCACCACGAAGCGCTCCTCTTTGCTGGGAGTTCGTATCCAGCGTAGACCGCAGGCTGATTGCGGTATCCCGAGCTGCCAGCGCTTGAGGAGGTCGAAATATCCTCGTACATCCGGACGAGCTTGATCAGGTTTTCGATACCGAAGTCGCTGAACGCCTAGATCTCATCTTCTCCGGCGCGCTAGACCCAGATGAAGCCGTCCTCGATCGCCATTTTGTTGGCGGCCTCCCGCAGCCAGTCGTCGTCCTGGTCGAGGTCCGCGGCCACACGGGCAATGGTGGTGATGTGATGAACTTTGTCGGTCACGCCGCTTGAGCGGACTGCGTTGCAGTCGGGGGCGTCCAATTCCCGGCAGCAACTCGCCTAGCCGTCTTCGCGGTAGGGCCGGGTCGGCTCTCGTCGCGCAGCTGCGCACGGCGTCGTTTACGAATTTGGCGCTGTACGTGAGTGCACCAGGTGAGCGAAAATCGTTACCCGGGCTTCTGAGCGCATAACCGAAGGTGATGCATTCATACGATCAGCGCTCCTTGGCTGGTCTTAGCAGAGCGGCGCGCCAAGATAAGCATCGAATGCGGCGGCCACAGCGCGAGTTAGAAAACGATGCTCCTGCCTCACGCGGATGAATCCCTTTTCCACCTCCACGATCCCATCCTCGGCGAGCATTGCCAAGCGTTCGGGTGAACCGAGGAAAGGGACCGGGTCAAATCCATGAGTCATGCAAATTGCCGGCACGTCGACTTCGAAATCGCACATCAGTCGCTCGATGATTGCGGCCCGGACGCGGTCTTCGAGGCTGAGACAGTAGCCCTTTGCCGTCGCCAGACGGCGGGCATTGATTTGGTCGCTGTAAGAACCCGCTTCAACTTCGTTCTGGACGTAACCGTCGCCAAGGCGGCCGATGGCCGACGGGCCAAAGCCGATGACTTTATGGCGGGTGTCGGCCGAGTAACCCAGTGAGTTCCGCCGCAGGCGACCGGCTTTCTGCGCCAGCGTGAGCTCATCGTCCGGCAAGGCGAAATGGTCGAGTCCGATTTGGCGGTAGCCCGCAGCAATCAGTGTATTGGCCATCGCCGCGGCCTGTTCTGCACGGGCAGGGCTGTCTGGCAGCGTTGCCTCGTCGATCAGGCGCTGGTTCTTCTTAAAGGAAGGAACGTGCGCGTAGCCAAATACCGCAAGCCGGTCTGGTCGCATGGCCACCGCCGTAGTCGCGGTCTGAACGCAGGACTGCACCGTCTGATTTGGCAGACCGTAGATGAGGTCGAAGTTGATGCGGATTACTCCATGCTGCCGCAGCATTTCGACAGCGCGCTCTGTTTGTGCCTCACTCTGAACGCGGTTAATGGCCTTTTGAACAATTGGATCGAAGCTCTGGACGCCCAGGCTCGCCCGGTTCACGCCGGCAGCCGCTAACGCTTCGGATGTGGCGAGCGTGAACGTGCGCGGGTCGATCTCAACAGCGATGGCGGCCGTTTTCGAAACCGCAAAGCGGCGGCGCAGAAGTTCCATCAGCGCCCCGAACTGCGCGGGCTCGATGAGGGTCGGCGTTCCACCGCCGAAGTGCACGTCGCTCACAGGCAGCCGTTGCGGCACCTGCGCCCCGACCAACTCGATCTCCTTACGAAGAACCGCCAAATATTCTAGGATGGGTGAATCCCGGCGAGTGATGCTTCGAGCGAAGCCGCAATACCAGCAAATCGATCGACAGAACGGAACGTGGAAATAGAGCGACACGGACTCATTAACCGGCAGGCGCTGCAGCCATTTCTCACAGGCTTCGGCGCCGACCACCGTGGAGAACTGGGCTACAGTTGGATAAATGGTGTACCAAGGAAGGCGAGCATCGCAATACTTTTCCAGGACCGAGGTCTGCAACGATTGTTATCCTATGTTTACGAAGTTTGTGGTCGCAAGCGAAGTCTTTTGCATTCCTTTTTGCCGATAGTATCCGGAATGTCGCTAGACAATTGGAAGCTTGCGTGACGGCCGATCTGCTGACGAAACGCGGTGTGGGATAGCAAGCCGTTCCTCTCGAAGACAGAGAACAACTGCTGCAGGCGAGATACTCGAATCAACACGGCCACGGCGGGGCCCCAGATTCAACTCCGCTTCGCGAATCTCCGACGTTCGCCAACGAGACATCCGCCGGGGCCGTTGACGCTGCTAGAGCTGGAACTGCTCCACGACCTGACTCGTGAGAGGTTCATCGATCAAATTTGATACGTCGCCTCGCAATCTTCAGCAACTGACCAGGTTTGGTAGTTGACTTCTGCCTGGCGTATTCCCCATCCACCCAGGGATCCTGCGCCGGCTCGGGGACATCCCGGTACGTAGTCGACTTCACCAATGCGCGGATCGTCGGTGTCGCGCGGCGCCACGGCTGTTGGCGTGAGTCTGTTCTCGAGTTGGTATGGAAAAAGTAATCACCGGGTAGGCGAGCGAGAAGTGATCGATGCAATTGAACAGCCGTTTCAGACTTGCCACCGGTTTTGCACAGATCGTCAAGGCACCTATGGTGGGTGGTGGTCGTCTTGTGCCTGGGCACTGCAGGGGTCTATTTCTTCGACCGAGGTCGGACAATATCTCGAGAGCTCGGCGGTCCGTGAAGTTGCTCCAAGGCTGAGCTTGTCACCGACGCCGGGGCGGTACCTGTCGGAGGTTCCATCCGGACAGGCTCACGGTCAAGCGGCTTCACCCGAGCTCGTGTACTTCGTCGGGCAGGCGTGTGCAGAAACTTCCAAACACCGGCGCAAGCCAGGACGTCGGGCGCTTCCCCGAAGACGCATAGCCGAAACCGAGGCTCAAGAACCAGAACGCATTCTTCTTCTAATTCAGAGCATCCAGCCTCTTGAGATTGAATGAATTGACCTACGATCGAGCCTCCGCCGCGAACAGTCTACTCGACGCCACTGTTCGTCCCATAGCCACAAAGCGCGCAAACCAACAAGCAAATCGTCCGAATGGACCATCCGGCGCATAGGCCCGGGAGATCGCGGCGCGCCTGATAGCTCTACGCGGTATTCCTGACTGCCTCAGCTAGCATCGCGTAAAGCTGCCGCTTGCTCATTTCCTGAGGCTGGCTATCTAGCGCCCTTTGCGACAGCTTCTTTCCGACGAAGTCGCGACCAGCCGCCATCGCCGTCGGCCCTCGCTTCGGGGCGGGTCTAATCTTGGGTTTTGCTGTTGGTGGCTTGTGACCTCGAGTGAGGCCCAACCGAGCTAGCCTGCCGCAAACTGCGTTGCGACTGCACTCGAGATGACGCGCGATCTGCGCGGCACTCTGTCCCGCGGCCCAGAGCTTTTCCAGCTGTGCCAATTCTCTTCTATTCCAGCGCATGGAGGATACTTTAGTGCCAGTTGTGACGCCCAGGTTAGTTTACTCTTCGTCCGGCTCGCGCACGATCGCCGGTTTGGTCTCCTGTTCATTCATTCTAAGAAAGCCCGCTCGCGAGTGAAGGAAAACGAGTGTCCTTGGCACACCGCGCTCTCTTCTTAGTCCCTACCGTGATTAGGGTGCCATCTGCTCGCGTAATATAAGTAGTCGAGTGGCAACCGGGCGTGCCGCTGGGTGCCATCGCGGCGAGTGCTTGCGTCCTGATGTTGACTACCACAAAGCGAGTTCGCGCGCCTCCCCAATCTTGATAGGGGAGCTTCGCTCGCCTTTCCACTTTTCTTTATCGACGGGGGCCGAACCAAGTTCCCAAGTAACTTCGGCCGTAAGATAATTTCAGAGAGCTCTCGCGAAGCCGAGCCATGACATCCGTCACACATTGTTACTGTAGGGCCCAGCTCGCTGTGTTTCGACCGAGCTTCCATGCGAGTGCAAAATAGCGCATGAGCCGATCTTTCAAAATTTCACGCCAATGTCCGCGAGACAATCATGACAGCCTTATCGGCAGAGAACGCTTGCGAGGAGGCTGACATCCCGCTGAGCCGTTTTGATGTAAGCGAGCCCAAGCGTTTTGAAGGTGATACCGTTTGGACTTGTTTCGAGCGGCTGCGAAGGGAAGATCCCGTCCATTATTGCGAAGGCAGCCCGTACGGTCCATATTGGTCGATAACAAAATACCGCGACATCGTAGCCGTGGATTCAAATCACACAATATTCTCGTCAGAGCGAAGCGTCACAATTGTGGACCCGCCGCAGAAGTATTAGACTCCCAGTTTTATTAAGATGAAGTCCTCCTGTCCATGCTCAGCAGCGTAAGACTGTCAGTCCGATCGCGGCATCGGAGAACGTGGCGCAACCTCCGAATGGTCATGCGTCGTGAACAGCACCACCGCGATGCCGACCACAGCACGGTCGCGGATATCGTCGCGACGGTGGACAGAACGCTCATTGCCCTGAGAGCGCCTGACCTTGCCCCCAGGTTTTATCCAATCCTGAGTTCGGCCGTGCCGTTGGATTTGCCCGGTTGGGTGGTGGCAGCGACGGGAGCTGGCGCGGAGCCTTCGGCATAGCGCAGCGCCAGATCCCGGCGCGGGTGGCAGGTCATCGCGAACTCGGACGGGGTTCTCCATCCGAGCTGCGAGTGTGGTCTTGTGTCGTTGTAATCGGCCCGCCAACTTCCAAGCGTGACGCGGGCTTGTGCCAGTGACGTGAACAACGTCTCGTTCAACAGCTCATCCCACAGCCGAAGGCGTTCTGCATGGGTTTGCCCGGCGCGATGTCGTGCCATTCGACACGGCTTTGGTCGGCCCACACCAGGATGGCGTTGCTGGTGAGTTCGCTGCCGTTATCGCTGACCACCATCCTGGGCTTGCCGCGCTCGATCATCAGCCGGTCCAGTTCCCGCGCCACACGCCCGTTAGGCCCCTCCTAGACCAATGGATAAACGCCACTGCAAAAAGGATCCTCCAATTCAAAGTAGACCAGCTTCGGGAGGTTCGTACTCCAACTGGTGGATCCAGTCCGGCCCTGAACCGCCAGGCAGAGCTCTAACATTCGACTAGGCCTCGGGCCGCAATTATGCGAGTCTTGCAGCATTTCGAGGCGTGTCGGAAACGGAGGGACCGATGTGCGATCGTTAACTGCGTGTCTCTTTCGGCGTGGTTGGAGTTGGGACGGGTAAAGTCCTGGGACACTCAAAGTGACATGTGCCAGTGAAAGTACGCTCCACGACTGGACCGTAGGTGAACGTGTAGTCGTTTGCGAAGCGGCTGGACCGCGTCTGAGCGGCAAGCAAGGAGTCGTTCTCGGGTTCGGTGCTACGCGCAGCAGGCTTCGCGTGTTGCTCGACGGTTCTAGAGGGCCGATCACGTTGCACATCACCTTCGTGGACCCGGTCGTGCAGCCCGATCGCGCTTGAGAATGGTGCTGCCTACGAGGGGAAAATCCGCCGGCGTAGCACAATCGCAGCGCGGAAGCGGAAATGTGCGCCATTCTGGAGGCCGCCGTGCGTCCCGAGGGCCGGCTGCGCCTCCTGACGGGCGCGCCGGCGTTCCGAGCCAGGCCCCCTGGCCAGGGCGTTGCGGCGGGCCCGCGCAATTAAACCTTCTCCTCAAGGAGTCAAAATCGAGCTGCGTCATCGAAGGCGAGAGCCGCCGCAGGATCTTATCCAGCGGTGGGATAAGGTCATCGGCGAAGCAGGATGGACGCCGCTCGATGAGACGGTGTTCTTGCGCCTGCACCGCATTGTCATCGGTGGATGAGCGTTTCGTGAAGCTCGGCTTTCGGCAGGAAGGCGGTTTCATCGGTGAGCATGACCACGAGACGCAGAGACCCATTCCGGACCATATCAGCGCGCCATCACGAAGATATCGCCTCCCTCGTCCACGGATTGATCGCGTTCGACCAGGCCTCGTCAATTAAGCTTGACCCCGCCGTGGCTGCCGCCGTGCTGGCCTTCGGGTTCGTCTACATCCATCCATTCGAGGACGGCAATGGCCTCACCTGGCACGACGGATTCAATCCGCCGGCATCCACTTTCCGGTTTTCAGCCGCCGTCCTAAGACAAAACCGCCGAATACAAGGACGTATTAGAAAGCTTCGAGTAGATTGCTTCCATGCGTCCAATGGCAGCCTACTCCACAGGGCAACGTCAAGGTCCTGAATGATAGGGCTGACGTTTACCGATTTTTCGATGCAACGCCGCACGCGGAGTTTCTGTACGAATGCGTGCAGAGGACCATCGAACAGGATCTTCCGAAGGAAATCCGGTTCTTGCGGAGCTTCGATACATTCCGAGCGGGCGTCGAAAATATGATGGACTTGCCGGAGCGCACCCTCAACAATCTCTTTTTCTTGCAACAGAATGAAGGGCGACTCTCAAAGCGCGCCCGTGACAACGAATTCTCCCAATTAACGCCAGACGAAGTCGCGAAGATTGAGGAGCTTTATCGAACGGCCTTCTCGAACGACACCGGAACAGCGAGCTAAGCCTGTATCATCTTCATTGGATCATAGCCTGGATGTCGAATCAGAATCCTCGTCGGCGGCCGCCACAGAATATGATCCAAAGGCTCGCCGGGTGCGTGAGTTTTGATCCTAGACGAGACCGACGAGATGGTCGATTCCCTCATCGTATTTTCCGACTACTCGTCGATCGTGCTCCAGAGCGAAAGCGATGAGTTCGAGAAGCTCTGCGCATTGCCGCCCCCTGACGTTCTATCCGATGAGGTGCAGGCTCAGACAGTCGAAGAAATCGACCGGCATCAGGCGCATGGCGGCGGATGGTCCGCGCGTCCCGAACAGATGAAGACCCAGATCGCCGAAACGGAAGCAAGCATTGTGGCCTTTGCTGAACAAGCGAAGTCTGGGGAGACATTCGCGGAGCGCGTGAAGGACGGATTGGTCGCTCACAGGCCAAAGAGCGTTGATCAATGAGCGTTCCGCTCTGAACCGCGAGCTTCCAAGTCGACAGGTCGGGTATCGTCGATCGATCTGTGGAGCAGGGTTGCTCCCATGAGACCAGCCAAGCTGGCGACCGGCATTGAACAGGCCGATGCCGGATGCGCGGTTGCGGTCATTGAGGTTGCTGAAGCGATGAGGGTGATCGACAGGAAAACGAAATGACCGATGCCCCGTACGCAGGAGCATCGGTAGGACACGGATAGGTCGGCGCCGGAGGGCGATACGGGAGCTGGTGTCGGTGCTGGTGCGGCCTATTGGGGTCCACCCGTATACTTGTCAACCGTCGACATGAGCGGCTTCGGGGTCGACAGATTGAACATCAGCCCGAACCGACCATCGGGACCAGTCTTGTCCGGCTCGTCGATCAGCTCGTAGAGATCAATCCACTCGATGAACGAATACTGAGAGAACCTCGCCAGCATCGCATCCAGGTTTGAGTTGCAGGCCGACATCGACGCCGACGTCGAGGTGTTGACGAACGTTGAGTCGTAGATCTCGGCGCCATTCATCTCATTGATGGCGACTGGAACGCCGTAGCTCGACAGCTTTGTGAACAGGTTGAAATTGGGACGAACTCCGCCCCAGTAGTTCGTCGGGTTCACGCCGGCATGCTCGTAATAGTGATAGCCGAGCACATCGACCTTGACGCCATTCGCCTTCATGAAGTCGATGTAGCCGAACATCGTCGATGTGGTGCCGACGATGCGCCGAAGGTTTCTGCCGGTGTCGCGGCGTACCTGCTCGATCGCGTCCGACATTCCCCGCAAGAGATTGGCGAAGTCGACCATCGACGGATATGCAGCGAACTCGGCAGAGGTCCATCCCTTGCCGAACAACGGAGAGCCGTTGGCATCACGGACGGTCAGATTGATCTCGTTACCAAGTTCCCAGTCGCCGACTGAAGATGCGAACTGGCGAACAAACGCCAGGGTCCGATTGTAGCCCTGGGAGTAGATCGCAGCAGCGTCGCCGGCAGGATACTTGCCGGCATCGGTCTTGTCGCCCCACATTAGCGGAAGCGCCAGAACAGGTTCAAGAGTGACGCCATAGTTGGCGGCAAGGCCCACGATCGAGGTGAAGCGCGTCGCTGCCCATGGATCAGTGTCAGCCGCCAGAGGAATGGTCAGGCGGTATCGCTTGAGCTTATGTGCGGCGAGCGTCTTGAAGACGTCCTCGTCATTGATCTGGCGGTACGCCCCGGAGGCGAACATGGAGTGGCCATTGACGCCGATTTGAACTGTCAATTCTGTTCCTTGATTGCGCGAGAAAAGAAGAGGATGCCGTTTGCAGCAGATCTGATTTCGGGCGCGGCGGGGTAAAGGAGGAGAAACCCCGCCGCAGTCGGGCCGCAGCAGTCGGCCGGCGCTCTGTGCCGCCGCTCTCTGTTCTGTACTGCGACTATGGTTGTATTTTGGCCTACTCTCCCCTGAGGGAGTGGACTCCGCAGACGTCCGAGACTGAAGGGAGCGGCGCGCGCCAAGCCGGGGCTTCCGTTTATTGGCGCCAGCATTGGGAGCCTCGGCCAAGTGAGGTAGCTCCGTTGTCTCAATCCCTTGTGATCGCCCCAGTTGAGCTTCTGATCGCTCCCCTCGCCGCATGAGTGGGCGAAGTCAATGAATTCACAAGTCCGAGAGAGGATGCCCGTGAAAACGCTTCAGGAATCCACTCTTGCCATCGCCATCGTGGCAAGCACACTTGCGATCGCGGTGCCAGCGTGTGCAAATTCCGCACCTTCGGAGTAACCGGAGCGCCGTTCCGGCTCAAAGCTGTCGAACCAGGGGGAACCCTCATGATTTCCGGCCATCGGAAGGCGGTCGCGCTCTTTTTCCTCCTATGCAGCGACCGGGGACGGCACGCGTCTCGTCAGCTTCGCGTGGACCGCTCTGCCCCGTTTGCGGCACCACCTCTCAATGGCGCGCCGCCTCAAAGCGGGATACCCCAAAAGGTCGTCTGGCCAGGTCGCGGATGCGCTTAGCGGCCGGCCGTCGATCTCGCTGCGGCGTGCCTGTCAGTGACTTCTTTCGCGACTGAGCAACGCCGATTTCCGTGCACACCGCTGGGCAACGGCTGGGACGGCCCATCGGCGGCCCGGCACGATCGAGGTCGACGTCAACTACATGTACCGCACGCCGTTCTTCGGGACGTCGCTAATGAATTCCGTTCCTCTGGGCGGCTACACCGCGAAGAAAATCCCAGTCGTGGATCTGCGCGAGATCGCAGCCGGACAAAGCGTCGCGATGGCCGCGCGCTGCGCATTGCGCGATCTCTACGACGCATGGCGCCTGCTGCACGTCCGCGGGCTGGATTGGAAACAGGTCAAGCTCGCTACGCTCGCGATCGGGGCGGCCACACGGGACCTGAACTGGCGGACGGCCTCGCTGGACGGATATAGCTACGACGCCAACGAACTCCGCGGAAAATTGCTAACCGTCGTGAAGAGCGACATGTTCGACAAGGACGGCCGCCCGGAAGCCTGGCGCGAGCTCGTGCTGGCCGAATGGCAAGAACGACTGGCGCCCTTGTTCGAACATGATCGCGGCGAGATGTCGTTCCTTGATGCTCTCTTGGAAGAGGGACGGATCGACGTCAGCAGTCTCCAAGGCGATGCCGCCGTCAAGCACGCGATAGAGAACTTCCCCGCGCTGCAAGGAAGGCTTTGAACATCAGGAATCACAACGCCGGTCTTCCGCGCTTGTGGGCAGGCTCCGACGTTACGCCAGAGGGAGAGTAGAATTTCTCCTTATTTGTCACACCAGGACGAAACGGGAGGGCAGGAGAACGGCGGCGGATGCCCGCTTTCAGCCGTCAGCGGGTTCGTGCACCGTTAAACCGAGACGCCCCGCGTGATCGAGCAGATGCTCGACCGACGAGGCCGCCCATTGCCAGCCGCCGCCCGGCGTCCGCTCCCGCATTGTCTCGAGCTGTGCCGCGATCGCCCGCAGACTGAGGTCCGGATCGGAAATGGCAATGCCGGCGAACGAGTGTCATCAATCGATCCTCCGGCTGTCGTCGCTGCGCGCGCTGGACAAGTTCAGGCTTCGCGAGGCCTTCCCGCACAGCGATGCATGGTCGAGCAGCGAGGCGTTGAGTTCCTCCAGGTTTTTGAAGCGGAGCCTCGGCGTGAAGAAGCGCTCGCGCACAGCCCGACCTGGTTCTCGACCTGGCCCTTCTCCCAGCCCGACGCCGGCGTGCAGGCCACCGGCTCGACAAGATAGAAATCCGGATCAGCGTCAGCCGTTCCGGCGACGGCTTCGTCGCATTGGTCGCCAAAAGCCGCTCAAGCTCATCGCGCCATGCACCCAGCCGAGGCAACGGCTGATGCTTGCGCACGTAGCGGAACTCCGTTTGCCCCGAACGCAGGGACCTTGCGGACCACCTCCCGAGAGACCTTCAATTCCCGGCAGATCTGCTTGATCGATTTGAACCAGCGAAAGCCGGCGCATCTTTGCAATCGGCTTCACAACCAACATCCAAAACAAATGCCTCCGATGAAACCGGAAGCAGTGTCACGCCCTTGCGTTAAGGGGGGCCCGTTTGGATGAAAACGACCCCTCAAGCAGGGTCCTTATTCCATGAAAAATCACACTGCGGTCCTATTGAGCGACGAAACGGCAGGTCATGCCGGATGCCGAGCACCGCGCACAGGGGCTTCAACAATAGGGCCGAGAATTGCCATGTGCCGCTGCGAAAGCGGGAGCGGACGATGCAGGGCTTCCGTTCGCCGGGGAAGCCTGCAGCGCTTCGTCTCGATATTCTCAACCTTCCGTAATCTCTTCGTCCAAGCCAGCTCCCGCTCCTTAGATAAGGTGACAGCGCCTGATCGCAGGCCCAGGCGGCCTGACCTGCGGCCTTCGCCGGCCGGTGTAGGCCGCAGCCCGATTCATTAACGCTTGAGCCAGGTCTCGGATTTTCTTTATCGGTCCGGGAGAACGCCTTCGTCAGCCAATCGTCAGCCAGGCGGTGTATCTAGGCCTGCCGCGCCTCATCAGCCTGAACCCAATGCAAACGCAGGAGCTGCGAATCATCATGTATGGTCGAATTGGTGCCTCGTTCGATGTCCTCTACAGCGGCGAAGCTGACGAAGCGAATCAGTCGGGAGCCACCGGGCAAACGGATGTAGGAAGCCAAAGATTCGCGAACATGTTTGCCCGGATGCATTTGGCCGGAGTGGTTCTACCGACAATTCATCTTCGCGTGGGTGGACGAAGAACGGTCCCGGTGAATGGCAGCGCGCAATCAAACCTCCACTCTGTCTCTGAAAAACTGAGGATAGCGAGTGCGGCGTGATGCGATCGCGTGCCAGTCTCGGCCGATCTTGGGCTGCTGGCGTGTACTTTGGCCAGGAGTAGGCCGCGCCGTCTCGGGTCCGGGCTGACCATGACGGTTGACGAAAACATGCCGCAGGTTCCTCAGACCTCATGCCATGCGCCATCTGGGCGATTGCACTTATGGGCCAAAGCCTTGATGCACCATGGTTGAGCGACATCAGCCCGCAACATCATAAGCAGCGATTCTCCCCTTTTATCAGAGATGGAATATGACGGGCATTGGCCGATCTGGCAGAT
Organism: Bradyrhizobium sp. 155; assembly: GCF_023101105.1. NCBI lineage: Bacteria > Pseudomonadati > Pseudomonadota > Alphaproteobacteria > Hyphomicrobiales > Nitrobacteraceae > Bradyrhizobium > Bradyrhizobium sp. 155. The sequence goes on along the minus strand of NZ_CP064704.1, from coordinate 6,366,698 downwards.
CGCGCATTGGGGATGCTGGAGCCGGATCGAGCAGTTCACGCTCGCACTCAAGCCTAGCCCCTGGGGAAGGCAGTCAATCGTTCGATTCCGTCGTGGAGCGGATGCGCTCTGGGCCCCAAGATAGAGGGACGCCCTCCGCTAGCATGGCGCGCGGTGCCGACGATGCCCTTGGCGACAGGTCTTCCGGTCCCTCCGTTGGCCCAGATCGAATCCTAGGCGCTGCGGCACGGGCAGCCGCTGCGCCACGTGCAGCCACTGCACGGCGGCGCGGCTTTCCCTCAGTGTCGGAGGGTGGAGACACGACGCCGGTCACCAGCCAGCCGCCAACTTCGGGTGTGGCAGTCTCCATTTCCTCGTCAGAGGAAGAAATCAACGCAACAAGGCGGCACATGGATCGCCTGGTTGAGGAACTTGACGCTTGCCGTAATGCGGCCATGCACGCCCAGAACTCGGAGGAGGCGCAAGAGCTGAGCGATCGGTTCATCAAAGCAGGTTCGGCAGTTCTGGAGTACTACGCGAGGCTGCGCCCGGCCGTGGCGCGGAGCATTCTGTCGGACGCTGAGGTCCGTCGATACCGCTATGCCGTGCTCGATGCGGCCCACCAATGCAACGCACTGGCCTCATCGACTATCGCCGCCTTGCAAGACCGCAGAAAGAATTCGGCAGACCTGTTGCAGCGGATTTTCGAATCCAACGCTACCCCCGACCAGCTGAGCCGAGTGGCTTCCAGTGTGGCGAAGGAGCACGCGGCTTGCGTGGAGTGGTGGGGAAAGAAGCTGTTGCGCTCGGAACGGATGGTGTCCGTCTGCGAGGCCACCGCCAACTTGCCAAGCACGACGCCCGAGATGCGGAAGCCCGAAGAGGCCGCACTACGCCTGAATACCGGCTTGGTACTTCATGCGCGGTACATGCGTCTGCAATCGCGGATTGCGCTCACGCAGCTTATGATTGAGTCTCAGGCGAGCACGTTTGAACCGGCCGTGAGGGACGCCCTCATGGGTGAGAACGGGGGGGTGCATCTGCTCGGGACCTTTGTCCAGGATGTTTATCCGGCATTCCTCTCGACGGAGGAAGCCGTTCTGCACAACGACGGAGCGGCACTCGACGCAGAGCACTGCACCGTTCTGGAAGGAGTCATGGAACGGCTTTCGGAATTTGCGTTGGCGTTGCACGACGACATCCTTGCCAAGCTAAGCGATAACCGAACAGGTGCCAGCCTCCCATTCGAACTGTTGGGCCAGATCGTAGACGACGCACGGATCACTGCGCACGAGGTCATGCACTTCCTGGCACTGCAGCTGAAAACGTCAGCCATCATTGCATCCCCGGCCGACGCTGGCGCTACGGTACCGGCCGACACTGCCGGCAAGGCAGCGGCGGCCAAAGGCACCGCTGCGCGCAGGGAGGGGAAAGGCAACCGCAAGCCGGCTGCTGATGCCGCGAGTTCGGCCGGGCGGCCCGAGCCGCAAGTCGCCGCGGGCGACAGCGACACCGCGCCAGCGGACAAGGTTCTCGTGCGCTCGGATCTAGGTACGAAGAAGCTTGTGAGCGCCAAGGAGGCGCATGCGAGTGCGTCGTCGGCGGCGGCACACTCGGCGGTCTGGCAGGCCCCGGCATCGACGGAGGCGTTGGCGCCACTGGTCAAGCGGTCGGACGAACTATTGCAGTTCGATCTGGCTGGTCAGCAAAGGACCGTCTCGCAAGCGCGCCAGATGAAGCCCGAGGACGCCGATCACGTAGTGGGCATCGTGGTCGAGCGCCTGCAGACGCAGCCCGCCGAGATGCAGGCCTGTCTGGACCCGCTGGAAGAGCCTGGTCGACGCGGCCTGCTCACGCCTGCGCATGTGCACGAAGTGCACGAGAAAACAGTCCGGCTCAAGATGAAGTTGTCCGAGGCGCAGGGACTGGCGAAGGCGGCGAACGCGGAATCAAGTCTTGCCCCTGGGGAAGGCAGCCAATCGTTCGATTCCGTCGAGCGGATGCACTCTGGGCCTCAAGATAGAAGGACGTCCTTCGCTCGCATTGCGCGCGGTGCCGATGATGCCCTTGGCGACAGATCTTCCGGATCCTCCGTTGGCGCACATCGGATCCTGGGTGCTGCGCCACGTGAAGCCACTGCGCGACGGTGCGGTTTTCCCCCATTGCCGGAGGGTGGAGCGCCAGGTCGAGAAGAAACTTCTTTAGGTTCTGATGGCAAACCCTGGCTCGGCAATAAAGGATCCAGAAGCTGGCAACCAGACACGGTGCCACCCCACAGGCAAACGGAGACCGACCCGGGTGCAGGACCGGGAAGGCGGCGTTTCGTCCATGTAGCCGAACAGAGCTTCAAGCGTGGATACTCGGAACTACTTAATAACGCTTTACATGACATTTCCTTCGCTGGCGACATCACTAAATTCTCATGCGCTGTGGTGGAGTATGACAGGAAGCTGCAGGGTCGAGCGGACCACGCAACATTCCTGCAAAAGGCCGCTTCCGAGTTCAAACGCGAATTTGTCCCAAGATGGGAACAAGATATCCGCGCCCGGAATACATGGGGGTACGCCACCTCATGCAACACGATGAGCCGGGAGGCTGGAGGTCAGGCAGGCGTGGAAGCTTGCAGGGCCATGGCAGCTCAGGTGTCGAGCCTCGGCAATGCACTATACGACGTCGAAAGCAAAACGCTTTCCCTATTCGTATTGTCGTTCAGTCGATATCCCGGGGTGGCGGAATGTCGCAATGGAATGATCCGAATCGCCAGATTTTTTCGTGAGCAACGCGGAGCACTTTCGGAGCTCAACGCTCAAAGTCTCGCCCTGCTGGTCAACGGCTTCAGCAAGTGCCCGGAACAGGAGAACTCTCGTGAGGCCACAATAGCAGTTGCCGCTGAGATTCGCCGCCGCGCTCCCGGGCTCTCTGATTTTGGTCCGCAGAGCCTGGCTATCGTGGTGAACGGTTTGAGCAAGTGGCCGGAAGACGCGGAGTGTCACGGTGCTATAAGGGCAATTGCCAGCGAGGTCCGTCACCGCGCGGGCCGCCGCGATGTCTGGCTCTCTGACTTTGGTCCGCAGAACTTGGCTACCGTGGTGAACGGTTTGAGCAAGTGGCCGGAAGAGGCGGAGTGTCGCGGTGCAATGAGGGCAATCGCCGTCGAGGTCCGTCGCCGCGCGGGTCGCCGCGATGTCTGGCTCGCTGATTTTGATCCACAGGCGTTGGCCAACCTGGTGAACGGCTTCAGCAAGTGGCCGCAGGACTGTCGAGATGCTATAGTTCAAATCGCCGCCGAGGTCCGTTACCGCGCGGGCCGCCGCGATGTCGGGCTCTCTGATTTTGATCCACAGGCGTTGTCGAACTTGGTAAACGGCTTCAGCAAGTGGCCGCAGGACTGCCGAGACGCTATAGTTCAAATCGCCGACGAGGTCGTCCATCACCGCGGCGACCGGCTCTCCAATTTTACTCCCCAGCACTTGTCGAACCTCGTGAACGGCTTCAGCAGGTGGCCCGAGGGGGCGAAGTGCAACGACGCTATACTTGCAATCGCCGACGAGGTTCGTCGCCGCGCTGGCCGAGCGGACCGGCTCTCCAGTTTTACTCCCCGGCACTTGTCGAGCTTGGTGAACGGCTTCAGCAGGTGGCCGGAAAGGACAGACTGCTGCAGCGCTATAATTGAAATAGCCGACGAGGTCCGTCGCCGCGCCGACCGGCTGTCTGGGTTTGATCCGCAGGGTCTGGCGAACCTGGTGAACGGTTTCAGCAAGTGGCCTGATGTGACGGGCTGTGGCGACGCCACGCTGGCGATCGCCGGTGAGGTCTGTCGCCGCGCCGACCGGCTATCTGGGTTTGATCCGCAGGGTTTGGCGAACCTGGTGAACGGTTTCAGCAAGTGGCCTGACGAGACGGGCTGTGGCGAAGCCACGCTGGCGATCGCCGGTGAGGTCTGTCGCCGCGCCGACCGGCTTTCTGAGTTTGATCCGCAGGGTCTGGCGAACCTGGTGAACGGTTTCAGCAAGTGGCCACAAGAGGAGAACTCACGTCACGCCACCGCTGTGATCGCCGGTGAGGTGCTTCGCCGCGCCGACCGGCTCTCCGATTTTACCTCTCAGCACCTGGCGAATCTGGTGAACGGCTTTAGCAAGTACCCACAAGAGGAGAACTCACGTCAGGCCACCGTTGTAATCGCCCATGAGGTCCTTCGCGCCGACCGGCTGTCTGATTTCACTCCGCAGGGTCTAGCGAACCTGGTGAACGGTTTCAGCAAGTGGCTGCAAGAGCAGGACGCTCGCCAAGCCACAGTCGCGATTGCCAACGAGGTCTCTCGCCGTGACAACCGGCTCTCTGATTTTACTCCGCGGGAACTGGCGATCCTGGTGAACGGCTTTAGCAAGTGGCCGGAAGAGGCGGTGTGCCATGGGGCGATAATCGACATAGCGGGCAAACTCGGCTCGGGAGACCTCCGATTCGGAGCGTTCACCACAACTCAGCTCAGCATGATAGCCAATGCTCTCGGGCGAGGTGTCACGAGGGGAGAGGGCACTGGAGAGATCATAGAGACCGCTCTGCTGAAGAATCGGCTGCACGGTATGGCCCACTACCTTCACTATGCCAGTGATCGCCTGGAGCAGACCCAGGTTCTGAACATCGCCATGATTTTCAAAGCGCTGGCTAAGGCTCAATTGTTTGACGATCTCGGTTTGCTCGCACCCACGGGGTTAGACCGGCTGACGGAACTGCATCGTGCCCCTGGCTTTGCCGCTGAGAACGACCTCGAAACCATGGGTACTCTCTGCGTCGCTCTCCTGCCGCTGGCGCGCAGCCCGCACCTGCGCTGGCACCGGAGGCGGGCTTTAAACTTGCTGAACGACATTCAACCGATCGTCGAGCACAAGATCGAGGGGCATCTCAAAGCAAGCGATGCCGAGCGAGCCCGAGGGCCGTACTCGAGCCGTTGCCCCGCCTTGTCGATCTATCAAACGCTCAAGGCCCGTGCGGTTTTCGCGGCATTGTTCCGCCGGCCCTATGTCGAAGGCAAGAAGTCCGATTTGCGGGTGAGGCAGGAAGAGCTGCAGCGCAAGACTAAGGAGATTTTGGACAAAACGGGCGGCCTCGTCGAAGGCGATCTTTCCAACATGAGCTGGAACCTGATGGCGGAGATCGCGGCGGAGAGTCCGGTCGATGCGCTGGACACGTTCTTGGCGCAGAATGCGGCGACGGTCCAGGCCCAACATCCAGCGTCCGTGTTCGACGTCCATCAGGTGTTGCGAACCATGGCCCACGAGCCCAGACCTCCGCAGGGTGACGCGGGACTTATGCAGTTGTCAGTGGTGGACATGCAGGGCCGGCCAGTGGCCACGGAGCCCGAGACACGCTATTCGATTTTTCATCGCCTGACCTCGGGGGTTTTGCCCGTCGTCGCGGTCCAGCTGCCAGGAAAGCCGAGCGCGTTCATGCTGGCGCGTACGATCACCGTCCAGGGTGTGCCATACCGCATGGACCTGTTCGGCGGAAGCAAGTTAAAGCCGCCCAAAAAGCCCGTGTCGCAGATCGCCGGCCGCCTTCCAGGTGTGGCGAGGGCAGAGTCCTCCGGGGGAAAGCTGCTGGCGATTCCGTATGCCGAAACGGCGCCGGGCACAGCGTTCGAGCAGCTGTCACGTGCCTGGGCCCCTTTCAAAGAGGCATACTATTACACTCAGCGCAGGGGTTTTGCCGCGCCGCCGGCAATCAAGGACCTAGGTCCTCGGGACTACGCGCTGGAGGGCGCCTTCAAACTGTCGCTGCTGCCGGACCGTCCTGCCAGCGAGGAGCATCCCTTCAAGCTGACTGGGCCAGAAGGCCCGATCGCCTTGCGGCCGCATGATGGTTGCGGTTTTATCAAGGCCTCGCTGGCCAACCGTATGCCAGCTGTAAATCGCGCCCGCCGACAGGAAGGTCCTGATCGGGTGCCTGCCTTTGCTGAGGGAAGAAGAATGTCCGTTCCCGCATCGGCGCTGCAACACTATCCCCGAAGCGAGCCGGTGACCGATGAGGCGCGGGAGAAGGCCAAAACCTGGCTCGAGAGCAGACAAGGGCGAGAGTTGACGTCTGAAGAGTTGTTTCGCACCGTGACGGCCGGACACATCGACGGTCCCGGCGCGGTTGCCGTACCGTCCAGCGATGACTGTCTCCATGTGCCGACGCTCAAGAGCGAGACGTTGATGGGGGCGAGCGGCGTGCTGATCGGGCGCTCGCCCTACGACAAGCCCAATCTGCGCCCGTTTGCCGCCGAGCGAGTCAAGTCGGCCGTTGAGGGGGACCCGACCGCTGTGTTCCTCGAAAACTGCACAGCCATCCAATACAGCTTCAATGTCGCGCAGAAGTCGGGGAAGGAACTGGCGGGCGACGATCCGACTTTTTTTGCCAAAGGCATTCTGATGGTTGTGCCGGATAAGATGTGGCCGGCCGGCTACGCCGACCGTGGGCTGGTGTTGTCTGCCGAGGACGTCAAATGCCATTCGAGCTGGACCTCGAGCAAGGACCGCGCCAAGGTGGACACGCCGCTCGAGTGCGTCGGCATCCTGCAGGCTACCGAGGTGTTCGCTCCGGGCTCGTTGGTTGCCGTCCCGATCGGTGAACAGAAAAAACTTGACGGAGACTTCGACGGGGACACCGTCGTCATCGTCGGCGACCGGCCGCAGCTTTATGAGCATGTGCGCCAGTTCGATCGCAAGGAGCAAGCTCTCGGACTTCCGTCGCTGAAGCCGCCAAAGTCGCATACCCCGGCGCTTGAGGGCGACAATTACCAGTTCGGTCGCGCCCGCCAGATCCTCGCCGCCACGCAGGATGTCCTGGGAACCTATAGCTGCCTGCAGCGAAACTTTCTGGCTCAATCCCATGAAGCACAACGCTGGTTTGCCGAGCGTGCTGTCTTTGGCACCTATGAGGGCGTTCACCACGAGCTCAGGCGAGAGATCCGTCAGCTGTTGGGCCAGGAAGAGGTGAGTAGCCAAGATATCCAGAACACGTTTGCGAGAGCGAGGAGCGAGATTGAGGTCGCCAAACATCTGGTTGCTCGCGAAATGGCCGAGTTGCTCGTCGACGACCTAGCGGCATGGGCAGTGAAGCCGAATGAGCAACCCCTGCCCGAAACAATCGAAAGCTCGAACGCCGCAAACCCGAGCCTCAGCGCAAGGCTCTGCAACCTTTTCCCGGATCTGGCGGAGACCTATCCGGCAACGCCTCAGCCACGAGACCGCATCCAGCTTTTACTCGACCACTATCCTCCTCGCATCGATCCCCGCCCGGATGGTTACAATGCGGACGACCTCGTAAAAAGCGCAAACAACTTGCTGAGCCTCGGCATCAAGGTCGGCACCGACGCCTATAAATCCGATACTGGCGCCAACCTCTTTTTCCAGAAGAGCAGTCATCTTCAGCGGCTCCTCTACGAGACGCCGGGCCTGAAGTCCGTGCCCTACGTCAAGGGCGTGGCGGCGACCCTCGCCCGCGGAAGGTTTGATGTCGATGCGACCTTGGAGGATCTGAGGGACAATCCCACTCTGGCGGCTTCAATCATGGAGACCTCGATAAAACTCGCTGCGGAGCAGGGCATTTTGCGCAAACCGTCCGGCCTCCGGCCAGCCGCCGACGATGCTGACATGATCACGCTGACCCGCGAGCAGGCCTCAGAACGCGCCCAAAATGAGGCTGGCCGAGCTATAGCCGAAGAGAGGAAAATCACCGCAGCGGCACGCGAGGTTGCCGGAATCCTTGCGCAAGCCGGCATCGAGGTGAAGATGCCCCATCTGGAGCGCCGCTTGAAATCGCATGCCTCCATGACAGATCAGCTCACCGGCATGAGCATCCCACCCAGCAGCGCCCCACAGCTCTTCAGCAACGCGGTACGCCACGTCTTAGAAATTCCTGACAAGGATTTTACACGTGCCTTCAAGAAAGCCATGCTGGCCTTCGAGGAGCGGGACTACACCGAACGCCAGACAACCAACTGGTTCAGAATGCGCAGTCCGACTTTCGTCGGCATCAAGACAGTGCTCACCACGGCGGACTCTTATCGCTTCGAAGTGGAGTTCCACACGCCAGGCAGCTATCAAGCCAAGCTTGCCAATCACGACAGCTATAAAATTCTCGGCAGGCTGCGGCGGCAATCAAGGGAGGATGCTTTGGAGCAAGCTGAGGCCGAGAAACTGGTGCAGCGGACGAGAGAGGTTTGCACAGGGATTGCGATCCCCGACGGCGCCCTGGGCATACCCCACTGGGGAGCCGAAGGAGATCGTAAGGACGGTGCCGCTGCGGCATTTGGATTGCGAGCTTTCGATGAATCAAGAATGCCCGAGATCGCCAGGTCAACGGAGGCAAGAGAGATTATCGCGGCGACTTGTTCACACCGCGCAAAACCAGGGTGAGCCGCAGCTCCCCCGTGCGGTTCTTGACCGGAATGGTATCGCCGATGTGCGGAAGCGAACAGAACAGCCATTTTGCCTGTGAGTAAGCTCGCGCTCGCTTGGCCCTTCTAAGGTTCAAGCGCCTCCAGCGGCCTCGGCCTCCACGACCCCAAAAGTCCCCATGGCCGAGGCCGTCTTTAAGGCTACCGGTGGCCCCATGTCGCCGATGGACCCTTCGACATTCAAATGGAAAGTTCCGAACCTCGGCGCCGAGCCGGCCACAGACGCCTCAAACGAACCGCGGCTCGATGTCCGACAGCCGAAACGAACGCTATGGCTGCACCAGTCCTCTCCGGCCGCCTTAAGGAAGCTCTGCAAGTCGTAGGAAGTTTGCGAACAGTACGTCCCCTTGTGGGGTGAGTATCGACTCTGGATGGAACTGCACGCCATATGTTGGTTGATCGCGATGGGCAAGGGCCATGAGTTCCGCATCATCCGAGCGTGCTGTCACCGTCAGGTGACGGGCAGATGAAGGATCCAATTCGACGATAAGCGAATGGTAGCGCCCCACACGAAGTGGAGACGGTAGTTCTTTGAAAAGCCCGCCGCCTTCATGTGTGACATACGAGGACCGACCGTGCATAGGACGACGGGTGCGCGTTACGCGTGCGCCGAACACCGTCCCAATGCACTGGTGTCCGAGACAAATCCCGAGAATTGGCACCTGACCCGAAAGTTCACGAACGACGGCTATCGATATTCCAGCCTCAATTGGAGTGCACGGACCGGGGGAGATGACAACCGCGCGGGGCCTGAGGTCAGCAAGTTCGCTCACGTCCATCGCGTCGTTCCGGACGACACGTGTTGCTGCACCAAGCTTGCGAAAATATCGCGCAATGTTGAAGACGAAAGAGTCGTAGTTGTCGATAATGACAATCAAGATGCACCGGCGTCTTCAGCAATGAATGCGTGAAAAATGCGCTCTGCCTTTGCAAGGCTCTCCTCATATTCGGCGGCCGGATCGGACATTGCTGTTATCCCGGCCTGCATGGAAGACGGCCTGGCCGTCGCCGATCGTTACGGTGCGAATGGCAATATTTACATCCATATGTCCATTGAATCCAATGTAGCCTATGGCCCCGCAATACACCTCTCGCGCCACACGCTCGATATCCAAAATAATTTCCATCGAGCGTACCTTGGGAGCTCCGGTAACAGAGCCGCCGGGAAAGCAGGCCCTAAGTAGGCCTACGGCATCCTCTCCGTGTGCTAGCTCACCCGTAACGACGGACACGAGATGGTGCAGTGAGGCATAGGACTCGAGATTGCATAAGGACGGGACGTGGACTGATTCCGGCGTGCAAACGCGCGAGAGATCATTGCGCAGGAGGTCGAGGATCATGGTGTTCTCGGCGCGGTCTTTCTCCGAATGTACCAGCGTCTCAGCGCGACGCCGGCCTTCCTCGCAATCAGCAGAACGCGCCACCGTCCCCTTGATAGGTCGCGTTTCGACCTGTCGCCCGTCAAACTTTAGGAAACGCTCGGGCGAGCTCGATGCAATGGTGAGCTTGCCATACCGAAGAAGGGCGGCAAAGGGAGCCGGATTCATTTTCCGCAGCTGACAATAGAAGGCTATCGGATCGAACGAGTTCGCCAGGCGAGCGCTGAAGCGCTGCGCAATGTTGACCTGGAAGGCGTCACCCGACAGAATGAGATCAATCACGCGCTGTACCGCCGCGATGTATCCCTGGCGACTGAAGTTTGAATGCCATGAGCCGGCCTCGCCTGGTTTAAAATCAGGAGGAGGGGCTGAGACTGTAAGCAGCCCAGCAAATCCTTCGGCTCTTTGGCGAGCTCTCTCACGCCGGCGAACTGGATCCTGCTCCGGCCACCCGGTAGAAAGGATCCAGCATCTATCATGGCGATGATCGAAGCTTATCACGACGTCGTAAAGATGTAGGAGTGCCTGAGGCAAGCGATGCCCCCGATGGTCGGCACCGGCAATCGCTCCAGCGTCCTGTTCAGCTCGTATCCAAAAAAGCCGGCGGCGCCGCCCTGGAATGCCCGGAGATCGGCGCGATGTATTTGCGGATAGTTGGCTAGCAGAGCGCGAAGTGCCGCCCACGGATCGCCCACAATGGACCCTCCGTTGCAAATACCTCTCCCGTCCGCGATGATGTAAGTGCTGAAGGGATCGCACGTCACATACGAGTACTGCCGAGCACCGCGTGTCTCGATGCGCTATCCAGGAACGTGAGGTGCCTCCGATGCGCGAGGCGTCGCATGGCTGTGACGGGCTCAATCCACTGCAGTTCCAATACATGCATTAGTCTGTCGCTCAGCGATACATGGCCGATTGTAATCCCGTCCGGCGAAGGCGTGCTTCATGGGCACTCAAAAACCCCTACTTGCCTGCCAGGTTAATTACGCCCGCGGGTAGGGCCTGCCAAATGGCTCCGCATCTGTTGACATGCTGTAATCGGCCGCGAGACGTAGCTCTCGGAGCGGTCTTACCTGCCGGATCGACTCCTGGTGAAGCTCGTGCGCCTTATAGGCTACGAGTTCGACTTCATCGTCGAATTCACCGTAGACGATCACGTCAATTTCGTTGCCAGGCCGGTCACTCTTGCGGTTGCGAGCGACCTCAAGCCGGCGCGCGTGCGGGATTTTGGCGAGTACGGAAAGGCCGTCGACTATTTTGTCGACATGCGCCTTATCTTTTGCGGTGAAGAATACGATGTGTCGAATCATAGATGACCGTCGGTAATCGCGAACTGCGGTTTGACTTCGCCCAAAGCGACAGATGCCTCATCGCAAAGTCTGCAAGCCTCGGGCAGCCGTTCAGATGCCACTGCACGGCAGGCGCCCTGCACCATCGCGGTGGCGGGTGTTTAGCTCGCTGTTCTTCCTCCGCTATTACACAAGGTAGACAATCTCTGAGACGAAATTCTGCATCGAAGTAAGGAACCGCCTGATCATAGTCGCTAGGACAACTTCAGTAGATGCTTCCGTCGACGGTCATTAGCTTCGCGCGGATCTCGTGCATGAAACGGTCTCACTTGCAGGATCGGCGCATAAGAACTGCAGCAAAATGCGCTGCTTCGTTGAATACAGGCTGGGTCACCAAACAGAAGGGGCAAGGCCGCCGCCAGCCCCTGAAGCGATGACATCGACGCGTGACTTCAAGGTTGATTCCGCTCTTCGGCTGATCACCGCAGAGAGATGATCGTGAAACGACTTTCAATCGCGGAACGTGGCGATAGTCTTAGCCATACATATCGCCTGGGAGGAGCTTATCGTTTCGGCGCTGCTCGTCGCGAAGTAACGAAGAAGGGTAGTACCTGGTGCACACGCTTGCCTGGAGGCGCTTCCAACGCGCAGCTGCATCGCGCCGGAAGGCTGCGCTGCCTTCCGGAAAGTCGCTGAAATGCTGCTCCGCCTTCGCCAAGTTTTGGGAAAAATGGCGGCCCGAGGTGCCGCGGTTCTGATCGAGCACTCCTAGACGGCCTTCACTTGGACCGCGTTGCTGGCATGCGCGTGAGAGCCCAACGCGCTGGTACATCGGTGGATGCGATTGCCCAGGGAAGCGCGGCTGCCATTTGCTTGACATCAATACAAGTAATTCGATGGTCTATCCTTAAGCAAAGCCTAGCGGAGGCAAGACATGCGCTATCTGCTGTTTGTCGCTGCTAGCACTTCCCATGCCACTTGGCTTTGTCTCGCCTTCGGGCGTACGTCCTGCGACCCGCTTGGCAGGACGCTCTTGTCTGCAAGGACGTATCTGGGGGATCCTGGCAATTGCCAGTTCTCGTTCGGGGACGGACGCCTATTGCGGTATCGACCCGACATACGCATTGGCGCGGCGGGTAGAACGATCGCGCTGACAACCAGTACAAGACGCCACGAAAAGACGCACAAGGGAAATGCGGGGTGTTGTTACGAAATCGTGTCTTCGACGAATAGTAGTGGCCTTTGAACGTGTGCAGCAGAAGCTGCTGACCTCGCAATGGCGGCCGCCGCTTAGATTGCGATCGCACTACTGCGCCTTAACCCCGCTTAGCCCTTTTTGCATCGCATGACTTGGCTGGCCGTGTCAAACTGTCGAGTCTTCGATGGCCTGACGCTTGGGTTGCCACGGCTGCTGCGAATTGAGCAGCAAGCCGACGGCAAGCGCACCGGCGCCTCAGGTCAGCGACGCCTCTAAGCGGCTCGCCTGACACGTCTGTACGGTCGGGTTATCCACACGCCATCGAATTAGCGGCGGCAGACGCGCGTCTGCATAGCTTTCACGATCTGCTGCGCTGGAAAGCACTCCCATGCTTGCATTTGACGAAGGCGCGGCGGTCACTCCGAGCTCGTTTGAAGGATTTCACCGCGGAATACGCGCAACGCAATTTTCGGCCGACAGGCAGGGGTTCATCGAACTAATCGATCGCGATATGCCGCTACAACAGAGGGTGAGCGCGAGGCCTGTTTCGGGAGCTGGAAAGTGCCAAGTATCCCGGGGAAGGGATTGGAGCAGGGCATGGTACGCAATTTCTATCAGCTCTGTATGGGGAAGTATGCCGCAGGTGTGAGCGGCAACAAATCCTCTGGCTGCAGTTGAACTTGATGAGGCTCAGAAAAGAACTCGCTCCGGTAGAGTATTGCCTCCCTGGGCAGAGCCAGCCAGTCCGACATGCAAGAGATGCGGTTAAGACAACGCCGCAGGCAAATTGCCAGAATGATCACATCGGCGCGCCCTGAGGCCCAGCGTGACGCAACGCGCTTCCAAATGACAATTTGAATCTGGGAGTTCTTGCTTGATGGTCGCGCGACCATTGGAGTTTTTATGCACGCGCCTGCTACTTTGGAGGCGTATGTTTCCCTTTCATGGTTGACGAGTTTTCACTCGTCCGCCATAGAAAAAGGGTGGTCCCCCGGGATGCGCGCAATACTCAACTGCTTCGGTCGCAAGAATCGGATTACCGTTCGCCTAGCATATTCGGTGACGCGGGGACTTCGGGAGGGCGGTGGCTTCAAAATCGTAGGCGAGACAGGTGAGATTAAATTGTATCGCTTAGAGCTGCGAAATCGACCTGAGGCCATCTGACGGAACGGATCGAAAATGAGCCACGCTTCGGAAGTATCAGTTGAGCGGATCACGATTCCAATCCTGCAGCGGTGGAAGCAGGAGCGGCGGCGTGTCGCCATGACCACCGCCTACGATGCGGTTACTGCAGGCATCGCTGACCCCATCGTCGACATCATTCTTGTCGGCGACAGTGTTGGCAATGTCTGCCTCGGATTCGACAACACGTTGCCTGTCAGCGTGGCGATGATGAATCATCATCTCGAGGCTGTTGCGCGCACAAGGCCCCGTGCCCTGCTCGTGGCCGATATGCCGTTTCTTAGCTTTCACCTCAGTCCGGAGGAGACGATACGCAACGCCGGAGGATTCCTGCAGCGAGGTGCAGATGCAGTGAAACTCGAGGGCGGGGCCAAGCGCGTGGAAATGGTGCGCGCCCTGGTCGATTGCGAAATTCCCGTCATGGGCCATCTCGGCCTCACCCCGCAGAGCGTCAATATCATGGGCGGATTCAAGGTGCAGGGCCGGAAAGCCGATGACGCTTTGCGGCTGCTTGATGACGCTCACCGTCTGCAGGAGGCCGGATGCTTCGCGTTGGTGCTTGAAGGCATTCCGGCCGAGCTCGCCCAGCGAGCGACCGAATCGCTGTCGATACCAACTATTGGAATAGGCGCGGGTCCCGGGTGCTCGGGCCAAGTGCTCGTATTCCATGACGTGCTGGGGCTGACCGAAGGTCGTCGGGCCAAATTCGTTCGGGCCTATGCAGATGGTTTTCAGCTGTTGCAGGAGGCGCTGTCGCGCTGGGCTACCGATGTCCGCAGTGGAGCGTTCCCGGCGCCGCAAGAGTCCTATCGGCTTCCTGAAAGCCTGGGTAACATCATCGCAAACTGGGCTCCTCCTAAGACAACCTGATGTAGGTGCTACGATGCAGACGATTACGACGGTCGCTGAGCTTCGTCGTGAACTCGCGAAGGCTTGCAGCGCGGGCAAACGCGTCGGGCTCGTGCCGACAATGGGCTATTTGCACGAGGGCCATCTGGCTCTGGTCAAGGCGAGCCGAGCGCAATGCGACGTCACCGTCGTTAGCATCTTCGTCAATCCGACTCAGTTCGGACCAAACGAGGATCTCAGCAGCTATCCTCGCGATTTCCTGCGCGATGAAAAATTGTGCCGCGATGCCGGTGTTGCGATTGTCTTCGCACCGGGTGCACGGGAAGTCTATCCGGCTCAATTCGAGACCTTCGTCGAACCGGGCGAATTGGCGAAGCCACTATGCGGGGCTTTTAGGCCTGGGCATTTTCGCGGCGTCGCAACCGTGGTATGCAAGCTGTTCAACATGGTGCGTCCGGACGTCGTGTTTTTCGGGCAAAAGGATTTTCAGCAATGCGCGGTCGTGCGTCGCATGGCAACTGATCTCAATCTTCCGATCGAGATCGTCACCGTGCCAACCGTTCGGGAACCGGACGGGCTCGCGATGAGCAGTCGCAATCGCAATCTGAGCGAGGAAGAACGTCGGCGAGCCGTTGCCATCAGTCGTGGGCTGTTCGCCGCGGCGGATGAGTTCCGCTCAGGAGTGCGCGAGGTGGATAAGCTGATTGCGATCGCGGAGCGGCATCTTGAGACCGTTGATCGGCTGCAATACCTTGAACTTGTCGATGGTGATACGCTCAAGCGCGCCGCGAGTCCGCTGCGGCTTCCGGCGGCGCTCTGTGCCGCAGCCTACGTCGGTTCGACCCGGCTGATCGACAACGTACTGCTCGCGTTGCCAACTCTGTAGCGCAATTCAGAACCAGATCGACAAACTGTGTTCTTCTTATCCGTTTCGGCGGTCGTCGGTGTAACCCTGGAAGTTCCGACGCGGCCGCCCCTCGCGCTTCGCCTCGGCAAGATTTCTAGCCGGGGTAGATCGAAGTGGTCGAAACTAATGCGCACGTAGCCCGCGTCGACCGGGGGCTTGCGCAATCAATTCCGACTGAAGATGACGCACGACTGTCTGGGGCAGCGCGTATTCGCCGATCTTGCACTGATCCTTCTTGAAGGAGAGAATATGCGCGTAACGGAACACCGACACGCGATCCGGACGGAGTTCGATGCATTTGGCGCACCGGATCTAGCACTACAGTTGCAATTTTCGGGTGGTTCTGAATCTCTGGGCCACCATCATTCGGGATTTGATGATTGGTGGAGCGTCGGTCGAAGATGCGCGACGCTGTGGGCTTCTTTGTTGCGGCAGACCAAGCAACGGATTCGTCCGCTGTTTACGCGGAGCGGGTCGCGATCTCGGCGGGGCAGCTTTCTCAATGGACTGTTGGGCAACGAGCGCATCCCTCCGCACACGGACAAGAATCAATGCCGGTCCATATGCACAGCCAATTGGATGAAGAAGTCGTCAATGGCGTGCCGTGAGGGGGGCGTTGACAAAGACCGTGAGTCTAGCAGGCACATAAGCCTCTGCGTGCCTTCCATGATCAACTCGGCGTCTACACCGCGATGTCGGTTGCCACAAGCTATGGCAGACTACGCAAGCCCAGAGTAACAGGGTTGCAAACCCATCGCCTCGCATTGAGACCGATTGCGATCGGCTGATGGAGTTTCGTCTCGTTGTCAGCTTTGCGGCTGAGCCATGTTGACTTGTCGCGGATATGACTACGGAAGGCGAGGCCGCGTTGGCGCGCTGAAGGGCGTCACCAAATCGTAATACGCGCTCTCGAGGCGCACTCGGGTGCTTCGTGCTCCTTCCGTGCGCGACCGCGCTCACCAATTCAGCAAGTAACAAGCTTGTTGAGAGCCCCCGACGCTCCATGCCTAGCCGGCACAGTTGTCCGATCGTATCGAGGCCGGATCGAGGGGTCACGTGCGTTTTCGCGGTGGCATCGTATTTGCAATCAAAAATGTCGTCGCGGATCGAACTAGAGTGACGATCGACGCGATCCGATATCACGCGCTGAACCGTCCGGCATGGCGGATTGCGCCAACAAACGATGTCCTCTCGACCGCCGAACCTGCGCACTCTCTGTCGCTCGGGAGCCCGTCGCTGGTACAGCGCCCGCAGGTCGTCTATCAATATAGGGTCCCTGTCATGGCGTCTGCTGGTCAACCATCCTCTCGCTTAGCAACGCGTCTTGCATTCTTCGTTCCCGGGTTTGGCTTCGGGGCCTGGGCCCCGCTCATACCATTTGCGAAAGACCGGCTGGCGGCCGATGACGGCGTACTTGGCCTACTACTGCTCTGCCTGGGTGCTGGATCCATCATCGCGATGCTTCTGACCAGTGTTTTGAGCGCCCGCTACGGCGTCAGGCTGATCATTCTTGTGGGTGGGCTTAGTCTCGCGATCGTCCTGCCGTGCCTCACGACAGCTAGCAAGTTGGCGCTCGGCGCCGCGCTATTCGCCTTAGGCGCCTCAATAGGTTCGATTAGCGTGGCGGCGAACATTCATGCGATGGAGGTGGAGCGCACGGCGGAGTGCCCGCTGATGTCCAGCTTCCACGCTCAATTCAGCATCGGGGGACTTGTGGGGTCTGCAGCCATGACCGCTTTTCTCTCGCTGCAGATTGACGCATTTGTTTCGGCTGTGGTCTGCTCGGGATTGATAGTGATCGCGATCATGCTGGCGTGGCCGCGATTGGTACCAACGGCGCAGGCGGACCAGGGACCGTCGTTCGTTCTGCCGCGTTCCATCGTGCTCCTTCTAGCCGTGATTGCGGCGATCGCCTTCCTTATCGAAGGCGCGATGCTCGATTGGGCTGCCTTGTTGGTCGTCGGCGCTGGTCTTGCTCCAAAGACGCAGGGCGGCTTAGCGTATGTACTGTTCTCCATAGCCATGACGGTGGGACGCCTTGCTGGCGACGCCGTCGTCGAACGCGCGGGGGACCGCGCGACACTTATGTTCGGAAGTCTACTGGCCTTGGCAGGTTTCGGAGCTCTGCTGGCGGCACCGGCGGCCGTCATCGCCATGATCGGCTTGCTGCTCATTGGTCTTGGCCTATCGAATGTCGCCCGATTCTGTTCCGGCGCGCCGGCACCCAGGAGGCGATGCCCGTTGGTCCGGCGATTGCCGCCATCATGACGGTGGGTTATGCCGGAATTCTCATTGGGCCAGCTGGTATCGGCTTACTGGCCAAGTACGTGGGACTGCCGGCCGCATTTGGGGTCCTAGCCGGGCTCATGTGCCTCGTCGTGCTCTTGGCGCCGATCGCGACGGCGAACACACGGTGAATGCGTTTGAAACGTGAAAGAGCGGCACCCGCGCGCAAGAGAAGCTCCGATCGTGTCTTGTCTCTGATCGAGACGGCAATGAGTTGGCTAGCTGATATCTGCCTGGCGCCGATGATCGCTTACTTTTTGCTGGTCACAAAGCGGTGCGCTTCTCCGGAAGTGCTTCAGGCCCGGCGATTGGTGGTCCGCGTTCTTACAGAGATCTGCCTTCATGCCTATGATAGGTCGCTTGATGCGCTTGCTGTTCGCCCAATCGTTTCATCCCAGGCTTCTATGCCTATGCGAATCCGCGCTTTCGGCTGTTCGCAAGCTCGAGCGTTCAACCCGATTGCCCAAAGCGGACGTTCGCCGAGCAGGCGTTGATACCTCACGGACTTCGAAATACCGGTATCTGGTATCTCGCAGCCCCTGGACAGGGTTGTGCGGTGGCCTTAATCAATCGAATTCTGCAAGCCCGGTCGATTTGATCATTCTTTCTCGGGACTATCCCGACGTTCGAAGCCGAGACAACCTCGCCGGTGCGGGCGGTGCTCGATAGGGTCGACGAGAGTGAGAAGGACCACGAGATCGGCCTTCGTACGGATCTTGCATGGAGGAGTCTCGAAGTCGGCACCAGAAGAGAAAGCTGGATTGACGCGTACACGACGTGAAGATATTGCAGTTTTTGGTCGGCACGCTTTCTCATGGGCATGGTTGGGTCACTTCGTTCCCTTAGGATGGTGCCGCGCTTATCGCAAACCCTGCAGATGAACCGCTCCTTACAAGGCGGACGTGTGTCTCTCGCGCCATAATGTTGCTCCGAACGGAGCAAGCCGCGTACCAACTCTTAAAACCAAAGGGTGCAGGCGTGGCCCCTTCTCGGCGCTTCTCCTTGAGCTTGAACGACGGATGAAAGAAGTTGACCTAGAGTTGCCGCCGAATAGAGGCGGCCCATCACGTGCGCCGTGTCGAGGCCAACGAAGCGGCCGTAGCCCATCAAGCGACGCACAACGCACCATTCTTCTGCTCGACGAAGGCCTGACCGTTCTTGTTGTAGGCACGCGAGCGCGTCACCCCGAGCTTCGGTTGGCGCACCGCGGCGCGAAGACCTCGTTCATGAACCTGCTGTCGTTGTCGAAGTCCACACCGCGTAGAAGCCAGCGGAACCGGCTCTGTGCGTGTTTCATAGCCTCGACAACCAGCGAGCCATCCCGCCTCACCAACGGCAGGCACTCCGTCCAGCCCGTCGCGAATCGGCCATCGTCATGGTCTGGATGAACGATCCCGCCACCGACGTGCCGCCAGGGGCGACCATGTCGACCTCGCAGAAGCCCGGCCGCGGGCTGTCCAATTAAACGTCCGGTTCGGAACTTCCCGCCGGATGACGCTCATCATGACGGCGCGTCTCAACAACATCGATGCGAAAGCGTGGCTCGCCGACGCCTTCGCGCGCATCGCGGACATGCCACAGAGCTGCCTACACCAGTTGCTGCCGTGGAATTAGACGTCGCTCACGTCGACGTCCTCCGCTCAGCGCACGTCAACAGAGTCAATTTCGTCTTCACCATCGGTCGCGTGGCAAAGGACCTCGGCGAGGACGAGGACTGGCTCTGGGATGTGGCCAACGGAGTGGACCCGGTGGGCGGCGTCATCTCGGTTTACAGCATAGGTAACGACGGCGTCACGGCGTTCACCGACTCGGCTAACCTGATGGAGCTCATCAGGATGCACAGGGGAACCGAACCCCTCAGGCGGTGGAATCGGTGATCCACTGTCCCCGGCTTATCTCGGACGGATACAGTTCAACCAGCTGCACGCGCTATTCAGTTGAAGCCGACTTCACCCACTTAGCCGGTTTCGCAGTGCCTGCCGATCGACGACGAGGTAGAGGAGGCTCAGATCTGCGTGCCGTCTTCCCGCGAGCCGTCTGACCAGCGCCCGGGTACCGTCGACCACAAACACTCCGCAATCATAGCCGTTCCCCTGCTGGCGCATGGGGGCATCTCGCAAATCGGCTCCCACCCGCGCTGCGAGCTTTGCTGCAGGTGTGGCATTGTATGCCTTGGCGGCGTCGTAGTATGCCTTGGCGGAGTCGTAATGATAGGCGACCGGCCTGTCGCGATCGCGGCGATCTACCAGCAGCAACGACCAATGGGAGCCGCGGGCACGAAGGTTCGTCGCGCTCGCATCACTCACCGGCAAGAACAGGAAGTCGGCCGTATCGTTGCCATTCCGATCGTTGACAATGCGATGGAATGCGTCCAGGGCGTCGCCGTGCGTACCATGGCCCACCTGAAAGGCGATGAGAGGATCGACGAACCGGGTCCGGGCGGCGAGGTTTGGATTGCTTTGCCGCAACTCCTGCGACAGGAGCTCGTAGTCCCGCTGGATATGCTGGTCACCCAGCCATTCCCCGGCTCCGAGCACCCGTCCGCTGCGATCGCTGGCAGAGGCACTCGCCCTCGAAGCGCCGATCCGGGCATCAGGAACCGAGGATGGGCCAGGGTGATGGATCAGCTGGGCGTCGCGGCGTCCTCGCGGCCCCAACGCAATGGAGTAGGTCTCACCGTTGATAGAGACCGGCTGGGGAGCCATTTGCGAGCTCGGCAGCAGCATTTTATTGTCCAGTACATCGAGCAGGAAGTCTGGCACCGGCTGTGTGCCATGCTGCCAATCCTCGCCGACGAGATATCCGATATCCTCGAGCTCTTGCGGCTTGCCTGATGAACCGATGAAGAACGGCGGTCTGCCGGCAGGGCTGAGCACCGGCCTTGACTGGGCGTCGTCACGTATTTCCTGCGGTGTGGACGGCAGATCAGTGAAAGAAGCCAAACCGTGGTAGATGTCTGAGGACCGAGCTGGCGCGCCCTCTGGAGTTGGCCACTCGAAGTCGGACGGCACTCGTGGAGACCAGGTTAAGCTCGAGCCGGCCAGGTCCTGCCAACCCGGTCCAACCGGGCCTTGCGCTGCCGGCCACTCACTTGGATCAAAGTCGGACGGCACGTGCGGGGACCAGGTCGAGCTCGACCTGGCCGGTTCCTGCAAGCCAGCCTGCCCAAACGGATCTAGCAGCGGCGGCCACTCACTTTCGGACGGCGGCGTCGGCAAATCTCGCACCCAGGTTGAGGTTGAGCTCGAGCTAGCCCTCTGCTCAGGGAAGGTCACACCCAGCCCTCTGTTTGCCTCAACGAGTTGCAGATACTGCCTGAGCTTCCTGAGACTCAGGCCAAGTTTCCCTTTGGCTTCCGTGAAAGCCCGGTGGTCTGCCTCCAGCGAGCGCCGCTGCTCACTATTGCCGTTGATTCGGCTCGCGATGCTTTCCCTACCCTCTGTGCGGAGCCAATTACTGAAATTGCGTTGGGCCGAAGCAGTATTACGAATTGTTTTTCTTCTCTGTTCGGAAGCTGGGTCGAGGTTTCTCAGCTCTTCCTTGGCCAGGCTCTCGATCAGGCTGGCGTCATCGTCATAAGCACGAAGTCCTTGTTGGGGCTCGAGCCCCAGGTATTGTCGAAGGAGATCGAGTGGGGGTGTCTGCTTTGTGGCTTTGCTGTACGCCGCATAATCTGCGCTCAATGACGACTGCTGCTTAGCATTGCCCTCGATACGGTCCATGATGCTCGGCCTGCCCTCTCTTTGAAGCCAATCACTAAAAGAGCGTAGCCTGGAAGCCCTCGCCGAAGCGCAGATTTTCTCCTTGCGAGTCGCGTCGGATCCAAGCTTGGATAGAGCGTCCGTTAAAAAGTCACTGATCGTGGAGACGTCCTTCGGATGAGCCGACAACGTTTCGCGCCCCATCAGGCGGGGCCCGGCACCGACAGCTTGGAGCCCGTCAGCCCCGATCCTGCGGAGATGAGACAATGCCGCGCTGAGGCGGTCACGATCATCGCCGCCAGCTACGAAGTACTCGTTGATGTCGTCGGCGAGCGACCTTGGCTCATTGAATGCCCGAGGAGCCAGGGGCCCCTTGTTCTGCGCTCGGAGCCAACGAGCAAACGCGTTGAGCGCTTGCACATTGCCCTTGATCGTTGCAAGCGGGACCTTTCCAGTCCCGCGGCCTCTGGTACCATCGGGATCTACTCTGTAGTCTTTGACGTTTTCCACGAACTGGCGGATCATCCGCTCGTCTTGGGGGTGCATCGGTTGCTCTCGCGTACCCACCCCAGCTGGAGCAGATATGGGATTTCCAGCCTGGAAATTCTGGAGTGTATCCAAGGCTCCACCCACATAGTTCCTGCTATTGGCGCTCGCCACCTTCTTAAATTCATCTTTATAGGCTGTCAGCAGATCAGCATTGCCAAGCAGGTCGTTCAGAGTGACGCCTTTGGGTTGGAGGAATTCGCTGAACATTCGTAGAGCCATCACATAATTCTCGATCGTCTTCGTTTTACGGTTCGCGCTGCCCAATGCCGTCTTGAACTCTTCAATCAGCGCTAGGTCTGCTTCGGACGGGCGACTGCGCTTTGCAAAGTCGATGCGAAGCTCCGAGTAGACGTCATCAGAGGCTGGGCCGCCGGACCACTTCTCACGGTGATTTCCTCCAAAGACTTTGCTTAACCCTGATTTGACCCGAGAGAACAGTCCACGCGGCTTATTGTCCTTCGTCCGCGCCGTAGGTTGTTCCTCCGAGGGCGCTGCGTAACGCATGCTGCTGAATGGCCTGTCCTGCAAGTCAGACCGGTAATTATTTGCAGCCGAGCCAAGATGAGCGTGCGGAACATCGACACTGTGACGCGTGCTGCTGAACGAATTGTCCCGCAGGTTGGACCTTGGCCGCATTCGCATCGAACCACCAACGTCCGTACGCTGGATGTTTTCATGCGACCGTGCGGCTGAACTGTCGGGGGAACTAACCCCGGAACTCTCCTCAGGAGAGCGGAGTTGCAGCTCGCCCAATTGCTGCTCGAAGCCAGCTTGATCCGCAGGGTCGACGTCGGCCTCTTGCCCCGCACGCTGCAACGCCTGCTGCTCGGCGTACCAGCGCATCCAAGAGTTCGGATCGTTATAGATCGGTTCCACACGACTCTCCTAAGATGAGAAGATTCTTCATAGCTGCCCCGGAGCCACACTCCGGCGCATTGACCACAGAGACTCCGGCTTCAAAAAGCCGGACGTCAAGATCGCCAAATTGAACAAAAAGGGACTGTTATCGCGCGTCGCTCCGAGCTCGTGCATTACTCACACCTGCCCAGTCTTGGCTGCTGCAGAAAAGCGCCCCGGCTCCTGGGCAACAGGTGACCGCTCGCCAAACCTCAAAACGATCCAGGAGAAACGAAACCCAAATACTCGCACGACTCAAAAAGCCACGGTGTTGCCGCCCCGCCTTCCGGGACATCGCATGCGGCACATCGGCGAGACCGACATTGGGCCGCCCCACTGCTGTTGGAAGGCGACCGGGTTTCAATACTTGCACTGCAAGCTCTGCTTCCTCTTCAGATCAACGTCCTCACATTCGCTACAACCAACCGAGCCTCTCCGAGTGATCATGAAGCTTCAGAGAAGGCCGTATGTATGATTCAGACTGTACAACCTGACGCTACGTAGACTTCAAGCCCCCATCGCTGTCGCGTCGAGCCTGCTTGGGTTTTCATACCCGTTTCACGATGCGGCAAATCCTCGCAGCTTGGTGATCTACCCCGCTTTCGAGCACCTTAATTGCGCGAGGCGCGCCGCCGCCGATAAGACGTGTTGGCAGCGGCGTAAGCGCGAAGCTTTGGCCGTTCAGGCTTGGAAGTTCAGGGCATGAGAGTATCGATCTGAGAGATCGGCCAGCGCCGCGCGATCCGTTCGAGAGTTTGCGTGAGCCAGGAGTGCGGGTCTGGTTGTTCATCTTCGTTGGTCTGCAGCAGCGTGGCGATGGTGGCCCAGGTCCGGCCACCATGGCTGCCCGCGAAGAGCGCGTTTTTTCTCGTGATGGTTGGTGGCCGGATTGCGCGCTCGACGGCGTTGGAGTCGAGCTTGATGCGACCGTCGCTTAGGAAGCGCTCGAGAGCGGTGCGCCTGGATGTGGCACACGGATCGGCCTCAAGCGTGTAGGGCATCATGGGCGATCGTCCCGGTCGGAAGCCATACGAGGATGGCAAGAAGTCGGTTGAAATGTTCCTGAATGCTGTGCTGTGCCTGCCTCACGTAATTTGCTCCCCAGTGGGATGGGACCGCGGGCGCGATAATGAGGCAACTGAGCATGGCGATTCGGAGAGAGCTGACGGGCGCAGCGCTACAGAGAGGCGAGACGCGCGGAGAAGCGCGAATTCTGGACCAGTTTGTGCTTGTGACGGGCTTGCATCGAAAGCATGCGATGCGCCTGCTCCGAGGAGATGAGGCAATCCTCGGTTCGGCGCACCCGTCGCCGGATTACGAGGAAGCTGAGCGAAATGCGCTGGTAGTGCTTTGTGAGCCATCCGACCGGATCTGCGGCAAGAGGCTGAAAGCGCTGCTGCCGCTCCTGATCGAGTCGATGGAACGCAACGGTCACATGGGCCTGGCTCCTGAAATCCCGTGCGAAGCTACTGGCGGGGAGCGCGTCCACGATCGATAGGGCGCTGGGCAAGATCCGAGAGGAAGGTGGACGCCACCGGCGCCGCCCGGTGGCGAGCGCAGAGCGACGGAATCCCGGTACGGACGTCCGCCGGCTGGAAGTATCCGGCGCCGGGCTTAGTCGAAGCCGATCTGGTCGCTCACAGTGGGCCCTCGGCGCGCCGCCGGTTTTATACAGACGCTGGTGCTCACGGATATTGCGACCTGTTGGACGGAGTGTGCGCCGTTGCTGGTGCGCGGGCAAACGCTCCTGAGCACCGTGACGACAAAAGTTCGCCGACAGCTGCCGCCCTCGCTGCACGGCATGTGAGCAGATGAACATCGAGTTCACGCGTTGCCGACCCTACCGCAAGAACGACCAGGCGTTTGTCGAACAGAAGAACGGAGCCGTGGTCCGACGCATCATCGGTTATCGGCGGTTTGAAGGACTGGAGGCGGCTGCGGAGCTATCGCCCAAAGTTGGTGACGGCGGGAATCGGAAAGGCGGCATATCGTGGGGGTGCTTGACGCCTCCACTTCTCCACCGAAGGAGCGATATGCCGTGTCCAACGATAACGTCATCCATCTGATTCAGCCAAGAATCTTCGACGATCAACTCACAGAAGTCTTGCGCAATGGAGCGCGTGCCCTGCTGGCCCAGGCGGTCGAGGCCGAGGTTGCAGACTTTCTCGGCCAGCATGCCGATTCGAAGACCCGGGACGGCCACCAGCGCGTGGTCCGCCACGGTCACCTGCCGGAGCGCGAGGTGATGACCGGCATCGGTCCGGTCGCCGTCCGCCAGCCGCGTGTACGCGATCGCGAAGCGGACGCCGCCGATCCTGGCCGCATCCGGTTCTCGCCGTCGATCCTGCCGCCCTACATGCGCCGGTCGAAGTCGATCGAGACGCTGCTGCCGATCCTTTACCTGAAGGGTATCTCGACCGGCGACTTCTCTGAGGCGCTGGCTGCGCTGCTCGGCAAGGATGCTGCCGGGTTGTCGGCATCCGCCATCGGTCGCCTGAAGGATGGCTGGCTCGACGAGCACGCCGCGTGGCAGAGGCGCGATCTGTCGGCGAAGCGCTACGTCTACATCTGGGCCGATGGCATCCATCTTCAAGCGCGCCTCGAAGACGAAAAGCAGTGCATCCTGGTGCTGATCGGCGCGACCCCGGAAGGCCGCAAGGAACTGGTCGGCTTCACCGATGGCGCCCGCGAGAGCGCGCAGGACTGGCGCGATCTGCTGCTCGATCTGAAGCGGCGCGGGCTCGACGTGGCGCCGCAGCTTACCATCGCCGATGGCGCACTCGGGTTCTGGAAGGCGGCCGGCGAGGTCTGGCCGAAAACGCGCGAGCAGCGCTGCTGGGTGCACAAGACCGCCAACGTGCTCGCCAAGTTGCCGAAGAGCCAGCAGCCGAAGGCCAAGCAGGAGATCTGGATGGCTGAAATGAAGCTCGCCGCCGAGCTGGCCTTCGACGCCTTCATCGAGAGCTACGCGCTGAAGTACGAGAAGGCCGCCGATTGCCTGAGCAAGGATCGAGACACGCTACTGGCGTTCTACGACTTCCCGGCCGAGCACTGGAAACACTTGCGGACGACGGATGAGATGGACAAGTGATTTTTTCATGACCGAGATGACGATTGCAGAAATCGCGTACGTCCATTCTTTTGTTCGGCTGCGCCGCGGGCCATCCTTCCGTCCCGGCCATCGATCTCGCAGCCGCCGCGCGCAGGGGCGGTCAAGGCTGGCCGCGTTTGCGGCCACCGCAAGGCTTGGCCTTGACCGGCCCGAGCACGGCGGCATGCTGGCGTGGAACGGGACTGCATTCCTGGCTGGCACTTGCCGTCAGGCGGGATTATCCTGGGTGGGCGCGGGCGACCTCGTGGCGAAGCGTGGCGCATCGGCTGCAAGCGCCACCAGGCTGCCCTATTTTGTCTTGCCGAGTTGAGGCGCCCGCGCGCCGGTTTTTGGCCGCCGTGGTTTCCATTGCCTCACCAAGCGCTCGTAGCTTTGCTCCGCCTGTGCGGCAATCAACATCTCGCGGTCGCGCAATGCCTTGATGTTGTGGGCATACGCTGGCCCACGCCGGCTGCCTTTCTGTTGCGGATGTCCGGCTTGAAGTTGCATCGCGCGGGTCTTGATGGCGACCAGTGCCGGGCGCGCCCACAGGTAATCCTCGCCCTTCGTCAACAAATGCCAGCAAAGCACGGTGAGCTTCCGGGCCACGGCCACCGCGGCGATCTGATGGCCGCGCCGGGCGCGGATGCGCACGAAAAACGCATGCAGCGGACCGGGCGCCTTGGCCGCTGCCCATGCCGCCTCGACCAGCATGGCGCGCGCGTGACTGCGGCCGATCTTGCTGATACGGCCGTGATGGGCGGCGCCCAGTCCGGACTGCCGCACCCGCGGGTTCAGCCCAAAATAGCTCACCAGCTTCTGCGGGCTGTTGAACCGGCTGATGTCGCCGATCGCCGCCATGATGCCGGCAGCGACCGCCAAGTTGACGCCGGTGATCGTCATCAATCTGTTGACCGCGGAATCGTCGATGGCGTCCTGCGCGATCTCGCGGTCGAGCAGGGCCAGATCTTCCGCCAGCCGGTCAAGCTCGCGGACGTGCCGATCGATCGCCGCGCGCTCATCGTCCGGCAACGGTTGGGCGGCCAACCACGCCGGGCCGCGGCCGTTGAAAAGATCGGCATGCGGGCACTTCGGGATCAGGTGCGCGTGCAGGATCGAATGCACCTCGTTCTTGAGCCGCGTGCGATGGCGCACGACCTGGTAGCGCCGCGCCACCAGCCGACGCTTGCGTTCCGTCTCCGCGTCAGGCGTCCAGATCTGCGGCAGGTACCCAGCCGCCTGCAGACTGGCGAGCGTGCCGGCATCGATCTTGTCGGTCTTGACGTGAGCCTGGGCGATCGCCTTCACCTGCATACGCCACGACGCAGAACACCGCAGCGGAACGTTGGCACCGAGAAATCTCATACCGGTTACCAACCCCATCGAAAGCACCTTCGCCACCGTTCGCCACCGCACCATCCGATCGAAGGGCTGCCTGTCCAACAAGACGGCACTCGCGATGGTCTTCAAACTGCTCGAGGCCGCGCAGAGAAGCTGGCGTCGTCTCGATGGCCACAACCAGTTGCCAAAACTCGTTGTCCGTGTGACATTCAATGATGGGATCGAGGTCATCGCCAAGCCGACCGACCGTCAGCCCATAACCGCCGCCGCCTGACCGGCTCCGGCCGTCACCAAAATTTGGCGATAGCTCGGCTGCGTTGCTCGCAGAACTCTATCGCTCAGTGCGCCTGTTCGTGAACTTCTTACAACCGTCGTTCAAGCTGATAGCGCGATGGCGCACGCGTCCGTAAATCTAATAGTGGCACCGACGCCGCCGCATGAGCGGCTGACAGCTAACCCACATACCTCCGATGCGGTTCTGGCCCGACTGCAGGAAATCTGCTTCAGCTTGGACCCGGTCGCGTTGCTCCGTAACATTCGGTCTGCGCAGCAACGTCTGGCCGACCTTGCCGACGTGAAGTCGTCGGGCGATTCCATTACTGCGGCCCCGCCCATCGACTTCTTCCTCGACAGCTTGCGAACGGCTTGGAAAGAGGGCGCATCTCGACGGACGACCGTCCGATCCTCAAAGCGAAGCGAGGTCGTCGTCCCCTGATCCGCTCGTTCAGGCGACCCCACAGCTGCAGGAGTGGTTCAAGGCCGAGCCGTGGCGAAACGGCGCCGAGCTCCTGATAAGGCTGCAGGCGGAATATCTGCTATCCGGATAAGTTGCTGCGAACGCTTCAGCGCCGCGTCAAATCCTGGCGCAGCGAGGAGGCAAGCGCGCTGCTGTTTGGATCGGAAGATCATCCAGGGCGGTTCGACGAGGAGGGAGGCCGGTCGTTGCGCAACCCGGCCAGCTGGACCGGCCTCCCAGGTACCGGCCGTCCGTCATCTCGGGAGCAAAATAAATGAGCCAACGATCGCTTCTTCGGGAACACTCCTCCATGAGGCATACGGCAGTACCGCTTCATTGTCGCGCAGTGTCAATCAGCGCTTGCCAAGCCGGCGGCCAGCGTCAATTATCGCTTAACTTGGCCGCCTTGTCTCACGTTGATTGACGCGCCACAAAGTCCGGACATGGCGCCAGGAGCGTTGTTAACGCCGGCGCTCCGCGCGGGGTTTCCATGTGGACAACAACGGGATCTCTCAGGTTTCCTGGTGACCCATCCCGCACCTTTCCCCCTGATCCGAGACCCCGGCCGAAGTCGATGAGCCTGGCCATAGCGGCTTTCCCGGTGCTGCCCCCAGATCGAACACGGCGAAGGCTTCAGCACGACCATTGACATGCGCGGATCGCAACAGCAGCGGCAGCGCAGGAAGCTCTATTCCTTCCATGCGCCCGAGGTCGAGTACATCCGCAAAGGCAAGGCGGCAGCGCCTTACGAGTTCGGCGTCAAGGCCTCGATCGTCACCACCAACGGCCGCGCGCCGGGCGGCTAGTTCGTGGTGCACGCTCGCGCACTGCCCGGCATCGTCGCGGCCGCAACACCGATAGACCGCGCCGCGTCTTCATCACCGGGCAGAACGGGGCGTCTTCGGCGTCATCGAGCGCGAGCTCCGGCGCCGTTCAGCCATCGAGCCCATCATTGGCCACATGAAGAGCGACGGCCACCTCGGCCGCTGCGATCCCAAGGGGCGTGAGAGCGATGCCAGCAACGTCATCCTCACCGCCGTCAGCCACAACCTCCGCCGCGTGATCACCTGGCTGAGGGATTTGCTGACATCAATCCTGATCATCCTCTGGCAAGCAGGTGTCCGGCCGCAGGCGCTCAAACCGCCTTCTTAGCGGCGACGATTCCGCGATGCTTGGCGGCAGCGAGTCAGTCCAAGCCTGATGAGATTTGAGCCGATCAGGCTAGCTTGGCTCCGAAGCCGCCGCACACAAGCTTGTCGAGATCGCATCTGGCATTAAGCCGGTTCAGGACGGGCCACATCGCGCCGGTCAACACGTCCGTCCTTTAAGGTCGGCGGCAGCGGCGCAGAGCTTAGCGCCAGGATCAGAGCGCATGGCTGCTGTGGCTCAATTCGCTCGACATCTCTCCTGATTTGGTGTCTTCGACCGAATTGGCCGAGACACCCTATCTCCCTCAGATTGGCGCATCAAACGGCGAAATCACTTCGGACGGGCCTGATGGTGAACATTGGTGCCTTGTTACAAAGTACCTCGCGGATCCAGTCGAATTGTCGGTTTCGCTCGGCTGAGGCTTGACCGTGCCGCAGCTCTCCGTTTGCCTGCGCTCCTTGCTCCACCGCCTGCCCAAACATGAATGCCTGCGGATCTGGGCATTACATAAAGTCACCATCCTCTTCGGAATCTGCTGCAACCTCAGTATCACTATCGACCTTGGAGAGATAAAGCTGAGATTGAGTTGCGCGCTGCCATTCACCGAGGCTGTTTTTTGTCCACTGGGCGGACTGAGTGGGGTCAAGTACCATGTCGTCCTCGTCCACTTCAACGAAGCCCATTGTCTCTGCGCGGGCCTTCGCTTCTGCATTAGCAGGACGCCAGTTCACCAATGGTCGTTCGCCGTCTTGCCGAAGTTGATGTTCGAGCAGAATATCGCCGGCGTTCGCGACAAGCGGATGAGCAACCTGAAAATCAACAATTGAGGTGACTTCACTTCGTCCAGGGAACTGTTTTCGCCACTTATCGCTTTCGAACTCAGTCATGTTGAATCCGGCCTCCGTTCTTTGGAGGCCAACGCTCACATTTCCTAATTGGTAGCTGTAATATCGGGCGTCTTCTGAATCTCTTCTGATACCGTATTCCTTAGCGACCTCTGCTGTGCGCTTAGCTCTTGCGGATACAAATTCCGAGTACTCGTGTGGATTGTTGGCGATGCGGTTGATTGCGTCGCCATGAAAGGTCCTCACTTCTGTCCTGAAGGTAGCTCTGTCGATCTCGACCACAGGAGGTTTTCGAACGAGGGAATAACTCGGTTGCGAAGGTGAGCTGCCAGCGGACTCCTGCAATCGCGTTCTAGCGAACGCATCCGCGAAGCCCTGGCTTTCGGCACCCGCTTCCTCAGCGTTTGCTGCCCGATGATATCTTTCTTCGGCCGGAATATCGGGCCAATTGTTAACTCGACCGTACATGACGACTGCACCTGGATCATACGTCTTGCATTGCTTCAGGTCGTTAGACCTTACCCGATTGATAGACAGCTTAGCTGTCCGTAAGCTGACGCCAGCGCATAAAGGGAAAATCCGACCCCTTTGGGCAGCTCGACCGCGTATCGTCGAGGCGTTGCGCGATGCAGGCTTCCACGTTATCCACCCAGCACGAGGCGAGGAGGTGCTGGACTGGTGCAAGCGGCACGTCGCAAGGGGAACATGATGCGGGGCACTCGGACCCGCCGAGGCGTCGAGCTCGCCGCGAGGAAAGCGACTTCCACCGCCGCCCGAGCGTCTCGTGCGCTGGATGGCTTGCTCGACCTGGTGGCACTCCCAGTCCGAGGCAGCGAACTGCACGCAGTGTCGACTGGATGGTGGGCGCGTGGCGCGCAACGCGATCGCGAGAGTGACTCCGGATGACGTCGCCTACTACGTGGCACTGCCGTTCGACGAGCGCCTGAACGGCGGTTGGCGTAGGAAGGGGCGCGCCGTGCTCGAACTCATGGAAGCTCCGCCTTCCGAAGCCGAGTCGAGAAGACAGGCAGCCGGAGCTGAGCCATCGACTACCACGCCCGCGGCTCGTCTTCCG
Organism: Bradyrhizobium sp. 155; assembly: GCF_023101105.1. Lineage (NCBI taxonomy): Bacteria > Pseudomonadati > Pseudomonadota > Alphaproteobacteria > Hyphomicrobiales > Nitrobacteraceae > Bradyrhizobium > Bradyrhizobium sp. 155. The sequence goes on along the minus strand of NZ_CP064704.1, from coordinate 6,335,805 downwards.
GTCTCGAGCCAGCTCTGCTGGATCAGTGGCGGACGACGGTCTGGCCGCCGGCGAAGTGGTAGATTACCTGAGCGCAAACGCAGCTCTTGTGCTCGCCGAAGCGCTCTCGCGGAAGCCGCGCACTGCTCGTGGCGATCGCCTTCGCGACCAAGATGGCTCGGACGATTTGGGCCATGGCCACCCGGAAGGTGGATTATCGGAACCCAGCGCAGGAGGTGACGGCATCATGATGAATGCAGCACGAAATAGCCTGACGTTGGTGAAGGGTGTGAGAAGGGGACGACCCTAATGGGCGGAACGATCGAACAGATCTGGATCAGGAAAACCAGTTAGAGCTGAAGAGCCGAGGTGCTCGGAGATGAGAATTGGACTTGATCCGCGGATCACCATACCGGCCAGCGGCTTCTGAGGACGCCGTAAAGGAAGGCCTGACAGAAGAGCGCATCGTCCACACGCCGAACGGGTCAGAAACTTCTTGCATCACGGGCGGCAACGACAGAAGGCTCTACACGAAGTACCGTCAGCCCGCCAGTGGCCGCCGCCAAGGCGTCGTTTAGTCCGTCAACCGCGTATCGGACCCAGAACAACCCCGCCTACCATCGCAGAAGAAGGGTGGCGCGGCCGTCGCCGGCCGGACCGGTTGGCCGATGTGTTTTGAGTCAGAAGTGGTGCCGATGCTCGAGGCAGCCCGATATCACCGATGCGCAGTGGCTGCAGCGGCTCCGTTCGTTTGGGCTGTCGCGAGCCAGCTTTCGGCCCAAAGGACAGATTGCGGAGCTGCGAGCCTACGTGCGCCAGCGCGAGCGTCTGATTGGGTACGCGGCCTCCCACATCAAGCATATGCACAAGGCCTTGACGGAGATAATCTTCAACTCCACCACATGTCGCCGACATCACCGGCGCCACCGGCTGCGCCTCATCCGCGCGATCCTGAGGCGCTGGCGTGCTTGCGCCATTACAGTTGCCACGCTAGCGCGGAGACGATCGTGAACGCGCTCACCGGAAGCTATCGCGCCGAGCGTCTGTTTGCGCTCGAGCAGGCACTTGCGCTTTAGGACGCCTACCACGAGAAAGCATCTGTCTGCGACGCCCCGGATCGAAGCCGTGTTGAAGGCGCGTCGGAATCGAACCGATCAGGCGAACGCTCTAGCTTACGAACGTCCGCGTGGCGCTGTTCCGTTGCTCGGAAAGGACATCACCACGCTCGACGGCCTCGGTCCTTACCTCTCGCTGAAGCTGATCGCTGAATGGGGCGACGACCTCTCCTCGTGGCGAAGTGCAAAGCATTTTACCTCCTGGCTGGGACTGGCGCCGAACGACAAGGTCTCCGGCGGCAGAATGCTCTCGTCCCAAACGCGCGGATCCGGCGGTAGGGCGGCGGCAATTCTGCGCCTTGCTGCCGTAACCGTGGGCCGTACAGACACCGCGCTCGGCGGCTTTTACAGGCGACTTTCATCGCGCGTGGGGTGCGCCTCGAGTGCAGCGCGCGTTCTTCCGCCGCTTGCCGAGCGGCGGCTTCGCCCTGATGACGTGGCACATACCGACTTTCTCGAGGCCGTACTGTCGAGCGGCGCAGAAGTTGCAAGCGTCCGTCCCTGAAAAGGTAGATACGAATCGCACCTTACCCGCAACTGGCCTTTCAGGCCACCTTCTGAGACGACGGCGGCGTAGCGACCTAACTCGGAACGCCTGCGGCCTGCATGGGCTCGGTAAGGCGTGCCTTCAGGTCGTCCAAATGGTCCTCGGCATAGGACTGCACTTTCGAGATCGCCGTATCGAGGCCGAACTGCACGGTCTGTTCGAGCATCTCCTTTGCGAGGCCCTCGCGCAGCGCGAATTTGACCTCGGGCCCAGCAACAAAGCTAATGGCCTGCCCCGCAAGATTAAGGCCAACCTCTTTCAGAGCCTGTTTCATATCACCTCCGCTAATGCCCGTATGCAGAAGGCTCAATGCTTGCGACTCGAGCTCGAGCACCATCGATATGCCATCGGCCAACTCGCCCAGTCCCGGAATGACGCCGAGCAGGCCTACTGCCGTGGCCTCCCAGTCGAGCACCTTCGAGCCCACCTTGGCTACGTCATCGACCGCATGCATGAGGACCCCGCCATTCTTCTTCGGAGACGCGACATCGGGTTGGTCGGATACCCCCATCAACATGTCTGTGACTGCATTTTGTTCAGCGGCGGTCTTGGGGACATCGGTCTTGATCTGCTGAACGGTATGGTTCGCAGGTGACATGTTGCTATAGAAATGCCTGAAGTCGTTGTTGCTGATATTACCGGAGTCGACCGTATGCCCGCCGCCTAAATCGAAGAACTCCTGATGGGTCTTGTAGCCCGTAATCGAATTGTTTAGCAAACGGAACAAGATCGGGTCCGAGAGCAGTTGCGATGCCGCTTCTCGTATCTTCGGGTCGAGAGTCTTGTCCTCGACCATACTCGCCAACTTGTGTCGTGTCAGGTCACCGTCCCCGAAGAAGGCGTTCTGATTCTTGTTGATCGTGTCGAGCGTGTTCAGCTCGCTTTGCGTGGAATTCATCGACGAGGAGGCGACTTGCAAGAAGTCTTCCTTGTGGATTTTATCAGTCGCACCACCGCACAACTGCTCCCAGGCGTCCGGGTGCTCGAGGAAGTGTTGAGCCGCCGCGATCAGCTGAGGCGGACACTTACCGATGTCGGCTTTGCCGTCGACGATCCGCTTGAAATCGTCCAGGCTCAAATTCTTGGGCAGGTAGTCAGAATACTTGTAAAGCTCGCGCAATGCATCATTCAACGTCATGACCGATGCTTGTCCATTCGAGGTGCCGTCGGATGGAATATAGTTCTGCTCGTAGCTTTGCGCTTGCTGCTCCTGGAATGTAGCAACCTGCGAATGGCTGGCGGAAAACTCTGACAGATCCTTGGCCTTGATCTTGCCGCCGCAGCGGCCGTCCCCTTGGGAGCCAATCGCATAGAAGAGCTCTGGATCGCGTCGCAATCCTTCGATCGCCTCCTTCAGATCCGGGGGCGTCGATGGATCGCTGGCCTTGGCTGCCAGCGAGTCCCAGCTGAGTGGGCATTGGTCCTTGTGCCGGTTCAGCACTGCCACGATCTGCAACTCGGCATTGGTGAGCGTGCCGCCGTTCCACGTGATCCTAGAGCTTGGCATTGGAGTGCTCGGTACGTCAGGCGATGGAGCAGCCGTCGACGATGCGTCTGCACCAGGGGTGTCGACCGAAGAGGAATCGACCGAAGAGGAATCGACCGAGGAGGAATCGACTGAGGAAGAAAAAACCGGATCCTTCATCACCGCCTCGATCGCCGCCTTCGAGTGCGCTGACAACTGGTCCAGCGAATCCTGCGGGATCTGTCGCTCTGATTGCAGCAGATCCGGTGGCGTGGAGGGAACGTCGGATTTCTCTTCCCGCGAGCAGATGGACACCATCGCCTCGAACATCGAAGGTTCGCCTTCCCGAATCTGGCCGGGGGTCTGCGCGGATGATCCCAAGGCCGACGAAGCCCCCGGAACAAGCCCGAACAGAGCTGGATCTGCACTGGCGGGCAGCGAAACGCTGTTGAGCTGCATTAGGTTCATTTCCATTCCATTGCGGTAAATACTTGGCATCGACATCGTAAGATCGAGGCTTTCACGTTAAGGGGGCGAGCTTTCGAGAAGCTGACGACTTTTAGACGGAGCAGGACGAGCCAATGTCGGTCGTCTTAACATCCCGGAGAGGCGTCATCGTGCTCATGAAACTCATCTCCGGCTCAGAGCATGTGCAGGCACGACGCTGCTCTGACGCTTTCGCAAAGCAGGTGCCTGCGGTCGTCAGTCCCGAGTGACGATCGCTGTGGGGCCACGAAACAACATCACCACCGATTCCCGCGGTAGCATTTCCAACTGCGCGCGGTTTTGCCTCTGACTTGCCATCACACCATTGCTGATCGAGCAATGTGATGAGGTGCGTTGGGCCGACGCCGCGATCTGGCGCTCGTCGGCATTATGTAGAGATTGAAAGTGGGGCCGAGAAATTCGCGCGGTGGCAGTCGCGGCATGTACCTGCGAATGCGCGCTCTCAGCTGGGTTCACTTGACGATAGTGAGGTTGTTCTCATTCTCGTCAGCTTCTCGACAGCTAGTCCCAGTAGCGTGAGCAATGTGAATCGCTCGGTGGTGATACCACCGTTTTGGCGGAACTGAAGTGAGAGGCACCAGATGGCCGGGGCAATCGAAGGCGTGATCCATACCAATTCTGACACTGGCAGCTCGCAGTCGGTAGCTGATCGTCAGAAGTTCGAATCGGCGTTCGGTTCGGTTCTTGCCAACGTCGCGATGCAGGCGATGGAGCGAAACATGTCAAATCTTCGCGAAGCTATAGCTGAAACAGAAGAGGATACCTGACGCCGGTTCTTCGACGTCAGTGGAGTGTTGCCATTGATGGCAGCAAAAAAACGGAAGGTGAAGCGATATGACCAAAACAAGCTCTACTAGCCCTTCTACTGGTGGTGTCCACGACTCCCATGATAGCAAGACTGATAGCAAGACTGCTAGCAAGACTGATACCAAGTCCGCGGGTCCCGGCGTCGGTAACTCGGCGACCGATAACGTTGGTGGGACGGGTACTTTCGAGAAACTGATCGACGAATTGAAGGCGGTTAACCAGCAGGCCATGGTGCAGGACATAAAGTTGCGTGCACTGACGACCGAGCTCTCGAGTGAGAGGAAGGCGGCCAGCGAGCGCGTCAACGGATAACGGTGAAAGGCGGGGCGAATCTCGCCCCGCCGTTCCCGTCGTCGGGGTGATGTGAGTGGTGCGGCCTAGGAATGAGTCGTGCGACCAATCGCCCTGCCGTGCTCCTCATAGTTCGGAGAATTGTCCGTGAATGAGGCCGCCTCCTTACATTTCGAGGTACTGTCGGGACCTTATGCTGGGCTAAGCGGGAAGGCGGCTGTCGGAACGAGTCTTATCGGTAGCGGCCTCGACGCGGATATGGTTTTCGTCGAACAAGGGCTTGAGCCGCATCACCTACGTATCACCCTCGTTGGCAATTCAATCGAGCTTGAGGCTCTTGCGACCGTAAGCACCCCAGAGGGCGAAGGGGATATCGCCGCAGGTGAGCGTGTTGTTCTTTTTCTTCCCGCCGTCATTCGTGCGGGCGCCATGTCTATTCGCTGGTCGATGCAGAATGCGATTGAGGCTCGGTCGATCAGCCTCTCGCGCGTTTGGATCTCAGCTCTCGCCCTCGTGCTCCTCAGCTTTCTTGGCGTAGGCAGTCTCTCGACGATTTTCTTCAAAGCCAGCGGAAGTGCACCGACCGGCATTGCTCCGCCTGCCGCAGAGCTTGTACCCAAGCTGGGTATGAACCGGCCTGACGATCGGCGAGCTCAGGCTGCGGCCGAAGTGCTGAAACAGGAAATTGATAAGGCGGGCCTGCTCGATATCAGGGTTGGTTCGGGGCCGGGTTTTGTTAGCGCTGAGGGAAAAGTCACGCCTGCAACCGTTGCGAAATGGCAGGAGCTCCAGCAATGGTTCGATGGTCGTACATACGGTGCGGTGACACTGGTGAACGGAGTGATCGTCAAGGAGGAAAAGCAGCCATCCTCAATCGCGATCGAAGCTGTTTCGCGCGGACCTCAGCCCTATCTCCTTGTCGGTGGGCAGAAGTATTTCGTCGGCGCTCTCTTGGCCGACGGATGGGCGGTCACTCGAATCGAGGATGGGCGTGTGCTGCTAAGCCGCAATGGCCGCGTTGTTGCCGTTCCGTATTAGGGTTTCCGGGCCCGAAGGAAGGATAAGGAGATCGTCATGTCAAAGGTGTCCCGCTACGATGTCGGGCCTGGCACTGCTTCGCAGAGACTCAGCGAGCACCATCATCAACCAGTGATAGGGCCGACCATCCAACCCAATAAAGGTGAGGCGGACGGCGCTCGTGCAAACGGCGAGAAGGAGCTGGCGTCGATCTGGGGCGAGCTGAACACGCGCTATATGCCGCTGGATCTAGCGATCGAAGCCGCATCGGAGGCCAAAGGTATTGATGCAGTCGGGCGTGTCAGTCTCAACGAGATGCGCACTCGCATTTATGAGCTCGAGCAACGCGCTGGGATGGCATCGCTCTACGGGCGCGATATCGCGCACGATCTACTCTCCTTCGTCACGCCAAGCCTTCGTCATCCGGACATGCTGCGGGCGGAGCGGTATAGCAGTGTTCTGGAAGGTCTCGTCCATAAGCTGGCGGCCGCGCCTGCGGATCCGATAGCTGGGGGCGGTATTGTCGTCCTACGGCAGGGACTGCACTGGCTAGCGCTGCTCCGCCGGAATCGGAATAGCTTGATCGAAGCCTAACAATGTTCAACTCCGATGGAGCGCAACGGACGACCAACGTTTCCAAATCCGATAACGACTCACTGAGTTCCGGGCAGGAGCGCGATTTGCTCTGTACACTTTCCTATCTTCACCTTGCATGTGGGCAGAGCGCAGAATGCGTGGCTCTCTTACGACTCATCGTCGGCAAGGACTCGCGAGATGTCGATCTATTACGGATTCTCGCCTATGCCCTCATCTTGGAAGGTCTCGGAGGTGAGGCGTTGCAGGTCATAGATAGGCTGAACACACTTGATGACGAACCCTCGGCGCGTATCTCTTTGATGCTGTTGCGTAGCCACGCCCTGCGGCGGGCCGGCCTCATAGACGAGGCGCTCGCCGCTTTCCAACGCTATGTCTCGTTGCGTGACGGCACTGGCCTGATCAATCAACGATCGGAAGGTCCCCATGACCAGCGTCCTGCGTAAGATCATTGCGCGCGCGTCGGCCAGCTCCGATTTGATGGTCGCGTTGATGCTGCTTCTGACGGTCGGCATGATGATCATGCCGATCCCGATAGTGGCGATCGATACGCTCGTCGGCTTCAATCTGGGCTTCGCCATATTGCTGCTGATGGTCGCTCTCTATATTAGCACTCCACTTGATTTCTCGTCCTTGCCAGGCGTCATTCTGATTTCCACGGTATTCCGTCTGGCGCTCACCGTATCAACGACGCGGCTGATCTTGGCTGAGGGGGATGCGGGCAGCATCATTCGCACGTTCGGTGATTTCGTCATATCGGGGAATATCGTCGTTGGTATTGTCATATTTTTAGTCGTGACCATGGTGCAGTTCATCGTCGTGGCCAAGGGGGCTGAACGCGTGGCGGAGGTGGCGGCGCGGTTCACGCTCGATGCTCTGCCAGGCAAGCAGATGGGAATCGATGCGGAATTGCGCAATGGCCATATCGATCAGAACGAAGCCCGCAGCCGGCGCGCTACATTGGAGAAAGAAAGCCAGCTTTACGGGGCTATGGATGGCGCCATGAAATTCGTGAAGGGCGACGCCATCGCAGGATTGGTGGTTATCTGCGTCAACATGCTGGGCGGGATCACGATCGGCCTGCTCTCCAAGGGCATGTCTTTCCAGGCGGCGCTGCATCAATATACCCTGCTGACCATAGGTGATGCGTTAATCTCACAAATTCCCTCGCTGCTGCTCTCGATTACAGCTGCGACAATCATCACTCGTGTAAATGGGGTCGTAAGGCTCAATCTTGGGACCGACATCGTTAACCAGCTCACAGCAAACTCGCACGCATTGCGGCTGTCTGCCTGCGTCCTCGTTGTAATGGGGGCTATTCCGGGTTTTCCGCTCCCTGTCTTTCTCGTCTTGGCTGCAGTCTTTGCGGCAGCGAGCTTTGCCGACGGTGGGACCCAAAGCGGCAAGAAAAGCGCTGATGTCTCTCGCCCGGCTCCCACAGAGTCTAACAAGGAAATCGTGCCTGCGGAGGCGCTTCCCATCGCGTTGTTCCTTGCGTCAAGTCTGACACGGGCGATCGACAAAGAAGAATTGCAACAGCACATTGCACGCGTTTCGGGACTGATCTCGTCTGATCTCGGCATCACAATTCCGCGCATCCCCATCGAGGTCGACGAGCGCTTGCCAGACCTGCAGTACAGGGTGGATGTCGAGGGCGTGCCCGTCGAGCAGGAGTTAATTGATCCAACCCAGCTCGCACTCCACGACGATCCGGCCAACATTGAATTGAGTGGCATCCCGTTTCGGCATGACCGGGAGACGGATCAAATCTGGATTGAACAGAGCAATGCACCGGCTCTCAAAGCAGCCGGTATCGGGCACCACCGTCCCATTGAAATCCTGGCCTTGCGCGTCCATTCGGCGTTGACCCGCTATGCACAGTGCTTGGTGGGTATCCAGGAGACGCGCCAGTTGCTGGCCCGCATGGAGACCGAATATTCCGATCTGGTCAAGGAGGTGTTGCGTACGACGCCGGTCCCTAAAGTAGCCGACGTCTTGCGGCGCCTCCTGGAGGAGGGTATTCCGATCCGGAACACACGGCTGGTCTTGGAGGCATTGGCCGAATGGAGCGGACGTGAACAAAACGTCGTCTTGCTCACGGAACATGTTCGCTCCGGTCTGAGACGGCAAATCTGCCACCGGTATGCCAACGCACACCGCGTCGTGCCGGTCTTTATCATCGAGCGTCAAACCGAGGATATCGTGCGCAGCGCGGTTCGAGAGACTGCCAAAGGACCCTACTTGGTTTTGAGCGACGGGCAAAGCGAGGCGCTGCTCTCAAAAATGCGTCACATCCATTCGAACGTAGTTCGGGCGCAGATCAAGCCGGTTATCCTTGCTTCGATGGATATTCGACGCTTTGTCCGCGGCTTTCTCACCCGTAATGGGATCGATCTTGCTGTTCTATCCTATCAGGACCTTGCCTCGGACTTCACAATCCAGCCTGTTGGATCCATTACACTCGCAGCTGCAAAGGACGACGACGCCCCGTCCGAGGAACTCAGCAACACGCTCCTTGCGCCCGATTCACAGGCGCAGCAGTCAATTTAAGAAGGACCGCATGAATTCACCTCGTAAGGCAGCGCGGTGGCGCTTGGGTTCATTTTGTCTGCTTTCGTGCTCGGCTCTCTTCGCCACTCTGGGGCTCTGCAGTTGCGCTAGCTGGGATAGACCAGCTCTTCAAATGCAAGAGCGGCCGGCGCCAAAGTTGCTCGGCGCCAAAGATATCGATCCAGCTATGCGCGAACGCATTGAGTGCGCGATCGGCCGGACTCCTAACCAGGAGCTTTGCGCGACGCGTTGAAGCAAAAATGCTCGGAAGATCAATGCAGCGGATCGGTCTTGCGTGTCGATGCGAAAGCGCCTCGCATTGATTGCTCGTCAACGTCTGCCTGGACCTGCAACCTATATGCGCTCAAGACTAAATGCGTTAACTTGAGAACGTGGGACGCTTCGTGAGCCACAACCGCAATACAAGCAATCGCGTCAGCGCAGCTATTCCGATTGCGCGGACCAAATCACGTTGTCCGCAACGATCGGTGCACGATATCGCGCAATGCAAGCACCCGGCCGCTGCGCTGGCGCTGCCGCCCTACACAAGTGACCCGGGCATAGCTAATAGTAGCGGACGTATTGGTTCTGTTGTCTCTTGCTCGAGGTCTCGCCGGCCGGCTATCACGCCTGGCGCGAGCGTCCGGACAGAGCACGCACGACGACCAATGCTGCGCTCTCGACTGATATCTCATCAGGACAGCGGCGCTCGGGGACGGCAACCCACGGGTCTATGCCGCGCTGCGGGCACAGGGACCTGGCGCCAGCCGTGGCGGGATCGAATGCCTAATGCATCGGCAAGGCATCGGCGCCATGATGGCCAGGCCGCACCGCGTTCCCGACAGCCGTCATGGCCTGCCGATCGCGCCAAACCTCATCGATCGCAACTTTAGGGCCGCAGCAGCGAACCGGATCTGGCTCGCCGACATCACTTACGTTTCGACTGCAGATGGCTGTTGTACCTGGTGGCGATCATGGACCTCTGTCAACGGGCAGCGAACTTTCCGTGAGAATGTCCAGATTTCCCTGGGTGGCGGCGATTGTGCTTCGGGGATCAGCCGCTAGGTCATTGGTCCTTCCAGGCGGGCGGCCGCGGCGCTTGGGCTGCGGTGGGTTGGCGAGCGGACGTTTTCCGGGACGAGAGCGGCGTGCTGGCGGAGCCGATAGCTCGATCCCTCGATGTGATAACAATTGCGTGGGGAAGCAGTCCATCAAGCACTGCTGTGGCCAGTTTGAATTGAGGATCATCGCGCCCTTGTCATAGCGGGCGTCTTCCAACTGGAAGAACAGATTGCCGCCGCCAGGCGCGACCGGGAGGTAACCGATTTCGTCGACGACAAGGAGGGAGGCGCGGGCGAGGAACCGCAGGTGCTCGCGCACGGTGGTCGTCACAATGTCCGCGATCGTGGCGAACGCGACGCTCTTTCCCGCCTTCACGGCCTCGACCGCGAGTGCCGTCGTGAGATCGCTCTTGCCGGTGTCGCAAGCAGATGAATTTCAATTGGGCAAGCGCCAGAATGCGATTGCGATCGAGCTGGAATGCGAAGTCGAAGCTAGCGAGCCTTTTTGACCGTGGTCAGGCGAGACATTCTCACCGCGGTGCTGACACCGCGACTGTCGCGCACGGTCAGCTCCTCGATAAGCGTTTCGAGCGCCTCAATCCAGGTGACCTCACCCTCTTTCAATCCGCCGCAGCGTGGTGTCATTCTGAGCGCACCTGGCATGTTGAGTGCGACTAGGCCTTTCTTGACGCTGTCGATCGCTGCCGGCTGCGCGTGGATGGTTATGGCCGGCCTTCCGATTGGGGGAGGCGCTTGCGACACCTCGGTAACACCCAGCGACCGCCTTGGCATGTGATCGCCGGCCCGATCGACGAGGGCTTCGGATACGCCTGGTCGCGACCTAGACCGGTTGACCGCCTGTCGATGCTCGGGCGCGACGCGAGTTCGCCGGCGGCCTTCTCTAGAACGGGATGGACGGCAACGATTGCGCTTGATCGAGAATGGGATTACATCGGGCAATTGCTGCACCTCGACACTGCGCCGCGTATGGTCGGGTATGCTGTAATAGTTCCCACTGATCCACACGAGCCCGTCGTGGCTGACACGGGTGGCGTTCGGCATTGGAGTGGACCCCCCGTATTGCCGCATCAGCGAATGTTACCCTGATGGCGCCATTGCACTGGTCGATGCGACCTCGACTGATCGGCCGCGCCAAGTGGCTTTTCCGGCTTGCTCGATGAGAGGGGCTGTGGGCGGGTCGGGCCCTACATAGCCCGAGCCGTCCACAACCCCGGGCAATGGGGCAGCAGTCGTGGCGTCCGCAAGCGGCTCCTTCGCGAACAACTGCTCGGCCATCTTCCGTCTAAGCGCCCTCAGCAGACGCTGCACGATCGAATGCTGTCTCGTCCCGAACTCCTCGGGGTGTTTCTCCCTCAGCCGGTCGACGATGGCGAGTGCAGTTAACGGCGGTTGCGTACCGAGCCAGCCCTCGATCGCAGCAATATGCGGGTCGAGCTTGGACGGCATGCGAACCCTGGTTTTATAGGGCCGACGGGTGCGCCGGTGTGTGGCACGTGACTCGCCGGACGTCGTCGTCTTGCCGAGCGTCTTCGCAAAAGTGGCTGTGGTGGCTGGCGCGGTGCTCGTGCTGGCGGATTGCAGGCGGCGCACCTGTCCGGCACGACGATCGACGCGATTGCCGAGTTTGTCCTGGGTCGCGCGAATCTCGGCCAACAGCGCGACGGGATCGAGCGAGCGATACTGATCGCGCAGCCGCTTCTTCACGGCCGCGGTCACCTTGGGATGCGCCAATGCACGCTCATAGGGCGTTGATGGGAGATGATAGCGTTTGATCACTTTAGCCCCTTCGCGGCGCTTCTCCTTCAGCTTGAACGACGGCTGGAAGAAGTTGACGTAGAGCCGTGCCGCCGCATAGAGGCGGCCCATCACACGGGCCGTCTCGACGCCATCGAAGCGGCCGTAGCCCATCAGGCGACGGACGACGGCACCATTCTTCTGCTCGACGAACGCCTGATCGTTCTTCTTGTAGGCGCGCGAGCGTGTGACTTCGAGCTTCTGTTCGCGACACCATGGCACAACGACATCGTTCATGAAGGCGCTGTCGTTGTCGAAGTCCACCCCGCGCAAGAGCCAAGGGAAGAGGCTCTGTGCTCGATTGATCGCCTCAACGACGAGCGAGCCTTCCCGCGTCACCAACGGCAGGCACTCCGTCCAGCCCGTGGCGACATCGACCATCGTCAAGGTCTGGATGAACGAGCCAGCCACCGACGTGCCGCCATGGGCGACCATATCAACTTCGCAGAAACCGGGCGGCGGGCTGTTCCAGTCATTGAAGGTGCGGATCGGGACCTCGCGCCGGATTGCCGAATAAAATCCGGCACGGCGCCGCCTGCCGCCGCTCGCCGCGATCTTCACAGCGACGAGTAGGCGATCGATGGTTGCGGCGCTGATGACCAGAACACGATCACGGTCCGGTTGGCCAAGCTGCAATCTGCCATGTTGCTCCAGCGCCGGCAGCAAGGTCGGGATCATCACCTTGAGCCGCTTGCCGCACACCCGATCGCTTGCTCCGCTAGGGGCGGTGATCTTCGCAAGCACCGGATTTACTATGACCGCTTCAGCCGCTAGCTTTTGCAGAACCTCCCGCACACTACCACCGGATATCCCGATACTGGTGGACAAGGTCGCGCAGCGACAATTCTCGTGTTCTGGAGCCGATTTACGACACGTTCGTCTCGCCCCGCTTGTGCGGCGTCTGATCAGACGATCGGTCCAGCCTCCTTGCACACCCCGCGTAACGGCTGATTGAGCGGTATCATCTTGGGCCCGGCCCTTGCGCAGGCAAGGTACCCTCCCGACGCGGCAGGTCTGAAGAGTACGGGCCTTCAGTTCGCCCATCCCGAACGATCGTCGCGGAGGCGCCGCGATATAACATCAGCACAGATTCCCGAGACGGCATCTCGACGGAGCGAGGTCGCGCCTGCGCCTCCGCCACAAGACCATTGAGCGTCTGATCCACGAGTGCGATGAAGCGCGGTGGACCGGACGCAAGGACTAGGCCACTTCCCGGAGCCGATCTCATGATGTAGCGTTCGTCGGAAATGGCGAGCGCATCGAGGGTTGCCTTGAGCGCGTCGCAGCTGATTGAAGTTAGCAGAAGCAGACGAGTTTGCGCTTCCTTTGCGGTAGAGACGTAAAGCACGAGCCCATCGTAATACCATTGAAGATTGTAGACCTGAGTCAGATGATCAAGGAACTCGCGCGGTGGCAGGTCCGGCATGTGCCCGCGAATCCGACCCTTCACCTCGGCGCTGATGGTGACTTTAATATTGAGGTTGTTGCCGAATTCCTGCAGCGCGGCAGAAAGCTCCTGATCCAGAACCGTATATCGATAAGGGGTCGAGGGCAGCGACAGGGGAGCGCCGCGCGCGATCTGTGTTCCGCCGGAAACGAAAACGGCGACACACAGAACTCCGTTCAAAACGTGCGGGATTATGGATCGGATGAGCATTCATGGTTCTCTTTGACTTAAGCTAACAGGAGTACGTTCGGTACGTGAACGCGAAACGTGATCTTTAGATGGCGATGTGCGGGCGAACTCGTCAGCTTGTCGTCAGCTGGCCTGTCTAGGACATTGAGCCGCTAATCGGCTTGAACGGCTGGTCGTATCACATCTCGATGAGAGCGAGTCTTTCCATGATGATGTTAGGCGCTGCGCCGATCTCTCACAATCTGGAAGGCCTGTCCAAGGCCTGTTCGGCAACAGCGGTCGACGAGCAGGCCCAGTTTCAGCAGAGTCTCTTGCAAGCGGCTTCGGTTCAAGACCTTGCGCCTCCAGTAACGGGAGCGGTGGCGGTTCCGTCGACATCCGAGGTATCGCGTGCAACAACACAGGCGAGCCCGCTGGGCGATCGGATCCTCCAGAATCTTTCTGCGATGTATCCGGTCAATGCAGTTCCAAAAGGTGCGGAGACCGGGTCGACGTCGGAGCCCCTTTTGCTGCAACCCGGCAAAGCGGAAGCAGGTGTGCCGGGCGCCCCCAGTGGCGCAGGTGACTTCGAGGCGATGTTGGCGAATCTGAAGGATGTTTCTGACAGCGTCATCCAGGTAACACTCATTTCAAATGGCATCGGTAGCCTCGGTTCATCTCTGAATAAGCTGATATCGGCGGGCTGAGTGGGGCGAATGATTGGTTTAATCGATCGCGAAAGCGATCAGGCGCGCCCATTCCGCAAGCGGCTTCAACTTGTGGCTCTGCTGCCGCTCCTGCTTGCCCTGGTTGGTTGCAAAGCCGATCTCTACACGAAAGTTCAGGAGCGTGAGGCCAATGAGATGCTTGCGGTCCTCCTCAAGAACGGGGTCGATGCGCTCCGCGTTGCTGCTAAGGACGGGACTATCACGATCCAGGTCGAGCAGACTCAGATTGCTTCCGCAATCGACCTGCTGAATGGCGAAGGGTTGCCGCGCCACGCTTTCAAGAGTCTAGGCGAAGTGTTCAGCGCGGCGGGTCTGATTGCTTCGCCAATCGAGGAGCGCGCCCGTTACGTCTATGCGCTGAGCGAGGAATTATCTCGCACGATCAGTGATATCGATGGTGTCCTCTCGGCGCGCGTCCACGTTGTTCTGCCAAAGAACGACCTGTTGCGACGTGACACCACGCCATCTTCGGCGTCGGTTTTCATCCGACATGACTCGAGGGCAAATCTCTCAATCTTGCTGCCGCAGATTAAAATGCTCGTCGCCAACAGCATCGAGGGCTTAACCTATGACAAGGTGGCTGTTGTTTTCGTTTCAGTCGAGCGGCCCGCACTAGAGCCGCGACCGGCGGCTGCGGCTGGTCTCGCCCAAGCATCTGGAGTCATTTCGACGCCATTGGTTGCGGTTGCCATGGGTCTCGGCGGGTCTGTATTCGGCGTGCTGTCCTGCGTCTTGCTGAGCGCTCGTGGGCGTCAGCGCAGGCAATCATCTCAGAAAGTTAGCGCTGTCGGTGGGCGCTCGGCTGTCTCTGCTATGGAGATGATTCGCAAAGCGATTAAGCCTAATGCGGCGTAGTGTGGTATCCGACATGACGAGACCGAATCCGTCTGCCGAGCGGCATGATCCGCTGAAACTAGCCTCTGTAGGTATTCGTAAGCTTGCTGCCACGATTCATCCGACCCGCCTTGCCGCGCGACTTGACGCGAACCTCTCGTCTGCGACGTTGGTGCGACTGCAGAAGAGTCCTAGGCTGCAGATAAGACTGCAAGCGTTGCTGCTTGAAGATGAACTGGGCTTGAACGGAGGTGACTTCGGGCCAGACCTTCTCCTCGGGCATGATCCGAGCAGGGCTGCCCTCCTCGCCGGCGGCATTTGGCATGCCCGTTCGCTGACAAGGCTGGTTTCAAAGCATGATGTCGCCGTTCTGGTCGAGCACGTCGGCACCGAGGTGCTGGCTTTCGGGATCCGACATGCAGCGCATGCGGTTTCGACCAGATTAATTGCTGATCCTCAACAACTCGCGCTAGGGATTGAAGACGATGGACATGCCTGCCTCGGCGCTTGGCTCGATGAAGCGTCAACGCTTGATTGCCGCCGCGTGCTTCTACGCCTAGCTGTCGGAACGGCCGCCGACAATCCGGCGACTGAACACCGCGATGCCGCGGGCCAATTGTTTTCGCCGGTGTTGGCCCATTTGGCGAGGGAGGCCCCAGCGGGATGACAGACGACGAAACTGCGCCGCCCGTCGCTCCGCAGATCCGCCCCCTTGGGCCACTCATAGCGGCGAGGGATCTCGAGATTTGGCACAGCGCCCTCGAGGCGCGTGCCGTGGCCGAGCGCAATCTGAAGCGCGTTCGCGGCTGGGCGCGCAGAGCTTATCAGAAGGAGCGTGCGCGCGGCCATGCTGAGGGGGTGAGGGCCGGCGCCGAGGAAATGGCACAGCTGGTCGCGCAGGCTGCCTCGGAAGTGGCACGACGAAAGGCCGTTTTGGAGCAGGAACTGTCAGCGCTCGTGATGGACATCGTAACTGATCTACTGGGTGATTTCGATCCCGGCGAGATGTTGGTGAGGACGGTTCGTCACACGATTTCGCACAGATATGGCGGGCCGAAACTGTCCCTTCATGCGTCCCCCATGGATGCTGATGCGCTTACGCGCGAATTTGCTGCCTGCGACGGACGGGAGGCCCGGCCGGAAGTCCGAATTATTCCGGACCCGGCGCTGTCAGCGAACGAATGCGTGCTGTGGAGCGAATTTGGCAATATCCATCTCGGACTTGACGCGCAGCTCCGCGCATTGCGTTTGGGGCTTGGGTTAGATCATGAGGCAGACGAATAGTGACGGCGCCGAGACCAGACCATAGCTGTCCTGATGGAGATGGGACTCTGCACGCGGCGCTGGCGCGTCTGCGAACTACGGCAAGCCATGTGGACACGCGTGCCATACGCGGGCGGATCACGCGTGCGATCGGCACGTTGATCCATGCAGTCTTGCCGGATGCTCGTATTGGAGAAGTTTGTGTGCTCAAGGATCCGCGCACCGGATGGTCGCTTGAGGCCGAGGTGATCGGTCTGTTGCAGGACGGCGTGTTGCTGACGCCGATCGGTGACCTGCAAGGCATGTCCGGCCGCGCAGAAGTCGTTGCCACTGGCCGAATGCACGAAGTGCCGGTCGGCCCCAATTTGCTTGGCCGGGTGATCGACAGTTTCGGCCGTCCACTCGATGGCAAGGGCGCAGTCAAAGCCATGGAGACGCGCCCGCTGCGCGGCAAAGCGCCAAATCCAATGACGAGGTGCATCATCGCTCGCCCTCTGCCACTCGGTGTTCGCGTCTTGGATGGTCTTCTGACATGCGGCGAGGGCCAACGCATCGGCATTTATGGAGAGCCTGGTGGCGGCAAGTCGACGTTACTGTCGCAGATCGTAAAAGGCGCGGTCGCTGACGTGACCGTGGTTGCGCTGATAGGCGAGCGTGGACGCGAAGTGCGTGAATTCATCGAGCGGCATCTTGGGGAGACTGCCCTCCGCCGCACGGTCGTCGTCGTTGAGACCTCCGATCGCTCAGCGACGGAGCGGGCGCAATGTGCTTATACGGCAACCGCGCTCGCCGAATATTTTCGCGATCAAGGCCTGCGCGTCGTTCTGATGATGGATTCATTGACGCGATTTAGCCGCGCTATGCGGGAGATCGGGCTTGCTGCCGGTGAGCCACCGACTCGCCGGGGCTTTCCTCCCTCTGTCTTTGCAATGTTGCCAGGTTTGCTGGAGCGCGCTGGTATGAGTGAGCGTGGCTCAATCACCGCCTTCTATACCGTGCTTGTGGAAGGTGACGGCACGGGCGATCCAATCGCCGAGGAAACGCGTGGCATTCTCGATGGTCATATCGTTCTTTCACGCTCTCTCGCGGCGCGGGCGCATTTCCCCGCCATCGACGTACTGTCGAGCCGCAGTCGCGTCATGGATGCCGTCGTATCTGCACCGCATCGCAAGGCAGCATCCCTCTTCCGTGATCTTATCTCCCGTCATGCAGAGGCCGAATTTTTGATCAAGGTTGGCGAATACAAGCAAGGCAGCGATCCGCTGACGGACCGAGCTGTCGCTTCGATCGATGATCTGCGCGAGTTTTTACGCCAGGGTGAAAACGATGCGTCCACTTTTGAGGAAACCGTCACATGGATGTGCCGTCTGACCGCATGAGTTGCATACACGTTTCGAGCTTGCGGCAAGTGAAGGATATGCGCGAGCGTAGTGCTCGTAGTGAGTTGTCCAATATGGAAGCCAAGCGTCATATCGCGACCTCGGCCGCGGAGCACGCATGGCAGGAACTTGGAATTGCTGAAAAGCATCATACAGAGGCCCAGGCGGAGGTTTACCAGCAGTTGATGTCGGTCGGTACCTTGTCCGTCGTTGAACTCGATCATTGCCAGCTCACTCTTGAGAGGCTAGCGATTGAGATCAGCTCGAAACGCCGCACACTTGAGGAGGCGCGTATCACTCAGAAGCAGGCCGAGACAGCGGCATCCGAGAGGCGTGCGCACTGGGCGAAGCGTTCCGCAGCGACTCATAAATGGCGACAAATCGAGACCGACGTCCGGCGTGCGGCCGATACCCATTCGGAAGTAACAGCCGAGCTAGAGGCTGATGATGAAGTCTTGCTTCGCCATGGGAGGGGTTTGCCCACGCTGGTGGCGGGCGGTTCAATTTGATGACCGCTAGTCCAGTTGGGAACCAAATGCGCTGCCCTGTACAGTCGCCTCCTGCAACTCGCGCGAACGCATACGCGAAGTACGAGCCGAGCCAGCGTCTAACCCAGAGTCTCGTCTCATGGCTCAACAGAAACGTGCGGCCCTCCGCCTCTTTGCGGAGTAATCTTTGCGACAAGCCGCTATCGGTGCGACTGGAACGACTTGTGTGGCAGGAGGAACCTCCGGCTCTGTCGATGCTCGATTGCGTTTGGCGCCTCGGTGATGATGCGCTCGTGTTGTCGATACCGCATGCGCTTGCGGAGGTCTTGATCTCGACAGTACAGAGTGGCCTAGCTTTACTTTCCGAGCCAAGTCGTTCGCTGGTTCTCGAACTTGCAATTGAATCGTTGCTCGCGCACCTGGAGACTGAGACAGAGCAGCAACTGCGACTCCTTCATGTTGGAAAGGCCGAGAAGAACGGGCCTTATATCGAACTCGACATCATCTACGGTCCGGTCAGGGGCAAAGGTCGCCTATTTCTTTTCTCGCCTCTTGACGGACCGATACCGCCGGCGTTCCGCGCCTTAGGCGAGCTGCTCGGCCAATTGCCGCGACAGTTGTGTGAGGTCCCCGCACAGCTACCCGTTACAATTGCAGGAGAGATCGGCTCCCTCCGGGCGTCAGCCTCGCTTCTTCGCAAAACACGTGAGGGCGACGCTTTGCTGCCGGATGTAATGCCATTCGCCCGCGGTCAGATCATCCTCACTGCCGGCCCGTTATGGGCCGCGGCAGATGTCACTGGCACCCGCCTGATTCTGCACGGACCGTTTCGCTTGCGGCCGCGCCCTCTGGAGTATGCGCATATGACGACACTGCCCGGTTTACAGCAGTCGCCTTCGGAAGCCGATCTCGACGATATTGAGATTTCGCTTGTCTTTGAATGCGGCCGATGGCCCATCACGCTGGGAGCCCTGAGAAGCATCAGCAAAGGATATGTATTCGAACTTGGCCGGCCGGTCGACGGCCCGGTCGATATCCTTGCAAACGGCGTACGTATCGGGAGTGGCGACATAGTACGTATTGGGGACGAGCTCGGCGTTAGACTGCGTGGCGGGTTAGCGGGCAATGACTAACATTGAACCAGCAATACTGCCGCTTCTTGCGGTAACGGCCGCGCTCGGCTTGTTGGTCTTCGCTGTCGTCACGACCACGGCGTTCGTAAAGGTATCTGTCGTTCTCTTCCTCGTTCGCAATGCGCTTGGGACCCAATCGATTCCAC
This sequence comes from Bradyrhizobium sp. 155, assembly GCF_023101105.1. Classification (NCBI taxonomy): domain Bacteria; kingdom Pseudomonadati; phylum Pseudomonadota; class Alphaproteobacteria; order Hyphomicrobiales; family Nitrobacteraceae; genus Bradyrhizobium; species Bradyrhizobium sp. 155. The sequence continues at coordinate 6,316,471 of NZ_CP064704.1, read as the reverse complement.
CGAACATCGTTCTATACGGCGCAGCATTGATGCTCACCGCCTTCACGAGCGCCCCCGTCTTTGAGCAGAGCTACAATCGAGTCGCCGATCTGCAGCTCCGCTATCAAACGCTCGAGGATTGGGTAGCCGCCGCGAAAGTGGGGCAGGAGCCGCTGCGAGGCTATCTCAAGAACTTCACCAATGAAGAACAGCGAGGCTTCTTCCTGTCCTCGACCGAGCGTGTCTGGCCGGAAGAGATGCGCGGCAGAGCGACAGCCGATGATTTTGTCATTCTCGTCCCATCTTTTCTAATCTCAGAACTCAAGCGTGCCTTCGAAATCGGGTTTTTACTATACCTTCCGTTTATCACTATCGATCTGATCGTAACGACCATTCTGATGGCCATGGGCATGTCAATGGTGTCTCCGACAGTGATCTCAGTTCCTTTCAAGCTGTTTCTGTTCGTGGCGATTGACGGCTGGTCGCGGCTTATGCACGGGCTGGTGCTGAGCTATTCAACACCTGGAGGGTGAGCATGGATGAGGCCACTATTCTCCCTTTTATGAGCCGATCACTGGTGCTTTTCATGACCTGGGTTCTGCCTCCGCTCATTGCAGCGGCGGTCGCCGAAACCATCATCGGCATCATCCAGGCGGCAACGCAGATCCAGGATCAGACATTGCCACTGACTGTGAAGCTTTTGGTCATTGTTGGGATTATAGGTTTGTTTGCTCCGGTGCTGAGCGCCCCGCTCATCGAACAAGCCAAGCAGATCTTTACTGATTTTCCCGCGCTCACGACGGGCTACTAGCAGCAGCCGTCATGTATGATCTGTCAACCGCCGACACGCAAAGTCTGATGCAGGCGACCATCGAACTCGTCGTTGCTGCCGGCCTTGGTGCGGCCCGCCCCGTGGGCATCATGCTGGTGCTTCCGGTATTTACGCGTCCGCAGATCGGCGGCCTGATCCGCGGTTGCCTTGCCGTCGCGCTCGAACTACCATACTTGGCGCACATCGCCGATGGCCTGAAGGAGCTAGATCCGGACACTCGTCTGCTCAAGATCGCGCTACTCGGTCTTAAGGAGACGTGTGTCGGCCTACTGATCGGCGCCCTCCTCAGTATTCCCCTCTGGAGTCTTCAGGCCGTCGGCGAGTTCATCGACGCGCAACGGGGCATCAGTAGCGTGGTCACTCCCGCCGATCCCGCGACACGCAGTCAGGCTTCGGCGACGGGACTTCTTATCGGGACCACCGCGACCACGATCTTCGTCGTATCGGGGGGCCTGCAAACCATGATCAGCGGGCTTTACGGCAGCTATCTGGTTTGGCCGGCTTATCAGCTTGGACCCACGCTGAGCATGCAAGGGACACTGGAGTTGTGGGGCGTGCTCGACAGCATCATACGTACCGCCGTCCTGGTCTCTGGACCTGTGGTAGCTTTCCTCTTGCTGGCCGACATATCAGCGCTTCTGCTCGGGCGCTTTGCGCCGCAATTCAACCCGCGGGACCTATCGTTGACGATCAAGAATATAGGTTTTGCGATCGTCATGGTGACTTATACGCTCTACCTCATCGAATACATGCAAGCGGAAATCATGCAGTCGAGCCGAGAGCTGGAGAGGCTTGAGAGGAAACTGAAGTGAGCGACACGAGCGAAGAGAAAACGCTCGCCCCCACTGAAAAGAAGCTAAGCGACTCGCGCAAGAAAGGCGTGGTTCCGCATAGCACGGATCTAGTCAGGGCCCTCAGCGCTTGCGCCGGTCTCGGTTATGTCTGGTTAGAAGCGAGTTCCATCTACGACAAATGTCGTGAAGCGCTCATGCTGACTGACAAGCTGCTTGATAAGCCGTTCAATATTGCGGTCGATCTTGCGCTCGACGTCTTGCCCGAACTTGCACTGGGAATTGTTGGCCCGCTTCTTGGGAGTATGGTCGCCTGCGCAATTCTGACGACGGTCCTAGCCAATGGTGGATTAGTGTTCTCCTCCGAGCCGATGACGCCGAAATTCGAGAACATTGATCCCATCAACGGACTGAAGCGCATCGCCTCTTTGCGTTCCCTCATCGAGCTTGGCAAGAGCTTGTTCAAGGTCTTCTGCCTCGGCGCGATCTTTGTCCTCGTCGTTGTCGGCGCGTGGAAGACACTGGTCTATCTGCCGGTTTGCGGCACGGGCTGCTTCGAGTTCGTGTTCATTCAAGTGAAACTGTTGATCGGGATTGCAAGTGGTGCATTTCTTATCGGCGGATTGGTCGATCTCCTCATCCAGCGTTGGTTGTTCTTGCGCGGCATGCGCATGACTAAGAGCGATATGAAGCGCGAAGACAAGGAGCAGCAAGGCAATCCGGAGGTCAAACGCGAACACCGACGCCTTCGGCGGGAGCAGGCGAGCGAGTCCCCTCTCGGCGTGAGTCGCGCGACATTGATCTTGACTGGGCGCGAGCTGCTGGTCGGGGTACGCTACATCCGTGGCGAAACGGGCGTCCCGGTCCTGGTTTGCCGCGGCGACGGGGAGGCGGCTTCACGGCTCTTTGATGAAGCGAGGCGCCTTCGTCTCAGTATCGTCGAAGATCACGTCCTGGTCCGTGAGCTAATCCGCAACACTAGCCTTGGCAATTCCATTCCTGTCCAGTACTTCGAGGCTGTCGCAAAAGCACTCTTTGCCGCCGGCCAAATCTAGTTCGTGTTGTGAATGAGGTCGCATCGAATGACTGATGTTCTCGCTATCGAGAGGGCTGCACGGTCTGGGTGCCGGCAGACGTGGGATCTGACGGCAGCTTGTTGTTAGCCATACCCAAGTTGCTGTTATTGCCGGTCGCGAAGGTTTTGTATGTGGCAACGGGAATGGCCGCACGATTACCATCACTCGGCACAACGGCCTGATTGTCAATCAAGTCGCGCGGATCGTTGACCATGCCGGCCAAGTTGTTGCGGATCGAGCAGCCAAGCGTCGGATCGAAAGAATTGTCGTTCACTGAAGGGCCGACGATCGCAATCGACGGACAAACTGGAGGGCGCGCCTCGTACGTAATCGCCTCGATTCGGGCGGCAGAGCCATCACGCCTATCGATGAATGGACCGTACAGGCGGATGTTGTGAGCGTCGACGCCCACTGCGCGGGCCTCAGCTGCTATCTGCGCCCCGAGCCGACGTGAGCCGACGATATCAAGATGGAGCGTGTCGTACCGACCGCGACTGGTACTCGCTATGAAGTAACGCAGACGCTGCCGTTCGGGCCCTCCAAGGGTCTGTAACAGTAAGACGTTCTTCTCTTGTTCAACCAGGATCGCTTGCGCGGTCGGCTCGAGGTAAGTCGGCGCGGTGCTTGCGCAGCCACCTAGACTGGCCGTCAGACCGATGAAGGGGCGCACGAATCGTAATCTCATTGGTCGATCCTCATTCGATGGTGTGGCCGGTGCCCCTTGTCGCGCCTGGTACGCTTATCGGGGGAGCACCGCGAACAGGCGAGCGCGTTGCCAATGTGTTCGTCAGACTGCGCGCGAGGTCTGAGGGCGGAGCGATGCGGTCGGTGGGCGCACTCATCTGCTTCGAGTTCGATCTTGGCCGCACGACGTAAGGCGTGACGATGATCACGAGTTCCGTCTCATCCTGTTGAAATGACGATGAGCGAAATAGCGCACCAAGAATCGGAACGTCGCCGAGCCAAGGGAAAGTCGTGATCTCAGTGCTGAAGTTGCGCCGGATAAGCCCACCAATTGCAAAGCTCTGGCCGCTGGCGAGCTCGACAACCGTGTTTGCACGCCGGGTGGAGAGAGCCGGCACGGAGATGCCGTTGATGTTGACAGCACCTTGTGACGATAGTTCGCTGACTTCAGGCTTCACGCGGATATTGATCTGATTGTTACTGAGAACGGTCGGCACAAACTCCAGGCTGACGCCGAAGTGACGGAACTCGACAGAGACCTGCCGATTGTCCTGCAACACCGGAATGGGAAATTCGCCGCCGGCGAGGAAGCTGGCGGATTCGCCTGACATTGCGGTGAGGTTCGGTTCAGCAAGTACGGAAGCGAGGCGCTCGTGAGCCAGTGCATCGAGCATAGCGCTGACGTTCACATGGCCAGTGTTGACCCCCATCTTCGCCGTACCGCCGCCCTGCGCCGCGCCGTATCCACCACCACTGCCACTGACCAAGCCGAGAGTGAAAGGGCCAGCTTGACCGGAAGCGGAGAGGTTGACGCCGAGCTCCTTCATGGCGCTCCGGGAGACCTCCGCCACCCGCACGCTCAGATTCACCTGCAATGACCCCGCCACCTGAATCTTGTTGACGACGAGCGCACCAGACCCGAGAAACTGCTCGGTCACTTTCATCGCTATATCGACGATCTCCGCATTGGGCGCCGTACCGCTAAGGATGGCCCCGCGCGGGGTGTAGCTTACCTGGATGGGATAGTCGCCGACCTGGGCTTTCAGCGTGGCGCGCAGATCCTCGATCGGCTGGGTGACGACAACACGCAGCTCAGCGAGAGCCTCCCCGGCCTCGTTCAGTGCGAACAAGGTGGTCCGACCGGATTTTTTGCCGAAAACAAAGATGGTCCTGTTCGAAGGTGCCTGATAGTCCGCGACCGTAGGATCTGCGACAAAGATGCTCGCGGCTGGCGCTGGCAGGTGAATCGTCTTACCTAGCGAAGAGGAAAGGGTCAGCGTTGCGCTAATGCCGTCGGCAGCCGTACGCTGCGGCCCACTTCCATCATCCCGCTTGATCTGAGCTACGGCCGCAGCCGGGAATAGCAGGATGACCACGCACAAAAGATGCCAAAGACAAGGAAGAAATGTGGACGAAAGGCCGTTGGCGGCGATCGATCCTCGAGTGACGCCAGCATGCTTGTCAAGAATGATGCTCAAGATGGTCTTTTCTTTCAAGTTCAATTAACTACGCGGTCGATGCCGCGCCTTTCAATTCAAGGACGTAGCCGATCCCGCGCGCGGTTTTGATCCGTAGCGTCGCACCGGACCGACTCAAATGACCGCGCAAACGATAGATTCCGACCTCAAGCGCATTGGTTGAGACTTCGTCGTCAAATGCATAGAGGCTATCCTCCAATGACGCACGAGCCACAGTGCGGCCGGCGCGGCTGAGCAGATGTTCAAGAATGCACACCTCGCGGCGGGCAATCTTCAGTGGTCGACCATTGACCGTCGCTTGCCGACCGATCGAATCGAACCGTAGATTGCCAAAGGTAACAATGGGGGCCGTCATTTGCGTTGACCGGCGCAGAGTAGCGCGCATTCGTGCGATGAGTTCATCAGTAGATACGGGCTTGGGCAGGAAGTCGTCCGCACCGCCATTAAATAGCGCTATCCGCCTACCGAGCTCATTGAAGTTACTCATCATCACGGCAGGCATCGAATGTCCGTCACGTCTCAACTGCTTCAGCCAATCCAAGCCGTCTCCATCCGGTAGAACCAACTCGAGCAAGAGAATGTCATAGCTGGCGCAAGAAAAAGCGGCGGCGGCCTCGTCCAGGGTGCACGCTACGTCAACGGCAAAACCGCAATCGGAGAGCGCATCTTGTACAACGCGCGCGGGGTCCCTCTCATGATCAACGAGTAGCGTTCGCATTCCAGGACCTCCTATCAAGTCACGCCAAGACACCCACCACGTCACGCCACCCCCGAGCGGAATTGAACAGTCCGGCCTCAGCGTAAGCATTGGAATCCGGAATAGACGAAGAGCTGCGGTACTGGCGAATCGCATATTGGATCGGGATTCCATTGTGAGCTCGACTGGCGTTGTTTACTGTCTCACGTGGCGCGCGTGAATCTTGGTGACGTCGAATGTGCTCTTTCCACCGGGGCGTAGGCGGCAATCAATACAATGCATCGATAGGCGGGCAGCACCCGCTCGGCGCCGGAACAATCGCGGCAGTTGTCGCCGACATCGTGAAGTCGAGATGATTGCCGAGAACACATTGATTGGTGAAATCGATGGTTTGGTTCGATGCATTCACAAGGCGGATTAGTGACAATGCCGTTCCATGGTCTGGATCTAAATCTCCTCATCACGATCGATGCTTCCGATGGCGAGCGCAGCCGCACGGCCGCAGGTTTGATGGGGGAGCAGCGATGATATGCGATTTGCATCGCGGCCCTCAATTTGCAAAGCCTCACACGCGGGCAGGCGTTCCGTGCTTGAGCAACGAACTTCCTCATTCGGCCAAAAAGGTGAGCCTCCTTCGTGCTCCGATCACCGGAGCGACAGTGATGGCCAAGCGCGGCTACGCTCAGCTGGAGAACGCCATAACGAGGCCGTCCTGCCGCGCCTTCCTATTTTTTGACTTTTATAAAATCACCGAGACGCTTTGGAAAGAACTGCTCAACGGCCGGACAATCCAAAAACGGGGGTGACATGAACTTGGCCGCACCGGGCAAAACCGTGCCTACAATCCGATCGCGGTGTCCATGATCACGTACTCATCGCAGCTTTGCCGACAGCAAACCTACGACGTTGCGTGATGCACGGCGCTTTCCCTACCCGGCAGCACATGAAGTGTGAAATCAATTCTTTGGATAGATTGCATTCACATCCTGGATAGTGACAAGACGTCTGAGGTCTGTGTCTCACTCTCCTAGTCGCACCTGATGCTCTGATGACCGAACGCAATCTGTCGGTGGCAGCTCTGGTAGGGTGAGCGATGATTTTGGTGATTTTGCATGACGGCGTCTTCCTGCAAGGCTCACATTGGGCACCGACTCTTCTGGACTAGCAAACCCAGTCATGGTCACTCGCCCAGCAATGTCGGTTTTGCTCCATCCGGACGTGAGAAAAATGTTGTTCTGATCGACATTCTACGTCTGATCAGAATGTGCAGCATCTCGGAATCGGTGGGCGACTTGCTCAGGAAATCGCATGGTGCATGACCGCGCGTCTGCAAGTTGTCCCGTCTGAGCCGAAGCGCCCCGGTCCTAGAGAGCTTGACGGCCAATAAGTCTTGCGCAGAGTGCTTGGCCGGCGCATTGGAGCGCGGACAGCTGCTTTGGTCACGTTGTGGTCAGCTAAGCTGTATATCCTCCTGGCAAAGCTTGCCGCGCACGAGCTCAATCGCGTGCACTTTGCCAATGCGGGAGCGATCTGATGTATGGCAGAATCGGTGGATCCGTTGCGGAAGCGGTTGCCGGCCTGGAGCGAGGTGGGTCGTCGTCGGCGGGCGCGTCGCCATACTCCTTGCGTTCCAATCCGCCCATTATCAAGATCGTCGACCGAGAATCGTTCATGCGCAAAGTGAGACAGTCTTGTCCAGTGACATCATGCACATCGCCAGTAACCCGCAGGAGTATTCGGATTTTGTCGGAGAAAGCCGAGCCGGCTGCAACTGCCGGTGAAGGCTATTCCAGTACTTACGGTGATCCGGATAAGCCGGCGCGATTTTTCAGCTATCAGGTCGGGTGACGAAACTGTGAGCCGGAGGCTCGGTCCGGATCGAGGGAGACCAGTTTCGCCAACAGTTCGGGCGTAACGTTATCACGTCCGTGGTAGATCTACGCGTTACTCATCCGCTCGACGAGTACGCGGGCGATATCCTGCTGGAGCATGAACTGCGAATGGACGGCGATCATCCGTTGGTCTTATCACGTCCTGGCGTAGGAGGTATGGAACCCCGTCTAGCGGAAATAGGTTTTGTTCATGGCGGGTCGCAAAAACTGGGTGCTTGATCCTCAACAGCATCCCAAAGTGTGGACGGAGAACGAGAACGACCAGTGGCACCGAGTAGACAGCCCTACAAAGTATCTTTCCAAAGTCGAGGATAGCGATGGTGAAGAGAGCTGCGAGACGGATTTCGTCTGACGATGATCCCTCGTATTACCTGGAGCGCGCCGCGAAGATTGGCTGTGGGACAACGCGATTCGGAATGATGAAAGCTGGCGGAACCGACTGGTATTTCGCTATTGTAGGGACCGGTTCAGTAGTGAACTTGAAGGAAGCGCTCGCGCCTAATAGTGCTCCTCGCGCGTGACAGATGCCCAGTTTGGAACGTCAAGTTCGACTTCCTCGGCTACGCTTCGACCGCGACGGGCAAAGAACTCACAAAACGCGTCGGCATTTTGCAGTTTTCTGCCTCGGCTCAGCGCTTCGGCGGTGAAGTTTATGCGGGTGGCAATCCGGGATTTGGACCTCCGAAAACGGACCCATGTGTCAATGGTGACATCGCTCGGCAGCTCAATCCGCTCCGCGGGCGGGGATTGTGTAATACGGTCGATTCAGGCGGGCGCCTCTGGGGCAATCCTCCGATACGTCAATCAGACAATCGAGGCTTGGATGATGCGGAGGTCCAAACGCTTTATGGGTCGCAAGGCGAAGACCGGCCGCGTTCTCGAACGGCTATCTCGCGAACGTCCCGGTTTTTTGCACAATGCAAGACCGGCATACGCGGCTCGTTCGCCTGATGGGAGCCCAGTGACGGGAGAGTCTCACGCTGGGATCCATGAGAGCCCGGCGGTGAGACTCCGCCGGCCTACTCGCCAAGCCGTCTGCCCGGATGTGTGAGGGCAAAGCCAAATGGCCTCGCTACTCGACCACGATCCACGGCGATGTGGGTTTCCTGTGCAACCGGAAAAACGCCCTTCGTCAGCTACTCGTCAGCCAGCCTGTCTATCCAGACAGGCTACGCATTCTCGACTTGATCGGAGATGGAATATGACGGGCATTGGCCGATCTGGCAGATCGCGCATTGGGGATGCTGGAGCCGGATCGAGCAGTTCACGCTCGCACTCAAATCTAGCCCCTGGGGAAGGCAGTCAATCGTTCGATTCCGTCGTGGAGCGGATGCGCTCTGGGCCCCAAGATGGAGGGACGCCGTCCGCTAGCACGGCGCGCGGTGCCGACGATGCCCTTGGCGACAGGTCTTCCGGTCCCTCCGTTGGCCCAGATCGAATCCTAGGCGCTGCGGCACGTGCAGCCGCTGCGCCACGTGCAGTCACTGCACGGCGGCGCGGCTTTCCCTCAGTGTCGGAGGGTGGAGACACGGCACCGGTCGCCAGCCAGCCGCCAACTTCCGGTGTGGCAGTCCCCATTTCTTCGTCAGAGGAAGAAATCAACGCAACAAGGCGGCACATGGAGCGCCTGCGTGAGGAACTTGCCGCTTGCCGTCAGCCGGGCGAGGATGCCGAGCTGGAGGAGACGCTAGAGCTGATCGATCGGTTCGTCGAAGCAGGTTCGGCAGTTCTGGAGTACTACGCGAGGCTGCGCCCGGCCGTGGCGCCAAGCATTCTGTCCGACGCTGACGTCCGTCGATGCTGCTATGTCGTGCTCGATGCTGGGGGGAAAGCCAAATTGGTGGGCTCGGCGATTATCTCCGCCTTGCAAGACCGCAGAAAGAATTCGGCAGACCTGTTCCAGCGGATTTTCGCGAACGCTACCCCCGACCAGCTGAGCCGAGTGGCTTCCAGTATGGTGAAGGACCATATGCCTGTCATCGAGTGGTGGGGAAAGAAGCTGTTACGCTCGGAACGGATGGTGTCCGTCTGCGAGACCGCTGCCAACTTGCCAAGCACGACGGCCGAGATGCGGAAGCCCATCGAGGCCGCACTACGCCTGCATACCGGCTCGGCACTTTATGATGGGTGCTTGCATCTGGAATCGCGGATTAAGCTCGCGAAGCTTCTGATTGAGTCTCAGGCGAGCACGTTTGAACCAGTCGTGAGGGACGCCCTCATGGATGAGAAGGGGCGGGTGCGTCTGCTCGGGACCTATATCCAGGATGCTTTTCCGGCATTCAACTCGACGTGCAAAGCCGTTCTTAACGAGGACGGAGAACCACTCGACGCAGAGCACTGCGCCGTTCTGGAAGGAGCCATGGAACGGCATTCGGAATTTGCCTCAGGGGTGGAACGCATCGTTGCCAGCCTAAGGGATGCTAAAACGGATGCCGACCTTCCATTGGAACAATTGGACCAGATCGTGGAAGGTGCATGGGTCACCGCGCACCAAGTCACGCGACTTTTGGCAGTGCAGCCAAACAGGCAAGTGGAGCCGCCTGCCCAGACTGCGATATCGGAAAAGACCAACTTAGCGGCTGAGAACCACGCGGCGCGCAGGAAAGGGAAAGGCAAGCGCGCACCGGCCGCAGGCGAGGCGAGTTCAACTGCCAGGCTGCGCGAGCCGCAGCTCGCCAGGCCCGACGCTGCCACGGTTATCGTACTCTCGGATCTGGGTACGAAGAAACTCGCGAGTGCAGAGGAGGCGCGCGCGAGGGCGTCGTCATCGGCGACCAGGCACCTGGACATGTGGAAGGCTCCGCCCTCCAGGAACGCACTGACGGGATTACTCAAGCGATTGGACGAGCTGCTGCAGTTCGATCTGCCGGCTCAGCAAAGCGCCGTCTCGCAAGCGCGCCAGATGAAGCCCGAGGACGCCGACCACGTCGTGGATCTCGTCCTTAAACGCCTGCAGACGCAGACCATCGAGATTAAGACCTGTGTAGCCGCGCTGGAGGAGCCCCGCCGACGTGGCCTACTCACGCCTGCGCAAATGACCGAAGTGCACAACAAAATAGTCCGGCTTAAGGCGATGTTGTCCGAGGTTCAGGGACAGGCAAACTCAGTGAACGCGCAAAAGGCGGCGATCACGATCGATTGCATGAAGACCTATGCGTTTCCATCGCAGAAGTACCTTGAACAGTTGCGGGCGGCCGAAGAACTTGCGTCTGTGTATCCACCCCACGCATTGAAGATCGAGCCAACGACGCTGTTCGAGGTCGAGCTGCAGCCCAAGGCGCTGCGCAGTGGTAGGATGCCAAATCCGATGTGGGTGCACATCCATACCAAGCTGCCGGTACATGCCTTGCAGTTGGCGACGCTGGGCGTCGCCGACTTCGCCGCTTGCCACGTGAAGTCCAATGAACAGCGCGGCTACAATCGGCAATGGCAGAGCGCTCAAGCCCGCACGGGGCACAAGAACGTCGTGATCCACCGCGGCAAGCTCGCGCCTGCGTTCTGTAAGTCGTTGTTGAGCATCGCCTCCCTTCCCGAGGCGGAGCACGCGTCGATGCAGTTCGCGCGCCTCAGGATGTAGTTACCTGAGTGTCTCGCGCCAGAGCGTCGCTGTGCTGACACCATCAAGCAGACCGTATCACCGAGAGGAAATCCTCGATGCACTCGAAGCCCGCGCGGGCTCCTCGAACAGATCGACAACGGGTCCGACTGAAATTCGATCGGGAGCGTGGAGACCCCGACTTCCGTTCGCTTGAAAAACAGCATCGCGGCCCTTGTCGCCGCGCTTGCGATGGCCGGGTCCGAATAGCCTAGGATCCGGCTATGCTTCAGATCGTGAATGAAACAGTTTTGCGCATTTGTGTTCGAGATCCCATCGCCGATCGCTTCGTAAGTGTCTGCGGCGCCGTGCTTAGCGCCCTACCAATGATTGCGCTTCCCGGCCTGGAGCACCAGAATGCGGTGTAAAGAGACTCGGATCGATAACCAGCTCGGTTCTCTTGGTCGATTAGCCGTCACCTAAATGCAATGCGATCAGCTGCCCGTCGCCGGGGTTATGGTCCTTTCCGAGATCGCAAGCGCCTCATGATGATGTCCGGATGGGGTGGGTCATCCTCTGCAACGGCGGGCGGGCGAGCTCGCCACCAGTCGATTGACCGAGGTCACCACGACCACCGTCTCAGCGGGACATCGCCGGCCCGGCGGACCGGGCCAGAAACTTGCAAATTAAGGCCGGGCCGGCGCGTGGCCCCAGTCAAACGACGTGCCGTCGAGGGAAATGCAGTGGAGGATCACAGAGATATTGTGCGCAATGGCGACGTTGCCTTTTCATACCGACACGCTTCGCGAGCTTTATTCCCAAGGCCTCCGCGTTTCGCTGATGGTGAGCGGCGATTTCAGCGATGGTGAGCAGGCATTTCGCGCGATCGGCCGCGCTTTTGAGCTGATCTGCCGGCGCGTCAAACTTTTGTGAAATGCTCGGGCGAACTCGATGCAATGGTGAGCTCGCCATACCGAAGAAGGTCGGCAAAGGGAGCCGAATTCATTTTCCGCAGCTGACAATAGAAGGCTATCAGATCGAACGAGTTCGCCAGGCGAGCGCTGAAGCGCTGCGCAATGTTGACCTGGAAGGCGTCACCCGACAGATCAATCACGCGTTGTACAGCCGTGACGGCCTGGCCTGGTGTAAAGGAGGGGGCTGAGACTGTAACCAGCCCAACAAATTCTTCGACTGTTCGGCGAGCTCTCTCACGCCGGCGAACCGGATCCTGCTCCGGCCACCCGGTAGAAAGGACCAGCATTTGTCATGGCGGTAATCCAAGCTTATCACGCCTCGTAAAGATATAGGAGTGCCTGAGGCAAGCGATGCCTCCCGACGGTATCGTTCCAGCGTCCTGTTCAGCTCGTAGCCAAAAAAGGCGGCGGCGCCGCCCTGGAATGCCGGGAGATCGGCGCGACGGCCTTTCCGTTCTCGGCAAAATCCCGCACGCACGCCGGCTTGAGCTCGCTCGCAAGCGCAAGAGTGACCGGCTTGGCAACGAAATTGACGTGATCGTCTGCGGTGAATTCGAGGACGAAGTCGAACTCGAAGCCTATAAAGCGCACGAGCTTTACCAGGAGTCGATCCGGCAGTAGCTCTCGGAGCGGACTGACCTGAGCGAAGTCAATCCGCAACTTCGCGATGAACTTTGAGTAGATGCTTCCGTGGAGGTCATTAGCTTCGCGCGGATCGACGCTCGACGACTGGGGCAGAAGACACTCGATGTGCAGGAGATCGAGTGCGGCAACGCGGAAGAAGCTCTTCAGCTTGGCTCTGCCGGGGAGGCTATCGTCCCGCTCCGGAGGTAGTCGAGGCACCTCGGCCGCCCACCTTCGCCGATGCGGCGCTCGCCTATCTCAAGGCCGGCGGCGAGGCCAAGTTTCTGGGCAAGATCATCGAAGCCACTGGCGACCACGCCCTGCGCGACAAACCGCTCTCCAGCATCGACCAGATCGCAATCGACAACGCCGCGCGCGGCGTCTACCCTCTGGCGCCCGCTACTACGCTGAACCGCCAATTCTACACGCCCGTATCGGCCGTGCTTAAGCACGCCGGCATCGAACTGAAGATCCGCCGGCCCAAGGGCTGGCGCGGCAGCAAGGCCACCGAATGGCTCGAGCCGGACCAGGCCTTTGCCGTGATCCGCGAGGCCTATGCAATCGAGCCTGAGTTCGGCCTGTTCTGTCTCACGTTGCTCTACACAGGTATGCGGCTTGGGGATGTGACGGAAGAGGCCTTGCTACGCGGGCTGAAGCTGGACCAGGCGCTGCTTTATCTGGGCACCACAAAGAACAGCGAGCCCCGCCCGGTACACCTGCCACCGATCGTGGTGGAAGCGTTTCGAAAGGCGCCGCCCCGCCCCACCCGGCCCCGAAAGGCCGCCGGGACGGTATTGGCCAACGGTGCTGCCGGCCGAAACCGCATTGGTGCCGGTGAGCCGTTCCTCGACCGCCATGGCGATGAGCGGCTGTTCCGGTTCTGCAAAGGCGGCCGGCTCTACAAGATGCTCTACCTGGCGCTGGACCGCGCCGGCGTCGTGCTGCCGCGCCGCATGCGCGGCTTCCACATCTTCTGCCACACCTACGGCACCTGGATGCACCGCTACGGCGGGCTCGACACCTATGGGCTGACCCGCACCGGCCGATGGAAGGATCCTGACTCGGCTGATCGGTACAATCACACGATGGCGAGCGCGGAGGCGCGGCAGGCGGATCTGCTGCCGGTGCCGGATACTGCCCTTTCTAGAAGGAAGCGTGCTTAGGTCGCTTACGGATTTCATCAGCGAGGCCAGAATTGCGCCGCCATGACAGGAACGCGAGTAAAAGACAAATAGCGGTAAGCACGATGCAGGCCGGAAACGCCAGCAGATTACTGATATCGGCCTTGGATACAGGAGCGGCAGGAATCGTGGCGAGCTTCTCAAGCGCCGCGACAAAAGAGCCGATCAGGCCGAGCACCGCCCCCAAGCCTACGAAGCCGAGGGACCCAAGCAGCCCCGACTGCGGCTGGGTAAGTTGGTCAAGCTCGCGATCAAGAATCATGTGCCAATCCACAAAAGCAGGCATTGATATGCGAGCAGCAGGCGTATGCCCTTCGGCAATGCCTCCGGAAGTCGCTGACTGCTCGCTCATTTCTCTTTCCGCCCCTCCACCCATTGGTCATAATAATGCTTCGCGTGGGGACTGACGAATCCACAGTTGGTGCAGATCAAGATCGATATCTCGAAAATCGGCGAGTCCAGCGAAAAGCTGCCCTCCGCATTCTTCCCCCAAATCCCACCCCAAGGGGAAGGCTGGTTGTTCAACAACCAATTCGAGGTATTGCAGCGAGGACATTTGTTCGAGACGCCCTTGGCGTCCAGAAACTGCGCAAAAAGTTGAGCGTCCGGATTAGAGGCCATCACAGAAGATTGCCAGAGTCGCAACCAATGCTCAACAAGGTGGGTGAACCGGGGAAATCGCGGGGAATGCCCGATCAGATAAAAATCCATCAACAATTACAATGGCTGGTAGCGCCTTCACACGGGAGAGGTCCAAGGTTCGATCCCTTGTGCGGCCACCACCAATCCCTCTGATATTATAGGCGTATTCGCCCTTTGTGGTTTGCTGGCTTTCGGCAGTTACCGGCACTAGATGGCAGAACGAAGCTGCAACACCCGGGGGAAATCCGGGGAATATGTTCATGCGCTGTTCTGGCCATCAAGTAGCGCGCTGCTCCTCCTTATCATCCCATTCCAATTCAGAGAGCACTTCCGCTTTGAAGTGCTGAAGTGCTCCCCAAAACTAGGCCAGCTGATGCTGGAATTTTCCGGGGTTTTGAAGTGCTCCCCAAAACTAGGCCAGCTGATGCTGGAATTTTCCGGGGTTTAGCTCATGCCGGCGGGGGCGCCGATGAGCCATTCAACAGCGATATCGGCGCCTTGTTGCCGATCGCGCTATGGCGCTGAAAAGCTTTCCGTGCTCGGCCAAGAGCCGCCGCACCGCGTCCTCTGCTTCTTTTTTGGAAGCACAACGCTCATGAAAAGAGGCGCTGGTATCGGCCGTTCGACGGACAGCGTCCCAATGCAGAATAGAAACCACGGCATACCAAGCGCCTCGTCCAGTGCGGCGTCTGACAAGAAGCTCATGATAACGATCGGCGGCCTGCGCCACAGCGAGCCAGAACGGTCCGTCCACGTCACTCTTGGCGTTCTGTCGGGATTCATGCGCAACCCCCTTCAGGGACGGTTCGCTCAACCAGGTCAGCTTGTTGTCGATACTCGAGATGCCGGTTTGAATTTCTCGCAGCGCCTCGCGCGCGTCAAAAGTGATTTGCGGAGATTTGGGTACTGTCCCCTTCGCCCTTTCCACCTTGGATGCAGCCACGCGCTTACGGCCCCAGATGTCATCAGCGATCAGATCGAGATCCTCTTTGGACAACGTCCAGCGATTCTCGCGCTCCCATTTCTCTCGATTGAGCTTTGGAGCGAGGTTGACGACTTTGCTAGGCGGTTTTCGAAGAGCTTCTTGCAGTGCGAGACCTGTATTGAGAGCCGCAAATCCTGAGGCGACGAGGCCCTCGCGAACTTGTCCACGCTCATCAAATCTCAGAAAGGTGCCTTCTGCCTGCTGGATACGGAGCGGCTTTCCGTCCTCCACCTCCAGAATTACATCAGCAACCTTTTGTTTTGTGCCGGCATATTGCGGCATGGCATCCTGGGCATGCACCAGCGCCATCATCAGGCGCTGCGAAATGCGCTTTAGCCCGTCTTCGGCAAAGAGGTAAAATCTAACGGAAAGGGCCATGTGCAAGCTTCATCAAAAGAGAGCCATGGTTTAACAAGTTATCGACAGGCGCAAGCCTCTGGAGCTCGGAAATTTCCGACGAGCCTAATGCGTGCCCCCATCCAAGGTCTTGCTTGACGATCCCGTAGTAGATTTCAACCAACTTCCAGCCAGCTGTAGCGGCTTGGCCAGAATGCAAATTAGAGTTACGCACCAAGCTTCACCGACCAAGCTCTTCGACTTGGCCAAGGCCCTGTTCTGCTCTTCCCACGAAGACCCGCGCAGCCATCAGCCCTCCTAAGAGGCTACGGCCAAGTCGATCACCCGGATACCGAGCGAGCGCTCTGGCTCTACACCCTTTTTCATCGAATCAGCATGAGTTCGGGGCCGCCCAACATCGCAACCGTTCGAAAGTCAGTTGCGGGTCAAAATACGAAGAACTGAACGTGAGCAAATCTGGCCTGCCATGCCTCAATAAGCGGACCTCGTGGAGCGATGCTGCCACTTCGTCGAAGGGCCGATTTTGTTGCAAAAGTCGGTTGAGACAAGTCACGAACCGTGATTCCGTTGTGTTGACGCGAATCTCGGCGAGGTCGATCCATGATGGGCCGTCTGAAGAGTGACCAAGGTCAACTGTTCTACGAGTTTCGTCTTGGCGACGCGATACCCGAAGATCATCTGGTGCGGAAGATCGATGCTGCTCTCGATCTGTCCTGGCTTCGCGGTGAACTAGCATCTCACTATTCGTCGATGGGGCGCCCGTCGATTGATCCGGAACTGATGATCCGGATGCTGGTCGTGGGGTATTTCTTTGCGATCCGCTCGGAACGGCTGATCTGCCGTGAAGTGCAGGTGAACCTCGCCTATCGCTGGTTCTGCAAGCTTGGTATCGAGGACGCTATCCCGGATCATTCGGCATTTTCGCGCGCCCGCAACGAGCGCTTCCGTGATGGAGATGTTCTCCGCCGCGTGTTCGAACGGATTGTCGAGACATGCATTGCCGCCGGTCTGGTTGGTGGCGAAGGATTTGCAGTCGATGCGAGCCTGATTGCGGCCGACGCGAACAAGCAGCGCTCGATCGCAGGTCAGGACTGGCGCAGGGATCGCGATCCGGCCAGGTCCAGCCGCGCGGTGAAGGAGTATTTGGCAACCCTCGACGATCCGGCGTGGGGCGCCGCCAGCGATGTCATCCCGAAGTTTGTCTCGCCATCCGATCCGGCAGCGCAGTGGACCGGCGCTCACAAGGGGCCGGCATTCTTCGCGTACTCCGACAACTATCTCATCGACGTGAAGTTCGGCGTCATCGTGGATGTCGAGGCCTCCCGCGCCATTCGCCAGGCCGAGGTCGGTGCAGCAAAAACCATGATCGAACGAACCGAGGAGCGCTTTGGTCTCAAGCCAGAGCGACTTGTCGGGGATACCGCTTACGGAGCGGCTCCGATGCTGAACTGGCTGGTCGAGGAGAAGGGCATCGCGCCGCATATCCCTGTGTTCGATAAGTCGAAGCGGGATGATGGCACCTTCTCGCGGAGCGACTTTCGATATGACCCAACCGGGGACGTTTACCACTGCCCGGGTGGTAAGCGGCTTGGGACGAGCGGTACCGTGCACGAGGGCAAGACCCTTCTGTATCGTGCCAGCAAGCTCGACTGCGATGTATGCCCGCTCAAACCGCAGTGCTGCCCAAAGGAACCATCACGCAAGATCCCGCGCGATATCCATGAGCATGCCCGAGACGTTGCCCGGTCGTTCGCTGGCACCGAGGGCTTCGAGCTCTCTCGGCGTCAGCGCAAGAAGATCGAGATGAGGTTCGCACACTTGAAGCGCATCCTGAAGCTTGGTCGGCTCCGATTGCGAGGCCCGCAAGGTGCCCAGGATGAGTTTGTTCTAGCCGCCATCGCTCAGAATCTGAGGCGGTTTGCATCGCTGGTCGCACGACCGCCGCCGGCTCAGGTTCTGCGCATCGCGTAGCGTAGCGTCAAAGTTGCGTAAAATGCGTCAGGGCCAGCGCTTCAAAGCGCGGCTCAACAAAAGGCCCAGCGGCCAAATCCATTGCAGCCAACTTTTGCAACAAAATCGGCCAATAGGAGACATCGGTTAGGTGGAATCCTGTTCGATCTGATGTACAATCGCCCAGGTTTGGATTCTAAGCCATGGTGCAAGAACGGCCAGTCCGGGTCGAACGCAGATTGTCAGCGATATTGGCGGCCGACGTGGCTGGCTATTCGCGGCTAATGCATACCGATGAAGAGCCTACGCATGCCAAATTTGCCGCGCTCTTGGCGGACGCTGTCAACCCAGCAATCACCGAACACCGGGGCCGCATCGTGAAGAATACCGGCGACGGGTTCTTGGCAGAATTTTCGAGCGCCGTCCAAGCGGTGCGGGCTGCCGTACAATTTCAAACGCTCATCAAGGAACTTACAATAGGTGACGCCGACGAAACACGTATTGCTTTCCGCGTAGGCATCAATATTGGCGACGTCATCGTCGAGCCCCACGATATCTTTGGAGACGGCGTCAACAAAGCGGTAAGGCTGGAGAGCATTGCAGAGCCGGGTGGCATATGCGTGTCGGCTTCTGTCTACGAACACGTCCGAGGCAAGGTCGACGCTGAGTTCGCCGATATGGGCGAACAACATCTCAAGAACATCGCCAACCCTGTCCGGGCTTATGCGATGATCCGGGATGGAGATAAGTTGGCATCAGAGACTAGGCGCACAAGACAGGCCCCGGTTTCGCCACCTCATTTTTCCGTCGTTGTGTTGCCTTTTACCAACCTCAGCGGTGATGCCGAGCAGGACTACTTCGTAGATGGCGTGACCGAGAGCCTGACCACGGATTTGTCGCGCATTAGAGGCTCGTTCGTCATTGGCCGACGCACAGCATTCACCTACAGAGGAAAGGTCGCTGACCTCAAACAGATCGGTCGCGAACTGAAGGTCCGGTACGCACTCGAAGGTTCCATACAGCGTGACCGCACCCGGCTGCGAGTGAACGTGCAGCTTGTCGATACCGAAACAGGTAGTCACCTCTGGGCTGACCGATTCGACAAATCTATCGCTGACCTGCTCGACATGCAGGACGAGATCGTTGCGCGGCTGGCGAACACAGTAAATGCCCAGCTGATTGAGGCTGAGGCACGGCGAGCGGAAAACACGCCGAACCCCGACGCCATGGATCTGATTTTCCGAGGCCGCCATTCATTCAATGAGGGCCTTACGTCTAGATCCCTGACACAAGCTCGCCTTTGTTTCGAGCGGGCATTGGCGATCGACGCTGAAAACATTGACGCGACGGTCTGGATGGCGGCGGTCGATGTGACATCCTCATCGATTTTTTTGATCGACGACCTATCTCTTCGGCTAGCAGCCGCAGAGACGATACTCCTAGAGGCGCTGTCCCATGCACCGAATCATCCCTTTGCACATTTGCTCCTAGGGATCGTCTTGATGCATACGAACCGCGCGCTTCAAGGCCTGACAGAGTGCGAGCGAGCGTTGGAATTGGATCGCAATTTTGCTGACGCCCACGCGATGATTGGTCTCGCTAAGTATATGATGGGCTGCGGCGCAGAGACCGAGGCTCACGTAAATCAAGCATTGCGCCTCTCTCCTCGTGACATCCTTGCCTACCGATGGCTGTCGCCAGTCGGGTTTTCCAAGTTGCAGATCGGAGCAGATAACGAAGCAGTCAGCTGGTTCCTTCGCGGTATCGAAGTCAACCGAAATTATCCCCTCGTACATTTTGGGCTTGCGGCTGCTCTCGCCTTACTTGGCAAGCTGAACGACGCGTACGCCGCTGCGAAAGCAGGGCAAGCGCTCGATCCCACATTTACTATTCGTCGGGTGCAGAGCATCTCAATGGGCAATAGTGCGGTGTATCTCGAGGGAAGTAGGCGCATCCTGAAAGGGCTGCGCGTGGCCGGCGTACCGGAGGAATGATGTCCGACTTGGGTCAAAGGCGGCGGTCCGCACCGGAGGCGATGACTTCTGCTCGCCCCTGAGTCCCGGCCTGCCTGTGCACTGCGCCAGCCGACGCGATGGGCCACAAAGCTGACGTACGTTCGGGACGCCCCCGTCACTGGCCGGTCTCGTTCTGTCTTCGGATCAGGGACATATCCGAGACGCGGGCAGTGATCGGCAATCCATGCTGCCTAAGAACACTCCATCCGGCCCATAGCCCGATGAGGCCGAAGAGACTGGCCGCAGGAAGAACCCAGGTCATTCGTCTGGCGCCCAGCGTAGCGGCCATCGTCGCGCAAAACACAGCGACCAAGATGGCAGGAACGACGTATGGCCAGTTCCCTACAACTCGGTCAAACCCTCTTCGGGCGATGAGCAACACTGCAACCAACCCGAAGCCACTCATGCCCAAGAGGAGGACATTCCCGCCAACGTCGAGCGCCAGGCTCGCCCCGTGCTCTGGCATGGATCGGCCCCCCAGCACGTGTTCGTAAAATCGAACGCCTGAAGCATAGGTCAGAAGAAGACAGAACAGCCCGAATACGAAGCCGATCGTCTTGAAGAGAGATCTTGCCGCTTGTACTTCCATGCTGGGCACCCTTTCAGCTCTGCTCAACGTTCCTTGAGGCGTTCAATCAAAGCCCGACTTTGGGTAGAGCGCACTGGTGAATTTCCCGCTCAAGTCTCTGGTTAAGCCCTGGTTGCCGCAATCGCTTAGAAGCGTCGGAGAACGACAGCCCACAGTACCGGTCGCAAGATCACCCCAACACCATCTCACTTCTGCAATGGGTCGGTCTGTCTAGCGCTGCTGCAAACCTCCGGTCTGTCCTCTTGAGCGGACATGCACCGACGCCGCATCAACGGACGCGAAGGGGCCAACAGCGGACCAACGTTGGGATGCCCGATCTCAGGCGAATACTCTGCGGCGGTGGCGAATGCTGGAGGGCGAGCGCCCATAGAGTTCGCGAAAGACGGCGTTGAATCGGCGCACACTGCCAAAGCCAGCTCGGTAGGCGATCTGGGCCAATGGTTCAGTCGTATCGTCAAGGAGGCGCTTCGCCCGCTGTACACGCCTGGTCTTCGCGACCTGTTGGGGGCTGGCCCCGACGTACCGCTCGAACAGACGCGCAAGGTGGCGCGAGCTTACCCCGAGCCGATCGGCCAGTGAGGCAACCGAAGCGTCATCTAACGCGCCACCATCGATCAATTTCAAGGCCCGCGCGACTGTCGAACGCGTGCCATTCCAGGCAGCACAGAAGGGCGCGGTCTCCGGACGGCAACGCAGGCAAGGCCGGTATCCCGCAGCCTCGGCGGCCGCCGCAGTTTGATAGTAGGCCACGTTACGGGTCAACGGCTGCTTCACTGGGCAAACTGGGCGGCAGTAGATCCCCGTGGTCTTCACTGCCGTGTAGAAACGGCCGTCATAGCGCGGATCGCGCTGCAAGCGCGCGGTGTTGCATACCTCAAAACTGAGCATGACTCATTTTACCGCAGGCCGCAGCCAGAAGAATAGCCCTGAGATGATCAGGTCCGATTCCGGCCAGCGATATCGGTGCGCCCTTCTTATAGAGAAGGTCCAACTTCGCTGAGCACTTGGAGAAGCAAAAATGAACAGCACGAATCCTAAAGAGATCGTCATCAATGCCTGGAAGACTTTTAAAACCCGTGATGCGCAGTTGATCGCGGAGCTGTTTACTCCCGATGCCGAATGGATCGCACCGGCTGGAAATGCCACGGCGGTCGCTCTCAAGCACACCGACCACATGATTGGACCGGACCAAATCGCACACTTTATTGCCTCGGAAATGCATCATCTGTTCTCGAACGTCGACATCTCGTTTCGGGGCATTCATGCCGATGGCGATACTGTGATCGTCGAGGAGCGAATGCGAGCCACTCTTCCTGGAGGCAAGCCCTACGAGAATGACTATTGCTTCGCTTTTGTCCTTTCCGGCGAGCGGATCAAGCTGGTTCGCGAATACATGGACACCCGAAAGGGCTGGCAGATGATTTTCGAGCCACTTTGAAGGCCGCTTTGGGTGAGCACAATCACGAGGGCCCCGGCATCCGCCAAGTCACCTCCGGCTACATGACTTACGTCTTGCCGGATAAGACTGTAGTTTACGCCCCGGGCGATTTCTTCTTTGAATCTGGGGATATAAACCACACCGTTTTTAACAAGACGGATACACCTATGGTGCACGTGCTCTTCGAAATACTGCCGGTTAACCTGAATGGTCCTTCGCTGATTCCGGTCAGGCATCATTAGAACGTCGTTCGCCTGTGACGTGGGCTCGGAAGTGAGAGCTTGGCCGCTGCGAGCGGGACTGTCCATTTGATCCCTAGATGGAACATCCGGACCGCCGTCAAGGTGGCGTGCACCCGGCAGCTCGGCACGCTTCCCACCGCCGTCTCGCATATCGGTGGTTGTTGCCCTGCGCAAAAGAATGACCGCCTATGGCGCTTAGCCAAAGTGCCGATCATCAGATTTGTGATGTCCGATACCGTCCTTAGCGGGCTCTAGCAATTCGCTCCGTTGAAGGGAGTGATCGGCGCGTGCCCCGAGGGAGTAACGCGCTACAAAAGTAAGACAGTAACGTTGGCAGTTTATTTTACGAGACGCCGCACCGAAATTCGCTCTATGATGTGCGTTCGGAAAAATTTCTACCTGATTTGCGCTGACTGAGTTCGTTTCCAATCTGGGGTTGATTGCCATGCGCCCCATCCAAAGTGAGCACATTGCTGCGCTATTCAAACTGCACGCCCAACAGCTTGAATCCCTTCGCATCGATCCCGAGATCGAGAAGGAATATTCGAACATCCTTCTTTTGAGAGAGAAGATAAAGCTGGCGACCGATCAGAAGAAGGTGAGCTGCTGCCGGTTTGATGGACACCGGGTTAAGCTAATCCCACCTTGCGCTCGAACTCAACAGGGCTGAGGTAACCGATCGTCGAGTGACGTCGGGTCGTGTTGTACAACGACGTTTGAGAACGCCCACAGGACCGTTCTTCGCGAGGTTCTTTATCGGCATCATCCTTGGTTTGGGCGCCGAGTTTGCGTTCATGGGGCCATCGACAAGGCCGACGATGTCGTTTTTCGCTGCACCCTGGACGGATCGCAAGCAGACCGTTGGCTGGAAGTTCCCGCATGGATGTTCGACCGGACGGCATGCCATGACGCCGGGTTTCTGACAGCTCAGCCGCTTGTTAGGATCGATGCACTTGCGGCGCTTTCTGCGCTTCTCGATGTAGCGTTGAAGGATCGAACGCCATCAGCTGCCCCGCTTTCTGGCGCATCCAGAGGCTCTCACGGCCAGAATCGGGGAGCGACTCATGTCAAGCCAGACGGCAATGCCAGGGAGCGGATACCGACACAATCAACGACCGCGGCCGCAGCAGCAGATGGATCTGTTCGGGAGCGGCCTGTCGAACGGCGCCATCGGCGCGCCGGCATGGTCGGAGCTGCCGGCGGAAGCGCAGGCGGCCCTTATGAGTCTGATGACGCAGTTGATCCTCGACCATGCTGCGACGACGGCGACGCCGCGCGCGAAGGAGGTCGGTCATGACTTCTGACAAGGTCAGGCCTCATCATCTCGAGCGCAAGGCGCTTCTTTACGTGCGTCAATCCTCAGCGCATCAGGTGTTGCACAATCGCGAGAGCAGTGCGTTGCAGTACGCCATGCGGGACCGGCTGACGGCGCTCGGGTGGTCAGAGATTGAAGTGATCGATGATGATCTCGGTCGTTCAGCCGCCGGCGGGGTACAACGCGCCGGTTTCGAGCGGATGGTAGCGGAGGTTTGCCTCGGTAAGGTTGGCGCGGTTTGCGCCCGCGAGGTCTCGCGCTTCGCTCGCAACAGCCGGGATTGGCAGCAACTCATCGAGATGTGTCGTGTGGTCGATACCGTCCTGGTCGATCAGGAGACGATCTATGCACCGAGGCACGGTAACGACCGCCTGCTGCTCGGGCTCAAGGGCAGCCTCAACGAGTACGAGCTGGATCTGTTGCGCCAGCGCTCGCTCTCGGCCCGCTACGAGAAGGCGCGCCGGGGCGAGTTGGTTGTGGCGGCGCCCGTCGGCTTCGTGAAGGCCGGCGACCATTATGAGAAAGATCCGGATGGGCGTGTCCAGGAAGCGATCAAGCTGGTGTTCGACAAGGTCGAGGAACTGGGCAGCGCGCGACAGGCGCTCTGCTGGCTCCACGAGTACAATCTCGATCTGCCGGTGAAGCAGACCAGCGGCGACACGGCCTGGCGGCGACCAAGCTACTCCGCCATCCACCGGATCATTGAGAACCCGGTCTACGGCGGCGCCTATGCCTATGGTAAGACGGCTGTGGCGGCGGGATACAGCGCCGCAGGCGTGAGCGTGAAGATCCGCCGCAAGGCGCGGAACGAATGGCTGGCGCTGAAGCCCAACACCCACGAAGGGTATGTGAGCTGGGAGAGGTTCGAGGCGATCCGCACTATGGTCAGCAGCAACATTCCCACCGGCCGGCATCACGGCGCGCCCAAGCATGGTGACGGGCTGCTGGCCGGCCTGATCCGGTGCAAGCGCTGCGGCCGCAAGCTCACACTCCGATACTCCGGCATGAAGCACCATATCCCGCGCTACAGCTGCAGCCGCGCCTGGATGGACAATGGTGGCCCTCACTGCATCGGCTTCGGCGGACTGCGCGTCGATGATGCAGTCGAGGAAGCGCTGCTTGGCGTCGTCGGTCCGGGCGCTATCGCCGCTGCAACCGCGGCCGCCAAGGAAGCCAGGGAACGGCGGGATCAGGTGCGCGATGCTCTCAGTCGCGACCTCGAAGCGGCGCGCTATGCCGCCGACCGGGCCTTCCGGCAGTACGATGCCGCTGACCCCGCGAACCGGCTGGTGGCGGGCGAGCTTGAAGCGATATAGCGCGACAATCTGGATGGGAAGCGCGCGACAATCAGGATGGCGAGTCGGTGTCGCGGCGAGGTGATGATTGCCGCGATGATTGTCGCGCGCAAGAGTTTTGTTCGCTCTGATTGTCGCGGAGCGTCAATCAGCGAGTGTTTTTGGTGTCGCGTGCGAGGATGGTCGCCCTGGACCACGCTTCCGCTCGAGCGCGGTGCGCCTGCGATAGCTTTCGACGTTCATCTCGACGATGGTGGCGTGGTGAACGAGGCGATCGATGGCGGCGAGCGTCATAGCAGGATCCGGGAAGACCCTGTTCCACTCTCCAAAGGGCTGATTGGCGGTGATCAGCATGGAACGCCGCTCGTAGCGAGCGCTGATGAGCTCGAACAGCACGCTGGTCTCGGCCTGGTCCTTGGTGACGTAGGCAAGATCATCGCAGATCAGGAGGTCGAAGCGGTCGAGGCGGTTAATGGCGGCCTCGAGATTGAGCTCGCGCCGCGCCACCTGGAGCTTCTGGACGAGATCGGTGGTGCGGGTGAAGAGGACGCGCCATCCGTTCTCGATAAGGGCCAGGCCGATGGCTGCCGCCAAGTGACTCTTGCCGCCGCCGGGCGGGCCGAACAGCAGCAGATTGGCGCCCTTGCCGAGCCAACCATCGCCGGCGGCGAGCGCGGTCACCTGTGCCTTGGAGATCATCGGCACAGCCTCGAAGTCGAAGTTGTCGAAGGTCTTTCCAGCGGGCAGCCGCGCCTCGACGAGATGGCGCTCGACGCGGCGGCGGCCGCGTTCGGCGATCTCGTGCTCGGCAATGGTGGCGAGGAAGCGGGCCGCCGGCCAGCCTTCCTTGTCGGACTGCTCGGCAAATTGCGGCCACAGCACCTTGATGGCTGGCAGCCGCAACTCGTTGAGCAATAGATTGAGGCGCGCGGTGTCAATGGTATTGGCCGTGCTCATGCGGCACCTCCGATCTCGCCGGCACCGATGAGGCACTCATAGGTGGCGAGCGGTGCGAGCTGCACCACGACGTGCGGCACGCAGGCCGGATCGGGAGAGAAGTAAGCGCGCAGCCGGTTGAGGTCGGGCAGTCGGCCGGCATCAAGCTCGGTCGCGAGCTGATCGGCGAGTTCGGCCTCGCAGCCGCGCTCATGGGCCAGTGCGAGCAGATCGACCATGATCCGGCAGGCTTTCCTGTCCGGCAGCCGTTCGCGCAAGCAATCGAAGGTTCGGCAATAGGCATCGCGCGGGAACAGCCGATCACGGTAGACGAGATTGAGCAGCGCCATTGGCTTGCGCCGCAAGGAATGGATCACGTGCCGATAATCGACGACCTGGTCGTGCTTGCCGTTGGAATGCGGCCGCCCACGCGGCAGGGTGACGAGATGGGTGCCGCCGACGAACACGTCGAGACGATCGTCGTAAAGGCGCACCCGCAGTTGGTGCCCGATCAAACGCGACGGCACGGTGTAGAACACCTTGCGCAAGGTGAAGCCGCCGCTTGACGTCACGCGGACAATCACCTCCTCGTAGTCCGAGGTGCGGCGATCTGGCAACGCCTGCAGGGTGGCGCGCTCGTGGTCGATCCGCTTGGAGTTGCGGGCATTACGGCGGCTGACGATCTCGTCGATGAAGCCGCGATAGGCGGCGAGATCATCGAAGTCGGCAGTGCCGCGCAACAGCAGCGCATCGGCGATCGTGCGCTTGAGATGGCCATGCGAGCTTTCGATCGCCCCGTTCTCGTGGGCGATGCCGCGATTGTTGCGGGAAGGCCGCATGCCGTAGTGGGCGCAGAGGTCCTCGTACCGCCTGGTCAGATCGTCCCTCGCATTGCGATCGAGATTGCAGAAGGCGGCCGACAGGCTGTCGGTCCGATGCTCCCGCGGTGCCCCACCGAGCGACCACAGGGCATTCTGCAGCCCTTCGGCCAATGCGACGAAGCTCTCGCCACCGAGCACGACATCGGCGTGTTCAAACCCGCAATAGGCCAACCGGAAGTGATACAGGCGATGATCGAGCGGCACGCCAGCGATGGCGACCCCAAGCTCGCCCATATCGGTGAAGTCGGACAGGCCGACCTGGCCCACTTCGTGGGTCTGGCGGAAGATGACCTCCTGCTCCTCGCCGTGGATCGCCCGCCAGGCGCGGATCCGGCGCTCGAGCGTGCGGCGGATTCCAGCCCCCAGCTCAGGATGGCGTCGGAGCATCTCCTCGAAGATGGCCACGGGCCGCACGCCGGGAGCCGCCTTCAGCATCGGCACGACCTCCAGGCCGAAGACGTTGGCCAAGGGATCCGGCCGCCGCCTTTGCCGCGGTGTCTTCTTTTGCGACGGAAGGCGCAGATCCTTCTCGAGCCGATAAGCGGTCGACGAACTGAACGACGCCTTCGCGGCCGCCTCTGGCGGCGAATTGGTTTGACGGAACTTCATGTAGAGCCTCATCTGGTGATCGGTGACATGGCAGCCTGGCAACGGGTGATTCCTCTTTGGCGAGAAGAACCATCCATCACCGGCCAGCCGCGATCACCAGACGGCGCGGTCCGCTCGGATCGCGCCGTCGCCGGGCTCGTAACTCCGGTCGGGCTACGCCCTCCCTGCGTCACGAGCCCGGCGAAGCTCTCTCATCCTGATTGACGCTGCACTTCCATCCTGATTGCCGCGCCGCAAAGCGCGCTGGAACAGGGCGCTCGCTCACGCGGCGGAGGTCGAGGGCAAGATCGCAATGCATGAGGCGGCGACGCCCGCCCCCATTGCCGATCCAGCTTCGCTCGGCGTTCTAGCCTCGAACCTCAAAGCGGTCTGGGATGCGCCGACGACGGATGCTCGCCTCAAGAAGCGCGTTGTGCGCACCCTCATCCATGAGGTCGTGGCCGATATCGACGATGCGGCCTCCGAGATCGTCCTCATCGTCCACTGGGTCGGCGGCGTTCACAGCGAGATACGCCTGCCCAAGCGCCGGCGCGGGCAGCGTAACAGCACCTCCGCCAACATCATCGAGGCTGTGCGCCGACTGGTGCTGATCGCCAGCGACGATCTGATCGCCGGCCTCCTCAACCGCAACGGCCTCGAGACCGGTAACGGCAATCGCTGGACGCGCGAGCGTGTTACCTCGCTGCGCTCGAACTATCGCATCCCGGTGTTCAAGCCCGCCGAGGACGGCATCGAGCACTGGCTAAACCTCAGCAACGCCGCCAAGCTCCTGAAGATCGCGCCCAAGACGCTCCGGCTGGCCGCTGAAGCCGGTGAAATCGAAGCCATCCATCCTCTGTCGGATGGTCCTTGGATCTTCGCCCGCAGCTCGCTGATAACAACTGCTGCTCGATCTATCGCCGAACGAGCGCGACAGAACCCAAGATACCCCACGGGATCGAATCCCAATCAGCAAAGTCTTTTCTCTTCAACAACATAGACAGATGGGTGTTCTGATGCGCGGTTGTAGAACCGCTCGATGTAATCGAACACATCTGCTCTGGCCTCGTTCCTGGTGCGATAGGTTTTGCCCTCGGTGCGTTCGGTTTTCAGCGACGAGAAGAAGCTCTCCATCGCCGCGTTGTCCCAGACGTTGCCGGACCGACTCATGCTGCAGACGATGCCGCTATCAGCCATCAAGCGCTGGAACTGCTCGCTGACGACTGGGCGGATTCAAGCGGTCGTCGCAACACCTGAACGAAGGAGGTTGCGATGGGCATTCGAAAGCGACGATCACACCGCTCTCGACGAGCACCGTTGGCGTCACCGGGACGGCCGCCGGTAGCGGGGCGATCTGAACTCCAGCGATTCTGGTTGGGGATCGTGCAGGGAATGACCAGCGAGGATGCTGCATTAACGGCTGGTATGTCGCAGCCTGTCGGAACCAGATTGTTCCGACAGGCAGGCGGCATGGCACCAGCGATGTTCAGATCTTCAACCCAGCCGCGGTCCGGGCGGTACCTCTCGTTTGCGGAACGTGAGGAGATCGCACTTCTTCGCGTTCAGGGCCTTTCGAGACGCGAGATCGGACGCCGACTTGGCCGATCCGCCTCGACCATCTCCCGTGAGCTACGACGCAATGCCGCGACGCGCAGCGGCGGCCTGGAGTATCGTGCATCGACAGCCCAATGGCACGCCGAGCGATCGGCCCGTCGGCCCAAACCGACTAAGCTTGCGCTCAACACAACGTTGCGCACTTATCTGGAGCAGCGACTGGCCGGCGTGGTCATGACCCCGAGTGGCGCTGCCGTTCCTGGTCCCGCCGTTCCGTGGAAGGGCCGCCGGCATGGCCCGCGAAAGGATCGGCGATGGGCCAGGGCTTGGAGCCCGGAGCAGATTGCCCGACGCTTGCCGATCGACTTCCCGGACGACAAGACGATGCGCATCAGCCACGAAGCCATCTATCAAGCTCTCTTCGTTCAGGGTCGGGGAGCGCTACGCCGCGAACTGTCAGCCTGCTTGCGAACGGGGCGCGTATTGCGGGTCCCCAGGGCGCGCGTACGCAGGCGAGGCAAGAGCTTTGTCTCGCCGGAGATCATGATCAGCCAACGCCCCGCCGAAGCGGCCGATCGCGCGGTGCCGGGCCACTGGGAGGGAGACCTCATCCTTGGTCTTGGCAGCTCGGCGATCGGCACGCTGGTTGAGCGGACAACACGCTTCACGATGTTGCTGCATCTTCCCCGGCTTGCGGGGCATGGCGAAGCTCCACGCATGAAGAATGGCCCTGCTCTCGCGGGACACGGAGCTGAAGCCGTGCGCGACGCGATTACGCGCACCATCATCACCTTGCCCGAAGAGATGCGTCGTTCGCTGACCTGGGATCAGGGAGCGGAAATGGCTCAGCACGATCGTCTCAAGATCGACGCGGGCGTCCAAGTCTACTTCTGCGATCCGCAAAGCCCCTGGCAGCGTGGCACCAACGAGAACACCAATGGGCTGCTGCGTCAGTACTTCCCGAAAGGCACCGACCTGAGCGTCCACAGCGCCGACGACATCGCCGCCGTGGCCGCGGCCCTCAATGCTCGACCGAGAAAAACTTTGGGTTGGAAAACGCCAGCAGAGGCGCTTGACGAGTTGCTGTCATGAGTGGAACACATTCGGTGTTGCGACAACCGCTTGAATCCGCCCTGGCTGCCGCGATCGGAATGATGCATCAGGGCATCCGGCTTGCCGCGCCGCCAGACCGCCATCAACAGGGCGTCCGCAACCAACTGGGCGGTCATGCTGGCGCTCATCGACCAGCCGACCACCCGGCGCGAGAACAGGTCGATCACCGCCGACACATAGAGCCAGCCCTCAGCCGTCCAGATGTAGGTGAAGTCGGCGACCCACTTCTGGTTCGGGCGCTCGGCCTCGAACTGCCGATCCAGAAGGTTCGACGCCACGTTCGCAATCTGGCGATGGCCTGCGTCCTTCGGCAGACGCCGGTGTCGTGGCCGCGCCCGCAGGGCCTGCAGGCGCATCAGCCGTTCGACCCGGTGCAGGCCGCATTCGACGCCGTCCGCCAGAAGGTCTCGCCAGACGCGCCGCGCGCCGTAAGTCCGGTCACTGGCAAGGAAGCTGACCTTGACCTGCTGGCCTACGGTCTCGTCGCTTCGGGATCTGGCGCTGGGCGATCGGTTCAGCCAGGCATGAAAGCCCGACCGCGACACGCCCATCGCTTCGCATAGCCATGCCACCGGCCAGATGCCCCGGTGCTTCGCGATGAAGCCGAACTTCATGTCGCTTCCTTCGCGAAGTATTAGGATATCCCGCTCCGCCTTCAGCTTGTTGACCTCGCGCCGCAGCCGCTCGATCTCCAATTGCTCAGGCTTCATTTGCCCGTGGCCGGGGAACGACTGCGCAGCGTCGAAGCCGAACTCCTTCACCCATTTGCGCAGCACGTTCTCATGAACGCCCAGGTCTCGGCCAGCTTGCGCCACAGATACCCCGCGCTCCCTGACGAGCTTGACCGCCTCGATCTTGAACTCTCGACTGAACTTCCGTCTCTGCATGACCCACCTCTGGCTCGATAAAACACCCAATCTTGGTGTCCATCAAACCGGCAGCAGCTCAGCCCCATTGTTGAGGTACAGAGTGCGGCCAGGATAGAACGATGGATTGAGCAGCGTGTGGAACCCCGGGCGCCAAGTCTTTCGACGTCATGCGCTGGATGCCGCCGACGACGCCGGCATAACCTTGCAGCATGTTAGTTCCGAAACTTTCCCAATCGAAAGAGATTGTCGCGGACGCTGCGGCGATATTCGGGTTTGAGCGAGCGGCCCCCGCGAAGAAACGGTTCCCCTTCATCTGGATCGTGCCGACAAAATCGGAGGCGGCGCTGATGAAGCTGCCGACGTCTGTACCGATAGACCCGTAGCACATGCTGCACATTAACGCGCCAAACAGTGGAGACGAAACGGCATCAGGGTTCGCTATGCTCGCAAGTGTACTGCTCTCAACGAGAACGTTCGTCATTTGGGCGTTGCCGTAGGCGTTGCCATAGGTCGGGCTAGCAATCGCCTCTATCCGCACAGCTGCCCCGCTGGTGCCTGCGATGACAATCTCGCCGCCCGTATTTTGCACGCCCCCGCCGACCAGACGGATGGCGTAGGGTGTCACCGCCGGGAAAAGCGTGTTGTTGATGTAGAGAACGCTGTCGTGAAGGTTGACGACAGCCTGATAGCCAGTGACGGTAAGACCGCCAGCATTCAAATAGCTATACCCGACCTTGAACGAGTTCTCGCTAAACGTCGTCGCATCTGGCTTCGAGACATCGCCGAACTGTGCCATGTTCTTACAGCCAGCGATTGCCGCAAAGAATAGTCCTGGATTGTACTGAGCGGCATTGGCACCTGTGCCCCAAAACTTGAACCCATTCGCTACGCCGGCTTCTCCGCTACAGTTTAGCGAAATATTGCCGTCGATAACGATACCGACCGAGTCCTTGATTTCAAGCAGTGCATTGGCAACAGAGCCTGCTTTCGCAATTAGTCCACCTCTGCCATTCATGCAAGGCGCTGAAACAGTATCGATAATAATTGTCGTTAATGTATAAATTCTATTGAATTGGAAACACCTTCCCTGAGCTGCGGCGTAGTTGATCGCCGCCTGCACATTCATCGTATCGTCGGTCGTGCCGCACGTCCCGAAATCCTCACACGACACGGGTATCTTGCGGAGCTGCGCCTGGATTGTCTGCGATGCTGGGGATGTATTCGCAGCTGTGTACGGCTGCAATTGAGCTGACGAGGGCGCCGATCCGCAATCCTGAAGCAACCCTGTAGTGCCACTGAAGCACGCAAGATTGCCGCTGATGACCGGCGCGGTCGGCATGATCGAGTTGATCAGGTCATTCTGAAACGTCCGGACGCCCGAAGGGGTGATCTGGCGGGTGGACTGATCCGGGAAGGTCGTGCCGACTTCTGTGTTGAGTTGCGCCTTAGTCTTTTGACCGAATGCGGGGGCGGCTAAGACCAGCGAGGCGACGCAGAGCGATCCGATGACGAACTTGAACGAGTCACCGAACATCAGCGGCCCCGATCGAATGCGAGGCCAAACGAAACGTCAAAGGCGCCTTCGGACTTGTCCCCGCCGAACAGCGCGACAGCGCCAATGACGATGAGTGAGCCAAGCGCGACCGCGCGGGCGAAATTGGCAAGCATGTCAGGCTGCCCCTCGCTCGACTTCGATTCCATCAGCGCGAAGGCGATCGAGAACAGCAGCACGCACGTAGTCAGAACGCGACTGAGCGCGCCTATCGGCCGCACGATCTACGGCTTCGGTGAAATATTCGGGAGCGCAAATCTGGAGTAGGGCGCTGAAACGCGCCGAACGGACGTGCGACATTGGCCACCTAGCGGTGTTTGAATCGGGTTTCGATTTCCGATTGCCAGGGTCGGTTTTCTTTTTGCCGGTCCCCCAAATGGGGTGGCACAGGCGCCGCTCTTAACCAACCGATCGAAGTCTGGTGTGGCCCACGGCGGCTCGGTCGCTTTGAGCCAGAGCGAAGGTAAGCGAGACCGCTGCCGCCCCTCATTCTTGACCTTGGCCGAGCGTCGCCTTCATCAAGGCGAGCAACACATCAGCCAGCAAGAGACGGTGATAACCTAAACGTCGATCGTTATGGCTGCACGATGTGCCATCGCGGATGGGTGACGAGTACCGCGGATACGCGCGGGCAAATGAGAACCCGTCAGCCCTACGTCGCTGGCGGGTTTTTCTTTAGGGACGCAGCCGAAGTCCTGCTGCTCGGCAGAGTGATCGCTTACCGCCTGAGAAGGATTAAAGGTAGAGCGAAACAGTGCAGGAACGTCGCAGGACAAGAGCGCGTCGAGACAAACGAGGTCGCCTACACTGGTTGGGTGGGGAGAAGATCGAACGGTCGTACGATGACCAGCCGAGCCGTTCTGTAGACCTCGCACCATCATTGCCCGCTTCGTGCCCCTATTGTGCCCCCGCTTTTTTGGGGCACATACTTGGAGAACCTCGCCGCTAAGTGGCTGATTTAGCTAGGTTAATGGTGGGCGCACAAGGGATCGAACCTTGGACCTCTCCCGTGTGAAGGGAACGCTCTCCCGCTGAGCTATGCACCCGAAACCATCATGCAGGCGACCCGAGTTTCGGCCGCCGATGCTTTGGAGCCCGCGATTTAGAAGTGCAGGCCGAAGGTGTCAAGTTTCGAGGCGCTGCCGGGCCGGAAAACCTTCCCCCGGACCCGCAATTCGGCGGTCAGACCATCTTGGGGCCGCTTACGCGCCCTGCTGGCGGGCGCGGGAGGCGTGGGCCTGGAGCGCGCGGATGCGTTCGGCCAGTGTTCCGCCGCCTTCGGGCAGGGTGCCTGCGGCGGTGCCGTTGGCAGGGGCGTCGTTGGCCGGGCGTGGCGCCGGCCTCGGCGGCTGGCCGGCCTCCGCCGCGAGCAGGGCCTCGATCGGCGAGTTCGGCCCTTCGAGCTGCATCGCGAGCTTGGCCACCTCGGCTGCGATGTCGTTGATGCGTTCGCGCAGCAGCGCGTTCTCCATCCGCTCGGTCGCCCAGGAGCTCTCGGCCTGTTGCTGGATCGCGTTGATGTCGCGCTGGAGCTTGGCGCGCTCGTCGCGGGCGGTGCGCAGCTGCTCCTCGAGCGCGGTCTTTTCCGCGCGGATCGATTCCATTGCGGCCGAGGACTTGCCGCCGCTCAACGCCGCGATCTCAACGCGCAGCTCCTTGATGATGCGCTCATTGGCCTCGTTGGCCTGGCGGAGCTGGTTGTTCTCATAGTCGCGTTCGGCGAGCAGCTTGCCCTGCGTGGCAAGGCGTCCCTCGAGATCGCCGACGCGGCCCGACAACATCTCGGCCTCTTTCACCTGCACGATGAGTTGGCGATCGAGGTCGGTGACGCGCTGGCTCAGATTCTCGACGCGGCCGCGGGCGTCGCCGAGCTCGCGCGAAGCGGTCTCGGACTCGGTGCGCTCCTGCGCCAGCCGCGCCTGTGTCGCGGCAAATTCCTTTTCGGCGTCGCCGACGCGGTGCTTCAGCTCCTCGATCTGCGCACGGACCGCGACCAGCTCGACCTGACGGCTCTCCGCCATCATCGAGCGGTCGGACAGTTCGGAATTGATCTTTGCGAGCTCGCCCTGCTTGTCGGTCAGCGCGAGCTCGGCGGCGCGCAGGGCTGCGGTCTTGGTGTTGAATTCCTCTTCGGTGGCGCGGAGCTGCTCCTTCACCGCCTTCTCGCGCGCTTCGAGCGCGAAGATCGTGGCGTTCTTCTCGCCGAGCTCGATCTTCATGCGGTTGATGGCGTCGCTCTTCTTGCCGAGCTCGGCGAGCTGGCTCGTGGTCTTGTTCTTGAGCTGGTCGACGCTCATCTCCAGCCGTCGCGCCGACATGGCGAACTCGGCGCGGAGCTGGTCCTTGTCGGCCTGGATCTCGGCCATCGACAACGGCGTGGCGGCCTCGAGCCGGCGCGTGGTCAGGCGCACGGCGCGGTTATGCACCAGCGGCACGATCGCGAGCCCGCACAGCATCGAGAGCAGGAAACCGATCGCCAGGTACATGATCGGTTCGACCATGGGCCAGAACTCCCAAAGCTAAGGAAAAATTTACCAAGGACATTGCATGCGGGGCCGGCAAAAAGCCAGCCCCGACATGTCGTTAACCTTGATCCGTCGCCGGAGGGGAAAGCGGAACGCTAGAATGGGTTCCAGGTCGCGCGTGGGGTGAATTTCAAATAGCCGATATTGGCTCCCAGCCGCAGGCCGAGGCCCGAGCGGATCGGCACCAGCACGATGTTGTTGGCGGTGAGCGCCGTCATGCCGAAGCCGCCGATGATGTAGGCCGAGCCGTCGAGGCCGGCGAAGCGCTGGTAGATCGCGTTGGTGGCTGGCAGATTATAGACCAGCGTCATGGTACGCGCGCCGTCGCCACCCCAGTCGAAGCCGAGCGAGGGACCCTGCCAGTAGACCCTGAGGTCACCGGCGTTCTTGGTGTAGAGCGTGCCTTCGCCGTAGCGCAGGCCGGCGACGAAAGCGCCGGACCCTTCCTCACCGAGGATATAGCCGTTGGGCAGGCCCCATTGGCTGACCGCCTTCTCGATGATCGAGGCGAGACCGCGCGAGACGTTGCCGAAGAAGCGATGCCCGGCGTTCACGAGTTCGTCCGGCCCATAGGTGCTGGGCGTCTGGGTCCGCTGCGGCGGCGGCAAGTCGGGCGGCGGCGGCTGCTGGGCGGAAGCCGGACTGATCCACCCGACCATCGCGGCAAGCGCGACTGCGGCAAGGCGTGATGCGAAAGTCATAAAAGAACCCCTGGTATCGAATCCGGTCGCTTCCTTAACCTGGCGCCAACAGGCGCGGCTCTAGGTTGCGCCGGATGTCCCCTCGACTCGGATGTTATCCGCAGCAACTATGACGGCACAACGGCAGGAAGCCAGCCCTTTGCGCCCCGGAATTGCCTTGATCGGCCTTCTGGTCTGCATGCTGTCGGGCATTTGGATCCTCTGCGCGGGGTTGCCGGCGCAGGCGGCCACCACCGAGCGGATCGTCGTCAACCGTTTCAGTGGCGTGGCGATCGAGGGCTTCGACCCCGTGGCCTATTTCGTCGCTGGCACGGCCGTGCAGGGGACGGCCGAGTTCGAGGCGAACCTGTGGGGCGCCGTCTGGCGCTTTCGGAACGAGGGCAACCGGGCGTCTTTCCTCGCCCATCCCGAGGTCTACGGGCCGCAGTTCGGCGGCTACGATCCGGTCGATATCGCCCGCGGCGTCATCATCGCCGGTAACCCCCGCTTCTTCGCGATCGCGGCGCAGCGGCTCTATCTGTTCAGCCGGGAAGCCAATCGCGACGCCTTCGCCGCCAATCCCGAGCGCTTCCTCTATGAGGTGGGCAAGCGCTGGCCCGCCCTCCAGGACAAGCTCAGCCAGTAGGCCCCTTTACGACCTCAGAGTCTTGCCGCCTGCGGGTCACCCCAAGCAATGAACTCCGGGATGATGAAGCCGCTATCGTGCCGCTCGCCGAAGCGGAGCGCGCCGCCCTTGCCGTCGGTCACGCTGCCGCCGGCCGCGGTCACGACCGCGTAGCCGGCCCCGACGTCCCATTCACAAGTGGGCCCGAAGCGGGGGTAGATGTCGGCACTGCCTTCCGCGATCCGTCCGAATTTCACGGCCGAGCCGACCGCCTTTCTGACGGCGCTGGGGCGATGATCGATGAACGCCTCGGTTCGGGGATCTCCATGCGAGCGGCTCACCGCGGCGATCCAGGGTTCGCCCAGGGGCGGCAGCTTGCGGGTATGGATCGGCTCGGCAGCGCCGATGGTTGCGCCGTCGAACCCGACGCGCTCGGCGCCACGGCCGACGATGCCGCGCCAGAGCAGCCCGAGTGCCGGCGCGCTGACGATGCCCAGCAGCGGCACGCCCGATGTCACCAGGGCAAGGTTGACGGTGAACTCGTCGCGCCCGGCGACGAACTCCTTGGTGCCGTCGAGCGGGTCGATCAGGAAGAAGCTGGCGCGGAACGGCGGCGAGGCGAGCTGGGTCCGCTCTTCCGAGAGCGTCGGGATGTCGCCCGCAAGCTGTGCCAGCCCGTCCGCGATGATGCGGTCGGCCGCAAGGTCGGCCTCGGTCACCGGCGAGCCGTCCTGCTTGCCGTCGACCCGCATCGCTGCGCGGTTGACCGCGAGGATGGCTTCGCCCGCCTTCACCACCAGGGCGGTGAGCGGCTCCATCAGGTGGGAGGCGGCCGCGCCGTCGATGATCCGCTTCACCTGCATGCCTCATTCATCGGCAATTCCATCCCTAAGCGAGTGATTCGCCGCGGCATTAGGGCCGCTTCGAACCGATCGCAAGCTAGCTGCCACGTGCCAGCGAATGTTAGAACCTGCGGCATTCGTCAAGCATGCTTGATTCGCCGCGTCCGCGCCGTGCAATTCCAGGAACCCTTTATGTCTGACGCTTCGTCACCCGCTACCGCCACCGCTCCAGATGCGCTCGAACTCGCTGCGCTGCTGTGCTCGCGGGTCTGCCACGATCTCATCAGCCCTGTCGGCGCCATCGTCAATGGGCTCGAAGTGCTCGACGACGATCCCAAGCCCGACGACCGCGAGTTCGCACTCGACTTGATACGCAAGAGCGCGAAAACCGCCTCCGCTCGCCTCCAGTTCTGCCGCCTCGCTTTTGGTGCGGCCGGCTCGTCCGGCGCGCAGATCGATCTCGGCGATGCCCAGACCATGGCGCGCGGCCACATCGAGGACGGCAAGTGCTCGATCACCTGGAATCTGCCGCGGATCTTGCTGCCGAAGAATCGCGTCAAGCTGCTGCTCAACATGCTGGTCGTTTCGCAGCACACGATCCCGCGCGGCGGCACGCTGACGATCGATCCGATCGGCGAGGGCGAGACCATGAGCTTCCGCATCACCGCGACCGGACATAATGCGCGCCTGCCGCAGAACATCTCCGAGCTCCTGAGCGGCGAGCGCGGCCCGGCTGCGGATGCACATGCGATCCAGCCTTATTATACGCGGCTGTTGGCAGAGGCTTGCGGGCTGACCGTGAGGCTCGCGCACGAAGGCGAGGCCATCACCATTATCGCGTCGTAGACACGCCGCCGCTCTCAAACGTTAATCGAATCTTTACGAGGCGCTTCGGCTTGTCCGGAGCGCCTTATCTCTTTGTTGGTTCCGTTCTTTTCCACATACTCAACCATTATTAAACGCTTTGCGGTGAAGCTGGCCCCATTCCGAATTGGCGCATCACGTCTTGTGTGCGCGCCCTCCCTGTATGAAGGCCTGTTTTCATGGATGATCTGTTGCGGGAGTTTTTGACGGAAACCAGCGAGAGCCTGGACACCGTGGACAATCAGCTGGTGAAGTTCGAACAGGAGCCGAACAACGCCAAGATCCTGGATAACATCTTCCGGCTGGTCCACACCATCAAGGGCACGTGCGGCTTCCTCGGATTGCCGCGACTGGAAGCGCTGGCGCATGCCGGCGAGACGCTGATGGGCAAATTCCGTGACGGCATGCCGGTGACGGGGCAGGCGGTGACGGTGATCCTGTCCTCGATCGACCGCATCAAGGAAATTCTGGCCGGGCTGGAGGCGACCGAAGCCGAGCCCGAGGGCACCGACCGCGATCTCATCGACAAGCTGGAAGCGATGGTCGAGCAGGGCATGGCGGCTATGTCAGCGTCGGCGCAGCCGATCGCGTCAGGCTCGGCGCAGCCGATGCCGGCCGGCGCTGCTGCTGCCGTTGCCGAAGCGCCGCCGCTGGTGCCGGACGCGCCTGTCGCCGTTGAAGCCGCGCCGACCTCCGGCGTGCTGGCCGACCAGAGCCTGGAGCGTCCGCTGCGTCCGGGCGAAGTCTCGCTCGACGAACTCGAGCGTGCCTTCCGCGAGACCGCGATCGAAGTGCCGGTCCCGGTTGCCAGGGCCGAAGTCAAGGCGGAGCCTCCGCCTGCCGCTGAAGCCCCGGTGCCTGTTGCCAAGGAAGCCGCGAAGGAAGCCAAGGCGCCCAAGGACAAGGCCGTGCCGAAGAAGGCGATCGCCGACGAGGGCGCCGCTGAGGGAGCCAGCATCGCCAACCAGTCGATCCGCGTCAACGTGGATACGCTGGAGCATCTGATGACCATGGTCTCGGAGCTGGTGCTGACCCGCAACCAGCTGTTGGAGATCTCCCGCCGCAACGAGGACACCGAGTTCAAGGTGCCGTTGCAGCGGCTGTCCAACGTCACCGCCGAGCTGCAGGAAGGCGTCATGAAGACGCGCATGCAGCCGATCGGCAATGCCTGGCAGAAGCTGCCCCGCATCGTTCGCGACCTCTCGAGCGAACTCGGCAAGCAGATCGAGCTGGAGATGCACGGCGCCGACACCGAGCTCGACCGCCAGGTGCTCGACCTGATCAAGGACCCGCTCACCCACATGGTGCGCAACTCCGCCGACCATGGCCTGGAGACCCCGGCCGAGCGTCTCGCCCGCGGCAAGGGCGAGCAGGGCACCATTCGCCTGTCCGCCTATCACGAGGGCGGCCACATCATCATCTGCATCGCCGACAACGGCCGTGGCCTGAACACCGACAGGATCAAGGCCAAGGCGATCTCCTCAGGTCTGGTCACCGAGGCCGAGCTCGAGAAGATGAGCGAAGCCCAGATCCACAAGTTCATCTTCGCCCCGGGCTTCTCCACTGCTGCCGCCATCACCTCGGTGTCGGGACGCGGCGTCGGCATGGACGTGGTGCGCACCAATATCGACCAGATCGGCGGCACCATCGACATCAAGTCGGTCGCCGGTGAAGGCTCCTCCGTCACCATCAAGATCCCGCTGACGCTCGCCATCGTCTCCGCGCTGATCGTGGAAGCCGCCGGCGACCGCTTTGCGATCCCGCAGCTCTCCGTGGTCGAGCTGGTGCGGGCCCGCGCCAACTCGGAGCACCGCATCGAGCGCATCAAGGACACCGCGGTTCTCAGGCTGCGCAACAAGCTGCTGCCGCTGATCCATCTCAAGAAGCTGCTCAAGATCGACGACGGCGCCGTCTCCGATCCCGAGAACGGCTTCATCGTGGTGACGCAGGTCGGCAGCCAGACCTTCGGCATCGTCGTCGACGGCGTGTTCCACACCGAAGAAATCGTGGTCAAGCCGATGTCGACGAAACTGCGCCACATCGACATGTTCTCGGGCAATACCATCCTGGGCGACGGCGCGGTCATCATGATCATCGACCCCAACGGCATTGCCAAGGCGCTCGGCGCCGCCGGCTCCTCGGCCCATGACATGAACAACGAGAACGGGACGCACAGCATCGGATCGGGCGAGCAGACCACCTCACTGCTGGTGTTCCGCGCCGGCTCGGCCCAGCCCAAGGCGGTCCCGCTCGGGCTCGTCACGCGCCTGGAAGAGCTCCCGGCCGACAAGATCGAGTTCTCGAACGGCCGCTACATGGTGCAGTACCGCGAGCAGCTGATGCCGCTCGTTGCCATGGAGAGCGTCACCATCGCGAGCCAGGGCGCCCAGCCGATCCTGGTGTTCTCCGACGACGGCCGCTCCATGGGCCTCGTCGTCGACGAGATCATCGACATCGTCGAGGAACGGCTCAACATCGAGGTCGGCGGATCCTCCTCCGGCATTCTCGGCTCGGCCGTGATCAAGGGCCAGGCCACCGAAGTGATCGACGTCGGCCACTTCCTGCCGATGGCGTTCGCCGACTGGTTCACCCGCAAGGAGATGAAGCCGTCGCTGCACTCGCAATCGGTGCTGCTGGTCGACGACTCGGCGTTCTTCCGCAACATGCTGGCCCCGGTGCTCAAGGCCGCCGGCTACCGCGTCCGCACCGCGCCGACCGCGCAGGAGGGCCTGGCGGCGCTGCGCGCGCAGAGCTTCGACGTGGTCCTGACCGACATCGAGATGCCCGACATGAACGGGTTCGAGTTTGCCGAGACCATTCGCTCCGACAGCAATCTGGGCGCGATGCCGATCATCGGGCTCTCCGCGCTGGTGTCGCCGGCGGCGATCGAGCGCGGCCGCCAGGCCGGCTTCCACGACTATGTCGCCAAGTTCGACCGTCCCGGTCTGATCGCGGCGCTGAAGGAACAGACCGCGGGCGCCGCCGGTGCCTCCGAGCTGAGCCGCGCAGCCGCCTAACCCCAGCGGGATGGATCAGGAGATACGCAACATGACCAAGAAGACCCAGTCCGGCGAAGGCGCCATGGTCGAATACGTCACCGCGATGATCGGCGGCCAGCTGTTCGGCCTGCCGATCTCCCGCGTCCAGGACGTGTTCATGCCCGAGCGCGTCACCCGCGTGCCGCTGTCCTCGCGCGAGATTGCGGGCGTGCTGAACCTGCGCGGCCGCATCGTCACCGTGGTCGACATGCGCGCCCGGCTCGGCCTGCCCAAGCCCGAGGACGGCAAGATCCCGATGGCGGTCGGCGTCGACCTGCGCGGTGAATCCTATGGTCTGCTGATCGACCAGATCGGCGAAGTGCTGCGGCT
This sequence comes from Bradyrhizobium sp. 155, assembly GCF_023101105.1. Lineage (NCBI taxonomy): Bacteria > Pseudomonadati > Pseudomonadota > Alphaproteobacteria > Hyphomicrobiales > Nitrobacteraceae > Bradyrhizobium > Bradyrhizobium sp. 155. Next base: position 6,275,503 of record NZ_CP064704.1, on the reverse strand, counting down.
CGCCGAGGACGGCATGGAAGAAAACCCCGTCAACCTCGACCCCCGCATGGCCAAGCTCGCCGGCGGTGTCCACCGTCTCGACGGCCAACTCATGGTCGTCCTCGACGTCGATCGCGTCCTCGAGCTCGCGCCCGATATGATGGCGGCCTGATACGCCGGCACATCCGCCGACGTACCTGCAATTGGAAGTGCCCCCGCAAAAGGGGGGAAGCAGAGGTTCACATGCGAACTTGTCTCGTCGTTGATGATTCCAGCGTCATCCGCAAGGTTGCGCGCCGGATCCTGGAGGGCCTCGACTTCCAGATCCTCGAAGCCGAGGACGGTGAGAAGGCGCTGGAGGCCTGCAAGCGCGGCTTGCCCGATGCGGTGCTGCTGGACTGGAACATGCCGGTGATGGACGGCTATGAGTTCCTCGGCCATCTCCGGCGCATGCCCGGCGGCGACCAGCCCAAGGTGGTGTTCTGCACCACCGAGAACGACGTCGCGCATATCGCGCGCGCGCTGCACGCTGGCGCCAACGAGTACATCATGAAGCCCTTCGACAAGGACATCGTGACGGCGAAATTCCAGGAAGTCGGCCTTATCTGAGCGACCGCCCTGGAGGCTGAACGGCTCCTTCGGCGTTTGTTTTCAACTGACCGTTTCAGTCTGAGTTGGTGAGTAATGAGTGTTGCGTTCGCAGGTAATTCGACCCCGGGCTCGTCGCGGGAAGCCGGACCGTTGCGGGTGATGGTCGTCGATGACTCCGTCGTCATCCGCGGTCTGATCTCGCGCTGGATCGGCGCCGAGCACGACATGGAGGTCGCGGCCTCGCTGCGCACCGGGCTCGAGGCGGTCAACCAGATCGAACGCATCAATCCCGATGTTGCCGTGCTCGATATCGAAATGCCCGTGCTCGACGGCATCTCGGCGCTGCCGCAACTCCTGGCGAAGAAGCGCGATCTCGTCATCATCATGGCCTCGACGCTGACCCGCCGCAACGCGGAGATCAGCTTCAAGGCGTTGTCGCTCGGCGCCGCCGACTACATTCCGAAGCCGGAATCGACGCGCGAGGCTTCGGCTGCGGACATCTTTCATCACGACCTGATCCAGAAAATCCGCCACCTCGGCGCACGGCTGCGCCGCAAGGCCGCGGTTGCGAGCCCGCCGCTCGCGCCCGCAAGCCCGGCTCCGGCGACACGTGGGCCGGTTGTCGCGCGGCCTGCCGCGTCCGCGGCCGCTCCGGCCGTCCATGCGCCGTCGTCGTCCTCGGTGCTGTCCACGCGTCCGTTTTCGACCCAGGCCCCGAAGGTGCTGCTGATCGGCTCATCGACCGGCGGTCCTCAGGCGCTGATGGCGCTCGTCGCCGAGCTCGGTCCCGTGATCGACCGTGTCCCGGTGCTGATCACCCAGCACATGCCGCCGACCTTCACCACCATTCTCGCGGAGCATCTGGCACGCACGAGCCGGAAGCCGGCGGCGGAGGCGGTCGACGGCGAGCCGGTGAAGCCGGGCCGCATCTATCTTGCGCCGGGCGGCAAGCACATGCGCGTCGTGCGTAGCGGCGCCGACGTGGCGATCGCGCTCGACGACGGTCCCGCCGTCAATTTCTGCAAGCCCGCGGTCGATCCGCTGTTCACGTCCGCCATCGACATCTGGCATGGCGCCATCCTGTCCGTGATCCTGACGGGCATGGGCTCGGACGGCATGCGCGGCGGCAAGGACATCGTCGCCGCCGGCGGCAGCGTGATCGCGCAGGACGAAGCCTCCAGCGTGGTCTGGGGCATGCCGGGCGCAGCCGCCAATGCCGGCATCTGCGCGGCGATCCTGCCGCTCAACCAGATCGGCGCCAGGGTCAATCGCCTGTTTGCGGGAGACCGTTCGTGACGCCTGTTGACTACGACTATCTACGCAAGTTCCTGAAAGAGCGCTCCGGCCTCGATCTCTCGCCGGACAAGCAGTATCTGGTCGAGAGCCGGCTGCTGCCGCTGGCCCGCAAGGCGAGCCTCGCCGGGATCCCCGATCTCGTGCTGAAGATCAGGAACGGCGACGGGCGGCTTGCAAGCGACGTGGTCGAAGCGATGACCACCAACGAGACCTTCTTCTACCGCGACAAGATCCCGTTCGATCACTTGCGCGAAACGATCCTGCCGGGGCTGCTTCGGGCGCGCGCGGCGCGCAAGTCGCTGCGCATCTGGTCGGCGGCGTCGTCGACGGGACAGGAACCCTATTCGATCGCGATGTGCGTGAAGGAGATGGGCGCAGCCTTCGCCGGCTGGCGCATCGAGATCGTGGCCACCGATCTGTCGCAGGAGGTACTGGAGAAATCCAAGGCCGGCCTTTACAGCCAGTTCGAGGTGCAGCGCGGCCTGCCGATCCAGCACCTGATGAAATACTTCACGCAAGCGGGCGAAGTCTGGCAGCTCAATGCCGACATTTGCGCGATGGTGCAGTTCCGCCAGCTCAATCTGTTGCAGGACTTCTCCCATCTCGGCACGTTCGACGTGATCTTCTGCCGCAATGTGCTGATCTATTTCGACCAGGACACCAAGGCCGTGATCTTCGAGCGCATGGCGAAGGTTTTGGAAGCCGACGGCACGCTGCTGTTGGGCGCCGCCGAATCCGTCGTCGGAATTACCGACGCGTTCCGCCCGATCGCCGATCGTCGTGGCCTCTATCAGCTCAATCCGACGCGCTCCGGGCGCCCGATGGGTGGATTGATGCCGCCGTCATTGAAGGTAGCAGCGGCGCGGTGAGATGCGTTCTTCCCCTCTCCCCTTGCGGAAGAGGGTGGCTCGCCGCGTAGCGGCGAGACGGGTGAGGGGTTCTATCCGCGAGCCCACCGACACTTGAACTCGCGGATAGAACCCCTCATCCGGCGCTTCGCGCCACCTTCTCCCACAAGGGGAGAAGGAATGAAGAGCGCACCTCACAAGATCGCATGCGGCAGAAACCGCGAGCCGTTGCCGGTGATCGGGCTTTCGTCCTCGCGGATCGACAGGCCGCAGGGTTCGTGATCCACCAGCCAGCTTCCGATCACGGGATAGAAGCCGGAAAAATTCGGCAGCGGCGCGAGCGCCTGCCGCACGAATCCTTCGGCGCCGTAGGGGCCTGCCTGCTCGTCGAGCGGCATTCCACCAGACACCAGCGTGACATTGGCCCCTTCGCGCGACAGCAGCGGCTTGCGCACATAGGAGCTACCGAGCTCGGCTGCCCGCGGATCGTCCTCGAAGAACGCCGGTAGCAGATTGGGATGGTTCGGAAACATCTCCCAGAGCAGCGGCAGGATGCCCTTGTTGGAGAGCACCGCCTTCCACGGCGGTTCGATCCAGCGTGTCTGTGCATCCTTGAGCTTTGCGCCAAAGGCGTCGTGGAACATCCATTCCCAGGGATAGAGCTTGAAGGCGAGCGTGATGTCGCGGTCGCCGAGATCGACGAAGCCGCCGGTATCATTGCGCCAGCCGATCGCCTCGATGTCGAATAGCGTGGTCGTCAGGCCCGCCTGGCGCGCGGTATCTTCGAGATAAGCGAGCGTGCCGGCGTCCTCCTCATTGCCCGTGGTGCCGGTGAGATGGACGTGGCGGCTAGCGGCAATCTGTTTCCAGGCTTCGATCAATCGTTCGTGGATGGAGTTGAACTGGTCGGCCCGCGACGGGATGATGCGCCGTTCGATCGCCTGTTCGAGCCAGGTCCATTGAAAGACCGCGGCTTCGAAAATCGAGGTCGGCGTATCCGCGTTGTATTCGAGCAGCTTTGCCGGTCCCTTGCCGTCGAATTTCAGATCGAGCCGGCCATAGAGGCTGCGGTCGTCTCGTGCCCAGCTCTCGGCGATCAGGCTCCAGAACGCCTCCGGTATCTTCAAGCGCTGCAGATGGCGCTCGTCGCCGATCACGCGGCCGGCGAGCTCCAGGCACATCGCGTCGATCTCGCCGGTCGGCGCCTCGATGCCACGCTCGATCTCGTCGAGCGTGAAGGCGTAATAGGCGCGCTCGTCCCAATAGCGCTCACCGTCGATGGTGTGGAAGGCGAAGCCGCATTGTTCGGCGGTCTGCCGCCAGTCGTCGCGCTCGGGGCAGACGATGCGTTGCATGGGTCAGCCGCCGCCGGAGAAGCCATGGCCAAACGAGCCGAAGCCGCCGCGGCTCACGCCGCCGGAGCCTGAATCGGACGACGTTCCGGACGAGGAATGGCTCGAGGAGTCGCTGCTGAAGAAACTCGATCGCGACGAACTGCCGCCGCCGCTGGAGGAGCTGCGGCTGCTGCTGCACGAGGTGCTCGCTTGCACCGCCGGGTCCATGCCGGCAGGGGAGGGCTCGCAATTCTGCCGCGGCATCAGTGTGTAGGCGGTGGTGCCGACCGCGATCGTGCCCATCACCAGCAGCGCGACATGGCCGGAGCGCTTCACCGGCTGTTGTGCAGGCGGCGGTCCGGCCGCCGGCCGGCGCTTGCCGAACTCCTTTTTGGAGCGCTTGTCGGTCATGTCAGTAGATCATGCAGGCGGCGTTGAGCAGGCCTGCGGCGAGCGAGGACAGCCCGAGCCAGATGGCAGCTGCAAGTTCGCCGGCGGCAATCCGCGCCGACAGGTTCGGCACCGGCACTCTCACCAGGAAGAACACGACGATCTGGACGATCAGCGCGATCATCGCCCAGATCAGGCAGTCCAGCACATTGGCCGAATGCGCGATCGCGCTGACAAGCGGCGCCACGAAGCCGAGCAGGCTGAGGCCGAGTGCGATCGCCGCAGCCGGATCGTTGTCGCGGATCAGCTGGAATTCGTTATGCGTCGTGATGCGGGTGTAGACGAACAGGTACGCCACGATCGCGATCAGCCCGGTGCAGAAATAGACCAGGAAGGCGGGCAGGCCGGCCAGTGATTGCAGGATCATCGTTCCCCCATCGTGCAGCGACCATTCGTCGGCGGGGGAAGGATAGCGGTTCAACGGCGCAAGGACGATGAGGCCCCGTTCGCGTCCCCAAAAAACAAAACCCCGCCATTTGCGGCGGGGTCCAGGCTGGGAGGAGCAAGCCCCGAAGGGCTCGCGGGTAAAACCCAGGATCAGGCGGGGATGCGCTCTTCGACCTCGTGCGGCTCGCGCAGCACGTAGCCGCGGCCCCACACGGTCTCGATGAAGTTGCGGCCTTCGGAGGCATTGGCGAGCTTCTTGCGGAGCTTGCAGATGAAGACGTCGATGATCTTCAGCTCGGGCTCGTCCATGCCGCCATAGAGGTGGTTGAGGAACATTTCCTTGGTGAGGGTCGTGCCCTTGCGGAGCGAGAGCAGCTCCAGCATCTGGTATTCCTTGCCGGTCAGATGCACGCGCTGACCGCCGACTTCCACGGTCTTGGTGTCGAGGTTGACGACGAGGTCGCCGGTCTGGATCACCGACTGGGCATGGCCCTTGGAGCGGCGCACGATCGCGTGGATGCGGGCAACCAGCTCGTCCTTGTGGAAGGGCTTGGTCATGTAGTCGTCGGCGCCGACGCCGAGACCCTTGACCTTGTCCTCGATGCCGGCGAGGCCGGAGAGGATCAGAATGGGTGTCTTGATCTTGGAGACCCGAAGCTGCTTGAGCACGTCGTAGCCGGACATGTCGGGCAGGTTGAGGTCGAGAAGGATAATGTCGTAATCGTATAATTTACCGAGATCGACGCCTTCTTCCCCCAAATCGGTCGTGTAGACGTTGAAGCTCTCAGACTTCAACATCAGCTCGATCGACTGCGCGACGGCGCTGTCATCTTCAATCAGCAAAACGCGCATGCCAGTTCCCCATAGTCGCCGCTCCTGGGCGTCAGGTCGGCCGCATTCGCGGCACACAACAAAACGCCTTTGAACAACTGATTCGGATCCTGACAACAGATGGTTAACAAATTCTGATTCTGGAACGCAAGCCCTGTAGATGCAATTTTCGTCGAATCGCCCTAAGGTCTTGTGTGCGAAGCAGCTTTCGTTATCCGGTTGCGTTCAAGTTCCACTTTAAGAGACGGGCCTAACCGACTCCCGCGACTCAGCCTTCTTCTGAAGGGGAGCCACGCTCAGTCACAAAGACAGTGACGCAATGATTAACGATGCGGGTAAACACGAAGTTAAGCGCCGTTCAGAAATATGGCGAAACTTAAGGTTCTCGCCACGAAACCCCGGATTATGAAGGCGATCACCTCATGAAGGCCCTCTTGTGAAGGCTCTTGCCGAACAGATCGGCGACATTGACGGCATCAATATTTATGGCCGTGTGGTCGGCGTGCGCGGCCTGATGGTCGAGGTCGCCGGTCCGATCCATGCGATGTCGGTCGGCGCGCGGCTCGTGATCGAGACCGGCGGCAACCGTTCCATCCCCTGCGAGGTGATCGGCTTCTCCGGCAACAACGCCGTCGTGATGCCGTTCGCCGGTCTGGACGGCGTACGGCGCGGCTGCAAGGCCGTCATCGCCAATGCCGCAAATCAGGTGCGGCCTTGCGCGGCCTGGCTCGGCCGCGTCGTCAATGCGCTGGGGGAGCCGATCGACGGCAAGGGGCCGCTGCCGCAGGGCCCGGCGCCGATGCCGTACCGCAATTCGCCGCCGCCGGCGCACTCGCGCAAGCGCGTCGGCGCGCCGCTCGATCTCGGCGTGCGCGCGATGAACACCTTTCTGACCTGTTGCCGCGGCCAGCGCATGGGCATCTTCGCAGGCTCCGGCGTCGGCAAGTCGGTGCTGCTGTCGATGCTTGCGCGCAACGTCGATGCCGCCGTCAGCGTCATCGGGCTGATCGGCGAACGCGGCCGCGAGGTGCAGGAATTCTTGCAGGACGACCTTGGCGAGGAGGGCCTGGCCCGTTCCGTGGTCGTGGTCGCGACCTCCGACGAGCCGGCGCTGATGCGCCGCCAGGCCGCCTATCTGACGCTTGCGGTCGCCGAGTATTTTCGCGACGAGGAGCAGGACGTCCTCTGCCTGATGGATTCGGTGACGCGCTTTGCCATGGCCCAGCGCGAGATCGGCCTGTCCGCTGGCGAGCCGCCGACCGCCAAGGGCTACACGCCGACCGTGTTCACCGAGCTGCCGAAGCTTCTGGAGCGCGCCGGTCCGGGCCTCGGGGAGGGCGCCATCACCGCGATCTTCACGGTGCTGGTCGATGGCGATGACCATAACGAGCCGATTGCGGATGCCGTCCGCGGCATCCTCGACGGACACATCGTCATGCAGCGCTCGATCGCCGAGCGCGGCCGCTACCCCGCCATCAACATCCTCAAATCCATCTCCCGCACCATGCCGAAATCGGCCGACCCGCAGTTCTGGCCGACCATCCAGAAGGCGCGGGCGGTGATGGCGACCTATGCCGACATGGAAGAATTGATCCGTCTGGGCGCCTACCGCGCCGGCTCCAGCCCCGAGGTCGACGAGGCGATCCGCCTGCACGAGCCGCTGGAGGCCTTCCTGCGCCAGCGCAAGGATGAAAATGCATCGCTGGCGGACGGCTACCGCCAGTTGGCGCAAATCCTTGGTGATTTGGAAACGGAACGCTAACTTTGTCCCGTCATCATCCCATCCCACAGAGTAGTAGAGCCGGTCTTGGCCCCCGTCGGGCCTGTGGGGAGACCGGTGTTGTCCCACGTGCAGCCAAGGGACTTCTGGGGAGTACGAGTCGATGAAGTCACGTGATACACTCATCCGCCTGAAGAAATTTCAGGTCGACGAGAAGCGCCGCCGGGTCACCCAGATCGAGACCATGATCGCCGACTTCCAGCGGATGTCGACCGATCTTGAACGCGAGATCTCGACCGAGCAGGAGCGCGCCGGGATCAACGATCCCTCGCACTTCGCCTATCCGACCTACGCCAAGGCTGCCATCCAGCGTCGCGAGAACCTGACCCGCTCGGCCGACGAGCTGAAGGGCCAGCTCGACGAAGCCAAGGCTGCGCTGGCCGAAGCCTTCGAGGAGCTGAAGAAGGTCGAGCTCCTTGACGAGCGCGATCAGGCCCGCGAACGCGCCGAGGAAAACGCCCGCGAGCAGGCCGATCTCGACAGCATCGGCCTGATGCGTGCCCGCATGGGCGCCGTCGCCTGAGACGCTAGCCGCCAGACCTGCGAGAATTTGCAGAACCCGGACCCCAAGGTCCGGGTTTTCGCATGCCCTGTCCACAGTGTGGCGCCGCGCCCCCTTGGTGGTCGGCTTTGTCGCGCGCTATGGTGGCGGAGTGCCAGCGCCTGCGCGGAATGCGACGGGCCGCGCATTGGGGGGCTGAATGCTGACGCCAGCAGAGCTGGTCGGGCTGATTGGGGCGATGGCGCAGGGCGATCAGGCCGCGTTCGAGCGCCTCTACGTCGCCACGCGCGCGAAACTCTATGGCGTCGTGCTCCGTATCTTGCGCCGACAGGATCTCGCAGAGGAGGTCATTCAGGAGACCTACGTCAAGATCTGGAACAGCGCCGGCCAGTTCAATCCCGCTCTCGCGTCGCCGATCACATGGATGGCGTCGATCGCGCGCAACCGCGCCATCGACATCGTGCGCAAGAAGACGGAAGTCTCCATCGAGGAAGAGCCCCAGGCGATGGAAGTCGCAAGCGACAGCCCCGATCCGCTGGCGCGGAGGGAGATGACCGAGGAATTGAAGCGGCTGCTGGAATGTATCGGCCGGCTCGAGCCGGACCGTCAGAGGCTCGTGCTTCTCGCCTATTACAACGGCTGGAGCCGCGAGCAATTGGCGGAGAAATTCGCGGCGCCCGTCAACACGGTGAAGACGTGGCTTCGGCGCAGCATGATGGATATTCGCGAATGTCTCGGGCTATGAGATTCGGGCTACGGGAGCTCATACGGTGAGGGTGGGTCTGGACCGCAAGTGATGGCCTATACGGAGGACCATATCGCGCTCGCCGCGGAATATGCGCTCGGCACGCTCGACGCCGGCGAGCGCGCGCAGGTCGAGACAATGATGGCGGTGGACAAGGCGTTCGCCGATGTCGTGCAGGCGTGGGCATTCCGGCTCGGCGTCCTCAACCAGATGGTCGGCTCGATCGAGCCGCGTCCGATCGTGTGGGAGAACATCAGGTCCGAGCTCGCGCGGACGGGCTTTGCGCAGGATCCGCCAGCACTGCCGGACGCAGCGCCGCCGCCACCTGTGCCGGAATATTCCTCGCCCGAGACCGTGCCTCCGCAGGTGCCGTCGGAGAATATGCAGCCGGCGCCGCAGCCTCCTGAAGCGGAGCAGCCTGCCGCGGCGCGACTTGAGACCGATGCGATTCCCGACGTCGTGCCGATATTCATGCCGCAGGTCCACGCGCCGGACCCGGAGGTCGCGCGTGCGCCACCGCCGCCGGTTGCCGACAACAGCAACGTGATCCGGCTCGAGGGCCGCGTGAAGCGCTGGCGCACCATCGCATCCGCCGTCGGCGCGCTCGCGGCCGCGCTGCTCGTGACGCTGTCGCTTCAGATCTTCCTGCCCGACGCGCTGCCGGGCGGCTTGCGACCGGCACCGCGCATCCAGACCGTCGAGGTGAAGACACCGGCGCCGCTCCCGGCGTCGTCGCAATATGTCGCCCTGTTGCAGGGCCAGGGCGGGGGTCCCGCCTTCATCCTCACCATCGACGGTGCGACCAAGAACTTTACGGTGCGTAAAGTGGGCGCGACACCGGAGCCCGGCAAAAGTTTCGAGCTCTGGCTGATCTCCGACAAGCTGCAGCGTCCGCGTTCGCTGGGTGTGATCGGCGCCGGCGATTTCACCGCACGACCGGTGCTCGGCTCGTACGATGCCGACGTCGTCAACGGCGCGACCTACGCCGTCACGCTCGAGCAGGCGGGCGGTTCGCCCAACGGCCAGCCGACCTCGGCGCCGGTGTTTTCCGGCAAGCTGATCGAAACCGTGCCGCCGTCACAGCCGCAGGCGCCCGCGAAGAAGTAGGTTTCCATTGTCGTCCTGGCGAAAGCCAGGACCCATTGCCCCAAGAGCTTGTTGCAAGAGTGAGCGCTGGCAACACGGGTGAGCAACCACTCAATCCCCGAGGTAATGGGTCCTGGATCGGCGCTCGCTCTGTTCGCTTGTCCAGGACGACACCGGGGGGCATTGGACGCTTCGACATCGTGGTGGCAATGCCTGATCGGTTCTGTCGCCACGGTCCGTCCCGCCGTCGTCTTCCGACAAATTCCGCCGAATCCGCCCTCGATTTGAACCTCTCCGCGCTTCGCGGCGTCAAATGCCCGGAATTTGCAGTCGGCGCCCCCCAATCATGGTGCCGGAGAGGGGCGAGAAATCAGATGGATGCAGCGAAAACGTCGGGCATCTTCATTCACCAATATGCGGGGCTGCCACACGGCCCGGCCTTCGAGCATTGGCGCGAGCGGACTTTCGGGGCCTGCGGCCTCGATATCGGGCCGAGCCGAGGCGATAGCATCGATTGCCGGCTCCAGGTCAGCGTGGTCGACAATATCGCGCTCGCCATTCCCGAAGGCGCCTCCGCGCAATATTCACGCACCCAGAGCCATCTTGCCGACGGCAGCGACGATCTCGTCCTGATCGCCGCGCATGCGGGCCTCGTCCGCGTCGGGCAGAACGGCCATGCCGTGGAGCTTGCGCCCGCGCAAATGGTGCTCGTCGACATGGGCATCACCGGCACCGTCGGCCACACCGAGGAAGATCGCTTCACCACCATCCGCATGCCGCGCCGCGCGCTGCTCGAGATCAATCCGCGCGCCGAGGACAAGCTGTCGCAAGTGCTCTCGGACGGCGCGCTCGCCGAGACGATCTTGCGCTACCACTCCCTTGCCGCCCATCATGCGCCGCATCTCGACGCCGTCGGCCAGCGCCTCACCGCGCAGCACATGGTCGATCTCGTCGGCCTCCTGCTCGGCACCGACGCCGAACATGCAAGTCTCGCGCGCGGGCGAGGTCATGCGGCGGCCCGTCTCGATCTCATGCGCGCCGACGTGATGGCTGCGCTTGGCCGCAACGATCTCTGCCTGTCCGAGATTGCCACGCGCTCCGGCTTGAGCCCGCGCCAGGCACAGCGTCTGTTCGAGCAGGCCGGAACGACCTTCACCGAGTTCGTGCTGGAACAGCGCCTGCTGCAGGCGCGCAAGCTGCTCAGCGATCCCCGCGCCAGGACCCGCAAGATCAGCGACATCGCGCATTCGTCTGGCTTCTCCGATCTGTCCTATTTCAACCGCGCCTTCCGCAAGCGCTTTGCCGCGACGCCGTCGGAACTGCGCGAGGCCTGAGCCGACCGAGAATTTGTGCGGCGCGCCGGTATCACCGCAGTTGGTCCATCCGGCAGGATGAGCTATATTTGTCTGCGCGGTCAGACAGCTTGATCGTTCGTCGCTTCGTCGTCGCTCTCTTGGGAAATGCAGTCAACGGACATGGCGCGTATCGTCGTGCTCGGCGCCGGGTTTGCAGGTCTGTGGGCGGCCATCGGTGCCGCACGCAAGCGCGAGGAGATCGGCGCGGCCGGCCGTGACATCGAGATCCGTGTCATCGATCGCAATCCCTACCACAACATCCGCGTCCGCAATTACGAGGCCGATCTCAGCGAGGTCGCGCTTCCGCTGCCGCAGCTGCTCGATCCGATCGGCGTCAGTCACGGGATCGGCGAGGTCGAAGCCATCGATCCGGCACGGCGGGAGATTTCTCTGGTCACGGGAGGCGGCGACGAGACGCTGGCTTATGACCGGCTAGTGCTGGCGCTCGGCAGCGAAGTGATGCGTCCCGACATTCCCGGGCTTGCCGAGCATGCTTTCGATGTCGACACTTATGCAGCGGCGCGCCACCTCGAGGATCATCTCACCTCGCTCGGACGCAGCGTGCCCGCGCCGGGGCGCTCGACGATCGTCGTGGTCGGCGCCGGCTTCACCGGCATCGAGGTCGCGGCCGAGATGCCCGACAGGCTGGCGCGCGCCGGCATTACCGGCAGCCGCCGCGTCATCCTGGTCGATCCCAATCCGGTGGTGGGCGCCACGATCGGCGCGCATGCGCGTCCCGTCATCGCGACGGCGTTGGCCTCGCTAGACGTCGAGACGCGGCTCGGCGTGCGCGTCGTCTCCGTCGAGGCCGCCGGACTGCGTCTGAGCTCGGGCGAGTTCATTCCGACGCGGACGGTGATCTGGTGTGCCGGGATGCGCGCGAGCCCCTTGGCCGCAAGCTTTCCGGACGCACGCGATCGCCTCGGGCGTCTTCTGGTCGATCCCATGATGCGGGTTGCGGATGCCGGCGGCGTGTTCGCGGCCGGCGACGTCGCCTCGAGCGTGGTCGACGGCTTGCATCCGACCGTGATGTCCTGCCAGTTCGCGCGTCCGATGGGCCGCTTCGCCGGCCACAATGTGGTCGCCGATCTCGCGGGCCTGCCGATGCTGCCGCTGCGGATAGACTGGTACGTGACCGTGCTCGATCTCGGCGGCTGGGGCGCACTCTATACGGAAGGGTGGGACCGCGAAGTCCGCGCCACCGGCGCGGCCGCGAAGGCAACCAAGCAGACGATCAACCGCAAGCGCATCTATCCGCCGTTGTCGGGCAGCAAGGACGAGCTATTCGCTGCGGCAGTCCCAACCGTGCAGGCGCCGCCGCCGACGTATGGGGCGCGGTAGTATCCGTGCCTGTTGCGGGATGACGGCGGTACGTTTTCCATCGTCATTGCGAGCGTAACGAAGCAATCCAGAATGTCTCTGCGGAGGGATTCTGGATTGCTTCGTCGCAAGAGCTCCTCGCAATGACGCAGCTGCACGCGCGTGCGCTCACGGTGACGACATACCCCAGACATGAGAAAGCGCCCGTGGGGGGCGGGCGCTTTCTGTAGTCGACTTGGGGTTGGGGTCGTCTACATATCCACGTGGCGACTTTGGGGGGCTGATAAAGAGCCGCGTGAATTCCTGAAAGTCAAATCTCCTTAGCGAACGAGGGAAACGTTCGAGCTGGTGATAGCGATCGGCTTGCCCGCCTTCATGACGCGAGCGGTCTGGGTCAGGCCTTCATCTGAACTCGTACGCGCGGTGATCCCGAGACCCGCCACCGTGATGCCGGCAACGAGCGCGACAACCACGATCTTGAGGTGGGTCGAGCGATCTGCGCTGTAAATCGAGTGGTTCATGGAAGGCTCCTGCCGCCATCTACCCGAAGTAGTCGCCTGCGTGCTTGGGCAGGTTCATGCTTCCGGTGCCCAACAACCTAGTACTGGGGGGATTCGTTCCCAAGAGGCGATCACAAGGGCGTGACAGGACGTGAGAAGCCGCGATCAGAAACGACCCTTGATCGTGCAAATTAGCAATTATTTCAAAGCTGTAATGTGTCTGCCAAGCGCCTTGCCCGCCGTCGATCGGCAAGGCGCCAAAACCTGAAAAACCATTTGCCTGTGGCCAAAAAACACACGGCTTCTTAAGGCAAATCAGATGCTTCCGACCGTTTTCAACCTCGCCCTGGGGTGGATTTCAGCCTGCGACAGCACGGTCGTCTGGGCCCGGAACCGCTCGACCAGGGAACGCACGAAGGGACGAATTGCCGCAGAGGTGACCAGCACCGGGGCCTCGCCTTCACGCGCCGCGCGCTCGAAGGCGTCGCGCACGCCGGTCATGAACTCCGACAGCTTCGAGGGCTGCATCGCGAGGCTGCGCTCCTCGCCCTGGCCGATAATGGATTCGGCGAAGGCTTGTTCCCAACGGGCCGACAGCGCGATCAGCGGCAGGTAGCCGCTGTAAGAGGTGTTCTGCGCACAGATCTGCCGCGCCAGGCGGGCGCGGACGTGCTCGACCATGGTGGCCGGATTGCGCGAGAAGGCGAGCGAGTCGGCGATGCCTTCGAGGATGGTCGAGAGGTCGCGGATCGAGATGCGCTCGGCGAGCAGCAGCTGCAGCACGCGCTGGATGCCGGAGACGGTGACCTGTCCGGGCACGATGTCCTTGACCAGCTCGCCCTGCTCCTTCGGCAGCTCCTTGAGCAGCTTCTGCACCTCGCCATAGGAGAGCAGGTCCGACATGTTGGCCTTGAGCAGCTCGGTGAGGTGGGTCGAGAGCACGGTCGCGGCGTCGACGACGGTATAGCCCTTGAGCGAGGCCTCCTCCTTGAGGCTGGCATCGACCCAGGTCGCGGGCAGGCCGAAGGTCGGCTCGGTGGTGTGGATGCCGGGCACCTGCACCTGGCTGCCGCCGGGGTCCATGACCATGAACTGGTTCGGCCAGATCTTGCCGGTGCCGGCGTCGACCTCCTTGATCTTGATGATGTAGGTGTTGGCTTCGAGCTGGACGTTGTCGAGGATGCGCACGGCGGGCATCACAAAACCCATCTCGATCGCGAGCGAGCGGCGCAGCGCCTTGATCTGCTCGGTGAGGCGATCGGTGCCGTCGGGGCCGTTGACCAGCGGCAGCAGGGCATAGCCGAGCTCGATCTTGAGATCGTCGATCTTCAACGCCGCGGAGATCGGCTCCTCCGCCGCAGCGGAGCCGGCTGCGCCCGGCGTTCCCGGCGCAGGTGCGGTCTTCGCGACTTCCTCAGCCCTGGCAGTCGCCCGGTTGCGGTTGCGGGCGTGCCAGGCGAGCGCACCGGCGCCGGAGCCGAGCGCCAGGAAGGGAAGGGTCGGGATGCCCGGCAGGGCCGCCAGCACCAGCATGACCGCCGCGGACATCGCGAGCGCCTGCGGATATCCGGAGAACTGCTTCATCAACGCCTTGTCGGCGGCGCCGGACACGCCGGCCTTGGAGACGAGCAGGCCGGCCGCGGTCGAAACGATCAGCGCCGGCACCTGGGTGACGAGGCCGTCACCGACGGTCAGCAGCGTGTAGCTGCGGCCGGCATCGGCAAAGGACAGACCCTGCTGCGCCACGCCGATGATTATGCCGCCGACGACGTTGATGAAGACGATCAGGAGGCCGGCGATGGCATCGCCGCGGACGAATTTGGAGGCACCGTCCATGGCGCCGAAGAAGCCGCTCTCGTCCTCCAAATCCTTGCGCCGCTGCTTGGCGACCGTCTCGTCGATCAGGCCGGCGGAGAGGTCGGCGTCGATCGCCATCTGCTTGCCGGGCATGGCGTCGAGGTGGAAGCGTGCCGCGACTTCGGCGATACGGCCCGAACCCTTGGTGATGACGACGAAGTTGACGATGATCAGGATGGCGAAGACGATGATGCCGATGACGAAATTGCCGCCCATCACGAAGCTGCCGAAGGCTTCGATGACGTGACCGGCGGCATCCGTGCCCTCGTGCCCGTGCGACAGGATCAGGCGGGTCGAGGCCATGTTGAGCGACAGCCGCAGCATGGTCGAGATCAGCAGAACGGTCGGAAAAGCGGAGAATTCCAGCGGCGCCTGGATGAACAGCGACGTCATCAGGATCAGGATCGAGAGTGTGATCGAAATCGCCAGGAACAGGTCCAGCACTATCGCAGGCAGCGGAAGGATCAGCACCACCAGGATGGTGAGAACGCCGAGCGCGAGCGCGATATCGCCGCGCTTGAGGATGTTGCCGACTTCGGCAAGGGTCGGGAAACCGGCGTTCGTGCTGCCTACGCCCTGTCCTGCGGTGACGTCGACCATGGTAGCTGCCCCTCCGCGCGACTGCCGTCCGCGCGCCCCAAATGTCTGCGCGGCGGCCGAGGGGCCGCCGTTCCGAAAGTGAGGCACCGCACTGGCGTCCACGGGAGCTCCCGTTCTACGCGGCTGACGACACTCGACTCCACTGGGCAATTCTTGCCGGGTGTATGGTTAGCAAAGGGTTAATAAAGGGTGCGGCATGGGGGCTGACCGGGGTATTTCGGCCATCTGGCAGGCAAGCAGTCGTCATGCCCGGCTTGTCCCGCCGAAGGCGTGGATGGCCGGGACGAGCCCGGCCATGACTTGTGGAAGCGTCTGGAGCCGATATCGGCGGACGGAGGAAGTGGCCCTACTTCGCCTTCTCCATCCGGGTCACCGTATAGCCCGAAGTCGCCTCTTCGGCTTCGAAAGTCACCTTGTCGCCGACCTTCACCTGCTTGAGCACGGCCGGGTCCTTGACGCGGTAGACCATGGTCATGGGTTCATCCATGCCGAGGTTTTTCGCGGGCCCGTGCTTGAGCGTGATCTTGCCGGCGCCCTCGTCGATCTTCTTGACCTCGCCGCTGATCGCGGCGCCCTGGGCTGCCCGGGCACCTGTGGCAAGGCCGACGGCCAGCGCCAGCGCGGCGGCGATACGGATGATGCGGTTCATGGGAGCCTCCCTTGCGTTACTTCACGGTGACGTGGCCGACCATGCCGTAGTCGCGGTGGTCGGGAATCAGGCAGGAAAATTCGAACGTGCCGGCCTTGCTGAACTTCCAGAGGATCTCGGCTGTCTTGCTCGGCGCGAGCCTGACCCCGTTGGGATCGTCATGCTCCATGTGCGGGTGCTTCTTCATCTCCACCGCATGCGCGAGATTCTCCTTTGTGGTGGCGAGCAGGAATTCATGGTCCTCCTTGCCGACGTTGCGCAGCACGAAGCGGATCTGCTCGCCGCGTTTGACCTCGATCCTGGCGGGTGCGTAGTCCATCTCGTTCAGCAGGATCTCGATGGTGCGCGCGGGCTTTTTGGGATCGCCGGGCTCGCCGGCCGAAAAGGTGCCGTGCCCGTGCTGGTCGTGGGCCAAGGCCGGCGAGGTGGAAAGCGCGGCCAGCGCGAGACCGAGCTTGATCGTCGTCTTCATTGGTAGCTCCAGTTGGTGGTGGTTCATCGAAACGCTCACATCTTCATGTTCTTCATCGGCGGTCCGCCTGGTTGTTGCCGCACGGGCTCCGGGGCCGGCGGCGTGACCTCGTAGGCGACGGTGCCCTGCGGGAATTGGCAGGGGCCGGGATCGCGATAATCGTCCCGCGCGAGGCCTTCGCGGATCTTCATCACCGTGAACATGCCGCCCATCTCGATCGGGCCGAACTGACCGGTGCCGGTCATCATCGGCAGCGTGTTGTCGGGCGCGGGCATCTCCATGTTGCCCATCGCCATGCCGGTCGAGCCCATCGCCATGCCGTCAGGCGCGAGCTTGCCGACGGCCTTGGCGAGATCCTTGCGCGACACCCCGATCATATTGCGCATGTCGTGTCCCATCGCATTCATGGTGTGATGCGACTTGTGGCAGTGGAACGCCCAGTCGCCGGGGTTGTCGGCGAGCACGTCGAACACCCTGACAGCGCCGACCGGTACGTCCGTCGTCGTCTCCGGATATTGCGCGCTCTCCGGAATCCAGCCGCCGTCGGTGCAGGTCACCGCAAAGCTGTGGCCGTGCAAATGGATCGGATGGTTGGTCATGCTGAGATTGCCGATGCGCACGCGCACCTTGTCGCCGAGCCTGACCGGCAGCGGATCGATGCCGGGAAACACCCGCGCATTCCAGGTCCACATGTTGAAGTCGGTCATCTCGTTGACCTTCGGCAGATAAGTGCCGGGATCGACGCGATAGGTGCTCATGACGAAGACGAAGTCGCGGTCCACGGCCCGAAAGCTCGGGTCGCGCGGATGCACGACGACCATGCCCATCATGCCCATCGCCATCTGCACCATCTCGTCCGAATGCGGATGGTACATGAAGGTCCCGCTCTTCCTCATCTCGAACTCGTAGACGAAGGTTTTTCCCGGCTGGATGTGCGGCTGGGTAAGTCCGCCGACACCGTCCATGCCGCTGGGAATGATCATGCCGTGCCAGTGCACGGTGGTGTATTCGGGCAGCCTGTTGGTCACGAAGATGCGGACCTTGTCGCCCTCGACGGCCTCGATCGTCGGGCCCGGTGACTGGCCGTTATAGCCCCACAAATTCACCTTCATGCCCTCGGCGAATTCGCGCACCACGGGCTCGGCAACGAGATGGAATTCCTTCCAGTCGCCGTTCATCCGGAACGGCAGCGACCAGCCGTTCAGCGTGACGACGGGTCGATAGTCCGGCCCGCTGACGGGGTGCAGCGGCGGCTGCATCACGACCTTGTCCATGTGCGGGGCTTCCGGAATCGAGGCGGCCTGGGCGCGGCCGCTGACGACGGATGCGCCGGCGAGCGCGGCGCTACCCAAAAATCCTCGGCGGGAAAACATGTTGGCCTCCATGTCAGTGACCGCCATCGGCAGGCGCTGCCGCGGCGAGAGTGGTTGAATTGTCGCCGTCAGCAGGCGCGCCGCCGCCATTGACGGCGGTCTGCAAGTCGGATTGGGCAAGGAAAAATCTTTGCCTGGCATCGATTGCACCGCGCAGCGACGCGAGCCGCTGCCGCGCCTCGGTGAGCAGCGCGAAGATATCGACCTGCATGCTGGAGAAGCGGAGCTGCATCTCCTCGGTGATGATTTTTCGCAAGGGGATGATCTCGCGCTGATAATGGCTGGCGATGTCGTAGCCGGAGCGATAGACCCGATAAGCATCGCGTGCCTCGGAGCGTACATTCACGGCGCGCTCGGTCAGCCGGTTGAAGGCGAAATTGTAGGTCTCCGCCGCCTGCCGCACCCGCACCTCGCCGCCGTCGAAGATCGGGATCTGGAACTGCACGTCGAAGCCGCGCTCGCGGAACGGCGCGCCTTCCGGATCCCGGGTGCGGCGGGAGATGCCGGCGAGATCGAGCAGGGTCACGAAGCGCGTCGCCTCCGTGAGGTTCAGCGACTTTGCGAGCGCGCTCAGCTCGAGCCGCGCGATCTGCAGGTCGATGCGATGGGCGACCGCGTCGGCTTCGATCGACGGCAAAGCCTGCGGCCGGCGTGGCAGCGGCGGCAGTTGATTGGGCAGCCGGAAGTCGAGGCCGCCGTCCCACAGCCCCATCAGGCGCGCCAGCTTTTCGCGCGCGCTCGTCGCCGTCTGTCGCGCGGTGGCGAGGTCGGCGGTGGTTTCGGCGTAAAACACCTGTTCTCGGGCCTGATCGAGCTTGTTGATCGAGCCAGTTTCGCCGAGCTTGACCGCGAGCTGCGCGGTTGATTCCGCCGTCGCCTTCGCATCCGTCAGCAACGCCACCATCTCGTTGCCGCCAACGGCGCGCCAATAAGCGCGGCGGACATCGGCGGCAAGCCGCAACGTCGCCAGGCTTGCGCGCAATTGCGCCTGGCGGAAACGGTCGCGGGCGATTTCCGAGCGGAACGGCAGGGTGGCGAGCGCGAGGATGTCGCCGACAATTTGACGCTCGATTTCGCTGGCGCCGTTGCCCGAGATCCGGGAGACCGAGAACACGGGATTGGGCGGCAGGCTCTGCTCGACGAGATCGGTCTCGGCCAGCGCCAGCTCGTTATAAGCGGCCTGAAGCCCCTTGTTGTTGAGCAGTGCGATCTGCACGGCGGTCTCGATGCTGAGTGTTCGCGACAGCAGCTGGCGACCGCGCGCGTCGACCGCGCCGGCTCCTTCGGTTGTTCGCACAAAGGCGACATCCTTGTTGATGGTCTGGCTCGTCAGTTCCGAGACGGCCTTCATGCCGCTGTCGGGCGAGAAGGCGGCGCAGCCTGCAAGTCCAAACGAGGTGAGACCGAGCAGGCTTAGCGCGAGACGATGTGTCATGGCGCGCTCCTACCGGTCTTGCTTGAGCTGCGGCGCGACGCTCTCGTTGCGCTCGCGCCATGGTGCCGGCGTCGCGGGCCGCAGGCTGGTGTAGGGCGCAATCGTCGAACGATAGCCGGCGCGCGCGATCTTGGCCGCGGGATCGGCAGGATCAGCGCCAGCGACTTGTATCGTTGCCGGCATGCAGCCGGACAACGCCAAGGCCGTCGCGGCCAGCAGCGGCCAATTGAATCGAAAGTGTCGTCCCCGCGCCGCGGATGCAGCGGCGGACTTCGCCCCGGAAAGCGTAAGCATGAGTCATCCCTGATCTGTCTGGAGACCACAGGTGCGCGCGCGCGGATGCGCGCTCGGCCTGACGTCGTCGCGCGTCAGATCAGGCGATCGGAGGGCGGTAGTGCAGGGGCGGCGCCGCGCTGTGCAGGCTGGCCACGATCTCGGGCGAGCAGGCGGAAACCGGCTGAAGCGACTTTGCGACGCTGGGCAGGTCGGCCGGCAGCGCGCTCACGCACATCATCGCGCAGCACGGTCCCGCCGTACCCTTGCCGCCGTGATGATGAGGGGTGGGGGGCGCGTCCTGCGCGGCGCCCTGATGATGCGCATGCGGCCTGGCGTGGTCATGCGAGGCGCCGTCATGCGTGTGGCCGGCCTGCATCTGGTGATGCACCGGCACGCGGTCGGCGAGAAGCGCGTCGTCGAGGCACGGTGCTGGAGCGCTACCCCAGGCGAGGCTTGCGGCCGGCGCGATCACGCAGAACAGATAGGCGAAGGCAATGAAGCGCCCCACCTTGATCCGCATCGATCGTGTCAATCGCAGCAACATTCCGCCGACATGCTCTCCGCGCCGCCGTGTTGCATGCGCTGATTTGCAAAATAATGACAAAACGCGCGTTCGCCAAGCTCCATCTTACCGCAGTGCACCGTGCATGCCCAATATCGCGCCACAATGGTTGACCCTGTGGTGATCCGCGGGCCATGGTCCCGCCCGTGCACGCACCAAATCAGTCAGGACAAACACCCGAAGCATTCACCCCTGATTCGCGTCAGGCCTGGATGCGCCTCGTCATTGCGCTTCTGATCGGCTCGATCGGCGGCGTCGGCATGTGGGCGATCGTCGTCATGATTCCCGCGGTGCAAGCCGAATTCTCCGCCACGCGCGGCGCGGTGTCGCTGGCTTTCACCCTGATGATGTTCGGTTTCGGGCTTGGCGGCGTCATCGCCGGCAGGATCACCGACCGCTTCGGCATCGTGGCGGCTATGGCGATCAGCATTGCCTTCCTCGGGGTCGCCAATGTGCTGGCGGGTCTGTCGACCCAGCTCTGGCAGTTCGTGGCGGCGTATTTCCTGATCGGGCTCGGCACGTCGGCGACCTTTGCGCCGCTGATGGCGGAGGCCTCGCACTGGTTCGAGCGCTATCGCGGCCTGGCCGTGACGATCGTCGCCAGCGGCAATTATGTCGCCGGCACGATGTGGCCGCCGCTCGTGAGCACGGGCATGCAGACGATCGGCTGGCGCTTCACTCATATCGGCATCGGCCTCGTCTGCGTCAGCCTGATGACCATCCTGGTGCTGGTCCTGCGCGCGCAGATGGGCGATGACAAGGTTCACGATCATGCCAATGCAGCGCCGCCGCGGGTCGACCTCAAGCTCTCGACCAACACGCTGACGGTGCTGCTCTCGATCGCCAGCATTTCCTGCTGCGTCGCCATGGCAATGCCGCAGGTGCATATCGTCGCCTATTGCGGCGATCTCGGATATGGCGTGGCGCGCGGCGCCGAGATGCTGTCGCTGATGATGGCCTGCGGCATCGTCAGCCGGATCGGCTCCGGCTACCTCGCCGACAAGATCGGCGGCATCCCCACACTGCTGATCGGTGCGGTGGCGCAAGGCTTTGCACTCGTGTTCTATCTGTTCTTCGACGGCCTGACCTCGCTCTATTTGATCTCCGCGATGTTCGGCCTGTTCCAGGGCGGCATCGTGCCGAGCTATGCCATCATCGTGCGCGAGGCGATGCCGGCGAGCGAGGCCGCAACCCGCGTCGGCATCGTGATCTTCGCCTCCGTGTTCGGCATGTCCTTCGGCGGCTGGGTCTCGGGCGTCATCTTCGATGCGACAGGTTCCTACGCCGCGGCGTTCGCCAACGGCGTGGCGTGGAACGCGCTCAATATCGGCATCGTCTTGACGCTGCTGATCCGCTCGCGGATCAATGCAGTCAGGACCGGTCCGGGTTTTGCGACCTAGACTGCCTGTCCCGCCTTCAGCAGCGAACAACCCGTGATCTTGTAGCTGCCGTCTGCCTGCTGCTCGAGCGTGTAGAGCGCTTCCCAGGCCTCGCCATTGGCATCGATGATATGGACGTGCTGGGCAATCCGGCTGCCCTCGCTCTTGCTGTCGCCAAATTCAAAGCTCTTGTGCCGGTACACCGGCGGGTAGCCGTTTTGCACCATGGACATGAAGATGTCGGGCGCGGGGAAGATCTCCTGGATCGCAGGAGCGGCGTAGGAATAGGCCCCGCGCGCGTCGTCACGGCCGAATGCCTGCTCCTGGGCGCGGATGATACTCTGTGCCGTCGCGACATCGTCGGCGCGCGCTGAGATGGGACCGAAGGCGACACTGAGAAAGACCAGCAAGGCGGCGATGCGCATGACAAGCTCCGCGTTGAAATCCCGGCGGCGCCGATCCTAGCACATCTCGAGGGCTATCGCTTCCGCTTTGCAGCCGGCTTCGCAGGCTTGGCGGACGCGCGGACCTTGGCTTTCATGGCAGGCTGCACCCGCAAACCGTCAACGAACACATCGAGCATCCGCAGCACCGAGGATTGCCAGCCGGGCTGGTCGTGCATGTAGCACATGCCAAAGAACGCGCGCAGCAAGTCCTCGGGACTGACGTCCGCGCGCATCGCACCGGCCGCGGCTGCGCGATCGAGCAGCGAGCCGATCGCCTTGGTCAGGCGCTCAAAGGAAAAGGCATGCAACTCCGACCCGCTCTGCACCGCGAGTGCCAGGGCTGCCACCATGCCCTTCTTGGTGGCAACGAATTCGACTCCTGAGCGCAGCCAGCGCCTGAGCGCGTCGACCGGGTCACTGGCGTTCTTCAACTGCTCGGCGAGCTCGCTGAGCTGCTCGACCTCGCGCCGGTACACCGCCTCGAACAAATCCTCGCGGGTCGGGAAATGCCGATAGAGCGTGCCGATGCCAACGCCGGCGCGTTTTGCCACCGCCTCCAGGCTCGCCTCCGGACCACCCGCGTTGAACACGGCCTTGGCCGCCTCGAGCACGCGCTCGCGATTGCGCACGGCATCGGCACGGGGCTTGCGGGTCTGGTCGGTGTGCTCGTCCATGCCGGCAATGTAGATCACGAATTGGTTAGATTGAACCCTTACGGGGCTGCATCGCGTTGATGCGCACGGGCTTTTGACGAATTCCAAATATTTCCCGCCGGCCCTTGTTAAGCGGAGGCTGCCTCCGTATCTTCGCTGAAGTCGTTGCCCCGGATGATGTTCGGGGGGCGCATATCGACGGCGGCCACGGCGGTGGCGCGCTGCGCGATCACTCATGTCTATTCCTGATCGGAGCCTTGTATGAACCACTCCATCAGCCTCACCGTGAACGGTGCGCGGCGCGACTTCGTCCTCGACGATCCGCGCGTCACGCTGCTCGATCTCCTGCGTGAGCGCCTCCACCTGACCGGAACCAAGAAGGGATGCGACCGCGGCCAATGCGGCGCCTGCACCATTCTCGTCGACGGCAAGCGCATCAACTCCTGTCTCGCGCTGGCCATCAGTCATGATGGCGCCGACATTCTCACCATCGAGGGCCTGGCGCGCGGCGACCAGCTTCACCCCGTGCAGGCCGCTTTCATCTCCCACGACGGATTTCAGTGCGGCTTCTGCACGCCCGGCCAGATCATGAGCGCGATCGGCATGATGAGCGAGGCACAGGCCGGCAACGATCCCGAGCGCATTCGCGAATGCATGAGCGGCAATCTGTGTCGCTGCGGCGCCTATGCCGGCATCGTCGATGCCGTGCTCGACGCGCAGGCCGGCATGGACGAATCCAATCAGAGGCGCTCCGCATGAAGCAATTTGATTATGTCAGGCCCGCCACGGTCGCCGAAGCCGTCGCGGCCGCGACGCAGTCGGGCGCCGTCTATCTCGCCGCCGGCACCAATCTGCTCGATCTGATGAAGGGCGGCGTCAGCCGTCCGGATCGTCTGGTCGACGTTACCCATCTCGACGGACTCGATCGGGTCGAGCGCCTCGCCGACGGTGGTATCCGCATCGGCGCACTGGTGAGCAACGCCGATCTTGCGCATGACGCAGACTTTGCCAAGGCCTATCCGGCCGTCGCCGAAGCGCTGCTCTCCGGCGCATCGGCGCAACTGCGCAATGCCGCGACCGTCGGCGGCAATCTGCTGCAGCGGACGCGCTGCGCGTATTTCTACGACACCGCAAGCCGCTGCAACAAGCGCGAGGCCGGCAGCGGCTG
Source organism: Bradyrhizobium sp. 155 (assembly GCF_023101105.1). Lineage (NCBI taxonomy): Bacteria > Pseudomonadati > Pseudomonadota > Alphaproteobacteria > Hyphomicrobiales > Nitrobacteraceae > Bradyrhizobium > Bradyrhizobium sp. 155. The sequence continues at coordinate 6,251,629 of NZ_CP064704.1, read as the reverse complement.
CGACGCCCGCGACGGCGAGAACCGCACCCACGCCGTGCTCGGCTGGAGCGAAAACTGCATCGCCACGCATCCGTCCGATTTCTGCGTGCCGCTGGTCGCGCTCGACGCCATCGTCGAGATCGAAGGCAGGAACGGGCGGCGCGAGATCGCGCTCGACGAACTGCATCGCCTGCCCGGCGATACGCCTGAGCGTGAATCGGCGCTCGAACCGGGGGATCTCATCGTCGCGGTGCGTCTGCCGCCCGCGGCGCGCGGCTTTGCCGCTCATGCGCGCTATCTCAAGGTCCGCGATAGAACGTCGTACGCGTTCGCCGTCGTCTCGGCTGCGGCTGCGCTGCGGATCGAGAACGGCAAGATCGCGGAGGCGCGGCTTGCGCTCGGCGGCGTCGCCGCAAAGCCCTGGCGCGCCCGCGCTGCGGAGGATGTGCTCAGGAACGTCGCGCCCACGGTGCACGCTTTCCAGGAAGCCGCCTCGCGCGCGCTCGCCGACGCAAAACCGTCCGGCGACAACGCCTTCAAGATCGAGCTCGCGCGCCGCATCGTCGTGCGCGCGCTGAGCCTCGCCGCTGCCGGTACGCCTGCGCGCATCCCCGCGCTGCCGGCCTCTCCCTTTGCCTCGACGTCCGGAGCCATTTATGCCTGAGGTTAATCTCACCAGCGCGCCCGCTCATCTGCGCCACGGCTCGAACATCGGCCAGCCGCTGACCCGCCGCGACGGCGTGCTTAAGGTCAAAGGCCAGGCGACCTACGCCGCTGACAATCATCCGCCCGGTATGCTGTTTGCAGTGATGGCCGTTTCCAGCATCGCGCACGGCCGCGTGACTTCGCTCGACGTCAGCGCCGCCAAGCGCCACCCCGGCGTCGTCGATGTCATGACGCCAGACCACAAGCCTGGGCTCGCGATCGATCCCGAGATCAAGACCAATCCCTTCGTGTTCCGGATGGAGGTGTTGCAGAGCAATGAGGTCCGCTACGCCAACCAGCCGATCGCCGTCGTGATCGCCGAGACGCTGGAGGCTGCGACCGAAGGCGCGGCGCTGCTGGCGCCGCGCTACGAGACGCTGCCCGCGCTCATCGGCCTCGATGCGGGTGAAAGCTTCGTGCCGCCGGTCGTCGGTGTCGGCAACCCCACGGAAAATCACCGCGGCGATGTCGAGGCGGGGCTTGCCTCCGCCGACAAGCGGATCGACGCGATCTACGAGACGCCGCCGCAATATCACAATGCGATGGAGCCGCATGCGATCGTGGCTGCCTGGGACGGCGACAGTCTGCAGATCGACATGCCGACCCAGGGTCTCATGCTGTCGCTGGCGCGCGTTGCCGAATTATTCGGCATCGCGCACGACAAGATCCACATCCGCAGCCCGTTCCTCGGCGGCGGCTTCGGCTCGAAGGGGCTCATGGCCGGCCCTCCGGTGCTCGGCATCATGGCGGCAAAGCTCGTCGGCAAACCGGTCAAGCTGGTGCTGCGCCGTGAGCAGATGTACGGCCCGGTCGGCCATCGCGCGCCGACGCGGCAGCGGCTGCGCATCGGCACAGATGGCGAGGGGCGCCTGACCGCGCTCGATCACCATGCGAGGACCGTGTCGAGCACGTTCGACGATTTCTACGAACCCGCGGCTGATGCCTCGCACACGCTCTATGCGGCGCCCGCGATCCGCACCTCGCATGATGCCGTGCGCGTCAACACCGGCACGCCGTTGTTCATGCGCGCGCCGGGCGAGGCCACCGGCTCGATCGCGCTAGAGAGCGCGATCGACGAGATGGCGTGGGCTTGCGGCATCGATCCGCTCGCCTTTCGTCTGAAGAACTATGCCGAGGTCGAGCCCATCACCGGCAAGCCGTTCTCGTCCAAGGCATTGCGCGCCTGCTACGAGCAGGGAGCGGCGCGCTTCGGCTGGGCGAAGCGATCGCTCCAGCCGCGGCAGATGCGCGACGACGATGGCCTTCTGGTCGGCTGGGGCATGGGCACCGCGACGTTCCCGGCGCTGATGTTCCAGGCCGAGGCACGCGCAGTGCTTCGCCGCGACGGCTCCGGCGCCATGGAAATCGGCGCGCATGACATGGGGCAGGGCGCCTGGACGGCGCTGGCGCAGATTGCGGCCGACGAACTGGGGCTTGATATCGACCGCGTCGAGTTCAAGGCGGGTTCATCCGACCTGCCCGATGCCGGCATCGCCGGCGGCTCGGCACACACGGCAACCGCGGGTGCCGCGATCCACAGCGCAGGCGCGGCCGTGATTGCAAAACTCGCCGATCTCGCCACCAACGATGAGCGCTCGCCGCTGTTTGGCGCCGGCAATGCCGGCGTGATCGCGCGCGATGGCAGGTTGATCCGGCGCGACGACGAGAGCCGCGGCGAAAGCTATTCCGAGATTCTCGCGCGCGCCGGCGTCGCCGAGCTCGAGGCGCGCGGCACGGGCGCGCCGAATCCGGCGGCGATGGAGGAGTATGCGATGCACGCCCACGGCGCGGTGTTCGCGGAGGTGAAGGTCGATCCCGAGCTCGGCCAGGTCCGCGTCACCCGCATGGTCGGCGCTTTCGCCGCGGGACGCATCGTCAACCCGCGTATGGTGCAGAGCCAGCTGTTCGGTGGCATGATCTGGGGCCTGTCCTTCGTGTTGCACGAGGAAGCCATCACCGACCGCCGCACGGGCCGGATCATGAACGCCAATCTCGGCGAGTACCATATCCCGGTGAATGCCGACGTGCCGCCGCTCGACGTGATCACGGTCGATGAGCACGACCCGCACGTGAACGCGCTCGGTATCAAGGGTGTCGGCGAGATCGGCATCACCGGCAGTGCGGGCGCGGTAGCCAACGCGGTGTGGCATGCGACGGGCGTCCGTGTCCGCCGTTTCCCGATCCGGATCGAGGAGTTGCTGACGTAGCCTTTAAGCAGCGGCGGGCGAGGCCGTCTCGCTCTCCGCCTGCTAGTGCAGCTTCTTGCGAAGAGCCTTGAGCGCTTCTCGCTGCGACTCGATGTAGTTCGCGATGGCCTTGCGCAGCTCCTCCGAATGGAGCTTGTCGTTGTCGCGCTGCACTTCATCGAGTGCGGCCTCTGCATTTGCGAGCGTGATCTTCATAGCGAGCCCTGTTACGAAGCCGCTCCGGAAAGCGGAGGCTGCTTGGCTATGGCTCGAAATATATAGAGGATCAGGCTGCGGAAATTGAGATGGCTCAAGCTCCGTAAGATACCGGTGGCTCCGTAGGATCGCGGATAACTTCAAAATGTCGGCGGTGTGCAGGCCGAGATCACCTCGCACGGCTTGCCGCCGACGCAGCGGAAGCGATGCGGACGCCGGCTCTCGAAGTAATAGGCATCGCCCGGATTGAGGATGCGGCGCTCGTCCTCGACGGTGACTTCGAGCTTTCCCGAGATCACGATGCCGCCTTCCTCGCCGTCATGGACGAGGTGAACGCGCCCGGTGTCGCTGCCGGGCTCGTAGCGCTCCTTCAGAATCTGCAGGCTGCGACCGAACAGATTGTCGCCGATCTGCCGATAGGAGATCGGCTTCTTGCCGACCTCGGTCAGCTCTTCGCCGCGGTAAAATATCTTGCGCCGGCTCTCCGGCTCCAGCGCGAAGAATTCGGCGAGCCCCATCGGAATGCCGTCGAGGATGCGCTTGAGGGCGCCGACCGACGGGTTCATCTGGTTGGATTCGATCAGCGAGATCGTCGAATTGGTGACGCCGGCGCGCTTGGCGAGTTCGCGCTGCGACAGCTTCTGGCGCGCCCGGATGAATCGCAGCCGTCCACCGATATCGACGCTCATGTCCCTGTCCCGTGTTGCAGGTGTTGCGGATCGCGCAAATATGGACCGGCAGCCCCAGTTAAATCAATGGCTTGCAGCCTCTCAGAAAAGGACTTGTTGCGCTTTTCAAGCCGTGCCTCTGGTAGCAGGTCAGCAAAGGAGCGTGGCCCGTGACCCTTCATCAGATTCCGAACACCATCAAGACCGACTCGTTCTGGATGCCGTTCACGGCCAACCGGCAATTCAAGAAGGCGCCGCGCCTGTTCTCCTCGGCCGAGGGCATGCACTACACCACCGTCGACGGCCGCAAGGTGATCGACGCCTCCGCCGGCCTCTGGTGCGTCAATGCCGGCCACGGCCGCAAGCAGATCGCCGCCGCCGTCGAGCGCCAGCTGATGACGCTGGACTTCGCACCGTCGTTCCAGATGGGCCATCCGCTGGCATTCGACTTCGCCGAGCGTCTGGCCGAGATCGCGCCGAAGGGTCTCGATCGCATCTTCTTCACCAATTCCGGCTCCGAGTCGGTCGACACCGCGCTGAAGATCGCGCTCGCCTATCACCGCGCCAACGGCCAGGCGAGCCGCACCCGTTTGATCGGCCGCGAGCGCGGCTATCACGGCGTCGGCTTCGGCGGCACCTCGGTCGGCGGCATGGTCGCCAACCGCCGCGCCTTCGCGACCCTGCTGCCGGGCGTCGACCACATCCGCCACACCCACGATCTCACCCGCAACGCCTTCGCCAAGGATCAGCCCGAGCATGGCGCCGAGCTCGCCGATGATCTCGAGCGGTTGGTGGCCCTGCATGGCGCCGAGACCATCGCCGCCGTCATCGTCGAGCCAGTGCCCGGATCGACCGCGGTGTTGCCGCCGCCGAAGGGCTATCTCCAGCGCCTGCGCGAGATCTGCGACAAGCACGGTATTCTCCTGATCTTCGACGAGGTCATCACCGGCTTCGGCCGCCTCGGCACGCCGTTCGCCGCCAACTTCTTCGGCGTCACGCCTGACATGATGACGACGGCCAAGGGCATCACCAACGGCACCGTTCCCTGCGGCGCCGTGTTTGCGAGCCGCAAGGTTCACGACGGCCTGATGGTCGGCCCGGAGAACGCGATGGAGCTGTTCCACGGCTACACCTATTCGGCGCACCCGGTCGCCTGCGCCGCGGGCATCGCGACGCTCGACATCTACAAGGATGAAGGCCTGCTGACGCGCGGTGCTTCGATCTCCGAATATTGGCGCGACGCGCTGCATTCACTGAAGGGCCTGCCTAACGTCGTCGATATCCGCAATTGCGGCCTGATGGGCGCGGTCGAGTTGTCGCCGCGTGACGGTACGGTCGGCGTGCGTGGCTACGACGTCATGGTCGACTGCTTCAATCGCGGGCTGTACTTCCGCATGAGCGGCGATAGCTTTGCGCTGTCGCCTCCGCTCATCGTCGAGAAGAGCCACATCGACGATATCGTGTCGATCCTCGGCGATGCCATCAAGCGGGTGGCCTGATAATTGCTCTCGCCGTTGCGGAGTTCCCTCTTGCAGCGGCGAGCGTGATGCCGCAGGAGTTTGACCAAGCGTGAAAGTTCTGATCCTCGGCAGCGGTGTCATCGGTGTCACCTCTGCCTACTACCTCGCGCGTGCCGGCCATGAGGTGACGGTCGTCGACCGTCAGCCCGAACCGGCGCTCGAGACCTCCTTTGCCAATGCCGGCGAAGTGTCGCCCGGCTATTCCTCGCCCTGGGCCGGTCCCGGCGTGCCGGTGAAGGCGGTCAAATGGCTGCTGATGAAGCACGGCCCGCTGGTGATCCGGCCGAAGCTCGATCCCGGGATGTGGGTCTGGCTGCTCAAGATGCTGCGCAACTGCACCAGCGAACGCTACGCGATCAACAAGAGCCGGATGATTCCGATCGCGGAATACAGCCGCGATTGCCTGCGCGACCTGCGCCGCGACATCGGCATCCAGTATGACGAGCGCTCGCAGGGCACGCTGCAGCTGTTTCGCTACCAGGCCCAGCTCGACGGCACCGGTGAGGACATCGCCGTGCTCAAGCAATACGGCGTGCCGTTCGAGGTGTTGAGCCGCGAGGGCTGCATCGCGGCCGAGCCGGCTCTGGCGGGCGTGAAAGAGAAGGTCGCGGGCGGACTACGCTTGCCGCAGGACGAGACCGGCGACTGCCACATGTTCACGCAGGCACTGGCCAAGCATGCCGAAGCGCTCGGCGTGCGCTTCATGTTCAATACCGGCATCGACCGCATCGTCACCGAGGGGGCGCGCGTCAGCGGCGTCGCGACCAGCGCTGGGATGTTGCAGGCAGACGCTTACGTGCTCGCGCTCGGAAGCTGGTCGTCGCGGCTGGTCGCGCCGCTCGATATTTCGCTGCCGGTCTATCCCGTGAAGGGTTATTCGATCACGGTACCGATCAAGGACGCTTCCGGCGCGCCGGAATCGACGGTGATGGACGAGAGCTATAAAGTCGCCATCACGCGCCTCGGCAATCGCATCCGCGTCGGCGGCACCGCCGAAATCTCCGGCTTCTCGAGCCAGCTCTATGGTGCGCGGCGCGCCACGCTCGATCACTCGCTGACCGATCTGTTCCCGCGAGGCGGCGATCTCTCCAAGGCGACGTTCTGGAGCGGCCTGCGCCCGATGACGCCGGACGGCCCGCCCGTGATCGGCCCGACGCAATACGCCAACCTTCACCTCAACACCGGCCATGGCACGCTAGGCTGGACCATGTCCTGCGGCTCCGGCCGCGTGCTCGCCGACATGCTGTCAGGCAAAAAGCCGGACATTGATGTGAGTGCGCTGACAGTGGACCGGTACAAGTACCGGTTTGGCTAAGACTCTATCCTCCCGTCATTGCGAGGAGCTCTCGCGACGAAGCAATCCAGAGTGTCTCTGCGGTGAGAATGTGGATTGCTTCGCTTCGCTGGCAATGACGGCTGCGCTACGCCGTCCCCGTCACGCAATTCACCCACAGCACCACCGCCTTCGCGTCATTGGCTGGATTTGAAAACCGGTGGGGCCGACGGCTTGCAAACCGAAAACTGTCGCCCGTCTTCAGCGACCACGTCTCGCTGTCCACCGTCAGCATCATCTCGCCTTCGAGAACGAGGCCGGCTTCCTCGCCGTCATGGGTGTAGAGCTCGTCACCGGTGGAGCCGCCCGGCTCCAGATGCACCAGGAACAGGTTGAGCCGGTTGTCGGGGCTGGCGGGGCTCAGCAACTGCTTGGACACGCCGGTGCGCCAGAGCTTCAGCTCGGGCCGCTGCAGTCCGCGCGTGACCACCTGATCTGGTGCACCGTCGGCGTTCGGGCTCGCGCCGAACAGCGCGGCGATGCCGACGCCGAGCACGTCGGCGAGCGTGGCCAGCACGCGCAGCGACGGCGACGACAGTCCGCGCTCGATCTGGCTGAGGAAACCGATCGACAGCTCCGTGCGCGAGGCAACCGTCTCGAGCGAGAATTGCCTGATGCGCCTGAGATCGCGGATGCGGCGGCCGACCGCAACATCCATCGCCGGCTCGGCCGCTTTGGCGATAGCCCGGGCGGAGGCTTTCACCTTCACCTTCTTCACCGGCTTTGCGGCGGCCGGCCTGTGCATTCTCTTGCCACCGCTCACGTCAAACCGCTTCCTTCATGTGCATGAAAACCACTTGCATCGGCCGCAGAAGTGTGACCAAATTTTCATATTGGTGAAAATAGGCCGAAACGGCTTTGCTCGCAACGTCTGCGATGACGAGGTTTGCGAGCGCCGCCATCGGTCGGGCCCAAGGGGGATGCGATGAAGCGTTTTGGTCTGGCCGCGCTCGCGGCACTCGCGATTGCCGCAGCAGCGCCGGCCTCGGCGCAGCAAGTGCTGAAGGTCGGCTCGACGCCGACAGGCATTCCCTTCACCTTCCTCGACACCAAGACCAATAGCATCCAGGGCATCATGGTCGATCTCGTCACTGAAGTGGGCAAGGATGCCGGCTTCAACGTGCAGATCGAGCCGATGCAGTTCTCGGCCCTGATCCCGTCGCTGACATCAAGCAAGATCGACATCATCGCGGCCGCGATGTTCATCACAGCGCCGCGCAAGGAGGTCGTCGACTTCTCCGACCCGATCTACACCTATGGCGAAGGCCTCGTGGTCCCCAAGAGCGACACCAAGGCCTACGCCACCCAGGACGATCTGAAGGGCGAGACGGTCGGCGCTCAGGTCGGCACCGCCTTCGTCGACGCGCTGAAGAAGTCCGGCCTGTTCGCCGATGTCAAGGCCTACGACACCATCCCCGACATCCTGCGCGACGTGAACACCGGCCGCCTCAAGGCCGGTTACGCCGACTATCCGATCCTCGCCTACAATCTGAAGCAGGGCGGCTTCCCCGAGGTGCGCCTGGTCGATGGCTACAAGCCCGTCACCGTCGGTTCGGTGGGCATCGGCGTGCGCAAGGGCGAGGCCGCGCTGCTCGGCAAGATCAACGCTTCGCTCGCCAAGCTGAAGGCCAACGGCACCATCGACAAGATCCTCGATAAATGGGGTCTGAAGGCACAGGGTTGATCGGCAGAGGCCATCGATGAAAGCTGATCGATGAAAGGCTTCTGGCACGACGCGGCCGAATTCTTCCCGATCCTGATGAGCGGCGTCGCGCTGACGATCGTCGTCACCATCGGCTCGCTGCTGCTTTCGACGGTTCTTGGCCTCGTCTGGGCGATGATGCGGGTCTCCGGCATCCGCGTCCTGTCGCTGCTCAGCGCCAGCCTGATCAACGTGATCCGCGGCATTCCGATCATCGTGCTGTTGTTCTACCTCTATTTCGTGATGCCCGATCTCGGCGTTACCCTGTCCGCGTTGCAGGCCGCGATCCTCGGGCTCGGCATCGCCTACTCGGCCTATCAGGCGGAGAATTTCCGCGCCGGCATCGAGGCCATCGACAAAGGGCAGATCGAGGCGGCGCAATCGATCGGCATGGGCTGGTGGCTGACCATGCGCCGGGTCGTGCTGCCGCAGGCGGTGCGGATCGTGCTTCCGCCCTACGGCAACGTCATGATCATGATGCTGAAGGACTCTTCGCAGGCCTCGACCATCACGGTCGCCGAACTCGCCCTTCAGGGCAAGCTGATCGCGTCCTCGACCTTCAAGAACACCAACGTGTTCACGCTTGTCGCGCTGATGTATCTCACCATGAGCATTCCGCTGATCCTGCTGGTCCGTCACTTCGAGAAGCGGGCCGGCAAGAAATGATCGAGTTGACCGACGTCCACAAGAGCTTCGGTGCGAACGAGGTGCTCAAGGGCATCACGGCGTCCGTCCAGAAGGGCGAGGTGGTCTGCATCGTCGGCCCCTCCGGCTCCGGCAAGTCCACCATCTTGCGCTGTATCAACGGTCTCGAAAGCTACGACCGCGGCGAGATCAGCGTCGAGGGATTGAAGGTCGACCGCGACGCGCCGTCGATCGTGAAAGTCCGCACCCAGGTCTCGATGGTGTTCCAGCGCTTCAATCTGTTTCCGCACCGGACGGTGCTGGAGAACGTGGTTGAAGGTCCGCTCTATGTGAAGCAGGAGCCACGCGCTGCCGCATTCGAGCGTGGCCGCGCGCTGCTCGCCCAGGTGGGCCTTGCCGAGAAAGCCAACGAGCATCCGCCCCAGCTCTCCGGCGGCCAGCAGCAGCGCGTCGCGATCGCACGGGCGCTGGCGATGCAGCCCAAGGCCATCCTGTTCGACGAACCGACCTCGGCGCTCGATCCTGAATTGGTCGGCGACGTTCTCGGCGTGATGCGCAAGCTCGCCGACGACGGCATGACCATGGTCGTCGTCACCCATGAGATGGGCTTTGCCCGCGACGTCGCCGACCGCGTGCTGTTCATCGACGGCGGCGTCATCGTCGAGCAGGGGCCGGCCAAGTCGCTGCTCAATCAACCCCAGCATCCGCGCACGCAGGACTTTTTGCGCCGCGTGCTGCATCCGCTCTGACCGGTCTTCGCCATGACCACGCGCCTGCCTCTGCCGCCGTCCCTCTACGCCGACACCGCCGTCGTGCCGCCGACTACGCCGCCGCTCGACGTCGACAGGACGGTCTCGGTCGCGATCGTCGGCGGCGGCTACACCGGCCTGTCCACGGCGTTGCACCTGGCGGAGCAGGGTGTCGAGGCACTGGTGCTGGAGGCGCAGGAGCCGGGCTGGGGCGCATCCGGCAATAATGGCGGCCACACCAATCCGGGACTGAAGCACGACCCCGATCAGATCGAGTCCGATTTCGGCGCTGAGCTCGGCCGCCGCATGATCGACTTCTCCTACGGCACCACGAATTTTACGCATGATCTGATCCGCCGTTACCAGATCCCGTGCGAAGCGCGGCAGAACGGTACGTTGCGCGCGGCCTATAACGAGGCCAGCGCGGCCGCCATCGAGAAAACCGCACAACAGTGTATCGCCCGCGGAATGCCGGTGTCGTATCTCAATCGCGAGCAATTGCGCGGGATGACCGGCACGGATCGCTATATCGGCGCCATGCTGGATGCGCGCGGCGGCGATCTGCATCCGCTCAGCTACGCCCGTGGTCTCGCGCGTGCTGCAATCTCGGCAGGCGCGAAGGTGCACGGCGAAACACCCGCACTATCACTCCGTCGCGAGGGCAGCCGCTGGCGCATCGAGACGCCGCGCGCGGTGGTGCATGCCGACAAGGTGCTGCTCGCGACCAACGGTTTTACCGACGATCTCTGGCCGGCGCTTCGCCGCACCATCGTGCCGGTGTTTTCCTCGATCGCGGCCACGGCCCCGCTCTCTGACGACGTGGCCCGTTCGATCATGCCGACGCGTCCCGTCCTTTACGAGAGCGGCCACATCACCGTCTATTACCGCATCGATCAGCAGAACCGCCTCTTGATGGGGGGCCGCGGCCCGATGCGCTGGATCAGTTCGCCGCGCGACGTCGCCTATCTCATGCGATACGCCGAACGGCTATGGCCGCAGCTCAAGGGCGTGGCCTGGACCCATGGCTGGAACAGCCGGCTCGCCATCACCGCGGATCATTACCCGCACCTGCACGAGCCCGCGGACAACATCCTGATCTCGCTCGGCTGCAACGGTCGCGGCGTCGCGCTCTCGACCGCGATGGGCGCGCAGCTCGCGCGGCGTCTGATCGGCGGCGCCAAGGCCGAGCTCGACATGCCCGTCACCGGCATCAAGCCGATCCCGATGCATGCCTTCTGGCCGGTCGGCGTGACGACGGCAGTGATCGCTGGTCGCCTGCGCGACCGGTTGGGGATCTAGGCTCAGCCCTCCGCCACCGCGTCGGCCCAGGGCTGGAAGATCTCGACCGCGCCGGAATTGGTGTCGCCGTCGCGCATCACGACGCTCGGGCAGGCGAACTTCTGCGGCAAGGACTGCACCCGCGCTTCCTCATAGTCGAATCGCGCCGCGAGCGCCTCGCGTGTGTCCGCCGGCAGCCTGGTATCGCCGATCACGATGGCGCCTTCGCTGGCGTCGATGCGCGGTTGGTGGATCGCGGCATCGAGATCCATGCCGAAATCCATCGCAAACGACACGATCTGCATCACCGACGGGAGGATGCGGCGACCGCCGGAGGCACCGACCGCGAGCCGTCTGCCGTCCTTGGCCTCGGCGATGACGGGCGTGTAGTTGGTGAGACAGCGCTTGCCAGAGGCGAGCGAGTTGGTGGTGCCTGGCTTCGGGTCGAACCACATGATGCCGTTGTTCATGGCGATGCCGGTGTGCGGCGTGACGTATTTCGAGCCGAAGGACGACAGCAGCGTCTGCGTCACCGCCGCGATGTTGCCGTGGCGGTCGACCACGGAGAAGTGCGTGGTGCAGGCGGGCGCCAGATAGTCCGCGCCGAGCGAGCGCTTGCCGTCGGCATCGCCCATATCCTTGAGCCGCTCGCGATAGGCCGATTGCAGCGCGGCGGCATATTCGGCATAGGCGCCCGCATCGGGCGCGCTTCCCGGCTTCAGGTTCTGCTGCAACAGGCGCAGCGCATGCGCCATGGTCGGTCCGGCCGTCAGCTCCGGTGTCGCAAACACCTTGCCGCCGCGATAGGGGATCGCCAGCGGATCGCGCAGATGGGCTCGGAACGCGGCGAGGTCCTCCACCGATAGCGCGCCGCCGTCGGCCTTGATGTCGGATGCGATGCTCCTGGCGAGATCGCCCTGGTAGAAATCGCGCGGACCGGCGTCGGCAAGGTGCGCCAGTGTCGCCTTCAGCGTGTCCAGCGGCAGTCGCGTCTCGGACTTGATGCCCCACGGCGCGCTCGGCGGGAGGCCGTCCTTCAGGAACGTTGTCGCGCTCGCGGGATAGCGCCGAAGATCGGACGCCGATGCCGCGATCGTCAGCGTGGTCCACCAATCGACCAGCAGGCCTTCGCCGGCGAGGGCGACGGCCGGCGCGACCAGATCCTTCCACGGCAGCCTGGCGTGACGGCGATGCGCCTCCTCCATGCCGGCGACGACGCCGGGCACGGCGATCGAGCCGGGGCCGTGGATGTTGCGGTCGTCCTTCACCCGCTGCCAGGGAAACAGGTCGGAAGCCGCGCCTTCGCCGCTGAGCGGATAGTCGGCGGCGCGCAGGCTTTGCGGCGCGCACATGCCGTAGTCGATCACCTCGTAGAGATTTTCCGCGGCACGGTAGAGCACCATCGCGCCGCCGCCGCCCATGCCGCTGTTCCAGGGCTCCAGCACGTTAAGCGCGAAGGTGGTGGCGACGATCGCGTCCACACAGTCGCCGCCCGCCGCCAGCACTTGCGCCCCCACTTCGGCCGCCCGCCGCGATTGCGCGGCGACGATGCCGCCTTTGGATGTGACGGCGGGCTTGCGGACGGTTTGGGTGTGGCTGAACTGGTGCGGCATGATGATGTCTGTGTGCTGTCTTCGGTTTGGCTTCGTTGCGCTGAGCTCCGCGAAGAATGGCACATCGCCCCCATCGAGAACATCGAAAGGGCGACGCGGCATGGCTGGTGTGTAACAGCGGGGGTGGCGCAGTCGGCAAGACGTAGATGCCAAGACGAGAAAGCCCGGGACAGGCCCGGGCATGACGAGTTATGAGACCGATCAGTGGGAAGCGGAAGCCGCAGGGCTCAGCGCGCGCGATCCAGCCGGCTGGCCTGATACCTGGCGTGCCATTTCGGGCCAGGCCCGCGCATGTAGTGGAGCTCGGGGCGGTAGGGATTGCCCGCGATCCGGATCAGCGTCAGCCATTTGCTGGCGATGAAGTTCAGGGGCTGGCGGAGCAGGGTCAGTGACGCGAGCAACATGGCATCAACTCAGTGCGGCTTGCCGAGCATGGCAGTGAAGGGGAGGTCGAAGATCTCCTCGCCGTCGGAGCCGCTGACATGGATTACCCAGTCGCGCCAATCCTCAGCGCCGGGCGTCAGGATCATCGCGTTCATGATCTGGGCGGCACGGTCGCGCGCCTCGGTCAGGTTGGTCACGGCTGTGCCGCTGCGATCGATCAGCGTGCCGTCCAAGTTGGAGCAGTGAAAATAGACCTGGACCATATGCGTCTCCTATTGGGAGCGATTGGGACGGCAAACCGATACCATTCCAAGCCTTCGCGAAACATTCGGGTCGAGCCCGGTAAGGGAATCTACGGAGATTGGTCGGCGCCAAGCCCCCTGCTGGTTTGATCACAAGGGGGTGTTGATCAACTGGACGGCGTTCCCGCGGCATGGAACAACCCTGGACGGAACGTCCGGGAGGCGCCGTGAACCACCTCACATTTTGGCGTGAAAGCCGAAGCCTGCGCGCATGCACGGGCGCCTTGGTGGTCCTCCTGGCCCTCGCCTCGGTAGGCTCATCAGAACCGGTCCGCAAGAGCGGCTATGCGATCGGCACGGAGACCTGCGGCAGCGCCGATCTCGCCTTTCCCAGAATCCAGATCGACATGAAGGCGGGATTCTGCGCTGGCCTCGTCGCCAGCGAGGAGGATCGGCTGAAATTCCCGCGCTCGATCATCCAGGTGCCCGGTCGTGACCTGTTCGTGGTCGCCGACATGGCGGGCTGGGGCCATACCGATGGCCGGCTGCTGTTGCTCGACCCGCGGGCACCCCAGGGACAGCGGTTCAAGGAGTTGCTGACTGCAATCGAATATCCGTTCGGCCTCGCGATCGGCCCGGACAAGAAGCTCTATGCCTCGAGCGCGGAGACGATCTTCCGGTTCGATCCGCTCGCCGACAATCCGCGCGACACGGTCGAGACCGTCGTCCGTCACATGCCCGGCCGCCGGATCACATTGCCCGACGGCAAAAAGCTCGACGAGAGCGCGCATCCATTCAAGCAGTTTGTCTTTGATAAGAACGGCCGGCTGTTCGTCAATGTCGGCTCGCACAGCGACGACTGCATCACGCCGGCGCCGATCACGAGACCTTGCGCGGCGGCCGAGGGCGTTTCCGCAATGGCGTCGATCTGGCTGTTCACGCCGCCCCCGGGCGGTATCTTCCCGGCGTTGAAGCCTGGCGAACCCGACCCGCCGCACGGTGTCTATGCGCGCGGCCTGCGCAACTCGATGGCGCTGGCGCTGCATCCGAACTTCCCTGATGCGGGCTATGCCTTTCTGCAAGGCGAGAACGGCCGCGACCTGCCTGACATTTTCAAGCCGAACGAGGAGATCAACGCGATCGAGCAGGGCAGGCATTACGGCTGGCCCTATTGCTACGATTTGTCGACGCCGAGTCTAGAATTCAGGATCGTATTGCGGTCGGGGGTCTACAAATCGCTGTGCACCGCCAACGCTCTCTACAAGGCGCCGTTCTCGCTGCTGCCGCCGCACGGCGCGCCGCTCGCGATGCTCTATTATCACGGCGCGAAATTTCCGGAGCTCGAGGGCAAGCTGCTGGTCGGCCTGCATGGCTACCGCCCGACCGGCAGCCGCGTCATCGTCTATGACGTCGACGATCACGGCTTCCCGAAGCCCGCCCCGGCGCCGGTACGCTATCATGTCAGTTGCGCGGCCGATCCGACCCACAGCTTTCAGACCGAGGCCGGCGCCGTCGCCGCCGCGCCGTTCGAGGAGCTGATCGCAGGCTGGCACCGCGTCAACGGCGCGCGGCCGCAAGGTGCGCCGGTCGGCATGACGGTCGCGGAGGACGGCGCAATCTGGCTGGTCGAGGACAAAAACCAGACCGTGATCCGGATCGACCGCGCCGCGGGCGATGCGCCGTCGCCGCTGCCCTGCGACGTGCGTAGCCAGGCGCTGATCGAGCAACTGGCGGTCTTCGTGGCCAGGGACGCGCAGAACAGCGTCCGGCTCACCAATTTGCGCAAGGGCCTCGTCGAAAAGCACTGCGTCGGCTGTCACTCGGATTTCGGCCTGAAGCCGGGCCTATCGGACGCTCAGAAGGACGCGACGGTGCTTCGCTTCATGCTGTCGCAGGATGGCTGGATCTATCCTGGTGATCCCGATTCCGGAAAGTTGCGCACGCGGCTTCGTGGGTTGGGCGCGGAGAAACTGATGCCGCCGGGTGGCGACGGCCTGCCGAAGGCCGAACCCGGTTACACGCGCCTGCTCGACACGGCGGATCTGCTGGTGTCAAGAATGGTTCCAGGCATCCGGATGCGGATCAAGTCCGGCCCGCCGCAGCGCAAGTTCTTTGGCAAACCGAACAAGGAATGCGGCGAAATACCGGCTGCCAAGGTCGTCGTCGTGACACAAAGGAACGCTGTAGACAAACCCGGTTTCAGCCGCTTCTTCCGACCGGCCGATGCCTATCTGAATGGCGAGTGCAGCGACGGCGATGGCTATTACATCCGGCAGGAATTTCTGGTGCCTGTGCAGTAGCGTTGTTCTCGTCCTTGCGACGGCACCGGCCCGAGCGGAAACGAAACTGTTCGAAAGCGTGCAGGTGACGCCATCAGGCGAATACACGTTCGGCATCGAAGGGCCGGCCGCCGATCTCGACGGCAATCTCTTCGTCGTCAATTTCGGCAAGCCCGGCACCATCGGCAAGCTGCCCGTCGGCGGCACGGCGTCCGAGCCGTTCACGGCGCTGCCCGAGGGCAGCGTCGGCAATGCCATCCGCTTCGCGCGCGACGGCACCATGTTCATCGCCGACTACAAGAAGCACAACATCTTCGCGATCCCGAAGGGATCGACCGAGCCCGCCATCTGGTTTCACTCCGACGAGATGAACCAGCCCAACGACATCACCATCGCCCGCGACGGCACGATCTACGCGAGCGATCCGAACTGGAAAGGTCGCGAAGGCCACATCTGGCGCATCGCGAAGGGAGCCGACGGAACGGTGCAGGGACAGCTGATGTCGGCGCCGCGCGCGATGGGCACGACCAACGGCATAGATCTCAGCCCTGATGACAAGACGCTCTATGTCGGGGAATCCAGCAGCGGTCAGATCTGGTCCTATACGGTCGCCGGCAACGAGCTCACCAGTCCAAGACTCGTCAAGGCATTTCAGCCCGACACTGTCGACGGCCTGCGCACCGACATCGCTGGCCGCCTGTATGTTGCGCGCATCCTCAAGGGCACGATCACGTTGATGAAGGCCAATGGCGCGGTGGAGCGGGAGATCACGCTGAGAGCCAAGGAGCCGACCAACCTCGCCTTCGGAGGCCACGACGGCAAGACGATCTTCGTCACTCAGCGTCAGGGCGGCTTCGTCGAGTCCTTCCGCACCGACCAGCAGGGCCGCGAGCACTGCCTTCAGCGCGGGCGCTGCTGAGCTTCACGAGGGATCTGCTTCCGGCGCAGGGCGGTGCGACAGGGGCGGCATTCTTCTTGCTTGCATCTCGCCGCCGCGGGGATTTAGACATCTGTGGCACCCTCAAAGCGACCACGGAGTGTTCGAGTGAAAGCCGTCCATACCGAGCTGCATCGCAGCCACGATCCGCAATTCTTCCTGGTTCGCGGTGTGGTCAAGCGGACCACCGAGCAGCCCGAACGTGCCGACCGCCTGCTCAAAGGGCTCAAGGACGGCAAGCATCAACTGGTCGAGCCGACCACATTCGGGCAGGGACCGCGTGCGCGCATCCACAGTCCGGAATATCTGTCGTTCCTGAGCGAGGCCTGGGAGGCCTGGACCGCGCTCGGCGATTCCGGCCCGGAGATGATCGGCAATATCCATCCGGTGCGCCATGCCGCGACTTATCCCACCCATATCACCGGCAAGCTCGGCTGGCACACCGCCGACACCGCGGCGCCGATCGGCCCGGGCACCTGGGCTGCGGCCTGCGCTGCGACCGACGTCGCGGTCACCGCGGCACAGATGGTGATGGACGGCGAGGATGCGACCTATGCGCTCTGCCGGCCGCCCGGCCATCACGCCTATCGCGACATGGCCGGCGGCTTCTGCTTCCTCAACAACAGCGGGATCGCGGCGGCGCATCTGCGGCAGAGGCACGAGCGTGTCGTGATCCTCGACGTCGACGTCCATCACGGCAACGGCACGCAAGGAATCTTCTACGCGCGGCCGGATGTCTACACGGTCTCGATCCATGCCGATCCCGTCGCGTATTATCCTTACGTGTGGGGCTATGCGCATGAGCGCGGCGAAGGTCCCGGCCTTGGCACAAATCTCAACATTCCCCTGGCGATCGGCACCGGCGATGACGGCTACATCCAGGCGATGGACGTCGCGCGCAAGGCGATCGAGTCCTTTGCGCCCGGCGCCCTCGTCATCGCGCTCGGCCTCGACGCCTCCGAGCACGATCCGCTCAAGGGTCTCGCCGTCACCACGCCGGGCTTCCGCCGCATCGGACAGGCCATCGCGAAGATGGGCCTGCCGACCGTGTTCGTGCAGGAGGGCGGCTACCTCTCGGACATCCTCGGCGCGAACCTGACCTCGGTGCTGGCCGGCTTCGAAGAGGCGCGCTGATTCTCGCTGAGTAGCCCATCATTCTCCGTCATTGCGAGGGTAGCGAAGCAATCCAGAATCTTTCCGCGGAGGGACTCTGGATTGCTTCGCTACGCTCGCAATGACGATGTGGATGGTTAGGTCGACTTCATCCACAACTCAAAACATCCCGCTTGCCGCGAGCGCCTTGCAGACGTGCTGCATCTCGGTCTCGTCCGCGACCATGTCGAGCATGATCGTGGTCAGCCCCTTCGCGGCAAACTCCTTCAGCTTCGCGCCGATCTCCGCGTAGCTGCCGACGAGGTAGGGGCAGTCGGCCTGGAAGGTCAGGAACGGCAGCAGCCAATAGCCATTGTCCGCGAGCTCGCCGCTCTGGCTCTCGTAGAGGCGCCGTTTCCACACGGAATCGCTGTTCTCCACGGTGAGCGCGAGCAGCTCGCGATCGTCGGCATTATCGCGGAAACGCGCCTTTGCCGCTTGCCGCGCCTCGTCGCGTCCCTCGCGGGCGAAAATTCCAAAATTCATGCCCGGCGCATCGAGGCCGCGGTCGAGATCCGGCGGCAACATCTGCATCTTGATGCAGCCGGTCTCCTTTGCGACGCGCTGTGCCGGCTCGGACTGGCCTGCGACCAGAAATTCCGGCATCAGCTCCGGCGGCAGGCGCGGCCGAAGTTGCAGGTTGCTGGCGCGGTAGAACCGGCCCTCGAAAGTCGTCGGACGCGGGCTTGCCAGCAGCTGGCGCATCAGCGCAACGAATTCGCCGAGCCGGACATAGCGATCGGCGTGCGACTGCTCGTCGCCGAGCCCCTGCAGATCGCTGACCGCAGTCCCCGTGATCATGTTGAGATAGACCTTGCGGCCGTGGAGCTGCGCAAAGGACGAGACGAATTTTGCCGCCGTGAACGGGTGCATGTAGACCGGATTGACCGCGATCAGCGGCGAGGATCGGGTCGTCTCGCCGATGATGTGCTGGGCCATCGCCCAGGGCTCGACGAACACGTCGTTGCCTTCGAATAGCAGGATGCCTTCGAAGCCGTTGCGATCGGCGAACTGCGCCACCCGCATCAGCTCGTCGACATATTTCTTGGGGTCGCGGTTGCGCGAAATCGCGGGAAAGACGCGCAGCCGCCGCGGCGTCATTCAGCCGCCTCCTGTAGCGGCCATCCATTGCGGGTGATGGGAAGGCCGCCGGTGGCGCGGGAGCCGTCCGCGATCGCGAGACGATGCGAGGGCGACGGCGAGATCAGCTGGAATCGCCAGCCTTGCGGATCGTCGGGGATATCGGGCTTGAAGCTGATCTCGATGGCCTCGCGCGATACCTGCATCGCGAAGGCGTCGAGCGGCAAATTGAGGCCGAAACCCCTGGCCTTCAGATAGGCTTCTTTCAGCGTCCAGTAGTCGAAGAAGCGCTCGGTCGCGGCGGGCTCCGGCAGCCTGCGCAGCGTTTCGACCTCTTCCGGCGCGAAGAACCGAAGCGCGGTCGACAGCGGCGCCACCCGACGCGACACGGTCTCGACATCGACGCCGACGGTCTCATGCCCCGACACGACGCAGGCGACGCAGCCGTCGGCGTGCGACAGGCTGAAATGCAGCGTGCTCGATGTCCTGGGTGATGCGACAAACGGCCGCCCGTAACGCCCGGCCGCAAATGACCAGTCGGTCGGTGCGACCTCAGGTGCGACGTGCGAGAGCGCAAGGCGCAACATCGCGTGCGCGAAAATATACTGTCGCTGGTGCCGCTCGAACACGAAGTGGTCGGCTCGTACCCGTTCGTCGACCGAGAGCAGGCGCCGGCACGTATCGATCGCACCTGGCGTGTCAAAATTCTCGATCAATCCGACAAACAGTTCAATTCTGTCGTCTGCCATCAATTGGGCCCATGGCGCCAGGCCGGGGCCAAATCCCCTGCCATGACGGAAGAATCAACTGAGCAAGAATCAACTAAGCGGACCGCTTCTAGCGGTCCACTCGGGCGAATCCTTGTCGATTGCTGGCCGGTTTACGGGCGCAAGCTTGTGCGAGACCCCAACTCGACACGCGAGCGGCCAAATGTGAAAAATGAAGCCCGAAAACTGAAGCCTGAAGATTCGTGCGGCGTCCCGGCCGACGAGTCTTACGTCTTCTTCTTCTTCTTGGACTTCTTGGAGCCGCCCAACATCGAAATGCTGGCGTCGACGTCCTTCAGCGCGGACTGCAGCTTCTTCTTCTCGGCGCCGAGCAACTTCTGCAGGGCCTTGCGGTCCTTGTCGCTCAACGAGGTGCCCTTGGTAAATTTGATGAAACCCATAACGAACTCCCCGGTTGAAAATACTCGTCCAAATCAAAACGCGAGAATAATCTTGCGCGATGGCGCCAAATAATCAAGATGCAACTTGGTCATTCACAGCTTTGACGAGTGACCCCGTATTCGTCCGTGATGTACGGCCGGTCATGCCGCCCTGCGATTGAGCAATCGGCCGAGCGGTGTGTTGGGTTGGGCGAGGGCGGCCGCGAGCAGCGCGAGGAGATCCTCCATCCACTGGCCGACCGTAGCGCCGTCGAGCAGCTCGCTCTTGTAATTGCACGAACCGGTGATCCCCGTCGGCCGCTCCTTGAGCATCAGCGACAGCCATGTCTGGTCGATCGGCAGCACCGGCTGGCCTTCGCGGGCGATGTTGCCGATCGATCCTGTCGTGAGATCAGGCAGATCGAGCGGCTGGCGCAGCGGATTTTGCAGGGTGAAAAAGACCTGGAGCAGCGAGGCTGGATTGACCCCCTCCTGCTCCAAATGATCGGCCAGGATGTTGAAAGGCAGCTCCTGGCGCGCATGCGCGTCAAGCACGCTCTGGCGGACCCGGACTACGGCCTGCGCGAACGACAGCTCCGGCGTGATTTTGGTACGAACAATCACCGTGTTCTCGAACGGACCGACGATCCGGTCGGTGTCCGGCTGGCCGCGATTGGCCATGGCGGTGGCGATAGAGATGTCGTCGCGGCCGGTCCGCGCCAGCAGCACGGCTTTCAAGCCGGCCAGCAGGCACATGAAGAGCGTGCAATTATGCTGGCCGGCGAAAGCCGCGAGCCGGCCGATCAGCTCACGTTCGAGACTGACCGGATGGTGCCCCCTGGACGGGCCCGGGCTTGATTCGCCCTCGAAGAGGGGAGGCGCCCCGCGCAAATTCTCGGTCCAGTCGGCCGCCTGACGGCGGGCGGCATCGGTGCCGCACCACCAGCGCTGCCAGCGCGCCACGTCCGAAAAGGCCGGCGGCGGTTTCGGCAGCGGCACCGACCGATAGCCGGCCAGCGCCGCATAACGGTTGGATAATTCCTCGAACATCACGCCGATCGACCAGCCATCGACGACGGCGTGATGCAGCGTCAGCAGCAACACGTGATCGCCATCGTGGAGCCGCAACAGCCGGGCGCGCAGCAGCGGCGCGCGCGTGGTGTCGATCGGGACATAGGTCTCCTGTTCGATCAGGAGATTGATCTTGCGGAGTTCCAGCGCCTTGCGCCGCTTGTTATTGTGGGGCTGACCGTCGCCGATCGTCTCGACACTCAGGACACGGCCGAGGGCGCCGGGCGCGGCGATGCGGCTGACGGGCTCCCCGCCGCTCCAGCCGAAATGGGTCCGCAGCGATTCGTGCCGGCGCACGATGTCGTCGATCGCCTGCGCCAGGGCGGCCGGATTCAGCGGCCCCTGGAGACGGAAAGCGAAAGGCAGATTGAACAGCGGCAGTCCGTGAAGATTCTGCTCGATCCGCAGCATCTGGTCCTGCGCGATCGAGAGAGGGCTGCCTTCGGCCAGGCTCGCACTAGCCAACCTCGCTACACTTGGGGCCGGCTTGCGCGGCTTTGCCGCCACGGCCTCGTCGACCCGCCGGGCAAGCTCGTCGATCGTCGGTGCCTCGAAGATGGTCTTGATCGGCAGCGACACGCCGAGCGCCCGAGCGACGCGCGCCATGACCTGGCCCGCCAGCAGCGAATGGCCGCCGAGGTCGAAGAAATTGTCGGTGACGCCGAGGCTTTCGACCTTCAGCAGGTCGATCCAGATGTCGGATAGCACCTTTTCGGTAAAGCGCCGCGCCGGCACGGCCGCATCCGGTCCGGACGTTTCCTGCTGCGCCGACGCCAGCAGCGCGGCCCGATCGATTTTGCCATGGGCATTGAGCGGCACCTGACCCAGGAACAGGAACGCGGACGGGATGGCATGGCCCGGCAGCCGGCTCTTCAGGAAATCGCGCAGCTCGCTGGCGCTGCTCCGGCTGCCGGATCTCGCGACGATATGGGCAATCAGCCTGATATCGCCGCTTGCTTCGCGACGCGGCTCGACGATGCCGGCGCACACACTGGGATGGTCGGCAAGCGCGTTCTCGATCTCCTTGAGCTCGATACGGTAGCCGCGGACCTTGACCTGATGGTCGGCGCGACCGAGGCATTCGATCGTGCCGTCGGCACGGCGACGGGCGAGGTCGCCGGTCCGGTACAGCCGGCTGCTAGCTTTGCGCGAGAACGGATCGGGCAGGAAGCGCTGCCGGTTCTGCGCGGGATCGTTGACATAGCCGCGGCCGACGCCGGCGCCGCCGATGCAGAGCTCGCCGGTTACGCCGACCGGCTGCGGCTGCAGGCTTGCGTCGAGCACGTAGAGCTGGGTATTCGGCAGCGGCGCGCCGACCGGGACGTTGCCCGTCGTGGTCGTGGGCGCCCTGGTCAGGCGATGCAGCGAGACGTCGTCGGAACATTCCGAGGCACCATAGGCGTTGATCAGCGGCACTTTCGGACAGCGGGCGAACCAGGCCTTGCACAGATCGACGGGCAGCGGTTCGCCCGTCGAGATCAGAAGGCGCAGCCTCGCAAAGGCGCGTCGGATTTGTGCCTCGTCCATGCGATCGAGGATCACGCGCAGCAGCGATGGGACGATCTCGAGCACCGTGATGCCCTCGCGCTCGATCTCGCGCGCGAGCAAAATCGGGTCCTGCACGATCGCGGTCCCGCAGATGTGGACGCGCGCGCCGACCATGGGCCCCGCGAGGAACTGCCACACCGAGATGACAAAACTCTGTGGCGCGGTCTGCGCGATCACGTCCCGGGACGAGAGGTTCAGCTCGGAGATGAGCGACGCCAGATGGTTTGACAGCCCGCGCTGCTCGATCATGACGCCCTTGGGCGCGCCGGAGGACCCGGAGGTGTAGATGAGATAGGCAAGGCTCGACGCCGCGCGCCGCTTTGCGGGGGCCGGCTTGGCCGACGCTGGCGCGATCGCGTCCTCGAGCTCGGCCATTTGGATGCGCTCGACCAGCGGTTCGAGCAGCGCCTCCGCCATGGATGACTGCGCCCGTTCGATCAGCAGCATGCGGGCCCCGCTCGATCCGAGGATGGTTGCGAGCCGTTCCCGCGGCTGGTCGGGATCGAGATTGAGGAAGGCGGCGCCCACGCGTTGTACGGCGATCATCGCGGCGAGCAGGTCGGGCCCGCGATCTGCAAGCAAGGCGACCACGGCCTCGGCGCCGACGCCTTCGAGAGTGAGCCAGCGCGCAGCCGCTTGGCTGCGGCGCGCCAGCTCGCGGTAGCTCAGGGATGTGCGGCCGTCCGACACCGCGATCGCGTTCGGCGTCTTCTTGACCTGGCGATCGAAACCTTCGCTCAAATTGCCGCGCGCGACGAAATTGGCCGGCACGCCCCGGCCCTGCGCCAGCAGCTGCCGGCGTTCGGCCTCAGTCAGGAGTGCCAGGCGGGAGATGCGCTGCTCCGGATCGGCGATGACGGATTTGAGCAGGGTTTTGAACTGAGCGGCCATGCCCTCGATCGTCGCCGCGTCGAACAGATCGGTGGCGTATTCGAAGAAGCCGGTGAAACGGCCGTCGGCCTCGACCAGTTCGAGCGTGATGTCGAATCGCGCCACTTTTGGATCGATCTCGATCCGCCGCGTCGACAGACCGGAGAATCGTGCCGCCTCGATCGAGGCATTCTGGAGGATGAACATGATCCGGAACAGCGGATTGCCGTCCGTCCTTCGTGCGATCTGAAGCGAGCGCAGGACTTCCTCGATCGGGAGATCCTGATTGCGATAGGCATCGAGCGTGACCTGCCGTACCCGGCGCAACATGTCGCCGAAGCTCGGATCGCCGCCAAAATCATTGCGCAGGATCAGGGTGTTGGCGAACAGTCCGATCAGGCGCTCGCTCTCGATCTGATTGCGGTTGGCGATCAGCGATCCGGTCGCGACATCTTCGTGTCCGGTGTGACGGAACAGCAGGCACTGGAACACGGCGAGCAGGGTCATGAAGGGCGTGACGCCCTGGTTCTGGCTCAGCGCGCGCAGGTCGGCCGACAGGGTTTTGGAGAATTCGAGATAGTGACGGGCACCGTGGCCGCTCCAGACCTCCGGCCTTGGGCGGTCGGTTCGCAGCGGCAGCGTGGTGACGCCGTCCAGTTGCACCCGCCAGTAATCGAGCTGCTCCTTGGCCGCCGGCGTCTGCGCCCAGCTCTGCTGCCAGAGCGCAAAGTCGCGATACTGGAAGGCGGGCGAAGGCAGTGCCGCCACGTCGTTCTTGCGCGCTGCCGAATAATGGGCGGCGAGTTCTTCCCAGAACAGCCGCTGCGACCAGCCGTCGGTGACGAGGTGGTGGACGTTGACCACCAGCACATGGCTGCTCTTGTCGAACGAGAGCAGCGTGACCTTCAGCGGTGCCTCGTTCGCAAGGTCGAACGGATGTTGCGCGAGCCGGAGTGCTTCGCGCCTGACAACAGCGACCCGCTTGTTCGCGGGGCAGGGCTTGAGCTTGATCCGCTCGAACCGCGGTGGCGATTGCAGCACAAGCTGCACCGGCTCGCCCTCGCGTTCGACGATGACCGACCGCAACGCCTCATGGCGCGCCGATACGGCGGTGAGGCTCGCAGAAAGTGCGGCGACGTCGAGCCCACCCTTGAGGAGCGCGACTTCGACGACGTTATAATTGTAGCGCGTGGGGTCGAGCCGCGAGAGCACGTACATCCGCTGCTGCTGGAACGACAGCGGCGCGTCTGCTTCCCCGGCCTGGCGCCAGGCCGGTAGCATCGTTTCGCGATGGATTGCGGCGGTCTCGATCCGGGCCGCAAGCGCGGCGGCCGTGGCGCAATCAAAAACGTCCTCGAACGAGAAATCGACATTGAAGCGTTCGCGCAGGCGCGAACGCATCTGCGTCACCGCGAGCGAGTCGGCACCGAGCGCAAAGACGTCCTGATCGCCCCCGACCTGCGGCAGCTCCAGCAGATTGGCCCAGATCCCGGCGAGCTCGGTCTCCAGCGCGTTGCGCGGCAGACGGGCCTCCTCCTCGCCGCCGTCCGTTGCAATCAATTCGGCGAGCGCATTGCGCTTGACCTTGCCGCTGGCGCCTTTCGGCAGCGTCGCGACGCTGCGGATCAGGCTCGGCACCTTGTAGGCCGCGAGCCGTTTCCGGGCGAACTGGCGCAACTGGTCCGAAGTCGCCTCGGAATTCGGCCGCAGCACCACGATTGCGGCGACGTTCTCGCCGAGCTTCGGGTGCGGGACGGCAAACACGCCGGCCTCCAGCACCGCCGGATGGCTGAGCAGAACCTCTTCCACCTCCAGAGGCGAGATCTTCTGCCCGCCGCGGTTGATGACGTCCTTGATGCGGCCGACGATGAAGAGATAGCCGTCGGCATCGAGATAGCCGAGATCGCCGGTCCGGAACCAGCCGTCGCGGAAGGCAGCCTGCGTCGCCGCCTCGTCATTATAGTAGCCGCGGCTCATGTTGGGTCCGCGCAGCATGATCTCGCCGTGCTGGCCGCTGGCGAGCGCGCGGCCCGTCTCGTCCATGATTGTGATCTCGGGGCCCGCGGCGCGGCCGACCGATCCGACCTTGCGCAGCTCGAACGGGTTGGCCGCGATCTGCGAGGCCGCCTCCGTCATGCCGTAGGTTTCGAGCACGGGAACGCCGAACGTCGCCTCCAACCCGTCGAGGATCGCAGGCGCAAGCGAGGCCGAGGCGGAGCGGATCACGCGCAGCGACGACGATCGGGCAAGATCCGGGTTGGCTTCCGCCGCCGTCAGCAGCGCGCGATGGATGGTCGGCACTGCCGTGTACCAGGTCGGTTGCAGCTGCCGCATCCAGCCGAAGAAGGAGGCTGCGTCGAAACCCTCGGTACAGACTACGCTGGAGCCCGCGGCCAGCGCCGTCAGCAGGCCGGAAATCAGACCATGGGCGTGAAACAGCGGCAGGACGTTGAGCAGACGATCGTGGGACGCGAGCGAGAGCGCGCGGCCGGCATTGTAGGCGGAGAGGCACACATTGCGATGCGTCAGCGGCACCATCTTCGGTCGCGCCGCCGTGCCCGAGGTCAGCAGGATGAACGCGTCGTCGTCGCCGCGCGAGGCGCCGCTGCTGCTCGCCGGTCCGACCGCCGGCCCGACCAACGCGCAACCGCCGAGATCGTCTTGCGGCCCCGGCACGAAATCGATCACCGCAATATCGAGCGCCTTGGCGACATCGCGGGCCGCCGAGTTCGTGTCGGCCCGGGTGACGAGCGCCGTCAGCTTCAATTCGCTGAAATAGCGTTGCAGCTCGTCCGCCGTCAGATCGGGATTGACGGGAACGCAAGCGCAGCTCGAGGCTACCGCGATCAGGGCCAGTGCGCTGTCGGCACCGCGCGGCAGCGCAACCGCGATGCGGTCGGTAGAAGCGATGCCAAGCCCGCGCAGCGTGCGGACGAGATCCTGCGTCCGCGCGCCAATCCCGCCGTAGTTGAGGACCGGCCGGCCGGGGGCGAGGAGGGCGGGGGCCACCGGCATCTTGCGGGCATGGAAATCGAGAAGACCGCCGATATCCTCGAATATCTTCGCTTCGGCCGTCGTACTCGCCTCCCGCGGGGCTGGGCGTGTGGCGTCCGACAATTCCGTTCCCTTTTGATCCGATTGGGCTATTCTTCCAAGAAGTTAGGAAACGCGTCCAGTCTGAGGTGAAGTTTTGGCCCCAAAATCTGTGGTTGCGGGGCCCTAAGCCCTTCGACGGAGTGATTGGTCGGGCGGAATCACCATGCTGGAGAATGAGCCGGGCACGGGAGCGGAAGGCGGGCTGAAGCGCTGGCTCGAGGGTATCGGTCTTAGCCACTATACTGATCTCTTCGCGCAGCACCGTCTCGATCTCGACGTCATGGCGGACCTGACCGAATCCGATCTGGTCGAGCTCGGATTGCCGCTCGGCGATCGGAAGCGGCTCCAGCGCGCCATGACCGCGTTGTTCCGGGCCGAAACCGCGGAGAAGCCCGACGCGATGGCGCGCCCGCAAATCCGGACGGAGGTCGGCGCCGAGCGGCGTCAGCTCACCACCATGTTCTGCGACATGGTGGATTCCACCTCGCTCTCGGTGCAGTTCGATCCGGAAGACGTGCGCGACATGATCGCGAGCTTCCGCGAAACCTGTGTCCGCGTCGTGAAGCATTACGAAGGTTTTGCTGCCCGCTTCGTCGGAGACGGTATTTTGGTCTATTTCGGCTATCCGACCGCACATGAGGACGACGCCGAGCGCGCCGTGCGTGCGGGGCTGGAAATCGTCCGGGTGCTGTCGACCGCTCGCGCGATCGAGCCGCGTGGCGCGCTCAGCCACTCACCCGCCGTCCGCATCGGCATCGCAACCGGTCTCGTCGTGGTTGGCGACCTCGTCGGACAGGGCACCGAAGAGCGCGACTCCGCGGTCGGAGAAACCGTCAATCTCGCCGCGCGCCTGCAGGGCCTGGCGCCGCCCAACGGTGTGGTGATTTCCACGTCGACCCAGTCGCTGCTGAAGGGGAAGTTCGACTACCGCGATCTCGGCGTCCACGTGCTTAAGGGAATCTCGGAGAAAGCCCAGGCCTGGCACGTGATGCGCGCCTCGCGGGTGGAGACCCGCTTCGCCGCCGCCATGGGCACGCGGCTGACCCCACTCGTCAACCGGGAGGAGGAGATTGCGCTGCTGATGGGGCGCTGGCAGCAGGCCAAGGAGGGCGAGGGCCAGGTCGTGGTCAAGTTCGGCGAGCCCGGCATCGGCAAGTCGCGCATCATCCAGGAGATCTTCGACCGGATCGCGGGCGATCGCCATGGACAGGTCTCGTTCCAGTGCTCGCCCTATTACACCTCCACGGCGTTCTATCCGTTCGCCGAGCAGCTCAAATTCTCTCTCGGTCTCGATCGCGAGGATGCGTCCGTTCAGTCGCTGGCGAGCCTGGAGACCGCGATCGCCGCCGCTCATGGCGACATCGAGCAGGTTGCGCCGCTGTTTGCCGTGCTGTTGTCCATTCCGACCGGCGACCGCTATCCGCCGCTCGAGCTGTCGCCGCAGCAGCAAAAGGATGCGACCGTCGCGGCGCTGGTCAATCATTTCCTCGGCCTTGCGCGCGAGCAGCCGCTGGTGATCGCATTCGAGGATCTGCACTGGATCGACCCGACGTCCCGTGAGGTGATCGATCTCCTGGTCGACCGGGCGCAGAACCGGGCAATCCTGGTCATCATCACCGCGCGCACCGAATTCCAGCCGAGCTGGAACGCCCATTCGCATATCACGACCCTGGTGCTGAACCGGTTGAGCCGGCAGTTGCGCGCGACGCTGGTCGAGCGCGTGGCGGGACGCGAGCTTCCCAAGGAGGTCATCGAGGAGATCATCGTCAAGACCGACGGCGTGCCGCTGTTCCTGGAGGAGCTGACCAAGACGGTTCTCGAATCCAACCTCCTGACCGAACGGCACGGGCGCTACGTGCTGTCGGGTCCGTGGCGGCAGCTTGCGATCCCGGCGACGCTGACGGACTCGCTGATGGCGCGGCTGGACCGGATGGGGCCGTTCAAGCGGATCGCGCAAATCGGTGCCACCATCGGCCGCGAATTCTCCTACGAGACTCTGCACGCGGTCGCCAACACACCCGCCGAACAGATCGAGGCCGCGCTCAATCATTTGGAGGAGGCCGGACTGATCATGCGCCGCGGCCATCCGCCCGACGCGCTCTACTCCTTCAAGCACGTGATGATTCAGAACGCCGCGCATGCGAGCTTGCTGCACAGCGAGCGGCGCAAGCTGCATTCCCGGATCGCCCAGGTGCTGGCCGAGATGTATCCCGAGAAGACCGAGCGCGAACCGGAACTGCTCGCCCATCATATGACCGAATCCGGCCAGAGCGAGAGCGCCGCCAGCTTCTGGCTTAAGGCCGGTAAGCAGGCGGCCAAGAGTGGCGCCAATCTAGAGGCGATCGGGCATCTGGGCCGCGGCCTCGGCGTCGTGCAGGCCAATGCGCGCATGCAGGGCGCCGATGAGATGGAGCTCGAATTGCGCATCGCGCTCGGCAACGCGCTGATCGCCGCCAAGGGCTATGCCGTGCAGGAGGTCGAGGAGAACTACGTCCGCGCCCTCGAACTCGGCCAGCAGCTCGACGACGACGAAAAGGCCTTCGCCGCCACGCGCGGGCTCTGGGTCTGTCATTTCATCCGCGCCGATCTGACCCGCGCGCACGATCTCAGCGTCGAGCTGTTGAAGTTCGCCAAGCGCGAGCGGCTGAACGAGGGGACGCAACCGGCGCAGCAGACCGGCTATCTGATCGAGGCGCATCGCTCGATCGCGATGACTATGCTCTATCGCGGGCGCTTTGCCGCGTCCCAGCATCATCTTCACCGCTGCATCAACCTCTACAGCCCCGACCTGCACTCCGATCTGATGGAGCGGCACGGCACCGATCCCGGTGTCGTCTCGCTGTCCTATCTCGGCTACCTCCTGTGGTTCCTCGGCCGGCCCGACGCGGCGCGCCAGCACAGCGAACAGGCGATCGCGAACGCCGAGAAGATCCGCCACCCATTCACGCTCGCCTTCGCGCTCGTGTTCGGCGCCTATCTCTGCCAGCATTTGCGCGATGTTGAGGGCACGCGCGACCATGCCAACCGCGCCATGATCATCGCCACGGAGCACAATTTCCTGCACTGGAAGCAGCAGGCGGCGATCCTGCGCGGCTGGGCGCTGGCGCAGCTCGGCGAGGCCGACGAAGGCCTCAGCCAGATGCGGTTCGGCCTCGACGAATACGAAGCGATGGATTCCTGGCTCGCCGGCTGCTGGTTCCGCTGCCTGCTCGCGGAGGCCTACGCCAAGGTCGGAATGCGCGATGCCGCCTTGCGCGCGCTGGACGGTGCGCTCGCGACCGCAAGACGGACCGGCGACCACTCCTACCTCGCCGAAGTCTACCGCCTGCAAGGCGAGATCACCCTGTCGGATGAGAATCCGGCCTCGGTGCAGGAGGCCGAGGACCTGTTCAACCTGTCGCTGGAGATCGCGCGTAAGCAGGGGGCTCTGTCCTGGGAGCTTCGCACCGCCGTCAGCCTCGCGCGCCTGTCGCACCAAGCCGGCAAGCGCGAGCACGCTCGTCTCCTGCTCGTACCGATTGTGGCCAAGTTCAGCGAGGGCTTTTCCACGCCGGACCTGAAACAGGCGATGCAACTGATCGACGAGCTCGGCGTGGACGCGCTTGTTCGTAAACAGGCCGATTCCGTGAGATGAGCGATCTTGCCGCCGCGCGTGCGCGTTACGTGGAGCTGATCTCAAAACGCGAGCGGATCTCTTCAACGCGCCTGCTCGAAGCCCTCGGCACTGTTCCGCGCGAAAAGTTTCTGGCGAAGGGGCCGTGGCGCATCAAGACCGAGGCGGCGCGCAACTATCGGCTGACGCCGGATGCTGATCCCGTTCATCTCCAGGACAATGTGCTGGTCGCGATCGATGCGCGCCGCAAGCTTGATACCGGACTTCCGAGCCTGTGGGCGCATTTCATCGATTTGCTCGACGTCGGGGAAAAAGACCGTGTGGTCCAGATCGGCTGCGGGCTCGGCTATTTCTCAGCCGTGCTGTCGAAGATCGTGGGGCCCAAGGGCAGGGTGCAGGCAATCGAATGCGACGAGCGGCTTGCGGCGCGCGCCGCAACCTATCTTGGCGCCTATCGCAACGTCGCGGTCGTCCATGGCGACGGATGCGAGGACATCGGCGAACCCGCCGACGTGATCATCGTTCATGCCGGCTTCTCGCAGCCGCATCCGCTCTGGCTTCGGTCGCTTCGTCCGCGCGGCCGGCTTCTGGTGCCGCTGACCCAGCGGGACCGCGAAGGCGCCGCCCTCAAGATCACCCGCAAGGGCAGGGGGTTCGAAGCCGAGGCGGTGCAGCAGATCCGGATATTTCCCGGCCAAGGCCGCGGTCTGACCGCGCTCGACGACCGCGTCGCCGACTGGTGGCAGCGCGCCTCCGCGCTGGCGCCGCTGCGCTTTCGCGGCATCGCGCAGGGGTTGCCGTCGGATGGCTAATGCTTCGTTTCATTTTACCTTGATTGCGAATGTAAGTATCCAACGCGTCTCGGCGCCGCTATGACTGCGGCCTGATCGCCATACGAGCGCGCGCCATGCATTCCGTTGCCCTGCTGACCGCCAGCTACGCCAAGGATATCGAGCGCTTTTCGCTGCTCAGCGAGAGCATCGACACCTGGTTGACGGGCTACACACGGCATTATGTTCTCGTTAACGATGAGGATCTGCCGCTGTTCGCGCGGTTCGCTTCCGACAAACGCGTCATCGTTCCGGCCTCGCGCTATTTGCCGAAATGGCTGTGGGCGTTGCCGCCGGCTCTGCAGTTCATCAGCAAACGGCGCGTCTGGCTGTCGCTGCTGTCGTCACCTGTTCATGGCTGGCACATTCAGCAGATCCTCAAGATCGCCGGCGTCCTCAACGCGCCAGAGCAGCGCGTTTGCATCCTGGATTCGGACAATCTGTTCTTCCGCGAATTCGACGTCGGTGAGTATGCCGGCGCCGAGAAGACCCCGCTGTTCGTCACGCGCAACGGGATCGACGCCGCCCACCCCTTGCATGTCCTGTGGCTCCGCACCGTCGATCAGCTCCTTGGCATCAAGGACCGGTCCTTCCCCGCGGACGACTATGTCGGCAACGCGCTGGTCTGGGACAAGGACACCGCGCGCGCGATGACCGATTCGATCAAGTCGGCAACGGGATTGAACTGGGTTCTGGCACTGTGCCGGAAGAAGAAGTTCTCGGAATATCTCATGTACGGCCATTTCGTCGCGAACGCGCCCGCGCATCTGGCCACTCATCGGGTCACCGAGGACAGCATCGCGGTCTCGCATTGGGACGACACCCGCCTCGACCGTCCCGCCATCGAAGCGATGATGCGCGCCGCTTCGCCCGACCAGGTCGCGCTGTGCATCCAGTCCTATTCGTCGACCTCGATCGACGACATCCGCGACGTGTTCCGCCTCAGCTCGCGCGACCGTCGCGGTCCGAGTCTTTCGCCCGAGCACATGGGCGACGAGGCTCAGTTCGAAGTGCCGAAAGCTCGCTAGACCTTACACGTCTCTCGTGAACTTGCTGATCACGTTCATGAACGGCTTCGGCTTGAACTCGCCGTCGAGCGGCAAAGGACGGTTCGGCTGCTTGTCGGCGCGGGCAAAGGTGCCGTTGATCCAGCTGTAGCGGTCCGAGAGGCCCCAGGTCAGGATCGAGCGCACCGGTCCGCTGGTCGAGATCGCGGTCAAGAGATCATCGACGCGCTTGGCGACGATGGCATCGCGCTCCGCCGGCGTCCCCGTCAGCTTCTGGTCGTCGACATCGAGCTCGGTGACGAGCACCTCGAGGCCCCAGGCGCGCAGCTCGGTGACGAATTCGGCAAGCCCATGGGTGTCGATCTCGAGCTCGGCATGCAGATGCGCTTGCAGTCCCACGGCGTGCAACGGCACGCCCTGGTCGAGCAGCTCCATGATGAGATGGCGGTAGGCAGCGCGCTTCGCGACGAACGTGTCCTTGGCCGACTCGATGTCGTATTCGTTGATCGCGAGCTTGACGAAGGGATCGGCCGCGGCCGCCGTGCGGAACGCCAGCGGAATCCAGCGGTTGCCCAGATGCTGCGTCCAGAACGACTCGCGTCGGTCTTTCGGGCTGTGCGGATTGTCCGGGATCGGCTCGTTGACGACGTCCCACGACGTCAGCTTGTCCTTGTAATAGGAGACGACGGTGCCGATGTGGTCGACATAGGCGCGCTCGACGCCCTTGGTATCCTTGATCTGCTTGGTCCAGTCCGGAATGTCGTGATACCAGGCGAGCGCGTGGCCGCGCATCGTCAGGTCGTTCTGCCGGGCGAAATCCAGGATCGCGTCGGCGCGTTCGAAGGCAAAGGTGTGCGCGTCCGGACGCAGCATCGGCCATTTCAGCTCGAGCACCGGCACGACTTGTGTGCAGTAGGTGCTGATGGCTTCGCCGAGCCTGGGATCCGCTTGCAGATCCCAGAGCGTGGCCGCGGCACCAAATCCCTGATAGCGCTGGGCGAGTTTCGACGCCGGCGCTGCGGACGCCGATGCGGCTGCCGCGAGTGCTGCGGCGCTGCCGAGGAGAAATTCGCGTCTGTCGAGCCTGGTCACGGCATTCCTTATCGGAGCCAACGCGCCACCGTACCAAGCGACGCCTTGCAACGCCGGGGATTTCCCTCGTTGGGTTAACTTTGCCAGTGCGAAATCACGGTTCCTTTCGGTGGCCGTGGCGCCGTCAGGGAAGGGCAAATTTAACGCTAACCCGCGAAAGCGGCTTCAAAACCGGATTCGCCGCCCGATCTCCAGACTTATGTGACACTCTTGAGAGATGTTGCGGCGCAATTCGTTCGCCCCGCCATGGTCCAATTGATGAACGGCCGTCACACTCGCAACAATGTTGTCGGTCCCGTGCTCGCATGCTGAACCGCCATTTCTCGATTTATCTCGTCGCCTACATCCTGCCTGCGGCGGTGGGTTTCTTCGCCGTCACGGCCTACACGCGACTGCTGACGCCGGCGGAGTACGGCGTTTATGTCGTCGGCATCAGCCTGGCCGGCATTCTAGGCGCGATCTTCTTCGCCTGGATCA
Organism: Bradyrhizobium sp. 155; assembly: GCF_023101105.1. Lineage (NCBI taxonomy): Bacteria > Pseudomonadati > Pseudomonadota > Alphaproteobacteria > Hyphomicrobiales > Nitrobacteraceae > Bradyrhizobium > Bradyrhizobium sp. 155. Next base: position 6,218,210 of record NZ_CP064704.1, on the reverse strand, counting down.
AGCTGTCGGTGTCGCGCTATCAGGCGATGTCGGCCGAGGTGGATTTCCGCGGCACTGCAATGGTCGCCTTCGCGCTCACCGTTGCCGTCCTCTGCGCCACCACGCCGCTGGTTTTCCTGTTCCGCAATGATCTCAGCGTTGGGCTGCTGCTTGCCAGCATGTTCGTCGCGATCATGGCGAATGCCGTCGATGTCGGCCAGGAGTTCGAGCGCGCAAAACTGCGCCCTTACAGGTTCGCGGCGATCTCGATCGTGCGCAGCGTGTCGAGCGTCGGTTTCGGCCTGCTCGGCATCTGGCTCGGCTGGGGTGGACTGGGACTGCTCGCCGCATTCGGCCTGGGTTCGCTCGCCGGGATCATCCTGAACCTTCTCGGTGACCGCACCAGGATCGCGCGCTTTCAGCGCAGCCAGTTCGTGCAGCTCGCGCGCTACGGCCTGCCGCTGACGCTGGCCGGATTGTCGGTTGCGGTCTACTCGGCCTGCGACCGCCTCATCGTGGCTTATTTGCTCGGCAAGGACGCCGCCGGAATCTTTGGCGTCGCCGCCGATCTGCCGCGACAGTTCATGGTCATGATCGCCTCCAGCGTCGCCGCGGCGACCGTGCCGTTGGTGTTCCGGTCATTGTCGGACAAGAACATCGAGACGACGCGGGAGCGGCTGACCGAGAGCCTCGAACTTCTGCTCGTCGTAGTTGCGCCCGTCGCGGTCTGGCTCGCGCTCGCAGCCGACCAGGTCGCCGGCACGCTCGTCGGCGTCGACTTCCGCGCCGGCGTGTCGGTATTGCTGCCGACCCTGGTGCTCGCGCGCTTGTTCGGCATCGCCAATCAGTTCTATGTGCAGATCAGCTTCCAGCTTGCCGAGCGACCGTTCATGCTGGCGGCGCAGTCGTTCCTGACGCTGGTCGTCAGCGTGGCGTTGATGTTCGTGCTGGTGGCCGGCCATGGTCTCTACGGCGCGGCGCTGGCGACCCTTGCAACCGAAGCGATCGGTTTCCTCGTTGCCGTCGTGCTGATGCATCGCGCCCATCCGGTCCCGTTCGACCTCCACCGCCTCGCCGGCGTTGCGGTCTCCGCCGCGGCGATGGCGGCTGCGATCCTCGTGGCACGATCCCAGGTCAATGGCATCGGCCTCGTCCCGCTCATGCTCGTGAGCCTCGCCGGCGGGCTCGCTTATGCCGCTGCCGCGTGGTTGCTGAACATCGCAAACGTCCGGACGCTGTCGCTGCGTTTCCTGCGAACCTTCAACCGCAAGGCGCTGGGCGTTTAAGCCGCGATGCCTGACGAGGCTCGGCCTCAGCGTCTGAAGCTCTGAAAGCGCCGCCTGGCCTGGCGATGGCTCGGTTCCGACCGGAAGCGCACAGCCGCCCGGGTCTAGGGCGGAGGGCGATTTTGTTGCGTCCGTGGCCATAACTGTGCTTCTTGGGCGGCATGTCGGGAGCAGAGCAGATATGACCCAAGGAACGCCGGAAATCCGCGCATCGGCGCAGTTGCTTGCCCGCTATCGCGAGCCTGACAATACGCGGGGTGTCCTCGAACTGGCGATCACGGCGATCCCGTTCGTCGTCATCTGGGCTCTGATCTGGGTCGCTCTTGACCAGGGCTATTGGTTTGCCCTCCTGCTCGAGGTGCCCGCGGCGGGTTTGCTGGTCCGCCTCTTCATGATCCAACACGATTGCGGACACGGCTCGTTCTTCCGCGGCCGCGTTGCCAACGATTGGGTCGGCCGTGCCATCGGCGTGATGACACTGACGCCATACGGCTACTGGCGGCATAACCATGCGGGCCATCACGCGAATTCCGGCAATCTCGACCACAGGGGCTTGGGCGACATCGATACGTTGACCACGCGCGAATTTCTCGGGCGGTCGCGATGGCGCCGGACGCTGTATCGCTTGTATCGACATCCCCTCGTGATGTTTGGCGCCGGTCCCTCGTATTTGTTCATCTTGAAGCACCGATTGCCGGTCGGGATGATGCGTCGCGGCTGGAAACCCTGGCTGAGCACGATGGGCACGAACATCGCCCTCGCGGTTCTCGCCGTCACGATGATCTGGCTGGTCGGCTATGGGCCGTTGCTGCTTGTGCATCTGCCGATCGTTGTCCTGGCGGCGTCGATCGGTGTGTGGCTGTTCTACGTCCAGCACCAGTTCGAGCACACGCACTGGGCCCACGACGAGACCTGGAACTTTCACGACGCCGCGCTGCACGGCAGCTCTCACTACCAATTGCCGGGTGTCTTGCGATGGTTCACGGCAAATATCGGCGTCCACCACATCCATCATTTGTCCAGTCGAATTCCCTGCTATCGCTTGCAGGACGTATTGCGCGACCATCCGCAGTTCGCTGGTGTCGGGCGGATCACGCTGCTCCAGAGTTTGCGGACCGTGCGGCTGACCTTGTGGGACGAGGAACGGCAGCGGCTCGTCTCCTTTGGAGAGGCAGCCTTGTTTGGCAAGGCAGCCTTGTTTGAAAAGGCAGCCTTGACTCCAGTGGCTTAGCTTTACGCCGCCCCGCGCGGCCGCCGACCGGCGTGAATTCGCGCGATCGGAACGCGATGGGCGTCTAGCGGCCGTTCAACGTGGCTTCGCCGTCCGACGCCGGGCGCTGGCAGCCGTGTCACCGATCCCCGGTCATTCTGTCGCAGCGATAGACCGCCAGCTTCGGCCGCGCGGCGCCCTTCCGCCTGCGTTAACCGTCGTATATGAGATTTATCGCCGGAACGTGCCGAATGTCGCCACAGACGGAACGTAAGGCGGCGGCGATTTCTTAATTCAAAGATCGCAATCTGATCAATGACCGGCGGACTGGCATTTCGACCGAGGATGGCATGAGAAACCTGATGACAACGGCGCAATCCACCGTGGCGATGCGGCGTTGGGGGCCCCCCGGAATTGTGACCCTGGCGGCAATGCTCGCCTTTGCGGCCGTGGCTCCGGCCAATGCGGCCAAGCAGGCGCGTCAGCCGGCCGAGGCGGTGGCACCGCGCGAGGCTGGCGAACCGATCATGGCGATCGTGTCGATCAAGAGCCAGCAGGTCACCTTCTACGACGCCGAGGGCTGGATTTTTCGCGCGCCGGTGTCCACCGGCACGACGGGACGCGAGACGCCGGCCGGCGTCTTCGCCATCATCGAGAAGGACAAGGACCACCACTCGACCATGTATGACGACGCCTGGATGCCGAACATGCAGCGCATCACCTGGAACGGCATCGCGCTGCATGGCGGGCCGCTGCCCGGCTACGCCGCTTCGCATGGCTGCGTGCGGATGCCGTTCGGCTTTGCGGAGGGCCTGTTCGACAAGACCAACATCGGGATGCGGGTGATCATCTCGCCGAACGACGCGGCTCCGATCGACATCGTTCATCCCGCACTGTTCATGCCGAAGCGGGACGCCATTGCGGCGGCGCCGGGCCAAATTGGCAGGCTCTCCGGCGAGGCCGAGGAGGCCACAAGGGCGGCCGACGAGGCCAAGAAGGCCGCGACGGCGGCCGCGAAAGAGGCGGCATCGCTGCCGGCCTCGTTGCGCAAGCTGGAACAGCAGAAGACCCGCGCCGACGCCGAGCTCGCCTTCGCCGACAGGCAGCTCGCGGCCGCCAAGACCGATCAGGCCCGCGCCAAGGCCGAGGAGCTGAAGCAGAAGGCCGCCACCAAGGCCGCCGACGCGGCGACGCAGCTCGATGCCGCCAAGAGCGCCGCACAACCGAAGCGCGACGCGGTGGCTGCCACGAAAGAGGCCGCCAAGGCGGCAGCGGCCAGGAAGGCCGATGCCGTGAAGGCCGCGACCGACGCAAAGCTCGCACTCGAGCCGGTCTCGGTCTACATCAGCCGCGCGACGCAGAAGCTCTACGTGCGGCGGAACACGCACAAGCCGGCACCGGACGGCGGCGGCGAGGTGTTCGACACCAGCATCGAGGTTCCCGTCGCGATCCGCAATCCGGATCAGCCGCTCGGCACGCATATCTTCACCGCGATGGCGAAGACCGACACAGGCCTGCGCTGGAGCGTGGTCACGATCGAAGACAGCGACAACGCCAGGAACGCACTCGACCGCATCACCATCCCACAGGAGGTGCTCGATCGCATCGCGCCGACCGCGTTGCCGCGCTCCTCGATCATCATCTCGGACGAGCCGCTGAGCAGCGAGACCAACTACCGCACCGAGTTCGTCGCAGTGCTGAGCAACCAGCCCCAGGGCGGTTTCATCACGCGCAAGCCGACCGCGCCTCCGATGGCCATGGCGAGCGATGACGGCTGGGACAATGGCGGCAACGGTTTCGGCTTCTTCTTCCAGCGCGATCCGAATCCGCAGCCCGTCAATCCGCGCCGGCGCGGCCAGTATCAATATTATCAGCCGGCACAGCCGATGCAGCGGGGCTTCTGGTAGGAGCGGGCGGATCGAAGCTCGCCACTATCGCCGCGCCTCGATGACGATAGCCTGGATCTTGCCTTCGATCGGTCCGGACCCATGGCGCGTTCGGATCGCCTCGGCAACGATGTCGGTCGCAGCCTGAAGCTTGCTGGCATCGCGTGCCTCGATCTCGCTGCGCAGCGGCGTGCCCTGGCAGAGCGCGATCGCGACGTGCTCGGGCGACGGGGCCCGGCTTATTTCAGCCCGCGTTTCGATCGATATGTCACGGAAGCCTGCGCGTTCGAGGTCGGTTCTGATGACGGCCTTGTCGTGATAGCCGTGCGGCGTCCGGGCCATGAAACGAGGCGGGTCGTCGGGAAACAGCTTTTCGAGCGCGACGGTCGCTTCATGCGTCAGCACATTGTCCTCGATGCGATCCCAGACGTTGAACACGAACGTGCCATTGCCGTTGAGGACGCGCTTCACTTCCCCGTAGGCCTTCACGCGGTCCGGAAAGAACATGGCGCCGAACTGGCAGCAGACCACGTCGAAGGCTGCATCGTCGAAGGGCAGGGCCGATGCGTCGGCCTGGCGCCACGAGATGCGATCGTCGTCTGCCTGACGCTGCGCCGCGACAGCCAGCATCGGCTCGTTGAGGTCGGTCGCGACATAACGAACGCCGCGCGGCAGCGCCGCCGCCACCGCGCGCGTCACGGCGCCGGTGCCTGCCGCGATCTCGAGCAGCACGGAGGGAGACCGGGCCGCGACACGTCTTGCGATGTCGTCGGCGTAAACGGCGAAGATCATCGGCACCAGATATTCGTCGTAAAGCTTCGGGATCGAGCCGGCCAAAACCTTGTCGGTGTTGGACATGCTTGCCTCGCTGAAGTTCGGAGACGAGGCTCACGTTACCATGGATTGCCGTCTACCGCGCCAGTAGCGCGGTGAATCCGGCCGATGCCTGCATCGCCTTGCTGGCCGCCGGCGTCATCGGCTTGCGCCGACCTCGCCGATCGGCCGCGTGCCGTCCCAGTTGGCCGCCGCCTGCCGGACCTTCTCGAAGAACGGCCCCTTGGTGCCGCTGATGTCGGAGATCTCGATCACGGTGCCTGGATGGGCCTGGGTGTCGAAATAGGCAAAGCGTCCTCTGTCGCCGCCGATCTGGCCCTCGTGGCCGATCCTGTAGCCGAGCCCGAGCGCCCTGTCGTAGAGCGCCTGGTAGTCGTGGCTCCAGTAGGACATGTGCTGGAGGCCTTCGTGGCCGGACTCGAGGAATTCCCTATATAGCGAGGGCGCGTCGTTGCGCTGCTGGATCAGCTCGATCTGGAGGTCGCCGGAATTGGCCAGCGCGATGCTCATCTCGAGGGCGGAGTTTTCGCCGCGATGGCAAAACCAGTCGGTCTTGACGCGGTCCATGTAGTACCAGGGACCGACGCCCATCACCTCGATCCAGTGCTTCATCGCGGAGTGGATGTCCCGCACCACATAACCGTTCTGGCGTACCGCGCCGAAGATGCGGCTCATGCCCGCGCTCCTCTTGTCAGCTTGATCACTTCAGTTCAATGCCCGCGTCCTTGGCAACCTGCTTCCAGGCCGCGATGTCGCTGGCGTTGATGTCACGCTGCTCGTCGCCCGGCACGAATTGCGGCGTGATGCCAAGCCCCAGCAGCTTCTCCTTCACGTCGGCATCGGCGAGCGCGTCCTTCAGCGCCGCGGACAGCTTTCTTGCGATCGGTTCGGCAAGCCCCGCAGGCGCATACATCGCCCAGGACAGGCTGCGGTCGAACGGCACGCCTTGTTCCTTGTAGCTTGCGACATCCGGCAGGCTCGGCGAGCGTTCGCCGCAGGCGGCCAGCGCCTTGATCGAGCCGTCCTTCACCAGCGGCGTCGCGGTCGCCATGTCGAGTCTCGCCAGCGAGATGTGGCCGCCGAGCAGATCGCCGGCCAGTTTGGCGATGCCGTTGAACGGCACGTGGTCCATCTTGATTCCGGTCTGCTGCATCAGGATTTCCGCGCAGAACTGTCCGGTCGAGCCGACGCCCCAGCTTCCGTACTGGATCGGCTCGCCCTTCCTGGCCAGCGCGATCAGGCCCTTGATGTCGTTGGCGGCAAAATCCTTGGTCGCCACCAGCATGATCGAGGACGTGCCGATGCGCCCGATCGTGGTGAAATCCTTGATCGAATCGTAAGGCAGTTTCGGATAGATCGCCGGCGCCAGCACATGCGTGGTCATGCCGCCTACGGTGATGGTGTAGCCGTCATTCGCCGACGCCGCGACCATCTGGGTGCCGAGCGTGCCGGCAGCCCCGGTGTGGTTCTCGATATAGACGCTCTGTCCGAGCGTCTTGCCCATCTGTCGCCGAGCAGTCGTCCGATCACGTCGCCGCCGCCACCGGCCGCATAAGGCAGCAGCATCCTGATCTTGTGCGTGGGATAGGCGGCCGGATCCTCGGCCCGCGCAGGCAGCATTGCCGAAAACGTTATGACCAATGACAAAGTTGCGGCGCGCAGCAGACGAAAATGGACGAAGCGCGCCATGACCTGATCTCCCCAGATTGCTCTCCGCTTCTTTTGAGAGCGGAGTTGAAGCGCAAGACCGAACGAGCGATCGTGCCGGCGGTTGACTAGCGAACGATCGTTCGTTAGTCAAGCCCGCATGGCTCTGCACACCACCAGCGCGGCGGAAGCGGCTGCGCCCACGACCCGCGCGCGCATTCTCGCCGAGGCGCTCGATCTGTTCGCGCAGAGCGGCTATGGCGGCGCCTCGATGCGCGAGCTCGCGCGTCGCGTCGGCATTCGCGAGAGCAGCCTCTACAATCACTTCGCCGGCAAGGCCGCGATCCTCGAGGCGATCGTCAGCGAGCACGGCCCGGCCAGCTCGGCGAGCCGGCTGGAAGAGCCGCGCTACAAGCAGCTCGCGCGCCAGCCCGCCGCGTTCTGCCGCCAGTTTGCACTGGATCTCGTCGAGCAATGGTCCGATCCGCGCGAGCACCAGTTCCAGAAAGTGATCACCGCCGAGCGCAACCGCGTGCCCGGCATCCGCGCCAAATTCGCCGATCATTTCTATGCGCGCGAGCAGAGCATGATGACGGATTATTTCCGCGGCTTTGCGCTCGCCGGTCTCGTCTCGACGCCGGACCCACGCGAGACCGCGCGGCTGTTCGCGGCCGGGCTGATCTACATCCGTCTCGAGCATTACGTGATGGGCGCGGCACCGTCGCCGCGGCCGAAGGTGATCGAGGCGATCGACAGCTATCTCACCTTCTTCCTGTCGCTGATCGCGGCGGATGGCGGGACACAGGACAATAAGAAACGAAAAGCCAAGGGAGAGACTCGTGGCAAGGCTGCCCCTGATTGATCCGGAGACGACGAGCGGCGACATCCGCGCCTCGTTCGACCGCATGCCGGTCAAGCTGAATATTTTCCGCATGATGGCCCATGCCGAGGCCAACATGATCCCGGCGATGCGGCTCGGCAATTCGATCCTGCACAAGCAGAAGCTCAGTGCGGTCCATCGCGAGCTCCTGATCCTTTAGGCCGCCCAGCTCGAAGGCGGTGCCTATGAATGGCGCCAGCACGTGCCGATCGCGCTTGGTGTCGGCTGCACGCAAGCACAGATCGATGCGGTCGAGCGCGCCGATTACGATGCTGCCGGTTTGAGCGAGGCCGAGCGCGCGCTGCTGAAATTCGGCCGCGAAGTGGTCGAGCACGTTCGCGTTCCCGAGCAGATCTTCGCCGCCATGCGCGCGCATTTCAGCGACCAGGAGATCGTCGAATCCATTGTCGCGCTCGGCTTCTACATGATGATGGCGCGTGTCACCGAGGCGACCGAGACCGATCTCGACCCGGCAGCCGGCATGAAGGTCTACGACAGCGGCAAGAGATAGGCGGCGCGCATGCGTGAGAATTCCGAGACCAGGCTGGAGCGCTATGTTCGCGCGCCGAGTGCGGAATCGCTGGGCGAAGCGCCGGGCAGGGGACGCCTTGAGGGGCGTCGCATCCTGATCGTCGGCGGTGGCCAGCGTGTGTTCGACGCCGCCACCGATCCGATCGGCAACGGCCGCGCCATGAGCATTCTTTGCGCGCGCGAGGGCGCGAAGGTCGCGGTCGCCGATCTCAACCACACCTCCGCGCAGCAGACCGTCAAGCACATCACCGACGAAGGCGGCGAGGGCTTTGCCATCACGGCCGATGTCACCTCTGAATCCGACGTCCAGCGCATGATCGAGGAAGCACATCGCGCCATGGGCGGGCTCGACGGCATGGTCCTCAACATCGGCACCTTCGGCAAGGTCGGCCTCGACGCCGTCAGCCCCGAGGAGTGGAATGCGATCTACGACGTCAACGTTCGCGGTCCGATGCTGTGCTGCCGCGCGGGCCTGCCGAAATTCGGCAACGGCGGATCGATCGTCTTCATCTCCTCCATCGCCGCTCTGAAGGCCGGCTCGCAGATGGCGGTGTATGATTCCTCGAAAGCCGCGCTCGGCGGCCTCATGCGCAACATCGCCCATCTCGGATCGCGCCGCGGCATCCGCGCCAACCTCGTCTATCCCGGTCTCGTCGACACGCCGAACGGTCGCGAGGCCGGCGCCGGCCGCCCCTCGCGCGGCAAGGGTCACGTCCCGTTCGGCCGCCAGGCCACCGCCTGGGAAATCGCCCATGCCGTGCTGTTCTTCCTCTCGGACGAGAGCGTCTACGTCACCGCGCAAACGCTCGCGGTCGATAGCGGCCTGAGCGGGATGTGACGTCGATCCGTAACAGGCTGCGGCTCGACGCGACAGTTTCGCAGGGCCTGCTCATCTGATAAGCCTCAAAGGCATGAAAACCACACTGCTGAAATCCGAAGACTACGCCCGCTCGCCCTGGAAGAACGGCGGCGGCATCTTCACCGATATTGCGGATGCCCATCGCGCTGAATCCGTGAAGGATTGGGACAGCCTGCTCTGGCGCTTCGCGACCACGCCGATTGTGGCGCCGGGGCCATTCTCCCATATGCCCGGCATCGACCGCCTGCAGATGGTGGTCGGCGGACGCGGGCTGGTGCTGAAGTCGCCCACCGAGGAATTCGACGAGCGCGAGCCGTTTACGACGGTGCGCTTCACCGGCGAGCTCGAGATCGTGACCCGGCTCGAGGAAGGGCGAGTCGAGGTGGTGAATTTGATGGGCCGGCGCGGTGCGGTCGCGCTTGAGCTCGAAGCGCTTAAGGAGCCCGGTGAGCGGCGATTTTCCGCCGGCACGCATCTAATTTATGCGGCGCGCGGCGACTGCACTATCCGTCTCGAAGGCACGGATTTTTCGATTTCGCACGAAAACACCTTGAAAGTCGAGCTGACGGGGGCATCGACGCTTGCGCTCGTCTCGGGGCTGGCCGTGCTGGGCTCTATCCAGGTCGTCGGCTGAACGGCGTTCCCGCCGATCAGAGCGATGCGTACAATCCATGCAACTGGCTAGGTTGACGCCGTCGCGCCGGAGCACGATATCTGCCTTGATGCAGGCCGCCGCCCCAAGCGCGATATGGGTGGCCACGATATGAACGGGCAGATATGACCGCGCCAGAGAACAAATCCGCCACGCTGTCCGACGGCGTCGTCGACTGGTTGATCAACGGCACGCGCGACCAGCGCTTTATCGACAATATCTTTGCCGAGATGTGCATCCGGCTTCAGCAGGCCGGCATTCCGCTGGCGCGCTCAACCCTTCACGTGCTGATCCAGCACCCGCAATGGCTGGGCGCCCGCTTCATGTGGGCCGACGGCATGCGCGAGGCAGAGATTGCACGGGTCGACCATGACGTCCGCGAGCGGTCTGAATATATCGGCAGTCCCGCCAACGAAATGTTCGACGGCGCGACCGAGTTGCGCGAAAATCTCGAGCAGGACCCAGCGCTCGGCCGCAAGCACGCGCTCTACCGCGAGATGCGCGCGCAGGGCCTCACCGACTATGTGGCTTGGCCGCTCTATCATACGCTCGGCAAGCGCCATCTCGTCACCTTCGCGACCAACCGGCCCGGCGGCTTCGACGACACCCATGTCGCTGCCCTCAAGAACTTGTTGCCTGTGCTGGCGCTGGTCAGCGAGATCCGCGTTAAGAATCGATTGGCGCGAACGCTGCTCGAGACCTATGTCGGCTCCCATGCCGGCGAGCTCATCCTGGCCGGCGCCACGCGGCGCGGTACCGGTACGACGGTGCGCGCCGCGATCATGATCTGCGATCTGCGCGACTTCACCAAGATTTCCGACAATTGGCCGCGCGACGACGTCATCGATCTGCTCAACGATTATTTCGACGCGATGTCGGAGCCGATCGCGCGGCATGGCGGCGAGATCCTGAAATTCATCGGTGACGGCCTGCTCGCCATCTTTCCGCTGAGCGAGCCCAAGGCCTGCGCAAACCTGCTGCATGCCGTGACCGAAGCCAGGCAGGCCATGATCGCGTTGAACGCGCGCAACGACGGCACCGGCCGAGCGCCGCTGAACTACGGCATCGGCGTCCATGTCGGCGACGTCATGTACGGCAATATCGGATCGTCCACCCGGCTTGACTTCACCGTGATCGGTCCCGCCGTCAACATGGCCTCACGCCTCGAGGCCTTGACCAAGCAATTGGGAAAGAAAGTGTTGCTGTCACGCGACTTTGCCGAGCTGGTCGAGCGAGAGTTCGAGCTGGAGCAGGTCGGAAAATATGAGGTGCGCGGCTTCAGCGATCCGATCGAGCTTTTTGCGTTTTGAAGATGACGGAGGCCCCCGGCTAAGCAGCGGGCGATCATCGAGTCCTGTTGCCAACGCTGGATTGTGTGACTACGCTCGGTGCGACGCCGCCCAAGCGTTTCGTCCAAGCGTGTCATCGATCGGCCGCACGTTCATGCCAAAATTCCTCCGCATCGGAATCCATCAGTCGAACGTATCGGGTTACACGTCGAAGGCGTGGTGTGTCCGGCGCGTTGGCACGGCGATCCTCCTGAAATGGGGCGCCGTGGAAGTCCAGGGCGCGGGTGACGGACGAAAGGTCTACTGGACGCGTCTGCCGCAGCAGAAGACAATTCGCTGCGGCAGCGCGCAGCGTGCCCAGGATTACGCCAAGGCCGCGATCGCGCGGCGCCGCAATCATCGCTATGAACCGCTGACCGGCGCGATCGTGCTCCGGCGCCGACCGGCCGCAGGCAACACCGAGCTCAAGCGGGCGCTTGCCACGATCCTGATCGTCGATATCGTCGGCTCCACCGCAAAAGCCGCAAAGCTCGGCGATGTCCGCTGGACCAAGATCATGGGCCATTATTACGCGGCGGTCCGCAAGGAGCTGAAGAGCTCGCGCGGCAAGGAAGTCACGACGACGGGCGACGGCGTGCTGGCGACGTTCAAGACGCCGGCCGCCGGAATCAATTGCGCGACCGCGATCCAGAAGGCCGTGCGTACGCTCGGCCTCGAGCTCAGGGTCGGCCTGCATGCCGGCGAATACACCGTGAGCGGCACTGAGGCGGTCGGCCTCGCCTTCCACATCGGCACCCGCGTCGCCGCAAAGGCGCGCGCCGGCGAGGTGCTGGTGTCGAGCGCGGTGAAGGAGCTGATGGCGTCGCAGTCGGCGATCAAGCTGAAAGATCACGGCATTCACCGGCTCAGGGGCGTGCCGGAAAAATGGAGACTCTATAGAGTGGAGGGGTGAGAGTGGGTGAAGCTCTCACCGTCCTTCGTAAACGGGTGGACGCTTCTGTGCCTCGGCATCCCGCCCTTCCTGGAAGTCCCTGGTCGTGAGCAGCGCACGATATTGGTCGCCAAGTTTGGCAAGCGCGGCCTCGGGGTCTTCGAGCGCAAGGTGCGAGGACGCAATCGAGGTCTTGATGCCGAGGGGAGCGCATGCGGCGATCTTCTCGGCGATCTCGACGGCCTTCGCGCGAGCGGCGTCGCGGTTTGTTGCCACCTCCTGAACCGTTCCCATCCGGAGCGCTTCGTTCGCATCCCAATGATCGCCCGTCAGAATGAACCGCATGGCATTTCCCCAACCGGCTTCTCGTGGGAAGCGAACGGTTGAGCCGCCGCCGGGAAAGCGGCCGTGCGTGTTCTCGTCCTGGCCGAAATCCGTGTCTTCCGATGCTATGCGGATGTCCGCAACGAGGAAGATTTCGTGCGCCATATTCCAGGTATCGCCATGCACCGCGACAATCAGCGGCTTGGTGAGCGCCGGTTTGGTCCGCCCGAGAGGGTCGATGAAGCCGGGTCCCTCCATCATCGTCTTTCCCGATTGAGCAAATGCCTTGTAGGCGTCGACATCGACACCTCTGGAGAAGCGTTCGCCGTAGCCGAACAGAACCGCTGCACGCAGCGAGGGATCTCGATCGTACTGGTAGTAGGCTCTCGCCAGGCTCTCTGTCGCCTCCGGGTCCAGCCGATTGTCGATGCCAGGCCGGTTGATGCCGATCAGCACGATGTGGCCTTTGCGCTCGATGGTGATCTTCGTCCGCTCACCGTACGGAATGTCCGCCATCGGCGCGGACTCGTCAGATTGTGACATCATGGATTCTGTCTTCCCGTGCTGATGAGAGCGCTGCAGCGATGATGTGGTATCATGCAGAAGATTGCATCAGGCCCGACATGGGCGATCGTGCGTATCGGAAAACGCATCTGCGTTTTCGAAACGACGATGAACGAGGGTGTGGGCTCAAGAGCGTGCCGGAGCGGTGGCGGGGTGGGGACTGAGGCGATTGCGCGCGGGGCGGATCCACGCCCTCATCTCATCTGGACGACGATTTTCCCCCTGGCTCGTCCCTTTTCGAGATAGGCCAGCGCGTCTTTCGCCTGTTCGAACGGAAAGACCTTGTCGATCACCGGCCGGATACGCTCCGCCTTGAGAAGCTCGCCGATCTCGGCGAGTTGCCTGCCGTCCGGGTGCACGAACACGAACGAATACTCCGCGCCGATCTTGCCGGCGCGGCGAATGATCTTGCGGCTCAGCCATCCGAACAGGAACACCATGACGACGTTCATCCCGCGGTCGCGCGCGAACGCGGCGTCCGGCGGCCCGACCAGCGAGGCAATCCTGCTCCCCCGCTTCAGGATCCGAAGCGATGTCTCGACCGCATCGCCCCTGAGCGTGCCCAGCACCGCGTCGTAGTCCCGCAGCACTTCCTCGAATTGCTGGGTCTTGTAGTCGATCACCTCGTCAGCCCCGAGGCTGCGCACCAGATCGATATTTCCAGTGCTGGTCGTCGTCCCCACTTTGGCGCCGAAATATTTCGCGAGCTGGATCGCGAACGTGCCGATCCCGCCGGCGCCGGCGGGGATGAAGACTTTCTGGCCGGGTTTGAGACGTATGCGCTCCCTAAGAGCTTGCCACGATGTCAGGCCGACCATCGGGATCGAGGCCGCGTGCACGAAGTCCAGGTTCGGCGGCTTGAGCGCGGCGGCATCCTCCGGCACGGTCGCGAATTCGGCGAGAGCGCCTGTGCCGAGATCAAAGATGCTGGCGAAGACGGCGTCGCCCGGCTTGAAGCGGGTCACGCGGCTTCCGACCTCGACGACGACGCCCGCCAGGTCGCTGCCCAGCGTGGCCGGCAGTTCAAACTTCAGGATCGGCTTGAACGTTCCCTTCGGAATCATGTTGTCGATCGGGTTCAACCCCGCGGCATGAACCTGGACCAGGATTTCGTTCGGCTTCGGCGTCGGCCGCGGGATATCGGCCAACGCGATCTGGTCCGGCTTGCCGTAGCGCTTGAACACGAGGGCTCTCATTTTTTCTCTCGGTCCGAAGGTTCTTCGCACTGGCAAGATTGCGGCCCTCAGAAAGCCCGCGCGGTGCGGGCGGGCTGCAGCGCCGCCGTCGCATCCAGCCGCAAATCCTTTCGGATTCCGGCATCCACCAGGGCTGCGGGCGCGAACCGGCGCAGAAATCGCAGGCGCTTCGCAAGGCTGCCGGCCGCGTATTTGAGTTGCGGGCGCACCGCGCTCGCGGCCTTCAGCACGGCATCGCCCACGACGCCGGGCTGTTCGGCCGTCGCCATCACCTCGTTCACCCGCTTGGTCACGCCGGCGCGCGCCTCGCGATATTCGTCGAGCGTGGCGTCGGGCTCCATGAAGTTCGCGTCGAACGGCGTCTTGGTGTAGGCGGGCTCGACTACGGAGACCCGGATGCCCCGCGTGCGCAGTTCATGGTCGAGCGATTCCGAATAGCCTGCCACGGCGTGCTTGGTCGCGGCATAGAGCGCGCCGTAAGGCATCGGCAGAAAGCCGAGCACTGAGCCGATGTTGATGATGCGGCCGCTTCCAAGGCGCCGCATGTGCGGCACGACGGCGCGCGTCATCCGGATCAGGCCGAAGAAGTTCGTCTCGAAAATCGCGCGCGCCTGCTCCATCGAGCTCTCTTCCGCGCCGGCAGGGGCAACGCCGAAGCCGGCGTTGTTGACGAGCAGGTCGATGCGGCCCTCGCGCCGGATCACTTCGCCGACGGCGGCTTCCACCGATGCATCGCTGGTGACGTCGAGAGCCAGCATCTCGAACGCCTGCTTGCCCGCCTGCGCGCCCCGCCTGCTGGTGCCGAACACCTTGTAGCCGGCGTTCGCGAGTCGCTCCGCCGTCGCCTGGCCGATGCCTGAGGAGGCGCCGGTCACCAGCGCGATCTTCGGTGTAATCCTGTTCATAATGCCTCTCCGACGCCACTTCCGGGCCTGAAATCGTTTGATTACGATCGTAACTATTGATATACATGACGATCGTAATTATAAAAGTCAAGCCCCGCCTCTAAGGATCGGTCGCATGCGCGTCTCAAAGGAACAGGCCGCCAAAAATCGCGAGCATATTCTCGAGACTGCCTCGCGCCTGCTGCGGGAGCGCGGCATCGCCGGCGTCGGTGTCGACGCACTCGCCGAGGCGGCCGGGATGACGCACGGCAGCCTCTACAGCCAGTTCGGCTCCAAGGAGCGGCTGGTCGAGGAAGCCGTGGCCCATGCGATCGACACCAAGGGTCAGGAATTCCCCGAGGCCTTCGAGCTCGAGGACTATGTTTCGCACTATCTCTCGCCGGGGCATCGCGACGATCCCGCCGCCGGCTGCCCCTTCGCTGCGCTCGCCTGTGAGGTGTCACGTCAAAGCGGCGGCCTGAGGCAGCGCTTCACCGCCGGCGTGCGCGGCGTGATCGGTTTGCTGAGCAGCCGGATGGCCTCCACGCTGAAGCCACGCCAGCGCGAGGACAAGGCGCTCGCCGCCGCCGCCTCCATGGTGGGAGCCCTCGTGCTTGCCCGCGCCGTGGACGATCCCAAGCTGTCGGACGATATTCTTCGCGCGACGAGGAATTCGCTGGCGGGGTGAGGCCGCGTCCCGGCGGGGCGCCGAAAGTCCGGAACAAAATTCCGGTGACGACGTTCGACGTCGCGGACAGCCAAAAGCGATGGCTGCCGATCTTCGACATCGACATACTTTCGAACGCGCATGGATGACTACAGCGATCTGGTGCTCGGCATGTTGGCCCTGGCCGTCGCTGCCCTCCTGTTGGTGGCGGGCGAGCTCTATCTCGTGACCCGGCCAGAGCCGCCGCAAACTCACGCGCCGGCCCCACCGGTCGTTACATCGTCGGCCGAAACCATTTTTTGTCATGTCGATTTTGGAGCGTAAGCAGACCAACTCGAAGAGGTGGGCAATGGGAAGCACTGCAACTGTTCCGATGCTGTCGTCTGAGGGCGGATTGACACATTACCTGGCGGAAATTCGCAAGTTTCCGATGCTGCGGCCCGATCAGGAAATCGCCTACGCCAAGCGATGGCGCGAGCACGGCGACCGCGAGGCAGCCTATCATCTCGTCACAAGCCATCTGCGGCTCGTTGCCAGGATTGCGATGGGATATCGCGGCTACGGCCTGCCGGTTGCGGACATCATTTCCGAAGGAAACGTCGGCCTGATGCACGCCGTCAAGCGTTTTGAGCCGGAGCGGGGCTTTCGGCTCGCGACCTACGCGATGTGGTGGATCAAGGCGTCGATCCAGGAATACATCCTGCGGTCCTGGTCGCTGGTCAAGATTGCCAACAGCGGGGCGCAGAAGAAGCTGTTCTTCAAGCTTCGCCGGACCAAGGCGGAAATTTCCGCCCTGGAGGATGGTGATCTCCGTCCCGAGCACGCCAGCCGGATCGCGCGGCGGCTCGGCGTGCAGGAGAACGACGTCATCGAGATGAACCGGCGCCTCGGCGGCGACCTGTCGCTCAATGCCTTGGTGCGCGACGCCGACGGCAGGGAAGTCCAGGACTGGCTCGTCGACCCCGCGTCCAGTCCTGAAGCCGAATACGCCGAGCGGGAAGAAACCAGACGGAGGCGTGAAGCCCTCGCCGGCGCCATGGACGTCCTCAAGCCGCGCGAGCGCGACATTCTCGAGGCGCGCTGGCTCTCCGAGCCGCCGCTGAGACTTGAGCAGCTCGCGGCACGGTATGGCGTTTCACGCGAGCGGGTGCGGCAGATCGAAATGCGCGCGTTCGAAAAGGTTCGGGCTGCTATCGCCGGACGCCTGGCAGCCGGCTCTTGAAACCAAATCGGCGCCTCCTAATTCTTTTGGCAGCCGCATGCGAGTGCGGTGCCGGACGCCAAAGCAGGGTCCGGCAAGGCCATCGGGGCTCGCCCCGGTGATGCTCTTAATCCATGTTGCTCACAGGAGGATGTGGTTATGAGAACCGACGATATGTCTCCCCTCTGGCGTTCGACCATCGGTTTCGACCGCCGTTCCGCCGCGTCGCATCGCGATCGATGCTGCCGGCAATGCCGACCCGAAATCGAGCACAAGCAGGCGGCCTGACGAGTTGATCGTCCGGGCTTTGCAGCGCGTGCGTGGCCCTCGCCGCGCGCCGAGCTGCGCCAATCGACAATCAAGACAGGAGATAAGGAGAAACGACAATGGCACTACGCGATCTCATTCCGTGGAACAACGGCTCACGCAACATGGCCGTTCAACGCGGCGAAGCCGGCAACCCGCTGCTTGCGCTTCATCGTGAGATGAACCGGCTGTTCGACGACGCCTTCCGCAGCTTTGATCTCAGTCCGTTCGGCTCCTCGACCGCAATGGGCTGGCCGAACGTCGAACTCGACGAGAGCGACAAGGAAGTCAAGGTCGTCGCCGAGCTTCCCGGTCTCGAACAGAAGGACGTCAACGTCGAGCTTGCAAACGGCGTGCTGACGATCAGCGGCGAGAAGAAGAGCGAAACGGAAGACAAGGAGCGTCTCTTCAGCGAGCGTTACTATGGCCGTTTCGAGCGGCGCATTCCGGTCGATGACGTCGACCAGGACAATGTCGCGGCTTCCTTCAACAACGGCGTTCTCACCGTCACCCTGCCGAAGTCACCGGCGGCACAACAGAAGGTGAGGCGCATCGCGATCAAAGGCAAGTAAGCACCATGTGTAAGCATGGCCGTGGGCGGGAGCCGCCGCTCCCGCCCGCGTCCGGCCGGCGGCCGCATTTGCGTCCGTCGGCTCGCTGCAAAATTTTCCGGAACGCTCGGAAACTTCAATTCCGGTCTGGCGTTTTGCGGTCGGTTTCCAAGTTCTGGGAGTCGCACATGAAGAAACTTGCTTTAGTCCTGACGATGATCTCGGCCCTGTTCGTGGCGGCGGCCTCGCCGGCGGAAGCCCATGGCTGGCGCGGCGGCTGGCACGGCCATTGGGGCGGTCCCGGCATCGGCTTCGGTCTTGTTGCCGGTGCGCTTGCGGCGGGGCTGGCGGCCGATGCCTATTATGGCCCGCGCTTCTATGGCCCGCCCTACGGCTATTATGGACCGCGCGTCGTGCGGCGGGCCTATTATGTGCCTTACGCCTACGCTCCACCGCCCTATTGGGATCCCTGGTGGTGACGAGACAAGGCCCGGACCATCATCCGGGCCTTTTGCGTGAGGGTCATCCACTGGATGCGCGTCGCGCCGCGTCTATTTGCGGTTCGCTCCCGTCGAGCCTGAGCCCGGCATGGCCTGCTGACCGCCCTGGGTTTGCCTGGTGTCGTTGTCGCCTGGCCGGGTCGTGGAGGACTTGGCCGGTGCGTTCGCGCCGCCGCCATTGTTGTCCGATGACGTGTTGAGGCCGGAGGCTCCCGCTCCCGTCGTGCCGCCGGTGCCTGAGGAGTCGATGCTCGACCCGGTCCTGGACGCACCCGCGCCGCCTTGCGCGAATGCGGAAGAGGGGAATGCGAGAGCCGCAACGAGCCCTGCGAGAACCAGCTTTTTCATGTCCGCTCCTGTGCTTGACGTCGTCACATGCCGTGCCGAGGCAAAGATCTCGGCACGCACCTGTTCCTGGGCGGGAGCGGAAATCCCGCGACAGCGACGATGAGTCATCCCGAGCTCATCGCACGCGGGGCGATCCGTTCCTGCGCCTGCGGCGTCAACTCGTAGCGATCGCCGGCTTTCACCAGCCAGCCCGCCTCGATCATGCGTCGCGTCATGCCTGCGCTGCACAGCGGGTGGCTGCCGCCGGGATGAAACAGCGCGCCCTCGCGTTCGATCAGGTAGCCGTAGAGCCGCGCCTGTCGAAGCGGGTTTTGCATCCCTGGTGTGGGCGCCTCCATGGTCTCTCGCGCAGTCCTCCAAGACGGCCTGAGATGCCGGGCCGATCCCCCGTCAGGCGGCCCCGGCCTGTGGCCCGGGGGCGGGGCTTCGAGCCGAGGCCGCCATTGCCGGAATCGCAAGGACCCGGCGCGGCCCAATACGCAACGGCCCCAGGTCGTTCCAACGACGTCGTTCCTGCGAGCTCGGTCCTACAAACTATCCGTTGCTCTTTCCGGATGGGTGTCGGCAAGGCGAATTGCCTAGGCCGACCAACGATCCTGCTCTTCCTGGTGAGCATGCTCGTTCAGCCGTTCGGCGATCTGATCCGCGATCTTCTCCGACTCGGCCGAGGCCACCGGCTCGCCCTTGTGGGTCCTGAGCTTGTCCTTGTCGGCTTCGATGGGAAAATCGTCGGGCTTCAGTCCGGCATCCTTGGTCATGGCGCGCCTCATTGTGTCTCGCATCCGGAAAACACGGGCGAGGGCCGTTCGTTGCTGGAACAATGAAGCCGCGATCGAAAGCCACAGCCGGGCTCAAGCGCCGCGCGGCCCGCGCTTTGCTCAGGCCCCGCCGACGGCCCGGATCACGGTCCCGCTGCCGCCGCACGTCGCGCAGGGCGCGCCGTCGATCCGCCCCTTGCCATGGCAATCCGGACACACATCTTCGCCGGTGCCCATCGTCCCCGGTGCGGCTTCATCCCCGGGGTTGAGCGCCGCCGAACCCGTCGGCGGTGTCCCGGTCTTTACGCCCTCCGTGTCGGTCTTGGTCATCTGCACCTCCCTCGAAAAGACCGCAACGCGTCTTGCCGCAGGAAGTGCCAATCGTGATGTCAGATGCGGTGCACGTCAGTCGCGAGCCTGCGCAACCGGGGAAAGTACGCCGTCCGCATTGGAGGCCATCACCTCATCATCACCGCACGCCCGTGCCTTTGCAGCGCTGGCACTTCACCACCTTGTCGCCCTTCTTGAGCAGGCCTTTGCCTTCGCAGTTCTTGCATTTCTGCTTCTTCTTGATGTTCGGGCCTTTTTCATTGGTCATGGACGGCTCCTGCCGCGAAAGAGCGGTTGATTGAGCATTGTATGGGCGGGTTCTCGGCGAGAACACGCAGCGTTTCTGGTGGGGCAGCCCAGCGGAACAGCCGAACGGTGCCAGATAAGCCCTACGCTCATGTCGGCTTCGGCACCACCCGAACAACGATGGCGCGTGATCGCGCCGATTGTTCGTCGCCACACGGCTCCCCGGCCTCGGAACGTTCACCGCCTAAACGCATTTAGGTGGTGTCAGATGATGGAGGCCTTGAATGGCGAGCGGGCTCACGCACCGGCGCTTGGCGTTGAACGGGATGTCGATCTTCTATCGCGAAGCGGGACGCGCCGGCGCGCCGGTCCTGCTGCTGCCGCACGGCTATCCCTGTTCCTCCTTCCAGTTCCGCCGGTTGATGCCGGCGCTCGCCGACCAATGGCGGACGATCGCGTTCGACTGGCCGGGCTTTGGCTACAGCGACACGCCCGACCCGTCGGAATTCGCCTATGACTTCGATGCCTATGCAGACGTGCTGGCCCGCTTCGCCGATGCGCTCGGCCTGCGACGATACGCCTTGTGGCTCCACGATTACGGCTCGCAGATTGGGCTAAGGCACGCGATCGCTCACCCCGAGCGGATCGCCGCGCTCATCATCCAGAACGGCGATATCTATGAGGATGTGCTGGGCCCGAAATACGCGACCATCAAGGCCTGGTGGGCCGACAAGACGCCGGCGAGGCACCGGCCGCTCGAGGAGGCCGTGAGCGAGGATGGCTTCCGTGCGGAGTTCGTTGGCGAAGTGGCGGGCGACGTCGCTGCCCGGGTGCCGCCCGACCTCTGGAAGCTTCATTGGCCACTCATGGACACGCCAGTGCGCCGACAGGTCTGCGTCGGGCTGATGGAGAAGCTGGAGGAGAATCTCGGCTGGTTCGCGCGCTATCAGGCGTATCTGCGCGAGCACCGTCCTCCAACGCTCGTGGTGTGGGGCCCCGAAGACGGATACATGCCGGCCGAGTCCGCCCGCGCCTATCGCCGCGACTTGCCTGATGTCGATCTGCACCTGCTCGACGGCGCCGGACACTGGCTGCTCGAGACGCATTTCGATGAGGCGCTGCCCCCGGTCCGCGCCTTCCTTGCGCGTGTCCATGCCTGATCGTCCCACGGCGCGGCCTTCGCCGCGCTGGTGTCCCTTCGCCGCCTAAAGGAGGAAGCAAGCATGCCAACCAATCCTTCCATCGCACGAATCTGGCGTGGTCGTACCCGGCGGGACATCGCCGACAGCTACGAGCAATATCTTCGCGCTGAAGGCATTCCGCCGCTCGAGAAGACGGCGCTCGGCGTCCAGCTGCTGCGCGAGGACCTTGACGAGGAGACATGGTTCACGACCATCTCTTACTGGTCCGACATGCAGGCAATGACTGCCTTCACCAAGGGCGAGCCGACCAAGGTGCATCACCTCGACCGCGATCCCGAACTCCTGATCGAACTCCCTCAAAGGGTGGAAATCCACCGCGTTCTGGTCGATCGGTACGGCATGCGCTGAGCACGACGGTGCGCAACTTTGTCCTGTTCGCCGCAATGTCGTTGATCTGGGGGCTGACCTGGGCCGCCATCAAGGTCGGGCTCGGCGATCTGCCCCCGCTGCTGCTCGCCGCCGCGCGATACCTGCTGGCGGCCGCACTGCTGGCCATCGGAGTGCGTGGCGCCGGCGCCGCATTCGCCGAAGGCCGCGCACGGCCAACGATCGTTTCAGCTCTGCTGGTCAACACCGGCACCTACGGCTTGCTGTTCTGGGGGATGCAGCACGTGCCATCAGGGCTGTCGGGGCTGGTCAACCTTACCCTGATTCCGGTCCTGCTGTTTGCCCTCGCCGCGTTGACCGGCGAGGAGAGGCCGACCTGGCATCATGCCGTCGTGCTCGCGATCGGTTGTGTCGGTGTCATCGGGCTGTTCTGGGCGCGGCTCGGGGCCGGGTCCGATGCGAGCGGCCTTGGGCTCGCGGCGATCGTCGCCGCGACCGTGAGCTATTGCGTCGGCAGCGTGGTCGCGCGTCCGTTGGTTGGTCCGGTGAAGCCCCTGGCGCTGACGATGGTGCAGGCGGCGATCGGCGGCGCCGCCCTGCTCGTCCTTTCGCTGGTGCTGGAACCCGTATCGAGAGACACGCTCGACGCTTTCCTCACTCCGGCGGCAATCGGCAGCCTGTTGTTCCTGTTGCTGCTCGGAACGATCGTGGCTTATACGATCTATCTCGTGCTGCTGCGTGAATGGGGTACGATGCGCGCAGGTCTGTATGCCTTTGTCTCTCCGATCATCGCGCTTGGCACCGGTGCGTGGTTGTTCGGCGAGGCGATCGGCTGGCTCGAGATCGGCGGCGCTGCCCTCATGCTGGTGGCCGCCGCGATGGCGCTGCTCCGGCCTTGGGAAGAACGTCCGACGTGAAGCGTTTGCGCAGCATCGCCGATCGACCGCCGCCGCTTCACCGCGTATCGGGGAATCTGGCGCTCGATTTCGCCAACACGATCAGCTGGCGCGGCACGGACCAAGAGGCCGATCACTTGCGCGACGCCGAGGGAATGCTGGCCTGGGCAAGGGATGCTGGACTGGTGGGCGTCGATTTTTCGCCTAATGCAAGGCAGCGGGCGTCGCTGGTCTGCGATGGCCGGCGCCTGCGCAACGCGATCGACCAGGTAGGCGCTGCGATCGCGGAC
The DNA here is from genome assembly GCF_023101105.1 of Bradyrhizobium sp. 155. Taxonomy (NCBI): domain Bacteria; kingdom Pseudomonadati; phylum Pseudomonadota; class Alphaproteobacteria; order Hyphomicrobiales; family Nitrobacteraceae; genus Bradyrhizobium; species Bradyrhizobium sp. 155. Next base: position 6,195,636 of record NZ_CP064704.1, on the reverse strand, counting down.
GGCGATGAACCGCCGGCGCTGGGCATGGCGGTGATCCACGATGTTGCGGCCCGTACCTTCACGGCCGCATTGCTGACCGGTTCGCCGGCCACCATCGAATTCACGCACGGGGACCGAATCCTTGGTCCGCTTGCCTGGGCTGCGGTCGACCTGCTGCGCGGCGACGAACTCGACCGATTGAAACGATGTCCACAGCACGACTGCCACTGGCTGTTCATCGATCGCACCAAGAACAGATCCCGTCGCTGGTGCGAAATGGCCACCTGCGGAAACCGCGCAAAGATGCAATCGCGCCGGTAAGCCGACAGCCGCCTTGAACAACAAGCCTCCAGCTCTATTTTGCGCTCGAGAAAGCATCCGCTGCGTAGACGACCTTGCCGCCCACGACCGTCAGCAGAGACGATGTGGCGCCAATCTGCTCGACGGGGACGGACAGGAAATCCCGATCGAGAATCGCGAAGTCGGCGAATTTGCCGGTCTCTAACGTGCCGCGCCGCGTCTCGTCGAAGCAGAACCACGCGCTTCCCACGGTGTAGAGGCGCAAGGCATCTTCGCGGCTGGGTGTTTCGTCCGGGCCGCGCGTCGAGAGTCCGCCGACGGTCTTGCCGTCGAGCATCCATTGCAGCGCCACGAACGGATTGTAGGATGCGACCCGATGCGCATCCGTGCCGGCCCCGACATGGACCCCCATGCGCAACGCCGTGGCGATGGGTGGCATGCTGCGCGCGGCTTCGCCGGCCTGCGCCACGATGCGGTCGCCTCCGAGATACATCGCGTCCTGCATGGTCCAGCCGACACCAAGGGCCTTCATGCGCGCCAGCGTTTGGGGCGAGGTGTTGTCGAGATGGGCGATGGACCAGCGCAACGGCGCGAGCGGCGTCTCCTTGTTGACCTCGTCATAGAGGTCCAGGAGGTGATGGACGGATTTGTCTTCCTGCCAGTGGATGGTGACCGTCAGCCCTTGTTTGGCCGCCCAGCGAATGATCTCGCGGAACTTGTCCTTGGCGGCCGCGTCGGGCGCATTGTTGTTGTACATGGCGCCGGTGATCCGCTCGCCTAGTCCGTTGAACCGCAGCATGTCGTCGCCGAATCCCATCGGCAGGAACGGCGTGAGAGACTTGTACTCCTCGAATTCCGCGCCGACATTCTGCGCGAACAGGCTGAAGGCAACCCGAACCGACAATGATTTGTCACGCCAGAGCTTTTGCAAGGCGGCGTAATGGCCGGGATAGATGCTGAAGCCGCCGGGATCCACGATCCCGGTCACGCCAAGACGATTGAGCTCCGTGAAGAACTGCCGGGTCCCGGCGACATTCTCTTCGAAATTCGGCCTCGGTAGCCGATCGAACAGCGCGGAGATGCTGACAATGGAGCCGTTGAGCCAGCCCGTGGTGTCGCCCGATGCGGCGCGTTCAGCCGTGATGCCGGCCGGCAACTGATCCGCGGAAAGCCCGAGCGCTTGCTGCGCTTTCGGCGTCATCAGCACCGCCGAATAGAACAGCTGGATGTAAGCCGGATTGTCGGGAACGGCCGCCATCACCTCGGCGAGCGTCGGCCGCCGCTTCTCCGCGAACTGCAATTCGCTCCATCCACCGGCCACGATGATCCAGGACGCCGGCCGGGCTTGTGCCGCCTGGCGCAAGCGTTCCATGGCCTCAGGGATAGTCTTTGCGCCGATCCAGTTGACCTCGGTTGCGTAGGTCAGGCCGGCGCGCACGGCGTGAATATGGAAATCGATCAATCCCGGAATGATGGTGCGTCCACCTGCGTCGACACGGCGCGTCGCGGGCCCGATCAGTCCTTCCATGGCATCGTTGCCGCCAATCGCGACGATCTTGCCGTCGCGGACTGCGAGAGCCTGCGCGATCGTCGATGCGGCATCCAGCGTCACGAGCTTTGCGTTCGTGACAATGAGGTCGGCCTTTTGTGCGTAGGACAAGGTGGCCCAGCACGAGATCACCATAATCGCCAGAAGCTTTCGCATCATCAGTCCCGACATGAGAGAGGCCGAAGCGGCGCCACACATCCGCCGCCGGATGCGCTCGCGGACATCGCGTGTCGCAACGGGGAATATCGTGATCCTGACCATGTCTGGCTCCAACAAAATCAGCCGGTCCACCGGAAAATCCGGTCAAGGCCCAAGTTTGATTTTGCAGCCCGCCTTCGCCGGTTGGGCTTCGGCGCGGCAGCCTTCGTTTGTGGCTCCGGCTTGCCTAGCCGAAGCTCGCGAAGCGAGCGAAGGCTGGCGGGCCCGGCAGGACTCGAACCTGCAACCAGACCGTTATGAGCGACGGGATAATGATCGGTCTTGTCTGCGTTTGGAAGTGCCGGAGGAGATTATGCCAGACGGTAGCATCGCCTTGCCAGACAAACATCTTGCTTCGCTCCATGGGATCGTTGAGTTCCTGAGGCGGCGCAAAATAAATTTCCTGCTTTTCGAGCTCGTGGAATTCATCGAGGACAGCGCTGGTGCGGCGAAAGCGAAAAAGATCGGTTGTAGGCTATCGGCCGCTGCGATGTTGAAGGTGCCCAAAAGTCTCTTATATAGCGCATCTTACGTCGGTCGGTAGAAAGCGATAGACGGCCGATTTCGGCCTCGTCTCGGAGCATCGTCGCAAGAGCGCGGGGATTCGGCTTCACGGCATCGGCTATCCGCAGTGCCGCCGGCAAGTTGTCGACGACGGTCACCGAGAGCGCGCGTGTCAGGTACGCGTTCCTGACGACGGAGCCGAACGCCGAAGTCGGCGCCATCCACCCCAAGGCCATGCCCGTGATCCTAAGGACGGCGGAAGAGGTCGAGACCTGGATGACGGCACCAGCGGACGAAGCGTTGCAGCTGCAACGGCCGCTTCCGGACGGGACGCTCCGGATCGTCGCCCGCGGCGCGAAGGAAGATGCCCTACCTTCGCCTTCCTAACACCCCGCGAGTGCGGCCCTTGGCTTCGTGCGGTGGAAGGACGGCGCAGCCGGCGAACATCGACGGGCATTCTAGAGCCTATCGAGGCGCTTGACTCCATGCATGACATTCGAACAAAACTAGAACAAACGATTCCCGCCGCGAAGGTACGCTTGGCCAAACTGCCGCAACTTCCCGTCTACTATTACCTCGACCACTTCGCCGAGATGCTCGGGTTTGTGCAGCGGACGTATGAACCCGTTCTCGGTCCGGATCATCACGCGTTCATAGCGCGCTTCGAGCGCCTCTCGCGAGACGCCCAATGCCTGTTGGTTCGCATGATCAACCGGCGTGGTGCCATATTCAATCGATCCCTGTTCAACTACTCCGAGATCGATGACGTCGAGCGGGCAATATCCGATTTGACAGCGGCCGGTCACGCACGCGCAATTGGCGAGGCCGATTATTCGGTCTTCGTTTCATGTCTGCCGAAGGACGTCCTTGTCACAGGCGCGCAGGCGGCCGGCCGAGGAGATGTCCGCAGATCATGGTCGAAGCCGAAGTTCATCGACTACTATCTCGAACAGATACCCTTTTCGACGGCGGCGCAGCACTGCGGTGCCCGCAACTTCATCGCGCTCGCCGGCACGCAGCCAATTGAATTCCTGCTCCACCTCTATTTCGGCAAGACCGAGGTGACTCTGAAGAACTTCGCGTTGCGTGACCTGGGGATCCTTCGCACCAATCGCGAGACCTCGTTCAGCGCGCGCTTCACCGATGCGGAGGAAGCGCTTGCCTCGTTCCACTACAGCCAAATTCTCGACAGCCTTGAGGGCGGATCAGAATCTGTCCACAGGCGGGCCGCCATCCACGTGCTATCGGGGCCTGCCTGCGGGACACAGTACGCCAATGACCTCCGCAGCCGAGCGGCTCATCAGACCGGACTTTTTTTCGAGAAAGCGGGCGAGAGCGATCTTGCGCGTCAGCTCTACCGCGTGGGCTGCTCGCCGGACTGCAACGAGCGACTGGTGCGCCTGCTTTACACTATCGGCGATCGGATCGGAGCCGAAGAACTGCTGCACCGGATGATCGATGATCCCGCCAGTGACGGGGAGCACCTTTTCGCCACCGACTTCTACGCCCGCAAGTTCGGCGGACGGCGTACGGGCCTCTGCACCGAAGTGTTGCGGTCCGGCCGCGCGATCACCGTCGACGACACTTATCGCGGCAACCCCGAAGCCGGCGTCGCCGGCGTTCTGCGGCGCGAGGGCACCAAGGTTTTCTTCGCTGAGAATGTGCTGTGGCAAACTCTGTTCGGCCTGCTCTTTTGGGACGAGCTCTTCGAGAGCACCCGGATGCCCAGCGGGTTCGATTGGCTACCCCATTGCCTGAAGGACCGCAGCTTCCGTCGGCTGTTCGCCGCGACGATTGACGAGAAGCTGGCTGCCATCACGTCCGGAGCTACTCTTCCGTTGATCCTCCGCACCGTCGCAGCGAAATGGGGCCGCCCAAATGGGATATTCAGCTGGGATCACGTGCAAGTGGACGCGCTGCGCGCGCTGCTCGAAGGATCCGATCCGGCTGGCATCGCCAGCATCATCGGCAGCATGTGTGACGACTTCCGCGGGATGCGAGACGGTTTCCCCGACCTGATGCTGGTGCAGGACGGGAAGGCGTCCTTCATGGAGATCAAGGCGGAAGGGGATGTGATTCGCCGTAACCAGTTGACCCGCCTCCGCCAACTCGGCGCCGCTGGCATCATGGCCGAGATCGGCCGGGTCGATTACCGTTTCGACCCCGCGCAGGATTACGTGGTGGTCGATATCGAGACGACCGGCTCCTGGTCGAACGGCGATCGCATCACCGAGATCGGTGCGGTGAAGGTTCGCAATCACTGCGTCGTCGACGAATGGCATTCTCTCATCCATCCGCAGCGCTCCATTCCCGCAAAGATCGTTCAACTGACCGGCATCACGAACGAAATGGTTCGCGACGCGCCCTTGTTCGCAGAAGTTGCAGATCCATTCATGGAGTTCATGGCCGACGGCATTTTCGTCGCCCATAATGTCAGTTTCGACTACGGCTTCATCGCCTACGAATTCGAGCGGATTGGGCGACGCTTCAGATTCCCGAAGCTCTGCACGTGCGCCGGAATGCGGCGGCGCTATCCGGGACACAAATCCTACGGACTTGGAAAGCTTTGCGAGATCTACGGCATAGACCTCAAGATTCACCATCGCGCCTTATGCGATGCGAGGGCCTCGGCGCAGTTGTTGAATCTCATCAATCGGAAGCGGAGCGAAGAGAGACACAGCGCTGAAGCAGCGTAAGGCCTCTGATACGAAAAGCTGCCAGGAACCGCGGTGTGGCCGAGATTCAAGCGAATCTAGTCGATCGTGACAGCAGTTCATTAGCCGCAGCGTTTGCGTCAAACTTCTGATAAATAGAAATAATCGCTTGCTCCGTCGGGCAAAACAGTGGTTCATAAGGCGCTGGTCCTAGCAAGACGAAGGAGCCAGCGCGATGGCAAATGACGTCGATACATCCTCGGAATTGTCCAAGATCGCGAAACTGAATGGTGACTTCCGAAGGAACTACGGCACGCTCATCGGAGCGATTTTGTATCTCCGCACCGTGAGCGCCGCCCGCCGAAGCCCCTGGCTTTGGGCCAGCCTGATTTCGATCGCTTTTTCGGCGGTGCTAAGCTGGTTGGGGCGGCACGGTTGGTTTTTGTCAGAGTCGCCTTGATGGCACCGAACAATGCTCCCTTTTCCGCGTAAAGCGCGCCCCGACGTCGACGAAGGGAATCAGATGAGAGCCAGACGTAGCGTCCTGAGCTCAACGGGGCAGGCAACAGCACGTAGTCCTCGATCTCGCGGTTCGCCGCATCCAACCGCATCACGGCGAGTAGGCCCGATGAGATCTGCCTTCGGTAGGCCTTCCATTGCGCAGCGTGGTCCCTTCCACGATGCGCCAGTCGTCGCGCGACAAGAAACGAAACCACCCGCGCGCCCGCGACATCAAGCCCTATGCCGTCCGGAACAAGATCGGCTTGGAGGCCGAGTTCCGTTCGCAGCACCTCCGCGAGTTCGGTGACATGCCTTGATTGTTCGGCGGCCCAAAAATCCCGGGTATCGATCCAGTCGCAGTCGCGCGGCGACACGTATCCGATCAGCGCATACGCCTTCCGCAGCGAACCGAAGTGCTTCACGTACGAGGAGACGTGATTGAGACCGAGCGTCGTATTGATGATGTGCGAGTTGAGTTTACCGCGCCGGCGCAGCGTGAGACGAAGGCGCAACAGCATCTCTTCTTCCGGAATCTCCACGCGGCGCTCGGCCAGCAGCTTCTGGGCGCGAGCGAAGATGCCTTGGTCCACGATAGGCTCGATCGCCGCAGCGCCCCGGACCCAAGCGTTATCCGGATTCTTGACCAGCTTCTGGCCCAAGCGTCTTGAGGTGCGATTGTAGACGGTGTTGCCGATGTAGTTCTCGTTCTCGAGGATGGTGGGTATCATGCCGTCGGTCCAGGGCCGACCGTTGTGATTGGCGATGCTCGCGTCGTTCAGTTGGCGACTGATGTCGCTGTAGGATTTCCGGCAGTTGACGAACTGATCGAAAATTTCCCGGATCACGGCGGCCTCTTCGGCTGAGCCGTGCTGCAGTCGAACGCGATCCGATTGCAGGGCCTTGAATTGTCCCTTTTCGAGAAGGGCCTTCGGATGCTCGCTTTCGTCGACCATCAAGCGTCGGAGGCCGTAGCCGACGGGGGCGCCAACGCGGTATCCAAGGCTCGCGACCCGGCAGTGTCCGGCGTGCACCTTGACGGAGAGCTCTCGGCTCCACTCGGCGGCCATGCCGCGCTTCAGGCTTTTCGCGATCCCCGAAACAAAGGTGCCGTCGTTCTTGAAGATCTCCGCGCAGTATTCGACCTGAACGCCGTTCCGCTTGCATAGGAATTCGTAGTAGGCACTCTCGTCGACATCCTGGAACCGGCCCCAGCGACTGACGTCGTAGACGAGGATGTGGTCGAAGTCGGCTCGGCCCGATTGGACATCTTCGATCAGCTCGATGAGACCAGGACGCCCCTTGATTCGGAGGCCGCTGCGGCCCTCGTCGCGATAGGTGCGCACAATCGTGAGCGTGTTCGCCTCGGCATAGGCTGCGATGGCCGCCATCTGGTTCTGGATCGAGTAGCGCTGGAGCTCCCTCGACATTCGAACGTACTGCGCAGCACGCCGCGATCGGGTCCGCCTCGCCAAGCTTGTCCCTGTAGGAACAACGAGCCAGTTACCCATGCACCCTCCTGCCAATCCAGAGGTACCCGCGAGTGCGAATACACCTCCCGCACTCGGGATGGCAATACCTCCAGAAGCACTGGGTGCGCCTCATGCCGGCGCCGGAGTTGGCTTGTGCACAGCGCCGCGGAACACGGGGACAAACCTCAGCCCTGCCGATTGCGAATCCCTGCTGCGTGCTAACCGCCCGGAACGAGAAGACGGGCGAAAGGATTCGTCCGGGCAGGAGAGCTCTCGATGCTGATGACGAAGGAACGGCGACCGGCGATCCGCACGCTACGCGGCTGGGCGATCCACGTGCTGCAGGAGGCCGGCGCCATCCACGAATGCGAGGAGCACGGCTGGGCGAAGGATCGCGCCGATCCGCATGCCCGCGAGCATGCTTTGGACATCGCCAAGCGGGAGCCGCCGGACGGCATCTCTCCGAACGAAGCGATGGCCGAGGTCAAGGCCGTGCTGGATACGGTCGGCGATACCTGTCCGGAGTGCTCGCCCGCACTGGAGTAGACAGGCAAAAGCAGCGATCTGACTATGATCTTGGTGCCGCAGCGGCGACGAACCGAAGCGGCGCCCGTCCGCCCCGGGCGAGCTTCAGCGGCGCGCATCTAACACCGGGTCATTCAGGCGGCTGGTCCGGCGTGTCAACTCCTGTTAAAGTTGCCCATGGCGAATTCCTCCACCTGGTTTGTGGCCATCGGCGCATCCGGAGCGGAAGGGATGTCGGACCTGCTGGCACTGCTCCGAACGCTACCTTCCCCGATCCCCGGCGTCACTCTTGTTGTGCTTCACAGACGGTGGAACCTCGAACCTCAAGGCGGTGCTGGCACGTGGATGCCCACACCCCATCGTCATTGCCGATGAAGGTCAGAGCTTCGAAGCAGGAACGGTCTATATCGGAGAGCCCGCCGCGCACCTGGTGTTAGCCGAGCGGAGCTTCGGCGAACTTGTGCAGGATCCTGGCTTCGCTTACCGCAATCGTACGATCGACCTTCTCTTTCGTTCGGTGGCAGCGCATGCAAAGCCGCATGTCATCGGTGTGGTCCTCTCCGGTTCGCTGGATGACGGGTCGCGGGGACTGGCTTCGATCCACGCGGCAGGAGGCCTGACGATGGTCATCACGCCGGATTCGCCGACGCCGCCGGGTATGCCTGAAAACGCGATCGGCTACGATGGGCCGATCGATCTGATCGGTTCACCGACTCAGATCGCTGCCGGGATATCGAGAGCCATGGCGAAGATTCCTTCGCTGCCAGGACTCGAGGTACATCCAGTTCAACAGACTTCCCAGCTGGACGCTGAAGATCCATCCTCATGAAACAACCGGCTTCGCCTTCCGCCACCCACGACGAGCAGGAACGCAAGCCCCCGTCGCGCTCCGAGGAAGCCCGCCGGGTCGTCCAGGAGTATGCGAACGATCTGGCGGAGATCATCAAGCAACTTCGTGGCCCAATTCATTGACTAGGCTCGCCCGCACCAAGAGCGCGAGCGGCGACCTTGGCTCATTTGCGCCGCGGCTTTGCATAGGAAGCTCCGCTCATTGACTGACTTCTTGCCAGCCGCACCCCCCTCAGGTGTCGCTGACCAAAGTGCCGATCAGTTGCAGGAGCGCCGGGTGTTCCGGACTTTCGCGCCTGTACGAAGGAATCGGCCAATCTCAGTCAATGAGCTTCGGCCGCCCCAGCCAGTGTTCGGTTGGTGCTCCACCATGGGCATGGCAGATTGCGGGTCGCGAACCAGCCGCCAGACGTCACCATTGGGACTTTCGTACAGGGTCTTGGCGGTCATGTTCGTTACCCGCCAGCGGCCGCCGCGAGGTCACTGGCGATTAGGCTGTTTGGCCGGTGGCCCGTTCTTGTTGCCGGGCATACCCTTGATGTTCGACGGATCCTGCCGCTGAACGGTCGGATTCTGCTGGTTCATCGTGGATCCGACGGTTTCGCCCGGCTTCACGGCGGGCGCTGAGGATTCCATTTCACGGTCAGTCTGCGGCGGCGGCATTGGCCATCCGGCCTGCTCCGCGCAACATGAGCAGGGGCGACACGCAGCTAATCGGCGCGTGCACTCAGACTATCGATGACCCGACATTCGGCGACGCAGCCGCCGTGACAGTCATCGAGCATCCTTTTGAGTTCGTTCCGGAGCAAAGTCAGCTGTTTGATACGTAGATCGACGGCTTCGAGGTGGCGGGCGGCAATCTTGTCCGCGTTTTCGCACGGTCCAGTGGGCTGCGTACTTAGCGAAAGTAGTTCCCGGATGTCGTCAATCTCGAACCCAAGTTCGCGGGAGTGACGGATAAAATTCAGCCGGCGAACCGCTTCCACTCGGTAGCGGCGCTGCTGGCCTTCGGTACGCGGGGGCGCCTCGAGGAGGCCTATCTGTTCATAGTAACGGATGGTCGGGACCTTTACCCCGGCCTCCTTCGCCAGCGCACCGATAGAAAGCATGACCAGTTTCCACTTGAAGCTCTAGTGACTAGAGGGTTTATAGTCGCCGTCCGAAGGATTGTGAAGGAGAAAACCATGAGCGCAGCCTGTTGCGGTCACCATCACGAAGAGCCGCGCCCGGAGACAAACGCGGCGTATCGCCGTGTGCTGTGGGCCGTTCTGGCGATCAATGCGTCGATGTTCGCCGTTGAGATCGGCGCCGGCCTGCACGCGGGCTCGGCCTCGCTCCAGGCCGACGCGCTCGACTTTCTGGGCGATGCGGCGAATTACGGGATCAGCCTCTTCGTTGTGGGCATGTCGTTGCGCCATCGCGCCGGCGCCGCCCTCGCCAAGGGCGTTTCGATGGGTCTTTTCGGTCTCTGGGTGTTGGGGGTTGCGATCTGGCACCTCTATTCCGGCACCCGGCCCGAAGCGATCACGATGGGCGCGATCGGCGTTGTGGCTCTGGCGGCTAATGCCGTCTCGTTCGGATTGCTCTGGGCCTATCGCGGCGGCGACTCCAACATGCGGTCGGCGTGGATCTGCACCCGCAACGATGTTTTGGGAAATTTGGCGGTGCTGCTCGCGGCCGCCGGCGTCCTTGGGACCGGCACCGGCTGGCCTGATATCATCGTGGCCGTCGTCATGGCCTGTCTCGCGCTCCAGGGCGCTTGGCTCGTCGTCAGGCATGCGGCATCGGAGTTGACGCTTGGAAACTCCAGACACGCTCCGGTAGGTGGATGATAAGCGCGCTTCCCAGCTCGGCCGAGGAGAGCGGTACCCGCTGGCCACGATTGCCGCTGGTCCTGATGTTGACGGTCGGGCTGCTGCTTTCGTTGCTGCACTGCGCCTGCTGCGATCTTCCTTTCGCAAACGACGGACCGGCGATCATCGTTTCGAGCCCGGCCCCGGACACAAGTCCGGATCGTGCCGAACAGCGGTTGCCGCCTCACTGCGGCCAATGCCTTTCGCACATCACCACGCCTCGCACCACGTCGGCAGTCCGGCCAGCCGATGCGATTGGTATCGTGCCATCCTTAGAGCACGTTCGGCCCCTCTCCGGACTTGCGGGTCTGCCGTTGTTCAGACCGCCCCGCGCCTGAGCGCGGCGGCCGAGTGGGCTCCGCCCGGAGACCGGAGCGGTCATCGACAATTTCGAGTGCGGTCATGCACCAATGAGGACGGGCGGCTATTGCCGTCGGCCTCGCATCAGAAAAACATCATGGCGAACCAGCCAACCATCATCGTCATCGCATTTCTGGCAGGCGCCGCAATCTTCGCGCTCGCGCCGGGCCTGTCGACCGGTATTCAGCGCACGCTCGGTATAGGTTCGCAGACCCGGCCGGCAGCCGCCGCAAAGCCAACCCCACTCGAGCCGTCCGCCGGATCGCTGACGATGAACGAGGAACGGATCGAACTCGCGCAAATCGAACAGCAGAGCGTCGGCCCTGCGACCGTGGCCAAGCGCCTTGCCGTGCCGGGCACGATCGTGCCCGATGCCGCGCGCGTCGCCCACGTTTCCGTCAAGCTGTCCGGGACCGTTGCGGAACTGCGCAAGAACATCGGCGACGACGTCGTCAAGGACGAGGTTTTGGCCGTCCTCGAGAGCCGGGAGGTTGCGGACGCTAAAAGCGATTACCTGGCTGCCCGACTCTCCAACGATCTGCAGCAGGACCTGACGGCGCGGGACAAATCACTTTGGGAAGGACGCGCCGTTCCGGAGCAGCAGTATATCCGCTCCCGCAACGCGGCGGCGCAGACCGTGATGCGCTTCGGTATCGCGCGTCAGAAGCTGCTGGCGTTGGGCGTGCGCGACGACGAGATCACGACGCTTCCGCAGGCTCCGGATGCGTCGCTGCGCAGCCAGAACGTGCGAGCGCCCATCTCGGGGCGGATCGCCGAGCGCAAGGTCGAACTCGGGACGGCGGTCGGCCGAGACAATCTCGAGACCGAGCTCTTCGTCCTCGTCGACCTGGGCCGGGTGTGGGTCGAGCTTTCCGTCTCCTCGCCGGACTTGCCGATGGTCCGGGAAGGACAAGCGGTCGCCGTGACGCTGCGTGGCTTTCCGGATGCGACGACCGGTAAGATCATGTTCGTCAGCCCCTGCTCGACAAGGAGACCCGCACCGCGCGAGTTGTCGTGGTCATCGACAACGCCGACGGCCGCTGGCGCCCCGGATCGTTCGTCACGGCGGCGATCGCGATCGACGAGCATCAAGCCCCGGTGGTCGCGCCGGTCAGCGCGGTCCAGACTGTAGATGGTCGCAAGGCGGTCTTCGTGCGCACGAAGGACGGTTTCGAAACCCGCGGCGTCGTCCTGGGCCAGCGCGACGGTCAGTCCGTAGAGGTCGTCTCCGGTCTGGAAGTCGGCGAGACCATCGCCGTGTCGAACACCTTCTCGCTGAAGGCAGAACTGGCCAAACCCAGCGAAGAGGACTGAACGATGATCGAGGCCATCGTCGATTTTTCGGTACGACGCAGGTGGCTCGTCCTGCTCGTCACCATCGCCATCGCGACGTCCGGCATCTGGTCCGTGACAAGGCTGCCGATCGACGCCGTTCCGGACATCACCAACGTCCAGGTGCAAGTGAACGCCGTCGCGCCGGCGCTCACCCCGGTAGAGATCGAAAAGCAGGTCACGGTGGCGTTGGAGACCGCGCTGGCGGGCATTCCGGGAATGGAATCCACCCGCTCGTTCTCCCGGAACGGATTCGCGCAGATCACCGCCGTGTTTACCGACCGCACCAACATCTACTTCGCGCGCCAACTGGTGGCGGAGCGGATAAACGACGCAAAATCCGGTCTTCCCCCGGGGGTGGACGTGAAGATGGGACCGGTGTCGACCGGCCTAGGCGAGATCTACTGGTGGGCCGTCGAGTACAAAAAACCAGGCGCAAGCGCCCCGGTACGCGACGGACAGCCTGGCTGGCAGACCGACGGCAGTTATTTGACGACCGAAGGCGAGCGCCTGACCGACGACTTCCAGCGCACGGTGTATCTGCGCACCGTCCAGGACTGGATCGTCCGGCCCCAGATCAGAACCGTGCCCGGCGTCGCCGGCGCCGACGCGATCGGCGGCTTCGTCAAGCAATTCCAGGTGCAACCGGATCCAACCAAGCTCATCGGCTTCGGCCTCTCGTTCAGCGACGTGATTGCTGCCATCGAAGCGAACAACGTCAGCCGCGGCGCCAACTACATCGAGCAAAACGGGGAAGGCTACGTCGTGCGCGCCGCCGGCCGGGTCGAGAACATGGACGACATCTCGAACATCGTCGTCGCGACGCGCGCCGGCGTCCCGGTGCGGGTGAAGGACGTCGCCGACGTCGCCATCGGCCGCGAATTGCGCACCGGCAGCGCCAGCATCGACGGGCGCGAAGTGGTGCTCGGAACGGCCCTGATGCTGATCGGCGGCAACAGCCGCACGGTCGCGGCCGCCGCCGACGCGCGGATCAAGGAGATCGGCCGAACCCTGCCGCCCGGCGTCTATGCTCATACCGTGCTGAACCGAACGGAATTGGTGGACGCGACGATTCACACGGTCGCGAGCAATCTGGCGGAAGGGGCGCTCCTCGTGATCGCGGTTCTCTTCGTCATGTTAGGCGACCTACGGGCCGCGATCATCACCGCATCCGTGATACCGGTGACGATGCTGATCACCGCCACGGGAATGCTCCAAGGGCGGATCAGCGCAAATCTCATGAGCTTGGGTGCCCTGGACTTCGGGCTCATCGTGGACGGCGCCGTCATCATCGCCGAGAACAGCCTGCGCCATCTGGCAGATCGGCAGCGAGAGCTCGGCCGTGCCCTGTCGATCGAGGAGCGACTGTCGACGGTGACCGCGTCGACCTCGGAGATGATCCGTCCGACGGTATACGGGCAGATCATCATCATCCTGGTGTACGTCCCCCTCCTCGCCTTCACCGGTGTGGAAGGCAAAACGTTCGAACCGATGGCGTTGACCGTGATGATCGCGCTCGCGACCGCGTTCGTCGTCTCTCTGACTTTCGTTCCGGCGGCGATCGCAGTCGGCCTTTCGAAGCCGGTGCGCGAGGACGAGAACGCCATCGTGCGGCGCCTGAAGTCGGCATACGTGCCTTTGCTCGGCGCCTCGATAGCCAGGCCGACGCCGGTTTTGGCGGGTGCCGTGCTGCTGTTCGCCGCTGCGGTTGTCCTCTTCGGCCAGCTCGGGCAGGAATTCACGCCGACGCTCGACGAGAGGAATATCGTCATGGAGGTACGCCGGGTGCCGAGCACCGCGCTCGCGCAGTCGCAGGCGATGCAACTCCTGATCGAGCGACAGATCAGCAAACTTCAGGAAGTCGCATTCGTCTTCTCGCGCGTCGGAACCCCCGATCTGGCGGCCGACCCGATGCCCCCCAACGCCGCCGACACCTACATCATCCTCAAGCCGCAGAACGAATGGCCCGACCCCGGCATGACGAAAGACGATCTCATCAAGCGGATCGAGGCCGAAGCCGCCGAACTGCCCGGCAACAAGCTCGGCTTCTCGCAGCCGATCCAGATGCGGTTCAACGAACTCATTGCCGGCGTCCGAGCGGATCTGGCCGTGAAGGTCTTTGGCGACGACTTCGCGGAGATGCAGCGGACCGCGGGACGGATCGCGGACGTGCTGCGAAAGATCGAAGGAGCCGAAAGCGTCAAGGTCGAGGAAACGGCCGGATTGCCGTTCCTCGAAATCCGCATCGACAAACCTGAGATCGCCCGCCTCGGCATCAGTCTCGTCGCCGTCCAAGATCTGATCGAAACGGCGGTCGGTGGCCGCAATGCCGGCCTCGTCTTCGAGGGCGACCGGAGGTTCCCGATCGTGGTTCGTCTCAACGATGCTCTCCGCAACGACATCTCGGCATTGGAAAACCTGCCCGTGCCGCTTCCTCATGCCAATGCGAACGCGGCGGCCGCTTCGATACCGCTGCGGACGATCGCGTCTTTCGAGCAGACCGAGGGCGCAAACCAGGTCAGCCGAGAAAACGGAAAACGCCGCGTGGTTGCCACTGCTGAGGTCCGTGGCCGTGACATTGGCTCGCTGGTGGCGGAAGCGAGGGACAAGGTCGAGGAGCAAGTCAGGCTTGCGCCGGGCAGTTTTTTGACGTGGGGCGGGCGGTTCGAGAACTTCTCCGTCGCGCGCCAGCGGCTGATGATCGTCGTCCCAGGCTGCTTCCTAGTGATCTATCTCCTTCTGTTCGGCGCGTTGGGCTCGCTGCGGGATGCGCTTCTCGTCTTCAGCGCGGTCCCGCTGGCTCTGACCGGCGGAATCGCGGCCCTATGGCTGCGTGGCATGCCCTTTTCCATTTCGGCCGCCGTCGGATTCATCGCGTTGTCGGGGGTCGCCGTGCTCAACGGGCTTGTGATGCTGACTCAAATCCGCAAGCTCATCGAAGAAGGAGCCACGTCAAGAACGGCGATCCGGGAAGGCGCGCTGACCCGCTTCCGCCCCGTCGTCATGACCGCCCTCGTCGCCTCGCTCGGTTTCGTGCCGATGGCGCTCGCGACCGGCACCGGCGCGGAGGTCCAGAAGCCCCTCGCCACAGTCGTCATCGGTGGCCTTCTGACCGCGACGCTAACTCACTTTGCTTGTGCTGCCCGCGCTCTACTCGCGCTTTTCGACCGCGCACGCTCAAGTGCCGCGCGAGGCCGCGAAGTTCGCGCCCGATCGGGCCGCCGAGTAGCTCCGCCGGCCGGCCCGTCATTCTTGAGGCGGGTGCCACTGCATACCTTCACCGCCGCAGAAAGCGGCTGAACTGAAAGCGCTGCGTATTGCCGCCTGGGGTCAAGTGATCATGTCGCCGAGAGCCGACGAGCTCGAAGGTGGGCCCCAGCGTCTCGGCTAGGGCCTCCGGATCGTACCGCACGATCGGGAGCCCGCTGCACCTTTCGGGACCATCGGGCGCGAACGTCGCGATGATGACATGACCGCCTGGGCGAACCGCTTTCTTCAGGCAAGCGATGTATGCATCGCGGTCGGCGGGGTCCGTCAGGAAGTGGAAAGCGGCCCGATCATGCCACAGGTCGAAGGTATCCGAAGGATTCCAGGTGGTGACGTCCGCAACAATCCAGGCGACCGCCTCGCCGCCGCGACCAAGCCGCTGTTTGGCTGCTTCAAGCGCCTTGGCGGAGAGATCCAGGATCGCTACCCGGGTAAAGCCCCGTTGCACCAAGCCATCAACCAGCCGTGAAGCGCCGCCTCCGACGTCAATTATGCCGTCGTCAGTCGAGATGCCGGTTTCGGTGATGAGATCGAGCGACGGAGCCGGATCCTCCTGAAACCAGCTTACTTCCCTTTCCGCTTTCGTCGCGTATACGCTCTGCCAATGAGCCTGGCGGTCGAGGTCGTTCATGGCTTCCGTCCCTCCATCGATTCAAGGTGCATAGATGGCCATCCCCCCGATCCTTGAGAACAAGGACCCCTCGGCTCCTTCCGTTTTCATGCCGGCTGCCTTGATGCGGGAAGCACGCCGACAGAAGAACATCGAGGCGGTCGGCGTCCCCTCCGTTTGCCTGCTCGATCCGGACGGCGATCTCGTGCGCCATCTCCGCCGGACCGGGCGCGCAAAGCCCTTCGGAGGCTGGCCATGCTATCACACTGAGCTCGATGTGTTCTCCCTTGCCGGAAGGGACGTCGGCATCGTCGGACGGGCCGTGGGGGCCTCCTTCGCCGTTCTGGTCGCCGAGGAGCTGTTTGCCAGCGGCTGTCGCCTCCTGATCAGCTTGACGTCCGCTGGGCAGATAGTCGCTGCCGGCGAACCGCCGTACTTCATCATCATCGAACGGGCGCTTCGCGACGAAGGGACGAGCTACCACTACGCTCCGCCTTCGGAGTATGCCAGCGCGTGTCCTCACCTGCTGGAAGTCGCGAAAGAGGCAATCAAACACGGCGCACCGCGAACTATCGCGGGCGCAAGTTGGACCACGGATGCTCCGTTCCGCGAGACCAGCCAAGCTGTTCAAGCAGCCGCGGACCGGGGAATACTTGCGGTCGAGATGGAAGCGGCCGCGCTGTACGCCTTCGCCGGCGCCACCGAAAGCAAAGTCCTCTGCGTCGCTCACGTGACGAACACGATGGCTCAAACGGGCGCGGACTTCGAGAAGGGCGACGACGACGGCGCGGTGGATGCGTTGGCGATACTGGGCCCAATAGTAGCTGCTTTGGCCGAAGAATAGAGGGGTTCGTCTCCTCAATCGGCTATGCTCGGCGGGTTGCACAAAACCCCCTTCCTCACCTCACCCAGCAGGCTCCAGTAAACGCAATACGGTGGGCTTCGTCACTTCCGGCGCTTGTCCCTTGGTGTTGTCCTCGGGAGGCAAGCGGAAGCCCTTGAACAGCCCGAAGATCGCCGGGATCACGACCAATGTCAGCAGCGTGGATGAGATCATTCCGCCGATCATCGGGACCGCGATGCGCTGCATGATCTCCGATCCGGTCCCGGTGCTCCACATGATCGGCAGCAGGCCCGCCATGATCGCGACCACGGTCATCATCTTGGGCCGCACGCGCTCCACCGCGCCCTCCATGACGGCGTCATAGAGATCGCTGCGCGTCACGGCCCGCCCCTCGGCTGTGCGCCTCGCCGCGGTCTCCGCCAGCGCCTGGTTGAGATACATCAGCATCACGACGCCGGTCTCGGCGGCGACGCCGGCGAGCGCGATGAAGCCTACCGCGACCGCGACCGACAGGTTGAAGCCCAGCCACCACATCAGCCAAAGCCCGCCGACCAGCGCGAACGGCAGCGAGAGCATCACGATCATCGTCTCGGTGATCGAGCGGAAGTTCAGGTACAGCAACAGGAAGATGATCAGCAGCGTCACGGGCACGACGATCTTCAGCCGCGCTGTGGCACGCTCCAGGTATTCGTATTGGCCGCTCCACATCACGTAGTAGCCGGCCGGGAACTGGATGCTGGCCTGCACGGCGGCTTTGGCATCGGCCACGTAGCCGCCGAGATCGCGGTCGCGGATATCGACGTAGATGTAGGTCGCGAGCTGCCCGTTCTCGGTGCGGATCGAGGTCGGCCCGCGCGCCGGCGCGACCTTCGCGACCTCGCCGAGCGGCACAGCGCCGCCGGCCGGCATCGGCACCAGCACATCGTTGGAGATGGCCTGCGGATTGTCGCGCAGATCACGCGGGTAGCGCATGTTGACGGTGAAGCGCTGCCTGCCTTCCACGGTCGTGGTCACGGTCTGGCCGCCGAGGGCGGTCGCGATCGTGTCCTGCACGTCCTGGACCATGATGCCGTAGCGTGCCAGCGCAGTGCGGTCCGGCGTGACCTCCAGATAGTAGCCGCCAATGCCGCGTTCCGCGTACGCCGAGGAGGTGCCCGGCACGGCCTTGAGCACCTGTTCGATCTGCTTCGCAAGCTTGTCGATCTCGACCAGATCGGTCCCGATCACCTTGACCCCGATCGGCGTCCGGATGCCGGTCGACAGCATGTCGATGCGGGCCTTGATCGGCATGGTCCAGGCGTTCGAGATCCCGGGAAACTGCAGCGCCTTGTCCATCTCGGCGATCAGTCCGTCGATGGTCATGCCGGGGCGCCAATTCTCCTTCGGCTTGAGGTTGATGATCGTCTCGAACATCTCGGAGGGGGCCGGGTCGGTGGCGGTCGCCGCACGGCCAGCCTTGCCGTACACCGAGGCGATCTCCGGAAACGAGCGAATGATGCGGTCCTGGGTCTGCATCAATTCGGCGGCCTTCGTGACCGAGATGCCCGGTAGCGTGGTCGGCATGTAGAGCAACGTGCCTTCGTTCAGGTTCGGCATGAACTCGGTGCCGAGCTGGCGGGCCGGCCAGATGCTGACGGCCAGAACGGCGAGCGCGAGCACGACCACCAACGTCTTGGCGCGCATGACGCCCTTGATCACGGGGCGGTAGATCCAGATCAGGAAGCGGTTGATAGGGTTTCGGTGCTCCGGAACAATCCGCCCGCGCACGAAGATCACCATCAGAGCCGGCACCAACGTCACCGAAAGCAACGCGGCCGCCGCCATCGAGAACGTCTTGGTGAATGCGAGCGGGCTGAACAGCCGTCCCTCCTGCGATTCCAGCGTGAAGATCGGCATGAACGACACCGTGATGATCAGCAGGCTGAAGAAAAGTGCAGGCCCCACCTCCGAGGCGGCGGCGATTAGTACGTCGATCCTCGACCTTCCGGGCTCCGCCCGTTCGAGGTGCTTGTGGGCGTTCTCGATCATGACGATGGCCGCATCGACCATGGCGCCGATCGCGATCGCGATGCCTCCGAGGCTCATGATGTTGGAGCCGAGGCCTAACAGCTTCATGGCGCCGAAGGCCATCAGGACGCCGACCGGCAGCATCAGGATGGCTACAAGCGCGCTACGAACGTGCAGCAGGAACACGATGCAGACCAGCGCCACGACGACGCTTTCCTCGAATAGCGTGTGCTTGAGCGTGTCGATGGCCGCATAGATCAGGTTGGAGCGGTCGTAGACCGGTACGATCTCGACCGACTTCGGCAGGCTGGAGGCGATCTCCTGGAAGCGCTTCTTGACGTTCTCAATCACCTCCAGCGCATTGAGGCCGAAGCGCTGCAGCACGATGCCGCTGGCGGCCTCGCCCTCGCCATTCAGCTCCGTGATGCCGCGCCGCTCGTCGGGCCCGAGTTCGACCCGCGCGACGTCGCGCAGCAGCACCGGCGTGCCGCCGGAGGTCTTCAGCACGATGTCGCCGAGGTCGTTGATCGATTTGATGTAGCCCTTGCCGCGGATGACGTACTCGAACTCGGAGAGTTCGACCGTACGCCCGCCGACGTCGGCGTTGCTGGCGCGGATCGCATCGCGCATCTTCTGCATCGTTATCCCCCGGTCGCGCATCCGCTGCGGATCGAGGATCACGTTGTACTGCTTGACGAAGCCGCCGACGCTCGCAACCTCGGCGACACCCTCGGCCTTCGCCAGTGCGAACTTCAGATTCCAGTCCTGGATGGTCCGGGTGTCGGCGAGGTTCAGTTCCTTCGAGATCACCGCGTACTGGTAGATCCAGCCGACGCCAGTCGCGTCGGGACCGATCGTCGGTGTCACGCCGGCCGGCAGGCGCGCGCTCGCGCCGTTGAGGAATTCCAGCACGCGCGAGCGCGCCCAGTAGATGTCGGTGCCATCCTCGAAGATGACGTAGACGAACGAGACGCCGAAGAACGAAAAACCGCGGACGACCTTCGATTTCGGCACGGTCAGCATCGCCGTCGTCAGCGGATAGGTGACCTGGTCCTCGATCACCTGCGGAGCCTGGCCGGGATACTCGGTGTAGACGATGACCTGAGTGTCCGAGAGATCCGGGATGGCATCGAGCGGCAGATGCAGAAGAGCGTAGAGCCCCGCTGCGGCGGCGAAGCCGGTCCCGAACAGGACCAGCAGCAGGTTGCGGGCGGACCAGGCGATGAGGCGCGCGATCATTGCTGCGCCCCCTCGGCAAAGCCCTTCAGCGCCGCCTTCAGGTTGCTTTCGGCATCGATCAGGAAGTTCGCCGAGACCACCACGGCATCGCCCTCCGCGAGGCCCTGCCGGACCTCCACGAGGCCGCCGCCGCGCTGGCCGAGCTTGACCTCGCGCGGCTCAAGCCGACCCTGTCCCCTGTCGACGAACACGGCCTGCCGGCTGCCAGTATCCATGACCGCGCTCTCCGGCACCGCGAGGACGGCCTCGCCGCTGCCGGTGTCGATGTCGGCGTCGACGTACATGTCGTGCAGCAGGATCAGGTCCGGATTCTGCAGTTCGATCCGGACGCGCGCGGTCCGGGTCTCCTTGTTGATCTCCGGGTAGATCACCTGGACCTTCCCCGTGAACTCGCGTCCAGGAAAGCTCCGCGCCTTCACCGTGACCGGCTGGCCGTTGGCGATCATGCCGAGGTCGCGTTCGGCGACGTCGATCAGGGCCCACACCATCGAGTGGTCTGCGATCCGGAACAGGACCCCGCCGGGCTCGACGCGCATGCCCTCGACGGCGTTGCGCTCCAGCACGATGCCGTCGCGCGGAGAGGTCCATCCGATCGAGGTCGGCACTGTCCGGCTCTTCTCGATCGCCGAGATCGCAGCGTCGGGCACATCCAGGTTCATCAGGCGCTGGCGCGATCCACGGCCATACTGGACGTCGCCGCTGGTCGTCTTGGAGGTGATGGTGGTGAGGTACTCGGCTGCAGCCGAGGAGACGGATGGGCTGTAGACCTCCATCAGCGGCTGCCCCTTCACGACGTGAGATCCCGTCGTCACGTCCGCCACCTTCAGGATGAAGCTTTCCGCCCGCATCGCGACCACTGAAATCCGCCGCTCGTCGAGCGCGATCGTGCCCGGCGCCCTGACGGCGGTCCGGAGCACGCGCATCGCTGCGGGCTCCGACTTGACGCCGGTCCGCTGGATCTTGCCGGGCGAGAGTTTGATCGACCCGTCGTCGCTGTCGTCGCCCTCATAGACGGGGATGTAGTCCATTCCCATCGAATCCTTCTTCGGCGACGGCGATGTGTCGGGCAGGCCCATGGGATTGCGGTAGTATTTGATCTTGCGCTCTCCGGAGGCGCCGGCCGCCGTTGTCGCAGGCGGCGGGGTTTCCGCCTGCTCGTCGTCGAAGCTGACGTCGGCGCCAGCGGGCACGGCGCGGAAATCCCGGCCATCCGGGCTCTTTCTCGGCACGAGCGAGTACGACGGCTTGCCGTCCGGATCCTGGTAGTAGATCGGAGCGCCGCTCTCCTCGGCCGCAGCTTCGCCGATCATGGCGACGGCTCGCGCCGCCAGCCGCTGCGGGCCGGCGACAACGAATGCGATCCCCGCCGCCGCGATCAAGACGGCGGCCAGGCTTGCTGCGAAGGGGCGGGTCACTTTTGCGCCGTGATGACGAGCTTGTTCTCGACGGTGCCGCTCTCGCCCTGGACTTTGGCTCCGAGCGAAAGCTGCCAGCGCCCCGCCATGCCGAACGTCGCCTTGAAGCGATACGTGCCCGGCTCCGTCCCCGGCATCGTCGTGACCTTGGTCGCCATCTCCTGCATCCCGTCCGGAGCCATGTCCAAACGGCTGGCGAAGATCACGGCATCGGGCACAGGCTTGCCGGTCTTGATGTTCACGAGCCTGACGGTGATGACCTTGTCCGGCCCGGCCTGGACCGACTGGTCGACGAGTTCGAACTTGTAGTCCTTGATGTCGGCCAATGCGGCCGTGCTTGTGCCTGCGACTGCGGCAGCGATCAACGCCGCCTGGACGGCGCGCACAATGGTAGAGGTCTTCATTTTCTGGTCCTCGATTGTCCTGAATGCGCCACCGAAGCGGCGCGCGTCGTCCGCGCGCGGACGCACGGACGCGATCGGCGTCAAGCGCCGTTCAGGCCAGGGTTCGAGGGGGTTGGTCGGGAGGTGGACGGGTCAGACCGTCGCCGACCAGGTCGTCCGCAACCAAATGCGTAGTTCGGATCGCGTGGCGCAGCGGGAGGGCGGCGGTCTCGGAGAGGCCCGCCTGGACCGTCTTCAGGACGCACATCGCAACCAGCGGGCAGTCCTGGCAGTCCTTGCCCTTCTGCTCATCGGGGCAACAGGGCATGTCGGCCGACACGGACATGTCGCTAATGCCGTCCGAGCGAGCTTGCGCGGCTGCCGCCGGCGCGGCCAAGGGCGCCAACGTCAAACCGGCGGTCACCAAGACCGCGAAGGCAATTCTGAGCAGTCCTCGCAGATTCATGGACCGAGCATCCCACGGGCGGGGTCGCTTTGGAAGTCGGCCCCCTTCACATGTTCGCCACCCGGGATCCGCAGCGACATAGCTCAGCCGTCCTTTTGGGCCGCCCAGGAGGATCCCAGGCTTTTGGCCGGCCCTGACATCCCGTTTCGCTCCAACGCGCCCGTGCGCGCCGCACACCGGGGCAGTGGCAGCACCCCTGCACCTCGCGCTCCGTCACTCAGCGGGCGTCTTCAATCTGGCCTGGCCTGCACACGGAGGCCACATCAGTGCGGACGAGCCTTTTATCCTCCACTGCGCAATATCGCCGAATGGAACTGCGATATGGATCGTTAACTCCACAACCGCAGACTTCTGCAAGACGCACGGCTTCGCCTCCGTCTGTCGACTCAACCGGTCCTGTGCGTTCCCAGCGCGCGGGGACCGTTCCTTTTTCGCCCCATTCCTCGGCGGCAGAACCCCTCCGGC
Organism: Bradyrhizobium sp. 155; assembly: GCF_023101105.1. NCBI lineage: Bacteria > Pseudomonadati > Pseudomonadota > Alphaproteobacteria > Hyphomicrobiales > Nitrobacteraceae > Bradyrhizobium > Bradyrhizobium sp. 155. The sequence goes on along the minus strand of NZ_CP064704.1, from coordinate 6,172,867 downwards.
GCAGCGCGGCAGGGGCAGCGCTTCTGTGAGGTCAAACCAATCGCTCACTCCGTCCGCAGCTTCTCACGAAGGCCGTGAGCGACTTGGAGAGGAGGCGTTTACCACCTCGCCTGCCGCTGCCGGGCAGGCAAGCCGACATTAAGACCTCGGGTGGGAACGTGCCGCGAACGGAGCCGCCTCCTAGATGTCAACCAGCCGCCGAGAAGTGGGCAAGTCCCGCGTCCCGCTATGGGTCGCGGGCTTTGTCGCGTTGGCTTGCGTTGCCATCCTCACCCTGAGCGGATGGCGGGAATGGGAAGCTCGCCAGGTCGACCTGAGAAACGCGGAAGTGGACATGGCCAATCTGGCCAGTTCGCTCACCCAGCACGCCGAGGACATGTTCGAACTTGCGGACACCATCCTCGCCGGTATGGTCGATCGCATAGAGATCGGCGGAACGAGCGCCGGCGCATTGACCAAGATCCAGACTTTCCTTCAGGCGCGCAAGTACAACAGGAAGCGGATCCGCGGCATCTTCGTCTACGACGAAACCGGCCGCTGGCTGGCCACCACCGAGGACGTCGATCTGGCCGGCCTGAACAACAGCGACCGCGACTACTTCCAGCAGCACCGCGCGAGTGCTGACCGCGGCACACTGCTCGGCCGACCTGTCAAAAGCCGTTCGGGCGGCCAGTGGATCATCACCGCGTCTCGGCGCTTCAATCATCCGGACGGCAGTTTCGCTGGTGTGGTGCTGACGAGCATCGACGTCGCGTACTTCGCCGAATTCTACAAGCAGTTCGATATCGGTCCAAACGGCGCGGTGTCTCTGCTCAGCGCCGACGGAATCATGTTGGCGCGCAGCGGCGACGACCAGGGCGCCTATGTGGGCCGGGACCTCTCCAACTCGCCGCTGTTTTCGAATTTGGGAAACGGACCCAGTGCCAGCGTCTACTACTTCAAGTCTCCGCTTGATGGGCGGCAACGCCTGAGTTTCTATCGGTTGAGCACCCGTTATCCGATCCTGACGGTCGCGACCAAAGCAGAGGAAGACGTTCTCGAGCCGTGGCGTCGGCAGGCGGCCGTGCATGACCATCGTCTCCGGCCTCACACTGGCGATCGCGCTCATCGGATGTTTTCTGGTGCGCTACCTCTGGCAGCGCCAACGCATGGCGGCGGCGTTGGTGGCGAAGGAGGCGGACTTTCGCCTGTTGGCCGAGCAGTCGAGCGACATCGTCATGCGCATCGGTCTGGACGAGCGAATCCTTTACGTCTCGCCATCCTGCACGCGCGTTCTCGGGTGGGAGCCTGCCAAGCTGCTCGGCACGCCGGCGCTTGCCGGGATCAATCCTGAGGATCGTCCCCGGTTGGAGCAGGCCATCAACTCCCTCAAGACGGGGGAAGCCGAAGAGGCGCGGATCATCTACCGGACTCGCACTCGGGCGAAGTCCGAGATCTGGGTCGAGACGGCGCTGCGGGTCACCCGGTCCGCGCTCAGCAACGAGATCGACGGAGTGGTCGCCATCTCACGGGACATGACTGAGCAAAAGGATCTGCAGGACAAGCTGGCAACTCTTGCCACCTCCGATGGTCTGACCGGACTGGCAAACCGTCGCCATTTCGACGAACGTCTTGCCGAGGAATGGGCCCGGGCCAAGCGCGATGAAACGCCGCTTTCCTTGCTGCTGATCGACGTGGACCACTTCAAGAAATTCAACGACCAATACGGCCATCAGGCAGGCGATGCCTGCCTGCGCTCGCTGGGCAGGATTTTGGCTGAGCAGGTTCGCAGGCCCGCCGACCTGGCTGCTCGGTACGGCGGCGAGGAGTTCGCGCTGTTGCTGCCCAACACCGGCGCCGACGGATGCGCCGAGGTGAGTGAGCGAGTTCGGAAGGCGCTGCGCGAGCTAGGCATGTTGCACGCGCTGAATCCGCCTTCGAAGCTTGTCACGGTCAGCCTGGGAGGCGCCACCAACACCCCCATCCAGGGTGTCACCGAAGACGCCCTTGTCGCGACAGCAGACCGGGCGCTCTATGCGGCCAAGGAAAGCGGTCGCGATCGGCTGGTGATGGCAGGTCAGGTTATCCCTTGGCCCGGCGCAAAGAGCGCATGAGCCCAGCCGCTGTTGCCCGGCACTCCTGATGCTGAGGCGCAAGCGACCGCTGGCAGCGTTCCGCCCGCCATCCGATCAGGTCGTTCTAAGACGGGGTGGACGAGCGAGATTGAGGAGCGCCACCCACCTTCTCCCGACCAGGCGATGCGGCCCGAGCTGGTCGTCTGGATAGTGCCGCCGTCAGGCTCGCGCTCGCCGGGGGCCGAAGGAGCCCTGATAGATTACTTCTGCCCGGACGGAGCTTGCGCGTTCGAGTTGTTCGGGTTGTTGCCGTTCTGCTTATTAGCCTCATGATGGCCCACCGCGCAGCCCGCCACCGCGCCGAGCTTGCCATGGCCCGCCATGTGGCCGGCAACACCGCCGACGATCGCGCCCTTGATGCACCCCTTCGCTTGCACCGGCGAGGCCAACGCCAGTGACAGCAGGCAGACAGCCGCAAAGATGGTCTTCATGATATCTCCTCCGAAAATTCGACGCTCGCGATGGTCAAGTCGCGAAGTGAATGGCCGTTCCGCGGCCATTGTTCGTGTGATCCATTTTGCTGCTGGTCTCACGTCACCCGCTCGGCTGCGCCTGATAAGCTCGGACGCCGCAAACGCCCGAGCTCATGCTGAGCGCACCGCGAGCATCTGAATTCGAGCTCGACACCGGGTAAGAGGTTTTTCGGCGGGTTTGCGGCCATCGGCCAGGCGCCGCAGTTCGGGCACTTAACCAGCAAGGTATCCGTTTCAAGCATCGTTGCCGTTCTCTGCCGCCCCGCTGGGCAACCGCGCCAAATCGGAGACGTTCCTGCGTGCTGGCAGACCTAGGAAAAGCTGCCGCGAAGAGCACGGGACCGATGTTGCCCCGGCTCACTGAACGGTGGCCGCGCTCAGACGAGAGGAGCGCGCTGCTCAGGACCTTGTAACGTTCGGTAGTCCGTCTACGATCCCGAAATGACAGAGCACAAAGCTTGCCCGAGATGCGAGAGGACCACGGAGCAGGGCTTCATTCCCAGCGTGGGGCGTGGGCAGTTGCTCTGGTTTGCGGGAGTGCCGCCCGCCACGTACCGCGAGTCGTTCATGTTTGGCAGGAAGGCGCTTACCGTGACGACCTATCGGTGCTCGGCCTGCGGCTATCTGGAATCGTATGCGGAGGGATGATCGCCCGACGCTAAATTGAGTGCTTCATGGAAACGATTGCTACATCTACCGCCTTTGTGCTGGCCATGCTCGTGGCGCTGGCGTTCTATTTTCGCTTGAGAATAGCAGTCCTGCAGCGGCGACTGGTCTCGCTGGAAAGAGTTGAAGCAAAGCTCGATTTGCTACTGAAGCACGGGGGTCTGAGCTATGAGCCGCTGGGTGGTTCGACGGAAATAGAGGACGCGCTCAAAGCCGGCGAGAAGGTCCGCGCAGTTTCACTTTTCCGTGCCGCGAACGGCTGCACCTTGGCAGAAGCCAAGGCAGCGATTGAAAGGGCGCAGCGGCCGTAGCCAGCGTCCCGTCATCTGCCTCTGGAGCGCTTCGGCGCGCAGCGCCGAGGCCGGAACTGGACTTCGCGCCCGCGGTAGCGGACTCCGTGGACGGAACGAATCAGCGTGACGACGTTGAATCGCCATGTGTGCCGTGGCGTTGCGTCAGTCTCGTTCGGGAGTATCGCGCGTCCACGGCGCCGTCAAAGCTGCTATTCCTGGTTACATCGAGCCGTGTGATCCCACGTTGCGCGAGAGGCCACCGCGCGGCGAAGACTGGGTCTATGAGATCAAGGCCGACGGCTACCGCGCGCAGCTGCACCTGCGAGACGGGGACGCCAAGGTCTATTCACGCACAGGCCTGGACTGGACGGAACAATTCTCCTCGATCGCCGCGAGCGCCGATCTACTCAAGGCAAACAGTGCGATTATCGACGGTGAGGCCGTGGTGTACGGCAGTGGCGGCCTGCCGGACTTCCAGCAGCTCAGGCGGGAGCTCGGCTCCAAGCGCAGCCAGCGTGTGCGCTATTTCGCGTTCGATCTCCTGTACCTCGACGGCTATGACCTGCGCGGCGTCGCGTATGAGGATCGCAAGCGCCTGCTGCAGCGCCTTCTGAAGGACGCACCGGAAACATTCATTTACGTCGAGGCGCTTGCGGCGGACGGCAACGTGATCTTCGACAAGGGGTGCAAGCTGGGACTGGAAGGCCTTGTCGCCAAGCGGCTGGGCCAGCCGTACCGCTCGGGTCGGCAGGAGAGCTGGATCAAGCTCAAGTGCAAGAAGAGCGAGACCTTTCCGATCGTCGCCTTCGTGGAGAAGCTTGGGGCGCGCCCGCGCAAGGTCGCCTCGCTCTACGTCGGCCGGCGCGAGAATGGCAAGCTGCTCTACGCCGGCAAGGTGCGTACCGGCTACACCGAGACCACCGCGCGCGAATTGCGCGAGCGGCTGGATCCCTTGATCCGCAAGACTTCTCCGCTCGATCTTGCCGTCAAAAAGCCGAAGGCGACCTGGCTCGAGCCAACCCTCGCAGTCGAGATCCAATACGGCGCGCTGACCGACGATGGCCTGCTCCGCGAAGCCGTGTTCAAGGGCTTTCGCGATGATCTTGCGGTGCGCAAGGTCAAGGCGCCGCGACTGGTGCCCTCGGTGGCCGGCCGGCCGAAGCTGGGCGTCCCCCGAGAGAACATCCTGCAGCTCCTGCCCGACGCCGTTGTGCCGTCGAAAGAAGAACTTGCCGACTACTGGCGCAGGGTGTGGAAGAAAGCCCTCCCGCATCTCGGCCATCGTCCGCTGAAGCTCGTGCGTCACGTGCACGGCACGACCTTCTATCACAAGGGGCCGTTGCCGAGGGAGATCCCGGCCGCCGTGCACCAGCTCCGTATTCAGAAGCGCGAGGGCGGCCAGGGAACGCGCCTGTGGGTCGACAGCCTGGATGGCTTCCTTGGGCTCGTCGAGATCGGCGCTGTCGAGCTGCACCCGTGGAATGCGACCGTCGAGGACTTCGAACATGCCGACCGCATCGTAATCGATCTCGATCCCGGCGAGGGTGTCGGCTGGGATGCGGTCGTGGAGACCGCGCTCGATCTGCGCACGCTGATGAAGCGCGAGGGCTTTGAAACGTGGCCCAAGCTCACCGGCGGCAAAGGAATTCATCTGATGGCGCCACTGGATCAGCCGGTGCTGCACGACAAGGCGCATCGGGTCGCGCATCAGTTGGTCTCCGCCCTCGCAGCGCGCCATCCAGACCGCTACCTGCTGTCCGCCCAGGCAAAGCGTCGCGATCGCATCTTCCTCGATTATCTGCGCAATGGCCGCGGCACCACCGCGATCGGCACCTATTCCCCGCGAGCCCGAGAGGGATTCCCCATCGCAGCGCCCGTGACCTGGAAGCGCATCGAGAGCGGGATCGAGCCGGACGCCTTCATCATCGACAGTCCGTTCCGCGCCAAACCAAGGAGGTGAGCGACGCGCGCAAGCGCCTGTTTCAGCCATTCTACCGCGGAGAGGCGCACGGGCGTTCGCAGGGACTTGGGCTGGGTCTCTATATCGCAGCCGAAATCGCCAAGGCGCACGGTGGCACGATCGAAGTGGATTCGTCCAAGACCGAGACCAGGTTCATGTTCCGGATGCCACTCGAAGGCGACGGATCGCTGCGGCCCAGTCCCAGCACGCGAGTTCGGGGACATGCCGGTTGATCTGAGCGCGGGCGAGGTCCGCCTACCCAGCGAGCGAATGCTCGAGGAAGAAGCGCAGCATTTCCCTCGTCGCATCCGGCCCCTGAGCATCGGTATAGGACCCTGCGGGACTGCCGCCCGACCACGCGTGTCCGGCGCCGTCGACATTCCAGTGTTCGGAGATCGCCCGACCGCCCCCGTCGATCAGAACGGTGCGAGTATAGCCATGGCCGTCGGGTACGCGTCCGCGAAGCACCTTGCTCGTCGGTCTCGTCGCTCCGGCCGACTGCTCGATGATCTGATCGCCATTCTTTGGATGGACCGTCGTGTCGCGATCGCCATGGAAAACGATGGTCGGCACAGAAGTTTTGCCGTTGGTAATTGCCTTGGACTCGCCTCCCTGCCGCATGGCGGCGAACGCAGAGGGAAGATCGCTCGCGGCGCCGCACGCCAAGCCCGAATGAACACCGACGGCAGCGTAAAGGTCGGGATACGTCGCGCCCATGATGGCGGCGGCGGCCCCGCCGGCCGACAAGCCTGCGACGTAGACGCGCTTCGGATCGATCGCATGGTCCCGCATGACCTGGCGGGTGATGCCGGCGATCATAGACGGCTCGCCTCCGCCGCGGCGCTGGTCGCCCGTCCGAAACCAGTTCCAGCACTTCGACTGATTGGCTCCGCTCGGCTGCTCGGGATAGACGACGAAGCAATTCCGCTCCTCTGCCATGAAGTTCATCCGGGTGCCGGCGGCGAAATCGTCCGGCGACTGGGTGCAACCATGGAGCATGACGATCAGGGGGAGCTGTTTTCCCTGAGGGCGGCTCGGGATGAACAGCTTGTAGGTCCGGCTTCCCGCTGCGTTGCTGAAGGTACCGGCGATGAACTGGGTGCCCTCGGGCGCGATATCCGACGTTGACGGCGGAGCGCGTCCGATCGGGCCTTGCACGCCCAACCCGGAAAACTTCCTCATGCCATCGAGCGACGAGTTGCGTTTGCGTCCTTGAACAGCGCTAGGGGGCGTCGGCCGACTTTCCCTCTGCTCGACGACGTCGGCCTTGGCATCGATGGTTGGCGGCTCGAGCCGCGCGAGCGGAGCCTGAGTGCCGCTGCGAGACGTCGGTGCTGGGGCGCTGCCGCCCTGAAGCATGCGCTGCAGGAGTGCGGTGGCTTCGACCAGTTGGCCGGCACGGGTGAGGCGCGTGGCTTCGCGGACCATGTCTTGATTCAGCATCGTTCAACTCGTTCTGTCGGCGAGAGCGGCCTTGACCGCGGGAGTGGCGTGAAGCGCCCCAAGCACCGACACCGACACGATGGTCGCGCGGGCCAACTCGGGAGTGACGTCCTGCGCGATGGTGGCTAAGCCCAAAACGTTGATCTGCAGCATCTCGCCGGCACGCCGCGCCGCTTCGAGATCCTCGCGGGTGTAATTGCGCAGACCGAGGTCCAGGCTCTTCCGGGCCGTGGATTGCCTCACGACGTCTGCATGACGTTCGAGCTGGTTCCGGATGGCAGTCCGGATGAAATCGGTCCGATTGGAATAGAACCCCTCCTGCACCATGAGATCGACTTGACCGAGGTCCACATAGCCAAGGTTGATCGTGATCTTCTCGGTTTCGGGAGTTTTGGGTCGCAGTTCGCGCAGACTATCAGCCATATGTCATCCCCTCGCCATCCAATCGGATGGCTTTACGCTAGATGGATGCTTTATGGCCTAGTTCAAGGGGCACATGGCCTCTGGAGCTGTAAGCGCCGACGTAAGCAGAGTTGCCGGGGGTCACTTCACCCGGTTGACGAATTCCACCGGCGTGCCCTTGGAGAGGCGTTCTGCGACTCGCTCGGCATCTCAAGTCGTGAGCCGTACGCAGCCGTGCTATTCCGACTGGAAACTTCTCCCGGGATCGGCGTGCCGTGGACCCCGTAGCTTGATGGTGAACGGCTTGAGGGAGTGAACGCCGCTGAATGGTAAGCCGGATTGTAGCGGTAGGTCGGGGTGCGATCGATCTCCGTCACCTTCAAGGTGCCGGAGGGGAATGGCTTCTCCTCACTGCCGATCGTCGCGGGGTGGAATCCTATCAGCGCGTTCGACTTGTCGAACAGCTTGGCCGTCTGCCGGCTTGTTGACTTCGACCTTGGCCGCCTTCTCTGAAGTCTGCTCGGCTCTGGAGTCGATCACGAGGATGGCCTCGCCGGCGCGGCCGAAGTGCCTTCCCGGATTCAGAGCGGACTCTCATGTGAAACTTCTCGGCCAAGCCTTCGTGCGGGCTGTCGTAGGACAGCTTCGGAATGTCCTTCACGTCCTCCATCTGCGCAGGCAATTTCTTGAGAAACGGCTCCCGCGGTGGTGTAGTTCATCGTCACCCGGCGGCCGTCCGCAGCAAGCTTTCCCCAAACACCGGCGTTGAGGTCTCGGAGACCGGCAATTGCTGCGCCTCTTCGAAGGCCCGCAGTGCTTCTTCGCGTTCTCCCCGAACCTTCTGTCGATCTCGCCTGGCGAGAAGTGCGCCCGCTCGAGCAGGACCCGCAACCGGGCCCCCGCCGGGGTCGGCTTCTCGTTGGACAGGGTCTTCGTCGAGGGCTCGGCCGCGTCGATCGCGGCCGGCTTCATTTCGGCGGCAAGCGCCGAACTCGTGACGCCCGCCAGCACAAGGCCGATGACAATGCATCCGGAGGACGCATGCAGCCTGCCTTGCGGTGGCGCCGGCGGATCCGGTTTGAGCCGCTGTCGAGTTCCAAGAGAGGGTACAGATGTTCGGCTGCGTTGGTGACTGGCTTCCGCTACGCTGCGATGATTTCGCGCAGAGCGGTCCCAAGGTCAGCCGCGGTGTAGGGTTTGGGCATGAACCGCCCGCCACTTGGCAGTTCCTCTACGGCAAACCGGGCCTTCCCCGATGTGGTGAGGATTTTGACCGGTGGCCAGCGGCGGCGAACGTAATGCGCCAACTTCAAACCATCCATCGAGCCGGGCATGTGAACGTCGGAAAACACAACGTGGACGTCCGAACGCTTTTCCAAAATGGCGATTGCTTGGTCAGCGTGCCGCGCTTCGATGACCTCGAAGCCTAACTCGGTAATTACCTCAGCAGCCATCATCATCAACAATGGCTCATCTTCAACGACAAGCACCACGAGCCGTGACTGCATGACCCCTCCCATGGCGTGAGCCTCTAAAGGGCTCCAATCACCGGGATGCCTGCAATGATGCGATGATGCATGCTAACCGCTTGATGATGGAAGGGTTCCGTCGGCTCCCGAATATAGACCAACCTTGGATCTATTGAAGTTTGTCGGATATTGTCGTCCAAGTACCGTTCGCCGGAGTGACATGGAATGAATGCTTCAAGCGGGGCCGATCAGCGCATGCGAGAAGTTGAGAACGAAAACGACGTGCTTCGCGAGCTCCTTTTGAAGGCAGGCGTTGAAGCCAACGCCCACGTGGCTGCCGCAAAACTACAAACCGTTCTTATCGGGGAACTCCACCATCGCGTAAAGAACATGCTCGCGATTGCATCCGCGATTGCGGCTCAAAGCCTACGCGATGCTTCATCTATTGACGCGGCGGCCAAGACCATCGCCGAGCGGATGAGCGCGCTCGGCGTATCTCATGATCTCTTGATCCAAGAAAGCTGGACCGGGGCGGGTTGCCGAACGCTGATCGAGAACGCGATCAAAGCATTTCAGACCAAAGGCTTCGAGCAATTCACTATTGAGGGGAACAACGTCGCCGTGTCTTCAGGACCTGCGGTCGCGTTGTCTATGATAATTCACGAGCTAAGCACCAATGCGTTGAAATATGGCGCGCTCTCAGTTGCTGAGGGACGGGTCGCCATCACTTGGTCGATTGACGCGGAAAACCAACGCTTTCATCTTGAATGGCGCGAACGCGGTGGACCGCCGGTTGTCGAACCAGCCAAAAAGAATTTTGGTAGCCGTTTCATTCAGACGGCTTTGCCCGGTCAGCTTAAAGGCGAAGCTCGATTGCTGTTCGAGTCAACCGGAGTCGTTTGCGACATCAACATTCCCCTAAGCTCGCTTCAAGAAACCATTATTGCGGTAGTCGACTAGAGCGTGGTTGGACCGCTCGACTCGTCCCCAAACGCGCGCAGCGAAACAGCGCCGGTGAAGTCGCCCAGCATCCGGTTGCCCGTGGCGCTGAAAGCAGCCGCTCCGATCATGCCTTCCCCAGGGCGCGCATCCACAGGTCAAGCGAACACGGAGCTGGCACCCAAAGCCTGCATCGTCTTGCCGCGCGGTGCCCATTGTCGCACACGGCGGCCATCCTGCTGGACCATCAAGCAACACGAGTTCAGTTCGGTACGGCGGACGTAACAGCCCCGCGATCGGCCAGAACGGCGGCGCGTCTTCATGCGGGCAGGACGACACCGGTTATGGTGGGCTCGCTGCCCGGCCTGACATCGGCGCCGAGGAGATCAAGTCCGGTGTCCCCTGGAAGCAACCGGCGGATAGGCCGCGTGTGTGTCGGCCTCCAGCTGCTCTACAGCCCGATGCCAGTATTCTTCGGCTCGCCCCTCTTGGCGCCCCTCGAGTGCCCAAAGATGGTAGGCCCGCTCTCGGATGCGCCGCTCTTGATCGGAATCAGTGCTGGAATCGGACATGTCTTCAAACTCGGATATCGCGACGGCCGTTGCCGATGGAGATCTTACCGTTCAGGCTGTGTTGGCAGTCCTTTACTCCTCAATCACCATCTCGACCAGCTTCGCTATCTTGGCACGCGTCAGATCACCGGAGTTAGAAATGTAGGGCTCAACCTCAGGGGTAAAAACGAAAGGGATACCCTTCTTAGTTCCGCTGTCACCGATGCGAGTTACGACGATGTTGCCGAATGCAGTTGAGATGCTGGTCGGAGGACCATTGCCGATTGTGAAAGAAACCCCGACTGGACGGTGGTCGTTGCGCTCAATCTGCGGAGCGAAGGAGAACTGCTCTTCCCCGAAATGATGCTTCAGCTCCTCCAGAAAAGGTATGACTTCGCGCTCCATCGCCTGCTTGCAGTGCTCGATATCGGCGGTCCGCTTGTCCTTGTTTTCTGCGGCGATGATCGCCTGCCTCTCTCTTTCGGCGACCGCTGCGGATAATTTCTGTCGGAATTTTTCAGCCAGCTGCTCGGCGTTCATTCTTGTTCCAATCGAGCTCGTCCCTGATCCATGTGTTTCATAGGACTACGGCTTATCGGCGGCACCAGCGGATCCGGACGCATCGGAGCTGGTAGGGATGCCGCTCGGCTGCTACGTGATTAGCTAGTCCTGCGAACGGGTGTGCCCGTGTCTATTTGTATGAGGCGGCAAATCAAAGTGTTGAGGAGACGAACGCGCTGCCCGTTGGTTTGGCTTCGTCGGGGTTTGCGGCTTCCGATCCACGCGGCTGATTCCGATGGGGAACCAAGAGGGGGCAGGAGAGTTGTTGAGTGTCATCGCTCAGGCAGTTGGTACGGTGCGCTCTGGCCATCGTGTAGGGCCATCGTCTCTGCGAAGATGCTACCCAAACAGGCTATCCTCAAGGATTTTGGTGCCGCTACACTACAGAGCCGGTCGAACTCAGTGCCCGCGCTCTGGGATGCTCATACGCCAAGGTTCTCGAATATCTCCCTGCTGAAAGGCGTTTGATCGTGCGTGCCGGGATCGGCTGGCCGGCTGGGACTGTAGATCATGTGACTCTCGGTGCCGATATTGGATCGCCCGTCGCCTTTGCCTATCAGACAGGTCAATCGGGGATGTCCAACCATTTGGAGCAAGTGATTCGTCTTCCGAACGCCGAAACTTCTCGCCGAACATGGGATCAAGCGCGCGATAAACGTGCTTATCCGGCGGGGTGGCGAGGGCGACATTTATCCCGAAGCCGTACCAGCCCGAGCAGATTGTCGACCCGCGTGAAGAACAACCCCGAGCGCCAAGAGGTAGATTGCTATGAATACCGTCAGAATTACGTTCATAGCCGCAATGATAGCAGTGGCTGGCGCCAACCAGGCGCGCGCTGAGTGCCAGATTGCCGACGCAGGGCTTGAAGAGGCTATTCAGCTAAATCCACGCCTCCGAGGCCCAGCCAACACTCAGGCCGTGCGCGACCTCCGGAGTTTGAGGGATGCCGCCTTTACGCTGCGGTCCTATGGGCGTCACGAAGACTGTGAGCGTCTCCTCGCCAACATTCGCGAACTTATCGCCGGACCACCCATGGGGTCCCTTGGAGACAATGATGAAGAGGCGGCCGATAAGCAAATGGCTGATAGCGAACCCAAAGCCAGGCGCGGGGCATCGTCAGGGAGCAGGGACAAAAAAGGCGCCAAGCCGTTGATGAAGATCGACCAACTTACGCCCGGCTTGAGGACCGACGAGATGATTGGGGCGGAAGTTCGCAGCTCCGATGACAAGATCGTTGGCGAGGTGCGGAACATCGTGTTCGGCACCAAAGATGGAACGGACTATGCGATTGTCGCGTCGGGAGGTTTTTTCACTACCGGCAAGGACAGCATTGTGGTCCCGATCCGATCTCTTAAGGTGACGCAGGATCGATCCAGCTTCTTTCTTCCTATTGCAAAAGAGGTCATGAAAACGGTGCCTGTGATGCCTGATCAAGACTACAAGTGGCTCTCTGATCAAGCCTGGCGTATCCACAACGATGCATTTTTTGGAAAACCCTAGGTCGTGGTCAATTTGTAGATGGACCGCTGATGCCGCACAGCCCCAACTCACCCGGCCATTGGTCGGGCTGAGGAGCGCGGAAGCGCTACAGTGGTAGTCGGTGCAACGGATTGGGACGCGGCGCAGGCATGGCGGCCAGATTTGCTCCTGAGTGCAACGCTGCTCCATCTGGCTGGCGCGCGAGGCGCGATCTTCGTTACCGAAAAATCTAGAACGCTGGCGAGTTTCATGCTCTACTGAAGCATCACCGGCCGAGGCTTTGTCCGTAGGCGTCGGTGGCTGAGAGAGGTCGCGCTCCCGCCTGCATGTGCAAGGGAGTGATCATGCCGCACCGCAAGTTAATAGCGCGCCTACAGGCAGTCGGCGGTCTATTCGAACGCGATAAGGTTAGACTCGCGCGCATACCATACAAAGTGAAGTCCCTGGCTGATGGCGAATACGCCGTGCGCGAGGGAGACAAGCCCAGCAGCTGCATCGTTGTGATCGACGGCTTTCTAGCTCGGCAAAGAGTGGTGAATGATCGAAATCAGATCTCGTCATTCTACCTGGCTGGGGACATGCCCGACTTGCCTACCCTGCATCTGCCGATTGCAGATTGTGATCTGTGCAGCGTAGGCAATTCGACGATAGCCGCTGTGTCTCATTCATCTCTCAGAGAGATGATGACCGAATCTCTCGGACTTACACACGCGTTTTGGCGCGAAACGCTGATACAGGCGGCCATCTATCGCGAATGGGTTGAGAATCTCGGAGCGCGCCAAGCCTTAGGTCGACTCGCGCATCTTCTTTGCGAGCTTACCACTCGCATGGAATTCGTTGGGCTGGCGGACAACGGCAGCTTCCGGATCCCGCTCACCCAGCAAGATGTTGCCGATGCATGTGGGCTTTCGATAGTTCACGTGAACAGGACGATCCAGGAACTCAGGGGTTTGGGCCTCATCGAATGGGAAAACCACACCGTTACTCTGCTCCGCGCCGACGAACTGCAAGCTGTAGCCGAGTTCAGCCCTGAATATTTACATGAGCTAAACCCAATCCTAGGATCAAAGATCACCACAGCTGGCTTTGGGTCGTAGGAAAAATACTGACTCACGGCCGGAGTGCCGGTAAGTGACAAGAACACCTCTGCAGCTCGGGAGGGTCATGAAGCGCGCAGGTTAGCGCCGCGTAAGCTGCCGGTCCGAACAACACGCGGTTGCTGCCCTTTTGTCGCAAGCCGACTGGCAGACCACTGCCGCTTGTGGGCCCGTGCGAGAAGTGCCCGTTTGAACTGGACGCTGCCCTCGAGGCCTACGATAGGGTTATAGCCGCTGACACCAACTCTTCGCGCGTCCGTCGATCCAACTGATTGCCTGCGCTGGTGCTGGATAGCCGAGTCCATGAGGGAACCGTGACGATGGCAGCGACGCGCTCGCTAACGCCATCTGTTGGCCCCACTCCGACGTCCGGTGAAGTGCCGTACTGCCCCCGATCAGAGCAGAGCGGACCTCATCCGCAACGTGAGTTCGCGCGGCTATAAGTATGCGGCCTACTTCGGGCTTAGGCGCTCCTCTGCTTTTGGGCGGATCCCGAAGCCCCTCACCTGGAAGCAGTCAATTCCACACGATCGGCGCCCCGCGAAGTGCACTCCTGCCGATCTGCTTAAGGCCGTCGACCGAGGTCTCGCCCTTGCTCGCGGCTTCGAGGATCATGGAGGCCACGTGCGTGCGGGCAGCGGTCTCGTAGCAAGACACGCTCTCGCACACATCTTCGAGGACCGCGCGCAAAAGCGCGGTTGTTTCAGCATCGAACATTGGAGGTCTCTCCCAGCGAAGCCAGCATCCTGCCTGAACCCGCGCAGCCTGGGATTCACGCAAGTTAGGGAGAAGGAAAAATTCTGCGAAAGGACGGAGAGGATTGAGCGTGGCCCCGCCTTTTGGGGGCTGGGGGGCTTGAGGGCGGAGCCACGCAGGCCTTGCATTCGCGCGGGCCCGCCGCATCAACGGCATCCGGCCAAACCCGTTCCATGCAGACGAGATGTCCGCTCGGAACGCAAAGAACTATGGCTCCGGAGGGCGCAGCGGGCTGTGCGCCCATTTGAGGACGTTGGGGTCGCGCAGAGGGTCGTCGTTGCAAGTGGTGCAGACGTACCGCGGGCGCTTTTCCGAAGCTTCGTCGGGTACAGCTTTCATCGGCTTGCCGCACGCGGGGCACGCCTTCCGGACCGGATGGAGCATGGCCATCTATTTCCCCCTGTGACGGCACTCTAGTTCAGCCGACAGCGGAGGCTCAAGCTGGCTGATGAAATCCTGGTCGCGTCCACGCACTATTGCGGGCCTTCTTGACTCCGCGGCCGCAGAGCACTCCACTCTGGGCAGTGATGTTGAGGGGCGTGTCATGGAGCAGGAGTTCTACCGAGGTCTGGCCCAACGGGTCCGCGGTATGGCCGAGAAGGCTGATCCGTTCACCCGGCGTCGTCTCCTCGATCTCGCCAAGCGGTACGACTCCAAGGGCGGCGCCGCAGGACGGGGAGCGACCGAACCGCCGCTGCCGGTGCCGCGCACCACGCCGCCTGCATCCAGCTTCTCCGGATCCGGCGAGGCCTGACGCGCACGCCCCTGTCGTTGTTGATGGTGGCATAGTGCGCCCCCGATCGAGCCTGGCCGCCTTCCCGCAGCGCGCCACGAGAGCCCGCCAATGGAGCCTTCCGGACCTTGCGTGCCCAGCCGGCGGTTCTGGCCTCACCAGCGAGGATTTGAGGCCGTAAGCGGGTGCGGAATCGCATTCCGCCCTGAACGCGATCCCAGCGGCTTGAAAGGGGGTCCGAGGAGGAGCTGCGCCTTGCTCCGGCGACGAGCTGCCGCGTAGGCCACCCTTCCGGCACGCTGTGCTCGGCAGCCCCGCCTAGACGAGTCAGTTCCGACCATGCCAGCGCGGCGGAGATCCATCTCTGCCGCTCTGGCCCATCGGCTTCGGCGCCAAGCTTCATCGCCGCGACGGCCTGGCCCTCGGGGCCGTACTGGATATCCATGCACGCAATATAGTTGCAGATCGTAAACGATCACGCACCGGTGTGACCGTAGCAATCCGGGGTCGGCACCATACGCGGCTGGTGTCTAGCCGTCCGGACATGCCCCGCCCCCGTCCGCCCCACTCGTTCGGCGCGCAGCCGGCTAAGGAGAACGAGCCGCTTCACGCTTTTCAGTCGTCTATGTGAGGTGACCGCGGAGACCGGCTGAAGCGTAGATGCGGATAGCGCAGGATACGTCGGTTTTCCATTCAAAGTGTCGGATGACGGTGTCGCGGTTGAACGATCCCGCCATACTGATCAGTTGAAGCGAGCCAACCATTTGCTCGACCCGGCCGGCCCTTCCCAAAGGCAGGAGCAAGCGCTCACAATCGATCGTATGGCCGCCGCTGTTGTAGGTCGAAAACACGCTGTAGATGGCGCAGCCGCTAGTCACGCACTGCTCGGCGGCGGCTAGACCGAACTCCTTCAAGGCTGGTGGAAGAACCTCTTCCATCGATTTCCCGGCCCAGCTCGAATTGAAGACCTCTCCAACGCTCGCACCTTGGTAAAGCGCGCGAAATATGTGCCCGTCTCCCCGGTGCTCAACGCTCCAGATGATGAGTTGCTTTGGGTCATGCAGCCGCGCTTCCGGCCTGAACTGATCGAGCGAAGGAAAGGGCAGATCGCCGGCCGTGCGGGCCCAGTACCGGCACATGGCCTGCTGACTGATGGACTTCACATCCGCGAATGAACCGTCCGTGTATTGCATGGCCCCAAAACCTACACGCCACCGCGTTAACGAGCCGTAGTTCGACTGCCGCAGCGCGCGCCGAAGCTGGTTTAGCGGGGGCGCGGTGGCAGGAGGCTAGTGGACCAGCGGCCCCTCATCAGGAGCGCTTGCGCTCGGCAGCCGCTGCACGAGCGACCCTACAACAGGATCGAATTGCACCGGCACTTCCGAAAAGCCCGTGAATTGCCCGATTTTCAGATACCTCCTGGCATGCGCTCAAGGTATTCTGCGCCTTCACCCACCGATCCGTGGGTTCACCTCGAGAAGCGATGTTTCAAAACGCATCGGATCTGGCCGCGATGGCCGAAGCCTTGAGCCGGTCGACGGACTACCGGGTGCTGCGCCGCCTGGTGCCACGGCCGACGTCGATGCCGCCCTCAGGACAGGAAACCAAGATCGGCATCCTGCTCAACACCGAGACGACGGGTCTTGACCACCCACGCACGAGATCATCGAGCTCGGGATGGTCAAATTCGATTATACGCCGGACGGCAGGATCGTCGGGGTCAGAGACACTTTCTCAGCCTTCAACGAGCCGTCCGCGCCGATCCCGCCCGAGGTGACGGCGCTCACCGCGATCACCGACGGCATGGTGGCGGGTCACAGAATCGATGAGGCCGCCGTGAACGCCTTCGCCGAAGGTGCCGTGATCACGATCGCGCATAACAGTGGTTTCGACCGGAAGTTCGCGGAGCGTTACTGGCCTGCCTTCGAAGGTGTGGCCTGGGGCTGCAGCGCGACGGAGATCGACTGGCGCGGACACGGGTTCGCAGGTGCCCAGTTGGGCTACCTGCTGAACGGGGCGGGCTTCTTTCATCAGGCGCACCGGGCGGTCGACGATTGCCATGCGCTGCTAGAGGTCCTGAACTTCACGCTGCCGACGACCGGAGTGCCGGCGCTCGCCGCGCTGCTGGAGAACGCCCGCCAGCCAACGGTGCGAATATGGGCCGAGCAGTCGCCGTTCGAGCTGAAGGATTCGCTGAAGCGGCGCGGCTACCGCTGGAACGACGGCAGTGACGGCCGACCCAAGTCCTGGCACATCGACGTCTGCGAGACCGCGCTCGATGAGGAGCTCACGTTCCTGCGGACCGAGATCTACCTACGGCACGTCGAGCCGCGGCTGCAGACGCTGACCGCCTTCACTCGCTTCTCTTCCAGGGTCTGACCTGGCGGCACCGCGTGGGTAGGCGGCGAACCTCGGGCTTCAGCGGCCGAGGCGCTTATCGACCTTCTTGCGGGAGTTGCCGACCTTCTTCACGGCCTTCTTCACCGCGGCGGCCGAGCGGCCGGTCTTCTTCGCCTCGTAGCCGACTTCGTACTTCTGCCCGCCGGCGACACGAGCCCGGTCCTGCTTGCGTCCTCGCGCGGTCTTCTTCTTCGCGGCTGCCATCTGCTCCTCCTTCTGCGAATCTGATGGCGGTGCAACGCCGTAAGGATTCCCGGGGTTCCCGAAGCTCCTCGCCATTGCCGCCGGACTCGAGACAAGCGGCCATCCGTCTGTGAGCGCCTGGGCTTCACCGTCGACCGGAGAAACGCGGTGGAATCAGTGGAGCGCTGACTTTTAAGATCGCGCTGCCCACGCGTCAGGTTCCTCATGACCAGCCGAAGAGGCTTCCGATCCTGCGGTGCCGACCGAACCATAGGCGATTGCCTGCGTTTACCGAGATCATGTCCGACGCTTTTGATTACTTCCGCGCTTACGCTCTCCGGGCTCTTTGCAAAGCCCGAGCGATGCCGCGGGGCAGGATCAAGCATCTGCAGCTGGTGGTCGGCCGAATTTACAATCTCCTCAAGAAAGAGGCCGCCTATGCCCCGAACACGCAGTACCTTCAGGACTTCCGGGCAGCGCAGAAGCTTGAGGAATCTCTCGAGGGTCGGCCCGATGACGGCCCGATCTCTCAAGCTCGCTTTGCTGCGGCGAGGCGGGGCGCGGAACGGGAGGCTCGTTGAGTGGCTTCCGTCGACGCTCGCACTGTAGCAAGTCTCCTGCGAGAGTACGCTCAGCGCCACCGCGTTGCGTGGCGGCAACCCCTACAGGGCAAAAGCGTATTCTCGGGCCGCCGACAGCCTGGCGGCCCTCGCAGTCCCTCTGCACGTGCTCATCGCCGAAGACCGGCTTACCGAAATCCCCGGCGTCGGCGAGGCGATTGCCGACATCATCACCAAGCTTCACAAGAGCGGCACTCATCCGAGCCTTGAAAAGCTCCGGAAGGAGATTCCGGAGGGCGTGCTCGAGATGCTCGCCGTGCCCGGTCTTCCCCCGGAGAAGGTTCTGCGACTCTACGAGGATCTCGGCATCACCTCGCTCGCGGAGTTGGAGGCCGCCGCCAAGGACGACCGCATCCAGAAAGCCAAAGGATTGGGCGCCGCCCTGCAGACAAAGATTCTGCAGAACCTGGCCATCGCGAAAAGCGGAGAAGGTCGCCTCCACCTGCACCGTGCCGCCGCTCTGCTTGCGCACGCCAAGGATTCGCTTCGCAAGGCCCGGCCGGAGCTCAAGCGCGTGACGATCGCAGGCGACTTCCGCCGCGGCTGCGAACTCGTCGGCGACCTCACGATCGTCGCGGAGGCTCCCAAGCTCGACAAGAGGTCGAAGGCATCCGCGGCGGACGGACTGCAGATCCGCCTGTCCGACCGCAACCACTTCGGCGCCGCCCTTCTTTTCGGCACCGGCTCAGCCGCTCACATCGAGAGGCTCCAGGCTTTGGCCCCGGAGAAAGGAATGCGGCTGGAGAGCGACGGGTTGCACAAGGGTCGCATCCTGATCGCCGGCGACGAGGCCCAGATCTATAGCGCCCTCGACCTGCCGTTCATCGCTCCTGAACTGCGGGAGGGGCGCGGAGAGGTCGAACTGGCTCAGAAGGGCAACCTGCCGAAGCTCGTCACCGACAACGACTTGCGCGGAATCCTTCATTGCCACACCGATGCCTCCGACGGCACGGAGACCCTGGAGACGATGGCCAAGGCCACGCGCCAGCGCGGTTTTGAATATTTCGGCGTCGCCGACCACTCCAAGTCCGCGCACTACGCGGGCGGTCTCTCGGAGGAAGAGATCGCGCAGCAGCACCGGGACGCCGACCGGTTGAACAAGCGCTTCGGCAAGGATTTCCGGATCCTCAAAGGCATCGAGTCAGACATTCTGGCCGACGGCTCGCTGGACTATGCGGACGACGTGCTGCAGCGCTTCGACTTCGTGGTCGCAAGCATCCATGGCCGCTTCAAACTCGACCGCAAGGCGCAGACGCAGCGGCTGCTGCGCGCCGTCTCCGATCCTCACACCACCATCATCGGCCATATGACCGGGCGCCAGCTCCAGCGGCGGCCAGGCTACGAAATCGACGTCGAAAAGGTGCTGCGCGCTTGCGCGAGGCACGACGTCGTCGTCGAGATCAACGCCCATCCATGGCGCCTCGACCTGGATTGGCGCTGGCACCAGGCGGCGCTGGAGTTCGGCTGCATGCTGAGCATCAATCCGGACGCGCACTCGATCCCCGAGCTCGACCACATGCACTGGGGCGTCCAGATGGCGCGCAAGGGCGGTGTCCCCGCCGACCGCGTCCTCAACGCGATGCCTCTTCCGGAAATCACGCGCTACCTCCGCCAGAAGCGGCGCTCATTCGCCCGGGCCGCCTGATGCCGAAGCCGCACCCGCTCTCCTTGGAGGGCACAGTGGTCGCAGTTGCGGCCGATCGCGGTCACCACTTCAGCAAGCCCCCTCAGGATCGGATCGTGCTGGTGGAAGGCCACGGCGTCCAAGGCGACGCCCACGCAGGCCCATTCGTCCGGCACCGTTACCTTGCCCGCCGCCGGCCACGCCTGCCCAATCTCCGGCAGGTTCACCTGATCCCGTCCGAACTCTTCGCGACGCTACTTAAAGCCGGCTTCAAGGTCGGCGCCGGCGACCTCGGCGAGAACATCAGCACCGCCGGCTTGGCCCTCGAGTGGATGCCGCTCGGGACGCTCATTGAGCTCGGAGGCACCGCGATCGTAGAACTGACCGGCCTCCGGACGCCTTGCGTTCTGATCGACCGCTTCCAGCTCGGCCTTAAGCAACAGGTGCTCTCGTCGGCGGAAACGGGCCCTCCGTTCAAATCCGGGGTTTTGGGCGTGGTACGGGCAGGCGGGATGGTCGCGGCTGGTGATACCGCGCGGGCTCGCCTTCCGTCCTCCTCGTTTCGGCCTCTGCCGGCCGTGTAGAAAGTCCAACCATGGCTCGCAAATCGACCCTGCCATATCGCCTGCAGCCCATGCTGGCCACGTTGACGGATGCGCCGTTCGACGATCCCGATTGGGTCTTCGAGGACAAATTCGATGGTTTCCGCATGGTCTCGGAAATCCGGCGTGGTCGGGTCGCGCTCTACAGCCGCAATGGAAAGATCATCAGCCACTCCTACCTGGAGGTCGCGAAGGCGCTCGAGGGCGTGAAGGCGGACGCCGTGATCGATGGCGAGCTCGTCGCGATCGGCAAGGACGGCGCATCCCATTTCCAGTTGCTCCAGAACGCCTTGCGCCACGAGGCCAAGCTCTTGTACTGCGCGTTCGACCTCATGTTCGCGGGGGGCGAGGATCTACGCGCGCTGCCACTCCTCGAGCGCAAGAAGCGGCTAAAGGCGATCTTGCCGCGCCACAAGCTGCTCGCGTTCAGCAACCACCGCAAAGGCAAGGGAACGAAGTTTTTTGCAGAAGCCGAGCGGAGGCATCTCGAAGGAATCATGGCCAAGCGCGCCGATAGCCCATACGCGTCCGGACGCCGGACCGCCGATTGGCTGAAGGTGAAAACGGCGCAGCGGCAGGAGGTCGTGATCGCCGGCTTCACGGCGCCGCGGCGAACCCGGCCATTCTTCGGCGCCCTCGTGCTGGCGGTACGCGAAGGCGACGCATGGCGGTACATCGGCCACGTCGGCACCGGCTTCAGTCACCAGGTTCTCGAAGAGCTTCACGGCAAGCTCGTGAAGCTCAAGACAGGCAAGTCCCCGTTCCCCGCCAAGGTGAAGGATGAGCACGTCACCACTTGGGTCCGTCGTTCGTTGGTCGCGGAAGTGAAGTTCGCCGAGTGGACCAGCAAGGGGGAGCTGCGTCAGCCGGTCTATCTCGGCCTCCGGTCCGACAAGAAGGCCAGGGACGTCGCTCGCGAAAAGAGTTGGTCGCGAAAATAAGGGCAGCGGAGGCGGAAAGTCTCGGATTTATCCTGCTTCGCGCTCGGTTGCCGAAGGCCACGGCGGCAGGGGCGGCAACCCGAGAGCTTTTCGTACCGGTCCGAACGACCGGCGGTGAACTGCGCATGCACCAAGCCTGGCAAGAGCTTCGTAATGAGCCGGCACGGGGTAGCCCTTATGATCCGCGAAGCCGTAGCCGGGGTGACGAATGTCGAGAGTCCGCATGACCGTGTCGCGTTCGACTTTCGCCAGGATTGACGCAGCAGCGATGCTGGCGGACTTGGCGTCGCCCTTGATGATGGCCTGCTGGGGCAGGTCGATCTCCTTCAACCGCTTCGCGTCTATCAGCAAGTGCTGCGGCCTCAACCCTAGCCCTCGGACTGCACGCTGCATGGCTTGGATGCCCGCCCAATAGATGTTGATCGTGTCGATCTCCTCGACCTCTACGAACGCCACACACCAACTCTCTGCCTTTGCCTTGATCTCCTTCGCGAGTTCTTCGCGAGCCGCGGCGTCGAGTTTTTTCGAGTCGTCAATTCCGACTATCCGCGTGCCGGGTTTCAGGATCACAGCGCCAGCGGAGACCGGCCCGGCGAGCGGGCTCATTCCAGCCTCGTCCACGCCTGCGACGGCATGATGGCCGCTTGCCCAGAGAGAGGTCTCGAAGCGGAGCATCTTGCGGAGGCGCTGCCCTTCGGACCTATTTTCGAAACGCCGCTTATCGATCGAAGCCAGGATGGCACGGGCTCCCGCGCGGGTGTCGGCCCGCAAGATCTGCTCGATGCTGGCCTCGAGCGGCCTTTTCTCGACGACATAGCGCTGGCGCAATGCACCGAGTGAATATTGGGACATAGCGGCCTTCGTGAAGACTGACTGTGGGCAGCGTGTCCGTGAACTTTGTGGCGATTGTCTGAAGTTATCCGCCCGCGTGGTCGTTGCCAGCGTGCGCGGCGATGAACATTGCGACCGCCGACCGGCAATAGGATTCAATTTCGTCGTCGTCCTTTGCTCTCGCCTGATCGAAGCGTGCGATCATCAGGAGATCGGATCCTTTGAAAAGCGCGGCAAACAAGCGGGCGGAGCGGAGAGGATCGGGCACGTTCAGAAGCACCTTAGCGTGCAACTGACGCAACAGGGCTTCGATTTGGGCGATGACATGGGCGGGGCCGGCTTCATAGTGGAGCTTGCTTAACGAGTTTTGATTGGTCTTGTCGGCAATGACCATGGCTTCGACACTGCGGACGTCTGATCTCAATAGCGTGCGAAGCAGTGATGATCCCACCGCCATGAGCTGATCTTCGACCGAACCGTCGACCCTTTCAAGAAGGGCCTGTGGTGCAAACAATTGATGGCAGCCGGCCGCGATGGCCGCGCTGAACAGCGCCTCCTTGTTCTCGAAACGCCGATAGATGCTGAGCTTGGATATCTTCGCCCGCTGGGCGACCTTGTCCAAGGTCGTCGCTTGGAAACCCAATTCCACAAAGAGTTCGCTCGCGGCGTCGAGTATCGTTTGGCCAAGCGCTTGGTTGGCGGGCCGGCCGCGTCGACCCTGACTGTTTTCGGTCACGATAATTCCAGTACTTGACAGTATTCTAATTCTTGCATTACGATACCATATAGTATCGGAAATGTGCAAGCCAATGGGTAGGTTTCAACCTGTCCTCCAACGGAGCCCATCACCATGGATGACGTCATCATCATCGGAGGCAGCTTTGCCGGTCTGGCCGGCGCCCTGCAGCTCGGCCGTGCCCGCCGCAAGGTCACCGTTCTCGATACCGGCCTGCCGCGCAACCGCTTCGCCGGCCACTCGCATGGCCTGCTCGGCCACGATCACAAGCCGCCGCTGGACATCCTGGTCGAGGCGCGGCAGCAGCTTGCGCGTTATCCCACGATCAAGCTGGTCAGGGCCCGGGCCGACAGCGTCTCCGGCGCCATCGACGGTTTCTCCGTCCTCACCGGCGATGGCGAAAGCCTTGGGGCGCGACGCCTGATCCTGAGCTATGGCGTCGCCGACCAGATGCCTGACGTTCCGGGCTTTGCCGAAGGCTGGGGGACGTCCATCGTGCCCTGCCCCTATTGCGACGGCTTTGAAGTCGCCGGCCAGCATTGGGGCCTCGTCTGGTCCGGCCCGCAGTCGCACAATCAGGCCAGGCTGTTCCTCGACTGGACCGACAAGTTGACTGTCTTTGCCAACGGTCGCGACATTCCGCCCGATATCCAGGCCGATCTGGCGCGCCGCAAGATACCGGTCGTCGATGGCCGGATCGCCGAGATCGCCCATCACAAGGGGCATATCGCCATCGTCAATCTCGATACCGGCCGCAATGTCGCAGTCGATATCCTGTTCGCCCATCCGCGCACCAAGCCGTCCGCAAGCCTGCATGAATCACTGGGCCTCGCCACGGTGGATACGCCGGGCGGCATCGTTCTCAAGGTCGACGAGCGCCGCCAAACCAGCATGCCCGGCATCTACGCCGCCGGCGACCTCACCACGCCCTTCTTGCCCTCGGTCACCCAGGCATCATCGCAGGGCGCGATGGCGGGTATCTTCGCCCAGCAGTCGATGCTGGTTTGAGATCAAAGATTCCCTTTTTCCCGAAATCAGGATTTCCGATGATCGACGACCTTCCCATTGTGCTCCTCCATGGCTCCGCCACCGGCTCCCACTCCTGGGCCGCGGTCCGCACAGGTCTTGAGGCGCGCGGCGCCAGGGCGTTGGCACCCGACATGCTCGGCTACGGACGGTCGCCGACACCGAGCGAGGCGTGGCAGCCAAAGGACGAGGTTTCCCACCTGCGCGGCTGGCTCGACATGCAGGGCGTCGGCGCGTTCCACCTCGTCACCCACTCGCTCGGGGCATTTTTCGGACTTCACCTGCGGCTGGCCGTCGGGTCTCGCGTGGCGCGGCTCACGTTGGTCGATCCTGTGGTCGTCAGCGTGCTGCGCGTGCCCGGGGAAGAAGACGCCCTGCGCGAGGGGCAGACCCTGTGCAATCGGTTCATGCGCGCGTGGCCGGATCACGGTGCGGCCGCCTGCCTGCTGGTGGAGCACTGGAGCGGCGCCGGCGCGTGGAACGCGCTGGGCGAGAAGGGGCGTGCGCTGGTTACACGGCTCGCACCGCGGCTAAGGCTCGAGATGACCGCCAGCGCAGCCGATCGGACCACGCTCGCCGAGTTCACCTCGACCGCGGTGCCGACCTCGGTGCTCGTCGGCGAGCGGACGTCGGTCGCTCCGCGGTCGGTGAGCCGTCTGCTCGCGGGAGCGTTCGACGCCCACACGGTCGTTGTCCCCGGCGCTGCACACATGATCCCGCTGACCCACCCCGCCGCGGTCGTCGAGGGGATTCACGCCGGCATGGTGGCGTCGTGAGACGCGCCGAGCCTCGCTACCAGGTGATCGGCCTCGAACAGCCCCTTCAACCAATTCAACACCAATTGCAGAAGCCGCCAGTGAAGTTGTCCGGTCACACCATTCCGTCACCGGCGGAAGCTCCGGTATCGCTCTGAAGGAAACCTTGACATGAAACACTCCCATCCCATCCTCGTCACCGGTGCCGCTGGCCAAGTTGGAGCGATCGGACCGAGCGTGACGAAGTCTCTGCTGGAGCGCGGGCTGAAGGTGCGCGCCATGGTCCGCCTGGATGACGGCCGGGCGGAATCGCTGAGGGCACTCGGTGCCGAGGTGATCGTCGGAGATCTGCTCGACCTGGACGCGGTGCACCGCGCCCTGGATGGCTGCAAGCGCTTGTACTTCAGCATGTCGGCCAGCGAGAAGTATCTCGAGGCTACGACGAACGTGGCGGCGGTTGCCCGGCACCATGGCGTCGAAGCATTCGTCAACATGTCGCAGATGACGGTCTCGGAGATGAGCATCCGTGAGACCGCGCGCAGCCCGCAGCACAAGCAGCACTGGCTGGCCGAGCAGGTGTTGCGGTGGAGCGGCTTGCCGGTGGTCACGATCCGTCCCACCGCCTTCATGGACGCGTTCTTCTGGCGATTTGCCGTTCCGACTATCACCGCTCAGAACGCGCTGATGTTGCCCTTCGGAGAGGCAAAGACGTCGCCAATCGCCGCCCACGATGTTGCGCGGTGCGTGACAGAGGTGTTGGTGAATCCCGAATCTCACTTTGGAAAGGTTTACGAACTGACCGGTCCCCGTGCGGAGACTCTTCGCGAGGTCGCCGAAGATTTCACAAGAGTCTTGGGGCGCCCGATCACCTACATGAACATTCCGTTGGAACCGTGGCTGGAGAGCCTGCGATCCTTTGGCGCATCCGCACACGTGGTCGCGCACTTGGAGTCGATGGCACTGCTGCACCGGGACGGCCGATACGACCGATCCTCGGACGATGTGAACCTGCTGACCGGTGTGTCGCCGATGTCGGTCGAGGAATTTGTGCGCGCGCATCGGGACGACTTTCAAAAGGCAGACGCGCGCAAGCCGTAATCTTTCGCTTATAGGCCGGATGAACTGCATCGTCTCGGAAGTCCCCGGCGGTCGCCACTGCTTCCAGTGACCGGGCCAGAACAAGGACATGTCGTGGCACAGCACAATGCCGATCAGGTCGCCGACTGGAATGGCCAAAGCGGGGAGCGCTGGGTCGCCCACCAGGCCCGGCTCGATGCCAGGGTGGCGGTGTTCGGCCAGGCAGCGATCGAAGCCGCAGCGCCCGCCACGGGCGAACGCGTGCTGGACATCGGCTGCGGCGCGGGCGCGTCGAGTCTGGCTCTGGCCGCCCGCGTCGGCGCGGGGGGCTATGTGCTGGGCGTGGACATATCCGAACCGCTGATCGGCCGAGCGCGCGCGCTTGCGCCACCGGATACGCCGGTCCAGTTCCGAGTGGCCGACGCTGGCAGAGCCGAGCTGCCCGAGGGCGCGTTCGACATCCTGTTCTCGCGTTTCGGGGTGATGTTCTTTGACGATCCTACGGCGGCGTTCGCTCATATGCGCCGTGCGCTCAAGCCGGGCGGGCGGGTCGCTTTCGTCTGTTGGCGTGGTGCGGCCGAGAACGATTGGGTGCGATTGCCGATGGACGCGATCAAAGGCATCGTCCCGCCGACGGCGCCGCCCGATCCCGAAGTGCCCGGCCCATTCTCGTTCGGCGACCGGGGGCGGGTGGTTCGCATCCTGACGGCGGCCGGCTTCACCGATATCGCTATCGCGCCCTTCGATGTTTCCATCCCGTTTGGCGAGGGCGAGACGCGGGACGGGGCGATCGACGATGCGGTGAAGATGACGTTGGAGGTCGGCCCGCTGTCGCGCGCGCTCGCTGATCAGCCCGACGACATCCGCGCCCGCGCCTCGGCCGCGGTTCGTGCCGCTTTCGCGGGCCGCGCCGGCGAGCGGTCGGTGACGATCGACAGCGCGGCGTGGATCGTCACGGCGCGCGATCCGGCAAGCTGATACCGATTAGCAGAGGAGACGCCCTGCTCGGTGGAGGGGGGCGTCTTTGACCGGTCAGCGGGACCAGATAAGGGCGTATTCGCCGGCGGTCTCGGCTCGGAGAGTAGAGAGTTATTAGTTGGCTAATCGCCCGATGGCGATCACCATGATGGGCGGCTTGTTCGTCGCGAGCTTCCTGACGCTCTTGTACCTGCCCGGAAGAGCCTGGATGAGGCCAACACTCCCCAACGGGAAAGTTGCGAACGTCCATGGAAATGGAGCTTCGAAGTCGCCGCGGTGAACTTCGAGATTTGCGTCAAAGTCGTTTGATGGGTGCGCCCAGATGTTCGCGCCATCGAAGCTAAGCTCGCTCGCCGATCGGTTGAAGCCGATATTCACGCCTTGGTATCGCGATCGGCTGCCATAGCCAGTTCAAACACCGGTAATAATCTTCGGCGGTGCGCTCCTGATATTGTTGGCGCCTTACATCGTGCGCGATCGCGTCCTCGGCATGATATATGTCCCAGAGCGCGCGGGATTCGAGCTGAACCCTTGAAGTCCGAATGACGCGGTCGTGCTGAAATCGCTGAAATGCGGCGATTATGTCACCACCTGTCACTTCGAGCAGTGCGGCGAGATAGACGGCGTCCTCGATCGCCATGCCGGCACCCTGCGCGAGCGACTGCAAGGTCGCGTGCGCGGAATCGCCAAGCAGCGTGACGCGGCCTCTGGCCCATTGTCGAATGGGATTGCGATCGGCAAGCGGCCAGCGCCTGGACAGATCCATCAATCCAAGGACTGCCTGCATCTCCGGATGCGTATCCTGATAGGTTTTTTGGAGCTCGGCCTTGTGGGCTACGGGATCGTTCTTCTGGGCGTAGGTATCCGTCCTGAACACCGCGACGATGTTGAGCTCCGTGCCATTCCGCAGCGGGTAGTAGATGATGTGAAAGGCCGGACCGACCCATAGGACGACTTCGTCGCATCGAACAATATCGGGAACCGATTTGATCGGAACAATGGTCCGGTGCGCCACATAGCCCAGCAGACGCGGCTGATCTTGCGGATGCATTTGAGAACGGATCACGGACCGCAAGCCGTCGGCGCCAATCAGAGCCGCGCCTTCGATGATCCCCGCTTCGGCCGTGAGCACGCTGACCCTGTCCCCCAGGTCTTCGAAGCTCGACACTGTGATCGATTGATCCAAGCGAACGTTCGGGAGCTTCCGGCAGGCATCCAGGAGAATGTTGTGCAAGTCGACGCGATGAATCGCGACATAGGGGTCGTCAAACCGGGCCCTGAACGTCTCATCAAAGGGAACGGCGGCGAGCTGCTCTCCCGAATATGCATCGAGCATGAGCAATGCGCTCGGCTTGTGAGATTGTGCGCGAACAGTGTCGGCGACCCCCATTTGCACGAAGGCCGAGAACACGTTGGGGCCCATCTGGATCCCGTAGCCAATGGCGCCGATGTGCTCGCTTTGCTCAAGCAGGCGCACCGGCAGTCCCTTCCTGCCGAGCGCCAAGGCCGCCGAAAGGCCGCCAAGGCCACCGCCTACAATCAGGATTTCGTTGCTATCGCGGCTCATTAGAAGCTCCTATTGGCTTTGCCAGGACGAAACCGATGCGGCTACTTCTGCACCAGCGGGCAGCCGCCTTCGGCGATTGGCCTAAAGGCCTTGTCAGCGGGGATCACGTTGACGAGCGCGTAATAGTCCCAAGGTCCCTTGGATTCCTCAGGCTTCTTCACCTTGAACAGATACATGTCATGGATGGCCCGGCCGTCGGGGCGGACGGTGACCGCACCGAAGAGGTCGTCCTGAATCGGACGCTCCTTCATCTTGGCGATCACCTCAGCGCCGTCATCGGAGTTCGTTGCTTTCACGGCGTTCAAGTAGGCCAACACCGAGGAATACACGCCGGCATGGTTCATGGTCGGCATCTTGCCGTTGTTGCGCGCCGCGAAGCGCTTGCTCCACTGCCTGGTTCGGTCGTTCAAATCCCAGTAGAAGGCTTCGGTGAAGAGTAGGCCTTGCGCAGTCTGCAAGCCGATCGCATGAACGTCCGAGATGAAGACCAGCAGAGCCGCCAGGGTCTGACCGCCCTGCGGTATCCCGAATTCAGAAGCCTGTTTGATGGCGGTGCTTGTATCGCCGCCGGCGTTGGCCAATCCGATGACTTTGGCCTTCGAGGATTGCGCCTGAAGCAGGAACGACGAAAAATCGGACGTCCCGATCGGATGCCGAACAGAGCCGACTACCTTTGCATTGTTCGCCGCTACCGCTGCCGTGCCGTCGCGCTCCAGCGCGTGCCCGAACGCATAGTCGGCGGTGAGGAAGAACCATGAGGCCCCGCCGCGTTCGACGACGGACTTAACAGTCGCATTGGCTATCGACCAGGTATCGAATGTCCATTGCACGGTGTTGGGCGAGCACGCCTTGCCGGTCAGATCGGAAGACGCAGTGCTCGACGCAAGCAACGCATGGCGGGACCCGCGCGTGATTTCGTTGACTGCCAGCGCGACGCCCGAGTTTGGAAGATCCAGAACGGCGTCCACGCCATCGACGTCGAACCAGCGACGAACGATGGCAGAGCCGATGTCCGGCTTGTTCTGGTGATCCGCGGATATCACTTCCAGCTTGAGACCCGGCCCGAGCGAACCAAAGTCCTCCACAGCCATTTGCGCGGCGAGGACCGAGCCCGGACCGGCGGCATCTGCATAGAGGCTCGACTGATCGTTCAAGACACCGATTTTGACGACGCCATTAGAAATCTCGGCCTGAGCCCCCGTACTCGACAGCAGGGCGGCAAAAGCTGCTGCGGCAATGCAACGCCTCATCATATCCATATCCTCCCAATTGCCCCTGTTCGGAGGCGATATTTATGTCCGTATACCTACATAATATAGTGCAGAAGGTCAAGCTTATCCTGCATACGCGGCCATTTGTCTGGACATCGGCGTCGCCATATCGTATGTGTACGGACAATAATCGGCTTCAATGCCAGTCCATCCACGGGGAGGAGCGCGCGATGCGTCTGTGCCGTTTCAACGACGACCGGCTCGGCCTGGTCGAGGGCAGCACCATCTACGACGTCACCTCATCGACTGAGACACTGCCAAGCCGCCGCTGGCCGTTTCCAATGGGAGATGCGCTTGTCGCGCATCTGCCTGAGGTGTGCCGCGCTGCCGAGAAGCTGAAACCGCACGCCAGCCGATTCGATCTGGCGCGGGTCGCGTTGCGCAGCCCCATTGCCAATCCAGGGAAGGTCATGGCGGCGCCGGCCAATTACCGTCTTCACGTGGAGATCGACGCGAAGGACCCGGCGGTCCACCATAATGTTCACAACAAGCAATTGGCGGGGCTCGAGCGTCCCGTGGAAACGCTCGGCCTCTTCCTGAAGGCGACGTCCTCGGTGGTCGGGCCAAGCCCTGGCATCAACCTGAACTGGCAAGAGCGGCGGAATGACTACGAGGCAGAACTTGTGGTCGTGATCGGAAAAGCCGGAAAGAACATCCGCGCTGAGAATGCGACGGAGCACATCGCCGGCTACTGCGTCGGCCTGGATATGAGCGTCCGCGGCGCGCAGGAGCGAAGCTTCCGCAAATCCGCCGACTCTTACACCGTGCTCGGCCCATGGCTCACGACCGCCGACGAGATTGCCGATCCCGAGCAGCTGACCCTCTGGTTGACGTTAAATGGAACCGAGCGGCAACGATCATCGACGGCCGCAATGACCGTGGGCATACGGCACCTGATCGAGATCGCGTCGAGCGCCTACACGCTCTATCCCGGCGACATCCTGATGACCGGAACGCCGGAAGGTGTCGGCGCGGTGTCACCGGGCGATATCATCGTGACCGGATGCGATGGCCTCGGCGAAATGACAGTGCCCGTCGGCATCTGAAGATCCTCCGGGACTGCCCACAGCTACAGGAATGTATCTTGCCGAAAGCAACCACAGCTTCCTCCACCAATCCGAGCCCCGCAGGGATCGAGTCCGTTGCGAAGAGTTTGATTCTTCACGAATTGCCGGGGTATCTCATCCGCCGGCTCGATAGCCGCGCGGCCTTCCTCTACGAAAAATTCACCGCGCAATCGGACCTCACGCCGCGGCAATTCGGTGTCCTGCTCACGTTGTTTCAAGCGGGCCCGCTTCCCCAAACCGAGCTCGGCAACCGCTTGCATCTTGATCGCAGCACGCTCGGCGAAATGCTGCAGCGGATGGTCGATCGCAAACTGGTGGGGCGGCGCGCGCATGAAAGAGACAGACGCGCCGTCGAGATCGTTCTGACGCAAACCGGAAAGACCGCGATGTTGACAGTGGTCGAACAGGCTCTGGAAGCTCAGAAGGCGTTGCTGTCGCCTTTGCCCGATTATCTCCGGCCGGTGTTTCTGAAGTGCCTGCAGATGCTCGCCGATGCCGACGAGAATGACGATGCCGCCAATCCAGCCGATGGGAGATCATGATGAATAATGTAGTGACCCAGGACCGCGCCGTCCACGACGGCAGCATCACATCGCTGGATGATCTCTATCGCGAGGCGGAGCGCCTGCAGGTTACGCCTGGCTGGATCAGCCGCGACCGGCCGATCTTCTGGAAGGAACCGCGAACCGATTTTGTGCCCGCTCATTGGCACTATCAGCATGTCCGGAGTGCATTGGCGTCGGCCGGAAACTTGATCGACGTCGCGCTGGCCGAGCGCCGTAATCTCATTCTGCGCAATCCATTTCCTGCCAACAATTTCGCGACCGTAAGGACCCTGGTCTGCGCCTATCAGATGATCCTGCCGGGCGAGGTGGCGCCTTCGCACCGTCACTCGGCACATGCCTTGCGTGTCATTCTCGACGCCAAGCGATCCTACTCCGTCGTCAACGGCGAAAAGACCCCGATGGAATCGGGCGACGTCATTTTGACGCCCGGTGGGTACTGGCACGGGCATGGCCATGAGGGCTCGGAGCCGGCTTACTGGCTGGACGGCCTGGATATCCCGTCGGTGCATTTGATGGAGCCGATGTTCTATGAAGAGCATCCTGAGAAGTACGAAAAGATTGCTTCGGTCGCAGCGAGCTCGCGTTTCAGATACTCGCGCGATTTGATCTTGACTGAGTTGGACAAAACTGCCGCGGATAGCGAGGGAGCTCACGGGCCGCGGATCACCCTTGAGGCCCCGGACATGCCCATGGTGGGGCTCACGGTCGAAAGGCTGAACTCCGGCCAGCTGACGCGCCGCCAGCGTTCCACAGCCAATCGGATTTTCGTCGTCATGGAGGGAACGGGTACGACGAGAGTGGGTGACAGTGTTTTTGCCTGGCAAAGAGGTGACACTATCGTTGTCCCGACGTGGTCGGCCTTCAGTCACGAAGCGTCGTCGGATGCTCAGCTTTTCTGTTTGTCGGACGAACCGCTCATGCGAGCCTTCAGGTACTATAGATCGGAATTTGTGTGATGGCTGCGCCGACTTGGCGCCAATAGTTCGGCGCCACTGGTCATTATATTCATGCCTTTCACTGATTCGGAAGCGCCCGCCTCGTCGCAGGCCGGCGCGGGAAAGCGTCAGGTCCGAATATGGCAAGCTGCTTGGGTGGACTTGCCGAGAGCTTTCAAGACAAAGCGAATTTGGGTGCGTATGCCTGCGTCGGTACGCGCACGAAAGCCGCGATACTAACTCAAATATCTGCTCACAGCCCCTTGTGGCCTTTGGCTGACCTCAGCGGGGCGCGTTGCGGGGTCTCCTTTCGAGAGGTGAGCTGGCGCCGTCGTGCTGGTGATTGAGGGCAGCTCTCGACCCAAACGCGCCCCGCTTCCGCTGCCCAGGTCCGAAACAAACGCCCGCAGGACGCCTCGAAATCGCCCGAGATTGACGCCCGAATTGGCCGGCCAGGTGGTACACAGCGGTGGTCACAAAACTCGACCGGTTTTTTTGGAATCCTTGTTTTGCGGCGCTTTTTGCGTATTTGCGGCATCGGGGAAGAAAGTCCCACTCTCTCCGCTGCGGTAAGATTCGCGGCGTGTTTTCGAGGCGTAAGCCCCTGCCCAAAACGGACGAAGGTCCCAGCCGCGGGTGAGCTCGACGTGACGATCGGACAGGATCCAGAGGCGCACGGTTTCCTAGCGAGCGCTTTTATAAAGGAACAGATCTCTGGCCAGGTCGTCGAACTCGCTTAGACCGGATTCGGTTGCGATCGAGCCGGACCAGCGATGATTTCTGCTCCGTTCGAAGTCGAAGCCTCGAGCCCGTAATACTTCTTGACCTTTACATGCGACCTAAGGTTTTTGGGGCGGTACGGCAGCCGCTCATAGTAGTGCTGCACGCCGCCGTTGACGGCAAATCGCTCGAGAACGGTGGAATGCAGGATCGCTGCGTCCTGGACTTCGCGCAGACCTTCGTCCCATTTGAAGCGGCCGCCCAGGTAACCGGGCTCGCGCTCGTCGTGCTGTGGACCGAGCGGATCCGGATGCAGTTTCAGGTAACTGTCGTCTACCTTGATGCCGAAGCCATCGGGTGTCTTGCCGTCGGGCAGATTTCTTGCCGCATGCACCATCCATCCGAGTGAGATGTCGGAAAGCCGCGCTTCGTTTTCCGGATAACTACCTCCGATATCGGAATGGTTGCCGGCAAACCAGACCTGCTGCAGCCAGTCCGGATATTCATGGGGACGTTCCGGACCTTTGTTGTGTGATCCGCCCCAAGGAACCCGAGCAAAGTCAGCGCGGTTCTCGTCGATGGACATGGCGTGGCGCGCGTACCAGACGGCATTGTTCAGGTGCAGGTCGTAGAATTTCATTTTCGGCGAAGCGAGATGCAACGTCTGCCAGAACGTATAGCCGGGGAGGCTCACGGCGGACTTCAGGTGCGTGGCGACGTAGCCTATTCCCGCGACAGCCGCCGCGCCCCCGGCCGCCCATAGGAAGGTCGGCAGGAACGGGAACAGGAAAAATGACTGCGCAAAGCTTAAGGCGGCGATGACACCGGCGGCGCCACCCACCAGAGCGGCGGAGAGGGCGTAGCTGCCGAGCGATGCGACCGTGTCGAACACCCCAACGAAGAACGGAACGGCATTGGCAGCGCCGTCGGCGTCGCTGCCATATTGCTGGCGAAAGTGCGTTGCCAGCGCCTCGCGTTGAGGCAGGTACTTGGTGTCCTTCGGCGAACTGACGTGCTGGTACACTTTCTTTACGGCGTCGCGTGCGATGCGGGTGGTCGTGCCGACATCGCGCCGCAACGGTGAGCCGTCGGACATCGTCGTCGGTACGCCGCACTGGCCCAGCACGGCGGCAAGACAGCGGACCGTGTAGGCACCTCGGCTGAACCCGAAGAGGAAGATCCGGTCGCCCGGCTCCCACATCCGGATAATCGCGGCATAGCAGTCGATGATGTTGGTGGTGATGCCGAGGCCGGTCGCCTGGCTGGCCACATTGTGCAGCCAGCGATAGGCGCGCGTGACGAACAGCGCGCCGCCCGGCGGTTGGGAGCCAAGGCCGGCGTCGTAGAAGGCGAGCTGCTCGCGCGGGTCGATCGCTGTGTCGGGGCCGCAGCGCGTCGCCCGGTACAGCTTGTAGACATTGGAGCGGTTCTCGTCCGGACGCAGGCCGCCGGCCTGGCCGGTGCCGTCGGAGAAGATCAGGATGTTCTTTGGCATGGCGTCCTCGCAGGTCAGAGTGAGTGGAAGGGAACGAAGGGCTCGGCCTCGCGGTCGAAGAAGTGGCGCCGCAGTTCGGGCAGTTGTTCGCGGGCCTCGGTGAACCCGCGGTTCTTCATCTCGGCGATCCGTTCTGCGTCATCCATCGTGTAACGGCCGGCAGGCGCGGTTTGGTCGATGCGCCAGATCGCGCGGTGGTCATGGCCGTCGCCGGTAACGATCTTGGCCGTCCCGAGCGCGCTGTGCGACTGGCCCGCGATGAATAGGCGCGCGATCGAGGATGCCATCGGAAGCTTGCCCTTCCACCGCGGCGGTGCCTTCATGTCGTTGATGGTGCCGATGCTGAGGATCTTCAGCCTGTCCGCCGGCCAATTCAGCATCCCGACGGCCTCGATCGTCGCCACGCCGATCGGGTTGTTCGCCCAGACGCCGCCATCGACGAGTTCGATCGCGTCATCCGTCATGTGGGGCTTGAGGAATGTAGGCGCGCCCGCCGTCGCCATCGCCGCATCCAATGCGCGGACACGGTAGTCGGTCTCGAGCCGCCGGTGATGGGCCGTCTTGTAGATGTAGACGCGCTCGAGCATCGGATGCCATGCCGGAATCACCAAACGAGTGCGGCTTTCGCCGAGCCGGCGCTCGCCGAGGATGTCGGCGATGGCGTCGTGCAGCGACTGCGACGAGTATTTGGTTCCAAACCAGTGCATGGCTCCGCGCAGCCGCTGCCGAACGAAGTTGCCGACCAAGCCGTGCTGCTGATCGAAGATCGCCGGTCCCCGCTCCTCATAGAGCTTCAGGATGTCCTTGGCCGACAGCCCGAGGCCCAAGGCAATCGCGATGATGCCGCCGGTCGATGTGCCGGCGATCAGGTCGAAGTAGGACCCGACCGGCGACCTCAGGTGATCTTCCAGCTTGGCGAGGAGGGCCGCGGGAAACACGCCGCGGATGCCGCCGCCATCGATCGACAGGATCTTGTAGGTGCGCGTTTCGTCGCTCATTCTTCGTTTCCAATCTCGCATTCGTCGGGCCGGCGGATTCCCAGCCGACGCCGGCCTTGCCGGGTGCGGGAGGCTTCCCCCGGATGCATGCCGCCGCCCTTCCACTCTCCCGACTCCAGCCAGTCTTCGAAGTAAAACAGCCAGAGAGACGTCCAGGGCACGATGGTTTGGTCGAGCCGCAACCACGGCTGCCATTCTCGCGTCCCCGGCAAGTAAAGGCAGAGGCGCGTGGGGTTGCGGTAAATGTGGGGAAGGTCGCGGTCGCCCGCGAGCAGCTCGATGTCAGGGTCGTCGACGAAGACCCTGGGCGACGCGTCGCAAGCCATCTCGATCCGGATCAGGTAGTCCCGGCTCAACGGCGTTGGCGACGTGGCGTAGGCCCACGTGAAGCTGCCGGCCCGTAGGGCGCCGGCGCCTGCGCTGAGGGGATTGCCCTGCAGGTTCACGTATTGCTGCGCCATCGTCAGCGCTTTCGGTCGTCCGAGCCGCATGATGTCAGGGCCCACCGCCGAAGAAGGTGTTGGCGCGAACCGGAGTCGCGCTTGCCGCGGTACCCACGATCAGGCCCGCCGGCCGCGAGACCGAGAGGCGGTTCGTGGCGCGCGCGGTGTCGACGCGTTCGGTCAGGGAATCCATCGCCTTGTTCGCCGGCGCCGTGCCGAAGATGTCGCCGAGGAGACGCCGCACCTGGTCAAGACCCCGCGCGCCGGCGAGGTGCTCGACGTCGGCAACGACCTTACAGTGCCATGCGAAGAAGGCGCTCGCACGCTCGGGGTGCTTGTTCCACTTCTCGCAGAAGTTTTCGCCGGCAGTGGTCTGATTCCAGAGGCACCACATCACGCGCCCCTCGACCGTACTGGTCTGCAGCATCTGCGGCATCCGGCTGAGCACATCGACGATCAGGTCGAGCTCGTGGTCGTACTCGGAGGTGCTGACGCACATTTCATAGGCCCGCGACGCCAGCGTCGTGATGATGATCGAGAGTGGTGCGAGCCCTTGGTCGTCATCGATGAAATGGACGTCACGGTGGCGCTTGGCGATCTGCACGATTCGGCGCAGGATGCCCTTCAGCCGCTTCTCCTCGGGGTACGGCTCGACCTGCGCGTCGGACCGGGCGCTGTCGAATGCCTTGCCGAACACCGACCGGATGCGCGGCAGAAGCGCTGCCCGTCGCTCGAACTTGGCGCGGTAGCCTTGCGGATTGGACGCTTTCCACATCTTCAGCGTCTTGTCGGGAACGAGCTCTCCACCCAGGCGGCATTCCGGATTCGGGATCGAGGGCGTGATGTCGAGGTGGAATTCGTTCGCGTAATCCAGGCGCCAGCACCGCGGCATCTCGACCAGCAACCCCGCATAGTTGCCGTTGCTGCGGAGTCGGTCGCCGATCCGCTGCTTGAGCAGCGCCGGAGAGACCGCGAGATCAAGGTCGGGCACATGCGCGACCAGGTCAACGTCGTGCTCGTTGGCTCCGATCGGCTTCACGGCCGTGCCGATGGCAACCGATCCCTGAAGCCTGATTGCGATCGATGCCAACAGCCAGTCGTCCGATCGGGCCAGCCAGTCACCGACGCGTTCATATCGCTGCTTTGCGAGGTCGCGCTGATAGGAGGACGGCTCCACGTACTGGCAGACCTCCTCGATGAGGCCGACCAGTTGCGTCTGGCGCAACTGCGCCCGCTCTGTTATGTAATTCATTGTTCCGACACCAGTTTTCGAGTTACTTGCCCCCGGTTGCCTCTCGAAACCGGTCGCCTCTACAACTGAATGCCCGCCAGCCGGACCTTTCGGACTCAAAAAATCTTTGTCCGAAATGATTTTTCAGCCGGCATAGGAAGCGTGAAGTTATGGACCTCCTTGGCGCGCCTTTTGCCGAAGCTGCGGCTCCTCCCCCGGATCACCTTACCTATGACGAGGTGGTCTCGGCGCTGGATGGGCTGACCCCGCTAGATCTCGCTCGGCTCGATGCAATTGAGCGGCGTCACCTCGAGGGCACGGACTTCGCGGACGGCGACTTGCTTCAAGAGGCTGTGTGCTCCGCGGTGTTCGAGGAGAAGACGTGCCCCCGATCCATCCTGTTCATTGCCTTCCTGGCTCAGTCGATGCGGAATATTGCGAGCAGGCGGCGCAAGCGGCTCCAGAAGCAGGTGGCACCTGAGGATGCCAGGACGGACGACGGCGGCAGGAAGACAAGCGACGGGAAGAGTAAGTCGCCGCTGAAGGATGCGGGGCCGAATCCGGAGCAGGGCATGATGGAAGCGGAGCAGGACAGGCGGGCATCGGAAGTCTGGACGGTGCTGAATGCCCACTTCGGCCCCGACGAGGAGATGAGCATGGTGCTGCTGGGCTGGGAAAATGACATGAGGGGCGAGGAACTCCGCGATTTTGTGGGCATCGACCAGGCTCGCTTGGATTACGTGATCAAGAAGATCCGGCGCATCGGTCGCCGGGAATACCCGAGGGGATGGCGGATATGAGCAGAGATCCAACCGACCTCGAACGGCTGGCAAAAATCGGCAAGGCCATCGACGACAGCATTCTCGACGCATCCGAAGCCGACCTTCGTGAAGATTTCAAAGAGGCGGGCGATGATTTCGACAAAGCTGCCACGCGCGCCGGCTCGGCCGTAGAAGAGGCCAAGGCGCGCGCGGCTCGAATGCGCTTCAAGCAAGCTCAGGACGAGGTGAACGCGTTACGCGACCAGCAGAATGTCAAAAGTCTGGATCTTGAAAAGGCGCGCCGACGGCTGGATGGAATGAGATCTGGCCGCGTGACGGACGCCATGATGGCCGCGCGTAAGGGTGGCAAGCTGTCGGAACGCGACGAAGAGGGGCTACTTAACGACTTGGCCCAGCTACAGGCGCTCGAAAACGAGGACCAGGAAGAACGGGAAGAATGACGCCAGCGGAGCGCCTGCTCATCGGACTTGGAATCACTGAGCCCAAGGACATCGACCTCGATGCCATCGCTTGGACCCAGCGCGCGGTAGTCAACTACAAGCCGATCGACAATTGCGAAGCCACGATCGTGGGATCAAAGCGGCATGCGGTGATCTCGATCAATTGTCTCAGCATGCGTCAGCGCCAGAGATTTTCGCTAGGGCACGAGCTTGGGCATTGGCACCATCATCGCGGACAGGTTCTCTTCTGCGGCAAGAACGATGTCTGCAACTTCAAGCACGACGCGCTCAATCCAGAGCGCCACGCCGACGAGTTCGCATCCGACCTGCTTCTGCCTAATTTCATGGTGCTTCCCCGCTTGCGCAAGATGAAGCGGCTCATGTTAATCGCGTCCAGAGAATTGGCCGAGGAATTCGACGTCAGCCTCACCGCTACGCTGGTGAAGATGACGGTCCTGAACCATTTCCCGATGGTCATCGTTTGCCACAACAAGCGGGAACGGGTCTGGTACCAGGCGGCTCCGATGATTGCGCCGTGGTGGCGACCTGTCAGGCAATTGGACGACCAAACGTTCGCCGCTGACATGCTATTCCGGGGTGCAGGCGAGCAGACCTTTCCTAGAAAGAACCCGGCGGACGCTTGGTTCGACTTCAAGGGGTGCGACCGGCATATGGTGGAAGAGCAGTCGTTCCTTTTGCCGGACGAGGAGATCCTGACGGTGCTGACATTGCCGCAGCAGGCGATCGCACATTAGTCCGCCAGTGCGAGGTCGATCACGTTCGCAGATGCGTCTTGCGCCCATTCGCCAAGCGTGTCCACACAGCCAAAAGACCCCTCGGGGCTTTTTCGCGCTCATAAGCAGGATTGCGAAAATCCAAGCGGATTTGGTAAATCAATTCAATGATCTACGAAATCGAGTCACTCTTAAGGGCGGCGATCGAGTCACTCTTATTCGGGAATCGAGTCACTCTTTCGGTGTCCGCACACCACGCGTAGCCCGAAGGGCGAAGCGTGGTGGGCCCGGCAGGACTCGAACCTGCAACCAGACCGTTATGAGCGGCCGGCTCTAACCATTGAGCTACAGGCCCCGCCGCGAGACGGCCCGCGGGATCAGCGGCCGGCAACGGTGCGCGGTTCGTTTACAGGGACGGAGGCGGGGGTGCAATGCTGGCGCCGGCGGTTGCAAACGTTGGCGCGGAAAGGTCTGAGATTTTTGAATAACCGAAATTTGCGATAATGCCCTTATAGTCCTGTTTTGCCCGACGGCGCAAGCCCATCTCGCCGAGCCTTCGCCCCCACCTTCTGGTAATCGCGCCAGGGTGCTCGGTTTTTCGATTTTGTAACCCCTTGTGATCGCTCGATATTTCTACTGTGCATGGGGTTGTTTTCGCACATTCTGTTCGGAGGGGTCTTCCGATCCCCTCCGATGTCGCGTTGGCGTGCTGAGGCGCGCGGCAGTTCCGCAGGCCTAGTCCACCGACACGCCGGCGAACTCCACCACCTTGCGCCACTTCTCGGTCTCGTCGGTGACCAGCTTGCCGAACTCGGCCGGCGTCATCGGCTTGGGGATGCCGCCGGTCTCGGTGAGGCGCGCGACCAGCTTCGGGTCCTTCAGCGCCTCGTTGACGGCCTTGTTGAGGATCTCGATCACGTCCTGCGGCGTGCCCTTCGGCGCGGAGATGCCGTAGAAGCCGACCGATTCGAAGCCGGGCAACGTCTCGGCGATCGCGGGCACGTCGGGCACGCTCGGCCAGCGCTGCGGCGAGGTCACGCCGAGCGCGCGGACATTGCCGCCCTTGGCCTGCTCCATCGCGGAGGGGAGGTTGTCGAAGATCAGCTGCACCTTGTTGGAGATGATGTCGGGGAACGCGATCGCAGATCCCCGATAGGGCACGTGCACCATGTCGCACTTGCTCATCACCTTGAACAGCTCCGCCGACATGTGCACCGAGGTGCCGTTGCCGGACGAGGCAAAGGAGATCTTGCCGGGATTGGCCTTGCAGTAGTCGATGAACTCCTGAACCGTCTTCGCCGGGAACGCGTTGGAGACGACCAGCATGTTGGTGAGCTGCATGATGCTCGCGACCGGCACCGTGTCGCGCAGGAAGTCGAACGGCAGCTTCTTGTAGAGCGAGGTCGAGATCGCGTT
Source organism: Bradyrhizobium sp. 155 (assembly GCF_023101105.1). NCBI lineage: Bacteria > Pseudomonadati > Pseudomonadota > Alphaproteobacteria > Hyphomicrobiales > Nitrobacteraceae > Bradyrhizobium > Bradyrhizobium sp. 155. The sequence continues at coordinate 6,132,493 of NZ_CP064704.1, read as the reverse complement.
GTTGGGCGCGACGAACAGCAGCGTGTAGCCGTCCGGCGGCGAGGTGATCGCGGCAGCGGCCGCGATGTTGCCGCCCGAGCCGGTGCGGTTCTCGACGATGAACTGCTGGCCGAGGCGGTCGGTCAGCCACTGCGCCATGATCCGCGCCACGATATCGACCGGGCCGCCGGCGGAGAAGCCGATGATCCAGTGCACGGGACGGTCGGGATAAGCGGCGGAGGCGGGAGGTGCGGCGCCCAACAGCGTTGAAAGGAAAACCAGCCCGCAAACACTGTTACGCAAAATTCGCAACATGACGTCTCCCATTGTTCTATTGTCGTTGGGCTGCATGCTTTCACAAAATCGGGGCGCTGCCTACATCCCGCAAGTCGATGTTGACGCGCCCCCGCCGGGACCGACCATGAGATTCGCTTTTGTTTTCCTGCTCGGCGCGGCGCTGCTTTCAAGCCCCGCCGCCGCTCAAACCGGAGCCAACGCCATTCCGACCAACACACCCAGCCTGACGATCAGCTTGGGCACCGCGACGCCCGGCGGCGGCTTTCCGCTCTATGGCAACGCCTTTGCGCAAGCGATGAACGCAGCCGATCCGCAAGTGATCATCGCCCCGCGCAACACCAAGGGCAGCAACGAGAACATTCCGCTGCTGGAGAAGGGCGAGCTCGATCTCGCTCTGGTCGCGGGCGAGCCGGCCTATGAAGCCTTCGCCGGCATCGGCCGTGCGAAGGTCTCGTTGAAGATTCTCACGGCGATCTATTCCAACCCCGGCATGTTCGTGGTGCGCGCGGACAGTCCGTACAAGACCATTCGCGATCTCGTCGGTCAGCCCGTCGCGTTCGGCGCCAAGGGCTCGGGCCTGCCGATCCTGGCGCGCTACGTGCTCGATGGCCTCGGCCTGAAGCAGGACGAGGACTTCAAGGCGATCTATCTCGACCGCGCCGGCGACGGGCCCGCGATGGTCGAGGATGGCCGCGTCGCAGCACTCTGGGGCGCCGGCATCGGCTGGCCCGGCTTCGCGGCGGTGGCCTCGAGCGTATCAGGCGCGCGCTTCATCGCGCCCAGTGCTGAGGAGATCGCGCGCATCCGCGCCAAGCATGCCTTCCTGAAGCCGCTCACCGTGCCGGCCGGCAGCTACCCGAACCAGTCCGAGCCGATCGCCTCGCTGGGGTCCTGGAGCTTTGTGCTGACGCGCGAAGATTTGCCCGATGACGTCGCCTATCGCCTGGCGAAGACGCTTCACGGTGTCGAGCCGACCTTCTGCAAGCAGCTCGCGCAAGCCTGCGAGACCACGGCCGCGAACACGGTCGCCGCCGCGCCGAAGCCCGAGCTGATCCATCCCGGCGTGATGAAGTACTTTCGCGAGATCGGGGTGCTGAAGTAGGGCGCTTCCTTCTCCCCCTGTGGGAGAAGGTGGCGCGAAGCGCCGGATGAGGGGTATCTCTCCGCGAACTCAACAGCGAGTTGGACTCGCGGAGACGACCCCTCACCCGGCTTCGCTTCGCGAATCCACCCTCTCCCGCAAGGGGAGAGGGTGCACCGTCAGCGCGGCGTCGCTACACTCTCACTTCTTCACCATCGCACACGCCGGGTCCGGCGGACCGAAAGCCTTGTCGCCCGAGATCGTGGTGAGGATCTTGTAATAGTCCCACGGATATTTGCTTTCCTCCGGCGTCTTCACCTGCACCAGCCACAGATCGTGCACCATCAGATTGTCTTCGCGTAAGCGGCCGTTGCGGGCGAAGAAATCCTCGATCGGCTTTTCCCGCATCTTGGCGGCCACCTTGAGCGGATCGTCGGTGCCGGTGTCCTTGATGGCGTTGAGATAGTGCATCACGCTCGAATAGACGCCGGCCTGCCACATCGACGGCATCTTGTTCATCTTGGCGAAGTAGCGCTTCGACCATTCGCGGGTCTTGTCGTCCAGGTCCCAATAGAACGATGTCGTCAGCAACAGCCCTTGGGCTGCCTGCAGGCCGAGGCCGTGGATGTCGGTGATCAGCGCCAGCAGCGCCGCCATCTGCTGGCCGCCCTTGAACACGCCGAATTCGGAGCCGGTCTTGATCTCGTTCATGTTGTTCGGCGGACCCGCCGCGATGCCGATGATCTTGGCCTTGGAGGCCTGCGCCTGCAGCACGAAGGAGGAGAGGTCGGGCGTCGCCAGCGGCGGCTTCACCGAGCCCAGCACCTTGCCGCCATTGGCGGTCACGACCGCCGAGGCGTCGCGCTCCAGCGAATGGCCGAAGGCATAATCGTCGGTGATGAAGAACCAGCTGTCGCCGCCGCGCTTGACCACCGCGTCCGCGGTGCCGACCGCGAGCGCGCGGGTGTCGAACACCCACTGGATCGCATAGGGCGAGCAGAACTTGCCGTGGAAATCGGCGGTGCCGGTGGAGTGGGTGATGAACAGCCGCTTCTTCTCGTTGGCCATGTTCTGCACCGCGAGCCCGACCGCGGAGACCGGTACGTCGACGATCAGATCGACCTGGTCGACGTCGTACCAGCGCCGCGCGATGGCGCCGCCGATATCGGCCTTGAGCTGGTGGTCGCCGACGACGATGCTGATCGGCTTGCCGAGCACGGTGCCGCCGAAATCGTCGATCGCCATCTGCGCCGCCGTCACCGAACCCTGGCCGGTCGGCGCCGAGGCCGGACCGTTCATGTCGGTGAGCACGCCGATCTTGACGACGTCGTCGGACACCTGCGCCATTGCGGCGCCCGGCAGCAGCGTCGCCGCCAGGAACGTCGCTGCAAAGCCGGCAGCGACCGGCAGTCCAAATCTCGTTGGCTTCATATTTGTCCTCCCCTGATCCGGCGCGTTGGCCGGTGTACCCCCGGGTATGGCCCGGCTGAATTGGTTTCTTTTGCAACTATTTGGGGGCGGGCGTCAACGTCAGGCGGCGAAGCGGATTTGTCCGGCCGGGGAGGGATCGTAGCCGGTCAGCTCCTCGGCGCGCTGGACCAACCGCTTTTCGCCGAGGAACCGGATCAGGCCCTGCATGGCGGGGCGGAAATAGCTGCGCTGCCGCATCGCGAGGTCGAAGTTCTCCCAGACCAGCGGCACGAAATCGAGGCCGGCCGAGCGCGCGGACGCACGCGTCGCGATGCCGCAATCGGCCTGTCCCGCGCGAACGATCTCGGCGAGATCCGGCCCGGTCAGGGCCGGCATCTCGATCCGGCGCGTCGAGGCGCCGGCGCGCTTCAGCAGCACATCGAGCAGCATCTGCGCGCCCGTGCCCTGCTGTCGCATCGCCATCCTGGCCCCGAGCGCGAGCACGTCGGAAAGGCCGCGCAGCCGCTTGGGATTGCCCGGCGGCAGCACGAGACCCTGCTCGCGGCGCGCGAACGCGACCAGCAATGCATCATGCAGGTCCGGAGCGTCTCGCAGGACCGTCGCATTGGCCTCGGCGGCAAGATTGCCGTCGGCGTCGACGCTGTGGAAGTGCATTGCCACGGCCATCACCTCGTCGCGCTGTAAGCGCTCGAGCCCGCGTGCGCTGCCCTCGCTCATCGAGCCCAGGCCCGAGACGGATTCGCGCAGACTCCAATCTAGAAGCTCGTCCTGGCTGCCGCCGACGACCGGCGGCGGCTCCGCGATCAGCATGCCGGCCGGGCGCGCCAGTCCGGACAGCACCCAGAGGTCGAGTTCGTGCCGCGGGAAGAGCCATTTTCCGGTCACCTTGGTGCAGGGGATCGCACCGGTGGTGACGAGTTCGTAAAGCTTGCGTTCGCCGAGCCGAAGATAGTCGGCGGCTTCGCTGGTCGTCAGGAATTCCATCCTGCATTCCTATGCAAATTCTTGCTTCTTTTTGACGTTCGACGCAGGTGGAATTCTGCATTTCAAGTTTTGTCCGCCACGACCATGCCCGATCATCTCGCTGCTTTGCAACACATCCCCACGCGCGATCTCTGCCTTGGTGAACGATCCTGAATCGCTCGCGTGGTGCGGATCTTGCGGTCTTCGCGCGCGGCGCATTGCCGGAATTTCCCGACGCTGCGGGCACAATGTGCAAACGCGTCACGAGTGCGGCGCAATCCATCAGCATCATGATCGCGTCATAGCCAGTGGGAACCCGATCATGGCCGTCCGCCGCCTCTCCGTTGCACTCGCGCTTCTCTGCGGCCTCGTCGCCGGCGTTGCAGCGTCATCCGCGGAGGACCGCGCGATCGTGCTCGCCACGACCACAGCGACGCAGGAGTCCGGCCTGCTCGACTATCTGCTGCCGATGTTCCGTGAGAAGACCGGCATCGAGGTGACGGTGATCGCGCGGCGCGCCGACGAGGTGCTCGAGGGGGCACGAAGGGGCGAAGTCGACGTCGTGCTGATGCATGCACGGCCGCAGGAGGAGAAATTCGTTGCCGACGGTTTTGCGGTGAAGCGCTTTGACGTGATGTACAACGACTATGTGCTGATCGGGCCGAAGAGCGATCCCGCCGGCGTGAAGGGCAAGGACATCGCGACCGCGCTGAAGGCGATCGAGGCCAAGGGCGCGCCGTTCGTGACGCGCGGCGACCGCTCGGGCACGCATGCCGCGGAGCTCGCGCTCTGGATCGTCGCCGGCATCGACATCGCCCGTACCAAGGGCGCATGGTATCGCGAAGCCAAGCAGGACATGGCCTCAGCCCTTGATGCAGCGCGCACGGCGAACGCCTATGTGCTGTCCGACCGTGGCAGCTGGATCGCTTTTCGGGATCGCGGCGATCTCGACATCGTCGTCGAAGGCGACAAGCGGCTGCTCAATCAGTACGGCGTGATGCTGGTGAACCCCGCGAAGTTTCCGAACGTCAAGAAGGAATTGGGGCAAGACTTCGTCGACTGGCTGATCTCGCCGGACGGGCAGGCGGCGATCGCCGGATACAAGGTCGACGGACAACAACTGTTCTTCCCCAATGCGGACAAATCGGGCGGCTGACGTTCGTGTCGCCAGCGGTTGCCAAACCGGGCGATGCATGGTCCATCATGGCGCATGACCCAGCGCCTGCCGCCATCGCTGACGCCACTCGACACCGCGCTCGCCGCGTTGCTGAAGGGGCTTGATCCGCTCACGCCGGTGGAGTTGCCGCTGAGCGAAGCGGCCGGCTGCATCGCCGCGGGCAATCCGCTGCTCGCGCCTCGACCATCCTGTGACGTCGCTGCCGCGGACGGCTGGGCGTTATGCGCCAATGATCTGGTCGGCGCGTCCTCCTATTCACCGCTGCCGCTGCCGACAGCGCCCGCCTGGGTCGATGCCGGCGACGCGATGCCAGCGGGATGCGACTGTGTGCTCGATGCCGATTCAGTCGAGGTGTCTGGTCCGCTCGCCCAGGTGTTGGCGGAGGGCGTGCCGGGGCAGGGCGTCAGGCGCGCAGGAAGCGACATCGACGGACGAACGCCTGCCGCCGCAGAGGGGTATCCGGTCGGTCCTGCCGCTCTTTTGCTCGCGCGCGCCGCCGGGCTGGACCGGCTGAGCGTGCGCCGTCCGCGGCTGCGCATTGTCAATGTATCAGGTGCAACGCTGACCATGCATTTGATCGCGGACATTGCTCGCGCCGCTGGACTGGATGTGCAGACGAGCGAGGCCGGCGCGCGAGACGCGGGATCGATCGCGGAGACGTTGGGGACGCCTACCTGCGATCTCCTGCTGACGATCGGCGGCAGCGGCGTCGGTCGCAAGGATGCCGCGGTCACGGCGCTGGCCCAGGGTGGTGACGTGATTGCCCATGGTCTTGCGCTCCAGCCCGGACGCACCGCCGCGATCGGGCGGCTGGGAACCATTCCTGTCGTCGGCTTGCCCGGATCGCCGGACCATGCGCTCGCGGTCTGGCTCGCGCTCGTGCTGCCGCTCGTCGACCTTCTGTCGGCGCGGCAGCCGCGCCGACAGATAGTCTTGCCGCTCGCGCGAAAGATTGCATCCAGCGTCGGCATCGCCGAAATGGTCCTGCTGGCCGAGGAACATCATGCGTGGGTGCCGCTTGCGGTAGGAGAATGGCCGCTCCAGGCAATGGCCCGTGCCGATGCATGGCTGCTTGTTCCCGCCGGCCACGAGGGATTTGCAGCGGGCGCGCCGGTCGATGCCTATCTGATGCGGGAATGATATGGGTTTAGCATGACCATGATCCCGCAATCGCAAGTCCGCAGCGCACTCGAACAGGAACAGTTCCTGAAAATCGTTTCCCGCGAGGAGGCCCTGGCACGCTTCGAGGCTGCGCTGTTCCCTCGCGCGATCCCAAGCGAAAGACGCAAGCTCGCAGCAGCGCTCGGCGCGTCGCTTGCTGAAGACATCACTGCGCCAATCGACGTGCCACCGTTCGACCGTTCCAACGTCGACGGCTTCGCGGTGCGCTCAGCGGACCTTGCGACAGCCGGCGAAGGTGCGCAAGTTCGCCTCGGGCTGAATGGCGAGACTATTCACTGCGGCACCGTACCCGCGCTGCAAGTGGCGGCGGGAACGGCAACGCCGATTGCCACCGGCGGTCCGCTGCCGCGCGGTGCCGATGCCGTGGTCATGGTCGAGCATACCCAGCCGGCGGGATCGGCCACCATCGACGTCCGTCGCGCCGCCTCGCCCGGGCAATTCATATCCTACGCAGGATCCGATATCGCGCGCGGCGAGGCGCTGCTGCGCGCCGGCACGATCGTGGGCTCGCGCGAGGTGGGCATGCTGGCGGCTTGCGGTCTTGCCGAGGTGAGCGTCGTGCGCAAACCTCGTGTGGCCGTGATCTCCACCGGCGACGAACTGGTTCAGCCCGGCGAGGTGCTCGCGCCTGCTGCGATTTACGATACCAACGGCGCGATCGTCACTGCTGCGATCGACGAGAACGGCGGAGAGGCGGTTTTCCTCGGCGCCATTCCCGACGACGAAGCTCAGCTCGAAGCCGCCATGCGGCGTGCGCTGGCGGACGCCGACATGCTAGTGCTCTCCGGCGGCACGTCGAAAGGCGCGGGCGATCTGTCTCATCGCATCATCGGCCGGCTCGGCCAGCCCGGGATCATTGCGCATGGCATTGCGCTCAAGCCCGGCAAGCCGCTGTGTCTTGCGGTGTGCGACGGCAAGCCGGTGGTGATCCTGCCGGGTTTTCCGACCTCGGCGATGTTCACCTTTCACGACATGATCGTACCGGTGCTGCGCAAAATGGCCGGACTGCCGCCGCGCTCCGATGCCAAGGTGAGCGCGACCGTGCCGGTGCGCATTGCTTCCGAGCTCGGCCGCACCGAATTCGTCATGGTCTCGCTGGTCGAAGGCAAGGACGGCTTGATCGCTTATCCCTCCGGCAAGGGGTCCGGTGCGATCACGTCGTTCGCGCAGGCCGACGGTTTTCTGCGCATCGACGCACTCGCCGACCAGATGCCGGCCGGGACCGAAGCCGAGGTGACGCTGTTCACGCCGCATGTGCGGGTGCCCGATCTCGTCATCGTCGGCAGTCATTGCGCCGGCCTCGATCTCGTCACGGCGCAACTCGCGCATGCCGGGCTGACCGTGCGCTCGATCGCGGTCGGCAGTCTCGGTGGACTTGCGGCGGCGCGGCGCGGCGAATGCGATCTGGCGCCGATCCATCTGTTCGACGACAAGAGCGAGACCTACAATGCGCCTTACCTCGTCGAAGGTCTCGAACTCGTGCCGGGCTGGCGACGGATGCAGGGCATCGTGTTCCGCAAGGGCGACAAGCGTTTCGAAGGCCACAGCGCGAAGGACGCCGTCGTCGCGGCGCTCGCTGATCCCTCCTGCATCATGGTCAACCGCAACCAGGGCGCCGGCACGCGCATCCTGATCGACCGGTTGCTCGGTGGTGCGCGCCCGGAAGGCTACTGGAACCAGCCACGCTCGCACAACGCGGTGGCCGCGGCGGTCGCGCAGCATCGCGCCGACTGGGGCATGACCATTGCGCCGGTCGCCAAGGCGGTCGGCCTCGGTTTCATTCCGCTCGCGGAGGAGCATTATGACTTCGCGTTGGTGACGGCGCGGAAGCAGCGTCCGGCGGTGCGGGCCTTTCTCGATGCGCTCGGCTCGGACGAAGCGCGTGCCGCGCTGGAGCGGGCCGGATTCCGGCCGGCGTAGAGCTTGGTTAGGACGCCGCATCCAGTGCGGCGAGCCGCTCGGCTTCCGCGATATCCTCGACCGTATTGGCATTGAAGAACGGATCGAGCGGTTCGCTCGGCCACGTCACGGTCGCGAGCGGATAACGCGCGGTCCAGCGGTCGATCTTGCGGAGATCCTCGACCACCAGCGCGTGACGCAGTTCGTCTCGCAAGCCAACGCGCCACAAGCCTATCACCGGATGCGACTGGCCGCCCGACGCCGCAACGGCGAGCTCGGCATTCGCCGCGATGCGTTCGTCATGCAAGCGCGCGACCAGATGGCGCGGCAGGAATGGACAGTCGCCGGCGGCACTGAGCACCCATTCCACCTCAGGCCGGTTCGCCGCGGTCCAGTCGAGCGCGGCAAGGATGCCGGCGAGTGGACCGGGAAAGCCGGGCACGTCGTCGGCGACGACCTGCAAACCGAACGCGGCGAAGCGGGCGGGATCGCCGTTGGCATTGAGGATCAGCCCGCTGCATTGGGGTGATAGGCGCGCGATCACGCGTTCCAGAATGGTGCGGCCGCCAATAGTGCGCATCGGCTTGTCGCCGCCGCCCATGCGCCGCGCGAGGCCGCCGGCGAGCAGCACGCCTTGCGTGGTCGGACAGCTAATCGTCACCACCTTCACCCTTGCGCTTGTGCTTGGCCGATTCCTCCTCGACATAAGCGAGGTTCTGGTCGTAGACGATGCGCTCTTCCCCCGACAACGCGATGAAGCGTTTGCCGCGCGCGCGGCCGACCAGCGTCAAGCCCACCTGCCGGGCGAGATCGACGCCCCAGGCGGTGAAGCCGGAGCGCGACACCAGGATCGGAATTCCCATGCGGACCGTCTTGATCACCATCTCAGAGGTGAGCCGTCCCGTGGTATAGAGGATCTTGTCGGATGCATCGACGCCGTGGCGGTACATCCAGCCCGCGATCTTGTCGACGGCGTTGTGACGGCCGACATCCTCGGTGTAGCAGAGCGGCTCCCCCTCCCTGCACAGCACGCAGCCGTGGATCGCACCGGCCTCCAGATAGAGCGAGGGCATGGTGTTGATGGTCTGCGTCATCTGGTACAGCCAGGAGGTCCGCAGCTCCGCCTTCGGCAACGCCACGCTCTCGACCGCCTCCAGCAGATCGCCGAAGGCGGTGCCCTGCGCGCAGCCCGATGTCTGCGTGCGCTTCTTCAGCTTGGCTTCGAAATTGGTGTGATGCTCGGTGCGCACCACCACCACCTGGAGGTCGTCGTCGTATTCGACCTCGGTGACCGCGTCATTATACTTCAGCATGTTCTGGTTGAGCAAATAGCCCAGCGCCAGATATTCCGGATAGTCGCCGATCGTCATCATGGTGACGATCTCCTGCGAATTCAGGTAGAGCGTCAGCGGGCGCTCCACCGGCACCTTGATCTCGATTCTGGCGCCGGACTGGTCGGTCCCGGTCACGCTCTCGGTGAGGCGCGGGTCGTCGGTATCAGGGACGATCAGGGGCACTGGGGCTTTGTCGATCTTCATCATGGCCGCGACGTTAGCATGACATTCGGGTCAAGCCGATATAAGCATGCTAGCGAAAGAACGAAATGCCGCCTTTTCGTCATTGCGAGCGAAGCGAAGCAATCCGGGCTGCCGCTGTGGATCCATTCCTAGATGCTTCGCTGCGCTCGCAATGACGGAGGAGAGAGTGGTTCCATCAGGGACCTGGTCGCTCGCGGAGACGGAGCTGGAATGAAAGTCATCGGCCTTGCGGGCTGGAGCGGTGCGGGCAAGACCACGCTGTTGACGCGGCTGATCCCGCATTTCAATGCGCTTGGCTTGCGCGTCTCGGTCATCAAGCATGCGCATCACCAGTTCGACGTCGACGTTCCCGGCAAGGACTCCTGGCGCCATCGTGAGGCCGGCGCGGCCGAGGTGCTGGTTGCTTCGTCAAATCGCTGGGCGCTGATGCACGAATTGCGCGGGGCGGCGGAGCCGCGACTGCCGGAACTGTTGAGCAAATTGTCAGCCGTCGACCTCGTCGTGGTCGAGGGTTTCAAGCGCGAGCCGCATCGCAAGATCGAGGTGCATCGCGCGGCCAACGACAAGCCGTTGCTGTTTCCCGATGATCCCGGAATTTACGGGATCGCGGCCGATGTCGCCATTGAAACGCGACTGCCGACCGTCCATCTCGACGATATCGCCGCTGCCGCGGAATTGCTGCTGCGCGCGGCGATGCCGGTCGAGGAAGCGGTCGCGAAAAGCGCTGCGATGCGCTGACGAGGCACCATGGCGCAATTGTCGGACGATTGTTTTGCCTTCGGCGGACCGATGATGTCGGTCGACGAGGCGGTTGGCCTGATCACGACGCGCGTCAACGCGATTGTCGATCTCGAAACCGTGAGGCTCATCGATGCTGATGGGCGGGTGCTGGCCCGCGATATCGCGGCGCCGCTGCCGTTGCCCCCCTTCACCAATTCCGCTGTTGACGGCTACGTCGTGCGCAACGCCGATCTTCCGGACAGCGCCGAGCGGGCACTCCCGCTCGACGGCCGCATCCAGGCCGGCGGTCTGGCACTAGCGCCGATCAAGGCCGGCCACACCGCGCGCATCTTCACCGGCGCGCCGATGCCGCCGGATGCCGAAACCGTCTTCATGCAGGAAGACGTCCGCGTCGATGACGCCGGCCGAATTGTGCTGCCGCCGGGGCTGAAGCCGGGCGCGAATGTCCGCCCTGCGGGAGAGGACATCCCCCAGGGCCACATCGCGCTGCGCGCAGGCCAGCGCTTGCTGCCGCAACATGTCGCGCTCGCGGCGGCGTTCGGCCTGGTCGGGCTCGACGTCGTCAGGCGCATCCGTGTCGCGGTGTTCTCGACCGGTGACGAATTGACTTCGCCCGGCGAGCCGCGCGCGGCCTCGCAGCTGTTCGACTCCAACCGCTTCATGCTGATGGCGATGCTGCGCCGGCTCGGCTGCGAGGTCAGCGATCTCGGCATTTTGCGCGACGAACGTACCTCGCTTGCGAATGGCCTCAAGCAAGTCGCAGGCACGCACGATCTGATCCTCACCACCGGCGGCGTCTCGACCGGAGAGGAGGACCACGTCAAGGCCGCGGTCGAAAGCATCGGCTCGCTGGTGTTGTGGCGGATGGCGATCAAGCCGGGACGGCCCGTGGCGATGGGCATCATCGAGGGCACGCCGCTGATCGGATTGCCGGGCAATCCCGTCGCGAGTTTCGTCACCTTCGTGCATGTGGTGCGGCCGACGGTGCTCGCGCTTGCGGGGAGCCTGCCGGCGCCGCTGTTGCCGATCCCGGTGCGCGCGGCATTCACCTACAAGAAGAAGGCGGGCCGACGCGAATATGTTCGCGCCTCCTTGCGGCGCACGCAGGACGGCGCATTCGAGGCAATCAAGTTTCCACGCGAGGGGGCTGGGCTGTTGTCCTCTCTGATCGACACCGACGGCCTCATCGAGCTCGATGAGGAGGTCACGCGTGTCGAGCCGGGGCAGAGCGTGGGTTTCCTGTCCTATGCCGATTTGCTCTGAGTCTGAACGTGATGCTGGTGCTGGCTCGGCGTTGACGCCATCGGTCGCTCCCGCCATGTTGCGCCGATGACCAGAACGACGCTCGATCTCACCGGACTGAAATGCCCGCTGCCCGCCCTGAAGACGCGCAAAGCGCTGAAGCCGTTGCATCCGGGGGATCAGCTCGAAGTGTACTGCACCGATCCGCTGTCGGTGATTGACATTCCGAACCTGATCCGGGAGACCGGCGACACGGTGGAGATCACCGAGCGCAACGACGCGCGCATCGTGTTCTTGATTGAGAAGGCCGATCGATCGATAGAAAATATCAATGGTGCGCCGCCCACTTAGCTCGCGGTCACTCGGTTGATACCTACCTTTTGTCTATCGACATCGATCATCACTTCTGCCCCAATTGACGTCCTCCGCCGAGACGCGGAGGTCGAGTCGTGCCTGCGATATGCGGAGCAAATGGGCCGTCGAAAGAAGCCCGGCCGTGGCGTCGGGCATAGTCCCCACGGTTAGGGGTTTAACGTCTCGGATGCGCGTGACGATCCTGGCGCGCGTCGATCATTGTGGAGCAGCAGGGACAAAGGCTGCGCTGCAGGCTGAGGAACAGGACCGTCGTGGCAGGCCGTTCAGAAGGGCGGCTTTAGGGGAGGAATGCATGTCTACCATCGAGAGCGCTGGAACACTTTCGGGTGCCGGCGCAGGTTTTCTGGATCGCGAGCGGACCATCGCGACCGCCGGGTTCAATCGCTGGCTGGTGCCGCCGGCTGCGCTGTGCATCCATCTCTGTATCGGCATGGCCTACGGCTTCTCGGTGTTCTGGTTGCCGCTGTCGCGCGCGATCGGAGTTACCGCGCCGAAGGCGTGCGCGGACATGTCACTGTTTCAGGAGCTGTTCACGACCAGCTGCGACTGGAAGGTCGCCAGCATGGGGTGGATGTACACGCTCTTTTTCGTGCTGCTCGGTATCGCGGCTGCGGTCTGGGGCGGCTGGCTGGAGCGCGTAGGCCCGCGCAAGGCCGGCTTCGTCTCGGCCTTGTGCTGGTGCGGCGGCCTCTTCCTCGGTGCGATCGGGGTATACACCCATCAGCTCTGGCTGTTGTGGCTGGGTTCGGGCGTGATCGGCGGCATCGGTCTCGGTCTTGGCTATATCTCGCCGGTCTCGACGCTCGTGAAGTGGTTCCCGGACCGTCGCGGCATGGCGACCGGCATGGCCATCATGGGTTTCGGCGGCGGCGCCATGATCGGCGCGCCGCTGGCTAACCTCTTGATGAACTACTTCAAGACCCCGACCTCGGTCGGCGTCTGGGAGACCTTCGTCACGATGGGCGTCATCTACTTCGTGTTCATGATGATCGGCGCGTTCCGCTATCGCTTGCCGCCGCCCGGCTGGCAGCCCGAGGGCTGGACCGCGCCGTCGAAGGCCAACGCGATGATCTCGAAGGCCAACGTCCATCTCAACGACGCGCACAAGACGCCGCAATTCTGGCTGATCTGGTGGGTGCTGTGCCTGAACGTGTCGGCCGGCATCGGTGTGATCGGCATGGCATCGCCGATGCTACAGGAGATCTTCGCCGGCAAGCTGATCGGCCTGCCGGAGGTGGGCTTCAACGCGCTCGATGCGGGACAGAAGGCGCAGATCGCCGCGATCGCCGCGGGCTTCGCCGGATTGCTGTCGCTGTTCAACATCGGCGGCCGCTTCTTCTGGGCATCGCTGTCGGACAAGATCGGGCGCAAGAACACCTACTATACGTTCTTCATCCTCGGCATCGTGCTCTACGCGCTGGCGCCGACCTTTGCCGCGATGGGTTCGAAGCTCCTGTTCGTGCTTGGCTTCGGCATCATCCTGTCGATGTATGGCGGCGGCTTCGCCACCGTGCCGGCCTACCTCGCCGACATGTTCGGAACCCAGTTCGTCGGCGCCATCCATGGCCGGCTGCTGACGGCGTGGTCCACCGCAGGCATCATCGGTCCCGTCGTCGTCAACTACATCCGCGAGTTCCAGCTCGCGGCAGGCGTGCCGCGCGATCAGCTCTACAACACGACTATGTACATCCTCTGTGCGATGCTGATTGCGGGCTTGATCTGCAACTATCTGATCAAGCCGGTCGATTCGAAGTGGCACATGAAGGACGCCGATGTCGCCAAGTTGCAGGCTGCAAGCGCCAGCGCCGCCGCCGCGGGGCCGCACGGCTCCTACGGCATCGGATTTGGCGGGCTTGACGCCAAGGCGGCGCTGTTCTGGGCGTTCGTCGGCGTCCCCCTGCTTTGGGGTGTTTGGAAGACATTGGAGAGCGCGGTCAAGATCTTCTGACCGTCGTCGAGACAGAAGCGGGATGCTCATCAGGCGTCCCGCTTCGTTGGCCTTTCGGACATCATCAGAAATGGGACTTAGGGGGATTGAAATGATTCGCACCCGAATTTGCCTTCGAATTTGCCTCGCGGCCGTGTTGCTCGTCGCTGGCCTTCATGCCGCATCCGCGCAGACGGCGACGCCGCCGGCGGCGCCTGCTGCAGCGACGCAAGCCAAACCTGGCAAGATGAAGCTCACCATGCAGAAGCTGAAAGACATGAAGGCGAAATGGGCAACCAACAAGCCGAAGCTGAAAGCCTGCCGCGCCGACGTGAAGTCCAAGGGCCTCGCCGGCGACGATCGCTGGTTCTACATTGAAGAGTGCATGAGCAAGACTTGAGATCGGGTTCCATCCGACGCTTGCGCAAAAGGGCACGGCGGGCGACCGCCTGCCTCCTAAATCATTCTAGAGACGCTCTAAATTCTCTTGCATCTGGCATACCAGAGATTAGAGTTGCGTCGAATTTGGCTTGATCGGCGGGACGCAGGAACCGGTGGTTCCGTTTGATCGAGTCGGGAAATGAAGACTGATCGCCTTGGCGGTCCGGTCCAAACTCATCACGCATTTGAAGAGAACGCGACGTCTCCATGAGCAGCAACGACGACGTTCACAAGGTTCGCGAGTTCGAACATCCCGGCCAGGGACGGAAGCGCGCCAAATCCACACCCAAGGGACGGCAGGTCGATCCCACCGCCTCTCATGAGATCGCGCAGTTGCTCGGCGACCGACCGCGGCGTCGCGACCTGTTGATCGAATATCTGCACCTGATCCAGGATCAGTACCGCCAGATCTCGGCCGCGCATCTCGCCGCGCTCGCCGACGAGATGAAGCTCGCGTTCGCCGAAGTGTTCGAGACCGCGACCTTCTATGCGCATTTCGACGTGGTAAAGGAAGGCGAGCCCGATATCGCGCCGCTGACGATCCGCGTCTGCGATTCGCTGACCTGCGCGATGCTCGGCGGAGAGAAGCTGCTCGCGGATTTGCAAGACGCGTCAGGTCCCGGCATCCGCGTGGTGCGTGCGCCCTGCGTCGGCCGCTGCGATACGGCGCCTGCCGCGGAAGTCGGACACAACTTTGTTGACCATGCGACGGTGGCCAATGTCATGGCGGCGGCGAAGGCTGGCGATACCCACGCGCATCTGCCCAACTATATCGGCTATGAAGCCTATGTCGCCGGCGGCGGCTACAAGCTGCTCAATCGCCTGTGCTCGGGCGAACTACCGACGGACGACCTGCTGAAGGCGCTCGACGACGCCTCGTTGCGCGGTCTCGGCGGCGCCGGCTTCCCGACGGGACGTAAATGGCGCGCGGTGCTTGGTGAACCCGGCCCGCGCCTGATGGCGATCAACGGCGACGAGGGCGAGCCCGGCACGTTCAAGGATCGCGTCTATCTCGAGAGCGATCCGCACCGTTTCCTCGAGGGCATGCTGATCGGTGCGCATGTGGTGCAGGCCTCGGATATCTACATCTACCTGCGCGACGAATATCCGGCCTCGCGCGAAATCCTCGAACGTGAGATCGCGAAGCTGCCGCCGGGCGGTCCGACGCTGCACATGCGCCGCGGCGCTGGCGCCTATATCTGCGGCGAGGAATCCTCGCTGCTGGAAAGCATCGAGGGCAAGCGCGGCTTACCCAGGCACAAGCCGCCTTATCCATTCCAAGTCGGTCTGTTCGGCCTGCCGACGTTGATCAACAATATCGAGACCTTGTGGTGGGTGCGCGACATCATCGAGAAGGGCGCCGACTGGTGGAAGGGCCACGGCCGGCATGAGCGGCACGGCCTGCGCAGCTTCTCGGTTTCGGGCCGCGTCAAGAATCCCGGCATGAAGCTCGCGCCTGCTGGCATCACCGTGCGCGAGTTGATCGACGAATATTGCGGCGGCATGGCCGATGGCCATCAGTTCTACGCGTACCTCCCGGGTGGTGCGTCCGGCGGCATCCTGCCGGCGGCGATGGACGACATCCCGCTCGATTTCGGCACGCTTGAAAAATACGGCTGCTTCATCGGCTCTGCCGCGATCGTGATCCTGTCGCAAAAGGACAGCGTGCGCGCGGCCGCATTGAACCTGATGAAGTTCTTCGAGGACGAGAGCTGCGGCCAGTGCACGCCGTGTCGCGTCGGAACCCAGAAGGCCGCGCTGCTGATGCAGCAACCGGTCTGGAACCGCGCTCTCCTGGACGAATTGAGCCAGGCGATGCGCGATGCCTCGATCTGCGGGCTCGGACAGGCGGCATCGAATCCGCTTGCCACCGTGATTAAATATTTCCCTGACGAGTTCAAGGAAGCGGCCGAATGACCAAGATTACGTTCGAACTCGACGGCAAGCAGGTCGAGGCCAATGCAGGCGAGACGATCTGGCAAGTCGCAAAACGCCAGGGTCGCGAGATTCCGCATCTGTGCTACTCGCCCGCGCCGGATTATCGCCCCGACGGCAATTGCCGCGCCTGCATGGTCGAGATCGAGGGCGAGCGCGTGCTCGCGGCGTCCTGCAAGCGCACGCCATCGGTCGGCATGAAGGTGAAGACCGAGAGCGCGCGCGCGGTTTCCGCGCAAAAAATGGTCATGGAGCTGCTGGTCGCCGACCAGCCGGCGCGCGAGACCTCGCACGATCCGGACTCCAAATTCTGGCACTGGGCCGAAACCACTGGGGTTACCGAGAGTCGCTTCCCCGCCGCCGAGCGTTGGGCGACCGACGCCAGCCATCCGGCCATGCGCGTCAATCTTGACGCCTGCATCCAGTGCGGACTGTGCGTGCGCGCCTGCCGCGAGGTCCAGGTCAACGACGTCATCGGCATGGCCTATCGCAGCCACGGCTCGAAAATCGTGTTCGATTTCGACGATCCCATGGGCGAGTCCACTTGCGTCGCCTGCGGCGAATGTGTGCAGGCCTGTCCGACCGGGGCCCTGATGCCGGCCGTAATGCTGGACGAGAAGCAGACCCGTGTCGTCTATGCCGACAAGAAGGTGGACTCGCTCTGCCCGTTCTGCGGCGTCGGCTGCCAGGTGACTTATGAGGTCAAGGACGAGAAGGTGATCTATGCCGAGGGCCGTGACGGCCCCGCCAATCACAACCGCCTTTGCGTCAAGGGCCGCTTCGGCTTCGACTACATCCATCATCCGCATCGCCTGACCAAGCCGCTGGTGCGGCTGCCCAACGCGAAGAAGGATTCCAACGACCAGGTTGATCCGGCCAATCCGTTCACGCATTTCCGCGAAGCGAGCTGGGAAGAAGCGCTCGACATGGCGGCCAAAGGCCTGGTCAAGATCCGCGACGAGAAGGGCGTGAAGGCGCTGGCCGGCTTCGGTTCGGCGAAGGGCTCCAACGAGGAGGCCTATCTGTTCCAGAAGCTGGTGCGCACCGGCTTCGGCTCGAACAACGTCGACCATTGCACCCGTCTGTGCCACGCCTCGTCGGTCGCGGCGCTGTTCGAAGGTCTGAGCTCGGGCGCCGTATCGGCGCCGTTCTCGGCTGCGATGGACGCCGAGGTCATCATCGTGATCGGCGCCAATCCGACCGTGAATCATCCAGTCGCCGCGACCTTCATCAAGAACGCGGTCAAGCAGTACGGCGCAAAGCTGTTCGTCATGGACCCGCGCCGGCAGACGCTGTCGCGCCATGCGACCAAGCATCTGCAGTTCAAGCCGGGCTCCGACGTCGCCATGCTGAACGCGATGATCCACACGATCATCACCGAAGGGCTGACCGACGATCAGTACATCGCCGGCTACACCGAGGGGTTCGAGGAGCTCAAGGAGAAGATCAAGGAGTTCACACCGGAGAAGATGGAGCCGATCTGCGGTGTCCCGGCGCAGACCCTGCGCGAGGTCGCGCGAACCTATGCGCGGGCAAAATCGTCGATCATCTTCTGGGGCATGGGCATCAGCCAGCATGTCCACGGCACCGACAATGCGCGTTGCCTGATTGCGCTGGCGCTGATCACCGGCCAGGTCGGGCGTCCCGGCACCGGCCTGCATCCGCTGCGCGGCCAGAACAACGTGCAGGGCGCTTCCGATGCCGGTCTGATCCCGATGTTCCTGCCGGATTATCAGCCGGTCGGCCGCGACGACATGCGCGGCGTCTTCGAGAAGCTGTGGGGCCAGGATCTCGATCCCGTGCGCGGTCTGACCGTGGTCGAGATCATGAACGCGATCCATGCCGGCGAGATCAAGGGCATGTATATCGAGGGCGAAAACCCAGCGATGTCCGACCCCGATCTCCAGCATGCGCGCCAGGCGCTTGCCATGCTCGACCATCTCGTGGTGCAGGATCTCTTCGTCACGGAGACCGCGTTCCACGCCGACGTCATCCTGCCGGCCTCGGCGTTTGCCGAAAAGGAAGGCTCCTTCACCAACACCGATCGCCGCGTGCAGCTCGCACGCCAGGTGATCAAGCCGCCGGGCGATGCGCGGCAGGATCTCTGGATCATCCAGGAGATCGGCAAGCGCATGGGGCTGCCGTGGAATTATGCCGGTCCCGGCGAGGTCTTCACCGAGATGGCGGAGTTGATGCCGTCGCTGAAGAACATCACCTGGGAGCGGCTGGTGCGCGAAGGCGCGGTGACCTATCCCGTCGACGGTCCCGACGTGCCCGGCAACGAGATCATC
This sequence comes from Bradyrhizobium sp. 155, assembly GCF_023101105.1. NCBI lineage: Bacteria > Pseudomonadati > Pseudomonadota > Alphaproteobacteria > Hyphomicrobiales > Nitrobacteraceae > Bradyrhizobium > Bradyrhizobium sp. 155. The sequence continues at coordinate 6,113,994 of NZ_CP064704.1, read as the reverse complement.
TTCACCACGGGCTTCCCGACCGCCAGCGGCCGCGGCAAGATCGTTCCGGCTCACGTCATCCCGCCGGACGAGATCCCCGACACCGAATATCCGATGGTGCTCTCGACCGGCCGCGTGCTCGAGCATTGGCACACCGGCTCGATGACCCGCCGCGCGCAGGTGCTCGACCAGATCGAGCCCGAGGCGGTCGCGTTCATGTCGCCAAAGGACATGCACAGGAAGAAGCTCGCGCCCGGCGATTTCATCCGGCTCGAGACCCGCCGCGGCGCGGTCGAGGTCAAGGTCCGCTCCGACCGCGACGTTCCCGAGAACATGGTGTTCATGCCGTTCTGCTACGCGGAGGCGGCGGCCAATCTCCTGACCAATCCGGCGCTCGATCCGTTCGGCAAGATCCCGGAGTTCAAGTTCTGCGCGGCCAGGGCCGAACGTGCCGAGATGCGCGACGCGGCGGAGTAGGGCAGCGCGCTCGCCGGTTATTTGGCGACACAATGCCTGCGGTGTCGTCCCGGCGAAGGCCGGGACCCATACCGCGAGGTGTCTCGTTAGCGGATGGTGGGCGTACCGAACGACGAGTCTTCTCCAAACTCCTCCCTGTGGTTATGGGTCCCGGCCTTCGCCGGGACGACGCTGAGGCTGTGGTGCATGTGTCCACCCGTGTCGCCGTCCCTTCGCTCCTCGCAGCGGCGGTGCTAGACATCGTCCATGTCCAAAGCCACCCCAGCCACACGCGCGCTCACGGCCGCCGGTCTTGCCTTCACTGTCCACACCTACGACTACGATCCCGACGCCGAGAGCATCGGCCTTCAGGCTGCATCCGCACTCGGCGAGGATCCCGCGCGCGTCTTGAAGACGCTGATGGCGCTGGTCGACGGCAAGCCGGTCTGCGTGATCGTCCCGTCCGATCAGGAAGTCTCGATGAAGAAGCTCGCCGCTGTTGTTAGCGGCAAGTCGGCGCAGATGATGAAGCCGCCTGAGGCCGAGCGCCTCACCGGCTACAAGGTTGGCGGCATCAGCCCATTCGGGCAGCGGAAGCTTGTGCGCACCGTGATCGAGCAGAGCGCGCTCGCACATGATTACGTGTACGTGAATGGCGGTCAGCGCGGACTGCAGGTGCGGCTCAGTCCGGGCGATGTGCGGGACGTGTTGAAGGCGATCGTCGCGGAACTGGTCGCCTGAGCGCGGCGCTCTGCTATTGTTTTTGCAACAGCTTCAGCCGACAGCGCAGCGCTTCGCGGATGTGTGTGCGCGCGAGCTGCTCCGCTTTGCCGCCGTCGCGAGCCGCGATGGCGTCGATGATGGCCTGGTGCTCGCCGTGGCTGGTCGACGGGCGACCGGATACGGTGAACGTGGTTGGACCGAGCAGGGCGATCCAGTCCTGCAATTCCCGCGAAGCGTTGTCGAGATAGCGGTTGCGCGCGGCGCGGCAGATCGCCTCGTGGAAGGCGCGGTTGAGCCGCGCCATCTCGGCGGGATCAGTCCCCGACGCTTCCACGAAGGTCTGCTCGATGTCCCTGAGCGCGTCGACCTCGGTCGCAGACGCGTGCTCGGCGGCAAGTCGGGCGGCGGCGCCCTCCATGATCTCGCGCATGGCGTAGAGCTCGAGCACCTCCGAGATGTCGAGGTTGCGTACGATCAGGCCGCGGCCGCCGGCAGGTTCGACGAACCCACGTGCGGCAAGCCGCCCGAGCGCTTCCCGCACCGGGGTGCGGCTGACCTTCAGCCGCTGGGCGACCTCTTCCTCGCGCAGGCGGTCGCCGGCGCGGTAGCTGCCGGCCTGCAGCGCCTCGCAGAGCGAGCGGAACACTGCTTCGCCGAGCGCCACGCCGCTGCCGCGCGCGATCGAGCCGCCTGCTTTTGTCGGGCGTCTTGCCATGCATCCTCGTGCTCGCCACGCGCATCCTTCCCATGCAGGATAACGCTTGCCGGACATTCGTATATCTTTGTATACAAAGGTGCGCAATGACCAGCCGGATTGGCCGGGGCCGCCGGCGGGCAGAATGTCTCCAACTTCGTCGCATCGGACAGACGGCATGAGCAGCAAATACGATGTGCTGGTGATCGGCGGCGGCAACGCGGCGCTGTGTGCGGCGATCAGCGCGCGACGCGGTGGGGCATCGGTGCTGGTGCTCGAAGGCGCGCCAAAGTTCTATCGCGGCGGCAACACGCGCCACACCCGCAACATGCGTTGCGCACATGACGAGGCGACCGAAATCCTCACCGGCCCCTACACTGAGGAAGAGTTTTGGGAGGATCTCCTGCGCGTCACCGGCGGCCAGACCGACGAGGTGCTCGCCCGGCACATGATCCGCGAGTCCAAGGACATCTTGAACTGGATCGTGGAGCAGGGCGTGCGCTGGCAGCCCTCGCTCGGCGGCACGCTGGGCCTCGGCCGCACCAACTCATTCTTCCTCGGCGGCGGCCGCGCGATGTTGAACGCACTTTATCTCACCGCCGAGAAGCTCGGCGTCGAAATCGAATACGACGCCGAGGTTATCGACCTCATGATCGAAGACGGCATGTTTCTCGCCGCCCACCTCAGGCGGCCGATCAAGGGCGACACCGAGATCCGCGCGACGTCGCTGGTCGCCGCCGCCGGCGGATTCGAGGCCAACATCGAATGGCTGAAGCAATATTGGGGTGAGGCCGCCGACAATTTCCTGATCCGCGGTACCCCCTATAACCGCGGCTCGATCCTGAAGATGCTGCTCGCCAAGGGCGTGCAGGAGGTCGGCGACCCCACCCAGTGCCATGCGGTCGCGATCGACGCGCGCGCGCCGAAATTCGACGGCGGCATCATCACGCGGCACGATTCTGTCGTGTTTGGCATCGTCGTCAACAAGCACGCGCAGCGCTTCTATGATGAAGGTGAGGACATCTGGCCGAAGCGTTACGCGATCTGGGGCCGGCTGGTGGCCGCGCAGCCCGAACAGATCGCCTACATCATCTTCGACTCCACCGTGGTCACGAGCTTCATGCCGACGCTATTCCCGCCGATCGCAGGGCAGACGGTGGCTGAGCTTGCCGGCAAGCTCGAGCTCGATCCGGCCGCGCTGGAAAAGACGATCACCGAATTCAACGCCGCGGTGCAGCCCGGCACCTTCGACCACACCATTCTGGACGATTGCCGCACGGAAGGCATGACGCCGCCGAAGACGCATTGGGCACGGCGGATCGAGACACCGCCCTACCTTGCCTATCCGGTGCGGCCCGGCATCACCTTCACCTATCTCGGCACGCGCGTGACCAGGGAAGCGCGCATGCTGATGGCTGACGGCAAGCCGTCGGCCAACATGTTCGCGGCCGGCGAGATCATGGCCGGCAACGTGCTCGGCAAGGGCTATGCCGCCGGCATGGGCATGACCATCGGCAGCGTGTTCGGGCGGATCGCAGGACGGGAAGCGGCACGCCACGCGAAGAATTAGGCGGAAGAACAGACACGAGGGAGGAACCATGTCACGCATTGCCATTGCTTCGATCGCGGCGCTGCTGACCGTCGGCTACGCCCACGCGGCCGAGCCGATCACGCTGCGAGACATGGGCTCGTTCCATGTCGGTGGCCGTCTTGTCGAAATCTCGGGCAAGCCGGTGAGGGAGGTCGTGTTCGCGCCCGGCGGAGTGCCGGCCAAGGTTGATCCCAACGGCACGTATCAGGTCGAGCAGATGTATGTTCAGTATTTCCTGCCGGCAAACGAGAAGGGTGCCTATCCTTTGCTGATGTGGCATGGCGGCGGACTGACCGGCGTCACCTACGAGACCACGCCTGACGGACGCGAAGGCTGGCTGAATTATTTTCTACGCATGGGGTGGGGGGTCTATAACTCCGACGCAGTAGAGCGCGGACGCGCGGGCTGGGCGCAATATCCCGATATCTTCAAAGGCGAGCCGGTCTTCCTGACCACGGCCAACCCGTTCGAGCGTTTCCGCATCGGCGATGGGCCGAACTCGTACGATCCCGATCCCGCCAAGCGAAAATTGTTGCCGGGCAACCAGTTCCCCGTCGAGGGTTACGAGAATTTCGTCAAGCAGAACGTACCGCGCTGGACCACGACCGACGATGCGACCATCGCCGCCTATATCGCTGAGATCGATCGCGTCGGCCCCTCGGTGCTTCTGTTCCACAGCCAGGCCGGCACCTTCGGCTTCAAGGTCGCGCAAGCCCGCCCTGACAAGGTCAAGGCGCTGATTGCGATCGAGCCGGCCGGCATCGGCGATCCCGCCAAAGCGGATGTGCTGAAGAACGTCCCGACCCTCATCATCTACGGCGACTATATCGAGCGCGATTCGCGCTGGCCCAAGATCCGCGCCAACGGCATCGCCTTTGCGGACGCCATCAAGGCGGCCGGCGGCAGCGTCGACATCATCGATCTCCCGCAGACAGGCATCAAGGGCAATTCGCATATGGTGATGATGGACAAGAACAATCTCGAGGTCGCGGCCCTGATCCAGAAATGGCTCGAGGGCAAAGGCCTGACGAAGTAAAGCCATGCACGGAAGCAGAATTTTGGATGAAGGCGACCGCCTGATGACGGTCTGCAATTCCTGCCGTTACTGCGAAGGCCTTTGCGCGGTTTTTCCCGCCATGGAGATGCGCCGCGCCTTCTCCGACGGCGACCTCAATTATCTCGCCAATCTCTGCCATGGCTGCGGCGCCTGCTACGTCGACTGCCAGTTCTCGCCGCCGCACGAATTCAACGTCAACGTCCCGCAGACGCTGGCGATCGCGCGCGCGGAATCCTATGCGACCTATGCCTGGCCGCAGGCGCTGTCCGGTGCCTTCGCCCGCAATGGTCTCGTCATCAGCATCGTCGCCGCGCTCAGCATGGCCGCCTTCATACTCGGCTTCGCTGCCCTAAACGACCGCAGCGTGCTGTTTGGCGTGCACACTGGCCCCGGCGCGTTCTACAAGTTGATGCCGCACAACGCGATGGCAGCGTTGTTCAGCGCCGCCTTCCTTTATGCGATTTTCGCGCTGGTGATGAGCGTGCGTGCCTTCTGGCGGGATATCGGCCCGCCGATCGGCGGCCGTGCGGACGGCGGCTCGATCTTTCAGGCGATGCGCGACGCTGGTGAGCTGCGCTACCTCCATGGTGGCGGCGTCGGCTGCTACAATGAGGATGACAAGCCGACCGACCGGCGCAAGCTTTTCCATCACCTGACCTTCTACGGCTTCCTGCTCTGCTTCGCCGCGACCTCGGCCGCAACGCTGTATCACTATCTGCTCGGCCGCGAGGCGCCGTATCCGTGGTGGGATCTGCCGGTGGTTCTCGGCACGCTCGGCGGCATCGGCCTGATCATCGGGCCGATCGGCCTGTTCGTCGCCAAGATGCGGCGTGATCCGGCGCTGCTCGACGAGCAGCGCTACGGCATGGATGTCGGCTTCATCGCCATGCTGTTCCTGACCGGGTTCACCGGCATGCTGCTTCTGATTCTGCGGGAGACTGCCGCCATGGGACCGCTGCTGGCACTCCATTTAGGTGCAGTGTTCGCGCTGTTCATCACCATGCCCTACGGCAAGTTCGTGCACGGCATCTATCGCTTCGCGGCGCTGGTGCGTTATGCGCAGGAGCGACGCGGAGAAGCCGGTTCTTGAGATTCAGGCGGCGCGGAAGCGGCCGATCGGGGCACCGCGCCTCGCCTGATTGAGGCGCCTCGTGCATCTCTCTTATGCCACCTCGCGCTCTGGTCCAGACGCCTGCTCGCGGGCCATCGTCGTTGCCGTGACGTAGTCGGTCTTGCCGGTCCCGAGCAGTGGCACCTTGTCGACCACCATGATCGCAGCGGGAACGGTCAGCTCGGACGCGCCGATCGCCTTGGCGTGGCCTTGCATGGCGCTGCGCTCGGCGTTCTTCTCCGTCGTCAGCAACACGATGCGCTCGCCCTTTCGCTGGTCCGGGATCGACACGGCGACTGAACCGGCCTGCGGCCACAGCGTTGTCGCGATGTTCTCGACCGCCGACAGCGAGACCATTTCGCCGGCGATCTTGGCAAAGCGCTTGGCGCGACCCTTGATGGTGATGAAGCCGGCCGGGTCGATCGCCACGATGTCGCCGGTGTCGTGCCAGCCGTCGGCGAGCGGCTCGAGCACGCCGGGATTTTCGGCCCGCAAGTATCCGAGCATTACGTTGGGTCCGCGCACCGACAGGCGTCCGCCTTCCTCGATGCCGGGGACCGGGTCGAGGCGGCTTTCCATCAGCGGCGACAGGCGGCCGACCGTGCCTGGACGATTGGCCATCGGCGTGTTCATCGCCAGCACCGGTGCCGTCTCGGTGACGCCATAGCCTTCGAGGATGCGGATGCCGTAACGCTCCATGAAGACCTGCCGGGTGCGATCCTTGACCGCCTCCGCGCCGGCGATCACCAGGCGCAAGGTGCGGAAGTCGTAGGCATGGGCCGAGCGTGCATAGCCCGTGAGGAATGTGTCGGTGCCGAACAGGATCGTGGCTCCGGTCTGGTAGATCAGCTCGGGCACGATCCGGTAGTGCAGCGGCGAGGGGTACATGTAGATCGGAATGCCCGCGAGCAGCGGCATCATCATTCCACCGGTCAGCCCGAAGGAGTGGAACACCGGCAGCACGTTGAACACCTTATCATTGGCGTTGGCATCGACCCGCGCCAGCGCCTGTGCGGCGTTCGCAAGGATATTGCGGTGGGACAGCACAACGCCCTTGGGCGTGCCTTCCGAGCCCGACGTGAACAGCACGACCGCCGGATCGCTCGCCTGGCGGGCGACGCGGGGCGCGGTGCCGGCGAGCAGGCCCTTGATCTTGTCGGCCGTGCCGATCGAAGCACGGACGTCCTCGAGGTAGACCACGCGAACTTCCGCGGAGATCGCCGCCATCAGCTTGTCGAGCTTGCCCTTCTCGATGAAAGCTTTCGACGTCAGCACGGTTTTGACCTGCGCGGCTTTCATGGCGGCAAGCACGTTGACCGGGCCCGCCGAGAAGTTGAGCATTGCCGGCACCCGGCCGATGTTTTGCAGCGCCATGAAGACGACGGCGACGCCAGCGGAATTCGGCAGCAGCACACCGACATTCTCACCGATAGCGGTGCCGTTCTCCAGCTTCCGGCTCAAGACCTGCGCGCCCAGGATCAGCTTGCGATAGGTCAGCTTGGTACCGAGCGCGTCCTCGACGATGACCTTGCCGGTGTCGCGGTCGCGATAGGCGTGTCCGAGCGCCTCGAACAGGGTGTGATCGAGCATGGCGTTCTTCACCATGGCGTCGATCATCACGTCCTGAAGTGCTGCGCCCGCGGCGTTGCGGCGCGCCTTGCCCTTGAGCGACGGACCGACCGGAAGCTTGACTGGCGGCAGGATGGTGACGGTCACCCGCGGAAACCACGAGCGCTTGATCTGGCTGCCGTTGAGATAGCTGAGATGCGAGCGCTGGGCGCCTTCGATGCGGACCGGGACGACGACTGCGTCGGCCTTGTCCGCGATCATCGCGGTGCCGTCATAGACCTTCATCAGCGAGCCGGAAACAGTGATGCGTCCTTCCGGGAAAATCACCACCGGCTCTCCGGCGGCGACGAGCTTGATGAGGTCGCGCGCCGCCAGCGGCTTGGTGGGGTCCATGGTGTAGTGCTTGACCACCCGCAGGAACGGCTTGGCCCACCAGGCCTTGGCGATGCCGGTATCAACCGCGAAGCTCGCGTCGATCGGGAGCACGGCGTGCAGGAGCGGGCCGTCGATCAGGCTGACATGATTGGGCGCGATCAGCATGCGCGTGCCAGCAGGCGGCAGGTTCTCCAGCCCGCGGACCTCGGTGCGGAACAGCGCGCGGAACAGCAGCCCGCCAAAGTCGCGCACGCCTTCCTTGCCCCACTTGGTCAGCACGAACCAGACTGCGCCGAAGCTGATGACGCCGAGGCCAAAGAAGATCCAGCCGATGTGCAATCCGCCGGCCTGCAACAGCGCGACGAACAGCGAGCCGGCCACCATGAAGGCGGCCTGCAGCACGTTGCCGGCGGCGATAATGCGGGCGCGCTCGGAGGGGGCGGACCAGGCCTGGACGGCGGCGAAGGACGGAACGACGAACAGCCCGCCGCCGAATGCGAAGGCGACGAAGTCGAGCAGCATGCGCAGGCCCGCGAACGAAGTTGCGAAGTCGGCAGCAGTGATGTCCTGGCCCTTGGCGGTCACGCCGATCGCCCAAGCGAGGTCGATGCCGGCAAACCCCATCATGACGGCGCCGATCGGCACCAGCGCGAGGTTTGGGCGAACGTGGCTCAGATTCGCGGCGAACAGCGAGCCGATGGCGATGCCGATTGCGAAGATCGCGAGACACAACGTCACCACGCCCTCGGTGCCGCCGATGACCTCCTTGACCAGCGCCGGCAGCAGCGAGAGCACGATGGCGCCCACCAGCCAGAACCAGGAGACGATCACGGTGCCGTCCCACAGCCGGTGGTCGGCGTGCAGCGTCTTCAACAGGCCGAGCGTCGAGGTCCAGGGATTGGCGTTGACCGGCAGATCGGGTGCAGACGGCGTCGTCGCGGGAATGCGGGAGGCGAAGGTCCAGGACAGCAGGGCCAGCACGACCACGGCCGATGCGACCCAGCCCATATGCGCGGAGCCGGCCACGAACTGGCCACCGGCAACGGTGCCGAGCAGGATGGCCATGAAGGTCGCGCCTTCGACCAGCGCGTTGCCGGTCGCGAGCTCGCCGAGCTCGAGCTGGTCCGGCAGCATCGCGTATTTCACGGGTCCGAACAACGCGGCGATGACGCCGAACAGTGCGAGCGCTGCGAACAGCAGCGGCACCGAGTGCAGGAAGAAGCCGGCCGCGGCAAAGCCCGCGGCAAAGATCTCGGCGAATTTGAGCCGCCTTGCGACGACGGATTTGACGTATTTGTCGGCGAGCTGGCCGCCGAGCCCGGACAGGATGAAATAGGGGAAGATGAACACCGCGCCCGCGACCGTCACCAGCGCATCACCGTGGCCGGTCGCGGCACTGTAAAGCAGGATGATGACGAGTGCGTTCTTGAGCACGTTGTCGTTCAGCGCCGAGAAGAATTGCGCCCAGAACAGCGGCGCGAAGCGGCGTGACGACATCAAATCCCTGATCATGACTAGTCCTGTTTTGGAAACGCTGTCTGAGGTTGTTTCATTGTCGGATGGGCTTCGGGACCCGAGGAGATGCGACGGGCATTTGCGGGTTGACGAACGATCGCCCCGGCCTGCTCTGCGCCTTTACCTTCCGATCCTGTTGGTCTCCGCGTGGCGACGTTTGGTTCGCAAATGGCTGGTCGCGGCTCTATCACGCCCCGGCAAGGAGGCGTGCGCGCCTCAGGTAAGGTGGGCAAGGCGGCGAAAGGGCGAGAGGCGGCCGAGCAGGCTAATGCGGCGGCCCTCATGACGGGCGCGGTCGCGGTTGGCCCGCCACATCCGGAAGGTCGCCCGCCGCTCGGTCAGGACGCCGGCGATGTCGCAGGCATTTGCAATGCGATCGATCGGCCCCGTCGCGAACCGCAGGAGGGCGCGGCCAGATCCGGTCACGAGAGCTGTGGCGTCATCGACGAAGGTGGAGGCGATATCAACAGCGAGGGTTTGCATTTTGCAGATCTCCAGGTTAATTTGAACATTGTTCAAATGAGTACCTTGAAAATGAACAATGTTCAAGACGAATCGTTGCGAGACCGAAAAAAATCTCGCCGGCGGCAGCAGATCGTGGAGATCGCTCGCAGCATTATCGCGGCTAAGGGGCTGAAATCGTTGAAAGTCCGGGATGTTGCGGACGCCGCAGGCTGCTCGGTTGGGAGCGTCTACAACGAGTTCGGCGACTTCGACGGGGTGATCCTGACCGTGAATCGGGAGACCGTTAAGGAGCTGACGGTGCGGCTGGGCCAGGTTCCCGCCGAGGATCCCGTTCGCCAGTTCTACGGGCTGGCCGCGACCTACCTCGAATTTTTTGCGGAGCACGCCAATCTGCTGCGCTCGCTGTTCGAACATCGGATGGAGGACGACCGCCCTTACCCCGATGACATCCTTCAGATGGTGATGGACGCCTTCGCGCTGATGCATCCACCCCTGGTGCGGCTGCTTCCGAATGCAGACGACGTGCAGATCGCGCTGCTGTCACGCGCCCTGTTTTCCGCCGTGCACGGGATCATCTCGCTCGGCCTCGAAGAACGCATGGTAGCCGTGCCGCCGCAGATGCTGCGCCAGCAAGTCGATCAGTTTCTGGATGCGCATCTCGCAGGGCTCGGGATTGTGCCAGTACGATAAAGTGTGGAGCGCTGCTACGCGCTGGCGGCCTTGCGGTGCCGCGAGGTGACGACGACGACGTCCGTCGTCCCGTTGTCGACCTGAACACGGTTGCGTCCGTTCTCCTTGGCGCGATAGCAGGCGGCATCCGCGCGCCGCATCGCGTCCTCGAGCATGGTGTTGCCGTCGGTGATGCAGGCAACGCCGATGCTGGCGGTCACTGCAAAGCAACGATCGTCCCACGCGAAGACGGATAGCTCGAGCGACCGGCGCAGCCGTTCGGCGATATCCACGGCGTCGTACGGCGTGCTTTGTGGAAGGATTAGGCCGAATTCGTCACCGCCAAGCCGGGCCACCAGGTCATGCGGCCGTCGTTCCTGTTGCAGGAGACGCGAGATCTGGCAGAGCAGGCGGTCGCCGGCGAGATGACCGCAGCTGTCGTTGACGTCCTTGAATTGGTCGAGATCGAGCAGGACCAGGCCCAGCGAACCCGCCGCGGTGTCGTCCAACTCGCTTTGCAGGCGGGCCTCGAACGCGCGCCGGTTGGACAAGCCGGTCAGCCAGTCGTGCGACGCCTGCCAGACTAGGCGCTCCTTCTCGGCATGCAGGGCATCCTCAAACGCCTGTCGTTGCAGCACCAATCGCCGCGTGTGCCAGATCAGGAGCAGGATCAGCGTCATGGCTGTGACGATATTGACGCCAGTCAGCGTCATCTTGATGGCGCGCGAGCCTTCGCCGAGAACGGTGGAGAACCGCTTGGCGTGCACCGTGAACTGAGTGTTGAGCTCCGAAAGCCGCGACGACAATAATTGCAGGCGGTTGCCGTCCTGAACCGGTCCGCTCTTCAACTCTGACCGGATGACCTCGCCGAAAACGCTCAGCTCCAGCAGCATGGGGTCGGTGGCAGCCCACTCGCTGATCGCTTCCTTGAGAAAGCTGACCTGTTTGAAGTAGCGAAACAGCCAGATCAGTCCCGGCACGTCATCGGGATGGTTGCCGCCTTGCAGGAAGCCGATGCGGGCGGCCTCGACGTCGACCGGATCGCGCTCGAGCGCCCAGCGCGCGAACTCGTCGCCGATGGGAACGGCCAGCGAGGTCTGATATTGCGCAAACTGGCTGGCGTCGCCCGAATGCAGATAGAGATTGAGGAAATAGACGGCGTTCTTCTGCGAGCGCGACCACAACGCTTCGCCCGCGACATAGGCGCGGACCGAGGACATCACCTCCAGGCTGAATCCGGCGATCGCCGCCTGCAGCAGAACGACGGTGACGAAAGGCGAAACGAGCTTGATGACGTGAAGGAAGCTTCGTCCCTTCGTTGACGGCGCTGTTCTGCGAAACACTATGCGTTCCCCAAGTCGCTCAACGACCCCAGCGGAGCGATCCGCTCATAACGCGGATTACGCGCGAAAGGTGCTTAACTCGACTTGAAAATGCCAGGAGACTGCGTCGCAGGGTGAAGGCGTTGTGAAGTGGATGCTTGCAGATCGTCGCAAATGCCGTCGACCCGGAACTGACGCGGCATCGGCGAGCTGATGTCGCGCATTTGCCCCAGATGGTTTACTTGATGGAGATAGATTGCTCTGGCGCTAGACCAGCACCGGCTTGCGCACGCGGCCGGCGTCGCCGAAGACGCGCAAATAGCGCTCGATCTCCGAAGGCAGGCCGGTCGCCTTCTCGGGATTGTCGGAAAGCTTGACGGCCGGACGTCCGTCCACCGACGACACCTTGCAGACCAGCGAGATCGGATCGAGGTTGAACGAGCCGTCCGGCGTGCAGCCGACGAAATCATTGGTGAGATTGGTGCCCCAGCCGAAGGAGAGCCGCACCCGGCCGACGAAGTGGTGGTAGGTCTCCTCGATCGAGCCCACGTCCATCGCGTCGGAGAACACCAGCAGCTTGTCCCTGGGATTGCGGCCCTTCTGCTCCCACCATTTCATGATCTCCTCGCCGGCTTGAATCGGCGGCGCGCTGTCGGGGCGGAAGCCGGTCCAGTCGGCAACCCATTCCGGCGCATCGCGCAGGAAAGCCTTGGTGCCAAAAGCGTCGGGCAGCGCAATCAGGAGGTTGCCGCCATAGGTCTGGCGCCACTGGTCGAGGATGCGATAGGGCGCCCAGCGCAATTCCTCGTCGTCCTTGGCCAGCGCAGCCGCGACCATCGGCAGTTCATGGGCGTTGGTGCCGATGGCTTCGAGATCATTGTCCATCGCGAGTAGCACGTTGGAGGTGCCGATGAAGGACGGGCCCAGGCCTTCCTTCACGGCCTCCACGCACCAGCGCTGCCAGAGGAAGCCATGGCGGCGACGGGTGCCGAAATCGGAGAGCCGGAGGCCATCCAGCTTGCGCAGGCGTTCCACCTTGGTCCACAGCTTGGCCTTCGCGCGGGCATAGAGCACGTCGAGCTCGAAGCGGCCGCGGCCCTTCATCGCCGCCCGCGAGCGCAATTCGTTGAGGATGGCGAGCGCAGGAATTTCCCACATCGTGGTATGGCTCCACGGCCCGTGGAAGTGCAGCTCGTACTGGCCTTCGACCTTGCGCAGCTCGTATTCGGGCAGCCGGAATTCGGCGAGCCAGCGGATGAAGTCCGCCGAGAACATGTGGGTCTTGCCGTAGAAAGTGTTACCGGCAAGCCAGATCAGCTCTTTCTTGGTGAAGCGGATGGTGCGGGCGTGGTCGAGCTGGGCGCGCAGCTCGCCCTCGTCGATGATTTCGGCGAGCCGGACATGGCGCGATCGGTTGATGACCGAGAATGTCACCTGCTGATTCGGGTAAGCTTCCCGAATCATTTGCAACATCAATAGCTTGTAGAAGTCGGTATCAAGCAGGCTGCGGATGATGGGATCCAGCCGCCAGCTGTGATTGTAGGTCCGGCTCGCAATGTCGGTCACTGTCATGGGGGAATTCTAGCGTGGCGGCCGCGGCGCAACCAGTGGGTTTGACGGGGATCAGGTTTTCGCGGGGGCGGGGTGCGAGGCCGTCGCCGCCACGGTCTCGAGTTGGCTTCTGATCCAGCGATGCGCGGGGTCCTTCTGATAGCGCTGGTGCCAGACCATGAACATCGGCAACTCAGCCAGGGTTCGCGTGCGCGAGGCCAGCGGAATCCGCACCTGGGCGAAGCCATGCATCACGCCGGTCGCCAGCAGGCTCGGCATGCTCGCCAGCATCTGCGAGCCACGCAGGAAGGACGGCACGCCGGAGAAGCTCGGCACGGAGATCGCGATGTCGCGGTGGAAGCCGTTGGCTGCAAGCCGGCGATCGAAGTCGAGCCGCTCATTGTCAGTGTAGACCACCGTGACGTGACGCGCCGCGAGATAGTCGCCGCGCGTAGCCGGCGCCGCGCGCGCTTTGGGGTCGTAGTAACAAACGTAATGGTCTTGCAGCAGGCGCTTCTGCACGATGTCCACGCCGGATGGCGGCAGCGGCGTGATCAGCAGATCGCAGCGGTTTTCGCGCAGCATCGCCGGCGAGGGCGACTGCGAGGGGATCACGCGCAGGTTCAGGCTCGTCACTTGCGCTGCGACATGATCGAAGAACCGCGGCAGCAGCAGGTCGCGCTGGAAGTCATTGGCGGCGATTGTCAGCGAAAGCTGCGCGCTCGCCGGCTCGAACGTGACACCGCCGGCAAAGCTGCGCATCTCGTCGATCAGCGCTCGCGCCTTTGCCGCGAGCGCCTGGGCGTGCGCCGTAGCGACAATGCCGCGGCCGGATTTGGCAAACAGCGGATCGCCGACGATCCGCCGCAGCTTGTTCAGGGCGTGGCTGACCGCGGATTGCGTCAGGCCGAGCCGCGTTGCGGCCGCCGTCACCGAACCTTCTTCCAACACGGCCAGGAACAGCTCAAGCGCGTGGCCATCGAGCGCCAAATGATCGATTTTATTCATGGAATGCATTATAATCGATCTATTTATCTTGAGAATAGCCGGCGCCATCATCTCCCGATAAGCCGTGCGCCCCAACGGGAGCGCGCCAGAGGGAGAGACAACGCCGATGCATGCCCAGGCGCCAGCCTTGCGGGAATCCCGCCCCAACCGTCCCGAGCCGTTCACGCCGCCGCTCGGTGACGGCGGCTTCTTCCAGCGCGACCGTTCCATGCATCCGCCGGCGCACGCGCCGGGCTACAAATCCTCGGTGCTGCGCTCGCCGCGCCAGGCGTTGCTGTCGCTTGAGAACTCGGTCTCGGAGATCACGGGGCCGGTGTTCGGGCACAACGATCTCGGCCCGCTCGACAATGATTTGATCCGCAACTACGCCAAGGACGGCGATCCCGTCGGCGAACGCATCATCGTCCACGGCCGCGTGCTGGATGAGACGGGCCGCGGCGTGCCGAACACGCTGGTCGAGTTCTGGCAAGCCAATGCCGGCGGCCGCTACCGGCACAAGAGGGACACGTATCTGGCGCCGATCGATCCGAATTTCGGCGGTTGCGGCCGCGCGCTGACCGACGACAGCGGCTACTATTATTTCCGCACCGTGAAGCCGGGACCCTATCCCTGGCGCAACTACGTCAACAGCTGGCGTCCCGCTCACATCCACTTCTCGGTGTTCGGCTCGGGCTTTGCACAGCGTCTGATCACCCAGATGTACTTTGAGGGCGATCCCCTGATCCCGGTCTGCCCAATCCTGACGACGATCCCGGACAAGGATGCGCTGGAGCGCCTCATCGCGCCGCTCGACCTCAACGCATCGACCCCGTTCGACTCGCTCGCCTACCGCTTCGACATCGTCTTGCGCGGCCAGCGCTCCACTTACTTTGAAAATCGCACCGCAGGGAACTAGGTCCATGCCGCAGCCGCTCAACTACCTCAAGGAAACCGCCTCGCAGACCGCCGGGCCCTACGTCCATATCGGCCTGATCCCGGCGATGGCCGGCTTCGACATCTTCGAGAAGAACTTTTCCAACGTGCTGGTGACGCCGAACACGCAAGGCGAACGCATCACGCTGGAGGGCAAGGTGTTCGACGGCAGCGGCACGCCGCTGCGTGACGTGCTGTTGGAGATCTGGCAGGCGAACGCGGCCGGCCGCTACAACCATCCGGCCGATCGGTCGACCGGCGCGCTCGACGAGGAATTTCGTGGCTGGGGCCGCGCCGGCTCCGACTTCGAGAGCGGGCTGGTGACGTTCGAGACCATCAAGCCCGGGGCCATCACCGACAAGGCGGGCCGCAAATGCGCGCCTTACGTCAACATCTGGATCGTCGCGCGTGGCATCAATATCGGGCTCAACACCCGGCTGTATTTCTCCGATGAAGAGACTGCGAACGCCGCCGACCCCGTGCTCAGCCTGATCGAGCAGCCGGTGCGACGTTCGACGTTGATCGCAAAGCGCAGCGAGCGTGGCGCCAAGATCGTGTATGCTTTCACGATCAATTTGCAGGGGCCGGAGGAGACGATGTTCTTCGACGTCTGAGAGCCGCCGCCCGAAGGTTCACTCCACCTGGTCACTGCGATCGATCGCTACGCGCGCGTGGAATTGCGGTGACTGACGCATCTCGCGCGATCCCGGCCTATTGGCCGGATCGCGCCCCACTTTTGGTTTCAGTTCTGCCAAATCGATGAATATGTCCGCCTGTCGGCGCAGCTCGTCAGCGACCATGGCCGGCTGAGTGGAGAGTGTGGAGACGACCGTCACGCGGACACCGAGGCGTTGCAGGGCTTCCACCAGCGAACGAAAATTCCCATCGCCCGAGAACAAAACGATCTGATCGACGTGCTCGGCGAGCTCCATCGCATTTACGGCGAGGTCGACATCCATGCTGCCCTTCACCTTGCGGCGGCCGGTGATGGCGTCGACGAATTCCTTCGTGAGTTTCGTGACGACGGTGTATCCGTTATAGTCGAGCCAATCGATCAACGGACGGATTGACGAATACTCCTGATCCTCGACGACGGTCGTGTAGTAGAAGGCCCGCAACAGCGCACCTCGGCTTTGGAATTCGCCGAGCAGTCGCCTGTAGTCGATGTCGAAGCCGAGCGCCTTGGAGGTGGCATGGAGATTGGAGCCATCGATAAAGAGTGCGATCTTCTCAATCGAAGACATTATGCACAAATCTCCAGTTGTACGCGAAAGGTGGCCGGTCCAACCGCCGGGGGCGGTGTGTCGGCCGGAAAAACATTGAAGGCACCGATGGCTTGCCGAAAAAGCAGCGCAGACGACCGGACAGGGGCGGCCGTCTTGCGCCCAGGTTAGGGAGGATACAATGCCACCGGCGCCAGGGCGCCGAATGCAGCCAGGCTAAGGCGCGCGCATTCCCTACTCAATTGTACTGAGGTAAAGGGCGCCTATCCAAAGGATAGGGCCCCATATACGAAGGTTAAGTGGCAGCGCTGGCACAAAGGCCATTGCGGTTCCCAGCGTGGCCTTCGACCACAGGCGCGGCTGATCGATCGGCCGGTGTGTCAGCCTTCATCGCCATGAAGCTGGGCACGAAAGGCCCGCGGTGACACGCCCGTGGCGGCGGCGTAGACCCGGCTGAAATAGGCGGGGTCCTCGAAGCCAAGCGCATAGGCGATCGTCGAGACCGGTAAATTGGTGTAGACGAGGTTGCGCCGCGCCTCGCGGATCAGCCGGTTGAGGATCAGGTGCGAGGCGGTGTCGCCGGTTGCTGCCCGGGTCACACGGTTGAGATGGGTCGGCGTGATCGACAGCGCGCCCGCATAGTCCGCAACGCTCCAGCGTTCCAGATGATGCTGTTCCAGCAGCGCCTCGAAGCGGCGGAATAGTCCGCTTTCAGCCGTGCCGTTGCCACCGCTCTCGCCGGTGAGCGCGCGGGCCACCAGCCCGATCATGGCCGCCGAAAGTGCACGCAGCACATGCGCTCGGCCGAAATCGCGCGCGGCGTGTTCGGCAAAGATCTGCTTCATGGTGGTCCGAATCTGCGGCGTGCCGCGTATCACGGCCGAGCGCGACAAGGCACCTCGCAGCCCTTCGGAGGCGAGCAGCGCTTCGTCCAATATTTCCGCGGCGATGGTCAGCACCCAGCCCTGGGTATCAGGCACGAAACGGAAGCCGTGGACGTGGCCGACGGGCACGTTGACGATTTGCATCGGCTTCAGCTGCACCACGCGCCCGTCGAGCGTCGCTTCGCCGCCGCCGCGCTCGATCAGCAGCACCTGGTGCAGCCGGGCATGGCGGTGCACGGCGAGCGTCCAATCGTGCAGCACCGAGCGCGACGCTATCGTCTCGCAATGCACGACATCGGGCAGATCACCGGATTCGCCGAACAAATTGTAGACCCGGATTGCCGGGGCGGGGGCTGGGTTTCTCATGTTCGAATAGTACAAGACAAAGACGAAAGCCTCCATCCGTCAGCGGCGCTGAATCTGCAAGAAAGTGCCGAGGAGGACGCAAAAATGAAAGTCCAGGTCTGTATCATCGGCGGCGGGCCGTCCGGGCTGCTGTTGTCCCAGCTCCTGCACCTCAAGGGCATCGACACGGTCGTGCTGGAAAAGTACAGCCGCGACCACGTGCTTGCCCGGATCCGCGCCGGCGTGCTCGAGCACGGCTTCGCCAGGCTGATGCGCGAGGCACAGTGCGGCGAGCGGATGGACCGCGAGGGCGAGATCCACAAGGGATTCGAGATCGCCCATGACGGGGTGCTCTCCCAGATCGACCTCCACAAGCATTCCGGCGGCAATTCGGTGCTGGTCTACGGCCAGACCGAGCTGACGCGCGACCTCTACGAGGCGCGCGATCGCTTTGGCGGCAACGTCGTGCACAATGCCGAGGACGTGACGCCGCATGACCTGACCTCGGACCAGCCGTACGTGACCTATCGTTCGAATGCCGAAACCGTCCGAGTCGATTGCGACTATATCGTCGGCGCTGACGGCTTTCACGGCGTCAGCAGGAAGTCGATCCCGAAGGACGTGCTGCGGGAATACGAGAAGATCTATCCGTTCGGTTGGCTCGGCGTGCTGTCGCGCACGAAACCGGTGTCGCCGGAGCTGATCTATGTGAAGCACGAGCGCGGCTTCGCGCTGTGTTCCTTGCGGTCGCAAGTGCTGAGCCGCTACTACGTCCAGGTGCCGCTCACCGACAAGGTGGAGGACTGGAGCGACGATGCGTTCTGGACCGAGCTGAAGCGCCGTTTGCCGCACGAGGTCGGCGACCGCCTGATCACGGGGTCGTCCATCGAGAAGAGCATCGCGCCGTTGCGCAGCTTCGTCGCCGAGCCGATGAGCTACGGTCGCCTGTTTCTCGCCGGCGATGCCGCCCACATCGTGCCGCCGACCGGCGCGCGCGGGCTGAACAGCGCCGGCTCCGACATCTATTATCTCTACCACGCCATGCTCGCGCATTATCAGAACGGCGATGATTCCGGGCTCCAGGGCTATTCCGCCAAGGCGCTGGCGCGGATCTGGAAGGCGCAACGCTTTTCGTGGTGGATGACGATGCTGCTGCATCGCTTCCCCGACCGTTCCGAGTATGAAGAGAGGCTTCAGCAGACGGAGCTGGAGTATCTGCTGTCGTCCGAGACGGCGCAGCGTCTGCTGGCGGAGAATTACGTGGGGTTGCCGTTCTAGCGGGGAGTGGACCCGAAAAGCGGTGGGACGCTGCGCTACTTTCCTTCTAGGATGTTCACCGGCGTCCAATCCGACCCCGGTGGATTTGTAGCGAGCGCAGTCGCGCGCTTGCCAAAAAGCGCTGACGCCGGATCCATTTCCGCCATTCGCCCGAACGCATCAGCCGCCTTCGCAAACTCCCTTGCCCGCCAGCACGCCAGCCCTTCCGCATACGCGGCGGCAACCTTCGTCTGCCCGGCACTCTCCGTGCCCTTCTCCGCGAGGGGCTCGAACACCTTGATCGCCTCGCCGCGTCCTATCACTTTGATGGCGTCGAGCTCGCGCCAGGTGAAAGTATTGCCTGTCTGCGCGACAGTCGTTTCTGAAGCCATGATTGCGGTGCCATAATATTTGTTGGCGCCTTCGAGCCGCGAGGCGACGTTCACGGTGTCGCTCATCACGGTGTAGTTGAAGCGGCGGCGGGAGCCGATATTGCCGACGACAGCCTCGCCGCTGTTGAGCCCGATGCGGTGCGACAGGCCGCGGCGGGCGAAAGCGGCGCTGCCGGCGTTGAGCTCCGCCAGCTTTGCGTGACATTTCAGCGCGGCATGGACGGCGTGGCGCGCATGCGCGGGATCGTCGGCGGGCGCGCCGAACATGGCGACAATGGAATCGCCGATATATTTGTCGACATAGCCGCCATGGCTCTCGATGATGTCGGTCATGGCCGACAGATATTCGTTCATCAGCGTCACCAGTTCGCCCGGCGTCATCGTCTCGGCGATGGAGGAGAAGCCACTCAGGTCGGAGAAGAACATGGTGACGTTGCGCATTTCGCCGCCGAGCGCCGGCATCTTGCCGGAGGCAACCATGGTGTCGATCACTTCGGGGGCGAGATAGAACGCAAAGCTCCTGCGCAGGAAACGCTCGTCGCGATCGGCCAGCACGAAACGGTAGCCGATCATCATCGCGAGCGCGGCAAGGCTTGCGAGTGCCGGCTCCGTCAGCGGCAGCGCCAAGGCATGGACGAATGCACCGACAGCCACAGCGGCGTATACAGCGGTGAGGCCGAACCATGCGATCAGTGCGCCACCCGGTGCGAGCACGCAGGCCGCGCAGGCCACGATCGCTGCGAACACGATGGTGAGAATGCTCCGCAGTGGAAAGCCGAGCTCGGTCACCGCATCGCGTTCGATCAGATTTCGCACCGCGTTGGCATGCACGAAGACACCGGCGATGTCGCTGCGGGCTTTTTGTTCGGTGCTTGCCGGTGCAGGCAGGGCGCATCTTGCGGCCGGCGTTCCGTCATAGCCGCCGGAAAGACGCATCGAGGTGATCTTGCGGTCATCGACATTGAGGATCGTGCCGAGCACCACAATCTTGCCACCGAAGGCGCGGCGGAAGAAGTCGCGGTCGTTCTTCTCGACGCAGGCGTGCAGGTCTGCGAACGAATATGTCGGCACGTCGCGGCCGAGCCCTCGGAAATTGAGCGTTAGCGTGTTCGGCACCGCGCTCGGGATCGTATAGCCGGACAAAGCAGTCACGCCAGAAGGCGCGGTCTGCGGTTTTGCGCCGAGCGCGCGGGTGGCGAGTTCGACGGCCATTGCGGAAGCTGGCATGTCGCCGACAGGAAAACTCAGCGGCATTCGCCGGATTACATGGTCGGTGTCGGTATAGACGTTGAGGCCGCGGACGTTATTCCCCACAGCCAATTGCTGTGCGCGGTCCGGATGATCGCTGCTGAGGACCTCGCCCAGCACCAGCTTGCCGTCACTAGAGAGTTTCCGCAAGGCGATGAGATAGTCTCGGTCGAATCCCTTCAGTCGCGCGCCAAGCGGCGCATCGCCAAAGGGAATCTCCGACCGCTCGATCGAGCTCGGAAAGATGACATCGAAACCGATCACCTTGGCGCCGCCGTCGGCAATGCTGCCGAGCACCCGGCCGATCTCGCGCGTCCAGGTCAGCGTCGGCGACCCCTGGAACGGCGGAGTGTCGTAGGTCTCGCCGTCGATGGCCACGACGACGACCGGTGATGTCGCGGGATCGCGGTGGTCGCCGACGAGCTTGCCGCGCAGTGCCGTGAGGACGTCGAGCGACAGGCCCTGCAGCGTCTGGAACGGCGGAGACGTGACGACGGCGCCTGCAAGAAGCGCAATCAGGATCGCTGCAACGATGTCCCGTCTGCCGATCCGCCGCATCGCCCCGTCGCTAGCTGCCTATTCGAGCCGCAGCAGGCGTCCCACGATCGGCGTCGGCGACGACGTGGCGCTGGGATCGACCTGGAAGGCGTAACGCTTGGTGCCGAGGATGGCGAGATAGCTGCCGCCCGGCGTCAGCGACTTCCCGGCCTTGGCGAAGTCATAGAACTTGCCTCCGACCATGGTCTCGCTCGTGAGCGGCACGCTGATCGTGGGCTCCTTGCCATCGGTGCGCTCGATCACCAGGGTGCTGCCGCTCTTGGCCTGCACCAACGGCGCGACACCGTAGAGCGTAGGCAGCTTGGCCGGAGCGCTGCCCTTGGCGTCCGACCGCATGGTGCGGAAGGTCGTCGCGGCACTCTGGTTCGCCTCGCGCTCCGACAGTTTTGCCGCGTTGGTATCGCAGGGGACCTTTTCCCGCTTGACCTCGCCGAGTTGCACGGTGCTCTGCTCGGTGCCGACCATGACGACGCCTTCGCTGATGGTCTCGCGCTGGCACGATTTGAGATAGCTGAGCGTAATGGTTGCCTTGGGCCCCAGCTTGATGATCTTGCCCGGCACCACATAATCCATGAACGCGACACCGTCGACCTTGCCTTGCACGTCCTCGACGATGGCGGTCGGGCTCTCCGCCAAAGCCGGAGCAGCAAGACAGCATGTGCCGACAACAGCGCCGATCAGGCTTTTCATGGCAATTCTCATCCAGTTCGACCAATATTTGCCGGTCCCCATCCAGGCCCGATGCTTAGCAGCGAAACGCCCAGGCAAGTGTG
Organism: Bradyrhizobium sp. 155; assembly: GCF_023101105.1. NCBI lineage: Bacteria > Pseudomonadati > Pseudomonadota > Alphaproteobacteria > Hyphomicrobiales > Nitrobacteraceae > Bradyrhizobium > Bradyrhizobium sp. 155. The sequence goes on along the minus strand of NZ_CP064704.1, from coordinate 6,092,317 downwards.
ACCGGAATCACTCTTTGATATTGGTGCACTCTATCAGGAAGAGGTTCAAGCCGGCGACTCGAGAAGACAGTGCGCCGGCAAGCTGGATGGATAATTTCATTCGGCTGGGACGGCCTCAACCGGGTGGCTCTCCGCTGCACTCTCCATATCTATGATGGGCGCGAGCGTAGCCTCGGTTTTCTGATACGGCGTCGCCTGCTGACCGGCGGCGATCTCGACCACTTCCTCCCAGCGTGACAGGCTAGCTGTCACGAACTGGCTGGAGTTGATAGCGGTTATATGCGTGCTGCCAAACGAGGTCGGCACGCCGATCGTTTTTAGCGCGGTATGCAACGAGGTCCAGCTCCAGCTTTCTTGCCCGCCGCACGGGAAGCGTGCGCCCGCGTCGCTGCGCCTCGGCGTCAAATTGACGGGTTGATTTTGCAGGGCGTTAACCGTGGCGGAATGCTCCCCGCGCGGGTCATTGTCGCGCCCCAGAGTTGGTTGCAAATACGTTGGAGTTTTACGGTGGATGTTTTCATGCTGAGAGACGGCAAATATGCGGCCTGGTTCAGGACCCCGCGCGGTCAGGGCACGGGCGTCGTGCATCTGGCGGAGGGACGAATCTCCGGCAGCGACAGCTTCTTCACTTATGGAGGCTCTTACCGAATTGACGAGCAGCGCTTCACGGCGGTTCTGACCACGCGGCGTCATGCCGAGGGGCCGCCGACCGTGTTCGGGCTCGACGAGGTCGAGGTCAAGCTCGCGGGCGTGTGCAGCGGTGCGATGGCGACCTGTTCCGGAACGGCCGAGCAGGCCCCCGATGTGACCTTCGAGGCGACGCTCATCTACAGCCAGGACGAGGTGCCGGCCGTTGACGCCCGAGGTGCGGTCGTGAAGCTCAACGCCGACAAGCTGCCCAAGGGGCTCGACGGCCGTTCGCGATCGCGCCATCCGTTTGCGCCGGGATCGCTCGGCTCAGAACGGAATAGACCATAAGGCCACGTCTTATCCCGCCTGATCGACTTCGAGGATGTTGTCAGGGCTGCTTAAGCGGATGAGCCCTCTGGTGCCAGGCCCAGGCGGTGCGGATTACAGTCGGCAGATCCGAATATCGCGGCACGAAATTCAGCGCTTTTCGCGCTGCGGAGGGATCGGCGACCAGATAGGTGGGATCGCCGGCGCGGCGCGGTTTGACGGTGTGGGGCACCTCGCGCCCGGTCTCCTGCCTGATGGCGGTCAGGATCTCCCGTACCGAAAAGCCGGAGCCGGTGCCTAGATTGAAGCTGCCGCCGGCATGCCCTTGTTCCAGCAGCTTCAGCGCCGCGACGTGCGCTGCGGCGAGGTCGGTGACGTGGATGTAGTCGCGGATCGCGGTGCCATCGGGCGTGTCGTAGTCCTGACCGAACACGGCAAAATCGACATGGCCCTGTAATGCCATCATGGCGCGCGGAATGAGATGGGTTTCATTGTCACGCAATTCGCCGATGCCGCCGGCAGGATCGGCGCCGCTGGCATTGAAATAGCGCAGGCAGAACGCGCCGAAGCCGTAAGCGGCGCGGTAATCGGCGAGCATGCGCTCGATCATCCACTTCGATGCGCCATAGGGGTTGATCGGCGCGCAGGGGAAGTCTTCCGGCAGTTCCTTGGAATCGGCATTGCCGTAGACGGCGCCGGTCGAGGAGAACACGATACGATGGCAGCCCGCATTGCGCATCGCCTGCAATAGCGACAGCGTGCCCTGCACATTGTTGATGTAGTACTTTTGCGGGTCGGTCATGGACTCGCCGACGAGACTCGCCGCCGCGAAATGCATGACCGCCGTGATTTTGTGCTCGGCGAAGGCGCGCGCCAGCGTGGCGCCGTCGAGCAGATCGCCTGTTACCAGCGGGCCGGCGACGAAGCCGCGATGACCTGTCGACAGATTGTCATAAACGACGGGCTGATAGCCGGCGGCGGTCAGGGCGCGACAGGCATGCGAGCCGATATAGCCCGCGCCTCCCGTAACGAGGACAGTCGGTCGGTCGGTCATGTCTGCTTACCTCGAGGTGAAATCAACGATCATCCATGCGTCCGCGGCCAGCACCAAATCGGCACCCGGCACGAGCACCGCAAGCGTCAGCCATGCGGGACGTTTGCGGAAGGCGAGGACATGCCGCGTGGCGCCACGGGAGACGACATCAATCAAGGAGAGGGCTTCCGAAGTGACCTGTCCCAATGCGATTGCCTCAGTTCAATAGTTGATCGATCTGGTGAGCATAGATTGATCTTCGCTGTATGCAACCCACCGGCGGCTCGGCACGATCGTCCTTCTTCGTTTAGCTCGCATTGACCCTATCGCTGCGAAACGGTGGGCGCGCGCATCGCGGCAACCGAAGCTTTAAGAACCAAAATTAAGCTGATGCCGAGTAAAGGAGTGACTGAAACATGGCACAGATCTGGATGACCTATGACGAACTCGCCGAGCTTAGCGGCTGCACGTCTGCCGAGGCACGAATGCGGGCCATCCATTTGTCACTTGACCGCCGCAAAAGCCGCGACGGCGCAACCCGCGTCAAGCTCGATCTGGCGCTGACGGCCAAATATTTCGCCTCTGTCCGGGACGCCGATTTTGATCTGGACGGCGCCATCGAGACGCTCCAGGCCACCCATCGGCAGATGGCAGAACTCCTGACGCCGAACCAGTTCCTGGGCCGGCGCCGCTCGGCTTAGCTCCCGCACGCAATCCATCAGGCTCCGGGTACAAGGAGCCGAGATTCTCGCGATAGTTGTTCCGAATCAGGCATAAATCTCCATCCGGAATTTTCATTGCTGGCCGGGGTTTAACCGCAGCGGGCCGTAGAGCCTGAAGGAGGATGCCATGAGGAACGACAGCGATCGAGGCTACGCGACACTGTTGGCAGCGGCGATGCTGGGTGCGCTGATCATCATGACAGCCGCAACGGCAAATGCAGAGCTCGTGAAGTTGCAGGCCGATTTAAAAGGCAGCAATGAAGTGCCTCCGAACAACTCGCCTGGAACAGGCAAGGCCGAGGCGACCTACGATACGGAGGCGAAAACCCTGACCTACACAGTCAGCTTCGCCGGCTTGACCGGGCCAGCCATGGGGGCACATTTCCATGGCCCCGTGGAGGCCGGCAAGAACGCCGGCATCGTGCTGCCGTTCAAGACGGTCCAAAGCCCGATTCAGGGGAGCGCAACGCTCACCGAAGCTCAGGCTGCGGACCTGCTGGCTGGGAAATGGTATGCCAACATTCATACGGCCGCGAACCCGGGCGGTGAACTACGCGGACAAATGATAAAATAAGGACGGTCACTTCCCGATGCAGACGTGCAGGCCATGCATCTGCTCAGGAGGGCGGCCTCGGTAAGAAGGCCAGGATTGTTTGAGCGAGGAGGACCCCGACGGTCCCGCCTGCTGCTTTTTGCAGCACGTCCAGGAAACCCGGATCACGATCGGGCGTCATCGCTTGCAGGATTTCCAGCCCCATTGCGACCGCCACGACAAGCGAGCATGCGAGGGTGAGCCGACCGGGCAACAGGAAGGACAAGAGAAATCCCAGCAACCCGTAGACGCTGAAGCGCTCGATCACGACGACCCAATAAGCCTCGTGATGGCCAATAAGCACGGGTCTCCCCGCCAGTCTCGCAAGCGTGGCATAGACGATGAGCGCGAAGCAGACGCCTGCGGCTGCGATAAGGTGGTTGCGGCGCATTGGACGACCATAGCCGGACCGGAGCCAGGCCGCGTTGAAAGATGAGAGTATCGTTAAGGCTGATTGAGCAAGGGGCGCGGCGCGTTTGCCGTCCCGGGTTAACGGCTCAATCCTTTCAGGCCACCAACGCCGCGTCGGTCGGCAATTTAGCGCTCTGCGCCAAGCAGCGTGACTCGACCAACTCGTTGAATCGAGGGAAGGGCAGTGGGGCGGAGACCAGATAGCCCTGCCCCTCCTCTACGCCGGATGAAATAAGCGCCCGGACCTGCTCCTCCGTCTCGATGCCTTCCGCGACCACCGTCATTTGGAGGTCCTTCGCAAGTGCGACCAGCATCTCCACGATCGTGGCAGTCGATGCGTCCACGGTGATCGTGTCGACGAAAAATTTGTCGATCTTGATTGTATTGGCGCCCAGGCCCTTGAGCCGGGATAGCCCGCTATGACCGACGCCGACGTCATCGATGGCGACGCGAAACCCGCAGTCCCGCAATTCGCTGACCACGGCTGCGGCGCGTGCGAGGTCGTCGAGCTCGTCGCGCTCGGTCACCTCGATGACGATCTGGCGCGCGGAGACTTGCGCCGCCATGACCGTGCGGCGGAGCGTTTCAATGAAGCCCGCACTCAAGAGATGCTTTGGTACGACGTTGAGGGAGAGCTTAAAATCCTTGTTCGCTTTCAACAGCGGCTGCAGATCCGACAGCGCTGATCGCAGGATCTGCCAGGTCATGACCTGGATGCGGCCGCTGGATTCCGCGAGCGGGATGAAGTTCATCGGAGGCACGACCGATCCGTCTTTGAGGAGCCACCGAGCCAACACCTCGCAGCCTTTGATCCGACCGGTCTTGAGCTCGAAGATGGGCTGGTAGTACGGCTTGAATTCGTTCGCGGCCAGCCCGCGGTCGAGATCGGCGACGGGCCCTTCCATGCGGCGGCTCCGCGCGAAAAGCCCGCCGAAAAGGGCGCCGATTGCAAATGCTACGGCCAGCGTCGGCCAGTAAGCCTCGTTGTTCCACGTCGAGAGGATGCCGCGTTCGAGGCGAATGGTCGCATGGAGTGGGAATCGAGCTGAATTTTTGTCGAGATCGATCGGGGCCTGCAAGGCTTTGTCGGGATCGAGCAGGAATTCGCCAAGTTTCTCGCCGTTGCTCAACGCGAGGATCACTTCGCTGTGGGCGCGCAACTCGGCGGGCATGATGTCGAACAGGCTGGCGTTGACGCCAAGAATGGCGACCAATGCGGCATTGCCGTTGATGTCTTTGAGCACGCCCAGAGCATCCCCGCCGAATTGCTCAACACGGAAGAGCGAAAGGTTCTTGTCGTGCGAGGGAAGCATATCGCGGCGGTCGATCCATCCCTTGTCGAATTCCAGCGTTTCGGAATAGGCCGAACAGATCACCGAGCCATCCGGGTTGACGAGGCGCACATCCTTGATTGCGGAACGTTGGTAGACGTGGAGCCGGATCGCCTGCAGCGTCGCGGGCCCACAATCGGCAAGATCGCGCCGCGCGAGTTCGCCCAGGCTCGCGCCGGCAAAGTCGACCGCAAATTCGGCGCGACGCAGAACCACCTCGGTCAATTCGTCGAGCTGGTGGGCCTGCTGGTACCGAATGAACGAAGTTGCCGCAAAGTGGCCAGCCACGCCGAACGCGGCCGCGCTCGCGAGCACGAGGCCGCAAATACGAAAGTCGGTCGCTGCAATCTCATTCGGCCCGGCGGAACAGAGGGAAGCGTCGGCCGATCCTAATCAGGACGCGCTAAGATAGGGTTTAATGCGCGGGCGAGGCATGTGGAACCGGCCTTTGGGGGTGGGCAGGCGAGGGACCCGTCTGCCCCCGGACCGGGGGACCCTATCGAAAATGCTACTTAACCTTCCGCTCCCAAGTTCTGGCGGCCCATTCGATGGCGGAGCGAAGCGGGTGCGGGATTGTAGGGCGCGATGGAAGCCTGCCGAGGGCTGCCACCATGCTGTGGCCGGGTGGCTCGCAAGCGCAAGACCACGAAGGCGATATTGATAGCCAACCAGACCAGAATGACGGAAATGGCAAGATGGGCCACGGCCAGACCTCGCGATGAAGTTGGAGTCAACGCGAGCGCGCTGGTTCGGTTCCCTGGCGAACCGGGCTAGAGCGCATCTATTTCATGTAGCCGGAGTCGAGCCTTCGGGGCGGACGGCGACCTCACCTTGCCTTGAGGTCCTTGCTCTACTCCGATCAGCAACACGACGCATTCGTTCTTCGTCAGAACCGGCGATCGCGCGCCCGCGGCCATCATGACGTCGTTGGCGGAACGCCGCCGCACGCTCGCTTAGGCCTTTTTTCTCGCCTTCGTTTTCAACGAAAGACCAAGGCGCAGGGCCATGCGCTTGATCGCATCGGGCGATCGTCCGAGCTGTTTCGCCGCCTCCTCCAATGAAGCCGAAGACTTAGCCAACTCCATCAGCCGGCGGTCTTCCTTGAACGACCAGGGCTTGCGCGCCATAACCGAAATCATCCTCTCGTCGCGACAAGGACAAAGCCGCCAAGCGGACCCATGTCGCTCGACGGCTTTGCTTGGGTGGGCCGAGCTTGGGGGAGCCCGGTGAGACGATGGGATAAGTGATTAGTGAGAATTCGCAACAAACAACGCGGATTAAGCTAACCGCTCAACCTTAACGCGTCTAATCCGGCTTTGTCGCTCCGTACTATCACGGAGGTGTCAATGCTGATCAGCGGCGGCCGTTACCGCGCTTTGAATGGCTGGAAGCCGAATTGTCGGGCGCCGGTTCTGAAGGCTGCATGGACTGCGTGAACCCCGATTAACATCCGGCCGGATCCAACTTCAATCAGTGAGACGTTTTGTCATTCCCCGGCCCGCGGCTGTCCGGCAACGACCAAACTTCAATCAGCTCCTTGCACAAATTTCGTCATCGCCTGGCAAAACTTCCAGCGGTGCCGATCTTGAAGTCGTCACAACGACAAGATGAAATGCAATGGGAGGAACGCGCCGAAAAAATGGGACGTTCAAATGTTGGCAATTGTGATTTTGGGTTCGATCTTCGCGGGCGGTTTTGCTTGCGGCTATGGTGCGAGGGCGTGGCGCTCACGCAAGCGATCGGCAAGATATCGTCTCTATGCGCCCTATACTCCCGCAACAGGGGCGGGACGAAGTCGGTCGCCCTCCTAATGATGGTATTTCGCGCCTGGCCTGTTTGCCGAGCGATCTCTGTAGCATTATCGAAATAACCATGTGCGGTTAGGTTAACTTGTCGTAATTCTTGAGAGCCTAGCCAATGCCACCTAGAACATCTCGATTCACGGCGGAAGCTTAGCCGCCCCGATTTTTCCGTGGCCCCGCGTTAGGGTAGGCGTAAATGACGTATCTGATTGCATTGCTAGGCGCGATAATTTGCATCGTTATTTTGATGGTTTTCGTTCGCGCCTATGATCGACACCTGAAAGATCTTCCAGGTCCTTGGATCATGGACGAGGCTCATTCGAATGACTGAAAGGCACAACGCGCCCCGCAGGTATTTCGTTGATGCGCAAGGGAAGCGGGTGCTGATAGGGCTGTCGCTTCCGGAAACGGCGGAGTTCGAAGCGCTGGACATCACATCGGGAGAGACGGTTCAAATCGGTCCGGGCGATGGGGCCGCCGCGGCGCACGAAGCTCGATGGCTTGAGCTTTATTCGAAACACGAAGGAGCCTGGCGGGCGTGGATCGTACAAAGCCAGGCGGAGCAGCCACAAGATTCAAGCTTTGTTAACTATGTCTGACCGATGTTAGCGGTCCAAATCTCGAACGTGGGATGGCCCAAATGTTTCAGCTGTTCCTGAGAGCGCGCGCACACAATTTTCTCAGCTCCCGCCGTGAGGACAAAGGCTTCAAGGCCCGTACCATCGAGCGCGATGCGGAGACGGACCGCGTTCGAATCGATGCCGTCATGGTCGCGATCGATACGGCATTGCGCGATGCGGAGAGGGAGCAGGTCGGCCTCGGACGACGTGTTGATGACGCACTCGCGCGTGCATCCGTCACTTTCGGAAACGGCACCGATGAATATCTCGAACGGGAGCCGATCGACAGTCATCATCAAGATCTCTTTGCCGCCGACATCTCCAACGGCCAGCGGCGGCTCAAGGAATTGGCAAACACCATCGCTCATCTGAGGTTTATCAGGACCGCGATGCTCACGCGCTTTCCGAACCTGAAGCCGCCGCAGCTCAATAGCTAGGATCGAGGGTTTGGCTCGGCACCCTTCCGTCTGCTAAACGCAGCAGGTTTGGGCACGATGGATATCTCGGTCCGAAAAGCATAATCTCTCGCTGAACAGCTTTGCCACGGGACAATTCGGGCGCCGCTTTGCCGTTTGGCTCTTCTGCCGGTTTTGATATGGTCCCGTCCAGCGTTCTCGGACGGATTGAAGGAGCGAGCCAGGTGATCTCCAGAAATTTGCAAAGGTCAATGGGATTGGCATTTGTTTTGGCTATTGGCGCGCCAGTAACGGCGTCGGCCGTCACTGTAGAAGTAGCGCGTGCATGCGACGCAGCTTTGGCCAAGGCCTTTCCTCCAAAGCAAATCGGCAATCCCGCTGCCGGCAGCGCAGGGACAGCCAAGGAGCGGCGCGATTATTTCAGCAAATGCGTCACGAACAACGGCAAGGTCGATGATGCGCCCGCGGATGCGCCTAAAGACGCCAAGGCCAAGAAATAAACGGAACGCGTCGCGCCACTTTAGCGTCGCGGCGGGCAGGGGGAGTAGAATGCGCCGTTCGTTGCATTGATGCGTTCGACGCATTGGTTGGGATCAGTCGGCGTCCCGGCCACCGTGAAGTCATAGCCCATACCTTTGACGACCACGACGTAGCGACCCGGCGAAAGCGTAAAGCCGTCCTGCTCCGGCTGCAGCGATAGCATTCTCGGCTGATCCTCGACCGGACCTACTTTGTAAGGGAAGGACATGCTGCGGATGACCCAGGTGTCGCCGGCAGAGACCATGGCCGCTTTCCCGGTTGCATCGACGCCCATCGCTCGGGAGACTTTTGCGACTACTCGAACCTCGGTCCCGGTTGCATCGACACCACCGTCGGGCCTGAAAACAATGAAGCTGACATCTCCGCTTGTCAGGGTCGTCGCGCTCGGTGTGGTGATTGCTGCTGAGATCGCGACACGACGATCCGGAATCTTCCCGGGGACCGGCTTGAGCTCCTGGAGCTGGCCCTGGCTCAGGGCGTAGACGCCGAAGGTCGTTGGCAACGGCATCGAGGGTTGCGCAGGCGTCACCGGCTCCTTCGGTTGATCCGGTGTCCGTTCGACGCTCTCACCGCTCGATGGAGTCACAGCCCCGGTGGGGTGAGGCTCGGGGCTTGTGGAGGTGCGCTTGGACAGCGTCGCGGACTGCCACAATGCGAGGGATTGTGTCCTCAACCGCGGCCAATAAGTAACCGCCGCGCTGGCACCGGCAATGACGACCAGGATGGCGGCTAATCGGATGAGGGAGTTGAGGATGCCGCTTCGCCGAGATTGGTCGGGCGGGCTTGGCGGTGCGACAGAACCGCGCCCTGTTTCCGCAGGCTTCGGGACGGGCGGCGAGGGCGGAACGGGCGCCAGATGCGGAACGGGCTGAGGAGCCGGGGGACTGGGTGGCGACTGATGCGAAGCGACGTCTAGCGCCAACTCCGGCGCTTTGGACAGCGCGTCGCGCTCGCTACGGTCAAATGAAAGCTCAACCTCCCGGATGGCGCGCTCAAGCACTTGCTGGAGCTCGCGGGACTCCCGTGCGTCGCCATGCGTTAATTGTTCCAGAAGCTTGATGCGAGCCAGCTCGTATACGATTTCGCGGATCTGCCGGGGGTCGCTGGATATGTCGCGAATCCGCCCGGACAGGAGACGCACAAACCCGGCCTTGATCGCGTGCATATTTGGCGCGCCGGCGGCGGTGTCGCTGGGGTCGGTCATCAAGGCCGATCAAGTAACCCGGAACAGGCTGTTTCGCTAGGCTTTTCCGCGTCAAAATCCTATCTCGGCGAAAGCCGCTCTGATCGCCAGCCTTGCAAGAGCCCATGGTCGAACAGCTTCGGGGGCTTGCTTTTGGGCAGAAAGCTGTGACAGTTCGACGAGCTCCTCTTTCCGGTATTTTGATCATGCGCGACGGTTTCATAGCACTCACGTTTGTGGCTCTCCTGGTGCAACCTTCTTTTGCACAAGGGACCAAGGACAAAGCCAATTTGACGAGCACCAGCATCGTGACCACCCCTACGAAGAAAACCCAAACGGCCCAGAGCGCCTCACGACCCACCGCCACCCGAAACCTGGCGCCGGGCAAGCTGCCGAGCGGGATGGCGGCTCAGGGGGTCTGGAGAGACGGCAAGTTGATCGCCGTGCCTCGGCAATGACGACCAAGCAACCGTGAAGGAACGGTGATCGCCTCCCGATGTTCTCGCTTGGGAGACATCTTATGAAACGATTAGTCCTGACCGCGTTTACGCTTCTTGTGACGGCAAGCACGTGGGCCCTCAGCGCTCGCGCCCAGGGGGTCAATGATCCATCGACCCCCGATCGAAATGTAATTATCGTCAATCCCTCGCAGCCCGCGCCGAGCACGGCTACGCGGAATATTCCGAGCCAGATTCAGCCGCCTCTGGTCAGTGGAGGGCGCGCGCGCCCCTATTACGGCAACAGAACGCGGACTAGTGGGTCGAGCAGGCGTTAGTCTGGCTACTGTACGTTGGGTGTCATTCCGCCGCCGGTGGGGAAGTTGCTGGATTTGAGCGCCATCCCACTGACGCGAAAGCGGACATTTCCCGCCAGATACAGATAGTCCGACGTCGTGCTGCTGACGGTCCGCACCTCGACATAGGTCAGTGTGATCGAACCCACGCTTGGGGTTACCTGGGTGATGTCGACAAACCGAGCTCCCGGGAAAAGCTTCTGGTCCAGGCCATAGAAGATCTTTTCCCGCTCCGACCACAGCACGAAGTGACCCCCGGTCTTCTGATCGACGGCTTCATATTGCGTATGGATCACTTGCGGGTATTCGATCTGGCCTGCTGTCGCAAAGTGAGTGCCTAAAAAGATCACCAGAACCAGGAAAGTAACGTTGCGGACCACTGGTCAATATCCTCGCGAGCTAAAGCACGAAGCTTGCCCGCGATTTGGCTTTCGTGCAATCGGCAAACGTATAGATTGAAGGGAATGGACGAGAAGTTTCCGGCCCTTGCTCGTTCTTCTCGCTCTGCCCTGGAGTTACAGCGTGCCAACCGCGCGACCTCACACCTTTCTAGCTCATGCCAGGCGGCTTGGGCAGCTGGCCGGAGTGGTCCTGACCGTTGCCGGTGCAATCGACTTCGGTCTCGCCAATCCGCCCTCGCGTTTTGCGCAGACCGAACCGGAGCCCTCGGTCAGCGACTATCTGCCACCAAGCGAGCCGGAAGTCAGCCGTGACGAGTGGCGTCAGCGTATCGAAGATGCGCGGCGACGAGCCAAGCAGCTCTCGCGCGAGCGGCGGGACCATCCAGAGCTCTATAAACCGGTCCCGGAGGATCCGGACCTTGTCGCGACCGAACGCCTCCTCAACGACGACAGCCTGCAGCGCGGCGACATCGTCTCGACCAAGAAGGGCATGTTCGTCTACCAGGGGCGACCGGATCAACCGCGCCGTGAGCAGGATTTCGTGCCGATCGCACCAAAAGCGACGCGCTGAAAAATTGACTGCAAGCCAGCAGGCTAACTCGCGCTCGAACGTCAGTACCGCCGCAAAATCTGATTGAACTTGGGATCGATCCCCTGCGTGGCCTCCAGAAGCAGCGACTTGCCTTGCGGCGTGGCCTGCAGGTAGGCTGCGATCAGGAGCTGCTCGTAGCGAGAGCGGTTGGCAAGCGCCGCGCGGACGTCCGATTGCGCCAGCAGCTTGATCTCTTCGTCGGCTGCTGCCGCATTCGATGTGACGGTTTGGAGCCGTGCGAAGGCAACGGCGATCGGCACCGCGCCGGCCAGGTAAGACATTTTCACTGCAGGCGTCGCCAGCTCACCCGCCTGCGTCTTCAGCGTGCCGAGCGTGAGCCAAAGCGCGGGCCGGATGGGCGATACTTTCAGGGCCGCAACAACGACGTCCTGGGCCGCCTTGTTCTCGGCGGCCCTGCTGTTCACATCGGCTGCAGGACGGTGAAGAAAATCCGCGGCTTTGGCCGCCGCATAATTCGCCAGCAAGTCGCCGTCGAATGAAAGGGGCGCCAGAACGCCCGAAGCGGCTACGTTGACCTTCTCGGGCGGAAACTCGCCCAAGAACAAATCGCTCGCCCGAAAGTTCGACCGCGTGAGATCGCCGTAAAACCCCAACGCTGCGTCAAGCAGCAACATCGCTGCGATGCAGGCGCCAATGATGCGAAGCAAGGTCATGCGGCTCATGATGAATTTCGATGCCCGTGTGGAAGGGCAGGAGTTGGCCAGCAACTCTGCAAAAGTCCTAAATTGCGAGCAGACTATCGCCCTGGATCGTGAGCAAGGTCAAGTTGCCGGTCGCGTAAGCGCCGGTGTCGATATTGATCCGGTTTGAGCGGATATCCGGGACGCTGACCGGGGTATGGCCGTGGACGACATATTTGCCGAAGCGTCTTTCGGACTCGAGGAATTCCTCGCGGATCCAGAGCAGATCCTCCTCCTTCTGACGTTCCAGGGCTACGCCCGGCTTGACGCCGGCGTGCACAAAGAAGAAGTCGCCACACGCGAAGGACGGGCGGAGCTGCTGAAGAAACGAAAGATGCTCCGGCGGAAGCGCCTGCCTCAACCCTTCGATCAATTCAATCTGCTGCTCCGGCGTCGGATTCATCGTCGGGTTGATGCCGTATGAAACAAGGGTCAGCAGGCCTCCGTAGCGACGCCATTCCTCCAGGCGCGCCGGGTCCTTGAGGACCTCGAGCAGGAACACCTCGTGATTGCCCTTGAGGCACACTGTCTCATGCGACTTCGAGCGCTCGATCAGGAGATCAATCACAGCGCGCGAGTCCGGGCCCCTGTCGACGTAGTCGCCAAGAAAGACCTGAATCGCTCGTTCGGGAGCGGAGCGGGCAAGGTCGGCGTCGATGACAGTTAAGAGCGACTGAAGCAGGTCGGCGCGTCCATGCACATCGCCGATGGCATAGATCCTCACGCCGTCGGGGAGCCGCGGCTTGACGTTCTTACGAAAACGCTTGGAAAGGCCCATCAGCTGGTCGAATCGGGTCTGGCGTCATGAATGGAGGGCATGGTCGCTCATAGCAGAACAAGTTACGCATCGGTATTCTTAATTGTTTCTGACGGAGTCGCAGCGGTTTTGATTAAAGGATCGCTCGGCTTTTGAGCCGGATTTCAAGACGTGTCCCGTAGCGTTTCCCCAACAAGAAATGGGGAGCGCGACATGCGCAAGAGTTTAAAGTTCCTGGCGATTGCCGCCGCTCTGTTAGCTGGGGCGGCTCAACACAAGGCCGAGGCCGCCTTTGTCGGTGCGCCGTCGGCGTTGCGCGGCGCCATCCAGTACATCAAGTTCGACCAGCCGACCCTAGCGCCGATGGCTTTCACGCTCTTTTGCCTGAAGTACGAGGGCGAGTGTAAGCCGCGACCGCAGCAAATCGTGTTCAGGGGCGGACGTCTCAAGCTCACGGCCGAGCGCATGGCCCAGCTTCAGGAGGTCAATCGGCGGGTCAACAGCGCGATCCGACCCGAGCCCAATTTGGAGGGGCTGCGCGGCGAGAAGTGGCTGCTGCATCCCACCAGCGGCGACTGCAACGACTATGCCGTAACAAAACGCCACGATCTGATTGCCAAGGGCTTCCCGGCGCGATCGGTGTTGCTCAGCGAGGTCGTGACGAGCTGGGGTGAGCATCACCTCGTGGTCGTGGTGCGCACGTTCTCCGGCGATCTCGTGCTGGATAACCTCACCGGGCACATCCTGCCGTGGTCGAAGAAGTCCTACCGGTGGGTCCGCATCCAAATGCCCAAGAACCCGACCTACTGGGCGTCACTGGCTGATCGCGACGTCTAACGACGAACGACTAATGACCCGTGCCTCGTGAGGACTGGGTGACGCTTTGGGACAATCCGAGTCCCACGATCGTTGACAGGCAAAGGATTGCTGCAGGATGCAGCAGTCCTGAACCGGCGAAGCTCTCAACCAACGCGAAGACAAGGCAGGCCGCGGCCGCCGCAGGGAAGAACGAGTCGCGGCCGCGCTGCAAAGCCCCCAAAAACAAGCGGCCCAAAGCCATCATGCCCGCCAGCAGCGCGGCGGAAAAACCGACCCATCCGGTATCCGCGAAGATGGCAAAAGCCGTCGAGGGCGCCATCAAAGCCGCGCCGGCATCGCTTTGGTAGATCCTGCCAACGGCAGAAAAGGTGCCTGCCCCCGCACCGAACCACCTGGTGTCGGCCAACATTCGCTCCAGCGCGGCTCTGGTTTCGGCCCCCACATCCGCGACAAGCCGCAAAAGAATCGGCCCTGCATTCTTTTCGAACAAGAAGCTCAGGACAATGATCGCTCCGACCAGCGCGGCTAAGGACAGCGCGCCTGCGGCCAACGGCGATAAGTCGATCCTTCGAATGACAAGGATCAGCAAGATCAAGACGAGGCCAAAGGCCGCGGCGATCGCGCTGTTCGTCCCCGACAAGCCAAAAACCGCAACCGCGCTGGCCAGAGCGCCCCCAAGGCCGCAAAGGCCGATGGCGACCGACCGAACGACCGAGTGGCGCGTTTCGGCCCGCTCGGCGGCCAGCTGCATGACGGCTATATTAAGCATGACGCCAAGACCGGCCATCGTTGTCGCCAGGTCGGAAGGAACGGCGGTTGCAAGGGCGGATGAGAACGGACGCAAATCCAAGGTCAGAGCCGACACCGCTGTTACCCCGCTCAGCACGAACAGCACCAGTTCGGCACGGCTGCGGTCACGGACCACGACGATGGTCACGCTGAGCAACGAGATCGCTGCGAGGGCTTGAAACAGCGCATTCAGGGTGAGGCCGAGATCCGCCGTCACTGGCCCAAGCGACAGGCCAGCCAGAGCATCGTGGCTGCTCGCCCAGATCGGATGCGCCCAACTCAGCCACAGCGGCACCAGCTGAGCCGCGATACAAAGGGGAATGCCGATCAGGATCCAACGGCCCCAGACCGTGGCACGCAGATAGTGCTCGTAGTCGGCCTTTCGTGCGCTGAAGACCGCTGCAAATAGCCCCAGGGCCGTAGCCGTCATCCCGAGCTGTACGCCGAATTTGGCGCCGGCAATGTCGAGAGCGGATGCAGAAACAAGGCAAACGATGAGGGCAAAATAAGCGAAGGACAAACGTGCGCCTGGAAGGAATCCTGAAAGGGTCAGGCCACCATACAAGCCGGAGGCTGGTTTTCAAACAGAGCTCTGCAGCCAACAGCTCCCAGCCCCACCTCACATCAACGGAGCGTCGCCTGCGGGGGGTCAGGCGGCCACAGAGGTCAGCGGGCGGTCTTGAGCGGCCGGGCAAACACGCGAGCGGCACGACCAGCGGCGAGAGCAAAGCGGGTGGCCGAGCCAAAGAGATAACCGGCTTGGAGCGCGATGGCCGCGAACACGACGCCCTTCAGGCCGTCAAGAAAGCCCAGATTGGCGATCCAGCCGACCGGGATCGCAGCGAGCAGCATGACGAAGGTCAGCGGCAGGAGCACCAGGACGCGAAAACGCTGGCCCAGAACTGCGCCCACCAGAAAGCTGAAGATCAAAAGCTCGGTCATCCGAAACACTCCGTGCTCCGGACCTTAGGTTCCGCACCCTAAAAAGACCCTTAAGTCGTATGGCTAAATTTTGTCTATTGGCCGCAACTTGCCTGCAGCGAGTTATAGGCTTCGCGGAGCCCGTTCAGGGCCACCACGCCTTTGATCTCGCTGTCGCTTTCCTTCACCACCACGGAAAGCGAGGGCGTCGTCTGCCACTTTCCGGCGGCAAAGGCTGAGACCTCGTCCGGTAACAGGACTGCGGCCCCGGCCGCTGCCATGCTGGCTTCGACCGTCACGGTGCCCCCCGTAGCGGAGGCGATCGTGACCTTGGGGCGGCTCCGTGGCGGGAAGGGGCGGATCAAGGCCACCAACACGTCGATCTTGCCTTTGGGAGCGCAGCGGACGATCAGGCCGGCGAACTCCGGGTCAGACTGCATCGTCTCGGCTGTCTTGGAAATGGAAGCGAAGCTCTCGCCCTCTTTGGGGCCTTGGGTGCGGGCGAATTTCCAAATCGAGGAGGATGGGCCTGCGATCTCAATAAAGGGGCGCCCCGGGGGGTCGTATCCCGGTCCGGCGAGCAACCATCCTGTCAGCGCAAGGGAAAGAATCGACAAGAGCAACGCCGGAACTCCTCATGAGACGGCCGGAGCAATACCAGACATACGCGGGTGTGAGAACGCCTCGCCCATCGGTTGAGCGGTTGCCTACCGATCAGGCACACGAATTACAACAAACAGTCACAAAGGGTTAGCGGGGTTCCGAAGTAGTGGCGCGGGCGCAACACCGGCGGATTCATTGCGCCATTAACCATCGGTTTCGGCCTGGAACCCTTGTCGCGCCGTCCGCTAGCCCGTACCACTTTGAGGTAATTGGGACGATTGGGGCCGCGTTGATGCATTCCTTTGCTAAGACCTATTTATTCAAGCCCGTGTTTTTGGCCGTGGCACTGGCGCTTGGCGCCTGCTCCACCAATCCAGGCTCCGGACCGTTAACGGATGACGTTAACAACAAGATCCAGACTGAGAATGCACCGGCCTATGAGCTGGTGCCGCTCAATCCAGCCACGGTGAAGATCCTGCACACCCATGAGCCCAAGGGGCTGGCCGGGGTGTTCACGGACCGGCGTCCGCCTGCCAGCATCGTGTTCGGCATCGGCGACGTTGTTGCGGTTACCATCTTCGAAGCCGCGGCGGGCGGCCTGTTTATCCCGGCGGAAGCCGGCGTCCGTCCGGGCAACTTCGTCACCATTCCGGATCAGTCGGTCGACAACGACGGCTTCATCACGGTGCCCTACGCCGGCCAGGTCAAGGCGGCCGGTCTCACGGCCGTACAAATTCAGCGCGCTATCGTTGAGAAGATCTCCAACCGCGCCATTGAGCCTCAGGTCGTGGTGGCGATGTCCTCGCAGCGGACCCAGCTCATCAGCGTGCTCGGCGAGGTCAACGCGCCGGCGCGTTATCCGGCGAGTGCGGCAGGTGCGAAGGACAAGGTGCTCGACGCGATCACCCGCGCTGGCGGCATCAAGGGCCAGGGCTTCGAGACCTGGGTCATGCTGGAGCGTGCCGGCAAGCGGGCGACCGTGCCGTTCGAGAATCTGGTCATGAGCCCGGAGAACAATATCTATGTTCGTCCGGACGACAGCGTCTACGTCTATCGCGAGCAGCAGAAGTTCCTGGCGTTCGGTGCCAGCGGACAGAGCGGCGAGTTCAACTTCGACGCCTGGCGCATCAACCTCGGCGAAGCCGTGGGCAAGGCCGGTGGTCTCCTCGATGGTCAAGCCGATCCGGCTGCGGTGTATCTCTATCGCCGCGAGCCGCGTGAGGTTGCTGCCCAGCTTGGCATCGACGTCAGCAAGTACACCTCTGAGACGATCCCGGTCATCTTCAACGTGAACTTCCGCGATCCGGGTGGCTTCTTCCTCGCCACCAAGGTCATGATGAAGAATGGCGACGTGCTCTATGTCTCGAACTCGCGCAACGTCGAAACTGCCAAGTTCCTGCAGTTCCTGCGAGTGATCATGGCGACCGGCAGCGATGCCGTGAACCTCTCCAACGACGCCCTGATCTTCCGCAACAACATCAAGCTGGCGCCGTAAGGCGGGGCCAACCTGATCCACGAAACGATGGCACCGGGGCTTTGTCCCGGTGCCATTTCGTTTAGCGAAGGCGACGCAGTTCGGGTTATGGATCAAGGCACCACTGAGCAAGGCGCGCCGGTCATCGGTCACCCCGCAGTGTTGCGAGGGGCGTCATGCGCTTTCGACGACGAGCATTCTGGTGTTTTCTGACCCTCATCATCGGGGGTCCTGTTTTGCTCGAGCAGGCTGCCGCTGCGGCGGGGAAGTTCGGAGTACGCCACCGGATCGATGTCGTGGTCTCTGCCGAGCCCGACGCGCCGATCTTTCAGCGCCTTCGGGGTGCCAAGGGAGAAGTTTCATTCACAGTGCGCCTGTCGGCGAATTCCAAGGAGAGCCGGTTCTTCGGGATGCTGCACCCCTCCTTCTCGGATATCGTTGTGCCTGAAGGAGCGGGCAAACCTCTCGTCCCACAAACAAAGCTATGGGAGGAGGAGGTCTGCCATCAGCGGCGGGGCTTGCCCAAGGTGACGGTCACTCGACTCGCCGGGCATTTCGGCGAGGAGGGGGGGCGTATCGAGATATCCGGCATTAATCGCCACATAGGCAATCTGGTGCCACCCGACGAATTAACCCCTGGAATAAAGCTCGATCAGGGGAGTGATAACCTTGGGCTGTTCTACGGTTTTCGGGCGCAGACCCGGATCAGCCGCTTGAATGTGGATCTGAAGATCTATCCGATCGATTGCTTCCTCTAGAGCTAGAGCCAAGGCCGGCGAACCGACGATGCGCTTTCCGCTTCCCCGTATAAGTTGGTCGTGGAGCTGGCCTGCGACCTTCATCCTGTTCTTCGTCGCCGCCGGCGCGCCGTTCCCGTTCGGCTCGACCAACGACCTCTCGATCGGGTTCTGGTGCCTCTGCCTGGGCCTCGCCTTGATCGTGGCGCCGACGCGCGACTTGCGCCGGCCCCATTTCTGGATGATCGCGGGCATCGGGCTGATCGTGGCCGGATACGCCTTCGTGCTGCATGAGCAGCTGTCCGACCATCCCTGGATCGCGCCGTTCAATCCGATCTGGAAGCAGGCGTCCGAACTCCTGGGCGTGCCGATTGCGCCGTCGGCATCCATCGTCAAGAACGAGGCGTTCTTCGCATTGGGTGCGCCACTCGCCAACATTCTGGCGATCCTCCTCGGCATTACCGTCGGCGCCGAGCGTGAGCGCGCCCGACGTCTGGTTTGGGTCATCGCCGTCTCCGGCAGCCTTTACGCGCTTTACGGCGTCGCCTCGTTCCTGATCGAGCCCACCATGATCCTGTGGCGGGACAAGACGGCCTATATGGGCAGCGTCACCGGCACCTTCATCAATCGCAACACGGCCGCCGCCTATTTCGGGTCCTGCGCGGTGATCTGGATGCTCTTGATCCTGGAGGATGTCCGCCGGCGCTTGCCCGAGCGGCACATCGAGTGGAAGCGCGTGTCGCGCGACGTGGCCGAGATCCCGCCGCGCCAGATCCTGCCGCATCTCGGAGCGCTGTTGATTTGCCTGATGGCGATGTTCATGACCGGCTCGCGCGCCGGCGTCAGCCTGTCGCTGCTCGCGATGATCGTCTCCTTCACCGTGTTCCTGCGCAAGGACCTGCCGCCGCGGACCGGAATCTGGATCTCGCTCGGCTCAGGCCTGGTGGTGGCGCTCGGCCTGATGCAGCTGCTCGGCAGCCGCGTCTCCAGCCGGTTCGACAGCCAGGGCCTGGTCGACGAGGGCCGCATCGAGGCCTGGAAATCGACGCTCAAGATCATCGCCGACAATCCCTGGTTCGGGACCGGCATGGGCACCTTCCAATGGGCCTTCCCGCCCTACCGCAGCCCCAACATCTCGATTCGCGGAATCTGGGATATCGCCCATTCCACGCCGCTGGAGCTCGCCTCCGACGTCGGCATTCCCATGGCGCTTTTGGTGGCGGTTGCATGGGCGGTCATGTTCGTGATCCTGGGCCGCGGCGTGTTCGCCCGGCGGCGCGACGCCATCATCCCGCTGGCGGCGGCGGCGACCGCGAGCCTGTCGCTGCTGCATTCCTGCCTGGATTTCACGCTCCAGATCCCCGGCTATTCCATTCCGTTCTTTGCGCTTTTCGGCGCGGGGCTGGCGCAATCGTTCCGCATCCGCGAGCCGGCGCGGGCGCAAGGCGAGGCGATCGCCGCATCGGACCAGAAGGGGCGCCGGACGCCGCCTGCGCGAGGCCTGCGCCGCGCCCGCGAGCTTCACAAAACTGTCTAGTTTTGAAGCAGTTGCGCCGTTTACGAAGTCTTTAGAATAAGTGGACAGCGGTTTACTCTTCCGCTAGGTTCCGGCACTACACAGCCACTTGCCCGGGCCGAGACGTCAAGTGGGCAGACGTTTTTTGGAGGTTTATTATGAGCGTTATCAAGATTGCGCTTCGCATGGCTGCGGCCGCGGCCCTGGCCGCGACGATTTCGAGCGCCGCGAGCGCCGCCGTCTATCCGCCGCAGCGCCAGCTGCCGGCCACGGTCATTTCCGAGTTCAAGGCGACACCAGGCACGCTGTTGACGCAATTTCCGGCCGGTGCGCAGCTGATCTCGCGCGTGCGCGATCTCGGCGCGTCTGATCCGACCACGGTTCCGGCCCTGATCGCCCTGCTCAAGGATCCCGCGACCACCAAGGATCAGATCCGCGCGATCACCGCTGGCCTGGCCCAGCTCGCCCGCATGGCCGCGGCGAGCGACCAGGCTTTCGCCGCTGAGATCCAGGCGGCGATCGCAGGCACCAACAACCCGGACGTGATCGCAGCCTACCAGGCCGCAACCGGCGACGTCGCGATCGCGGCGGCCGGCGGTGGCGCGGGCGGCGGCGGCTCCGGAGCGGGCGGGCCTACGGGAGCGGGCGGTTTTGCGAACGGCGGACAGGGCGGGACCACCAGCACGTTCGGCGGCCTGCACTACGCGAACCAGGTCAATGGCGGCGCCGCCTCGGGCGGCGTGGCCGGCACCACCAACGCTGCCAATCGCATCAGCACGCGCTGACCGTATTTGCCCGGAGGCCGAAAGCCTCCTGGCCGCCTTATTCGCGATCCAGTCAAAGCGGCGCTTCATCGCGCCGTTTTGCATTTCGGCCGTTAAGCTTCATGTGAATTGACAGGGGCTTGGCGCATTGCGCTGCATCAAACCGGTTCTGGTTGCATTGAGGCCGTGCTATTCTGGCGTGCGGTCTCTTTCTTGTGCGAGCGCTTTGCGAAACGCTGCGCCCGCGATGTCGGACTTCCAATCCCAGTGTATTTAACGGATTGCTTTTGGGAATTGCACAATGCTGCAGGTGAATAAGCCTTCGTCGGAGATCAACCGCGACTACGCCGAGGCCGAACATTCGCCGACGCAAACGCTCACCTCCTATGTCGAGATTATCAGGCGGCAATCCCCGACCATCGTCGTCATCGTCTCGGCCTGCGTGATCCTGGCGCTGCTCTATCTCTTCACCGCCGCGCCGCAATTCACCTCCACCGCCTCAATGGTGATCGACACCCGCAAGGTGCAGCTGTTCCAGCAGCAATCGATCCTCGGCGACATCGCGGTGGATTCCGCAACCGTGGAAACGCAGGTCGAGATCCTGAAATCCGAGAATATCAGCCTCGCCGTGATCCGCGACCTGCACCTGATCGAGGATCCCGAGTTCTCCGGCTCCGGCGGAGGCGTGCTCGGCGCTATCGTCGATTTCGTTGGCGACCTGTTCTCCGATGGGCGTCCCGCGTCTGAATTTGAGCAGACCCGCAAGGCACTGGAACGATTCGAGAAGAACCGCACCATCAAGCGGCTTGGCCTCACCTATGTGATGGAGATCGGCTACACCTCGAAGGACCCGCGTAAAGCCGCCAAGATCGCGAACTCGATCGCTGACGCCTACATTGTCGACCAGCTCGAGGCGAAATACCAGGCGACCCGCCGCGCCAGCGTCTGGCTCCAGGACCGCATCAAGGAGCTGCGCACCCAGGCTTCTGCGGCGCAAAGGGCGGTGGTGGACTTCAAGACCGCCAACAACATCGTCGACACCGGCGGCCGGCTGATGAACGAGCAGCAGCTGGCCGAGGTGAATAGTCAACTGATTATGGCGCATGCCGCCACCGCTGAGGCCAGGGCGCGGCTTGACCGCATGAACGACATCCAGAAGCTGGACGTTCCCGACGCCAATGTCGCCGACGCGCTGAAGAACGACACCATCGTCAAGCTGCGCGCGCAATATGTCGACATGGCCTCTAAGGAGTCGATCTGGGCGACGAAGTACGGCCATGATCACTTGGCCGCCGTCAACCTGCGTAGCCAGATGGCGGAGATAAAGAAGAATATCGCTGCGGAGCTGAAGCGTATCCAGGAGTCGTACAAGAGCGACTACGACATCGCCGTCACTCGCGAAGAAAGCATCAAAGCGAGTCTTGCGACAGCTGTGTCGGAATCTCAGCTCACCAACCAGGCCCAGGTGCAGTTGCGCGAGCTCGAGAGCAACGCGCAGTCCTACCAGGCGATGTATGACAATTTCCTTCAGCGCTACATGGAGAGCGTGCAGCAGCAGTCGTTCCCGATCACCGAGGCTCGGGTGATCAGCGTTGCCACGACCCCGCTGATCAAGAGCTATCCGAAGACGCTGATCATCCTGGGCGCGAGTCTGCTTGGCGGGCTGCTGCTGAGCTTCGGCGCGGCGATGGCGCGCGAGCTCGCGGACAAGGTGTTCCGCACCACAGGCCAAGTCGAGGATGTGCTGGGTGCAAACTGCATCGCGATCCTGCCGGCGCTCGGCGTGACCGCTAGCGCCGGACTGCGCGAAAAAATGCGGGGTAATAAGCTCGCCCGCAAAGGCAATCCGCAGTCCGATCTGTTGCGCTATGTCGTCGAGCATCCCCTGTCGCGCTTTGCGGAAGCCGTCCGCTCGGTGAAGGTAGCTATCGACCTCAACTCGATCGTGCGCGAGAACCGCGTGCTGGCGACCACCTCGACCCTGCCGAACGAGGGCAAGAGCACGCTGTCGACCAACCTCGCCCAGCTGATGGCGCATGGCGGCGCCCGGGTCATCCTGGTCGACGCCGATTTGCGCAACCCCTCGCTGTCGCGCGCGCTGGTGCCCGATGCGAAGATCGGCCTCGTCGACGTAGTCGCCCAGAAGGCCCGGCTCGAGGATGCGATGGTCGTCGATCCCGAGACAAAGCTCTCCATCCTGCCGGCGGGCGCCACCTCGAAGCTGCTGCACACCAACGAGGTGCTGGCCTCGAAGGCGATGCACGCGCTCGTGACCCAGCTGCGCTCGCAATTTGACTACGTGGTGCTGGACATGCCGCCGATGGCCCCAGTGGTGGACGTGCGCGTCACCTCGTCCTTCGTCGATTCATACGTGTTTGTGGTCGAGTGGGGCAGGACCAAGATCGATGTCGTTCGCCACAATCTCCGCGGCTCACCGGAAATCCAAGACAAGCTTCTTGGGGTCGTCCTCAACAAGGCGGACACAAAACTACTAGCGCGTTATGAATCCTACCATGGTCGCTACTACTACCAGAAATATTACGCGCGGTACGGGTATGTGGAGTAGCGCAAGGCCTCTGCTCTGCGTGCTTGGGGCAGCTGGTCTCTGCTGGTCGCTAACGGTCTTGCCGATCTTCCGCTCCACCGCGCCGGCGCGGGAGGTAACTGAACGCATTATGGCTGATCGGCGGTTTAAATTCGGCGTGCTTGCAGACGTATTGGCGCGGATAGAATCCGAGCCCAAGAGGTCACTGACGCAAGCTACATTCGTCCGCGCAGAGGCGTTCGTTGGTCTTGGAGCCGCCGAGGGGGCGATGGCGCGCGGTTCTCCGGGTGAGGCTGATCGCGAGATGGCCGCTGCCGATGACAGAGTGCGTTCATCTTTGTCCGTAAACCCGGGAGACTCATTTCTCTGGGTGATGCTTTACTCTTTGGCTACGGCGCGTGAGGGGATCGGACCCGAGAACCTCGCCTATCTCGATCAATCATATGCGACAGGTCCACGTGAAGGCTGGATTTCCTTGCGACGAAATCGGCTTACGCTTGCTGCCTTCTCGATGCTCGACGAGCTTCAGAAAAGCAGGGCCGTAGCGGAGTTCGCGAGCATTGTTGACTCCGATTTTACTGAAGATGCAGGACTGAATCTGACCGGGGTCGGTTGGCAATACCGCGCGCGGCTTGTGAACGGGCTGGGTTCTGTAGACATTATTTCGCGTCAGGCCTTGTCGAAGTGGTTGTCCAGTAACGGCTATAGGATGCAGATACCTGGCATCGAGTTGGAAGATAGGCCATGGTAATGACAGGTATTTATTTTCTTAGAGCGTTGCTGCCAGCCTGCGGAATCTGTGCAATCCTTAGCACCATTTTTCCGGCTGATGCTCAGACGGCAGCGAGCTCGGCCGCCCCGGGGACGGCCAGCTCCTCATTTACCGTCCAAGGCCCTGCCGAATCTTCCCCAAACATTCCGAGCGGAAGCGTACGTGATCCGCTTGGTAGACTATGTTATGAGACTTACGCCGTAGCGCGGGCTCATATTGTCGACCCAAGCGTCTACGATCACATTATCAGCCTGAAGAATAACTGTACCAAGCCGCTGAAATTGAAAGCTTGCTATTTTAATTCGGATAGATGCACGCCGGTTGACCTGCGACCGTACACGCACACCGAAGTGATTATTGGAACGATGAAGAACGTGAGATTCTTCAGGTATGTTATACGCTGAGCGCGCAGCGGTTTGCGACTATCGCAACGCATAGCTCAGCGAACTCGGTCCGGCTGATCTCTGCGGCCCTCTCGAATTCGCGTTTCGCCTCGATGGACGCGCGAACGAGCAGATCGAGATCGTTCCAGAATCTGAGAAGCTCTTCTGTCAACCGGCTCCTGATATTCTGGTCAATATGGACGACCGTCCCAACTCGCTCGAGCATCTCTGGAATGTAGCCGGCACTCGTGGAGATCACTGGGACACCGTGGCTCATGGCTTCGTAGATTACGAGTGGTTGAGCTTCGTACCGGTATGTGGTGGGAAATAAGAAGACATGCACGTATCTGAAGAAGCGCTCCTTTCCTACTCTATCGACCGGTCCCCAGACCTCCAGAGATTCGCCCAAAATGCGGGACGCGCGGGTGACGCATTCTTCTGACGCGGCTCCTAACAATGGGCCAGCAAGGACTAATTTCGCATTCGCGCCCCTCGCTCGTGCGTCGATTACCGTTTCGATTGCCAACTGGAGGCCTTTTTCCGAATTGAGGTTTGCGAGCAAGCCAACGACCAAGTCGTCGTGTATCGGCTTGGATTCCGATAGCGCAGAAGACGGAACGTGGCAGGCATTGCTGCTGACGAGCGTTCGCTCGGTGAGGCCATAGTGCTCTTTCAAGTCAAGCGCCATCTGGTCTGAAAGAACGACGTGAGTGGTTTGTTGGCCACATATCCGAGCAAGCAGAGCGAACACCGACAGACGCCGGATTGTGTGTGCCGATGAATGATGATGCAGCACAATTGCAAAGCCCGTCAGCCGTGCAATTAGAGCTAAGAAGAAATTGTAAACGATGCCGTGGCCTGCCTGAAAAGGCATGTATAGGGTTTTTGCGTGCCGATTACTGCGCTTGGCCAGTTCTACCGAGGCCCTCAAAACTCCAGACATCCGCTTAAAGTGATACATAACGCTCTTCGTCGCGTTACCTGGTGATGTATCTATGACGGAAAGCGAAACCGGTAGGCCTTGCAGGCTCTCAGCAACCGCGGCATTTACCGCCGCCTGACCGTGCATCGGGGGAGGAAGCGCGCCGACAACTACTACACTCGGCGTCTGGGGGCCTGACACAGCACTATTCCTTCGCGGCGCAGGAAAATAGCATGTCAGCTTGGACCGGCCGATCGGCTCCGTCGTGAGCGACGTTGAATACGCCCACTAGTTGATAGCTCATCGCATGAAGATAGCTGATCACTTCGGACGCCAGGGGCTGTCCTTTATAGAGTTCAATGAAAGAGAGCTCCGCATAGATGAGCTGAACGCGTGGAAACAATTCCTCGCTCCCTTTGAGCACCTGAAGTTCAAAACCTTGCGTGTCGATTTTCAGCAAACATGCTTTTGGACATCGGTCAGGAGCGATAAAGCTGGAGAGTCTGCCCGTCTTGATCGTAAGCGTTGAAGCAACTCTGGAACCGTATAGGCGCTGGTGCTCCTCGCCCAGCGGAAGCAGAGAAGATGAGTCATCTTCGCTGGTTACGTTGATCGTCGAATTCCCAGTTGCCGTCGATACTGCAGCTTCAAACAGCGTAAACCGCTCGTCACCAGCCATCACCGACCTGCAAATCGCAGCAGGGCCGGGTAAGGGTTCGAACGATGCTATACGAGCAGCGGGCCAGAGATGGCGAGCGACCAGGGCAAACTGACCGCGGTTCGCCCCAACATCGATTACCAAGTCCGGAGTGAGGTGACGTAAGGCAGGGGTATGCTCGACGCCCGCCAGCACTCCAGCGCGTAGTGCTCGTCGGAAAAGCGGAACCCGCAAAGCATAGCTGAGCTTTCGCGCGCGTAATGCAAATAGGTCGAAGCTCATCAACTATGATCCTGCAGCAAATGCCGCCTAAGGAACGATACTTGGGCCATCTTGTATATCTCCAGTCAATCGGATTGGCGAGCTGCGTCCAGCCCGCGCGTGAATTTCGTCGACGGCTTCCTGAATTTTGATCGGTAGGTCGGATCCGTGTGGGGGGCTCGCAGTGATGATGTCGTTGTTTCCAAATACGTAAGATCGATCGGTGCATACGCCAAAGTATGGTGCCGCGCGGTTCGAACTCAGGACATTGTTTCTGAATACGACGGATGAGCCCTTCGAGGGGCGGGTACAGCGGACAGCGGCTTCTCCATAATCGAGAAGATAATTTCGCTCGAACAGCAAGTCTGTCCCGTAATGGATATGAATACCCGCGTGCGAAACGTTCGTTACAACATTATTTCGAAACGTAAATCCAGCTGTTCCTGCATCCGCATAGATCCCATGGCCGCCATATGTACGGGCCTTGCCTTTAGAAATGAAGTTGCCTTCGACGAGCGAGTTGGCTTGACGCCCAAGCGTATAGATTCCACCTAGATCAGAGAGCAGTCCTTGTCCGAAGTTGGAGACTACGTTTCCGATAATCCTGTTGTCGTGACTCAAGCTTGGACCATACTCCCAAGTCCACCCCACCGAAATTCCCGTATAGTAGAGATCGCGGATCTCGTTTCGTTCTACCAAAACGTGGTCTGCCTGGCCAATCCATACGCCGACCGCGGCGAAGTGAATTCGACCGACGGAGGCAATAAGGTTATTGAGTATTCTCACGTCATGTGTTCGTGATGAGCTAGTCTCGCCTTCGCTCCATGGTGTGCCTACGGCTGGTCTGCGTTGTTCGGAGCCGATCGCGATACCCGTGCCGCCAAGATCTCGCAATTCGCCTTCATTGACTTCGATATCAAAACAATTTTCTCGAATGCGGATGCCGGTAGCGCCAGTATGAACCAGCGCGAAACGGCTGAATTTAATGGCATTCGCATTTTGTATCTCGATCGCACCCGGTAGGCCAACCTCCGCCTGCATGGCCGCCCAGCCTTCGTCAGGCAGGTGCCATGCCGTCGTCGAGAAATACAGATCTTCGAAATGAATATCGTGAACGCTTTGGGTCTTGCCCCCTTCGATGGATATCAATTTTGAAAGACGTGGAACAACGATTTCATCGGTGGGAAAGGCGTCGTTGCTGGCGGGACGGTACTTGATTTCGCGCTCGCGCATGTCGCACTGCCACGATCTTTCGGCAAGGGGTTCATCTCGATAATTTTCGATAAAGTACGGAAGTCCGGCGGTCATGTCGTGGTGGACTCCATGACCGGCGAACTTGCCCGAAAGCCGAAGAAGTCTCGATGACGGATCGTAGGACGTCGGCCGCATGCGGGACGCAGTCCATGCATCGAAGATTACAATCTCGCTGTCGATGAAACTTCTGGGTTGCGCTGGCAAATCTCCTTGGCGTGCAACGAAGCGATCATTGGGCGGCGGCGAATCTTTTGGAACGCTTTCGATTTTGAGCGTCCCGGTCGCCGGCAGGCGTGGCCGATAACGTCTTTCTCCTCCAACGAATAGTTGCCGCGGGCAACCTGCCGGCGAAAGCGAGAAGGGGTATTTGACTAACCAAACCCCATCGTGTCCAAGTTGCCAGCCTTTGAGGCGCAAGCCACCTTCGATGCGAGCTATCTCGCCGGGATAAGAGCGATAAATAATGGGGGTATCAGGTGAGCCGGAGTCTTCTGGTCCGAAAGCCAGCGGACCCTCCAATTCGTATCTACCGCCTCGAAGAAAAACGGTGATGGCTCTTGCTCGTACCTCAGTTTGATGGGCTTTCAATCCGCGTACGAGCGTGACCGCTTTTTGGATGGTCCGGAGCGGCCCATCTCTCCCCAGCGGATTGGGCTCTGGTCTCAGGCCATCTGCATCGTCACTCCCTTCGGGAGATACGAATATCTTGATGTCGTTCGATCGCTCATTGGCCTTGGTATGCTGCGAAAGGAGGCAGCTGCCAAGCAGTATTAATAAAGCTAAGTGCATCCTACGCATGTGGCAGCTAAGGAATTAGATGAGAACGCAATTCGGGGATGGCAGCAGCTAAGTTCGATGCGACCAATGCGGAAATGGCCTCGGCGCCCTTTCGATTCAGATGAGTATAGTCTTGTGTATAGTTTCGACGTGGATCATTCTCGGGAGCTTCAGCAGTAATCGGTGTCGATTTCGGAAGCCGAGGCTGCAGTGTGCTACCTGCCTCGGCTGCTTTCCTTTCGGGCTCGGATGGCGCTACTTGCGAGAATTCGGCAGAGGCAACCGCTCCGAGGCTCTGAAAGAGCAGCGCGCTGCTTCGGTTCAATTCGACGATCGGCGTGTTAAGCTCTCGTCCCACCTTCTCAACTTGTTCAGCCCAAGGCAGCAGAGTATTGTTGATCTGACCGGTCTTAAAGTGGCGGGTTGCTAATGGAGTTACCATTACTGGTGTAGCACCCAGCACGCGAAGCTCCTGGACGAATCGGTGCAGATTGCTCGGAAACTCACTCTTGAGATCGGTTCCAACTGCAGGGTCCATCGATTTATCGTTGTGGCCCATCTGAATCAGAACAAAAGTCTTTTGATACCCAGAAACCTGAACCTCACTTTTGACAATGTCCCAAAAGCGGTCCTCTCTGTAGGTTCGAGTGCTGCGACCGCCTCGAGCAAGATTGAGGCAGGCGACATCCTCCTTCACGTGGACCGCGCAGAATAGGCTACCCCATCCGGTTTGAGGCGCTACGGTTGAATCGCCAATCAGAATAATGCGCAAGGACTCCCTAGATCGTCCTGTTGGCTGATTCATAGCTACTGCACTGACTGATAGAACTGGCAGTGCTGCTAAAAGTATGAGGCCTCTGAGTGTACTATCCCTGGCAACCTTCTTCACCCTCATCCTCTGTCCTTCCGAAATTCCCAATCCTCGGATGCTGAAGGCGCGGCGCGGCGCTCTCTCCAGCGTTCTGGATGATCGCATAGGCTGCCAGCTCTCTGGGCAGGGTTGCCGAACATGATCGAGTCTGACGGAACTCGTCCTCTCACAACACTGCCGGCACCGATGATTACATTATCTCCAATTTCTGTCCCGGGCAGAATCACGGCGCTCATTCCGATGAATACATTGGCGCCGATTTTTATCTCTCGCTTTACAGCAATGTCAGTGGGGGGCGGTTCTCCGATCGCAACCAATGCTGTAGTCAATGAATAATCGTGAGTCAGGAGAATGACGTATTTAGAAATGACTGTCCGTTCGCCAAGAGTGATGTAGTTGAAGTCGTCGAATCTAGCTCTAAGAGAAATGTAGCGGGGGAAACCCGTCAGACGCATTCCGTAAGCGGAAAGCAGCGGGACGTACAGTTTCATGTATGTCCGCGGACTAAGGTTCTCGATCGGCGCAAGCGCAATCCTGAGCGCATGCAGCACTATGCGCGAAATCGCGCGCCTTGTCCTGCTCATTCGAGGCCCCCCACCATGGATCTGAAAACATCGGCATATGACGTCGCAATTTTCTCGGGGGTCATTTTGGCAATTCTCAATATCGCAAATTCCATAGCATTGCCCTGACAAGGTAGCAGAGCTTTTTCGACGACATCTGCACAAGCAACAGGATCATTTCGGTCTTTAACGTAAAACGGGTAGTCGGGCCCCAGCAGCTCCCGATGTTCAGGAATGTTGGAAGCTACGATCTTCAAGCCCGCCGCGGCGGCCTCTAGAAGGACATTTGGCAAGCCTTCGTGATGGCTTAAGCTTACAACCACCGCCGCCCTCGACAGGTAAGGAGATATGTCCTGGCGAAAACCAAGAAAGCTTATCCGATCGCCAAATCCAGCGCGCGAAACTGTGCCTTCGAGCTCGCTCTTGAGGCTGCCATCGCCAAGGATGGTAAACGTGATGTCAGGACGACGTTCGGCCAACACGCAGAACGCATGCACAACGACTGGCACATTCTTCTGAGGCTCTAGTCGGCCGGCATAAATAACGGAATTGGAGTTGGTCGATCTGCCGGCAAGGGCCTGTGGATGCACAATATTGGGGATCACGAAACAAGGACGATCCGCGCCCGCCTCAGCCCAGTACAATCTCCCCTTCTCAGAATTCGCGATAATCCCGTCAGCAAAAACTCCGAGACGACGCCGGAGCCAATAGCGAAGATCAGGCGGATACTTTGAGTCTCTTTCTGTCATGATCCACGTCAGCTTGGCCATGCCAAGTCGAACGAAGAAACTGTAAGCATCGCACGCGTGCAACCAAGAAAGAAGAATGTCCGGTTGTAGCTTTCCAACTAGAGCGCGTAAGCTCAGAATGTTTCTTGGATCGTAGTTTGATCTAACGGAAAGCCTATGAATCCTTAGATTTATGTTCTGAAGCAGATGGTCATGAACACCAGTATAAAAATGAATGAGATGAAGTTCGATGTCATCTCTTTTTTGAAGCTCGTTCAGAAGGTAGATGCATTGCTTTTGCGCTCCACCGTCTGACATTGCCTGTATAAGAAAACAGACGCGGATTGGTCTCATGGTGAATTCGGCGGCTAGCGTTTACTGTTGAGAGGATTGCTCAAGCGAGCAGTGGGCAGCGCGCGGCCCTGCATCCACATGAGCACGTCGTAGGCTTTAAAAAGGATATAGGTCCACGTGAGCATCCTAACTGGAAAATCGACGGTGTATCGCGACAGTTCGGCAAAATTGCCGAGCACAAGGAGATAGAAAGTGATCGTGCGCGTCGAGAATGGGGTCAATGCCGCGCGCTTTTGGACCGTTCCGGAAAATATCCCAGCCAGCAGGATCAAGCCCGGGATGCCAAAGGGCCCGAAGTCCATATACGCATCTGTAAGCAGATTCGATCCGACGCTCCAGCCTGCATTCGGACCGAGCATATAACTGGAGAGCACCTCCGCTGTATTGGTCATATGTGCGTCGCTGCCCAGCAGGGAGCCTCGGACCAACGGTACGATTCCTGCGAAGCCAATCAGCTTGTACTTGCCGTATCCGTAATCTAGCCGCTCGGGGACAATGTCGAAAGTCGCTCGCAAGGTGGCAGTCGTTATGCTGAAGCTGCTACTACGATTTGCTTCCTCGCTCGGCCGAGCTTCAAACATCCTCGCTATGAGGCCCGAAAAAGATCGATCCTGCGACATTCGAACGGTCTCGACCGTAGTATAAAGTACTAGTGAAGCGAAGACGCACGCCGCCAAGGCCATCCAGGATGTGCGTCGAATAAAGGTGAAAAAGCCACCTCCCGCGGCGATTGCAATCAGGAAGAATGAATTACGGTCTCCATGAAGGAGTATTCGCGCAGACCAATAAGCGATTATGGGAAGGCAAAGAAGGATAGGAAGCTCCAGAGCCTTCCTTTGCGCGATTAGGGCGATGGCGCGCGATCCTGCAACGATGCATAGCATTGTGATTATGAGATAGATGCCGTCTGCAATGGCGCCGCCGCTCGTTATCTTGGTATACCGCCCCTCATCCGCGCTCTGGAGGCCAGCTCCTTCATAAATGAGAATGAATCCGGAGAGGAGCAGCAAAACTATATAGCCAAAAGCAACATAGTATTGGCCTTCGTTCGCGCTCTTGGCCGGCGGCAAGTTTGAATTTGATCCAGTGCCAATGCTCAGCCCAAGATGAAATGCGACGAACCCGAGCGCAGATGCAACGAGAGCTTGGTTCGATCCGTGCTCGTACACGAAGGGAAGGTACGAGTTGTTACGCAGATCGGAAATCCCGAGAAAATGCAGCTGGTAAGGATTTATGAACAGCAAGAAATAGAACATTAGAAAGAGAGTTTCGATTGACGTGTATACGGGGATGTCCGGACGAATACGAACGGTCGAGAGAAACGAGTGTATGAAGTAAATATAGAATAGAACAATAACCGGCCAAGCGAGATAAGCGTCGTTTCCGGTGGGGACAGCGTATAATGCGAACGTCAAGCAGCCGAGTAATAGGGCTTGACCTATGAGCGACGTTTTGTGGGGGATTGAACGGGTGCGATTCATTGCGTAATTCTTTCGCGAGCTGCGAAGGTTCGTCCATAGATGAGCGAACGGGTCTCCTGAGTGAGGACGAACGCAAATGCAATACCAGCGAGCACGATGAACGTCGCTGCGGCTGTCAGCAAAAGGGCAGGCCAGCCGTGCGGGTCGATAAAGGGCGCAACGAGGATCGAAGCCGCAATCACAATGCTCAATACTACCATTCCGCGCCAATGGCAGAAGGGTACCGGAACAAGACCGCAGACCAACCGCGGCAGCAGGATAGAAGCGAGCAGGCGGCCAATGATAAGGCCCACATAGATGCTCTCGAGCGAGCTGAACGCAAGGTAAAGCAGCCCTGCCAATAGGAAGCTGCCAAACGTCCCCGCCAGGGCAACGAGAACTTTCTTCGAAATGTTGAGTCCAACGTCCTGAACTTGTGCTTCCAATCGTATGTGTGAAAGTTGCAGGAATGCGATCACCATCAGAACGTTAAGCGTGTCACCCATGTAGTACTGAGGTCCGATCCACGTAGTGACGAATGCCTTGTTCAGTAGCAAGATACCCGCTCCGCCCACGGTCATGACTGCTAGCAGGATTTCGCGTGTTTTGTCGACAAGCCTTCCTGCCGCGCGAAGATCACCATTTCCGATCAGCGCGCCCAAGCTCGGTGTAACTGCGCTGCCAGTCATCAGACAAATCGCAAGTGCGAATTGAATCGAATAGGAGGTGAACGTGTATTTGGTGACCGCGAGAGGACCCGACAGGGCGCTGATCAGGAGAAGTTCACTCGAAAGCAGGAATAGTTGAACGAGTGCCCACACCAGCGTCCAATTGCTGAAGCCAGCGAAACGGGTAAGGTCGCTGCGCGTTGGCTTGGCAATTCCCCACCAGTTGACGCGTCTGCGGGCAATCCACCATGTGAGCGTACCGTTTAGCACGGTGCAGCCTAAGGTAATCAGCCCCAGAGTCGGTAGTCCATAGCCTCCTCGCGCAGCAAGAAGCATCAACCCGTTGCTTACAATCAGAATTGTGGTCGTCAGAACGATGGAGCGGTAACCTTGATTGGTGCCGATCAGAACCGCATCCGGAATGCCGACCACAGCGCTCAAGACTACATTGATTCCGAGCGCCAGTGCTGCCCATCTCGCAAATGTAAGATGATCGGCGGTGATGCCGTTGATGAGTGAGGGCAGGAGGTAGACAACTCCTGAGACTGCTAACAGAAGCACCGGAAGCCAAAATAGCCACATTAGGATGGCTGCACCGACGGCGCGACGCAGGCTTAAATCGTCATCCTTTCCGGATCCGTGGGCGACAATCCATTTCAGGGCTTGCGTAGCTCTGCCGTCGGCAACGCCTGAGAGGTCGAGCAGCCGCAACAGGGATTTCCAGATTCCAAAGTCGGTGGGACCTAAGCTTTGGACAAGGAGCGGATTGATCGCAAGTCCGAGCAATGCCATTACAACAAAGTTTGCGTATAGCGCGATGGCATTTAATTTTGTGCGGCTCATAAGAAGTGGTTGTCAGCCCGAAAAGATCACGTACGGAGCGGAATTATCAGTAGGCCTTTTGCTGACGAAAAGCAGTGAAGGCCGTTCCAACAATGATCCTGACATCCAACCCCACATTCCAGTTATTGATGTACCACAGATCATGCTCCACGCGCTTCTCCATCATCTCGAGCGCGCGGGTTTCTCCGCGGTAACCATTAACCTGGGCCCAGCCGGTGATGCCGGGCTTGACGTGATGGCGGTAGGCGTAGTTGCCGATGATCTGCTCATATTCGGTGTTGTGGGCGGCCGCGTGCGGACGGGG
This sequence comes from Bradyrhizobium sp. 155, assembly GCF_023101105.1. Classification (NCBI taxonomy): domain Bacteria; kingdom Pseudomonadati; phylum Pseudomonadota; class Alphaproteobacteria; order Hyphomicrobiales; family Nitrobacteraceae; genus Bradyrhizobium; species Bradyrhizobium sp. 155. Next base: position 6,058,480 of record NZ_CP064704.1, on the reverse strand, counting down.
GCCGACCAGCGACATGTCGCCCTTGAGCACGTTGAAGAGCTGCGGCAGCTCGTCGATCGAGGTCTTGCGCAGCCATTTGCCGATGGCGGTCACGCGCGGGTCGTTCTTCTGTGCCTGCACGATTTTCGGGCCGTCCTCGAGCACGCGCATGGTGCGGAACTTATAGATCTTGAAGGCGCGGCCGTTGAAGCCGTTGCGGGTCTGGCGGAAGAACACCGGCCCCTTCGAGGACGCCTTGATCAGCACGGCGGTCACCAGCATCACGGGGGCGAACACGATCAGCGCCAGGGCCGTGCCGGCGAGGTCGAGTGTGCGCTTGAGCGCGCGTTCGTTCCGCGACAGCGGGGCGCGGCGCAGCTCCGCGGTGAAGGTGTTGCCGGTCGATTGCAGCGGATAGCGCAGGAAGCGCGCGGCGTGGGCATCGGGCACCAGATGCACGGGAACGGGCAGGATCTTCAGCGCGTCCAGGATGCTGTCGATCGCGTGTTGCCGGCTCCAGCTCATCAGCAGGAAGATGTGCTCGACCCGGTTCTCGCGCGCATAGGCGATCAGCTCGTCAAAGCGTGGCGCGATTGCCGACAGCAGCAGCGGCGAGGCGAGGTCGGCGGAGCGGATCTCCATGATCCGCATCAGGCGATAGCCGTGCTGGGCGAGGTCCATCATGGTGTTGGACGCCGCCGGCAGCCCGAATTCGGCGATCATCACCGCGCGGCTGTTGGCGAACGCCCCGGTGGCAAGCGCCCTGGCGGTCCAGCGCCCGGCCGCGAGCTTCCAGGCCAGCAGCACCGTGAGGCCGACCAAGTAGAACGAGAGCGTGGTGCCGCGGGAAAACTCCTCGCTGACCTTCATGGTGAAGGCGATCGCCAGCAGCGCCCCGAACAGCCCGGTCCACGTCGTCACCGCGGTGCGGAACGCGCGCGACAGGTTGGTGATGTTCTTGAGCCGGTAACCGTGCTGGACCGTGGTCAGCAGGATGAAGTTGATGGCGACCAGGACGCTCGCCGCGGCATAGACATCGGCCTTGCCCAGCGTCGATTGGGTGTAGAAATGATAGGCGACCGCGCAGCCGATGCCGCTGACCACGATCAGGGCCGCATCCACAACGGCCATCCCCCGTTCCACAACCAAAGGTCGCATCCACCGCGGCGCATACCCTTTACGTGTTTTTGCAAATGGCTCGACTCCACCAGTTTCCGTCGCAGAATCAGGGACGGGCACCTGTCGAGTGGAAAGAATTGTCATCCTGGCAAACCCACTGACGCAAAATTCCTTACCGAAGAAGCCGTGCTATCAGTCAAAATCGCTGTTAAAACAAGGCGAAGGGAAAATTAACCTTACCCGATCAGTTGCATTGTAGTCCATCTCGCCCCGACTGATATGTTCAATTTTACAAACCATTAGGAAAATCTCGTTGCCTCGAACCCAGTCCCGGCGGCGGACGACGCCGAGAGGGAGGCGTTACCTCGCCGTTGCCTTGGCTGTCCTCGCCTTGGCCGGAACCGTGCTGCTTCTGCTTCGCCGCGATGCGGCGCCCGTACGAGCCCCGACGGCCTCCAGCGCAGCGGTCAAGCTCCTCCTGGACGGGCCATATGGCGCGCGCTTTGGCGGCGAACTCGCTGCATCCCGGCAGGGATATTTCTCCTCCCGCATTGAGGTGGCGGCCCAACCCGACCCGGACTTCGTCCAAACCATTGCACGTCAACATGCCATCGGCGTGACGAGCGGCCAAAAGTTCCTGCTGGCAAGCTGGCGCGGCGTTCCCGTGACCGCGTTTGCAGCAAGCTTTCTCGATACCTCCGTTGCGATCTTTACTCTCGAAAGCTCGGGCCTGCGGCGGCCGGCTGATCTGGTCGGAAAACGAATCGGATACCGCAAAGCGAGTGAGGGCGATGTGGTGTTCGATGCCATGATGGCGCAGCTTGGACTGCCTCGAAGCCAAATCGCGAAGGTGCCCGATCGCGACAGTTTCGAGGCTCTCAGGGCCGGGGAGGTGGATGCGGTCATTGCCGCAATCGACGCCCAACCAGATCCGGCCAGTTCGAATAGCATGAAGTTGAATGTCATCAAGCCGCAAGACTACGGGATTCATGTTCCTGGCTTGGTCTACTTCGCAAGCACCGCTCTCGTCCATGAACAGCCATCCATGATCGCCGACGTCCTTCAGGGCCTCATCCGAGGATGGCAATTCACCTACGCTGACTATGCACGGAGCGTGCCTGTTCTCGCCGGTACCGAACCGACCGCTCTGCATCCCGAACGGCTCAGGTTCGAGCTGCAGCAGCAGCGGCCCCTCGTGCTTCCGACGGGCGGCCGCATCGGCGACTACGACGAAAGCCGCTGGCGGACGCTCCGGGATATCCTGCTCTTTGCGAAGCTGGGCGAGGAAAGCGTGCCTTTGGCTCAGACGGTCAACTACCAGTTCCTTCGGGATGTGTACCGCCGTTCACCCGACCTCGCTGCTCCAGGCGCCTGGAGCGAGCAAAAATAGGACCAAGAAGCCACACCCGCGCGCCATATCGTCCAAAAGTCGCTCGGGTGCCCGGCATCGGTTGCATTTCTGCCGGTGGCTTTGGTAAAGTTCGGTTCACTATTTGGGCTGGTCGTGGAGCGGTCTTGCGAACTGGCGTCGGTCGGCTGGGGCCTGACGAGCGCGTTCGGGGATCAACTCCGCAGGGGTGAGGAGCTATTTTGGATGTTTAAGACGTTGATGCGAGCAGGCCTTTTGGGCGCAAGTGTTACCTTCATCGCGGCGAGCGGAGCGAACGCCGCGATGCAGATGCCGGCACCGGCAGCCCTGCTCACGGGTGAGAGCCAGGTGACGCCTGTGACGTTCTGGGCCCAACCCTATCCCTATCGGTACGTGCCGTGGCGCCGTTGCCCTCTGGTGCGGGTCGAGACGCCCTATGGCTGGTATATGGACCGGGTTTGCGCGCCTCTCGGCCCTGTCCTGCGCCGGGCCTACTGAAGTAACCCGAGCGGCGCTGCCGTTTTAACGAATTTCAGGGCAGCCGCGCGGCCGACGCGGCTGCCTTGCTCGTTTTTGTTTCATTCTGTGCCAACCTTTTGTGCGCGCGGCGCGGGTTCACCATGAATATCTTCCCGTAGTCTGGACAGGCTGTCGCATGATGAAGATTGTGTTACCTGTCCGGCGGGACTGCATCGGCAGCGTGATTGCGTAATGCGGCGGTCGCTAGATCTCACAGGATAAGGTTCCTGCGCACCGAGCGCCGGTAGAGGATTGCGATGACAGGGGCTGCTACCTACGAACTCTCCGGCAAACGTGTCTTTGTCGCGGGTCACCGAGGCATGGTCGGATCAGCTGTCGTCCGCAGGCTTGCGTCAGAAAACTGCACCGTGCTGACGGCCGACCGGCGTGAGCTGGACCTCACGAAGGAAGAGCCCACCCTAAAATGGCTCGAGGCCAATCGCCCAGAGGCCGTTGTTCACGCCGCTGCAAAGGTGGGCGGCATCGCAGCCAACAACAATTTCCCGGTCGATTTTCTCTGCGACAACCTTGCGCTAGAATTGAACGTGATCCGCGCAAGTCACATGGTTGGCGTGCAGCGCCTGTTGTTTCTCGGCTCGTCTTGCATCTATCCCAAACACGCCAATCAGCCGATCGCCGAAAGCGAGTTGCTGACCGGGCCACTCGAGCCGACCAACGAATGGTACGCCATCGCCAAAATTGCCGGCCTCAAGATGTGCCAAGCTTATCGTCGGCAGTATGGTGATGATTTCATCTCGGTCATGCCCACCAACCTCTATGGTCGTGGCGACAATTATCATCCGGATCATAGCCATGTCCCGGCGGCACTGATCCGGCGCTTTCACGAAGCCAAGATCGCTAACGCACCCAGCGTCTCCGTGTGGGGCACCGGCACGCCGCTTCGCGAGTTTCTCAACGTGGACGATTTCGCCGATGCCTGCGTCTTCGTTCTGAAGAACTATTCCAGCGATCTGCCGATCAATGTCGGCAGTGGCGAGGAATTGTCGATCGCCGAATTTGCAACGGCAGTCGCGGAGGTCGTGGGCTATCAAGGCGAGCTTGCGTTCGATACGTCGAAGCCTGACGGGACGCCGCGCAAGCTGCTCGATAGCTCGAGAATTCGAGGGCTTGGCTGGCGGCCGAACGTTGCTCTGCGGGCCGGTCTCGCGGCCGCCTACGTAGATTTTTTGAAGGGCTACGGACGTCACCTGGAAGTCAGCGCAACGCGCTGAGTAGACGATTTGGGCTGTAAGAAAAATCCTTTATTCTGAACTTTGATCTGGGCGGGGCTCTATGCGTGTTCTTTTGGTCGGCATCAATTATGCCCCCGATCTGATCGGAGTGGCGAAATACAATAGCGAGCTCTGCGAAAGCCTCGTCGCCGACGGTCACGAGGTGAGGGTGATCACGGCTCCGCCGTATTATCCCGCCTGGAAGATCCCGCACCGCTTTAGTAGTTCTTACTTCAGAACGAGGCATATCGATGGCGTTCGGGTCACGCGTACGCCGATCTATGTGCCTGAACATCCGTCAGGGGCAAAGCGACTTATCCATCATGCCTCCTTCGCACTCTCGAGCGCAGTGCCGGCCCTCGTGAATGCGCTCTCCTGGCGACCAGACGTCATGATCGCGGTAGCCCCGTCTCTGATGTCGGCTGCCTTCGTCTCGTTCGTGGCTCGTCGCGTCGGCGCCAAATCGTGGCTGCACATTCAGGATTTCGAGGTCGATGCGGCTTTCGATCTTGGTCTGCTGCGCAACGGTTTCTTGCGCAAATGGATGCTTAGAACTGAAGCAGCGATCCTCAAATCCTTCGATCATGTTTCGACCATCTCTCAGCCGATGATGGATCGCCTGATCCTCAAAGGCGTGGACTTCGATAAAGCCGTTGAGGTCAGAAATTGGATTGATACCCGGGCGATCCGTCCCGCTTCCCGGATGACGAAATATCGCGAGCAGCTCAAGCTTGGCGAGACCGACATCGTTGCGCTCTACTCCGGAACGATGTCGAGAAAGCAAGGGCTTGAATTCGTGATCGAGGCCGCGATCGGGTTGGAGCAAAGCCATCCACATATTCGGTTTATTCTTGCCGGCGACGGACCAGATAAGACGAGGCTCGAGCAATTGGCCGCCGGACATTCCAACATCCACTTTTTCGGGCTTCAGCCCAAGGAAAGCTTCAACGAGTTGTTGGCAACTGCAGATTTCCACCTGATCCCGCAGAAGGCGGAGGCGGCCGATCTGGTGTTGCCTTCCAAGCTTGGCGCGATCTTCGCGTCCGCTCGGCCAGTCATCGCCATGGCCGAAGAGGGTACGGGGCTTGCGACGGAAGTCATCGGCGCGGGCCTTGTGGTTCCACCGGGAGATTCGTCCGCTCTTCAAGTCGCAATTTGCGAGCTTAGTGAGGCATCCGGCCTCCGCGAGCATTACGGGGAGCAAGGAAGAAAGCGCGCCCTTGATCGGTGGGACCGACAAACAATTGTTCGTCGGTGGTCGGAAGTCATGATCGACGAGCGCAAGTCGGCAGGACCGAAGGGTATCGGACCGACAAGCGCTAACGACAACATTGGACTTCCAGTGGAGGATGCGGTTCGCTTGCCCTGAGGCGTCTGACCGCGACTGCGGAGAGATGACGTCGGTCGACGAACAAGAGCAGCCAAAGGTGAGCGTCGCGATGAGCGCTTACCTCCGGGCCGCTCGCGGTGGCGGCTGATCTAACTCAGGATCACTCGTGACGCGGAAAGTATCTGAATCCGTGCTGCTTGATCAGTTCGTCGCGCTTTGCGGATTCGAGGTCTTCCTTCATCATTTCCTGAACCAGCGTTTCGAAGGAGGTCGTTGGCTCCCATCCGAGTTTCTGCTTGGCTTTCGATGGATCTCCCAAGAGAGTTGCGACCTCTGTGGGGCGGAAATAGCGGGGATCGACCGAGACGATGCATTTTCCGTTAGATGTGTCATAGCCCATCTCATCGGCGCCGCTGCCTTCCCAGCGGATCTGTATCCCGACCTCGTTCGCTGCAATATTGACGAAATCTCTCACGGAGTGCTGTACGCCGGTAGCGATCACGAAATCTTCGGGCTTCTCCTGTTGCAGCATTAACCACTGCATCTCGACGTAGTCGCGGGCGTGGCCCCAGTCGCGCAGGGCGTCGAGATTGCCCAAATACAGGCGCTCCTGCAGACCCAAATGGATACGCGCCAGCGCTCTCGTAATCTTTCGGGTGACAAACGTCTCGCCGCGAACCGGCGATTCGTGATTGAACAGGATGCCGTTGCAGGCATACATGCCGTACGCTTCGCGATAGTTCACCGTGATCCAATAGGCGTAGAGCTTGGCGACTGCGTAAGGAGAGCGCGGGTAAAAAGGAGTGGTCTCCTTCTGCGGAATTTCCTGAACCAGTCCGTATAGTTCGGAAGTCGATGCCTGGTAAAAGCGGGCCGTCTTCTCGAGCCCTACGATGCGCATGGCTTCGAGAATCCGCAGCGTCCCCAGCCCGTCGGAATTGGCAGTGTATTCGGGTTCCTCGAACGACACGGCCACATGGCTCTGCGCAGCCAGATTGTAAATTTCGTCAGGCTGTACTTGGGCAACGATCCGGATGAGGCTGGAGGAGTCCGTCAGATCGCCGTAGTGCAGCCGGAACGGCGGATCGGGCTCGTGTGGATCGAGATAAAGATGATCGATGCGATCCGTATTGAAGAGGGAGGTCCGGCGCTTGATGCCATGGACTTCATAGCCCTTCCCTAGAAGCAGCTCGGCCAGATAGGCCCCGTCCTGGCCCGTAACACCGGTAATCAATGCGCGCTTTTTGGTCATGCAAATTCTCACAGACTGGATGCGTGTTCTTATCCAATAGGCTGTCCCGTTGCTACCCGCGGCAGAGTATTTTTGAGCTGATTGGGCGCTATTATTAACGAGCCAGCCGTATCAACTTCGGAGGGCCGGCAAGGGACTAATACCCCAAGCCCTCGGGATGACCGAATTCCCGAACGTGGCAGAATTCGAACAGCAGGCGAGCAGCTAAGATCTCGCGAGTCCGCGCATCCAGAGTTGAGGGTTCAGACCCGATTGGGTGCGCAGGAAGACGTATTGATCCGAGGCTTCGTTGAGCTGGACGACCGCCCCGCTCAGATTGTCGAGAACGAAACTGACTCTTCCTTCTCGTACGAGCAAAATGAGGTGATGCTCTCCTGTGTTGCGAATAACAACTTCTGCCAAAAGGAGAGACGAGGTTGGCCAGCCCGCTTGGAGCAGCAAATGGCGTTTTGTAACGGCATAATCGCCACAGTTTCCATCATAGGGAAAGATTTGCCATTCATAGTCATTCCGGCTTACCAACAGACTCTCGGACGCGATGCTAGAATTGACAATTGAATTGATTTGATTGAGCTCGCGCCAGCGCTGCCCTCGGGAGCGGAAGCCTGTTATGCGAAGGTCCTGCTGTTCCTGGCAATCTTCAGGGTACTTTGTGCAGAACAGCGTGAACGAAAGCGGAGGAACGACCTCCTGTGTGTCGAAATCGGAGTAGGCGGGCCGGCTGCTAACGCAACACGCCAGCACCAGCATGCGTGCAGCATGTCGGATCATCGCATCGGCCTCATGATGGGCTGGACGATCCTTGTATATTGCGACGCAATAATGAAAACGCGATATCAAATGTGAGGCAGTCAATGCCTCAATCTGCGCCGTTAACCCAACTCAATCTGTCGGCGTGAGGTCCACTGGGCGGATCTGACGTCCCCGAAAAGCCGAGAGCGGACTTTGCTGAATCAGATCAACCAGACTTATTTGTCGCTGCCGCGGCTGGATGATGAACTCGTCACGCAAGCTGCCGCAGCATCAATCAGAATTTCTCATTTACAATTGCAACGTATGCAACGTGAAGGGTTATTGGTGATTTTGAACCATCCAATATGACGCGGAGACTCCTGGGATGGTATCCAGCACCAATCAGCGTTCCGGTTTTGCCGCACAACCGTGGCCCCGCTGAGGGCCTTACCTCGATGCGAGAGCCAATCGTAAATTGGCCTTCATTGTAAGTGGCGCTTCCATCGCTCGTGCCTGCACCAAATCGGTGCTTCCGGGTCCCGAAGAGCGTGGTTTGCCGCTTCATCATTAGGTCATGTCCAACAAAGATTCCTCGCCAGCGGCTTTTGCCCCAGCGGCCGCTATACGTTACCAAACAACCGTGCTCCCACGTTTCATGTAGGCTCGCGAGCCGCCGCGATGTGAGGCCACTCATTAGCAGGCGTACCGTGCGTCCAGCCTGCATCCCTTCTCAGCGAATTTGGCTTTGGCGGGTGGGTTTTGCTGGGCCAGCGCTGCCGATGATTAGAGCGGCGCGACGGTTGAAATCGCGAACAGAGTTAGGACTGCGAGCATGATCGATTTCATCGCAGATACCCCTTCTTGACCCGACCGAATTTGTCTGCCATTTTAAATACACCAAATTTAAATATACTCATTTAAAAATAGCCTCTTCAAGAGGTATTTTCAGGCGTATTGCACCCATTCATCGGGATAAAAGATGATCGACGAGAAGCTTGTTCGTTTGCGCATTTATCGAAAGAACGTTGAGCGGTATTTGGGCCTGCTTCAAACTACGCTGACTGAGATTGAACGGCAGTATGTTAAGAGGCGCCTGACCGAAGAACAATCAGCCATGGAGCTGCTGTCTGCCTCGTCGTTTCAGATAGCCGTCGAGGCTAATGGTGCCAGACAAGCATGCAGCCGCCAGCCCGGCTTCAACGCCGCAGAAAAGAGCTAACAACGGTCAACCGAGATCCAATGCGCCACTGGTCCGCAAGTGGGATGCACAGAGATCACCGCGAGAGCGAATGCACCTACGGGCCGATATGCAGATCAATGCTGGCATGGCCTAAATTGGATCCAGATCTAAAGGCCGGCATTCTCAATCGTGGGAGAACGTATCGGCGACGCCCTCGCGCCAATGCTCTGGACCTGCTGTTGCTGTCTGCCCGCTTGATCCGGGACTTAGGTCAAACTAACTCTTCGACGTATCTCGTAGCACAATTTGAACAGCTTTGCGGATTCGCTCACCTTGGCTAGGGTCGAGCGCTTCCTCCAAGTGATAAATGCGGCATAGCAGGCCGTTGATACGCCTTACAATAAGGCTGTTATTGGAATGCCGGTTGCGCGCGTGCACTAGTTGACGGCGCACCTCGATGAGGTCCATGCGACGAAAAGTTCTCGGTTGCACCATGCGAGTTGGACTCTGGCGGTGTGTCCGGCTGGATGCGGGACTATTCAGATCAACTCGTCCCGCCGCCGTACACGTATTATCGCGCCACATAACGCGCAGGCGCATTGTTGCGCGTCGAACGATCAACAGACTTCAAACCAATACAGCTTTGCCTGCAAAAACGCTTTTCAGTCCGTCGATCGGGTGTTATTAACATTAAATGTGATTAATTAGCAAATTTATTCATGGGGTCGCGGATTTGAATACCCCATTAAACCCAATGCTTGATGTTGCTGCATCTGAGGCCGCGTGGGGGTCCTTTGGCCTCCTTGAGCCTGGCCCAACTGATTCACTCATCATTCCGGACGCACATCTCTTCTCGGGCGAATATGCACGTTCGGGCCCCGATCTCATCATTTCTGATCCCAACCATCGGGTCTCGATTCACAACTACTTTCTCGGTGAGAAGCGTTCGCCGCTCATTTCGGCAGACGGCGCGCAACTCGATGCGAGAGTCGTCGAAGCGCTGACGGGCTATCAAACCTTTGCTCAAGCCGGAGGAAATGCGGCGCCTGTAAAGGTCATCGGCCATGTCGCCACCATAACGGGAAGCGCCAGCATCGTTCGCAATGGCGTTACCATCGAAGCGAACAACGGGGACGTGGTCTATCAGAACGACGTTGTGCAGACTGGAAGTGGCTCTACCATCGGCCTGGTTCTAATCGACGGCTCAACGTTCAACCTAAGTGCAAACGCTCGCTTCATGTTGAACGAATTGGGGTATGAAGGGCAGAGTAGTGCGAGCGGTACCTTAGTCAGTCTGACGAGTGGCGCGAACCATTCGATGTTCACTCTCGTCCAAGGCGCGGCCAGCTTCGTCGCTGGCCAGGTCGCCAAAACGGGTGACATGCAGATCGCGACGCCAAGTGCCGTGATTGGAATTCGCGGTACCGCAGTTCTTCTTAACGTCGATGCGGTGGATGGGCAGGTCTCGATCTCGGTTGCCGATCAGCAAGATGGTCAGATTCATTCCGTGCAGGTCTTCAAATGCGTCCCAACTAACTTGCTTCAAGGCGTTTGTACCGCGGGGGATCCAATCGGAATAGTTACCAGCGACGGTCCATCGCTGACCATCACGCCAACTGCCAATTCGAGGTGATCACCCAAGCCATCAGTAAGAGCCCAGGCCAGGTCGCGCAGGAATTCAGCGCTTTCCAGCAGGTGTTGACGACCTACGATATCGGCAAACAGATGGCCCCAGACACTCCGGCACCTAGCGACGGCAAGCGAGGAGATGCCGATACAAAGTCGCTGCAGAAGTTCGCTGGGAGTCCTCCACCATCACCTACCGAAGCCTCGACCACCGTCATTGCAGACGACGTGAAGGGCCAAGCGGGTGGCGGATCGATCACTCCGGTTTTTGTGACCCTAGCTTCCGTCACGGGAAGTTCTGCGTCCGCATCGAAACCGCTCGTCCCCGTTTTGGATACGCCGCAAGCTGTTGTCGCGACTTCGTTCGGACCTGTAATTATCAGCAGCGCAGGCGGTCCAATCAACCAAGGAAGTCAGACGATCAGCGGAACTGTTGATGCCGCTTTCGTTGGAAGCACGGTGACGCTGTATGACACCTACAACGGTGTCACCACGCAAATTGGAACGGTTACTGTCCGCTCTGGCGGCGTTTGGAGCATAGCAGTCACGCTGGCAGGTGACGGCGACCACAGCATCGTGGCTTTGGACCCTAACGCCAACGTTACCACGAGCGGATCCGTTGTTTTCACCCTGGACACGGCGGCGCCGACGGTTGCGATCACCAGCACCGGCGGACCGGTCAACCAGGCCAGCCAGACCATCACCGGCACGGTCGACGTGGCCGACGCCGGCGCCAGCGTCACCATCCTCGACGGCACCACGCCGATCGGCACCGCCGTCGTGCAGGGCAATGGCAGCTGGAGCACCACGGTCAGCCTCAACAACGGCAGCAACTCGCTGACCGCACGGGTGAGCGATGCCGCCGGCAACACCGCCACCAGCAGCGCGGTGGTCTACACGCTCAGCACCACCGGGCCGACAGTGACCGAGACCCTCACCGTCGACACCGGCAGCTCGGCCACCGACCACATCACCGCCAACCCGGCGCTGAGCGGCACCGGGCTCGCCAACACCGTGGTGCATCTGACGATCGATGGTGTTCTCAGCACCACCACGGCGACCACCGATGCGCAAGGCGCGTGGTCGTTCCTCCCGAGCGGGCTGGCCGATGGATCGCACACCATCGTCGCAAGCCAGACCGACAGCTTCGGCAACACCGGTTCGGCCTCGCTCAGCTTCACCCTGGACACGACTGCGCCGACGGTTGCCATCACCAGCGCCGGCGGACCGGTCAACCAGGCCAGCCAGGCCATCACCGGCACGGTGGACGTCGCCGACGCCGGCGCCACCGTCACCATCCTCGACGGCACCACGCCGATCGGCACCGCCATCGTGCAGGGCAATGGCAGCTGGAGCACCACGGTCAGCCTCAACAACGGCAGCAACTCGCTGACCGCACGGGCGAGCGATGCCGCCGGCAACACCGCCACCAGCAGCGCGGTGGTCTACACGCTCAGCACCACCGGGCCAACGGTGACCGAGACCCTGGTCGCCGACACCGGCAGCTCGGCCGCCGACCACATCACCGCCAACCCGGCGCTGAGCGGCACCGGCCTTGCCAACACCGTGGTCCACTTCACCATTGACGGCACTCCGGTCGCGGCCACCGCCACCACCGATGCGCAAGGCGCGTGGTCGTTCCTCCCGAGCGGGCTGGCCGATGGATCGCACACCATCGTCGCAAGCCAGACCGACAGCTTCGGCAACACCGGTTCGGCCTCGCTCAGCTTCACCCTGGACACGACTGCGCCGACGGTTGCGATCACCAGCACCGGCGGACCGGTCAACCAGGCCAGCCAGACCATCACCGGCACGGTCGACGTCGCCGACGCCGGCGCCAGCGTCACCATCCTCGACGGCACCACGCCGATCGGCACCGCCATCGTGCAGGGCAATGGCAGCTGGAGCACCACGGTCAGCCTCAACAACGGCAGCAACTCGCTGACCGCACGGGTGAGCGATGCCGCCGGCAACACCGCCACCAGCAGCGCGGTGGTCTACACGCTCAGCACCACCGGGCCGACAGTGACCGAGACCCTCACCGTCGACACCGGCAGCTCGGCCACCGACCACATCACCGCCAACCCGGCGCTGAGCGGCACCGGGCTCGCCAACACCGTGGTGCATCTGACGATCGATGGTGTTCTCAGCACCACCACGGCGACCACCGATGCGCAAGGCGCGTGGTCGTTCCTCCCGAGCGGGCTGGCCGATGGATCGCACACCATCGTCGCAAGCCAGACCGACAGCTTCGGCAACACCGGTTCGGCCTCGCTCAGCTTCACCCTGGACACGACTGCGCCGACGGTTGCCATCACCAGCGCCGGCGGACCGGTCAACCAGGCCAGCCAGGCCATCACCGGCACGGTGGACGTCGCCGACGCCGGCGCCACCGTCACCATCCTCGACGGCACCACGCCGATCGGCACCGCCATCGTGCAGGGCAATGGCAGCTGGAGCACCACGGTCAGCCTCAACAACGGCAGCAACTCGCTGACCGCACGGGCGAGCGATGCCGCCGGCAACACCGCCACCAGCAGCGCGGTGGTCTACACGCTCAGCACCACCGGGCCAACGGTGACCGAGACCCTGGTCGCCGACACCGGCAGCTCGGCCGCCGACCACATCACCGCCAACCCGGCGCTGAGCGGCACCGGCCTTGCCAACACCGTGGTCCACTTCACCATTGACGGCACTCCGGTCGCGGCCACCGCCACCACCGATGCGCAAGGCGCGTGGTCGTTCCTCCCGAGCGGGCTGGCGGATGGATCGCACACCATCGTCGCAAGCCAGACCGACAGCTTCGGCAACACCGGTTCGGCCGCGCTGAGCTTCACCCTGGACACGACTGCGCCGACGGTTGCGATCACCAGCACCGGCGGACCGGTCAACCAGGCCAGCCAGACCATCACCGGCACGGTCGACGTCGCCGACGCCGGCGCCAGCGTCACCATCCTCGACGGCGCCACGCCGATCGGCACCGCCATCGTGCAAGGCAATGGCAGCTGGAGCACCACGGTCAGCCTCAACAACGGCAGCAACTCGCTGACCGCCCGGGTGAACGATGCCGCCGGCAACACCGCCACCAGCAGCGCGGTGGTCTACACGCTCAGCACCACCGGGCCGACAGTGACCGAGACCCTCACCGTCGACACCGGCAGCTCGGCCATCGACCACGTCACCGCCAACCCGGCGCTGAGCGGCACCGGGCTTGCCAACACCGTGGTGCATCTGACGATCGATGGTGTTCTCAGCACCACCACGGCGACCACCGATGCGCAAGGGGCGTGGTCGTTCCTCCCGAGCGGGCTGGCGGATGGATCGCACACCATCGTCGCAAGCCAGACCGACAGCTTCGGCAACACCGGTTCGGCCTCGCTCAGCTTCACCCTCGACACGGCGGCGCCGAGCGGTGGCACGCCGGACCTGACGGCGGGCTCGGACACCGGCACCTCGAACACGGACAATCTCACGTCGGCGACGGCGCCGACCTTCACGGTGGCGCTGACCCCGACGGCTGCGGTCGGCGATACGGTGCAGCTGTTGCTGGGCGGCTCGCCGCTGGCCCATCCGGTCACGCATGTGATCACGGCCACTGACGTGACGGCAGGCAGCGTCAGCCTGACGGTGACCGCCGGCGATCTCGGAGCCGATGGCACCAGGCAGATCGCGGCGCAGTTCAGCGATGCCGCCGGCAACAGCTCGACCACCTCCGCGCTGAGCTTCACCCTGGACACGACTGCGCCGACGGTTGCGATCACCAGCGCCGGCGGACCGGTCAACCAGGCCAGCCAGGCCATCACCGGCACGGTCGACGTCGCCGACGCCGGCGCCACCGTCACCATCCTCGACGGCACCACGCCGATCGGCACCGCCATCGTGCAGGGCAATGGCAGCTGGAGCACCACGGTCAGCCTCAACAACGGCAGCAACTCGCTGACCGCACGGGCGAGCGATGCCGCCGGCAACACCGCCACCAGCAGCGCGGTGGTCTACACGCTCAGCACCACCGGGCCAACGGTGACCGAGACCCTGGTCGCCGACACCGGCAGCTCGGCCGCCGACCACATCACCGCCAACCCGGCGCTGAGCGGCACCGGCCTTGCCAACACCGTGGTCCACTTCACCATTGACGGCACTCCGGTCGCGGCCACCGCCACCACCGATGCGCAAGGCGCGTGGTCGTTCCTCCCGAGCGGGCTGGCCGATGGATCGCACACCATCGTCGCAAGCCAGACCGACAGCTTCGGCAACACCGGTTCGGCCTCGCTCAGCTTCACCCTGGACACGACTGCGCCGACGGTTGCGATCACCAGCACCGGCGGACCGGTCAACCAGGCCAGCCAGACCATCACCGGCACGGTCGACGTCGCCGACGCCGGCGCCAGCGTCACCATCCTCGACGGCACCACGCCGATCGGCACCGCCATCGTGCAGGGCAATGGCAGCTGGAGCACCACGGTCAGCCTCAACAACGGCAGCAACTCGCTGACCGCACGGGTGAGCGATGCCGCCGGCAACACCGCCACCAGCAGCGCGGTGGTCTACACGCTCAGCACCACCGGGCCGACAGTGACCGAGACCCTCACCGTCGACACCGGCAGCTCGGCCACCGACCACATCACCGCCAACCCGGCGCTGAGCGGCACCGGGCTCGCCAACACCGTGGTGCATCTGACGATCGATGGTGTTCTCAGCACCACCACGGCGACCACCGATGCGCAAGGCGCGTGGTCGTTCCTCCCGAGCGGGCTGGCCGATGGATCGCACACCATCGTCGCAAGCCAGACCGACAGCTTCGGCAACACCGGTTCGGCCTCGCTCAGCTTCACCCTGGACACGACTGCGCCGACGGTTGCCATCACCAGCGCCGGCGGACCGGTCAACCAGGCCAGCCAGGCCATCACCGGCACGGTGGACGTCGCCGACGCCGGCGCCACCGTCACCATCCTCGACGGCACCACGCCGATCGGCACCGCCATCGTGCAGGGCAATGGCAGCTGGAGCACCACGGTCAGCCTCAACAACGGCAGCAACTCGCTGACCGCACGGGCGAGCGATGCCGCCGGCAACACCGCCACCAGCAGCGCGGTGGTCTACACGCTCAGCACCACCGGGCCAACGGTGACCGAGACCCTGGTCGCCGACACCGGCAGCTCGGCCGCCGACCACATCACCGCCAACCCGGCGCTGAGCGGCACCGGCCTTGCCAACACCGTGGTCCACTTCACCATTGACGGCACTCCGGTCGCGGCCACCGCCACCACCGATGCGCAAGGCGCGTGGTCGTTCCTCCCGAGCGGGCTGGCCGATGGATCGCACACCATCGTCGCAAGCCAGACCGACAGCTTCGGCAACACCGGTTCGGCCTCGCTCAGCTTCACCCTGGACACGACTGCGCCGACGGTTGCGATCACCAGCACCGGCGGACCGGTCAACCAGGCCAGCCAGACCATCACCGGCACGGTCGACGTCGCCGACGCCGGCGCCAGCGTCACCATCCTCGACGGCACCACGCCGATCGGCACCGCCGTCGTGCAGGGCAATGGCAGCTGGAGCACCACGGTCAGCCTCAACAACGGCAGCAACTCGCTGACCGCCCGGGTGAACGATGCCGCCGGCAACACCGCCACCAGCAGCGCGGTGGTCTACACGCTCAGCACCACCGGGCCGACAGTGACCGAGACCCTCACCGTCGACACCGGCAGCTCGGCCGCCGACCACGTCACCGCCAACCCGGCGCTGAGCGGCACCGGGCTTGCCAACACCGTGGTGCATCTGACGATCGATGGTGTTCTCAGCACCACCACGGCGACCACCGATGCGCAAGGGGCGTGGTCGTTCCTCCCGAGCGGGCTGGCGGATGGATCGCACACCATCGTCGCAAGCCAGACCGACAGCTTCGGCAACACTGGTTCGGCCTCGCTCAGCTTCACCCTCGACACGGCGGCGCCGAGCGGTGGCACGCCGGACCTGACGGCGGGCTCGGACACCGGCACCTCGAACACGGACAATCTCACGTCGGCGACGGCGCCGACCTTCACGGTGGCGCTGACCCCGACGGCTGCGGTCGGCGATACGGTGCAGCTGTTGCTGGGCGGCTCGCCGCTGGCCCATCCGGTCACGCATGTGATCACGGCCACTGACGTGACGGCAGGCAGCGTCAGCCTGACAGTGACCGCCGGCGATCTCGGAGCCGATGGCACCAGGCAGATCGCGGCGCAGTTCAGCGATGCCGCCGGCAACAGCTCGACCACCTCCGCGCTGAGCTTCACCCTGGACACGACTGCGCCGACGGTTGCGATCACCAGCGCCGGCGGACCGGTCAACCAGGCCAGCCAGGCCATCACCGGCACGGTGGACGTCGCCGACGCCGGCGCCACCGTCACCATCCTCGACGGCACCACGCCGATCGGCACCGCCATCGTGCAGGGCAATGGCAGCTGGAGCACCACGGTCAGCCTCAACAACGGCAGCAACTCGCTGACCGCACGGGCGAGCGATGCCGCCGGCAACACCGCCACCAGCAGCGCGGTGGTCTACACGCTCAGCACCACCGGGCCAACGGTGACCGAGACCCTGGTCGCCGACACCGGCAGCTCGGCCGCCGACCACATCACCGCCAACCCGGCGCTGAGCGGCACCGGCCTTGCCAACACCGTGGTCCACTTCACCATTGACGGCACTCCGGTCGCGGCCACCGCCACCACCGATGCGCAAGGCGCGTGGTCGTTCCTCCCGAGCGGGCTGGCGGATGGATCGCACACCATCGTCGCAAGCCAGACCGACAGCTTCGGCAACACCGGTTCGGCCGCGCTGAGCTTCACCCTGGACACGACTGCGCCGACGGTTGCGATCACCAGCACCGGCGGACCGGTCAACCAGGCCAGCCAGACCATCACCGGCACGGTCGACGTCGCCGACGCCGGCGCCAGCGTCACCATCCTCGACGGCGCCACGCCGATCGGCACCGCCGTCGTGCAGGGCAATGGCAGCTGGAGCACCACAGTCAGCCTCAACAACGGCAGCAACTCGCTGACCGCACGGGTGAACGATGCCGCCGGCAACACCGCCACCAGCAGCGCGGTGGTCTATACGGTGGGCGTGCCCGGCGCCATTCTCGGCGACGCTGGCGACAACACCCTGACCGGCACCGCTGGGAACGATGCATTCCAGGGCTTCGGCGGCAATGACACGATCAACGGCTTGTCGGGTGTTGATCGGGCGGTCTATGTCGACGCGACCGGGGGCATTACCGCCGATCTGACTGCCGGGACCGTGACGGGACCAGGCGTCGGCACCGACACTCTCATCGGTATCGAAGCCATCCAGGGCAGCAATCTTGCCGACCACTACTCGGCGGTCGGCTTCAGCGGTAACTCCGGGGTGCCTGGTACGCCAATTGGCTTCAACAGCTTCGAAGGCATGGGGGGAGATGATATCATCGTCGGCACGGTCAATCCTTCCGGCGAGAGTTTGACTCGTATTTCCTATGTCAATGCGGCAGCAGCAGTCATCGTTGATTTTGTCGCAGGCACAGCGAGCGGCGATGCGTCGGTCGGCAACGACACCTTTACAATCGTCAATTCAGTCATTGGGTCAGCATTTGGCGACGCGCTGCGGGGCAGTGACAATCCGAATGGTACTTTCGAGCAATATGACGGTCGTGCTGGTAACGATCTGATCGATGGCCGCGGCGGCTACGATTTCGCCATCTATAATAACGACGTCACCACAACCACGGGCATAACCGTTAATCTTGCGGCCGGAACCGTCACTGGCGATGCGACGATCGGAACCGATACGCTGCGTTCGATGGAAGCCGTCCGCGGCACCAACTTCGCTGATACTTACGATGCCACTGGTTTCAGCGGTACCAGCACCAATGCCGGATCGAGCGGCACCTTCAATAATTTTGAAGGCATGGGCGGCAACGATGCAATCATCGGCAATGGCAACACCCGACTCCAATATACGCAATCAAGCGCCGGCGTGACGGTCGATCTCCTTGCGGGCACTGCGACCGGCGATGCCTCGGTGGGTACCGATACGTTCACCGGTGTCAACGCCGTCATGGGATCGATGTTTGCGGACGTCTTTTCGGGAAGCGGCGCCAACGAGAACTTCATGGGCCTTGCCGGCGACGATCTTATCAATGGAAACGGCGGCTTCGATACGGCGCAATACGCCAATCTAACCTTCACGACGGGTGGGATCAGCGTTCACCTTGCGGCAGGAACGGTGATCGGCGATGCATCGAGCGGCACCGACACCTTGCGTTCGATCGAAGGCATTCAGGGAACCAATTTTGTCGATACGTATGATGCCACGAATTTCGGCGTCAGCGGCGCTATCGATCCTGCAACCGGACTTCCCTATGCCAACATCGGCAATAACGGCAACCTCAATCAGTTTGAAGGAATGGGTGGTAACGACATCATCACCGGCAACGGCAATACCCGTCTGATCTACGCCAATGCAACCGGCTCCGTGACGATAACTTTTAGTCTCAATGGCTGGACCAGCACCACCAGTGGCGCGTCGGGTACAGTAACCGGTGATGGGTCAGTGGGCATCGATACGTTCTCGGGTGTTGGCTCGGTCTCGGGATCGTCATTTGCCGACACCATCACCGGCTCTGCCAATCCGAGTGGTACGGCGGAAGATTTTTCCGGGCGCGCCGGCAATGACTTCATCGACGGCAAAGGTGGGTTCGACAGGACATTCTACAACCACGATGGTTCGGCTTCAGGTATTCAAGTCGATATGGCTTCGGGCACGGTGTCAGGTGACGCTGCCATCGGAACAGACACCCTTCGATCAATTGAAGCGATCCGCGGGACCGCCTTCGCCGACACTTATGTCGCGACCAATTTCGGCGTCTCCGGGCCAAATGTCGGTGATTTCGGTACCTTCAACGAGTTTGAGGGGATGGCCGGCGATGACACTATCACGGGCAACGGTAATACCCGCATCGCATTCTACAATGCTCTGGATGCTGTGACCGTAGATCTCGCCGCTGGCAACTCCCACGGAACGGCCTCTGGCGATGTTGCGGACGTCGGTACAGATGCATTCACCGGCGTGAATGCTGTTCGTGGCTCGGGTTTCGCTGACGTCATTATTGGCAACGCTGGAAATAACACGTTGGACGGTCAAGCGGGGAACGATTTTATTCGGGGCGGAGCTGGCGCCGATACGCTGATAGGGGGCGCTGGCGCTGATCAGTTTGTCTTTGCTGCCGTTTCCGAGTCGACTGTTGCAAGCCATGACACGATCAGCGACTTCGTTCATGGGACAGACGTCATTGACATTTCGGGTATCACTGGAGCCACGACCGTCCAAGGCTTGATAGCCGGTAGCACGCAGGTGGCTGCGCATAGTATCGCGTGGATCCAAAGCGGCGCGGACACGATTGTTTATGTTAACAGTTCCGGGGCAGCTCAGAACCAGGGTTCGGCGGATATGGAAGTCGTCTTAACGGCCGTAACAGCAAGCAGTTTGGCCAATTTGGACTTCTTCCATGTCTAACAATCGAATCCTTCGCTCCTTCCGCTCGGCCCGCTTACGCCGCGCGTGAACAGCTTGAGATTTCGGTCGGTGAATGCAGGGGCTTCGGTCGCCCCGTCAGACGCGCTTCGCAAAAGATTTTTTTCGCACCGTGATAATTTTATGGAAAAGCTCGCATCTACCCGACTGGAAAGAACTCCTATTGGTCGTCGCACCGGTTGCACCGAAGCCCGAAGCGGGCTGGAGGCAAAGCCGAAGGAACGGCGGATGCCGAGAATTCTCCAGGAACGACTGGATCAAGTTGAGCGCGAAATCGAACTATACCTAGAATTTGATAAGGCCGAGAAGGATCGGCTGAATCGCGAGTCTTACCTGTGGACCGCAGAAGATCGCATCGAGTGGCAGGAGACGCAATCGGCCAATGCTCAAAGAGTTCGTGGATTGCTCGAAGAACGTGACGCTCTGCGCAGGCAGCTGGGTTTGTAAGGGCGTCTAGTCGATGCCCTTGAATTTGTATCCGTCGATCGCCGGCGGCCTGCCGGGCTTTAGAGGTTGAGAGCGTTGCGACTCCGCAACGGCTAACAGCAAGACGAGGAGCAAAGCCCAAGCGCTTCGACGGAGATAGTCAGCTCGGCGAAAAATGGAGGCGCGCCGGGGCCGAATATCGGCTCGCGCGGCTCTTTACGATCGGACCGATGATTGTCTGGCAGAAGGTTAGTTTCAGAGCATCTGTTGAGCACTACGGACAACGGCCGATCAGCGCGGCTTTTCATGCAGTGGTCGTCGATCGGTTCTTGTGCAGTATCTCCATCACGCTTCGCTTTTTGCGCTGATCGTACCGATGCTGCGATGAACGTGCCAGAAAGTGTGAGCAATCCGCCAGTCAAACCGATATGGTGACGCGATGCATATCGCACCGGGTGAAGGAGATGGAGGGTCGCGCTGCCAGCTCGAGGCGTTCTGCAGGGTATAGTACTCGGCCTCGTCCGCGAACTCGGGCGCGATGCCGATCAGATCGATGCGGCGCAGGGTCGCTGCGATTCGCCTGTTCGCGCTAGATCTCCAGTAGCTGGTGGCGCAAACATCGATAGCGCTGGATCTCCCAGGATGGTTCAGCGGCATCGTTCGCGAGCGGCCATTCGATGGCGGATCGCGGCGCGAGGTCGGCAAAGATCGCTTGCCCGCAGCGATTGGTGGTGCTCGCGGCTCTCACCAGGCAACAGCAGGGGAGGCGGCGCCAGCAATTCGAGCTGAACCGGCATGGCGTTGACGGTGGGCTGCTGTTCGGTTTGGAAAGGGCCGTTCATCGCCGTCTCGCCTCCGAAGCGACGTGTGCGGACATGCTGCTGTCGACGATCGTTGCCGGGCTGGCAATCCCGTGGACGGGGCTTGCCGCCCACAAGTCCTGCGCGACCGGCAATGGCGCGATCTGCATATCGGCCCACCAGGCTCGCTCGTTGCCATGGCGGTGCAGGTCCCGGTGGTGGGTGCGGCACAGCGGCACGATGAACTCTTCGCTGACCTTGCGGCCCAGGGATCGCGGTTGCGCAAACTTCAGGTGATGCGGATCGGACGGAGACTGCTGGCAGACCAGGCAGGGCTGTCCGCGCACAAACAGCCGGTGGTCCTTGCTGCGCTTGCGCGGCGGCTCCTTGGGGATGGCAAGCCCCGCCTGTTCGAGGTTGCGCTCAACGTCTGATGCGGATGGCGGCGAGGCTTTCTCGACGCGTGTCTGGTAGGCAGCTCCGACCAGCCGGGCGTCCGGCTCCAACAACGTGTTCTTGAGCGGCAGGTTGGTCTTGGCCCATCCCAACAGGTCCGCGTTGTCTCGCAAGCCGTCCAGTTGCTCCAGCAGACGCTGGCGCAGATCTGCCGAGGCTTGTGGGCCGAGCATCGGTGCGCGGGTGAGAATGCTCTTGGCGGATTTGGCTTTCGGGTTCGTTGGCGGCGCGGCGGGCGCTGCCGCGGTGATCAGATCTGGCGCATCGAAATCGTCTTCGCCAGCAATGCCGACCAGGGTGAACAGCGCGTAGCGGCGGGCATATGTCAACGCTGCGCCCATCCGCTGCGGAGCCGCCATGTCGGCGGCCGGGCATACCCGCCAATCCGAGGCGATCCATTCCCCGGAGCTGTGCAGCAGGGTGGTTGTGAGCTTGATCAGTGCTGTCGCTGGCTCGACGGCGGTGGCCTGAATGATGGCGATCTCATGCTTACTCAGGCACTTGCGCACGATCTCCAGCCCGCTCGCCAGTGACGCATAGCGGAAGCTGCGGCTTTCTTCCCGCGGGAAGGGCGAGGCGATGGTGGGCGGTGAGGGACTTCTCGGGATTTTGCAGTTCAGCCTGCGCGCGGGCTAACGCGCCGGCGATTTGGCTGATGGATTGACTGAAGGGCTGCATCATCGCTGGCTCTCTGAACTGGCCAAAGGCAAAACTACTGCCGGCAGGCGGAATATGAGTTCCGCTGTCATTAGATCATTGAGAGCACGCTGACGCGTGTTCGTCGAGCGCCGTTACCGATCTTAGAAGCTCGTGTCCGAATTCGCGTCCAATGCATGCCGCGATCTGGGCGACTTCCTTTACCGGCGCCAATCGATCGAGGCGCGCCATCAACGAGTCCTGGAGCGTCGTCGGGATCGCTAGGGGCGGCAAAGGACCAGGTTCGCCATGATTCCCTCCCTCAGATTAGCCTTGGTGGCCCTCCCCTGGCCAGTCCGCGAAATCGGAACTCGCGGGAACAGGACGTGCTATTAGGCCGCGGACGAAACGCGGGCACATCCATACTTCCGCTGAGGGCTACGAGCGCCCTTTTCCGACTTCCTAGATTTCACAACGGCAGGGGGATGGGCGCAGCAAGTCCAATTGTCGGAAGTCACGCCGAGCCCGGTATAGGAGGCGAGTTTGGCGAACGTGATCGGCAGAACCTAGTTTTCGAGCTCGACATATCCCCGAAGCCTGAAGACGATGTCGGGCACAGCGTGGCGCAGGCGTGCAGCGTCTTGCGACGTAGTCGAGAACGGTGCGAACCTGATCATGGCGTTCCAAGGTCGACTTCCGTAGACGGTGATCGAGACTCCGGATTCCGGAAAGCCATCCATTTTGCGAAGCTCACCAAGGACGAGGTCGGCGATCGCCACCGCGGGCAGCCGCGCTCGTTTTTCATCGGGGCCGCCCGGGGACAAGGGAACGAGCGGCTTGGCTGGCGGCGCTGCCGCGACCGCGGGCTCCCGTTGGAGTGTTGACGGCATCTCCGGCGCCGGAGGCGCGGCGACGGGCGACGCGGACCGAGCAAAAATACCACTGATTAACGCCGCAAGGCCTGCATTTTTCGCGTCATCGCTCATCGCTCTCTCGCAGTTGAGGGTAGCCTAGCAGCTTTCCGAAAGGATACCACCACGCTCTGAGCAAGCGCAGGGCGGTTCCTGTGTTCGCGATCGAACATTCAGGCGTGCAAAGTTTCGCTAAGCTTCTCCTCAGCGAGATACCTGATTCACGAAGGGGCGTCGAAGGTGTTGGGTGGTCTGGTGATGCGCTGGCGTATGCGCAATTTTTTGTTGATTTGTCCATCTTGCAAAAATGCCGCTACCGCGATCCACGGGCGCTACATGCTCGGCCAGGAGCGATTGACGTGCGATCGCTGCGGAGCGACTGACTGTGTGACTTTCTGGCGTTTTGAAGGGATCGCTCACCGCGCGTCCGCGATGAGCGGTCGGAAGGACTCTTGCGTTCAGGGCTAGTTAGCACGCCGCTTTTTTGGGGGATAAGAGAATGACAAATTGTGTGATCGTTCGGGCCTATGGAAGGCAATTGGATCAGTTGCGCGGAGAGGCATCCCGCATTTCGCGGGCAAACAAAATCGACTGGTGGATCGAGCGCGGCATCCAAGGCACACGATTTTGCTTTGAGGACGCTGAGGCGAAGAGGGCGTTCGTCTCAATCTGCGAAAACGTCGGTGTTTCGCATATTGATGGCGCCCGGCCCGCGTGAACAGGCGGGACCGCGACTGGTTTGGTCGAGGCGTTCTCCGAATGCCTTGATGGCGGCAGCAGCCAACCGGAGCGTGAGCATCGAGACTAATTCCATGATGTTCGGAGCGACCCAGGCTCAAGGCTGGGGGAAAGTTGAGCCCGGCCTTACATCGGAATCCAGGCAACAATGAATCGGCTTGTTGAGTCCTATCCGGCCAGGACGTCCTCGCGCGACTTCAGCAGGCGTTTGGCCAGCCGATGGCGTATCCGAGCGGGTCATCGAAGCGAGTGCGCCTTGCATGTCACGCGAAGG
This sequence comes from Bradyrhizobium sp. 155, assembly GCF_023101105.1. Lineage (NCBI taxonomy): Bacteria > Pseudomonadati > Pseudomonadota > Alphaproteobacteria > Hyphomicrobiales > Nitrobacteraceae > Bradyrhizobium > Bradyrhizobium sp. 155. Next base: position 6,034,352 of record NZ_CP064704.1, on the reverse strand, counting down.
ATCCGGACTGCGCGAGCCGAATCAGCATCGTGAGAAGTCGATCCTGGCCAGCGCTTCACCCGGGTTGTCGGCTTTGCCACAGTCGTCGGACGGCTTGGGGTTGCAGTCTTTCCGCGGCTGGCAGCAGTCCTTCTGTGAATGGCAGTCGTCGTCCTTGGCGTCTTTCCAGTCACTATCGCGCTTCGAGCAATCGCCCGTGGGGTCACCGGGGCAGTCATCGTGGCCGGTCTCGGCCGATTTCGCACCTTCGGCGGCAAACCCGGTGACGCCGACATCTTGCGCAGGCCCCGCTTCTCGTCTGAGGCTCGTCATTCCGACCCGAAACGGTCTGGCCGCCGCGGCAAGATGGATGATCATATCTGTTCCATGGGTAATTTCCGGTCGGTGCGCTACGCTCACGCGAGTCATACTAAGGTGCCGGAGATTCGCATTGATTTCCTTTTCCTTCTCGGTGTCGAGATGTGCCGTGCCCTCGTCCAGAAACAGGATCTTTGGTCGGCGATAGAGCGCGCGCGCAAGCAATACTCGCTGTTTCTGCCCGCTAGACAACGAGCTTCCCATGTCACCGATGAGGCTGTTGTAGCTCATCGGCATTGCCATGATGTCGTCGTGGATGCCGGCAATCCGCGCGCAATCGATCATCGCTTGCAGATCGAATGCTGTATCAAAAAAGCAGATATTGTCGGCAATCGATCCCGACAGCAATTGATCCTCCTGCATCACCGCGCCAATCTGCTCGCGATAAGCGCGCGGTCCAATCTGGCCTAGCGGAAGACCGTCGATCAGAACCTCTCCGCTCGTTGGCTCGAGCAGCCCAAGCATAATCTTGACAAGAGTCGACTTGCCGCAGCCCGATGGTCCCATGATCGTCACGAATTGTCCGGGAGCAACGCACAGATTGACGTTGTTAAGAATCAGAGACTCTCCTTCTGCATACCGGAAGCACACGTTGCGCAGTTCGATCGCGCCGCGAATCTGCCGGATATACGACAGGTCCAGGTGGTGCCCGCGCTCGAGCGGGGTGAGCGCAATGTCGGCGAGACGCTCCAGGTGCAGTCCGAGAATGCGGACATCTACCAGCTTCTCGATCAACAGCGCTGTCCGCTCAGCGAACTGCAGCTTGTAGCTGACGAACGCGAATATCATTCCAACCGTGATGAGGTTGTCCAGTGCGAGACGAGCGGCGAGGTAGATCGTGATTACGTTCTCCAAGCCAAATATCGTGTCGTTCATCGCTTTGAAGCTGATCCTCGCCCGGCCTAGCCGCACGTTGGCGTTAATATACGCAGCATAGCGATTCAGCCACTGGCCCTCCCGTTCGTTCTCTCGGTTGAGCAACTTTAGGCTTTGCACCGCTCGCACGGTTTCGATGAAGGTGGAGTTCTCGTCTGCCTTGCTGTGAATGGCCACTTCGCTCCGTTGTCGGAACATCCCGAAGAGAGCGAGCCGCAGGGCGGCATACAACGCGAACGCCAGCAGGACGACAAGTCCGAGCTGGATGCTGTAGGTGAACATCAACACCAGCATCAACACCGACATGAGACCGTCGATCAACCCCGTGATCAATCCCTCCGCGAGCACGTTGCGGATGGGCTCGATCGAATTGAAGCGTGACAGGATGTCGCCGATGTGCCGCTTTTCGAAGAATGAGAGCGGCAAGCGCACCAAATGATGAAACAGCCGCGCGCCGATTTGAAAGCTCAACGTGTTTTGCAGAACGAGAATAATGAAGGAGCGGGTTGCGGTCGAGGCGATCCGTATCAGGAGAAGGAGCGCGAATCCTAGCCCGAGTACGACCAGGAGATCGACATCTCCCCTGGCGATGACCTCGTCAACCGTGAGCTGCATATAGAAAGGGGCGGCGAGGAGAAGCAATTCGATGACCACTGACAGAACTAGTATTTGGGCCAGAGCATAATTGCTTCCGTTCATTCCGCTCCAGAAAACCGAGAACGGCAGTCGCATTCTCTCATCTGTGCGGCAGAACGTTTCAGTAGGCGAGAGTTCGAGCGCGACCCCGGTAAGATGTCTTGATGCTTCAGTGAGGGGAAACCATTTCTCGCCGGCTGCCGGATCGTGCACCACGATCCCTTTCCTCCTGTACGCTTTCAGTACAACGAAATGAGCCATGTCCCAGTGCAGAATAGCCGGCAGACGCAATTGGCAGAGATGGCCGATCTCGATTCGCAGCGGCCGACATGACAGCCCCAGGTGAGCTGCTATCTGCATGAGGTCGCGGAGAGTGACGCCCTTTAGGGACACTGGATGCCGCCGCCGCAGGCTGTTCAAGTCAGTTCGATGACCATGATAAGACGCTACCATGGCAAGACACGCGAGCCCGCATTCCGTCGCCTCCGTCTGCCGAATGACCGGGAGGACTCTGCGTCCGCTGAAATTCAATAGTCCCTGCATGAGCTACATCCTTGCGCTTAACACCGGATCAAGCAGCCAGCTCATCAGGGACCGCTGCTCGAGGATCACGTCGGCCCTGAGCAGCATGTCCGGCTGAAGCGGCATCTTACGGCCATAGGCGTCGATGTCGGGCCGCTCGAGAGCCGCAGTCACACGGTAAGCCGGTTCCTTGAGGGCGATCGGCCCGGTCGTTTCGTTGCCGGTCAGAATGGTGTGAGAGACGTTGGTCACGCTGCCGCGGTAGGTGCCGAATTTCTGGTAAGGAAATGCATCGTAAAGTATCCGAACCTGCTGGCCGGGACGCACAAAACCAAACGCGCGTGTCGGAAAGAACAGCTCGGCCTGCAAGGGCGCATCAACGGGAATGATTTCGAGCTGCATATGCCGGGGATCCGCGATTTGGCCCATTGTCGCCTGCAGCGTCGATACGCGCCCACTCGTTGGCGCCTTGATAACGTAAGCCTGCCGCCCATTCACTTCGGCCACGCGCTGTTCGATCGAGGACAGTTCATTACGCAGTCCTCGGATCCTCTCTGCGGCGATGGTTGGGAGTTGCTCGAGTGTATGCCGAGCGTCTGTCAACTGGGTGTGTCGCGCGGTGATCTGCTGATCGAGCGACACCACACTCTGCTTTTGCTCAAGTGCGGCCTGCTCGCGGCGCTTGAGCTCAATCGTTGGTAATGCGCCGCTCGCGGTTAGCTTAGCGCCCGTTGATACGAAGCTCTCGGAAAGTTTCAGTCGCTCGTTTTGGATGTTCCGCTGGTCCTCGAGTTGGATAATCTCTCCTTCAATCCCCTTGATCGTGGAACCGAGGCGATCCCGTTCTGAGGCGGTTCGGCGATCTTCGGCATCGATCTGTCGCTCGACCACATTCCGTTGCTGCGTCAGCACCGCAAGTACGGTCGCATTGACGTCATCGCCATTGGCCGTGATTTGGGAAGTAACTATGGTCAGGAGCGGGTCGCCCCCCGAAACCTCTTGCCCCTCCTTCACGTGTATCGCCTTGATGAAGCCCTGTTGTGATACGAAAATCTTAGCTGTGCCGGAGGTCGGCGTCAGATACCCGGAGACGGTCTCCTTGCGGGCGTATTGCGCGATGGAGAGAAAACACAAAATGAATACAACGAGCGCCGCAAGGCTCCAGCTAAGAAGTGTGCTCGACAGCGGCTGCAGCAATACGACCTCACCCCAGGTGTGGCGCTGATGCAAAAAGTCGACGGCTTCCTTACGAAACAGAGTTGGTCGGTTCGCCATGGACGCACCTTGCTGAAGCGCTGCGCGGAGTATCTTTCCGCCAAAGCAAGACTGCGGATGGCTACCGGAGAACCGCTTCCCCTGCTGGAGAAGCGGTTCGCCGATGCATCCCGCCTTTACCCAATAAAGACTTGGGACTGCTTGGACAGCAGGCCAACCTGAACTTGGTTTCCGCTGAGCACATTGATGTCGCCAGTTCGGATCAGTGATCCGCCATCCTGGCAGCCACAGCCGCCGGTGCCGGCGGCCACGAGGTCGAGCTCCTCATCAGACAGTTCGATAGGGTGAGCAAGTTTGGTCATCTCCAGCATGTTGGTCTCCTTTCGATGTAAGTGGCGGAACATTGATGTAACTGTTGCCACGTCATCACTAGGTGCGAGACGCCAATCTGGATGCACGGTCGCGTAAATTTTGTGAGCGGCACGTGTTTGACGCTTGTTGTATCGCGTTCTGCAGCGTCGTGTGCAAGGCGCTTTAAAGTGGGACTCGGTGGCGGCTTCGTCACAGTGAGTTGGACGGTCTGGTCTGCTGGATGTTCTGCGCGGCTGAGATGCGACATCGCGCCTTCGAAGGAAAGCGCGATGACGCGCCATGTGGCGAGCTCGGCCCAAGAAGCGCCTTAGCTTGTTTCGATCGCTGCACTCATCGCGGAAGCTGCGCAAGTCGCCGCGCCCTGTCACGTCCTGTCACATAGCGTGTTGAAGGTGCTTCGAATGTCCCTCGATGGCATTACATGGTGGTCGGATCCGATGCGTGCTCTGAAGTTATAAACGCGACTAGCGACGATGTTGACGCTCTCCATTTTGGAAGTTGGCTCGAGGACTTACGTTGCTCCTCTCAGCGGCTCACCTGGCCGCCGAGAACGACGTGCTATGGTCCGCCTGCACTCTGACGACCACGTCACCCTTTGGCGATTGGGAAAAAAATTTTTGAAAACTTCCGGGAACGAAGTCGATGCTTGCTGACTTGAGTTCGCCGAAAGCGATTTCGTATTTTTTTAAAATAGATCATTTAAATGAATTAAATGCGCGATATTAAATGCCGCAGGCCCTGTGCGTGAAAATGTCGCGCATCTGCTCTGCCTTATGAGGGGTGACTTCGACCATGCCCCATCAGTGCCTCGATTTAACAAACGCAAGGTCTCGCTGCGGCGTAGCGCGCCATGACAGCTGTCTCACTGGCGAGACGGCTCTTAATTACGAAACAGCTCTGCTTGAGTGCGCCTCCGGATCGCAGTCCGCCGTCGGCCAGATCTACGCGCGGGAGAAGGAACAGTTGCGCGCGATGGCGCACCGTATCGTGCACGACAGATCGCGTTCCGAGGACGTCATCCACGACGCATTCGCGCAGATTCTCCGATATGCGGAAAACTTCGATCCTGCACGAGGATCCGCCCGGGGCTGGATTTACGCGATCGTCCGCAACACGGCGCTCAAGATGCGGCAGAACGCCAGGCGCGAACTCGCGCTCGAGGACGATGCATTGAATGCCATTTGCGCGCGCGAGCAGGCCGCTCCGAACCCTGCCTCTTGTATCCCAGACAGCATGACGCTGCGAACCATGCTCGATCAACTCGAGCCACAGCGCCGCGCGAGCCTGCTTCTGGCGATCGTCGACGGGCGCACGCACGAGGAGATTTCCGAATACCTCCGGGTTCCTGTCGGAACCGTCAAGGCGTGGATCCGGAGAGAGCTTGTGGCCATGCGCCGGCAGCTCGAATGACGCGTGAATTGTTTTTTCGCCGCTGCATCCATCGGCGTGCTTCGGCGACAGTAGGGGTGATGGCGCGGTGATCCGGGCAGGGCACGCGCGCGTGACGCACGTGCCCGCGACTGTCGCAAAGCTGAAGCGAGGAGCGAAGCCATGTCTATCCTGAGCAGTGTTACGAGCATTCTCGGGCTGATAAAGGGCGCCCCACCCGAGCAATGCACGTCAACCAAGCCCGACGATTATGACGACGGCAGGCTGTCAAAATGGAACGACGATCACAGCGCTGACGACGACTGCTCGAAAAACGGCGACGGCAAGGACAATTATGCCAAGCTTAGCGGCGCCTACCCCAAGGGCGACTACCCAGAGCACGATGGGGGCTGGAAGGACGCCAACGACGGCGAATACCAGCCCAAGGACCATTGCGATCTCGAGCCGGCTGACGATGGCAGCAGGGGCGACACCGATCGCAGTCCGGGTGACGCGCTGGCCAAGTTCGACTTCTCCCATAGTGAGTTCGCGGGTGATATCAGCTCGCACGGTCCAGATCATTCGGGTGACATACACGGCGCGCTAGCTTCGATGTCTTGCGACGATGCGCTCGAATACGCCATCGGTTTGATGGGCCCAATGGATCACTTCGACGTAGGGCATTTCGACACGGCGACGGATACGTCGCACGACACGGACGCCTGACATGCCGAAGAGACTCGCCTGGCGGTGAATGCTGCCGGGCGAGGGTGATTTTTGATCAAGAAAGGCGGCGGTCATGCACCAGGTAGAAAAGCGCGAATTGTTCGAACAAGAGCGGAAGATTTTCGAAGCCGGAGTGCAGCGCGCCGACAAGCGATCCGGCTCTTTCAGTTTCTTGACCGGGTCGTTCTTTATTGCCCAGCTAGTTGCCTGCGAGGAGTTTCTTGCCGCCCCGTTCAAATCTGCGCTGGCCAAGCAAGAAGACGCGACAGCCGCTCAAGCAGGTGCGGGGCCGCAAGGGACAAATGACGAGCTGCCTGCGAGCGATCCCGCGAAACCGGGCGCGGAAGATGAGAGGCCAAAAGGGCCGGCCGCCTCGTGGGACACGCATGTGGCTCAGCTCGATCCGACCGGGCTCCTGGCGGAGCCGCATGAAGACGCGCCCAGACCGAGCACCGCTCGTGGCGAAGCAGTCGCTACTGCGAACTCTGGGGGTGGGGGTGGGAGTGGCGACGAGGTCGATTTTTGCAAGCACCATGCTCACGCCTCAGCCGACGTTAGTTGCGTCAGTCGCGTCAACTCGCTTTCAGCGGATTCCGACCTCGGAAGCACTCAATTGCCGGGTGAGTCAACGCTCGAATCCGTTGGGTCTAATGTGCTTTGCGACTCGTTTAGCCCGTCGATCGTCAACTCCTTTCCCCCGCTTGGAATGCTCGGCGGCCTTAGTAATGACGTGGTGGTAGGGATTGCGCCGGTCGAGGCGGCGGTGCCGCCGACGCTCGCGACGGCGAGCGACATCGTCATCACGGTGTCCAACGACGTGGCCGGCACGATTGCGTCGGTCGCGGCGATGGTGCCGCCGGCGCTCGCGACCACGAGCGACTCCGTCAGCACGCGATCCGATGACGAGGCCGGCGCGATCGCGCCGCTCGAGGCGGCTGTGGTGCCGGCACTCGCGACGGCGACCGACACCGTCAGCGCGCTGCCCAACGACGTGGTTGGCGCAATGGCGCCGGTCGAGGCGGCGGTGCCGCCGGCACTTGCGACGGCGAGCGACAGCGTCACCGCGCTGCCCAACGACGTAGTTGGAACGATTGCGCCGGTCGAGGCGGCGGTGCCGCCGGCACTGGGGACGGCGACCGACACCGTCAGCGCGCTGCCCAACGACGTGGTTGAGCCGGTCGCGCCGATCGAGGCGGCGGTACCGCCGGCACTCGCCGCGGCGACCGACACCGTGAGCACGCTATCCAACGACGTGGTTGGCGCAATCGCGCCGGTCGAGGCGGCGGTGCCGCCGGCACTGGCGGCAGCGAGCGACAGCGTCGGCGCGCTGCCTAACGACGTAGTTGGAACGATTGCGCCCGTCGAGACGGCGGTGCCGCCGATCCTGGCGACGGCGACCGACAGCGTCAGCAGGCTATCCAGCGACGTGGTTGGCGCAATTGCGCCGGTCGAGTTGGCGGCGCCGCCGGCACTGGCGACGGCAACTGACAGCGTCAGCACGCTACCCAACGACATGGTTGGCGCGATTGAGACGGTCGAGGCGGCGGTAGCGCCGGCACTCGCCACGGTGACCGATACCGTGAGCACGAGACCCAACGACGTGGTTGGCGCAATTGCGCCGATCGAGGCGGCGGTGCCGCCGGCACTGGCGACTGCGACCGACACCGTCAGCGCGCTGCCCAACGACGTGGTTGGCGCGATCGCGCCGGTCGAGGCGACGGTGCCGCGGGTGCTCGCGACGGCGACCGACAGCGTCAGCACGCTATTCCACGACGTGGTTGACGCAATTGCGCCGGTCGAGGCGACGGTGCCGCCGGTGCTCGCGACGGCGACCGACGCCGTCAGCACGCTGCCCAACGACGTGGTTGGCGCGATTGCGCCGATCGAGGCGGCGGTGCCGCCGGCGCTGGCGATGGCGACCGACATCGTCAGCACGCTATCCAACGACGTGGTTGGCGCAATTGCGCCGGTCGAGGCGGCGCAGCCGACGCTCACGACCTTCGCCGACACCGCGGGCACGCTGCCCGACGACGTGGTCGGCGCGATTGCGCCGGTCGAGTCGGCGGCGCAGCCGACGCTATCGACTCTGGCCGACACTGCGAGCACGCTGCCCGATGACGTGGTTGGAACAATTGCGCCGGTCGAGGCTACGGTGCCGCCGGCGCTTGCGACGGCGATCGACACCGTGAGCACGGTGAGCAACGAGGTGGTTGACCAGACGACGGGTCCAGACACTCAGTCGACCGCGTTGTCGCAAACGGTTGCATCGGAAAGCACGGGAACTGACACGCTTGATAGTTCAGCATCACCCCTTGAGATCGCGGAGGCGGAACTGATCACCGGTAACGGTGCCCCTGGTCATGTATCACAGCCCACCGATGTGGCTGGCAATGCACTTGCGAGTGGCGCGCCGGTCCTTGACACGAGCGCACCTGTGCTAACCACAACAGTTGCCGCTCTGACCAATCCGGCCGGCGAGGTGTCGCATCCCGTCGACACGGACAGCGTGGCTGGCGATGCTTTGGCGAGTGCGGCGCCCGCTGCTAACACCAGCGAGCCTGCGCTCGCCACAACGGCTGCCGCTCTGGCAGATGCGCCGAGCGACCTGTCGCAACCTGCCGACACGGGTAGTGTGGCTGCCGATGCTCTGGCGAGTACGGTGCCGGTCCCTGACACGAGCGAGCCGGTGCTCGCCACAACGGCTGCCGCTCTGACCAATCCGAGCAGCGACGTGTCGCATCCGGCCGACACTGGGACCGTGGCTGGCGATGGTCTTGCGGGTGCCGCGCCGGTCCTAGACACGAGCGAGCCCGCGCTCACCACAACGGCTGCGGCTGCGACCGATGCGACCAGCGACGCGTCGCAATCGGCCGACACGGGCAGCGTGGCTGGCGATGCTTTGGCGAGTGCGGCACCGGTCGCGGACATCAGCGAGCCGGTGCTCACCACAACGGCTGCCGCGCTGACCGATGCGCCGAGCGACGTGTCGCAACCGGCGGACACGGGCAGCGTGGCTGGCGATGCTTTGGCCAGTGCGGCGCCGGTCGCGGACACGAGCGAGCCGGTGCTCACCACAGCTGCGGCTCTGACCGATGCGCCGAGCGACGCGTCGCAACCGGCCGACACGGGCAGCGTGGCTGGCGATGCCTTGGCGAGTGCGGCGCCGGTCGCGGACACGAGCGAGCCGGTGCTCACCACAACAGCTGCGGCTCCGACCGATGCGCCGAGCGACGTGTCGCAAGCGGCCGACACGGGCGGTGCGGTTGGCGATGCCTTGGCCAGTGCGGCGCCGGTCGCGGACACGAGCGAGCCGGTGCTCACCACAACCGCGCTGACCGATGCGCCGAGCGACGCGTCGCAACCGGCCGACACGGGCAGCGTGGCTGGCGATGCCTTCGCGAGTGCGGCGCCGGTCGCGGACACGACCGAGCCGGTGCTCACCACAGCTGCGGCTCCGACCGATGCGCCGAGCGACGCGTCGCAACCGGCCGACACGGGCAGCGTGGCTGGCGATGCCTTGGCCAGTGCGGCGCCGGTCGCGGACATCAGCGAGCCGGCGCTCACCACAGCTGCGGCTCCGACCGATGCGCCGAGCGACGTGTCGCAACCGGCGGACACGGGGAGGGTGGCTGGCGATGCTTTGGCGAGTGCGGCACCCGTCGCTGACACGACCGAGCCGGTGCTCACCAGCACCGGAGACTCGCTCAGCACCCCCGCGACCGAACCGGTGGCGCCGGCCGTGCCGGACACCAGCAGCGCTCAAGCTCCTGGATCGGCCGACACGCTTCTTGCGCTCGCCACCACCGCTGACGCACCGATCGAGAGTTCGGCATCCGCCACCACTGCCCCGGAGAACGTCGTGACGGACACCTCAAATGCCGCGGCGACGACCGCCGTCGCGGGCGATGTGATCGCGTTGAACGATGCGCCACCGCCGCCGGCAGATTCGCTGTTCAACGGAACCCAGTATACAGACTATGGCGTCACGCTCAGCAGCGAGATCGCGCCCTCCCAGACTGCCGTGTCGCAGGCGGACACCGCATCGGCGCAAGACGTTTCGGCGCCGCTGGCTGCCGACGTCCAAAAACCCGCGCCGCCGCCTCCCGACATCGTGGATAATACTCCGATCGATCATGTTGGAACTCATGATGCCATCCTCTAGTGGGAGGCAAACATGGCAGCTGTCGAGACACTGGACGATCCGCCGCGCAACCATCATTCCGGAGCTCAACATCGCGTCGCACCCGGCGGCGAGGCCCGCGACTATGTCGGACCTGTCAACGCGCTGGCCGCCTGGCGTTCGGTCGCGCGCACCAACCTCGTAGCGGTCGCAGCATTTTCGGTCGTTGTGAATCTGCTGATGCTCACGTTGCCGATCTACCTCTTTCAAATATCCGATCGCGTGCTGACGAGCCGTAGTCTCGAGACACTGCTGATGCTCTCGGCTCTCGCGCTGACGTTCATCGGTGTCCTCTCGATCGTGGACATTCTGCGTCGGCAGGTGCTGGGGCGTCTTGCGACCAAGATGGAAGCGGTGCTGGGCGGCGCAGTGCTGGCGAGCAGCATCAACAACGCCAGGGCCGGCGAGGGAGGAACCATCCAGGCGATCCGCAGCCTTCACCAGGTGCGGGGCTTCATCTCGAGCCCTATCATGCTTTTACTGATGGACGCGCCCCTCTCGCCCCTCTACTTCGCAGTCATATTCCTCGTTCACCGAGATCTGGGCTGGATCGCAGTCGTATCGGGTTTGGTCCTAGCACTTATTGCGCTGATCAACCAGAAAGCGACCTCGGAGCGTCTGAGCGAGGCTGGCCTGCATGCCGCCGAGGCCGATGCGGCGGCGGAGTCGCTGGCGCGAAATTCGCAGGTGATCAATGCGATGGGAATGCTCAGCGAAAGCATTCTCCACTGGGGGCGCCGGCAGGCGCCGGCGCTGACGGTGCAGAGCCAAGCCCTTGACCGGAATTTCTGGATCAGCGGTGCGTCGAAATTTGTCCGCCTCGTGGCCCAGATCACGATCCTTGGTACCGGTGCCTATCTGGCCCTGCACGCCGAGATCACCGGGGGTATGATGATCGCGGCTTCGATCATTGCCGGCCGCGCCCTGCAGCCGCTCGAGGGCTTGATTGAGGGATGGCGCAGCTGCGTTCAGGCGCGATCGGCCTATGCCCGCGTCAAGCAGGCCGTCGAGTCATTTCAGCGCGAGGCGCCTAAGCTGCGCTTGCCCAGACCGCAAGGGCGCCTGAGCGTTGATCGGGTCTTGTATCTGCCGCCGGGCTCGAAGGAGCCGGTGCTCAATGGCGTGTCGCTCGAGCTCGCGCCCGGAGAGTCTTTGGCCATTGTCGGACCGTCCGGATCGGGCAAGTCGACGCTCGCGCGCATTCTGGTGGGTTGTCTGGTGCCGACAGCCGGCAAGGTCAGGCTGGACGGAACGGAGCTGCGCAATTGGGATCGCCGCCAGTTCGGGGAATATAGCGGTTATCTGCCCCAGGAGGTCGAGCTATTTCCCGGGACCATCAAGCAGAACATCTGCCGCATGCGCGACGACTTGCCCGACGAGAGCATCTATGAGGCGGCGATATTGTCGGGAATTCACGACATGGTCTGCCAGTTGAAGCAAGGATACGAGACCGTGCTCGACCGCAGTGGCGGGCCGCTCTCGGGAGGACAGAAGCAGCGCATCGCGCTCGCCCGGGCTTTCTTCGGTAATCCGTCCCTTGTCGTGCTCGACGAGCCCAACTCGAATCTCGACGCGGCGGGCGAGCAGGCTCTGACCGAGACCCTGCAGCGCGCCAAGAGGCGGGGGGTCACCGCCGTGGTCGTAACCCTGCGCCCGGCGCTACTGAACAGTGTTGACAAAGTGCTGATACTGCGGGCCGGACGCGCGGAAGCATTCGGCTCTCCGAGCGAGGTGTTGCATCGCCTGGTTCGGTCGCCCGCCAGGGCCGGCGGTGATGAGCCGGAGCAGCCGCAACGCATCGAATCCTCGGGCGGGTGACCAGCGCGGGAGGACAGCATGAGAGCGGTAAAGGACGACATCGGCGAGTGGTACCGCGGTGTTCCGCTGAGCGCCAAATGGCCCATCTTCACCGGCCTCGCCATCTTGGTTGTTTGGCTCGGCTGTTTCGGCGTTTGGGCCGCAGTCGCTCCCCTCAACAGTGCGGTCGTCGCCTCGGGTACGTTCGTGGCTACCGGGCAGAACAAGCTTGTCCAGCACTTCGAGGGCGGCATCATCCGCGAGATTGCGGTCAAGGACGGGGATGCCGTCGAGGCCAACCAGGTCCTGGTTCGCATGGACGATACCGCTGCCAACGCCAAGCTGAAACGGCTGGTTTTGAAGAAGTATCGACTGCTCGCCATGAAGGCGCGTCTGGAAGCTGAAATGAGCTCTTCTGACGCAATCGAAACCCCGGCCGCATTCAGCGAGAACGCACGTGATCCAGAAATCAAAGCGATTCTTGAGCGGCAACGTGCCGAGCTTCAGGCCCGCCGGGCAAGTCTGGTGACCGACGAAAGCGTACTCCTAAAGCAAATCGCTGGGCTGGAGGAAAGCATCCGCGGATATCAGGCGCAAGTTCAGTCCACCAAAGAGCGAATTTCCTTGTTCGTCGAAGAGCTGAAGGACAAGAATTCCCTTCTTGGCCAGCAGTTGGTCCGCAAGTCGGATGTGCTTGCGTTGCGACGCTCAGAGGCGGGTCTCGGGGGTGAGCTAGGCGAATATCTCGGCCGCATCGCCGATTCGAAGGAGCGGATCGCCCAGGCGAACGAACGAATAGCGCAGCTCCACACGACGGCGCTTCGGGAGGCGATCAAGGAGTTGCGCGAGACCGAGGCCGAGCTGGACGACGGAGAGGAGCAGATTCGCGCCGCTCAGGATGTGGTCGATCGGGTCGATGTCCGGTCGCCGGTTCGAGGTATTGTGGTGAAGAACAACTTCCATACACCGGGCGGCGTGGTCTCTCCTGGTGCCGTGATCCTTGAGCTCCTGCCGATTGGCGACGAGCGCATCATCGAGGCACATGTGAACCCCAAGGACATTTCGCATGTGAGCGTAGGCCAGGAGGCGCTGGTGCGGCTGTCGGCGCTCAACCAGCGCATCACGCCCATGGTCGGGGCGAGCGTCATCTACGTGTCAGCGGACGCCTTGGCGGAGCAAGTGCAGGGGAAGGCCGAAACCCGTCGCGACGGCGACACGCGTGGGGAATTCTATGTTGTTCGGGTGCGCCTGGACCAGGACGATATTCTCAGGCAAATGCCTGAATTCATCCCGACGCCCGGGATGCCCGCGGACATTTACATCAAGACCGGAGAACGTACGTTTTTCGAGTACATCATGAAGCCTGTCCTCGACAGCCTCTCCCGCGCGTTCCGCGAAACCTGAAGCGAGCGGTTTGGACCTCAATGCTGAGCACTCGCGTGTACGGTGAGCTCAAGCCTTTCGGTCTGAGGCTTGATAAAACGGCGCTGCTTCGCTCAGCCCTTCTCGCGTTCGTTTTTCATGGCGGCAGGATAGCCCCGAACTCGATCCTGCTCGTTTCGGCCTAAGGTCCTGAACAGCGAATGCGCGACATACAGCGTCGCTTCCGTGCGGTATCGGCGCGCCATGATCGCGAGAGTTAGCTACCCTAGCGGCCGCAATGGCATTTGCGGTCCGCGTGCCGTCGTTTCGGGGCCAGCGTCGAGCCGTTGGCCGGCGACGACAACGCTCAAACACATGGCGTGCTCCCGAACGGTGATTTTGCTTGCTTGGTCGGCTTGGCACCCGCGAAACGAGGGAGCACGAACCAATGGAGGCGCCATGATCGGCTTGGGAGTTGCGAAACTATTCGTTAGCTTTCATGTGGCCAGCTGGGACCGTGCCGATTACCGCCCATTGCGGCACATTGGAATGGGAATGCCGGCCCCCGCTGTTGGCCCCATCCTGCGGCTGGGGCCGTTTTGAATTTTAACAGCATCGTTCAACCCGGTCGACAACCATGCTTAGAGGCATTGCTATCGCGCTATTCGGAATGGGCATCTTTTCTCAGCTTGATCGCGCGCTCTTCTATGGCCGCCATACTGACGCCGCGTTCAGACTGATGCGGGAGATTGGCCGGGGTTTTGGGCTGTAAGGTTCAGCCGCGCGACCCATTGGCAGGACACAAAAAGATCGCTCGGCGGTTAAGTCCCCATCCTTCGCGCCATTCGCTTCGCTGACCCCACATTGCGGCCGAGTCATCGTGCAGTGGTCCCCGGACCTGAGGCCGGCGGAGGTGGTATGGCGGACGCTGTCGCACGCTCATGGACTGGGCTCGCTGCCCAAAGCTCCTTTGCAAGGGGCAGCGGTGAGATCTGTACCTCCGACCACCATGCCCTTTCATTTCCATGGCGGTGCAGCTGTTGATGATGGGCGCGGCACAAGGGCACCGTGAACTCGTCGCTGACCTTGCGGCCGAGCGCTCGTGGTTGCGCGAACTTGAGATGGTGGGCATCGCAGGGCGTCTGCTTGCAGATGAGACAGGGCTGGTCGCGCACGAATGCGAGGTGCGCCTTGTTGCGCTTGCGCGAAGCTTCCTTGGGGAACGCGAGCCCGATGCTTGGCTCGGGGATGGATTGGCCGTCGGCCGCGCCAACTCGCTCGGCGCCCACCTGAACAGATCGCTCCGCCTGCACCGGGTCTCCGAGCGCAAGCTCGTCCGGCGCGATGCCGATCTCGCAAGGGACGGCCGCCTCGAGCCTCGCCTGATAGGCGGCCCCAATCGAACGAGCGTCTCGCTCCAACAGGGTGTTCTTGAGCGGCAGGCTGGTCTTGGCCCAGTTCAGGAGGTCATCCGCGCTCGTGAGCGGCCTCAACTCGCTCAGCAGCCGATCCCGCAGCTCGGCCGATGCTTGCGGGTTTCGCAGTGGCGTCTGGTTCACCACGCCTTTGACAGGCTTCGCCTTCGCCAGCGGTGCGGTGTGCAACGGGGCCGCAGCCGGGGGGGCGGCCATTAGATCCGGTTCATCCAGATCGTCCTCGCCGGCAATGCCGACCAGCGTGAACAGCGCGTAGCGCCGGGCATAGGTCAGGGCGGCGCCCATCCGGTGCGGGGTGGCGGTCTCAGTGACCGGGCACACCGGCCAGTCGGAGGCGATCCATTCGCCCGAGCTGTGGAGTAGGGTGGTGGTGAGCCTGATGAGGCCGGTGTCGGAATCAATCGCGGTCGCTTGCACGGTCGCGATCTCGTACTTGGTGAGGCACTTGCGCACGATCTCAAGACCGCTGGCGAGCGAGGCGTAGCGGAAGGTGCGGCTCTCTTCGCGCGGGAAGGGTGATGCGATCGTGGCAGTCAATGATTTCTCCGGGTTGTCCAGCTCGGCCTGCGCCTTGGCGAGCGCGCCGGCGATCTGGCTGATGGTCTCGCTGCATCGCTGCATCGCCGTCTCCGCTGAAATCATCGGTTGTTCAGGACGTCCAGCTGGACCGCCAAGACGACTCCGGCGACGACCAGCTGCTGCTCTAGGTGACGGACCAGGCCGAGCAGCACGTGGTCTTGGGCGCAGGACGCTTCAAAGCCGTGGAGTTTGGCCCACAACTCCCCGAGCAGTTCGAACGCTTCCTGATACGGCTCCGGAGGATCCGAGGAGGGGTCGAGATGGATAAAGTCAAAGCGCGGCTGCATCGACAGACTCTCTGAAGGCGGGGAGCTGGCGCCGCGCCAAGCCGCGGCCCGCGGTTGATCTGGCCGGCTGCTTACGCGGCGTCGACCACTTCGAAGCTGATCGCGCCGGACTTGGAGCGCTTGGCCCGCAAGCCATGGCCGCTCGCCTCCTTGGCGTCTTCCGGCACCAGTGCCTTGAGCTCGGTTTTCGCCCGTTCGTGGTCCAGCGCCGCGGCGCGGGTTTGGCGATAGAGCGCGGCCAGTTCCGCCCAGACGTTCGAGCCGGTCATGTCGACCACCCGCACCGCCGCTAGCCGCGGCCGGGGCGGCTCGATGCCGAACAGCTGCGGCGCCTCGCCATTTTGCACGCAGCGCCAGAACTTCTTCTCCGCGGTGAGCAGCAGATGCTGGTACAGGGGATCGGCATGGAGCTCGATTTCCAGCCACTTGCCGCCGCCGGTGATGATCGAGAGCACCGCGGCGCGGGCGGCGACCACCCACATGTTGTGCTGGAGCTGCGCCATGTGCTTGTCGGCCGCCGCTTCCTCAGAGAAATTCCAGGGCAGCATGAACTTGGCCTCGAACACCGCGCCGGTTTGGTGCACCCGCCCATCCAGGGTCGCGGCCATCCACTTGTGCACGTGGTGGAATACCTGCCGCTGAACGTGCTCGATGGCGCGGCCGGTTTGGCGCTCGTACCAGGCGCGATTGAGGGGCTCGGTCGCGGTGCCGAGCTGGACGATGAGATCGCCCGACAGGTCGATAGGTTCGACCTCGCCGCGCTTTTCCTGCCAGAGCCGGAGCAGTGCGCCTGCGTCGTTGCCCATAATGATCCGAGCATCGGACCCGCCGATGAACGAGCGGCGGTCTTCGAAACGCTTTGTCCAGCTGGTGGATTTCATTCAAGATCGCTCCCTACACGAATCGCTCCATATGGGCAAATATAACCTATTTAGGCTAAAAGTCAACATGAAAAGCAAGCTTTCTAGCGCTCAGATCAGGGCCGGTAGAGCATTGGTGAGGTGGAGCGCGGCTGAGCTTGCGGAGGCTTCGGCGCTTGGCGCCAATACTATTCGCCGCGCGGAAGTAAGCGACGGAGATACTTCGTTGACAGCGGCGAATGATCAGGCAATCCGCCGAGCCCTAGAGTCGGCCGGCGTCGAGTTCATCGACTCGAATGGAGGAGGTCCCGGCGTTCGCCTCCGGAAAGCAGCCGAGGAAAGACCGCGCCAATAGCCCGCAGACCACGCCCTGGAATTTAGGTGTGCGGTCGCTGCGCGCGGTCGGGTAGAATGGCATGACTTACATGGTAGAAGGTACCAATGGGCTTGAACATCAAAACCCGTCTGGCTGCAGAGCTCGCGCAGCGCACCGGTGAACCCATGGCTGCCGCGGTCACGACCGCCGTTCCCCAAGCGCCTTGAGCGCGTCCACCGCGAGCAGGACGCCCGGCTATCGGACCGACGTCTGCAGATCGGTCAGACCGTGCCAAGCGCTTGAAAGAACCTTATCGCTCGGCCAATCACAGCGAACTCCTTTACGATAATCGTGGACTGCCCCGATGATCATCGATACCTCCGCGCTGGTCGCCATCCTGCGTGACGAACCCGAAGCGGAAGCCTCCGCACTTGCGATCGAGAGCCATTCGCCGCGCTGCATGTCGGCCGCCAACTTCGTTGGAAGCGGCACTCGTGATCGATGGAAGCCGCGATCCGATCGCCAGCCGGCGCTTCCATGATCTGCTTAAGGAAGCACGGATTGCCATCGAGCCGGTTACTGAACCTCAGGCACGAATTGCGCGTGAGGCTACCGTGATTTTGGCAAGGGCAGCGGACATCCCGCCAAGCTGAATTTCGGCGACTGCTTTGCTTACGCGTTGGCAACGACCACGTGAGCCCCTGCTCTTCAAAGGCGATGACTTCATCGATACGGAAATTGCGGCGGCCTTAGTCTGACAGCCCCGCAAGACCATCCGGCGAGCAGTCCCTTGATGGGGAAATTTCGGTCACTTCAGTGAACGAGCAGCCCCTTCGGCAAGCGCTCAAGTTCGCCCGGGTCGAGTTCATCGAAAACGGCGGCGGACCGGGCGTGTGGCTACGAAATCAGCGAACTCGAAAACTAAGGATCGAGGCGAAGCGTCATGGTGTCGTAGTTCGCGCATGAAGCTCGCAGCTTGAGCAGCGGCAGGCTCGGAGCATCAGAAATCGCATCCGGAATTCAAATGCGAAAACGAACCCAATTTTGGTGCGCGAAATCAAGCATTTCAATCGTATCGCCGTTCAAACTTTGCGTTCGCGCCGTCTCGGACTTGCAGGGGCTGCCGTGTGGATGCTCCCTGCCGCATATAGGTGTTGAAAAGTAGAACGCAGCCGCGGACCCTGTCGGCGCTCGTTAGGTCTGCTTTAACTTCTGGCGTGTCACCTTTTCGGTGAAGCCAAGACCGCTTGATTTGGATTGGCTCATTTTTTCCCACGGGAGTTTCCGGGAAACAACTCGTCCGACGTTCGGTCGGACGAGTTCTCTCTCTACGAGAGGCAAGGAAATGACCGCGCGATCAAAGCTCAATTGCTCCCATATTGTTCGGCACGGCCGCGCACGGCGGGTTTCGCAACGGCCCTTCGACGGCCGCCGCGCGGCGGCCGTGATTGTGCACCCTTACACCGATGATGGAATCCAGGCGAGGTGGGTCGACGACGTTGATCGAACCGCCGTCGGACATCATTCGCGGCCAGCGTTGGCGAACTGTTTGATCCAGCCGTGGACCGGCGCGGCGTTGCGCATCTGTCGCAGCCCGTCTCCGCGCCTGGTGAGACGCCAGTTGTGTCAGTTCAGCGATGTTGATCAGTGGGGAGAAAGGTAAATGGATTTCTTGTTTCTGGACGGCGAAGATCCGCTTGAGTTTGCGCTTCTGCTGATGCGGTTGACCAACGAGCACATGCCCTGCGGGGCGGACGAAGAAGACTGCGTGCTAACGATGACCAAGTGGGTCTGGCGCAAGCACAGCTACCAGCGACTGCTCAAAACCCGCATGAACTCCGCGCGGCTCGACCCCAGGCATGCGGCGTATGACGAATCTCAGGGGCTGCAGGTATTCCTGGAGATGCTGAACCGCGCGCATGAAGCGCATGAGGTGGAGATAGCGCTCGCGTCACTGCGCAGCCATGTGACGGGTCACCTCAGCGAACATTGCCCGAGATATAAGTTCAGGACGACCAAAGCATGGATCAAGGCTCTACGCCGGGAAGTCGAGAAGAAGTTTCTGCCGGCACTGGCGCCACCTTGCGAGGAGGTCCGGATGATGATGGCCGCTGAGTTTCTCACCGAGGACGTGCTGGCGCGCGAGCTGGAATACGAACGCGAATGCGATGCGATACTCGATCGGGCGCTTGATCGATTGACACGACTGAAGGCCGCCAAGCGGGGCCTCTCCTTGCAGGAGCGCAAGAGCTTCCATGAAAAGGAGCCTTCGCGACTATGCAATCAATTGTGGGCTGCCCTGTTGGAGGTCAAAGATGTCTAGACCCGCGCGCGGTGCAGATTCGATCAACGGAGGAGCGCTTCCGGGCGCCTGGGGCGATGAAGCCGAGGGGAATGATCGTCAGGTCAAGGCCGCCCTCAAGCCGCGCGACCGGATCGAGGAAATGTACGCCGAGGATTTGGCGCAAAGCGATCGGCAGACTACAATCTTCCGGCGCGCCGCCTCTCACGTCATCGCGGCGCGCCAGGGTCAGGCACTCTACAATTTCCTTGCAGAACATCACCCTGCGAACGACGCCGACCGTGTGGCTCTGGTGGAGCGCTGGTCACGTGGCGATCTGAAAGCAAGGGCCGAAGTGGCAGCCGCCCTCAAGGAGGCCGGCTTAAACGAATTCTGCCTGGAGGCAGAGGCGGTACTCGATTCATTGTCGACATTGCTCGTGCTCGAGCAGTTACAATCGTCAAAGGTCGCGCGGCGCGACAGGGCACTCGCGGGGCTTGCGTTCTACCGCCGCATGCAGACGCAAGGGCAACGGCCGGCGCAGCCGGACCGGGACGCTGTTGCATCCGACGTGTTGCGTTTGCGGGAGCCGCCCAGCAATGACCACTGACCGGCAACGCGCCGCCAATCGCGCCAACGCGAAACGAAGCACCGGCCCAGCATCCGCGGCTGGAAAGTCGCGGGCGAGCCGAAATGCCCGTCGCCATGGTTTGGCCGCGCAAGCGCAGTTCGGCTCTGATCGGCTCGAGCGCGTCGATCAACTCGCCCGCGCGATCATCGCCTCAATGCCCGGCCAGATCGACCTGATGCAAGCGCGATCGATCGCGCAGGCCGAACTCGATGTCACCGCGGCGCGCGCGGTGGCTGGCGCGCTTCTGACGGAATTGTACGGAACTGTGCCTGACTGCGATCTGGCCCTAGTGCCGTGGCGACCATTGCGACCGGGCGCGGGCCTCCATACGTTCCACGACCTCAAGATGGTCGAGCGGTATCTTCGTCGCTCGCAGGCAAGGCGGGATAAGTTGGTCCGACTTTGCCTCTCTGGCGCAGGCACATAGCCGCGGTCGGTTCAAGGCTGCTGCGGCGCGCCAAGGCGGAAAGCTGTGGGGATAGCCGGCTTGCACAAGCAGCCGACCACACCCGTCAGCTGCTCAAGCACCGCTTTGAGCCCAAGGCGAGCCCGAGCGGAGATGGCGCACTGGGACTGGAATGTTCGCGCGCGGCTCCGCCCGCGAGATGAAGGGAGACTCGGAATGTGCAGAACGAACCCAATTTTGTTGAAGCGATTCAACTTAGCTCCGCAAGTTGACGCGCTCAGACCCCAACGCTTTGAGCGGCCGCCGGTCGCCTCGGGTGTGCCAACAATCGCGCCGGTGTTAGCGTCGATCGACGTGTCGAGCTTGGTCTCCGAACGGAATTTATTAAGACGATCGATCAACCCGTGCATTTTCCAAATTCACTTATCGCGCGGCTGCTGCTCCCTTTTTGTTGGTGGTGAAGGCCTGTGCCTGACGTGTATGCCACCAAGGCGACGTTGTACGCCTGCCAAAGCGTATGCCGGTCGAGATCCGGGAAACACTTCAACACGAGTGGTTCAACGTCAGCGGCTTGATATGCATCCAGGCATTGAAGAATGACGCAGCTGACGTCGGCGATGCTGTGGTGTTGCATTTTCATTGCTCCCGGTTATGGACATCAGCTGGTTCGGCGGCCGCGGTCTCTTGGTCTGTTGCCAGGACGACAGGTGCAGCCACAAGCTGAAGCAACCGCCGGCAGACATTGATCGATGGCCCGATCACCTTAGGTGGGGAGCCTCGCTCGCGCGCAGGGTTTGCGGCAAGCGCGACGCCCTTGTCAGAGCCGGTCGCGACCCGACGATGATGCGCGGACATTGAGCTCTGATGAACCGCCCGGTCCATTAGTTTGGTGGAGTTGTTGGAGTCGCCTGTCGAGTTCTTGTTTTTTGGCAACGATCCTCGCGGCGAGAATCTGATCGACGTCCGTGTAGAGCGCCCACAACTCATCGAGGGACATCTGCTCAAATTGTGATTGGTAATCACGAATGTCCACAGTCCGGCCCCCCGGCTGGGGCGGGTAGCAGCTAAGTCAGTCTTAAAAGCCCGGACCCTTACGCTGATCAGATGATCGCGTTGCTGGCCGGGCCGACCGCACTGCGCTCATAAACCGCCTTTCCAGCTCCAGTTTCGCGTGCCGCACCGACGATTCTGCGCTCGGCCTTGGCTACTCGGTCTCGAAGAGCCTCAAGTTCGGATACTTGAGACGCGAGTGCCTCACAATTTTGGTGCAGAGCGAAATGACAACCATCCAGTCGCGCACGAGCGTCCATTGCACGCCCCTCTATGGTACTGCCCCAGAAGACGTGGCCCGCAATTGGGACCACCGCGAGACTAGTCAAATTCACCCATCAGGTCTGTTCGCTTTCGCACACTCGCTGTAGGCTTTCCCTCGGTGGATTGCCGCGCGTCGAGTTGCTGCGAGCGGCAAGCAAGATATTGCTGCTGGCCTGCCGCTCGGGCCTCACGGTTTTCGAATTCGCAAAATGGACGGCTTCCAGGTGACTGCCGCCCGCAGACAAGGCCGCGCCTTGGATCTCGCAATCGCACAAAACACCGCCAGCACCGTCTACTGCCCCGGCACCGCCGCGATCTGCGCGCGTTAGCTTGGATCCGCCGGATGTAGCATCCCGCGCCAAGGAAAATCGGCAGATCGCGCGTTTTGGCCGACGACGACGAGATCTCTGCTTGGCCTTGGCTACCTAATCTCGAAAGGTCCCGCAGTTCGACAGCTGCAAGCGAGCGCCGCGAAACGCTGGCGCGGGAAAGCGCAGGAGCGTGGATCTCAACACGGGGCTGTCTCCGGGGCCGAATATCGGCTCGCGCGGCTCTTTCCCATCGGGCGGTGGATCGTTTCGCAGGAGGTTAGTTTCAGGGCGTCTGCTGAGCATTGCGAATAACGCCCGATTTGCGCGGCTTTCATGCGGTGGTTCTCCCTCCTTCTGCTAGCATTAGTAAGGCGCGAGCCGATGTCGGTCTCGCTCTCCGGGTGGTGATCCGCGGGGCTTCTTCTCTCTTGAGAGAGCAAACTTAGCCGCTAGGCGTCTGAACAATGAACGCTTTGCGACTTGCATAGCTGCGCGAAGACAGCCTTCGCCTTGTTAGTGCCAAAACCAACATGCATTCCTTTGTCTTGCTTCCCGACTCACCAGTCTGCCTCGCCTTGACGACCGATGCGGGAAGACTCAGCCCTCAGCCGCTCTATTTCGAGCCGGAGCAGCGCTTACGATTAGACAAGTGCGCGATTTTGGTCTTCTTCAGGAAAATCCAATTAAATGGCACGTGACGTCCGGCGATTCAGGAGCGCATCGCGTCGATAGCGTGTGCGATTAAAATGCCCACGCTCAAAATAACTAGAAAAATGAGCAACCAGGTACTCACGTCCACCTCCTGTCTTGGAAGTGAAGCTTCCTGTTTATGCACAGTCAAAGGCATCACGTAGGGAACCGCGATTTCAGCGGCCGCTGAGGATTTATTGCCACACGGCGCGCTATCGTCGGAACGCCAGGAAAAGGAGTGTGCCGACGATGGCGGTCGCGAGAAGTGGAAACCAAATGTCCGGCACTTCAGGCACTCCGACTCACTGCGTCGGATTAAATGCGAGCTGCGCTCTTATTTCTTCTGGTTTTCACTATTCTCCACAGCTCAAACAGAAGTGGCCGCAACTCGCAACGAATATTTGCGGTATTATGTTCGTGGTTTGGCGTCGTCAGTATTCGGAGCGGTTCGATCTCGCGTGTTCGTATAGCTAGCCGGCTCACGTGCAGATCCATTTCTGGTAGCAGTTCCAGGTTTAACGTATCTCGGTAGCATCAAGCTTACCGAGTGACATTCGTTGCCAACTTGCCGAGACGGAATATCGTCGCGTCGATCGGGCATTTTTGTTCCCGAACCATCAGTTAGCGGGGGTGGCCTGAAAACGGGTTCGATTTCCATGATTCGATATTCGTCGTATGGAAATTCGAACTATCGTGCACCAGCCGCGCAGTTCTCCTATCGCGACCCGCTGGAAGCCGAGTACCGTCAGCTCATCGAGGGACGAGAGCGGGTCAGCCGCGGCCTCAAAGCGGTTTACGATCGCGACAAGGAAGGGAATTCGCCGCAACGAAGATGCATCCGCTGGCAGGCATCTGCTCGATGCGCGCGGCGGAGTTCGTGGCGTGCAGCGCCAGGGTTGTAACCACCAAAGTCAGGTC
The DNA here is from genome assembly GCF_023101105.1 of Bradyrhizobium sp. 155. Taxonomy (NCBI): domain Bacteria; kingdom Pseudomonadati; phylum Pseudomonadota; class Alphaproteobacteria; order Hyphomicrobiales; family Nitrobacteraceae; genus Bradyrhizobium; species Bradyrhizobium sp. 155. The sequence continues at coordinate 6,010,912 of NZ_CP064704.1, read as the reverse complement.
ATCGAGAGGGGTCGAGATGCCTTGGTGGCGGGCTTGGGGGAGAAGCGTGCAGTCGGTGGGACTACGACCGCTTTGAATGCGCCCGCGAACCGCGAGGGCCAGCTCCGTCGGATTTCCGGGCGATGCGCCGCCGTCCGTCTTTCCCGAAGAGCCTCGACGGATTGGAGCCCTGTGCGCTCTCGCCGAAAGTCCGCCCTCCGGTTTTCATCGTGTGGCCTTGCTTTGGTCAAACCGGCGTTGGGGAGTGTGGACTTGCCCGATTTAATGCTCGGCCTCGGCCCGGGTGACATCGGGTGCGATGGGCCGATGCATTCGCCGATTAAGCCGATAGCTCTGACTCTCTTTAAGAGCGGAATGAAAGAGTATCGGGCGCTTGTTGTGGACGTGAACGTTATGGGCTCGCTCAGCGGCTGGGACTTGGCCAGACAGGTTCGAGAACAAGAGCCGACGTTTCCCGTGATCTACATGACCGGCGCTGCGGCCGACCATTGGGCGTCCCAGAGCGTCCCGAACAGCATCCTGTTGCAGAAGCCGTTTGCGCCGGCCCAACTTGTCACGGCGATCTCGCAGCTCCTCAATCAGGTCCCCCTACGCGCGAATGAGGCCGCCTCAACTCCGGTTCACTTCCGCTTTTGCGTCACCAATCGCAAGGGGATGTTGTGGAGATGCGCGCGACCTCGCACAGCCGGTTCTGTCCATGCCCCAGCGCGCGAGCAATGTCGTCGGGTCGATTTCCTGCGGCGGCCACGGCCATAGCGATCAGCCGCTGATGATCTTCCGGCGTCCACCTTCTCACTAGTGGGTAGCGTGACTGTTCCATCGCGCCAGCGGCCCCCCAGCCTGTTGCACGCCTATGCCTGCCTATACAGTTCGCAGATTCGCGCCCAACAAGCGAGGTGGGCTGCTGGTCAGCGATCGGCCAGAATGAAAGTGCTGCTGCTGGTCGCGGAGCGAGGCGCGCCGGTGATGTTCGCCCGGATCGGGGTCGTGCGCCTGTGGAAAGCGCCCTGGAGCGCAGGGGGGCTAAAGGAGCGCCCCAGGGCCGCCCACTCCATGCCGACGACGGCGTAAGGCCGGCATGATCGCCTACGGCGTTGCCCAAGGCACCGCCTATCGAAATGCCACTGCCTTAGTCGTCATGATGGTGGTGGTGGTGGTGGTGCTCATGCGAACTGCCCCCGCCAGACCGCGCAATGGCGTTAGACGTCAGCGATGTTGATAGCAGTAGCGTCATCGCTGGAGGCGTCACGACGGCAAACCTACCGCAGGTCTTTAAGAACTCGCGGCGATCCTCGTCTTCTGTGGCGCTTGGCATGCTTGACTCCGGTTGGTGGCGTGCGGATATTAAGCCGAACGAAATTTAAATCAATTAAACAAATTAAGTTCCTTTTATTATTTACAAGGCCGCGAGCCGGCCTCCAGTCAGGTGGGTGTGCCCGCTACCGGACAGACCGGTCCTTGGTTGTATGTTACTGCCCGACGTCAAGAACTCGCGATTGAATACAGGCCCTTGCTAAATCATCCGCTATTTCCACACCGACGAGCAATTTTGTTGAAGAGCGTCGCAAGGACCCTCACCGGATTAGCTAATCAATTGCCGGCTTGCCTCTCAGATGAGAGACGAAGCGCGTCACGCACGAGCCGCCGATGATCGCCCAGGGGCCGAGCCGGAAGACGGCCAACGTCTTTAGGATGTCCGCGTCGGCGACGATGCAGCCGAAAGCCACGCCTTCGAACGCGCCAAGAAGATCGTCAGGAGCGATGGTGCACGTTGGGAGACGCAAGACCTCAGACAAGAATTCGCATGACAGCTCGGCAAAGCAGCAGATGGGGAGTGTCCACGTTGCGCCCAACATTGAACAGCCCGGGCAGTGCATCCGAAATTCAACACCTCCTATCGTTCGCCCGTAAGCGTCGTTCTCACGCCACGGCTTTGAGGGATTGCGCGCGATAGGCCCAGGGAAGCAGCTGATCGATTTCGCTGTTTGGGTGACCGTTGACGATCCTGGTGAGCGCGTCAGTCAGGAAGGCAAGGGGATCGACGTCGTTCAGCTTACAAGTTTCTACCAGGGATGCGATGATGGCCCAGTGCTCGGCGCCGCCGTCGGAGCCAGCGAACAGTGCATTTTTCCGGTTGAGTGCGATCGGACGGATCGAGCGCTCGACGGCGTTGTTGTCGAGCTCGATACGGCCATCATCGATGAAGCGCGTCAGGCCCTCCCAGCGTGAGAGCGCATAGCGGATTGCGTCTGCCAATTTGCCCTTTTGACTGATCAGCGCAAGCTTGGCGCGGAGCCACCGTTCGAACGCTTCCGCCAGCGGTCGGCTTTTCTGTTGCCGAACGAGACGGCGCCCCTCGGCGCTGCGGCCACGGATGTCCTTCTCGACGGCATAGAGCTCGGCGATTTGCTTGAGCGCCTCGCTCGCAATGGGCGCCGGACCGGGTGTGGCAAGCTCGTAGAAGTTACGCCGCATGTGCGACCAGCAGAATGCAAGCCGAACATCGCCACGCTCGGCGAGCTTGCCATAGCCGGCATAGCCGTCGACCTGCAGAATCCCCTTGAAGCCTGCCAGATGAGCGATCGGTCGATCGGCTTTGCGATCGGGGGCATAGACATAGGCGACGCCGGGCGGATCTGCGCCGCCCCACGGCCGGTCGTCCGCAGCATAGGTCCAGAGCTGACCGGTCTTGGTGCGCCCACGGCCGGGATCGAGCACCGGCATCGTCGTCTCGTCGGCGAACAGCTTTGGCCGTTGCTTAAGCTTGCCTAGGAGGCGCTCATGCAACGGACGCAGATGGAAGGCTGCCTGCCCCACCCAGTCCGCCAACGTTGAACGATCGAGCTCAATGCCCTGGCGGGCATAGATCTGCGCTTGCCGATAGAGCGGCAGGTGATCGGCATATTTTGACACCAGAACCTGTGCGACGGTTGCTTCCGTTGGCAGTCCGCCCTCGATCAGCCGAGCCGGAGCTGGCGCCTGCATGACGCCATCCTCGCAAACCCGGCAGGCGTATTTGGGCCGCCGGGTCACGAGGATCCGGAACTGCGCCGGGACCAGGTCCAGCCGCTCGCTTCTATCCTCGCCGACCCGATGTAACTCGCCTTGGCAGCAGGGACAGGTCCTGTCCTCGATGTCGACGATGACCTCGATCCGCGGCAGGTGCGCCGGCAAGGCGCCACGGTTGCCCCGGCGCTTGCGAGCTCGCGCATCACGGCCTTCAGGTGCAATGATGTCCTGTGCCGTCTCGCCGTACGCTGCGACTTGCTCGACGTCTTCCAGGCCCAGCAGCATCTGGTCTTCAGGCAGCGTCTCTGCCCGTCGGCCAAACCGATGCCGCTGCAATTCCTTGATGATCTGACGCAGCCGCTCGCTCTCGCACCGCTCGGCGAGCAGCATCGCTTTCAGCGTCTCCGGATCGTCAGGCAGGACGTCGCTCACAGCCAAATCAGAGCATATTCGCCGCCATCTGGCGACGCATCCGACGGTCCTGATTCACTTCGCCGCAGCGCTGCCAACAACTACCCGGGCTGCGCTGGCGCCGGCGTCCCCCGTGCCTCGTGCACAAGCCGCCAGTCGAGTCCTTCCAGCAGCGCCGACAATTGCGCTGCCGACAGGCGCATCACACCGTCCTCGATCTTCGGCCAGCGGAAGGTCCCATCCTCAAGCCTCTTGGCGAACAGGCACAGGCCCGTTCCATCCCAGAACACCAGCTTGATCCGGTCCGCCCGCTTGGCCCGGAACACATAGACAGCTCCCGAGAATGGATCTGCACCCATGCTCTCGCGCACCAGGGTCGCAAGACCCTCCATGCCCTTGCGGAAGTCTACCGGCTTGGTCGCCACCATCACCCGGACCGCACCTGACGGACCGATCACCGGCTCACCTTCAGCGCCTGGACAATCGACGCAATCATCGCCGTATCCGCTCCACGACCGGCTCGGATCGTGATGCCGTCCACTTCAATCTCGATGATCCCGCTATCTGCCTTGCGCACCGTTTTGCGCTCCCGGTGAGCACTTGGCGCCGGTACCACTGCGTCCACCACCGCCGGCACAAACTGTACTTCGTTAGCTTCGGAATGACCGCCTGCTGCTTCTCGCAACTGACGTCGCCAGCCAAACAGCTGCTGCGGCGACAATCCATGCCGTCGAGCCACGGAACACACCGAGTCGCCACTCGCCACGATCTCCGCGACGATCCGCACCTTGTCCTCGTCGCTCCACTTCCGCCGACGACCGGCTCCGGTGAAGACCTCGAGCCGCCGCACCGGCTCCGTGATAGCAGTATGCACTGTGTCCATTCTAAGCCTAACGGTCCAAACCGAACCGCAGACTCGCAGATCACACCGTCATCCGGTAGGTGGCCGCTGAACAGCGCTTACGTTCGCCCTGCTCAGTTCCAGAATTAACTTGCAACACGAACATCAAGCTTAATTCCAGACCGCGATTGCGGCCGCGCGCTAGAGGACTAGTTTGCGCACACGGACATTGTCCTTGTCCGCTCCACCCCAGCGAAGTCGCCGCACCATTATATTCGGTGCAGCGACTTCGACGCTGGACAGTCGCGCGAGCTTCACTTGAGAGAGCAGCCGGACCACGAAACGCTTGATCTCATCGAGATGCGTCGCCGACTTACGGCGCTCCGGTCGAAACACTCGGACAATCTTTTAATTACTTCGCTGTTGAACCGCTTTTTCGTGAAAGTCGCATTTCTCCTGAAGCCAATGGACCGGGCGCACGAGCAATATCTCAAATCCGAATTCGAACGAACGTTGATAAAGGTCAAAGAGATTGCTGCACGGACGAAATCTGACTGAAGGCCGCACCAACGCGTGGCTCTGGACCCGATTGGCCGGGTATCCGCCACTGTTCTATCGGATCAGCCAGTAGCGGTTGTCGGCTTTGGGCACTGGTGCTGAACAACAATCTCCGCATTCGTCTTCGTCCTCCCTTAAAAAATCGGGTGCTGCTGCTATTCCCGGGGCTTGTCGGTAATCTCTCGCACAGCCAAGCTCAGCTCCAGCTCTCTGAGCTGCTCAATCAGAAGTTCTACGATCTGGTCGTAGTCAGACGCCTTCAGCGAATGCACGCCTCGCAAGGCCAGTTGGTTCTGGAGGATCATCGCCATCATGGCTTTAACGCTCATGGGCCCTCTCGTCGGGAAACAAAGATCGTCATAAAAACAATCAGAAGTAGACGTCAAAGCTTGCGGATGCGCAACGTCCGTAAGAGTACGGACAAGGCGGCAAATCCGTTTGGCACCGCACAAACGGGAGAATGTGTCGCGTGTGCGCCTTCAGACTAATCCGTTGGAAAAGAAGGCGCCGGGCTGCTGGGACAAGTGTAACGTTTTCGCAGGTAAGGCCAGGTAGGATGTAGCTTTACTCGCCGACAGGCCAGCCATGAGATTGCTAATGACTTCGGATTGCAATGATGAACTAGCGGCTATCGCTCGAGCAATCGCAACCAAGCAGCTTTATATCGAAAGTCAAACCACCTTGATCCAGGTGCTCGAGCGTGACGGACACGACATGCTTGAGCAAAGAAAAGCTCTTGCTAAGGAACGATCAGACCTAGCAACACAGATCGCGCGACAATTTAAGCTGCTAGAGACAAGGTGCACATCGGGCGAAGATGATCTCGTTGCGGCTATAATGAAATGATAGAACGTCGAAAGCTGGAGCGCATCGATGTGGACGAGGTCGCCTACATTTCAGGCGACGGCGCCAGCTTACGCTGCCGCGTGGTCAACATGTCGGAAGAAGGGGCAGCAGTTGAGCTTCCGTCGAAGCGGCACGTGGCCTCCACATTCAAACTAATGCTCGAGAAAGATCGCATCATCCGAAGTTGCCGCCTAGTCTGGTTGAGTGGAAATCTTATCGGGGTTTCGTTCGAGGATCTTTAGGCGGAGAAGAGTCAGTTAGCTCTGCCCTACAATGGAACTCGCGGTTCTTTTGCTGGCATGGATGGGCGATGTCAAACAATAGACCGGAAATCCGTTCGTGGTCCCCCGATGCAGCAGACGCCATGAAGAAGTGACTTCCATTTTGTGGGGACTAACACTCGCCGCTTCTTGTTTGCGCTATCGAGGAACCGCGCGCCTCTGTGCAGCGGCTAATCTTCCTTTCCTAACTCTCGCATCAAGACCTAGAGCACATGAGCAACGGCTCTTGCAGCGCCTTCGCCTCGGCCCTTGGCGCGCGCACCTAACGCCGGTTAAGGGATTGGTTACCGGTCACTGTCACCATTTACATACAGTCGCATTATGCGGCAGCGCATTCTGAGAACAGTCTATTCGACACGCCCGGTTGGCGGTCTCTTTCAGGAGACGCCCCAATGCTTAAGGGCTTCACGGTCTTCGTTGTTGCGCTGATCAGTACAGCGCAAGTGGATCAATACCTGACCCACGGTCGGTACACCGACGCGGCCATGGCTATGCTGCGGCAGATCGGTCGCGCGTTTGGATTTTAAATAGTTCTTTTGCGACGGAGACCCGTCATGGACGGCATCTCATGGGGCGATCTCGAAAGGGATGAACAACGCGCAATCGCGACATTGGGAGCCGGTCTTTCCATTAAACTGTGCAGCCCCTTGCTCTCCTGGCGTCAGGTCGGCTTGGGCTGCTGCACACAATTTGCGAAGAGATGCCGTTTTGAAGTGTGTAAGCGGTTCGGCGCCGGTCGATCACGACAGGGGGTGGGATGCCAAACGCAATCGAGCTGATTGTGGACGGTTACGTTCGCTTGAACAATCGGAGGGCTCTGGATGATCTCCGCATGCAGCGTCGGAAACTGGCCGTGGACCTAAAGGCACGTACAGGTTTTGATTTCGGGACGACCGTCCAGCAGATCGAGGAGGATATCGCCGTGATCGAGGCTGGGCTGGCGCGGTTGGATGGCGCGGCGGCGAGCTAAGCTGCCAAAGCAGTTCGCGGTTCAAGCCGCCCGATTAGCTTCTTTCTCGGTCCCGCGCATAATGATCTTGAGCACATCATCCGGCAACGGGCCATTGCAGCGCCTTCGCCTACTCTCATGTCGGCGTGGCATCCAGCCACCTGCTACAGGTCACATCGTCTCGACGCATTTTACTGGCGCTTAGTAAGGCAATAGTTCGGACGCTTTTGTCCCGGCCAGGCTGTGGAAATTCTTGCAATGACCTATGGCTGTACGGGTGACATGGCGCTCAGCCGAAGGTGTGTAAGACCACAGCATAGTGGTTGCAACAATGAGGAAGGCAACGGCGGCGATTGCAGATGAGATCAGACGCTTCATGGGAAACCTCCGGTTTCCAATTGAAGGTTCGTCCGACAGTTCGATTAAAGGTTCAATGGAAAAAGCCAAAATCTCGGCCTGCTCATGGAGTTCCGTTTGAGACGTAAGGGCGGCCCGCCCGTGCTAGGCGGCATGCCCACCCGCAATCGTGAGGATCTCGCACTCTGCACCCTCCGAAAAGCCCCGATCCGAATGGTTCGGAAACACCCCGGCATCGGTGCGAAGTTGCCGACATGGCGGTTGACGACGCGGAACAGCGCGCTTATGGCGGCTTGGTTGCTGGTGATCAAACGCGCCAACGAGAACACCCGCTCGCCACCTACTCGACGTCGATCATTCGCTCCTTGGTGATCCGCAGGCTGCGGACGTAATAGCCTTGTGCCTGAACGGCTGACTTGATTTCGTCGCTGACCTTGAGAACTCGTTTCCTGCTCTTCCGCCACTTATGTGCAGAGTAAAGCACGGGCACGGGAGAGCCTGAACTTAGAACGAGCAAGAAGCGCCTGTCATTGCGATAGACATCATACATTTCGCCCCCCGCGATCATGTTGAAGTAAGCATGTCTGGTCGTCTCCATGGACGAGCTTAGTATCGCGAATGGCTGCGCGGGTTGTAAATCTGCAACGTCCGGGATTTCTTCAACAACGTTCCCGATTGGGAACGAACTTGGTGCAGCTCGGCCGTGGGTATTGATCAAGCTCTTGCGAGCGGTCGGGTAAAGAGGCTATCGAATCCGCCACAACTGCGTGAGCAAATGCGCGGATGCTCGAAATCCCCCGCTGCGATCACTGCGAAGAAGAGTTCGCGCCAGAAGAGCTGATAGTTCTTGCGCCACCGGCCGGGGACGGCGAGTTGATCTGCGGTCGGTGCATCGAAGTCAAGCTACTGATGCTCCACCGCATCAGGATCATCTCGATCGCACAGCTTCCGTGTAGGCGGTTCACGAGCGCGAGCGCAATCCTGCGTCCTCGGTAGCATCAAGCCTAACGAGTGACATTCGTTGCCAACTTGCCCAGACGGAATATCGATCGCGTCGATCGGCTTTTTTTCCGAACCACCAGTTAGCGGGGGTTGCCTGAAAACGGGTTCGATTTCCATGATTCGATATTCGTCGTATGGCAATTCGAACTATCGTGCACCAGCCGCGCAGTTCTCCTATCGCGACCCGCTGGAAGCCGAGTACCGTCAGCTCATCGAGCTACGAAAGCGGGTCAGAAAGGCCGAGGCCGCGGCGTCAAAACGGTTTACGATCGCGACAAGGAAACGAATTCGCCGCAACGAAGATGCATCCGCTGGCAGGCATCTGCTCGATGCGCGCGGCGGAGTTCATGGCGTGCAGCGCCAGGGTTGTAACCACCAAAGTCAGGTCTTCGAGAGTGGTCGAGATGCCCTGGTGGCGGGCTTGGGGGAGAAGCGTGCAGTCGCTGGCACTACGACCGCTTTGAATGGGCCCGCGAACCGCGAGGGCCAGCTCCGTCGGGTTGCCGGGCGATGCGCCGCCGTCCGTCGTTCCCGAAGACCCTCGACGGATTAGAGCCCTGTGCGCTGTCGCCGAAAATCCGCCCTCCGGTTTTCATCTTGTGGCCTTGCTTTGGTCAAACCGGCGTTGGGGAGTGTGGACCTGCCCGATTTAATGCTCGGCCTCGGTCCGGGTGACATTGGGTGCGATGGGGAACGCCGATGCATTCGCCGATTAAACCGATATATCCCGGCTCACAAATTCATGGTCCCGCGCTCTCACTAGAAGACGTCGAGCTTGTTGCGCGCGCGGATGAACGGCTCGTCCACACCTATGATCAGATCGCACGTGCAGATGAACAGCTGGCGCGTGTCAACGAACAGCTTTCCAAGTTAGATCAGGATGGCACGCGCCACCCTTCTCAGCCGAAGAATTCCGCGAAATGGTTTCGACCACCCGACCGCGGGGCGAGCTCATTGCGCGGAAGGCCGGCACTGCGCGGCCTGATCGGTCTGCTGTTGGCAAGCGGCATCTGTTTAGCTGCTCTTGCAGCGCAGTCATCCGACGGCGATGCGGTCAGAGCAATGATGTATCGGTGGTCCGCGCGTGCCGTTTCATCTTCGTTGCCGCAAGAAAGAGCCGAGATCTCCTCGGCTCTGCCTACCACTCAGACGAGTGCAACCTATGTGGCACTTCAGCAACCGGGGCCGCTGACTACACCGCACGATGCGATCCAGGCAGCCGGCCCCAGTTCGCCGGAGCTGGCGCTCCAGGGATTGGCGGGCGACCTTACGAACCCGCCGCAAGCGATCGAGCAGCTCAAGGCCAGCCAAGATCAAATCGTTCGCGACCTTGGCCAGCTCTCCGACCGGCTTACGGCGGTCCAGGCACAAATGGTGCGAGACAGAGCGGATGCCGCCGAGCAGCTTAGGATGGTCCAAGAACAATTGGCCGGCATCACCACCAACGCTTCCGAGCAGATCCTACGCCCCAAGACGCCAGTGCCGTTGCCCAGGCCAATTGCCGCCACGATCCGCAAACCTGTGCCAACCGTTCCGCGGCCGCAAGACAGGGGGCGGCCACACGCGCCGCTGCAGACCGACCAGGCCGTGCAGGACTAGGGATTAGCTGTTTTCAACGCGTCCGATCGCTGCGAGACCTCGGTGCGGAGCGCCGAGGGCTGTTGCTTGCTCCGCAGCTGCCGCCATCGCGCGGCTTGCAGCCCATAGTTCACTCGCAACCGGGAGGGAGATAATCGTCCCAATGTGGGGGATGGTGAAGCCTTTGGCGCTCTCCTTCCCTGTTAGATTGGGGCGGGAGCGGGACTGGCGTTCCCATCACCGGAGCTCTCCGCGGACGCTCAGATGGCACGCTCCTTGCCAATCAGTCGGACCAGTGATTTTCGTTGCGAGGAGACGTCTAGCAATGGGACCAAAAATTCGAATCTTCAAACGCCCAAAGCCCAATCTGGCACATGTTACCCGCAATCTGATGCAACTACTCGACGCGCTCGAGGATCTTGAGGAGCTGAGAGAGAAGGTCCGGCTAGCAGAAGCAACCCGAGTGTTACATTAAAGCGGCCACCTCCGTCAGAGCTGCTGACTAATCTGCAATGGCACCTTGAATCGGCAATAGTAGCTCGCGCGGTTTTGCGCTTTGCGTGCGACCAATCGAGGGCGCGCGTGCGGTCCAGCACTATGCGGCAGAACCCGCCATGGCGCAGAGGAACCGCGCCGGGGGATCATGGTTAACGGTCTGGCAAGGAGATCGTCCAATGCCCCATGCCACCCCTTTGGTGCTCGCCGCCATCGTCGCCAGCTCAGCTCTGCTGGTCCTCGCGCCAGGAGGCGCCGCAAATGCTGGGTCGGCGGGTGCGGGCACGGGGACAAGCGCGAGCAGCGCCAGCGCTGGTCCGTCGGCGCCTGCCGGAATGGGGACGAATGCGGGTAGCGCCGGCGCTGGTCCCTCAGCGCCTGCCGGAATGGGGACGAAAGACACCGCCACCGGCGCAAATCCGAGCACCAACAATCAATCGAACAATCCGAACGTTGAACCCGCCACGCCGACAAAGTCGCGGACGGCCGCACAGGCCGCAAGAAATGTCGGAGTTGGTCACGCGCAAAATGGCCTGCCGATCGGGGCCATTGGGACGGGTACAAGCAACGAGGACCAGATCATCATCGGCTCATTACCCTCCCGAAACGCATCAGCCCCGGCAGCACAGGCCAAAGGAAACATCAGTGGTGGTCACGCGACAAATGGTCCCCCGGTCGGAACGTTTGGAAAGGGCCCCAGTCTTTCGGACCAGGTGAGCCGGCCGCGCGCCGCGCGAGCTGGCGATAAAGTGCTGGACGCCAAAGCGCAGGTCGAGCGACGAACAACCGTTTCGCCCAAACGCGTTCCCGGCATCACAAAGCGGGGTTTGTAGCTGCGAGCGAAGCGGCGAGCAGACTTGCGACCGAGATCCGGTGGGCTTCGCAGGGCCGGTCCCGATGGCTGGCGCCGCAACTCGCCTGCCAGAAGCCGGATGATTGAATCATTTAATATCGCGCCATTTAACTCAAGCCTTGAACCGGTCCTGCCGCGGCGCGCGCCCGGCCAATGTTCGACGCACAGCAGCTTGGTGCCGTAGACCTGATGCGTGCAAAACTCGGGTCTGTGCGGTTTCAGACCTTGATGTACCTTTGATGGCACCCTGGGTGGACCTGCGGCAAGGTCGGAGACGAGGCCTCGCGCCGCGGCCACCAGCCCGTCCAACCAAAGTTGGTCCCATGGGCGACCGTGCCTATGCACCGCTCGGTGAATACGCCGCTAACTAACAGTTAGGAGAACCAATATATTGTTTCCGTAGTTGAATCATCCGTCATCCCGGAAAGCAAGGTTACTGTTTGCGTCGAGGATGAGTTTAGAACCTGAGCCAAGACGATGAAGGACCTCGGGCGACGATTGGAGAGGCTCCGTGCGGACGCCAGAGACTTTGCTCTTATGAGTCAGTCGGCGACCGATGCCGAAAAGCGCGCGCTCTTTCAACGCTTGGCGGATGAACTCGCCTTCGAAGCTCTTGAGCTTGAGATCATCGTAAAACAACAAGGGCACTCGGATTCCAGCGAGCAGCACGAGGTCGTGGAATTTAAGCCATCCGCTCACAAGAAGCGCGGCTGATGCGGAAAGAGGCTGGGCGGTCGGCTTGTCTTATCCGTCCCGCGCCCTGAACGATTTTAAGCATAGCTTCCACCAACGGCCGCTAAGGCACCTTCGCCTCATCCTATTGCGCATGGATCCAGACGTCGCGCGGTTCATCAGCTCGATCAGCTCGACCCGCGGGGCCGGCCACGTCCCAGGCGGCGTCCTTGCTCAAGCATTTGAGCGCAAGTCGCAGTATCCGGAGCTGGCACCTCGCTCAGATCGTGCAAGGTGACGATCGGCATCGCAGCCGCCCAGCAGCTCGGTCTCGGCAAGGTACCAGCGCCCAGCCGGACACCAACCCTTCGCGCGGCATCGACGACAAGGGGAAGAACGAAACCGCACATCGCGATGTTGCATCGGACCGCCTTGGCAAGAACTAGGACGCGGACTCATAAAGACGCAGCCATAGCCTGATTGACGCGAGCTGAACGAAGGCAAGGTAGTTGGCGGCCAGCCTATGTACCGCCTCGCCACCCGACGACATTGTTTGATCCGGTTGAAGAACCGCTCAACCCGGTTGCGAGCGCGGTAGAGATATGGGCTGAAGCAGATCGGATCGCTGCGATTGCTCTTCGGCGGGATGTTGGCCCACGCGCGCCCTTCTTCATGGCAAGCTCCCTGATCCAGTCCGCGTCATAGCCACGGTCCGCAAGCAACATTGACCCGGATTTCAGACGAGACAGCAGTTTTCCGGCAAGTCGAACGGATTGGCCTTACCGGGGCTCAGCGCCAACCGTACCGGCAGACCATTGCTGTCGACCACCGCATGGATTTTGCTCGTCAAACCGCCGCGGGACCTTCCCATCGATTGGCTGGTTCCTTGCGATGCAGGCCCCATGCTGATGTACGCTGACAATGGAGGTGTCGATCATCTGGGTAGCGGCATCATGGGCAGTGGCAAGCGCTTTTATGATGCGGCCCCAGACGACAGCCCGCCGCCGCCTGACGAAGCGGTTGTAGCAAGTGGTGTATGGCCCAAACGCCGCCGGCAGATCACGCCAGGGTGCTCCTGATCGAAGGATCCAGAAGAGGACCCGTCTGTCGTTCGACCGGGGGACGCCACGCGGCTTGTTCGGCAGCATCGGCTTGATAGCGGTCCATTCATAGTCAGCGAGTTCGTAGCGCATGATTCGAGCTCCAGTTCGGAAGTTTGAATCACGGCCATTCGGCCAAACGCAACGCTCATGGGCAGACACTGGTACGCGCCTTTTGGACAGGAACGGGCATCAACCATCCCGCACTCTGTGCCAAAACTGTCGAAAATGACCCAAAGCAGTCGTTGCTGGAAATCAACAGGATTGAATGCTCCACCAACAGGGCGGCAATGCCGGGGCAGCCGGGACATCGTCAGAGTGCGATTGTTTCCTCGACTACATGTTTCAGCGCCGTTCCCTCAGCCGACAGGGTCATTCGCAGTTTGAGCTGGCCACCTTTCACCCCGCTGCGCACTAGGTTTTCGATTTCGCGCTGCGATGTAACTCCAACATGCTTCAGAAATTTACGGATAGCCATATTGAAGCGGTCTTCATCGAACTCGGCGGTCATGGCTGTTCTCCCTGGTCGGTCAGGCGATGTCTAACACGAGGCGAGCAAAGACCCAACATCGAGGCCCAACTCGCGTCACCCCCGACTTCCTCCTCAACCTGATTGCCTACAACGTCGGCCCGGAGCTGAAGACTACACCCGAGGCGGCGCAAGGTCGGCCGTTTGAGGTGGACCGGACACGGCTGGAGCTGTCGCCGACCGCCGCTTGTGACCCATGGCGGAAGTCAGTGACCGGTCAAAAAAATATTCATTCGAAGGCCGCTGAAGTCATCTTCCATTTGTTCGGCTTTGGCGATTACACTGTTGCACTCGTATGGTACCCAATTTTTTTGCACGGAGAGATTTCATGACCTTGTCAGACGTCACCCGCCGCTGATTGATCGGCAGTCTCGCGGCCGGAGTAAGCGCGGTCTCGGTAACTTCATCAAGCATCAGCAGCGCACGTGCTCAATCCGCGCAAAAGACGTTTGTTCTTATTGGCGGAGCCTTTTACCAAGCTTGGTGTTGGCGTCACCGAGAGGCTCGAAAAGCAGGGCCACAAAGTCTATGCGCTTACGCTTACGGGATTGGCAGAACGCTCGCATCTCCTCAGCAGAGACATAAATCTCGACACGCACATCACGGACATCGCAAATCTCGTCGAATGGGAAGACCTCATAGACATTTGCCTCGTTGCTGGGCTGCCATAACTAAATTGTAGCCGAGCGATCCGTCTCGCTCGGCTTGCGAGTAGCCAGTGTACGAACGACTTCCACACATGGCCCGTCACCGACCTCAGTTAGAGCGCTGCGAGGGCCGCTTCCGGGAGATGAGCCGACCCGATCATGCAAGCTGCCGAGGGCTGCCTTTGACCCAAAGCCGAACAAGTCAACGCGGGCGCTTTTTTCGGCCAGAGATCTCTGATGCTTCGTGGCTGCGAGCCTACGGCACTTTCGTCGCCACGGTGTGTGGCTAGAAAACAAAACGCCGCTGTCGCCGCAATCGGCGACGCATCGCCGAGACACCTGTGACTTTTGAACGTTTGCCGACTTCGTTCCTCGGCTTGCTCAACATGCGGTTGTGCCCCTGACCAGGCCTACTCATCAGCGCGCCTTACTATGACTATTTAAAAACCGCCATTGTCAGGCCGGAGGACGTAAAATCACTCAGTTCAATTAATAGTAGCTCAGGTTCGCTGAAAGTGCTGTGAAATACCTCATTATCGTGGAAAAGACGTGTCCTGAGCGGTTTCATTTGCTTGTGAGGTGGGTACCAACGTCGGCGGATGAACCACGCGATCCGGTTTAATTTTAATGAGACAAAATACTGCCTTGTTAGCCTAGGCGGTGCAGATCAACGTGCAGATATTGCCGTTTTCCGGGCTCGGCGGGATCGGAAAACTGGCTCTGTAGAGGTGCAATCGCGATCGCTGCGATGGCTCGATTGGAAGTTACCTCTTCATTGGAGAATCTCGCCATGGTCGAACGTCGAGCAATGGAGCGGATACCGATCAACCGGGCGGCGCGGCTGTCGTTTGGTGGATGAGTGGGACCCATCCGTGCGTGGTGCGCGACATCAGCGCCCTGGGAACCTGCATCTCCACGCCGTACTACATATTCGCCAGCGAATTTGCGCTATCGTTCGACGAACATTCCGAAACCTTCACCTGCCGCCTCATGTGGAGGAAGGAGACACTTTGCGGGGTGTGCTTCCTCCTGCGCCGCAGCTCGCCGAAATTGGCGAATGACGTGGTGCGGCTTGACCACCAATGATGTGCTGCCGACTCTGAGCATCCTTAAGCTCATGTGTCGACATAATTCCTCCCGTGCGCTGAGAGGCGATCGGGCGGCCGTTTTGGGCGACAAAGTCGAGCCCCTCCACAAGGTCCGCTGATTGAGGGATGGCAGACCAGATCAACTCACGTTCAGTTCTTCGCGTTTTGACCCGAAGCGGTCATGTTGCGATTTTGGGAGGAAGCATCTCAACGTTCGCATCACGCTGCAAATCGTGTCACCGCGTGAAGTTCGCAGCTTGATCGCCTCCCGGAAGAGAAGACGTGGAGGCTGGCCGTTGGCAGCCTTCTCCGAATTTTGCCTGCTCGCCTCTCTGGCCAACAAGTTTCCTCAAGTCTTCAAATCAATCGTGGCTGCCCGGGTTTGATCCTGATTGAGTTCAGCAGCGTTGCGGCGGCGATCATCAGCAGGATGCCGGCGAGGCTGAGCGCGATCTGCATCGCAAGACCATTCGAGATGTCGGCCAGCGCTATTTGGCTGGCGAGCGCCAGCAGAACACCGAGACAATAGATTGCCAGCGAATTCTCCCCACAGCGGATCGCTGCGCGCATCAGCGGCATCGGCAGTCCTTGCCAATCGCGGGGTACGAGCCATACCGCCAAAATCGCAAGCGCTAAAAAATGCAGCAACCGCAAGGGAGCGAGATCCGATTTGTCGACTTGGTAAACCACACTGGCGAGTGCTTGTGGGACCAGATCTTCCAGGGTCGTGAGCCACCAACTCAATGCGACGATCAGGCTAAAAGTTAGATAGAGAACTGCAAGTACAAGCGCGATGCGACAGGTCATCCAGGGCCAGACTCCCTTGCCCGCAATGACACACCAGGCGCCGAGCACAACCAGCAGCTGCCAAGCCAGCGGGTTGAAGAACCACACGTTGTTAGGCCAGGCCGGGACGGTCCAGCCGAAGACGTGTACCAGCGCATAAAGCAAGAGCGACGCGCCGAGTGTCACGTTCGGCACTCGCAACAGCAACCACAATAGTGGTGCAAACAAAAGATGATAAACCACGAAAATCGGCAAGACGTCGGTATTGACCGGACGGTATTGCAGGATCGCCGCATGCGCGAGCGCCGCACCCGGATGTTCCAGCAAAAGGCGCGTGTTGCTCTCGTCGGCGATCCGGCCACCGCCGGTTAGGTAGACCATGATGGCGCAAGCTATAGTGAGCAATAGAAATGCAACATAAATGTCCCAGCTTCGCCACAGCGTACGGGTGATGACGCCGGGCCAGCCATCGCGCGAATGTGCGCTGCCGTAAGCCAGTGCGCAGGTCACACCCGAGACGAACATGAATACTTCCGCGCTATCACTGAAGCCGTAGTTCCGCAGCGTCAGCCAGCTTCCGATGTTGTTGGGGAAATGATTCAAAAAGATGCACCAGAGCGCGAGGCCGCGGCAAGCATCGATGCGTAGGTCGCGGCCTAGCCCTTTCGGCTCCGGCCGCGGGCCCGCCAATGGCATCGCAGGCGCCGCGAGCAACTCGGGTTCGGGCTGCGGATGCAGTCCGCGCAACGCGTTTCGCTCGATCTCCGCCAGCATCCGGCGACTGTCAATGTTCAGCGCAGTCCGATGCTTGTCGAGGTGGGCCGGCGCGTCACTAACGGGATACGATCGCATCGGCTCCCGGGCATCGGACAGATTGATCGAACTGATCGCCACCATCTCGACGAAAGAGCTGCGCGGCGGCGGCGCAGGCACCATCATCATGGTGGCGACGGACCGAAAGGACGGAAATGATAATCCTTCCATTCCTTCCATTAATTCTTCGTCGGTAATCACTTCATAGGAGCCAGCCGGTAGTATCCGCTCGAAGCTTGTGATCCGAAATGGGTGCTCGAACTCCACCGTTTCACGTCGTGATCGGGTAATCGTCATGATCATCCTCGCATGTTGGCGAGGACGCGCCGGGACAGCGGATAACAGCTGGCATAAAGAGGCGATCTCGCGGGTGCTGAACGCTCAATGACGGGGCTATTCAGCACCTCGGGCGAAAGCGATTCCACTGCAAACTGAAACCGGAAACTCCGCCTCAGAGCCATGCGCGTCCGGATTAATTGTTATCGAATATTCGCTGCCGTCCCGGCAGCCAATGCGCCAAGCATCGACCCCAGATTCGGTGCCGCCTTGATACATGGTCCGAACAACAGCTCCACAGGCCTGCTTTCTATTCTTCAAAACGGACGTCCAGAAAGCGAGATGCTTAGCCTGATCCAGTGCAAGTATCCTCATCGACCTTTTGTTAGCGGCGTGGGCCGTTCTGAAAGGCTCGGCAGCTACGACCTCGGGTGGCATGGCTGTTGTTGCAGTGGCAGCCGCCCTTCTAGAATGCAGATCGGCATCCAGAACAAACCATAGGACGGTGAAGCTCGCGACAGCCACCAGAGAGAGAATAGGCGATCGCTTCATCATGTCTCTCCCTCCCAGAGATCGAGACATTGCGGCCATCGCGGCGTCGCGAGGCCCGAGAAACCTAACGAAATATGGTACGTCGTGAACGGCGCTGATCGCTGCAACCGCCCAGGAACTGAGCCCTACCCTTCGATGAGCAGTGGCACAGCGGGGAGTGCAGCAGCGGCAGCGGGTTCAAGCAGCGGCACTGACCTGTCGCGAAAAGATGTCAAGCTGGCTGACTGATACGTTTAAAGCCGCGTCAGCTCGGCTCGAACCTTGCGTGTCACTGCGTGCCGAGCGGCGAGCCTGGCAGCGCACTAGATGTCCGATTCGGGCACACGTTTACCTCGACTGGAAGAGCATGATCTGATCAACGGCAAACACAACTCACGATTTATGAACGCGCGGAGGTTTCACACAACCGCTGAGGCATAGAAGGGCAACGGCGCGCGAGACGGACTCAGATCGCATGACGCGCAGCGCGAGATAAATGTCTCTTCCTGGCCCATAGCCGACCTGTCGGGAGCAGGCCGGCGAGGACCGCTTGTGACCCCAATTCAGACATCGGCCTCCCTCTCCCTCTCCCTCTCCCTCTCCCTCTCCCTCTCCCTCTCTCTCTCTCTCTCTCTTCATGTTGCAGTAGTCTTGAATTGAGACGCCCCGACCAATTGGCGGGGCGCTCGTCGATTTCATATCGTCCACCAACTAGCCCTTAGACGTTTGTCTCGCGTCAGTTGGCGCAGCGACATATCTAGAGTTCGGCGCAACCAGGAAGTCACGTCAGAGGGCAAGCCGACCCGATCGGTGCCGTCGCGTGCGCCATTCGCTCCCACAATCGATTACTTACGAAGAACGAGCCTTAAGCCTTCAGGTCCGTGATCCGCATAATCGCGACCACGTTCCCATCATTGAACGCCTGCTCCTTTGTGTCCTTGTTGCAGGTCCAGACAAAATTCTTCTTGCCGGTAAAGGTCTTTTCGTCCTGCTCAAGCCGAAGCTCTCCTTCGGTGATATGGCAGACCATGGCATTCATCATCGGGGGCCCCATGGTCTTCGATCCCGGCTGCATGATGATGTCGCGCATTGAGACGGTCTTAAAACCCGGGATCAGCGATGGTGTCTCGCCATCATACTCACGCACCACCACACCTGGCCACGGAGTTGTGTCCTTGTAGCCCGTCGTTTGAGCGGCGGCGGGCTTTATCATGGCCGCCGAAGCCGCTGCCAACCCGAATCTCAATGCAGACCTTCGATCGATCTTGCTCATCGCTTTTCTCCCTGGGTTACTTGCAACAAGCCGCCGCAAAAGCTGCGCGCGTGTGGAATGTGAAATCGTGGTGTGAAACCGAAAAGGGGGCGGTCTCTTAGGCTAGCGTACCTGCCGACAGCGCTAGTACTGCTCGTTCGTCCCGAACGGTGACTTCGGCACATCCCGCTTCAAGGGCAACCACATTCTACGAGAACGGACGCGCCCTAGAAATGGGTGTTTCGCCCAAGAGGCATAATGCCTCAGTTTGCTTAGGCCTGAAGTTCGGACCCGGCGTCAGCAACTTCACACTGCGACAACTGAATACGCAAGTCAGTGTCACTGACTGGTCCTGTGGCGGGTCGCAGTAAGTGCGCGGCCACGACCTATTGGCGTCGAGTGCGGAGGCGATGATGCTGCTCCCGCAAGACCGCCCGGAGCTAGCCCATCAGCGAAGTGGCAGCACGCCTCAGTTTTATCGGACAAAGGGCAAGGGTCCGATGCCATCAGTGCAACCCGGAAATGAAATAGCTCCAAGCGGTGGCCGGTATTATACTGGTGCTACTGGAAGTGCTGTTTCAAGCGTTCGTGGAAAGATTGCTACGACCAGTCTGGGAGGAACATCTGATGACGACTATGTTTGTTAGACACACGGTTTCCGACTACAAGACCTGGCGGAAAGTTTACGACGATTTTGCTTCGGTTCAGAAGACGAAGGGCGTAACAGCCGAGGCTGTCTACCGAGCAGTCGAAAATCCCAATGACATCACAGTAACTCACGAGTTTGCCACGATTGAAGCTGCGCAAGCCTTCGCGGAGAGTGCTGAATTGAAGAATGCCATGCAGAATGCGGGAGTAGCGAAAGCTCCAACGATTTGGTTTACCAAAAAGGCGTGAAGTATCGATCCCGGCCAAGTGCCGGCTGTGGTGGTACCATGTCGCCTGTTGGCCCATTGAGACATGCCGAAGCGGTCTGACGATATCCGTTCACAGGGGTAGACCGGTAGAGAACGGCACGCGGCCAAAGTGACGCGATTGACCCTGGCTGTGTAAAAACGCAAAGATCGAAACGCGACGAGAATGACATTCTGGCTTTGCGGGCCCGCCGCCCTAGAATTGCGGCGATCAGGATGGGCGAAATGCAGTATGTTTGCGACACGCCGAAGGGTAAGACCTGGTTCCGTATCGAAACGGAAGGTGAAGCGGTGCAAGAGTCGCGCCTGATGCGCCACACAGTCGAGAAATATTTCTGCCGCGAGCGAGAGAAGGCAGTCCAATCCTGGCGTCCGGAGCAGCCCAACGCGATCGAGCGCGACATCGGCCTCGAGGCCCATGTACAGCGAGAGATGCCGCTTTTCCTCACGTTGCGTGACAGGGAGGGTAATCCACTGGCTACAGCGATGCTGCCACCGGGTGGCAAGGATCGCGGCGGGTTCCGGATCATCATCGTTGCCGCATGCAATGCCGATCCTTATCCTGAGCAGGATGCGGCCATCGCTGCGCTAGGAGCGCATTTCGGTCTCACACTCGATCGCCACCGCTGCTTCCCCTACGGCCGCTAAGGAGCCTGACAAGTATCGCTGCTTGGAGCGAAGTCGGCTCATGTCCCGTTGCGGACCTGCGCCGGCCTGCTACCTAATGGCAGCTTCTGACCGAAGGCGGCTATCGCATGGTCTCTATTTCTGCGAAACGGCTCTGGATTCACCACTCGCTCCGCCGGACGAGACGATGGCGCTTTCCCGGAACGGCGCACGGGTAGGCTGGGGCGCCGACAATTCCTGGCAATACATCCGATCGATCTTGCGCTGCATGAGCGCATAGCAGTCGCATACAACGCGCTCGAGCCGCACCCGGTCGATCTCGATAAACCCGCGCCGGTCGGAGGGGACGGCGCCGGCCGCGCGCAGCTTGCTCATCGTCAGAGTCACTGTCGTCCGCCGCACCCCAAGCAATTGCGCAAGCGCCTCCTGCGTCACCGGAAGGAGGTCATCGGGAACGCGGTCGTGAAGCTGCAGAAGCCACCGCGCCATGCGGCCATCCACCCGGTGCAGCGCGTTGCAAGCGGCTACGTGCTGGAGTTGCAATAACACCGCGCGGGCGTGGAGCTGAACGACATTCCTGATGGCTGCGCTTTGCGCATAGGCATCCCGAAATTTGGCGGCGGAAATCAATGATGCTGTGCCAGCGATGCGTGCAATCGCGGTCACGGATGAAAGCGATGGGCCGAGTACGGAGAAAGAGGCCAAAGCGCCTTCCCGTCCCATCAAGGTGGTTGCGACCGTTTGCCCGTCCGGCATATCGAGCATGAAGGCGATTGCGCCGCTATGGGGAAAATAGACCGGGTCCATCTCATCGCCCGAGCGCACCAGAACCGCATCTGGCTCAAACGAGATCTTCTGGAAGTAGGGCGTGAGCAAGCTGAGATCCGTTGGCGGCAGCGCTGCCAGTAGCCGATTCCCGATGCCAGTGCGGTTGACGGTCCCGATGCTTTCTTGTGAAAGAGCCCCCACTGAACGGCCGCGTCCATCTATTTCATTCACTAGGATTATCCGAATTATGAGTTGCCGAAAGGCAACTATCCAAACAGAGCCATTAGTCGAGATCAAGCACGGACATTTGCGGAGACGCTGCCGGCGTCTCGCCGCGCAAGCAGGATCTTGCATACATCATACTATTCACGCCCGTTGTGCGACTCGGCGAGCGGGGCCCTGCGGGATGATCAACCGGTGATGGTTCCGGCAGCGCTTGCTCTTGGCTTCCTAGCTGACGTCTTCGGCGGTGTGGGGCGTGCACGTCTTTTGGCCCGGCGCTTCCGTTGACACGGTGCAATTATCCGTCGGTCGATTGGGGTAAAGCCGGAAATTTGCCGCCGTCCGCCAGAGCGACGCTTTTGCCCTCAACGGACATGCGGGCGTTGTCCGTCAGGAGGCCCCAGGCCAGCACGCTTAGGTCTGCCGAAAGTGCGGACATAACGCGGCCAGCTGCTTAATGAGTACACAGCCTAGCATTACAGTTGCTTTTTTGATTTGAAGTGGGCGCGTTGAGCGGCAGCCTGGTGAGCTCTGCGCCAGAAGGACCATGCGATGATGTGTGCGGGTTGAATCCGCTTCCGCGCAAGTCTGATAGCAATGCGGCGGATTTCCTGGATTGACCAACGGATCAGTGGTGGGGTGGTTATGTTTTGGCTTTTGCCGGGGGGCGCCGTTTCGTTTTTTTGGGCGGTGGCGGATTAGCGCGATGTCGGATCGCGGCCATCATGGCGAAGGCGAGCATCACCAAGGACACATGACGGTGCCAGCCATGCCAGGATCTGCTCTCGTTGTGATCGAGCCCGAACTCGTTTTTCGCCGTTTCAAAGCTGTCCTCGATCGCCCATCGATGGCCTTCGACCGCGACCAGCGTTTCAATGGCTGTTCCCGCTGGGCACCAGGTGGTGAAGAAGGCGAGGTCATCATCGGCAATGCGACGACGGATCAGTAGACCGCGTGTCCACAAACCGTCATTTGCACTGTTGGACTGCTCGGCCTCGAGATCCGCCAATTCGAGATAACACCAATCGTGCAGCCGCGGTCCTTTGGTTCCGGCTCCCGCCGACAGGCGCTTCCAGTCGGATGAGCGCCGCGTCCGGGCGAGGTCTGCAGCCGTACCGGCGACCGGCGGTCGCTTGCCCCAGGATCGAAACACATGAGCGCTGCTGACCCCAAGCACGTAGCCTTTGCCTGCCCGACGTAGTTGCTGTTCGATGTTGCCAACACCGTAGACGGTATCACCGGCAACCCACTTGAATGGTACAGACCCGGCTATCGCGCGTGCGATCATTCTCGTCGCAAGCTTTGGTTTGGTCGCAAAGCCGACATCGGCAGGCACATATGTGGCTTCCAGACGATCTGGATCGTCGGTCCATTCCTTCGGAAGATACAACGCGCGATCGATGAACGCATGGCCATGACGCGAAACGTAGGCAGCGAAGACGCCGATCTGGCAGTTCGTGATCTTTCCTGCCGAACCAGTGTATTGCCGCGCCACTCCGCATGACGCTTTGCCCTGTTTGAGAAAACCGGTCTCGTCGATCACGAGCACCGCATCGTCATCCGCCAAATGCTCGATGACATAGTCGTGCACGATATCGCGCAGGGCATCAGCGTCCCAGTCTCCACGACCCAGAATCGCCTGCTGCCGCCATGGGCCGGGATCGCCAGCCGCCTCCGCGCGCATCCAACCGGTCTTGCGCTGCTCATCTCCGAGCAGACCTTCCAGGAACAGACCTGCATTCGTCGCAACACGCTCTTGCGTGAACAACGGACGTATCCGTTGCTTGATCTCTCGAAGCGACGCCGCCCACAACGCAAGCGTCGCCTCAACCGACGCGGCCCGCGCCCACGACATTCGAATCATGGTTGCCCATGGATTCAGAAGCCCGCAACAAAAGCAACTGTAATGCTAGGAGGGCCCTGCTGCCAGTTAAATTCGGCGACTGTTCGGGATTCCTCGCCGTGCGCAGACGCCGCCCCTGCACTGGCGGTGATCCACAGGCGATGCTTGCGCTATTCGCGCCACGGCATGCGGCACGGATCCGTAGCCCGCACATCGCCTGTTTCGTCCAGCCGTATGCACGCAAATTCCCTGTTCGCTAGCGATAAATTCCCTGTTCGGATTTGGCGGATCGCGCCCCGGATGCACTGAATTTCGAGGCAAATGTTCGCATTTTCATGGGATAGCGGCCTCACCGCAGGCGCGCTTTCCCTGTAAAATTCCCTGTTCGCAGGGAATTCGGACCGCGGCAGCGAAGGAACTTCCTGCGTCTGTCGTGATTGCTGTTCAAGCGCAGGGAGACGCATCCATGATCCGCAAACCTCTGTTCGTTGTCCTTGCCTGCATAGCATTCTCGTCGACAGCGTTCGCCCAAGGCGGCGGTGGCGGCTCGGGTGGGGGAGCCGGCGGCGGCGCGGGTTCGGCGGCAAGCTCTGGTGCTGGGACAGGCACCTCGTCGAGCAGCGCGACCTCGGGCCCCTCGGCTCCTTCCGGCATAGGGACTCAAGGCACCACCACCGGCGCTAACGTGAACACGAGCAGCCCCAACCCCAGCCAGAACAATCCGAACGTCCAACCCCCAACCGCGAACGGAAAGACGCCGGCCGCCGCGCAAGCCGAGCGTAACTCCGGGGTTGGTCATTCAGCTAATGGTTTGCCGATCGGAAGCCCCGGATCAGGCACCAGCAACGAAGATCAGAAATAGGGCGATCTATTCATCAGCTCTCACCGAAAGGCCCACCGTTGTGGGCCTTTTCCTTCGAGCTATGGCTCCGAATAGATCGGACAGCCTGCGGCCAGTGTGTTAAGGCCGGGGATGAAAAAATTGATTTTGGCGATGCTGCTCATCGCGACGCCGGCCTTGGCGCAGCCCGAACCGCTAGCCCCGAAGGCCCCATTAACCGATCGCGAACGGGTTCAGGCCGATCGTGCGCAGGCCGCCACGCAGGAGAAGGACGCCCCGACCGCGCGGCCGTGGGACAGGGGCGCGGATGGCAAGCGGCCCTGGGACCGGGGTGCGCAGGCGAAGTAGCAGCGTTCCCGACGGGACCTCGAAAGCTTGCCGGCAATCGGCAGCAGCCTTCCGTGAGGATCCTTCCGCGACGGAACTGAGTTTAGGCGGCACGGGCTGGGGCTGCCTCAATTTCTCCATCGAGCCGTCCAGTGCAGCGACAGCGCTCCGGCTCCGCTTCCTCGCCAGTCGGCACGGCCCTATCTGACGGTCACTTCCACAGCGATGATCGAGGATCCGCGCTGCCTGCGGTTTTCGCCTGACACCGCAATTCGAAACCGGTCAGTCCCTGGACGTGAGGGGGCTTGGTAGCGAAATGACGGGCCGACGATCGTCACATGACCGGCACTGGGCGCCTCTGCCAGTTTAACTTCATCCAGAAGCTGAGTTCTGCCGCGCAGGCCTTGCAGGCATTCCGTGCCGGCTGGGATTGAAACAACCCAATACACGGTGTCGGAAAGCAGTACGAAGCGCTCGGGCCGCAAGGCGCATTCACCTGCGGCCGCAGCATGCGCTTGCAGCCAGTATCCCGCGAAAAAACATAGGCTTGCCGCCGCTGTTTTGGGCCTCATGCTGCCGCCCATGCGGTGATCATGGTTGGATCGGCCAGGCAAGCTCAAACAAAATCGCCGCCACCGGCTGCCCGGTGTTGCGGCGATTCATGGGTGAACGCGGCTGGTCGCTAAACGCTGTGCCGTTCACCGAGCGTACCAATACCCCCACCAGCGTTGCGACACAGGTCGGGCCTCCGCCTTGAGCGCGGCGACTTCCTCGACAGAGCGAAGGTTGGGGCCATAGATCGCAGGCGGGTAGACATCATCCCAAAACACGTAACCGGTTCGGAGGTGGGCCGACCGATGATGCGCAGGAGCAAGCGCGAGCTCCGCGGCTGAAGCTGCGGTCGTTATCAAAGCAAGGCCAAGAACAGAAAGAGCAATGGATGGAGCAAGGGTGCGGAAGTTCATTGGATCAATCCCTCTCGAAATGGGCGAGAAATAACGCGACGGCCTCTAAAAGGTTGCAAGCGCATCGTTCCATAGAATGGCTGCGAAATCCAGCTCTTCAGGTGCGCGAATCCACCTGGACGGGACAGAACAGATTTGAAGGTGACCATCCGTGTCGGTGCGTCCGGCCAAAAGATCGCGCTATCAGACAACTCAGATGCTGCTGCTCAGGACACGATCACGCGTGGGCAATCTTTTGGCAGCAGGAGAGCCACCAAGATCATCAGGAATCATGATGTCGACACACTGCTCACTCTTGATGAGCACTGCACTATTCAGGGACGACTCCTATGGCTTCTGCATTTGTCTTCGCCTTGATCTTCTGCGCCGGCGTCATGTCGGTCTATGCGCTGCGTCCCCGGCGGTCGCAACGAACGACGACGAACGAACCCTCCGGTACCTCGCGCAGAACAGCCCGATCGACTCCCAGCTCGGCATTCGGGCGCGTCCGACGTGCCCTTTAGGCCTCGTCCAGCGTGCGAGCGACACCTTTGTTCTCACGACCATAGGCGACACAGAACATGACCCAGCCGATGAGGGACGCACCGCGACGGTACATCGTGGACGGTACAGGACAGCGTGTCCTTTTCGGTTTGACGATCGCGGAAACCATCGAGTTCGAGACGTTGGACAAGCCCGACGCGCCCCTCGGCCCTGGCCTTCGCTTCGATCAGAACAAGCCGGGACAACGATGGCTGGAGCTCTACGCCAAGCATGAGCGGGCCTGGCGCAACTGGATGGCCGACACGCGGGCTGGAGGGGAAATGCCACTCGTGCTCAACTAGGTGATGCTCTTAGCTCGTGACCGCCGAGGCATTCCATTGGCTTCAGGAACAATCTTCCCGACGAATCGGGAGACATTCCCAGGCTAGTCATATCCTGGGCAGTCATACCGCGAGCATCCGGCTGCCTTGTATGCTCATGAGAGTTAGATTGCCCGTCGCGTAGGCGCCCGTATCGATGTTGACCCGGTTTGCCAGAACTTCGGCGGTGCGCACCGGCGTGTGACCATGAACGATATATTTGCCGAACTGCTCCTCACTCTGAAGGAACTCTTCGCGAATCCAAAGCAGGTCGCTTTCGCTTTGCTCGGCCAAGGGGACACCCGGGCGAACGCCGGCGTGGACGAAGAAAAAATCTCCACAGGTAAAGCTAAGCCGTAGTTCGTCCAGGAACTCCAGATGCTCACCCGGCATTGCGCGGATCAAATCGCGCATGATCGACGCTGGGTCGTCGCGCTTCAGGTCTGGCGGCGCGAGTCCATAGGACATGAGTGTCTGGGCGCCACCGATGCGAAGCCAATCTTCAAACAACGAAGGGTCTTCGAAAACCCTCACTAAAAATGCCTCGTGGTTTCCCTTGAGAAAAATCGAGTTTCCCCGCCGGCTTCGTTCGACCAAGAGGTCAAGCGTGGCGCGCGTGTCCGGGCCGCGATCGACATAGTCGCCCATGAACACCTCGATCGCATAGCGTGGCCGACTGTGGGCCAAGTCGGCGTCGATGACCCGCAGCATGGGCTGCAGCAAATGCGAGCAGCCATGAATATCCGAGATCGCGTAAATTCGGACGCCATCCGGCAGTTGCGGCCTATGAATCGGCGGGTGTGATTGGGCAAAAGATGTCATGGCGCGCACACTCGGTGAGGTGGTGGGGACAGTTTCGCCAAGTCGGTCCGCGGCCGGACCTTATTGAAGGGTGTCGCCTCTCAGACAGCCCGATTGCGCCGAAGGAAAGGAGGGTATTCGCTTGCTTAGCTTGTCGGCGCGCGCTGAGCAAATCAGGCAACTCTGCCGTGGGCTGCATCGCGCCCGGCAGCGGGAAGATGCCTGCCTCGCTGAAGACAGCTGGGCGGATACAGCTCTAGATCGTAATTCATCGGACTTCTACTAATCGAATCACATCGGTTGCGGAGTCACTCAATGTGGGCAACAGGCGCATCAAAGATGAGCTGCTATCGCTTCACGCAGGCGCCCCAGCGAATTCGACGCGGAACCTGATTCAAAATAGGGCAGCGAGTTTCGATCGTGTGTCAGCACTGTGACGCAGGTCTTCCGCGCCCATGACCTCTCAACAAAACGCGATGCATTCATGCATCGCAAAAGTTTCGCGTGCAGCGCCACAATATCGCTGTGATCACTTCACAGTTTGCGTTCGGGGAAGTGACGGATCTTCAGCATCACGGATCAGCGTCAAGCATTCTCGATAGCAGAGGTTCGAATGGCTGTTGCAACTTATGGTTCTGAAGGCGCTGGTGCACTGTCGTCAACGCGCGGCACGGCTCTTCAGCGGCCTTTTCAGATCGTCATCATCGCTGCCGACCTGCTGCTGATCCTGCTCAGTTATGGTGCAGGGGCGGCGCTCTACAATGTTGCGCTTGCCTCCACTGGCGACGGCGCGTCGATGGGGGCAGGATTGATTGTCGGCGTTGTGTTCGTCGCGGTCGCATATTCCCAGGACGTCTACGCCACGCACCGCTTGCTGAATCTGGTCTGGCAGCTGCGCAAGGCCGTCTTCATCTGGTTGGCGTCGCTGACGATCCTCGCTATGGCGGCATTTCTGCTCAAATCCACGGACAATCTGTCTCGCGGCACAGTGATCATTTTTGCTGCAATCGGAGGCGCCGGATTGATCAGTCTGCGCTTTGTCTGGCAGTTCGTACTCGCGACAAACTATGCCAGAAGCCGCTTGGTCGATCGCAAGGTGATCCTGTTGAGCCTGAAGCCGCTCGATTTCACCTCAAGCCGCTTCAAGGATTTGCGCAGAAACGGTTTCGACGTCATGCGTCATTTCGTGCTTGGGATCGACAGCGGCGACGGCCATTGGGAGCGACAGATTCGCGATGTTATTCGGCAATCGCGCCAGGCGGACGTCGATGAATATCTTCTAGCGATCGATTGGAACGAATTGCCGATGCTCCGAAAGATCGGGCCCTTCCTGCGCGCGGTGCCCCAACCGGTACGCCTTCTGCCGGATGATTCAATCGCCGACCTCGTGTCGCGCCCATTCCTGCCAGTCAGCGGGACCGTAGCGGTCGAGATTCAGCGGCCGCCGCTCAGTGTTTTCGAGCGTTTCCAAAAGCGCTGTCTTGATGTAGGGGTGGCCTTGTTGGCGCTCGTCATACTTGCACCGCTGCTGCTGACAGTCGCCGTTCTGATCAAGCTCGGATCGCCGGGAGCTGCCATCTTCCGCCAGTCGCGCCGAGGGTTCAACGGCAAGCCGTTCGAGATATGGAAATTTCGGACCATGACGGTCTGCGAGGACGGCCAGACGATTACCCAGGCCACCAAACGGGATGCTCGGGTCACCAAGATCGGGCGTTTCCTTCGCATGACAAGCATCGACGAGTTGCCGCAGCTTTGGAATGTCTTGCGCGGCGACATGTCCCTGGTCGGGCCGCGCCCGCATGCGCTCGCCCATGACAATTACTACGATGAACTCATCAGCAAATACGTCTACCGCCACCACATGAAGCCGGGCCTGACAGGCTGGGCTCAGGTCAACGGCTTCCGGGGAGAAACCCCGACGATCGACTTGATGGAAAAAAGGGTGGAATATGACGTCTGGTACGTCAGCAATTGGAGTATCTGGCTGGATCTGAAGATCATGGCGCGTACGGCCTCGACGGTCCTGTTCCAGGAGGCCTATTAGTAGGAGCCGCCTAGGTGGCGGCGGCACTTATCGGCCGTCAGCTTCCGTTGCCGGGGGTCTTCTTGAAGAGACGAAGGACGGCGTCCCGCAGCGCAAGCATTGGCGGCACAAGGACGAAGAACGCTCCCATGGCGACTGAGGCAACGACGTGACGAAGCGAAAAAGGCTCGTCATGCTCGAGCTCTCGGCGATTCGGATCGAGCGGGGCAGGCGCGAGAGTGGTCGCCAGCGGTCGGGATCCCCGGCGGGCCTTACGCGGGGGAACCACGATCAACACGAAAAGAATATTGAGCAACACCCAGATGCTCAGGACAATAAGAGCAATCACCATCCGAACCTGCCGAAAAAATGCGAAGAGTATGAGCGCACGTTAGCCCCCTGAACCTCGGAAGGAAAGGTGCTCAAAGATTCGGCAGTCCAGGTTGCGGTCACGATCAACAGCCCTTCGTGCCGGGGGCAGGTTTGTGCAGGCAACACGTCACTATCTACTATCTTTCGTCCGGATCGCCGTCGTCAATCCATGCCTTGGGCTATGGCAGAGATCGGCATTTGTGGATTCCGGATGAATACGGGGATTGGGCGCGTATCGGAGCCCGACGATGGGGTCACTTGGCGGGTTGGTTCCGACGTCGTCGCGGCCCCGGAACTCAAATAGAGCCCCGCTGACGCATCTTCGCCCCGCCTGGCGTCCCGCCCCACGGCTGCGAATTTCCGACGGCCCGTTTCGGTCGGCTCCTGCAGACGATGGGACCGAAAAGTGGGTCCCTGCAGTCTCTTCGGAAGGCTCCGCGGCGGCCGTCAGCAGGTCGGGGCCTGCGCTAGGGGCGCAGCCGCGGACTGTGCGGCTTGCTGCGCCCCTCGCTCTAGGAATGTTCGACGTAATAGCTGTTGCGGTGCTTACCCTTATACGCCTCGATGCGTCCAAGCATCTTCGGGTTGGCGCGATTGAGGACAGCACCCAGCAGCTTCTTCTGAAGGATCTCCGACCCCGAAATTGATTCTTGAAGCGCAGCTCGCGTGGTTGCTCCCCATTCGATCACATAGACCATTGCATCGATGAGGACGCTGAACGCTTTTGAGTCCGCCACCGGCATCACAGGCGCAAGATCGATAATGATATATTCGTAGTGTTCCCGGAGCATCGCGAGCAGGTCGGCCATTGGCCTCGATGCGATGACGTCGGCCGAATTGACCATGCGCGAAGCAACGATGGACGGCAGGAAATCGAGACCGGTCTCCTTGCTTCGTTGCACGTGATAGCTGAAGCCCGTGGGATCACTGAGGGCCTCGACCAGTCCGCTGTTGGCGTTCGGCGCGAGTTCCCGTGTGAGTGAGCGCGTATGCAGGTCGCCGTCGATGAGGATGGTGCGGTGACCTGTCATGGCAATCAACTGAGCGAAATTGGCCGCGACTGTCGTTTTTCCTTCCTTTGGCAGCGACGATACAATGCCGATGACCTTGATCTCTCGGGTCATGCGCGCAACGTCGATTGAGACCTTGATGTTGCGCAACGTTTCCGCAAACCGCGAGAACGGATGATCGACGACATAGCGGGATAGTCCCGCTTCGTCGGCTTTCGCGGATGCCGAAAGCAACGCGCGCGTCTTTGTCGGCGGGCGAATATCTGGGAGAACGCCAAGACACTTCACGCCGAGTTCGTCCTCGACCTCTCCGGGGGTCCGCAAGACGTCGTTGAGGAGCTCGCGCGCAAAGGCGGCGCCGAAGCCGAGGCAGAGGCCGCCGACCAAGCCTCCCACCAGGGCCAAAACCGTCCGCGGCGAGCTTTTGCGATCAGGCTTGGTCGCGGTGCTGATCAGGCGTGCCTCGCTGAGCGGGAAGCTCTGATTTTGGGTGGCGCTTTGCAGCTTCTCCAGGAAGTTGTTGTAGAGATTGCGATAGGTGTCGGCCGCGCTTTCGAGATCGCGCAGCTTGACTTCTGCCTGGCCGGTGTGACCCGCCTGGGCGACCAGCTCTTTCACGTTCTTATCGAGAGAAGCCTCTCGGCTTTTTGCGATCTCGTAGTCGCTGCGATAAGCGTCCCCAATCCGATGAAGCTCATCGGCGATATTCTTGCGCAGTTCCTCCATCTTGTTGGCCAAATTGACCGCTGCAAGATGGGTCTTGCCGTAACGCCTTGACCAATCGGCATATTGGGCCTGTAAATCGAGGTACTGGGCGCGCAGGCGCGTAATGACCGAGTTGTTAAGGGCGTCCGTCACGGTGGGTTGGGCGAGGTCTTGGTCGGAAATCGCTTCGATCCGATCGAGGCGCGCCTTGGCTTCGGCCGTGGCCGCCCGCGCCTGAACCAGCTGTGTATTCAAGTCCGACAATTGCTGCTCGGACATGAGGCCGCGGCTGGTTCCGACGATATTGTGCTCTGCCTTGAAGGTTTGCACCGCGCGGTCGCTGGCCGTCGCCTGCTCGCTGAGCTCGACGCTCCGCTGCTGGAGCCATTCGGTCGCCCGTTTAGTGGACTGGTATTTTGCTTCCAGTGCACCCACGATGTAGGCATCGGCGATCGCATTTACGATCTTGACTGCCTTGTCCGGGCTGTGTGCGCGATAATTGAGCGACAAGACGTATGTGGTCAGGACGCGCTCGACCCTGAGACTCTTTTGAATCGATTCCACCACGGCATGTTCGATCCGCTCCTGCGTGGGCGGTTCGCCGGATTCGAACACTGACATGATCTTGCCGGTAACGACGGCGAGAAGTCCTGGATTGGATCCGTTGAATTCCGGATCCTCGGTGAGCCGCAGGCGGCGAACGATTGAAAGGATAAGATCGTCAGAATTGATGACTTCGACCTGGCTGTCGACATAGCCGGTGTCGATCAGAGCGCTGTTGGTCCCGCTGTCCTTGTCCAGAACCTGGGTTTGCCGGGTGTCCATCATGATACGGGCGTTTGCCGTATACATCGGCTTTGCCAGAACCAGATAGACGATCACCAGAGCCAGCGAAGCGCCAACTGCCGCAGCGATCAGCGGCCATTGCCGACGAAGGACATCAGTGACACGGTCAAAGCTGAGGACCGCGCCGCCAAACTCGATGCCAAACCGGTGTCCCGATTGGAAGTGTTCTCTAGGCTGATACATCTGAAATTCGCTGCCTTAATGGTCAGGATCAATTCGGGAGGGGAACAGGTTTGAATGGATTGGCCAGTTTGGTCTTCCATTCGCCTTCCAACAGCGCTCCGCCCCGAGGCTGCGTCGGCTTGTTGTCTCTCGGCTGCAATTGGGCGCTGGAGCCATCTTCTCCCGCCGCGGAATAGCCCGCCTGCACGGCGAGGTCACCGACTCGCTGCGTGAAATCCCTAATCTTGCGCGCAGCGTCCGGTTTCGTTGACGTGCACAGCGCTTCTGCGAGCCGCAGCGCCGCGCCGATGGTCGAGCGGTCGGGGGAAGCCAATTCGGAAATGAGCGTCTGCACCGACGGCAACACCGATGGATTGGTCGCGATATATGAAGAAAGGCGAGCCCTCAGCTTCTCTTTGTCGTTGCGTAGCCGTTCCAGAAGCGAAGACGGCGCCTTCACGAAGGCGTCGAGTTCGGTTTGTGAGGCGCGGTCCGAGAATCCAACGCATTGAGCGCGGGTCGGACCGACGCCCGATGCGATCAGAGCAAATCCCGTCAAGATGATGGGTAGCCATCTCGGCTTCGTACGACGCGTCACTTCGCAGCTCATCCGTGTCCCTTCGTCGTTGCTGCAAACCAGTACACGCGAAGAGTGGCAGCCAACTGTGTCAATTTTTGTGCGATGCAAAAGCGGGTTTCATTCGGTCGCGCTTCCCATCGATTGATACATCAGTGCCTTACCTTTCGTCGGTTGTGCAAGTACGATTTGCAATGCCTGCGAGATCGGCACAATGGCGCCTGCGATTTTTGCAGTTTGAAGATTTATGAGGCGGTCGCAAAAATCTTGTCGCGAAATTGACACACGAAAATTGTTCGAGCGAGCAGCGCTGGATAGCGCCTGGATCAAGAAACATCTTCTGTACAGGCTAAATCGCAACACCGCCGGGTTTCGCGCATACTTTGTTCGCAAATGCTCGCGACCATTCGCCGGCGAGTCAGTTCGTTCGTCCCGATGCTCCTCGATCAGCAAAAATGGCGCAAAGTTGTCGCGCGCATGTTCGAATGACAGAGAGCGTTGAATTTATCGCCGGTCGTCATGCGTCATACGCGAATCCTCAATCGTGACGATTGAAAGCACGCAAAGACCTGATACAGACTGCTGCGGTGCAACAGCTACGGAATGTCGATGTGACGGAGTTGGTTCATCGTGAGAAAGCGCATGTCCTGCCGCTCGACAGCATCCGGGGTATCGCCGCGACATCTGTGGTGATCCACCATCTCCTGCTGATGCCGACCTTTCTCGCGGCATTCCCACACAATGCGTGGATCAATTGCTCGTTCTTCAGAAGCGCGTGGCTATTGGTCGACTTGTTCTTCGTTCTCAGTGGCATCGTGATGTCGTTGAGCTACGTCGAGGGCGACTTCGGACGCTTCTCGCTGCGCGAATTCATGGTGCGGCGTTTGGCGCGGGTCTATCCGCTTCACATCGTCATGCTGATCGCAAACCTGCTGTTCCGCCTCCTGCGTATCGGCTTGGTCGCCACAGGCGTCGTGGTTGCCGCGCCAGCCGCCTTCGAGGTGAACAACGCCTATTCCTTCCTGCTCAACGTCTTTCTCCTGCATTCGATGGGACTGATCGACTATCTCAGCTGGAACGCTCCGAGCTGGAGCATAAGTGTCGAATTCTACACCTACCTGGTGTTCGGCCTGATCGTCCTGCTGGCCCAGCGCATGCGTTCGCTGTCGTGGTTCTACGCCGTCTCCGGGCTCGTCGCGGTCGCAAGTCTTGTCGTGATCGTCTTCGTGCTCGACAAGAGGAGTCTGGGACTCCAGACCGATTTCGGCATTCTTCGCTGTTTTGTGAGCTTCTTCCTCGGTGTCTTGACCGTCAGGATCGTTCGTCGGCTGCCAGGCAAGCCGAGCCCTGCCGTGCAGGGAGGGCTGCAGTTGATCGCCATGATTGCCAGTATCGTCCTGGTCAGCCTCGCAGAGACCAATCCGGCGACCACCTTCCTGGCGCCGCTTGTTTTCGCAGCCTTCCTTGGCACGCTGCTGGCGTTTCCGGATGCGTTGGTGGTGCCGAAGATTCTGGTGGCGCGGCCGCTGGTGTGGCTGGGGCGCAGATCCTACTCCATCTATATGGTGCATGCGCTCGTGGTGCTCTTCGCGGAGTACTTCGTGCGGGCACTTGGGCCACGGCCGATCGCGGCGCTCGATTCGATCTGGACGGGGCTGCCGGCGACGCTGAACCTCGTGATCTCCCTGGCCGCTGTGCTGGTAGTTTCGAACTTCAGCTATCTCTACATCGAGAGTCTTGGCGGTAAGCTGCTTCGGAATGCCCTTGGAAGCCGGCCCGATTTTTCGCCATCTCCGGCGCCATCGGCGCGGCTGACGAATTGAGGCGAGCATGACGGCCCTTGCGCTGCAGCGCCCGCAGATCACGCTGGTCAGCCTCAACATCGAGGCGATCGCGCTCGGGGTTTATCTGGTCCGAGACGCCTTCGGCGGCGTGATCCGCTACTACACCAGCATCTTTCATCTGGACACGCTCTGGTACCTGCCCGACGGCGTCGCGCTGCTGTGTCTGGCCCAGTTCTTCGTGCATTGCATTTTGCGCAATCGCAGCACCCTGGCGCTCCTGGTGTTCGCGCAGATCATGCTGTCGCTGGTGCTCGGCTACTTCATGATGGGCACTGCGACCGCCGCGATCTCGGCTTTCAAGATGATGCTGCCGGTGTTTGTCGGATTCTGTTTCTGCGATTCGAGCCTGGGTTCCTACCGAAAGCTGCTGTCGATCATCGCCGTGACCTTCTATCTCTCCGTCATCGGCGTGTTGTTGACCAAGTTCTACCTCATGCCCTGGGTCGGCTACAAATATGAATCCTTTGGCGCCGTGCGTGAGGCGGGCCGGCTATGGTGGGCCTATGGCGGTGACGATCAGCGCCTGATGGGCTTTGCCGCCGACAATACCATGGCCGCATTCTTCATCCTCGTGTCGTTTGCGATCACGTCGATCC
The DNA here is from genome assembly GCF_023101105.1 of Bradyrhizobium sp. 155. Classification (NCBI taxonomy): domain Bacteria; kingdom Pseudomonadati; phylum Pseudomonadota; class Alphaproteobacteria; order Hyphomicrobiales; family Nitrobacteraceae; genus Bradyrhizobium; species Bradyrhizobium sp. 155. Next base: position 5,975,753 of record NZ_CP064704.1, on the reverse strand, counting down.
GCAAGAGCACGCTCTGGTGCCTTCTGTACGGCTCCCTGGCGGTTTACGTCATTCGTCTGACCACCAGCAAGACGACCATGATCGTTCTCGTGCTGTACCTGGTGCTGCTGGTGATCGTGCGAATGCTGCCGGAGAAGTCGCGTTTCCCCGCGATCCGCGCGATCGCGTTGTGGTCGTTCGCTGCGATCCTCGTTCCGTTCTTCATGATCGTGGTCGCATCGGGCACCGCAGCAGTGCCGCACTCGACCTTGTTCAGCATTCTCGACCGCATCAATAACAGCTGGCAGCTGCCGTTCGTCTACATGAGCCAGCTGATGCCGATCGGTCTGGTAACCGGCTGCGGCGCGGGTTGCTTCAACTATCCGCAGAAGCTTTTCTCGCCGCTCGCGGCGTACTGGGTACCGGTCGACAACTTCTACATCGGAACATACCTGATGTTCGGGCTTCCGTTCGTCGCATTCATGGTGATGGTGTTCCGCGCCAACTTCGGAGCGACCGACGTCTACAAGCTGACGCTGCTCTTCGTGGTCAACCTGTTTACCATCACCGTCCTGAACTACGGTCCAGCATCAGGGCTCCTGATCATCGCATTGAGCTTCAGCGAAGTATTCTCCCGGCGGGCGACCTCCGCACGGGCAGCCGATACCGTTCCGATAGAATTGCCGCGGCCGATCCGCTCATTGGAGGGTCTCGGCGTAGATATGCCAGGGACGGCAGCGCGTGGGAGCAGATGAGACAAACGATGCATAGACGGCTTGCATTCATCGATACGCTGCGCGGCATTGCCGTGTTGGCGGTGCTGTTCCAGCACGTGTTCGAGGTGATCGTCCAGAAGCACCCCACCGGCGCGTATTACTGGGTCTTCCACGATGCGATCGGCTACTACATGAACTTCGGCCGGTTCGGAGTCGTGCTGTTCTTCTTCGTCAGCGGATTCGTCATCCCGTTCAGTTTTCCGGACAGTGCTACTCCTGTGCGCGATTTCACGATCAGCCGCTTCTTTCGGCTCTACCCGGCGTACTGGACGTCGATGGTGATCGGGCTCGTCACGATGCAGGTGCTGGAGGCCAATGCCTACCCGTTGTCGCAGGTCATCGCGAACGTGACGATGCTGCAGACTTTCGTGAACATCCCGAACCTCTGGATCTTCTACTGGACGTTGGCGATCGAGCTCCTGTTCTATGTCGGATGCACCATTCTTTTCGCGATGGGATTGCTGAACCGGCGCTTTACTGCAGTTGCGATTGTCATTGCTGCGGCGCTGGTCGGGACCGCCGCAGCACTTCTGATCGAAAGCAGGACGGTGTCGTCGCTGATGGAGGTTGGGCTGAACCTTTCGGCGATGTTCCTGGGCAAGGTCATCCGCGACACCGTCATCGGCGGAAAGCTGCGATGGCCGCACGTCGCCGTTTGTACGGTGTTCTATGCGATCTTCGCCATCACGCTGGCGGAGAGGCGGTTCGGCGGCGTCTATCAGGAGAACTTCTTCTACAGCTATTCGATCGGGTCGGCTTATGTCTGCGCAGCGCTCGTCTTCATCGCGTTTGCGGCGTTCGGTGAGAGGATGGCCTGGCGCTCGATGGCGTTCGTGGGAACCATCAGCTATTCCGTCTATTTGATGTCGCCGTTCGTGATCGTCTGGATCCATCGCCTCGTCTGGCTCGGTGATGGACCGCTGGGATGGGCCGCTTTCGCCGCGCTGGTCGCAGCATTGTCAATTCTGGTCAGCTGGTCGACATATGCGTTCGTCGAGAAGCCCAGCATATCGTTCGGCCAGAGGTTCCGGTCGAAGCGCAGGAGGGCGGTCGTTCTCGAGCCGGCGCTCAGCGCGCAAGGGGCAGCTGAGTGATCGAAAAAACGCGCCAGCCGAATGCCGGATACGACGGATCTTTCGTTCCCTCCGTCCAGGGACTTCGTGGCATTGCGGCGCTGAGCGTGCTGATGGATCATTTCTACGACATGCCAAAGGGAGGCGTGTACGACATTCCGGATCCGGGCTTCCTGCCGCCGCTCTGGCTCTGGCTGCAATCGGTGATCAATGTCGGCGGCCACGGTGTCGAGCTGTTTTTCATGATCAGCGGCTTCCTGATCCCGGCCAGTCTGGTGCGGCACGGCTCGCTGCCAAGGTTCTTCTTCGACCGTGTCCTGCGCATCATGCCGGTGTTCGTCGTGCTGCATCTCGCGCTGTTCGTGATTGGCCCGATCGTGGGCTACAAATTCTTCCGCGGGATCGATCTGACCGGTTATCTCGCGATCTTCACGGCCAATCTGTTCTTCGTGCAGGACGCTCTCGGCTTGCCCATCGCTCAGCAGAATGCCTGGACCTTGACTTACGAATGGGCGTTCTACATCTGGTTCGGGCTGACATTCTCGGTGTGGCGCATCGGAGGGAGAATGCTGGCGGCGCCCCTGATCTTGCTGGGCGTGGCCTGTGTCCTGCATTGCCCGATCACGGCGTTCTTCTGCATTGGCATGCTTCTCAGCGCCACGGGTTGGCGCATCTCCATTCCGGGACCTCTTGGCTTGATGGCGGGCCTGACGTGCGGGGTCGCCATGTACGCGAGCCTGGTGCTGTTTCACCCGTTCGTAGGTCTTATTCCGGGCCTTTTGCTGTTCGCCATGGTGCTGGCCCCGGACTCCGGTCTCGCCAGGGCGCTCAGCACGCCGGCCCTGCAGTATGTCGGCAAGATAAGTTACAGCCTTTATCTCGTGCACCCGTTCGTCCTGTTTCCGTTACAGGTGATCGGGCTCAAGCTCGTCGCTGTCGGTGTCGACCGCTGGCTGCTGTGGGCAGCATTCATCCTGCTGGGATCGTTGATGTCGCTGGTTGCAAGCGCGATCACCTACGAGCTGATCGAGGTGAGGCTGAGACGATTGTTGGATGGCGCGGTCCGCGGCATGTTCTTTCGGTCATTGAGCAAGATGGAACAGTCCGCCTAGAAGATCGCAATATAAGTCACGATCAGCTCACGGTACGGCCGGCAAGCTTGCGGTAGGATGGCAACAGGCCATCGGCGATGCGATGCCAGTTCAACTGGCCCGCCGCTGTCTGCCGTGCACCGTCGGTCAATGTCGCGGTAAGCGATTTCGAGGTCAGGACGCGTTCGAGCGCATCGGCCAAGGCGGCAGCATTACCAGGCGGGACCAGAAGCCCGTTCACGCCGTCTGTCACGACGTCAGGAATGCCACCGGTGGCGCTGGCGACGACGGGACGGGAATTCCCGTAAGCAGACGCCAGCACGCCGCTCTGCGTCGCATCCTTATAGGGCAGGGCGACCACGGTCGCAGACTGAAATAATTGTCCCGTATCCTCGGGCGAGATATAGGCATCGATCGTTTTGACCGTCGGCATGGCCTCCATGCGCGCGCCGAGCCGCGTCATCTCGGGACCGCGGCCCGCGACGATCGCTTCGTGCGCCACGCCGCGCCGGTCCAGCAGGTCGATCGCATCGATGAAGATGTCCAACCCCTTGTAAGCCCACATCCGCCCAAAAAACAGGATTCGTGCAGATTCGGGTTCGATGGCCGCGGCGCGCGTCGGGGGCACCATGAGCACGCCGTGCATGCTGGAGACGATTTCTCCATTAAAGTCCGGCGTCGCATGGCGGAAATCTGCAATGCAGCTCTCGCCGTGCGTCGTGACGACTGACGCTGCCGCGCGCATGCGCGCGCGCCAGCCGTCCTCGCGCGGAGAGGTGCCCGAGCCGCCTTCCGAATGAGGAATTGCGTCGTGAACGGTCAGCACCAGCGGGATTCCAAGCGGACGCAGGAACTGGATCAGCTTGGATGTGTAGACTTCCGGAACTTCGTGACAATGAACCACGTCTGGACGAAACGAAATTATGTCCATGAATGAAGCTGGAATGCCGATGGCGCCGGCGCGGCGCAGGCTCAAATCGCGGATCCTTGTGTTGAAGGGTGTCGTCACCGCGATATCGGCCAGTTCCCACTGCTGGTTCGCATCCTTGCGGTTGAGGACGAGGCGAACATCGCAATGGCGCGCCAAGCCCGACGCGAGCCGGTAGGAATATTCTGCAAAATGCGGCGCGTAGATCGCCACGCGCAAGCGCCTGGAGTTGCGATTGAAGGCGGTGGTAGGCGAATTCATCAAGGCATCCATTTTGCATCACATCGCTGAGCCGGTTGGAGTGTAGTCCACGATTTGAACTCACTTCCACGCTAAATCGGATGATAGATGGTGCTCATCTGATTGCCATAACGTCGTCGTACTGCTGCGCGATTGCTGCCGCCATCGGGACGGAGTGGAAAAGGGCGACGTCACGCGCGGTCATCGATTCCCTGTTTGTCTAGCGGGCGATTGTGATTGGATCTGTCGGAATTGGGTCGATTTTTTGATGAACGTCACTCCGGGCAAACAACATCAGGTCGTGGTCGCGTTGTTGTGGTCGCTGGCGCAGAACTGGGGCGGCCGTGCGCTGTCATTTGTTCTGTTCTTGATATTGGCGCGGCTGCTCAATCCTGCGGATTTCGGTCTTGCCGCGCTGGTTGGCTTCATCCTGCTGCTCCTGAGCTCCATTTCCGAATTCGGGTTCGGTGACGCGTTGATCCAGCGACGCACGCTCGAGCCTGCGGACGTGACGCTGCCATTTTTCTGCTCACTGGCGGCATCGGTCCTCCTTGCCGTTCTCATCGCCCTGCTGGCGACCGATATCGAGCGTTGGCTCGACGTGAAGGGACTTGCGCCGCTCTTGACGGCTGCGAGCCTCTCGCTTCCGATCGGTACCGCCACGCTGTTCCAGGAGGCGCTCTACAAGCGCCAGATGGATTTTCGTGTGCTTGCGCTCAGGACCATGGTGGCGACCGCGATCTCCGGAGTGGTCGGGATCGCCTGTGCCTATGCCGGGTTCGGTGCCCTCAGTCTCGTGATCCAGGTGGTCGTTCAGAGCGCGGTCAGCGGCCTGTGGCTCTGGAGCCAGCCCAGATGGCTCCCGATGCGCGGCTACGATCTGAAGAGCTTGCGCGAACTCTCCGGCTACAGCATCCACGTCGTGTCGAACAGGCTGCTGGACTTCGCCATCGTGCGTACGATCGACATGATCATCCTGTCGCTTTATGGCGTCGCGGCCTTGGGCATCTACACGGTGGGCGCGCGGGTCTACATTATCCTGATGCAGTTGCTGACACAGGCGGTCATGGACGTCGCGCTGAGCGCACTGTCCAAGATCGCGCATGAGCGTCACCGTATTGCCGACGCCTATCTGCGAAGCGTGAGCCTCGGAGCATTGATTGGCTCTCCGGTCTTTGTGCTCCTGGCGGCGATCGCGCCGGAGTTCTCCCTGCTGCTGTTCGGCTCAAAATGGGCCGGCAGCGAAGCCGTGATGAGGCCGCTGATGCTCATCGGCGCGATTCAGACGGTGCAGTTCGTGAACAGCGCCTATTTTGGCGCCATGGGCAAGCCCAACTACGTTTTCCTGCTGAACATTCTCAAATTCGCCACGGTGGTCCCCGCCATGTTCCTGCTGCCGTCGCACGACATTGGTCAGCTGGCCACCATCTTCGCTGTCGCGCAGCTCGTGGTGACGCCCGTGACGTTCGCGCTGGCGCTCAGGCTGCTGGGCCTGAGCTGGAACCAGTTTCTGCGGCCCGTCGCAGGCTGTCTTTGCGCCATCCTTCTGGCTTATGGCGCAGTTGCGCTATGCCGCGAAGCGACCCCGGACATGAATCCCTATTTGCGGATAGGACTGCTCTCGTCATGTTTCGGGGCGACCTATCTGATGAGCATCTTGCTGTTCTGGCGAAAGCAGCTGTTCTCCCTGATCGCTTTCGTCGTGAAGCGTGGTGCGACCGCCTGATGAAGACGAGGAAGACGTCGTGAAGCAATTGATTCCGGTACCCGTTCGCAAGCATCTCCGAGGCTGGCTCAACAGCGCGAAGAACACGCCCTTTGCGGTCGATCTGCTCGAGTTGCGCAGGTGGCAGATCGCCAGGAAGGCTATCGGCGGCAGTGCCGCGCCGCGCAACAACCCGCGCCGGCTCGTCCTGCTCCCGTCCGACCCCTGGAGCATTCATCAGTCGCGCGGCGATGAGGCCATGATCGAGGCGGCCGTCGGCGAGATGAAGCAGGCCCATCCGAACATCGAGGTCTACATTGTCACCGCCACCAAAGCGGCAAGCGCGGAAGTGCGCGCAATGGGGTTCAAGCCGCTCGAATTTTGGAGGCAGCCGTTTTCCTATATGACGGTGGCGCAGGAGCTTTCTCTCACCAGGCCGGATTTCGGAATGGTTCTGGGGGCAGACGTGCTGGACGGCTACTATTCCCCCGTGGACGCCGCTCGCATGCTGCTCGTCGCCGATCTCATGGCAGCGTGCGGCGCCAAGGTCAGCGTGCTCGGATTCAGCTTCAACTCCCGTCCGGCCAAGGCATTGCGCGAGGTGTTTCGGCTGCTCGATCCCGGCGTGGTCTTGAATTTGCGCGATGCACTATCTCTTCAGCGCTTCAAAGAGTTCGCCCCGAATCGTGCGCACCTCGTCGCTGATTCCGCATTCATGCTGGTGCCACAGGCGGAGACCGCGGCTGTGAAGCAGATTGCGGCCGCGATTGCGGAGCAGCGCAGGCAGGGACGCGACGTCTTTGTCTTCAATATCCACCCGATGTTGTTCAGGAAATCCGAGCCGGCCAAGTTACGGCGAATGATCGAACTCGCGGCGAGCGCAATCGAGCGCATGTCTCGAGAGCATAACGCGAGCTGGGTGTTGCTCGCGCACGACTATCGTCCGGAGATCGCCGACGACAATTGCCTTCGACCGCTGGCCGGTCGCCTGAGCGCAGCGCTGGGCAACCATGTTCATCATGTCGAGCACGTGCTGTCAGCGAGCGAGATCAAGGCAGTCGTCGGTCTGGTGGACGGCGTCGTCACCGGCCGCATGCATCTTGCGATTGCGGCTCTCGGACAGGGAACGCCGGTTGCGGCGATCACATACCAGGACAAGTTCCAGGGCCTGTTCGCTCATTTCGGTGTGAGCGAATCGCTTCTTCTCTCACCTGAGCAACTGCTCGCGGGAGACAATCTCGAGAAGTTTCTGCTGAGGTTCCTCGGCGCCTACAAGACGGCCGGCGCGCAGGTCCGCAATATGCTGCCGGCAGTCATGGAGCTGTCGCGCGCCAACATCGCTCCGCTGCGGGGCGATGGTTTGATGTCGGTTGACGCGGTGTCCGACGGTAAGGTCGCCTGAGGGAAGCGGGCGGACGTCAGTTGGCGGCCTGCTCCGTCTCGTCGAAACGCACGGACGTCTTGGTGACAGACGTCTTGTTGGTGGCAGGCGTCTTGGCGGACGATTGCACTTTGCGCGGCGATCCAAATCCGATGTCGGCCCCACGATTGATCAGCCGCCGCGCCGGGTTCTCGAAATAGGCATAGGTGCGATCGGCGATGATGGTCAGGATCGCGCAGCACGCGAGAGCAAAGAGGCCAAATTGATCCGGACGCAGACCAAGCGACGCCCACAACGGCTTGAATACGGCGATGAGGACGGCGTCGTGCAGCATGTAGATCGAGTATGAAGTGTTGCCGAGCCGCCCGAGGAGGCGGCTGCCCGGAATTTGCACGAAAGCGCTCTCCCCGACGGCGGTGAGCAGGATCGCGCAGGAGAACAGAATGATGGCCAGATCCGGCTTGGCGAAGATGTTCAGGACAAGCACGGAGATCCCGAACAGGGCGATGCCGGCGAAGACGACCGGCTTGTGCCGATACGGGTGCGACAACCTGAACAATATGGCGAGCAGGATTCCATTCAAGAAGCTCGGCAGCGCACGGAGCATCCCGTAGTCATAATTGGCTCCATACATCTGCGATCGTTCTTGCCAGATCGGCAAATGGCCGTGGGCCAGGACCAGATAGAGCGCAGCGACGATGGCGGCCAGCACCAGCGGATGGACCTTGCGTGCAAGCAGCATAAGCAGGGGAAAGATCAGATAGCAGAAGAATTCCGCGCTGATCGACCAGGACGGAGAGTTGAAGCTCAAATGATCGGTAACGCCCCAGGCCTGAAGCAGCACGAGGTTGTACAGGAAGTCCAGCGGCGTCGACCTCGCCGATCGGTCCAGACCGAACCCGATCAGCAATACGAACACGAGTAAAGTCAGAAAATGCAGCGGATAGATCCGCGCAATGCGGCGGATCATGAACCGGGAATATGCCTTGAGACCACGCGCGTCAGACGGATAGGAATAGGAGATCACGAACCCGGACAAGATGAAGAACATGTCCACGAAAAGGCCATAAGATCCGTTCCAGATCGGCGCGATACCGCTGTCGATGGTCTTCAGATGGAAAATGAAAACGCCGAGAGCGGCAACGAAACGATAGAAGTCGAGAACGACGAACCGTCTTGCTTCATTGGCTTCCATCGCGTGTCGAATTCCTTGCCTGACGCTACCGTCTGCTTAGCGGTCAATTGTGACGCAAGTTCGCTGGGCCGGCGTTCGACGGCAGGCGAATAGCCGTTATGCAGCTCCTGCCTCGCGACAAGGCAACCGCCTAATTATTGAACGGCGCCGGGACTTGCCTGAGCTGGTCCCGGCGCCTGAGATATTGATGCGATCCTGCGGACAATTCGCCGTGGTCAGACGAACAGGAAATCGTGGCTCGTCAGGCTGGCGACGTTGACGTTCTTCAGGAGGATCGAGTCGCTGGCCGAAAGCGTGACCAGGGCGTTCGCGCCCGACTGCGTGATTTGCAGATGGCCGTAGTCCGCGGCGAGGAGCTTCGAGATCTGGATCACGTCGTGAGTGGCGGCGTCGCCGGCCTGGAAGTTGACGATCTGGTCTTGGCCGTGATCGTAGACGATTGTGGTCGAGCTCGGCGCCGCCGAGAACAGGTCGTTGCCGGCCCCGCCCTGGATCGTCACGCCGCTCGCAACCGCCGTGACGTTGTGTGTGCCGTCGGTTTTGGTGTCGTCGAAGAACTGGAGTGCATTGGCTGAATTGTAGTTTTCGTGCTGCGTCGTGCCGGCCTGTCCGTTGAAGTTGAACAGGAACACGTCCTTCGAACCGTCGGCGTTGTTGGCGATCTCCTGGGTCTTGGAACCGGAGCCGTCGTAGATGCCGGTCAGCTTGCTGCCGTCGTTGTTGATGACCTGGGTATAGTCCAGCGTGCCATCGGCGTGGGTCCGGGTAAGCTCGACGATATGCCCGGAGGCATCGAGGTGCTGATGCTGCGTGGTGTAGGACTGCCCCTTGATGTTGTAGCTCCAATTGTCCGACGTGCCATCGGCGTTGGTAATGTACGCGGCAGTCTTGACGCCGTTGGTGTAGGCGGTCGTGGAGCTATAGCCGTCGATCTTCGTCGTCACCTCGCTGGTCAGAACGCCCTTGGCGTCGTACCAGTCCGAGGTTTTGGTCCCGTCTGAGCTCTGGACAAGCGTGAAGGCGAGGCTGCTATCGGCGTGGGTGCGCACGATGTTAGTGAGGAAGCCGGTCGGATCGTAGCTGTCGTGCTCGGTCGTGTAGGTCTGGCCCACGATATTGAACTGGAAGACGTCCTTCGAACCGTTGGCGTGGTAATCGGTCTCCGTCATCTTGACGCCGGAGGCATTGTAGTTGCTCACCACGCTGCTGCCGTCGCTATTGACGACTTGGCTGTAGTCGAGCGACCCGTCGGCATGCGTGCGGACCACTTCGGTCGTGACACCGGAGGGGTCGAGGTGCTGGTACTGCGTGGTATAGCTCTGACCTGTTATATTGTAGCTGTAATTGTCGTGGCTCTGGTCCGCATTGGTGATGTAGGCCGCGGTCTTGACGCCGTTGGTGTAGATCGTCGTTGCGCTGTAGCCGCTCGTCTTCTCCAGGACCTCACTGGTGAGGATGCCGCTGGCGTCGTACCAGTCCGAGACCTTGGTGCCGTCGCTGCCCTGCTGCAGTTTGAAAGCCAGGCTGCCATCGGCGTGCGTGCGAACGAGCGAGGTGAGGAAGCCCGCCGCATCGTAGATGTCGTGCTCGGTCGTGTAGGTCTGGCCGGTTATGTTGAGAAGCCAGATATCCTTGCTGCCATCGGCGTTATAGTCGCTTTCCTTCGTCCGCTTTCCCGCTGAGTCATAGTTGGTGACGACGCTGCTACCGTCGTTGTTGATGACCTGCGTATAGTCGAGCGTGCCGTCGGCATGCTTGCGGGTCACGGCCGTGACCTTGCCGGAGGGATCGACGTGCTGGATCAGTGTGCTGTAGCTCTGGCCGGTGATGCCATAGGCGTAATTGTCCTGGCTGCCGTCGGCATTCTTGACATAGGCGTTGGTTTTGACGCCGTTGCTGTAGAGCGTCGTCGAGCTGAAACCGTTGGCCTTTTGGACGACTTCGCTGGTGAGGCTGCCGGCGGCATTGTACCAATCGGTCGTCTTGGTGCCGTCGGTCGTTTGCACCAGCTTGAACGCCAGGCTGCCATCGGTGTGGAGGCGCGTCAGGGTCGTGAGAAAGCCGGTCGTATCGTAAACGTCGTGCTCGGTCGCGTAGTTCTGGCCCTTGATGTTGTAGGTCCAGACGTCCTTGCTGCGATCGGCATGGTAGTCGGTCTCGACCAGCTTGACCCCCGTGGCGCTATAGGTGGTGATCACGCGACTGCCGTCGCTGTTGTAGACCTGTGTCGAATCGAGCGAGCCGTCCGCATGGCTGCGGACCACGGACGTGACCTTGCCGGTTGAATCCAGGTGCTGGACTTGGCTCGTGTAGCTCTGCCCCTTGATGTTGTAGGTATAGTTGTCCTGGGTGTGGTCGGCGTTCTTGACGTAGACCGTGGTCTTCACGCCGTTGGTGTAGATGGCCGTCGAATAATAGCCGTCCGGTTTTTGCACGACTTCGCTGAGAAGCGTGCCGGTGGTGTTGTAGGTGTCGGTGGTCTTGGTTCCGTCGGTAGCGAAATGGACGGAGGTGGTCTTTACGCCGCCGGTGTAGCCGATCGCGTCTTTGGACCCGTCGGTGTAGACGATCGTGGTCGAAGTGGGCAGTCCGCTTGCGTTCAGGCCGGTGTCCGCTTTCGACAGGAGGTTGCCGCTGGCATCATAGGTTTTCGTGCTGCTCCAGGTCGCGGCCGAGTTCGTGATCGAGAAGGAATGGCCGCCCTGGATCTTGGACAGCGCATTGCCGTAATGCGCGATCATATAGTCCATCGTCGCCTTCGAAGCGACGGGCAGGACATGCGAGTCGGTGAGCGTAATGGCTTGAAGCGCCGTCGACGTGCTCAGGTCGGACAGTTGCGGCACGATCTCGGCAGCCGTACCGCTGACACTGGTTCGGGTGTCCGGCGGAATCGGGGTGGTCGCAGGCGCGTCGATCTCGATGATCAGCGGGTGATCGCTGACCGGAATCGTAATGGTGCTGACGTCCGTGTAGCTCGCGATCGCGGTGGTCCCGGTCAGCGTGTCGTACACCTTGACCGAATGATGCACGCCGCCCAGGTTCACCGTGACCGTCTGGGTCGGATTGGAGATCTCGGCATCGGCCGCATCATTCCAGAGCTTCGGCTCCGCCCAAACGACAAGCTCGTAGGCGCCATTGCTCTTGCCGAGCACCATGCTGTTGCCCGAGGCCGGCATGTTGCTGAGGGTGTAGTTCAATGGATTAGTCGGCTGCAGGCCGCCCTTGCCGTCATCGGCCAGAATGCTCGTCAGGTTGTGAATTGCCGTCGCGGCGAGCTTCGGCGTTCCGTCGGAGTTGAATAGACCGAAGTTGGCTTCAGGATTGGTGTTGCTGGCGGACGAGTCGCGATCGAACATCTCGTAGAGATAGGTCGCACTCACGCCAGCCTTGTAGGCATCCACCAGGGTGTTCAAGATCGACTTGGCCTGCACCGTCTCGTCGACACCGAGATATTGGGTGTTGGCTTGGGTGGTGTAGCCGGTCTCCGTAATCACGATGGGCTTTCCCGGCGCGGCGGTCGAGACGGCGCTCAAGGTGGCAGCAAGTGAGCTGCTGGTCGTCAAGCTGGTGCTGACATAGGCATGCGCATTGGCGAAATCGACCGAGCCCGACATGTTGCCGAGCTGGCTGTAGCCTTGGGGATCGTTGTAGGCGAGCGACAAATTGATGACGGGAATGCTGGAAAGCGTGCCGTCTGCCTTGACCGCCTGATAGAGCGCGCTTTGGAACTGGGCCGCAGCGCTAAGGCTCGAGCTGCCATTGTAGCTGAAGGGCTGGTGATTGGCCTCGTTGAGCCCCTCGATGGCGCTGATGCTGCCTGGATGGCTCGCCACGAACTTCTCGAGCGACACGATATACTTCTGGAGGCCGGCGGTGCCCAGCTGGGGCAGGGCGGACGACACCAGGAAGTCGAATTTGTAGCCGGCAGCCGCCAGCCCTTCAACGACCGGTTGTGCGGCGGGGCTGGTTCCCATCGCGTCGCGCAAATGGGTGACGCCAAGATACTTCAGGTCATCGACCATCAATGCGAGGTTATTGTAGTCGGTCCACCCGAAGCCGGCATGCGTGTTGACGCCGATGGAGTTGATGAAGCCGCTTGCGGAGAGGACGGTTTGATCTGACGACATTTCACACTCGAGTTTCTACGCGAACGAAATTGCTCGCAGGGATTTGCGTTCAACCTTCTCGATCGAGTGTGAATTTCAGATAAAAATCGGAGCTACAAATCGAGAGCGATCAGCAGTTCCTCGCAGGAACAGCTCGACTCTGATTCAAGACAATAACGATGTCGTGCCGACGCAGCATGACCTCAACATGGCGCTTCCAAGAATTCGCAAGGTTTCACTGCTGAATCTATGCGCATGTCGCGCTTCAATGATGCATGTGACTTGGGGCGCGGAGCTGTGAAGCTGTCAGGCCGACCCGATGCGCTGGTAGAGTTTGCCGGCACGAGCAAGTCACTCAATATTCTCGTACTGGTTGTCAGTCACTTCGCCGCATTTTGAAGCGAAGTAGAGAGTTCCACGGTAGGAACTTCGCGGACGCGGGCAGAGCGTCAAGGGCGCATCTAGCTCCAAAGAAGGTTTGCAAGAGACCGGTCGACAGATCAGCTCGGGCGGGCCAGGAGGAGAAAGTTTCCGCGCCAGCCGACCGCAGCCGTGACGATTGCGGCGATGACGATCTTTCCAGCAAGCCACGCCGCCGGTTCGCTCGGCGCATGACTGAGCGATCCGATCAGAATGGCGGCTGCGAGCGCCTGAAGCACCAAGGGCCAGCGCGGGAACGCATCGAACCTGAGGGTAGGGCCAAGCCCGGCCAAGATCGCCGCGAGCGTGGCGATCGAGGCGCAGGTGACTGCCGCTTGGGGTGACAGGCCGGCCCAGACGGCAACCAGGGAGAACGCCGCAACCATTGCCAGCTGCCCGGCAGCAACGAGGGCGAGCCTGGTCGCGAGCTTTTCCAGGTGGGGAACGACCGCGATCGTCGCCTGCAGGTGGGTATGGAGGAAGTAGAAAGCAGCGACCGCCGGCCCTGTCGCCAGGAAGCCCTCGACGCTCTCCCGCGGGACCAGGATGCGGGCCGCGTCCGGAATGAAGGCGACAAGCCCGCCCAGCAGGACGAGGGTTGTGCAGATCATGAACTCGAACATGTGCCGCGCCGATTGTCTCGACTTCGTGGCGCTCCCGTGCTCGAAATCATTGACCACTTCAGGATAACTCACGGTGTGGATCGCCGCATTGAGGACCCAGAAGGGACGTTGCAGCAGGTCGAGCGCAATGGAAAATCCTGCACCGGCTCCTGTGGCGCCGAGTCGCCCGACGACGATGATACGAAGCAGAACCGGCACGGACAAATGGATCACGGACGCGCCGGCTGCAAGCATGCCGTAACGCGAGAAGTCCTTCCAGTCAGCCAGCATTGTTCGCAGCGACACGCGATCCAGCGGCGTGCGATATGCGATGAGACCGGCAAGGAGCCCAAGCAGGTGACCCAATGCGATGCCGAGCAGCGTTGCTTCGGCCGTGCCTGAGATCATTCCGCCCGAGACGGCCCCGCCCAAAAGAGCCGTCGCACGCAAGGCAAGAAGGCAGGAGGCGGTCCCCAGCCGGTTCGACAGTCGTACCGACAAGAAGTACAAATCGGTCGAGCCCTGAAGAACGGCCACGCTCAGGCCGAGGACGACCAGCCGTGGCGTGAGGCCGCTGACCAAGGAGGCGCAGCTCCCGACCGCAACGAGCGCGCCGGCGCTCATGAGGGCCGCCGCAAAGAGCGACGATCTCAGTCGAGCCGCCTCGCTCTCCTTGGCGGCCGCAAGAAAGCGCAGCCCCGCGAGCTGCAGCCACTCGAACATGAGGACGCAGAGCAACTGGCTCGAGGCCATTGCGAGAGAATAATTGGTGTAGTCGGCGGCAGGCAGCAGGTGACTGATCACAAAGATCAGGATGATCGCTGCTGCGCTTTGGTAAACGTAGCCGGCGATCGCGAAGAGACGTGTCATCTCGGAATGAAGCTACTCTTTGCCACCGCATGCGCTTGTGGTACCCCGGCTATTGCCGGGCGCACGGACGACATCCGTCGCTGACGCAGTTGTTCATACAGGTTCTTGTACGACGACAATACGTCGGAAAAGATCCACTTGTTCGTGTCGGCGATAAGCCGACGGCTGATCTCGTCGATCTTGTGCGGGTCCGCGGCGATTTCGCGCATGCTCGTGGCCAGGGATTGTGGATCTGCTTCGGTCAACCACCCGGTTACGCCATGCTCGATCGCCTCCGGCATGCCGCCAAAGTGCGTACCGAGCAGCGGTCTGCCCGCCGCCTTGGCATCGGCGACGACGAGCGGGCCCGGATCGTGCCAGATGGACGGAGCGACCACGACGTCGACTTGCCTGTAGAATTCATCGGGAGACACGAATCCCATGAACTCGACCCGTGCATGCGGCGCCAGTGCTCTCAGGCGCTGTTGTTCCTGATCGCCCAAGCGGCCGGCAATCATCATCCGGATCCGATCGGGCGGCAGCATGGCCAGCGCTCGCATGAGATTGTCGATGCCCTTCTCCTCGGTGATCCGTCCGATGAAGCCGAATGTCACTTCCGTCGTGCAGACAGGCCGCGGGTAGGGTGAGCGCGGCGGCTCGGTCGAGGCATTGCGGATGACGGTGCGGATTGGCGTCTCGGCAAACATGCCCATATCGGTGTGAATGGAGAGGACGCGCTCGCTGACGCCGACCACGGCATCGAGCCAATGCGTCGCCCGTTTGCGGTGGTACGTCAGGATCCCACAGCTCGTACAGGTGTGTTCGCAGGAGCGGCCCTTGTCGAAGCGGGAACAGCGTGGACACGTCAAATAATAATCATGAAGCGTATGCAGGACCGGAACTCCGAGCTTGGCGGCTACCCGCCAGATCGCCGTGGTCAGGCCCGATAAATTATTGGAATGCAGAACGTCCGGCTTGAAAGCGCGAATGCGCTCCGCGATCATCGGGGCCTGGATCTGCCAATCGTCGATCGCATGCCAGATGCTTCGTTTCACGACGTTCTTTTGCTCCGTGAACGGCGCATAGACGTTTTGCACCGGTGCGGAATAGACGTTGATACCGTTGCATAATTCACGGCCCTGCTCGGGTGCGGATGCGGCGCGCACCACCTCGACCTCGTCGCCGCGCTGAGCCAGGCCCTCGGCAAATCTCCGCGCGAAGATCTCTGCTCCGCCGACGATCTTTGGTGCCTGCGGGGTCGGATAAAGCGTGGATGTCAAAAGGATCTTCATCGCGTCAACCTCTTTGTGCCGATCCGATTACCGTGCCGGCCGTATATCCAGTGCGGGAATGGCGTCATTATTGGCGGCGATCAGCACCGGCGTGCTCGAAACCGGCAGCCAGATCCCGGAGGCTGGCCTTGCAGTTGCATCGCAGGGGGCCGCGAAAGTCGCCCCCGGCAGATCGCCTCTGATCCGGACCTCGTAGCGTCGATCCGGATCCTCGGACCAGACCGCGATCTTGCCGCCGGTGGTCGAGGATGCTCCGATCGACATCACCCCGTTGGCAAGGCTTCTTCGTTCGGCGGTTAGAGTGGAACGGACGAATGCCCAGGCGCCACGCGCCGCGCAGGCTACGGGTTTGGGCGAATTGTCGAAACCGTAGAGGCCAAAATTGTCCTCCAGCTCGGCTGGATTCTGACCACTATTTTTGAGCTCATAGATCCACATCCCCTTGAGCCAGCGCGCCGCTGTCGAGGCCCACAGGATGAGCTGTGCCGTGTTATCGGCCTGAGCCTGCTCGCTGACACCACATTTGTTCGCAGCCGTGGTCCAGCCAGTCTCGGTCACGTAAATGGGGAAGTCGGGATTGCCGCTCGCTTGGCCGACCAGTCGATGGAACGCCGTGAGCCGGTCGATAATCTCGGCCGAATTGCGCTTCGCCGGCGCCATGCAGAAATTGTAGAGATGAATCGAGGCGCCATCGGCGTATTGAAGGATGCCGGTTTGCAGCATCTTCTCCGTCCACGTCCAACCGGGATCGTCGCCGATCGCGCCGACGACGAAAGGTGCATTCGGCACCGCCTGCTTGACCGCGGGCCGTGCTACCTTCGCGAGGGCCAGGTAGTTGTCGGCTGAGAATGAAGGGTCCTTCTTGGCTGCCAGATTCCACTCGTTCCAGAGTTCGAAGATCGGGCGCTGCGGCGCGACCGATCGCGCGGCCGCTGCCGCATAGTCCGCGAACCGCTGCCGGGCTTCGTCCGTCGTCGGAGGCGATGAGTTCGGCACGAGGTGATGGCCGAATGCAAGGATGAGGAGCGGCCGGGCGATGCCGGACTGAACCTGCGCGTCGAGCCTGCCCAACCGCGGCGTGAAGCCCATCCGACGTCCCGGCAATTCGAAATCAGACCAGGGAAAATCGTCGCGGAAGGCGTTAAAGCCCAGTTGCTTGATCTGGCTGACGTTCACGGAGGGCACGTAGCCTCGCGAACTGACCGGCCCTCCCAGTCCCTGATGGGTGCCGATACCCAACAGGAATCTGCTTTCAAGCGTCTGAGCCTGTTGAGCGCATGCCGGGACAGACAGAGAAACAGACGCGATGAGGCTCGCGATCCAGAGCAGCCTGTTGCGACCCAAGGTGCGGTGGCCTGCCATCGCCTGGATCATACCCGTCATCATTTCTCGCCTGCCGCAACTCACCTCAAAAAGGCTTCGAGAGGTCCGATTGCAGTGCCACGTTCTGCTCGACTCCGCTCTTGTTGTCGTCGAGGAGTTCGACATAGACCTGATGCAATTGGCGGTGTGTCTTCTGGACGTCATAAAACTGCTTGAAGCGATCGTAGCCGCGTTGCCCCAGGACCTTGAGATCCAGATCGAGCATCCGTCGGAAGCCGTCGATGAGAGGTTGAACCGCAACAGGTTCGCAAAGCACGCCGGTGACGCCGTCAACGACGATTTCAGGCAGCGCTCCGCTGTGGAAGGCCAGGATGGGCTTGGCCGCGCGCATCGCTTCCAGAGCGACGAGGCCGAAGGCCTCCCATCGTGACGGGATGACGACGAGATCGGCCGCCTCCAGCTGAGCCTCGATCTGCTGACGATCCAGCCAGCCTAGCAGCGAGACGTTGGCGGGAACCGCAGCTCCGTCGAACTTGTTGACCACGGAGGCGCCGACAATGCGAACATCCAGGACATCTTCGAGGGATCGTGCGGCCTCGATCAGGAGGTCGAAGCCCTTTTGTCGATCAAGACGGCCAATGAAAAGGACCTTGGCCTTCTTTGAAGTCCAATCTGTCGCAGCGCCGTACGGCAGTGGGCGGCTCTTGGAGATGCCATTGTGCACCAGGGTCAGACGGTCGGTCGGAATTCCCGCCCGGACCGCTTCATTGAATTCATCGCCGGAAATGCAGATGATACGATCCGACGTGCGGGCCAGAAGAGTCTCTGCAGCTTTTGCCGCCAGATGGCTCAGGCGGCCGGTCTCTCGCGAGAACGCCCAGCCATGCGGGCAATAGACGACGCGAGGACCTTCGGAACGAGCCGCCAACGCGGGCCTGAGAACGAGTCCGGCAAACGACGAATGGAGATGCATTACGTCGGGTTTGAAGGCGTCGAGCGCCTGCATGCTCGCCCGCAGCATCTGAAATAGTCCGGCGATGCTGCGGCCCGATCTGTCGAAGGTCGTGATCTGGCTGTCATCGATTCCGACGAGGTCGTGGCGATGATCCGATGGCACAACATAGTGCACGTTCTCCGCGCCGAAGCTCGCTTGCTGCTGCGGATGCAATTCGTTCAGGTAGCTCGCTATCCCACCCCGGATGGTTTCCGCGACATGCAGCACCTTCACCGCCTGCCTTGCGGAAGATTGAGTTGGGAAGATCGACATGGCGCATCCTTAATTGAGCATCAACGGATGCGATCACAATCCATCCAATCCATAGCGAGATTTGGGCAGCGGTGTGGTGTTGTTGCGCCGCGATGTCGAAGCTCTCTTGCTTCGAAGTCGAACGTACACACGGAACTCGTTGGATGGCGGCCGTTGTCGCCGCTATGCGCGCGACGCGAGAAAATCCAACAGTGCTCGCGCCGAGTCTTGCCACGAATATAATGCAAGACGATCTTGTTGCTTTCGGCGCTCCTGATCAGAGATTGCGCCGATTGCCAACCTTTCGAGCATAAGCTGTTGCAGCGCTTGAGCATCGTTGGCGCAAAAATAAGCAGCTGCTTCGCCGCACGTTTCCATCACCGCGTCAGCCGTCGAGGCTATGACCGGACAGCCGAAGATCATGGCTTCAAGTGGCGGTACACCGAAGCCCTCGTATAGAGAGGGAAAGACAAACGCCAGAGCGTGCGCATACAGAGCTGCAATCTCGCCATCCGCCATGCGTCCTGCCAGAAGCAGGCCCGATTCGCTCTCGCCCAGATTGTCTTGAAATACCTTGCTGTTATCTCCGCCGACAATGACGAGGGGAACGTCCTTTCGTTCGAGCAGCCGCGCCGCCTCGATTGCAACGGCGAGATTCTTGTTCTTGGTTCTGGAGCCGACAAAGAGAAAATATTTTCCCGGCTGAAGCCCTAATCGTTCGAGAATACCGTGATCAGGCGTTGTGGACGCGAAATGCTCCGCGCTGTTGGGGAATATCGGAATGTCCGTTTTCGAAAGGCCAAGCATTGCAGCCAATTCATTGCGAGAAAAGGCCGATACGGTCGCGATCGTGGCCCGCCGTGCAAGCAGGCGGCCCATCGTGCGGTGGACGGCCAAATAGCGCCAATTGAAGAAATCGGGCCGGCGGAAGACCTGTGCGTCGTGGATGACGACGATATGATCGCCATGAAACACAGGTCCGGCATTGGCCAGACTGATCAGGCGACCTCCAGCGGCGGCGCGCGCAAGTTCAATCTGATCCCAGGCATGTCCGCTCAGCCGTCCTATCTTGCGTACCTTGATGTGGGCGAGATTGATCGCTTCGCTCGTCTCGCTCGGCACGAGCAATTGCCACTCGGCTCCTCTGAGGGCAGCGGGCGATTGGTCGGACGCAAGCAGGGCATCGATCGCTTTGACCAGTTCGGCGGCATAACGCTGAACGCCGGTCAGCTTTTGCGAGAGAAAGCGGCCGTTGATGAAAAGCTTCAATTTTGTGCCGTTCGGGTTGTCGATGCCACAACGCGTGGGTCGCGATGTGTGCTTTCGAACCAAATGTGAGCACGGAAAGAAGCAGCCCGAAGGCACGGAATTATGACGGCATCGGCCGCGTGATCGCGCTGTTCGTTCGGTGCTCCCCGGGAACACTTGTTGAAAGTCTTCCCGGGCAGCCGGGAGCCTTTTATGGACGCGCGCCTGATGTTGCGTCGGCAGGCAGAGGGCGCTCCCGTCTGGTTAACTTGGGGAAGGCTGACATCCGAAGCGCCCGGCATTAAGCTTGCCGATGCTAGGGGGCTGTTCTCCAATGCTGAACCCTTGCCTCTACCGGTTCAGTCTGGCAATGCGGTATATGAGGACGGACAACGGAGTTTATTTTGGCCCCCGTGGTGGTTACCGGCGCTGCCGGCTTCATCGGCATGCATGTCTGTGAGCGCTTGCTTGCGCGCGGGGAACGAGTTGTCGGCATCGACGCAGTGACCCCTTACTATGATCCCGCGCTCAAGCGCGCTCGCCTCGAGACGCTCAAGCATGAGGCTTTCACATTCCACGAGATCGATCTTGCAGACTTCGCTGCGGTGACGCGTGTGTTCGACGAGGTCTCGCCCGACCGCGTAGTGCACCTTGCGGCGCAGCCCGGCGTGCGCGCATCGATCGACGATCCCATCACCAGCATCCGCGCCAATTGTGATGGCTTCGTCACCGTGCTCGAAGCGGGCCGGCGCCACGGCCTGGCGCATCTCGTCTACGCCTCGTCGAGCTCCGTGTATGGCGCCAATCGCACCTTGCCGTATTCGACCGAGCATTCGGTCAATCATCCGGTCAGCCTCTATGCCGCGAGCAAGAAGGCCAACGAGCTGATGGCGCACACGTTCGCACATGTTCACAAGCTGCCGGTGACCGGACTTCGCTTCTTCACTGTCTATGGTCCATGGGGCCGGCCCGACATGGCCGCCTGGCTCTTCACGCGCGCGATCTTTGCGGGTGAGCCGATCAAGCTTTTCAATAATGGAAATATGTGGCGCGATTTCACCTATGTCGACGACATCGTCGAGGGCGTGATCCGCACCCTTGATCGTCCCGCGACGCCGAATCCCGCGTGGAACGCCGAGCAGCCGGAAAACTCGTCGAGCTATGCGCCGTATCGCGTCTATAACATCGGCAACAATTGCTCGGTCGATTTGATCGAGTTCGTCGAGACACTGGAGAAGATCATCGGCAAGCCCGCGATCCGCACGCTTTTGCCGATGCAGGCAGGCGACGTCCTCGAGACGCGCGCCGACATTTCGGCCCTGCAACGCGACGTCGGCTTCACGCCCTCGACGCCGCTGGCGGATGGCTTGGGCCGCTTTGTCGAATGGTACCGAAATTATCACCGCGTATAAACCCCTCTCTTGAGTAGCTCACACCTGTCCCAAAAAATTATCCCCCTGATCATGTGCGGCGGTGCCGGAACGCGGCTGTGGCCGGCTTCGCGCGAGGTGCGCCCCAAGCAGTTCCTGCCGCTGTTCGGCACGCGCTCGACCTTCCAGGATACGCTGTTGCGCGTCTCGGAGGCCTCGCTGTTCGATCGCCCGATCGTCATCACCAATGCCTCCTACCGCTTCATGGTGCTGGAGCAGCTCGCCGAAATCGGCATTGAGGCCGACGTGATCCTCGAGCCGATGCGGCGCGATTCCGGGCCTGCGATCGCAGCTGGCGCGGTGTTCGCACAGAACCGCGCCAGTGAGGCGATCGTGCTCGCGCTCGCCGCCGACCATGTGGTGCAGGACAATGCGGCCTTCGTCGCGGCGTGCCGCCAAGGCCTCACCGCCGCGAACGCCGGGCGCATCGTCACGTTTGGCGTCAAGCCGGAGCGGCCGGCGACCGAATACGGTTATATCAGCCCGGGCGAGGTCATCTCAGGCGAGGTGCACGCGGTCGCGCGCTTTGTCGAGAAGCCGGATGCGGTGAAGGCAGCCGACTACGTCAATTCCGGCTATCTCTGGAACAGCGGCAACTTCATGTTTCCGGCCAGCGTCCTGCTGGACGAATACCGCAAGGTCGATGCGGCGAGCGTGGAGACCATCTCCAATGCCGTGACCAATGCCGGCCGCGATCTCGGCTTCGTGACGCTGGAGCCCGAGGCGTTCGGCGCGGCCAAGGCGATCTCGATCGACTATGCGGTGATGGAGAAGACCGCGCGCGCCGCGGTCGTGCCGGTGTCCTGCGGCTGGTCCGACGTCGGCTCCTGGCACGCGGTGTGGGAATTGTCGGACAAGGACGCGCAAGGCAATGCTTCGCATGGCAGTGCGGTGTTCGAGGATTCCCGCAACTGTAACGTCACCACCGACTCTGCGCTGGTCGCGCTCGAAGGTGTCGACGATCTCATCGTGGTGGCGACCGCGGACGCAGTGCTGGTCTCGCGTCAGAAGGATGCCAACGGGCTGAAGCGGCTGGTCACGAAACTCAAGGCGGTCGCACCGAAGGTCACCGAGGAGCACCTCAAGGTGCATCGGCCCTGGGGCAGCTACCAGTCGGTCGACAATGGCGAGCGCCACCAGGTCAAGCGCATCGTGGTGAAGCCGGGCGGGCGTCTGTCGCTGCAGAAACACCATCATCGCGCCGAGCACTGGATCGTGGTCCGCGGCACCGCCCGCGTCACCGTCAACGACACCGTCAAAAGCGTGCACGAGAACGAGTCGATCTACATCCCGATGGGCGCGGTGCACCGGATGGAGAACCCCGGTAAAATCATGCTGGAGCTGATCGAGGTCCAGACGGGAAGCTATCTCGGGGAAGACGACATCATCCGGATTGAAGACGACTATCAGCGCTCTTGAGCAGAATGTCGCTCCAACATTCCGCGAACATTTAGAAATTGTCCTGCGAATTGCGATGATCGGAGCAGGCTGTTATGACCGACGACACGCACACAATCCGCTGCGGCGGGCTCGCCGCGACCATCAAGGCGCAAGGCGCGGAGATGTGTTCGCTGGCGAGCGATGCCGGCATCGAGTTCGTTTGGCAGGCGGGGGCGGCCTGGCCGCGCCATGCGCCGCTGTTGTTTCCGATCGTCGGGCGTCTCGCCAATGACGAATTGCGGCACCGGGGCAGGACCTACCGGATGACCCAGCACGGCTTCGCGCGTGACAGCCGCTTTGCGTGGATGGAACGTGGCGAAAGTCGCTGTATCCTGGTGCTCGAAGACAGCGAGACGACGCGCGCGCTCTACCCCTTTGCGTTCCGCCTGACGGCAACCTATGCGCTCGACGAATCCGGTCTCGATCTTTCACTCGTGGTCGCGAACACCGGCAAGGAGATGTTGCCGGCCTCGCTCGGCGGCCATCCCGCTTTCAACTGGCCGCTGCAACCAGGACTGGCGAAGGAGAGTTACGCGCTGAGCTTCGCGAACGCAGAGCCATCCCCCGTCCGCCGTCTCGACGGCGGCTTGCTGCGTCCGGCAACGGAGCCGAGCCCGGTCCAAGGCTCCGTGTTGCCCCTGTCAGAATCCCTGTTCGTCGACGACGCAATCATCTTCGATCGGATTGCGAGCACTTCGGTCCGCTATGCCGCGGAGCAGGGCGCGTCCACCGGGCCGTGGTTGAAAATGTCATGGCGCGGCTTTCGCGAGCTTGGCGTCTGGTCGAAACCGTCGGGCGCGCCGTTCCTCTGCATCGAGCCCTGGCGCGGCTATGCCAGTCCCACCGGCTTCGACGGCGAATTCACTGACAAGGCGGGCCTGATGCACATCGCGCCCGGGACGGAAGAGCAATTGTCATTTCGGGTTGAGGTTGGATCGTCCTGAGGCCGGACGGCCTTCGCGCATCTCGAGTTCTCAGACCTCGATCCGCGTGAGGTCCTCGCCGAGCACGACAGGACCCGCGTAGTCCCGCCTGACATCCGCGAGCAGCGCATTCAGCATGGAATCATCGGTGCGAGGCCGGTGATGAGTCAGCGCGAGCTTCTTGACGCCGGCCTTGGCCGCGACCTTGCCGACTGTATCGCCGCAGGCGATCGTGAATTTCGCAAGCCGGCGCAGGTGCTCGTTGTCGATCTCCGGCGTGGCGAGAAAGCAGCACTGGACCAGCAGATCGGCCCCCTCAGCCAGTCGTTCGAGACCGGGGCACGGCACCGTATCGCCGGAAATTGCGATGACCTTGCCTTCGGCCTCGAAGCGGTAGCCGAGGCACGTCCAGCGTGCGAGGAAGGCCGGCGACATGTCGAGGCCGTCGCCATGCGAGACGAGTTCGGCACTGATCTTCCAGCGCCCGGTGTCGAGAACGGGGCCCGGTATAATGTCGGTCGCGACGACAGGTTTCCAGCCGCCGAAGCTCGGCTCGCCCTGATCGCGCCAGGCGATGTCCTTGTCGTAGACCTGCGTGACCAGCGTATTGACGAGCCGTTCGGTATCCGGCGGTCCATAGATGCGCAGATCGTCCTTGCGCCCGTGCAGCCATGAATTGAGCATCACGTCGTAGAGGTCGCCGATGTGGTCGAAATGGTGATGGGTGAGAAAGACCGTGTTGATCGAGCCGAGCGGCACGCCGGCCTTGCTGAGCTGCACCATGACGCCGCGGCCTGCGTCGATCAGGATATTTTCTCCGCCGAGCCTGATCAGCGTTGTCGTCGCCATGCGGCGCGGGTCCGGGCGCGGGCCGCCGGTGCCGAGCAGGATGACTTCCATGGCGCCACCTCCTGGGGCAGACTTTTCGGGCGTTACAGTAGATTTGAAGCGTTTGGCGAGGCAAGCGTCCGTGGGACGGCCGTCAGCCCCCACAACAACCGCTTGTGCGGGGCCCCCGAACACGATGCGCGGGACGAGAAGTGTGGGCCAATTCATACTTAATTCGGCCAGATCGTGACCAATGTTGTTTGGGCGCGATAACGCGCCTAGTGTTGCAGCAGGCAATTCGAGGGGGCTCGAACAGTCGTGAATGTACGTTCACAGGACGGCGCGCTCGGCGACCTGAGCATCCAGGCCAGTTCGCAAGCACACAGGACATCCAACATCGTGGCTGATTCCGCAGTTCAGGAATTGCGTGTCGCTGGCCGCGAGCGGCCGATCGTCGTCGAGGACGATCCGGTGACGCGGACGATGCTGGTCGGCTATTTCAGCGAGAACAATTTCGACGTGGTCGGCGCCGGCTCCTGCGCGGAATGCCGCCAGGCGCTGCGGACGCGGACCGATCTCGTCTTCCTCGACGTGCAGCTGCCCGACGGCGACGGTTTCGATCTCGCCAAGGAGATCCAGGCGACCAGCAACGCGGGCATCATCTTCGTGACCCGCCGCGACACCGACGTCGATCGCATCCTCGGCCTCGAGGTCGCGGGCGACCACTACGTCACCAAGCCGATCGATCTGCGCGATCTGCTCGCGCGCGCGCGAAGCGTGCTGCGGCGGCGCTCGATCGACCGCAAGGCGGCGCGCAACCACAATTCGATCGCCTTCGGCGACTGGATCATCGACCTGACGCGGCGCGAGCTGCTCGGCAGCGACGGCAAGCCGGTGGCGCTGACGCGCGCCGAATTCGACCTGCTCGCGGCGCTCGTCGGTGCCGACGGCAGGCCGCTTAGCCGCGACTATCTGATCGAGGTCGTCAGCAATCGCCAGGCCGAGGTCGACATCCGCACCGTCGATGCCTTGGTGGCGAGGCTGCGCCGCAAGCTCGTCGGCAGCGGCACGCCCGTCATCACCACGGTCACCGGCGTCGGCTACAAGCTCGCGCTGAGCGAGCGGCTCTAGAAGCCGGGCGCAGCACGAAACGGTGCCGGCTGAGCCGTCGGGTTCAGCCACTGAAGCCGACCAGGAACCGAATGGCGAGAAAGGCCGACAGCGCCACGGCGCCGGTCGCGAAGATTGCAAACAAAACTCTCAAACTATTGTGCATGATCTCTATTCAGGTTCGGTTTCAAAGTCCGGTTTCAAAAATGTCGTTCGTCCAATCGCTGCTCGTCTCAAGGCAGGCGACTCTAATTCTATTGGCGTGATGCGACCCGTTTCCACTTGGCTTCGACGCGAGCCTTGATGATGCGGACCCGGGCTTCCTGTGCTGCCCAGTATGCCCTGCTCGCGACCGCCGTGCCTTGACCGTAACGTGCGTAAACGTCCTTCGGCTGTGCCGGTCTGTTTTGATTGTGCGCTGATTTCTGATTGTGCGCCGACTTCGAGACGGTGGGCGCCGGAGTTGGCGCCGGTGCCACATCTGGGACGGCGGCAGCCTGGTTTCCCACATTCGTCGAGTTCATGGCGACAAGACGATTGCGGGCGCGATTACAGTAGACCTGGGAGCGCGGCGTCATGGACTCCTCGTCATGACCGGCTCGATATTTCATCAGGGCGCGGCAAAGGTCCCCGCCTGCCAGGCGCCATGCGCGGCTCAGATAGAGAACGCCATAGTGGATGTTGATATCGGGCTCTGCGAGCTCTGCGTTATGTCCCCGAAATCCGAGCATCGCTGCCGTTTCGGGTCGAATTTGCATGAGGCCGATCTCGCCGACGGCGCCAATGGTGCCCGGATTGTATCCGCTTTCAACGAAGACGACGGCCTCCGCGATGTCGGCGGGCAGATCGGTCCTGGCCGTTTCTCTTTCGATAATTTTTCGAATCGCCGCCCGCGAGGCCGGCGTCTCTCCAGCGCCGAGATCTGCATCGTGACCGCCAGCCGCCAACGCCGGTTCCGCGGCGTTCAGAGCGCTGCCCTGAGCGTGCACGGAGGTGGATGCCAACCAAAGCACAGCGATCGCAACGTGTGTCCACGCCGCGCGGGCATTGATGTGTGTTCGATCCCGCAGCATGGACATGTATTATATCTTTCGAGTTAACAACCGATTTTCTGGCGGCCTGGCTCGGACGGCGCGACCGGCCAGCGGCGCAATGAAGCTATCGCGACCGCGAGCTCTGGTCGGTTGATGTGCTTGGCGCAGCCCCGGCCAATTTGTCGTCGACCGCATAGAGTGTGCAGGTGGGTGACCATTTTGTGCAGGCGCCAAGTGAATCGCGCTGGGCGTCGTCGGCGGTCGCGCGCCCCGTACGCCAGCCGTAACCGCCGTTCGGCGACACCGCAAAAGCCTTGTGCGGCATCGTGCTGGCGAGATAGCGCGCGAACTCGGCCCGCGCGGCCTCGCTGAGCTGGCCCGGCGGCGGCAGCGGATCGGGCGGGCTCAGGACGTCGTGGCCGAGACCTCGCTCGCGCAGGAAGGCGTCGAGATAGGGCGTCCATTGCGGACGGCTCACCACCGAATAGAGATAGTGGCCATCGTCGCCGTAAGGCGGCGCTGCGACGAATTTCGCGTTGCCGCCGCTGGCGCGAAATCCGTCATGGAGGCGGCGCGCGAGGTCGGGACCGAAGTACGAATCGTTGGCGGCGTAGACCCACAGCATCGGCGCGCGGGAGGTTTTGCCGAACGTGGCGAAGGCCTGCACCAGCCCGTTCGGATTGCAGACGTCGTCATCGTCGCGCGAGCCGCGCCCGCCGGCAAAGCTGATCGCGGCGGCGAGACCCGCTGGCGCCTGCGCGGTCAAGGCGACAGTGGCGAACCCGCCGGCGGAATGGCCGGCCGCGATCATGCCCGAGGTGGTGACGTCGGCCCTGCGCACCATCGCCTCGATCGCCGCGCGCAAATCCGCCACCGCGACCGCCGCCGCCGGCAGATAAGCGGCATTGGCGCAGCCGCCGACGCTGTCGACGCGCCCGCCGGGCGAGGTGCCGTAGCCGCGCCGCATCACGATCAGCGCGGCGAAACCGCGCCGGGCATATTCGAGAGCGATGCCGTAATATTTGTGCGCGGACATCGTCGCGCGATCGTCGAAACTGCGCGGCGAGCCGTGGCTGAGCAGCGCGAGCGGATAGCGCTTGGTCCCGGCTGGCCGGACCAGGAACGCCTCCAGGCCCTGCGGTCCGGCCTCGGCCATCGGGATATGCAAGTCCTCGGTGTAGAACTCCGCGGCCATTGCATCGGGCACGATGCCAGCCGTCGCAAACCAGGCCATCAGAACAACCAAGAGCCTCTGAAACAGCGTCATGCCCCGACTCGAAAAGCCCCGATCAAAAGACCATAGCATGATCCCAGGAACGGCCGCCCCATCGCGGGTGTTGTGCTCTTGGCGGGGGCTTGGCCGATGCTATGGTATCGCGCAATTCTACGACAGGACGAGGTATATCCAGTGGCTGATGTTCATCCCGCGGCGGGCAAGCAGGCCTCGCCGGACGCGCTCACCAACGTTCCGCGGCTGGTGACGGCCTATTTCGCCGGCAAGCCTGATGTCGCCGATCCCGCGCAGCGGGTGGCGTTCGGCACCTCCGGCCATCGCGGCACCTCGTTCAAAACCAGCTTCAACGAGGGCCATATCCTCGCGACGACGCAGGCAATCTGTGATTACCGACGTGAAAAGGGGCTGACCGGTCCGCTCTTTATCGGCATCGACACCCATGCGCTGGCCGAGCCGGCGCTGGTCAGCGCCGTCGAGGTGTTCGCGGCCAACGGCGTCGACATCATGATCGACAAGGACGGCGGCTACACGCCGACGCCGGTGATCTCGCATGCGATCCTGACCTACAACAAGGGCCGCACCTCCGGCCTTGCCGACGGCGTCGTCGTCACGCCTTCGCACAATCCGCCCGAGGACGGCGGCTACAAATACAATCCGCCGCATGGTGGACCGGCCGACACCGACGCGACCTCCGTGATCGAGAAGCGCGCCAATGCCTATCTCGCCGACGGCCTCAAAGGCGTGAACCGCATCGACTACGCCAGGGCACGCAAAGCCGCGAACGTCCACGCCTATGACTTCGTCACACCCTATGTCGCCGATCTCGGCAACGTGGTCGATCTCGACCTGGTCAAATCCGCCGGCGTGAATATCGGCATCGATCCGCTCGGCGGCGCCGCCGTGCATTACTGGCATCCGATCATCGAGCGCTACGGCCTGAAGGCAACCGTGGTGAACGAGGCGATCGACCCGACGTTCCGTTTTATGACGGTGGACTGGGACGGCAAGATCCGCATGGACTGTTCCTCGCCTTACGCGATGGCGAGCCTGATCGCGATGCGCGACCGCTTCGACGTCGCCTTCGCCAACGACACCGACGCCGACCGCCACGGCATCGTGACGCGCACCGGCGGCCTGATGAATCCGAACCATTATCTCGCGACCGCGATCTTCTATCTGTTCGCGCACCGCCCGAACTGGGGCAAGGGCGCCGCGATCGGCAAGACGGTGGTGTCGAGCTCGATCATCGACCGCGTCGCGAAAAAACTCGGCCGCAAGCTGGTCGAGACCCCGGTCGGCTTCAAATGGTTCGTCGACGGCCTGCTCACGGGCGGCTTCGGCTTCGGCGGCGAGGAGAGTGCAGGCGCCTCGTTCCTGCGTCGCGACGGCACGGTGTGGACCACCGACAAGGACGGCATCATCCTCGGCCTGCTCGCGGCCGAGATCATGGCAAAGACCGGCCGCGATCCGAGCCAGCTCTTCAACGATCTCACCGTCGAGTTCGGCGTGCCCCATTACGCGCGCATCGACGTCGCCGCCACCACGCCGCAGAAGAACATCCTGAAGTCCGTCACGCCCGAGCAGTTCGGCCTGAAGGATCTCGCCGGCGATCCCGTCCGCGCCACCCTGAGCAAGGCGTCCGGCAACGGCCAGCCGTTCGGCGGCATCAAGGTCGAGACCGATTTCGGCTGGTTCGCCGCAAGGCCGTCAGGCACCGAGGACGTCTACAAGATCTACGCGGAGAGTTTTCGCAGCCCCGAGCACCTGAAGGCGATTCAGCAGGAGGCTCAGACAGGGTTGGCGAAGGTGTTCGGGGCGTAGTCGTCGAGCCAAAGCGCCGCTGCCACTGCTCCCCCGGGGGGACTCGCCGCATCAACAGGTGTCATCACCCGCGAAAGCGGGTGATCCAGTACGCCGTGGCGCCAGTTGAGTAAACCAACAACCGCCGCGGAGTACTGGATTCCCCGCTTTCGCGGGGAATGACAGCGGAACAGATTTGTATACACGATGCGAGATAAAGGTATTATAATACGCTCCCATCCGCCCTTGAACGATTCCATTCCTCCGCTATTGTATACATAACGTATCCACAAGCCTTGGGAGTGAACCGGTGACAAAACCCTTCCCGATGAACGCCTGGTATGCCGCCGCCTGGGACGCCGATGTGAAGCCGGCACTGCTGCCGCGGACGATCTGCGGCAAGCACGTCGTGATGTACCGCAAGGCCGATGGTTCGGTGGCTGCGCTGGAGGATGCCTGCTGGCACCGCCTGGTGCCGCTGTCCAAGGGTAGGCTCGAAGGCGACACCGTCGTCTGCGGCTATCACGGCCTGAAGTACAACGCGCAAGGGCGCTGCACCTTCATGCCCTCGCAAGAGACCATCAACCCGTCGGCCTGCGTGCGCGCCTATCCGGTGGTCGAGCGTCATCGCTACATCTGGCTCTGGATGGGCGATCCCGCGCTGGCGGATCCTGCGCTGGTGCCCGACCTGCACTGGAATCACGACCCCGCCTGGGCCGGCGACGGCAAGACCATCCACGTCAATTGCGACTATCGCCTCGTGCTCGACAACCTCATGGACCTCACCCACGAGACCTTCGTGCACGGCTCTTCCATCGGCAACGAGGCGGTCGCGGAGGCGCCGTTCGACGTCACCCATGGCGAAAAGACGGTCACGGTGACGCGCTGGATGCGCGGCATCGAGGCGCCGCCGTTCTGGGCGAAACAACTCGGCAAGTCCGGCCTCGTCGACCGCTGGCAGATCATCCGTTTCGAAGCGCCCTGCACCATTGCCATCGACGTCGGCGTGGCCCCGACCGGCACCGGCGCGCCGGAAGGCGACCGCTCGCAGGGCGTCAACGGCTTCGTGCGCAACACCATCACGCCCGAGACCGAGAAGACCTGCCACTATTTCTGGGCCTTCGTGCGCAATTATCAGCTCGGTGAGCAGCGCATCACCACCGAGATCCGGGACGGCGTCTCCGGCATTTTCCACGAGGACGAGCTGATCCTCGAGGCGCAGCAGCGCGCGATGGACGAGAACCCGGATCGCATCTTCTACAATCTCAACATCGACGCCGGCGCGATGTGGACGCGCAAGCTGATCGACAAGATGGTGGCAAAGGAAAATCCGCCGCAGCATCTTCAGGCCGCGGAGTAAGCCGACATGGCCGAGCGCGAGGTCGACCGCTCCGTCTCGCAGACCGTGAAGGCGCAGCTCGCGCTGCGCGACCAGCTCCTGTCGGGCTCGTTGCGCCCGGGCGAGCGCATCTCCGAGCTCCAGGCGGTGGAGACCACCGGCGCCTCGCGCACCCCGGTGCGCATGGCGCTGGTGCGGCTGGAGGAGGAGGGCCTCTTGGAGGCGATTCCCTCCGGCGGCTTCATGGTGAAGGCGTTCTCCGAGCGCGACATCTCCGATTCCATCGAGCTGCGCGGCACGCTGGAAGGGCTCGCCGCGCGCTTTGCCGCCGAGCGCGGCGTCTCCGCGCGCGAGCTCGAGCCGCTGAAGGAGTGCCTCGCCGCGATCGACGAGTTGTTGCGCCAGGTGCCGATCTCGGTCGATGCGTTCTCGTCCTATGTCACGCTGAACGCGCGCTTCCACGCCCTGCTCACCGAATTGTCGCGTAGCCCGCCGCTGATCCGGCAGATCGACCGCGCCTCGTCGCTGCCGTTTGCGTCGCCGAGCGGTTTCGTGATGGCGCAGTCGGCGCTGCCCGAGGCACAGCAAATCCTGATCATCGGGCAGGAGCACCACCGCGTCGTGATCGACGCCATCGAGAACCGCGAAGGCGCCCGCGCCGAAGCGGTCATGCGCGAGCATGCGCGGCTCGCGGTGCGCAATTTGCGGCTCGCACTGCGCAACCGGACCCATCTCGACCTCTTGCCGGCGCTTGCGCTGATCAAGTCCGCAACCGATTGAGGGCAGTCACCATGCGCTTCATCGAAACCTGGATTCCGGCGACGCTCGTCTCGATGCGCGATCTCGCACCCGGCATCCGCGAATTCCTGATCCGGCCCGACCAGTTCGACGGCACGGCCTATCCGGTCGGCAGCCACATCAATATCAGCGTTACCATCGACGGGCAGCCCGAGACGCGGTCCTATTCGCTGGTCGGGGAAGCCTCGTCCCAGGGTCTAAGGATCGCCGTGCGCCGCGCCGAGGACTCGCGTGGCGGCTCGCGCTATATGTGGTCGTTACGGCCGGGCGCGCGGCTCGACATCACGACGCCCGCCTCGCTGCTCGCCGTCGATTGGGCACGCCAAAACTACTGCCTGATCGCCGGCGGCATCGGCATCACCCCGATCCTCGGTGCCGCGCAGGCGCTGGCCCGGCGCGGCACCGATGTCACGCTGCATTACGCGGTGCGCTCGCGCACCGAGGCCGCCTATCTCGACGATCTCGCCGCAACGCTGGGTGATCGCCTGGTCGTTCACGCCAGCGATGAGGGCAAGCGGCTCGATCTCGACGCCCTGTTCGCCTCGGTGCCCAAAGACACGCTGGCGCTGTTCTGCGGCCCGATGCGCATGCTGGATGCCGCGCGCCACGCCTGGATCGGCGCCGGCCATCCGCTTCCCGATCTCCGCTACGAGACTTTCGGCTCCAGCGGCACGCTGCCGACTGAGACATTTCGCGTGCGCCTGAAGGGCTCCGATGTCGAGCTGGAGATCCCGCGCGAGCGCTCGATGCTGGACGTGCTCAACGCCAGCGGCCACGACGTGATGTACGATTGCAAGCGGGGCGAATGCGGCCTCTGCGCCATCGACGTGGTCGCGATCGACGGCGAGATCGACCATCGCGACGTCTTCTTCAGCGACCATCAGAAGCAAAGCAACCAGAAGATCTGCGCCTGCGTTTCCCGCGCGCGGGGCACCATCACGGTGGACACGCTGCTGCGGGCGGATCCGGTCTGAGGTGAGGTCGTCATGCCCGGGCTTGTCCCGCCTGCGCGGTCGGAGCCGCTTCGGCGAGGCGAAGGCCCGGGCATCCACGTTCTTCGTGCGATGTCGTAGGTGTGGATGGACAGGCCCGGCCGTGACGCCGTGAATGCTTTGGTGGCTACGCCGCGTAGGTCGCCCGCAACTTCTTCGGATCAAGCAGCGCCAGAACGCCATCCGCCGACACCGGCCGGCTGATGAGATAACCCTGCACCTCGTCGCAACCGATCTGGCGCAGATATTCGAGCTGGTCGGCGGTCTCGACGCCTTCGGCGACCACGCCGATGCGCAGGTCGCGCGCGAGCCCAATCACCGATTTCACGATCGCGGCGCAGTCGGGCTGCACCAGCATGTCGCGGATGAAGGACTGGTCGATCTTGATGCGGCTGAACGGCAGCTTGCGCAGGTAAGTCAGCGAGGAGAAGCCGGTGCCGAAATCGTCGAGCGCCACGGTGACGCCGAGCTCCAGCAGCGCGTTCAGGACCGACGCGGCCGAGGCGTATTTCGACAGCAGCATCGATTCCGTGATCTCGATCTCGAGCCGGTGCGGGGCGATCTTCGCGTCCGCGAGCGCCTGCACGATGATCTGGAGGAGGCCGTTGTTGTGAAACTGCGCGGCCGAGAAATTTACGGCGACCCTGATCTCTTCGGGCCACTCGGCAACCGTCGCGCAGGCGCGGCGGACGACCCATTCGCCGATCTCGTGGATCAAGCCGGTTTGCTCGGCGATCGGTATGAATTCGCTCGGCGGCACCAGTCCGCGCTGGGGATGCTGCCAGCGCAGCAGTGCCTCGAAGCCGGTGATGCGGTTGCCGTCGAGGTCGAGGAACGGCTGGAACACCAGGAACAGCTCGTTCCTGGCGACGGCGCCTTCCAGATCCGATTGCAGCGCCTTGCGGTCGCGTGACGAGCGGTCGTCGGCTTCCTCGAAGAAACACACCGTGCCGGGTCCGGCCTTCTTGGCGCGGTAGAGCGCGGTGTCGGCGTTCTTCATGATGTCGAGTTGCGTGCTGCCGTCGCGCGGCGCCAGCACGATGCCGACGCTGGTCGCGCCGACGATCTGGCGACCCTCGATCTGGAACGGTTCGTCGAAGGCCGCGACGAAGCGCTCGGCGATCTCGAGCGCATCCTCCGGCCGCGCCCGATTGGCCATCACCAGCGCGAACTCGTCGCCGCCGATGCGTGCGACATGCTCGGCCGCGCGGGTGCAGCGTTGCAGGCGGCTCGCGATCTGGACCAGAAATTCGTCGCCGGCGGGATGGCCGAACTTGTCGTTGACCTCCTTGAAACGATCGAGATCGAACAGAAGCACCGCGAATTCCTCGCCGGACAGAGCGAGCCGCTTCAAGGCTGCATCGAGCGTTTCGTTGAACGCGACGCGATTGGGCAGATGGGTCAGCGAGTCCTGCCGCACCGTACGCTCGGCCTCGATCTGCCGCATCACGCGCCGTGCGAACGCGATCGAATTGACGAACACGCTGCGCAGCAGCACTGATCCGTAGACGACCACCAGGAAAGCGATCAGCAGAAACGCCGGATCGCCATTCCTGCCGAGGCAGATCGCGATGCCAGCGAAGATCGGGGCCGTGAATGCGATCGCGGCGATCGGGATGGTGGCGAAGGCCAGCGCGCCCCCCGCCAGCATCCCCGAGCAAAGGCAGGTGATGACGAGCTGCCCGCCCGTTGAGGCATTGACGAAGAATGCGACCGGAACGGTGCCCCAGGCGGCGCCGAGGATGAAAGCATTGCGCACCAGCCGATGCATGGCCCGGCGCGAGACGAATTGCGGTTTGGTGATGCGGCGCGCGGCATGGGATTGCAGGCCGAACGCGATCGCGGCGCCCGCCACGATGGCGGCCCAGATCAAGGCCAGCTTCAAGTCCGGCGAATGCCACAGCGCGACGACGAGTACCCCGGCGTTGCAGGCATTGGCCAGCATGATGCCGACCGAATAGCCGAGCACCAGCGACATCTGTTCGGCGCGGATATGGCCGGCGACGGCTTCGTCGGTTACGGGACCGCCAAAGGCCGACAGATCGCCGGCGAACAGCCGCGCGAAATAGCTGGTCGTTTGAGTCCGCATTCCAGAGCCTAGCAGCATGGGCCGCTTGTCCGGCCCGGTCAGGAGAATTCGCTGCAAACCTTTGACGAACTATGAATTATCCAAACTTGCGACGATTGCTCTGACCACTTCTGCGTGTTCGCGATATTGTATCGATAACAAATCGATACAAATGCGGCGCCTCGCGTTACGGCTGTGACGGGAGGCTATGTTCGCTACCAATTCCGCTGTCATGCCTCGCCTTGTGCGCACTTGCGCACTGGGGCGGGGCATCCAGTACGCCGCGGCCTATCGGATCAATCACGCCTGTCTCGGAGTACTGGATCGCCCGGTCAAGCCGGGCGATGACAGTTGTGCTTCAGGCATCACCGCCCCAACTGCTTCGGATCGTAATAGAACCGCTCTTCGATCAACTGATCGCCCCGCCAGGTCTGCCATGCGATCTCATCCAACGTTCGGATGATGCCTTCGGCATTGGTGAAGCTGAATCTCCAGCGCGTCGCGACATGATCCCCTTCGATCAGGCTCGGCCCAATGCGCACCGCCTTGACCTCCTTGAAGGCTGCCAGCACGCCGCGCTCCTTGGCGGCGAGCTTGTCGCGTCCGACCACGGGATCGCCCTGGTTTTCATAGGTGGCGGCGTCCGGCGTGTAGTAGTCGAGGATCGCCCCGACGAAATCCCCGTCCTCCAATCGTTTGGCAAAAGCTTCGACGACATCACGGCTCGGCATGGTGCACCTCACGAATAAAACCGACTGTTGGTCGGTAAATACCGACCGACGGTCGAAAAGTCAACTGGCTGTCCTCGTCCATTTCGACTACAGCAGACCCATGGCGAAACAGGCGGAGCGGCGGGCTGCGACATCGGAGGCGATCCTGACGGCGGCGCGCCGCCTGTTCGGGACGCAAGGCTTTGTCGCGACGACGATGGACGAGATCGCCGAAGCCGCCCACGTCGCCAAGGGCGCGGTGTATCATCACTTCAAGACCAAGGAGGCGGTGTTCGAAGCGGTGTTCAATGAGGTCTCGCGCGACCTCGTCGCCGAAATCGACAGCACGGCCCGTGCCGAGAAGGACGTGCTTGCCGCGATGGTCGCCGGCACCCAGCATTATTTCGCCGCGACCGCGAAGGGCCCGACCGGCCAGATCATCCTGCGCGACGGCCCGGCCGTGCTCGGCTGGGAGCGCTGGCGCGAGATCGACGCCAAACATTTCGGCGGCAAGCTGCCGCGCGCGATTGCGGCGGCGATGGAGGCCGGCCTGATCGCGCGGCAGCCGGTCGAGCCGCTGGCCCGGCTGCTGCTCGGCGCGGTAACGGAGGCCGCCGTCGCCTGCGCCGGACGCGCCGATATCGCAAGGGCGGGTGCGGAATATGCCCGTGCGTTCAGGTCGCTGGTCGAGGCGCTGCGCGTGGCTGCATGATCGTGCTAAGTGATGATTGGAAACGCCCGTCAACAAAAAGAACAGTAGCGCATGAACGCAACTTCCTCCCTGACACCCTCCGACCCTGAATTCGACTACATCATCGTCGGTGCCGGCTCTGCCGGCTGTGTGCTCGCCAACCGGCTGTCGGCCAACGGCAAGCACAGCGTGCTGCTGCTCGAGGCAGGCCCGAAGGATTCCAACATCTGGATCCACGTGCCGCTCGGCTACGGCAAGCTGTTCAAGGAAAAGACCGTCAACTGGATGTACCAGACCGAACCGGAGCCTGAGCTGAAGGGCCGTCAGGTGTTCCAGCCGCGCGGCAAGACGCTGGGCGGATCGAGCTCGATCAACGGCCTGCTCTATGTCCGCGGTCAGCACGAGGATTACGACAGATGGCGTCAGCGCGGCAACGCCGGCTGGGGCTATGACGACGTGCTGCCCTATTTCAAGAAGGCCGAGAACCAGTCGCGCGGCGCCGATCAATACCACGGCAGCGGCGGCCCGCTGCCGGTCTCCAACATGGTGGTGACCGACCCGCTGTCGAAGGCCTTCATCGATGCCGCGGTCGAGACCGGTCTGCCCTACAATCCTGATTTCAACGGCGCCACCCAGGAAGGCGTCGGCCTGTTCCAGACCACGACGCGCAACGGCCGCCGCGCCTCGACGGCGGTGGCCTATCTCGGCCCCGCCAAGGCCCGTCGCAATCTCAAGATCGAAACTGGCGCGCTTGGCCAGCGCGTGCTGTTCGAGGGCCGCCGCGCGATCGGCGTTGAATACCGTCAGGGCGCCACATTGCGCCGCGCCCGTGCGCGCAAGGAGGTCGTGCTGTCGAGCGGCGCCTACAACTCGCCGCAGCTGCTCCAGCTCTCCGGCGTCGGACCCGCCGACCTCCTGCGCAAGCACGGCATCGACGTCGTGCTGGACGCGCCGGGCGTCGGGCACGATCTCCAGGACCACATGCAGGTCCGCATCGTGATGCGCTGCTCGCAGAAGATCACGCTGAACGACACCGTCAATCATCCGCTCCGCCGCACCATGGCTGGCGCGCGCTATGCGCTGTTCCGCAAAGGCTGGCTGACGATCGCGGCCGGCACGGCGGGCGCGTTCTTCAAGACCAGTCCGCGGCTGGCCTCGCCCGACATCCAGGTCCACTTCCTGCCGTTCTCGACCGACAAGATGGGCGAGAAGCTGCACGATTTCTCCGGCTTCACGGCGTCGGTGTGCCAGCTCCGTCCCGAAAGCCGCGGGTCCTTGCGCATCAAGAGCGCCGACCCGACAGTGCCGCCGGAGATCCGCATCAACTACATGTCGACCGAGACCGACCGCACCACCAACGTGGAAGGCCTGAAGATCCTGCGCAAGATATTGCATGCACCGGCGCTGAAGCCGTTCGTGGTCGACGAGTACGATCCCGGAGCGAAGGTGTCCACGGATGCCGAGCTGCTGGACTATTGCCGTGAGCGGGGCAGCA
This sequence comes from Bradyrhizobium sp. 155, assembly GCF_023101105.1. Classification (NCBI taxonomy): domain Bacteria; kingdom Pseudomonadati; phylum Pseudomonadota; class Alphaproteobacteria; order Hyphomicrobiales; family Nitrobacteraceae; genus Bradyrhizobium; species Bradyrhizobium sp. 155. The sequence continues at coordinate 5,938,407 of NZ_CP064704.1, read as the reverse complement.
CCATCTACCATCCAACCTCGACCTGTCGTATGGGCAATGATGCGCTCGCGGTGGTCGATCAGCGGCTGAAGGTGAGGGGCCTCGAAGACCTCCGAATCGTCGACGGTTCGATCATGCCCGATCTCGTGTCGGGGAACACCAACGCGCCGATCATCATGATCGCCGAAAAGGCCTCCGACATGATATTGGAGGATGCGCGGTAAACTCGCGTCTTGAGAGGATTTGGGCTTGGCTACGCGATTCAAGATCGGCACACGCAAGAGCGCGATGGCGCTGGCACAGACGGAAGAGATCGCGCGCCGCCTGACCGCCGCCATGCCCGATCTCGACGTCGAGATCGTCAAGTTCGACACCACGGGCGATCTCGACCAGACCAGTAAGCTGTTGCCCCATGGCGGCAAGGGCGGTGCCTTCGTGGCGCAGATCCGCGCCGCGGTGCTGTCGGGCGAACTCCACGCGGCGATGCATTCGCTGAAGGACATGCCCGGCAACGAAGACACGCCCGGCCTCGTGATCGGCGCCACGCTCTCGCGCGATCCTCCCAACGACGCGCTGGTGCTGCGTGACGGCGTGACGCTGGAGGCGTTGCGCCAATCTCGTGGCAAGGGTTTCAAGATCGGCACCAACGCCGTCCGCCGCGCCGCCTATGCGCGGCGGTTGTTTCCGGACGTGGAGATCATCCACTTCCGCGGCGCCGCGGACACGCGCGTGCGAAAACTCGACAATGGCGAGAAGCAGCGCCTGCCGGATGGCGGCGCGGTGGGGCCTGCGGATGCGCTCATCATGGCGCGGTCCGGCCTCGACCGCGTCGGCCTTTCACAGCGCATCGCCTACGAGTTTACCGCAGCCGAGATGCTGCCGGCAGCGGGGCAGGGCATCGTCGCCGTCGAATGCGCCGCGCAGGACTGGCAGACGCGTCGCGTCCTCGCATCGATCGACGATCCCGCTGCCCACGCCTGCGCCGATGCAGAGCGCGAGGTGCTGTGGGTGCTGAACGGCCATTGCAATTCGCCGGTGGCGGGCTTTTCGACCATTGCGGGTGATCAGATGTCGCTCACCGCGTCCGTGCTCGATCTCTCCGGCAACACCATCATCGAAGCCTTGCGTTCGGGCCCCGCCAATCGCCCACGCGAACTCGGCCGTGCGGTGGGACTGGATCTGCTGGCCAAGGGCGCCGCGGAGATCATCGAGCGCAGCCGGCCGCGCTAAGTCTGCCGCGAGGCGGGGGTCGGTGGGATGATGGCATCATGCGCCTGTTTTGCCCGACGGGTCAAATGTTGGCGCGCTCTGATGCGATGACGGCGCACCTGATTTCAGTCCGCCCTAAGTCATTGATCGGGCGTGGCCTCTCTACTGTGCATGGAGTTGTTTTCGCGTTTTTTTGTTTTTCCGCTCCCCAGGCGCAAAATAAATCAGCCCCGAACCCGCTTCAGCATCTGCTCGACATGGGCGATCGGCGTCTCCGGCTGGATGCCGTGGCCGAGATTGAAGATGAACCGCCCTTGCGCGAAATTCGCCAGCGTATCGTCGATCGCGCGGTCGAGCGCGGCGCCGCCTGTGATCAGCACCAGCGGATCGAGATTGCCCTGAACCGCAACCTTGCTCTGCACGCGCTCGCGGATGAAGGCCGGCTCCGCGGTCCAGTCGATGCTGACGGCGTTGACGCCGGTCGCCTCGACGAACCCGGGCAGTTGCGCACCGGCACCGCGCGGAAAGCCGATGATCTTGGCGTCCGGCACCTTGGCGCGCACGCCTTCGACGATGCGCCGGGTCGGCTCGATCGACCATCGCGCGAACTCGGAGGGTGGCAGCACGCCGGCCCAGGTGTCGAAGATCTGCAAGGCGCTGGCGCCGGCCGCAAGCTGCGCCAGCAGATATTCGATCGAGTTCTCGACCAGCACGTCGATGATCTCGGCGAACGCCTCCGGATGCCGGTAGGCCATCATCCGCGCCGGGGCCTGGTCGGGCGTACCCTGGCCGGCGACCATGTAGGTCGCCACCGTCCACGGAGCGCCGCAGAAGCCGATCAGCGCGATCTTGGGATCGAGCGCGCTGCGCACGATCTTGAGGGCCTCGAACACCGGCGCGAGCTTGCCGAAATCGGCGTGCTTCGCCAGTGTTGCGACCTTGGCGGGATCATCCAGCGGTTCGAGCCGCGGACCCTCGCCGACCTCGAAGCGCACGGAACGTCCGAGCGCATAGGGGATCACCAGGATGTCGGAGAAGATGATCGCCGCATCGAAGCCGAACCTCCGGATCGGTTGCAGCGTCACCTCGGCGGTAAGCTCCGGGTTGAAGCAGAGATCGAGAAAGCCGCCGGCCTTGGCGCGCACCTCGCGATATTCGGGCAAGTAACGGCCGGCCTGCCGCATCATCCAGATCGGCGGAACGACCTGCCGCGGGCCGGAGAGGACGTCGATGAATGGTTTGGTCGCAGACTGGGGCACGAACGGTCCTGAAGATGGTTAGGGCTCCTGATACACCGCCACGGCCCGAAGCGGAACAGGGGAACCAAGCGCAATTGGGCCGCGTTGACCAGCCAACGGAGGACGAGACCATGGCTGAGACATTCAACCCCGCGCCGCATGACAAGCACGCCGACGATCTGCACGAAGCGCTCGCCGCCGACCGCCACGCCAAGCTCGACGCCGGTCTGAAAGATACCTTCCCGGCGTCCGACCCCGTGAGCGCCGCCCAGCCGACGCCCTCGAAGGCCGATGCGGAGGCCGACAATCCCTCGCTCTGGGACAAGGTTAAGGCGATCTTCAGCTAAGGCGGAGAGCGCCGGATTCCGATAGGTTTGCTAATGCCTTGTTAGCGATGCGCTGATTCCGGCGTCCGTACGACTACGGAAAGCCGGGGACATCACTGCATATTTCTCCCGGTGTTTCAGAGTTCAATAACAGAAGCAGCAGAGTTTCCGGGCATCGGAGAATTCTGCTGCATGAGTGCTGTGACCCAAAGAGCCGGATGGAGCCGCCTGCCGCTGCGGGCGGCTGCGTTCGTCGCGCTGACCTGCGTGGCCATCCTCGGCGTCAGCGGCTGGCGGGAATGGGCGGCCCGCGACGCGGTGCTCAAGGGCGCCGAGGCAGAAATGGCGAACGTTGCGCGCTCGCTGACGCAACATGCCGAGGACAGCCTCGATCTCCTGGATTCAGGCGTCGTCGGCGTCGTCAGCCGGCTGGAGATGGACGGCAGTGAGCCGGCCACGATCGCCAAGCTCCGAAACCTGCTGGAGGCGCGAAAGAAGGCGATAGAGCGCATCCATAGCCTCGCCATCATCGACGAGCGCGGCAACTGGTTGACCTCGCCCGGCACGATCGGCTCGACGCTCAATGACGACGCGTTCTTCCGCTATCACCAGCTCTCGCCGAAACGGGAACCCCATGTCGGCCGCCCCGTGAAGAGCCTGCTCGACGGCGAGTGGGTCGTCACCCTGTCGCGCCGTTTCAACAAGCTGGACGGCAGCTTCGGCGGCGTGGTGCTCGCGACCATCAGCTCGGGATATCTCTCGCATTTCTACGAACAGTTCGAGATCGGCCGCAACAGCTCGGTGGCGCTGACGCACGGCGACGGCCTGATCATCGCGCGTAACCCCAGCAACGACAGGTTCGTCGGTCGCAGCGTTGCCGATACGCCGCTGTTCCGCGATACCGCCTTGCAGCGGCCGGGCGGCGCCTACCATTTCAAGTCGCCGCTCGACGGTGCCGACCGGGTCAGCTTCTTCAAGCGCTCCGGCCGTTATCCGCTGGTCCTGCTCGCCACCGTCGACAAGGCCGAATTGCTGGCGCCCTGGCGTGCTGCGGCGATCTCCCGCATGCTCTACGTGCTCGCGCTGGTCATGCTGATCGCGATCATCGGTGCGGTGTTGGTGCGGCAGCTGCAACGGGGCCAGAGTATGGCGGCCGCGCTGGTCGAGAAGGAAGCGCATTTCCGGCTGCTTGCCGAAGGCTCCAGTGACATGGTGACCCGTATCGGGCTCGACGAGCGGCTGCGCTATGTCTCGCCGTCATCGATCGGCGTCGTTGGCTGGCGCGCCAATCAACTGATCGGTACCCTCGCGCTGGCCGGCATTCACCCGGACGACCGGCCGCAGGTCCAGGCCCTCGTCGACGCCATGAAGCGCGGCGATGCGGAGGAGGCGCGGGTCACCTATCGCAATGTGCACCGGCAGAACTCGGAAGTCTGGCTCGAATCGACCATGCGGGTGACCCGCAAGGAGAATGGCCGCGTCGACGGCGTGGTCGCGATCTCGCGCGACATCACCGAGCAGAAGAAGCTCGAGACCCGGCTCGAAACGCTCGCGATCGAAGACAGCCTCACCGGGCTTGCCAATCGCCGCCGCTTCGATGAACGATTGAAGGAGGAGTGGGCGCGTGCCTATCGCGAGCGCTCCAGCCTCTCTTTGCTGATGATCGACGTCGACCACTTCAAGTCTTACAACGACGACTACGGCCATCCCGCGGGCGATGCCTGCCTCCGGCAGGTGGCCCAGATCATCGCTGCTGAGGCGCAGCGTTCCGGCGATCTTGCGGCGCGTTACGGCGGCGAGGAGTTCGCCATGTTGTTGCCGAACACCGACGCTGCGGGCTGCGCCCTGATCGGCGACCGGATTCGACGGGCGATCCGTGATGCGGGCCTGGTCCACACCAGCAACCATGTGGCTGGCTGCGTCACCGCTTCGCTCGGCGGTGCTGCGTGCCGGCCGGCGCTGGAGCGCACGGCCGGCGTCACCTCGCTGGTCGAGGCCGCCGACCAGGCGCTCTATGCCGCCAAGGAGGCCGGGCGCAACCGGCTGATGATGTCGGGCGAGGTGAGTAACCTTCTTCTCAAGGCGTCCGGTCAGTAAGCCCGCTCAATAATGCGGCGGACGCTCATTGGCGGCTCCCGGCGCATTCGCCTCGGCCTCCTGCAGCCGCTCGCCGAGCTCTGCGATTCTCCGCGTCAGCGCGTCGATCTGCTTCCACTGCGCGGTGATGGTCTGGTTCAGCGTCTCAATCGCGTCGTCCTGATAGGCGAGGCGGGTCTCCAGCGTGTCGATGCGCTCGCCGAGCGTCTTGATCTCATTCGTCACGTGCCGCGTCCTTGTCCCGTTCGCGCAATCCAAATTCTTGCAAACCAAGTTGTTGCAAACCGTGGCCGAGCGCGACACGCTCATCGAACACGAAGCATTCGCCGCGCCAGCGACTCTGAGCCTCCGGCACCTCTTCCAGATATTTGAGAATGCCGCCCTTGAGGTGATAGACCTCGGCAAAGCCGCGCGCGAGCAGGTGTGCGCTCGCCTTCTCGCAGCGGATGCCGCCGGTGCAGAACATCGCGATTCTGCGGTGTCTGGCGGGATCGAGCTGCTCGGCCGCAAAATCTTTGAACTGGCCAAAGCTCCTGATGCCGGGGTCGAGCGCGCCCTCGAACGTCCCCATCGCCACCTCGAAGGCGTTCCTGGTGTCGAGCACCAGCGTATCCGGCGCTTCGATGAGCGCGTTCCATTCGGCCGCATCGACATAGGTGCCGACCTGCCGCGTCGGGTCGGCGCTTTCGTCGCCGAGCGTGACGATCTCCTTCTTCAACCGCACCTTGAGCCGGCCGAATGGCATCGTCTCGGCGGTCGAGAACTTCAATTCGAGATTGTTCAACCTGCCGCCGAACATGTCGCCGTGAGCGAGCTCTTGGGTGAGCGCGTCGATGGCCTCGCCCGCGCCCGCGACCGTGCCGTTGATGCCCTCCTGCGCGAGCAGCACGCTGCCCTTTAGCTCCAGGCCGGCGCAGAACGCGCGCAGTGGCTCGCGCAGCTCGCGGTAATCGGGCAGCGCGGCGAATTGGTAGAAGGCGGCGACCTTGTAAATCATGGCGCCCGTTTAGCAGGCGGGGCTCGCCCGGAAAACCCGCATCGAGCAGCTCTATTCCCGGCGGATGGCAGCCATTTCCCTGGCATGCCAGCATTGCCCCGGCCGGCCGGAATGTGTCATGTAGGCCCGGTTTTTCCGAGATGGCGCGCCATCCGCACCAGACGCCCAATGAGAGCAGAATTCGATGAGAAACTTCCATTTCCCCGGCAGGTCCACGGTCCACGCCACCAACGCGATGGTGGCGACCTCGCATCCGCAGGCGTCGCTTGCCGCGATCGAGGTGCTGCGCGAGGGCGGCACGGCGGTGGACGCGGCCGTCGCGGGTTCGGCCATTCTCGGCGTGATCGAGCCGCAATCGACCGGCATCGGCGGCGACTGCTTTGCGCTGATCCAGCCGCGCGGCGGGGGCAAGATCATCGCCTATAACGGCTCCGGCCGCGCCCCGAAGGCGGCGAACGCCGATTGGTATCTCGAGCGCAAGATCAACTCCGTGCCGCTGACCTCGGCGCATGCGGTCTCGATCCCCGGCGTGATCGACGCCTTTGCAACCGTCTTGCGCGATCACGGCAAGTTCGGCTTCGACCGGCTGCTTCAGCCCGCGATCAAGGCGGCCGAGGAAGGCTACGTCGTCGCCCCCCGCATCGCCTTCGACTGGAAGAACCAGTTCGAGAAGCTGAAGGCCGGCACCAACACGGAGCGGTATCTGCTGCCGCACGGCAAGCCGCCGGTGGCCGGCGACGTCATCCGCCAGGCCGAGCTCGGCAAGACGCTGCGGGCGATCGCCAAGGACGGCCGCGACGCCTTCTACAAGGGCCCGATCGCGGAAGACATGGTGGAGACCCTGCGCGGGATCGGCGGCCTGCACACGCTCGACGATTTCGCCGCGCACACCACTGAGACGACGACGCCGATCGGGACCATGTACAAGGGCTATGACGTCTGGCAGTGCCCGCCGAACGGACCCGGCCTCACCATGCTGCTGATGCTGAACATCCTGTCGCGTTTCGACCTGACGAAATACGCGCCGCTCAGCATCGAGCGCTTCCACCTCGAAGCCGAGGCCGCGCGCATCGCCTACATGCATCGCGAGCTGCATGTCGCCGATCCCGAGCATATGCAGATCGAGGTCGCCAGGATCCTCGCCAAGGAATACTGCAACGAGCACATCGACAAGATCCGCATGGACGGCATGCTCGACCTGCCGAACGTCGCGCCGCCGATGAACCCGTCGACCATCTACATCACCGTCGTGGACAAGGACCGCAACGTCTGCTCCTTCATCAACTCGGTTGCGCATTCCTTCGGCTCGGCGATCGTCTCGAACAAGACCGGCATTTTGCTCCAGAACCGCGCCGGCGGCTTCCGCATCCAGCCCGGCCACCCGAATTGCATCGCCGGCGACAAGCGTCCACTGCACACGATCATGCCAAGCCTGCTCACCAAGGGCGGCCGTTCCGTGATGCCGTTCGCGGTGATGGGCGGACAATATCAGCCGGTTGGCCAGACCCATGTGGTGACCAACATTCTCGATTATGGCTGCGACGTGCAGGAGGCGATCGATATGCCGCGCGGCCTGCATTATGAAGGTCAGTACCAGCTCGAGGACAGCGTGCCGGCCGCCATTGTCGAAGGCCTGAAGAAGCTCGGCCACAAGACCACCAGCGTCGTCGGTCCGCTCGGCGGCGCGCAGGCGATCTGGATCGACTGGGACAAGGGCACGCTCACCGGCGGTTCCGATCCGCGCAAAGACGGTTGCGCGCTTGGATACTGACCACCGCGCACGGAGTTCCCCGCGCGAGATCAGGAAAAGTTGACGAAGGGCGACGCGGCATTTGCTGCGTCGCCCTTTCTCGTTCGGAACGGAGCTCATTGCTTCAGGTTAAGGGCCGATGAGCGGTGCAGGCGTGCGCTGCTCTTGCTCGAAGCGGCGGAGGCCCTCCATGTCCGAAAAATCAGGTTCCGGACCGTCCGAATTCGATCGGCGCGCCTTCATGGCCGGCGTTGCCGGCAGCGCGCTGGTCCCCATGACGGCGCGTGCGGCCGCGCAGGATGCGAGCGTGTCGGCCGCCCAGGATCCGGCGCTTCCTGTCGATGTCACGCTGCGGGTCAACGGCAAGGACAAGCGCCTGCGCATCGACGCCCGCACGACGGTGCTCGACGCGCTGCGGGAGCATCTCAAGCTCACCGGCAGCAAAAAGGGCTGCGACCACGGCCAATGTGGTGCCTGCACGGTACTGATCGACGACCGGCGCGTGGTGTCGTGCCTGACGCTCGCGCTCGCGGCCGAGGGGCAGGAGATCACCACGATCGAGGGCCTTGCCACCGACGATCATTTGCATCCGATGCAGCAGGCCTTCGTCGACAACGATGCGTTTCAATGCGGCTATTGTACGCCGGGCCAGATCATGTCCGCCGTTGCCTGCGTCAAGGAGCGGCATGCGGGCAGCGAGGCCGACATCCGCGAATACATGAGCGGCAACATCTGCCGCTGCGCCGCCTATCCCAACATCGTCGCCGCCGTGAAGCAGGCCGCGCCCGAGATCATGAAAGGCTAGGCGCATGCGACCGTTTTCGTATCAAAGGGCAACAGACCCCGACATGGCGGTGCAGGCGCTCAGTGCTGCCGCAACTGCGAACAATCCGCTGACGAAGGCTACAGCACAGCCGCTCGCTGGTGGCACCACGCTGATCGACCTGATGAAGCTGGACGTGATGCGGCCCGCCGCGATCGTCGATATCAATCCGCTGGCGCGGGGCTGGTCGGCGATCGAGCCCGGCAGTGACGGCTTGCGGCTCGGCGCGCTCGCGAAGATGTCCGACGTGGCCGCGCATGCCGAGATCCAGCGCCACTATCCGGTGATCGCGAATTCCCTGAAGCTCGCCGCCAGCGCCCAGCTGCGCAACATGGCGACGCTCGGCGGTAACGTGATGCAGCGAACGCGTTGCAGCTATTTCCGCGACGTTTCCTATGAGAATTGCAACAAGCGCAATCCTGGTTCGGGCTGTGCCGCCATGGACGGCGTCAATCGCATGCATGCGGTGCTCGGTACGTCCGATCAGTGCATCGCGACCTATCCCGGCGATTTTGCGCAGGCGCTGATCGCGCTCGATGCGATGGTCGAGATTACCGGCAGGTCCGGAACGCGCAACCTGCCGTTTGCGGATTTGCACAAGGCACCCGGCAGGACGCCCGACATCGAGACCACGCTTCGGCCCGGTGAGCTGATCTCTGCGTTCTCCGTTCCCGGCCGCTGGCCGCGCTCGGTGTATCTCAAGGCGCGCGACCGGCAGTCCTACGAGTTCGCGCTGTCGTCGGCTGCGGTCGCGCTCGACGTGCAGGATGGCACGATCAGGGACGCGCGTGTCGCGCTCGGCGGCGTCGCCACCGTGCCGTGGCGGGCGCGCGAGGCGGAGGCGCTGCTGAAGGGACAGAAATTCGACGACGGTCTGGCGCAGCGTGTGGCCGATGCCGCGTTTGCCGACGCCAGGGGCCGCCAGCACAACAGCTTCAAGATCGCGCTCGGCAAGCGCGTGGTGGCGCGCGCGCTCCAGCAGGCCGTAACGATGGAGATCTGATCATGACCGCTGCAGCTCCCGAGCCGAAAGCGAACATGGGCAAGCCGGTGCCGCGCTATGACGCGGCCGCAAAGGTCACGGGCCGGGCGACATATGCGTCCGACATGCCGCTCGACAATCCAGCTTACGCATTCCTGGTCACCAGCGCCATCGCCAAGGGCCGCATCGACAGTTTCGATCTCGACGATGCCAGGCGGGTCCGCGGCGTGATCGACATCGTCACGCACGAGAACGCTCCGAAGCTGAAGGAATCGAAACTGTTCAGCAATGGCGGCTATGCCGGCACCACGATCCAGCCGCTGAAATCGGCCGACATCGCCCATGACGGCCAGATCATCGCCGTCGTCATCGCCGAGAGTTACGAGGCGGCGCGCGAGGCCGCCAATCGCGTCAAGGTCAGCTACACGGCCGCGGCGCCGAGTGCGAGCTTCGACTCGCCGGGGACCACCACGGCAGCGGCAAAGGGGCAGAACGCACAGTTCAAGGAAGACCCGGAGGTCGGCGATTTCGCCAAGGCGTTCGACGCGGCCGAGGTCAAGCTCACCGCCTCTTATGAAACGCCGACCCAGCACCACAATCCGATGGAGCTGTTTACGACGAGCTGCGCCTGGATGGGCGACGAGCTCGTCGTCTACGAGGGCAGCCAGTACGTCTACGGCCTGAAGAACGGCGTCGCCGAGCAGCTCGGTATCGACGCCGACAAGGTCCGTGTCGTCAATCCCTATGTCGGCGGCGGCTTTGGTTCGCGCGGTTCGATGACGTCCCGCACTGCCATCATCGCCGGCATTGCCAAACGCCTGAACCGGCCGATCAAGCTGGTGCCAACCCGCGACCAGGGTTTCACCATCGCCACCTACCGCGCCGAGACGCGCCATGAGATCAGGCTTGGTGCGGGTCGGGACGGCAAGCTGGTGGCTTTGAGGCACGACGGCGCGGAGGTTTCGTCGCGTCCGGATGCCTATTGCGTCGGCGGCACCAAGACGACGACGCGGCTCTATGCCTGCCCGAACGTCGCAAGTCTGGTGTCGATCGTGCGCGCCGACCGCAATACGCCCGGCTTCATGCGCTCGCCGCCGGAGGTGCCGTATCTCTTCGCGCTGGAGAGCGCGATGGACGAGCTCGCTGTGAAGCTGAACATGGACCCCGTCGAGCTCCGCCGCATCAACGACACCACCGTCGAGCCGATCGGCGGCAAGCCCTATACATCGCGGTCCTTGATGGCGTGCTTCGACGAGGCCGCGAAGGCGTTCGGCTGGTCGCAGCGCTCGCCGCAGCCGAAATCGATGTCGGACGGCGACTGGCTGGTCGGCTATGGCTGTGCTGCCACCTGCTATCCGACGCAGATGGCGCCGTCTGCCGCGCGCGTCCGCCTCCAGCGCGACGGCCGTACCCGGGTCGAGATCGCCGGTCACGAGATCGGCACCGGTGCGTATACCGTCATCGCCCAGACCGCGGCCGAGCGGCTCGGCGTGCCCCTGGAGAAGGTCGCGGTCTTCCTGGGTGACAGCGATCTGCCGCCGGCGCCCGTTGCCGGCGGTTCGAACTCGACTGCCAGCACCTGCTCGGCGGTGATGATGGTGTGCGACCGCATTCGCCAAAGGCTGTTCAAGGCCGTGATGCCGAGCGACAGCCTCGCCGACAAGGCCAAGGAGACTGTCGGCATCAGCCAGGCGCCGAGCACGCAGGCGGCGCAGAGCGATCGTCCACTCGATCTCGAGAAGGCCTTCGACGCGCTCGGCGTCGGCATCGTCGAGGAATACGGCGAGTGGAAGCCCGAAGGCGCGCCGCTGGATTCCTTCACGGCCATGCACAGCGGGCACGCGCGGCTCGTCGGTGGCCATCAGATGAAAGACAAGATCGCCTATGCCTTCGGTGCTGAGTTCGTCGAGGTCCGCGTCAACCGCTTTACCCATGAAATCCGCTGCCCCCGGCTGGTGGGAGCGTTTGCGGCGGGCCGCATCATGAATCCGCGCACGGCGCGCAGCCAGCTCATGGGCGGCCTGATCTGGGGCATGTCCTCGGCGCTGCTGGAGGCCACCGAGATCGACGAGCGCAATGCACGCTACGTCAACGATAATCTCGCCGACTATCTCGTCCCCGTGAATGCCGACGTGCCCGGTGTCGAAGTGATCCTGCTCTCCGAGCAGGACGACCGTATCAACCCGGCCGGCGTGAAAGGCCTTGGCGAGCTCGCCAATGTCGGCACCAATGCGGCGATCTGCAATGCGATCTATCACGCCACGGGCCAGCGCATCCGCAAGCTGCCCGTGCGGCTCGAAAATATCGAGGTGTGAGGGGTGGAAACGGCGTCAGCGTTGCGCTAGACACCTTGCGCCTCAAACGGAAGGTCTCTTATGCAGCGTTTACAGCGCATGCTCCTCGCCATCATGTCGGCACTCGCGATCACCGTGATCGCCGGCGTGTCCGATTTCGTTTCCACCACGGCCTCGGCCCAGACCGCAGGGAAGACCATGACAACAGCTTCAGGTTTGCAGATTACCGATAGCGTCGCCGGCACCGGAGCTTCGCCCAAGCCGGGCCAGATCTGCGTGATGCACTACACCGGCTGGCTCTACGAGAACGGCCAGAAGGGCAAGAAATTCGACTCGTCAGTGGATCGCAACGAGCCTTTCGAATTCCCGATCGGCAAGGGCCGCGTCATCGCCGGCTGGGACGAGGGTGTTGCCTCCATGAAGGTCGGCGGCAAGCGCACGCTGATCATTCCGCCGCAGCTCGGCTATGGCGCCCGGGGCGCAGGCGGCGTGATCCCGCCGAACGCGACGCTGATGTTCGACGTGGAATTGCTCGGGGTGAAGTAAGCCCGCAAACAAAAAGACCGGCCTCTCGGCCGGTCTTTTCGCATTCAGTGCGACGCCGTTACTCCGTCGCGCGCTTGGCCGCAGCGGCTGCGCGATCAACCGCGTCCTTCGCGGCGTCCTTGGCGTCGCCCATGGCCTGCTGGCCCTTGCCCTTCACTTCCTGGACTGCACCTTCACCCTTCAGGCGCTCGGATCCAGTGGCTTCACCGACGCCCCGCTTGGCCTTGCCCATTGCCTCGTTTGCGGTGCCCTTGATCTTGTCGGTCGTGCTACCCATGAAACTCTCCTGCGGTTTGCTCGCCAAGACAACGTTCGACGGTTATGAGGGTTCCGATTTTGTTATGGCTCGATGTCGCGGCTTTGGGTTAGTTTGCCGCACACGGAACCAATAGAAAGCAAGTCCCATGACCGGCCATGACCATTCGCATTCCCACCATGACCACGATCACCACGATCGCTGGAAACATGACGGCGTGCGCGTCATTCCCGGCAACCAGCTCGATACCAACGTTCCGTCGACGGCGGGCATGGACCGCGCGGCCGCGATCAATTTCGCGCGCGTCGGTGCGCAGAAATTGTGGGCGGGCACGGTCAGCATCAAGCCCGACGCCAAGACCGGCGCGCATCACCACGGCCATCTCGAAAGCGTGATCTATGTGGTGAAGGGCAAGGCGCGGATGCGCTGGGGCGAGAGCCTGCAATTCACCGCAGAGGCCGGCCCCGGTGACTTCATTTTCGTGCCGCCCTACGTGCCCCATCAGGAGATCAACGCCAGCGCGGACGAGGTGCTGGAATGCGTGCTGGTGCGCAGCGACGGCGAGGCGGTGGCGATCAACCTCGATATCGAGCCGGTCGAGAAGCCAGCGACCGTCCTGTGGGTCGATCCCATTCACCGCGATCCGAACGAGAAGAAGTGAGGATCGCCTGAAAGCCAGCGGGTTCTGTGTGACAGAACCTCGCGGGCAGGGCTCCAAAAAAGATCCGGAAGCCGTGTCGGATCGCCGCTTGGCTGTCCGTCCTTGGGCAGAACCCCGCCCAAGGAGCTCCGATGCCCAGGATGATTTTCCTCAATCTGCCCGTGACCGACCTCAAGCGCGCCACTGCCTTTTACGAGGCGGTCGGTGCGACCAGGAACCCGCAATTCAGCGACGAAACAGCGAGCTGCATGGTCTTTTCCGAGACCATCTACGCGATGCTGACGACCCACGAGAAATTCCGGCAGTTCACGCCGAAGCCGATCTCGGATGCAAAGACCTCAAACCAGGCGCTATTCTGCCTGTCCGCCGATAGCCGGACCGAGGTCGACGATATCGTCAGCAAGGCCGCGGCTGCAGGCGGGGTGGCCGATCCCAGCCCGAAGGACGAATACAGCTTCATGTACGGCCGCAGCTTCGAGGATCCGGACGGCCACATGTGGGGCGTGAACTGGATGGACATGGCAGCCTTCGCGGCGCAGTCCGACATGGCGAACGCCTGATCTAACCCCACAACAGCAAGAAACCGAAGAGGAGCATTCAAGATGTCCAAGGTCGTTCCCTGCATGTGGTTCAACGGCGATGCCGAGGAAGCCGCGAAGTTCTACGTCTCGCTCGTGCCGAATTCGGCGATCACGCATGTTCAGCGCAACGTTTCAGATGGCCCGTCCGGCAAGGAAGGCTCCGTGCTCGTCGTCGAATTCTCGGTGGCGGGACAGCCTTTGGTCGCGCTCAACGGCGGCATGAAAATGGAATACACCCACGCGATCTCGCTGATGATCCATTGCGACGATCAGGCCCAGGTCGACAGCGTCTGGAATGCGTTCCTGGCCCATGGCGGCAAGGAAGAGCAGTGCGGCTGGCTCAGGGATCGCTGGGGCGTGGCCTGGCAGGTGGTGCCGAAGGTGATGTTCGAATTCCTCTCCAGCCCCGACAAGGCGGCTGCCGCACGCGCGATGCAGGCCATGATGAAGATGGTGAAACTGGACGTGGAGGCGCTGCGGCGGGCGTTCGATGGCAAGTCGGCGGCGTGAAGGGCGTCCCCTTGCCACATCCTCACTGTCATCGCCCGGCTTGACCGGGCCATCCAGTACGCCGAGACGGTCGTTGGTCAATCGATAGGCCGCGGCGTACTGGATGCCCCGGTCGAGCCGGGGCATGACAGCGGAATATGAGCGAAGGCCTGCCGCTAATAATTGATCCGCAGCCCCACGCCGCCATGGATGGTGTTACCCACCGGCTGCGGGCCGAGCGTGCCGTTGGCGAACAGGTCGACGATCCAGCCCTTCTGCACGCGGAAGCCGAGCCGGCCGCCATATTCGAACCAGCCCTGGTTACCCATGGTCGGCACCACCATGCCGTCACCGGTCACGGTGGCGACGATGCCGCTATGGCTGGCGAATGACTGCACCCAGCCACCATTGATGTTGGCCTCGATACTGCTGCCGTAGAGATGCGTCCACTGGCCGCCGATCTTGACCAGGCTGGTGCGGTCGGTGCCGGTCGCGATGCTGGCGTCGAACGGATTGAACGCCACTGCGCTGTCGGTATAGCCCGAGACACGCTGCCAGAGCTGCCAGACCTCGATCGAGGCGGCGACCTCGTCGCGGGGCGACACGCGGCTCATCCAGCCGGCGCGGCCATAAACGGCGTAGTTCGCGGCGTTGGTCGAACTCGTGACGTTCACCGGGCCGAGGCTGGTGTTGTAGCTGCGGGTGTAGCGCGCCTTCTCCCACGGCGTCAGGATCGTGCCGACGTCGAAGAACGGGCGCGACGAGCCCCAGTCGGTGAAATCATAGCGCAGCGCGAACGCGGCGATGGGAGCGCTTGTGATGTTGTAGCCGCCCTCGCTGTACTGCGTGTAGGCGATGCCGGCGAGCAGCGACAGATTGTTGGTCAGCTCCTTGCGGCCGTGGATTCCGGCCGAGAACGAGCCTGCGGAGCCGAACGCGCTGACGCAGTTGCTGCAATTGATCTGCTCGTTGACCCCGAGCAGCACCGTGCCAAGCACCCGGTTGGTGATCATCTGGTTGAAGCGCTGATTGGCAAGGCCGCCGATCGAGCTGCCGCTTGAATCCGCGCCGGTTGGTGTCGGTGTCGGCGTCGGGCTCGGCGAGGATGACGGATAAGGGCTCGGCGACGATGACGGGGTGGGGCTGGGCGAGGGCGAGGGGCTGTAGGTCGGCGTGGGCGAGGGGGAATAGCTCGGCGCCGGGGTGGGCGTCGACCCTCCGCACTCGGACTCGCAAATCGCGGCGGCTGCCGCCGGACGGGCATGGAACGCGACAAACGCAAACGCAGCCACGGCGGTCAGCACGCTCGCCAGGATGAAGCGCCTGAGGCTGGTGAGATTCGCCATCTTCAGCGTCCGCACAGCATGCCGTCGTCATGGATGGCGGGCGTGACGGTCGGCGAGGCCTCCGCATATTGGCTGACCGCGCACAGTCCCGCGCTCGCGGCGCAGGTCGCGGCAAAGGTCCAGGGCGGCGTATTGGTCTTACTGATGGAGATCTTGCCGCCGGTCGAGGTGATGATTGCGGTGTCGCCGGGCTGGGTGAGCTGCACGCATTGCTGGCTCGTCGTGCAGACGCTGGCGGCACCGTCCTGCAGCACGACGACCGAGCGGCCGCGCTGGGACAGGATATCGAGAGTGGTACCGCGCACGCCGATGGTCGCGAGCGGGGTCGTGATCTTGTAGGCGGTCTTCTCGGAATGTCCCGTGACGAAACGGAATGCGCCGGTCGTCATGCGGATCGCGACGTCGCGATAGCTGTGCTCGTCGTTGAAGACGGTGCGGTCGAGCTTGAGCGTGGCGCTCGGACCGAGCGACAGATTGGTGCTGTCGGCCATCACGAAGCGAGCCGCGCTGCCGGCGCCGGTGCGCACGGTCTCGTCCCGCAGCATGCTGTCGCCGACGCTGATCGGCGTCGTGGTCGAGGCCACGCGAACGACTTCATTCTGGATCAAGACGGCTTCACCGACGCGCGTCTGGGCTTGGGCGCAAGGGGCCGCGCACAAGAGGGTCGACAACAGCGTGGAGAAAAGCCAGAAACGCAAATTCATTTCGCAACCGATCGATGTGTCCCTGATCGTACCGGATCACGCGCGCTTGCGATGTGGCGGAATTATCACAAGCAGCGCGAGACCTGCGTTATGCTTAGTGACAGTTGCGGCAGAATGCGTTCAATGAAAACCGCGATCTCTATTATTCTCCGCGGTGACGCAAAATTGCCACGCAAGACATCCCCACAAACGCGACTTGACTTGCCTGCGGTTCCGAAGGTGTCGCGGAGCGCAGTGATTGCTGTCGCGATTTTCCTGGTCGCGCATCTTGCCCTGCTGATTGGCCTGACGACGCCGGAGAAGTTCGTCTTCGACGAAGTGCACTACGTGCCGGCGGCGCGGCAGATGCTGGCACCAGCGGTGTCGCAATCGATGCTCAATCCGATGCATCCACCTTTGGCGAAAGAGCTGATCGCGCTATCGATCGCGGCCTTTGGCGATAGCGCGCTGGGCTGGCGCTATCCCGCGACATTGTTCGGCGCGCTCGCGATCGTCGCGATCTATCTGTGCGGCCTCGCGCTGTTCGCCGCGCAAGGGCCTGCGATCGCCGCCGCGCTGATCGCCGCCTGCAACCAGATGCTGTACGTGCAGGCGCGCGTCGCGATGCTCGACATTTTTGCACTCGGCTTCGGCCTGCTCGCGATTGCCGCCTTCATGCATGGCTTTCGAAAGGATCGTCCCCATGCATTATTCGCGGCTGCCGGCAGCCTGTTCGGCTGTGCGGCCGCCTGCAAATGGAGCGGCCTGTTTCCGCTCGGAATCTGCATCGTCATCGTCGCGGTGATCCGCCTGATGCAGGGCTGGCACACCCTGTTTGCCGACGCGAAGCCGGGGGATTGGTACCGGCCTGATCTCTGGCCCGACTTCAGATTACATCACGTCGTGCTCTGCTTCACTGTCCTGCCCGCGATGACATATCTTGCGGCCTTCGTCCCACTCTACGGCGTGTCGCTGCCGGATCTGGTCGAGGCGCAGCGCCGGATCTTCGCGGACAACACCACCACTGCCATCGCCGGCCACACTTATATGAGCGCCTGGCCGTCATGGCCGCTGCTCGCGCGCCCGGTGTGGTTCCTGTTCGACAAGACCGTGGACGACAATGTCTCCGCGATCGTCTTTCTCGGTAACCCCCTGGTGCTGTGGCCGACGCTGCTCGCGCTCGCCGTCGTGCTGCGCGATTTCGTCGTCGCGCGTCGCCGGGATGCGTTCCTGATCGCGGTCTTCTATTTCGGGTCCTGGCTCGCCTGGGCGTTGCTGCCGCGTACGCTCGCCTTCATCTATTACTATCTGCCGGCTGCGACCGTGGCGTCGCTCGCGCTGGTCTACGTGCTGCGGCGGGACGGTCTACCGGGCTGGCTGTTGTGGGCCTATGTCGGGGTCGTCGCGATCGGCTTTGCCGCCATGCTGCCGATCTCGGCGGCCTTCGTCGGCACATCGATGCAGACCTTCAATCGGCTGATGCTCTTCCAAAGCTGGATATGAAATCGCCGCCCGCCGGGAGAACGGCAGGCGGCGTCTTGATGGGCGACAATTTCGGAATCACTTCGACGCGGTCTTGGTGTCCATGTTCACGACCTGGACGCGGCGGTTGATCGGGTCGGCGCCGTTGGCGGCGTCCTTCAGCTTGGTCTTGCCGTAGCCGACGGTGACGAGATCGGTGCCGGTGAGACCGTAGTTCAGCACCAGGTATTTCTTGATGGTGTCGGCCCGCCGCTCGGAGAGCCCCTGATTGTAGGCCTCGGTGCCGACCGCATCGGTGTGGCCGGCGACCACGAAGGTCGAGCCCTTCAACGAGGGATCGGACAGCGCCTTGCCGAGCGCCTGTACCGACGGCACCGACGTCTTGGCGATGTCGGCCGAGTTGTAGTCGAACTGGATCTCCAGATCGATCTTCGGCTTGGTCGCGGCGAGCTCGGCAATCTGCTCGCGCTCGCCCGTCGACAGCGACCGCGTCGAGCGGTTGCGCACGGTGTTCAGGAACGTCGATTCCTTGGCCTGGACCGCCGGATCAACCTGCGGACCTGCGGACAGACCCCGGGTCACGGGCTTCGGCTTCAGTGCATCCAGGATCTGGTTGGTAGAGACATTGCCGTCGCCGGCCATAGCCAAGCCGGCTGTCATCGACAGAATTGCCGAGAGGGTCACCGCCTTGAGTGCAAAAGAGTTATTGAAACGGGTCATTGTCGTATCCTCGTTGTGACGCCTGATGGCTATTTGATGCTGCGAGCATAGGGCAGGTTCAAAAGCCCTGGTGTGATCTTGGTCACGGTGGAAACGGGGCCGTCCTGGACCACGGCAGCGTATTTCAAGCGGTTTCGGTTCATAGAGAGCCGACCCGCGGTCCGCTCCGAGGAGGGGCGCCAGCGCGGGAAGAGAAGTGGTCGCACACCTCTCCGGCGATGGTTCGAGCCGTCGCAGTCCTGTCGTGATCCGCATCACTGAGGACCGCCGCGCCGAGGTGCCGCTCGGGCGGCGGGGGCCGGTTCACTCAAGGAAACCCATGCTCACCGATTGTCGCAAAGCCGTCGCGTGTTGGCCTGTCTGTGAACAATTTTTCGGCCAGATGGACGCCTAGCAGGGCACAGCCTCCAACAAGCGCAAACGAAGGGAGCTGAGTTCCACCCAGTGCCGAGGCCAAGTGATTACCAGTTTTATCGCAATGGCCCGCCGGATCGGACCGTGTCCCTGAGCTCCATGCCCATCTATATCGGGGCGGCGATGATCGCGGTGGCGATCTTGCTGTCGACACTAATCACGGGGCTGACCTCCCGCTATGTCGGGCTTCAAGCGCCGACCGACGAGAACATGTGGCTGGTCGATCGTCTCACCGGCAACGTCTATCGCTGCCAGGCGGAGGAGCGCGGCAAGGCCTCGTGCGAACCCGATGTCGCAACAGGCAGCGTCGGCGACCGGTCCAAAGCCCCGAAAGCCGGCCGCTGAGTCCTGCCGTCTTCGCACCGCAGCAAGAAATTGTCTTCTCCACGAAACGTCTTCGCGGGAGAATACGTATTGCGAAGGCCGACATGACGCCGGTTTCGTTTTGCGGAGGAGACTTTTCGATGAAAATCTTGCTCACAGCTGCAGCTTTGGTCGCGTTCGCCGTTTCCCCTGCATCTGCCGCGATGATGGCGTGCACCAGCGACAATATGATGAAGTCCGCCGCCATGATGGGCGGCACGGCGGATACGCCGGCCAAGACGGCCATGAACAAGGAAATGGCCATGGCCAACACCGACATGAGCAACGGCAAGATGAAAAGCGCCTGCATGCATTACATGAAGGCGCAGAAGGCCATGTCGATGAAGTAGCAAGCGCCTTCCGACCGCGCTGTCAGCAGATGGCGGCGCGGTTTTTCCTTGTCCGCTCCTGGATCGGCTTCTTGGCTGGATGCGAATCCCGCTACACTGCATTCCGCAATGTCCCGCGCGCCCAAACCGATTCCACTCACCACGACACAGGCCCGGCAAATCTGGCTTCATGCCCAGCGGCTGGACGAGCGCGCGCCGTTCGGTGACGGCGCGCAAGCCGTCTCCGACGCGGTCGCCCATCTCGGCTATGTGCAGATCGACACCATCAACGTGATCGAGCGCTGCCATCATCACATCCTGTTCAGCCGGATTCCGTCCTACCGGCGCGCCGACCTGCGCCATGCCCAGAGCGTCGACAAGAGCGTCTTTGAATATTGGACGCATGCGCTGTCTTACGTGCCGGCCGGCGACTTCCGCTTCTTCCTGCCGGCGATGTGCGAGCACCGCCGCGAGGGGCACAAATGGTTCGCCTCGGTGAAACCTGCCGACATGCGCAAGGTGATGCGGCTGGTGCGCGCCGGCCCGCTGACGATCCGCGACATCGAGGACGACGTGCTCACCGAGAAGGAGCATCTCTGGCAAAGCCGAAAACCCTCGAAGCGGGCATTGCAGCTCGCCTTCTACATGGGTGCCGTGACCGTCAGCGAGCGCCAGGGCATGCTCAAGACTTATGAGCTGATGACGCGCCATTTCGGCTGGGACAAGCTGCCGAAGCCGGCGTCGGCAAAGGACATCACGGTCTATCTGCTCGATCGCGCGCTGCGATCGCAAGGTGTCGTGAGCCTCGATTCGGTCTGCCATCTCAACGCGCCGCGCAAGCCGGCGGTGGCTGCCCTGATCGGCTCGCGCGTCCGCCGTGGCGAGCTCGTGCCTGTCGCCATCGACGGTGCCGGCAAGCAGGAGCACTGGGCAGTGCCGGCTGCGCTCGAGCCGGGCGAGTGCGCGCCGCCGGATCTGGTCCATATCCTGTCGCCGTTCGATCCGCTGATCATCCAGCGCAAGCGCACCAATCTCATTTTCGGTTACAACCATTTGTTCGAGGCCTATGTGCCGAAGGCCAAACGCAAGCTCGGCTATTTCGCGCTGCCCGTGCTGGTCGGCGACGAGATCGTCGCCGCGCTCGATCTGAAGACCGACCGGCAGGCGAAGAAGCTGCTGATGCAGAAATGGACCTGGGTCGGCGAGGGGAAGAAGACCGCGGGGCGCAAGGAGCTCAAACGGAAGATCGAGGAGGAGCTCGATCGCTTTGCGAAGTTTCAATTGGCAGAGTAGTTGTGCGCGGCGGGGATCACCGAGCTCTGTCGTAGCGCAACGTGGTGGCCGGCTGCGCCCCTTGCATTGCTTGCTCCATTGACTCTTTCGCGGCGATGCTCAAAACCCCGGATCAGCCCATAAAAGCAACAACCCGGGGGAAGCCATGAGCCAGACCACGACCTATGCCGGTTCGACCGGCGCAGCCAAGTCGGAAATCGAGACCTCGACGATCCGCGCCATCTCCTGGCGTCTGATCCCGTTCCTGGTGCTGGCCTATTTCTTCTCCTATCTCGACCGCGTCAATCTCGGCTTCGCCGCGCTGACCATGAATGCCGAGCTGAAATTCACGCCGCTGATCTTCTCCTGGGGCGCCGGCATCTTCTTCATCGGCTATTTCATCTTCGAGGTGCCGAGCAATCTGGCGCTGGAGAAGTTCGGCGCCAGCCGCTGGATCGCCCGCATCATGGTGACCTGGGGCATCATCTCGGCGCTGATGGCGCTCACGAGCGGGGTCACGAGCTTCTACGTGCTGCGCTTCCTGCTCGGCGTCGCCGAAGCCGGCTTCTTCCCCGGCATCATCCTCTATCTCACTTATTGGTATCCTGCCGAATATCGCGCCCGCTTCCTCGCGGCCTTCGCCATCGCCGTTCCGGTCTCCACCGTGATCGGCGCGCCGGTCTCTGGCCTGCTGCTCGGCCTCGACGGGGCCATGGGCCTGAAGGGCTGGCAGTGGCTGTTCATCATTGAGGGCATTCCCTCCGTGCTGCTCGGCATCGTCACCTGGTTCTATCTCACCGACAGGCCAGAGAAGGCGGATTGGCTCTCGGCCGAGCAGAAGGCCTGGCTCAAGACCAAGCTCGATGCCGAGATCGCGGCCAAGCAGGCGGTGAAGCATATGTCGCTCGGCGAGGCGCTGACCTCACCTAAGGTGATCATGCTGAGCCTCGTCTATTTCGGCTTCGTCGGCGCGCTCTATGGCATGCAGTTCTGGCTGCCGCAGATCGTCAAGGCGTTCGGCCTCACCAACGCCCAGACCGGCTTCGTCACCGCGATTCCGTATCTGTTCGGCACCATCGCAATGATCCTGTGGGCGCGGCATTCCGATGCCACGCGCGAGCGCGTGATGCATGTCGGCGCGCCGTTGCTGCTCACCGCCGTCGCTCTCGGCGTCTCCAGCTATCTCACCGACCCCACCCTGACGATGATCGTGCTGACGGTTGCCGCGATCGGCGTGTTCTGCTGCTTCGGCGTGTTCTGGACCCTGCCGACGGCCTGGCTCTCCGGCACGGCGGCGGCCGGCGCCATCGCTCTGATCAACTCGATCGGCAATCTCGCCGGGTTCGGCGGACCGTATCTGATCGGCTGGGTCAAGGAAGCCACCGGGCAGACCTCGACCGGACTGCTCGTGCTCGCGGTGCTGCCGCTGATCGCCGGCATCCTGGTCTTCATCGGTGGCCACGACAGCAAGCACGAGTTCGCCGAACAGGGGCGGTAGCCTCGAAATGTCGCCCTGGCGAAAGCCAGGCCCATTCCGTGCGGTCCCTCTGGGCCGCGGCGCGACGCTCTCTTCCAACAGTCCGGGCTTTCCGCCAAGGGCAGCGGGGAGGTTACCACCTCTTAACGATCACGCTTTCCTGATGACTGACGATTATTGACTTTCATCAGTGATTAGTCGACATTCCTCTCATTGCAGCCGAGGGAGTGTCCTCCGATGTTCGTCCGATCCGTTTTGTACAGCTATTCGAGGCTTTTGGCCGGTGTTTCGCTGGCGCTGATGGCTGCCGCCCTCGCTGGGTGCAATGACACCGTCGCTGAAAAGGCCGACCCGCCGCGGCCGGTCCTGGTCGCCACCGCCCACTACGATGCCGAAAAGCCCGAGCGCAGCTTCGTCGGCACGATCAGGCCGCGGATCGAGAGCGATCTGGGCTTTCGGGTCGCGGGCAAGGTCGCCAAGCGTCTGGTCGAAGTTGGCCAGACCGTCGAGATCGGTCAGCCGCTCGCGGTCCTCGATGAGGTCGATCTGAAGCTCCAGGCCGAGCAAGCCGTCGCCGAACAGACCGCTGCGACCGGCGTGCTGGCCCAGGCCGCCGCGGCCGAGCAGCGCGCCAAGGATTTGAAGGCCAAGGGCTGGACCACCGACGCGCAGCTGGATTCGAGCCGCGCCGCTGCCGACGAGGCCCGCGCCCGCCTGAACCGGGCCGAGCGCTCGGTCGAACTGACCAACAATTCCCTTTCCTACGCGACGCTCAACGCCGACGCCCGTGGCGTCGTCACCGCAACGCTGATCGAGCCTGGCCAGGTGGTTGCCGCAGGCCAGACCTCGATCCGTGTCGCCCGCTTTGCCGAAAAGGAAGCGGTCGTCGCGATCCCTGAGACGCTGGTCGGACGTGCCAAATCGGGCGCCGCCAGCGTCACTCTTTGGTCGGAGCCGGGCAAAAAGTACACGGCCAAGCTGCGCGAGATCGCGCCCACCGCGGATCCCGCCACGCGCACCTATCTTGCCAAGTTTTCGCTGCCCGAGGCCGACGACAAGGTCTCGCTCGGCATGACCGCGACGCTGACGCTGTCGGACGCCGCCACCGAACGCGTCGCGCGGCTGCCGCTGTCGGCGCTGTTCAACGAAGGCGGCAAGCCGTCCTTCTACGTCGTCGACGACAACGGCGCGGTCACGCTGAAGCCGGTCGTGGTGAAGTCCTACGAGAGCAACGACGTCGTCATCACCGGTGGTGTCGAAGAGGGCGCCAAGATCGTCGCCCTCGGCGTTCAGAAGCTCGATCCCGGCCAGAAGGTACGGGTCGTGTCGTCACTGTCCTTTTAAGTCTCTTTTACGAGTTACGTCGTGTGAGGTGAGTTTCGGCCCAAGCGCAAATGCTGGGGCTGAAGCGGCGAAGCGATCCAGAACCTGCCCAGCCCCCTGGATTGCTTCGCTGCCTCGCGACGACGCGTTCAACAGAGTGGCTGTGGTTTTTTGCAACCGGATCATCTTTGGAGAGTGCGATGAAGCGCTTCAATCTTTCGGCCTGGGCCGTCAGCCATCCGACGCTGATCCTGTTCCTGATGCTCATACTCGGCGTCGCCGGATTCTTCTCCTATCAGAAGCTCGGTCGCGCCGAGGATCCGTTCTTCACGGTGAAGGTGGTCAACGTCTCCGTGCTGTGGCCGGGCGCGACAGCGCAGGAAATGCAGGCGCAGGTCGCCGATCCCATCGAGAAGAAGATCCAGGAGCTGCCCTACTTCGAGAAGGTGCAGACCTATTCCAAGCCCGGATTCACTGCGCTCCAGGTGACCTTCCGCGATTCTACGCCGCCGAAGGACGTGCCGTATCTCTTTTATCTGCTGCGCAAGAAGCTGGTCGACGTGCAGGGCCAGCTGCCCGCAGGGATTCTCGGGCCCGTCGTCAACGACGAGTTCTCCGACGTCGATTCCATCCTCTACATGATGACGGGCGACGGCGCCGACTACGCCCAGCTCAAGAAGGTCTCGGAAGGTTTCCGTCAGCGCCTTCTGAAGGTGCCGGGCGTGACCAAGGTCGACGTTTACGGCAACCAGGATGAGCGCATCTTCGTCGAGTTCAGCCATGCCAAGCTCGCCACGCTCGGCATCACGCCGCAGGCGCTGTTCGATTCGCTCGCCAAGCAGAACAACGTGACGCCGGCCGGCACGGTCGAGACCTCGTCGCAGCGCGTGCCGCTGCGCGTCACCGGTGCGCTCGACGGCGCCAAGGCCGTCGCCGAAACCCCGGTCGAGAGCAACGGTCGCGTGTTCCGCCTCGGCGACATCGCCACCGTCACCCATGGCTATGTCGACCCGCCGAGTTTCGTCGTGCGCCAGGAAGGCAAGGCCGCGATCGGCATCGGCGTCGTCACCGCCAAGGGCGCCAACATCCTCGATCTCGGCAAGGAGGTCGAGAAGGCGACGGCTGAATTCATGAAGGCGGTGCCGCAGGGCGTCGACGTCAAACTGATCGCCGACCAGCCCAAGGTGGTCGAGCACGCGGTCGGCGAGTTCGTACACTCTTTCATGGAAGCCCTCGTCATCGTGCTGTTCGTGTCGTTCCTGGCGCTTGGCTGGCGCACCGGCATCGTGGTCGCATTGTCGGTGCCCCTGGTGCTCGGCATCGTCTTCGTCGTCATGAACACGATGTCGCTCGACCTGCACCGCATCACGCTCGGTGCGCTGATCATCGCGCTCGGCCTGCTGGTGGATGACGCCATCATCGCCGTCGAGATGATGGTGGTGAAGATGGAGCAGGGCTGGGACCGCATGCGTGCGGCGTCCTTTGCCTGGGAATCCACTGCGTTTCCGATGCTCACGGGAACGCTGGTCACGGCCGCTGGCTTCCTCCCCATCGGCTTTGCCAATTCCGCGGTCGGCGAATATGCCGGCAGCATCTTCTGGATCGTGGCGATCGCGCTGGTCGCGTCCTGGTTCGTGGCGGTGATCTTCACGCCCTATATCGGCGTCATGCTGCTGCCCAACATCAAGGTGCACCACAATCACGATCCGCACGCGGTCTACGAGACCCGCATGTATCGGGGCCTGCGCGCCATCGTGCAGTGGTGCGTCGACCACCGCATCACCGTGGTGGTCGCGACCGTCGGCGTCTTCATCGCCTCGATCGTCGGTTTCGGCCACGTCCAGCAGCAGTTCTTCCCGCTGTCCGAGCGTCCCGAGCTGTTCCTCCAGCTTCGCCTGCCCGAGGGCACCGCCTTCAACGTCACCGAAAAGGCGGTGAAGAAGGCCGAGACCATGCTCAAGGACGACAAGGACATCGAGACCTACACGGCCTATGTCGGACAGGGCTCGCCGCGCTTCTGGCTCGGCCTCAATCCGCAGCTTCCGAACGAGGCTTTTGCCGAAATCGTCATCGTCGCAAAGGGGGTCGAGGCGCGCGAGCGCATCAAGGCCAAGCTTGAACACGCCGTTGCCGACGGCGCGCTCAACGAGGCCCGCGTGCGCGTCGACCGCTTCAATTTCGGTCCCCCGGTTGGTTTTCCCGTGCAGTTTCGCGTCATCGGACCCGACGCCAACAAGGTGCGCGAGATCGCCTACCAAGTCCGCGACGTCATGCGGCAGAACAAGAGCGTCAAGGACGTCCAGCTCGATTGGAACGAGCAGTCGCCTTACCTCAAGCTCGTCGTCGACCAGGATCGCGCACGCGCCATGGGCCTGACCCCGCAGGACGTGTCGCAGGCGCTGTCGATGCTGATCTCGGGCTCGCAGGTGACGACCGTGCGCGACGGCATCGAAAAGGTCGGCGTGGTCGCGCGCGCCGTCTCGTCCGAGCGGCTCGACCTCGGCGCCGTCGGCGATCTCACCATCACCTCGCGCAACGGCGTGGCCGTGCCGCTGCAGCAGATCGCCAAGATCGAGTATGCGCACGAGGAACCGATCATGTGGCGGCGTAACCGCGACATGGCGATCACCGTGCGCTCCGACGTCGTCGACGGCGTGCAGGCGCCCGACGTCACCGGCCAGATCGCGCCGAAGCTGAAGGCAATCAAGGACAACCTGGAGCCGGCCTACCGCATCGAGGCGGGCGGCGCGTTCGAGGAATCCGCCAAGGGCAACGCCTCGATCTTCATTCTCTTCCCGCTGATGGTCATGGTGATGCTGACGCTGCTGATGTTCCAGCTGCAGAGCTTCTCGCGCCTGATCCTGGTGTTTCTGACTGCGCCGCTCGGCATCGTCGGCGCCTCGTTCGGGCTCAACATCGCCAACGCCCCGTTCGGCTTCGTGGCGCTGCTCGGCCTGATCGCGCTCGCCGGCATGATCATGCGTAACGCCGTGATCCTGGTGGATCAGATCGAGACCGACGTCTCGCACGGCCTGACCCGCCGCGAGGCGATCGTGGAGGCCACCGTCCGCCGCGCCCGTCCGGTGGTGCTGACGGCGCTTGCCGCCATCCTCGCCATGATCCCGCTGTCGCGCTCGGCATTCTGGGGGCCGATGGCGATCACCATCATGGGTGGCTTGTTCGTCGCGACCTTCCTGACGCTGCTGTACCTGCCGGGCCTCTACGCCCTCTGGTTCCGCAAGAGCCTGGATGAGGCGGGCACGCCCGAGCAGCCTGCCGCGCCGCAGCATGGGAGCGATGACCAGAACGCAATTCCGCTTGCTGAGGCGGCTGAATAACTGAAGATGAACTGCTGATTGACGAGTCTGACAGATGACACTGGTTTCGGAACATATCGAAGGCGACACCCGGGAACGCATTCTCGAGGTGGCCGAGAGGCTGTTCCGCCAGATCGGCTATCTCAAGACCACGGTCGGCGACATCGCCAAGGAGCTCAAGATGAGCCCCGCCAACGTCTATCGCTTCTTCGAATCGAAGAAGGCGATCCATCAGGCGGTGGCCCGTTCGCTAATGGGCGAGGTCGAGCTGGAAGCGCAGCGGATCGTGGCCAGGCCCGGTCCGGTACTGCCGCGATTCCGTGAGCTGCTCACCACCATCAATCGCATGAACACCGAGCGCTATGTCGGCGACAATAAGCTGCACGAGATGGTCGAGATCGCGATGCAGGAGGACTGGGACGTCTGCGTCAACCACATGGAGTGCATTGCCGGGGTCATCGGCCAGATGATCACGCAAGGCGTGGCTTCCGGCGAGTTCGAGGCGCCGGACCTGCAACTGGCTGCGCTGTGCGCCTGCACCGCGATGATGCGCTTTTTCCACCCCCAGATGATCGCCCAGTGCGCTACCAAGCCGGGCCCGACCATCGACCAGATGATCGATTTCGTCATCGCGGGATTGTCCCCGCGCCACTGACGCGGCGGCGGATTTCCTCCTATAAGCAGGCCGACCGCCACGGAATGACGGCTGATGGCGGGCAAGGACGGATCAACAAACTCCGTCATTGCGAGCTTTGCGAAGCAATCCAGACTGTCTCTGCGGAGGGATTTTGGATTGCTTCGCTGCGCTCGCAATGACGAGAAGGAAACAGCGCGTGACCGACAAAGACCTGCACTTCTACGAGCCCGCCAAGGGCCACGGCCTCAAGCACGATCCCTTCAACGCCATCGTCGCGCCGCGGCCGATCGGCTGGATTTCGTCGCGCGACACCAACGGCCACGTCAACCTCGCGCCCTACAGCTTCTTCAACGCTTTCTGCTACGTCCCCCCGATCATCGGCTTCTCCTCCACCAACTGGAAGGACACGGTCGAAAACATCCAGCAGACCGGCGAGTTCGTCTGGAACCTCGCCACCATGGACCTGGCCAGGCACATGAACGCGACTGCGGCGCATGTTGGCCCTGAGGTCGACGAGTTCAAAGTTGCGGGCCTCACCGCCGTGCCCGGCAGGCTCGTCAACGTGCCGCGCGTCGGCGAGAGTCCCGTCGCCTTCGAATGCAAGGTGTCCGATATCGTCCGCCTCAAGGGCGCCGACGGCAAGGAAGCCAATGCCTGGCTGACGCTCGGCGAGGTCGTTGCCGTCCACATCGACAAGGCCATGATCAAGGACGGCGTCTACCAGACCGCCGCCGCCCGCCCGATCGTACGCGCCGGCCGCAGCGGGGATTATTTCGAAATCAAGCCGGAAAACATGTTCGAGATGGTGCGGCCGGATTAGACCGGCCGACCGCGAAGCTATCCCCTCCCGGAACTGCCACCACGCCTCGGCCGTTATGGCCCCTGGGCGGCTGCCCGGCCGCGTCAATTCGCGTCTTTCCGCAGGCGAAGTCTTCACCGCCGCCGGCCACTTTCCGCTAAAATGCCCGATCACCGCGCCGATGCATGAGGTCCGCCATGAGCTTCCGCCGCGACACCCTGACCAAGCCGATTTTCTCCTGGGCGCGCGGCGTGCTGCCGGCGATGTCGGACACCGAGCGCGAGGCGCTGGAGGCCGGCGACGTCTGGTGGGACGCCGATCTCTTCACCGGCAACCCCGATTGGTCGAAGCTGCTGAAGGTCCCGCAGGCAACGCTGACCGAAGAGGAGCGGGCCTTCCTCAACGGCCCCGTCGACGAGCTTTGCGCCATGCTCGACGAGTGGAAGATCTTTTGGGAATGGCGCGACCTGCCGCCCGATGTCTGGCACTTCGTCAAGCGCGAAAAATTCTTCGGCATGATCATTCCGAAGGAGTTCGGCGGCCTCGGCTTCTCGCCCTATGCGCATTCGGAAGTGGTGCGCAAGATATCGACCCGCTCGATCGCCGCCGCGGTGACGGTGATGGTGCCGAACTCGTTGGGCCCCGGCGAGCTCCTGATGCACTTCGGCACGAAGGAGCAGCAGCAGCGCTGGCTGCCGCGTCTTGCCGATGGCCGCGACATTCCCTGCTTCGGCCTCACCAGCCCCGAGGCCGGCTCTGATGCCGCCTCGATGGTCGACACCGGCATCATCTGCAAAGGCACCTTCGAGGGCCAGGAGGTGCTGGGCCTGAAGCTCAACTGGCACAAGCGCTACATCACGCTCGGCCCCGTCGCGACGCTGCTTGGCCTCGCCTTCAAGGCCTATGATCCCGATTATCTCGTCGGCGACCAGGAAGAGCTCGGCATCAGCGTGGCGCTGATCCCGACCAATCTTCCCGGCGTCGAAATCGGCAAACGCCATTTGCCCTCGATGCAGGTCTTCCAGAACGGTCCGAACTGGGGCCGCGACGTTTTCATTCCGCTCGACTACGTCATCGGCGGCCAGGCGCGGCTGGGGCAGGGCTGGAAGATGCTGATGACGGCGCTCGCCGCCGGCCGCGGCATCTCGTTGCCGTCGCTCTCCGCCGCCGGCGCCGCCTATGCCGCCCGCACCACCGGCGCCTATGCCCGCATCCGCGAGCAGTTCGGCATCTCCATCTCCAAATTCGAGGGCGTCGAGGAGCCGCTCGCCCGCATTGTCGCCACTGCCTATCAGCTCGACGCGGCGCGACGGCTGACCTGCGCGGCACTGAATGCCGGGATCCATCCCGCCGTCATCTCGGGCATCATGAAGCTGCACGCGACCGAGCGGATGCGCACCGCGGTCGACGACGCTATGGACATCCATGGCGGCAAGGCCGTGATCGACGGTCCGCAAAACTATCTCGGCAATCTCCACCGCGCCGTTCCGGTCGGCATCACCGTCGAGGGCGCCAATATCCTCACCCGCAATCTCATCGTGTTCGGACAGGGCGCCATCCGCGCCCATCCCTATCTGCTCGACGAGATGAATGCGCTTGCCGATGCCGATCGCGAGCGCGGGCTCACCGCCTTCGACAAGGTGTTCTGGAAACATGTCGGCCACAGCTTCGAGACACTCTTGCGCGCGTTCGGCCGGAGCTGGAGCTTTGGTGTCTTCGCGCTTGCACCCGATGCGGGTGACGCCAGGCCATTCTATCGTCAGCTCTCGCGCTACTCGGCGGCTTTTGCCCTCTGCGCCGATATGGCGCTGTTGACGCTCGGCGGCGCGCTCAAGCGCAAAGAGATGCTGTCGGCGCGCTTCGGCGACATCCTGTCCGAGCTGTATCTGCTCTCTGCCGCGCTGAAGCGCTGGCAGGACGAGGGCCGGCAGAAGGAGGATTTTGCCGCGCTCGAATGGTGCATGGCGACGGGCTTTCGGACCATCGAGAACCGGCTTGCCGAGATTCTCGCCAATCTGCCGAACCGCTTCGTCGCAGGCATCCTCAAATTCGTGGTCCAGCCCTTCGGCGCCCGCGTGCTGGGTCCCTCCGACCGGGTCGTGCATCAATGCGCGAGCCTCGTGCTGGAGCCGTCGGCCGCGCGCGACCGCCTCACGCCCGATCTCGCTTATGTCGACGACGATGGCGGCTTCGCCCGGCTGGAGCGCGCGTTCAACCTGATCGCAGGTGCGGACGCCATCGCCAGGCGCATGCGCGCGGCTCATCTGAGCGACTGGAAGGATGCGGTGGCCAAGGGTGTGATCACGCAGGCGGAGGGCGAGCAGCTGGCCGCGGCCCGCGAAGCCGTTACAAAGGTGATCGAGGTCGACGATTTTGCGCCGGAGGCGCTGTCGCCGATTTACAAGAAAACCGGCGACGTGCATCAGTTCTTCCAGGAACTCGGTGAACAAAGGGCGGCGAGCTGATGGCACGACCGGTTTTCATCGTCGACGGCAGTCGGACGCCGTTTTTGAAGGCGCGTTCGGGGCCGGGGCCGTTCACGCCGGTCGATCTCGCCGTGCAATGCGGCCGGCCACTGCTGGCGCGTCAGCCGTTTTCGCCTGATACCTTCGACCAGGTCATCCTCGGCTGCGTCAACGTGATCGCGGACGAAATGAACCCGGCTCGCGTCGCCGCGCTCCGGCTCGGCATGGGCGAGGACATGGTCGCCTTCACCGTTCAGATCAATTGCGGATCCGGCATGCAGTCGATCGACACCGCGTACCGCTACATCCGCGAGGGCCATGCCGACATGATCCTGGCCGGCGGCACCGAGGCCTTGAGCCACGCGCCGCTGGTCTGGCCCAATTCCGGCGTGCGCTGGTTCGCCGGCCTCGCCACCGCCAAGGGCGTCGCCGCGAAGCTTGCCGCGGCCTTCAAGCTGCGGCCGCGCTATCTCAAACCGATCATCGGCCTCGAGCGCGGGCTGACCGATCCTATTACCGATCTCAACATGGGCCAGACGGCCGAAGTCGTCGGCCATCTCTTCGGCATCACCCGTGCGCAGTCCGATGCCTATGCCGCCGAGAGCCATCGCCGGCTCGCGCATGCGCAGGCGGAAGGTTTTCTCAAGGGCGAAGTCGAAACCGCGTTCTCCCGCGACGGAAAATTCTTCGACCATGATGATGGCGTGCGTCCGGACTCGACGGCCGAGAGGCTCGCAAAACTCCGGCCCGTGTTCGAGCGTCCCTGGGGCCAGGTCACCGCCGGCAATTCCTCGCAGATCACCGATGGCGCGTCCTGGGTGATCCTGGCGTCCGACGAAGCGGTCGCCAGGCACAAGCTGACGCCGAAGGCCGTCATCGTCGACAGCAACTGGGCCGCACTCGATCCAAGCATCATGGGTCTCGGTCCTGTGATGTCGGCGACGCCGTTACTGAAGCGCAATGATCTCACCATCCAGGACGTCGAGACCTGGGAGCTCAACGAGGCGTTCGCCACCCAAGTGCTCGGCTGCCTCGCCGCCTGGAATGACGACAAGTTCTGCCGCGAGATTTTGGGACTGGACGGCGCTGCCGGCGAGGTCGACCGCGACAAACTCAACGTCGATGGCGGCGCTATCTCGCTCGGGCATCCCGTCGGCACGTCCGGCAATCGCATCGTGCTGCATCTCGTCAACACCATGAAGCGGCTCGGCACGCGGCGCGGCGTTGCCACCGAATGCATCGGCGGCGGGCTCGGCGGCGCCATGCTGATCGAGGCGGTATGACCATGGATTCCAGGATCATGACCGCGCTCGGCGACCGCGTGCTGGAGCTCGGGCCCAAGCCCGCCGCCGATCGTCCCTACAAGCACTTCAAGCTGACGCGCGACGCCGACGGTGTCGCCTGGCTGCTGTTTGACCGCACTGACGCCAGCGCCAACACGCTGTCCTCGGAGGTGATGGAGGAGTTCGACGCCGTGCTGGCGGCGATCGAGACCGAGCGCCCTGCCGGCCTCGTGATCCGCTCCGCAAAGCCGTCCGGCTTCATCGCGGGCGCCGACGTCAACGAATTTCGCGGCGCCAGTGACGCCGGGATGGTGGAGACGCGGATCCGCGCCGCCCATGCGGTGGTCGATCATCTTGAAGCGCTGAAGCTGCCGACGGTCGCGGTGATCCACGGCTTCTGCCTCGGCGGCGGGCTCGAAGTCGCGCTCGCCTGCCAATCGCGCATCGCGATCGACGGCGCGCGCTTCGGTTTCCCTGAGGTGATGCTGGGGCTACATCCCGGTCTCGGCGGCACCGCGCGTTTCACTGCGCTGGTCAATCCGACACAATCGATGGCCCTGATGCTGACCGGCCGCACCATCGATGCCCGCCGCGCCAGATCGCTCGGCCTCGTCGACACCGTGACGCAGGAGCGCCACGTTCGCAATGCCGTCAAGGATGCGCTGTTCGGCCGCCTCAAGAGGGCGCGGCCGGGTTTTCTGACGCGTGCGGCGAATTTCGGCCCGGTGCGCGGGCTGCTGGCCAAACGGATGCGATCGGAGGCGGCGAAGGCCGCGTCCCGCGAGCATTATCCGGCGCCCTATGCCTTGATCGATCTCTGGGAGACCCATGGCGGCAGCAAGGCCGCGATGCTCGGGGCAGAGCAGGCCTCGTTCGCCAAGCTGATGGTGACGCCGACCGCGCAGAATTTGATCCGCGTGTTCTTCCTGCGCGAGCAGATGAAGAAAGCGGCAGGCTCCGGCAACACGATCAGGCATGCCCACGTCATCGGCGCGGGCGCCATGGGCGGCGCCATCGCGGCCTGGTGCGCGGGGCAGGGGGTGCGCGTCTCGCTCGCCGACATGAAGGCGGAGCCGATCGCGGGCGCAGTCAAGCGCGCCGCCGAGCTCTACGGCAAGATCATCCGCAAGCCGACCGAGGTGCGCGACGCGCTCGATCGCCTCATGCCTGACATGGATGGGGAGGGCGTCCGCAACGCCGATCTCATCATCGAGGCGGTCCCGGAGAAGCTCGAGCTCAAGCAGAAGGTCTATGCCGGCCTCGAGCCGCGAATGAAGCCGGGCGCGATCCTCGCGACCAACACGTCGAGCATTCCGCTGCAGGATTTGCGCACCACGCTGGCGCGGCCGGAGCGGCTGGTCGGTCTCCACTTCTTCAACCCGGTGCCGCGGTTGCAACTGGTCGAAGTCGTCAGCCATGACGGTAACGATACGCAGGTGCTGAAGGAGGCACTCGCCTTCGTCGGCGCGATCGATCGGCTGCCGTTGCCGGTGAAGAGCTCGCCGGGCTTCCTCGTCAACCGCGCGCTGACGCCTTACATGCTGGAAGCGATGGTGATGCTGGACGAGAAGATCGACCAGCGCCTGATCGACGCCGCCGCGGAGCAGTTCGGCATGCCGATGGGGCCGATCGAACTGGCCGACCAGGTCGGGCTCGACATTTGTCTCGATGTCGGCGACATGCTGCGCACCAAGTTCGGCGATCTGCTGCCGCCGACGCCGGCCTGGCTGCGCGAGAAGGTCGCCAAGGGCGAACTCGGCCGCAAGACCGGCAAGGGCTTTTACGTCTGGCGTGACGGCAAGGCCGAGAAGGCGCCGTTGCCCGAGACCGGTCCGCGCGTCACCGACCAGATGATCGACCGCCTGGTGCTGCCGATGTCCAACGTCTGCGTCGCGGCGCTTCGCGAGGGTATCGTGGATGATGCCGACATGGTCGACGGCGCCATGATCTTCGGCACCGGTTATGCACCGTTCCGTGGCGGCCCGTTGAATTATGCGCGCACGCGTGGCGTCGATCATGTCGTATCCACCTTGCGCGCGCTGGCCGGAAGATTCGGCGAGCGCTTTGCGCCGGATCCGGGCTGGGACAATTTCAAGTGAGCAATTTCAAGTGAGCAATCTTCAAGTGAGAGCGGCATGAACGAGCAAGCCGATGCCGGGCCGGGCGGCGATCTCTGCATTCGCACGCTGGCGATGCCTGCCGACACCAACGCCAACGGTGACATCTTCGGCGGCTGGCTGCTCAGCCAGATGGACGTCGGCGGCGGCGTGTTTGCGTCAAAGGTCGCGAAGTCGCGCACCGTGACCGTCGCCATCGAGGCGATGAATTTCCGCAAGGCCGTCTATGTCGGCGATCTCGTTTCGGTCCACGCCCACCTCGTTCGCGTCGGGCGCACCTCCATCACCGTGCATCTGGAAGCATGGGCGCTGCGCCGCGGCGAGCAGCAACCGTTCCTCGTCACCGACGGCAACTTCACCTACGTCTCGATCGACGAGCACGGCCGCCCGCAGCCGGTTCGCCCGACCGACACCGCGATCGCGACGTAATCGCACGCGGCGTTGCGCCTCATCTGTCTGATGCGTGCGGCAACACCAAACGCGGCGCGACTGAGTCCCGCCGCCGCGGCTTTGCCAAGAACCAGTCATAAAACGGATGAGGTCCCGGCGTACTCCGTCGCGTGTCGATCCGGGGTGGAAACGGCGTCAAAATGCCCAGGAACCTTTGGGCAGAACTGCCGTTGTTTGCCCGCACTGAGGAATCCACGGACCATGCCGGACAGCTACATCATCGAAGTCGATTCGCAGACCGCAGGTATCGTCGTTCGTTCCCAGGGAGGCTACTGCTTTTTCGCCTCGTCCAGCCGCTTCAACCGTCTCGAAGGCCAGCTCTTCCGCAACGCCCGCGAAGCCGAGCGCGCCGCGCGCAAGCTGGTTAACGGTGATGTGAAGGAAGCGGCTTAGTCCTCCCGCGGGTCATTCCGGGCCGCGTGTGGCCCGAGAGGTGGGAATCTTTTGCCGCGAACTCTGCCTTCCCTTCTCGCCTTGTTGGAGAAGGTGGCGCGTAGCGCCGGATGAGGGGTCGTCTCCGCGAATTCCAATGCGAGAGGATTCGTTGTCGGACAGAAACCCCTCACCCGACTTCGCTTCGCGAAGCCACCCTCTCCCGCAACGGAGAGGGGAAGAGCCGTTGTTCACAACTTCGTCGCCGCCCGTGAGAGCAGCTTCCAGTCGTCGCCCTGCTTCTGCCAGTTCATCAGGATGTGAAGGTTGGTCGGCACTTTTTTCCCATCAGCCGCCATCTCTTGTTCCGCCACCCAGTGGAAGCGCACGATCGCGGCGGGGCCGACGACCTTGATGGTCGGGTCCTTGTACTCGATCGACAGGAATTTGGATTTGCCGTCGGTGGCGTTGGCGATGAAGGTCGCCTTGTCCTCGACCTTGCCGCTGGAATGGCTGTAGCTCACCTCTTCGGCGCAGAGTGCGCCGAGCGCCTTGGGATCGGCCGCGATCTGGGCGAGACGGAACGCCTCGACCTTCTTCGCCACGGCTTCCTCGTCGGCCGAGGCCGCCAGCACCGGTGTCGTGAGCGCTGAAACTGCAAGAGTGGAGACGGCAAGAGCTGGGACGGCAAGAGTCGAGAGAGCGAGATCGCGTCGGTTGATCGTCATCGTTTCCTCCTTTTTGGTCTTGCATGGAGTGTTGCAGTCGCACGCGACTTTGTCGAGGGTCGCGTATTGGTCATGCACGTGCGTCATTGCGCGATTGACGCTGTATTGATACGGCTTTCGTATTGATGCGTCATATATTCGGGAAAGTACGGACATGATCGAGGCTATCGGCAGGGCGTTGCTGTTCGACATCGACGGTACGCTCGCCAACACCGATCCGCTGCACTTGAAGGCGTTCAATCTGGTGCTCGGCCCTCGCGGCCACGTCTTCGATCACGCGCGCTTCTCCAGAGAGCTGCAAGGCTTCGCGAATGTATCGATCGGCGAGCGTTTTCTGCCCGACGAGGCGCCCGAACGGCGTGCCTTGATCCTCGATGAGAAGGAGGAAGTCTTCCGCACGCTTGTTGCCGGGCAGATCGAGCCGCTGCCGGGCCTGATGGCGCTGCTCGACAGGGCGGATGCGGCCGGTATTCCCATGGTTGCCGTGACCAATGCCCCGCGGCTCAATGCGGAGCTGCTGCTGTCCGGCCTCGGCATCACGCACCGCTTCAAGGCGCTCGTGATCGGTGCCGAGCTGTTGCACGGCAAGCCGCATCCGCTGCCTTATCAGGAAGGGTTGCGCTTTGCCGGCGCCAGCGCCATGGCCTCGATCGCGTTCGAGGACTCCCGCACCGGCGTGCAATCGGCCGCAGCGGCCGGCATTCCGACCATCGGTATCCGGACCAGCCTCAGCCATGCTGATCTCGTCGCCGCCGGGGCCATCGCCTCCGCCAGCGCCTTCGACGATCCGGAGCTGCTGGCGCGTCTCGCCGCCGCAATGGCGTGGTGAGGACCTTGGTCCGTTAACCGTGATCGGCGCGCGCATTGACCGAGCGCGCGAACCGCCGCACCATGCAGCTTCCTGACTTGAGGCCATCGCCGTGACCGGACTGACCCATCGCCAAGCCGAAATCCTCAACATCGCGCGAGCCTCGGGCCGCGTCATGGTCGAGGAGCTGGCGCGCCGGTTCGAGGTCTCGGCGCAGACCATCCGCAAGGATCTCAACGACCTCTGTGAGCGGCGCTCGCTGACCCGCATTCATGGCGGCGCCATCATCGCATCCGGCGTCGAAAACCTCGCCTACGAGGCGCGGCGCTTCGTCGCCGCCGACGA
This sequence comes from Bradyrhizobium sp. 155, assembly GCF_023101105.1. NCBI lineage: Bacteria > Pseudomonadati > Pseudomonadota > Alphaproteobacteria > Hyphomicrobiales > Nitrobacteraceae > Bradyrhizobium > Bradyrhizobium sp. 155. The sequence continues at coordinate 5,901,449 of NZ_CP064704.1, read as the reverse complement.
GAAGAAGGCGATTGGAGCCGCGGCCGCCTCGCTGATCCCGAACGGCTGCTCGCTCTTCATCAACATCGGCACCACGACCGAGGAGGTCGCGAGCGCGCTGACCTCGCACGAGGACCTCCTCGTTATCACCAACAATCTGAACGTCGCCATGCTGCTCTATCGTCATCCCCGCATCGAGGTGGTGGTCGCCGGCGGCACGGTGCGGCGCGCCGACGGCGCGGTGGTCGGCTCGACCGCGACGCAGCTGATCGGCCAGTTCAAGGTCGACTATGCCATCATCGGAGCGTCCGCGATCGACGAGGAGGGCGCGCTGCTCGACTTCGACTATCGCGAGGTGCAGGTGGCGCAGGCCATCATCGCCAACGCCCGCAGCGTCATGCTGGTCGCTGATTCCACCAAGCTCCGGCGCAGCGCGCCGGTCCGCATCGCGCATATCAGCCAGATCCAGACCTTCGTCACCGACCAGGAATTGCCAGAGCGCCTCGCCACCATCTGCCACGGCAAGGGCATCGAGGTGATGGCCGCGATGCCGAAGGGGGCGGACGTCGATGAGGCTCAGGCCGAGGCACAAGAAGCGCCCGAGGCCGCGCCGGTGGTGCGGCTGAGGTAGGACTATGGGTTGTCCCACGGGTTCAGCAGCGGCACGCCGAATACCGCAAAATCCTTCACATTGCGCGTGACGAGCATGAGGTTGTTTGCCAGCGCGGTCGCGGCAAAGAAGCCGTCCATGACAGACAATGCGAGACCGCTTCTGCGACTCTGAGCCATCAGGTCACCCCAGCGTTCCGCGACCGCGTGGTCGATCGGCAGTGTGCGCCCGGCAAAACGCTCCGGCAGATCGCGGGCAAGCCAGGCGGCCAGTGCTGCACGGCGACGGCCGTCCTCCAGCAACGCGATGCCGCGACGAAGCTCGGCGATCGATGCCGCGCTGATGAACGCACGATCCTCGTCGATCGTATCAAGCCATGACAAGACTTTCGGCGAAGGGGCGGGCCTCTGGACCTCCGACAACACGTTGGTGTCGAGCAGTAGATTCACGGCAGCTCGTCGTGCGGCGCGTCGTGAACGCGTTCAAGCTCGAGGTCGCCGCTGCGCAGCGGCGAAGCCAGCAGGAATTCGGCCAAGGTACCTTTGCGCGCCGTCTTGCGCGCCCATTCCTCGACGGAAACGATCACCGCGTTGGGCTTGCCGTGTCGGGTGATGATTTGCGGGCCGGCTTGGGCACGATCGATCACCTCGGAGAGCCGGGCCTTGGCGTTGGCAAGCGTCCACGAGTCCGTCGCTGGTGAATCTGGTGCAGTGTGTTCCGTCATGCAAACAACGACCAATATGACTATTCTTACTAATAAGGGTCATCGACGACTTTTCAAGAGCAATAATGCCGCTCAAATCCCTCCTGAACTGCCTATTTCGCCCCCCGTGTGCCCGCTTAAAAGTTCCGCTTTCACTTCGTTTCTCTCCTCTTTCATCTTGCTTTCGTTTTCTGGTGTGATCTAATCAAAAGCGAAAGTAACCGCTCGATTGAACGGGCGGTCGCCGGGGGGATGCGTCTGTTGGATCGTATTTTCGACCTCGCCATTATCGGAGGCGGTGTTAACGGCTGCGGCATCGCGCGCGACGCGGTGGGCCGCGGCAACACGGTTTTCCTGTGCGAAATGAACGATCTGGCGAGCGGGACGTCGTCCTGGTCGACCAAGCTGGTGCATGGCGGCCTGCGCTATCTCGAATATTACGAGTTCCGGCTGGTTCGCGAGGCGCTGATCGAGCGCGAGATTCTCTGGGGCATCGCGCCGCACATCATTCGCCCCCTGCGTTTCGTTTTGCCGCACCATGCGGGCCTGCGGCCAGCCTGGCTGCTGCGCCTCGGCCTCTTTCTCTATGACCACATCGGTGGCCGTCATCTGTTGCCGGCGACGCGCTCGGTTGACCTCCGACGCGACGAGGTCGGCCGCCCGCTGATCCCGAACCGCTACGGCCGCGCGTTCGAATATTCCGACTGCTTCGTCGACGACGCCCGTCTCGTCGTGCTCAACGCACGCGATGCCGCCGACAAGGGCGCCGAGATCCGCACCCGCACTCGCGCGACGGATATCAAACAGTCAGACGGCATCTGGACCGTCAGCATGATCGACACGCTGACAGGCGCGCGCTCGTCGATCCAGGCCCGTGCGGTTGTCAATGCCGGCGGGCCCTGGGTCGAGGATGTGCTCGGCCGCGGCGCCGGCGTCAACGCGAAAGCCAAGGTGCGCCTGGTGCAGGGCTCGCACATCGTCGTGAAAAAACTCTACGACCACGACCGCGCCTACATGTTCCAGAATGCAGATGGCCGCATCATCTTCGTCATTCCCTATCAGGACGATTTTACGCTGATCGGCACCACCGACCGCGACTATGACGGCGATCCCGCCAAGGTGAAGGCGACGGCCGAAGAGATCCAGTATCTCTGCACGGCGGCGAGCGAATATCTGGCCAAGCCTGTCACGCCCGATGACGTGGTTTGGACCTACTCCGGCGTACGTCCGCTCTATGACGACGGGGCCAGCGAAGCCAAGGCCGCGACGCGCGACTATGTGTTCGAACTCGACACGCCCGGCGGCGTGCCGCTGCTGTCGATCTATGGCGGCAAGATCACGACCTATCGCCGTCTCGCCGAGGAGGCGCTGGAGCGGCTCGCGCCCTATCTTCGCAGTGCGAAAGCACGCGAAGGCTGGACCGGCAAATGGCCGCTGCCCGGCGGCGACATGGGCGTGTCCGATGTCGACGGCCTGATCGCCGAGCTTCAGCGCGGCTATCCTTTCCTCAGCCACGAGCATGCGCGGCGCCTGGCGCGCGCCTATGGCACGAGGGCGATCAAGCTGCTTGGGGATGCGAAATCGGCGGTCGATCTCGGCCAGGCCTTCGGTGCGACGCTGACCGAGCGCGAAGTCCGCTATCTCATCGCCAACGAATGGGCCGTCACCGCCGAAGATATCGTCTGGCGCCGTTCCAAGCTCGGCCTGCGACTAAGTGCCGACGAGATCGCGGCGCTGGACGACTGGATCAGGACCCACGCCGTGCAGCAAAGTCCCCTGCTGGAAGCCGGAGGACGCTCATGACGGTGACACTCGATCACGTGACCCGGACTGTCGACGGGGTCCCACACATCCGCGACGTCTCGCTGACGCTCGAGAGCGGCACGCTCAACGTGCTGCTCGGGCCGACGCTGTCGGGCAAGACCTCGATCATGCGGCTGCTCGCTGGCCTGGACAAACCGACATCGGGCAAGCTGCTGGTCAACGGCAAGGACGTCACCGGGGTCGACGTGCGCCAGCGCTCGGTCGCCATGGTCTATCAGCAGTTCATCAACTACCCCTCGCTGTCGGTCTACGAGAACATCGCTTCGCCTTTGCGCGTGCAGGGCAAGCCGCGCGCCGAAATCGAGGCGCGCGTTGCGGAAGCCGCCCGGCTGCTCCGGCTCGAGCCGTTCCTGAAGCGCACGCCGCTCCAGCTTTCCGGCGGCCAGCAGCAGCGAACTGCGATGGCGCGCGCGCTGGTGAAGGGCGCCGACCTCGTGCTGCTCGACGAGCCGCTCGCCAATCTCGACTACAAGCTGCGCGAGGAACTGCGCACCGAGCTGCCGCGCATCTTCGAGGCCTCCGGCGCGATCTTCGTCTATGCCACCACCGAGCCGACCGAGGCGCTGCTGCTCGGCGGCAACACGGTGTGCATGTGGCAGGGAGAGGCGCTCCAGATCGGCGAGACTCCAAAGGTCTACCGTCATCCGCAGACCTTGCGGGTCGCGCAGGTGTTCTCCGATCCGCCGCTGAATCTCGTCGGCATCGAGAAGAAGAACGGTTCCGTGCAATATGCGGGCGGCATTGCCGCGCCGGCGTCCGGTCTCTATTCCTCGCTCGCGGACGGCGCCTATCGCGTCGGATTTCGCGCCCATCAGCTCGCACTTGCCAATGGCGAGACTGACCGCCACGCCTTCCATGCGACGGTAACGGTGACCGAGATCACCGGTTCGGAGAGTTTCGTGCATCTGACCCGCGACGGATCGAACTGGGTGGCGGTGCTGCACGGCGTGCACGAATTTGAGCCCGGCCAGACGCTCGATGCCGTGCTCGATCCCAACGACGTGTTCGTTTTCGATGCTGCCGACCGGCTGGTCGCGGCACCCGGTCCCATAGCGTTTTCAAGCGAAGTGCCGAGCGGTTCGCGTGAAGAAAACGCGTCAAAGAAAAAAGCCTGAGGGGGATGCGACATGGCCCGCATTGACCTCGTCGATCTCGCCCACTCCTACGGCGGCAATGATGCCCCGCAGGACAGCTTTGCTCTCAAGCCTGTCACCATGACCTGGCGGCAGGGCGGCGCCTATGCGCTGCTCGGGCCGTCCGGCTGCGGCAAGACCACGCTGCTCAACGTCATCTCCGGCATCATCACGCCGTCGCGGGGGAAAATCCTGTTCGACGGCGAGGACATCACACCGCTGTCAACCCAGAAGCGCAACATCGCCCAGGTGTTCCAGTTTCCGGTGATCTACGACACCATGACGGTGGGGCAAAATTTGGCGTTCCCTCTGAAGAACCGCGGCGTGCCGAAGGCTGAGATCGACAAGCGGGTCGCCGAGATCGGCCGCTTGCTCGACCTCGAGCCCTATCTGAACCGCAAGGCGACGCGGCTCACGGCCGATGCCAAGCAGAAGATCTCGCTCGGCCGCGGCCTGGTACGCTCCGACGTTGCCGCCGTGCTGTTCGACGAGCCGCTCACCGTGATCGACCCCGAGCTGAAATGGCAGCTCCGCTCCAAGTTGAAGGCGCTGCATCGCGAGCTCGACCTGACGATGATCTACGTCACCCACGACCAGACCGAGGCGCTGACCTTCGCCGACACCGTGGTGGTCATGCATGACGGCCGCGTGGTGCAGAGCGGCACGCCGGCCGAGTTGTTCGACAAGCCGGCGCACACGTTCGTCGGCTATTTCATCGGCTCGCCCGGCATGAACATCCTGCCGGCCGAGGTGAGGGGCCGTGAGGCCAAGATCGGCGGTCATGTGATCGCGCTCAACCGCAGCTACGACAAGCTGCCTGCTGGCGCGAAGATCGAGATCGGCGTCCGTCCGGAATTCGTTGAGGCCGTCGCGCCGGCGCCCGGCCTGCTCAGTGCGAAGATCGAACGCGTCGACGACCTCGGCCGCATCCGCTTCGCGCGCGCGCGGCTCGGTGACGCCAAGCTCGCGGCGCGCGCGCCGGCCGGCTTCACCAGCCCGGACGGCACGGCCGGCCTGAAATTCGATCCGTCGCACGTCCACGTCTATGCCGACAGCCTTCTGGTGGAGGGAGCCGCCTGATGGACAAGACTATCAACCAAAAAGCCTGGTTCCTGGTGCTGCCGGTGTTCCTGGTCGTCGCCTTCTCGGCAGTGCTGCCGTTGATGACGGTGGTGAACTATTCGATGCAGGACACCTTCGGCAACAACCAGTTCTTCTGGAACGGTGTCGGCTGGTTCAAGGAATTGCTCGATCCTTCGACCGACCTCGGCGGCCGCTTCCTGGCTTCGCTCGGCCGCAATCTGTTCTTCTCGCTGGTGATCCTCGCGATCGAGGTGCCGCTCGGCATCGTCGTCGCGCTCTCGATGCCGCGCCAGGGCTGGACGGTTGCGGCCTGCCTCGTCATCCTCGCGTTGCCGCTGCTGATCCCGTGGAACGTGGTCGGCACGATCTGGCAGATCTTTGGCCGTCCCGACATCGGCCTGCTCGGCTATGTCCTCAATGCGACCGGCATCGATTATAATTACGTCTCCAACGACATCGACGCCTGGGTCACGGTCATCGTGATGGACGTCTGGCACTGGACCAGCCTGGTCGCGCTGCTGTGCTATGCCGGACTTAAGTCGATCCCGGAGGCTTATTACCAGGCGGCGCAGATCGATGGCGCCTCGCGTTGGGCCGTGTTCAAGGCGATCCAGCTGCCGAAGATGAACCGCGTGCTGCTGATCGCGGTGCTGCTGCGCTTCATGGACAGTTTCATGATCTACACCGAACCGTTCGTGGTGACTGGTGGGGGGCCCGGCAATTCGACGACTTTCGTGTCGATCGAGCTGGTCAAGATCGCGCTCGGCCAGTTCGACCTCGGCAAGGCCGCCGCGCTGTCGCTGGTCTACAACCTCATCATCCTGATCGTCTGCTGGATCTTCTACACCGTCATGACCAACGCCGGCAGCGATCGGAAGCCGCAGGAAGGAGCCGTGTGATGCACTCGATCCCCGGCCGTCGCCTCATCATGGCGCTGTTTTTGATCTTCCTGCTGTTGCCGATCTACTGGCTCGTCAACATGAGCTTCAAGACCAACGCCGAGATCGTCTCGACGATGACGCTGTGGCCGCACGCGCCGACGCTCCAGCACTACAAGCGCATCTTCACCGATGAGAGCTGGTATTCCGGCTATATCAACTCGTTGGAATATGTCGTCCTCAACACCATCATCTCGATCTCGGTGGCGCTGCCGGCGGCCTACGCGTTCTCGCGCTACCGTTTCCTCGGCGACAAGCATCTGTTCTTCTGGCTGCTCTCGAACCGCATGGCGCCGGCCGCGGTCTATGCCCTGCCGTTCTTCAATCTCTATTCGGCGATCGGGCTGTTCGATACGCCCTGGGCGGTCGCGCTCGCGCACTGCATCTTCAACGTCCCGCTGGCGGTGTGGATCCTGGAAGGCTTCGTCTCCGGCGTGCCGCGCGAGATCGACGAGACCGCCTTCCTCGACGGCTATTCCTTCCCGCGCTTCTTCATCAAGATCCTGGTGCCGCTGATTGCGAGCGGCATCGGCGTCGCCGCCTTCTTCTGCTTCATGTTCTCCTGGGTCGAGCTGCTGCTCGCGCGCACGCTGACCTCGGTCTCGGCCAAGCCGATCGCGGCGATCATGACGCGCACGGTGTCGGCTGCGGGCATGGACTGGGGCCTGCTGGCGGCAGCCGGCGTGCTGACGATCATCCCGGGCGCACTCGTGATCTGGTTCGTCCGCAATTATATCGCGAGCGGTTTCGCGCTCGGTCGGGTCTAGGGAGGCATCAAATGGAATGGATTGCATGGATGGCCTGGACGCCGCCGACGGCGATCTTTTTTGTCGCGCTCGCCTGCACGCTGGCTGTGATGACCTGGCTCGGGGTGGCTTATCCCGAAGCCGAGCGCGTCGGCGTGCTGCGCATCCCGACCACGCGCGGCGACCGCCTGTTCATCTCCCTGATCACGGCGGCGGTCATCCACTTGCTGTGGATCGCCTTCGCCGGCACCGACCCCCTCGCCACGCTGCCGATCGGCGAGGACGGAGTTGAAATTTCGCGCCTTTGGATCGCATCAGGAATTTCGCTGGCCACGGCCGTACTCATTTTCCGCACGGTCTAGCCCGCGAAGGAACGGCCAGATCCGGGACCAACCCGGGCCTGTAAAAAGTTTGTCGCTGCAACGGAGGAATAACATGCGGCAGTTTAGGAGAAGGGAACGTCCATTGACCAAGAATAGCTTTCTGACGATGTCCAGCGTCGCCGCCATCGTCGCGGTGTCGCTGGCCGTCTCGGCGCCGGTGCGCGCCGCCGACGACGCCGCGATCCAGAAGTGGATCGCGGAATTCCAGCCCTCGACGCTGTCGAAGGAAGACCAGAAGAAGGAGCTGGAGTGGTTCGCCAAGGCCGCCGAGCCCTTCAAGGGAATGGAGATCAACGTGGTCTCCGAAACCATCACGACCCACGAATATGAGTCGCAGACGCTGGCCAAGGCGTTCTCCGAGCTCACCGGCATCAAGCTCAAGCACGACATCATCCAGGAAGGTGACGTCGTCGAGAAGCTGCAGACCCAGATGCAGTCCGGCAAGAACGTGTACGACGGCTGGATCAACGATTCCGATCTGATCGGCACCCACTTCCGCTACGGCCAGACCATCGCGCTGTCGGACTATATGACCGGCGAGGGCAAGGACGTCACCGACCCCATGCTCGACGTCAACGACTTCATCGGCAAGTCGTTCGGCACGGCGCCGGACGGCAAGCTCTATCAGCTGCCCGACCAGCAGTTCGCGAACCTTTACTGGTTCCGCTACGACTGGTTCACCAACGCCGACTACAAGGCCAAGTTCAAGGCCAAGTATGGCTACGAGCTCGGCGTGCCCGTGAACTGGTCAGCCTACGAAGACATCGCCGAGTTCTTCACCAACGACATCAAGGAGATCAACGGCGTCAAGGTCTATGGCCATATGGACTATGGCAAGAAGGACCCGTCGCTCGGCTGGCGTTTCACCGACGCCTGGCTGTCGATGGCCGGTAACGGCGACAAGGGCATCCCGAACGGTCTGCCGGTCGACGAATGGGGCATCCGCATGGAAGGCTGCCGTCCGGTCGGCTCCTCGGTCGAGCGTGGCGGCGACACCAACGGTCCGGCCGCGGTCTACTCGATCACCAAGTACCTCGAGTGGATGAAGAAGTATGCTCCGCCGCAGGCCCAGGGCATGACCTTCTCCGAGTCGGGTCCGGTGCCGGCGCAGGGCAACATCGCCCAGCAGATGTTCTGGTACACCGCCTTCACCGCCGACATGGTGAAGCCGGGCATCGCCGTGATGAACGCGGACGGTACGCCGAAGTGGCGTATGGCTCCGTCGCCGCACGGTTCGTACTGGAAGGAAGGCATGAAGCTCGGCTACCAGGATGCGGGTTCGGCGACGCTGCTCAAATCGACTCCCCCGGATCGCCGCAAGGCGGCCTGGCTCTATCTCCAGTTCATCGTCTCCAAGACGGTGTCGCTGAAGAAGAGCCATGTCGGTCTCACGTTCATCCGTGAATCCGACATCTGGGACAAGTCGTTCACCGAGCGTGCGCCGAAGCTCGGCGGCCTGATCGAGTTCTACCGCTCGCCCGCGCGCGTGCAGTGGACCCCGACCGGCAACAACGTGCCCGACTATCCGAAGCTGGCGCAGCTGTGGTGGCAGAACATCGGCGATGCGTCGTCCGGTGCCAAGACGCCGCAGGCCGCGATGGACTCGCTTGCCGCGGCCCAGGACTCCGTCATGGAGCGTCTGGAGAAGTCGGGCGTGCAGGGCGCCTGCGGTCCGAAGCTGCACAAGAAGGAGTCGGCCGAGTTCTGGTTCGCCAAGGCCCAGAAGGACGGCACGATTGCCCCGCAGCGCAAGCTCGCCAACGAGAAGCCGAAGGGTGAGACGGTCGACTACGACACTCTGATCAAGTCGTGGCCGGCACAGCCCCCGAAGCGCGCTTCGCTGCAGTAAGGCACATCAGCATAACGACGAAAGGCCGGGAGCAATCCCGGCCTTTTTTCTTTTTATTGTCGTGGATTTTGCTTCCACACGTCATTGCGAGCGAAGCGAAGCAATCCAGAGTCTTTCCACGGAGGTAGTCTGGATTGCTTCGTCGCTTCGCTCCTCGCAATGACGGAGGATGGAGCGACAACGACGCCTTATTCCGCCGGCTCAGCCGCCAGCGTCGGATAGTCCGTGTATCCCTTCGCGCCGCCGCCGTAGAACGTGTTCTTGTCCCAGTCGTTCAGCGCCGCGCCCTGCTTCAGCCGCTCGACCAGATCGGGATTGGAGATGAACGGCTTGCCGAAGGCGATGAGATCGGCCGCGTTCGCCTCGAGCACCTTGGCAGCGAGGTCGAAATCATAGCCGTTGTTGGCGATGTAGGCGCCGGGGAAGCGCTTGCGCAGGCCTGCATAGTCGAACGGCGCGATGTCGCGCGAACCGCCGGTGGCGCCTTCGACGACATGGAGATAGACGAGCTTGAGCGCGGCGAGGCCGTCGACGATATGGTCGTACAAGGCTTGCGGGTTCGAATCCGAGATGTCGTTGGCCGGCGTCACCGGCGAGATGCGGATGCCGGTGCGATCAGCGCCGGCCTCGGCGACGACGGCCCTGGAGACCTCGAGCATCAGCCGCGCGCGGTTCTCGATCGAGCCGCCATAGGCGTCGGTACGCTTGTTGGTGCCGTCCTTGGCGAATTGCTCGAGCAGATAGCCGTTGGCGCCGTGGATCTCGACGCCATCGAAGCCGGCTTCGAGCGCATTCTTCGTGGCGCGCCTGAAATCGTCGATGATGCCTGGAATTTCGGAGAGCTCGAGCGCACGGGGCTCGGAGACGTCGGCGAAAGTGCCGTTGACGAAAGTCTTGCCCTTGGCGCGGATCGCGCTCGGCGCCACCGGGGCTGCGCCATTGGCCTGAAGGTCGACATGCGAGATGCGGCCGACATGCCAGAGCTGGATGAAGACCTTGCCGCCGCGCTGATGCACCTGATCGGTGACCGTGCGCCAGCCGGCGACCTGGTCCTTTGAGTAGATGCCGGGGGTGTCCTGGTAGCCTTGGCCCTGCTGTGAGACCTGGCTCGCTTCGGTAATCAGAAGCCCCGCCGAGGCACGCTGGGCGTAATAGTCAGCGGCGAGCGCGCCCGGTACGAAGGTGCCGGGAACGGCGCGGTTGCGCGTCAGCGGCGCCATCACGAAACGGTTCGCCAGCGTGATCGGGCCGAGCTTGTAGGTCTCAAACAATTTGGTCGAACGGCTCATGAGAATGCTTCCAGGCGGTGAGAGATCCGGAACACTTGTGCATTGCGGCAATCAGCGCAAGGGAGGAGCCATACAGAAACTGCAGGCGAGATGCGCAGCCGAGCCGCGCAGCATAAAGCATGTGCAATTTCAGCCGCAGCAGCAGATTGGATCTCCCGCCGCGGCCGTCTGAATAATCGCCTTTCAGTTCGCGCCGAGGAAATCGCGCTTGCCGATCTCGACGCCGGCGTGGCGCAGAAGGCCGTGGGCGGTTGCGGCGTGGAAATAGAAGTTCGGCAGCGAGAACGCGCTCAGGAATTGCTGGCCCTTCATGGTGATGGACTTGTCGGGGCCGGCCGGGAAGGTGACGTCCTTGGTGTCGGCGCCCTCGAACTGCTCGGGCTTGAACGATTTCACGTAGTCGATGGTCTTCGCCAGGCGCTGCTTCAACTCCGCAAAGCTGGTCTCGGTGTCCGGTGTGGAGGGCACGTCGCTATGGGTCAGCCGGGCGCAACCTTTGGCTGCGAAATCGCTGACCAGCTGGATCTGCTTCGAGAGCGGCAGCATGTCCGGAAACAGGCGGGAGCCCAGCAGGACGCTGGGGTCGACCTTCTTGGCCGCACAATGCGCTTCGGCTTTCGTGAGCAGGCCGATCAGGCTGTTCAACATTTGCAAATAGGCAGGAACGACGGCGTCGTGGAAGGACATGTGATGCTCGCTTCAAAAGTGGGAAATCTCAGGAGAAACCTGAGTTACTCACATGGGAACGTCATGGAAAAATACAATCGCCGGAGGGGCTTGTGCAGTGCGAAAATTCTACCGAGCGGGCTGTGGTGCTATCGGCGTCATACCCTCGTGTCATCGCCCGGTTGACCGGGCGATCCAGTACTCCGAGCAGCTGTGATTGAAGGCCGCAGCGTACTGGATGCCCCGCTTTCGCGGGGCATGACAGCGATCCTGGTGCTTACCGGATCGTCCCCACTGGCTGCGCCTGTGCCGTGCCCCCACGCATGCGAGCGAGCAGTTCGGCCGAAGGCCAGGAATCGGCCGGCAGACCGTATTTGATCTGCATCGCCTTCACCGCGGCGCGGCTTTGCTGGCCCAGCACGCCGTCGACCTTGCCGACATTGAAGCCAGCCTGGACCAGAAGCTGCTGCAATTGCTTGAGCTCGTTGAATGGCAGCTGCGCGACCGGTGTGGACGGCTTTCGCATCGGAGCCGCGCCCGCGATGCGGGTGGCGAGATAGCCCGCGGTGGTCGAATAGATCAGCGAGTTATTCCACTCGGTGTAGGCCGCGAAATTCGGGTATGCCATGAAGGCCGGACCGAAGCGTCCCATCGGCAGCAGCACGGAGGCCGCGAGATTGTCGTTCGGCAGCGGCCGGCCGTCGGGATAGGTAACCCCGAGCTGCGCCCATTTTGAGCGCGGCAGCTGCACCGTGAGGTCGGTCTGATCCCACGGCAGGTTCTGCGGCACCTTGATCTCCTCCAGCCACGGCTCGCCGCGCCGCCACTTCAAGCCGTTGGCGATGTAGTTCGCGGTCGAGCCGATCACGTCGTCCTCGCTGCGGAGGAGATCGCGTCGGCCGTCGCCGTCATAGTCGACGGCATAGTTGACGTAATGCACGGGCAGGAACTGGGTCTGACCGAGCTCGCCGGCCCAGGAGCCGACCATCTCGTCCGGTTGCAGGTCGCCCCGGTCGATGATCTTCAGCGCGGCGATGGTCTCGTTCACGAACATCTCCGAGCGGCGGCAATCATAGGCCAGCGACACCAGCGATTTCAGTGTCGGCAGATTACCCATGTTGACGCCGAAATCGCTCTCCAGTCCCCAGAACGCGGCGATCACTGCCGGCGGCACACCGTATTCCTTTTCCGCGCGTGCGAACGCGGCCGCATGTTGCTTGATATGTTGCTGGCCGTTCTGCATGCGATAGGGCGCGGCCATGCGGCCGGCAAATTCGGTGAAGAGCTGGCCGAACACGCGCTGGCCGCGGTCGCGATTGACGATGCCCTGGTCGTAGACGAGGTAAGGCGAGGCCGCCGCGATCGTCCGCTGCGACACGCCGGCGGCAACGGCCTGCTGTTTCACGTCGACCAGGAAGCGATCGAAGTTCGCCCCGTTATGGCACGACGCCGCGCGCGGCGAGGGCCCAGTGGCCCTGGGAGCCGCGGGCTTTGCCGGCGGCGGCGCGAACTGGGCAGAGGCGGGAAGGGCGAGCGTGAGCAGGGCGGCGGCCGCGATCGCAAATCGGGTCTGGAGCATGAGGTTTCCGCAAGGGGAGGAGACGCTTGGATTCTCGGCCAAGCTTAATGGAACGATTGACCTCAAACCAGTGCCGCGGCTCCGCGACGCACCTTGAAACCTTGCGGGCGGGCCGGGGTCATCCCTACCTCATGCTCGCCGGCCCGCAACGCCTCCAGCGGCTACGGCCGGCCTCGGGAGACGGCCATGAATTATCTTCGTACCGCAATGCTGCTCGCAGGCCTCACCGCCCTGTTCATGGGCGTCGGCTATCTGATCGGCGGTGCCGGCGGCGCCATGATTGCGCTCGTCATTGCCGCGGCGACCAATCTCTTCACCTACTGGAACTCCGACCGGATGGTGCTGTCCATGTATGGCGCCCATGAGGTCGACCGCAGCAGCGCACCGGAGCTGGTCGGGCTCGTGGCCGAGCTAGCGGCCCGCGCCGGCTTGCCGATGCCGCGCGTGTTCCTGATGGACGAGCCGCAGCCCAACGCGTTTGCCACCGGGCGCAATCCCGAGAATGCCGCGGTTGCGGTCACCACCGGGTTGATGCACCAGCTCAGCCGCGAGGAGCTTGCGGGCGTGATCGCGCACGAGCTCGCTCATATCAAGCACCACGACACGCTGCTGATGACTGTGACCGCGACCATTGCCGGTGCGATCTCGATGCTGGCGCAGTTCGGCATGTTCTTCGGCGGCAACCGCGACAACAACGGCCCGGGCATCGTCGGCTCGATCCTGATGATGATCCTCGCCCCGATCGGCGCCATGCTGGTGCAGATGGCGATCAGCCGCACCCGCGAATACGCCGCGGACAATCTCGGCGCACGCATCGCCGGTCAGCCGATGTGGCTGGCATCGGCGCTGGTGAAGATCGAAAGCGCGGCGCATCAGGTCCCGAATTTCGAGGCGGAACGAAATCCAGCCACCGCGCACATGTTCATCATCAATCCGCTGTCGGGCCACGGCGTGGACAATCTGTTTGCCACCCATCCCTCGACGCAAAATCGCATCGCGGCGCTTCAGCAGCTCGCAGCCGAGCTTGGTGCGCAGGCGTCGCCGTCGGTCGGCGCCAATGAGAACTATCCGCCGCGGAGCCCGTGGGGCCGCTCCTCCTCGCGCGGGCCTTGGGGCTGACGCAGCAGCGGCTCTAATTTGCACGCTTTGTGACCTGTCGCACACAGGACGGTCCCGGCCGGTGTTAACACCCTGCCGTGACAGTTCCTGCGAAAGGGGATGCGTGGCCGGCCCTCTGCCTGCCACCGTCGAAGATGACCAAAGCTGCAGTACCATTGTTGATCGTCGTGGGCGTGCTGATTGGCCTGTCCACGCACACCGTCGTCAATTGCGGAGACGAGGACGAGCCCGACATCTGTTCGGCGGTGATCGGCTTCTCGCCGCTGCGCGGCTCGCTGATCGCGTTCGCCTATGAGGGGCGCGGACGGATCGCGTTGCGCCACGGCGACTGGCGGCGGGCGATCGCGGATTTCGACGAGGCCATCCATCTCAATCCCAACCGTGCCTCGCTCTATCGCGATCGGGCGCTGGCGCGCCGGCAGAACGGCGACCTCGAACTTGCCATCGAGGATTACGACGAGGCGATCGCGCATGATCCCAGGCACGCCGCGCCCTATCACCAGCGCGGTCTCGCGCTCGCGGCCGCCGGCGATCTCGATCGCGCGATCCTGAGCTACAACACCGCGGTCCGCCTCGACCCCTCCGATGCGCAGCCTCGGCTCGATCGCGGCCTCGCCTTCCTGGCGCGTGGCCAGGCGAATGAAGCGCGCGCCGATTTCGAAGCCGCGCTGGCGCTGCCCGCCGGCAAGGATGCCCGCACCCGCGACGCGGCACGCGCAAAACTCGCTGAACTCGCGAGCGCCGAGCCGACCCGGCTCGCCGCGCCAGGGCGGTAGAGATATCTAGAGCTGCGTGCGCCGCTGCAACCCTCTCCCCTTGTGGGAGAGGGTGGCTCGCCGCGAAGCGGCGAGACGGGTGAGGGGTATCTCTCCGCGCGTGAGTCTGCTGCAGTTGAATTCGCGGAAACCACCCCTCGTCCGGCGCTTCACGCCACCTTCTCCCACAAGGGGAGAAACCGAAGTCCATAGCGACCTATACAGACCCATACAGCTCACATAACTCATTGTGTTTGCTTATCTTATTCCTATTCAGGTACGATGGGTGCCATCCCGACCCACCCCCATTTTGGGGACATTTCGAGGGACACCATGGCCCGCCGCACCCGCTCTTCATTTCTGGAAAACCGTACTGTGCGCTTGAAACTCGCGACACGTAAGAAGCCATACACCGCGCTGATCGCGCCCGGCATCTTTCTCGCATATCGTCGCAACACTGGTCCCGGCACGTGGTCGGTGAAGTGCCATGGCTGGCTCAAGCGGTTCGGTCTCGCCGACGACCACGAAGACGCCAACGGCGAAAGCGTCATGTCATATTGGCAAGCGCTGGAGCGCGCCAAGATGTTGGCGCGTGCCGGCGAAGGCAACACCGAGCAGCCGATCAGTGTCGCCGAGACCATCAATGCATATGAAGCCGATCTCGAAACTCGCGGCGGGCGCAAATACAACGCCACCCAGCTCCGCCTACATCTGACCGACGCCTTGAAGAGCAAGGCGGTCGCACTGCTGACCGAGCGGGAGCTGCGCGACTGGCGCGCCGGCTTGGTCAAGGCCGGCCTAAAGCCCTCATCCGCCGATCGCATCGGCCGTTCGCTCAAGGCCGCGCTCGCGCTGGCTGCCAGGAACGATAAGCGCATCACCAATGCCGCCGCATGGAAGAATGGCCTCAGGAAGCTGCCCGATAGCGAGGTCGCTCGCAACGTGATCCTGCCCGATCAAACCGTCGCCGCGCTGGTTACCGGGTCGTATGATGAGGATCGTGACTTCGGCTTGCTGATCGACGTTCTGGCCGAGACCGGCGCTCGTGAAAGTCAGGTGTTCAAGCTGACGCCAGCCGATTTGCAGGATCATCTGAACGCGGCGCGCTTGATGATGCCGACCAGCCGCAAGGGCAAGAACCGCAAGATCGAATATCGGCCGCTGCCGATCTCGACACGGTTGGCTAAGGCGCTGCGTAAGCAGGTTGCCGGCCGGGCCGGGCATGATTCGATGTTCGACAAGATGTGGAACTTGGCGACGAGCTTCCGTCCGGTCGTCGAAAGTCTCGGGCTTGGCCCGGAGGTGACGCCCTATGCTCTGCGGCACTGTTCGATCGTCCGGCACCTGCTGAAAGGCGTGCCGACCCGCGTTGTTGCCGCTCACCACGACACATCCGTCGCGATGATCGAGAAGAACTACAGCCGGTACATCATTGGCGATCCAAGTGAATCGCTGACGCGGGCGGCGTTACTCGATCTCGAGACGAGCGTCACATCCAGCACGAGGTGCCGTGCCGCTTGAGGCTTCTCTTCATTGTGGTGCTGTGACCATCCACGCCTGACGCTGAGTGTCTTTTCGAACAGTTCCTGATCTTAAAGGTGTCTTATCGAGCAGCGCGTTCCTTGCTGTTGCAGACAAATGCAAACGCGGCGTTATTAATACTGCTCCTCATGAGGTGAAGTCACCTGACCTCACCCCAAATTATAGGAGCATACTGATGCACTTTCCGATGCGACCGAACGGTCCGGATGACGCCGACGCCTACAGTGTTGACGAGTTTTGCGCGCGTAATCGGATCAGCTCGCAGCTCTTCTATAAATTGAAGCCGAAGGGCCTGATGCCCGCGACGTTCAACGTCGGCAGGCGCGTGCTGATCTCGCGCGAGGCTGCCGCAGCGTGGCGTCGTGCTCGCGAGAATGTGGCGTAGCCGGCAGCCAGCGTCGCGTAGTCGCTGAAAAGGCGGCCTGCCAGCCGCCTTACCCATCATCCTCTCACGGAATTTTTTAGAATGTCGGTGATGAATCCCATCGCGCCCGCGCACACACAACCGTCGAAGCAACAGCTTCAGGCAGCCGCCTATGTCGCCATGGCGCTGCCGGTCATTCCGCTCGCCAAGAGCGCGGATGATCTCCGGTCTTGGTGGAACGACGAGCAGCAGCAAAGGGATAAATATGGTCTCACTGAGACCCAAACTGAAACCTTGATCGAGGCCTGCAAGGAGCACGTCCGCAGCCTCGGCGAAACGCGTGGGGTGCAGCCGTGAACGCGCACGATTCCAATTCGCCGAGCGGGGAGCCGCTGGCCGCCGAGCGTGAGGTTGGCGGCGCCACCGATGTCGCGGTCGATTTTCTCAAGCTGCTGCGTCCCGGCGGGCCGTGGCAGTTGTCCGCGATCAATCCGAAGGTCAACAACGATATCAAGACGGTCACCGCAACCACTCCTGATCAAGCGCGCAGGTTCATCAATCGCTACAACGGCAACCACAATCTCTACTACGCACCCAATCCGGTCCGGATCAAAGACAAGAAAGCGGCCAAGACCGAAGTCAGCGCGATCGAATTTCTGCCCGGCGATCTCGACCCGAACGAAGGTGAAGCGCCCGAGGCCGCGAAGGCTCGCTTTCTCGCGGCACTGAAGTCGTTTGATCCCGCGCCCATGTTTGTGGTCGATAGCGGCAATGGCGTGCAGGTGCTGTGGCGTCTCGATCAGCCGATCCCGCTGCCCGATCCGGTCATGGTCATCGGCGCCGATGGCAAGACCAAGCCGGCCCTCTCGCCGGAAGCGCAAACCATCGTTGACGATGTCGAATCCCGCTCCAAGGTGGCGATGGAGAAGTTGGGCAGCGTCGCCGGGACGCAGAACATCGACCGCATCCTGCGCTTGCCTGGCACCAAGAACCTGCCCACCAAGGCGAAGATCAAGAAGGGCCGCAAGGCGTGTCAGTCGAGCTTGCTCGCGTATAACGAGCTTGCGGTGTGCAGGTTGCAAGACTTCGCGACCGATGCCGGCAGCGCAAAAGCCGATAGCCCTGAGGACAGCAGCGCCAGCAATGCCGGTACCAGCAACACCGGCAGCGCCAATCCGACCCGCAGCGCGAGCGGCACCAGCAGCATCGATTGGGCCGCCGTCGAGAAACATCGTGGCTGGCTGAAGAGCGCCGCTGACCTGCCTGCCGACTTCAGCGTGAAGGGCAAGGCGATCGTCGGGCATGCCGGCAATCTCAAGGACCTGAATTTCGATCTCCAACACGCCGGTACTCTTGTCAAACCATACCAAAGCTGGAGCGAGGTTTCTTTGGCGCTTGCTGCCATCCTCAAATCCGATGGTCGCTACAGCAATGAGCAGATCGCGGCGGCATTGCTGTGCGACCTGGAATGCAATCAGCACATCAAGAACCAATCGAACAAGCGGCGAGCCATCGAACGCCTGATCCTGCGGTCACACGCCCCACCGCCGGGCAAGGTACAACGGGCAGACATGCCCAACTGGCGCGAACAGCGCGAAGACGGCTCGCCGCTGCCCAGCCTGCACAACGCACGCCTTGCGATCACTGCCCTCGGCATCGAGTGCAGTTACGACATGTTCCACAACAAGCTGCTGTTCGGCTTCAAGGACGACACCACACGGCACGCCCTCGAACAATTTTTGGGCGAAGTGACCGACAACGGCATCATCGCGCTGCGGCGGATGATGTCCGACACCTTCGGGGTTGATTTTCACGATAAGTACACGCGCGATGCCATCATCTCGCTCGCAATTGATCATTGCTTCGACCCCGTCGTCGATATGCTCGCCCAGGCTGAGGCGGGATGGGATGGCGTCGAGCGGCTGGACCACATGGCGACCGAATTCTTCAATGCCGACGATACCCCGCTCAACAGGGCCTTCGTGCGCAAGACCATGATCGCCGCCGTCGCACGGGCACGCGTCCCCGGTATCAAGAAGGACGAAATCCTGGTGCTGGAGAGCGAGGAAGGCTTCAACAAGTCCACGGCCTGGCGCGTGCTCGCTGGCGATGAGAACTTCTCCGACGAGAGCATCATCGGCAAGAATAGCCGCGAGGTGCAGGAGCAGTTGGCCGAGGTCTGGGTTCACGAGAACGCCGATCTCGCCGGGATGAAGAAAGCTGAGGTCGAGACGGTCAAGGCTTACGCAAGCAGGATGGTCGATATTGCGCGACCGGCCTACGGTCACTTTCCCAAGAAGCAGAAGCGGCATTCGATCGAGGTCGGTACCACCAACAGTGATAGCTACTTGCAATCGCAGACCGGGAATCGCCGGTTCTGGCCGCTACGGATTCTCAAGGCGATCGATATCGAAAAGCTGAAGCGGGACCGGCTCCAACTGTGGGGTGAAGCCGCGCACTACCAGAGCCAGGGCGAAAGCCTCGTGCTCGATCCGGCACTGTGGGGTGAAGCTGGCCTTGAGCAGGAGTACCGGCGGGTGACCGATCCGTGGGAGGACGTGCTGCGCAACATGACGGAGATGACCACCTACAGCTACTGGAAGGACGGCGTGCAGCATGAGGGAACGCGGACCATTATTCACTATGCCCGCGATGAGGATCGCCACGCATCGGGCAAGGCGGTGCTCGGCGACGAACAGCGGGTGTCGTCGGAGGAACTGCTGACCTTTGTGCTCAACATCGCGCCCGGCAACCAGCAGACCGGGCATACGATGCGGCTGGCGACCGTAATGAAGCGGCTCGGCTGGAGCCGTAATGACAACGGTTATGTCAGTATCAAGGGCAACCGGGTGAAGGGCTATTACCGAAGCAAACCATTCCATTTTTAGCATACGCAAAGAGCGACTGAGCGACCTTGAGCGACCTGAGTGACCACTTGTCAGGAGTCTGCGGCGGAGCAGCCCAGCCGGCGCGCTGTGCCCGTCGGGAAGCGGCTTGGCCGCTGGTGGGCTGGCTGGGGAGAAGTTTACCAGATAGGTCGCTCAAGGTCGCTCAGTCGCTCTTTGGCTATGTTTTAAGGGGGCACGGTGCGAGCGACCGTCTCGTACCTTCCGGGCTGAAGTCACTCGGTCGCTCGCCCGACGCCAAGGGCGGGCCTGCGGCAGGACGCCAGTTGGCGGATCGAAAGCCGGTCACCGGGGGGGGGGTGGACTCGAAACCGGCCTGCAAAGCCCCGAGAACCGCACCGTCTGGTCCTTATGCAATGGGATCAAATTCCTAAAAGGGGGTTGCCCGCTGTGACGGCATTTAGCCCGGGAGGTTCACCGTGAAAAAGGCGAAGGCGCACCTTGCACCGACGGCCGCCGCCCAGCGCATGCGGGAGCACCGCGCGCGCCAGGCGATCGGCGCCGTGCGGATCGCGCTCGATCTCGACGGGAGCGACGTAGATTGGCTTCGCAGCCAGGGCGTGCTGCAGGAATGGAACGAGGCGGATCGGAAAGAACTCTCGAAAGCGTTGAAACGGGCGCTGCGGAAACTCGCAGGGTTACGGCGTAACGAGGGTTGAGATCGCGATCTGCTATGAGAAGGTCGAGATCAAACCACGTTGAGGGCAGGACAAATGGTCGTCCGGTTGACTGCGAGCGAGCTGGAATATGGGCGACGGTTCGCCGCAAAAAAAGCAGCGGGCCTGGTGGTTCGACTTCCGGCCGAAATTGACGACCTAATTCCTATCGCTCGGCTCGGAAAGCGCATCCGCGAACTGCTGTGGCACCGCGATGATCCCGACAACATGCGCGCGTGTCGCGCGCTGGTCCGCGAGCAAGCTCGGCTGTCGCTTGCGTATGAGCGACGCCATGGGAAAGCTCCCAACATCAAGCACGTGTAAATGACAAACCTCCCAACTCTCGAAGAGCGCCGTGCGATCGAAGCGCAGGTTTCGCCCCAGCGGCGAGCCGAGATCGAAGGCCTCGTCAAATCGCTGGCACCAGTGATCGGCGATTTCGTCCTGGCGGCAATCAGGCCGCTGAGACAGCGGATCCAGGAACTCGAGTCGCGCCCGACACTCCGTTACCTGGGCATTTGGGATGCATCGCGGACATATCCGCCGGGGACCTTCGTCACACATGCGGGTTCGATTTGGCATACCGACGCGCAAAACTCCGGCATTCGGCCGGGTGAAGGCGGAAATTTTTGGCGACTGGCTGTGAAGCGGGGCACAAAATGAAAGTATTGGACGACGCAAACGCCGAGCTATGCCGCCATCGCGATCTTGCGTTAGCTGCCTATGCGCGCCGGCTGCTTGCAGGCGGCGCTGACATCGACGGGGAAGAATTTCGCGCGGCCTTGCGCAAATACACCGTCGAGCTGGAGGCGTGGCGCAGCAAAGCGATGGATCGCTTGCGGCAATTTGTCGAGGCGATGACGGAGCGGCCGTCCGCGACGCTGCACTAACTGGCCGATCATGACTCTAAGCGCATCAAGGAGTTCGTAGCGCTGTTAGTCTGCTGTTGTGGGAACGATTGCGTAGTTCGACTTCCGAGTCTGACCCTCAACGGACATTCGGGCGTTATCCGTCAGGAGGCCACAGGCCAGCACACTGGTTGCTCTGCCGAAAGTGCTGCTCAGCCCGCGCCAAGGCCGCATCACAAGGGGACACATGTGTGTTTCCCGCGTTGGAATTTTACGCCATACAGATGCTCGTCTCTCCACACAACTTGGCACCTCAGAGTACTCTTGAACCCGTCAACCGACAGGTCAAGCTCATCGGCGAAAATGCGGACCGGAGAGCTAAGGCAAGCTCCTTCTTCGCTGAGATTTCTCACAACACATGGATGGACTCCACGAATGTCGCGAAAGCGTAGCAGCGCGGGTTGATTAATTGAAAGCCGCTTTGAGGCGCGACGTTCTAACATCGGGATACTCCCCCGAGGGCCGTTCATCTTTTTCCTTCCGTCCTGATTTCGAGTGGCTTCCTGGGGTGACTGCGCTGTGTACTCGGCAAGCCGTCGCCGGTTCGTAATGGCATGTTACGGAATGGCAATCGGGGATGATGTTAAAGGCTCAGATAATATGCGCTGGCGCTATCGTTCCGACTCACAACCACCCATGTATTTTCTCTCAAATGGGGTCGGCTGCTTGCTACTTCTTCAGCAAGTCTTTGAGCCGCACGGAAGGCATCTATTTCGTGCTCAAAGACGAGGCCGCCGGGATCATTGACGTTTTCTGTACCGCAAAGGCCGAAGAAAAATCGCGCCATCTGAGCACCAAGCTAGCCGGAGGGTTCGTTTGGTGCTTTGGGACTCAAGCAGCCGTTGAGGAGGTGGGAAACTGCCGTCACGAGCTGCACGGGCGCGAACGGTTTCTGAAGCATTATGCTGTTGGGAACGCCCTGTACCAGCCACTCGTCAGCGGCCACCCCGGACATATAGACCACAGGGAAGCTCGGATCGACCTCACGTGCTGCGCGCGCTACCTCCCAGCCGTTGAACCTTCCCAGCAGAGTGATGTCAGTCACGAGGGCGCGGTATGTAACGAGCCCCCCTTTAAGGAGGGTCACGGCTTCCTCGCCGGTACTTGCGACAGCGGTCTCGAAGCCCCCTCGTTCAGCGCATCCTCAACGAGGCTCTGGATCGCGTCGTCATCCTCGATGACAAGGATGGATGGCATTTCCGTCAAGGCTTCCCCCAGTACTCACACTTTCACTGGATGTTACAAAGTGTACAGAAGCGAAAGGTTCCATGGTCCGGGAAAATTTGGCATGCGAGATGTTCGGCAGGCGCGATGGACTAAGCTGGAGATTTCGTCGCCTTAGACTTTTGGCGATGGAAGCTGACCTCCAATTCCTC
Organism: Bradyrhizobium sp. 155; assembly: GCF_023101105.1. NCBI lineage: Bacteria > Pseudomonadati > Pseudomonadota > Alphaproteobacteria > Hyphomicrobiales > Nitrobacteraceae > Bradyrhizobium > Bradyrhizobium sp. 155. The sequence goes on along the minus strand of NZ_CP064704.1, from coordinate 5,879,041 downwards.
GCCATTCACTCGGTCAAGCTGGCACCGGCGATAGGCAAGCCCCGTCTCGGAGAGCAGGAGAAAGAACTCCTTCAAGGCTAGCCCCTCAATCGTCGCTTCAACTTGAAGGGTAGCACCTACTTCAGACACATCTTTGAGGCTACACGAACGACGCCAGGTGCCATCGATCGCCATCATTTGCGCTGGCAAGCGGTGCTCAAAGGTGACCCGTCGGCTTTCTTGTTCTTTTGTCATGACGCATGGGCAACTGAACCGTTGCCTCGTACGGTAGTGAGAAGCAACTAAGAAGTCGTAACCACGTTCGGGAAAATTCGGCAAGTTGGTTCTAAGGCGAGTCCAAGCAAGAGAAACCAAAGATGAAGATGAGCTTGCCGCGTGAACGGTCTGCTTCGTGACGGACCTTCGCTCCGAGGGCTGTGAAGTCGGCTTTCGGGAGGTGAGCCGACTGAGGTCATGGGAGCGGCCGAAGGCAGCCCTCTGGCCCGTCGCTTCCGTTGTCGGGGTGTCGCTGCATGTCGGCTCACAAGGGCAGACCGGAAGTTTGCAGCCGGGCGCCAGTTCGGCGGCTTGTGACCCATAGCTGGCTTTCCTGCGCTTGCGCGGGCACTACTTCCCGGAGTAAGTGACCTCGATTTCCGTTCGAAATGGAGACAATGCCGTCATGTCGCTCAAGGGCGTGACAGTGACCGTGTAACGGCCTTCATCCAAAGGCAGTAAGGCAAGCTCACGAGCACGCGAGAAAGCTGTCCGTGCGACGATCCCGTCCGAACTCCGGGTCTGATCAAACACCACGCGCCGCTCTTGATCCTGAACGGTTACATGAACCTTTGTCGGCAGCTTCCCCGGGGGCAATCCTGCGTTAATCGGTTGTGCGATGGGACCACCGAGCAGAGCCTCAAGAGCAGCCTCCTCCCTTGGTCCGGTGGAATAGACCACGAGGTTCAGCTCATATCGCTTCTTTCCGATGATCTGGGCTTGAAAAGTGAAGGGTGTTGCCTCGATCAGACGCGCTGGGACTGTAAATCGCGGGATGTCGTGATGCGCCCATTTTAAGTATTGAACATACGGAGGCTCGCCGTATGCCCAGCCTCCCGCAATTCGGAAGACGCCGACGGCCAGAACGAAGAGCAGTACCGCACAAAGTGCTCGATGCCACGATTGCCCAAACATCCATTGGTTGTGAGGCAGCAGTGCCTAACCTTAGGTAAACGACGGTCTGCCGCAACTTTCGCTGCTGGCGCGTGGCGTGAGTTGGCGCAGTGCTACGACATGTCCGGTGCCGAGGTGGACCGGAAGTCCCTAACTTAGATGCATACCGACGCGATTGACCCTGAGCGGACGTTACCCTTCAGGTACCCCCGCCATACGCAAGCCTCTAACAATCCGCTTACTCCCCTCGATGAAACTAGTGCTCCCCCGCAAGGGATGAAACTTGAAGCGGCGGATAGTGAAAGCGGGGTCTAGCGCTAAGCCCTCTTTCGCGGCTGATCGCGCCTGGTCCTCCCTTCCAAGGTAGGCAAGCGCGGTAGCAAGAAAGAATTTCGCGAACGGCGAATTTGGATTGCGCTTTAGGGCGCCATCGAACCACTTCGCTGCTTCCTCATACTCCTGGAGGTGCAGTTTGGCCAAACCGACCGAGCTCATCCATCGGTGTGCAGCCTCATCGCGGGGAGACAGGCGCAGCGCATGCTGTACGTGAGCCTCTGTTTCGACAGCGCGACCAAGAACAGTCTTGGCTGCGCCCATAAAAGCATGGGCCTCGGCCAAGTTGCAATCCAACGCCAACGCGTGCTCGCATTCGGCGATGCATTTCGCTACGTCAGTAATGCTATATACCATAGCGAGACAAAGGCGGGCCAGGGGATGGCGTGGCGCCAAGGAAAGTGCCTTTGTCACCGCAGCTTCGGCAGCAAACAAACGTGCCTCGAAGTCGTCAACGACGAGAAGACCGGCGCTTCCCAAGTCAACCCAAGCGATGCCCGCCAATGCATCGACGTTCTCGGGATCAATTTCCAAGGCACGTTTGAAAAACATGCGTGCCTCCGTAATATGGGATGGCGTCAAGCCCCGGTTCAAACGGGCCATGCCTTGAAAATACAAGTCCAGTGCGTCAGGGTGCAAAGAACCTTCCGCGCGCCTCGCTTCTGCCGCGATAAGCTCAGCATTCAGCGTATTGGCGAGTCTCGAAACTATTTCATCTTGCAAGTCGAAGAGATCGGCCATCGGCTTGTCAAATCGCTCGGCCCAAAGGTGTTTTCCACTTGAGGCGTCGACAAGCTGCGCATTTATACGAAGCCGGTTGCCACTTCGCTGCACCGAACCCTCAAGCGCGTAGCGAACGTTTAGCTCGCGGCCAACTTTCCTCACATCGATCGATTTCCCTTTGAAGGTGAATGCTGTGTGTCGGCCGATCACCAATGAGCCCGAGATGCGCGACAGGTCCGTCGTCAGGGTCTCAGTTACACCATCAACGAAATGATCTTGGTCAGGATCCCCGCTTAGGTTGGTGAACGGCAGCACAACGATGGATAGGCGCGGAGGTGAAAGCACGTCCGGCTTCGCGCGGGCGACCTGTGTTGACGCGCCGGCCTTCCGTGAGCCCACTGCATAGGTCCGGACGGGACGGGTGATGTTTTTGAAGTTTTGGTCGCCCAGATCCCTGAACTCGACATGGACCTTACCAAGCACGTGTTCGTAGACAGACGAGGAAATGCAGATGCCTCCCGGCTCCGAGATACTCTCAAGCCGAGCCGCAATGTTGACGCCATCTCCAAAGATGTCATGGGGCTCGACGATTACGTCGCCGATGTTGATTCCCACGCGCAAAGCAATCCGCGTGTCTTCCATTTCGCTGATCGTAAGTTCCTCGATGCGTGTCTGAAACTGTACAGCAGCCCGAACCGCCTCGACCGCGCTGGGAAACTCTGCCAAAAAACCATCACCCGTGTTCTTCACGATGCGGCCTTGGTGCTCAGCGATTGCTGGGTGAACAGCTTCCATTAGGAGCGCCGTCAACTTGGCGTGCGTAGACTCCTCATCATGATGCATGAGCCGGGAATAGCCTGCGACGTCAGCGGCCAATATCGCTGACAACCTGCGTTCGATCCGCGCTGGGCGATCTTGCACCATGGCACCGGGCCTCTTTGCGTAGAGTTATACGACAGGCTAGCTAAGCTGCCTATCCAGGCAAAGTCGGTTTTTGGCCCATCGCTACCGTTGGGGCGGTGCCGCTACATGTCGGCTCAGAGCGGTAGACCGGAAGTTTGCAGTTGAGCGCTAGACCGACGCTTTTGATCGGCAGCAGTCGCTTGCGGTGCTCATTCACTTGGGATTTCAGCTCTTCGCCCATGCGGACACCCGCGCCCTTGTTCGGTCGGCTGCAATCGCAGCGTCTAAACCTTCGTATGTAGTTCTTCAGTCGGATTTGACGTGCACTGAGAAATCCAAATCGGTAAGCATGCGCTTGGGACATGTGGGCGGGTGTGGATGATCACGGCAGCACGGCAAAGCTCTGAACAGTGCCGCAAACTCGCGGCTGAATATCGAACACGCGCCAACATTGAAGGTACGACAAAGCGGGTCGCCAACCTGCTTATAAACGTGTCCCGAACCTACGGTGGCCTTGCCGCCACCCTCGATTTGCTTGAACAGGTCCAGAACGAGGAGGCACAACGGCTCTCGCACCAGCGTAGGTCAGAGTCACCGGAACCATAGGTGTGCTATTTGTTCCGTTTCAGCCGGTAAGCCGCGTGGCCGCTCCGTCTATTCCTGCACATCCGCCCTCGGCCTAGGATGCACCCGCGCATCGACCAAGACCTCAGTGATACCATCTCGGAGGCTGTCGCGATCGAGGATGCGGAGCAGCCGGTCGACGGTGATCTCGGCATCGCAGTCGCGCGTGAGATAGTCGGCCAGCGCGATCATGGCGTCGTCATAGCTCTGCTCAATCTTCTCGGCGGGGGTCAGGCACGCCATGCTCAAGCAGCTCCGGGTAATGGAAGCGCCAGTTGGACGGCAAAGGGCCGGAGAGCATTCGCTTCGATGAAGGCCCGCAAGGCCGGCGTGATCTCGGTGTTGCCGGCGGCGCGCTCACCAAGCTCATCTGCGACTTCGCCGGTCGCGTCGCGGGACCACCCCTCAATGGCGTTGAAGGCGACGATTCGGACCGGATAGGCATACTGGCCGGAGATGAGGTCGCGGAGCACGGTCTCGCGATCGGTGTCCTGCTCGTCGGTCTCGCGCCAGGAGCAGCCGGCTCGGGCGCCGAAGTCCTCTAGTACTAGGTAAATGTCCCGGTCGAGGCGATCCAGCGGCACGATCGACGGCGCATGACGCATGACGCAACTCCTACTCAGAAGGTGCAATGACGCTGCTGGCTCATCGTTCCCGTGGGCTCGGCCCACGCCATCGGTCGACCAGTTCCTTCAAAGCTCCCGTCCGATCGCGGGATGGCTGCGGTTCTTCACCTTGAGCCAGTGCTTCTGTCGGCCCCCGCGATATGGCCGATCGCGATGCTTCGACACGAGACCTTCAAGGCCTATGCGACACGCCGCCAGGAACAGCTCCGGCCCGATCTCGCCGCGCTCGAACGGCGCGGCGGTGATCCCGTCTGACCGGCGGGCCAGCAGCCGCGCCAGGTTGGTCTTGCGCAGGTGTAGCGGGAGCTGCCGGAGATCATCCCCTCCGATGGCGAGAACATCGAAAGCGTAGAGCTGCACCTCGTGCTCGTGCTTGCGACTGTGCCGCGCGTTGAAGTCGGAGACGCCATCGACGCCGAGCACCACGGCCTCGCCATCGATGACGAAATGCTTCTGCCGGTTCTTAAGCGCCGCCTCGACGATCCATGGATAACGCCTGGTCCAGTCGGTGCCGTTACGAGAGAACAGCCGCACGCGCTCGTTCTCCCGAATGACCAGCATCCGGTAGCCGTCGTGTTTGATTTCGTGAATCCAGTCCGGTCCTGACGGGACCTGCTTGCCGGCACTCGCCAAGCAAAGCTCGTACGCCATACGCATTTGCCACAGATAGGCCTTTGCGCGCGTTTTGGGAGTAGGGAACAACCGGCAATCAAGGGCATTCCCATTCAGCTAGGGTCATCTGAGTCCCACGGCGTTGATCGCCAAGGAGTTGTAAGACATGCGCAAACTAGCACTCGCAATGGCTGCCGTTGCCGCTCTTTCAGTGTTCCCAGTTTCAGCTTTTTCACAATCTATCGAAATCGGACCTGGCGGGGTCCGGGTGGATGACGGCCGCCGGGCGAGAGGCGGTGGACAATGTGAACAATTGCGCCTTGCCTGCGAAAACAAGGATAGGCTGGGAGAGCAAGGCGAAGGAAATTGTCGTCGCTATCGCGAGACGTGCCAACGGCCCGTCCGGCAAGATGTTTGCGGCGAGCTACGATCCGCCTGTCTCAACAAGGATCGGTTGGGCGAGCAAGGTGAAGGTAACTGTCGCCGCTATAGGGAAACGTGTCGCGGCGGCCGCATGTAGCCAGTTTTGGCATTTCGGCGCGCAACAAGAGGCCGCCTCGCTGGCGGCCTCTTTGCGTGCCGGTTCACGCTGACGGCCCCGCTGTTCTCCGGGCGAGAACAGATTGTGATTTTAATAAATCTTCGTTCGTTCCTCGCGCGTGTATTTATAAGCGGAACACCTAGAAGTACGGCCGCCTCAGTTGACGGCCTGATGCTGCTCTCTTTTCGGGGGGCGCCTATAACTTAGGCTACTTGGAACTTGTGTACACTCTGGTACTTAGTGAGTCCTCCGCGAGGGCAGCACTGTGGACCGCGATTTTAAGAACGAAGTCTTTTCCAGCTATCAGCCAAATCCAGTGAAGCCGTGCAATCAGTGTGGCCGCCAGCCGATCTTTGCGGCGAAGATGCTCAACACCCAGACCGGTGGGATCGTTCGCATGTTCAAGTGCCAGTGCGGTGAGCAGACCTGGACCGAGAGTAAAGAGTAAAAGTCGGTGGCCGCCAACTGACCGCTCGCCCTAGCTGCTCCGCCGCAAATCACAATCGCCTGATTTGACTTCAGCGGCCCGTCGCCGGGCATAATCGTTCCGTTTATGGAACGAATGTCATGGACTACCGCGCTTACATCTCAACGATGAGGGGCATATCATCGGCGTGCATAAACTGAATTGTGCGGATGAGGATGAGGCTAAACAGCAAGCCGCCAAGTTGCTCGACGGCCACGATTTGGAAGTCTGGGAGCACGCGCGCCGAGTGGCCATCGTGAGGTACCATACAAGGCATTGAGGCGGCCTCAGTTGGCGGCCTATTTCATTTCGTTTGGCGGTTCACGCCCGGCGGGCCTCTGTTGGCGGCTTCAAGGGAACTCTGATTAGGGCCGGGGCCGCTCCGACGGCTTGGGCTGGGAACCGGCGGCCCTTCAACAACCGCCCGCAGTTCTCGTTCCTATTTGCTCATTTCGTCTTTCGATAGCGAGCTAGACTCCGCTCTCGCGAGTACCCGGGCCTTCTCTAGCGCTTCTGCCCCGGTCAGCCGGTCAGGCCCGAGCCGCCGTCCCGCGATATCGTCCCAATAGAAATAGACGCTCGGCCGACCGTCGCCGAAGCAGACTTCGTAACTGCCGGTTTGCGGCACAGCTTCATGCTTGCGGATGCGGACGGTCGCCATGCCGCCATCAAAGCGGGGCCACGCGCGGCTGGCAAATTGTCGATTGGTAGGAGGTCGGATCGGCGGCGAGCTACTGCCTGTCGTGGTGTGGACAAGGGCCGCCAAGGCGGCCTTACTCCTGCCGGAGACGGTCAGGATCATCCGTCTTTGTGGGGATCAAATCTTCCAGCCGCTTCAGCCCAGCCGCTTTAAAGAGACCGAGGACGACGACGATAGTCATCAGCACGGTTCCAATCAGTACTAGTAGCGTCCACATGGGGTGACCTCCATGTCCGCCCCGCGAATAAACTCAGGTGGTCAGGTCGCGGTTCCCCGAAATCAAGGGCTATGGTGGCTGCTGCCAGAGGCATCGGCTGAAGGTTGCCAACGTAGCGGTTGACCACGCGGAAGAGCGTTAGGACGGCGGCTTGGTTGGTGGTGATCAAATAGAGATCGCAAGTGGAGAACACCGGCCGGCGGCCCTACTCGACCTCGATCATTCGCTCCTTGCTCGCCCGCAGGCTGCGGAGGTAATAGCCCCGTGCCTGAACGGCTGACTTGATTTCGTCGCTGACCTTGAGAACTCTTTTTCTGCTCTTGCGCCACTTATGTGCAGAGTAAAGCACGGGTACGGCAGAGCCTGTACTTAGAACGAGCAAGTCGCGCTTGTCATTGCGATAGACATCAAACATCTTTCGCCCCCGCAGATCATATTGAACTAAGAATGAAATATGTTTCGTCGTGTCAGTCGATGAGATTAGTACCTCCAATGGCTGTGCGGGTTGTAAATGTGCGACGCCCGCGACTATTGCTTCATCGCGTTCCGGGTTGGGAACGAACTAAAGCAAGCCCGTGGCATCGCCAAATTGGGCGCGTTTTGCGGATATGGTGACAGGTGGACCGCCTGTGCGCGGCGGTCGGGCCGGATAATCGGGAAACACGCCCGGCATCGGCGGTAGGTTGCCGACGTAGCGCTTGATCACGCGAAACAGCGCGCGGACGGCTTCTTGGTTCGTGGTGATCCAATAGAGATTGCACACGCCATCATTTCCCCGCGCCCTGCTTGACCCGAATTAACTTGCGGGGCCGCCCCACAAAGCGCACCCTTTCAGCATCACCGCCTCGACCCCTTGGCTGCGTTCGGTGACTGAGAGTGTTGCGCTCCCGGCCTATTAAGCGGGTGCGTTATGTCCGAGCCTCCAAAACCTATATTGCCGCAGCGCCGAAGCATGAGGCGCAGGTGCTTGCTAGCCAAGCTCCAATGGAAGTCCAGCGTATTGCTGCGGCCCGCGCGGGCTTTGAGCACTGGACACTCCGCTGCACAAGCTGCGGTCGCATCGACCAAATGCAGTGGACACTGACCCGTTGAACTCCGGGGCGCTGGGCTGGATCGAAGGCGAACTGAGGCCACAGCCTAGAATGTGCAAACCGAATATGAAAGCAAATGCGAGCGAGTTGCTGACGCGGACGTAGTGGCCGGTCGGCGTAGCAACAGCGTAGCAGGAGGCTCCCATGTCACGATTTCTCGTCTGCTTCATGAAAGACGTGCTTGGCAATAACGGCCGCGAGCGCGAGGTCTGCCAGAGTTCTATCGAGATCGACGCCGCCGACGAGGGGGTGGCCACCGAGACAGCAAAGCGAAAATTCTGCGCATTACAGTCTCTGCGTGACTGGTCACTGCATGCCGACCGGATCAAGACGATCTCGGCGGCCGATTTTCCATCTTGGACGCCTGGTATCGACACCCAAACTGTGATCGCCATCGGCTCGAATGGATCGGTCGGGTCTCGCGGCTTAGAAATTCCAGCGTTGAGGAAGTCTGCTGCTAAATAAAAGCGCATGACGCTGCGGAGAAGACGAGCACGCTGTTGAAGAGTCGGCCGGAGTTCAGTAAGACGCCCAAGCTAGGCACTTCACCACTCTCCCGGCCACCACGTCGACGGCGGGGTCGCTCGCTGAAATCTTCGTCGGTCGCAGTGCGACGAGATGGCTGCGCTTGCACGGATTAGCGCCGCACCTCCGAACAATCCTTTGCACCGCATGTACCGCTCCAACTCTTGGGATCGGCGTCGTCTTGGGCCGTCGGACGTCATCCAGCGCGATGGTCTGATGGGTGTCGCAGCCGAGGTATTTCACTTCAAGATACAGGTAACCGGCGTTGAGCACGTCGCCGAGCGCCGGGGACGGCTGCGCGGGTCCCTGAAAGCCGAGCATGCGTTTATTCCACGCTTCGCAAGCGAGGCGGTCGGCCACCTTGCGCGCGTCGGCGGCCCGCTCGGCTGATGCTTGGACCGAACCGCCGTAGATGGTCTCTCGTGATTTGGTGCCCAAGACATCATGAAAGCGCGGGTCGGTACGCAAATTATCAATCTGTTGGGGATCGAACCGGGGGGCGGGCTACCGGGCGTCGTGGGTGTAGATAGCTGCGGCGACGGGCTCTAGCGGAGTCGCCAGGAAGTCTACTCTAAGCAAAGGGGCTCTGTCGTGGCGCTGCCCCGCCCAGACCTTGTGCTGGGTTGCTAACAAGGCTAGATTTAGTGCATAAGAAGACACTCGTATACCGGGAGGACGCCCTCGTCTCATGAAAAGAAGCTCTGAACCGGACTTGTTGGAAACGGGGATTTATACGATCCCTGAGGCCGCCGAGCTTGTGCAAGCGCCACAGGATGTTGTTCGGGTCTGGGTTGAGGGACACGCCGGCAAGCAGGCGGCCGTAATTGACAATCAGCTTGGCCGTGTCGGCGGCAAGGTCGCTGTAAGTTTCACAAACCTCATGGAGTTACGTTTCGTCGCGACATTTGCGAGCGCGGGAGTTGGATTGCGCGAAATCCGCAAGATCATGGACGAGGTTAAGGAAACGCTAGAACATCCGCACCCCTTCGCCACACACACAGTATTCCGAACGGACGGCAAGAAGATCGTTGCCGAAATTGCCCAACGCAATGGCGTTAGCATCTATGATCTTAGAACTAAAAATTTCGAGATGCTGGCGGTCGTAATGAAGTCGTTGAAGGACGACGTTACGTATGACCCCGAGGGCGATGCCATTCTGTGGCGACCCCGACCCAAGGTCGCACCCAACGTAATCGTACATCCACATTTTTCATTCGGCCGACCGATATTGAAGGAGAGCCGTATTCCCACCGCCACATTGGCACAATCCGTCAAAGTCGAAGGCAGCGCCGCATTTGTAGCCGACATATTTGAAGTGCCGGAGCGACAAGTCCGCGAAGCTATGAGATTTGAGCAAGCATTGCGCAAGGCCGCTTGAAAATAGCATTTGACGAGAACGTTCCGATTGCAATGGTCAAAGTCTTCCAGACTTTCGCCAACGAGAGGCAATTGAAACGGAAGATCGGCGCGTTTGAGATCGCAAGCGCCGTACAGTACAGTAAGCGTCGTTCTCACGCCACGGCTTTGAGGGATTGCGCGCGATAGGCCCAGGGAAGCAGCTGATCGATTTCGCTGTTTGGGTGACCGTTGACGATCCTGGTGAGCGCGTCAGTCAGGAAGGCAAGGGGATCGACGTCGTTCAGCTTACAAGTTTCTACCAGGGATGCGATGATGGCCCAGTGCTCGGCGCCGCCGTCGGAGCCAGCGAACAGTGCATTTTTCCGGTTGAGTGCGATCGGACGGATCGAGCGCTCGACGGCGTTGTTGTCGAGCTCGATACGGCCATCATCGATGAAGCGCGTCAGGCCCTCCCAGCGTGAGAGCGCATAGCGGATTGCGTCTGCCAATTTGCCCTTTTGACTGATCAGCGCAAGCTTGGCGCGGAGCCACCGTTCGAACGCTTCCGCCAGCGGTCGGCTTTTCTGTTGCCGAACGAGACGGCGCCCCTCGGCGCTGCGGCCACGGATGTCCTTCTCGACGGCATAGAGCTCGGCGATTTGCTTGAGCGCCTCGCTCGCAATGGGCGCCGGACCGGGTGTGGCAAGCTCGTAGAAGTTACGCCGCATGTGCGACCAGCAGAATGCAAGCCGAACATCGCCACGCTCGGCGAGCTTGCCATAGCCGGCATAGCCGTCGACCTGCAGAATCCCCTTGAAGCCTGCCAGATGAGCGATCGGTCGATCGGCTTTGCGATCGGGGGCATAGACATAGGCGACGCCGGGCGGATCTGCGCCGCCCCACGGCCGGTCGTCCGCAGCATAGGTCCAGAGCTGACCGGTCTTGGTGCGCCCACGGCCGGGATCGAGCACCGGCATCGTCGTCTCGTCGGCGAACAGCTTTGGCCGTTGCTTAAGCTTGCCTAGGAGGCGCTCATGCAACGGACGCAGATGGAAGGCTGCCTGCCCCACCCAGTCCGCCAACGTTGAACGATCGAGCTCAATGCCCTGGCGGGCATAGATCTGCGCTTGCCGATAGAGCGGCAGGTGATCGGCATATTTTGACACCAGAACCTGTGCGACGGTTGCTTCCGTTGGCAGTCCGCCCTCGATCAGCCGAGCCGGAGCTGGCGCCTGCATGACGCCATCCTCGCAAACCCGGCAGGCGTATTTGGGCCGCCGGGTCACGAGGATCCGGAACTGCGCCGGGACCAGGTCCAGCCGCTCGCTTCTATCCTCGCCGACCCGATGTAACTCGCCTTGGCAGCAGGGACAGGTCCTGTCCTCGATGTCGACGATGACCTCGATCCGCGGCAGGTGCGCCGGCAAGGCGCCACGGTTGCCCCGGCGCTTGCGAGCTCGCGCATCACGGCCTTCAGGTGCAATGATGTCCTGTGCCGTCTCGCCGTACGCTGCGACTTGCTCGACGTCTTCCAGGCCCAGCAGCATCTGGTCTTCAGGCAGCGTCTCTGCCCGTCGGCCAAACCGATGCCGCTGCAATTCCTTGATGATCTGACGCAGCCGCTCGCTCTCGCACCGCTCGGCGAGCAGCATCGCTTTCAGCGTCTCCGGATCGTCAGGCAGGACGTCGCTCACAGCCAAATCAGAGCATATTCGCCGCCATCTGGCGACGCATCCGACGGTCCTGATTCACTTCGCCGCAGCGCTGCCAACAACTACCCGGGCTGCGCTGGCGCCGGCGTCCCCCGTGCCTCGTGCACAAGCCGCCAGTCGAGTCCTTCCAGCAGCGCCGACAATTGCGCTGCCGACAGGCGCATCACACCGTCCTCGATCTTCGGCCAGCGGAAGGTCCCATCCTCAAGCCTCTTGGCGAACAGGCACAGGCCCGTTCCATCCCAGAACACCAGCTTGATCCGGTCCGCCCGCTTGGCCCGGAACACATAGACAGCTCCCGAGAATGGATCTGCACCCATGCTCTCGCGCACCAGGGTCGCAAGACCCTCCATGCCCTTGCGGAAGTCTACCGGCTTGGTCGCCACCATCACCCGGACCGCACCTGACGGACCGATCACCGGCTCACCTTCAGCGCCTGGACAATCGACGCAATCATCGCCGTATCCGCTCCACGACCGGCTCGGATCGTGATGCCGTCCACTTCAATCTCGATGATCCCGCTATCTGCCTTGCGCACCGTTTTGCGCTCCCGGTGAGCACTTGGCGCCGGTACCACTGCGTCCACCACCGCCGGCACAAACTGTACTTCGTTAGCTTCGGAATGACCGCCTGCTGCTTCTCGCAACTGACGTCGCCAGCCAAACAGCTGCTGCGGCGACAATCCATGCCGTCGAGCCACGGAACACACCGAGTCGCCACTCGCCACGATCTCCGCGACGATCCGCACCTTGTCCTCGTCGCTCCACTTCCGCCGACGACCGGCTCCGGTGAAGACCTCGAGCCGCCGCACCGGCTCCGTGATAGCAGTATGCACTGTGTCCATTCTAAGCCTAACGGTCCAAACCGAACCGCAGACTCGCAGATCACACCGTCATCCGGTAGGTGGCCGCTGAACAGCGCTTACACAGTACACGCCAAAACCAGGCGATGATGACTACCTCAAGAAGAACGATGTGCCTTGGATCAAAAGATTTGCTGCGGCCGGAGGCAGGGTAATCATTTCAGGTGACACCGAGATGAGACATGTGCCGCACGAGAGGCTGGCGCTGATCCAAGCCGGAATGCTTGTGTTCTTCTTCGACGGAAAATGGAGCCAGTGGAACTTCTTTCGCAAGTGCTCCCTGTTAATCCATCATTGGCCTGCTATAGCTGACCGGATCAAGAGAGGTAAGGCACCGGCGTTCTGGCACGTTCCGCTGAGCTGGAATGAGAAGGCCAAGCTGCGCAAAGTATCTACTGATGATCCGAAGAAGCTGAAGCTAGAGCGTAACGCAAGGCCACAACGCCCTGTTCGCAAGTCCCCTGCAACTAAGAAGACAGAGTCTCCACCTCCTGCGCGCGAACTCACGCTTTTCGATTTGATGGCTGTCCCGACCAAAGAAAGATGAGCTGATTACCACATGACGACCTTCATCATCGATTGCCCGCGTTGCAAAGCCAAAGTAGGGGCCGAACAGGGAGTCCACGTCGATAGTTCATACTTCGACGATGACGCAGGAGAGCCATATGGTCACCGCATCTCAGTTGGCAAATGTCTCCATTGTAAAATTGTCTTGGTGGGGCGTTCGGAACAGTTGCAGTTCCAAAATTATGAGGGCTCTGAATACGACACCTTCGGCGATATCGTTAGAGTTTACCCTAACCCTCCGAAATCATTTACGAGCTACCGCATACCGAGAACGCTCCGCCAATCTTTGCTCGAAGCTGATCTGTCTCTCCAAGTGGGTGCAAACATTGCGGCTTGCATGATGCTTGGACGGGCTCTCGAAGCATTGTGTCGAGACCTTCTTGAGCCGAAAGACAGCAAACCGGAAGCGTCACCCGGTGAGCCAAGTCGGAAAAAGTACCTCATGCTTGGAGAGGGCATCCGGCAATTGCATGACCGAAAAATCATCGATGAGCGACTATATGAATGGAGCCAGAGTCTTCACGCAATTCGAAATCTGGTAGCTCATCCAGAAGACATCACCGTTTCGCGTGAGGATGCCGAAGACTTGCAGGTGTTCGTCAATGCGATCACGGAATACGTCTACGATCTCACTGACCGTCACGAAGAGTTCAAGGAGCGGCAGGCGGAAAAAAAGAAACCTCGGAAGTCTCTCGCGGAGATGTTCGGCGGCATTTTGCCAACCCCGCCTGAGCGTGGGTAGCGGGCGTGCGACCGCCTCCGGCGGCTTTTTGGAACCAAGGTTGATAAGGACACTATAGGGACATCACCGCCGTAACTAATTGAAGTTTCTAACATTTTAAGACTATCCATTCTCCCACAAGGGGAGAAGGAAGAAAGTGCGCTCCTACTTCTTGGTTTTGGCCTTCTTCGCCTTCTTCACCGGCTTTTCCTTGGGCGCCTTCTTCTCCACCTTCACCGCGACCGGTGTGCTGGCGGCGATCCGCATCGACCGCGCGTAGCTGTCGGCGACGTTGTCGGCGGACATCTGCAGGCGCTTGGCGGCGGCAACGGCCTGCTCCATGGTGGCCTTGGCCATCATCTTGAAGCGGTCGCCGGTCTCCTTGCCCTTGGCCTTGGCCGCAAGGCCGTTGAATCGATCCCGGCGCTCCTTGGCGCGGGTCATCAGGCCCGTATGCAGCTGTCTGGCCAGTTGCCGGATCACGACATCCAGGTCGGCGTCCGCCATGTTGTTCTATCCTCTTCGAAAACGGTATCGATGCGGGCGGGACTATGCAGATCGGGCCCCACCTTGGCAATTCCCGGCCGCGCGTCATCCGCAGCTTCCGGTGACCAAAACAAAAAAGCCGCGCTGTGCGCGCGGCTCTCTGCCTTGGTTTTGCGCTGTCTGTCTTACTTCAGCGAGGCGACCGGGCCGCTCGCAGCTGCCGGATCGGGGTCGAAGCCGAACACCCCCACCAGATACTTGTAATAGTCCGGCAACTTCTCCTTGAGCGCCTCGCGCGACTTCGGGTCGTGGAATTCGCTCTTCCCGGCCAGGAAGATGCTGGCGGTCACCGCAAAGAATTCCATGTGATTCTTCAGCGCATAGGACTCCTTGGGCAGGAGATCCTTGGACTTGGCGTAGGCGTAATAGCCGATCACGCCTTTGTTGGCGTAGCCGTCCGGCAACAGCCGCGCATGGTAGGCGTGCAGGAGCTCGTGCAGCAGCACCGCTTCCTTTTCGTAACGCATCATATCCGGCCGCAGCATGATCACGCCGAGGCCGGAATCGACCGCGAGGTCGACGGCGTTCGGATTGCTCCAGCGCTGCTTGTTGGGGTCCCAGACCGTCAGCGTGCGGGGAGCGGTGCGCTGGATGTCAGGCGTGACCCGGCCGTAGCACGCGGTCGCGGCGCCTTCGTCGAGGCAGGCCAGCTCGCTGGCGATGATCGGGACGGTGCGGAAGAAGCGCAGCACGCGCGGCGAGAGGCCGGCAGCCTCGACCACGTCGATCTGGCTCTTCACATTGTCGGTGAGCTTGTCGACATCCTTGCGGTCGGAATTCTCCGACAGGTCGAACATGTAGCCGCGGTAGCTCTGGAAGCCCGGCGGTAACGCCTGCGCTGCGCCGGAGGACGGATCCAGCGGTCCGGCATGGGATGGATTGGCAAAGAGCGCGCCGACAATGGTCGCGGTCAGCAGCAACGCAATGCGCATGATGAACCCCCTGATGTCACTTCACGCGGCAGAATAAGCCGCCGTTGTTTGCGAAAAGTGAGTGGGGCGAGACTAAGGCAGCGATGTTGAGGCGTGCTTAATCGATCGTTGCGGATCGCGGAACTGAATTAGCGCCGAGTTAACCAAGCGTGGATTGCCCGCGCGCTTCGGCGTAGCATGCGGTCCGGGCACCAAGCCCTCAAACCAGATAGCCGGAAGCGAGGATGCCATGTATGCCGCCATCCGTCAGGCCAAGGCAAAAAGCGGGAGCGCCGAAGAGCTGGCGCGCCGTATCAAGGAAGGCGCCGTTCCGATCATCAGCGACGTCGACGGCTTCCGCGCCTATTACGTCGTCTATGCCGGTGACGACACGGTCACGGCGATTTCGATCTTCGACAAATTCGAGCAGGCGGAGGAGGCGAACAGGCGTGCGATCGCCTGGATCGAGAAGGATCTGGGCGCGCTGCTTGCAGGCGACGCCCGCGCCGCCGCCGGGCCGGTGATCGTGCATACGCTGGCGTAGGGATTGGGTGCAGCCGCACATTCAACTGTCATCGCCCGGCTTGACCGGGCGTCCAGTACTCCGAGACGGCAGGGATTGAACCGATAGGCCGCGGCGTACTGGATGCCCCGCCTTCGCGGGGCATGACAGCGGTGTGCTTTACAGCTCCCTCGCATTCGAGAATGCAAAGCTCGACACCCGCCGCGTCGTCTCGTCCAGGATCAGGGTGCGCGTGATCGGCGGCTCGGCGCGCTGGGCGCAGTTTTCGCGCTCGCAGAGACGGCAGTTGACGCCGATCGGCGTGCCCTCCGTTTTCTCCAGATCGATGCCGGCAGCGTAGACGAGGCGCGCGGCGTGACGGATCTCGCAGCCGAGGCCAATGGCGAAGCGCGGCTGTGGCAGCGGGTGCGGCGCGACGGGGCGGCGCACCATCTGCGCGATCGAGAAATAGCGCGTGCCGTCCGGCAGCTCGATCACCTGCTTCAGCAGGCGGTCAGGCGTGTCGAAGGTCGAGTGCACGTTCCACAACGGACACGTGCCGCCGAATTTCGAGAACGGGAACGTGCCCGACGAAAATCGCTTCGAGACATTGCCTGCATTGTCGACGCGCAAGAGGAAGAACGGGATGCCGCGCGCGTTCGGCCGCTGCAGGGTGGTGAGCCGATGGCAGACCTGCTCGAAGCCGGAATTGAAGCGCTGCGCCAGCAGATGGATGTCGTAGTTCAACGCTTCTGCCGCGGCCAGGAAGGCCGGGTAGGGCATCATCACCGCGGCCGCAAAGTAGTTGCCGAGCGTGATCCGGAATAGGCGGCGCGGTGTGTCGTCGAGCGCGCCGGCGCGGCCGATGATGGTCTCCAGATGCTGCGCGCATTCAACGAGGCCGAGCTGAAAGGCGAGCTGGAACGCGCGGCCGGGCGGGTCGACCAGTTCGGAGATCAGGAGCTGGCGCCGATGGCGGTCGAAGCGCCTCAGCGTCTCGCGCATCACGTCCACCGGCATGATGCGGGTCTGGATCGAATGCTTTTCGCGCAGCCGTGCCGCCAGTGCCGCATAAAGCTCTTCGGCCGGCACGTTCAGTCCGTCGCGCAGAGTCTCCGCGGCCTGCTCGAGTTCCGGAAAGTAGTTGCGGTTGGCCTCGATCAGCTCGCGGACGCGCTCGACCGGATTGGCCTCATAGCGGGTGCCGACGTCGCGGTCGGCCATTTGCGCCGCGGCCAGCGTCTCGCCCTGGCGGGCCTCGGTATAGGCGGCATAGAGCCGTTGCAGCGCATGGGTGACGCCGGGGCAAAGCTCGGCCAGATCGCGCAGTTCCTGCTTGGGAACGTCGATCTGGCGGAACAGCGGGTCGGAGAAGATCTCGTTGAGTTCGGCGAAGAAGCGGTCCTCGTCGGCGGTCGCGAGGTCGCGCAGGTCGAGGTCGTAGGTTTCGGCCAGCCGTAGCAGGATCTGCGCAGTCACCGGACGCTGGTTGCGCTCGATCAAGTTGACATAGCTCGGCGAGATCCCGAGCCCCTCGGCGATCTGAGTCTGCGACAGCCCCAATTGCTGCCGGATCCGCCGGAAGCGCGGGCCGACGAAGAGCTTCTTACCGGATCCGGCGGGCATTCTCAGGTCTCCAAAGTCGTAAGGCAGTCTTACTGACCTATATTCTTTACAAGTTTTACAAAGTGACATTTATTACAATCACCTATGTTACATGACATCACCATTCAAATACAAGACTACTATACGAGCTAGGCTTTCTCGCGTTTAGCTTCTGACACGCATCTCGCAATGCATTGTCAAGAATGTCGATGGCGGTGCCATCGTCGTGAAAGGATCAGGCACATGAATTACCAGCCCCGCGGCATCAGCACCTTCCAGGCCCCTGCCTCGTATCAGAGTGAGGTCGAGGCGGCCCGGTCGCTCCTTGAGACCCAGCCGACCTGGAACGGGGTGTCGGCCGAGGCCGTCGCCCGCATGCGCCTGCAGAATCGCTTCAAGACCGGCCTCGACGTCGCTCGCTACACCGCGGCGCTGATGCGGGCCGACATGGCCGCCTACGACGGCGACCCCACCAAGTACACGCAGTCGTTGGGCTGCTGGCACGGCTTCATCGCCCAGCAGAAGCTGATCTCGGTCAAGAAGCACTTTGGCAAGACCGATCGCACCTATCTGTACCTGTCCGGCTGGATGATCGCGGCGCTGCGCTCCGAGTTCGGCCCGCTGCCGGACCAGTCGATGCACGAGAAGACCTCGGTGCCGGCGCTGATCGAAGAGCTCTACACCTTCCTGCGTCAGGCCGATTCGCGCGAGCTGAACGATATCTTCCGCAACCTCGATAAGGCCCGCAAGGAAGGCGACAAGACCAGAGAGAAGGAGCTGATCGAGAAGATCGATAACTTCCAGACCCATGTCGTGCCCGTCATCGCCGACATCGACGCCGGCTTCGGCAATGCGGAGGCCACCTATCTGCTCGCCAAGAAGATGATCGAGGCGGGTGCCTGCGCGCTCCAGATCGAGAACCAGGTCTCGGACGAAAAGCAGTGCGGCCACCAGGACGGCAAGGTCACCGTGCCGCACGAGGTGTTCCTGGCCAAGATCCGGGCCTGCCGTCACGCCTTCCTCGAACTCGGCGTTGAAGACGGCATCGTCGTGACCCGCACCGACTCGCTCGGTGCCGGCCTGACCCAGCAGATCGCGGTCAGCCACAAGCCCGGCGACCTCGGCGACCAGTACAACAGCTTCCTGGATTGCGAGGAAGTGACCGCGGAGAACGCCCGCAACGGCGACGTCATCATCAACCGTAACGGCAAGATGATGCGTCCGAAGCGCCTGCCCTCCAATCTCTATCAGTTCCGCCCGGGCACCGGCGAAGACCGCTGCGTGCTGGATTGCATCACCTCGCTGCAGAACGGCGCCGACCTGCTCTGGATCGAAACCGAGAAGCCGCATATCGAGCAGATCGCCAAGATGGTCGACCGGATCCGCAAGGTGGTTCCGAACGCGAAGCTGGCCTACAACAACTCGCCCTCGTTCAACTGGACCCTCAACTTCCGTTGGCAGGTCTACGACGCCATGAAGGAAGCCGGGAAGGACGTCAGCAAGTACAATCGTGCCGAGCTGATGAAGCCGGAATACGACGATACGCCGCTGGGGAAGGAAGCCGACGAGCGCATCCGTACCTTCCAGGCGGATTCGGCCAAGCGTGCCGGCATCTTCCACCACCTGATCACGTTGCCGACCTATCACACGGCGGCGCTATCGACGGACAATCTGGCGAAGGAATATTTCGGCGACCAGGGAATGCTCGGCTATGTCAAGAACGTCCAGCGCGCCGAGATCCGTCAGGGTATCGCCTGCGCCAAGCATCAGAACATGGCCGGCTCCGACATCGGCGACGACCACAAGGAATACTTCGCCGGCGAGGCTGCCCTGAAGGCGGGCGGTGCCCACAACACGATGAACCAGTTCGGCTAACGCATCACGCTAATCGACAGGAGACGACAATGACCAACAGCAATTTCTGGGTGATCGGCGGCGAGTTCGGTTCGATGAACTTCCACAAGCTCGTGGAAGGTTCGGCCCAGGTGCAGGGTCCGTTCAAGACCCGCAAGGAGGCCGAGGACGCCTGGCGCTCGGTCTCGGAAGAGAACCGCCACAAGGCGGGCGTCCGCTTCTCGATCGTGGAAGAGCCGTCGCGGGTCTCGGCGTGACAATCTGAACTTGCATGCCAATCTGAATAAGAAGACGTCCAAGGACGGAGGGTCCCATCCGGCGCAAGCCGGGTGGGACCGTCTGTTTTTGGCACAGGTGAAAGACTTGTGGGCGTCGTAAGTCACTGGAATTGTAGGCCCTTTGCGGACACTTTGGTTGCTGATAGGTTAATCCCGCCAAGTGAGGACGAGGCCGCCAATGTCAGAGCCCGAGACCAGCGGGATCCATCCCAGCCAGCCGCGCCCGGTGCGGCTGCGCGATGCGCTGTTGCGCGCGCGGATCGAGGCCGCCGACCGGACCGGCGTCGTCGTCGATTTGCGCGATGCCGAGGTGGCGCGGCTCGAGATCCTCAACGATTCGCTCGATCCCCTGTTCGCGCAGGTGCCCGATCAGATCGACCTGTTCGACCGTGGCATCAGCCAGGGCGACACGCCCAGGCTCTGGATCGACGTCGTCGCGCATATCTTGATGGGGCGTGACAAGCGAATGTACCGCTTCGTGCAGGACACCCGCTTCGGCCGCATCGTGCTCGCCGAATCGCACGACACCGCTGTCATCGTCGAGGCCGTGACTGATTATGTCGCCCGCCGCATGATCGAACGCGAGCATGCGATGGTGGTCCCGCCCGAGCCGAAGCCCGAGCTAGCGCCGCCGCGGCGCCGCTCGCGCGTGTGGCCGTTCGTGTTCGGATTTGTGCTCGGCGCCGCCGCGCTGTTCGGTGTTGCCGTGCTCGCGGCGCTGCGGAGCTGGTGAGACGTTCGCCGTCGTCATTGCGAGCAATGACGGGCGGCCTCAAATCAATCTCACATGCTTGATCTGTCCGATCTGAAGTCCAACCCCCAGGCTCCGCACCGTCTGCTCGCAACGCCAGCCGGCGTTGTCCTTCTCGATCGTGAACAGATTGTAGGCCGCAGCCGGGGTGCGGCCGTGCGCGAGCGCGGAGGCCGACGGCACGCCGAGGGCCGGAATATTGCCGTTGGGTCCCTCGAACCACATCGTCGAATGAATGTGGTCGTGTCCATGCAGGATCAACTCGACGCCGTGGCGTTTCAAAAGCGTCAGCAGCCCGGCGGAGTCAGTCATGCGCTTGTGGCGCGCGCCGGACTTCAGGGGATGATGCACCAGCAGCACGCGAAAGACGTCCTCGGTTGCGAGCCGCTCGAGCACCTCTTCGAGCGCCGCGAGCTGTTCGCGTCCGAGCGCGCCTGTCGCCATCAACGGCAAGGTGGGCACCGCCGTGGACAGGCTGATCAGTGCGAGCGGCCCGCGCCGGCGCAGGCTCGGAAAGCCGATACGGCCATCGTCGCCCGCAAGATAGGGCGCGAAGGTTTCGCCGAAGCGATGAAAGGTAGCGCGGACATAAGCGTCGTGATTGCCGGGAATCGTGGTGACGCGGTCGGGCGGACCGACGCCGTCGAGCCAGGCGCGCGCCGGCGCGAACTCCGCCTCCAGCGCCAGATTGACGAGATCGCCTGTGACCGCGATGTGGTCGGGACCTTGCGCCTTCACGTCGGCGACAAGGGCGTCGAGCACCTCGCGGCGCTGGTATTTGTGACGGTTGCGCGTCCAGTTGACATAGCCGAACGCGCGCTTGCCGGCGAGCTCGATCAGCCGCGGCTTCGGCAGCGGCGGCAGATGCGGGTCGGACAGATGGGCGAGCGTGAAGGGAGCCATGGGGGGCGATTGCCTCGCTATTCGTCCGCTGTAATGGCAAGGTCGCAGGCTAGGTGCAAGCGGGGCATCAAGGGAGCCCGATGGGGGAACGTCTGAACAGCGTCCGACGGAAATTCGAGCCGCTGCTGCGGCGAATCTTCCACGCCTATTTCCTGCTGGTCCGCGGGATGACGCTCGGCGTCCGCGCCGTGGTGGTGGATGCCGACACCAGGGTGTTCCTGGTCAGGCACAGCTACGTCACGGGCTGGTATCTGCCCGGCGGCGGCGTCGATCTCGGCGAGACCATGGAGCACGCGATGCGCCGCGAGCTCAAGGAGGAGGGGGATATCGATCTCACCGGCGACGCCGTGCTGCACGGCATCTTCCTCAACAGCCACGTCTCCCGCCGCGACCATGTCGCGGTCTACGTCGTCAGGCAGTTCAAGCAGGATCGCCTGCCCGCGCCCAACCGCGAGATCGCGGAGTGCGGATTCTTCGCGGTCACTGCGCTGCCCGAAGGGACCACGCCGGGCACGCGGCTGCGGATCGCCGAAGTGCTGGACGGCAGGCCGCGGATTGCGACGTGGCGATGATGGCTGCCCGTGCTAGTAGATCGCCGCGCCTGCGGTGTCGGCGCATGGACGAGGGATGAAGATTGTCTGAATCGACGACGTCATGGCCATTTCGGGTCGCCGTGCTGGTGCCCTGCTACAATGAGGAAGCCGCCGTCGCGACGGTCGTCGCCGATTTCCGCAAGGCCCTGCCTGCGGCCGAGGTCTACGTGTACGACAACAATTCGACCGACCGTACCGCGGCGGTCGCGCGCGAGGCGGGAGCGATCGTGCGCAGCGAACGGCGCCAGGGCAAAGGCCACGTCGTTCGCCGCATGTTCGCAGACATCGAAGCCGACATCTACGTGCTCGTCGATGGCGATGCGACCTACGACGCGCCGAGCGCGTCGCGCATGATCGACCAGCTCCTCGACGAGCATCTGGATATGGTTGTCGGCCTGCGTGTCGATCAATCGCAAGCGGCCTACCGGCGCGGTCATCGCATCGGCAATCGGCTGTTCACCGGTTTCCTGGCATCGACTTTCGGCCACACCTTCAAGGACATCTTGTCCGGTTACCGCGTGTTCTCCCGCCGCTTCGTCAAATCCTTTCCCGTCCTGTCCGGCGGTTTCGAGATCGAGACCGAGTTCGCGGTCTATGCGCTGGAATTGTCGCTGCCGGTCGCCGAGGTCGGGACGCCCTATTATGCGCGCCCGGAAGGCTCCTTCTCCAAGCTCAATACTTGGCAGGATGGGTTGCGCATCTTCAACACGATGCTGAAGCTCAACCGGTTGGAGCGGCCGCTGCGCTTCTTTTCGGCGATCGGCATCGTCTTCGCGCTGCTGTCGATCGCTTTCGGATTGCCCGTGGTGATCACCTTCCTCGAAACCGGCCTGGTACCGCGCCTGCCGACCGCCGTGCTTTCCATGGGTCTGATGATCATGGCGCTGCTTTCGGCTTCGTCGGGGCTCGTGCTCGACACCGTGACGCGCGGGCGGCGGGAAATGAAGATGCTCGCCTACCTGTCCCAACCACCGCTCGGGCGGAGCTGAAATTGCCCCGGGGGCCGGGCGCAATCGTATGGACCGCTGCCCTCCAAGGTGATATCCCGCCGACGCGATGAACGATCTTTCCCTCACCATCCGGTCGGAAGCCGTCGGCGATGCTCAGGCGATCGAGCGGCTGCACGAACGCACCTTCGGACCGGGCCGCTTCGTGCTCAGCGCGTACCGCATCCGCGAGCACGTGGACCATGTGCTCGATCTATCCTTCACCGCCCGCGTCGGTACGTTGCTGGTCGGATCCGTCCGGCAATTGCCGATTTGCGTCGGCGACACGCCGGCGTTGCTGCTCGGGCCCCTGACGGTCGAGCCTCCGTTCCGCAGCCGCGGCGTCGGCCGGCTGCTGCTCGAGCGCGCGCTGAAGGATGCCAAGGCGCAGGGCCATCGCCTGGTGCTGCTGGTCGGCGACGAACCCTATTACAGCCGCGTCGGCTTCAAGCAAGTCCCCAAGGGACGCGTCACCATGCCGGGCCCGGTCGATTACAGCCGGCTCCTCGTCATCGAGTTGGTCGAGGGCGCGTTCGAAGGCGTATCGGGGCCGGTCGGTCCCGACTGGAGCAAGACGCGAACCTGACGCGCCCTCGCTTCGAAGCTCACATGAAGGTAGGGCAGTGCCGGTCGATCAGCAATATTACCGGGAAGTGGCGTCCGGGAGCACGGCGGAAAAGCTGCTGATCGCGGCGCGCGACCGCATCTACCAGGATTTCATCGCCCAGATGCAGCCGTCCTCGGCGGACGAGATCCTGGATGTCGGCGTGTCCGACGTGATCAACGACGGCGCCAACGTGCTGGAGCGAAGCTACCCGCATCAGCACAAGATCACGGCTTGCGGGCTCGGCGAAGGTATCGGGTTCAAGGCGGCTTTTCCGCTTTGCCGTTACGTGCAGATCGAACCGAATACACGGCTGCCGTTTGACGACAATGCGTTCGACGTCGCGACGTCCAATGCCGTGCTCGAGCATGCCGGCAGCCATGAAAACCAGGTGCTCCTGGTCGAGGAGCTTGGCCGCGTCGCGCGGCGGGTCTTCATCACGGTGCCCAACAGGTTCTTTCCGGTTGAGCACCACACGGCCATCCCGCTGGCGCACTATCTGGACGGCACCTTCAGGATCGCCTGCATGATCGCCGGCAAGTCGGAATGGACCGACGAGCAGAACCTGATCCTGATGACGCGAAAACGGCTGCTGGGGCTCGCCGCGCTGGTTGCCGAGTCTGCGAGTGCCAAGTCGTCCAACCCCATGTCCGCGGCTGTGGGCTACACCGGTTTGTCGCTCGGCCCGCTATCGTCCAATCTCTATCTTGCATTCCGCTGAAGCAGCGCCTCCCGCCCCAGCATGATCCCGATGAAGAAGATCCACACCAGCAAAGCCTTCTTCGTCGTGTTGTTTCTCGCGGTGCTGGTCGGCCATTTCTGGACCATGATGCGATGGAACGAGGCGCGCGGCGTCTATGACGACATCTGCTACCTGCGGCAGGCGCATCTGTTCCAGAGATTCGGGCTGGTGGAGGGATTCGACACCAGCCTCACCCGCGACGACGATGGCTATCAGAAAGCAAAGCTGAAGGAGATCGGCTACCCCGACTGGAACGATACGACCGCGGCGCCATGTCACAATCTGATGCCGGCCACGGGGAAGGTCGTCATTCAATACCCGCCGGGCGTCGGCCTCGTGTTGGCGTTGTTTCCGCCAGGGCACCAGGTCGCGCCCATGTACATGCTGGCGACCATTGTCGTCCTGGGCTTTGCGCTGTTTGCGCTTTCTCTCGCGCGCAGCATGAGGTTGGTCCTGATGGCCGGGACGTTCGGCTGTCTTGCGATCTACCTGATGGTCAATCCGGTCAAGGCGAGCTATTCGATGGCCCCGACGGTCGTCGTGTGCGCGCTCGTAGGATGTCTCACGGCGCGATGGCTGGCGGGCCCGCGATCTCAACCGAATATCTGGCTGCTGGCGCCAATCGGTTTCCTGCTCGGATTGACCGTCGACTTTCGATTGGCCAACCTTTTCCTGGCGTCGGGCTATGGTCTCTTTCTCCTCGTCGCGTTTCTTGCGAAGCGGACGATGTCCCGGTTCTTGCAGGGGCTTGTGTTCGGCGTCGCGTTGCTGGCCGGCGTGATCCCGACCATCGTCTCTTACGCCGTCAACGCCGGCAGTCCGTTCGCATCGACCTACGGCAACAATCCCGATGTCAGGCCACTGGATTTTTCGTTCGCGGTGGTCCGGGACTATCTGGCCGATCCGCTCCAGACCTTGCTGATCGTCATCGGAATCGCAGGCTCGATCTGGCTGTTGCGGCAGGCGAACGGCATTCGCCGCGTCGCGCTGCTCACGATCGCCAATCTGGCGCTCAACCTCGCCTTCTTCTTCACCTATCCGATCGCGACGCCGTACTACACGATTCCTATTTCTCTCCTGACATTGTGGACCCTGCTGTTTGCCGTGCTGTTTCAGGAGGCATCAGAGGGGGCCCCCGAAGCGGCCGCCTCAGCCACAGCACGATGAAGTCCGGCTAGCAATCGCGCTTTCAGAACTTGAAGTTCGCGAACGCCCGTACCCCGATGCCGGGCATCAACACCTCGTCCTTGGTGTAGGACACCGAGTTGCGGATGTTTTCGTTCAACAGATTGTTGCCGACGAGGCCGAGCAGCATCTCGCGCGCGCCGAATGCATTCGGGTTGAGCTTGGTCTTGTAGCTCACCTCGGCCTTCAAGAGATTGTAGCCCGGCGTCGGCGTCTCCGCGATCACCGCGACGTTGTTCTGAGCGAAGGCGTGCAACAGATTAACGCGCATCAGCCAGTTGTCGTCGCGCCAGAACACGCCGCCGCCCAGTCTCACCGGCGGAATGCGCGGCACATTGGTGCCGTCGGTGAAGGTGGCCCGGACCACGTCGAACTGGTTCTCGATGCCCCAGATGCCGCCCTGGAATGCACCGACGTCGAGCTGCGACTGGAATTCGCCGCCGCGGAAGTTCGCGTCCCGCTGCGAATAGACCGCCTGGTTCACCTCGGCGCCGGGCGTGCCGCACGAGGCAAAGTCGTCGTCGCACATCACGCCGGTGAGACGGCGATAGATGAAGTTGTTGAAATGCGTGTAGTAGACCGTCGCCTCGAAGCGGAACGGCCCCGTTGCCTTGCGCAGGCCGACCTCCACGGATTTCGCGGTCTCGATGGTGAGGTTGGGGTTGCCGATGTCGAAGGTCGCGGTCGCATCATGTGCGCCGCGCGAGAACAGCTCCGCCGCCTTCGGCGCGCGCTCGACGTATTGCGCGGTGATGCTGCCGACCAGGCCGCCCGGCAGGTCCTGCAACAGGCCGATGCTGCCGCTCTTCGGCGTGAAGGACGGATTGCGACCGATACCCGCCTGCGGCGTGCCGTCGGGCAGGAAGTCCGCGGGAAAATCCGGCGTCGTGCCGTGCAGCTCGACATGCTCGATGCGGCCGGCGATCTGCGCCCGCGTCGCTTCCGTGAACTTGAACTCGTTGAAAGCATAGCCCGCAACGCGCGTGCTGTTGTTCGGGTCCCACAGGCCGTTAAACAGCGTGCCCGGATTGTCCGGGCTCGGCGCGCTCAATTCCTGATGGCCGACCTGGAAGCCCAGCGCCGTCGTTACCTCGGCGAAGCGCGCGTTGAACGGCATCAGCTGCACCTCGGTGCGGATCTCCTGCTCCTTGTTGGTGAAGGTTTGCCGCACGCCGTCGGTGTTGGGATCGGCGGGATCGGCAAGCCCGATCTCGTTGTGTCGGTAGTCGGTCGCGTCGGCCCAGAAGCGAACGACATCGATGGCCGTAGCGTCGGGATGGTACTCGCCCTTGACGTTGATCTTGGTCTGATGGCCGTCGATGCGCGTGTTGTGGTCGGCGCCGTCGACGCCGGGGATGTGGTAGAGCGCGTCGTTCTGCGTGATCGCCGCACCGATATAGCCGCCCTGGAAGAAGTAGGAGCCGCCGATCGAGGCGCCGTCCGAGCGCGTCGCCGAGTTGGGCTGGCGTCCGTTGGCGACGGACCGGGTCTGGTCATTCAGGTACGGGTAGCTCGGGATGCTATAGTCGGTGGTGTTGCGGCCGTAGACGTCGGCATGGAAGGCAAAATTGCCGCCGCCGGTGTCGAGCAGCACGCCGCTTTCGACGCCGCGGTCGACCGAACTGAACGCGCTGCGCGTCTCGGCGCTGACGCAAGGCGAAGTCGCGGCCGCTGCGAGCGGCGCCTTGACCGGCAGGCCGAAGCTCTGGAACGGCTGGGCACCGCAGTTCGGCAGCGCATCCGGAATCCGGTTGTTGGTGGCGCTGACGACGCCGCCGATCGAGGTCGAGCCATAGCGCAGCGCAGCCGGCCCGCGTACCACCTCGACCTGGTTGGTCGCGAGCGGATCGATTGGAACGAAGTGATCCTCGCCGAGATCGGAGGCGCCGCCGGCATTGGTGCCGTTCTCGACGATGCCGACGCGGTTGACGTCAAGTCCCCGGATGATCGGCCGGCTGGAGGCGCCGGGCGCGAAGCTCGATCCGGTGATGCCGGGTTTCGAGAACAGGAGGTCGCCGAGCTGGCCGCCGCCCTCGCGGCGGATCTCTTCGTTCGGCACCACCGTGACCGTCGCGAACTGGTTGGTCACGATGGGCAGCACGCCCTGCTGAGGTGCGGCCGGCGTGGAGGTTGCCGGCGTGGCGTCCGCAGCGCGTTGGTGGCTGCGTGCCCGCGCGGTTCGGGTGGGACGACCGGGGTTGCGGGTCGGCACCACCGCCCTGCGCACGATGGGGCTCGGAGCCGTCACGGTGACGGCGGGGATCTCGGTCGATGACTTATCCTCGGCCAGCGCCGAGGTGGCGGCGCCGAGCAGGAGCAGGCTTGCTCCGCCAAGGCGCTGCGCGCGCCGCAATTTGAATGACATGGTCCTGATTCCAGTCAGGCGCCGTCCGCATGTTCGTCTGCTGATCGGAGGCGGCCTGCCGTCGCTGCGCGACGGAATTCGACTTCAGCTGCTCCCGGGAATGCGCCTGAAAGCGGCGAGCCCGGGCGTGATCAAGCGTTGTGGAAGTCAGGACGCGGGAGGGGCGCGGGGCTGGAATGCCGTACCGGCCGATTTCAGGTGGACGAATTCGGCGTCGGTGGTGCGGTAGAGCAGGTCGATCGCCTGCGGCAGCAGCAACACAGGCGGCGCCGCGAACAAGACGGTGCCCGCCATCGCGACCAATGCGCAGATCGCGCAATTGTCCTCGCCCGGTTGCTCCCTGTCGGGAGCCAATGGCGATTGCCTCTCGACCGCGGAACGGTCGATCGAAGCGGGAGCTTGGGCGCCGTCGGTCTGCTGCAGCGAGGACTGGGCGAGGGGAGCCGCCTGGGCGAACCAATGGCTGTGGCCGAACGTCAGCGCGAACTGCACCAGCATCGCGAAGATCGCGAGCCGGGCGCCGTGCCTGATATTCGACCGGAACCACTTCATCTGGAAACGCCACCCCACATCGCGAGGTATCATCCCCTGATCCCGCGATGTTATAATGTAACATCGCGCAATCCGTCAGCGGATGTCAACCGCTGTCGAGCCGACCCGAGCGGGCCGGCTCCTTGCCGTGTCGTGCAGGCAACTGAAAGCCTAGGCTGAGGACCTGTCAAACGGCTTACGCGGACGGCGATTGGACTCAGTGTCAGCGCGAGCAGGTGGCATCAGAGCTTTTTGCTCCGGAGCCAGGTGCGGATGGCCTCGATGTGTTCTGCCTTGCGCTCCAGCGGCAGCCAATGCCCTGCGGGCATGCTCGTTACGGTCAGGTCCGGGCAGGTGGCGCGCATCGGGTCACCTTGGCGATTTCCGGTGATGCTGCAGATCTGATCAAAGTCGCCGTTAACGAACAGCACCGGCTGCGACAGGCGGCCGCCATTGAGTGCCTTGCGCGCATAGGCGATGTTGGCGTCGTCGTTCATGTACCACGCGCAGGATGGGCGGAAGCCATGAGCCTTGAACGTCTGCACCAGCACGTCGAAGTCCGCCGGCGGCCAGAGAGCCGAATCGGGCTCAGTCGGCGGAGCGCGGTGCGCGGCGCCAAAGCGCCCTCCATTGCGCGTGACCATCGCATTCGGCGAAACCTTGCCGATGCCGGCGGGGTCGCCTGGCCGAAAGATCGACGCCAGCGATGCTGCCAAGTCTGCATCGAGGTCGGCGACTGCCGCCTCGAAGTGCGTGTTGTAGTAACGGTAGTAATCCCATTGGCCATCCGGATATTGGTCGACCGGATAAATCGTCCGGTCGACCAGCGGGACGACTGTGCGCAGGGCGTGCCCGTCGGGTTGATATGCCAGCGAGGTCAGCACGACTCCGCGGCTGCGCTTTGGCTGATGCGCGACCAACTCACCGACCACAACACAGCCCCAGTCGTGGCCAACCCAGATCGCAGGCTTGCCGCCCAGGTGATCATGGAGTTCGGCCATGTCCGTCACGATTTCCTCGATGGTATAGGCGTCGTTGGCTGCAGGCGTGGAAGAGCCGCCGTAGCCGCGCAGATCGGGAGCGACGCAGTGCCAACCGTCGGCGGCAAACGCTTCCATCTGCGCGCGCCACATCAAACTGATGCTCGGCCAGCCATGGACGAAAATCATCAACGGTCTGTCGACCGGCCCGCACTCGATATAGCGCGTTGTCTGACGAGGCGAGCTGAACGTGCGCTGGTGAAGTGGGTCTGTCATGGTCGAGTAACTCCGCTTCTCATCGAACGCTCGCACTGTTTAAGTGCTGCGAAGGGCTGCGTTCAGAACTGCTCTTGTCCGCTGCGGGCGATGCCTGGACAGGGACACGCCTGCCCAGGGTCGAGGAAGAACCGCCTCCAGATTTCACAACGTGCTACATGCGACCGAGTTCGGGGTCGAAGGCGTTATGGAGCTTCCGGCGAAGAAGTGACGATGGGATTTATCCGACTAACGGGAAGCGAAGGGACGCGCGTAAGCCGCCTAGCGCCCCTCGCGCATCCACGTCGCAGCAAACGCGCCGAGCAGCAGCAACAGCCCGATCAGGCCGGCGAAGATCGGCAGCACGCCGACGCCCTTCACCACGCTGGCGTCGCGCATCCGCACGCCCATCCAGCCGTCGCCATGGAAGACGCTCGCCGAGCGGACCGGCAGAATGCGCGGCAGCTCGACGCTGGCGCCGTCGACCACGCGCACGGCGTCACCGCCGGTCGCCTGGGTCAGCGGCTTCAACGTTTCGGTGGTGGAGGTGACTTCCGAAAACTCCTTCGGATTGGTCGGGCCGACATTGATCAGCGCCTTCAGCGTGCCGTCGGTGGCCTGCCACAGCCCGAGCTCGCTCGCCGGCAGGCTGGCGCGCCATTCGCCGGGATCTCCGGCTGCAAGCGTCAGGTCGCGCGACACGCCCGACGGCGAGGTCACACTCACCGGCTGGACGCTGTCCGCCATGGTCTGGCGCACCACCACGAGATTCTTGCCCTGCACCTGCAGGCGCAACGCTTCCTCGTCCAGATCAGGCTGCTTCATCAGCCAGTGCGACATCCGCCGCAACAGGTCGAGATGCGGACCGCCGCCTTCATAGCCGCGCGCCCACAGCCAGATGTGGTCGGAGAGCAGCAGCGCGACGCGGCCCTCGCCGAAACGCGACAGGAACAGCAGCGGCTTGCCGTCGACGCCCGTCATGACGGGCGGGTTGACCGCATTGCGGGTATCGACGGTGCGGAAGAACCTGCTCCAGCGCGGCGGCTCGGAGGCGGAGCCCTCGAGGCCACGCGTGACGGGATGGCGTTTGCCGACGTCGGACAGATGCGCGTAGAACGGCTTTTCCGTCACCCCGACCGGTTCGGCGGGCAGCACCGAATCCAGCGGCGTGCGCCAGATGCTGGTGTTGGAGGCGTAGTCGGGGCCGGCCGAGACCAGCACCGCGCCGCCGGAACGCACGTAGCGTGCGATGTTGTCGAAATAAGCGATCGGCAGCACGCCCTGGCGGGCATAGCGGTCGAAGATGATCAGCTGGAATTCGTTGATCTTCTGCTGGAACAGCTCCCGGGTCGGAAACGCGATCAGCGACAATTCGTTGATCGGCGTACCGTCCTGCTTCTCCGGCGGCCGTAGAATGGTGAAGTGGACGAGATCGACGCTGGCATCGGATTTGAGCAGATTGCGCCAGGTGCGCTCGCCGGAATGCGGCTCGCCCGAGACCAGCAGCACGCGCAGCTTGTCGCGCACACCGTCGATGGCGACGACGGCGCGGTTGTTCACCGGCGTCAATTCCCGCTCGAGCGGCGAGGCCTCGATCTCGACGATGTTCGGCCCGGAATGCTTGATGTCGACGTCGACGCTTGCGCTCTGGCCGCTCGAAAGCGTGCGCTCGTTGATGACCTCGCCGTCTCTGCGGACCGTAACCTTGGCGCGCTCGCCGCTGACGCCCTGGTCGTCGAGGCGGTAGGTGATGGTCTGGGGCTGCCCGACGATACCGAAGCGCGGCGCGGCGATGACCGCAATACGGCGGTCGCGCTCGTCCTTCTGCCCCGTGATCAGCGCATGCACCGGCGCCTGGAAGCCGAGCCCGGCGGCGTTGGCCGGAATGTCGTGGACGCGGCCGTCGGTGATCAGGAACGCACCGGCGACGCGGTCGACCGGCACGTCCGACAAGGCCGAGGCCAGCGCCCCGAACAGCTTGGTGCCGTCGGTCTCGCCGTCAGCCTGTCCGGCATCGACGACGCGGACCTCGAGCCCCTTGATCTTCTTCAGGCTGTCGACCAGCGCTTCCTGCGCCGTTGCGGCCTCGCGATTGCGATTGCCGAAATTCTGGCTCGGGCTCTTGTCGACGACGATTGCGGCGACCGAGGTGAGGGGATCGCGGTCCTCGCGGGTAAAGGAGGGATTGGCGAGCGCCAGCAGGAACAGCGCCAGCGCGGCCACGCGCACGGCAGCGCCGCGCGCCCGCGCCAGCAGCAGCACGAGCGCGATGACGGCGATCGCGGCCAGCGCGAGCCACAGGACGATCGTGGGAACAAGCGGCGTGAATGCGATGCCGTAATTCATATCGATCCTACTGCCCCAGCCGTTCGATCAGGGCCGGTGCGTGCACCTGGTCGGCCTTGTAGTTGCCGGTCAGCGTGTACATCACGATGTTGGCGCCGGCGCGGTAGGCGAATTCGCGCTGGCGGGGGTCGGCGCCGATCACCGGCAGCATGGACTGGCCGTCGGGCCGCACGGCCCAGGCGCCGGCCAGGTCGTTCGAGGTGATGATGATCGGCGAGACGCCGTCGCCGCCGCGTGCCGGCCGCTGCGCGCTGTCCTCGTCGTCTTCGCGCGGCAAGGTCTCGACCCAGGTCTGGCCGGTGCTGAAGCGGCCGGGGAAGTCGCGCAACAGATAGAAGGTCTTGGTCAGCACGTGCTCCCGCGGCACCGGCTCCAGCTCGGGCACGTCGAGCGAGGACAGGATCTCGCGGAGCGTCTGCATGGCCGGGGTCTGCGCGGCGCCGTTCGCGCCGGGTGGCGCTTCGACCGCGTCGCGGGTGTCGAACAGCACGGTGCCGCCCTGCTTCATATAGGCGTCGATCTTGTTGATGGCGTCCCGCGACGGCTTGGGCGCGCCCGGCACGATCGGCCAGTAGATCAGCGGGAAGAAAGCGAGTTCGTCGCGCGCCGGGTCGATGCCGACGGGATCGCCGGCCTCGAGCGCGGTGCGCTGCGCCAGGAACAGCGTCAGTCCGGATAGCCCGGCCCTGACGATGGAATCGACGTCGGCATTGCCGGTCACGACATAGGCGAGGCGGGTCTGCGACACCGCCTTCATCGCGAACTCGTCGGGCGCGCTGTCCGCATGCGACGGCGTCGGCACGAACGAGGCGAGACCTGCGAGCACCAGCCCAAAGACGATCATCGCGGGCGCGGCGCGGCGGCGCACCAGCGCGGCAAGGCCGCCGCCGAGTACCGCGACGATGATGGCGTCGATCAGGAACAGCGCGAGCGCCGTCGATAGCAGCCAACCGCGCAAGTCCTGCGGCTCGGCGTTGGTGTAGGTGGCATGCCGGGCGCGCAGGCTCGCGGTGTTCAGGGCTGCGATACGGTCGGCGCTGGCAAGCGTGTTCACGGCGAGCGGTCCTTCTGCCGGACCATAGAAGCCCGGCGGATGATCGGGTGTGGCGCGGTCGCGATAATCCGCGGGCAGCGGCTTTGCGGCGGCCGGCGGCGGGCCGAAGGCGCCAAAGCCATCGAGGATGTGCAACGGCGCCACCGTTTCGGCGCTCGCCTCAGTGGCAACGCCTGGGCCCGGCTTGGCGGTATAGCCGGACATGTCGACGACACGTCGCAGGATTTCGACAAAGGTCCCCGACATCGGCAGATCCGACCAGCGCATGTCGGCGCTGACGTGGAACAGGCTGACGACGCCCTTGCCGCGATGCTCGCCTGTTACCAGCGGCGTGCCGTCTTCCAGCGACGCCCAGCTTTTGGTGGCGAGCACGGCGTCGGGCTCGGCCAGCACCTGGCGGCTTATGGTGACGTCCTTGGGGACCACGACGCCGGCAAACGGACCATCGGCGGCAAAGGAGGCAAGATGTTGCGGCTTTTCCCAGGTCAGGCTGCCGCCGAGCGTCCGGCCGCCCTTGCGCAGCTTGACCGGGACGAGATCGTCCTCGGCCTGCGCCAGCCGCGGACCGGCGAACCGCACCAGCACGCCGCCCTGGTCGATCCAGGCATTGAGACGCTCGCGGATTTCAGGGGCGATGGTGCCGACATCGGCAAGGATGATCATCGGCAGCTTCTGATCGAGGAACTGCGTGATGCCCTGCTGCGGCGAGCCCTTGTCGGCAAGCCGCACGTCGGCGAACGGCGCCAGCGCACGGGTGAGATAGAAGGTCGGCGCCAGCAGCGGCTGCGCGGTCTCGCTGGTCGAGCCCGAGACGATGCCGATGGCGCGGCGGCGCCAGCGCTTGTCGAGCAGCTGCACTGCGCCGGCGGAGCGCTCACCGGCAATTTCCAGCCGCGTGATGTCGTTGCGCAGCTCGACCGGCAGATCGAACGACGCTTCGGTTTCCTTGTCCTGCGGGCCGAACGAATAACGCGCCTCGCCGATCGGCGAGGCCTTCTGGTCCAGCGCGCGCACGGTGCCGATGGCGATGCCGCCGTCGGTGCGCAGCACCTTCACCGTCATCCTGGCTGCGGCGTTCTCGGCCGCGACCAGGGCTAGGGCTGAGGAGGTGCCGCCTTCGAACACGGTCAGGCTGCGATCGCCGATGGTCTTGCCGAGGCCCGCCACGAATTCCTCGCCGCGACCGGTATCGACGCTGTCGGAGAGCCAGACGATCTCGCAGTCGCCGGTCGCCTTCAGGAAGCGATCGATTGCGGTCAGGGTCTCGACGCGCTCGATCGAATACGGCTTTGGCGTCAGCTGCCGCAGCGCGACGCGCGCGGCGCCCGCCGGCATCAGGGTGATATCGCGGTTCGGCTCGGACAGCGGCACCAGCGCGATCGCACGGCGGTCGTTCTCGGCACTGGCGATCAATTCGTCGGCGGCCCTGATCCGGATGTCCCAGTTCGAGGCCGCGCTCCAGCCGTCGTCGAACATGATCATCAGCGGCGCCTTGCTGGCGGCCGCGCCTGTTTGCGGATTCCAGATCGGACCGGCGGCGGCGAAAATGACCAGTGCCGCAGCCAGCAGCCGCAATGCGGTCAACCACCACGGCGTTCGCGACGGGGTCTCTTCGCGCGGTGCGATGTCGAACAGCAGGCGCGTCGGCGGAAACTCGATCCGGCGCGGCCGCGGCGGCATCACGCGCAACAGCCACCACAGCACCGGCAGGCTGACGAGGCCGATCAGGAGCAGCGGTTCGGTGAAGGCGAGCGGCAGTCCCATCATGCTGCCGGCCCCGCCTTGATCGTTGTGGTGCGCGCGCCCGATTTGCTCACCTGCATGCCGGCATGCAGGAACAGCAAGAGCTCGGCGGCCGAGCGGTCGGTCGCATGCGTCGTGAACAGCCAGTCGAGCTTGTTGGTCTCGGCGCGGATCTGATCGCGGTGCAGCGCGAGCCGGGCGGTGTAATCCTGCGCCCAGCTCTCGGCGCGGCCGGCGGTGATCACGCCGAACCCCTCGGGCTCGACGAACTCGACGCGGCCGGAATAGGGGAATGATTCCTCGGCGGGATCGACGACCTGCACCAGCGTGCCATGCGCGCCGGAGCCGGACAGGCCGGCGAGCGTGGTCCTGATCTCGGAGAGCGGCGACCAGAAGTCCGACAGCACGATCGTCTCGGCCAGCGCCGCGGGCACAAAGGAGGGCGGCAGGCTCAAGCGGTCGGCATCGTCATGCAGCATCGCCTGCGCCATCTTGTCGATGACGCTGCGGCTGGCGGTCGGTGCCATCAAACCGGGGATGCCGACGCGCTCGCCGCCGGAGACCAGCAGCTCGGCCAGCGCGAAGGCGACGATCAGCGTCCGCTCGAGCTTGGATTCACGCGCCTGCTTTGACGCGAACGCCATCGAGGGCGAACGATCGGGCCAGATCCAGACCGTATGCGAGGCTTCCCATTCGAGCTCGCGGACATAGAGGAGATCGTCGCGCGCCGAGCGCCGCCAGTCGACATTCTGCGACGGTTCGCCGGAGACGAAACGGCGGTATTGCCAGAAATTTTCGCCGGAGCCGGCGCGGCGGCGGCCGTGCAGGCCGTGGATGACGTTGGCGGCGATACGGCGGGCCTCGAGCACCAGGCGCGGCAGCGAAGCGGCGAGCGTGCGGCTTTCGCCATCGGCACGTCGGATCGCGATGACCTCCTTTGCTGTGTGCCCGTTCTCCGCCGCCATCAACCGATCCGTGTCTTCAATTGCCGG
Source organism: Bradyrhizobium sp. 155 (assembly GCF_023101105.1). Lineage (NCBI taxonomy): Bacteria > Pseudomonadati > Pseudomonadota > Alphaproteobacteria > Hyphomicrobiales > Nitrobacteraceae > Bradyrhizobium > Bradyrhizobium sp. 155. Next base: position 5,843,605 of record NZ_CP064704.1, on the reverse strand, counting down.
ATCACGTCCGGAATCGTGCGGCCTTCGGCGCGCGCCTGGAACGTCAGCGCCATGCGGTGCTTCAGCACGGGCTCGGCGAGGTCGAGCACGTCGTCGATTGAGGGCGCGAGGCGGCCGTCGATCAGCGCGCGAGCGCGCACCGCGAGCATCAGCGATTGGCTGGCGCGCGGGCCCGGTCCCCAGGCGATGAACTTGCTGGTGTCGCCGCCGTCCGGACCCGGACGGGCCGAGCGCACCAGCGACAGGATCGCCTCGACCACGGAATCGCCGACCGGCAGGCGCCGGATCAGTCGCTGCGCGGTGATGAGTGCATCAGGTGTCATCGAGCCCTTCGCCAGCGTCTCGTCGGCGCCGGTGGTCTCGAACAGGATGCGGCGCTCGGCGTCGCGGTCGGGATAGTCGACGTCGATCTCCATCAGGAAACGGTCGAGCTGGGCTTCAGGCAGCGGATAGGTGCCTTCCTGCTCCAGCGGGTTTTGCGTGGCGAGCACGTGGAACGGCTTCGGCAGATCGTGACGCGCGCCGGCAACGGTGATGTGCTGCTCCTGCATCGCCTGCAGCAGCGCCGACTGCGTGCGCGGGCTGGCGCGGTTGATCTCGTCGGCCATCAGCAGTTGCGCGAACACGGGGCCGGAGATGAAGCGGAAGGCACGCTTGCCGGAGGTGCTCTCGTCCAGCACTTCGGCGCCGAGAATGTCCGACGGCATCAGATCGGGCGTGAACTGGATGCGCTTGGCATCGAGGCCGAGGGTGATGCCGAGCGTCTCGACCAGCTTGGTCTTGGCCAGACCGGGGACACCGATCAACAGCGCATGGCCGCCGGAGAGGATGGTGACCAGCGTGTTCTCGATCACGCGATCCTGGCCGAAGATGACGGACGCGATCGCATCCTTTGCCGCGCGAATCTGGCTCGACACCTGCTCGGCCGAACGGACTATCCCGTCTTCGAGCTTCTCGACACTCTCCGCCATCCGTTAGCTCCTTCAGCCTGCCATGCAGCTCGCTTGCGTCGTCATGTCATCACGTCCTCAACTCAAGACGTGGGCCCTATGCTAGACTTGCAGGAAGGCCATGTATTCGTTGAATTAACCTATCCCCACCTTATCGGCTTAGGGATATGTAGGGCATCACGAAGTGGCGACCTCCACACCGGACGAATGCGGGGTGGAACCGAGTACCCGGATACAACGTAAACCTGCACCAATCGTGCCAAATGACCGATCGTGCCAAATGACAAAGTCAGGGCAAACCATGGCGAACCAAGGGCAGAGCGCCGATCGCGGTCTTGAGGGGCTGACTGCCGCTGCCAAAACTGCTGCCGATGCCGAAGGCGCCAAAAAGGGCCTGCCTCCGGTGCATTTGTGGAATCCGCCGTTTTGCGGCGATCTCGACATTCGAATCGCGTCAGATGGTACTTGGTTCTATTTGGGGACGCCAATCGGCCGTCATGCCTTGGTTCGCCTGTTCTCGACCATCCTCAAGCGCGAAGGCGACAAGCATTTCCTCGTCACGCCGGTGGAGAAGGTCGGCATTCGCGTCGACGACGCGCCGTTCATGGCGGTCGAGATGCAGAAGGACGGCGATGCCAACCATCGCGTGCTCCGCTTCCGCACCAATGTCGACGACTGGGTCACCTGCGATGCGGCGCACCGGCTGCGCTTCGAGCAGGCCAAGGACGGCGGGCTGACGCCCTATCTGCATATCCGCGCCGAGCTCTGGGCCAAGGTCACCCGCGCGCTCTATTACGATCTGGTTGACATGGGTGAGGAGCGGATGGTCGATGGCCAGCCGATGTTCGGTGTCGAGTCGGCCGGCGAGTTCTTCGCCATGGCCGATGCGGAGCAGGTGAGGGCCGCGCTTTGAACAAGCCTATCTCCAGGAACGATCCCGCCGTGATCGGTGCGGCGGATTTCTTCGCCCGCTCCGCCGCGCGGCTCGGCTTCGACGTTCCGCCCGGCCTCTACGATCCCAACATCATTCCGGCCTCGGGCGATCCCGGCACCGACAAGATGCTCGAGATCATCGCGCGCGAGCAGCCGGTGCGGCCGGCGGCGGTCTTGATCGCGGTGGTCGATCATCCCGAGCCGACCATTCTGCTGACGCAGCGTTCGGCGCATCTGAACGACCATGCCGGCCAGATCGCATTCCCCGGCGGCAAGATCGACGCAACCGACCGCTCGCCGCTCGATGCGGCGCTGCGCGAGGCCGAGGAGGAGGTCGGGCTGTCGCGCGACTTCGTCGAGCCGATCGGCTATCTCGATCTCTACGGCACCGGCTTCGGCTTCCGCATCCTGCCGACGGTGGCCAGGGTGCGCCCGGGCTTTGAGCTGACGATCAACCATTCCGAGGTTGATGATGCGTTCGAAGTGCCGCTATCCTTCCTGATGAACCCGGCCAACCACCAGGTGCACAGCAAGGAATTCCGCGGCATGGAGCGGTCCTACTACGCGATGCCGTTTGCCGAACGCTACATCTGGGGCGCGACGGCCGGCATGCTCCGTGTGCTCTATGAGCGGATCTATTCGTCATGATTCGGCCGATCCTGACCGAGATCGGAATCTTCCTCGTTCCCTTTGCCGTCTATGCGCTGTTCCTGGCCGCCACGCGTTCCGGCCTGTTCGTGCAATCGTCCTGGCCGATCACCATCGTCGCGCGTCTCATGCTGGCGGCGCTCGTGCTGGTGATCGCCGGGCTGATCGGCTTTGCGCATTTCTCCGGCGCCGCACCGGATTCGACCTATGTCCCCGCCCATGTCGAGAACGGCAAGCTCGTGCCGGGCGTGGAAAGATAGGGCCGGCCGATGAGCGCGGTGCCCATGCTCGCCGATGCGCCCTGGCTGATTTCGGGTGGCACCGCGCGCGTCCTGCAATTGCTCAATGCGGATGGCGAGGAGGCGCGGGTTGTCGGCGGCGCCGTGCGCAACGCGCTGCTCGGCCTCGTCCCCGGCGACATCGACATCGCGACCACGGCGCTCCCGCACGAGGTGATGCGGCGCGCCAAAGCTGCCGGCATCAAGGCTGTGCCGACCGGCATCGACCACGGCACCGTCACCCTCGTCATCGACGGGCAACCTTACGAAGTCACGACGTTGCGCGAGGATACCGAGACCTTCGGCCGCAAGGCCAAGGTCGCGTTCGGCCGCGACTGGGTGAAGGACGCCGAGCGCCGCGACTTCACGATGAACGGGCTCTCGGTCGATGCCGACGGCGTCGTCCGCGATTACGTCGGAGGCATCGCGGATGCGGCCGCGCGGCGCGTGCGCTTCATCGGTGATCCCGACCAGCGCATCGCCGAGGATTTCCTGCGCATCCTGCGCTTCTTCCGCATCCACGCCGCCTTCGGCGCCGGCGATCCCGACCGCGACGGCTATCTCGCCTGCATCCGGGGACGCGCCGGCCTCGCGAGCCTCTCGGCCGAGCGGCTGCGCATGGAGACGCTGAAGCTTCTGGTCGCTCCCGGCGCGTCCGCCGCCGCGCTTGCGATGGCCGATGGCGGATTGCTGCAGGCGCTGACCGGCGGCGTGGTCTACACCGGACCGCTCGCGGCGATGATCGTGATCGAGCGCGAGCTCGGCCTCACCGCAAGCAGCACGCGGCGCCTCGCCGCGCTGGCGATCGCGGTGACTGAAGACGCCAAGCGCGTCGCCACGCGCCTGAGGCTCTCCAATGCGGAAACCAAGGCGCTGGATTCGATGGGGCACCGCTGGTGGCGCTTGGCCACCAAGGACGAAGCCGATGCGCGGCGGCTGCTCTACCGGCTCGGTGCGGATCGCTATCACGATCGCGTGTTGCTGGGCTGGGCGAGAGCCGGCGGTGACGTCGGCTCGTCGCGATGGCGTGCGCTCGCCGAGCTGCCGCAGCGCTGGACTGCGCCGAAATTTCCGCTTCGCGCCGCCGACTTCATCGCGCGCGGCATGGCGGAAGGACCCTCGCTCGGACATGTGTTGACGCTCGCGGAGGACGCTTGGCTTGCGGCGGATTTTCCCCTAGAGGAAGCCGCACTCGCTTCCATCGCCGATCAAGCTGCGGCACGCGTCAGCCGCGATGAGAGAACGTGACCATCGTCTCAGGCTTCGCCGACATCTCGATCTTTCAGCTCCTGCTGGTCGCGTTGATGGCGTTGTTTGCTTCGATTATCGGTGGTCTCGCCGGCTACGGCACCGGCGCCTTGATGCCGCTGGTGCTGGTGCCTCTCGTCGGCGCCGAACCGGTGGTGCCGATCATCGCGATCTCCGCGATCTTCACCAATTCCAGCCGCGCGCTCGCCTATCTCCGCTATGCCGATCGCCGCCGCGCGCTGATCGTGCTGGCCTGTGCGGCACTGACGGCAGCGCTTGGTGCCTACGGCTACACACGGCTGACCAATGCGGGCGCGGCGCTGGTGATCGGCTCCATGCTGATCCTGAGCGTGCCGCTGCGCCGTGTGCTCCGCCGCCGCCAGGTCAAGATCGGCGACACTGGGCTTGCGGCCGGCTCGGTCGGCTATGGCGTGCTGGTCGGCGGCACCTCCGGCTCCGGCGTGATCCTGCTGTCGCTGCTGATGGCCGCGGGCCTGGAAGGCGCGGCCGTGATCGCGACCGATGCCATGATCTCGCTCGGCACCGGCCTCATCAAGATCTCGGTGTTCGGCCTCGCCGGCGCCGTGACCGCACAGGTGCTCGCCTTTGCGCTGCTGATCGGAGCAATCGCAATCCCCGGCGCGTTCCTCGCAAAAGCCTTCGTCGAGCGGATGCCGGTGCACATCCACACCGCGATCCTCGACGTCGCGGTGATCACCGGCGGCGTAGTGATGATCTCGGCTGGGGCGAGGCAGCTCATCTAATCAATCGGATGTGGCGCTGTCCCGCTGCCAGTTTGGTTCACGCCGCGGGTCTAGTGTGAGGGACTGCAGTCCAGTTCCTTGATCCTGCCGGCGGCGTCAAATGCCAAAAGTGCACTCATGACGCCAGCACTGGTGAGGTACGAGATAATGGTGCCGTCGTTGCGCCAGGGATTGAGATCATCCAACGTGCCTGCCGGATATTTCCGGAGGTGATCGACCCAATAGGCACGAAGTGCTTCGCGGCCGGTGATGGTTTGGCCGCCGGCGCAGCCGCAGTGGACCACGGCGTCCTCGGCATGAAGTTCCAAAATCGCTTCGATATCGCCCGCGCGATAGGCATCAAGCCAGTCGACCGCAACGGCCATCGGGTCAAAGGACATATTTTTCACTCGCATCGCGTCCAAATCTGGGTCAGGCTCTGGAACCGCCAGGCCTTTTTTGATTTTAATATCCCACCCGGGCACGGCCATATGGCGAACGACATAGGGGACCGGGCCGAGGGCCAAAGTCGATGTTGGACACGTCCGCCAGGCAGGGGATACTCAAGCCCATCCGGCTCGTGATCGTCGATCCACAGCCGATCGTTCTGCAGGGACTGAGGTCGGTCCTCGGGACGCAGCCGGACTTCGACGTTGTCGCATCGTCCAGCGATCGGACAAGCTGCCTCGAAGCAATTCGGAAGCTGACACCTGACGTCGCGCTTCTTGCCGACAAGGTGCCGGATCTGACGGTCTCCGAGATCCTCGCGATTGTGAAGGCGGAGAAGCTCTCCACGCGCCTGGTGTTCTTCACCGAGTCCGATACCGACCACGATCTGACTTCAGCCATCGCAGCCGGCGCCTGCAGCGCAATTTCGAAGTATGCCTCTCCCGCCACGATGCTGCGATCGCTGCGGCTGATGACGAAGAGCGGCGTGGCACTGGAGAAGTCCGATCTCTCCGCACCCGGCAAGGAGGCGGACGGCGATAGCAAAGTCGAAGGGATGCTGGAGCTGTTGACGCAACGGGAACGTCAAATCGCACGACTCGTGGCGGAAGGAATGTCGAACAAGGAGATCGCGCGTCAGCTCAACGTTTCCGACGGGACGGTCAAGGTCCACCTGTACAATATTTTCCAGAAGCTTGAGATCACCAACAGAACTGTGCTCGCGACCATCGCATTGCTGCAACGGCCCTCCGGCCTGGCCGCGCTCTCCCTGGCATTTCTGGCGCTCGCAATTGCGGACGAACTCAAGGCGTCGGAAGCGAACGACATCTTCCCGGATGAGAACGGCGTCGGCCACGTGGACGAGCACGCGGGGTACGAGCCCTGGAAAAAAGGGATTCTCCGGCACCTCGTCGTCTGGGAATCCGGCGAGCCGCCCACGCAGGCTCAGAGAGACTTGTTCGCCAAGGCCGCCCAAATCACCAACCCGGCGGCGGCAATGGAAGCGCTATGCGCGGCCGAGCAATTCGGGGGCGCGAAAGCGTGGACGCACCACGCTCCTGCTGGATCGGGCGCGCCCGATCTTCCCGTGCCCTTACTGCGAGGAGCAAACGACATACAGGTCGGAGCTGACCCGGCCCCGGAACATCAATTCCCGCGGCTTCTTTCCAATGCGATGTCGATGCATGGAGGGTATGGCAACTTTGCTATTCTCACCGGTGCGTTGATCTACGCACTGGAGGATCCCCATCTCGCCGCCCACGCGCATGACCTTCGTCAAGCGTCGATCGACAGCATCCTGGCCGTCACTGAAGAGAGTGCGACCACAAAACTGGCCGCGATCACCCATGCTGCCGCCAATCATGACCACAATTCAGCCCCGGGTTTCCTTTCGCACGATGTCCGCCTGTCTTTCGCCGCTGTGACCACTGGAAGCGGCAACCTCGCTGAAGGCGCTCTGGGCGAAAAGGGCCCGGGCGATGCGGGTGACAATCTCCATAAATTTGTTGGCGCGGACCCTGGTCACGATGCCGGTGTCGGCGGGGGCGGCGACGTTGGAAAAATTGTTTATCGCTCCCCGATTGACTCCGAGTCTAACCAGTTCAAGTCGACCTCTTCCGACGCCGTGTTCGATTTCGCATCTGGGCCGGGCAGGATCAATCTTGCGGCTTTCGGAGGGCTTGCCTGGCTGCACATGACGGCGGCAACCAAGTCTATACCGCCACATACACTCGCCTGGGTCTACGACTCCGCAAGCAACGAGACGATCGTCTATGTGAATGCGACCGATCATATCCTTGATATCGGCGATCGCGGCCTGCTGGAAATCCATCTCGAGGGGATCGTGGCCGTTGCGGAGGCGGATGTCGGCTCCGAGCCAGATGGCGCGGCTGTTGCGACCACCTTGGAGCAGCTCGAAGCCGCGCTGATACCGGCGATCGCAACCGATGAGGCCGCTCTGACGAAGGATCATGTCCAAACCAGTATCGAGGGGAGCGAGAGCACGCTCGGGACGGCTGGAGCCTGGGCCCTTCTGGCCAACAACGGCTCGGGTTTCCATTTCGGGCCGGCCCGGACCGGCTTGGGAACGTCGACGAGGCTCAGAAGCTCCAGCGACGCGTCGGCGGATGCAACGGAAGAGAGCGATGGTGCGTCTGCCGCGTCGGCTCACGCATCATCCATCGAGCTTGCTCATAGCGCGACGGCCCCGGCAGCGGCAAATGTCGCATCGAACAATGGTCCGATCAATGCGGGCAACGGCGTTTCGTCGACGGGGCCCAACGAGATCGGCCAACCCAGCGTCGTAACCGCCGACAGCGCGGGGCACGGCAACTCGCAGCACGCTTCGGACCCATCGACTGAAGCTGGCTCCAAACCGGGCAACGGCGTCGGCCATGGCGCCGAGCATCACGATAAGGCCTCGGACGCTCCAGGAGGGTCAGCGAAGAACGCAGAACCAGACGGCGCGGAACACGGCAAAGCCGGGCACTCAAATGCTGCAAAAGCACCGGACGCAGCCGAGACCGATCCGGACGTCGCAACGGCCGCCGACGCGGGTCACGGCAACTCGAAGCACGCTTCGGAGCCGGGGTCTGCAAAGGCGGCAGCCGACGAATCGACTGAAGCTGGCTCCAAAGCGGGCCACGGCGTCGGCAATGGCGCCGAGCATCACGCTTCGGCTTCGGAAGCTCCGGGAGGGCCAGCGAAGAAGGCCGACCCAGGCGGCGCCGAACACGGCAAATCCGGGCACTCCGCCGCCCCAAACGCACCAGACGCAGGCGAGATCGATCCGGGCGCCGCGATAGCCGCCGGTGCAGGCCACGGCAACCCGCCGCACGCATCGGAGCCAGGATCTGCAAAGGCGGCAAGCACGGGGTCGACGGAAGATGGGGGCAAACCCGGCAACGGCGTCGGCAATGGCGCCGAGCATCACGATAAGGACCCGGAGGCTCAGGGAGGGGCAGCGCAGAAGGCAGAACCAGACGGCGCGGAACACGGCAAATCCGGGCACTCAACCGCTGCAAACGCACCAGACGCAACCGAGATCGATCCGGGCGCCGCAACGGCCGCCAGCACGGGTCACGGCAATGCGCAGCACGCTTCAGAGCCAGAATCTTCGAAGGCGGCAGCCAGCGAATCGACTGGAGCTGGCTCCAAAGCGGGCAACGCCGCCGACCGTGGTGGCGAGCATCACGCTTCGGCTTCCGAAGGCGCGCAAACACCAGCGACAACGGCAGAACCAGACGGCGCGGAACACGGAAAATCCGGGCACTCAGCCGCTGCAAGCCCGCTGGACGGAGCAGCGATCGATCCGGCCGCCGCAACGCCCGCCAGCGCGGGCCACGGCAACTCGCAACGCGCTTCGGAGCCAGGATCTGCAAAGGCGGCAAGCACGGAATCGACGGAACATGGAGGCAAACCGGGCAACGGCGCCGGCGATGGGGCCGAGCATCCCTCTTCGGCTTCGCAGGCTGCGGGGACCGTGAAGACAGCAGAACCAGCCACCGTGGACCACGGTAACTCGCAGCACGCTGCGCAATCTGCAGCAATCGCAGACGACGCACACGCGGCCAAGGCTGCGTTCGAAACCGGCGGCGCAGACCAGGGACCGGTATTCCGGTTCGATAGCGGCGTAGCTCCTTCTGCTTTCGTCGAGATAGTCGGACTGAAAGAGTTCAATCATCCGCTGGATGCGCACGTTCCGCCCGGTCAGGAAGAAGGCCTCGGGTTCAACGTCAAGCTCGTCCCTCATGCACTGAACGGACACGCGGACGATCACGGCACCAACAGCCCGCACCAAGCGATTCTACCTGCGCATCATGATTTGCTGATCTGAACCGCTGCATCGTCATTGACCGAAAATGGCAACTGTCACCGTAGCCACGGCTCAGGAACGCGACGCCTTTGGCGGATCAGCCTGATGGGGAGCAGTTGTTCAGGGTTGCAGCCGTGAGAGCAGACGTTGCCGATCCTGATCGCGACCTCGCTGCTCCATGCGCATCCGTTCGAGTTCGCCTTCAGCTTTGGTTGTGTCCTCGTTCTGGCGCTTCATTTCGATGATCAGCGCCTCCTGCTCGGCGAGCCGGCGTTCTCCTTCGACGACGTCGCGCTCGATCTGCCTCAGCTCATCGTATATCGCCGTCGTGTACATCGCGATCCTCGCGCGGCCGTGCTGCGAAGCACGCCGCAGAGTAGGTTTCGCTTCGTGCAGGGCCTTTATCGGGCGCGCGGTGCGGCTATGACCACAGCGCGACGCGTATGGCTTTTAACTCAGCCAGCTTCGCGAACGTTCCGGCTGATGCCATTTTTTCCCGGGCTTTGATCGATCGCACGAGAGGCCATGTTGTTAACCGATCCCCTTGGCGGAAGCGGATCGCCAACTGCCCGGAACGGATCTCGTCAAGCGAGCGCACCCGTTGTCGGCGACAGTGCACTCGGCCCAGGGCTGCGCGTCAGCCAAGTTGCAAACAAGCGGTCGGCACAATATCGTCGATCGTCCGCGCCGATGTCTGACGTTCAATCTCCCTCAGGAACCAACCCTATGAATGTGGTCTCACTGCCCAGCGGGATCCATCGCCCTCCAGGGAAGGTCGATATCCCATCCGCCTGGGAGGGGGCTGAGATGAAAGCCAATCCTGATCGATGGTTGATATCGCTTGCTGCCGGCGAAATCGCCGAACTCGAGGGCGTGGCTGAAACATATCTTGGCAGAAACAAAAAAATCGCCGAGATCACGAAGGAAAGCTTTCCGCTTCCCCATCTCGGCGCGCACCTGGAAGATCTCAAGAAGAAGCTCCTGGTAGGCATTGGCTTCGAAGTGATCCGCGGCCTCCCGGTGGCAAAATACAGTCAGGAGTTTGCCGCTACGATCTTTTGCGGAGTGGGCGCCCATCTTGGATCGGCGCGGTCTCAGAATGCAGCGGGCCACATTCTCGGTCACGTCCGTGACACCGGCGCCGATGCTAAGGATCCGAACACCCGAATTTATCAAACCTCGGAACGGCAAACATTCCACACGGATTCGTCCGACGTGGTTGGATTGTTATGCATTCGCGAGGCGATGGAGGGAGGGGATTCTCTCCTTGTCAGTACGACGACAATCTACAACGAGATGTTTGACAGACGTCCCGACCTTGCCGCTCTCTTGTTTGATCCGATCGCGACGGACCGACGGGGCGAGGTGCCGGAGAACGAAAAGCCATATCTTGAAATCCCGGTGCTGAATTGGCATGCGGGGTTCCTGACCGGGTTTTATCAGCGCCAATATATCGATAGTGCGCAGCGCTTTCCCGATGCGCCGAGACTGACGCCGGCTCACGTCGAGGCGCTCGATCTTTTTGACGCGCTCGCAAATGATCCCGCGCTGCATTTCGGCATGCGGCTTCAGCCGGGCGACATGCAGTTCGTTTACAATCATGCCTTGCTGCATGACCGGACCGGATTCCGCGATTGGCCCGATGCAGGCCAGAAGCGTCATTTATTGCGCCTTTGGCTCAGCATGGAGAGCGACCGGCCGTTGCCCGATTGCTTCAAGCAGCGCTATGGCTCGATCGAGATCGGTAACCGTGGCGGCATCATCACCAAAGGGACCAGTTTGAACGTTCCGTTGGATTGACGTTCGAGCATCCAGCGATGTCCGCTCTCGTGCCGATATGGACAGAGGAGCGGACACCAGGTTGGGCGGAGCCGAGCACCCCGACCTAATGAGGACGCGGCCTCAGCCGCGCTTACTCCTCGTCTTCGTCGTCTTCATCCTCGTCTTCGTCGTCGAGCTCTTCCAGGTGCTCGAGCACCGCAAGCGGGAGCGTCTCGCGAAACAGATCGCCCTCCGCGCCCATCCAGAGACAGATCACGTCGTCGCCCTTCACGTCCGCGACGGTGAGCGGCTGCCCGCCGGATTTCAGCATGACGATATCGCCGGCTTTTAGTTCCATGGATGGTCCTTTCGGGTTGATTGACGGCGAAGCTAGCAAACCGGCATGACATGCCGATCACGGGCTACTCGGTCAGTGGATGTGTTGCGGTAGCGCGCATCCGCCGGCCAGACTGCTGAAACGTCGATCAGAGAGCTTTAGGCCGGAGCGATCCCATCACGAGAGGCAATGGTGCCTGTTCGATGGATGGCACAAGGGCTCTTCCGTCCCGTGCGTCGCGACCATCACACCATGCGCCTGTTTTGCCCGACGGCGCAAATGATTTCGTCAGATCCGCAGTTTGCGCTTGCCGCAAGTCCTTGATTTTGCTGCGGCCGTCTACTGTGCATGGGGTTGTTTTCGACGTTTTTGTTTGCGCACCCCGATTGCAGTCAGTCCGGCACCAGTTCTGTCAGCGAGCGGATGATGCGGTCGGGCTTGACGATCGAGCCTTCGGGCAGGCCGTCGCCATGCACGTCGATCCAGATCGAGTAGATGCCGAGACGCTGCGGCGTCACGACTTCCCATTCCAGATTGTCGCCGATCATCCAGGTGTCTCTTGCGGTGACGCCGAGCGCCTCCATCGCGTGCAGATAGGCGCGCTCCTCGGGCTTGCCGAAGCCGTGCTCGCCCTCGATCTGGATGTGGTGGAAGCGATGCGCCAGCTCGAAGCGCTCCACCTTGGCGCGCTGGGTGTCGGCGGCGCCGTTGGTCACCAATGCGAGCTTGATGCCGAGCGCCTTGAGCCTGTCGATAGCGTCATGCGCGCCGGGGAAGACGAACATCTCCTCCTCGCGATAGGCGGTGAAGCGGTCGGCCAGGCGAATGGCGAGGTCGTCGGGCAGGGCGCGATGACCGGCGGCTGCGAGCGAGGCGAAACCGCCCTTGACGGTGAGGTGCCGGGCTTCGGCGAGCTTGAGCCGCCACGAAGCGTCCGCATTGGCCCAGAAATTCTTCGCGAAGGCCAGGACGGTGCTCGCGACCAGTTGCGGCGGCAGCGGCGCGAGTTCCTCGGCGAACTCCGCTGTGATCGTGTTCCAGGCGATCTCGGGCCGCGCATAGGCCGACAGGATGGTGTCGTCCATGTCGATCAGCATGGCGCGCGGCAGCGGTCTCATTGCGGGCTTCATCGTCGTCATGGCCATTTCACCACCGGTGGCAGCGACGACAGGATCGAATCCACATTGCCGCCGGTCTTGAGACCGAAGATGGTGCCGCGGTCGTAGAGCAGGTTGAACTCGACATAGCGGCCGCGCCGGATCAATTGCTCCTCGCGATCCTCCGCGGTCCAGCTTGTCGCGAAATTGCGCCGCACGATGTCGGGATAGACCTTCAGGAAGGCGCGGCCGACATCCCGGGTGAAGGCGAGGTCAGCGTCCCAGTCGCCGCTGTCGTGCCAGTCGTAGAAGATGCCGCCGATGCCGCGCGCCTCTTTGCGGTGCGGCAGGTGGAAATACTCGTCGCACCACTTCTTGTACTTGTCGTAATCGGCGATGCCGTTCGGCTGCGTGCAGGCCTGTTTCATTGCGGCGTGGAAGGCGATGCTATCGGCATCGTCCTGCGTGCGCCGGCGGTCGAGCACCGGCGTAAGATCGGCGCCGCCGCCGAACCAGGCTTTGGTGGTGACGACGAAGCGCGTGTTCATGTGCACCGCCGGCACGTGCGGATTGCGCAGATGCGCAATCAGCGAGATGCCGGAGGCCCAGAACTTCGGGTCGTCCGCCGCGCCCGGAATTTGCGCGCGAAACTCTGGTGCGAATTCGCCGTGCACGGTGGAGCAATGCACGCCGACCTTCTCGAACAGGCGGCCGGACATCATCGACATCACGCCGCCGCCGCCGGCCGCGCCGGTATGATCGGTGCGCTGCCAGGGTGTGCGTTTGAAGCGGCCGGCCTCACCGGGATAAAGGCTCTCGGGGGCATCGTCCTCCAGCCGCTCGAAGCTCGCGCAGAGGTCGTCGCGCAAGGCTTCGAACCAGGCGCGTGCGCGCGTCTTGCGGTCTTCGATCAAGCTCGGGTCCAATGTGGATGTCATTTCGTCAGCCCTGCGGACCGTAATAGGTGCAGCTCTCGTTGCAACTGTCGCGGTGGATGCTGACGCGGGTGAGCTTGCCGATAGGAGCCAGCCGCTCCCAGACGAAGAGCGAGAGGTTTTCCAGCGTCGGTGTGCCCAGCGCCTCGATCTTGTTGAGGTACTTGTGATCCAGCGTCATGCGCACATCCTCGATGGCGCGCTGGACCAGGCCGAGATCGACCACCATGCCGGTTTTGGGATCGGGCGTGCCGCGCAGCGTCACCTCGGCGCGAAAGGAGTGGCCGTGGATCTCTTCGCTATCCGCGCCGAACGTCGTTCCCGACAATGAGTGCGCCGCCTCGAAGCGAAACGATTTCGTCAATTCCCACATCTGTTCGAAAACCAATCCTATCTGATACCAAGCGACTTATGCGTCTGCACGCTGAGCCGCCATTGCGGATGATTGAGGCAATAGTCGATGGCGCCCGCGGTGTTTTGGGCGACCTCGGGCCCGTCCATCGGCTGCAGTGAGAAGCGCTCGAAGGCGAGATCCGCGAAGGCCTCCGGCATGGCGAGCGGTTGCGGATAGACCAGCTTCAGCTCGTGGCCGCGCCGGATCACCAGATCGCTGCCGCCCTTTGGGCTGACGCAGATCCAGTCGAGCCCCTCGGGCGGGGCGATGGTGCCGTTGGTCTCGACGCCGATCTCGAAGCCGCGGGCATGGAGCGCGTCGACCAGCGCGGTATCGACCTGGAGCAGCGGCTCGCCGCCGGTGAGCACCACATAGCGGTCTTCGGTGGAGGCTGTCCATTGCGCGGCGATGGTGTCTGCGAGTTCCGCGGCCGAGCCATAGCGACCGCCGAGGGTGCCGTTGGTGCCGACGAAATCGGTGTCGCAGAATTTGCAAGTGGCCTCCTGACGGTCGGCCTCGCGCCCGCTCCAGAGGTTGCAGCCGGCAAAACGGCAAAACACGGACGCGCGCCCGGCATGGGCGCCTTCGCCTTGCAAGGTCAGGAAGATTTCCTTGACCGCGTAACTCAACCGTCTCTCCTCAACATACCTCAACATATTAAACTTGCGGGTTCCGGAGCTGCCGCAGCGCTTCGCCTGCGGCCATCGCCGCGGTCATGGCGACATTGAGCGACCTCAGCCCCGGAGCGATCGGGATCACCAGCCGCGCGTCCGCCGCCTCGACCACCGCCTCGGTGACGCCGGCGCTCTCGCGCCCGAATAGCAGGATGTCCGCCGTCTGGTAACGGAAATCGCGGTAGTCGGTCGCCCCCTTGGTGGTGAACAGCAGCAGGCGAGCGCCTTGCGCCGCCCGCCATTGCTCGAACTTTGACCAGGAGTCATGCCTGACGATGCTGACCTGATCGAGGTAGTCCATTCCCGCCCTGCGGAAATGCCGGTCGGAGACCGGGAAGCCCGCCGGTTCGATGATATGGGCGGCCATGCCCAGACAGGCGCAGAGCCTGAGAATCGTGCCGGTGTTCTGGGGGATGTCGGGTTGGAAAAGCGCTATCTGCATGGGCGGTGCCGGGTTCGGTGCGGGCCGGAAATGTCTCAATAAAACATCGCTGGCCGCGGAATTCGTGCATTGCACGCTCCCGCGCCGATAGCGGGCTTGCGCTCGCCCGGCAAGGGTGCCAATAGAACGATTCTGGACTGCTGTTTTCGCCTTGTTTTGGTGGGGGCACGCGAAGTTCTGCCGCCGCGGGGGGGCCGCGGGCGCCGGCAGGCTGTTCTGGGGACCTTGGGGGCTCCCGGAGCGGTTCCGCCGGCTGCATAAGAAGAAAGGGTTGGAATCGTGACGACAGCGTCTTCGGCGGACCATCCGACACGCCGTGATTTCTTATTCGTTGCAACGGGGGCAGCTGCAGCAGTAGGGGGCGCAGCCGCGCTCTGGCCCTTTATCTCCCAAATGAATCCTGATGCGTCGACCATCGCCGCTGGTGCGCCGATCGAGGTCGATCTCAGCCCGGTTGCCGAGGGGCAGGACATCAAGGTGTTCTGGCGCGGCAAGCCGATCTATATCAGCCACCGCACCAAGAAGCAGATCGACGAGGCGCGCGCCGTCAACGTGGCGAGCCTGCCCGATCCGCAGTCCGACGAGGCCCGGGTCAAGTCCGGCCATGAGCAGTGGCTGGTCGTGATCGGCATCTGCACCCATCTCGGCTGCATCCCGATCGCCCATGAAGGCAATTACGACGGGTTCTTCTGCCCCTGCCATGGTTCGCAGTACGATTCGTCCGGCCGCATCCGCCAGGGGCCCGCGCCCGCGAACCTGCCGGTGCCGCCGTACCAGTTCGTTTCCGACACCAAAATCCAGATCGGCTGAGCTTCGGGCCCTCGTCCGAAGCTTCGCGCCGTCTCGTCGTATTATTTCCTCAGGATCGCATCATGAGCGGACCATCCGACTACCAGCCGAGCAATCCGGCCCTGCAATGGATCGAGCGACGTCTGCCGATCCTCGGCCTCATGCACTCCTCCTTCGTGGTCTATCCCACCCCGCGCAACCTGAACTATTGGTGGACCTTCGGCGCCATCCTCTCCTTCATGCTGGGGATCCAGATCCTGACCGGCGTGATCCTGGCGATGCACTACACGCCGCATGCCGACCTCGCCTTCAAGTCGGTCGAGCTGCTCGTCCGTGACGTCAATTACGGCTGGCTGCTGCGCAACATGCATGCCGTCGGCGCCTCGATGTTCTTCGTCGCTGTCTACGTCCACATGCTGCGCGGCCTCTATTACGGCTCCTACAAGGAGCCGCGCGAGGTGCTGTGGATCCTTGGCGTCATCATCTACCTCCTGATGATGGCGACGGGCTTCATGGGCTACGTGCTGCCGTGGGGCCAGATGAGCTTCTGGGGCGCCACCGTCATCACCAATCTGTTCTCCGCCATCCCCTATGTCGGCGAGAGCATCGTGACGCTCTTGTGGGGCGGCTATTCGGTCGGCAACCCGACGCTGAACCGCTTCTTCTCGCTGCACTATCTACTGCCGTTCCTGATCGCGGGCGTCGTCGTGCTCCACGTCTGGGCGCTGCATGTCTCCGGCCAGAACAACCCTGATGGCGTCGAGCCCAAGACGGAAAAGGACACTGTTCCGTTCACGCCGCATGCAACCATCAAGGATATGTTCGGCGTCTCCTGCTTCATGCTGCTCTACGCCTGGTTCATCTTCTACATGCCGAATTATCTCGGCGACGCCGACAATTACATTCCGGCGAACCCGGGCGTGACGCCGCCGCACATCGTGCCGGAATGGTATTACCTGCCTTTCTACGCGATCCTGCGCTCGATCCCGAACAAGCTCGCGGGCGTGATCGGGATGTTCTCGGCGATCATCATCCTGTGCTTCCTGCCCTGGCTCGACGCCGCCAGGACGAAGTCGTCGAAGTACCGTCCGCTGGCCAAGCAGTTCTTCTGGATCTTCGTCGCGGTCTGCATCCTGCTCGGCTATCTCGGCGCGCAGCCGCCGGAAGGCATCTATGTGATCGCCGGCCGGGTCCTGACGTTCTGCTATTTCGCCTACTTCCTGATCGTGCTGCCGCTGCTCTCGCGGATCGAGAAGCCGCGTCCGGTGCCGAACTCGATCTCGGATGCCGTCCTGGCCAAAACCGGGAGCAGGTCGACGCCGATGGTGTCGAGCGCGATCGTGCTTGCGCTGGCGGGCGCGTTGTTTGCGGGCTCAGCCGACAGCGCGCGCGCCTCCGAAGGCAGCGACAAGCCGCCGGGCAACAAATGGTCGTTCGCCGGTCCGTTCGGCAAGTACGATCGCGGCGCATTGCAACGCGGCCTGAAGGTCTACAAGGAAGTCTGCGCCAACTGTCACGGCCTGTCCTACGTCGCCTTCCGCAATCTCGCGGAAGCCGGCGGTCCCGGCTATTCGGTCGCGCAGGCTGCAGCCTTCGCCTCCGACTACAAGGTCAAGGATGGTCCGAACGACGCCGGCGACATGTTCGAACGCGCGGGCCGGCCGGCGGATTATTTCCCCTCGCCATTCCCGAACGAGCAGGCGGCGCGTGCGGCGAACGGCGGCGCGGCGCCGCCGGATCTGTCGCTGATCACCAAGGCGCGTTCCTACGGCCGCGGCTTCCCGATGTTCATCGTCGACTTCTTCACCCAGTATCAGGAGCAGGGTCCGGACTACGTCTCGGCGCTGCTCCAGGGCTTTGAGGACAAGGCGCCCGAAGGTGTGACCATCCCGGAGGGCTCCTACTACAACAAGTACTTCCCGGGCCACGCCATCAAGATGCCGAAGCCGCTCAGCGACGGCCAGGTCACCTATGACGACGGCTCGCCGACCACTGTCGCGCAGTATTCCAAGGACGTCACCACGTTCCTGATGTGGACCGCCGAACCGCATATGGAAGCGCGCAAGCGCCTCGGTTTCCAGGTGTTCATCTTCCTGATCATCTTCGCCGGCCTGATGTACTTCACCAAGAAGAAGGTCTGGGCAGACTCGCACTGAGGGGCCCGAGGCGAGAATGAAGAGGCCCCCGCAAGGGGGCTTTTTTGTTGGGCACGAGAGTGTGTTGTCAGGCGCGATTGCCTATCGCCCGCTCAAACGCCAAAATGCCGCCAACCGCTCCCCAAAAACTCGTCGGAGGACACCATGGGAACCGCCATCACCTTCAAGCGCCCGGACGGCAAGGACGCATCGGGCTATCTCGCCAATGCCGCGCGCGGCAACGCGCCGGGCGTGGTGGTGATCCAAGAATGGTGGGGCCTTTCGGACCAGATCAAGGGCCTCTGCGACCGCTTCGCGCTCGCCGGTTTCGATGCGCTGGCGCCAGATCTCTACAAGGGCAAGGTGGTGCCGTATCACGACACCGACGCCGCCGGCAAAGAGATGAACTCGCTCGACTTCATGGACGCCACCACGCAGACGGTGCGCGGCGCCACGCAATATCTGTCGCGCAACGGCGCCAAGGTGGGCCTGACCGGCTTCTGCCTCGGCGGCGCCGTCACCATCATCGGCGCGGTGCATGTGCCGGAGCTCGCCGCCGGCGTGGTGTTCTACGGCATCCCGCCAGAGCAGGCGGCCAAGCCCGCCGACGTCAAGATCCCGCTTCAGGCCCATTTCGCCAACAAGGACGATTGGTGCACGCCGGAGCTGGTCAACGGTTTCGAAAAGGCCATG
Source organism: Bradyrhizobium sp. 155 (assembly GCF_023101105.1). Classification (NCBI taxonomy): domain Bacteria; kingdom Pseudomonadati; phylum Pseudomonadota; class Alphaproteobacteria; order Hyphomicrobiales; family Nitrobacteraceae; genus Bradyrhizobium; species Bradyrhizobium sp. 155. The sequence continues at coordinate 5,825,287 of NZ_CP064704.1, read as the reverse complement.
AAGGCCGCCGGCAAGTCGCTGGAGCTGTTCCGCTATGACGCCGAGCACGCTTTCGTCAACGAGCAGCGCCAGGCCGTGCACGACCGGGAAGCCGCCGAGCTCGCCTGGGGCAGGGCGACGGAGTTTTTCAGGAAGCATCTGGGGTAGGTGTGCTGCGCCAGTCGCGCTACCATTTCAGTGTCGCCCCGGCCTGGTGCGCAATTGCCCGGCCTTCGCCGGGACGACTGTGGTGATCGGCGTTGAGCAGCCAGCCCAGCCAGCCTTGACGTCGTCCCCGCGCCATGGTGAGTATCCGCCCATGAGCACCGCCGTCCGCCCATCCCGTCTTTGGTGGCGCACCTCCTGAGAGGTGGCCGGTGCGATTTATTCTCCCAAAATCGTCTGAGGTCGCCCACGCAGTGCGGCGGCCTGATCGTTTGTCCTGTGTGGCGTTCCCTCGACAAGTTTCGTAAGAGGACCCCATGAACAGGACCGTCTTTGCCCTTCCGGCTCGAAGCGACTACGTGACCCGCGCAGGGCTTGCGATCACGCGCGTGGCGGAACAGTTTTCCGGCGGCGCCAACCGGCTCGACGATCTCGTCAGCCTGCTCGACCGTCGCCGCGGCGTGGTGCTGTCGTCGGGGACGACCGTGCCCGGCCGCTACGAGAGTTTTGACCTCGGCTTCTCCGATCCGCCGCTCAAGCTCGAGACCACCGGCGTCAATTTCAAGCTGGAAGCGCTGAACGCGCGCGGGGAGGTCCTGATCGCCTTCCTTGCGGATGTCTTGCGCGAGCCCTGCGTCGTGATCTCCGAGAAGACGCCCACGCGCCTTGCGGGTCATATCGTCCGCGGCGAAGCCCCGATCGACGAAGACCAGCGCACGCGGCGCGCCAGCGTGATGTCGCTGGTGCGCGATCTCGTCGCCGCTTTCTCCGCCAATGACGACGGCGTGCTCGGCCTGTTCGGCGCCTTCGCCTACGACCTCGTGTTCCAGATCGAGGACCTCGTGCAGAAGCGCGCGCGCGAGAGCGACCAGCGCGACATCGTGCTCTACGTCCCCGATCGCCTGCTCGCCTATGACCGCGCCACCGGCCGCGGCGTCGTGCTCACATACGATTTCGCGTGGAAGGGCAAGTCCACCGCGGGCCTGCCGCACGAGACCGCCGAGAGCCCCTACCTCAAGACACCGCGCCAGGGTTTTGCCGATCACGCCCCCGGCGAATATCAGGCCACTGTCGAGACCGCGCGCGCTGCCTTTGCGCGTGGCGATCTGTTCGAGGCGGTGCCGGGGCAGCTCTTCGCCGAGCCCTGCGACCGCTCGCCGGCGGAAGTGTTCCAGCGGCTCTGTGTCATCAATCCGTCGCCCTACGGCGCGCTGATGAATCTCGGCGAGGGCGAATTTCTCGTCTCGGCCTCTCCGGAAATGTTCGTGCGCTCGGACGGACGCCGGGTCGAGACCTGCCCGATCTCGGGGACGATCGCGCGCGGTACCGATGCGATCGGCGATGCCGAGCAGATCCGCCAGCTCCTGAACTCCGAGAAGGACGAGTTCGAGCTCAACATGTGCACCGACGTCGACCGCAACGACAAGGCGCGCGTCTGCGTTCCCGGCACCATCAAGGTGCTGGCGCGCCGGCAGATCGAGACCTATTCAAAACTGTTCCACACCGTCGACCATGTCGAAGGCATGCTGCGTCCCGGCTTCGATGCGCTCGACGCCTTTCTCACCCACGCCTGGGCCGTCACCGTCACTGGCGCACCAAAACTCTGGGCGATGCAGTTCGTCGAGGATCACGAGCGCTCGCCCCGCCGCTGGTATGCCGGCGCGATCGGGGCGGTGAATTTCGACGGCAGCATCAACACCGGCCTCACCATCCGGACCATCCGGATGAAGGAGGGCCTCGCGGAAGTGCGTGTCGGCGCCACCTGTCTGTTCGACTCCGATCCCGCCGCCGAGGACCGCGAATGCCAGGTCAAGGCCGCGGCCCTGTTCCAGGCGCTGCGCGGCGATCCGCCGAAGCCGCTGTCGGCCTTTGCGCCCGACGCCACCGGAAGCGGCAAGCGGGTACTGCTGATCGACCATGACGACAGCTTCGTCCATATGCTGGCCGATTACTTCCGCCAGGTCGGCGCCGACGTCACCGTGGTCCGCCATGTGCATGCGCTCGACATGCTCAAGCAGAAGCGGTGGGATTTGCTGGTGCTGTCGCCAGGGCCGGGCAGGCCCGAGGATTTTGGGATCAAGAAGACCATCGACGCGGCGCTGGAGGACAAGCTGCCGGTGTTCGGCGTCTGCCTCGGCGTCCAGGCGATCGGCGAGTATTTCGGCGGCGAGCTCGGGCAGCTCACGCATCCCGCCCATGGCCGGCCCTCGCGGGTTCAGGTACGTGGCGGGCGGCTGATGCGCAATCTGCCGAACGAGATCGTCATCGGCCGCTATCACTCGCTGTATGTCGAGCGCGACAGCATGCCGGAGGTGCTATCCGTCACCGCCAGCACCGAGGACGGCGTCGCCATGGCGCTCGAGCACAAGACCCTGCCGGTCGCCGGCGTGCAATTCCATCCGGAATCGCTGATGTCGCTGAGCGGCGAGGTGGGCTTACGAATTGTCGAGAACGCGTTCCGCCTGGATGCGTCGCGCTGATTGAGAGGCACCATGACTTTTGACCATGATCTGAAGGCGAGCGTCCGCACCATCCCGGACTATCCGAAACCCGGGATCTTGTTCCGCGACATCACCACGTTGCTCGCAGATGCGCGTGCGTTCCGCCGTGCGGTCGACGAACTCGTCAATCCCTGGGCCGGCAACAAGATCGACAAGGTCGCTGGCATGGAAGCGCGCGGCTTCATCATCGGTGGCGCGGTGGCGCACCAGGTTTCGGCCGGCTTCGTGCCGATCCGGAAAAAAGGCAAGCTGCCGCACACCACCGTGCGGATCGCTTACTCTCTCGAATACGGCATCGACGAGATGGAGATGCATGTCGACGCCATCCAGCCGGGTGAGCGTGTGATCCTGGTCGACGACCTCATCGCCACCGGCGGCACCGCGGAAGGTGCGGTGAAGCTGCTGCGCCAGATCGGCGCCAATGTGGTCGCCGCCTGCTTCATCATCGATCTGCCCGATCTCGGCGGCGCCGCCAAGCTGCGCGCGATGGACGTGCCGGTGCGCACGCTGATGACGTTCGAGGGGCACTGAGGGCACGGCACGGCTGGCGACGTTCAGATCGGCTCGGCCTTTAGCTCCGACAGCCAATGCAGCATGCGCTCTTTGAGGAGCGCATTCCTGACATAGTCGCTCGCCTCATCTTTCAGCCGCTCGCATTCGCCGAGTGTCAGGCCTGCCTCACCGTGCATGTTCCACGCAGTCTGGAGTCTACGGCAGGTGTGGCTACCCTGGCGCAGCGAGAACCAGATGCGATTCTGGATTGTCTCGAGGTTCGAGGCTTGGCCGACCCAGGCCTCGCCCGAGGCCGCGCAGCGGACGACGTAGATGCCGGCAACGGTCTTCCGCTCCTTATAGGCGGCGATTGCTGCTTTACGGTCGATGCTCACGGTGAAGAGGCCTTGCTGAGGAACGATGGTGCGTACACTCAGTAACCGCAACGTCGCTGGGCGTCAATATTATCCGGGTAAAATATTCAGGACCGTTGCAGGATCAGGCTGAGCTCGAGTTCGCGGAAGGCGAGGTAATTGCGCCGGGTCCATTGGTGCAGCTCGGTCGAGGCATCCTTCTCCTGGCGAAGATAGCCGGTGAAGGAGAAATTCAGGCGGCTGATATAGGTCTTCAGGAATCCGGGCAGCGCCGGCAGGCGCAGCAGCCGGCCGCCGGCCATCGCTTCCGGCAGCTCGCCGCGCACGATGTGCTCGTTGTCCACCGTGATCAGGTTGATCCGCGGGATCTGTTCGCGCAGCATCTCGTGGGCGCGGGCCGAGACGCGGTCGGTGTCGGCGACGAACAGGATCATCGGCGCGACGTGGCGGCGCGCAGCCTCTTTCAAGAGGCCGATCTCCTCCGTCATCTTGAAGAACTCGTCAAAGGCGTGGAAGCCGAGGTCGATCACCTTGGCAAGCCCGTCATCGACGATGACACGATCCATCAGCTGCATCTTGCCGTAGGTGTCGATCACGTCGGCGGTCTCGGTGATCGTTGGCAGATAGTCGAGCAGCGACGGCTCCTTCAGGTTGACGTCGAAGGCCACGACGTTGCCGTTCTTGAGCAGCAAAAATTCGCTCAAAAGCCGCGCCAGCAGGGTCTTGCCGACCTGCGGGCGGGGCGAGCAAATGATGTAGAGGGGCGTTGCGGACATCGATAGCTATATCAGTCGAACTTGGCGACCAATCCAGCCGTATCCGCCCGGCTTGCGCAACTATTTTTCGCTGTTGCGGGCCCCGGATTTCGTCGAGCCGACGATATCGGTCAGCCGGATCCGATCGAACTCACTCCAGACGTTCGCCAGCCAGTGTCGGACATAACCACGCAGCACGAAGGAGTAGTTGGCGGCCTCGTCGTTGACGCCCTTGTTGGCGACGAATTTCAGGAATGGGACGGAGGACACCTCGACCTGCTCATAGGCCATTTCGTTGAGCTTGGGGATGGTCAGCTCGGTCGCGTCCTTGATGCGGTTGAAATACGATTGGTAAGTCGACTGATCCCACTGGAAGAACTGAGTATCGTTGATGAAGTTCTTCACCAGGAAATATTTCGCGCCGCCCATGAAGCCCGCGGTCTCGGCGATCTCGTCCAGCGAGGCGATCGAGGGTCCGAGGATGTGGAACACGGCAAAGGTGATCTGGCCGGCCTTGGCGGCGTCGAGGAATCCGATGTCGCGCAAGGAGGCGAGCGCCGGCGAGAGCAGGCCGGCCCGGACGTCGATCACGGTGACCGACGGGCTCGTCGCGTTGAGCGTATCGAAGATCTTCATCTGATCCGACGTCGTCGTCATGTCGACGATCTCGGTGATGTCAGGATGGAAGCGCTTCAGGGTTCCGCGCGGCGATTCGGTGTCGAAAGCGCGCGTCGGCACGTTGTTGGCGGAAAAATAATCGAGCAGGGTGCGCGACACCGTGGTCTTGCCGACCCCACCCTTGTCCGCGCCCACCACAACCACTGCCGGCTTTGCCATTGCTGTCCCCTAACGCGCGCCCCCGATCGCGAGGTTGCAATCGGACGGGCCCCAAATCGATGTCGCAGACATGTCCCAAGTCTGCTGTTGGGCGCGAACATGGCAGAAACAAGGGAGAATTCAATTCCGCAGGGCCCAGTTATGGCAATTCCCGAGGTTTTTCCCAAGCACGACGAATCCTGCCGGGCATGGCGTCAAATCACGCTCAATGGCGGCCCCAAGGACCCAAGGAATTGCCCAAGGGATTGCTTACTCGATTGCCTATCGGGTTGCTGCTGGCGGTTCCGGCGGAGCTGGGTGCGGGCAGGGGCGGCGGACTGGCCGCGCCGCCTACGTCGTTCCAGGGCCCCTGGCGCGGTGGCGGTCGGACGCCCTGCTGGTCGGCTGCGTGTCTGGCTCCTCGGCCTCGTCGGCGGAAAGCGGCAGCGGGCCGGGATCATGGCCGCCGGCGAACTTGACCAACGCGTCGACTCGCGACTGCACCGAGGGGTGGGTCGCGAACAAATCGGCAAAACCCTCGCGCGGATTGTCGACGCAGAGCTCCATCACTGCCGAGGTTGCGCCCGGCAGCTCGCCGCGGTTCTCGATCTTGCGCAGTGCCGAGATCATGGCGTCCGGATTTTTCGTCAGCTCGACGGAGCCTGCGTCCGCGAGATATTCGCGCGAGCGCGACAGCGCGAGCTTCACCACCTGAGACAACAGCCAGGCCACCACGATCAGCACGACCGCGATGATGATGACGATCACCGCGCCGCCGCCCGAACTCTTGCTGTCGTTCGACGACGAGGACGATCGTGAGGAGGAGGAGCCCGACGACCACGAGCCGCCGGAGCCGGAGCTCCAGCTGAAATTCGTGAACAGGCGGAAGAACAGTTCGCCGAAGAATCCGACCACGCCCGCGATGATGACGGCGACCACCATGAGCTGCACGTCGCCGTTCTTGATATGGGTCAGCTCGTGACCCAGCACCGCCTCGATTTCCTGGTCGTCCAGCGCATTGAGGAGACCGGTGGTGACGGTGACCGAATATTGCCGCGGGTTGAGGCCGGTCGCGAACGCGTTCAGCGCCGGGCTTTCCATGATCTTCAGCTTCGGCATCGTGATGCCGCGCGAGATGCAGAGATTTTCAAGCAGATTATAGAGCCGCGGCTGCTCCTGCCGGGTGACGTCGTGGCCGCCGGTCACCGCATCGATCATCGACTGGTGGAAGAAATAGGCGATCACGATCCAGGTCGCTGCCACGACGGTCGCAACCGGTGCGGCGACTTTCAGATCATAGAAGGCGCGTCTCAGATAATGGAGGACGGTCTCGTCGCCATTGATGACGGCTTCGGCGATCAGCGCGCCGGCATAGACCAGCACGTAGACCAGCGCGAACAGACCGGCGAGCAGGAGCATCGAACGAAACTTGTTCGAGGCGATGTGCGTGTAGAGACCATACGCGGCCATGACGCGATGCCCTGCCGGCCTATCGGCTCAACTCAGAATTTCACCTGCGGCGTGGCCTCGACCTCGGTGCGGCTGGCGCCGAGATCGAAGAAGTCCTTTTTGGTGAAGCCGAACATGCCGGCGAACAAGGCTGCCGGCATCTGCTGGACGCCGGTGTTGTATTCCTGGACCGCGCTGTTGAAGAAGCGTCGGCTGGCCGCGATCTTGTTCTCGAGATCGGACAGCTCGCTGGCGAGCTGCTGGAAATTGGCGTTGGCCTTGAGGTCGGGATAGGCCTCCGACAGCGCGATCAGTCGGCCGAGCGCGCCGGAGAGCTGGGTCTCGGCCGCGGACACCTGCGCCGGTCCCTGCGCCGACATCGCCGAATTGCGCGCCTTGATGACGTCGTCGAGCGTGCCGCGCTCATGCGAGGCATAGCCCTTCACCGTCTCGACCAGGTTCGGGATCAGATCGTGGCGCTGCTTGAGCTGCACGTCGACGTCGGCAAAGGCCTGGCCGACGCGCTGGCCCAGCGCCACCAGCCGATTGTAGGCGGCGAAGGCAAAGAACACGAGGACGACGATAACGCCGAGAACGATCCAGCCGGTCGACATGGAGAACTCCTGAAGGGGGAAGAAGGCGGGCGCTAGGGTAGACCAAATTGACGCCGAGCGAGAGCCCGGTACAGACGAGAGGTAAGACTTGGTCGGATGAGGGACTATCCGAGTTCAAGGCGAAAGCGCCGGAGCAGGTTAACTTTCGGACAGGATGGCATCACCCCAGCGCCAGCGGCGGGCGCTTGCATAGGCGACCTTGTCCCGCCGTGGGACTTTGGCGAGTTCGACGCCTTGCTCGGTGCAGAGCTTTGCCGTGATCTCGGCCTTGCCGAGATCCGGCGGCGCCAACACGCGCGCGGCGCGGGTGGCGGGAGGCCTACGGGTTAGCGCCACGTAGATGAATCGCTCGTCCTCGAACGGCACCTCGGCGCCCTTGATTTGGCGGTGAGCCTGCGAGCGCGGCAAGCGCTGGGAGAAATGGCACCAGTCGGGCGCCGTCAGCGGACACGGCTTTTCGTGCGGGCAGGGTGCGGCGACATAGGCGCCCGCCGCGATCAGTTGCTGGCGCAAGGTGAGGATGCGGGCGTAGCCGGCGGGCGTGCCGGGCTCGATCACGACCAGCACGTGGCGCGCTTTCGCCCACATCGCTTCCGCGAGCTTGCGTTGATCGCCCTCGCTGAGCTCGCCGATGACATAGCTCGCGACGACGAGATCGGCTTGCGAAACCTCAGCGAGGTTCGCGCCGGCATCGCCCGGCAGATAGCGGCAATTCGCCAGACGCGTGCTGTCGCGCGCCAGTTCGAGCGCGAGACGGCTCAGCGTGGCGTTGGCATCGAGCAGGGTGAAGGATTGCAGCGACGGAAAAGCTTCCGCAGCGGCCCAGCTCGCGGTGCCCGGACCTGCGCCGACGTCGAGCAGCGTTTCCGGACCGAGGTCCGGTGCGACCTCGGTCAGCGCATTCAGACTTGCCGCCACCGCAGCGTAGGTCGCCGGCATCCTCGCGAGCGCATAGGCGAGCGCATCGGCCTCGGACTTGATCGTGCCGGAGCCGCCCCCTGCACGATAGGTGGTCGAGATTTTCTGCGATCGCTGCGCAGCGTCGGTGCGCGAGAACCCCTGGAGCTTGCCGTCGAGGGCCGCTTTCAGTTCGGCGGGGAGGGTGGGTGAGATCATCATTCGTGGTCATCATCCGCTTGCGCGGATGACGACGTCAATGGGTGCGTGACGGGAGCGGACTCACGCCACGTTCTGGTCGAGAATGTCCACCGCCTCTTGCAGGTTCACCGACACCAGTTGCGAGACCCCGCGTTCGGCCATGGTGACGCCGAACAGGCGGTTCATCCTCGCCATCGTGATCGGGTTGTGGGTGATGATGATGAAGCGCGTGTCGGTCGAGGCGGTCATCTCGTGCAACAGGTTGCAATAGCGCTCGACGTTGTGGTCGTCGAGCGGCGCGTCGACTTCGTCCAGCACGCAGATCGGCGAGGGATTGGTGAGGAACACCGCGAAGATCAGCGCCATCGCGGTCAGCGCCTGCTCACCGCCGGAGAGCAGCGATAGCGTCTGCGGCTTCTTGCCCGGTGGCTTGGCGATGATTTCGAGGCCGGCTTCAAGAGGGTCATCGCTCTCGATCAAATGCAACGCGGCTTCGCCGCCACCGAACAGCTCGACGAACAGGCGCTTGAAGTGGTTGTTGACGACCTCGAACGAGGTCAGGAGCCGCTCGCGAGCTTCCTTGTTGAGGCTCTGGATACCCTGGCGCAACCGCTTGATGGCCTCGACGAGGTCGTCGCGCTCGGTGACCAGACCATTATGCTGGGTCTCGACCTCGCGCAGCTCTTCCTCGGCGCGCAAATTGACCGCGCCCAGGCGCTCGCGATCGCGGCGCATCTTTTCGAGGTCTTCCTCGATGTCGTGCAGCGGCGGCAGCTCGGCGCCGGGCTCGATCTCGGCGAGCCCGGCAACGGCCTGCGGCTCGACTTCGAGCATGTCGCGGATCTCGCGCTCGATGTCATCGAGCCTGCGCCGCGCGCTTTCCATGCGCTCCTCGGCGCGGGCGGTGGCCTCGCGCGAGCTCGACAGCGCCTCGAGCGTCAGCTTGGCGACGCGATCGGTTTCGGCCATCGCGGTTTCCGCGCTGGCGAGCGCGTCGGCGGCCATGCGGCGGTCGTTTTCGGCATATTCGATCTCGGTGATCAGCGCGCTGCGCTTCTCCGCGAACACGGCCGGCGCGTTCTCGAGATCGCTGCGCTCGATTGAGACTTCGGCGATGCGCGCCTGGATGGTGTCGATGTGGGAGGCCGCGCTCTCCTTGCGGTTCTGCCACTCGGTGCGTTCGGCGAGGATCGCCTGCACGCGGCGGTCGGCCAGCTCGGCTTCGCGCGCCAGCGCCTGTGCCTCGGCCCGGACCTGGGCGGCCATGCGACGATGACCTTCGATGTCGCTGCGGACAGCGGCGAGACGGGTTTCGGTGTCCTCGCTCGACGGCAGCTCGGAGATCCCGGCTTCGGCGTATTCGTAGGCGGCTTCGGCCTCGGCGCGGTCGGCGGCCAGACGGCTGTGCGCTTCCGACAGCGTCGCCTTGCGTGCAGCGTGGCGGCTGATCTCGCGCTCGACCGTGGCATGGCGCTCGCGCGCGACGTTGAGTTCGCGCTGCGCAGCGCGCCAGGCTTCGCGGCTCGCACCTTCGGTGCTGGCGGCCATCTGCAGCTCGGCCTCGGCGTTCTCCAGCGCCTGACGCTTGATCTGCGCGTCGATGCGGGCCTGCTCCAGCTCGTTCTCGATGTCGATGAGGCGGGCGCGCTCGGCAAGCCGCCTTGCTGCGCCGGTCGGCGCGTGGGCGGCTGCGACAAAACCGTCCCAGCGCCAGACGTCGCCTTCGGGCGAGACCAGCCGCTGGCCGGTCTTGAGCTGCGAGACCAGCTCGGCGCCGCGCTCGCGCGGCACCACGCCGATCTGCGCCAGGCGGCGGGTCAGCTCGGCCGGGGCCTGCACGTGGCTGGCGAGAGGCACGACGCCTTCGGGCAGTTCCGGATCGCCGTCGGTGACGCCGGCATTGGTCCAGCGCATCGGCGCGGACGGATCGACCGGGGCGTCCAGATCGTCCCCAAGGGCTGCGCCGATCGCCTTTTCAAATCCCTTGTCGACGGTGATGCCGTCGATGATCGGCGGCCACAAATTCTTGGTCTCGCCGTTGAGGATCTTGGAGATCGTGCGCGCCTCGGTATCGAGCCGCTGCACGCGCTTGTCGGCTTCGACCAGCGGCGAGCGCGAGGATTCCAGCGTCTGCCGCGCGGCGACGTGCGCGGCTTCGCTGGCCTGAGCGGCGGCTTCCGAGGCCGCCAGCGTCTGCTCGGCGCTCTCGACCGTCGCGGTCAGCTCGTCGAGATCGCCGAAGCCGCCGGTCTCCTCGGTGAGCTTCTGCTCTTCCGCCGCGACGTTCGAAATCTCCTGGTCGAGCCGGGCGAGCTTGTCGCGGTGGGTGCGAACGTTGGCTTCGAGTTGGTTGCGCTTGGCGGTGAGGTCTGCGAGCGCGGTGGTGAGCTCGGCGAACTGCTGCTCGGTTTCGGTCAGCACCGCCTCGGCTTCGGCGACACGCTCGTCGACGCCGGAGCGCTTCTCAACGCGCGACTTGATCTCTTCCTTCAGCTCGGCATCTTCGGCGTCGAGGCGCTGCAGCGCGATATCGGCGTCCATGGTCTGCTGCTGGGCGCGCGAGATGTCGCCTTCGAACTGCGCGAGGCGCCGCTCGAGTTCCGCGACGCGCTCCTTGGCGCGCTCTTCCTCGCGATCGAGCAGCTCGCGGGCGTTGGTCAGGCGCTGCAGCCCCGCTGCGGCGCGCGCTTCGGCATCGCGCAGCGCCGGCATTTCGGCGGCGCGAATCGCCTGGATGCGAGCGGCCTCGGCCTGGTGCTGGGTCCGCTCGGCCATCTCGCGGACCGCGAGATCGTGGGTCTGGCCGGATTCGTTGACGTCGGCATGGGCGCCGATCCAGCGCAGATGGAACAGGGTTGCTTCGGCCTTGCGGACCTTGGCCGCAACTTCGCGATAGCGCACGGCCTGGCGGGCCTGCTTCTTGAGGCCTTCCATTTGCCCCGCGAGCTGGCCGATCACGTCCTCGACGCGGGTGAGATTGGTTTCGGCCGCCTTGAGCCGCAGCTCGGCTTCGTGGCGGCGGGCGTGCAGGCCGGCCACGCCGGCGGCGTCTTCCAGCACGCGGCGGCGCTGCTCGGGCTTGGCCTGAATGATCTCGCCGATCTTGCCCTGGTGGACGAGAGCCGGCGAGCGCGCGCCGGTGGCGGCGTCGGCGAACAGAATCTGCACGTCGCGGGCGCGCACGTCGCGGCCGTTGATGCGGTAGACCGAACCGGCCTCGCGCTCGATGCGGCGGGAGATTTCCAGAAGCTGGCTGTCGTTCATCGCCGCCGGCGCGGTGCGATCGGAATTGTCGATCGTCATCGTCACTTCGGCGTGGTTGCGCGCGGGGCGATTGCCGGAGCCGGCGAAGATCACCGCGTCCATGTCGGCGGCGCGCAGCGACTTGTAGGAGGTCTCGCCCATTGCCCAGCGCAGCGCCTCGACGAGATTCGACTTGCCGCAGCCGTTGGGCCCGACCACGCCGGTCAGGCCGGGCTCGATGACGAAGTCGGTGGCCTCAACGAAGGACTTGAAGCCGTGAAGGCGCAGGCGGGTGATTTTCATAAGCACGCATCTCTGTTGGCAGGCGCGAATCCCCCTGCCGGGACAATACCATGGAAGGCAATGTCGGTATCCGGGCGAGTCGCGCGAGGCGCCTCATGCGGCTGGACAATGGCCGCGGTGCGCTGCGAGGGCAACCGGCGAAAGCCGCTTTTCCCAAGGGATTTATGCCGGGAAAGATACGGCTATCGAGATGCGAATCAGGATTGCGCCGTGCGAATCAGCTCTTGAGCAGCGGATTGATCTTCTTGGCGAATTCCTCGAACGAGGTCTCGCCCTTGATCTTCTCGCCGTTGACGAAGAACGTCGGCGTCGAATCGACCTTCAGAACGTCGCTGGCATATTTCTGGTCGGCGGCGATCTTGTCGAGCAGCGCCTGGTCCTTCAGGCAGGCCTCGACCTGCTGCTGGGTGAGACCGGCCTGCTTGCCGATCCGCGTCAGGGTCTCCGTGGTGTTCTTCACGACCCAATCGTTCTGCTGGCGGAACAGCATGTCGGTGACGGCAAAGTATTTCGGCGCGTCGCCATTGGCGATGCAGCGCGACAGCATCGAGCCGGCGGCGGCTTTGATGTCGAGCGGGAACTCGCGGAAGACGTAACGCACCTTGCCGGTGTCGATGTATTCCGACTTGATCTTGGGAAACACTTGCTCATTGAAGGCCGCGCAATGCGGGCAGGTCATCGAGGCGTATTCGGTGATGGTGACGGCGGCGTCCTTCGGGCCCAGCGCCATGTCGGGCAGCGACACCGGTTTGGCCACGTCACCAGCCGCTGCCTGCGCCATGGCTTCAGGGATCATGGCATCGGAGATGAATCGCAGCGGAGAGAACCCGGCGAGCGCGGCAAGCCCGGTCAGCGACAGCATCGAGGTGAAGGCGCGGCGGGTGATGATCAAGGTCGGCTCCCGGATTGGCGTGGTCTCGCCCGAATTCCCATTCAGACGGCCTGTCGCTAGCTTGAAACGTCGTTTGAGGCAATGGCGAGCGGCAAGGACAGGTCCAGTTTGGCCGCAGAATAAGGCTCAATTTCGCTTGATGGCGGCCCCGAGGCGCGCCAGCGCCGACTTCAATTGTTCATCTTCGATATCGCCCAGGCGCTCAGCCACCTCGGCCACCGATTTGGCGTCCGGCGGGCCGGGCCGGGTCGGCCGGCGGGCGCGTGATAGCGGAGCCTGGCGAAAGGCCAGCTTGCCGACCGCGCTCCAGCCGAAGAAGCGGTTGACCCGCTGCAGGATCACATCGGCGGAGTGCTGGATCTCGAGCGCCATCGGCCCCTCGACCCGCAGCACCAGCGTCGCCGGCTCCTGCGGCTGACCCTCGACCGGCCGCGGCCATTGCATCTTGAGCGGCTCGGCGTGCGCCGCGATCTCCGGCCCGGCAATCTGCGCCCATCGCGTCACCAGCTCGCGCGCGGCAAATCCCTGCTTGGCATAGGCCTCGGCAAAGACGTCGTTGAGCAGGAGCGATAGCGGCTTGGCGCTGATGGGACCGGGTTTGATGGGTCGAAGCTTGGACATGGGACCTTATAGCACTCCGGGGCGTCGGCCGCAGGCTCTTCACCGCGAAGAAAAACGTGGATGCCCGCGACATGCGTGGGCACGACGTGGAGAGATCGACGCATTGCCGTTACAGTGCGGACATGAGCCCCAAATCCGCCCTCAAGGCGAAATCGGAACCAGTTCCGCCGGAGACCCCATCGCGTCCGCTCGCGCTGCTCCAATGGTATGACCGCCACCGCCGCCGATTACCCTGGCGGGCTCCGCCCGGCGAAGCATCCGACCCTTACCGCGTCTGGCTGTCCGAGATCATGCTGCAGCAGACCACAGTGAAGGCGGTCGGGCCCTATTTCGAAAAATTCGTCTCGCGCTGGCCTGATGTCACCGCGCTCGGACGGGCCTCGCAGGAGGACGTGCTGCGGATGTGGGCCGGGCTGGGCTATTATTCTCGCGCCCGTAATCTCCATGCCTGCGCGGTCGCGGTGACGCGCGAGCATGGCGGCACCTTTCCCGACACCGAAGTGCGTCTGCGCGCGCTGCCGGGCGTCGGGCCCTATACGGCGGCAGCGATCGCGGCGATAGCGTTCGATCGACGCACCATGCCGGTCGACGGCAATATCGAGCGCGTGGTCTCGCGGCTCTTTGCAGTTGAGGAAGAGCTCCCGCAGGCCAAGCCGCTGATTCAGGAGTTGGCTGCGACGCTGCTTGCCGATTCTCGCGCCGGTGATAGCGCGCAGGCGCTGATGGATCTGGGCGCCTCGATCTGCACGCCGAAAAAGCCGGCCTGCTCGCTATGCCCGCTGAACGAGGGCTGCACGGCGCGCGCGCTGGGAACGCAGGACACGTTTCCGCGCAAGGCCGCGAAGAAGAGCGGCGCGCTACGGCGCGGCGCCGCTTTCGTTGTCACGCGCGGCGACGAGCTTCTCGTCCGCACCCGTCCCGAAAAGGGGTTGCTCGGCGGCATGACCGAAGTACCGGGGTCGGACTGGCTGGCCGGGCAGGACGACGCCAAGGCAAAACGGCAGGCGCCCGAGTTGAAGGGGCTGTCGCGCTGGCAGCGCAAGGTCGGCGTGGTCACCCACGTCTTCACGCATTTTCCGCTGGAACTGGTGGTCTACACGGCGAGGGTGGAAGCGCGGACGCGGGCACCCGCCAGCATGCGCTGGGTGCCGATCGCCACGCTCGCCGATGAAGCATTGCCCAACGTCATGCGTAAGGTGATTGCGCATGGATTGGACCCTAGCAGCCCATCCTGCTGACAAAATGCTGGCAGCAGGCCTGCGTTAGCTGTGGTAGGCAACGGAGGCTCGCATGATCAAGACCGCGCTCGACAACTTTCCCAGGCCGCCCTGTGCCGAGCTATTGGGGTGGCGCCTGCTCGATGCCCGACCCAGGGAAGGCTGGATCAAGCTCGCCTTCGACGGCAAGCCGGAGTTCTGCAATCCGGCCGGCTTCATCCAGGGCGGCATGCTCTCGGCCATGCTCGACGACACGATGGGCCCCGCCGTGCTGGTGATGAGCGAGGGCAGGCTCTACACCACCACCATCAGCATGACCGTGAATTTCCTGGCGCCCGCAAAGCCCGGACCGATCATCGGCGAGGCCAAGGTGACGCAGCTCGGCAAGACGATTGCGTTCGTCGAGGCAAAGCTGATGGCAGAGGACGGAACGCTGCTGGCGACGGCGACGGCGAGCGAGCGGCTGCTGGAGGCGGCGAGGGTGGTGGGCAAATAGCTGCCGCGCAGTCTTTTTTCCTTCTCCCCTTGCGGGAGAAGGTGGCGCGAAGCGCCGGATGAGCGGTTTGTCTCGGCGAGTTCAAATGAGAGTTAGACTCGCGGAGACAGACCTCTCACCCGAGTGAGCTTGCGTCTAGCGGCGTCGCTGCCCTCTCCCGCAAGGGGCGAGGGCGCATCAACGTGCGTCTCGCTTCGTGCGAATACTCATTTCGTCGCGCGCGCGTCCTTGCTCACGATCGGCGGCTTCGCATTCAGCGCTTCCACCTGGAAGCCGGCGACGCGCTTGTAATTGGCGGCAACATCCTCGAGCTCCTGTTGCGACAGCACGTCAGTGACGACCTTGTAGCCGTCGGGCGCGCGCTCCTCGACCAGCTGCATCACCTGCTCGGGGCCGTTCTTGCGGTTGAGCAGGACGAGACTGGTGGTTGCAGGCCGCCGCTCGGCCTCATAGGCGAGCAGGGCCGCTTGCGTCGGGCCGTGCGCCAGGATCTCGCGCGTGATGGTGCGCGCATCGAGGATCGCCTGCGAGGCGCCGTTGGATCCGATCGGATACATTGGATGTGCGGCGTCGCCCATCAGCGTGACGCGGCCGAAAGTCCATTGCGATACCGGATCGCGGTCGACCAGCGGATATTCATAGGCGTGCGGGCAGTTCTTGATCAGGCCGGGCACGTCGAGCCAGTCGAACTGCCAGCTCTCGAACCAGGGTAAGAACTCCTCCAGCCGCGCGGTGCGGTTATAGTCCTCGCGCCGCCATTGATAGGTCGGCGGCATGTGGCGCTCGGCAACCCAGTTGATCAGATGGTTGCCCGCGGCGTCCAGTTCCTTCGAGATCGGATAGCAGACGAATTTCAGGATCTCGTGACCGGCCATGATCATGGTGCGGCCGCTGAGGAAGGCTTTTGCGGGCGTGACGCCGCGCCACAGGATGCGGCCGTTCCAGATCGGCGGGCCTTCGTCGGGATAGAGTTTTTCTCGCGCGGCGGAATGGATGCCGTCCGCGGCGATCAGGATCGTGCCGTCGTAAGTCCCCGCGGCCTTGCCGGTGGCCTTGTCGACGAAATCGGCGCGCACGCCGTCGGCGGTTTCGCTCCAGCCGGTCAGATGATGGCTGGTGAGGATGTTGTCGCGGCCGAGGCGCTCGATGGCGGTGTCGAGCAGCAATTGCTGGAGCGTGCCGCGATGGATCGAAAACTGCGGCCATTTATAGCCGGCCTCCAGCCCGCGCGGCTCGCTCCAGATCGGCTTGCCGTGCTTGGAGAAATAGGCAAGCTCGCGGGTGCGCACGCCCCTGGCATCGAGCTTGTCCATCAGCCCGAGCTCGATCAGCTCGCGCACCGCGTGCGGCAGCACGTTGATGCCGACACCGAGCGGCCGCAGTTCGGCGGCGCTCTCGAACACTTTCACGGGAACGCCGACTCCGTGCAGGCTGAGCGCAAGCGTCAGCCCGCCGATGCCGCCACCGGCGATGAGTACGGTCATGGGAAAGCCCCTCCAACTCGGGGCGTCTTGGCACAGCCGGGCGCCGGTGGGCAACTGCGAAGAGAGGTTCGTGCTATGGACCTCGGGGCCCGCAGCCGTTACCTTCCGGCTTTCCCATGAGGTCCGACATGCTCAAGCTCTACTACGCCACCGGCACCTGCGCGCTCGCCACCTACATCACCCTGGAAGAAGCCGGCGCCGACTACGCGGCGGAGCGGCTGAGCTTCAAGGACAACCAGCAGAACAGCGTGGAGTACCTCGCGATCAACCCGAAAGGCCGCGTCCCCGCGCTGGTGACCGATCGCGGCGTTTTGACCGAGACCCCGGCGATGCTCGCCTATCTCGCGCAGACCTTCCCCAAGGCGAAGCTCGCGCCGCTCGACGATCCCTTCGACTTCGCCCAGGTCCAGTCGTTCAACTCCTACCTCTGCTCGACCGTGCACATCAACCATGCCCACAAGATGCGCGGCGCACGCTGGGCGAGCGAAGAGAGCTCGTTCGCCGACATGAAGGCGATGATCCCGAAGACCATGGGCGCCTGCTTCGCCCTGATCGAGCAGAAGATGTACAAGGGGCCGTGGGTGATGGGCGAGCAATACACGATCTGCGATCCTTATCTTTACACCCTGTCGACCTGGCTCGAAGGCGACAGCGTCGACATCAACGCGACGCCCAAGATCGCCGACCATTTCAAGCGCATGTCCGACCGCCCCGCCGTGCGCAAGGTGATGGACGCGCAGAAGGCGTAGGAGCGCGGCAATATATTCCCCTGTCGTGCCGGGCAAGCGTCAGCGCAGACCCGGGACCCATAACCACAGGGAGAAGTTGTGACGCAAGCTGACAATCACGAGTCTTCGCCAAACCACGTCCTGTGGTTATGGGTCCCGGATCGGCGCTCCGCTTCGCTGCGCTTGTCCGGGACGACACCATTTGCTTTGAAGTTGCGTCCTATCCAGCGCGCCCTTTCTTCTCCAAATCCCGTCCCGTCTCCAGCATTAGCCGCCGCAACCAGATCGAGCCCGGATCCATCTGGGCGCGGGTCGGGTAGAACATGAACTGCTCATCGATGCCGGGGTCGAGCGGCGGCGTCACCGTGACGAGGCCGAGCTGCTTGGACAGCGCCGCGATCAACCGGCGCGGCACGAAGGCGACGAGGTCGGTACGGGCGGCGACGTGCAGCGCTTCGAGATAACCCGGGACGACGAGAGCGATATGCCGGTCTATGCCCTTGGTGCCCAGCCAAGTGTCGATGAGGTCCTCCGGCTGGCCGCGGATGATCACGCCGACATGGCGCGCGGCCAGGAACGTCTCGCGCCGCTTCAGCTTCGTGGTCATGGGGTGGCCGCGCCGCACCGCCAGCGCGTCGCTGTCGGTGTAGAGCAACTGGCGGTGAAATCCCTTGAAGGCGTTGCCGATCGAGATCACGAGATCGATGGTGCGGGCGAACTCGGCGTGGAAAATCGCCGGTCCTCGCCACGGCACCACGTCGATGCGGACGTTGGGGGCGGCCTGCGTCACCTTTTCCATCAAGGGCGGCATCAACAGCTCGACCGCGAGGTCCGGCATCATCAGTCGGAATTGCCGCTCGCTGCGCGCCGCATCGAATTCATCCGATACGAACAGCCCGCGCACCTGGTCGAGCGCCTGCGCCAGCGGCGCGCGCAAGGCTTGCGCCCGCGGCGTCAACTCCATCCGCGCGCCTGTGCGTACCAAGAGCGGATCGCCAAGGATGTCGCGCAGACGCTGGAGCGCATGACTCGCCGCCGGCTGCGACAGCCCGATCCGCAATGCGGCGCGGCTGACGCTGGCCTCGCGCAGCAGCGCGTCGAGCGCGGTCAGGAGATTGAGGTCGAGCGAATTCAAATTCATGAGGCGAATAGATATCATATCCACTATCGATTTGAAGAATTTAGCACCGGCGGCGATGATTTCCGTGTTCTCACCAAAGGAGATGCCGCCATGAGCGCGAGCGCCAACAAGAAACTGATGCAGGATATCTTTGCAGCCGCCGCCAGCCCCGATCCGGCTGCGCGCGACCGTGGCTTGTTCACCGAAAGTCTTGCCGACGACGCCAAATGGATCGTGACCGGCCAGTATTCCTGGTCGCGCACCTTTTCGGGCAAACAGGCGATCCTCAACGATCTGCACGGCTATGTGCGGACCCGCCTTGTCGACCGGACGCGGACGGTCGCTCATCGCTTCATCGCCGACGGCGATATCGTCGTCATCGAAGCAAAGGGCGACAATGTCACGCCAGAAGGCGTGCGCTACGACAACGACTATTGTCTCGTGTTTCGTCTCGAGGACGGCAAGATCAAGGAGATCCGGGAATATTGCGACTCGGTGCTGACCGAGAAGGCCCTTGGTCCGTTTCCACAAACGGCCGTGAGGGCCGCGAGCTGAGCGGATCGAGCAGCGTCGCCTCCGTCGACCGGTGCCGTCCGCCGCGGTCGGCGAGGGGCGTGTTGGTCTGGCGCAGGCCGGACCAGCTGCAGCGGCCTGCATGCCGCTGCGGGCTTCTCGCTAAAACCTTGCTCACCTGCCGATAAAATCAGCAGATGTTGTACCATCCGACGGATGCGCGCGCGAAAAATTTGAAGGTTCAATTAACGAGTGTCCCCCATTGTGTCGCGGTGCAGCGTGGGTCGCGAACAACGCGACGCGCGGCTGCCAGAGTGGCCGGTGACGATCGCCGGATTAGGCCGGCCGCTCGAATTGACATGCATCTGGGTGGACAGTGGGAATGCCGAGTTTTCGTTTGCGGATCAGGGGACGCCTGTACGCAGGTTTCATGGCCTTGGTGGCGGTTGGTCTTGTGATGGCGGTGGTCGCCATCTGGAATTTGCGATCCGTCCAGGATCAGGTCGCAAAACTCTCCGCGTTGTCGGACAGCACGGCGCGCGTCCTGGAGATATCGACCCATCTTCAGGCCATCCAGCGGGCCAATCTGCGCTACATTTACGACGCCAACGAGCCTGCGATGCGGGAGGCTGCCGAGCGAGAGGCCGCGGCGACCGGGCTGTTGCAGCTGGGAGCAAAGGGCACCCTCTCGGAGGAGCGGCGGAAGCTCTACGACGATCTGATCGCCGACATCGCCAAAATGAAAAGCCTGCGCGACAGTCTCGGCGACGCCGTCAACGAGGCGCGGACCGGCAAGGCGACGCTGTTGCCGAGTGGCGAAGAGCTGACCGTCAAGATGGCCAAGCTGGTCGATGTGGCCCGTGCCGCCGCCGACGACGACACGGTGTCGCTCGTCGCGGACCTCGAGTCCCGGGTCCTGCTGGTTCGAATCGCGAACTGGCGCTTCCTCGCTCTGCGCGACGCCATCGGGCCCACCGCCTTCAGAACCAATGTCGACAGGGCGGTGCAGCGGCTGGCGGCCGTCGAAAGGAGCCCGCAGGCGGCGGACCTTCGCTCGTCTCTGACGCCTGTGAAGACCGCCCTTGGTATCTACAAATCCGCGTTCGAAACCACCTCTGCGGCGATGCTGCGGTCCGACGAGATCTACCACAAGGATCTCGCACCGCTCATCTCCGCCAGCATAGCCAAGCTCAAGGTCGCGGAAACCGCCTTGAAGACGGATTACAATGATTCGCGCACCGCGGCCGATGCTGTGATCGACGGCACGACCTCGCTGCAGGAGATCGCGGGCGGCCTCGCCGTCCTGTTCGGACTGATCGTCGCCTTCCTGACCGCCCGCAGCATCGTGCGGCCGCTGACCTCGATGACGCGCGCAATGGGGCTGCTTGCCGGCGGCAATCTCGCCGTCGAGATCCCCTCGCGCGGCAAGGTCGACGAGATCGGCGACATGGCCAAGGCGATCGACGTCTTCAAGACAAACATGATCGAGACCGAACGGCTGCGCCAAGAGCAGACCGCAACCGAGGCCCGGCAGGCCGAGAGCCGCAAGGCCGACATGGCCCGGCTCGCCAGTCAGTTCGAGCAGGCGGTGGGCGAGATCGTCGATACCGTATCCTCGGCATCGCACGAGCTCGAGGGCTCGGCCGGCACCCTGACCGCGACCGCGAGGCGCGCTCAGGATCTCTCCACCGAAGTGCAATCCGCCTCCCAGGAAGCCTCGGCCAATGTGCAGGCGGTCGCCTCCGCGACCGAGGAGTTGTCCTCCTCGGTGACGGAGATCGCGCGCCAGGTGCAGGAATCGGCGCGCATAGCGGGCGAAGCCGTCGGTCAGGTAAGCAAGACCAACGCGCGCGTCAGCGAGCTCTCCAAGGCTGCAGCCCGCATCGGCGACGTGGTCGAGTTGATCAGCACCATCGCCGGCCAAACCAACCTCCTGGCGCTGAACGCCACCATCGAGGCGGCGCGCGCGGGTGAAGCCGGCCGCGGCTTCGCCGTAGTCGCCTCGGAGGTCAAGGCGCTCGCCGAGCAGACCGCGAGGGCCACCGGTGAGATCGCCCAGCAGGTCTCGGGCATCCAGGCTGCGACGGAGGAGTCGGTCGGCTCGATCAGGGAAATCAGCGGCACCATCGAGCGGCTGTCGGAGATCTCGTCGACGGTCGCCGCCGCCGTGGAGGAGCAGGGTGCGGCGACGCGGGAGATCTCCCGCAACGTCCAGCAGGCGGCCCAAGGCACGCAACTCGTGTCGTCCAACATCGGCGACGTGCAGCGCGGGGCGTCCGAGACCGGCTCGGCGTCTTCGCAGGTGCTCTCGGCGGCACGCTCGCTGTCGGCCGACAGCAACCGCTTGAAGCAGGAAGTCGCCAACTTCCTGAACTCGGCCCACGCCGCCTGAGCCTCAAGAAGCAAAAGGCCACGCGCACGCGCGTGGCCTCGCATTGTGACCTGAGACGATCAGGCGACTTTCGTCGTCATGTGCTTGAACATGTTGCTGCGGGCCTCGTCGTCCATCTCCGCCTTGAAGGTGAACTTGTCCTTCAGCGCGATCGCGCGCGCCGCCGCGGGCCGCGCCGTGACCTCGTCCACCAGCCGCTTGACGTTCGGGTATCGCGCGAAGGCATCGTCGCCGAGCTTGAACGGCACCATCCGCGCCCAACCCCACAGCGCCATGTCGACGATCGAATAGCTGTCGCCGACCATGTAGCGGCGGCCTTTGAGGTGGCCGTCGAGAATCTTGTAATGGCGATCGGTCTCGAACTGATAGCGGTTATGTGCGTAGTCGTGGTTCTGGTCTTTCGGCGCAAAATGCTTGAAGTGCACGGCCTGGCCCGAATACGGCCCGACGCCGGTGGCGACGAACATCAGCCATGACAGCATCTCGCCGCGAACATTGGCGGCCGGCAGGAATTTGCCGGTCTTCTCGGCGAGATACAGCAGGATGGCGTTGGAATCGAACACGATGGTGCCGTTGTCGTCGATCGCCGGCACCTTGCCGTTCGGATTGATCTTCAGGTAGTCCGGCGTGAACTGCTCGCCCGTGCGGGTGTCGATCTTCACCGGCTCGAAGGGCAGGCCGGCCTCTTCGAGATAAAGCGCGACCTTGGTCGGGTTCGGCGAACCGTTGAAATAGAATTTGAGCATCGGGCATCTCCCCTGTGTTTGTTGGCTGAGAGTGGAGTCAGCAACATGTCCGCAAGCGGCCTTGTCTTGCCTGAACCTTATCGGGGAGGGCAACCGGCGAGTTTGCCGGGCGGCGTCTGCGCGTCACGCAGATCAGCCGGCGTAACAAAGGCCGATCGCCGCCGTAATGACCATGGCCGCGCCCACGACCTCCAGGCGCAACCCGAGCCGGGTAGCGATATGCATGTCGGAGGCCCGCGCCGCGCGCTCCGATCCGCGCGCGTAGCCGTGAACGATGACGTCGTGATTGAAGCTGTCGTGGGCCTCGTTGCTGCTGGCGAGCCCGACACAGACCACGAGCACGCCGAACAAGGCGAGGCCGAAAAATCCCAGCAGCGCGATCAGGAACATCGGAAACATGCCGACCAGAAAGATCGGCAGCAGCGGCACCAGCAGCAATGTCTCGGACTGTCGTCGCATGGCTCGACCGATCAAGACGGGGCGTAGGCGGTCAATCTAGTCCCGCCGGCCGCTGTATTCAACCAGTCTCGTCATTCCGGGGCCGCGCCAGGAGGCGCGCTCCGGGACGACGAAAGGAAGGCTACCCCGCCGCCATGCCGGCGCGGATCTCGGCGCGCAGCTCGTCGATCAGCTTAAGGCCCTTCTTGGTCTCGATGTGCCAGAAGGTCCAGCCGTTGCAGGCTTGCGCGCCCTGCGCCACTGCGCCCATGCGGTGGATGGAGCCGACCTTGTCGCCGAACATGATGGCGCCGTCGGCACGCACCAGCGCGCCGAGTTTCTTCTTCGCGTCGAACAGCTTGGTGCCGGGCATGATCATGCCACGCTCGATCAGCTCGGAGAACGCCACACGCGGCGCTTCGCGCGCCGTCATGAACGGGGCGAGGCTTGCCTCCGGAAGCGGCTCGATCGCGGCGATGCGCGCTTCGGCCGCTTTCGCATAGGTCTTGTTGCGCTCGAAGCCGATATAGGAGCGGCCGAGGCGCTTTGCGACCGCGCCGGTGGTGCCGGTGCCATTGAAGGGATCGATCACGAGATCGCCGGGTTTGGAGGACGACAGCAGCACGCGCGCCAGCAGGCCTTCCGGTTTCTGCGTCGGGTGCACTTTCTTGCCGTCGGCGCCCTTGAGGCGCTCCTCGCCGGTGCAAAGCGGGATCAGCCAGTCGGACCGTGCCTGCACGTCCTCGTTGGCGGCCTTCAGCGCCTCGTAGTTGAACGTGTAGCCCTTGGCCTTCTCGTCCCGCGCGGCCCAGATCATGGTCTCGTGCGCATTGGTGAAGCGGCGGCCGCGGAAATTCGGCATCGGGTTGGTCTTGCGCCAGACGATGTCGTTCAGCAGCCAGAAGCCGAGGTCCTGCATGATCGCGCCGACGCGGAAGATGTTGTGATAGGAGCCGATCACCCAGATCGTCGCCGACGGCTTCATCGCGCGGCGGGCGGCGAGCAGCCAGGCGCGGGTGAAATCGTCATAGGCGGAGAACGAATCGAACTTGTCCCAGTCGTCGTCGACCGCATCGACATGAGATTCGTCGGGGCGCTTGAGATCGCCCTTAAGCTGGAGATTGTAGGGTGGATCGGCGAACACCAGGTCGACCGAACCAGCCTGAAGCTTCGACATCTCGGCGACGCAATCGCCGAGGACGATGCTGTGCGAAGGAGACTCAAAATTTGTGCGGGGCGCCTTTGCAGACGCCCCGCGACGCGACTCTACCATGACTCAAGAACTCTGACTCAGGCGACGCTGTCGGCGACGCGGGACCAAACAACCGACTGACCGTTACATTGAAGCGGCAAAGTAAAAATCGACTTAACCCGTGGCTTTCGTGAACAGCCCTCACATCGCGCCTTGCACGCGGCTCGCTCCGCGCATTCTCCATGTTTTGCAGTGTATTTCGCGTTTCTTCGCGTTGCGGCTGTGATCGGAGCGCAAAAAGACTCAAAATTCCTCTCGGAAAAAATTGCTCGATGCCCGGAAAAAATTGCTGGCATTGCCATGCTGTCGCACTAGGCAATAATTGCCGAGCGGGATATTGATTAACGCAACGGAAACGTATGTGGCGCGTTGAGCTTTCGCGCTTTCGCGCCGAATTGAGCTAGGACCGAGGGAAGCCGCCATGCGCTACGATGATTTCCGCCGCAGCGACGACATCGAGGATCGTCGCGACGATGGTGGCGGCGGCGGTGGAGGAGGCGGGTTCGGCCTCCCCATGGGCGGCGGCGGGCTTGGGATCGGTACCATCATCGTGCTCGGCCTGGTCGGCTACGCCTTCGGCATCGATCCGCGCATCCTGATCGGCGGCGCCGAGATACTCACCGGCGGCGGCCAGGCGCCGTCCTACCAGACCGATCGCCAATCGTCGTCCAACGGCAAGCGCGGCGCGCCGACAGACGAGATGGGCAGCATGATCTCCGGCATCCTCGGCGAGATCGACGATCGCTGGAGCGAGATCTTCCAGGCCTCCGGCCAGTCCTTTACCGGTCCAAAGGTCGTGCTGTTCCGCAACGTCACCAATGGCGGGCGCTGCGGCCGGGCGGAGTCGGCGATGGGACCGTTCTATTGTCCGCCCGACAGGACCATCTTCCTCGACACCGGTTTCTTCCGAGAGGTCGAGACGCGTTTTCGCGGCTGCTCCGGCAAGTCGGCCTGTAACTTCACCACCGCCTACATCATCGCCCATGAGGCCGGCCATCACATCCAGAACCTGCTCGGCATCATTCCGCGCGTGACGCGGCTGCAGCAGCAGGCCGGCAGCAAGGCGGAGGCCAATGCGCTGCAGGTGAAGGTCGAATTGCAGGCCGACTGCCTGTCCGGTGTCTGGGTCAATCGCGAGGCGAAGAAGCGGCCGAACTTCCTGGAGCCGGGCGACATCGACGCCGCACTCACCACGGCGAGCGCGATCGGCGACGACACGCTGCAGCGCCAGTCCACAGGCCGCGTCGTGCCCGATTCCTTCACCCACGGCTCGGCGGCGCAACGCAAACAATGGTTCATGACCGGCTACCAGCAGGGCACCGTCCAGGCCTGCAACACGTTTGGGGGCGGACAGTAGGGGTTATCCGTCATCCTGAGGTGCTCGCCAATTGGCGAGCCTCGAAGGATGGCGAGCCCGTGGCCCATCCTTCGAGGGCGCAAGAGCGCGCACCTCAGGATGACGTCAGTGGTCTGTGAAGAAGGTGCGTTGCAATGACCTCCATCGACGAAACAAAACAGTTCGTCCCGCTCAACATCGCGGTGCTCACCGTGTCGGACACGCGCGCGCTGGCGGATGATAAATCCGGCCAGACCCTGGCCGACCGTCTCACCGCTGCCGGCCATCATCTCGCCGCGCGCGAGATCGTCACCGATGACGTCGAGGCGATCCGCACCGTCATCCGCCGCTGGATTGCGGACGCAGGTGTCGACGTCGTCATCACCACCGGCGGCACCGGTTTCACCGGGCGCGACGTCACGCCGGAGGCGATCGAGCCCTTGTTCGAGAAGCGCATGGACGGTTTCTCGATCTCATTCCACATGCTGAGCCACGCCAAGATCGGAACGTCGACGATCCAGAGCCGCGCCACGGCCGGCGTCGCGGGCGCAACCTACATCTTCTGCCTCCCAGGTTCGCCCGGTGCCTGCCGCGACGGCTGGGACGGCATTCTCAAAGCCCAACTCGACTACCGCACCCGCCCCTGCAATTTCGTCGAGATCATGCCACGGCTGGACGAGCATCTGCGCCGGCCGAAGGCCCAGGGCGCGACGGTGTAGTTGGACATTTCTTCTCCGCTCATGTCGGCCGAAGCTTTAGCGAAGGCGGATGCGGGGAAGGTGGCATAGGCCGCCTTCGGCCGCCCGTCCTTAAAGAATGCCGAAGCGAAGCTTGGGTATCTATCGGCACGGAGTGCTCGGAGACATACCCCTCGCCCTAGTGAGTGTGCGTCTGGCAGCATCGCTGCCCTCTCCCACAAGGGGCGAGGGCGCATACATGCGCCTCTCGCTCGTTGCGAGAGTTCTACAGATCCCGCTCCCACGTTTCCCCAAGCAGATCCTGCCCGAAGCTGTGATGCGGCTCGCTCTTCACGAGCTTGAAGCCTGCGCTTTGATAGATGCCACGCGCGGCGACCAGGATGCTTTGCGTCCACAGCGTCATCTTGCTGTAGCCCCTCTCGCGCGCACCCTGGATGCATTGGTCGACCAGCGCGCGGCCGACACCGAGTCCCCGCGCTTTCTTTTCCACCTGCAACAGGCGCAGCTTGGCGATCTGGTCCGTGGCCTTGACCAGAAAGATAGAGCCGACCGGCTCTCCGCCCACTTCCGCAATCCAGCAGTGCTCGCGGGCGGCGTCATAGTTCTTGATGAACTGTGCGCAGATCTCGGCGACCAGGGCCTCGTAGCTGATATCCCAGTTGTAGTCGGCCGCATAGGCGGCGGCCTGCCGGGAGATGACCCAGCCCATGTCGCCGACGCGATGGCTGCGCAGCATGAAAGCCGCGGGGTGGCTTCGATGCTCCAGCACGGCCTCGATGGTCGCCATAGCCTGCGTGAGCCGCGTTGCATCGCTGGTCGAAAGCTGAGCCAGCATTGCGGCGACCTCATTTTGCGAGCCCAGGTTCAGCTTGGCAAAGGCCTGGCGCCCCTTGGCGGTGAGGCTGAGCTGGTATTGCCTGCGATCCGCGGGCAGGGCCCTGCGGGTGATCAGGCCCTTTTCGTCGAAGCTTTGCACGATCCGGCTGAGATAGCCGGGGTCGAGGCCAAGCTCGTTGCCGATCTCCTTGGCGGCAAGGTCGTCCCGTTGCGCGAGCTCGTAGAGCACGCGGGCCTCGCTGAGCGAGAACGGGCTCTTGCCAAGGTGCTGGTCGAGCACGCCAAGCTTGCGGGTGTAGAAGCGGTTGAAGGCGCGGACCGCTGCGATGTGGTCGTCGGTAGGATTGAACGACATGGGTCACCTCCGATATTTGCCATTGTCAAATAATTATTTGACCTTGGCAAGTATCGACGTGCCTCAGCCGACCATGACGATCCGGCTGCGCAGCAAGATCCGCGACGAGCGGCCGAGCCGCCGGAGCAGCCGTGCCTCGGAGTGGCGGGCTTGGGGCGGGTAGCCGCCAATGCGGTCGTAGTGATCACGCGCGATCAAAAGTCCCTGATCGCCGAAGGGACCGACGAGCTTGCGCATCAGGGCCCGGAGGATGTGGCGGAAGCCGGCATCGCCGTAGGGCGAGCGCGCATAGCGGAAGACGGCCGCACGATCCCGGCCGCTGGTCGAGACGGACTGGATGAACTGGGTGGTTTCCTCGATCCAGCCGGTTTCCAGCACGGCGCCCGCGGGCAGGAACATCAGCCAGGACGAACGGGCCTGGAGTGCGCCGGCGGCGAGCGCGGCGCCTTGAGTGGATCCTTCGAAGCCGATGAAACGGCAGCCCGCGACGTCGGCAACGCGCTCGATGACGCCATTGCGGGTGCCGTCGACCAGGAGCACTTCCCGGATGACGCCTGCGGCGGCACCGGGTACCAGCGCGGCCAGAGTTGCGACGGCCGTCTGCTCGACGCCTTCGGTCGGAATGATGACGCTCAGCATGATGGAAGCTTCACTGTCCACACTTCGGGAGAAGCGTAGCTCATTATGAGGGCGTCATAAAACATGGCGCTGCCGAGTGCAACTTTCCGGCCGCGCCTCGGCAGACGATGGTAAACCGCTGCAGCCCTCGCATCCAAATATGTCCCGTACGGGGCGGCGATATTGCCGAATGTGTCGCCCCAGCCTGTCCTGTCCGTATTAATCCGGAGGTGAGCCGCAATATTGCGCGGCGCGCCGGCCGTTCGCGATCATGCAAGAGGAGGATGCGATAGCGGACGAGCGCGAGGACGGGAAAACGTGCAACCACGCTGCTGACGAGGGCTTCGAATGAACGCCGGTCAACTCGCTGTTCGCAGCACCGCCGCACAATGTCGTGCAATCATCAGTTCCTCATTCGTTGGAATGACGAAGACATCGACTGCGCTATCGCCATCGTTGATGCGCTCGCGCGCCGCATCATTCGCAGCGGCATCGATGCGCACGCCGAGCCAGTCGAGACGCTCACCGATCGCGCTGCGGATTTCGCTGGCATGCTCGCCGATGCCGCCGGTGAAGACCAGGCAGTCTAGCCCTGCAAGCGTTGTCGCCATCGCCGCCACCTCCTGCGCGGCGCGGAAGGTGAAGAGCTCGACCGCCTCCCGCGCCGCAGCTTCGCGGCTCGCAAGCAGCATGCGCATATCCGACGCGATGCCGGAGACGCCGAGCAGGCCCGATTCGTGGTAGAGCAGGTGCTGGACATCTTCGACCGACATCTTCTCGTGCTGTTGCAGATAGAGCAGCACGCCCGGGTCGAGCCTGCCGCAGCGCGTGCCCATCACCAGCCCGTCGAGCGGCGTCAGTCCCATCGTGGTGTCGATGCTGCGGCCGTCGCGCAAGCCGCACAGGCTCGCGCCGTTGCCGAGATGCGCGATCACAGTGCGCTTCGCCACGAGCTGCGGCGCGATTCGGGCGAGCCGTCCCGCGACATATTCGAACGAGAGGCCATGAAATCCGTAGCGCCGGATGCCGCGCTCTTCATAACGTCGCGGAATGGCGAAGCGGCTGGCGGGCGGCGCAATGCCGTGGTGGAAAGCGGTATCGAAGCAGGCGATCTGCGTCAGGTCGGGCCTGATCGCCGTGATAGTGCGGACCGGAGCCAGGCAGCGCGGCTGGTGCAGGGGCGCCAGCGGCGTCAGCGCTTGCAGCTTTGCGGTGACATCCTCCGTCAGCTCGACCGGAGCGGAATAGTCCGGACCGCCATGGACGACGCGATGGCCGACGGCGCGCAAGCGATGGTCGCCGAAACGATCCTCGATGAAGCCGAGCACGTCGGCGAACAGATGATCGCTGGCCGCATCCGATGCTTCCCTCCGTTTCTCGAACAGGTCTTCGCCCGCGGGACTCTTCACGACGAGCCGCGGCTTCGTCTCGTGCTCGTCAAGCAGGCCCTTGCAGAGCAGGGCGGGCTCGGCCGCCGAGATATCGAACAGGCCGAATTTGATGCTCGACGATCCCGAGTTGAGAACGAGAACCGTGTTCGACATGGCTCCCCTCAGTCGCCTGCCTCTGCCGGCGTGTTGCCGCCGGCGCTGTTCTGCCAGACCCATTCCTGGATTTCCGGCATGTCCTCGCCGTATTCGCGCACATAGCGCGAATGCTCGATCAGCTTGTCGCGGAATTGCTGCTTCACCTGCGCCGCCCTGGTCGCGAGCCCCGGCACGCGCTCGATCGCCTCGATCGCGAGGTGATAGCGGTCGAGCTCGTTGAGCACGACCATGTCGAACGGCGTCGTCGTGGTGCCTTCCTCGGCAAAGCCGCGGACGTGCATGCCGGCGTGGTTGGTGCGGTTATAGGTCAACCGGTGGATCAGATAAGGATAGCCGTGATAGGCGAAGATCACCGGCTTGTCGCGCGTGAACAGGCCGTCGAAGTCGCGGTCGGACAAGCCGTGCGGGTGCTGCTCCCTGGGTTGCAGCGTCATGAGGTCGACGACGTTGACGACGCGGATCTTCAGCTCGGGCAGCGCCTTGCGCAGCAGGTCGACGGCAGCGAGCGTTTCCAGTGTCGGCACGTCGCCGGCGCAGGCCATCACGACATCGGGCTCGCCATTCGCATCTTCCGTGCCGGCCCAGCTCCAGATGCCGATGCCGGCGGCGCAATGCGTGGCTGCCTCCTGCATCGACAGCCATTGCGGCGCCGGCTGCTTGCCAGCGACGATGACGTTGATGCGGTCATAGGTGCGCAGGCAGTGATCGGCGATCCACAGCAGCGTGTTGGCATCCGGCGGGAAGTAGATGCGGACGATGTCGGCCTTCTTGTTGGCGACGAGATCGACGAAACCGGGATCCTGATGGCTGAAGCCGTTGTGGTCCTGACGCCAGACATGCGAGGTGAGCAGATAGTTGAGCGAGGCGATCGGTCGCCGCCACGGCAGATGCCGGGTCACCTTCAGCCATTTGGCGTGCTGGTTGAACATGGAATCCACGATGTGGATGAACGCCTCGTAGCAGGAGAAGAAGCCGTGCCGGCCCGTGAGCAGGTAACCCTCTAACCAGCCCTGGCAGAGATGCTCGCTCAGGACTTCCATCACGCGTCCGTCCTGGGCGAGATGCACGTC
Source organism: Bradyrhizobium sp. 155 (assembly GCF_023101105.1). NCBI lineage: Bacteria > Pseudomonadati > Pseudomonadota > Alphaproteobacteria > Hyphomicrobiales > Nitrobacteraceae > Bradyrhizobium > Bradyrhizobium sp. 155. The sequence continues at coordinate 5,795,138 of NZ_CP064704.1, read as the reverse complement.
GTAAGGTTTTGTCGGCTCCATCCAGACGCGTTCGGTGGCCTCGAACACCGCATCGAGCCGGTTCGACGCAGTCTCGTCCGGGCCCATGATGCGGAAGTTGCGGGCATCGGCGTTGAGGCGGATGACGTCGCGCAGGAATTTCCCGAGCTCGCGGGTTGCCTCCGCCACGACGCCGCCCGGCTGCGCTACTTCGACGGCGAAACTGCGGAAGTCCGGCAGCTTCAGCTCCTTCTTCAGAAGGCCGCCATTGGCGTGCGGATTGGCGCCCATGCGGCGATTGGCTTCGGGCGCGAGCGCCTGGAGCTCGGCAATGAGCGCGCCGTTCGCGTCGAACAGCTTTTCCGGCTCGTAGCTGCGCATCCAGTCTTCGAGAATCTTCAGATGCGCCGGGTTCTCGCGACAGTTCGCGACGGGCACCTGATGCGCCCGCCAAAAGCCCTCCACCTTCTTGCCGTCGACTTCCTTGGGGCCGGTCCAGCCCTTCGGGCTGCGCAGCACGATCATCGGCCAGCGCGGGCGTTCGACGCTCTTGCGGCCGTCGCGGGCGTGCTGCTGGATCGACCGGATGCTGACGAGCGCGACGTCGAGCGCGTCTGCCATGGCCCGGTGCATCAATTTGGGATCGTCGCCCTCGACGAACAGCGGCTCGTGGCCGAGCCCGCGGAAGAGATCGCGGATCTCGTCGTCGCGCATCCGGCCGAGCACGGTCGGATTGGCAATCTTGTAACCGTTGAGATGCAGGATCGGCAGCACCGCGCCGTCATGCGCAGGATTGAGGAATTTGTTGGAGTGCCAGGACGCGGCGAGCGGGCCGGTCTCGGCCTCGCCGTCACCGACGACACAGGCGACGATCAGGTCGGGATTGTCGAAGGCCGCGCCATAGGCATGCACCAGCGCGTAACCGAGCTCACCGCCTTCGTGGATCGAGCCCGGCGTTTCCGGCGCCGCGTGACTCGGGATGCCGCCGGGGAAGGAGAATTGCCTGAACAGCTTGCGCAACCCCTCGGTATCGCGCGCGATATCGGGATAGAGCTCGCTGTAGCTGCCTTCGAGATAGGTGTTGGCGACCATGCCGGGGCCGCCGTGCCCGGGACCGCAGACATAGATCACGTTCAGGTCCAGCGCGCGGATGACGCGGTTGAGATGGGCATAAATGAAGTTCAAACCGGGCGTCGTGCCCCAATGGCCGAGCAAACGCGGCTTGATGTGCTCGGGCCGTAAGGGCTCGCGCAGCAGCGGATTGTCGAGGAGATAGATTTGCCCGACGGAGAGATAGTTCGCGGCGCGCCAATAGCGGTCGAGCAGTTCGAGGTTGCTGCTCGCTGCGGCCAATTGTTGTTGATTTGTCATGTTCTTGCCGACCTTCACCCAACGATCGTCATCAACCATGTTCCGCGACGATCGATCCCTCCCGTGATCAAACGGAATCGTGGTCACGCTGGTGTTGCGTGAAGTCAAAAACCCCCGCCCGAAATTTGGGCAGCTCTACTGTGCATGGGGTTGTTTTCACGTTTTTTGTTTGTGTTCTTGATTTGTTCCTTTGACATGCTATCTTGGCTTCATGAGTCCAGCATCCTCTCATGCTCTCAAGCACCCGCCGGTCACGGCGCCCTCCGAGCCGGCGGGTGCGCCTTCTGACTTCCCTGAGCTGGCGGTCGCCATCGACCGCCAGCGCAGGCGAGGCCGGGGCGCGCAGTCCAACGCCAGCGGCCGGTTTGAGGCCGAGGCGCGCGTCGCATTCGACGATGGCTGGCAGAGCCTTGAAGAACTGCCCCCGTTCAAGACCACGGTCGGGATCGACACCTCGCGCAAGGTGATCACCCGCAACGAATCTCCCGACATCGGCTTCGATCGTTCGATCAATCCCTACCGCGGTTGCGAGCACGGCTGCGTCTATTGCTTCGCGCGGCCGACGCATGCCTATCTCGGCCTGTCGCCGGGGCTCGACTTTGAGTCGAAGCTGTTCGTGAAGCCCGAGGCGCCGGCGTTGCTCGAGAAGGAGCTTGCGGCGCCGGGCTACGAGCCGCGGATGATCGCGATCGGCACCAACACCGATCCCTATCAGCCGATCGAGCGCGAGCGCAAAATCATGCGCGGCATTCTGGAGGTGCTGGAGCGCGCCGGCCATCCCGTCGGGATCGTCACCAAGTCGGCGCTGGTCGTGCGCGACATCGACATTCTCGCGCGAATGGCCAAACGCAACCTCGCCAAGGTCGGGATCTCCGTGACCTCGCTCGATCCGAAACTAGCGCGCACCATGGAGCCGCGGGCGTCCACGCCGCCGAAGCGGCTGGAGGCACTGAAGCAGCTTTCCGAGGCTGGCATTCCGACCACCGTCATGGTCGCGCCCGTGATCCCCGCGCTGAACGATTCCGAGATCGAGCGCATCCTGGATGCCGCCGCCCATGCCGGCGTCAAGGAGGCCTCCTACGTGTTGCTGCGGTTGCCGCTCGAGGTGCGCGATCTCTTTCGGGAATGGCTGATGGCGAACTATCCGGACCGGTATCGCCACGTCTTCACGCTGATCCGCGACATGCGCGGCGGCCGTGACTACGATGCGAAATGGGGCGAGCGCATGAAGGGCACCGGCCCGATGGCCTGGACCATCGGCCGCCGCTTCGAGATCGCTTGCGACAGGCTCGGGCTGAACAAACGGCGCGCCAAGCTGACGACGGATCATTTTGCCAAGCCGAAGCGGAACGGCGATCAGCTCAGCCTGTTCTGAGGGACGAAGTGAGAGAGGCGTCTATGAGTAAGGAACCGCCAGCTCCTATCCCGCGGCTGACCGTCATCACGCTGGGCGTGAACGACATCCGCGCCAGCATTGCCTTTTACGACGCGCTCGGTTTCTCGCGCCGGCTCAAGGTAACCGGCGAGACCGTTGCGTTCTATGACACCGGCGGTCCGGTGCTCGCGTTGTTTCCCTGGGATCAACTCGCGGTCGACGCCAAATTGCCTGATCATCCGAGGCCATCGACGTTCCGCGGCATGACGCTCGCCTGGAATTGCCGCGCGCGTGAGGAGGTGGATGCGGTGCTGGTCTTCGCCGTCAGCAAGGGAGCCGCGTTGCTGAAGGCAGCACATGAGACCGACTACGGCGGCTATTCCGGCTATTTCGCCGATCCTGACGGCCATCCCTGGGAGGTCGTGGTCGCGCCCGGCATCGACGTCGGCGAGGACCGGCGGGTGCATCTGGCGGAATAGGGCGGCTGGCTTGAATAACGGGAATTGTTCGAGGTTCCCGATTGCGCAGGCCATGCCGCTTGCGCACGATCCCGGCCATGATTCGGGATCAATCCGCCAAGAAGCCGGCCAAAGGCGCGCCCAAAAAGGCTGCGCCTAAGAACGAGAAGGCTGCGCCTGAGAACAAGAAAGCTGCGCCCAAAAAAATCGCCAAGGCGCTGGCCGGCACAAAGAGCGCCATCATCGTTGCCCCAAGCTTCCGCCGTGAGCGCGCGCTGATCAAGTGCGGCGTTTGGCCGGTAGCGGGCTGCGATGAGGCGGGCCGGGGGCCACTGGCCGGTCCGGTGGTGGCGGCGGCGGTGATTCTCGATCCCGACCGCATCCCGCGCGGCATCGACGATTCCAAGCGCCTGACGGCCGAGGAGCGCGAAAGGCTGTTCGGCAAGATCTGCGCGACCGCCCAGGTCTCGGTGGCCGTCGCCTCGCGCTCCCGCATCGACCGCGACAACATCCTGCGCGCCTCGCTGTGGGCGCTGAAGCGCGCCGTGGTGGCGCTGCCCCAGCAGCCGCGGCACGTCTTCGTCGACGGCCGCGACCGGCTCGACACGGAATGCGATTGCGAGGCCGTGATCGGCGGCGACGGCATCGTCCTGTCGATCGCAGCGGCCTCGATCATCGCCAAGGTAACGCGGGACCGCCTGATGTGCGCGTTGGCGCAGGACTGTCCCGGCTACGGTTTCGAGCAGCATAAGGGCTACGCCGTGCCCGAGCACCTCGACGCGCTCAACCGCCTCGGTCCCACCGTCCACCACCGCAGCTTCTTCGCCCCCGTCGCCGCCGCACGCGCCAAGCACATGCCCTGGACGGTCGAGCCGGCGCAGGATCTGTTTGCGGTGACCGAGATCCAGCTGCAGGTGGACGCGAGCCTGGAAGTCGACGCGTCGGCAAATCTCTAGACGAGACTCAGTTGCCACGACGCGTCACGCCCTTTATCAAAACAGTCGTGAGCGAATAGGGCCGGCTTCACGGGTTGGCTGCATCTTTCGGACGTTACATGCGGTTTACCTCCCTGGTCATCGAGCTCATTCGCGCGCGGCCGCGGCTGATCGTCTGGATCGCCGTGCTGCTCCAGGCCGCGATGTGGCTGTTCGTGGCGCTCGTGTTTTATCGCAGCCCGCCCGGCAGTCTCGCGACCCTGCTGGCCTTCGGCCGCGAATACCAGGTCGGCACCGATCTCGGGCCGCCCTTGCCGGTCTGGCTCGCCGACATCGCCTATCGCGCTGCCGGCGGCCACCTGTTCGGTGTCTACGTGCTGGCCGAACTCTGCGGGATCGCGACGTTGATCACGCTCTATCATCTGTCCCGCGCGGTGGTCGGCCCCCAGCAGGCAGTGCTGGCCGTGCTGCTGACCATGACGCTGCTGGCCTTCTCCTCGCCCACACTCGACTTCGGCCCTCTGGTGCTGGCGCGACCGCTCTGGGCGCTGCTGCTGCTGCATTCCTGGCAGATCATCGGACAGCGCCGCGGCAACGCCTGGTTTGCCTGGTCGATCGAGGCCGGCCTCTTGCTGTTGACGACGCCGGCTGCGATCTTCCTGCTGCTGCTGATCGTCGTCTTCGCGCTCGCAACCGCGGACGGCCGCCGCACGTTGCGTGCCTTCGACCCGCTGTTTGCGCTGGTGGTCGTCGCCGTGCTGGCATTGCCCTATGCCGTCTGGCTGACGCGCGCCGAGGCGCTCGTCCTGCCGGCCCTGCCTGAGGTCGCCCAGCTCAATGCCCGTGCGCTGCACGCGGCCTGGCTGCTCGGGGGGCTCCTGCTCGGTGCGGCGGCGATCCCGGCGCTGACCGTCCTCAACACCGGCCTGTTCGTGCCCAAGAGCGAGGAGGCGCCGATCATCTACCGCCCGCCGGTCGAGCCGCTCGCACGTAATTTCGTCTATTTCTTCGCGCTGGCGCCGGCGCTCGGCGCGGTGCTGATCTCCGGCCTGCTGGGCCTCGACGCCGTCGTCGGCGGCGCCGGCGTCGTGCTGGTGTTGTCGGGGCTTGCCGTGGTCGTGGGGGCCGGCGATCTCATCGCGATGCGCCGCGCGAGGATGCTGCGGATGGTCTGGGCGGCTGCCGTCGTGGCGCCCGCAATCGGCGTCGTGCTCGCCGTCCTGCTGCTGCCGTGGACCGGTGCCAACGAGATCGCGACCTCGATGCCGGCCCGCGCGATTTCGGACTTCTTCGACGAGAGCTTTGCCCGCCGCACCAATCATCGCCTGCGCGCGGTCGCCGGCGAGACCCAGCTTGCGAGCTTGATCACGCTGCATTCCGGCCGGCCGCATCTCTTCATCGATGCCGAGCCCGCGCGTACACCCTGGATCAATCAGGCCAAATTCAGCGAGACCGGCGGCGTCGTGGTCTGGCGCGCTTCCGATACCGCCGGCACGCCGCCGCCGGACATCCTCGCGCGCTTTCCCGGCATCGTGCCGGAAGTCCCGCGCGCCTTCGAATGGCTGGTGACCGGACGCCAGCAACTCCTGCGCATCGGCTGGGCCATCGTGCGGCCGAAGGGGACTTAGTTGCTCGCTCTTTCGGTGGTCATTGCGAGGAGCCCTTGCGACGAAGCAATCCACAGCCCCTCCGCGGAAAGATTCTGGATTGCTTCGCTGCGCCCGCAATGACGGCGAAAGGCTGTACGGCCCCTCACGCCTCCGCCAGCACCTTCGCGATCGCGCGCAGATCCTGCCAGGCCAGCCGCTTGTACGACGGCGAGCGCAACAGATAGGCGGGATGGAAGGTCGGCAGCGCGCGAATGGTGCGCCCGCCCGTCTCGTAGTCGAACCAGCGGCCGCGGGTACGCATGATGCCTTCGCGGGTCGACAGCAGCGTCTGCGTCGAGGGATTGCCGAGTGTCACCAGCACCTCCGGATTCACCAGCTCGATCTGGCGCTGGATGAACGGCAGGCAGATTTGCGTCTCCTGCGGCGTCGGCGTGCGGTTGCCGGGCGGCCGCCAGGGAATCACGTTGGCGATGTAGGCCGTGGTGCGGTTGAGGCCTATGGCTCCTATCATCAAATCGAGCAGCTTGCCGCTGCGCCCGACGAAGGGCAGCCCCTCGATGTCCTCGTCGCGGCCCGGTGCCTCGCCGACGAACATGATGCGTGCCTGCGGATTGCCGTCGGCGAAAACCAAACGTGTCGCCGTGTGCTTCAGCGCGCAGCCGTCAAAGCTCTGCATCAGCTCGCGCAGCGCCTCCAAGCTTGGCGCGGTGCGTGCGGCCTCGCGCGCCGAGGCGATCGCGATGTCGGGCGCAGGTGCCGCCTCGCCGCGCATCACCGCGGGCGCGGCGACCGGCCGTGGGGCCTCGACTGGAGGTGGCGCGCGCGGGGCCGGAGGTGGAACATCCAATTCCGCCAGGCGGTCGATCGGTTCCTCCGCGAGCGTGCAATCGACTCCGGCCTCCAGATAGAAGGCGAGCAGCTCTCGGACCGTGGGTGCGGGTTCTGGGATCATCGGAAAGTCTGACTATTAGTCCAGTTTGGGGCGCCTTGCACCCCGGCGAAACGCATTTCCGAGGTTGTCCTACCCGGAAAAATCGGAAACAAGAGGGCGCAATCGACCAAGGACCGTCTCAAGGGCTGAGATCAGATGAGCACCGAAGAACTTCCCCCGCGCGAATCCATGGAATTCGACGTCGTCATCGTCGGCGCCGGTCCCTCGGGCCTGGCTGCGGCGATCCGGCTGAAGCAGATCAATGCCGATCTCAATGTCGTGGTGGTGGAGAAGGGCTCCGAGGTCGGTGCGCATATTCTCTCCGGCGCCGTGATCGATCCGGCCGGGCTCGACAAGCTGATCCCGGACTGGCGCGAGGATTCCGATTGTCCGCTCAAGACGCAGGTCAAGGACGACCGCTTCTTCTGGTTCACCGAGACCAGCGCGATCAAGCTGCCGAACTTCATCATGCCGCCGCTGATGGACAATCATCACTGCTATATCGGCTCGCTCGGCAATGTCTGCCGCTGGCTGGCGCGCAAAGCGGAAGCGCTAGGCGTCGAGATCTATCCCGGTTTTGCCGCGGCCGAAGTGCTCTATGACGACAATGGCGCGGTGCGCGGCATCGCCACCGGCGACATGGGGATCGGCCGGGACGGCAAGCCGAAGGACTCCTTTACCCGTGGCATGGAATTGCTCGGCAAGTACACGCTGTTCGCCGAAGGTGCGCGCGGCAGCCTGACCAAGCAGCTGATCTCGAAATACGCGCTCGACACCAAAAGTGAGCCGCCGAAATTTGGCATCGGGCTCAAGGAAGTCTGGCAGATCGATCCGGCCAAGCATCAGAAGGGCCTCGTGCAGCACGCGGTTGGCTGGCCCTTGAACAACAACACCGGCGGCGGCCTGTTCTTCTACCATTATGACGAGAACCTGGTGTCGATCGGTTTCGTCGTTCATCTCAACTACAACGACCCCTATTTGTCGCCATTCGACGAATTCCAGCGCGTCAAGAACCATCCGGCCGTCCGCGCGACGCTTGAAGGCGGCAAGCGGCTGGCTTACGGCGCGCGCGCCATCACCGAAGGCGGGTACCAGTCGGTGCCGCGGCTGAGCTTCCCGGGCGGTGCGCTAATCGGCTGCGCGGCCGGCTTCGTCAACGTGCCCCGGATCAAGGGCGTGCACAATGCCATGGGCACCGGCATGCTCGCGGCCGAACATGTTAACGTGGCTCTCGCTGCGGGCCGCGCCAATGATGAGCTGGTCGAATACGAGAACGGTTGGCGCGATTCCGTCGTCGGTAAGGACCTCTATCCTGTCCGCAATGCCAAGCCGTTGTTGTCGAAGTTCGGCACCTTCATCGGCGCCGGGCTCGGCATCTTCGACATGTGGTGCAACACGCTGTTCGGCGGCTCGCTATTTGGCACCCAGTCGCACGCGAAGCCCGATCGCGCGACGCTCGATCCGGCCAAGACCCACGCGCCGAGAACCTACCCGAAGCCGGACGGCAAGATTTCCTTCGACAAGCTCTCGTCGGTGTTCCTGTCCAATACCAATCATGAGGAGGACCAGCCGGTCCATCTCAAGGTCACGGACATGAACCTCCAGAAGACCTCCGAGCACGACGTGTTTGCCGGTCCCTCGAATCGCTATTGCCCGGCCGGCGTCTATGAGTGGATCGAGGAAGGTTCGGGCCCGCGCTTCCAGATCAATGCCCAGAACTGCGTTCACTGCAAAACCTGCGACGTGAAGGACCCCAACGGCAACATCACCTGGGTTCCCCCGGAGGGCGGCGGCGGTCCGAACTACGAGGCCATGTAGGCTGGGGTCAGCAAGTCACGATCCATGTGACCGAGGCCAATGTGACCAGAGTTGCGTGATCTTCGCCCTGTGACGCACGTTCGCGTGAGAACCCGGCCGCGGTCCCCGTGGTCACGATAAGGCCATACTGGCGGCGTCTTGGGGCGCTCTTGACGGGTCACTTGGCCGATTTGTGCCGTGCGGAGGGGATCGCCCGGCCCGAATCCTTGCGGTGAAGCGCCAAAAGCGGCATTGTCGGCCTGACGGTTCCGGGTCCCCATGCCACCGGCCGCGTTCGCTTGCGATACGGCCTTCTGCAAACCCAGGCACTACCAACTCAAGGCGAGCCCCGATGCTTTCAAATCGTTTCAACCGTTGGACTGTTGCCGCCATTGCCCTCATGGGCTCAGCGATGGCGACGGTCCCCGGCGCGGTCCGGGCGCAGACGCCGGACCATCCGTCCGACACGGCGGCGCAGTTTCCGACCCGAAACGATCTGAAGGCGCTGACCACCTCCGGCAGCTATCTCGCCGCCCGCCACGCCAGCGTCGAGCGCGACGCGGCCTCCGCCGCTGCATTCTATCGCTCGGCCCTGCGCACCGACCCCAAGAACAACGAGCTGCTCGACCGCGCCTTCATCTCCTCGGTCGCCGACGGTGACATCGACGAGGCTGTCAAGCTCGCCGAGCGCATCCTGACCATCGACAAGACCAACCGCGTTGCACGGCTCGTCGTTGGCGTGCACGATCTCAAGTTCAAGAAGTACGCGACCGCGCAGACCAACATCAACCAGTCGATCCGCGGTCCGATCACCGATCTCGTCGCCACGCTGCTGTCGGGCTGGGCCGCCTATGGTGCGGGGGATGCCAAGGGCGGCGTCGCCACCATCGACAAGCTGGCCGGTCCTGAATGGTATCCGCTGTTCAAGGATCTCCATGCCGGCATGATCCTCGAACTCGCCGGCAAGGAGAAAGACGCTGGCACCCGGTTCGAGCGTGCCTACAAGCTCGACGATTCCATGTTGCGTGTCACCGAGGCCTATGCGCGCTGGCTATCTCGCAACAAGGACTCGGCCGCCGCGACCACGGTCTACCAGGCTTTCGACAAGAAGCTCGCCCGCCATCCGCTGATCGTGGAAGGGTTGCGCGACACCAAGGCCGGCAAGAAGATGCCGCCGCTGGTCGATAGCGCGCAAGCCGGCGCCGCAGAAGCACTCTACGGCATCGGCGCCACACTGACCCGCCGCGGCGGCGAGGATCTGGCGCTGGTCTACCTCCAGCTCTCGCTCTACCTGCAGCCCACCCATCCCCTGGCGCTGCTCTCGCTCGCCGATCTCTATGAATCGGTGAAGCGGCCGCAGATGGCGATCAAGGTCTACGAGCGGGTGCCGTCGTCCTCTCCACTCAAGCGCAACGCCCAAATCCAGCTCGCCATCGATCTGGATTCCGCCGACCGCACCGACGAGGCGATCAAGATCCTCAAGGGCGTCACCACTGAGGATCCCAAGGATCTCGAAGCCATCATGGCGCTCGGCAACATCGAGCGCGGCCGCAAGAAGTTCGGCGAATGCGGCGCGACCTATTCGCAAGGCGTCGACGTGCTGCCGGCCGGCAACGATAAGGCCAACAGCGTCTGGTATTATTATCGCGGCATCTGCGAGGAGCGCTCCAAGCAGTGGGGCAAGGCCGAAGCCGACATGAAGAAGGCGCTCGAGCTGCAACCCGACCAGCCGCACGTCCTCAACTATCTCGGCTATTCCTGGATCGACCAGGGCATCAATCTCGACGAAGGCATGAAGATGATCAAGCGGGCAGTCGAGCAGCGCCCGGATGACGGCTACATCGTCGACTCCCTTGGCTGGGCCTATTACCGCATCGGCAATTACGAGGACGCGGTGAAGAACCTCGAGCGCGCCATTGATCTCAAGCCCGAGGATCCCACTATCAACGATCACCTTGGCGACGCCTATTGGCGCGTCGGCCGCACGCTGGAAGCCAAGTTCCAGTGGGCCCACGCCCGCGATCTCAAGCCCGAAGCGGATGAGCTTCCGAAGATCGAGGCCAAGATTGCAAACGGTATGACCGACGACAATTCGAACTCCTCGGCTGCGCAGGCGGAGAAGGAGAAGAAGAAGGACGACGGCAAGGGCGGCTGAGTGAGTTGAAGTTGGGGGCGTGTCGTCAATGCCGGCGTTGATTGAAGAAGGGCGCGCGAAGGTCAATCTGAGCCTTCGCGTGGTCGGCCGTCGTGCCGACGGCTATCATGATCTCGAAAGCGTGGTCGCCTTTGCCGACTGCGCCGACCGGCTCACGCTGGAGCCCGGCGGCGAGCTGAAGCTCACCACGACGGGGCCGCTCGCCGCGGCCTGCGGCAATATGGCCGACAACCTCGTGTTCAAGGCGGCCAAGCTCCTGGCCGAAGCCGTCCCGAACCTGAAGCTGGGCGCCTTCGCGCTCGACAAGGTGCTCCCGGTCGCCGCCGGCATCGGCGGCGGCTCGGCCGACGCCGCGGCGGCGCTGCGGTTGCTGGCGCGCCTCAACGATCTGTCGCTCGACGACGCCCGCCTCCAGAAGGTTGCGCTTGCGACCGGCGCCGACGTGCCGGTGTGTCTGTTCTCGCGCGCCTGCGACATGACCGGTGTCGGCGAGCAGCTGCTGCCCTTGATGCTGCCGAGCATGCCCTGCGTGATGGTCAATCCACGCGTGCCGGTCGCGACAAAGGACGTGTTCCAGGAGCTGGGCCTGCGCAACGGCGAACTCCTGGTCGGCGCCACGTCCGTCTTCGACGGCCCGGCCTGGCCAGGCGAGGGCGCCTCCATCGCCGACTGGATCGATACTCTCGAGACCGTCGCCAATGATCTCGAAGCGCCTGCGATGCGCATCAAGCCGGTGATTGGCGACGTGCTGGAAGCCTTGCGTGGCTCCGCCGGCGTCAAGCTCGCCCGCATGTCCGGCTCGGGGGCGACGTGCTTTGCGATCTATGGCGCATCTGCCGAGGCGCATGCCGCCGCCGAGAATATCCGCAGGGATCATTCCGGCTGGTGGGTGCACTCGGGAACGCTGAGCTAGATCTGCAATGACGCGGATGTTGCGGAGCTAGCCCGCAGCGTCCTCGCCAAGCCCGAGAAACCGCCGGATCTCACCCAACACCTCCTGCGGCTTGTCATGCTGCAGCCAGTGTCCGGCCCCTGCAATGGTCTCGACGCGCGCCTGCGGAAAGTAGCGCTCCAGCCCCGCGGCCCTCGCGCCAGCCAGAAAGCTTTCGCCGGCATTCAAGAGCAGCGTCGGACAGGTGATGCGCGACCACAGCGCGATGTGATCGTCCGGCCAGAGCCGGTGCGGCGCAGAGGCGCGCTGGTAGGGATCGAACTTCCAGCTATAGGTGCCGTCCTCGTTCTGCCGCGCGCCGTGGGTGGCGAGATGCAGCGCGAGCTCGCGAGACAGCCGCTTGTTGTGAAGGACCATCTGCGCCGCCGCGTCTTCGAGGGTCGAATAGCGGCGCGGTGCGCGGTCGTGCAACTTGTCGAGCTGACCGACCCACTTGCCGATCCGCTCATGCACCGGCGGTTTTGGTGTATCCGGCAACATCGTCACGCCGTCGAGCACGACCAGCTTCGAGACCTGTTCGGGGAATGCCCCTGTAAAGATCAGGCTGACCATGCCGCCCATAGAATGGCCGATGAGAGTGACTTGAGGCGCCGCGATGGCACGGACGAGCTGGGCCAGATCGTACACATACTCCGTCAGCGCGTAGCTGCCGCCCCTGGTCCAGTCGGAATCGCCGTGACCGCGCAGGTCCGGTGCGAGCACGTGAAAATGCGGCTGCAGCGACCGGGCGATGACGTCCCAGCTCCGGCAGTGATCGCGGCCGCCGTGAACCAGGATGGCGACCGGCGCGCCGTCGTTGCCCCAGTCGGCATAGTGCAGCCGCAGGCCGTGAGACTCGTAAATGCGGCTTTGCGGGGCGGGCATGGTGGCGCTATCCATTCACGGGCCGCCGCGCCAGTGCGAGCGACAGGCCGAGCCCTGCGATGAAGACGCCGGAGCCCTGGGTGAGACGTCGCATCAGATGCGGGCGTCCGATCAACTGCGTACGTGTCGCGGAGGCCATCAGCACCACCACGATATCGGCGAGCGTGTTCAGCGTCACCGAGAGCGCGCCCAACGTGATGAATTGCAGTGTCGGGTTCGATCCCGCCGGGTCAAGGAACTGCGGAATGAAGGCGAGGAAGAAGGCGGCGGTCTTCGGGTTCAGCGCCTCGACCAGCACGCCGTCGCGAAAGGCGCGCTTGTCGCCGACGGGCTTGCTGTCGAATGACGGCGCGCGGCTGGCGCTGCGAAAAGTCCTGATGCCGAGCCAGACGAGATAAAGTGCGCCGACGAATTTCACGGCGGCAAACAGCTCGGCGCTGGCAAGAATGATCGCGGAGATGCCGAAGCTGCCCGCGACCACATGAACCAGCCCGCCGAGCGCGGTGCCCGCGGTCGATGCAAAACCGCTGCCGCGCCCTTCCGATAGGGTCCGTGCCGCGACGTAGAAAATGCCGGGGCCGGGAACGGCGGCGATGAGACAAGCGGCGGCCAGGAACAGCCAGAAATTCGTGTTGATCATCCTGCTTTGGTAGCGATGCTTGCCGCGATTGCAAGGCCCGTCGACTAAGGCCCGTCGTTCAGCCCATCCGGCGGAAGATCACGCTGGCATTCACCCCGCCGAAGCCGAACCCGTTCGAGATCGCGTGCTGCATCGGCATCGGTCGCGCCACACCGGCGACGATGTCGATGCCGTCAGCGGCGGGATCAGGGTTTTCGAGATTGAGCGTCGGCGGCGCGATCTGGTCGCGCAGGGCGAGCACGGTGAAGACCGCTTCGAGGCCACCGGCGGCGCCGAGCAGATGCCCGGTGGCCGATTTGGTCGCGCTCACCGCGATGCCGCGGTGGCGGCCGAACAGCGCCGCGATCGCGCCAAGCTCGCTCTCGTCGCCGGCCGGCGTCGAGGTCGCATGCGCATTCAGGTGCTGTAAATCCGCGGGCGCAAGCTTGGCCTGCCGGAGCGCGATCTCCATGGCGCGCCGGGCGCCGTCGCCGTCAGGCGGACCCGATGTCATGTGATAGGCGTCCGCGGTCGTACCGTATCCGACGATCTCCGCGATCGGCCTCGCGCCGCGCGCCAATGCATGCTCCAGCTCCTCGATCACCAGGATGCCGGCGCCTTCGCCCATGACAAAACCGTCGCGGTCGCGATCGAACGGGCGCGAGGCGCGGGCGTCATTGAATCCGCTCGACAGTGCGCGGGCCGCGGCAAAGCCGCCGAGGCTGACGATGTCGATGCAGGCTTCCGCGCCGCCGCAGATCGCCACATCAGTCTCGCCCGCGCGGATCATGCGCGCGGCATCGCCGATCGCCTGAACGCCGGCAGCGCAGGCCGTGACCGGTGTGCCCAGCGCTCCCTTGTAGCCGTATTTGATCGAGACGTGGCCGGCGGCGAGATTGGCGAGGAAGGAGGGGATCGTGAACGGCGACAGCCGGCGCGGGCCGCGCTGTTCGGTGATGCGCACCGCCTCCGCCATTGCCGGAAAACCGCCGACGCCGGAGGCGATGATCGTCGCAGTTCGTTCCTGCGCCGCCGCGTCCTGCGGCGTCCAACCGGCCTGCGCAACCGCTTCCGCGGTGGCGAGCAGCGCGAACAGGATGAAGCGGTCCATCTTGCGCTGGTCTTTCGGCGCGGCGGCCTGCGCGGGATCGAAGCCGCCCTCTGCGTCATCGGCCTTGTCGGGCACGAGGCCGGCAATACGTGCGGGCAGCGCCTGCGACCATTCCGGCAGCGGGCGCAGCCCGCTTTGGCCGGCCAGCAGCCGGCGCCACGAAAGTTCGACACCGCAGCCAAGCGGCGACACCGCGCCCATTCCCGTCACGACGATACGACGCATGTCAGTCTCCAGCCGGCGCGACGGCCGGGTTCATGGCTTTGAGCGAGGTCAGCCGTTTACGCATGACACGGCTGGCGCGGGGGCCTGCGACGACGACCGCATTGGTGAGCGTGATCGGCTGCATGTCGGCGGCATCGACCACGACCGGATTGAACGGACGACAATCGTGCCGGTTCGCGAGCAGGATCGCTTCGCCCATCGGTGCGAGATGCTTGTTGCCCCAAGCGAGCAGGGTTGCGACCACGGGGAAGAAGTCCCGGGCCTTGTCCGTCAGCACATATTCGTAGCGCGGCGGCCGTTCATTGTAGCGGCGACGGACGAACATGCCGCTTTCGGTGAGATGGGCCAACCGCCGCGACAGGATGTTCGGCGCGATCCCGAGGCTTTGCGAAAATTCGTCGAACCTCGTTGCGCCCTGGAATGCATCCCGCAGGATCAAAATGCTCCACCATTCGCCGACCGTCTCCACAGCGCGGCCGACCGGACATTCCTGAATGGAGGGGGATTTGGGCTGCATGAGGGGAACGTAGGAGAGTGGCTTGCAAAATGCAAGTTAGTAGGCGAACCGTTGGAACACTCCGACGGAGGTGTGCCGCAAGATGGCGCACAGGATTTGAATGCAAGTTGGAAGGCGGCCCTCGCACACCTAGCTCGTCATTGCGAGCGAAGCGAAACAATCAAGAGTCCCTTTGCGGGAAGATTCTGGATTGCTTCGCTGCGCTCGCAATGACGCTGTTAATGCGGTGGTGGCGCGTATCTCAACGATGTCGTCCCGGCGAAGGCCGGGACCCAATAGCCACGACTGTTGTTGTGGTGCACGATGGTTGCCACAGGCGCTAAGACAACGCTGACCGGGGTAATGGGTCCCGGCCTTCGCCGGGACGACACTGAGGGTGTGGCTACCAGCAAGCGCTAAGGATGCAGGTAGCTAATGCGACCGAGCCAGGCAGAACGCCACGACCTGCTCCAGCGCGCTCTTCATCGGCGAGGACGGGAACAGCGCCAGCGCGTCCACGGCCATGGCGCCGTAGTGCTGGGCGCGGCTGCGCGTGTCTTCGAGCGCGCGATGCTTGTTCATCAACCCGATGGCGTGGTCGAGGTCGGTGTCGCCGATCTCACCGCGCTCCAGCGCGCGGATCCAGAAGGCGCGCTCGGTGTCGTTGCCGCGGCGGAAGGCGAGCACGACGGGCAGCGTGATCTTGCCCTCGCGGAAATCGTCGCCGGTGTTCTTGCCGAGCTTGGCGCTCTTGCCGCCATAGTCGAGCACGTCGTCGACGAGCTGGAAGGCGATGCCGAGATTCATGCCGACCGAGCGGCAGGCGGTCTGCTCCGCCTTCGGGCGGTTGGCGATCACGGGCCCGACCTCGCAGGCGGCCGCGAACAGCTCGGCGGTCTTGCCGCGGATTACGGCGAGATATTCGTCTTCGGTGGTTGCGGTGTTCTTGGCGGCGGCAAGCTGCATCACCTCGCCCTCGGCGATGGTGGCGGCGGCCGCGGAGAGAATGTCGAGCGCGCGGAGCGAGCCGACCTCGACCATCATGCGGAAGGCCTGGCCGAGCAGGAAGTCGCCGACCAGCACGCTCGCCTCATTGCCCCAGAGCATGCGCGCCGACAGCTTGCCGCGGCGCATCTCGCTCTCGTCGACGACGTCGTCATGGAGCAGCGTGGCGGTATGCATGAACTCGACGCTGGCGGCGAGTTTGATATGGCCGTCGCCGGTGTAGCCGGCGAGGTTGGCCATGGCCAACGTCAGCATCGGCCGCAGGCGCTTGCCCCCGGAGGAGATCAAATGGTTGGCGACCTCCGGGATCATGGTCACGTCCGAACCGGTCCGCGACAGGATCGTGGCGTTGACGCGCTCCATGTCACCGGCGACAAGGGCAACCAGCTCTTCGATCGACGCGCCGGGAGTTTCGAAAGGTACGATGACGGCCACGCCGGTCTCCAATATTTGCCCCGGAAGGGCTATTCTGATGGAAAGACAATAGAAACTGGACGGGGATGCGGCAAGGGCCGTGGAACCATTGACATTTGGCGCTTAGTCCCCGTCAGGCAGGAGGCTGTGTTTTGCGAGAACTGGTTCGGACCAACGATATGGTGCTGGTGTCGGCGATCGGCGCGCTGCTCGACGGCGCCAACATCCATCATCTGGTGCTGGACCAGAACATGAGCATCATTGAGGGCTCGCTCGGCATTTTGCCGCGGCGGATCCTGGTCCACGAGGACGACGCCATCGAGGCCCGGCAGCTTCTGACCGAGGCCGGCCTCAGCCACGAACTGCGCGGCGATGAGTGAAGCACTGACAGACCTCACCGAGGACGCCTTTCTCGGCGGGCAATTGCGGCTGAAGCAGAAGCGGTCTGGCCATCGCGCCGGGCACGACGCCATTCTGCTCGCGGCGGCGACGGAGGCGAGGGCGGGCGACCGTGTCGTCGATCTCGGCGCCGGCATCGGCACGGCGGGCCTTGCGTTGGCTCGGCGCGTCGCCGGGATCAGGCTCGGCCTGCTCGAGATCGATCCGGAGCTGGCGGAGCTTGCGCGCGCCAATGCGGCCGCGAATGCGATTGCCGCCGAGACGATCGTGCTCGACGTCACCGCGGACGCGCAGGCCTTCGCAGCGAGCGGGCTCGCGCCCGACAGCGTCGACGTCGTGCTGATGAACCCGCCCTTCAACGATCCCGCTCGCCATCGCGGTTCGCCCGATCAGGCGCGCCAGATCGCGCATGTGGCGACGGATGAGACGCTGAATGCCTGGGTGCATGCGGCGCGGCGCATCCTCCGATCGCATGGCGCGCTGACATTGATTTGGCGCGCAGATGGGATCGCTGAGGTTTTGGCGGCGCTGTCGCGCGGCTTCGGCAGTCTCGCGATTCTGCCGGTTCACGGTGAAGCCGGGCGGCCCGCGATCCGCGTGCTGGTGCGCGCGGTCAAGGGCGGCAGGGCCCCGGCGCGATTGTTGCCGGGCCTCATACTCAACGAGGAGTCACGCGTGTCGAAAAAAGAGGTGATGGATATTCTGGAGGGAAGGGCGGTTCTACCCCTGGTGGAACCGTGCTGAGCTATTGCGGAAGCGATTCCGACTGCTGCTCTTGCGGAGTCGTCAGGCGGATCGCCATGAACAGCGCACCGATCAGCAGCATCAGCAGATAGATTTTCATGGTGTTCTCCGCTGGCCCATTGCAGCCTCTCAACGGGTTTTCTGCAAAACACGTTCCGGGCCCTTCCAATGACAGTCGCGTGATAAGAAACGGTTAATCAGAGGTAATGGCATGGCCGAAAAATTGAACGATCGTGAGAGTTCCGGCCTGGCCGACAAGCTCATGCAATATCTGCCGGCGCGCTTCCGTCCCGGCACGGCCGTGGTGCCGGTGGTCCGGCTGTCCGGTGTGATCGGCGCAGTGACGCCGCTGCGCCCGGGCATGACGCTCGCGACGGTTTCGCGGGTTCTGGAGCGGGCGTTTTCGACGCGCAACGCCAAGGCGGTGGCGCTGGTGATCAATTCGCCCGGCGGCTCGCCGGTGCAGTCGCGCCAGATCTACCTGCGCATCAAGCAGCTCGCGGCGGAGAAGAAGCTGCCGGTGCTGGTGTTCGTCGAGGACGTCGCGGCCTCCGGCGGCTACATGATCGCGTGCGCCGGCGACGAGATCATCTGCGATCCGTCCTCGATCCTCGGCTCGATCGGCGTCGTCGGCGGCAGTTTTGGTTTCCAGGAGGCGATCAAGCGGCTCGGCATCGAGCGGCGCCTCTACACCGCCGGCGCGCACAAGGCGATGCTCGATCCGTTTCTCCCTGAAAACCCCGACGACGTCGCCAAGCTCAAGGCGCTCCAGCGCGAGATCCACCAGATCTTCATCGCGCTGGTGAAGGAGAGCCGCGGCGCGCGGTTGAAGGGCTCCGACGACACCCTGTTCACGGGCGAATACTGGGCCGGCGAGAGTTCGATCACGCTGGGGCTCGCCGACAGCATCGGCGATCTCCGCTCAACTCTTCGTGCCCGCTATGGCGAGAAGGTTCTCACCCCCGTGATAGCCCAGCCGACCGGTCTGCTCTCCGGCCTTTTGGGCCGGAAATCGCCCGGCGCGGGGCAGCTTTCGGCCATGGAATCAATGGCCAGCCTGCCGGACGACCTGATCTCGGCGGTCGAGACCCGCGCGATCTGGGCGAAATTCGGGTTCTAGACGGCGCCCCTCCGCGCCATTTGGCCCCAAGGAGACTTGAAGCCGTGCCAATTGCCGCGCGGCCCGGTCTGCGCAAGAATGCGCGTGGGGGCTGAGCATTGTGAACAAGGAATGACCGATGCCGCCGTTCGTCGCATTCGCGGGCGTCCTGGGCGGGCTTGCCGTGGTCCGCTGGGCCTACAAGACCGCCGTCGGGATCAACCAGGAGCTGGAGGAGATGCGCCTCTCGCGCGTCGCCGAGGCCGCCCATATGGGGGCCGTCCAGACGCTGAAGCAGGATCCCGTCACCGGAGCCTATCGGCCGGGTTAGCTGCTGCAGTCGTCATGGCCGGACTTGTCCCGGCCATCCACGCCTTGTCTCACCGCACGAAGAACGTGGATGCCCGGGACAAGCCCGGGCATGACGGAGAACTAGGCCCGAATCCACCCCCTTCACCTTGATTCCCACCCTTGCCGTCGATACGGTCCCGCGCGATTCAACCCCCCGCGAGAGCCCGATCTGACGATGGACGCCTCCTTGCCCGCCCATATGCGCCCGGAACGCTCGTTCCAGGGCTTTATCCTCGCGCTCCAGCGGTTCTGGGCCGAGCAGGGCTGCGTGATCCTGCAGCCCTACGACATGGAGATGGGTGCGGGCACCTTCCATCCGGCGACCACGCTGCGCGCGCTCGGGCCAAAGCCCTGGAATGCGGCCTATGTGCAGCCCTCGCGGCGGCCCAAGGACGGCCGCTACGGCGAGAATCCGAACCGGCTGCAGCACTACTACCAGTTCCAGGTGATCATGAAGCCGTCGCCGCCGAACCTTCAGGAGCTGTACCTGCAGTCGCTCGCCGCGATCGGCATCGATTCCGCCGTGCACGACATTCGCTTCGTCGAGGACGATTGGGAGAGCCCGACGCTAGGCGCCTGGGGCCTCGGCTGGGAGTGCTGGTGCGACGGCATGGAAGTCAGCCAGTTCACCTATTTCCAGCAGGTCGCGGGTGTCGAATGCGCGCCGGTCGCCGGCGAGCTCACCTACGGGCTCGAGCGCCTCGCGATGTACGTGCAGGGCGTCGACCGGGTCTACGACCTCAACTTCAACGGCCGCGACGGCGACGCCAAGGTCACCTATGGCGACGTCTTCCTGCAGGCCGAGCGGGAATATTCGAAGCACAATTTCGAAGTGGCCGACACCGCGATGCTGTTCGAGCACTTCAAGATGGCGGAAGCCGTCTGCCGGAAATACCTCGATGCGGGTTGGAAAGATGGCAAGCGCGAGGCGCATCTGATGTCGCTTCCGGCCTATGACCAGTGCATCAAGGCAAGCCATGTGTTCAACCTGCTCGACGCGCGCGGCGTGATCTCCGTGACGGAGCGGCAGAGCTACATTCTTCGCGTGCGCGAACTGGCAAAAGCTTGCGGCGAGGCCTGGATACATACTGAAGCGGGCGGAGCGACCTGATGCCCGATCTTTTGCTTGAACTTTTCTCGGAAGAAATCCCCGCGCGCATGCAGGCCAAGGCGGCGGACGATCTGCGCCGCATGGTCACCGACAAGCTCGTCGCCGAGGGTCTCGTCTACGAAGGCGCGAAGGCGTTCGCGACGCCGCGCCGCCTTGCGCTTACCGTGCACGGCATCCCTGCGCGCCAGCCTGACCTGAAGACCGAACGCCGCGGACCGAAGATCGGTGCGGCCGACGCGGCCGTGCAGGGTTTTCTGAAAGCGACGGGTTTGACGTCGCTGGACGAGGCCAAGATCCAGCGCGATCCGAAGGGCGACTTCTACATCGCGCTGATCGAGAAGCCCGGCCGCGACGCCATCGACGTGCTCGCGGAAATCCTCCCCGTGATCATCCGCACTTTCCCTTGGCCGAAATCGATGCGCTGGGGCGCGCGCTCCGGCAAGCCGGGCTCGCTGAGCTGGGTGCGTCCGCTGCACGCGATCACCGCGACGTTCGGGCTCGAGACCGAAGAGCCCGATGTCGTCAAATTCTCGGTGGACGGCATCGAGGCCGGCCAGACCACTTACGGTCACCGCTTCATGGCTCCTAGCGCGATTTCCGTGCGCCGCTTCGAGGACTACGAAGCGAAGCTGAAGGCCGCAAAAGTCATCCTCGATCCGCAGGCGCGCAAGGACATCATCTTTGCCGACGCCAAGGAGGTGACCTTTGCGCAAGGGTTCGAACTGGTCGAGGATCAGGTGCTGCTCGATGAGGTTTCGGGTCTCGTCGAATGGCCCGTCGTCATGATGGGATCGTTCGAAGCGGAGTATCTCGCGATCCCCGACGAGGTGATCCGCGCCACCATCCGCAACAACCAGAAGTGCTTCGTCGTCAAAGATCCCAAGACGGGCAAGCTGACCAACAAGTTCGTACTCACCGCCAACATCGAGGCGCCCGACGGCGGCAAGACCATCGTCGCCGGCAACGAGCGCGTGATCCGTCCGCGTTTGTCGGATGCAAAATTCTTCTATGAGACGGACCTGAAGACCAAGCTGGAAGACCGGCTGCCGAAGTTCGAGCAGATCGTGTTCCACGAGAAGCTCGGCACCCAGGCTGCGCGCATCAAGCGCATCGAGCGTCTCGCCGCAGAGATCGCGCCGCTCGTCGGCGCCGATGTCGCCAAGGCGACGCGCGCCGCGCATCTGGCGAAGGCGGATTTGCTGACCGAAGTCGTCGGCGAATTCCCCGAGGTGCAGGGCCTGATGGGCAAGTACTACGCGCTGGCCCAGGGCGAGGACGCCTCCGTCGCTGCCGCCTGCGAGGAGCACTATAAGCCGCAAGGGCCTGCCGATCGCGTGCCGACCGATCCGGTCAGCGTCGCAGTCGCGCTCGCGGACAAGCTCGACACGCTTGTCGGCTTCTGGGCGATCGACGAAAAGCCGACGGGATCGAAGGATCCGTATGCGCTGCGCCGCGCGGCGCTGGGCGTGATCAGGATTGTGCTCGAAAATCAGACTAAGATTAGTTTGCGAGAACTCGCTTGGGGGCACTTAGAGCGCTCGTACGACAAACAATACTTGGAAGTTGCAGAAAAGCTTGATGATCTGATGGTCTTTTTCGAAGACCGGCTTAAGGTCCAATTGCGAGATCAGAAGGCGCGTTACGATCTCGTCGATGCGGTTCTCAACGCTGGTTCGTTGGTGCAAGGGCATCCAATAGTGGCGGTCGTCCGCCGCGTCGAAGCACTCGGAAAATTCCTCGATACCGACGACGGCAAGAATCTGCTGGCAGGCACCAAGCGCGCCAGCAACATTCTCTCGATCGAGGAGAAGAAGGATAAGCGCTTATTCGACGGCGCACCCGATGCCTCGCTCTACGCTCTCAGCGAGGAGAAGGCGCTGGCCCGCGCGATCGATGAAGTGACGGCCGAAGCCCGTGCCGCCGTCGCCGGGGAAGACTTCGCTGCCGCGATGAGTGCGATGGCCAAGCTGCGTCCGCCGGTCGATGCGTTCTTCGAGAAAGTTCGCGTCAACGACGAGGATGCGAAGGTGCGTGAGAACCGGCTAAAACTGCTCAACGAGATCCGCAGCGCCACGCGTGCGGTGGCGGATTTCTCGAAGATCCAGGATTGAGCGCGTCTTGGCGCAACTGGACACCGTCATGCCCGGGCTTGTCCCGGGCATCCACGTTCTTCTTCGCTCGTGGAGACGCGTGGATGGCCGGGACAAGCCCGGCCATGACGACGCAGTTGGTGGCCGCAATTGCTGTGCGCGAAGAGTGCCCACACAAAAGCCCCGCCCGGCGGGGGGAGGACCGGGCGGGGCCTGATGTCCGACTATACTGCTCGCGTCAGCCTGATTGATGTGACGCGCCGGACACCTAGTCGATCCCTGAAGACGCTAGTCCATCACCTCGACGATGCGCCGCGAGCGCGGCTCGACCAGCACGGTCTCGCCGTTCACGACGGTGTAGCGATAGGTGGTGGCGCCGAAACGTTGCGGCACGTCATAATAGGTGACACCGCTTTCAGGTAGGGTGGCACCGACCACCACGCGATCCGGAATGCGGAAAGCCGGCACGCGTTGTTCGACGACATAGTCGCGGAAAGCCGGCCGCTGCTCGACCGCAATGGTCGGGCCGCTCTCGACGACGACGGGCGCGCGTCCCACGGTGACGCTGCTTTGCGCCTGCGCCGCAAGGGGCGAGCCGATCGAGGCCGCGAGCGCTGCAAGAGCAAGAATCCTGTTCCGCATGGGCAACTCCTTCGAGAAGGTTTTCGGGAAGCGCCACTGGCGCGACCGGTTGCCAATGCATGCGTCTCCGCGATGTTCCGGAAAACGCCCGCCGCATTCGCGGCATTTTCGGGCAGTTTTCGCGAAGCCGGGAACTCGCGCGCCCCCGGTGCGTCTCTACCCGCGGAACCCAGTCCGCTATGATCCCGCCGCGATTCGCCCCACCCACGGAAAGAAAATTCATGCACATCACCGTCGCCCACATCTCGCCGATCCTGTCGCTGCTTGCGGGTGTGCTCATCCTGATCATGCCGCGCCTCCTGAACCTGATCGTCGCGATTTTTCTCATCATAAATGGTGCGATCGGGCTCGGATTGTTGAAGTGGCTCCATCTCTAGGCCTTCATTCTAGGGAACTCTTCGACTTGCGCGGACCTGCCCAAAGTGGTGTAAGGCGCGCAATTACCCATTCCTCTCGCAGGTTGTGTGCAAGCTATGGCCAAAGCCGCCTCGAAAACTCCAGCGAAAATGCCAGCGAAATCAAAGTCCTCGACCAAGGCGAAAGCCGCGCCGGCGGCCCGCAAGTCACTTGCCAAGCGCGTCCCGAAGCCCATGGCCAAGGGCGCTGCCAAGCCGGTGGCCAAGCCGGCTGTGAAGCCCGCCGCCAAGTCGGTTTCCAAGGCTGTTGCAAAGGCACCGACGAAGCCGGTTGCACCGAAGGTCGCCGCGAAGCCGGTACCGAGCAAGACTGCTTCAACCAAGGCTGCGCCTGTTGCGGCCAAGGCCGGCAGGTGGGTGTTCACCTTTGGGGACGGCAAGGCCGAGGGCAAAGCGGAGATGCGCGATTTGCTCGGCGGCAAGGGCGCCAACCTCGCCGAGATGGCCAATCTCGGCCTGCCGGTGCCTCCGGGCTTCACCATCCCGACCTCGGTCTGCACCTATTTCTACGCGCATGACAAATCCTACCCGAAGGAATTGAAGTCGCAGGTTGAGAAGGCGCTCGACCATGTCGGCAAGTTGACCGGCAAGATCTTCGGCGATTCCAGGAATCCGCTGCTCGTTTCCGTGCGCTCCGGCGGCCGCGCCTCGATGCCGGGCATGATGGATACCGTGCTCAATCTCGGCCTCAATGACGAGACCGTGGAAGCGCTGTCGGAACTGTCAGGCGATCGCCGCTTCGCTTATGACAGCTATCGCCGCTTCATCACCATGTATTCGGACGTGGTGCTCGGGTTCGAGCATCATCATTTCGAGGAAATCCTCGACACCTTCAAGGACAGCCAGGGCTACACGCTCGACACGGATCTCACCGCCGACGACTGGGTCGATCTGGTCGGCAAGTACAAGGACGCGGTCGCGCGCGAAACCGGCAAGGATTTTCCGCAGGATCCGCACGACCAGCTCTGGGGCGCGATTGGCGCGGTGTTTTCATCCTGGATGAACGCCCGCGCGGTGACCTACCGCAGGCTGCACGACATTCCGGAATCCTGGGGCACCGCGGTCAACGTGCAGGCCATGGTGTTCGGCAACATGGGCGAGACCTCGGCGACCGGCGTTGCCTTCACGCGCAATCCCTCGACCGGCGAGAGCAAGCTCTACGGCGAGTTCCTGATCAACGCGCAAGGCGAGGACGTGGTCGCGGGCATCCGCACGCCCCAGGACATCACCGAGGAAGCGCGCAAGGACTCCGGCTCCGACAAGGCGTCGATGGAATCGGCGATGCCGGAGGCGTTCAAGGAGCTGACGCGGATCTACACGCTGCTCGAGAAGCACTACCGCGACATGCAGGACATGGAGTTCACGGTCGAGCAGGGCAAGCTCTGGATGCTCCAGACCCGCGGCGGCAAGCGTACTGCCAAGGCGGCGCTGCGCATCGCGGTCGAACTCGCCAATGAAGGCCTGATCACCAAGAAGGAAGCGGTGACGCGGATCGACCCCGCCTCGCTCGACCAGCTGCTGCATCCGACCATCGACCCCAACGCCAAGCGCGACGTGATCGCGACCGGCCTGCCGGCCTCGCCGGGTGCGGCCTCCGGCGAGATCGTGTTCTCCTCGGACGAAGCGGCCAAGCTTCAGGCCGACGGACGCAAGGTGATTCTGGTCCGGATCGAGACCAGCCCCGAAGACATCCACGGCATGCACGCCGCCGAAGGCATCTTGACCACCCGCGGCGGCATGACCTCGCATGCTGCGGTCGTCGCGCGCGGCATGGGCAAGCCCTGCGTCTCCGGCTGCGGCACCATCCGCGTCGATTACGGCCGCGGCACCATGAGCATCGGCTCACGCACCTTCAAGACCGGCGACGTCATCACCATCGACGGCTCGCTCGGCCAGGTGCTCGCCGGCCGCATGCCGATGATCGAGCCCGAGCTGTCCGGCGAGTTCGGCACGCTGATGAAATGGGCCGACCAGGTCCGCAAGATCGGCGTGCGCGTCAACGCCGACACGCCGGAGGACGCGCACACTGCGATCAAGTTCGGCGCGGAAGGCATCGGCCTCTGCCGTACCGAGCACATGTTCTTCGAGGAGACGCGCATCCGCACGGTGCGCGAGATGATCCTCTCCGAGGACGAGCAGTCGCGCCGCGCTGCGCTGGCAAAACTGCTGCCGATGCAGCGCGCCGACTTCGTCGAGTTGTTCGAGATCATGAAGGGCCTGCCCGTCACGATCCGCTTGCTTGATCCGCCGCTGCACGAGTTCCTGCCGCACACCCATGCCGAGGTCGAGGAAGTGGCGCGCGCCATGAACACCGACCCGCGGCGCCTGGCCGACCGCGCGCGGGAGCTGTCGGAGTTCAATCCGATGCTCGGCTTCCGCGGCTGCCGTATCGCGATAGCCTATCCCGAGATCGCCGAGATGCAGGCACGTGCGATCTTCGAAGCGGCGGTCGAGGCCGAGAAGCGCACCGGCAAGGCCGTCGGCCTCGAGGTGATGGTGCCGCTGATCGCCACCAAGATGGAGCTCGACCTCGTCAAGGCGCGCATCGATTCCACCGCGAAGGCGGTGATGCGCGACACCAACACCAAGCTGACCTATCAGGTCGGCACAATGATCGAGCTGCCGCGCGCCTGCCTGCTCGCGGCCGAGATCGCGGAGAGCGCCGAGTTCTTCTCATTCGGTACCAACGACCTCACGCAGACGACGTACGGCATCAGCCGTGACGATGCCGCAAGCTTCCTCGGCACCTACGTGTCCAAGGGCATCCTGCCGATCGATCCCTTTGTCGCGCTCGACCAGGAAGGCGTCGGCGAGCTCGTCAAGATCGGCGTCGCACGCGGTCGCAAGACGCGCCCCTCGCTCAAGGTCGGCATCTGCGGCGAGCACGGCGGCGATCCCGCCTCCGTCGCCTTCTGTCACGCGATCGGCCTCGACTACGTCTCCTGCTCGCCCTACCGCGTCCCGATCGCCCGCCTCGCCGCCGCGCAAGCCGCGCTCGGCAAGGCGATCGCGAGCCAAGCGTAAGGTAAGCGGCGAGTTGAATGTTGAGAGCGAAAGAGGCGGGGCCAAAACCCCGCCTCTTTCTTTTGAGGCGACGTTCTTGCCACACATTCAGTGTCATCGCCCGCGTAAGCGGGCGATCCAGTATTCCAGAGGCGGTGACGTGATAGGGAAGGAGCCGCGGCGTACTGGATGGGCCGCCTTCGCGGGCATGGCGGCTGTGGTCGAAGTGGCGATGGAACCGCGCGCGTCCCGTAATGACACGTGCGCGCAAGAGTTCCTTCACCATTCGCGTTGACCAGTTGTTTACCCCTTCGCGTGAGGGCGCATTTACCAAGGCGCATCATCGCCCCGTGAAAACACCTGCGATTGCTTGCGTGTGCCGCATGCTCAACGCCGATTAACGCCCCAGCAACCTAAATTAGATACTCACGATAAAGATCGAATTGCACGGATGTACTGCGGCTCGATTTTTCTAGCGTAAGCGTAGCGTGAGCGTATCGATGTTTTTGTTGCGTACCCATCCGAAGGGCGCGCGGTTCGCGTCCTTCGGCATCGGTCTCTGCATCTTCGCATTGATGCCGAGAGAGACCGGCTATCAGGACATTGCCTCGCTGCTGGCGCGCCAACCCGGCGTCGCGGAGCGTTGGCAGAAGCAGGTTTTCTCTGCTGCGTCCTCCATACAACTGGCCACTTACAGTTTTTCCCGGCCGATCGGCACTTCGGCTCCGCAGAGCGCGATGGTTCGTCTCGCGAGCCTCGACGGCCGCGACGTCACCGGCGCGATCAGCCGCAATCCGGCGCTGCAGGCGCCGCCCCGCTACCAGGCCGCCGATTTTCCCAAGGTCGATCGCTCCATGAAGGGTGACCGCCTCGCAACGGTCACACCGACGCAGGCTCCCGAAGCGGGCGCGCCGACGGCAGCGCCGACGCAGGAGGATCCCGCGACGTCGAACAGCTCGGTGTTCGGCGCCAAGACCGTCGCGCTGCCGCAGGCGATGTCGCCGGAATCCGCGGCCGCGCTGGATCCCGAACTCGCGGAGGCGCTGCGTGCGCCGCCGCTGCCGCAATACACCAATGCGCCACAAGCCAGCGACGCTGCGCGCTCGCTCGCGCTCCAGCCGCTCGAAGCGCTGAAGCAGGCCACCATTCCGGCTGCACCGCCGCGCGATCCGTTCCGGGTCAAGACCTCGAGCCTGTTCTTCGGCAGCTCCTCGCTCGGAGGCAACGTCGAGAGCATCGAGAGCTGGCAACCCGGTGCGGAGCCGCTGATCGTGATGCCCGACCCCGACATGAAGGTGACGGCGTCGCTATCGCCGCCGTCGGAGGATATTGCGAAGGATATCGAAAGCGGCGAGAGCGTCGCGCCGAAGGGTGAGGTCAACGTCGACAATCAGCGCGCCAGATCGCCGGCGGAACGGCTCGCGCTCGACGACAAGTCGCGCGCGAAGTCCGAAAAATGCCTCGCGGAGGCCGTCTATTTCGAGTCCCGCGGCGAGGCCGTGCGCGGTCAGATGGCGGTTGCGCAGGTGGTGATGAACCGCGTGTTCTCCGGCAAATACCCGGACACTGTGTGCGGCGCCGTCTATCAGAACAAGCACCGCCATCTCGCTTGCCAGTTCACCTTTGCCTGCGACAACAATGCCGACGTGATCCGCGAGCCCGAGATGTGGGACCGTGCGAAAAAGATCTCGAAGGCCATGCTCGACGGCCAGATCTGGCTGCCCGAGGTCGGCAAGTCCACGCACTACCACGCCTATTGGGTGCGCCCGTCCTGGGTCGCCGAGATGAAGAAGATGTACAAGACCGGCGTCCACACCTTCTATCGCCCACGCGCCTGGGGCGATGGCAGCGAAGAGCCGAGCTGGGGCACCCCGGCGCAGACCGCCGCGCTCTCCGCCGAGCTCACTCAGCAAGCCAAGAGCTCCGCCGAGATGGGCGCGACCGAGCGGCGGTAGCGCCTCACGCCTCGATATCCAGCGCGCAGTCGAAATTTGGCGCCGAATGCGTCAGCGCGCCGGATGAGGCGTAGTCGACGCCGGTCGCAGCGATGGCTGGGATCGAGTCCAGGGTGACACCGCCGGATGCCTCCAGCTTGAGGCGTCCCTCGTTGAGCCTGACGGCTTCGCGCAGCGTCGCAATATCCATGTTGTCGAGCAGCACGGCGTCGGCAAGGCCGGTGTCGAGCACCTCGCGCAACTGCGGAAGCGTGTCGACCTCGATCTCGATCTTGACGAGATGGCCGGCCTGGGCGCGGGCGCGCTCCAGCACGGGACGGATGCCGCCGGCGACCGCGATGTGGTTGTCCTTGATCAGGATCGCGTCGTCGAGCCCGAAGCGGTGATTGAAGCCGCCGCCGCAGCGTACCGCGTATTTCTCCAAGGCGCGCAGCCCGGGCGTGGTCTTTCGCGTGCAGCAGATCCTCATCCGGGTGCCCTCGGCGCGCGCAACGTAGTCCGCCGTGAGCGTCGCGACGCCCGACAGCCGGCCGACGAAATTCAGCGCGGTCCGCTCCGCCGTGAGGATGGCGCGTGCCGGCCCCGAGATCGTCAGCACCTGCTGCCCGCGGGCGACGCGCGCGGCGTCGCGAACATGTGCGCGTACCTCGATGTCGGGCGAAAGCTTTTGCAAGGTGGCGAGCGCCAGCGGCAAGCCGGCGATCACGCCGGACTGCCGTGCGACCAGGATCGCTTGCGCCTTCGTTGCCTCGGGGATCGTCGCAAGCGAGGTAATGTCGCCGGCGCGGCCGAGATCCTCATCGAGCGCGCGGAGCACGGCCTCGTCGATCGCGAGCGGGGAGAGAAAGGCGTCGGGATAGAGCAGAGAGGTCGGGGTGATCATGGCAGACTCCGTCAGGCGATCATGGGTTGTGCGGTGCGCGGTGTCGGGCGTTCGCTCAGGCTGTCCGCGACCTCGCGTACTGCTGCGAGCGTCGTCATCGTGCGCTGCGCGAGGGCGGGTACGTCCGCGGCATGGTCGGAGCGGAAATGCGCGCCGCGGCTCTCGCGCCGGTTCCAGGCCGACGCCGCCACGAGCAGGGCTGCCGTTGCCATGTTGCGGACCGCGATGCTCGTGGCCTCTCGTTCGAGCGCGGCGAAGCTGCGAACCGCGTCCGCAAGCCCGTAACCGTCGCGGATCACGCCGACATGCGCGCTCATCAGCATCCGCAGCCGCTTCACGGCCGCAGCATCCGGTGCGCCGCCGCGCGGCGTCGCCGCGTCCGCAAGGCGGGCGGGCGAGGGGCTGGTGCGGCCGGCGATGTCATCGGCGATGCGTGCGGCGTAGACCACGGCCTCGAGCAGCGAATTCGACGCAAGCCGGTTCGCGCCATGCGCGCCGGTGGACGACACCTCGCCGCCGGCCCACAGCCCGTCGATCGAGCTGCGGCCGCGATGGTCGACGGCGATGCCGCCCATGTGGTAGTGCGCCGCCGGTGCGATCGGGATGGCCTGCGTGGCGGGATCCATGCCAGCGGCCATGCAGCTTGCATGAACCGTCGGGAATCTGTCGCCAAAACGTGCGCCCAGCGCTTGCCGCGCATCGAGAAAGGCGCCGCGCCCGGCCGAGATCTCCGCGAACACGCCGCGGGCCACGATGTCGCGCGGAGCGAGCTCGGCGAGCGGATGGCGCGCCGCCATGAAATGCTCGCCACGGCCGTTGATCAGCGTCGCGCCTTCACCGCGCAGCGCTTCGGTGGCGAGCGGCGCGGGATCGCGACCGACCATGATGGCGGTCGGGTGAAATTGCACGAACTCGGGATCTGCAATCACCGCGCCGGCGCGTGCGGCGATCGCAAGGCCGGATCCGCTGGCCTCGCGCGGATTGGTGGTGACGGCATAGAGATGGCCGATGCCGCCCGTCGCGAGCACCACCATCCGCGCGGCGAGCAGGATCGGCTGTGCTGCCGCGTCGCCAGCTTCGCGCAATCGTAGGCCGGCGACCGCGCCGTCCTCGGTCAACAGCGCTTCGGCGACGAAACCTTCGATCAGCCGGATCGACGGCGTGCGCCGCACGGCTTCGCTCAGCGCCGCGATGATGGCGGCGCCCGCGCCATCGCCACGCACATGTACGATACGCCGCGCCGAGTGTGCGGCCTCGCGCCCGACTGCGAGCCTGCCTTCGAGATCGCGGTCGAACGGCACGCCATAGGCGAGAAGGTCGTGAATCCGCGGTGCGGCCTCGCGCGCGATCCCGAGTGCGACAGCTTCGTCGACGATGCCGCAGCCAACTGCAACCGTGTCCGCGGCGTGCGCTTCCGGCGTATCCCCTTCAGCCATTGCCGCGGCGATGCCGCCTTGCGCCCATGCGGACGACGCGCCCTGTCCGAGCGGCGCCGCCGAGATCAATATTACCGGCCGCGGCGCGAGCTTGAGCGCGCAGAACAATCCGGCAAGGCCGCCGCCGACGATGACGACGTCGTCGGAGCGGGGGAGGGTGTTGATGTTGTTTGTCATGGCTTTATCTCAGTTCTTCAAATTGATCATCCGCTCGACCGAGCGCCTTGCGCGGTCCGCGAGCGCGGGATCGATCGTCACTTCTTCGCGAAGCGTCAGCAGGCTCTCCAGAATGTTGGCGAGCGTGATGCGCTTCATGTGCGGGCAGATGTTGCAGGGGCGCAGCATCTCCACATCGGGCAGCTCGGCGCGGACATTGTCGGCCATCGAGCATTCCGTGATCATCACCAGCCGCCGCGGCCGCCGCTCGCGCACCCAGTTGATCATGTGCGCGGTCGAGCCCGTGAAATCGGCCTCGGCCAGCACGTCCGGCGGGCATTCGGGATGAGCGATGATCTGCACGGAGGGATCGGCCTCGCGGTAGCTGCGCAGCTCGGCGCCAGTGAAACGCTCGTGCACCTCGCAGGCGCCCTTCCAGGCAATGATCTTCACGTCGGTCTTCGAGGCCACGTAAGTGGCGAGATAGCGGTCGGGCAGGAAGATCACGGTTGGTGCGCCGAGGCTTTCGACCACCTGCACCGCGTTCGACGAGGTGCAGCAGATATCGACCTCGGCCTTCACCTCCGCGGAGGTGTTGACATAGGCAACGACAGGCACGCCGGGGAATTTTTCGCGGAGCAGGCGGACGTCGGCGCCGGTGATGCTGGCAGCGAGCGAGCAGCCGGCGCGCGTATCAGGAATAAGCACCGTCTTGTCCGGATTGAGCAGTTTCGAGGTCTCCGCCATGAAGTGCACGCCGCACTGGACGATGATGCCGGCCTTCACCCTGGTGGCTTCGACCGCGAGCTGGAGCGAATCACCGCCGATGTCGGCGACGCAGTGGAAGATCTCCGGCGTCTGGTAATTGTGCGCGAGGATCACCGCGCCCCGGGCCTGCTTCAGCTCGTTGATCGCCTTGATCGTCGGGGCCATCAGCGGCCATTCGATCGGCGGGATGACACGTTTCACGCGCTCGTAAAGCGGTGCGGTGGCTCGCTCGACCTCCGGCGTCCATTCCAGTGAAGGCATCGGCAGCGAAGGTCCGGTTCGCGACTGCTTGGCCTGTGCCGGGGTGATGACGTGGCCCTGCGGCCGGTTGGCAAAGTCGTCGGGGCCGTAAATTCCAGTTAGCGGCATCCAAGCCTCCCGTGCATGTCATTTGTACTCATTTTGAGCATATATAAAGCCTGAGAAATCCGGCCGACAGGCCGGGGGATCATTCGATATGCTCGATATGAGCAAATATAAAATAACACGTCGTGTTGGGAGCCGCCAGATCTTGCCGCACACGTTTCCGTTAAGTCGCGCCCGGCGCGTCGGCTGAGGCCGCGAGGAAATGCAATGCTCCCGCGCCAGCTCTTCGCGGAATGCAATCGTTTTTGACTTGGGGTTTCCATGCAGATGCATTAAACGAGTTGGCTCGCGGCCGCCATTTGCGAATCCGCGACCACGCACGAGGAACAGCATGTCGATACAGATGGGTGAGCTCGGTTCGGTCTCCCGTTCCTCCTCCTGGCGCACGCCGGCGATCATCATTCTCTGCGGCTGCGCGATCGGGATGCTCGGGTTCGGCCCGCGCTCGGCGCTGGGCTTCTTCGTACAGCCGATGAGCCATGAATATGCCTGGGGCCGCGACGTGTTCGGCCTCGCGATCGCGTTTCAGAATTTGCTGTGGGGACTGGGCCAGCCCGTCGCCGGCGCGGTCGCCGATCGCTTCGGCCTGTTTCGGGTGATGTGCGTCGGCGCTCTGCTCTATGCCGGGGGCTTGCTCCTGATGCGCTACTCATCGACGCCGCTGTCACTGAACATCGGCGCTGGTGTCATGGTCGGCTTCGGTCTCGCCGGCTGCTCGTTCAATCTGGTGCTCTCGGCCTTCACCAAGCTCTTGCCGGCCGAGAAGCGCGGCCTTGCGCTCGGCGCCGGTACTGCGGCGGGATCGTTCGGGCAATTCCTGTTCGCGCCGATCGGTGTGGCCCTGATCGACAATTTCGGCTGGCAGCAGGCGCTCACCGTGTTCGGCTTCCTAATGCTGCTGATCATTCCGTTGTCGCTGGCGCTCTCGACGCCGCCGGTCGCAAGCACGGCAAACGCGGCGCCTGCGGACCAGCAGACCTTCACCAAAGCGCTCGCGGAAGCCTTCGGCCATCGCTCCTACGTGCTGCTGGTGCTCGGCTTCTTCACCTGCGGCTTCCAGCTTGCCTTCATCACGGTGCATCTGCCGGCCTTCCTGGTCGATAGCGGCATCTCCACGCAGATCGGCGGCTGGGTGATCGCGGCGATCGGCCTGTTCAACATCATGGGATCGCTCAGCGTCGGCTATCTCCAGAACAGCCTGCCCAAGCGCTACATCCTCTCGACCATCTATTTCACCCGCGCGCTTGCGACGCTTGCCTTCATCTCGTTTCCGATCACGCCGTTCTCGGCGATTGCGTTCGGCGCGGTCTCCGGCCTGACCTGGCTGTCGACCGTGCCACCGACCTCGGCACTGGTCGCGATCATGTTCGGCACGCGCTGGTTCGCCACGCTCTATGGCTTCGCCTTCGTCAGCCATCAGGTCGGCGGCTTCCTCGGCGTCTGGCTCGGCGGCATCGTGTTTGAGCGGTTCGGTTCCTACACGCCGATCTGGTGGCTCTCGATCCTGTTCGGCGTGCTCTCGGCGCTGATCAATCTTCCGATCGTGGAGAAACCGGTCCAGCGGGCGGTTGCGCAGCCTGCCTGATCGGCTAAACATCCCCTGAAACAAGTCAGGGAGTTTTGCTGTGGCGACGTTCAAGGCGATCCGGATCGACAAGGCGGACAAGGGCACCACCGCGCAGCTCACGCAGTTCGACGAAGCCGAACTGATGGAGGGCGACGTCACCGTCCGCGTGGAATGGTCGACGTTGAACTACAAGGACGGCCTTGCGCTCACCGGCAAGGCGCCGGTGGTGCGCCGCTTCCCGATGATTGCCGGCATCGACTTCGCCGGCACCGTCGAGCAGTCCTCGCATCCGCAATGGAAGGCGGGCGATAAGGTTGTCTGCACCGGCTGGGGCATGGGCGAGACCCATCTTGGCGCCTATGCCGAGAAGGCGCGGGTGAAAGGCGACTGGCTGGTCGCTCTTCCGCAGGGCCTATCGGCGCGCGACGCCATGGCGATCGGCACTGCCGGCTTCACCGCGATGCTGTCCGTGCTGGCGCTGGAGAAGCACGGAGTGTCGCCGAACAGCGGTCCGGTCGTGGTGACGGGGGCTGCAGGCGGCGTCGGCTCGGTTGCGACCGCCGTGCTCTCGAAGCTCGGCTATCACGTCATCGCCTCCACCGGACGTGCGTCCGAAGCGGACTATCTGAAAGAGATCGGCGCGGCTGAGGTGATCGACCGCAACGAATTGTCGGCGGCCGCCAAGCCCATCGCCAAGGAGCGCTGGGCGGGTGGCGTCGACAGCGTCGGCTCGACCACGCTCGCAAACCTGCTGTCGATGACGAAGTACGGCGGCGCGATCGCGGCCTGCGGCTTGGCTGCCGGCATGGACCTGCCGTCTTCCGTCGCACCCTTCATTTTGCGCGGGGTGTGCCTTCTCGGCATCGATTCCGTGATGTGCCCGATCGAGCCGCGGAAAGCTGCCTGGCAACGCCTGGCGTCCGATCTGGACCGGTCAAAACTAGCTGAAATTACTCACGAAATTCCGCTTTCTGAAGTTCCGGAGTGGGGCGCGAAAATCCTCGCCGGCCAGGTCCGCGGTCGCACCGTTGTAAAAATTGTCTAACGGCGTTCAGACTTTACCAACCATGCTGCTTCAATGTCGCCATGGTTAGTATGGTAAGCAGCAGGTAAAGAGATAAGGCATAGCCCGCTGCGGGGTTGGTTCGGAGTTGAGCATGCTTGCGCGTATTGTGTTGGGGGCGGTCACGGCGGTAGCGACGCTTACGCCGGCCATTGCTGGAAGCATGAACGCCGATGAGGCGCGCCGCTTCGTCGCCGGGAAGGTGTTTGCTTTCACCTGTTTTGACGGCACCCGCGGCGCTGGCCGCATCATGGACGACCTCGGCGCCGCTGGCGCAGTGCAGTTCTCGGGTGCAGGTCCGGTGAAACATCTCCGCCTGCCCGGCAACACGCTGCAGATCCGCGGCCAGAACGTCTGCGCCTCGATCAAGGGCATTCCGTTCGAGCCCTGTTTCAACCTTGAAAAGACCGACGATCGCAGTTTCCGCGGCTCGGTATCGGGGATGGGCTTCGCCTATTGCGACTTCCATCACCAGGGCGGCAACCAGATGCTGATGGCGCGGGCCGTCGCGCGGCCGCGCTCGCTGCGCACCTCGGAACACACGGGTTCGGTCGGCACGCCCAACACCGAAGTCGCCGCGCGTGTCGAGACCCCGCGCGTCGAGAGTAGCCGGCTCGAGCCGGTGAAGCCGCAAGTTAAATCGGAGCCCGCCAGGGACGACGCCCCGCTGGAGCTGCGCCGCTCGACCCAGTGAGTTGGCTGCGCGCGTCCGCGCACTTTGTCGTTGAGAGCTGCCATCAGACACGAAGCCGCCGCGCCGTAGTCATACGGACGGCGGCTTTCATGCGTTGGTAGCTGTTCGCGCCCCAGTTTAGGTACGGCCGGGGGCGCGGCCCGATAAAAGGGTTCAACGATGTCGCTGTACTTCTTCCGTATCAGCACGGGCCGCTATTCCGGTGCTGCCGACCAGCCATATGAGTTCGAGGACCGCGCCGCGGCCTGGACCGAGATGACCGAAGTCTGTGCCAATTTGCTCGGCGGCATCTCGCGCGGCCTGAAACAGGACGCCGAATGGCGCATGGAGCTGCTCGACGAGAACAAGGAGCCGGTGTTCCGGATCAGCTTGATTGGCGAGAGCCAAAAGGCCCTTGGTCGCACTGGCTAGAAATCGGGCATCCTACCGCCGCGTGTGGTTAACCTGTTAAGCGCGCGGACCGTGCCGTTTTCAAGGGATTTTCCGATAAGTCCGGTATTTGTCCGGGGGCGATCGTTAACCAGATCACCACACCTGAAGCTCAGTTTTTAGGCAAGGGCGATCAACGCCGAGGGCGGCCGACAATGACTTGGCCGCGCAACCCGGGAAACGCCCTCATGTCGAGACTCATCCAGAATCTGCAAATCGGTACCAAGCTCGCGCTCGCTTCGGCGTTCGGCGTTGTTCTCGTCGGCGCCATGATCGCGAGCCAGGTCATCGGCAACAACAACGTGCGGCATTCCAACCAGGCCGCGCTTGCGCAGCAGGAATTGGTGCGCGAGGCTACCGAAGCCAAGCTTGGGATACGCGGCTTGCAACTCGCCGTACGGGACATGCGTCTCGCCAACAATCAGGGTGACTTGCAAAAGGCGAGCGAGCTTCTGCTGGAGCGGTCGAAAGCACTGAACGGCGTTGTCGATTCCATGCTCAGGTTGTCGCACGCCCCGGAAAACCGCGCGCGGATGGAGAAGCTCAAGTCTACGTCGGCCGATTACCTGAAGGGCGCGCAGCAGAACGCCTCTGTTCGCAGCGAGGCCATTGCGGTTGCGGCCACGGACCCCGTCCGCGCCGCCAAGATTTCCGAGGAAGGCGCGCGCCAGATCCGCGAGGTGACGCTGCCGCTTGCCACACAGCTGGACAATTTGACCAGCGAGATTGCCGATTTCGCCAAGCACAAGAGCGATGAAGAAATCGCTGCCGCGAGCCAGGAGATGGCCGTGAGCGAGCGTCTCGGCATGGTGGTCGGTGCGTGCGCCGTGCTCGTCCTCATCGGTTCGTGGCTGATGTCCTTCCTGACCATCGCGCGGCCGATCCGCGCGCTCACGGTTGCCATGGACAAGCTCGCTGGTGGTGACTTCTCTGTTGTCCTGCCGGGTCTCGGCCGCAAGGACGAGGTCGGCGGTGTCGCCGCGGCCGTCGAGAAATTCAAGGTCGTGTCGGAGCAGAAGGCGCGCCAGGAAGCGGAAGCCAAGATGCGGCAGGACCAGGTGGCGGCCGAGCAGCGCAAGGCCGATATGCGCAAGCTTGCTGATAGTTTCGAAGGCGCCGTCGGCGAGATCGTCGATACGGTGTCGTCGGCCGCGACGGAGCTCGAGGCTTCGGCCTCGACGTTGACCTCGACGGCGGAGCGGGCACAGGAACTGACGATAGTTGTGGCTGCGGCCTCCGAGGAGGCGTCGACCAACGTGCAATCGGTGGCGTCGGCCACGGAAGAGCTGTCGTCTTCAATTACGGAGATTAGCCGCCAGGTGCAGGAATCGGCGCGGGTCGCGAGCGAGGCGGTTACCCAAGCCCGAACCACGACCGACCGTGTCGGAGAATTGTCCAAGGCGGCGGCTCGCATTGGCGACGTGGTCGAGCTGATCAACACCATCGCCGGCCAGACCAACCTGCTGGCGCTTAATGCCACCATCGAGGCGGCACGCGCCGGCGAGGCCGGTCGCGGCTTTGCCGTGGTGGCTTCCGAAGTGAAGGCGCTTGCCGAGCAGACCGCGAAGGCGACCGGCGAGATCGGCCAGCAGATTTCCGGCATTCAGGCCGCGACGCAGGACTCCGTCGCCGCCATCAGCGCCATCAGCAACACCATTGAAAAGCTGTCCGAGATATCGTCCACGATCGCGGCGGCCGTCGAGGAGCAGGGCGCGGCGACGCAGGAGATCTCGCGCAACGTGCAGCAGGCGGCCGAAGGCACCCATCAGGTCTCGTCCAACATCACCGACGTGCAGCGCGGTGCAGGCGAAACCGGCTCGGCATCGTCGCAGGTGCTGGCAGCCGCGCGGTCATTGTCCGGCGACAGCAACCGCCTCAAGCTCGAGGTCGGCAAGTTCCTCGACACCGTGCGCGCCGCCTAAGAACCTCGTTCCAGACAGTTCGGAAGACGCCCTGCCTCCTCAGGCGGGGCGTTTTTGCATCCTGATCTTCGCCGCGAACGTCTCGCGCATGACTTCGGCGAACGTCGGCTGCAAAAGCAAACAGTGGCGACCTCAAGCTGAAATTTACAACTTTCTGGCGAGATTATCTCTTCCATTTCAACTGTTTGGGTTGAAATCTCAGTATTTCTCCGAGCCCTCCCGTTAACCAGAATGAGTAACCCTAAGGAATAGATTCTCCGGCAAGGGCGATCAACGTCCATGCAGCCGGCAAGGACTTGGCTGCGTGTTTCCTTTGGGGGAAACGTACCATGTTGAGCCCTGCTCATCATCAGCAGGTCCGAACTCAGTCCGCCAGCGCGTGGAGTCGGCTCGGACATGTTCGGATCGGCACGATCTTGCCGATCATCATCTCTGCCCTGGTCGTGCTTGGGTTGGCCTCGGCCGGATTCATCGCCTATGAGGCCGTCCTCAAGAGGCGAGAGTCCGAGGCATTCCTGAAGGTCAATGCAGTTGCGCAACTGCTGCTGCGCAGCGCAGGACATTGGGCGATTGAACGCGGGCTGACCAACGCCGTGCTGAAGTCTCCTGATGTCGTCAGTGCCGAGCGCCGTGCGGAAATCGCAAAGGCGCGCGCGACGGCCGACGAGGCCTTTCGCCAAGCCGTCCTCGATATCAGCGCGATTTCCGAAATGACGGCGGGGCAAAGACAGATTGCGGACGCAGCGACGAAATTCGAGGCGCTGCGTCTCCTGCGTGAGAAAGCCGACGCGGGAATGTCGCGCTCGCGCGTCGAACGCGAGCCTGACCTCGTAGATGGCTTCGCGCCAACGATTACGGAGGTGATCGACGTCGCGAGCAACCGCTTGCGGCTGACGCTCGAAACACTCACCAGCCCGCCCGTGGCAAGGCTGGCCCAGCTCATCGGCTTGCGACATCTGACAGCTCAGATGGTCGAGAATGCTGGAAGGGAGCGGGCCCTGCTGGCTGGGGTCGTCGGTGCGCGCGCGAAGCTCGGGATGGAGGGCTATGAGCGCCTTTCGGCGCTGCGGGCCAAGGTCGAACTCGCATGGGACACGGTATTGCCGGTGCGGCTGCGTTCGGACCTCGCCCTGCAGATCGGCGAGGCGATGACGGAGGTCGAGAAGTCCTATTTTGGTGCCTACGGTGAAACGCGGGTGACTGTGCTCGCCGGTGGCGAAGGCGGGGACTACAGAATCACGGGACCCGAGTACTTCACGCGGGCCACCGCCGGCATCAATGCAGTGCTGAAGCTCGGTGAAGCCATTGGCGCGGCCGCTGACCGCGAAGCCACGATGCAGGCAGAGGTCAGCACTCGTAATTTTGTTTTCACAGTTGTGTTGCTCTGCGCCTCGGTGATGCTCGCTGGCCTCAGTTTCTGGATCACCTTTGGCCGGATCCTCAAGCCGCTTTCAGCCATTTCGGTTGCGATGCGTGGGCTCGCCAATGGCGACTTCACGACGGTCGTGCCTGGCACCTGCCGAGGTGACGAGGTCGGCGAGATGGCGCGGACCGTTGAAGTCTTCAAGCAAAACGGCCTCGAAGTCGAACGCATGCGCGGCGATCACGCTGCGGCCGAGAGCCGGGCAGCCGAGCAGCGCAAGGCGGAGATGCGGAAGCTGGCCGACGGCTTCGAAGCCGCGATCGGGGAGATCGTCGACACCGTCTCCTCGGCAGCGACCGAGCTCGAAGCCTCGGCGTCGACCCTCACATCGACCGCGGAGCGAGGGCAGCAGCTCACGACCATGGTTGCTGCGGCCTCCGAGGAGGCGTCCACCAACGTGCAAGCGGTGGCGTCGGCCACCGAGGAGCTGTCGTCTTCTATCACCGAGATCAGCAGGCAGGTGCAGGAATCGGCCCGCGTGGCCAACGAAGCTGTCGGCCAAGCGCGTGTCACCACTGAGCGCGTCAGCAAATTGTCCAGGGCGGCGACGCGGATCGGCGACGTGGTCGAACTGATCAACACCATCGCGGGTCAGACCAATCTCCTGGCGCTCAACGCGACCATCGAGGCCGCGCGCGCCGGCGAAGCCGGTCGCGGCTTTGCGGTTGTGGCCTCCCAGGTCAAGGCACTCGCCGAACAGACCGCAAAGGCCACTGGCGAGATCGGGCAGCAGATCGCCAGCATCCAGACCGCGACCGAGCATTCGGTCGGCGCAATCAAGGACATCAGCGGCACTATCGAGAAGCTCTCGGAGATTTCCTCTACCATCGCGGCTGCCGTGGAAGAGCAGGGCGCGGCGACACAGGAAATCTCCCGCAACGTGCAGCAGGCGGCGGAAGGCACCCATCAGGTCTCGGCCAACATCACCGATGTGCAGCGCGGCGCGAACGAGACCGGCTCGGCGTCGTCGCAGGTGCTGGCGGCGGCCCAGTCGCTCTCTGGCGACAGCAACCGCCTCAAGCTCGAGGTCGGCAACTTCCTCGATACCGTGCGCGCAGCATGACGCGGTCGCCGTCACCAATCATCGATCGACTACAACCGCCGCGCGAAGACGCTGCGGTGGTTCGCATGCGTTCGCAGTTGGATGTCGCGGCGCGATGAGCCGCACGGTTAACCTTCCGGAAAACCGATGCAGTCATGATCTCCGCAATATTCCGGGTGCCGAGTCGCCCTCCTCGTATTGCGTATCAATCGTATTGGAGCACATTCCATGAGTGGCCCTTCCATTCGTCTCACCCATAAGGTCATGGCGATCGGACTGTTCGGATTGTTGGGTCTCGTCGCCTTCGGCGCGATCTACGAGATCGGCAGTCTCTCCCAGGACGCCTCCCGCGAGATTGCCAACCGCGCTCGTGCGATCGCTGACCTCGACAAGCAGCTCTCGATCGAGATGCTGGAGGCCCGCCGCAACGAGAAGAACTTTCAGCAGCGCCGCAACGAGAGCTACGCCAAGGCACATGCCGAATTGATCGGGCCGATCAATCGCGACTTCGACGAGGTGGAGCGGCTGATGTCGGCCGGCGGCTTGGGCGCGCTGTCCGACCGGATGAAGCAGGCCCAGGACGGCTTCAAGCGATACGCGTCGGACTTCGGCGCATTGGTGGCCGCGGAGACCCGGCTCGGCCTAAACGAGACTCTGGGCCTCTCCGGCTCGCTCCGCGCCGCCGTGCACGACATTGAGGCCAAGCTCAAGGAGATCGACGATCCCAGGTCCACGAGCTGGATGCTGATGATGCGCCGGCACGAGAAGGACTTCATGCTGCGGCGCGACCCAAAATACATCGCCGAGATGAAGAAGGCCGCGGTCGAATTCTCCAAGGCGATAGAGGTCGTCGCAATCCCTACGGCAGTGATGAACGACATCACAGCCAAGCTGCAGAAATATCAATCCGAGTTCACGGCGTGGGTGGAGACGGCGCAGCAAACTGCGGCCCTCGACGCCAGCATGATGAAAACGTTCCGTGGGTTAGAACCGAGCATGATCGAGGTGCGCAACACAGTCGAAGACCTCTACAGGAAGGCCGACGTTGCGGAAGCTGCGACCCGCGATGCCGTGCGCATGTGGATGATGGTCGCCTTCGCCATTGCCGTCGTCGTGCTCGCCGCGGTGGGCTTCCTTCTGGGACGTTCGATCTCGAAGGCGCTTGCCGGCATGGTCGGCGCGATGACGCGGCTTGCGCGCGGCGAGCTTTCGATATCCGTTCCGGGCATCGGGCGCAAAGACGAGATCGGCGAGATGGCCGGTGCCGTCGAGGTGTTCAGGACCAATATGGCGGAGGCCGAGCGGCTGCGCACCGAGCAGGTCGAAGCTGAGGCGCGCGGGCGCCAGCAGCGCAAGGCCGACATGCACCGGCTCGCCGATACTTTCGAAGGCGCGGTCGGCGAGATCATCGATACTGTTTCGTCGGCGGCAACCGAGCTGGAGGCCTCGTCAAATACGCTGACGCAGGCTGCCGAGCGCGGCAACGGGCTTGCCACGGTCGTGGCGGCCGCCTCCGAAGAGGCCTCCGCGAACGTGCAGTCGGTGTCTGCAGCGAGCGAGGAAATGACCTCCTCGATCTCCGAGATCAGCCGTCAGGTGCAGGAATCGGCCCGTGTCGCCGACGTGGCGGTCGGGCAGGCCCAGCGCACCAATGCACGCGTCGCCGAACTGTCGAAGGCCGCCGCCCGCATCGGCGACGTGGTCGAACTGATCAACACCATCGCCGCCCAGACCAACCTGCTGGCGCTCAACGCGACGATCGAGGCGGCGCGTGCCGGCGAGGCCGGCCGCGGCTTTGCCGTGGTCGCTTCCGAAGTGAAGGCGCTCGCCGAGCAGACTGCGAAGGCCACGGGCGAGATCGGCCAGCACATCGGCGCGATCCAGACCGCGACGGAAGATTCCGCCGGTGCGATCAAGGAGATCGGCGACACCATCGCGCGGATGTCGGAGATCTCGTCAACCATCGCCGCCGCGGTCGAGGAACAGGGTGCCGCCACGCAAGAGATCTCCCGCAACATCCAGCACGCCGCGAATGGCACCTCCGAAGTCTCGGCGAATATCGGCGATGTCCAGCGTGGCGCAGGCGAAACCGGGGCGGCCTCGGCGCAGGTGCATTCGGCTGCGCAATCGCTGTCGCAGGAGAGCCATCGGCTGAAGAGCGAGGTCGCGCGCTTCCTGGATTCGGTACGGGCGGCGTGACAGCCGTCGCCTTCCGCACATTGCGTCGCAAGTGGACAGGTCGCGTCGCAGCATCAGGTGGCTGTGCAGCTGCACAGTTGGTTGCAGGAGAAATAACGACCGTCAGCGCTGTCCCGTAATTTTACGTAGGGCCCTGTTAACGCCTGCTTGCGACTATGTGTGCAATCTCACGGGACAAGAACCAGCCAGCATTGTTGAACTGACCTCCGTCTCGCCATCTT
Source organism: Bradyrhizobium sp. 155 (assembly GCF_023101105.1). Classification (NCBI taxonomy): domain Bacteria; kingdom Pseudomonadati; phylum Pseudomonadota; class Alphaproteobacteria; order Hyphomicrobiales; family Nitrobacteraceae; genus Bradyrhizobium; species Bradyrhizobium sp. 155. The sequence goes on along the minus strand of NZ_CP064704.1, from coordinate 5,752,862 downwards.
CGTGGCGGTTTGCGGCGCGGACAATTTGCGCGTTGCCAGGTAACATCGGGATTTGTCGTGATGTCGAAATTGTCGATCGTCTTCAAGCTTCTGGCCGTGTTGTCGGTCCTGGTCCTTTCGCTCGCCGGCGTTGGCGTGACGGCGATCGGCACCATGCAGAACATCAATTCCCATACGGTCGAGATCGCGGAGAGTTGGCTGCCCAGCGTGCGCGCGCTCGGCTCGCTTCGCGCCGACATCAACGAGCTGCGCGTCGCGCTCCGTCTGCATCTGATGCAGGACAGCGTTGAGGGAAAGGACGCCGCCGAGAAGCGCTTGGCCTCGCTGCGCGCGCGCATCGACCAGACCCGCAAGGTCTACGAGCCGCTGATCACTTCGGCCGAGGAGCGCTCGCTCTATGGGCAATGGAGCACGGCGTGGGCCGAGTATCTGAACGGCGTGCAGGACGTGATGGCACTGTCGCGCAAGGGCGTTGGCCGTTTCCCGGCCGACGCCAACGAGCTGCTGCAGACCAAGGTTGCGAAGATGGCCCAGGCCGCCGATCCCCTGCTTCAGAAGGGCATCGAACTCAACAACCGGGGCGCCGAGCTTGAGACGAAGCAGGCCGCCGACAGCTACGCCATGATCTTCCGCGTGCTGGTCGGCATCATCGTGCTCTCGGTCGTGATCGCGATCGGCGCCGCCTATTACCTCGTGCGCGACGTTTCTCGCGGCATTGCCTCAATCATCCGCCCGATGCAGTCCCTCGGCGAGGGCGACCTCTCGGCCGACGTTCCGCATCGCGGCGAGAAGACCGAAATCGGTTCGATGGCAGATGCGCTGCAGATCTTCAAGGAGGCGCTGATCGCCAAGAAGGCCGCCGACGAGGCCGCTGCGCGCGACGCCGAAGTCAAGATCGAACGCGGTCGCCGCGTCGATGCCATCACCCGCAAGTTCGAAGCCATGATCGGCGAGGTGGTCGGGACCGTCTCCTCGGCCTCGACCGAGCTCGAGGCCTCCGCCTCGACGCTGACCAACACCGCGCAGCGCGGACAGGAACTCGCGACCGTCGTCGCAGCCGCCTCCGAGGAAGCCTCGACCAACGTCCAGGCGGTGGCATCCGCTTCGGAGGAGCTGTCGTCCTCCATCACCGAGATCAGCCGCCGCGTGCAGGATTCGGCGCGGATGGCGGCGGAGGCCGTCGAGCAAGCGGCGCGGACCAACGACCGTGTCAATGCGCTGTCGCAGGCGGCGTCCCGCATCGGCGACGTCGTCGAGCTCATCAACACCATCGCGGGCCAGACCAATCTGCTGGCGCTGAACGCGACCATCGAGGCCGCGCGTGCCGGCGATGCGGGCCGCGGATTCGCGGTCGTCGCCTCCGAGGTCAAGGCGCTGGCCGAGCAGACCGCGAAAGCGACCGGTGAGATCGGGGCGCAGGTCTCGGGTATCCAGGCGGCGACGCAGGAATCGGTCAGTGCCATCCAGGAGATCGGCGGCACCATCGAGCGGCTCTCCGAGGTGGCTGCGGCCATTGCCGCCGCCGTCGAGGAGCAGGGCGCGGCCACGCAGGAAATCTCGCGTAACGTGCAGCAGGCCTCGGTCGGCACGCAGGAGGTCTCGTCGAACATCACCAACGTGCAGCGCGGTGCGATCGAGACCGGCGAGGCTTCGACCGAGGTATTGTCGGCGGCGAAATCGCTGGCGACCGACAGCACCCGTCTCAAGGTCGAGGTCGCGCAGTTCCTGGAATCGGTTCGCGCGGCCTGACGCTCACGTGCTCGTCTGCGGAGCCGGCGGCGGTGCGATCTGCCGCCGGAACAGGATACGCTGGTAGAGCCAGCCGATCGCGACCAGCACGATGCCGAGGCACATGAACGATAGCGCGCGGTAGACGCCCGTCAGCGTCGACATGTCGATGACGAAGGCCTTGAGGATCGTCAACGCGATCACGACGGCCGATGCCAGCCGCGCCCGCTCCGACTTGACGAGAATGCCGACGCCGAGCAGCACCACGCCGAAGCCGAGCCAGCCGATCGAATAGGTATATTGCTCGGCGCCCGTCGTCGCCCCGGAGGAGAGGATCGGGCCGTGATGGAAGCGGCGGATCTCCAGCGTGACATAGATCAGCGCGAACAGCAGCGCGCCGCCTGCAATCGTGTTGGCGTAGGCCTTGCCGCGTTCGCCGGCCACGGCATAGGACAAGAGCAGCATCAGCACTGCCGGCAGCGCGTAGCCGAGCAGCAGCAGGTTGAACACGGCGCCGCCGACGTCGGTGCGCCACAGCAGCGGGTTCTCCAGGATCAAGAGACCGAACACGCTGACGAGCCCGGCGATCACCGTGAGCACCACCGCGCCGACATTGTGCACGACGCTGCGGCTGCGCAGCCGCAGGCGCTCCAGCCCGATCGCCATGGCGAGCGTCACGCAGGCCTGGAGCGCGCATTCGAGCAGCGACGGCGCCGACGTCACGTCGCCGCCGGTCGCAAAATGGCGGATCTCCATGAAGGCGAGCAGCGCGGTGAACAGGATCGCGGCGCTCTCGACCATGCGCAGCGGGGCGTCGTCGCCGCGGCGGCGCAGGAACAGGCTCGCCGCCCAGAACGATGCCGCCGGCAGGCCGTAGCCCCACAACAGCCAGTTGAAGATCGGCGTGGTTCCGACGGCGTCGCCGACGATGCGCGGGTCATAGCCGATCCGAGCGGTGACGAGGCCTGCGAAGATCGCGGCCAGCCAGCGCAGGAACGGGATCGGCCGCTGCATCGAGATCCAGGCGGTGCCGAGCGACATCAGCGCCAGTGCGATCGTGAGCCAGCCCTTCTCCAGCGCAAACGTCAGCGCCAGCGCCAGCGCACCGAGCGTGCCGGTCGCGAACAAGGCCGTGGAGATCATGGCGCCCGGCCGGGTCTCGCGGCGCGCAAGCGCTTCGGTGGCGGCGCCGAAGGCGGCGGCGAGCAGCACCGCGAGGATGGCGAACGGGATCGAGCGATCGAGATGCGCGATGCGTGCGTAGAGCGCGACCAGGATCGCGATCGGCGTCGCGACCCCCGCGACCGACCACACCACCGGAATGATCGCCGAGTTCGAACGTCCCTGCGCGAGGAAGCCCGCGATGCCGAAGCCGGCGGCGAAGATCGCCGCCATCACCAGATGCAGCGTCACCGCGCTATCGATCGCCGTCGGTGCGATGCCGGCCATGGGACCGCTCGGCAGCACGAGCATGTCGGGATTGGCGCGCACCGCCCATTCGGCGAACACGACGAAGACGGTCGCGGCGGCGGCACCGAGTGCGCCGGTCGCCGCAGGCGCGCGCCAGGCGACCAGCAGCGTCGCGCCGACCAGCAGCGTGAAGGCGATCAGCGCCAGATCCGCATGCGCGCTCGACAGCACGATCAACATCGCGCCGAACAGATAGGCACCGAGTGAGCCCGACGAGACCGGCTCGATCTCACCGTCCTCGATCGTCGGGCCGAACATGAAGCCGCAGACCACGAGAAGAGCGGCAAGAACGAACCCTGCGATCACATGGAAAGCGTGCGGCGCGACCTGCAGGTCGCCGGCATCGAGCCCCGGAAAGATCCAGAGCACGGCGAAGGCGATTGTCGTGACCGCAAGCCAACGCCACAGCCGGATACGGGCAAGGCCGAAGCTCGCGGCGGTGACGATGGCGAGATAGATGTAGAGCGCCCAATAGTCCGGCTTGTCGCTGGAGACGAGGATCGGCGTCACGAAGGCGCCGACCACGCCGAGGCCGGCGAGCGCGGGTCCGTGCAGGAGCGCGGCAGCCAGCGTGCCGAGCGCGACGAGGCCGAGCAGCACGAAGGCGGTCGCGGGCACGAGGAAGCCATAGAGCGCGTACGCCGCGTAGATGGTCGCAAATGCCACCGCCGTACCGGCTGCGGTGAGGATAGCGGGAATGTTGGCGATCGGCAGCGCGGCGATGTTGGAGATGCTCTCCTTGCGCCGTGACCATTCGCCGGCGCCCAGCAGCGCCAGCGCGAATACGCCGCCAAGGAACACGCGCACGCCGGGGCCAAGGAGGCCAGCCTCGATCGAATAGCGCACCATGAAGAAGCCGCCGAGCGCGAGCGCCAGGCCGCCGATCCAGACTACCCAGCGCGTGCCGAGCCGTTCCTCGAACCCGGGCGCGGGTGCGGGCAGCGGCGGCGTCGCGTCGGCCTCGGTGCTCGCTTCGAGCGGAGGCGGTGAAATATCTTCGGTGACGAGCGGGGGCGGCGCCTCGGCTCTGGCTTCGGCTTGGGGCACAAGCGGCGGCGGCGCTGCGGAAGTTGTGGGGGGCGCGTCAGCCCACACATCTGCGGGGATCAGCGGCGGCTGCACGGGCCGTTGCGCGCGGAACATCTCTTCGAGCGAGCTTAGCCGTCGTCGCAGTTCAGCCGCCTGGCTGGAAGCCTTGATCGCGATGATGAAGGCGATGATCGCAATGATCAGCGCGAAGACGTCAAACGGGCCGTCAGACATAAAGCCTCCAGGCAACCGGCGGGCAGGGGCCGATCACGCATATCTCGGGTTAGCGCCGGGAGCGTACGCGCAAGCCCGGCGCGGGTCGCTCCTGAAGCACGTCGCGACGGAAGCGGTAGAGCGCCGCCGGACGTCCGCCCGTCTGTGTCGACATCACCCCGGTCGGTTCGACCAGGGCTTCCATTTCGACCAGGCGGCGGAAATTTTGTTTGTGCAGGTGTCGGCCGGAGATCGCCTCCACCGTATACTGCAATTCGGTAAGTGTGAACTCGGCGGGCAAAAGTTCAAAGACCACAGGACGATACTTCAGTTTTGCACGCAGTCGCGCGACCGCTGTCGCAAGAATCCGGCGGTGGTCGAAGCGCATGGATGTGCCGAGCGCGGACAGCGCCTTGCGCGCTAATGCCGCAGGGCGACCATCGCGCCGCGCTTCCTCGACCAGCCCTGCCTCGTACAGGAGCTCGTAGCGGTCGAGCACGCGCTCCTCGTCCCAGGACGCGCCGTCGAGACCGAAATAGAACCGCATCCGATCCTTGCGCGGCAATGCGCGCGTCGTCTCCGGCGTCTCCTCTTCGGCCCAGCCGGTCAATGCCGGGATGATGTCGTCCGCGATGATCGCGGGCGGCCCCTCGCGCCAGTCCTCCCAAGGCAGGAAGCGATACCACGGCGCGAAGCTCGCACTCGTGGCGGCCAGTTCGCCGCCGAAGGCGCGCGTCAGTGCGAGATAGCCGATCGACACCATGTGCGCGCCGGTGTCGCCAGCCTCGGCATGCCGGCCGCGATCGCCGAACGTGTAGAGCTGCTCGACATAGCCGAGCCGCAGGCCCGTCTGTTCCTCGACCCACGCCCGCAGCCCGATCTCGAAAGTGCGATGGCTAGGCGCATCGAACGGGCCGAACGGCAGGCCGGCCAGGCCGTCACTGTCGCGCGCGGTGAGGATCAGCGGTTCGTGATCCTCGATCGCGACGATCGCGGCGGTCAGGCCGATCTCGATCGGCGTCAGCAGCTTTTCGCTCATGCGATGGCGATCGCCAGTGCGGCCGTGAACTGGTCATGCCCGGGCTTGTCCCGGGCATCCACGTTCTTCGTGCCGCAGCAAAGGTCGTGGATGGCCGGGACAAGCCCGGCCATGACGATGTGGAGGCGTCTGCGTAAAGGCTCGCATGCGATTGCTCTGCTCGCAAGCGGGAGAGGGGGCACACCTGTGCTGTGGTGCGCAACTGTCATTCGAGCTCGATCACGAAGGGGCGGCCCTCGACCATCATCGCGCCCGGGCCCATCTCGTCGAGTGCGCGCAGCATGCGGCCGTTGCGCCCCAGCGCACGGTCGGCAAGGCCGACGATGCGGCGGTTCGGTGAGGCGATCGGGGACGCCGCCCGGATCTTCTTCGCGATCTCGGTCTCGTCGCGATTCGGATTGAGTGCGCACACGGCGGCAAAGGCGCTCGCGGTGGAGCGGCTGATGCCGGCATAGCAATGCACCACCAGCGGCGCGTCGCGGTCCCAGCCGCGCACGAAGTTCAGCACCTGCTCGATATGCGTTTCCGACGGCGCGACGAAGCCGTCCATCTCCTCGGTGATGTCGTCCATCGACACCTTGAGATGGTTGGCCGGCAGCACCGACACCGGCCGCGCCACCTGTTCGACATTGGCCATCACGGTCAGCACGTGGCTGGCCTTGGTGAGGCGGACGGTTTCGGGAAGGGCGGCGAGGGAGCAGACGTGGATCATGGCGGACCTTTTTCCGCAGATTATAGCGAGCGTTGGCGGGGTGGGCAAAGCGAAGCGTACCCACCACTTTCGTCTCATTGCGCAAAACAGTGGGCGGCAAGGGCCCCTTTGCCCGCCCTGCAGGACTCTAACCCACGACAACGATCACGCAAACACGGCGCCAAACCGCTCCAGAAACTGCTTCTCGGCCCGGGCAGCCGTCCAGGGGGTGAGATAGTCGCGCCGGACGCTGTCGGACAGGCCGGGATCCTTGCCGAACAGGCGCTTGGCCTCGCTCTCGCTGAAGCCGGCAAGCGTCGTTGCCTCCAGATAGGCCGCGCCGCGATCGGCGGCCTTGATCGCCAGCGTGATCTCGTCCGGCAGTACCGGCGGCAGGCCAAAGCGGATGTGAATCGCGCCGAGCAGACGTTTCTCGACCGCCTTGTAATGACCGTCGAGCACGGCCTTGAACGGCGAGATCATGTCGCCGATCACATATTCGGGCGCGTCATGCAGCAGCGCGGCAAGCCGTATGCGCTGATCCACGCGGGGATTCTCGTGCCGCATCACGGTTTCGACCAGCAGCGTATGCTGCGCGACAGAGAAGATGTGTGCGCCGATGGTCTGGCCGTTCCAGCGGGCAACACGCGCCAGCCCATGCGCGACGTCGGCAATCTCGATATCGAGCGGGGAGGGATCGAGCAAATCGAGCCGCCGGCCCGACAGCATGCGTTGCCAGGCGCGGGTGTCGGCGCCGCGGTCCGTCTTCTTCGCGCTCATTTGGCCTTGAGGCGCGGCTTGCGCTGCGACTTGCCGCAGCTCGCGTGACAATGGCAGTCGACGAGATGATCGTTGACCATGCCGGTCGCCTCCATGAAGGCATAGACGATGGTCGGGCCGACGAATTTGAAGCCGCGCGAGGCCAGCTCCTTGGAGATCTGCATGGAGAGCGGCGTCGAGGCAGGCACGCTCGCGGTGGTCTTGAAATGATTGACCTTGGGCCTTCCGTCCATGAAGTCCCACAGGAATTTCGAGAAGCCGGGGCCCTTCTCCATGATGGCGAGATAGGATTTCGCGCTTGATATCGCGCCGTCGATCTTGGCCTTGTTGCGCACGATGCCGGCATCGTTCATCAGCGCGTGAACCTTCTTCTCGTTGTAGCGTGCGATCTTTTCCGGCTGGAAATCGTCGAAGGCTTTGCGAAAATTGTCGCGCTTGCGCAGGATCGTGATCCAGGACAAGCCGGCCTGGAAACCGTCGAGGATCAGCTTCTCATAGAGCGCGCGGTCGTCATATTCCGGCACGCCCCATTCAGTATCGTGATAGGCGACGTAAAGCGGATCTTCGCCGGGCCAGGGGCAACGCGTCTTTCCGTCGGGATGCAGGCGAGGGGCACGGCTCATGCGATGGGTTGCTTCGTTGGAATGCGCACGACGTCTGGTTCCGCAAGCCTCACAGCGAGCCCACCGGCAGTCAGCGCCTGTCCCGCATCGAGCGCATCGGCGACGCGGTCGATGCGCACCAGCGCGATACCCTTTCCTTTCGCCGACGAGCCCATCGTGCCGACCGGCTTATCGCCGGCCATGACGCTGACGCCGGGCTCAGGCGAGAAATCCTCGAGCAGCACCTTCACGCTGCGGGTGCGCGCGGTGCCCCGATGCTGCATGCGCGAGACGACCTCCTGGCCGACATAGCAGCCCTTGTCGAAATCGACGCCGGAAAGGCGGTCCATGTTGGTCTCGTGCGGGAACGCATCGCTGTAGGTGAAATCGAGCCCGCCTCGCGGCACGCCGAGCGCGATGCGGTGGGCCTCGTATGCGGCGGCGTCGACGAGTTCGGCGCCGATCAGATCGGACAGCTTCTGTTGGAGGTCTTGAGGGATCAGGATGCGATAGCCGAGGTCTTCATTGCGCGGATCGGCGAAGGCGAGGTCGGGCTGGGCCGCAGGCTTGCCGTCCCAGGCCGCGAGCACGCCGAGATCCTCGGACAGGTTTTCCACCGTGACCTTGGCGCGCAGCTTGTAGAATTTCAGCTTGGTGGCGAGGCCGTCGGCAAGCGGCTTCGGGCAATCGATCAGGAACCCGCCGCCATGGCCGGCAGGCGCTTCCGTGATCAGGAAATCCACGATGATCTTGCCCTGCGGCGTCAGCAGCGCGCCGAATCGGCCCAGGCCCGGCTTCAGCTTGTCGACATCGGTCGTGACGAGGCCATTGAGGAAGTTGCGCGCATCCTCGCCCGCGACCTTGATCACGCCCCGGTCCGGAAGAAACGCTGATTTCATACGAAAATCTCTTGCGACATGTTGCTCCGGAACGTAAGCCCGCAAGGCAAAAACGACAAGACCTCAAGCCCCGCGCTTGGGGACGAGAGAGGCCTTCAGCCATGACCCAGCGTTTCGACGTGATCCTCAAGGGCGGCACTGTCGTCAACCAGGACGGCGAGGGGACCCGCGATGTCGGCGTCGTCAACGGTCGCATTGCCGAGATCGGCGCGCTGTCGCAGGCTTCCGCCGCGGAAGTGATCGACTGCAAGGGCCTGCACATCCTGCCCGGCGTGATGGATACGCAGGTGCATTTCCGCGAGCCCGGGCTGGAGCAGAAGGAAGACCTCGAGACCGGCTCGCGCAGCGCCGTAATGGGCGGCGTCACCGCCGTGTTCGAGATGCCAAACACCGCGCCGTTGACCGTGACGGAGGCCACCTTCACCGACAAGGTGAAGCGCGCCCATCACCGCATGCATTGCGACTTCGCCTTCTTCATCGGCGGCACCCGCGAGAATGTGCAGGACCTGCCGGTGCTGGAGCGTGCGCCCGGCTGCGCCGGCGTCAAGGTGTTCATCGGCTCCTCGACCGGCGCGCTCTTGGTGGAGGATGACGAAAGCCTGCGCCGCATCTTCCAGGTGATCCGGCGCCGCGCGGCGTTCCACGCCGAGGACGAATACCGCCTCAACGACCGCAAATCGCTGCGTATCGAGGGCGACACGCGCTCGCACCCGGTGTGGCGCGACGAGACCGCCGCGCTGATGGCGACGCAGCGGCTGGTGAAGCTCGCACACGAGACCGGCAAGCGCATCCACGTGCTGCATATCTCGACCAAGGAAGAGATCGAATTTTTGCGCGACCACAAGGACGTCGCCTCCTGCGAGGCGACGCCGCATCATCTCACGCTGGTTGCGCCCGAATGCTACGAGCGGCTCGGCACGCTGGCCCAGATGAACCCGCCGGTGCGCGGCGCCGATCACCGCGCCGGGATCTGGCGCGGCATCGAGCAGGGCATCATCGACGTGCTCGGCTCGGACCACGCCCCGCATACGCTGGAAGAGAAACAGAAGACCTATCCGGCCTCGCCCTCCGGCATGACCGGCGTGCAGACGCTGGTGCCGCTCATGCTCGACCACGTCAATGCGGGTCGGCTGTCGCTGGCGCGTTTCGTCGATCTCACCAGCGCCGGCCCCGCGCGCCTCTACAACATGGCCTGCAAGGGGCGGATCGCCGCCGGCTATGACGCCGACTTCACCGTCGTCGATCTCAAGCGCAGCGAGACCATCACCAACAAATGGGTCGCGTCCAAGGCCGGCTGGACCCCCTATGACGGGTTGCGCGTCACCGGCTGGCCCGTAGGCACCTTCATCCGCGGCCGCCGCGTGATGTGGCAGGGCGAGCTCGTGACGGCCGCGCAAGGTGAGCCGGTGCGGTTTCTGGAGACGCTGAGGGAGGAGTGAATGACCGAACCGACACCCCTCATCACCACCGAGCAACTTGCAGCCCAGCTCGGCGATCCCAACCTGCGCCTCTACGACTGCACGACCTACAACGAGCCGGTGCCGCCAGGCAGCGATGTGCCCTATCGCGCCGTGCCGGGCGATAAGACGTTCGAGGCCGGCCATATTCCGGGGGCCGATTTTCTCGACCTGCAAGGCGAGTTCTCCGACGCCTCTGCGCAGCAATTCTTCATGATGCCTGATGTGGCCCAGCTGGAGGCCGCCTTCGGCCGCCACGGCCTCGATGCATCCAAATCCGTCGTGCTCTACAGCATCGGCACCATGATGTGGTCGACGCGGTTCTGGTGGATGCTGCGCTCGCTCGGCGTTGAGGCGCGGGTGCTCGACGGTGGCCTCGACAAATGGAAGGACGAGGGACGGCCGGTCTTAACAGGCGCCCCGAAGGGCTATCCGGCCACGACCTTCAAGGCCACACCGCGCGCAGGCTTCTTCGTCGACAAGAATGCGGTCAAGGCACGGCTCGGAGATCCCGCGACTGTTATCGTCAACGCGCTCGGTCCCCAGTTTCATCGCGGCCTCGAGCCGAGCCGCTACGGGCGGCCCGGCCGCGTTCCCGGCAGCGTCAACGTATCAGCGGCAGCGCTCGTCAATGCGGACAAGACGCTGACGACGCTCGCCGATGCCGAGGCCAAATTCGACGCGGCAGGCGTCACCCGCGACAAGAATGTGATCCTGTATTGCGGCGGCGGCATCTCGGCGACGATCGACCTGATGCTGCTGACGCAACTCGGCTACGACAAGCTGACGCTGTACGATGCCTCGATGGGGGAGTGGGCGAAGGATCCGGCGCTGCCGATCGAGACGGATTAGGACATTCCTTGGCCCCTCCCCAGGGGAGGGACAGAAAGTTGGGAACCTTTCCCTTGGGGCGGCATCCAATGTCCGGAATGAAGCCAAACGAGCAGGTGACCGCCATGCCACGGATCGCAGCCGGCCTGTCCGCCGGCGCCAAGACTTCAGAAATCAGGACATTGGAAGCCGAACTGGTCGAGCGGGCGCGGGGCCATGACGAGGCCGCGCTGCGCGAGATCATGCAGGCCAACAACCGCAGGCTCTATCGTCTGGCGCGCGGAATTCTGCGCAGCGACAGCGAAGCCGAGGATGTCGTTCAGGAAACCTATGTCCGCGCTTTCACCCATCTCGACGGATTCCGCGGCGAGTCCGGACTGTCGACGTGGCTGTCGCGCATCGCCATCAACGAGGCACTTGGCCGGGCGCGAAGCGCCAGGCCGCAGGTCGAGCTCGGCTCGGTGCCCGAAGCGACGCTCGAGGCGCAGATCATCAAATTTCCCGCTTCTCCCCCAGGCGATCCGGAAAGGACCATGGCCCAACGTGAAATCCAGCGCGTCGTCGAGCGCGCCATCGATGAATTACCGGATGTCTTCCGCATGGTCTTCGTCGCCCGCGTCATGGAAGGGATGAACATCGAGGAGACCGCCGAGCTGCTCGGCGTCAAGCCCGAGACCGTGAAGACGCGGCTGCACCGTGCGCGGACCATGCTGCGCGAGAACGTCGAAAAGGAGATCGGTCCGGTGGTGATGGATGCGTTCCCGTTCGCCGGGTGGCGCTGCGAGCGGCTGACCGTGTCAGTGCTGAAGCGGCTTGGCATCGGCGGCTGAATTTTTCGGGAACGTTTGCGCGAGAATTCCATCCAACGCCTGTGAAGCAACGCGCCGGCAAAACGTCCGGCACCACAGGAGTGTCAAACCATGTTCGTTCGTTGGACCACGGCGATCGCCGCTGCAATTTTGTTGTCGAGCCCCGCGCTGCTGCAAGGCGCCAGAGCAGCCGACAAGCTGACCGATCCGCAGATCGCCCACATCGCCTACACCGCGGGCGTGATCGACATCAACGCAGCCAAGCAGGCGCAGAAGAAAGCCAAGATCAAGGACGTGAAGGCGTTTGCCGAGGACATGCTGCGCGACCACGAGGCCGTCAACAAGCAGGCGCTCGCGCTGGTCAAGAAGCTGAACGTCACGCCTGAAGACAACGACACCAGCAAAGCGCTGTCAAAGCAGGCGAGCGAGAAGCTCGCCGAACTGGACAAGCTGAGCGGTGCGGCCTTCGACAAGGCCTATGTCGCGAACGAGGTCGCCTACCACAAGACGGTCAACGGCGCGCTGGAAACCCAGCTCATTCCGTCCGCCAGCAATGCCGAACTGAAGAGCCTGCTGCAGACCGGCCTGAAAATCTTCCAGGGCCATCAGCAGCACGCCGAGCACGTCGCGGCGGAGCTGAAATAGGGAGGCGATGATGCTGGGACGATTGTCCGCGATCGCGACAGCGGTCCTGCTCGTGGCGGTGGCCGTCCCGGCGCACGCTGCGACCATCGAGATCACGATGGAGAATCTCGAAGTGTCGCCGAAAGACGCTTCGGCCAAGGTCGGCGACACCATTGAATGGATCAACAAGGACGTCTTCGTCCACACCGCGACAGCCAGGAACGGCGATTTCGACGTCAACCTGCCGGCGAAAAAATCAGGGACGTTGGTTCTGAAGAAGGCGGGCACGATCGATTATTACTGTCGCTTTCATCCCAACATGAAAGCGACGCTCAAGATCGAGCCGTAACGGGCTCGGAGCGTATTCCCGACCGTAGCGGAAGCTGGCCCCGCCTACGTGGCGGGGTCATTTTCGGCAAGGCTTACTGCCTGGAGAAAGACTTACTGTCTGGAAATGTCGACCGAGAATTCGCCGTTGCGGATGCGGCCGGGAAAGCCTTCGACGAACTTCGCCACCGCGTCCTCGCCATAGGTGCCGACGAGCTCGGCAAGGGCCGCAAACAGGCTCGCCTGCGCCAGGCAGTCGCCGTCGACGCCATCATGGCGCGCTTCGGCCCAGGCCTCGTTGAGATAACTCAGTGCGGCCTGCTTCTGCTCGTGATCGGGCAGCGGCGCGCGTGCGGGAGCGTAGGACACTGGATGGCTCATGAAACTCGTCGGGGCTGGGGCGCAATCCACGGCGATGCGCTGTGCGAGAGGTGTAGCACGCACGTTAACGCCCGCTAGGCCACATCTTTAGGAACGGTTAACGGCTGTGTACAAAGTCGATGACAGGGTTCCCGCCGCTGTCTCAGTTCGCGTAACGCGCCGTGAGATCGCGCGAGATCTTGGCGCCTTCCTCGATATAGCGGCGGATCGCCACCGTCGCGGCCGGCGTGCAGCTCCGGTAGGTCTGCTGAAAACCGTTATAGCCGCGGTTGAAGCCGGCGATCATGCGGGTGCGGCGTTCGCCGGCGGGGGTTTCGGCATCGATCAGCGCCTGCATCTCGCTGCGCCATTTGTTGCCCTCGTTGGACCCGCAGATGCCGCGCAGATAGTGCAGCCCGCCGAGGATCTCCGCCAGTCGCTGCAAATCGCCGTCAAACGGCGCTGCCCCGTCCTGAGCCCTCGTGGGCACCGAGGCGCAGGCGAGAATCAGGGCAAAAATGGCCAGAAATCGCGTCGACATCGGCCGGGTGTATGCCTCCTCGGGGCGATAGACGCAAGGCGGGGCCGTCAGGCGCCCATCAGCCGGTGAGCGGACTGGATGACCTCTTCCAGCCCGCCGGTCAGCTTGAGGTCGCCAAGGCTCGCCAGGGCCTTTGGGGCGATCCAGCGGCAGTCGTCGAGCTCGTCGTTGAGAACCGGCTCCCGGGCCACCCAGCGGGCGGCAAAGGACATGATCAGGTAGTGGCCGGCGCCGGCCGCGGCCGGCAGCACTTCGCGCCAGCCCGCGAGGCCAATGATTTCGATATCTAGCCCGGTCTCCTCGTCGATCTCGCGCGCCAGCGCCTGGTGCAGCGATTCGCCGAACTCGACCCGGCCGCCCGGCAGCGAATAGAACCCCTTTGCCGGCGAGCGTGCGCGACGGGTCAGAAGCACCTTGCCGTCACGAAAAATCGCGGCACTGACCGCGATCTGGGGACGGGTGGGCTGAACGATCGCAGCCATGACTTCACCTGCTCGGGCTCAGTTCGCCATGATGTTGTCGACGTCGGCTTCCGCGCCGCCATTGATGATGCCGCCGCAGGCCGCGATCAGCGGCTTGACCCAGTGGGCGGCCTGCTCGGCGAGGCGAACGCGGGTCGTGTCCTTCTCGACCTCGCGCATGGCCGAGCCGACCGCCGTCAGGATCGAGGTCATGGTGTCGGTGAGGTGGTCGAACTGGGCGCGCACGTTCGGGTCGGCCTTTTCATAGGCCTCGATCGCCAGATCCCGGGCCTTGAAGTTCGAGGCGGTGAAATGCTCGGCATAGGACAGCGGCGACCAGGTCAGAAAATCTTCCGCGCATTCCGGCATGTCGGGGACCATTTCCAGCAGCATCACGGCTTCATTGAAATGGTTGAGATAGTCGGTGGCAAGCCCGGTCCGCGGGTTGATGTTGGCCACGCGCAGCCGCTCGGCCCAGGCTGCAGCCTCGGGCCCCGTCTGTCCATGCATTCGCGCCGGCTGGGAGACCGTTGAGCTCATCTGCCGCAGTGTTAACGTTCGGGGTTAAAAGGACCTGAACGGACCCTATATAGGCCCTCAAGGATGTGTGGACGCTTCGTCATAACTTCGGCCCCCGCGGCTTTGCGGCAACTGTTCGGCTACATTGAGCAGCCGAACTTCCCGCCCCGGTTCAATGTGGCCCCGACACAACCGATTCCGGTCGTGCTGGCCGAGAACGGCGCGCGCCATTTTCGCCTGATGCGCTGGGGTTTGCTGCCGGGTTGGGTCAAGGATCCCAAGGGATTTTCGCTCCTGATCAATGCCCGTTCCGAGACCGTGCTGGAGAAGCCCGCTTTCAAGAACGCGATTCGCCGGCGCCGCGGCCTGATTCCGGCCGACGGCTATTACGAATGGAAGGCGGAGGGTGGGCGCAAGCAGCCGTTCTTCATCCATCGCGCCGACGGCGCGCCGCTCGGCTTTGCAGCGGTGTTCGAGACCTGGGTCGGGCCGAACGGCGAGGAGCTCGACACGGTCGCGATCGTCACGGCGGCGGCGAGCGAGGATCTCGCCACGCTCCATGATCGCGTGCCCGTCACCATCAGCCCGCGCGATTTCGAGCGCTGGCTCGACAGCCGCAGCGATGACCTCGATGCGGTGTTGCCGCTGATGACCGCCCCGCGCATCGGCGAATTCGCCTGGCACCCGGTCTCCACCCGCGTCAACCGCGTCGCCAATGACGACGACCAGTTGCTCCTGCCGATCAGCGCGGAGGACATGGAGGCGGAGGCGCCGAAGAAGAAGGTGGTGCGGAAAGCGGCGGCCGGGCCGGCTGATGACGGGCAGGGGTCGTTGTTTTAAGCGGCTTCGCCCTTACACGATCTCCCGCGCCCGTAGTGCTGCGATCTCCGCTGCGTCAAATCCCAGCTCGCCCAGCACCGCATCCGTATCCGCGCCGAGCTCCGGCGCCATCCGGTCGAGCCTGCCGCCGCCATGCGCGAGCTTGAATCCGCTGCCGGCGAAACGAAGCCGGCCGTAGGGCGTATCGAGTTCCTGGATCGCGCCGCGCGCCTTGATCTGCGGATGGTCGATGACTTCCTCGACCTTCCAGATGCTGGCGCAGGGCGCGCCGGCGTCTTCCAGAATGGTCTCCCATTCGCGCGCAGGCCTTGCCGCGAGCGCCTCTTCGATGATGGCGCGCAGCGCCGGCTCGTTCTCGTTGCGCGCAAACCAGTCGGCAAAGCGCGGATCGCTGAGCGTGTCCTCGCGGCCGAGCGCAGACATCAGTGCGCGATATTGCTTCTCGTTGTTGACGGCGAGCAGGATGTGACCGTCGCCGCATCTAAACAAATTCGCCGTGGTCCTGCGGCTGACGGCCTGATTCCCCGACAGCTGCTGGCGATGGCCCGCGACCGACCAGTCCGCGATCTGCCCCGACAGGAACGCCATCGTCGCCTCCAGCATGGAGACGTCGATGAGCTGGCCCTTGCCGGTGCGGTCGCGCTGGTAAAGCGCGCTCGACACGCCGAACGCAGCGGTGGCGCCCGACAGCACGTCGCACACCGCAAAGCCGGCGCGGGTCGGCCCAGTCTCGGGATGACCCGTGATCGCCATGATGCCGGACAGCGCCTGCATCTTGCCGTCATAGCCGGGGCGCAGCCGGTCCGGACCGGTCTGGCCGAAGCCGGACACCGCGCAGTAGATCAGCTTCGGATTGATCGCGGACAGCGCCTCGTAGCCGATGCCGAGCTTGTCCATCACGCCGGGGCGGAAATTCTCCATGACGACGTCGACTTGCGCGGCGAGCTTCTTCACGATCGCGATCGCATCGGGCTTTTGCAGGTCGAGCGTCAGGCTGCGCTTGTTGCCGTTGATGGCCTGGAACGCGGGCGCGAGCCCGCGCTCCGCCCATTCGCGTGACAGCGGCGTGCGGCGCATGTCCTCGCCCTCGCGCCGCTCGACCTTGACGACGTCGGCGCCCAGTAGCGCGAGCTGGTAGCTCGCATAGGGGCCGGCCAGCACTTGCGTGAAGTCCAGGATCTTCACGCCCTCGAACGGTCGCGTCACGTCGCTCTCCCTGTTTGTTTTGGTTGTCGGAGGACGTCAGGCGGCGCGATTGCCGCGCGCGATCTCCTTCTGCTTGTCAAATTCGGCACGGCGGCGCTCCAGCTCTTCAGCTGAGAGCTGCGCGACGTTGTTGTAGTCGAGCTTCCAGGAAGCGTCCTCGCTCCAGCGCAGCGGCGACTGCATCGTGGTCTGCGGGCCGCTCGCGGTCTCCAGCAGTCTGAGCGCCAGCTCGAGCGTCTGCGCCTGCGAGGCGATGTCGTGCGGCTTGCCGGCGGAATTGCCGAGCGGGAAATCCGAGAACAGGAAGCGCGGCACGGCGGCGTGCTCGATGATGTCCTTGGCGCAGCCCATGATCACGGTCGGAATGCCGTTCGCCTCGAGATGCCGAGCCACCAGCGCCGTGGTCTGGTGGCAGACTGGACAGTTCGGCACCAGCACGGCGACATCGACCTTGTCGGCAAGGCAGCGCGCCAGAATTTCCGGCGCGTCGGTGTCGAGGGTGACGCGATGGCTGCGGTTGGTCGGCGCGCCGAAGAAGCGCGGGGCCACCTCGCCGATGCGCCCGGCGGTGCTTGCCTTCAAGAGCTGCGGCAGCGGAAACCAGGTGCCGTTGTCGGTGGCCGTGGTGTGCTTGCGGTCGTAGCCGATATGCGAGATGCGAAGGTCGTGGGGCTTCGCCGTGTCGCCCTCATAGACCTGGTAGAATTTCGCGCCGCCATTATACGCCGCGCCCGGTCCCTGGTCGCCCTTGGCGGGGTCGTATGGCGCGGCGGTCGTGATGATGGTGACGCTTGATTGCGACAACGGCTTCTTTAGCGGCTGGAACGGCGCCTCGGTGTAGTGAGCCCAGCGATACGCCGTGGTGTAGCCAATCGCGGCGTAATAGTCCCGCGTGCGTTGCATATAGGGAACGGGGGCGTCATAGTCGGGCGCAAAGCCGAATTCGTCGTCGCGCGAAGCGGACATGGGGCGCGTCTCCTGGTTCTTGTTGGCGACAGACTAGAGATAGTCGGGGGTGAGCTCAACGGGGGGCGAGGCAATGCAGGTCAGAATTGCACTGATAGAGCCAGGTCCGCTTTTTCCCCTCTCCCCTTGCGGGCGAGGGTGGCTCGCCGCGAAGCGGCGAGACGGGTGAGGGGTCTCTCTCCGCGTGCTCAACTGCATGAGATGCGCGCGCGGACAGAAACCCCTCATCCGCCGCTTCGCGCCACCTTCTCCTGCAAGGGGAGAAGGAAGGAAGACAACCTACCGAAACACATGCAGCGCCACATGCTGCAGCAGCATGATCGCCTTGGCGTCGATGATACGCCCGTCCGCGATCATCGCCAGCGCCTCGTCAATGCCGAGCTCCAGCACCTCGATGTCCTCGCCTTCGTGTTCGAGGCCGCCGCCGTCGCTGACTCGCATCTCCGGCTCGTACTCGGCGACGAAGAAATGCAGCTTCTCGGTGATGGCGCCGGGGCTCATAAACGCTTCGAACACCTTGTGGACGCGGTGCAGGCGATAGCCGGTTTCCTCCTCGGCCTCGGCGCGGATGCGCACCTCGGGCGAGGCGTCGTCGAGCACCCCGGCGGCGGCTTCGATCAGGAGATCGTCGTAACCGCGGATGAAGGCCGGCAAGCGGAATTGCTTCACCAGGATCACCGTGCGCCGCGCTCGGTTGTAGGGCAGCACGGCGGCGGCGTTGTCGCGCTCATAGGTCTCGCGGTGCTGCGTCTGCCATTCGCCATTGGCGCGCCGGTACTCGAACGTGGTGGTCTTGAGGGGGGTCCAGCCGTCCGAGAGCACGCGGACGTCCTTGATGCGAACGCGGTCGGATATGGTCATGCTTCGATCTCAGTTGCTTGGCGTTGTGGTGCGGCCGTCGATCCACTTCTGGAACATCACCGAGGTCGATTCCTCGAAACCCAGCGACTGGTAGAACGCATTGGCCTGCTCATTGCCGCGCCGGACCAGCAGCTGGAGCTTCAAAATTCCAGCCGCGCGCAGCCAGTCTTCGGCCGCGGCCATGATGACGCGGCCGTAGCCACGCTTCCGGCTATCCGGATCGACGGCGACGTAATAGACCCAGCCGCGATGGCCGTCATGGCCGACCATGACGGTGGCGACGATGGCGCCGTTGTCGCGGCCGAGCAGGATGGTGGAATTGTCGCGCCGTCGCGCCAGCGCGATGTCGGCATGCGGATCGTTCCACGGCCGCGTCAGCCCGCAGCGCTGCCACAGCGCGACCACGGGCTCGACTTCGGCCTCGGTGATCGCGTCGATCTTGAGCGCACTCACAGCACTTTTCCCGGGTTCATGATTCCAAGCGGATCGAGCATCGCCTTGAGCTGTCGCATCAACTCAATTGCGGTCTTGTCCTTCACGTCGGGCAACTCGTCGCGCTTGAGCACGCCGATGCCGTGCTCCGCCGAGATCGAGCCGCCCATACGCAGCACGATGGCGAACACGACCGCGTTCATCTCGTGCCAGCGCGCCAGATAGTCCGCGGTGTTGGCGCCGATGGGCTGGCTGACATTGTAGTGCAGATTGCCGTCGCCGAGATGGCCGAACGGCACCGGCCGCGCGCCGGGAATCAGCTTCACCACGGCTTCATTGGCCTCGGCGATGAAGGCCGGCACGGTGGCCACCGGCACGGAGATGTCGTGCTTGATCGAGCCGCCCTCCGGCTTTTGTGCTGACGACATTTCGTCGCGCAGCTTCCAGAAGCCAGCGCGCTGGGTGAGATTGGCCGCGATCACCGCGTCGTCGACGATCTCGTCCTCCATGGCGCGGCCGAGGATCGTTTCCAGCGGCGTCCGGGCGTCATCGCCGGGCGACGACAATTCCATCAGCACGTACCAGGCATGCTTTTGCGCGAGCGGATCGCGCACGTCGATGCCGTGGCGGATCGAGAAATCGACCGCCATCTCCGAGAGCAGCTCGAAGCTCGTCAGCGCATTGGCGGCCTCGCTTTGCGCGATCGCCAGCAGCTTCAGCGCGGCGTCCGGCGACTTCAGCCCGACGAAGGCGGTCTCGATCGACCGCGGCTTCGGAAACAGCTTCAGCGTCGCCGCCGTGATGATGCCGAGCGTGCCTTCGGCGCCGATGAACAGGTTGTGCAGATTGTAGCCGGTGTTGTCCTTCTTCAGCTTCGACAGCACGTTGAGCACGCGACCGTCCGCCAGCACCACCTCGAGCCCCAGCGCCATCTCGCGCGCGACGCCATAGGCCAGCGCGGCCGTGCCGCCGGCATTGGTCGAGAGATTGCCGCCGATGGTGCAGCTGCCCTCCGCCCCCAGCGACAGCGGAAACAGCCGGTCCACGTCCGCGGCCTTCTGCTGCGCGATCTGCAGCACGACGCCGGCCTCGCAGGTCATAGTGTTGGAGGCGGTGTCGATCTCGCGGATCTTGTCGAGCCGGCGCAGCGACACCACCACCTCGCCATTGTGCGGGGTCTGGCCGCCGACGAGCCCGGTGTTGCCGCCCTGTGGCACCAGCGCGATCTTGTGCTCGGAGGCGAGCTTGCAGATTGCGGCGACTTCCGCGGTCGAGCCCGGGCGCAGCACCAGCGGCGAGCGGCCGTGGAATAGATTGCGCTCTTCGGTGACGTAGGCCTCGATGTCGGCTACATCGGTGATGGCGTGCCTCTCGCCGACGATCTTGCGGAATTGTTCGATCAGCTCGGGCGCAAGCGGAGGGGTGGCGGGATGATTAATGTTCATTGTCTTGTCTCTTGCTTCGCTCTTATCGCGCCACAGCCGCCCGGCGCAGGCGGTCGTTGATCGCTTCGCCCAGATCCTCTTCGGGGATCGCCATCACGGCGATCGCCCGCGGCCCCCTAGCATCGAGGGCGCGAAGATAGCCGAACAGATTGGCGGCGGCTTCATCGAGATCGCCGGTGGGCGACAAATTCATGACGGCGACGGCGGCCTCCAGACCAGGCAGGCGCGCCGGGCCGAACGCCAGCAGCGCTTCGCCCGGCGCGACGTCCAGCGCATTGAGCCGCACATGGGCGTGTGGCGCGTAATGCGAGGCCAGCATGCCCGGCGCCAGCGGCTGGCTGTCTTCGCTGTCGGTCTCCGCGGGCAGTCGCGCCAGCGCTGCACCAAGCACGGCCTCGATCCGCTCGCGAGACAGCCCGCCGGGCCGCAGCAGCATCGGCGCCGCAAAACAGCCGACGATCGTCGATTCGACGCCGACCGTAACAGGCCCGCCGTCGACGATCAGGTCGATCCGCCCCGCAAGGTCGCTCTCGACATGGGCCGCCAGCGTCGGCGAGACGTGGCCGGAGATGTTGGCGGACGGCGCCACCACCGCCCCGCCAAAGGCGCGCAGGATCGCCTGCGCCACCGGATGGGCCGGAATGCGGATCGCGACCGTGTCGAGGCCCGCGGTGGCAAGCTCGGCCACCGGGCAGTTTTCCGTCTTCGGCACCACCAGCGTCAGCGCCCCCGGCCAGAACGCCTCCGCAAGGCGCAAGGCGCAGGCGTCGAATCGTCCGATCCTGCGCGCGGCCGCGAGGTCGGCGACATGCGCGATCAGCGGATTGAAGGCCGGCCGCCCCTTGGCGGCGTAAAGATGGGCGATGGCACTGGCATTTCCGGCGTCCGCCCCGAGCCCGTAGACCGTCTCGGTCGGGAACGCGACCAGCCCGCCGGCTGCCAATGTCCGGGCGGCAGCTTCCGCGCCGGCCTCGCCGGCCGGTAAAATCAGCGTTTCAAGACCCGTTTTCACAGGGATAAGATTCCTCAGCTCGGCCGCTTGCGGTGCGCCAAACCCGACGCTATAAGCCGGCCTCTTGTCGGAGTGTGGCTCAGCCCGGTAGAGCACTGCGTTCGGGACGCAGGGGTCGCAGGTTCGAATCCTGCCACTCCGACCATTCTTCCAAAAGTCGACGTTTTTCTAGAGGCTCGTTCCCAAGCTTGGCGGACCAGCCGCCGGCGCCCGGGAGCGTCTTCTTGCAACGATTTTCAGGGCGGGTCCACGGCCGATTTGGCCGGACAGGGCGGTCTGTCGCGGTGGCATGGCTCGGCATTGCCTGTTTCGATAACTCGGCGTTGCAAGCTAGGTCAGAGGACTACCGCCTCGCCACCAGCACGCCGACCATAAACGCAATCATCAGCGCCGGCAGCGGCGCCTCACGCACCATGCCGCGAACGACGTGGGTCCAGTGCTGCTCCGGGACGAGGTTCGGAGACCTGATCTCCGGCGTTGGCGTGATGCCCCATTCGGAGGCGAGTTCGGCAATCTCGCTTAAGGCAAGCCGGACGCCGTCGCGGACGCGGAAGATGGCGGCATCCGCGCGCTCGCGCGGCGCAAGCAACATCATCGTCGTGACGGCCGTACGCAGGGTCATCTCGCCGTAGCCTTGCAGCCTGACCGATTCCTCGGGGTCGGACGTCATCGAAAATACCTCACAGCGCCAAATGCCTTACAAAGCGAAGTGGCGCGCGATGGTGAATGCCATCGTCGCGCACAGGACCAGCGTGGATACCGCGCCGGCCACGCCGCGCGCGAGATCGGCCCGCGTCAGGTGCCTGGTCATGATTTTGCTCCATGCTCGGCATGGCAATGGCGGGGAGGCGGCGTTGGTTCCTGCGCGACGGGCGAATCGCGAACGCCGGCTATTTCCGCAGGAGCTCGCTCAGCGCCGCCGTCGCCTCGGCGCAGCGGATGTCGTCGATCTCGCGCGACAGGCTGAGCGCAGTCGATCTGAGCTCTTCGACCTTCCAGCTCTCGGGGTGCTGAGTCTCGAGTTGACCGAGCCGCTTGTTCAGATCGTCCAATCTGGTTTGCAACTGTTCGACGCTGGCGGCCCCATTCACCACCCAGACTCTTTGCGCACGCATCGTCGTTCCCCTGCTCGTCTCACGGCGTTGTGAGAGGGGTTCGTGGCCGCAATGGGAGTTTCTTTTGTCCGGCTTCAGACGGACGGGAACCGTTGCAGATCGGCAACGGGAGTTCCTTCGCGTTAACCTGGGTGCGACGGGAGCCAATCGCCGTCGCCGCATCAGGCCGCGCGCGGCCGCTCCGTCGATCGCTTTTCGAGGCGGCTTTCGAGAATCGCGATGCTCACCCGGATATTGTCGCGCCGGGCCCGCAGGTTCTGCGCTAGCATGGGGTAGGCGAGGTTTTGGGGATCGGAGATTCCGGCCTTCCGTTCTTCCTCCAGAATGTCGGCGTCGATCATTTGCAAGCGCCAACGCAGATCGGAGATCAATGCGTGGAGCTGTGTCGGCATGGTCGCTTCGAAACGGGACGTCGGGTGCATGATCGCCTCACGATGAGACAGACCCACTGCGGGTCTGAGGGATTTGACTCCCGTGCAGCAAGCGGAATGCCAGTGGGCGGCTGAGCGTCTCCCGCGATTGCTCGACAGCGCACCGGAACGATTGCCACTCTTTCCCGTTGCTGCAGGGGCCTCGACAACGAGGCGATCGAGGGACCCATGCCGCTCATCCGCTATTTCGTCTTCACCGGCGGCGCTCTGCTCGCCCTCCTTTTCCTCGCCGACCGGTACATGACCGCCCCCGTGAGCGCCGCCGCGCCGGCCGAGCCAGATCGGTCGATTGTGCGCGTTCATTCCGCGCAAACCTGGCCTGAGAAGATCGTCCTCGACACCAGCGTACGGCAAATATCGCTGTCCAAAGCCGAGTCGGTTCCGCCGACTCCCGCGCCTGCCGTCGCCGACGCGCTGCCCACGCAGGAGAGGCCCCGCCAAGCTTTTGCAATGGTGGCGCAGCCTGATGCGACGCCGAAGCAAGCAGCTCGGACCGTTTCGAACAAGCGCAGTGCGGAGAGGCACCGTCGACGCCAGCCCTCGCGCATGGCGGCGCGCGATCAGACGATGTTCTTCAACGAACCTGCATCGGCGGGTTGGTAAGTCGCGCTCCGTGAGATGCATCTTCCCCCCGGTAGGCGTGTAGCTGCCCATGCTCGATCGCCTGAGCAGCACGAGCGGGGGTTTGCGAGATTATCTGTTCTCGGTACTTTCCACGTGACGGTCGGGCTGCCTCTCGGTTGGGCACCGTGCCGGACAGCGAGTCTGTGCGCGCGGCGCATCGCGCGATAGTCTCTGCCGCGACCTGACCCGGGAAGCGGACGAGGGAAAGATTCGTGACGAGATTTGTGACGATCGCAGCCGGCCAGCTTGGCCCTGTCGCGCGGACCGAGACGAGAACCGCGGTCGTGGCGCGCCTGATGGCCTTGATGCGCCAGGCGAAGGCCAACGGCTGCGACCTGATCGTCTATCCCGAGCTCGCGCTGACCGCGTTCTTTCCGCGCTGGTATTTCGAGGATCAGGCTGAGATCGACAGCTTCTTTGAGCGCGAGATGCCGGGGCCGGAGACAAGAGGCCTGTTCGATCTCGCGCGCGAGATCGGCATCGGATTTTATCTTGGCTATGCCGAGCTGACGGTCGAGGCCGGAATTGTCAGGCGCTACAATACCTCGATCCTGGTCGAGAAGAGCGGCGCCATCGTCGCGAGATATCGCAAGGTTCATCTGCCCGGGCATGCCGAGCATGAGCCGTGGCGCGAATTCCAGCATCTGGAAAAGCGCTATTTCGATCCAGGCGATGGCTTTGGCGTGACCGAGGCCTTTGGCGGCGTGATGGGGATGGCGATCTGCAATGACCGCCGCTGGAGCGAGACCTACCGGGTGATGGGCCTGCAGGGCGTCGAGATGGTGATGATCGGCTACAACACGCCGGTGCACAATCCGCCCGCACCCGAGCATGACGATCTCTCGCTGTTCCACAATCATCTGGTGATGCAGGCCGGCGCCTACCAGAACGGCACCTTCGTGGTCGGCGTCGCCAAAGCGGGTGTCGAGGAGGGCGTCGACCACATCGGCGGAAGCTGCGTCATCGCGCCCTCCGGCGAGATCATCTCGCGATGCACGACCAAGGGGGACGAGATCGCGCTCGCCCGTTGCGATCTCGATCTCTGCAATTCTTACAAGCGCACCACTTTCAATTTCGACGTTCACCGTCAGCCGCACGCCTACGGGATGATTGTCGAACGGAAGGGAGTGACACTCATGGCCGACGGAACGCCGGTGCGAACGAAGCGGTGAGCTCTCGTAGCCCGGGTGAGCGCAGCGACACCCGGGACCGCTGTCGCTTGTGGCAAGACCCCGGATGTCGCTTCGCTCATCCGGGCTACGGGACCTTGCTGTGTCGCCCCCGTGTCAATCCGCTCTCACAAAAATATTCCGCTTTACCGAAATTCGGAAAGGGCGTATGTGTCGCCCATCCCGGCTCATCCTTGAGGGGCGATCTTGTGGTCGTCATGTTCGCGAGCCGGGCTTGCGGTGGACGCGGCAGCGTTCGGGTGCGAGAGGCTAAGGGCAGGGCGGATTGCTCTCCGTGAGCCCAAGGCTGCGTGCCGACGAGCGGCGCTGCTAGGCTTCGTCTCGTCTGTAAGTTTCCGGCTCCGTCGACAGGGCTGGGAAAACTGCGGCGAAATGGCGAGCCGTGCGTACGGCAAAACCGTGTGGTCCTGGCCGTCGTTGCTACGGTCAAGCTCTTGCGGATGCGGCATCTGCGTCAACCGGCGCGGGTGCCGGTGACTTCTGCGAGGACGAGGGAGGCCAAAGAGAACTCGGCTCCCGGGAGAGCACGGCATAAGCCGTCCAACCATCGCGCAGGGAAGGCCGAGTGATTGGCTACACCTGTATGCTGCTGTGCGGTTCTCTCTGCGTGTGCTTTTCGCGCAGCGGACCGCGGGTGCCAGCCGGCACCCGGCCTTCCCTGCGCCCTCTTGGACAAGAGGGTGAAGCGACGAAGCAAAGCTCGGGCGGAATCAGCCGCGAGGATGAGAAGGCATGTCTGCAAGTTGAAATGTGCGCAGGACCGCGATGTGGCCTGCGCCGTGGCGATGCCCGGCAGTCAGGCATAACAACCTCAAATGTCGTCGTGGCGAAGGCCAGGACCCATACCGCGAGGTCTATCGATTTAAGGCGATATCAATCCCACCGAACGAATGTCCGCCCAACCCCTTCCCTGGGATAATGGGTCCTGGCCTTGGCCAGGGGCGACGCCGGAGTTAGTGGCCCTACCGCCCCAATCACAACCAAGTGTCTTTGTTTGGAAACAAACATTCCCTATTATCCTGCAATGCAAAAAGCGGCCCGCAAATCCCCGCCCATTGGCCGTCCGCCTGGCCGTCCCCGGGAGTTCGACATGGACACCGCGCTCGACAGGGCCGTCCGCGTGTTTTCCGAGCGCGGTTATCATGCCACCTCGATCGGCGATCTCACCGCGGCGATGCGGCTGGCGACCGGCAGCGTCTACAAGGCGTTTCGCGACAAGCATGCGGTGTTTCTCGCCGCCTTCGAGCGCTACGCCGCGCTGCGCCAGGAGCAGACGCGCAGCGCGGCGGCAAAAGGCGACAATGGCCGCGAGCGGCTGCGCAACATGCTGCTGTCGTATGTAGAGCACTCCCAGGGCAGCGAGGGGCGGCGCGGCTGCCTCGTGGTCGGCAGCGCGGTCGAATTGTCCGCGGTCGATCCGGTGGTCGCCGCCCTCGTCAGCGCGCGGCTCGAGACCAACGAAGGCTTCATCGCCGGCCTGATTCGCGAGGGGCAGGCCGACGGCTCGATTCCCCGCCATGTCGCCGCCGCCGACACCGCGCGCCTGATGATCTGCATCACGCAAGGCCTGCGCGTGGTCGGCAAGGCGGGCCTTTCGCTCGACGGCAAGCGCCTGGTCGCCGTCGCGATGAAGCTGCTCGCCTGAATTTTTTGTCATATTAGGAAACGACCGTTTCCGATATCTGGAGAGCCTGTGAATGACGATGAATGCCACGATCGAGACCGCGCCGGATCCGGATGCGGTGTCGCAGCGACTGACCTTCGTGCTTGCCGCGGCCTGTGGCATGGTCGCCGCCAACATCTATTACGCCCAGCCGCTGATCGCCCCGATCAGCGCCGCGCTCGGCCTGTCGCATGAAGCGGCGGGACTGATCGTCACCATGACGCAGATCGGCTACGGCGTGGGGCTTCTCTTCATCGTCCCGCTCGGCGACCTCGTCGAGAACCGTACCCTGATTTGCTCCGTCATCACGCTCGGCGCGGCAGCCCTGCTCGCCGCGGGGTTCGCGTCCCACGCGCTGCCCTTCCTGATCGCCGCGTTGTTCATCGGACTCGGCTCGGTCGCGGTGCAGATCATCATTCCCTATGCGGCGCATCTTGCGCCGGCAGCCATTCGCGGCCGCGTCGTCGGCAACGTCTCGACCGGCCTGATGCTCGGCATCATGCTGGCGCGGCCGGTGTCGAGTTTCGTCACGGCGATGCTGTCGTGGCATGCAGTGTTCTTCTGCTCGGCCGCGTTGATGATCGTGCTCGCAGCGGTACTCTGGATGACGCTGCCGAAGCGCAGGCCGGTCGCGCGGATGCATTACGGCGAGTTGCTGCTGTCGATGCTCCATCTGGTGCGGACCACGCCGCTGCTGCGCCGCCGCGCGCTGTACCAGGCCAGCCTGTTCGGCGCCTTCAGCCTGTTCTGGACCGTGACGCCGCTGCTGCTCGCGAGCGAATTCGGCTTCACCCAGCGCGGCATCGCGCTGTTCGCGCTTGCCGGTGTCGCCGGCGTGTTCGCAGCCCCGATCGCGGGACGGCTTGCCGATCGCGGCCATAGCCGCATGGCCACGCTGGTCGCGCTGCTACTCGCGGCCGTAGGATTCCTGATTACGCATGTCGGCGCGCCCGGATCGGTGCTGAACCTCGCCTGCCTGGTCGTGGCTGCGATCGCGATCGACATCGGCGTGCAGGGCAACGTCGTGCTCGGCTTCCGCGCGATCTTCGCGCTGGGGCATGAGCACCGCAGCCGCCTGAACGGTCTCTACATGGCGACCTTCTTCACCGCGGGCGCGGCGGGCTCGGCGGTCGGCGCGTGGGCGTTTGCACAAGGCGGCTGGACGCTCGCATCGGCCTTTGGCCTCGCGCTGCCCGTCGCAGGCCTGGTCTATGCGGCCACCGAGTAGGGGCTGGTTGCTCCAATTAGCGATCCGGCCCGTTTACCAAGGCCGCCGGGTCGGCAATTTCCACCTCGCAGTTTCCCTGCCGCTGTAGTACTTTGGTCGCAAGCGAGCCTGGTTAACGGGCGGCAGGGGGAGGCTGATGAGGCGTGCGGGGCTGGTTGGCGTACCGCGGGTACGACCATGGTCGTGGCAGGCGTTTCTGCTTGGATTCATCGTTGTCGCAATGTCGGCTGCGCTCCAGGGCGGCTGTGTCGCGCTCGGCGCAAAACTCTATTTCGCGGCGTTCCTGCCCAGCCTGTTCGTGCTCGGCATTATTGCGGGCGCACCGGCGGCGGCGTTCGCCGCACTACTCACCATTCCGCTGGTATGGTGGGCATTCATGCCGCCCTTCTTCGAGTTCAATTCGCTGACCAGCGCGCATGCCGATTCCATCAAGCTGTTCTGCCTGCTCGCCGTGCTGGTGATCGGCCTTGCCGATCTCTGCCGCGAGATCATCAGCCGCGGTGGGTTGAAGCCGCGGGGCGAGAGCGCGGCGACGAATTCGCAATAGATCGGCCTTGTGCGGCCGCGCACGTTGCGCGCGGGCAACAGTCCGGAAACCATTCGCACGCTTGCTGTGCGGCGCTAACTTTTCGAAAAAGATTTGGCCGCAATTTCTCCCTCGGGAATGACGAGGGAGTTTTCGGACATGAACGGCCAAATCACCGGTCACGCCATCTTGGAGAACGTGCGCCGCTACCGCGGTATCGCATCGCTCTATCGCCAGACCGCTGCATTCCGCCCGGACCAGAGCTGGTCGCTGCTCGAGCAGGCGAAGGATTGGGAAGCGCGGGCGCTGCTGGAGCTGGAAGCCTATTTCGCCGCGCGGATGGACTACGCCCCTACACGCGCGGCCTGATCGTTAACCATCGGCGCGGCCTTGCGCAGGCCCGCCGAAGGGCCGGTCGTCGGGTCGTGCACGGAAAACACGGGGCGATTACGGAGTTATCTCGTCGCCCGTCTGTGCTAGCAACGTCCCGACCGAGACATCCCAATTCGGCCGGGGCAAGCGATGACCACCTTCAACCGCATCTTCACGACCGAGCGCCTGCTCCAGATCATCGTCATTCTCGCGGCTACGGTCGCGATGAAGCTGATGGGCTGAATTTCGACGGGCTATCGCGCGCCGAATTCGGGCACGTCGGGAAGATAGTTCGACCCCTCCGATCCCAAGAAATCGAACATCGCCTGCGCCGGCGGCAACAGCACCTTGTCGCTGCGGCGGATCACGTACCATTGCCGCACGATCGGCAGGCCCGCGACGTCGAGCACGATCAGCCGGCCCTCGGTGAGCTCGTGCGCCACGGTGTGGGCCGAGATGAAGGCGATGCCGAGCCCGGCGATGACCGCCTGCTTGATGGTCTCGTTGCTGCTCATCTCCATGCCGATGATCGGCTCAAGATCCGACCTCTGGAACATGCCTTCCATCAGTGTCCGCGTCCCCGAGCCGGGCTCGCGGGTGAGGAAGGTCTCGTGCACGAGGTCGGTGAGGTTGAGGCCGGAATCCTTCTCCAGCCAGTGCCCCTTGCGCGCGACGATGATGTGCGGATTGCGCCCGAGCTGCCGGACGTCGACGCTGACATCGGCCGGTGGCCGACCCATCACCGCGAAGTCGAGGTCGTAGCCGTGCATGGCCCCGCGGATCTCCTCGCGATTGCCGACCGTGAGCTTGATCTCGATCTTCGGATACCGCTTCGAGAATGCCGCGATCGCGTGCGGCACGAAATATTTCGCGGTCGAGACCGCGCCGAGATGCACCGTGCCGCCGGTTCGCCCCGCAAGCAGGTCGAGCGAACCCTGGCAGTCCGCGATTGCGGCCTCGACGCGCTCGGCGAGCGCCAGCACCTCCTTGCCGGCTTCCGTCAGCAGCATGCCGTCGCCGGTCCGCTGCAGCAGCGGCAGTCCGGCGAGATCCTGCAGCTGGCGCAATTGCTGGGTCACGGCCGGCTGCGTCAGGCCGAGCTGGGTCGAGGCTGCCGTGACGCTGCCTTTTGCCGAGAGCGCCGCAAGCGAGCGAAGCTGCCGGATCGTGAGATGCCGGAGCTGTGCCGCCGAATGGACATTATAAGATAATTCTTTAGCGCTCATTATGAATAGAAATTTTCCTTATTAAGCCGCCTCTGTCAATCTCGTCGTTGTTGGCACTGACCGCACCGACCTCCCAGCGAGGAGGGAACTGGATGCGGCGCCTGCAAAGGGATGGACGCAGATGACCGGGCAACTCAGGCTGGACGACCACCTTCAGCGGTATTCCGAGACGGCGCCGCATGCGCTGGCCGTAGCGGTCGCGGTCGATGCCATCGCGGCGGCCGCGATCGAGATCGCCGATCTTATCGCCACGGGAGACCTTGCGGATGCGTCGGGCCTGACCACCGGCCGCAACAGCGACGGTGACGTGCAGCGCGATCTCGACGTGCAGGCGGATGCGATCCTGCGCCGCTGTCTCGGCAAGCTGCCGATCGCGGCACTGGCGTCGGAGGAGATGCGTGAACCGCAGATCGGTGACCGCGCGGCGAAGATCTGCGTCGCGATCGATCCGCTCGACGGCTCCTCCAATATCGACATCAACATGACCGTGGGCACGATCTTCTCGATCCTGCCCGCGCCCGACGATCTCGCGCTCGCCTTCCATCAGCGCGGCTCGGCGCAGCTCGCGGCGGGATTCGTCACCTACGGCCCGCAGACCTCGCTGGTGCTGACGCTCGGCGAGGGCGTCGACATCTTCACGCTTGACCGCGGGTCCGGTTGCTTCCGTCTCGCGCGTAGCGCCGTGCAAATCTCCGAGACCTGCGAGGAGTTCGCGATCAACGCCTCGAACCGCCGGCATTGGGAACAGCCGGTGCGCGCCTTCGTCGACGAATGCCTCGCCGGTGTGGAAGGGCAGGCCAACCACAATTTCAACATGCGCTGGGTCGGCTCGCTGGTGGCCGAGGCCTATCGCATCCTTACCCGCGGCGGCGTGTTCCTCTATCCCTCCGATGCACGGCCTGGCTATGGCGACGGCCGCCTGCGCCTCGTCTACGAGGCGCATCCGATGGCTTACATCGTCGAGCAGGCCGGCGGCTCGGCTTCGACCGGGCGCGAGCGTATCCTCGAACTCTCGGCGCAGAGCCTGCATCAACGCGTGCCGCTGATCATGGGTTCGAACAACGAGGTGCAGCGCGTCGAGGAACTGCATTGCGATCCCTTGCTGGTCGCCAGCGTCTCCGCACCGCTGTTCGCGCGGCGCGGCTTCTTCCGGCTCTGAGCGAGGCGCCCCGATGTCCAGGAAGCATCCGATCATCTCCATCACCGGCTCTTCCGGCGCCGGCACCACGTCGGTCAAGAAGACCTTTGAGCAGATCTTCTTCCGCGAGAGGGTCAACGCCGCCTACATCGAAGGCGACGCCTTCCATCGCTACGATCGCGCGGAAATGCGCACGCAGATGGCGAAGGAGGCCGATCGCGGCAACAGGCATTTCAGCCATTTCAGCCCCGAGACCAATCTGTTCGAGGAGCTGGAGCGGGCGTTCCGCGACTATGGCGAGACCGGCACGGCGACGACGCGGCACTACGTCCACGACGCCGAGGAATCCGCGCTGCATGGCGCCGCACCCGGCACCTTCGCCGAATGGAAACGGCTGCCGGAGAGCTCCGACCTTCTGTTCTACGAGGGCCTGCACGGTGCTGTCGTTACCGACAAGGTCAACGTCGCGCGTTATGCCGACCTCAAGATCGGCGTCGTGCCCGTTATCAATCTCGAATGGATCCAGAAGCTGCACCGCGACCGCAGTGCGCGAGGCTATTCGACCGAGGCCGTTACCGACACCGTTCTGCGGCGGATGCCCGATTACATCCACTACATCTGCCCGCAATTTTCCGAGACCGACATCAACTTCCAGCGTGTGCCGACGGTGGACACCTCCAATCCGTTCATCGCGCGCTGGATCCCGACGCCGGACGAGTCGATGGTCGTGATCCGCTTCAAGAACCCGCGCGGCATCGACTTCCCCTATCTGCTCTCGATGCTGCCGCAAAGCTGGATGTCGCGTGCCAATTCGATCGTGTGTCCCGGCGCGAAACTCGATCTTGCGATGCAGCTGATCCTGACGCCGCTGATCATGCAGCTGATCGAGCGTAAGCGAAACCTGAAGTGAACGAGGGGAGGATCCGATGAACATCTCCGTCCACGCCGACGCTGACCTCACGGCGGTATCGCATGGCGATCTCGCCAACGCCGTCCGCTTCCTCGCGGTCGACGCCATCGAGACTTCGCAGTCCGGCCACCCCGGACTGCCCATGGGCATGGCCGATGTCGCCACCGTGCTGTTCTCGCGCTTCCTGAAGTTCGACTCGGCTCACCCCCATTGGCCGGATCGCGATCGCTTCGTGCTGTCGGCGGGCCATGGCTCGATGCTGCTCTATGCATTGCTCCATCTCACCGGCGGCGACGTCAGCCTCGATGACATCAAGGCGTTCCGGCAATGGGGCTCGAAGACGCCGGGCCATCCGGAATACGGCCATACGCCGGGCGTCGAGACGACGACCGGTCCGCTGGGGCAGGGGATTGCGACCGCGGTCGGCATGGCACTCGCCGAGCGCATGGCCAATGCGCAACATGGCGACGGCCTCGTCGATCATTTCACGTACGTCATCGCCGGCGACGGCTGTCTGATGGAAGGCATCAGCCAGGAAGCGATCTCGCTCGCCGGGCATCTCGGGCTGGGCCGCCTGATCGTGCTGTTCGACGACAACGGCATATCCATTGACGGCCCGACCTCGCTTGCGACCTCCGATGACCAGCTCGCGCGCTTCGCTGCCTCCGGCTGGTCGGTGCGCGGTGTTGACGGGCACGATCCCGAAGCAGTTGCGCAGGCGATTGCCGAGGAGCGTGAGAGCACAAGACCGTCGCTGATCGCCTGCCGCACCATCATCGGCTTCGGCGCGCCGGATCGTCAGGGCACCGAGAAGGCGCATGGCGCGCCGCTCGGCACGGAGCAGACGGCCGCGGCGCGGCGAACGCTCGGCTGGGACTATCAGCCCTTCGTGGTGCCTGTCACGATCCTGAAAGCATGGCGGATGATCGGGCAGCGCGGGCAGGTCGAGCGTCTCGCCTGGCTCGATCGCTATGAATGCGCGACGCCCGAGCAGCGCGACCTGTTTATCGAGGGCAAGGCGGTTGCCCTGCCGAACGCCTATGCCCAGGCCTCGGCGAAATTGCGCGAGCGCTTTGCCACCGAGCGTCCGAAGCTCGCGACGCGGCAGGCGTCGCAACAGGTGCTCGACGGCATCGCCGAGACGATTCCCGGATTTGTCGGCGGCTCGGCGGATCTCACGCATTCGAACCTGACGCATGCCAAGGCGCAGACCCCGGTCAAGCGCGACGCGTTCGCCGGCGATTACATCCATTACGGCATCCGCGAGCATGGCATGGCGGCCGCGATGAACGGCCTCGCGCTGTACGGGGGCTTCATTCCCTATGGCGGCACCTTCCTCGCGTTCTCCGATTACAGCCGGCCGGCGATCCGCCTTGCGGCCTTGATGCGGATCCGCGTCATTCATGTGATGACCCATGACTCCATTGGCCTCGGTGAGGACGGCCCCACGCACCAACCGGTCGAGCATCTCGCAGCGCTCCGCGTCATTCCGAACCTGCTTGTTTTCCGGCCGGCCGACGCGGTTGAGACGCTGGAAGCATGGGACTGCGCGCTCCAAGCTGAAAATCGTCCCTCCGTGCTGTGCCTGTCCCGTCAGGCGCTGCCGACCTTCCGCAGCGATGTCCGCGGGAGGAACCGCGTCGCACGCGGCGCCTATCTGATCGTTTCGCCGGACGGTGGCCGCGACGTGACGCTCATCGCAACGGGTTCGGAAGTGTCTATTGCGCTGGAGGCGGCCCGCCTGCTCGCTACCGAGCACGTCCGTGCGGCCGTGGTCTCCGCGCCCTGCTTCGCGTTGTTCGAGGAGCAGCCGGAGGATTACCGCGCCGCTGTGCTCGGCACCGCGCCGCGGGTTGGCATCGAGGCGGCAGTCGTCGGCGATTGGCACCGCTGGATCGGCACCGAGGGCGAATTCGTCGGCATGCGCGGCTTCGGCGCTTCGGCGCCGGCCCCGGTGCTCTACCGCGAATTCGGCATCACGCCGCAAGGCGTTGCGGAAGCCGCCCGGCGGGCGATGGCCCGCGCCGGCAAGCAATAACAGGAGGATTTGTCGTGGCCCGTATCACTCTTCGTCAGCTGCTCGACCACGCCGCCAGTCACGGCTACGCGGTGCCGGCGTTCAACATCAACAACATGGAGCAGGGCATCGCGATCATGCAGGCGGCGGCCGAGGTCGACGCGCCCGTCATCATCCAGGCTTCGCGCGGCGCGCGCAGCTATGCCGGCGACCTCATGCTCTCGCACATGATCGATGCGCTGGAGCGGACCTATCCAGACATCCCGCTCTGCCTGCACCAGGACCATGGCAATGACGAGGCGACCTGCGCGTCCGCGATCGCCCATGGCTTCACCTCGGTGATGATGGACGGCTCGCTCAAGGCCGACGCCAAGACCGCGGCCGACTACGACTACAACGTTGCGATCACCCGCCGCGTCGTCGATCTCGCGCATTGGGTCGGTGCCTCCGTCGAAGGCGAGCTCGGCGTGCTCGGCTCGCTCGAGCATGGGGGCGGCGAGCAGGAGGACGGTCACGGCGTCGAAGGCACGGTCAGCCATGATCAGTTGCTCACGGATCCCGACCAGGCGGTCGACTTCGTCCGCGCCACCAAAGTCGATGCGCTCGCGATCGCGATGGGCACCTCGCACGGCGCCTACAAGTTCAGCCGCAAGCCGGACGGCGACATTCTGGCGATGCGGGTGGTCGAGGAGATTCATCGCCGGCTGCCGAACACGCATCTCGTGATGCACGGCTCTTCCTCTGTGCCGCAGCCCCTCCAGGACATGTTCAACCAGTTTGGCGGCGAGATGCCGCAGACCTGGGGCGTGCCGGTCGAGGAGATCGTCCGCGGCATCACGAGCGGCGTGCGCAAGGTCAATATCGACACCGACTGCCGGCTGGCAATGACCGCGGTGTTCCGGAAAGTGGCCGCGCAAACGCGCTCCGAGTTCGATCCGCGCAAATTTCTCAAGCCCGCCATGGATGCGATGCGCGAGCTCTGCCGCGAGCGCTTCGAGCAGTTCGGCACCGCAGGCCACGCCAGCGGTATCAAGGTCGTTCCCTTGAGCGAGATGGCGCGGCGCTACCGCGCCGGCGATCTCGATCCGCGCGTCGACGCCCGCGAGCCCGTCGCGGCCTAATCATTCAGAGAGAGAAGAGCAGGAGAGAGCCATGAATGCACATGCAGGAACCGTCCGCGGCAAGGAAAGATATCGATCGGGCGTGATGGAATACAAGCGCATGGGCTATTGGGAGCCCGACTACGTGCCCAAGGACACCGACGTCATCGCGCTGTTCCGCGTCACGCCGCAAGAGGGCGTCGATCCGATCGAGGCGTCAGCCGCAGTCGCCGGCGAATCCTCGACCGCGACCTGGACGGTGGTGTGGACCGATCGGTTGACCGCCGCCGAGAAGTATCGCGCGAAATGCTACCGCGTCGATCCGGTGCCGGGCACGCCGGGCTCGTACTTCGCCTACATCGCCTATGACCTCGACCTGTTCGAGCCGGGCTCGATCGCCAACCTCTCGGCCTCGATCATCGGCAACGTATTTGGCTTCAAGCCACTGAAGGCGCTGCGGCTGGAGGACATGCGTTTCCCGGTCGCGTATGTGAAGACGTTCCAGGGACCGGCCACCGGCATCGTGGTCGAGCGCGAGCGGCTCGACAAGTTCGGCAGGCCGCTGCTCGGCGCGACCGTCAAGCCTAAGCTCGGCCTCTCGGGCCGCAATTACGGTCGCGTGGTCTACGAGGCGCTGAAGGGCGGGCTCGACTTCACCAAGGATGACGAGAACATCAACTCGCAGCCGTTCATGCACTGGCGCGACCGCTTCCTTTATTGCATGGAGGCGGTGAACCGGGCGCAGGCGGCCTCCGGTGAGGCCAAGGGGACCTACCTGAATATCACCGCGGGAACCATGGAGGATATGTACGAGCGCGCCGAGTTCGCGAAGGAGCTCGGGTCCTGCATCGTCATGATCGATCTCGTGATCGGCTACACCGCAATCCAGTCGATGGCGAAATGGGCGCGCCGCAACGACATGATCCTGCATCTGCATCGCGCCGGTCACTCGACCTACACGCGGCAGAAAAGCCATGGGGTGTCGTTCCGCGTCATCGCCAAGTGGATGCGGCTCGCCGGCGTCGATCACATCCATGCCGGCACCGTGGTCGGCAAGCTCGAAGGCGATCCCAACACCACGCGCGGCTATTACGATGTCTGTCGCGAAGACTTCAACCCGGCCAAGCTCGAACACGGCCTGTTCTTCGACCAGTCATGGGCGAGCCTGAACAAGATGATGCCGGTCGCCTCCGGCGGCATCCATGCCGGCCAGATGCACCAGCTGCTCGACCTGCTCGGCGAGGACGTCGTGCTCCAGTTCGGCGGCGGCACCATCGGCCATCCCATGGGCATCGCGGCCGGCGCGATCGCCAACCGTGTGGCGCTGGAAGCGATGATCCTCGCCCGCAACGAGGGCCGCGACTACGTCCACGAAGGACCGGAGATCCTGGCCAGGGCGGCCGAGACCTGTACGCCGCTGAAAGCTGCACTTGAGGTTTGGAAGGACGTCTCCTTCAATTATGAATCCACCGACACGCCGGACTTCGTGCCGACCGCGCTCGAAACCGTTTGAGGAGATTTGACATGAAGCTGACCCAAGGCTGCTTCTCATTCCTGCCCGATCTGACCGACGACCAGATCACCAAGCAGGTGCAGTATTGCCTGACCAACGGCTGGGCGGTGAACATCGAGTTCACCGACGATCCGCATCCCCGCAACACCTATTGGGAGATGTGGGGCCTGCCGATGTTCGATCTCCAGGACGCCGCCGGCGTGATGATGGAGCTCGCCGAATGCCGCAGAGTGTATGGCGACCGATACATCCGCCTCAGCGGCTTCGACTCCAGCCATGGCTGGGAATCGGTGCGGATCTCGTTCATCGTCAACCGCCCGCCGCAGGAAGCCGAGTTCGAGCTGGTGCGGCAGGAGGTGAGCGGACGCGCGATCCGCTACACCACCGTGCGCCGGCAGCTCGCGCACGCACCAACCTAAGTCATTCTCCTCCGCGCGGAGCACTCCCTGCTCCGTTTCCTTGGCGGACCACTGCTTCGCCGCTCCCCCGCGGCGAAGCCCTTTTCTTCGAGGTGCCGATGCTGGATGTTCCCCACGCCATGACCACTGAGCCCGGCGAGACCAGTTTCGATCTCCGCAAGGAGGCCGAAGAGGCTGGAATCACGGGCACGCTGCAGCAGCTCGAGCAGGAGCTGATCGGATTGAAGCCGGTGAAGAGCCGCGTGCGCCAGATCGCGTCGCTCTTGCTGATCGAACGTATCCGGCAGCGTGCGGGATTGGCTTCGTCGCCACCGACGCTGCATATGTCGTTTACCGGCAATCCCGGCACCGGCAAGACGACGGTCGCGCTGCGCATGGCAAAGATCCTGCACGGCCTCGGTTTCGTGCGGCGCGGGCAGGTGATCTCGGTGACGCGCGACGATTTGGTCGGCCAGTATATCGGCCACACCGCGCCGAAGACCAAGGAGATCCTGAAGAAGGCGATGGGCGGCGTGCTGTTCATCGACGAGGCCTATTATCTGCACCGTCCCGACAACGAGCGCGACTACGGCCAGGAGGCGATCGAGATCCTGCTCCAGGTGATGGAAAACCAGCGCGAGGACCTCGTCGTGATCCTTGCCGGCTATGGCGAGCGGATGACGAGCTTCTTTGCCTCTAATCCCGGCTTCCGTTCGCGGATCGCGCATCACATCGACTTTCCGGACTATGCGGAAGCCGAGCTGCTCGTCATCGCCGAGCTGATGCTGAAGGAACGGGGTTATCGCCTCTCGGCGGCGGCGCGCGAGGCGTTCGAGAAATACATCGCGCTACGTCGGACCCAGCCGTTCTTCTCCAATGCGCGCTCGATCCGCAACGCCGTCGACCGCATCCGCCTGCGGCAGGCCGATCGGCTGGTGTCCGATCTCGACCGCATGCTCGATATCGCCGACCTCGAAACGATCGATCCCATGGACGTCCTGGCGAGCCGCGTCTTCAGCGGCGGTGCGGACGCGCAGGGGAGTGCGAAGCCATGACGAGAGAAATCCTCATCGCGCCGTCAATCCTGGCTGCGAATTTCGCCCGCCTCGGCGAGGAGATCGTGGCGATCGATGCGGCGGGTGCCGACTGGATTCACTGCGACGTCATGGACGGGCATTTCGTCCCGAACATCAGTTATGGCGCGGACGTCATCAGGGCGATCCGGCCGCTGACGAAGAAAATGTTCGACGTGCATCTCATGATCGCGCCCGCCGATCCCTATCTCGAAGCGTTCGCGAAGGCCGGCGCGGATGTCATCACGGTGCATGCCGAAGCCGGTCCGCACCTCGATCGCTCGCTCCAGGCCATCCGCGCGCTCGGCAAGAAAGCCGGCGTCAGCCTGTGTCCCGCGACTCCCGAAAGCACGATCGAATATGTGCTCGATCGCCTCGACCTCGTCCTGGTGATGACGGTCAATCCGGGCTTTGGCGGCCAGTCCTTCCTCGAATCCCAACTCGAGAAGATCGGGCGTATTCGAAGCATGATAGGCGACCGGCCGATCCGACTCGAGGTTGACGGTGGCATCACGCGCGACAATGCCGCCGCCGTGGCCGCTGCGGGCGCCGATACGCTTGTAGCGGGCTCCGCCGTGTTTCGCGGCAAGAGCAGCGCGGACTATGCCGGCAACATCGCGGCCATCCGCGCCGCTGCGGAAGCCGGCAGGGTTCCGATGCTGCAACATAGTTCGGCGCAGACAATGCGTGCCGGTGAGCCCGCGCTCATCCGGTAGACTGCCGGATACAGGCGGGCGAGCCGGCACCGTAATGGGGTGTGCCAGGGCGTGCCCCTTTGCACTGCAGATATACGAGGATGACCCACAACCCTAGCCTTGGCCTGCGGTAAGGTCCGAAGCGGTTGAGTCCGCGCTGATTGGAACTTTCGCCTCGATACGCGTTTGCCTAGAAACAAGCGAGTCAAGCGCGCGGCGGGCGCAGCAAATCTTTTGCACAACCGCCATCGCCCTGACGCAAATAAGGGCAATAAGCTCTGTGAATGCGAGGGAGGGTCTCATGGACAACGTACGTCGCTACCGCGCGCTAGCGTCCCTCTGTCGTCAGCAGGCCGCCTACCGGCCGCTCCAGAGCTGGGAACTGCTCGGCCAGGCCGAACATTTCGAACATCTCGCCGAAGTCGAACTCAAGGCGCATTTCGACGCGTGCAATGCGCAACAAGACGAGGACGGCGTCGAGGCCACGGCGTGGGAGAGACCCGCCGCGGCGTGACGGTCCAACTTGTTCGAATATGACCTGAACTTGCCGACGCCGGCACCGCTCAAGACGCGGTTGTCAGCCCGAACGACAAGGCTTGTGACCGGCCCGACCTGGATAAGCCCTCGATTAATGCGACATCAGCGTCGGGACGGTCATGGCTTCCAGCATGGCGCGGGTGACGCCGCCGAGGAACCGCTCCTGCAAACGCGAATGGCCGTAGCCGCCCATGATCAGAACATCCAGGTTCTCATCGGCTGCCAGCGACAGCATGGTCGGCTGAATGTCAGAGCGCGGGGCCGACAGGTTGACCGTGCGGGTCGACAGTCCGCGCCGGCCGAGATGCCTTGCCAGATTGCGCGTCGAGACTTCCTCGGGAACCATATCTGTTTCGTTGATCGCAATGATCACGATCTCCTCGGCGCGGGCCAGGAATGGTGCGGCGTCGCGCATAGCGCGCGCGGCGAGGCGGCTGCCATCCCAGCAGATGCCGATCCGTTTCGCCTTGAACGCTCCATGGAAGGTGTAGGGCAGGAAAAGCACCGGGCCACCCGCCTGGAACAGGATCTCGCCGGGCACATCGTTGTCGAGTGAGCCTTGCGCCGGATCCGGCTGGAGCACGATGCTGAGATCGTGCAGCCGCGCCATCTCGCCGAGCAAGCCGACCGCATCCCCCGGCATCGCCCCGAGTGGGTGGCATGTGTAGGAAATGCCGGCGTTCATCGCTTTGCTCTTGAATACCGCGAGCGCCGCCTCGGCCCGCTCCACTGCACTCTCGCGCTCCATCTCGAACACCGCCGCCACCGCAGCGCCGCCCTCCATGATATAGGCCGCACTGGTTGCCACATAGCCAACCGCGACTGCATCGAGATGGGCGTTGAGGCCCGCTGCGAGCGAGATCGAGCCGTCGATCACCGGGCGGATCGGCCGCTCGGTGGGGATGTGGACGAGAATGTCTTTGTACATGACGTGCCTCCGATGGACATCATCCGGTGGCCGCAGTCTTCCACGGTGCGCATGGCCCGCGTTGAGCTGCATCAAACGTGCAGCCTTGACCTTTGGCCGTATCGCCGGCCCGGCTACTTTGCCAAGATTTAATCGCGTGGACGGGACGCTGTAAGGTGGCGACCACCATGTTGGGTGCAAGGCGACTTACCCAACATGGACATATCGACATGAGCGATCACGTCAATTCCGACACCACAACGTCCCGCAAGGTCCTGAGGCCGCGCCGGCTCGCGCTGCTCGGCACCGTGGCCGCGCTTGGCGTGGCCGTGCTGGCGACTGCTCCCGGCTCTTCGCCGTTCAGCGCGACCTCCTTCATTGCGCCCGCCCAGGCCGCGGAGACCGCCGCGACACCGCCGGGCTTCGGCGACCTCGTCAGCAAGGTCAAACCCGCCGTCATTTCGGTGCGGGTCAGGATCGACCAGGACAATGATAAGAGCGCGATGCTGCAACAGAACCGGATGGATTCGGACGAGGCGACGCCGTTCGACCAGTTCTCGCGGCAATTCGGCTTCCGCGGCCCGGGTGGCATGGAGGGCATGCCGCGCCAGCGCCGCCAGATGATCACGGGTGAGGGCTCCGGCTTCTTCATCTCCGCCGACGGCTATGCCGTGACCAACAACCACGTCGTCGATCACGCCGAATCGGTGCAAGTGACGATGGACGACGGCACCATCTACAGCGCGAAAGTGGTCGGCACCGATCCGAAGACGGATCTCGCGCTGATCAAGGTCGAGGGCAAGAAGGATTTTCCGTTCGTCAAATTCTCCGACCAGAAGCCGCGTATCGGCGACTGGGTGGTCGCGGTCGGCAATCCCTTCGGCCTCGGCGGCACCGTGACCGCCGGCATCGTCTCGGCCAGCGGCCGCGACATCGGTAATGGTCCCTATGACGACTTCATCCAGATCGACGCGCCGATCAACAAGGGCAATTCCGGCGGGCCGGCCTTCGACATGAACGGCAACGTGATCGGCGTGAACACCGCGATCTTCTCGCCCTCCGGCGGCTCGGTCGGCATCGGCTTCGACATTCCGGCTTCGACCGCAAAGCTCGTCGTCGCACAGTTGAAGGACAAGGGCGCGGTCACACGCGGCTGGCTCGGCGTGCAGGTGCAGCCGGTGACGTCGGATATCGCCGACAGTCTCGGCCTCAAGGAGGCGCGCGGTGCGATCGTTGACAATCCGCAGGACGGCAGCCCGGCGGCGAAGGCGGGCATCGAGGCGGGCGACGTCATCACCGCCGTCAATGGCACCGCGATCAAGGATTCCCGCGATCTCGCCCGCACCATCGCCACCCTGGCGCCGGGCACGTCCGTGAAGCTCGATGTCGTCCACAAAGGCGACAGCAAGACGGTGACACTGGCGCTTGGCGAGTTGCCGAACGAGCGGCAGGCTAGAGCCGACGAGGGCAAGTCTCAGCCAGATGCCGGCATGCCGCCGCGTCTCGGGCTCAGCCTGGCTCCGGCCGGCGACGTGCAGGGCGCCGGCCAGAAGGGCGTCGTCGTCACTGAAGTCGATCCGCAACGCCCGGCCGCGCAACGCGGCATCCAGACCGGCGACGTCATCCTCAACGTGGGCGGCAAGGCCGTCGCCAATATCGGCGATGTCCGTTCGGAGCTGGCGCAAGCGAAATCGTCCGGCAAGCGCAGCGTGCTGCTGCAGGTCAGAAGCGCGCAGACGACCCGGTTCGTGGCGGTGCCGCTCGCATAAGGCGAACGTCGATCGGCGCAACTCCAAAAAGGCGGCCTTCGGGCCGCCTTTCCCGTTCGCCTTCAGGATTTCCGCACATCGCCGATAACATTCTCGTTAACGGCAGGGAGGATGACCCGGTTTCGTCCGAAAAAGCCGTGTTCGCTCATCACAATTGCGGATCTCGTACGGACTCGGCGGCAATGAAGCCGCCGACGATTGCAAGCGTGGAACTTCGAACTTGCCGCCGCTGAGCCGGCCGGCAATTCGTATTTGATCGGTGCCGACATGGATCGATTGAAGCTCTCGCTGAGAAGTGCGCTGCTTGTGGCGCCGTTGGTAGCGCCACTCGTGCTATGGGGTGGAAACGCTCTCGGGCGCGACGACGGCCGCTACGCGGACTCACCTCTCAAGCCGTGGTTCGACGGCCTGCGCAGCCATCTCGGTCCGTGCTGCTCGGATGCGGATGGGTTTGCGGTCGCCGATCCCGATTGGGACTCGCACAATGGACATTACCGCGTGCGGCTCGACGGCGAGTGGGTCGAGGTACCGGACGAAGCCGTGATCACCGAGCCGAACCGGGCCGGCCGCACCATGGTGTGGCCGGTGAAGACCGCGTTCGGCGTTTCGATCCGCTGCTTCATGCCGGGCAGCATGATCTGACTGAGGTCAGCGCGACCGTTTGGAGGATTTGCGCTTCGACGTCTTCTTCGAACTCTTTCTCGAAGTCTTCTTGGATGTTTTCCGAGATGTCTTCTTTGACGTCTTCTTGGACGTCTTTCGTTTCGCGGCCTTCTTCGGGACCTTCTTGCCCTTCTTGCGCGCTTTCGACAGGCCGATCGCGATTGCCTGCTTGCGGCTCTTCACGCGTCCGCCTCGACCGCCCGGTCCGCTTTTCGCGGTCCCCTTCTTGTAGCGCTTCATCTCGCCTTCGACATCGCTGCCGGAGCTGCGCGAGTAGCGGCGCTTCTTTGCCTTGCGTGCCATGCATGTTCTCCCTTGGCCTGGGAAAACAATCCGGGACAGGCATGGTTCCGAAAGCGCAAGCAACGTTCCGGATGGGCGACCTAGCCTAGAACGAATCCGCCAGCTCGATCTCCGCTTCCAGCACCTGAATGCGCCGTGCTGCCTCGCTGGAGGACAGATCCCGCGCGTATTGCGCGGGCTGATACGCCTCTTCGCTCAGCCGTTTCAGCCGGAGGCCCTGCGCCCGCGTCATCTGCTCGGTGAGGAAAGACTTGGCATCGTATTTACCTTGAACCTGCATGTCGCTTCTCCCTTCTGAAATCGTGACTTGACTATATGTTCTTATTTTGTTCTAACAAGTCATGGACAACAAAATTAATGAAATTCGACGTAAAATCAGCGCCTTGAGGCTGGAAATGGCCGATGTCGAGGCGGCCGTACGCGAGCTTGTCGAGCGCGATCGGGACTGCACGGAGAAGGCCCTGGCGCAGATGGATCTGCGCCGGAAAATCAATCTGCTGATCGGCGAATGGAAGGCTGCAGGTGGCGGCGATGTCCTGCCGAATGTCCGCGATAGGATGCGCCTTCGTTCCGCGAAGACATCAGGTAGTCCTCTGCGCGTGATCGCGCGCCGCTGAGAGCCTTGGGAGCGCATGGTGGAGGAAGATCCGGATGCATACCGGATTCTAAAGCTGCGCGCCGAGATTCTCGAACTGGGCTCTGCCATCCGGCAGCTGCAACGCGAGGGGCTCGACGACGCCGCGGCCCAGCTCTTGATCGCGCGCAAGCGCGCACGACTCGACCATCTGGTGAAGTCAGATCCTGCAGGCGTTCATCCTGACATCCTGGGCAGCCATCGTAGCTGAAGCCTACGCGCAACGCGAGGTGCGGGGCTCGTCGATACCGCATGTTGACGAAGCGGCCCGAGAGAAGTCTGTTCGAATACCAAAGCAAGAGGCCCCGCGATCGCGGGGCCTTCGTGTTTTCGACGAACGCCTACTTGGTGTTGCTCATGCCGGCTTTGTTGTTCGTCATGGTGCCGCCCTGGTCGGAGCCGGGGCCGGAGCCGCCCTGACCGGAGGGATCAGCACCCTTGGAGGACTTGGTGTTGGCGCCCGTGGTGGTCTGCGACGATGACATCGATGATCCGTGTTTTGCCTTGTGCGACTTGGCCTGCACGGCGAACGGTGCAGCGGCGAGGCCGGTTGCCAACATCACGGCAAGAGCGAGCTTGGTGGTCTTCATCTGCGGGAACTCCCTGAGTTGAATTGACGCAGGCAGCCAACTGCCATTCGTCGCAGGAGTTCCGAACAAAGAATTCCGGTAAAGCACGCATAGTTCAAGATTGCTTGTCCTCGGCCAGGATGAAAACGACGCCGGTCAGTGTCGCGCCGATCGCGAACGTCGTCACCAAGGTGAGGGCGAAAACGACAACGGCCTGCCTTCCGCCGTGACTCAGCAAATTGGCGACGCCGGGATTGGACAGCACGAGCAAGAGGCTGAAAGCGAGTCCTAAGGCTGCGCCCATCATCGCGTGCGTCATCAGCTTGACGAGCCCGCTGGGAGAGATCAGGTCAGACGACTTCTTCGCGCGCATGGAACTCTATCCCAATCTCGCATGCAACGCCTGCGACACGCGCCGGT
The DNA here is from genome assembly GCF_023101105.1 of Bradyrhizobium sp. 155. Lineage (NCBI taxonomy): Bacteria > Pseudomonadati > Pseudomonadota > Alphaproteobacteria > Hyphomicrobiales > Nitrobacteraceae > Bradyrhizobium > Bradyrhizobium sp. 155. Next base: position 5,708,699 of record NZ_CP064704.1, on the reverse strand, counting down.
TCCACCCGCATGAAGGAATTGTCATCGTCCGCTTCATCCGACGTTCATGCCGGGTGGGCGAGAATGACCGCGCAACACGGGAACATTCGATATGGGTAAGGTGGTCTTTCTCTATCGCTCTCTGGCTTATCGTAATGCCGCTGCGGACATCCTCCGCAAAGCGCGCAAGCTGCCCCGCGGCGCGGAGCGAAGCGCGGCGTGCCGCTATGCCAAGGCTCTGCGCGATCTCGCCCAAACAGAAGCCTGGCTCGAAGGACGGGTCGCGCGCGAGCCGCAAACGACGCAGCGCAGGAAGAGTGCGGCCTCCGGTTAGCCGGAAGCGCGCTGCAATTCGGCGGAGCTGGCGGCTTCGAAGTTGCCGGGCGCGGTCGTCGCGGCAGTCTTGCGGACCAACGGCACCTCGAGCCGGCACAGCAGACCCTCGGCGCGCCAATCGAATCGCGCCTGCCCGCCGAGCTGGGACTCGACGCTCGCAAGCAGGCTCCGCGTACCAAAGCCGCGGGATTTCGGCGTCATGACGAGCGGGCCGCCGGATTCCTCCCAGGTCAGCGTGAGCAGCTCGTCCTCGACCTGCCAGCCGATTGCGAGCCGTCCCTTCCGCGTCGAGAGCGCGCCATATTTCGCCGAGTTGGTGAAAAGCTCATGCAGCGCCAGCGCCAGCGTCTGGGCGGTTGCCGGCAGCAACTGAACTTCCGACCCCGCCAATTTGATCTGGCCGCCGAGGGAATAGGGCGCAAGCTCCTCGTCGATCAGCTTCGAGAGTTCGGCGCCCTGCCAGCTCGATAGCGACAGGATCGTGTGCACGCGCGCCAGTGCATTGATGCGTCCCTCGACGGCGCTGACATAGGCTTTGACCTCGTCGGCGCGGGTGAGGCGCACGATCGATTGCGCCAGCGCCAGCGCATTCTTGGCGCGATGATCGACTTCCCGCGCCAGGAGAGTCTGCCGTTCCTCGGCGCGCTTGCGTTCGGTGATGTCCACCGTCACGCCGCTGACGCGCATGACCCGACCGCTATCGTCAACCGTGGCGGCGGCCGTGCCGACACACCAGCGCACATCGCCGTCGGGCCGCACGATGCGGAACTCCGTTTCATAGGAGCGCGTGCCCTTGTTGAATTCGGCGATCGCCTTGCGCAACTGATCGACGTCATCCGGATGCAACAGCGCCTGAACGTTGGCCGGATTCACCTCGAAGCTCTCCGGGCCAACACCAAAGATGCGGTATTGTCCCTCGTCCCACATCCAGTCGCCGGTGATCCAGTCCCAGTCCCAGGAGCCCATCTTGCCGGCGGCGATCGCCATGCTGCGCCGCTCTTCGCTCTCGCGCAGCTTTGCTGTGGAATTCTCAAGCTCGGCGGTGCGTGCACGCACGCGGTCCTCGAGGTCCTGATTCAGCCGTTCGAGCTCGCGCGTCTTGCGATAGAGCTCTGCAAACACCTTGACCTTGGCGCGCAGCACCTCCGGCACGACCGGCACCGGGACGTAGTCGACGGCGCCCATCTCGTAGCCGCGCAGGCGGTCGATGTCGCTGACTTGAATGGCCGAGATGAAGATCATCGCGGTCTTCTGGAAGCGCGGGTGCTCGCGGATCATCGCGGCGAGCTCGAAGCCGTCGAGCTCGGGCATGCAGACGTCGACCAGGATCACCGCGATCTCGGTCTTGAGCAGCACCTCCAGAGCCTCGCGACCGGACGAGGCGATCACGAGGTTCTGGCCGAGATCCTTCAGGATCACCTCATAGGCGAGCAGCTTGGCCGGCTGGTCGTCGACGAGGAGGATGTTGACCTTTTCGTGGTCCATACGGGCATCCAACTCAGCGGTGCAGCCACATGCGGATTGCAAGCAGCAATTGATCGGTGTTGACGGGTTTGGCGAGATAGTCGGACGCGCCGGCCTCGAGGCATTTCTCGCGGTCGCCCTTCATGGCCTTGGCCGTCAACGCGATGATCGGAAGACGGGCGAAGGTGGGGTTTTCACGAATGACGCCGATGGTCTGATAGCCATCCATCTGCGGCATCATGATGTCCATCAGCACGATGGCGATCTCCGGGTTGGATTCGACCAGGGCCACCGCCTCGTTGCCAGTCGTGGCCGTCAGCACCTTCATGCCGCGCCGCTCCAGCACGCTCGACAGCGCAAAGATGTTGCGGGCGTCGTCGTCGACGAGCAGGGCGGTCTTGCCGATCAGGTCTTCGTCGGAACTGTTCAGCTTCTCGAGCATGCGCTGCTTCTCGATCGGCAACTCCGTGATCACGCGGTGCAGGAACAGCGCGGTCTCGTCGAGCAGGCGCTCCGGCGATTCCACGCCCTTGACCACGATGCTCCGCGCCATGGTGTGGAGCTCCGCATCTTCCTCGGCCGACAGCTCGCGGCCGGTGAAGACGACCACCGGAACGTTCGAGAGCGCCTCGTCATTGCGGATCTGGTCCAGCACCTCGAAGCCGGTCATGTCGGGCAGGCGCAGGTCGAGCACGACGCAATCACAGGGGTTCTCACGCAGCATCGAGAGCGCGTCGGCACCGGTGCCGGTCGTCACGATCTCGATGTCGTCGTGATGCAGGAGCTCGCGGATCGAGAGCTGCTCGGCCTCGTTGTCCTCGACAATGAGCAGCCGCTTGCGCCGCGGTCGCGCATATTCCTTGATCTGGGTCAGCGCGGCCGAGACACCCTCGGTCGTCGTCGGCTTGTTGACGAAGGAGAAGGCGCCGCGCGCCAGCGCATGCTGGCGGTCCTCGTCGAGCGTGATGATCTGCACGGGGATGTGGCGGGTCAGCGGATTGTGCTTGAGCTGGCTCAACACGGTCCAGCCGAGCATATCCGGCAGGAATACGTCGAGCGAGACAGCCCTCGGCTGGTACTGCTTTGCAAGCTCCAGCGCCTCCGCGCCGCGGGCCGCGACCAGCACCTTGAATCCCTTGTCGCGGGCGAGGTCGACCAACACGCGCGCGTAGTGCGGGTCGTCCTCGACGATCAGGAGGATGCTATCGCCGGGTTCGAGGTTGAGCCGGTCGTCGGGAAGCTGCTCGATCACGCGCTGCGGTTCGGCTGTCGCGGGCTGCAGCGCCGGCGGCTGGCTCTGTTGGGGCGTTGCGCGGGGCGCGAGCGTCGGGCCGGAATATTTCAGCGGCAGGTAAAGCGTGAAGCACGAGCCCTTGCCCGGCAAGCTGCGCAGGTGGATCTCGCCGCCGAGCAGGCTTGCGAGTTCGCGGCTGATCGCAAGGCCGAGGCCGGTACCGCCATATTTGCGACTGGTGCCGGCATCCGCTTGCTGGAACGCCTCGAAGATCAGCTTCTGCTTCTCCAGCGGAATGCCGATGCCGGTATCGGACACTTCGAATGCGATCACGGCCGGCGCCGAGTTCAGCACGGGATGATCCGTGCCCCAGCCGCCGACCGCGGCGGCGACCTTCAGGCGCACTTCGCCCTCGGCGGTGAACTTGAAGGCGTTGGAGAGCAGGTTCTTCAAAACCTGCTGCAGGCGCTTGGAATCGGTGACGAGGCTGCGCGCAAGATTCGGATCGACGTCGATCTTGAACGACAAATTGCGGTTCTCCGCCTCGTGACGGAACGGCCGCCCGACCGTCTCGAGCAGATTCGCGGTCAGGATTTCCTCGGCGTCGACCGTCACCGTACCGGACTCGATCTTGGAAAGATCGAGAATGTCGCTGATGAGATTGAGCAGGTCGGTGCCGGCGCCATGGATGGTGCGGGCGAATTCGACCTGCTTGCCGGTAAGATTGCCGTCCGGATTGTCGGTGAGCTGCTGGCCGAGGATCAGGATCGAGTTCAGCGGCGTGCGCAGCTCGTGGCTCATATTGGCCAGGAATTCGGACTTGTACTTCGAGGTCAGTGCGAGCTCGGTCGCCTTTTCCTCCAGTGCGCGCCGGGCCTGCTCGATCTCCTGGTTCTTGCGCTCGACTTCGACGTTGCGCTCGGCGAGCTGCTGCGCCTTCTGTTCGAGCTGGTCGTTGGTCTGCTGCAATTCGCGCTGCTGGGTCTGGAGCTCGCCGGCGAGCTGCTGCGACTGCTTGAGCAGGCCCTCGGTCTGCATCGTCGCCTCGATCGAGTTGAGCACAATGCCGATCGAGTCCGTAAGCTGCTCCAGGAAGGTCATCTGCGAGGTGGTGAAGGAGGTGAGCGAGGCGAGCTCGATGACCGCCTTGACCTGGCCTTCGAACAGCACCGGCAGCACCACGAGGTTCTTCGGCGCGACGCGAAGCAGCGCCGAATTGATCGGCACCACGTCGGCCGGAATGTCCGCAATCACGCGCGGGCGCCGGTCGAGCGCGCATTGGCCGATCAGGCCATCGCCGAATGGCAGCACGCGCGGATACGGATAGACGCCGTCGCCGGCATAGGAGGCAAGCAGCAGGAGCCGCGGATTCTCTTCATTCTCGACCTGGTAGATCACGCCGGTATGCGCATTCACCAGCGGCGACAATTCGGTCAGCAGCAGGCGACCGACGGTGGTGAGGTCGCGCTGGCCCTGAAGCATGTTGGTGAATTTCGCCAGATTGGTCTTCAGCCAATCCTGCTCGGTGTTCACGTCCGTCGTGAGACGGAGGTTCGTGATCATCGTGTTGATGTTGTCTTTCAGCTCTGCGACCTCGCCGCGGGCGTCGACCTGGATCGACCGCGTCAGGTCGCCCTTGGTCACGGCGGTCGCCACTTCCGCAATCGCGCGCACCTGCGAGGTGAGGTTGGCTGCCAGCAAATTGACGTTGCCGGTGAGGTCCTTCCAGGTGCCCGCGGCGCCAGGCACGTCGGCCTGACCACCGAGCCTGCCCTCGACGCCGACCTCGCGCGCCACCGACGTCACCTGGTCGGCGAAAGTCGCGAGCGTCTCGGTCATGTTGTTGATGGTGTCGGCGAGCGCCGCGACCTCGCCTTTCGATTTCACGGTGAGGTTCTGCTTGAGATCGCCGTTGGCGACCGCGGTCACCACCTTGACGATGCCGCGGACCTGCTCGGTCAGGTTCGCCGCCATGAAGTTGACCGTGTCGGTGAGATCCTTCCAGGTGCCGGCGACGCCGGGCACCTGGGCCTGGCCGCCGAGTTCGCCTTCGGTGCCGACCTCGCGGGCAACGCGCGTCACTTCGCCGGCGAAGGCATTGAGCTGGTCCACCATGGTGTTGATGGTGTTCTTGAGCTCGAGAATTTCGCCCTTCACGTCGACGGTGATCTTGCGCGACAGGTCGCCGCGCGCGACGGCGGTGGTGACTTCGGCGATGTTGCGGACCTGGGTGGTGAGGTTCGCGGCCAGCAGGTTGACGTTGTCGGTGAGGTCCTTCCAGGTGCCGCCGACGCCGGGCACGACGGCCTGGCCGCCGAGCCGGCCCTCGGTGCCGACCTCGCGCGCGACGCGCGTCACTTCGGCGGCGAAGGAGCGGAGCTGCTCGACCATGGTGTTCAAGGTGTCCTTGAGCAGCAGAATTTCGCCGCGCACGTCCACCGTGATCTTCTTCGACAGGTCGCCGCCGGCGATCGCGGTCGCGACCTCGGCGATGTTGCGGACCTGCGCCGTGAGGTTCGAGGCCATGAAGTTGACGTTGTCGGTGAGATCCTTCCAGGTGCCGGCAACGCCGGGCACCTCGGCCTGGCCGCCGAGCTTGCCTTCGGTGCCGACTTCGCGCGCGACGCGCGTCACTTCACCGGCAAAGCCGTTGAGCTGGTCCACCATGGTGTTGATGGTATTCTTCAGCTCCAAAATCTCGCCACGGACGTCGACGGTGATCTTGCGCGAGAGGTCGCCGCGCGCCACGGCAGTGGTGACTTCGGCGATATTGCGGACCTGGGCGGTGAGGTTGCCCGCCATCGAGTTGACGCTGTCGGTGAGGTCTTTCCAGGTGCCGGCGACGCCGGGCACGTTGGCCTGGCCGCCGAGCCGACCTTCAGTGCCGACCTCGCGCGCCACGCGCGTCACCTCGCCCGCGAAGCGGTTGAGCTGGTCGACCATCGTGTTCAGCGTGTCCTTGAGCTGAAGGATCTCGCCGCGCACGTCCACGGTGATCTTGCGCGACAAGTCGCCGCCGGCGATCGCGGTCGCAACTTCGGCGATGTTGCGGACCTGGGCGGTGAGGTTGCCCGCCATCGAGTTGACGCTGTCGGTGAGGTCCTTCCAGGTGCCGGCGACGCCGGGGACTTCGGCCTGGCCGCCGAGCTTGCCTTCGGTGCCGACTTCGCGCGCGACGCGCGTGACTTCGCCGGCGAAGGCGTTGAGCTGGTCCACCATGGTGTTGAGCGTTTCCTTCAGCTGAAGGATTTCGCCTGACACGTTGACGGTAATCTTCTTCGACAAATCGCCCTTGGCCACCGCGGTCGCGACTTCGGCGATGTTGCGGACCTGGCCGGTCAGGTTCGAGGCCATCGAGTTGACGCTGTCGGTGAGATCCTTCCAGGTGCCGGCGACGCCGCGCACCTGGGCCTGGCCGCCGAGTTTGCCTTCGGTGCCGACCTCGCGGGCAACGCGCGTGACTTCGCCGGCAAAGGCGTTGAGCTGGTCCACCATGGTGTTGATGGTGTCTTTCAGCTCGAGGATCTCGCCGCGGACATCGACGGTGATCTTTTTCGACAAATCGCCGCCCGCGACCGCGGTCGTCACCTCGGCGATGTTACGGACCTGCGCGGTGAGGTTCGAGGCCATCGAGTTGACGCTCTCGGTCAAGTCCTTCCAGGTGCCGGCGACGCCGAGCACGTTGGCCTGGCCGCCGAGCCGGCCCTCGGTGCCGACCTCGCGCGCGACGCGCGTGACTTCGCCGGCGAAGGCGTTGAGCTGGTCGACCATCGTGTTGAGCGTTTCCTTCAACTGAAGGATTTCGCCCGAGACGTTCACCGTGATCTTCTTGGAGAGGTCGCCGCTCGCGATGGCGGTGGCAACGTCGGCGATGTTGCGGACCTGCGCGGTGAGGTTCGACGCCATGAAGTTGACGTTGTCGGTGAGGTCCTTCCAGGTACCGGCGACGCCCGGCACCTGGGCCTGGCCGCCGAGCTTGCCTTCGGTGCCGACCTCGCGCGCGACGCGCGTCACTTCCGAGGCGAACGAGTTGAGCTGGTCCACCATGGTGTTGATGGTGTCCTTCAGCTCCAGGATTTCGCCGCGCACGTCCACCGTGATCTTGCGCGACAGGTCGCCGCGGGCCACGGCGGTGGTGACGTTGGCGATGTTGCGCACCTGTGCGGTGAGATTGCCGCACATCGCGTTGACGCTGTCGGTGAGATCCTTCCAGGTGCCGGCGACGCCTGGCACGATGGCTTGGCCGCCAAGCTTGCCGTCGGTGCCGACCTCGCGCGCCACGCGCGTCACTTCCGACGCAAAGGAGCGGAGCTGGTCCACCATCGTGTTGATGGCTTCCTTGAGCTGAAGGATCTCGCCGCGGACGTCGACCGTGATCTTCTTCGAGAGGTCGCCGTTCGCAACTGCGATCGTCACCTCGGCGATGTTGCGAACCTGGTTGGTCAGGTTGTTCGCCATCGAGTTGACGCTCTCGGTCAGATCCTTCCAGACGCCGGTCACCTCAGGCACCTGGGCCTGGCCGCCGAGCTTGCCTTCGGTGCCGACCTCGCGCGCCACGCGCGTCACCTCGGAGGTGAACACGCCGAGCTGCTTGATCATGGTGTTGACGATGGTCGCCGACTGCAGGAATTCGCCGCGCAGGGGGCGTCCATCGACGTCGAGCTTGACGGTCTGGAGCAGGTCGCCCTGCGCCACGGCTGCGACCGCGCGCGTCACCTCGCGCGTCGGCCACAGCAAATCGTCGATCAGCGTATTGACCGAGCCTTCCATGTCGGCCCAGGAGCCGGAGGCCAGCCCAAACTTCACGCGCTGGCGGGTCTTGCCCTCGCGGCCCACCACCTGGCCGACCAGTTCGAGCTGCTGCGCCATGCGCTGATTGGCGGCGATGATGTCGTTGAAAGTGTCGGCGAGCTTGCCGTCGATGCCGAGATAGTCGCCGCTCATGCGCACGGAGAAATCGCCGTTGCGCATGGCCTGCAGGGCGAGCAGCAATTCTGCCCGGGAATCGGGCTCCGACATGCCGTTGGTTTTTGGCTTTGGAACGCGACGACCGGAACGTGATGCAGATCCGGGATCGAGGTCGCTCATAATTTGTCCCCCGCAGGCGTCAGCCGATTCCCAGGCAAGACGCGGATTATCAAAATAGAGCGTCAGCCAAATTCGAAATCAAGCGCCAACGTTACGGCGCCAGGACGTGGAACCTGCTTTGCTCAGCCCGATTAACATAATAGCGATACCTCGGAATGGTTCCATTGGGTTCCTGATTTCTGCCGAGGGAAGACACCTTGGGGGCCCGTTCGGGCCTCGGTCATCGCTTCCGGAACTGGCCGCTGGTCCTGCTGTTAGCCTCGAATACAGGGAGAGCGCACATGAAAGCAGGATTTGCCGTGATCGGCACCGTGATGTTGTTGGCTGGATCGGCGTTCGCACAAGGCGGCGCGCCCAGCGGCCGTGGTGCGGTGACCGGCGACCCCGCCGCAAGCTCCGCCACCCCACGCGCGGACACACCAACTACGGGTGCGTCGACCCGGTCCAATCCCAGCGGTAGCGGCACCTCGACTTCGGGCGGCAAGGATGACAATGGGGATGCCGGCCGGGACCGGATGCCGGAGAGCGACCGCACCGTGCGGCCGGAGAGCCAGCAAAGTCGTCCGAACAATAAATAAACGGCTACTTGTCTGCCATGGTGCGCTCGGCTTCTTTGACCTGTGAGCGCAACAGTGGGAGCTGCTCGCGCGCGAATGTTGCAAGCGCGGCATTGTCGGGCGCCTTCAGATAGCGCTCGAGCAGGTCGATCACCGATTCATACTCGGGAATCTGCGCGGCATAGAAGCTTCTGACGAAAGTCGGTCCGTCCGAAGTTTCGGGCTCGACCAGGCTCGCGCTCGCCGAGGTCGTCTTGGCGACGCGCGGTTCGGTGCCGATCGTCTCCTGAATCTGTTTCAGGGCCTTGTCGCGCCGGGCTGCTTCTTCGGCGCGCAGGGCGGCGAGGTTCTTGACCTCGGCATTGCCCTTCAGGTCGGTGCTCTCCAGCAAGCCCTGCTGAAAGCGGCTGAAAGTGTAGAGGTCGCTGATGGTCTCGGTTGCGGTCGGCGTGCTGCCGGTCGGGCGTCGCTCTCCGGTGCTGTCGGCAAGCGGTGCAGTGCTGATGAACGCCAAAACCATCGCGAGAAGAATCCGCATGGACGTCCAATGGCGGACGGCGGTCGAAAGTTCCGCAGATGTTACGATCCGGTAAGGGCGGTTGCGACGCGTCGGTTCCGTCCCCAATTCATGTTGATGAAACAGTCCGAGATCTTCAGGGATAACGCCGACAACTGCCTCCAGCTCGCCGAGAGGGCCGAAGCACAGCCGGCACACAATCGTTTTCTGCGCATGGCGAATGCGTGGACGGCACTTGCCGACGAGCAGGATTGGCTCGACGGCGAGGTGCCGCCCGTTCCAACGCGCAGGCCTCAAAAGCAGGATGCGTAATTCTGTCGTGTTCGTGGATCTGCGTGTGAGACTGCGCACGGACAACAAGCAGGATCATTCGTAACAGTCGATCGCGTTGATTTCCTATTTCAGGAGGTTTTTGCAATGGCTCCACGTCTGGCTCTTCTTTCGCTCATCCTCGCCTTTGGCGTGTCGGTCGCGTTCGCCACCGTGACGACAGTGCGGCAGGTGCATCACGAAAATGCATCGACCCCGGTGCACTCAGCGCACAGTTAGCAGTCTGATCTCGCGGGTCGGAACCTTCGACGCTCCGGCGCGTAAGCGCTTCGAGACAGCAAAGAGGCGAGAGCTATCATGGCCCATTCCGACCAAGGCATCATCAGAGATCAGCGCGGTGAACAGCAGCCGCGGGACAAGCAGCGTGCGCAGACCGTGCACAAGTCGGAGCCAAAGGGCTCGCCCTCTCGTGAGGCCACGCGCGATCCCAAGCTGAACGACAACAGCAAGACGCCCGGTTCCGGCATGGCGCCCGATGATTCCGGCGACGCGCCGAGCGGCTAATTCCTTCAGGAACGAATTCGCACGCGAAGAGTCGAGGGATTGCTTCCGGTTGTCATGCCCCCGGTGATCCGGAAGTAATCTCCAAGGACGGCCCTGGCACCCCGTGCCGGGGCCGTTTGCTTGAGCATCAGGCTGGACTAATCCTCGGAGCCGCGCTCGGGATGCGGTTGCGTATGGCCGTCCGGGCCGCGCCCGAAAACTCCGAACCTGCTCGATTTGACATTCGCCCCTGCATCGACTGCGGCGGTGGCCAGTCCGAGCTTCAGGAGCTCGCGCACGGCCGCGGCTCGCGTCGGCATGCGATGTTTGAACCGGAAGTCGTCCACCGCGGCCAGTTCTTCCGGTGACAGCATGACCTGGAGCCGCTCGGCGCGAAGGTCGTTCATGATCAATCACCCAAAATGAGCAAGTTGAGTAGTTTACTCAACGAACTCATTCGGCCGCGGTTCCACAAGATGCGGCTATGACGCCAAGTTAGCCAGAAAATATAATGAAATCAATAATTTATGTGATGCAAGGATCCTTTGACAGGTGTATACTCCCGGCAAATGGGAGAGACGTCATGACGAACGAAGTCAGATTGCCCCGCACACATGTCGAAGAGAGCGAAGCACCCAGGCCGGTGCGCCCCAGCCACCAGAAGGTCATCGAGCAGGTCGAGCGCTGGGCCAACAGCCCGGGCCTTCAACCGCCGAGATTGCAGCCGTCAATGCATGCCAAGGCGGGCTAACGCTTCGTAAGGGGAGAACCCTTTGCTGATGGCGAATGGGCTGACCGGTGCGGTTTGCGGGAGACGATGCGCAGCTTGCGCCTGAGCCCCCAGGCCAATACCGAAACCACGGCCCAAGCTATCAACGCGGCGGCGAAAGCGCCCGGAACGCTTGCGGCCACGGTAACATGAAAGACGGCGGCGAATGCCAGGAGACCGATGCTTCCCCAGGCGGCACCAGCCGCGTCGAGCCCGGCGGCCTCTTGTCCGCGGCGCGTGCCGCTGAGGCCGGCCTTCTCCTTGGTGCGGCGTTCATGGCTTTCGACCAGCGTTGCGCTCGCGCAGAAGATGGCGGGAAGCGCAAGGAAAAGTCCGCCGACGGAAACACCGAAGCGCGCTCCCAGAACCCCCGTGAGCACGGTCGCCAGGCCACCGAGCAGGAAACGAATGCCGTATTCGTACCAGCGCGTCTGCTTCAGCGCGGAGAGCGACAGCTTGACCGGCATCAGGCCGCACCTCCAAAGCCGGCGAGCAGGCCGAAGGCGACCGCAAGCCACACGATACCAGCAAGGACGGTCGCCGGCAGCGCGGACACACAGTATCTGATCAGCAGATGGCAGACGACGACGCTGTAGCAGCCGAGCGCGACCGCGCCATAGATCATCGTCCAGCTTTCTGCCGCGGCGTATTGCGGGCCGTGCTGGACGACGGCGATGCCGAGCGTCGCCAGTGCAACTGACGGTGCTGCGCCGAGCAACCCCGCAAAGCTTTTGGGTTTGAGCATATCGCCCAAGATCGCAAAAGCGGAGACGATGATGCCACCGGCGATGAAGCGCACGACATATTCGGTCATGGCCGTTTCCGCCAAGTGAGCTGCTTGCGCAACGATTGCGTCAGTGTCCATGGCCGCAAGAGTCTCTCTACGGCCGCGCCCAGCGCAAAGCCTGCGACGACGTCGCTTGCCCAATGCGCGAGTACCGCAATCCGTGTCAGCGAAAGTGCGACCGCAATCGCACGCACCAACCGACGCGGCGTTTTTGGCAGCAGGCCCGCCGCCGAGGCAAGTGCGCCCATATGGACCGCGTGACCGGACGGGAAGGCGTCGCGCGCCTGTCCTGAGATGGGTACTCCATGTCGGTGTCCGCGTATGGTCAGCCGGTCTGGCCTGGTCTGATCGAATATGGATTTCAGGACATGCGGGAGGACGGCAGTCGCCAGCGACACGGCCAGAACGTGATTTGCAACGGGGCGCTGTTGGGGCTGCCAAATATGAGTGTAGAGCCACCCTGCCGCGGCCAGCGCGAGCAGCACGTGCTCGTCGGCAGCCCAGGTCAATGTCTGCGCCGTGTGCTCGATGCCTGAATTGGTGTGATCAGCGATCGTATCCGCGATCGCGGTGTCGATCCGGCTAGGTTTAACCTCTACTAATGCCATCGGTCTGCAAGCGTGATGTCCTTCATGACAGTTTTGTAAAGCCCGGAGACAAAGAAGGTTCCTGGGCTCTGCCTCGTGGCATAAGTCTGCCGCGCCGACTACGGCTGTCCCGATCCACCAGCGGACCCATACACCTAGCCGGTCGCATTGCTCGCGTCGGCCGCGGCACGCTGCACATAAATCGAGGCCAGTTCGGCGGGCTGGCCGGAACGGCCGAGCGGCGTCATGCCTCCGCTGTCGAAGAGGCCAGCGAAGCAGCAGCGAGCGTTGCGCTCGCCGCTTGGACGACGTGCCGGCGGGATACTGAAGTCTTGTCGTGATGTGTCATGACGATCTCCGCGATCTTCGATCTCACTGCGCGGAGACAGGCATCGTTGCAAAACGAGAGGACGCCGGTAGGGCCGGCGTCCTCGTAAGATGTTTACTTGGTCTGACCGACGCTCGGCGCCTTGCCGAGCTCCTTGGCCATGTCGAGATGGTGCTTGAGCGCCGGCAGCGTCTTGCCGGCCCAATCCTTCAGGTCGGAATTGTCGCCGCCCTTGGCGTAACGCTCGAACAGCGAGACCGCGTCCTCATGGGCGCTGACCTGGTACGAATTGTAATCCGAACTGAAGTCCTTGCCATTCGCGCTCTTGAGCTTGTCGAGTTTGCTCTGATGCGAGCTGTCGAGTGCTGTCGGCAGCGTCGCCTGCACCTTGCCGCCGCTGACAAGGCCCTTAAGTTCGCTGCTGGTCTTGGTGTGGTCGGTCACCATCTGTTGCGCAAAGGTCTTCTCCTGCGCGTTGCCTTTCTGCTCGGCGAGCTTGCTCGACTCGAGCTCGAACATATCGCTGATGGCGACTTCCTTGACGAAGTCGGCGGTGGCGGGCGCGACGCCGAGCGCCGAGTTGACGCCGGTTTTCTCGCCGAGCGACTGGGCGAGTGCGGGGCCTGCGAGCAGCACGCAAGCAGCTGCGATAATCATTCGTTTCATGGTCCGATCCCTCCGAATGGGCGCGCAGCCTCTCGCCGCGCGACGTTGCGCCCACCAACACACTGCAGCGGCCGGAGTTCCTAACGGCTAATCCGTCGGTCTCCGCCCGCTCCGCGGGTTGATTGGATCGGTAGGCTTGCGCCGAAGCCGTTCGGGCAGAAATGGCTCGCTCGGCGTGGCAGTGGCCTCGGCACGCACGTCTGCATGGCGTTGTGCCCGTTCATGCGGCGTCCGGTTGTCGTTGATCTGCCGCTTCACGTCGAGGCCATCCACGGGATCGTTGACGCCGTGCTGGATATCGCGGAAATCGCTCATGCTTCACCTCATTCGTTTCCAGGTAGGATCTTTTCCAGCACCTGCCGCGCCGCCCCCTTGATCACTCCGCTCTCGTTGGGATCGCCTTTCAGCAGCGCAAGCGAGAAGTTCTTGGCCTGCTGCAAGGTGATGTGCGGCGGCAGCGGCGGCACTTCGGGATCGGTCTTCACCTCCAGCACCACCGGCATCTCGCTCGCCAGCGCCTGCTCCCAGGCCGAGCCCAGCAGCCGCGGGCTGTCGACATAGATGCCGGAGAGGCCGATCAGTTCGGCAAAGCGCGAATAGGACACGTTTGGTATGCGCTGCGATGCCTCGAATTTCGGATCGCCGTTGATGACGCGCTGCTCCCAGGTCACCTGGTTGAGGTCTTCATTGTTGAAGACGCAGACGATGAAGCGCGGATCCTTCCAGTCGCGCCAATACTTGGCGGCGGTGATCAGCTCGGCCATGTTGTTCATCTGCATCGCGCCGTCGCCGACGAGTGCGATCACCGGGCGGTCGGAATGGGCGTATTTCGCGGCGAGCGCATAGGGCACCGCGGCACCCATCGAGGCGAGCCCGCCTGAGAGCGAGGCCGTCATGCCGCGGCGCATCTTCAGGTCGCGCGCGAACCAGTTGGCGCAGGAGCCGGAATCGCTGGTGACGATGGCGCGGTCGGGCAGGCGCGGAGACAGCTCCCAGGCGACGAGCTGCGGATTGACCGGTGCTGCGGGCTGATGTGCCCGATCATCGAGCGTCTTCCACCATTTCGCGACGTCGTCCTGGATACCCTGGCGCCAGGCGCCATCGCTCTTGGGTTTCAGTCGCGGCAGCAGGGCGCGCAGCGTCTCGGCGGCATCGCCGACGAGGCCGACCTCCATGGGAAAGCGGATCGACATCATGCTGGCGTCGATGTCGATCTGCACGCCGCGCGCCGCGCCTTCCTTCGGCAGGAATTCGGCATAGGGAAAGGCGGAGCCGACCATCAGCAGTGTGTCGCATTCCATCATCATGTTGTAGCTGGGTTCGGTGCCGAGCAGGCCGATCGAGCCGGTGACCCACGGCAGATCGTCGGGGAGCGCCGCCTTGCCGAGCAGCGCCTTGGCGCAGCCGGCGGACAAGCGGTCGGCGACCGCGATCACCTCCTCGGTGGCGTGGAGCGCGCCGGCGCCGATGAGCATCGCGACCTTCTTGCCGGCATTGAGCACCTCGGCGGCACGGTCGAGGTCAGCGTCACGAGGCTTGATGCTTGGAGCGCTATAGCCAATGCCGGAGTGCAGAGTGCCGTGAGCGCGCGGCGGGTCCTCGTAGGGCTCCTCCTGGATATCGTTGGGCAGGATGATCACCGTTGGCGTCCGCCGGGCCAGCGCGATCCGGATCGATCGATCGATCAGATGCCGGATCTGCGCCGGCGAGGAGGCCTGCATGACGTAGGCGCCAGCCACATCCTTGAACATCGAGACGAGATCGAGTTCCTGCTGATATTGCCCGCCCAGCGCATTGCGTGCCTGCTGGCCGACGATCGCGAGCACGGGCTGGTGATCCAGCAGGGCATCGTAGAGCCCGGTGATCAGATGCGAGGCGCCGGGGCCCGAAGTTGCGATACAGACCCCGAGTTGGCCAGAGAACTTCGCATAGGCGCTCGCCATGAAAGCGGCCATCTCCTCATGCCGGGTCTGAACAAAGCCGATCTTGCCCTCAGCACGCTGAAGGGCTCCGAACACGCCGTTGATGCCATCGCCAGGATAGCCAAAGAGGTGGCGCACGCCCCATTGATGCAGACGTTGAACGATGAAGTCGGAGACGGTCTGGGACATCAAGGGCGGCCCTTCGTTTTCCGGTATTTGGTTTCCGGGATTTGAAGTTGAGAGAACCACCCGTTTCCGGCGATGTTCCTCAAGTCTGACGGAACATGCCGGAACGATCGCGCACCTCTTCGGGTTGTCTCCACAACTGGCTGAGTGGAGAATTGAGATGTTGAATCAGGGTGAACTGGACCAAAACGAGATGGGTCGGTTGATCGGCAGCGACAAGGTCGAGGGAACATCGGTCTACGGTGCCGATCGCAACAAAATCGGCTCGATCGAACGCGTGATGATCGACAAGATCAGCGGCAAGGTGTCCTACGCCGTGCTCGGCTTCGGCGGATTTCTGGGCCTCGGCAACGACCACTATCCGCTGCCGTGGCAGTCGCTGAAATACGACACGGAGCTCGGCGGTTACGTCACCGGCATCACCACCAAGGAACTGGAAGGCGCGCCCAAATACGGCGAACGGAGTGATTGGAACTGGGGTGATGACGCCGCGGTTCGCGGGATCAACTCCTATTACGGTGTCCCCTTCGCGTAAGCGTTTCCAACGAAAGGAAGCTCGATGAGCAAGGAATGGCCTAACGACGATCCCCGGCAGCAGAGCGACTGGGGTTCGCACAAGCAGACGGACAAGCCCTGGAAGGGCACTCCGGAAAAGGAGCAGGGATCGGACGAGGTGAAACCCGATCTCGAGAAATGGCACGCGACGAAGACGCACTGAGACCGGGTGCGCTTCCCATGAGATATCGAGGCGAGCGCGGCATGCACTGTGCCGCGCTCGCTTTTTGGGCAGGCGTTCACGAACGCGATGGTGCTCGCAACAAGCGGAACCATGATCAGGAGTTGCAGTTGGGCTCGCGGCGCGTGTGCCGGCCTTGGCGGCTCTGCCGCCAGTTTGATCCCCGAGAAAGGTGTTCACCGTGGATGCTCAAACACGGGAGCGTGGACCGTCCGCGGAGCAGCCGCAGAGGGCGAAGGAAGCTCCGAAGATATCTCCTGATCAGGCCCGTGACGCCACGGACTCGAAGCCGGCCAAGGCGCCGTCGCTGCGAGAGCGGATTCGCGAGCATTGGTTGCTGGCAAGCGTTGGCACCATCGTCTTGCTCGCGGCCCTTATCGGCGGAGTGCTCTATTGGCTCCAGGTGCGCCACTATGAATCCACCGACGATGCCTTCGTCGCCGCGCGCAGCTTTTCCGTGGCCTCCAAGGTTGGCGGCTACGTGACCGACATACCCGTGACGGACAACCAGCATGTCAAAGCCGGGGACCTTCTCGCCAAGATCGACGAGCGCGACTATCGCATCGCCATCGATCAGGCCAATGCGCAGGTCGCGGTCGCCAGGGCGAACATCGCCAATGTCGAGGCGCAGATCGTCTCCCAGCAGGAGCAGATCAAGCAGGCGGAGGCGCAGCTCGAACAGGCCCAGGCCCAGCTTCAGTTCTCGCAGGAAGAATTCGCGCGCGCCCAGGATCTGGTCGAGAAGGGCGCCGGCACCGTGCAGCGCCAGCAGCAGACCCGCTCCGATCTTCAGGCGCAGCAGGCCAACACGGAACGCGCGAAGACCGCTGTGACGGCCGCGCAGGTCGGCATCAAGACGCTGCAGGCGCAGCTCGAGGGCGCCCGGGCGCAGCTCCAGCAGTCGCAGGCGCAGCTCGATCAGGCCAAGCTGAACCTGCAATATACCAGCGTGGTTGCGGCGCAGTCCGGCCGCGTCGTCAAGCTCAGCGGCGCCAAGGGCACTTTCGTGACAGCCGGACAGAGCCTGATGATGTTCGTGCCTGACGAGGTCTGGATCGTCGCCAACTACAAGGAGACGCAGCTCAACGACATGCGGCCGGGTCAGCCGGTCGAGATCCGCATCGATGCCTATCCCGCGCGCAAGCTCACCGGCCATGTCGACTCCGTGCAGCCGGGCTCCGGCACCGCGTTCAGCCTGTTGCCGGCGGAGAACGCCACCGGAAATTACGTCAAGGTGGTGCAGCGCGTGCCGGTGAAGATCGTGGTCGACAGCTGGCCGGCCGATCTGCCCGTTGGTCCCGGCATGTCGGTCGTGCCCTGGACCAGGGTGCGATGACCGACACGGCGCAGGGCAGTGCATCCGCGGGCGGCTGGTCGCCGGAGCGCTCGGCGGCGGGCGGTCATAATCCCTATCTCATCGCGTTCGTCGTCTCGATCGCGACCTTCATGGAGGTGCTCGACACCACCATTGCCAACGTTGCCTTGCGCCACATCGCCGGTGGGCTTGCCGTCGGCATCGACGAGAGCACCTACGTCATCACCAGCTATCTCGTCGCCAACGCCATCGTGCTGTCGATCTCGGGCTGGCTGTCGACCGTGATCGGCCGCAAGCGCTTCTACATGATGTGCGTTGCGATCTTCACGGTCTCCTCGCTTTTGTGCGGCTTCGCCTGGAATCTGCAGGCGCTGGTGCTGTTCCGAATCCTTCAGGGCCTTGGTGGCGGCGGCATGGCGACCAGCGAGCAGGCGATCCTCGCCGACTCCTTCCCGCCGCACAAGCGCGGCCAGGCGTTCGCGATCTATGGCGTCGCGGTCGTGGTCGCGCCCGTGGTCGGTCCGACGCTCGGCGGCTGGATCACCGACACCTACACCTGGCACTGGGTGTTTCTGATCAACGTCCCCATGGGATTGCTGTCGCTGTTCCTGGTCGGCACGCTGGTCAAGGAGCCCTCGGGCGCGGAGGAGGAGAGGGAGAAGCTGCTGAGCAAGGGCCTGCGCGTCGACTATGTCGGCTTCCTGCTGGTCGCGATCGGGCTCGGCTCGCTCGAATACGTGCTGGACGAGGGCCAGCGCAACGACTGGTTCGGCTCGAACATGATCGTGTTCTTCGCGGTACTTTCGGCCATGTCACTGCTTGCGCTGATCCCGTGGGAGCTGACGCGGGAGGATCCCATCGTCGATCTCCGCCTGCTGGGCCGTCGCCAGTTCGCCGCCTGCTTCCTGGTCATGCTTGCGACCGGCGCGGTGCTGATCTCGACGACACAGCTTTTGCCGCAACTGCTCCAGAGCGATTTGAACTACACCGCCATGCTGGCCGGTCTCGCTTTGTCGCCCGGCGGCGTCGCGACCCTGGTGCTGATGCCAGTGGTCGGCCGCCTCGTCAGCAGCGTGCAGCCGAAATATCTCATCATGTTCGGTGCCGCCATCGTCGCCTTCTCGATGTGGCATCTCACGGGCCTTACCGGCGATATCACCTACGGCTATGCCGCGATGTCGCGGATCTTCCTCGCGCTCGGTCTTCCTTTCCTGTTCCTGCCGGTCACGACCGCGTCCTATGACGGTGTGCCGCCCGACAAGACCAACCAGGCGTCGGCGCTGATCAACGTCGCCCGCAATATCGGCGGCTCCATGGGCGTCGCGCTGGCGCAGACAATTCTGGCGCAGCGCCAGCAATTCCACCAGAGCCGCCTGATCGAGCACGCCGCGCCATCGGACCTCGGCTATCAGCAGACCATCGAGATGATGACCCGCTTCTTCCAGGCTCAGGGCTCGAACGCGAGTGATGCAGCCTCGCAGGCGGTCGCCTGGGTTGGGCGCACCTTGCAGCAGCAGGTCGATTTGCTCGCTTATATCGACGTGTTCTGGACGCTCGCGATCATCGCGGTGCTGATGATCCCGACCGCCGCGGCGCTGCGCCCGATCAAGCTGGGCGCTCCCGCGCGGGGGCATTGAGCCTACGGCCGTTCTGAGAGAAATGGCGAGAGAGAAAGGATGACCGCGGCGCAAAAGTCCGGCTAGACTGGCGCGAACGTCAAGCAAAAGCCCGGGAGGTAATTTAAGTGAAGACCGCGATCACCGAACTGTTCGGCATCGAGCACCCCATCATCCAGGGCGGCATGCATTTCGTCGGCTTTGCCGAGCTGGCGGCTGCCGTCTCCAATGCCGGCGGACTCGGCATCATCACCGGTCTCACGCAGAAGACGCCGGAGCTGCTGGCAAAAGAGATCGCACGCTGCCGCGATATGACCGACAAGCCGTTCGGCGTGAACCTCACTTTCCTGCCGACCTTCGCCGCGCCGCCTTATCCGGAATACATCGCCGCCATCGTCGAAGGCGGCATCAAGTCCGTGGAGACCGCCGGCCGCAGCCCGGAAGCCTACATGCCGGCGCTGAAGGCCGCCGGGATCACGGTCATCCACAAATGCACCTCGGTGCGCCACTCCTTGAAAGCCGAGCGCATCGGATGCGACGCGGTCAGCGTCGACGGCTTTGAGTGCGGCGGCCATCCCGGCGAGGACGACATTCCCAACATGATTCTGCTGCCGCGCGCGGCGGAGGAATTGAAGATTCCGTTCGTCGCATCCGGCGGCATGGCGGACGGCCGCAGCCTCGTCGCGGCGCTGTCGCTGGGGGCGGCCGGTATGAACATGGGCACGCGCTTCATCGCGACCAAGGAAGCCCCGGTGCATCAGAACGTCAAGAACGCGCTGGTCGCGGCGACCGAACGCGACACCCGCCTCATCATGCGGAGCCTGCGCAACACCGAGCGCGTGCTGAAGAACGCCAATGTCGACCGCCTGCTCGAGATTGAACGCGAGAAGGGCGACAAGCTGAAGATCGACGACATCCACGACCAGGTCGCGGGCGTCTATCCCAGGATCATGCTGGACGGGCAGATGGACGCCGGCGCCTGGAGCTGCGGAATGGTCGCAGGCCTCATCCACGACATCCCCACCTGCAAGGAACTCGTCGACAGGATCATGGCTGAGGCGGAAACCATCATCCGTACCCGTCTAATGGGGTTTCTTGAAGAGATGGGTGCACCGCGAAAGGTCGCCTGACACCGCCAAACTTCTTAACCACGGCGGCAGCTGACCGCTGGAATTGCGCGCGACGCCTCCTAAATAGAGGTAAATTACCTCTTAACAATCAATTTCAGGAGGCGTCCGTGATTCTGAAGAGCGCTCCTTTTGCAATGGCCGTTGCCCTCGTGCTCGCATGGGGCGGCGTCGCGCGCGCTGACGACTACAAGCCCGACGACTATCTCGGCCTCGATCTTTCGAAGGCGGTGTTGTCGCCCAAGCGGCTCGGGCCCGAAACCCGGTTCGCGCCTGTCGCGCTGGAGGCGCGCGGTGGCAACGAGGCGCAGGCGCGCGCCGAGCCGGTCGACGTGCCGAAGAAGGTCGCCGCCGAACGCGTGCGCGTGTCGGAGCCGAAGGTCGCGCACGTCAAGCCCGCGCAGCCACGCGGCGCGGCACGCACCAAGCTCGCGCATCGCCACGGCAATCCGCTCGACGCGCAGGCGATGGACACCCGGATCCAGACCTGGCCGTGCCGCAGCGGCGGCATCTGCAACTGGAAGCACTAGGTCAGCTCCGAGCCGTCATCCGGCACGTTGCAAAACCGTAGGCCCGCGGTCAAGAAACCGTAAGCCGGGGGACGGTGAGGAAGCACCTAACCCGATCTTGATTGGCCGCCGTGCGTCTGCCGCACTATGCTGTCCGCTCCCGCCACCTCTTTTCCATCCCCGAAGAGTCTGCTCACGCAGCATCGCTGCTGGCCTCCGGCGGGCCGAACGATGTCAGGAACTTGTTCATGGATAATCTCAAGACACAGGGCATCAGCATGCCCAAGCTCGGCCTCGGGACCTTCCGCATGCAGGGCGATACCTGCCGCGCGGCGGTCGAGAGCGCACTGTCGATCGGCTATCGCCATATCGATACCGCCGAGATGTACGGCAACGAAGAACCGATCGGCGCGGCGCTCGCCGCGGCCCGGCTGCCGCGGGGCGAGCTGCACGTCACGACGAAAGTCTGGCACGAGAACCTCAGCCCCGACGCCATCCGCCGCTCTTTCGACGCCAGCCTGACCAAGCTCAGGCTTGACCATGTCGACCTCTATCTCGTGCACTGGCCGTCCAAGGCGGCGAACTGGGGTGCTGTGTTCGAGACCTTGATGACGCTGAAGCAGGAGGGGCGGACGCGGGCGATCGGGGTCGCCAACTTCACCACGGCGCTGCTGAAGATCGCGGTCGAGGACATCAAGGCGCCGATCGCATGCAATCAGATCGAATACCACGCCCTGCTCGATCAATCGAAGGTGCTGGCCTATCTCAACGCCAAGTCGATCCCGCTGGTCGCCTATTGCCCGCTGGCGCAGGGACGCATCGCGTCAGATGAGGTGCTGGCCGAGATCGGCGCCAAGCATAATGCATGCGGCGCAGGTCGCGCTGAAATGGCTGCTGGACCAGGACGGTGTGGCCGCGATCCCGAAAGCCTCGCGCCGAGAGAGCCAGCAGGCCAATCTCGACGCGCTGAAGATCACGCTCGACGATGCCGACCGCAACAAGATCGCCGCGCTGCCGAAGGACAGGCGCTGCGTCAATCCCGGCTTCGCACCGGCATGGGACTGAGAGTCGACGCTGGGCCGCACCGCCGGACCCTCTCCCCTTGTGGGAGAGGGTGGCTCGCCGCGCAGCGGCGAGACGGGTGCGGGGTCTCTCTCCGCGCGCACATTTGTCAGTTTGAATTCGCCGAGGGATACCCCTCATCCGGCGCTTCGCGCCACCTTCTCCCACAAGGGGAGAAGGAAGAAGGCACGCAAAGAAAATGGCCCCGTGAAGGGCCATTTCCATATTGCGTTGCGCATTAGTCCCAATGATGACGGTGACCACGCTTGATCACGACGACGCGGTCGCGATGGCGCCAGCCGCGATGCCAGCCGTGATCGCGATGCATGCCGTATTCGGCGCGGGCGCCATACATGCCGTGATGATGACCACCGCGCTTGATCACTACCGTCTCCGCGCTGGCGAGCGTCGGCATTGCAACCGCGAGCGCGCCGACAGCGGCAAGCACATAACCAATCTTCTTCATGATGTCCTCCTCCAATGGAATGCAAATCTAAACGGCGCATTCGCGGGAACGTTCCGGAGGAATCGCAGGAGATTTCTGAACGCCTGTTCAGGTGGGTTAATCGCAGCGCTGTTGTGAAGGTGTTGGCGCGCCGGTCGCGACGTATTTGCCGTCCCTGATCGTGTACTCGCCGCGCTCACTGCGATTGTAGATTGCGCGCAAGCTGCCTTGCTTCGAGAGTAGCAGACCGAACTCGCGCGTCTGCTGCAGCAAGGGGAAGTACACCATCACATTGAGCAGGCCGTCGGCGTTGACCATCGCCGATACCACTTCGTTTTCGTCCTTGGCCTCGCCGAAATTGCGCCGGTACATCACCCTTCCGTCCTTCCGGATCTCGTAAGTCAAGAGCGCGCCCTTCTCGCGGTCGGGCCGGCCGGCGCAATCGACCGCCCATGAGCCGAGCAGGCCCCATTGCTCGACGGTCGCCGCAAGCGACTCGGCACCGGCCGCGGGCGTGAACGCAACCCACAGCACTGCTGCCGCGATAGAGCGGCACAAACAACGTCTCATGTCCTGAAAGGCCCCACCTGCAAAGAATTCCGAAGTGTAGCATCCCGCGCGCCATCGTCCACGCTGACCGCCATTCGCGCGCGAATTTGATCCGCGTCAATGAGGCAGCCCGTTTCCCCGGTAGGATGGCGCTCCCGAAGGGAAATTGGATAAACCGATGCTGAATCAAGTCAGGGATTTCGCAGGCGAGGTGCTGCCGGGGAGCTGCGCCGTGCCGCCTTATTCCGAGAGCGCGTTTCTGGCCGAGCTGGGCGACCGCTTGAAGTCCTCGCGCATGCGCTGCGTCCTGTCGCGGCGGGAGCTCGCCCGCCGCTCCGGGATATCCGAGCGCTACATCGCCCAGATCGAGGCCGGAAAGGGCAACGTCTCGATTGTGCTGCTGCTGCGGCTGGCCTCCGCGATCCACGGCAGCCAGCCCCAGATCGTCTGAAGGCTCAAGCTCGATTCTCCACATTGGCACTGCGGGCCGGCACGCCGAACTCCTTGCGGCAGACCTCGGCCAGCACGGCCACGCCCTCGCGGATCTGCTGATGCGAGGGGCTCGCAAAGCACAGCCGCAGTCGCGATCTGGAGTGGTTTTTGTCAGTCGACCATTCCGGCCCCGGATTGATCGATACGCCGGCGGCAAGCGCGGCCTGATACAGCTTCAGCGTATCCACCTGATCGGGCAGCTTCACCCACAGGAAGATCCCGCCCTTGGGCTCCTCGAACTCGGCGGCCGTCCCGAACTGCTCGTTGACGGCCTCCATCAGCGTATCAAGCTTGGTCCGTAGCGCCTTCGTCAGTGCCGGCACGTGGGTCGAAAAATGCGGCTTGCAATAGGCAGCGAGCACCATCTGCTCCAGCGCGCCTGAGCCGGCGTCCGTCTTCAGCGCCAACATCCGCGACATCACATCCCAGGGCGCGACGATGAAGCCCACGCGCAGCGCCGGCGCGATCGACTTGGAGAACGAGCCGATATGGATCACGCCGCCGTTCGGGCTCATCGCATGGATCGCCGGCGGCCGCTGTCCCGACCAGACCAGATCGGCATAGCAATCGTCCTCGAAAACAGGCACGCCGTAGTCTGCCGACAGCCGCAACAGCTCGGTGCGGCGGCCCTCCGGCATGATGCTGCCGGTCGGGTTCTGCACGGTCGGAATGGTGTAGATGTATTTCGGACGGATGCCGCGGCCCTTGAGGTCGGCCAGCGTCGTGGCCAGCACGTCCATGCGCATGCCGTCGTTGTCGAGGGGAATGCCAATCACGTTGACTCCGAGCCGTGCCAGGCGGGTCAGCGAGCCCTGATAGCTATCCTGCTCGAAGATCACGGTGTCGCCGCGCGTCAGCAGCGTGGCGTTGACGAGGTCGAGCGCCTGCAGCGAGCCGGACACGATCAGGAGATCGTCGACCGTGCAGTTGATGCCGGCATCGCGCTTGAGTTTTGCCACCAGGAATTCGCGCAAGGGCAGATAGCCCTGGGGACCATGTGCCAGCCCGTAAGTGGCGAGCGAGCGGCCTTCGCGTTGCAGAGCCAGATTGGCCGCCTCGATCAGATCATCGAGCGGCACCTGCTCGGAGTCGTTGTTGCCGCCGACAAAACTGTATTTGGCGAGGCCCGTCCAGCGCGCAGAGGGGGCCGGCAGCCCTGCGGGAAACAGGGGCGCAAAATCGAAGCTGGACGTCATGGGAGCGTTCCTCGTTGTTTTCTTTTTGAGCCGGCCGGCGTTGCGTCGGCCATGCCTATTTCTTTTGCCCGCATCCGGCGGACAGACGGCCTTAGTTCTTGCCGGCCGTCCGGGTCGGACGGCCCTGGCTGATGAAAGCGTAATGCGCATTGGCGACGCCGCCAACCATCAAGGCCTCGACAGCAGGCTCGGCGATCTCGCTTGCTGCGGCCCAATCGACCAGGAAATTGGCTCCGGTCCCGCCGCGTACGTCGTCGGTCGGAATGAAGATTGAGACGGTGGCGAGGGGCTTCAACGCGACGGGCGCCTTCAGATAGCTCTCGACCTGCTTGCCTGCGGTGTCGAAATAGGCGATGCGTTTGACAACCAGTGCTTGCGTCTCGGAGGCGTTGTGCACGCTCAGGGTCACCGAGAAGTCGACGCGCAGCTTGCCCTGGCTCATCGCGACACTGGAATAGGCGGGCACGTAGAACCCGCCGGCGACGGCGAGTTCTTCTTTCGGCAGTGCGGTGAGGGAATCTGCAAAGTTTTGTTCGATATTCACCTTGGATTGAGCGGCTGCGGGCACGGAGCAGGCGAGGGGGCATAGCAGCAGTGCAATGGCGAGCCCCATCCGCATGTGACGAATTGCTCGCTTGCCGCAACGCACTCGATCACTAGGGTGCGGCAAAACGGACCAATCTGGCATGCACGAGCTCATTCGCGACATCACTCTCTGTATCCTGTTTGCCTGGATGCTGGGCCTGCTTGCCCACTTCTCCAGGCAACCGCTGATCCTGGCCTATCTTATCGCCGGCTTCTGCATTGGTCCATTTGGCGCCGGCTGGGTCAAGTCGCAGGAATCGATCAGCGTCATCTCCGAGCTTGGCCTGATCTTCATGCTGTTCATGATCGGCCTGGAGATCGACCTGAAGAAGATCGTGCGGGCGGGAAAGGTCATCCTGTTCGCGGCGGGCGGCCAGCTCCTCGGCGGCTGCCTGCTCGGGGTGCTGTTCTTCGTCGGCATCGGCCTGTCGCTCGGGGGCGGACAGTTCGATGCGGTTTACCTCTGTGTCGCCTGCGCGCTGTCGAGCACCGTCATCATCGTCAAGGTGCTCTACGAGAAGCGCGAGCTCGACACGCTGCCCGGCCGCATCACCCTCGGCGTGCTGGTGCTCCAGGACATCTTCGCCATCCTGTTTCTGGCGGTGCAGCCGAGCCTTGCCAATCTGGAAATCAGCGTGATCCTGCTCTCGATCGGGCGGGTCGCAGTGCTGGTCGCCGCGGCACTGCTGGTGAGCCGCTACGTGCTGCCGCGCCTGTTTCACCAGATCGCCCGCCGCCCCGAGTTGATCCTGCTCGGCGCGCTCGCCTGGTGCTTCCTGGTCGCCGAGACCGCCGAGCGGCTGTCGCTGTCGCGCGAGATGGGCGCCCTGATCGCCGGCGTCTCGCTCTCGACCTTTCCCTATGCGCTCGATGTCACGGCCAAGGTCACCACGCTTCGCGATTTCTTCATCACGCTGTTCTTCGTCGCGCTCGGCATGACCATTCCCGTGCCCGGCCTCTCCGTGATCGGACTTGCCCTGATGATCGCGGCGTTCACGGTGGTGAGCCGCCTCGTGACCACCTTCGTCCCGCTCTATCTGATGAGGCAGGGCCTGCGAGCCAGCCTGTTGCCGGCCCTGAATCTCGCGCAGATCTCCGAGTTCTCGCTGGTGGTGATCCAGACCGGCGTCGCCGACCACCACATCGCAGCCCAGACGGCGAACGCGGCCTCCTTCGCCTTCGTGGTGCTGGCGGTGCTCTCGACATTCGTGATGACCCGCAGCGACGAGATCACCCGCTGGGCGATCGGTCCCCTGAAGCGGATCGGCCTGCGCGATCTCGACCACGGCAATGGCCACGGCGAGGAAGGACACGAGGGCCATGGCGAGGCGCGCCGCATCGTCATCCTCGGCTTTTTCCGTGCGGCGAGCGCGCTGCTGGCCGAGATCGAGCGGCAGGCACCGGTGCTGCTCGAGCAGATCACCGTGATCGACTTCAATCCCAATGTGTACCAGACGCTGCTGTCGCGCGGCCTGCACGTGATCTACGGCGATATCAGCAGCGCCGACACGCTGCTCCATGCCGGCGTCGGCAAATCCGAGATGATCATCCTCAGCGTCCCGGATGCGCTTCTGAAGGGTGCCAGCAACGAGAAGCTGGTCCGCCACGTCCGCACCCTCAACCCGACCGCCATGATCATTGCCACGGCCGATCTGTTGTCGGATGTAGACGAACTCTACGCGGCTGGCGCCAGCTATGTCACCGTGACCCGGCTCAGCGACGCCCATGAGCTGTTCACGGTGATCGAGGCCGCCCAGGCCGGCCTGTTGGCCGACAAGCGGGCCGAGCTCGATCAGCGGCTCGGCGAGCGGCGCGAAGTGCTGCCCTGACCGCTCCCGGCCGGCTTCTCACCGGGCTTAGGCCCGACGCGAGCCGCCCGTCGGGCAGGGCTGCGGTCCGGCATATGCGGTTGCGCCGGGGACACTAGCGCCCCGGCTCAAGTCCGGCTAAGCCTCCGGGCCATAACCGATAGAGATTGGGAAATGCCGGATAACGTCCAGGAAGTCTTGCAGGCCTTTGCCCGGGGTGAGCTCGTGGTCGTCACCGACGACGAAGACCGCGAGGGCGAGGGCGATCTGATCGTCGCCGCCTCGTTCTGCACCGCCGAGAAGATGGCGTTCATCATCCGCCACACCTCCGGCATCGTTTGCGCCCCGATCACCAGCGAAGATGCGCGCCGCCTGCGGCTCGATCCGATGGTGGCCCACAACGACTCAGCGCACACCACCGCATTCACGGTCTCGATCGACTACAAGCCCGACGGCGGCACCGGCATCTCGGCCGAGGAGCGCGCCTCGTGCTGCCGCGCGCTGTCCAATCCCAATGCCGGCGCCAACGACTTCGCCCGTCCCGGTCACATCTTCCCGCTGATCGCCAAGGACGGCGGCGTGCTGCTGCGCTCCGGCCATACCGAGGCCGCGGTCGACCTGTGCAAGCTCTCCGGCCTGCCGCCGGTCGGCGTCATCAGCGAGTTGATGAACGACGACGGCAGCGTGATGAAGGGCGAGCAGGTCGCCCGCTTCGCCGCCCAGCACAAGCTCAAGCACGTCACCATCGCCGACATGATCGCCTACCGCCAGGTGCGCGAGAAACTGATCGAGCGGGTCTCGACCTTCGTCACCGAGAGCCCGATCGGGCCGCTGCAGGGCTATGCCTACCGCTCGCCGTTCGATTCCATCGCCCATGTCGCCTTCGTCTACAACGGCGTCGGCGACGGCAAGAACGTCCTGACACGCTTTCACAAGCCGAACATCGTCAAGGACATCTTCACCGGCCACAAGCGCATGGCGGCGGTGCTCGAGCACTTCAAGAAATCGGGCCGTGGCGTTCTGGTCTATCTGCGCGACGGTGCGGCCGGTGTCCCTGTGGCGCCGCTGCCCGATGAGAGCGCGACCGAGGCCGACCGCAACCGCCAGTGGCGCGAAGTCGGCGTCGGTGCACAGATCCTGCGCGATCTCGGCGTCACCTCGATCCGGCATCTCACCTCCTCGGTGCACGACTACAAGGGCCTTTCGGGCTTCGGCATCGAGATCGTCGCCAACGAGCTACTCGAAAGCTAGCGCTGTCATCCAGGGGTGCGCGAAGCGCATCCCCCGAGGCGCGCCTCGCGGGTCCCCGGGAATCACGCAGACCCGTACATCTGCAACGCAATTGCACTTGTTGCCGCGGCGCTTTACTTTGTCGGGCAAATTTTGACGGAACCAGACGAAAGGACGTTTCATGACCGCGCGCCCTCAGGCCAAGGACAAGCCGGCTTCGGCTTCTTTCCAGTGGGACGATCCGTTCCTGCTCGACGAGCAGCTCACCGAAGACGAGCGCATGGTGCGCGACACCGCGCGCGCCTACGCCCAGGACAAGCTGCTGCCGCGCGTCGCCAAGGCCTATCTCGAAGAGAAGACGGATCGCGAGATCTTCAACGAGATGGGCGAACTCGGCCTGATCGGCATCACGTTGCCGGAGGAATATGGCTGTGCCAATGCAGGCTATGTCGCCTATGGTCTGGTCGCGCGCGAGATCGAGCGGGTCGATTCCGGCTACCGCTCGATGAACTCGGTGCAGTCCTCGCTGGTGATGTATCCGATCTACGCCTATGGCGACGAGAACCAGCGCAAGAAGTACCTGCCGAAGCTCGCCAGCGGCGAGTGGGTCGGCTGCTTCGGGCTGACCGAGCCTGATGCCGGCTCCGATCCGGCCGGCATGAAAACGCGCGCCGAGAAGGTGTCGGACGGCTATCGCCTGACCGGCAGCAAGATGTGGATCTCGAACGCGCCGATCGCCGACGTGTTCGTGGTCTGGGCCAAGTCGGCCGCGCACGACAACCAGATCCGCGGCTTCGTGCTGGAGAAGGGCATGAAGGGCCTGTCGGCACCGAAGATCGGCGGCAAGCTGTCGCTTCGCGCCTCCATCACCGGCGAGGTCGTGATGGACGGTGTCGTGGTTCCGGAAGACGCGCTGCTGCCCAACGTCTCCGGCCTGAAAGGCCCGTTCGGCTGCCTCAACCGCGCCCGCTACGGCATTTCCTGGGGTGTGCTCGGCGCGGCCGAGGACTGCATGCACCGCGCCCGCCAGTATACGCTCGACCGCAAGCAGTTCGGCAAGCCGCTCGCCGCGACCCAGCTCGTGCAGAAGAAGCTCGCGGACATGCAGACCGAGATCGCGCTGGGCCTTCAGGGCTCGCTGCGCGTCGGTCGCCTGATGGACGAGGGCAAGTTCGCTCCCGAGATGATCTCGATCATGAAGCGCAACAATTGCGGCAAGGCGCTCGACATCGCCCGCGTCGCGCGCGACATGCACGGCGGCAACGGCATCTCGATCGAGTATCACGTGATGCGCCACGTCCATAACCTCGAGACCGTCAACACCTACGAGGGCACCCACGACGTCCACGCCCTGATCCTGGGCCGCGCGATCACGGGCATTCAGGCGTTTTTCTGAGCAAACCGCCCCAGTGTGGGATGCGACTGAACTCTCCAATCGCGTCATGGCCGGGCTTGTCCCGGCCATCCACGTCTTAGACCACGCGAAGAACGTGGATGCCCGGCACGAGGCCGGGCATGACGAAGTCAGCAAGGTACGAGCAAGCCATGTCCGACAACGACGACGTCCCGTTCAACCGCGACTTTCCGCTGAAGCCCGGCATCGTCGAGGAAGTCCGCCCCGGCGTGCGGCGCGTGCTCTGTAACAATCCGAGTCCGTTCACTTTCACCGGCACGGTCAGCTACATCGTGGGCCGGGGCAACGTCGCGATCATCGATCCCGGTCCGGACGACGAGGCGCATGCGGCGGCGCTGCTCGATGCCGTCAGCGGCGAGACGGTGAGCCATATCTTCGTCACCCACACCCACCGCGACCATTCGCCGAACACCGCGCGGATCAAGCGGTCGACCGGCGCGCCAGTTTACGCCGAAGGCCCGCACCGCGCCTCGCGCCCGCGCTTCGAGAGCGAGAAGCACAACCCGGAATCCGGCGCCGACCGCGACTTCGCGCCCGATATCAGGATCGGCCATGGCGACGTGGTCGAAGGAGATGGCTGGCGGCTCGAGGCCGTGGCGACACCCGGCCATACCGCCAACCACCTCGCTTTTGCCTGGCCCGAGCGAAAATTCAACTTCGTCGGCGATCACGTGATGGGATGGTCGACCTCGATTGTGGCCCCGCCCGACGGCTCGATGATCGACTACATGGAATCGCTGGATCGTCTCGCCGCGCGCGAGGAGGATGTGTATTTCTCCGGTCACGGCCCCGAAATTCCAGAAGGCCCGCGCTTCGTGCGCTTCCTGATCCGTCACCGCAAGGCGCGCGAGGCCTCCATCCTGCACCGCCTTGCGAAGGGCGAGACCGACATCCCGACCATGGTCCGGGCGATCTATATCGGCATCGATCCGAGGCTCACCACCGCGGCGGGCTATTCCGTGCTGGCGCATCTGGAAGACCTGGTCGCCCGCGGCGTGGTGGCGACGGACGGCGATCCCGTGATCGGCGGGACCTATCGGATGGCGAACGCTTAGCCTTCCGTCACTTCTTCACCGTCTTTGCCGGCGCCTTCGGCGGCGCCACCGGCGTCTTCTTCACCGGTTTGAGTGCGTCGGCATCGGCGGCGGTGTTGAGATCGTCGATGAATTTCTTCACGCGTGCGGCGTTGCTGCCGAGGTCGCTCTCGAAATAGCGCGAGGCGGAGCGGATATCGACGCGGGAATCCTCGCCGTCGGGCACGACCCGGATGGCGATGTCCTCGCGGAAACCCATGATCGGTGAGCGCGCCACCGCCTCGATGCGGCCGATGCGGCGCGGGGGCTGCGGCGCGCGCTCGTCGATGATCAACCATTTGCGCTTGTTGACCAGCTGAAGCGCGATCGCATAGGCGCGGTCGACTGAAATCTCGAGCTCGATCGGCTCGATATCGGGATAGAATTGACGCTGCTGCTCGGCCGAATAGAGGCCGGCATACACAGCGGTATTGGCACCATCGCCGGTGCGCAGGCGGGCCAGCGCGTCGAAGCGCGGCGGGTCGATCGGGTCGGTGGTGATGTCGTGGATCGCCGGCAGCTTGCGGTATTGCAGGCCGAGATAAGCGGGATAGGCGAGGATCGCGCCGTCGATCAGGAACGCAAGCAGGATGCGCGCCATGCCGCGCGAGCCGTTCTGCCAGATCGCGGCGAAGCCGGCGAGCCCGAACAGGATCGAGAGCGCGGCAATCCCGAGCCCGCCGAAGAAGGTCGCGAGCGCCGGCTTCATCTCCAGGAAGCCGAACCGGACGATGATGATCGAGACCACCACCGCTACCAGGGCGAACACGGCCAGATTGCGCGCCCAGCTCGCGAGGCTGGACACGGGCTCCGACTGGTAGGGAGCGGAAAACCTGCGGGCCATCGGGTCAGCTCTGCCGGGATCTTGGGGACGGTGCCGGCCGATCTGGCACGACGATGGGCCGTTGAGACCACGGCCGGCGGGCAAATTCAAGAGTTCCGCAGAAGGCTGCATCGTCATGGCCGGGCTTGACCGGCCATTCACGTCTTTTTGCCATGAGGACGCGGATGTCCGGGCCGTCGCCGCGCCGAAGGGGCTTTGACCCCGCAGGCGGGACGAAGCCCGGGCACGACGTCCGAGATGGCCTACGCCGCCGCGTTCGGGAAGCGGTATTCCCTAAACTGATCGCGCAGCGCGGTCTTCAGGATCTTGCCCGTCGCCGTGTGGGGTATGCCGTCGACAAAGGCAACGTCGTCGGGCATCCACCATTTGGCGATCTTGCCATCCATGAACTTCAGGATGTCCTCGCGGCTGGCCTGCTGGCCCTGCTTGAGCTGCACGATCAGCAGCGGACGCTCGTCCCATTTGGGATGGAACACGCCGATCACGGCGGCTTCCGCCACGGCGGGATGGCCGACGGCGAGGTTTTCCAGCTCGATCGAGGAGATCCACTCGCCGCCGGACTTGATCACGTCCTTGGAGCGGTCGGTGATCCGCATGTAGCCGGCTTCGTCGATGGTCGCGACGTCTCCGGTGTCGAAGAAGCCGTCCTCGTCGAGAATATCAGTGTCGACCCGGTAATAGGCCTTGGCGACGGCCGGGCCGGCGACCTTG
Organism: Bradyrhizobium sp. 155; assembly: GCF_023101105.1. Classification (NCBI taxonomy): domain Bacteria; kingdom Pseudomonadati; phylum Pseudomonadota; class Alphaproteobacteria; order Hyphomicrobiales; family Nitrobacteraceae; genus Bradyrhizobium; species Bradyrhizobium sp. 155. The sequence goes on along the minus strand of NZ_CP064704.1, from coordinate 5,676,754 downwards.
AGGCGGCCGAAGGTCGTGCCATCCCACGGCAGCTCCTTGCCCGCATCGTCGGTGATCTTCATCTCGACGGCGAAGGGCGCGTAGCCCTGCATCTGGAGCACGTCGAGCCGCGCCTCGCCGATCGCATTCTGGAACGGCGGCTTCAGCGCCGCGACGCTGCCGATCGGGCTCATCTCGGTCATGCCCCAGGCGTGGCGGACGTTCGAGCCCATGTCGAGGAAGGCCTTGATCATCGAGCGCGGCATCGCCGAGCCGCCGCAGATCACCATCTTCAGGTCCGGCAGCTTCAGATTGTTGGCGGTCATGTGCTGGAGCAGCATCAGCCAAACCGTGGGCACGCCGGCGGTATGCGTCACCCTCTCGGTCGAGAGCAGCTCATAGACCGAGGCGCCGTCGAGCTTGGCGCCCGGCATCACGAGCTTGGTGCCCTGCGAGGGTGCGGAGAAGGCGATGCCCCAGCTGTTGGCGTGGAAGAGCGGCACCACGGGGAGCATGGTCTCGGAGGCGCTGGTACCGAGCGCGTCGACATTGTTGGCCATCATCGCGTGCAGCACGTTGGAGCGATGCGAATACAGCACGCCTTTGGGATCGCCGGTGGTGCCCGATGTGTAGCACATCGCGGCCGCCGTGTTCTCGTCAAAGTCCTTCCATTTAAACTTGCCGTCGGCCTCCGCGATCCAGTCCTCGTAGGCGACCACGTTCTTCAGCGTCGTCTGCGGCATGTGCGCCTTGTCGGTGAGCACGACGTAGCGTTCCACGCTTGTCAGCTTGTCGGCGATCTTCTCCAGGACCGGAACGAACGTGATGTCGGTCATCACGATGCGGTCCTGCGCATGGTTGATGATCCAGGCGATCTGCTCGGGGAAAAGGCGGGGATTGACGGTATGGCAGATGGCGCCGATCCCCATGATGCCGTACCAGACCTCAAGATGGCGCCAGGTGTTCCAGGCGATCGTTGCGACACGGTCGCCGAGCTTGATGCCGTCGCGCTCCAGCATCTGCGAGACCTTGAGCGCGCGCTTGTGGATATCGGCATAGGTGGTGCGATGGATCGGTCCCTCGACCGAGCGCGTCACGACCTCCTGCTTGCCATGAATCTTGGCGGCGTGTTCGATGATCCTGTGGCAGAGCAGGGGCCAGTCTTGCATCAAACCAAGCATTCCGTCGTTCCTCCGAGAAGCCGCTGGGCGGATTGTCGCTCTCAGCGTTGGGCCAAAGAATTGTCATGAGTTTTAGCCTGCCCGCCTTTCGCCGCAAATGGTCTTGTCGCGGCTATATGTCCGTCGGCGCGGCAATGGTTACCGTCGCGCTCGGGCTCGCGGATCGGGCAGAGGCGCGCAAATATGGGTCCCCGCTGGACATCTTTGGTATTGCTGCACCACGGCCGCGCGCCACGGTTCATTCTGCCAATATCTCTGGCAGGATCCCGCTCCCAAAACCTCGCCCCGAGGAGGCCCCCAAGGGGTCGGCTAAGGCATCGGACGAGGCTCCTGCGGAGACCGGCGGCAAGCCTTCCGCGGAAAAGCCTTCCGCGGACAAACCAGGCGCCACCAAGCCCGCCGAGGCGGCGCCGCCGCCCGAGAAGCAGGCCTCGGCGTGCCGCCTCGCGCTGACCGAGGAGATCGCGATCGCGCCTTCGATCCCGGATATCCGCGGCCCCGGCGCCTGTGGCGGCGAGGATCTGGTGCGGCTCGAGGCCATCGTGCTGCCGGACAAGCGCAAGGTGGCGGTCAAGCCGGCGGCGATCCTCCGCTGCACCATGGCATCCGCAATCGCCGATTGGGTGCGCAAGGACGTGGTGCCGCTGGCCGCGAGCCTCGGCTCGACCATCAGCGATCTCGACAATTTCGACAGCTTCGAGTGTCGCGGCCGCAACCGCGTCGTCGGCGCCATGCTGTCCGAGCACGGCAAGGCCAATGCGATCGATGTGCGCGCCATCAAGCTCGCTAACGGGCAGTCGATCGGCCTGACCGACCGCACCATGCCGCGCGAGGTGCGCGAGCGCGTGCTGCATTCGGTCTGCTCGCGCTTTTCGACCGTGCTCGGCCCCGGCTCGGATTGGTACCACGAGGACCATATCCATCTCGATCTCGCGCAGCGGCGCAACGACTACCGGATCTGCCAGTGGAACGTCTGGGATCCGCTGCCGCAGGTTGCCCCGCTGCTGCCGGCGGAACGGCCCGAGGAGGCGCCGCCGCGTGAGGTCGCGGCCAAACCCGAAGCGAAGCCCGAGGCCAAGCCCGAGACGAAGCAAGGAATTGACGACGAGGCGGCGGAGACATCGGCTGCCTCTGCGGACAAGCCGGCGGCCGACGGCCACAAAGCCCGGCCGCACAAGCCGGCAACAAAAAAGCGCCGGTGAGACCGGCGCTTTTGAATGTCAGAGATCAGGTACCTGATCAGTAGCTGCCCGCCTGGCCAGTTTGGCTGCCGCCGAGCGCAAGCCGTGAATTGTAGGGCGAGTCGCCATGCTTGGGCTCGAGCACCACAACGAGGGTGCCGACCTTGACGCGATCATAGAGGTCGATCGCGTCCTCGTTGGTCAGGCGGATGCAGCCCGACGAGATCGACGCGCCGATATATTCCGGCTGGTTGGTGCCGTGAATGCGGAACAATGTGTCCTTGCCGCCCGAGTAGAGATACATCGCGCGGGAGCCCATTGGATTGTCCGGACCGGGGGCGACGAAGGTGGGCACGCCCAGGCGCGAAATTTCGCCGGGGGTGGGGTGCCAGGCCGGCCACTCGGTCTTGCTGCCCACCTTGGCGATGCCCGACCAAGCCATGGCTTCTTCACCGACGGTGATGCCGTAGCGGATCGCCTTGCCGCCATCCAGAACGTAGTAGAGGTAATGGTTGTCGGAATCGACCACGATCGAGCCCGGCGATTCCTTGCGGTGGTACTCAACGATGGCGCGGCGGAACGGCTCTGCGACCGGGGTGTTCTCGTACCGAACCTTGGCAAGGAGTTCCTTGTCCTTCGGCTTGAAGGCCTTGGTGTCGGTCGCTTCAAAATGCGTGGCCTGCATGCAGCCCGACAGCATCAGGCCAGCGGCCAAAATACCCAGCGTAACTTTCAGCGACGACATGATTTGGTTCCAATCGACAACAACAAGCTTCGTGGAGCTTGAGTAAGCCCAATTCCACGATTCCGTTGGCCCCATTATCGTTGAAATCTGCCACAATTCCAGCCTCACGACGCTTCTCCCGCGCTGCAAGACCTTACCTGTGGCTTTTCTGCCGCAAGTTTTGCGGGCCAGAGCCGGTTTTTGGGCAAAACGGTCGTATGTGTCGATTCCGTGCCACAGTTGGGCCATGCCGTCGCCACAAATGCAAACGCTCGTTAATGTGCTTGTCATCATCAACTTGTCAGAATCGCGCTAAGCGCTGTCAGTCTGTCGCAGGCCCCTGCTGGAGTTGTGCATGTTTTCTGTGTTCGTTCCCTTCGAGTCCTCCCTCAAGAAGGCCGTCATCGAGGATCTCGCAGCAGTCCCGGAGCATGCGGTCTGGATCGACCTGGTCAACCCCACCGCGGCCGAGGACAAAGCCGTCGAGAAGCTCTCGGGGATCGCAATCCCGACCCGGGAGGACATGCAGGAGATCGAGATCTCGAGCCGCCTCTATATGGAGAACGGCGCGCGCTACATGACCGCGACGCTGATGTGCCAATCCGATACCGATATGCCGAGGACCACGGCGGTCACGTTCATTCTGGGCGACCACCGCCTGGTAACGGTGCGCTATGACCAGCCCAAGCCCTTTGCGCTGGTCGAGGCCAAGCTGGCCCGTTCCTGCACACCGGCCATCACCGGCGAGATGGTGCTGATGGAGCTGCTCGATGCCGTGATCGACCGCTGCGCCGACATCCTGGAGCGCTGCGGCGCCGAGATCGATCAGGTCTCCCATGACATTTTCGAGCCGGAGAGCGAGCGCCACGGTCACGCCAAGCAATATTCGCAAATCCTGATCTCGATCGGCCGCAAGGGCGATCTGACCTCCAAGGTTCGCGAGAGCCTGGTCTCGATCGGCCGCGTCGTCGCCTTCCTTTCCGCGGTGGTGGAGGGCGTGAAATGGTCGAAGGACATGCGCGAGCAGCTCAAGACCATGCAGCGTGACGTCGTCTCGCTGACCGATCATGCCTCCTATCTCTCCAGCAAGATCACCTTTGTGCTCGACGCCATGCTCGGCGTCGTCAATCTCGAGCAGAACAACATCATCAAGCTGTTTTCGGTCATGGCGGTTGTCCTGATGCCGCCGACGCTGATCGCCTCGATCTACGGCATGAACTTCAAGTCGATGCCGGAACTCGAATGGGTGCACGGTTATCCGTTCGCGCTGGTGCTGATGCTGATTGCGGCGATCGTTCCGTACTGGATCTTCAAGTGGAAGAAGTGGCTGTAATAGTGACCGAGACCTTACGCCGGACGCAGAGACACAGTGTCTGGTGTCGCAGAATAGAGCGGGATTGCGGCCGCACGGCGATGTGTGCTCGCCGCCCCAATTCCTCCGGTAAAATTTGAGCGGTGGGCTGAACGTTTGCGCGAAACTTGTCTGCGATAAGGAGCAGGTAAGCCGCGAGGAACAGCCATGGTTGAAAAACACATAACGACGCCCCCCAACGTCATCGATCTGGCGAGCTATCGCCACGTCGCGACGAGCGGCAAGGCGTCGTCGATGTCGGCGCGCATGTGCCGGCACTGTGGTGCTCCGCTGCTCGACGGCGAGAACGACGACGATTGCTCGACTGCAATCAGCACGGCCGCTCCGCAGCCACGCGAGAGGTCACGTCGGATTCGACTCGATTGAGGAACGGAAAGCTAAGGGCGATCCAGGTCTTGCGGCGGCGTTGTCTGGATCGCCTTGCTTCTCCGGCGTAATTTCCAACATCATCATTGCGAGGAGCTCGCGACAAAATTGCGAAGCAATTTTGCACTGAAGCGACGAGGCAATCCAGACTGTCCTCACCGAGGCAGTCTGGATTGCTTCGCTTGCGCTTGCAATGACGCGGTAGCCTACACGTGCTGGCCGCCGTTGATGTGGATCTCGGCGCCGTTGACGTAAGAACTGGTGTCCGTGCACAGCACGTAGATGATCTTGGCGACCTCGTCCGGTGTGCCGAGCCGGTGCATCGGGATCTGCTGGTCGACGATCTTCTCGGTGCCCGGCGACAGGATCGAGGTGTCGATCTCGCCCGGCGCGATCGCGTTGACGCGCACGCCGACGCGGCCGAAGTCGGAGGCCATTTCGCGCGTCAGGGACGCCAGCGCGGCCTTCGAGGTGGCGTAGGCCGCGCCCGCGAAGGGATGCACGCGCGAGCCCGCGATCGAGGTGACGTTCACGACAGAGCCCTTGGCCGCCTTCAATTCCTCGATCAGCCCGCGCGCCATCATGATCGGCGCGAAGAAGTTGACATTGAACACGTGCGTCCAGGTGTCGAGGTCGGTGTCGATCGAGCCGAGCCTGGAGCCGCCGGCCCCCTTCGGCGAGATCGCGGCGTTGTTGACCAGCGCATGCAGCATGCCGCCTTCGAGACGGTCGCGGATGTCGGAGATCGCGCGCGTGGTATCTGCGGGGGTGGCGAGGTCGACCTGGATATGGTCCTCAGGGCCCGCGTCCCAGGGACAATCCTCCGGGAACGGATGCCGCGAGCAGGTGATCACGCGCCAGCCGGCCGAGGAGAAACGGATCACGGTGGCATGGCCGATGCCGCGGCTCGCCCCGGTCAGGAGCAGCGTACGGCGCGGCGCATTGGACGACTGCGGCATGGACATCTTTCAGGCTGGAGCATGATCCGGACCCGGAGGGCCGCGTTAGCGCAAACTGTGCAGCGGTTTTCCGAAGGGATCATTCTCGAACAAAATTCTAGGGATACATTCGCGTCTTGGACCATTTCTGGCCGGCCGCGTCACGGCGAAATTCAATGCGGTCGTGCAGGCGGAACGGGCGGTCGTGCCAGAACTCGATACGCGACGGTGTTATACGCCAGCCGCTCCAGCCCGGCGGACGCGGCACCTTGCCGATCATGTGCTTGGCGGCGACCTTGGCGATCGCCTGCTCGAAAGCGAAGCGGCTCTCGAGCTCCTGCGACTGCTTGCTCGCCCAGGCGCCGATCTGCGCCTGCTTGGGACGGGTGGCGAAATAGGCGTCGGCTTCGGCCTCGGTCACCGGCGTCACGTTGCCGCGGATGCGGACCTGACGGCGCAGCGACTTCCAGTGAAAAAGTAACGCCGCCTTAGGATTTGCGGCGAGTTCGCGGCCCTTCTGGCTGGCGATGTGGCTGTAGAAGACGAAACCATCGGTATCGAAGCCCTTCATCAGCACCATGCGCACGTCCGGCAGGCCGTCGGGATCGACGGTCGCGAGCGCCATGGCGTTCGGATCGTTCGGCTCGCTCTTGATGGCTTCGTTCAGCCAGGCCTCGAACAGCGCAAACGGCTCGTCGGCGGCGGTGAAATCACCGGATGTTAAGGGTGTCTGGTGTTTCATCGAGGTCGTGTCGGTCATGTCTGGGGTCCGAGTTGCGTCCTGCGGTCCAAAACGCGTTGTTGTCTGCTACCGCCCTATATAGGGTATGGGGACGCGTTGGCCTATCGGCGATCCGGCCGTTCGGCTTCGTCATGACGATCATTCTGATCGGACTCGGCACCGGCGGTTGCAGCTTTTCCCGCAACGACAAGAGTGCCTACGCCAAGGCCGATGACAGCGACCTTACCGGCTCGATCGCAATGCCGGCCAGGGTGGCGGCACCGACAGAGACCGATCTCGCCTTCGCCCGCAACGCCGCCTCCGACGTGCTCAGCAAGAACGATAAGGATTCCAGCCAGCATTGGGAGAATCCGGAAACCGGGGCGCGCGGTTCGGTCACGCCGATCGCGCAATCCTATGCCGCCGAGGACGGCCGCAAGTGCCGCGACTTCCTGGCGAGCTACGTCAATGGCAGCACCGAAAGCTGGCTCCAGGGCGCGGGCTGCCAAAGCAGCCGTGGCAGTTGGGAGATTCATACGCTAAAGCCGTGGCGGAGCTAGGAATCGCTTCACCAGGCTAGTTGCAAAAATACCACTCGCCCCCCACATGAGGCTCAGTTGGGGCGGGGAGCCCTTTGAACAATTCGATTTCTTGAAGGAGACGTGACGGATGCGCGACCCCTATGAGGTCTTGGGGGTGCCGCGGAGCGCCAACGCTGCCGCGATCAAGAGCGCCTATCGCAAGCTTGCCAAGAAGCACCATCCCGACAGCAACAAGAACGACCCGAAGGCGGCCGAGCGCTTCGCTGAGCTCAATACGGCCAATGAGATCCTCGGCGACGAGGACAAGCGCAAGCAATTCGACCGCGGCGAGATCGACGCCGACGGCAAGCCGCGCTTCCAGGGTTTTCCGGGCGGCGGCGGTGGGCCGCGCGGGCGCGCGGGTCCCGGCGGGTTCGAGAGCTATACGTTCCGCGGTGGCGGCGCGGGCCCTGGTCCGGGCGGCGGCGCGTTCGAGGACATCCTCAACAGCATGTTCGGAGGAGGGCCGCGTCCGCGCCCAGGGGCCGGCGGCGGTGCCCAGTTCGAATTCGACACCGGCGGGATCGGGCTCGATCTCGACGTCAATGTCGCCATGACCGTCTCGCTGGAGGAGGCGGTGAAGGGCGGCGAGAAGCGCGTCCGGCTGCCGAACGGCAAGGAGCTCAACGTCAAGATTCCGGCCGGCGTGACCGAAGGCCAGCAGATCCGGTTGCGGGGGCAGGGCGAGAGCGCTCAGGGCCATCCGCCGGGCGATCTCCTGATCACGATCGGCATCGCGCAGCATCCGTTCTTCAAGATCGAGGGCGCCGATCTCAGGATCGACCTGCCGGTCACGCTCTACGAGGCGGTGCTTGGCGGCAAGGTCCGCGTGCCCACCCTCGGCAATGCCGTGGAGCTTTCGGTTCCGCAAAACACCTCCAGCGGCCGGACCTTCCGCCTCAAGGGCAAAGGATTGCCAAAAACTGGTGGAACCGGGGATCTCTTCGTCACCGTCAGGATTATGCTACCGGACGGGAACGACGCCGAGCTTGAAGCATTGATGGAAAAGTGGCGGGAGCAGCGCCCCTACAATCCGCGTAGCGGGCTTGGCTAAGTGTGATCCGGAAAGTGTGAGGGGTTCTCCTAAAGACTGAGAGCGTCGTGCATCGAGATGATGCTCATCATATGCCCGAGGCGTGGTAGCCCTTCTTGGCTCACGTGCTCGACGTGTCGGCTGTCCGGCGGGGCAGCCGATAAAAAGGTGCGGCCTCGAGAGGGGGACCAGCGCGGTACCAAAAACCCCAATCGAGGCCGCCCGCGTCGATCGGCGGATCGAACGCTGCTCATTTTCGCGTGATCATCCGGTGCGATAATGAGACGCGCCGATGTCTTCATTCCAAATTTTCAATGTCGGAATCGAGGCACCGCGTTTGCGTGGTTGTCTAGGTGCCGCTTTTCTCTGCTTGGTCGTAGACCGCCTGCGCCACTTTGGTCAGCCGGTCCCGGTCGCCGCCACCGCTGACGACGTAGCCGACGCCGCGCTCCGACCAGAACAGCGCCCCGTCCTTGTCCGTTCTGGCATACCGCATCTGCGTCGCGCCATTCTCGGTCTTGGCGGTGTAGATCGTGTACCGCTCGCCCGAGGCGCCCTCATACATCAGGAACGACGCCGGGCCGTTCGGCCCCGGCAAGAGCCGGCCGCCGACGAGCTTTAGTCCACTCGCCTCCAGGTTCGGAGCAAACACGGTCCAGCCGCAGCGTCTGGTCAGCCAGGCCTGGAGGTGGTCGCGCTCGTTGCCGCCGACCTCGACGGGATGGCGAACCTCGACGACATAGAGGCGGTGGGCGTCGAGTGCGTCGGTCGTAAAGCTCTGGAAAGTCGAGGGCGCGTTGGCGGCACCGTGCGCCAGCCAGCCGGCGGTGCCGCCGGCCATGAAGGCCACCAGCACAGCCGCGGCGGCGCCATAGAGCCAGTGCCGCGGGCGGCGCTCCAGCCGTTCGAGCTCGAGCCGCGCCGGCACCGGCTCCTGGGCGACGGAATCGTAGCGGGCGTGCAGCATCTCGGCCATGGCGCGCCAGGACTGCACGCGCTCGCCATCCTCGGGCTGCGCGGCAAGCCAGGCCTCGACATCGGCGCGGCGCTCGGCCGGCAGCTCGCCGTCAACATAGGCGTGCAGTTCGTCCTCGGTCACTGGGATCTTGCGGTCGTTCATATCGATCGTCTCTGGCTCTGCGGCCCAAAATGTTCTTCGTGGTTCAACTGCGCCGCTTCCCGCGCCATGCAGGAGAAACGACCGGCGCGATGCATCAATCCTGCCATCATTTCACCCGCCTGAGCGCCGGGCGCTCGCCCTCCAGCGAGGCTTTGACGTGGGCGCGGGCGCGTGCCAGGCGCGACATCACGGTGCCGATCGGCACGCCCTGGATGTCGGCGACCTCGCGGTAGCTCATGCCCTCCAGCATCACCAGGAGCAGCACCGAGCGTTGCTCCTCGACGAGCGTCGCCAGCGCCCTCTCGATATCGCGCCCTTCGGCTTCGGTCCCGCTGGCATCCGGGTTGTTCTCCGTCAGCTGCATGAATTGCGGCCGTCGTGCCAGCGAACGCCGCCGGTTCTTGTTGAGGTTGGTCAGGATCGTATAGAGCCAGCTCCTGACGTCGCCTCCGAGGAACAGACGCTCCGAACGCAGCGCCCGCACCAGCGTATCCTGCACCAGATCGTCGGCCGCATCCGCCTCGCGCGTGAGCGCGCGGGCGTAGCGGCGCAACGCCGGGATCATGGCTTCAACACTCTGGCGAAACGCACTCATTGCGGTCTTGACGTCCTGATGTCGGCGCGAGCGCCACAACGATCATAACACCCGAGCGGAACGGCTATTCCGGCGCTTGAAACAGCGTTAACGCCGCGTATTAGGACTGTACCGCAACGGAGGGCTGGTGTACCTCCAAACCTCACCGGGAGCTCGACGGGACGTTAGCAAAATGGCGCAGAATTCAGGTCTGATGCAGGGCAAGCGGGGCGTGGTCCTCGGCGTTGCCAACAACCGCTCGATCGCCTGGGGCATTGCCAAGGCATGCCACGCGGCCGGCGCGGAGCTTGCCTTCACCTATCAGGGCGATGCGCTGAAGAAGCGCGTCGAGCCGCTCGCCGCCGAGATCGGCGGGCTCGTGCTCGGCCATTGCGACGTCACCGATGCTGCGACCATCGATGCGGCCTTCGCGGTGCTGAAGGAGAAGTGGGGCAAGATCGACTTTCTGGTGCATGCGATCGCCTATGGCGAGCAACTCGACGGCCGCTACGTCGACACCACGCAGGAGAATTTTTCGAAATCCCTGCTGATCTCCTGCTATTCGTTCACGGCGGTGGCGCAGCGCGCCGAGAAGCTGATGACCGACGGTGGCTCGCTCATCACGCTCAGCTATTACGGCGCCGAGAAGTGGATGCCGCATTACAACGTCATGGGCGTCGCGAAAGCGGCGCTCGAAGCGAGCGTGCGTTATCTCGCCGTCGATCTCGGTGAGAAGAATATCCGCGTCAACGCGATCTCCGCGGGGCCGATCAAGACCCTCGCGGCGTCCGGTATCGGCGATTTCAGATATATCCTGAAGTGGAACGAGGCCAACGCACCGCTGCGGCGCAACGTCTCCACGGAAGACGTCGGCGGCAGCGCTCTGTATTTCCTCTCCGACCTCTCGCGCGGCGTCACCGGCGAGGTGCACCACGTCGATTCCGGCTATCACGTGCTCGGCATGAAGCGCCCGGAAGCGCCGGACATTTCGTTCGGCGGGAAGGACTAACTTTTCACCCAGCAATGCCTGTGCCCACGATTTATTACCTTCGCCACGGCGAGACCGAGTGGAATGCGCTCGGGAGGCTTCAGGGCATCAAGGACATTCCGCTGAACGCACGCGGTCGCGGTCAGGCGGTGCAGGCCGGCGGCATTCTCGCCGATCTCTTCAAGCGCGAGGGCCGCGACAAGGCCGCATTACCCTACGTGTCGAGTCCGCTTGGCCGCGCACGAGAGACCATGGAACTGGCGCGGAGCAAGCTCGAACTGCCGACTGCGGGCTATACGCTCGACGATCGCCTGCGTGAGATCGGCTACGGCACCTGGGAGGGACTGACGCTGGCCGAGAGCGAGGCCTCCGATCCCGACATCTACGCCCGGCGCCTCGCCGACAAATGGACGGTGGGCCCCGCGGGCGGAGAGACCTACGCCGATGTGCAGGTCCGCGTGCGCGCTTGGTACGACCAACTCCGGACCGACACCGTCGCGGTCGCCCATGGTGGGACCTGCCGGGCCCTGATGGTTTCACTCGGCCTGGAGACGCCGGCGAGCGCCGCCGAACTTTATATCGAGCAGGGCGCCGTCTACGTGTTCCGCGACGGGCGGTTGGAGAAGTTTAGTTAAGCCGGTTCGCTTGCGCGTCCTGCGCCGTCATGCCCGGGGCGCCCTTTTGCGCTTGTGGGCCAAGAACGTGGATGGCGGGACAAGCCCGGCCATGACGACCGTGTAGGCATTTGACCCCAATTTCAGGGCGAGTTAAGTCAGCACTGACTTACGAGCTAGATACGGATGTCCTTCAACACCTTCGGCCACATGTTCCGCGTCACGACCTTCGGCGAGAGCCATGGGGTGGCGATCGGCTGCGTGGTCGACGGCTGCCCGCCCATGATCCCGCTCGTCGAGGCCGACATCCAGGGTGATCTTGATCGCCGCCGACCCGGCCAGTCGCGCTTCACGACCCAGCGTCAGGAGCCGGACCAGGTCAAGATCCTCTCCGGCGTGATGGCGCATCCGGAGACCGGCGTGCAGGTGACGACGGGCACGCCGATCGGGCTCCTGATCGAGAACACCGACCAGCGCTCAAAAGACTATTCCGAGATCAAGGACAAGTTTCGGCCTGGCCACGCTGACTTTACCTATGAAGCGAAGTACGGCCTGCGCGACTATCGCGGCGGCGGCCGCTCCTCGGCGCGCGAGACCGCGACGCGCGTCGCCGCCGGCGCGATCGCTCGAAAGGTGCTGCCCGATGTGAAGGTGCGCGGCGCGCTGGTGCAGATGGGGCCACACAAGATCGACCGCGCGAAATGGGACTGGGACGAGATCGCGAAAAACCCGTTCTTCTGTCCGGACAAGGACAAGGCCGCGTTCTTCGAGACCTATCTCGACGGCATCCGCAAGAGCGGCTCCTCGATCGGCGCGGTGATCGAGGTCGTCGCCGAAGGTGTGCCGGCTGGCCTTGGCGCCCCGATCTACGCCAAGCTCGATGCCGAGCTCGCCGCCGCAATGATGAGCATCAATGCGGTGAAGGGCGTCGAGATCGGCGCCGGCTTCGGCGCGGCCGAACTCACCGGGGAAGAGAATGCCGACGAGATGCGCACGGGCAATGACGGCACGCGTTTTCTGTCCAACCACGCTGGTGGCGTGCTGGGCGGCATCTCCACGGGGCAGCCGGTGGTGGTGCGTTTCGCCGTCAAGCCGACCTCGTCGATCCTGCAGCCGCGTCTCACCGTCGATCGCAACGGCGCCGACACCGAGATCATGACCAAGGGCCGCCACGATCCCTGCGTCGGCATCCGCGCCGTCCCCGTCGGCGAAGCCATGATGGCCTGCGTGTTGGCGGATCATTTCCTGCGCGACCGCGGCCAGGTCGGGCGCTAGCGTTCCGCAGGGCGCTTGTATCGCGCCACTAGTCCACCGCGCAGCTTGACGATCCCACAACTTCGTCCGCAAATGCGCGCATGGAAAGCTCCGAGCTCCAACGTATCACCAACTGGCTGATCGACGGCGCCTGGTCGTCGAAGGCCCCGGCCGAGATGACGGCCGAAGCCTGCGAACGGATGGTTGCAGCCGGTCTGCCGCTATGGCGGTTCGGCATCTTCATCCGCACGCTGCATCCCGAAATTTTCGGTCGCAACTTCATCTGGCGGGAAGGCGAGGAGGTCGAGATCGGCACGGTCGATTTCGAGATCCTGGAGACGCCGGAATTCGCCAGAAGTCCGCTGCGGGTCGTGTTCGAGCAGGGACTTGAGGTGCGGGGACGCATGGACGATCCCGGCAGCAAGCATTTCCCTTTTTTCGACGATATGCGTGCCGAAGGCGTAACCGACTACGTCGCGACGCCAATGCAGTTTCTCGACGGCTCGGTCCACGCGACGAGCTGGACAACGCGCCATCCAGGCGGCTTCACCGATGAACACATCGCGGCGATTCACACCATCGTCAAGCCGCTCGCGCGCATCACCGAGATCATCAGCCTGCGCCGCACCGCCGAGATGCTGCTCGACACCTATGTCGGCAATCGTGCCGGCGCGCGCATCCTTGGCGGTCAGATCCGCCGCGGCCACAACGACACCATGCAGGCTGCGATCTGGCTCTCCGATCTGCGCGGCTTCACGGCACTGTCGGACCGGCTGCCGGCCGAGACCGTGGTCGAGATCCTCAACCATTATTTCGACTGCCAGGTTGCCGCGATCCGCGGCCATGGCGGCGAGGTGCTGAAATTCATGGGCGACGGCCTGCTCGCGGTATTCCCGATCGACGAATATGTCGGCGATGCCGCGCATGTCTGCACGCGGGTGCTGGAGGCAGCGCGCGAATCTCGCGCCAGTGTCGAGGCGCTCGCGTATCCTGTCGGCGACGTCGTCGAGCGCTTCCGCTTCGGCGTGGCGCTCCACGTCGGCAACATCCTCTACGGCAATATTGGCGGCGGCAACCGCCTCGACTTCACCTGCATTGGCCCCGCGGTCAATCTTGCTGCGCGGCTGGAGAAGATCACGGGTCGCCTGGGGCGGACCGTCGTGGCCTCAGAAGGCTTCGCCAATGTCTGCCGCCACGACTGGCACGAGCTCGGCGAATTCCCGATCGCGGGCTTTTCCAAGGCGCAGCGCGTGTACGGGCTGACGGAGGAGACGCCGGTGGTGATGGCCTGAGGTCATCCTCGGATGTCCGCCGCCGTCAGCCTGGTGAGCAGAATTCAGGCGTTCGACGCCATCACCGACTTCAGCGGTACATCCAGCTGATAGACAAATCCGGACGGTTCGTAGGCCAGCCGCACCTGTCCGTTCAGTTGCTGGCCGAGCGACTCGATCATCCGGGTGCCGTAGCTCCGTCGTGTCGGCGGCGCCACCACGGGGCCGCCGCTTTCGCTCCACTTCAGGCGCAGCCTTTGCTCGATCTCGTCCACCGTCCATGCGATCTCGACATGTCCGGAGGAACTGGACAGTGCGCCGAACTTCGTCGTGTTGGTGCAGAGCTCGTTGAACGTCATCGCGAGCGCTATCACGGCACCGGATGTGATCCGGAGATCCGGCCCATTGAAATGGAATCGTCGACCTCCCTGACCGTCATAGGGATCGGTGGCGCCGCTCAGGGTATGAGTGAGGCTCGCATTGGACCAGCTGACCTGTATCAACAGGTCGTGGGCGCGCCCCAACGCCAGCAAGCGGCCATCCATGGCTTTTTGGCCTTGCTCGAGATTGATTGCGGCCCGGAAGCTCTGGGCTGCGATTGCGCTCACCGTCGCAAGCGTATTCTTGATGCGATGATGCAGCTCTCCGAGGATGAGCTTTTGCAACTTGTCGGCCGCCTCGCGTTCGTGGGCTTCGATGCCGGCTTGAGCGAGCAGGACCTTGGCGTCGGTGTCGGCCTGTTCCAGCAACAGGCGCAGATTGTCGTTCTCCGCCACCAGAACCGATTCCTGTGGCGATCGAGCAACCCCAAGGTTTTCCCCGGGATCCGTCGTTGTGGTCGGAAGGATTTTTAGCGCGCCCGCTCCGATCATCGTCTGCAACTGCGAGATCATTTCGTCGACGGCGAGCGGCTTGCGAAAGAAGCGGCTGTCCGCCGGCGTTTCGGTTTCAGACGGCTTTACCTGACCGGAGACCAGTACGATCTTGATGGCAGGCCAGCGATCGTGCACCGCGTGGGCCAGCTTCAGGCCGTCCATGGTCCCGGGCATCTGGATGTCGCTGAACAGAAGCGAGATGTCCGACCGCGACTCGAGGATCGAGATGGCTTCGTCGGCGTTGACGGCCTCCACAGGGCAGAAGCCTGCATCCTCTACGATATCGACCGCGCGCATGCGCAGGATCATCTCGTCTTCGACGACGAGAACGTTCGGCAAGGAGGTTGGGGGCGTTGACATCTGTGCACGACACTTTCCTGGATCATCCGACAAGCTCGGCCGGCGCTTTGCGATGGTTGGTCTAGCGGCGAGCCGTCACCAAACGAGCTTCATGAACCCTGACATCGGATTCACCCCGGCGCAGACACGATGCTTCGAAGTCCGGCCAGACCTGGCCCAGGCAATTCCGCGCCACCGGAAGGCTCGCCAGCCGGTCCGCCTTCGCCAAAGCAACGGTTTCGCGCGCTTTTACTTGCGGAGCAAAACCGGGCAGCACCATTACGGACACTCCGAGGAGCGCGAACATCGCGAACGCGACAAGAGATTTCATCATTTGGGCTGCTTTGGCTGTTGACCGCCCCGTTTCGTTTGGGGACGCTGTTATAACAACCAAGATGAAATATAGTTCATTTCATACAACTTATATTTGAAGTGCGATTTGAAGGCGGATGCCGCCCTTGGCCCGGATCGTCGCTCGACGTGAACAGGCGGTCGACAAGGTTTGCTTGCCATTACCTCGGGGTTTTGGGGCCAGGCAGGCTTATCCAATCATGAATGTGCGAGGCCGTTTCACTCAATCGCGCCGCCTTGAGCAGCGATTCCCGCTGAACGCCGGGCGGGGCAATCTCTGCGCGACGGCGAGCCTCGGCTGCCAATTGGGCAATGCGATTGCTCAGAGGGATGGTGCGCTTGGTGGTGTCTTGCATAGGACGCTCCGCATTGGGCGGGAGCGCAAAGACTCTCTCAGTCACCGATGGATGCCGTGATGAGCCGGTGATGGCTCAGCATGCGCCTGTTGACAGCCAATAGATACACTATTCGGCAGAGCAGATTCGGCGCCGAAATCGAAAGCGGGCGCAAAAGCACCAAAGCCGGACCGGTGCACTATTCCTCCGGCTCCGTGGTGAACAGCAGGGGATAGCCCTTGGTGCGGCCGGCATCCGTTGCGCGGGTAGCCTTGGTCTCGGCGACGTCCTTGGTGAAGACCGCGACCACGCAGGCGCCGAGCTTGTGGGCGGTGATCATCACCTTGTAGGCCTGATCCTCGGTCATGCGGAACTCGGCCTTGAGGATCATCGTGACGAATTCGCGGGGCGTAAAGTCGTCGTTGATCAGGATGACCTTATGCAGCTTCGGCCGCTCGACCTTGGTCTTCGTCCTGGTTTTCGGTTTGGCAACGGTATCGTTCATTCCGCCTCCCGGATATGGCGGGCTCGGGTTCCTGCCGGCGCGCTCAGCGCGCGGCCTTCTCACCATATTGCAGGACCTGCACCTTCTCCAAGGTGATCAGGCCGCTCGACATCATGCCATCCAGGATGGGCAGGAATGCATTGATGTTGTCCTCGCTGTCGACGATCTCGATCAGCAACGGCAAGTCTTCCGAGAGCCGCAGAATCTTGGAAGTGTGGAGCCGGCTGGACTTGCCGAAGCCCATCGGGCCGCGCAGCACGGTGGCGCCGGCCAGATGCCGCTCGCGCGCCGTCATCACGATCGCTTCATAGAGCGGCTTGCCGTCGAATTGGTCGTTCTCGCCAAGGAAGATCCGGAGCGAAACTGCCTGATTAAGGATTTGCATGGTCAGCTCCTTCGCAAGCGGTTGGTGCCGCTGGCTATCATATGGCCTGCCCATACCGACACCAGCCAGCAGATGACGGATGCCGCGATATAGGCGAGCGCCGTATATTTCATGCCGCCGTGGAACAGGCGGAAGGTCTCCAGGCTGAAGGTTGAAAAGGTCGTGTAGCCGCCGCAGAACCCGGTCATGACGAACTGCCGGTGCTCGGGCCGCGCCAGCAGGCGGCCGTCGGGCCCGGTCAGCGTCGCGTAGAAGCCGATGATTAGTGAGCCGGTGGCGTTGATGAACAGCGTCGCGACCGGGAAGCCGGAGCCGGTGTCGAGCGCGAGCCCGACCAGATAGCGCGTTAGCCCGCCGACCATGCTGCCGGCGGCAATCCAGGCATAGAGCGTCGCGGTGCGCCAGCGATCGGCAGAGGAGGGGGACTTCATCTGCCTCTAGCCTCCCAGAGTGTCCGCGAGGAGGAAGCCGCAACTGACGGCCGCGAGGCAGAGCACGACCGAGACCGCGAGATTCCCGAGCGCGTGCATCGCCTCGCCGTTGCGCGCCAGCGTCAGCGTTTGCAGGCTGAACGAGGACACCGTGGTGTAGCAGCCAAGAAAGCCGGTGACCGCGAACAGCCATGGATCGGGCGCGGCGAAGACCGAGCCGGGATGGGTCGCCAATGCGCCAAAAATGCCGATCAGGAAGGCGCCGGTGACGTTGACGGTCACGGTGCCCCACGGAAACGTCTCGCCCAGCCGCCGCGCGATCGCGCCGGAGATGAAATAGCGCGCACAGCCGCCCAGCACGCTGCCGATCATAATCGCAAGCACTCCGCTCAGCACGGCGAACAGCCCCCCGTCATCGTTTCTCCTCCGTTGCCAGCCCGTTGCCGACGGCAAATAGTCCCATGAGCGCGACCAGCGCGAAGCCGAGCCCCGCCAGGAACGTGCCGGCCGGACCATAGGCATCCCACAAGGCGCCGGCGATCACGCTTGCGGCCAGCAAGGCAAGGCCGGTGAACAGGTTGAAATAGCCGAACGCGGTGCCGCGCAAGCTCGGTGGCGCTGCGTCGGCGACGAGGGCCGAGAGCAGGCCTTGCGTCAATCCCATATGCAGTCCCCACAGCACGACGCCGAGGGCGAGGCCGCCAAGGTTTGGCAGCAGCGCGAGCGCGAGATCGGCGCCGGCGAGGAAGACGAGGCCGAGCGCGAGCAGGCCGGTGCGGTTGATCCGGTCCGAGAGCGCGCCGGCCGGATAGGCCGACAACGCATAGACGATGTTCATCAGCACCAGCACGGCCGGCACCCACATCGCATTGAGCCCGATATTCTGCGCACGCAGGATCAGGAAGGCCTCGCTGAAACGTGCCAGCGTGAACACGACGCCAACCGCGACCACGCGCCAGTACACGGACCCGAGCTGGCGCATCGCAGCGGTATTCAGCGGATTCCTTGACGGCTCCCGGCCGGGGTCCGGCTCCGGCTCGCTCACCGCGAACGCGATCAGTCCGAACGACAGGAAGCCCGGCAGCACGGCCACCCAGAACACCATCGTAAAATTGTCCGCCGTCCACCACATCAGGCCGATCGCCATCAGCGGCCCGACGAACGCACCGATGGTGTCGAGCGACTGCCGCAGGCCGAAGCTCGCGCCGCGCAGACCGATAGGTGCTATATCGGCGATCAGCGCATCGCGCGGCGCGCCGCGAATGCCCTTGCCGACGCGATCGATGAAGCGCGCGGCAACCAGCCATTCGACGCTGGGGGCAAGCGGGAACAGCGGTTTTGTCAGCGCGGCCAGCCCGTAGCCGAGCGCAGCGAGCAATTTGCGCCGACCGAGCCAGTCGGACAACGCGCCGGAGAAGATCTTCGTGATCGAGGCGGTCGCCTCGGCAATGCCCTCGATGAAGCCGACGGTGAGCGTGGAGGCGCCGAGCACGGTGACGAGATAGACCGGCAGCAGCGCGTGGATCATCTCGGAAGAGACGTCCATCAGCATCGAGACGAAACCGAGCACCCAGATCCCCCTGGGCAGCCCCGCACGCGCAGCATTCGGTGTTGTCGTCATCACGTCCAGGACTTCTCCTCGGCCTCTGCTTGACCTCTCCTCGGCCTTCATCCAGGCAACAAAAAACCCGCCGGCGGCGGGTTTGTCCATGCTCCCGCCGAAGGCAGAGGCCTAGAAATTGCCTCTCCTCAAGCAGGAGTCATCAGCCCACTACGGTCACAGGCCGCCGGGCGGTTGTCGGGGGACTCCATCCCCATCTGTCCGGCCAGCCTAACATGGAAATCGCGCCGGACAAGTGGGCGAGGTGCGCTGTCCAGTGGCCCGTCAGTCCGGGAGCGGACCGCACATGACGGCATGCCGGCGCCAGCGATCGCGCAGTCCAGCGGCGCGAGCGCGGCAACATCGCGGCCGCTTTGCGTACTGCTTCGCAATTCCGCCTGCAAATGCCTAACTGGCAAATGCCTAACCGGAATGTGAAGCGCGAGCGATCTTCGGACTTTGCGGCAAGGCGATTGCATGTCACCATCAGGTCATACGACGGGAGGCTGCGATGCGCTTGCTGTTCTCGATCGGGGCTGTGCTGGTGACCGGCATGTTCGCCGGAGGGGACGTCGCGGGCATCGCGGCACCAGGACCCAAGTTTGAGTCGCCCAGACTGGCGCTACTCAAAAATCAGCCGCAGCGGCAAGCAGCCGACAGAGACGCGCAGACGGTCGATGTCGAACTGATCCTCGCCGTCGACGTCTCCTACTCCATGGACATGGACGAGCTCGCGGTCCAGCGTGAAGGCTATGCGCAGGCGATCCAGTCGAAGGAATTCCTGCAGGCGCTGAAGCTGGGCCCGAACGGCCGGATCGCGGTGACCTATTTCGAGTGGGCCGCTTCGACCGACCAGAAGATCATCATTCCGTGGCGGCTGGTCGACGGACCGGAGACCGCCGATGCCGTCGCCGCCGAAATCCTGAAGACGCCGATCCGGCGTGCCTCGCGCACCTCGATCTCCGGCGCGATCAGTTTCGCGATGCCGCTGTTCGACGAGGATCCCTATCGGGGCTTGCGCCGCGTGATCGACATTTCCGGCGACGGTCCCAACAACAATGGCACTCCGGTCACGATTGCGCGCGACGCAGCGATCGAGAAGGGTATCGTCATCAACGGCCTGCCGATCATGGTCAAGGAACCCTCCTACTCTACTATGGATATCGACAATCTCGATTTCTACTATGAGGATTGCGTCATCGGCGGCCCCGGTTCCTTCGTCATCACGATCAAGGACCGCGATAAGTTCAAGGAAGCCATCCGCACCAAGCTCTTGATGGAGGTTGCGGGCCGTATGCCGGAGCGTCCCGTGATGCGGGTTGCGGAGAAGGACAAGGAGCCGCGTGTGAACTGCATGATCGGCGAGAAGATCTGGTCGGACCGCTGGGGTCGCTGAGCGCGGCCACCGGACGAGACCTTTTGCCCTATTTGCCGGCGATGGAATTTTAACCATGCGTTTACCGTTGCGTGGCCCTAATCGGCTGCTTTCATTTGTTTCCGGATAAGGTTCTGACGTTGCTGTCGGGGCGCGAAAGAAGCGGGCCTGTCAGACACATCCGCCGAGCAACCCAATGGCCATCGTCACCTCGAGCACCAGCCAGATTTCTCCCGCTCTCGAGCGAGTGTATCACCAGAGCTCCCTGCTCGGTGAGTGGAAGGGCAATTGGGCTGGCAACAACCAGCCCGTCAGCTTCAAGGTCGTGAACATCCGCGGGGCCCGGGCGCAAGTCGAGTACACCCATAACGGGCGCACCGAGCGCGGCTTTGGCGAGGTCGCCGGTTCGCTTCTCACCTTCGGCACGGTCACGGTCGGCACCAAGGACGGCAAGAGTCTGGTGCTGTTGTCATCTGCAGGCGCGGGCAAGCAGACCGCGACTCTCGAGAAGCAGGCGCCGCCGGCCTCCGACAGCCGCCTGATGGGAAGCTGGGGCGGCTATTCCAGTGACAATGGCAAGAGCGCGAGCTTCAGGGTGCTCGCTGTCAACGGCAACGAAGCGCAGGTCAGCGTCACCACAGATGGCGTCACCCGTCAGGGCACCGGCACCGTCTACAAGAACGTCATCATGTTCGGCCAGGCGCAGATTGCGACCGACGACGGGCAGAATGGCAAGATCATCTACCAGGTCCGCAACAAGTCCTTCGTGGTGCCCGTGACCAAATATCCGCCGTCGGATACATCGTCCTCGGTGGACAGGACGGCGTAGCAGATCACGGCTGCTGCTCGCTGGACCGCGTCAGCGCCTTCAATTGCCGGTCGATCTGACGCAAGACGTCGCAGGCGGTCGCCAAAGCGCCATTGCCGATCAGTCGCCAGATCTCCGTCGCCTGCTCGTCCAGATGCGGAATTGTCAGCGGTAACCGCGCTGCTTCCATAGCGCACCCTTCTCGTTGATGAGATAGCGCTCGTTCAGTGCGAACACGATCTGCGCAACGCAGGCCAGCGACCGGTAGACGCATCCGGCGATATGGGTCTGCTCGTTACGTGCGGCCGCAAGCTCCGCATTCTCGATGCCGAAGAGGATTTCCCACTGGAAGCGCCGGATCAGGGCATCCCGCAACGGTTGCAGGTAGGGCAGCGCGATCGATTTCAACCGGTTGATCAGGTCTTGCGGATCGCGCAGTGGTTGGCAATAGGCGATCTCGCCCATCCAGATCGCCGAGCAGAAGCCGTGTGGATGGCCGGGCTGGTAGTCCATGGTGATGATGCCGGCCCGACAGGATTCCATGACGACACAGCGTCGGCGTTGCGATAGAGCAGATCGACCCTTTGTCCGCCAACGGACAGCCAGGCACCTCCGATGATCCACGGCCCCCATTCAGCGCCATCGCAAATTCATGGAGAGCGGCTTCGTCGTCCTCCCGTCATGACGGACTCGCGTCGCCTTGTCCGATCGCCAGCTTACGTTGCAGCGCGAGCGAGGGAGGGTGTCGGCGCCGGGCGTGGCTGCAGCATCGGCATGGCATATGCCGCGGCCACGCGCCGGAATCGGAAGATCAGATCCGCGCCTCCAGAATCAGATTGAAGGGCGTTTCAGCGGCGCGGCGGAAGCGCGTCAGTCCGCCCTCTCGCGCGACCTTGCGCAGCCTTGCCTCGCCCGCTTGCGCGCCCAGTGCGAGGCCCACCTCCTGGTCGAGCGAGGCCGGCGTGCAGATCATGGTCGACGCCGCATAATAGACCCGCCCGACCGGGTTGAGATTGTCCTCGAGGCGGTCGCCTGCGAACGGCTCGACCAGCATGCAGGTGCCGTCCTTTGCCATGGTCTCGCGCACGTGGCCGATGGCGCCGACGGGATCGCCCATGTCATGCAGGCAATCGAAGAAGCAGACGAGATCATAGCCCTCGGCCGGATAGGTCTTGGCGGAATGAACAGCGAAGCTGACCCGGTCGCCCAATCCGGCTTCGGTGGCCGCCTTTCGCGCGGCCTCGATCGAACCCTCGTGATAGTCGAAGCCGTAGAAGCGGGAGTTCGGGAAGGCTTCCGCCATCAGCCGTGTCGAGACGCCGTGCCCGCAGCCGACATCGGCGACCTTGGCGCCGCGCTTCAGCTTGTCCACGACGCCGTCGAGCGCGGGCAACCATTCCTGCACCAGATGATGCATGTACCCGGTCCGGAAGAAGCGGGCGGTGCCGCAGAACAGGCACTCGCTGCGCCGGTTCCAGCCGACGCCCTTGCCGGATTTGAATGCGTCCGAGATCTTCGGCTCGTCGAGAAACGCCGAGGCAATGACATTGCCGAACGCGCCGAGGAACACCGGACTGTCCTCATCGGCAAGCGCCATCGCCTGCTCCGGTAGCATCGAGAATTTTGCCGAAGCGGAATCGTATTCGATGTAGCCGGACGCCGCCTGACTCGCGAGCCATTCGCGGACGTAGCGCTCCGCCGTCCCGGTGGCGCTTGCGAGCTCGGACGAGTTCATCGGTCCCTTGGCGGCAAGGGTACGGTAGAGACCGAGCTTGTCCCCGAGCAGGACCAGCGACGCATTCATCGCCGCCCCGAATTCGGTGACCATCTTGCCCATAAAGGCATTCAACTTGTCGGAATTGACCTCCATGACAGCCTCCGTGCTGACGCGCCCCCTTAGGTGGGTCAATCTGGCATGGGGGAAGTTCAAATTGGCAGAAAAACGTGATCCCGGAACTCAGGGAAGAATGGTGTCGCTATGCTGGCATTCATGATGTCTGGTGGGTATAATTCGCAAGCTTTTCGACGGTTATTTGAATGTTCAGGCTTACACCCTCTTGCGGTCTCGCGGTTTTTCTTGCCCTGCTCTGCCTCGGCGAAGCGCCGGCTCATGCGCAAGCCGCACCCCTGCAATATTGGATCCCCGGCGGACCTTTTGGATTCGGCGGTGTTGCCGGCCAGAGCGCCGATAGCTACGGCATTTTCCCGAGCTTCAATGGCGGCGACGCAAGCGGCCGCAGCAATTCGAACGGCTTCTTTGTCGGCAGCCAGCATGGCAATCTCAATTGGAGCGGCCTCAGCCCGGCCGGACTGAGCGGCAATTTCAGCGCGCTCTCCTACGACAGCACGCAGTTCGGCTACAACACCAAGACCGCGGGCGGCATGCCCGTCACGTTCTTTGCCGGGTTCGACACCCTGAAATACGGCGGCGGCATTGGCAGCTCGCTTGCGCCGCTCACCTCCAGCGCCTCGCCCGGCTACGGCGCATTTGCGGGTGTCGAGTTCAAGCCGACCTCCAACCTCAGCCTGTCGTTTGGGGCCGGGTTCACCCAGCAGGACTCGGGCCGCATGGACAGCGATCTCAGATCGAACATGCTGCCCGGCGAGTCGCCGGCGTTGAGTGGCCTTCGACGCTAACTAGCGCGTGAACTTCGCAACGAGCTCGACATGCGGCGTGTGGCGGAACTGATCCACCGGCACGACTACGTCGATCTTGTACCCGCCATCGATCAGCAGCCGCGCGTCGCGGGCAAAGGTCGCGACGTTGCAGGAGACCGCGACCACCACAGGCACCTTGCTCGCGGCGAGCTTCAAGGCCTGCGCCTGCGCGCCCTGGCGCGGCGGGTCGAACACGATGGCGTCGAAATCGCGCAGCTCCGGTGCCACCAGGGGACGGCGAAACAGATCGCGCGGCTCGGCCTTGATCGGCTTGAGACCCGGCGTGCGCGCGGCCTTTGCGAGCGCCGTAATGGCGCCGGCGTCGTTGTCATGGGCAGTGACGCGGGCCTTCTCGGCGAGTCGCAACGCGAACGGACCAACGCCGCAGAAGAGATCGAGAACGTTCTTCGCCTTGCCGATGCGCTCGGCGACCAGCGACGCGAGCGTCTCTTCGCCGGCGACGGTCGCCTGCAGGAATGAGCCCGGCGGCAGCGTCACCTCGGCGCGGCCCATCTGCAGGGTCGGTGGCAGGCGTTGCAGCACCAGTTCGCCGTGCCGTGTCAGCCGCGCCAGGCGGTGCTGCTCGGCGACGCGCGACAGCGCCGTCACGAGCGACGTGGGCAGCGGGCCGGAGCCGCGCACGTCGACATCGAGACCGTTGGCGGTCGCGGTGACCTGGATGTCCAGCGGTTTCGTCACCGGCATTTTGGACGTCAGCAGCTCGGCGAGCGCCCAACCGGCATCGAGTGCACCCTCGAGCCCGGGATCGAGGATCGGGCAGCGATCAATCGGGATGACGTCGTGCGCGCTGGCAGCCGAAAAGCCGACCTTGAGGATGTCATGGGTGCCGAACCGGCCGTGCAGCGTGATGCGCCTGCGCCCCGCGCCGTGAGCGTCGACCAGCGGCGTCACCTCGCAGTCGATGCCGGCCTGGGCCAGGGTCTCGACCACGATGCCGCGCTTCCAGGCGTGATACGGTTCAGTCGCCCAGTGCTGGATCGCGCAGCCGCCGCAGACGCCGAAATGCGGACAGAACGGCGCGACGCGCTCGGGACTGGCGACGTCCACTACCAGCAGCTTGCGGCGGTCGGGATGATTACCGACGACATGATCGACTTCGACGGTCTCGCCGCCGAGCGTGTAGGGCACATAGATGGCATCGCCAGCGTCGAGCGAGACGCCGTCGCCGCGATGGCCGACGTGATCGATCGTCACGCGCTCAACCACGGCGCGCGCCCAGGAAGAATTCGATGTTGCCGTCGCCGCCGGTGATCGTCGACGGGAACACCTCGATATCGGTGCAGCCGAGCGAGGCAGCAAAGGCGGCGATGTCGTCGCAGATCTCGCGGTGCACGGCGGCGTCGCGGACGATGCCCTTCTTGTTGTGCTTCCGGTCCGCCTCGAATTGCGGCTTGATCAGCGCCAGCAGGCTCATCGGCGCGGCGGCCAGCGACAGCGCGATGGGCAGCACCGTCTTGAGCGAGATGAAGCTGACGTCGATCACGACGACATCGGGCCGCGCCGGCAGGCGCTTGCCGTCATAGGCGCGGATGTCGGTCTCTTCCATCGACACGATCTTGGCGTGACCGCGCAGCGAGGGATGCAACTGGCTGGTGCCGACATCGAGGGCAAAGACGAGGCTCGCGCCATTCGCCAGCAGTACCTCGGTGAATCCGCCGGTGGAGGCGCCGACGTCGAGGCAGACATGGTCCTCGATCTCGATCGGGTAGCGCTCCAGCGCGCCGGCGAGCTTGACGCCGCCGCGGGAGACGTAGGGGTGCGCGGGCTCGGCCTGGATCACGGCGTCCTCGGCGATGGTCTCCGACGGCTTTGCGACCTGCTTGTCGTCGGCGGTGACGAGCCCGGCCTCGATCGCCGCGCGCGCCCGCGCCCGGCTCTCGAACAGGCCGCGCTCGACCAGCAGAACATCCGCGCGCTTGCGGGCAGGGGACATCATCTCTCCGAAGACGCCTGAGGCGCTTATGTAGCGATCAATCGCGCGGCCGCCATCCGGACGCAAGCCTCGAACGCGGCCAGATCGTGCCAGACGTCGATCGGCATCTGCGCCGGCGTCACCAGCGGGCAGCCATGCAGCTCCAGCGCGTGGATCATCATGAGATTGTCGACGAGGCCAAAATCCTCGACCGTCAGCCCCTGCGCGTCGACCAGCCGTCCGTCTTCGGACGTCACGTCCATGAAGCGACTGACACGGTCGGCATAGGCGGCACCGTCATTGGAATAGGCGAGGCAGAACTTGCGGCGGCCGGCCATGTAGCCGAGCTCGTAGACGGTGCCGGGATCGGCGCCGGCGCCGCGGAACGGCGTGAGGTTGGCGATGATCGCATCGGCCGCGTCCATCATCGCCTCGTTGCCGCAAAAGATCTGCCGCGAGGCGTCGGGCGCGGCGAGGTCGATTTCGTTGTCGAGGGGATAGAGGCCGGTGACGCCGTGCGCGGCACAGACCGCGACTTTGTGCCGGCCGATCTCGACCGCATCTGGCAGGAACACGTCGGGGCCTGCCAGATAGATTTTCATCACAGCTGCTTCGCGGAAGGTCGAAGCTCGCTATCAGGCGAGCTTGACCGTCTCGGCCTTGACGTCCTTGCCGAGCGCCTCGAACACCTTGGCGACGATGCCCTTGGCGTCGAGACCGGCACGACCGTACATCGCCGCCGGGGTGTCGTGGTCCTGGAACACGTCGGGCAGCACCATGGTGCGGAACCGCACCAGGCCGCTGTCGAGCGCGCCCTGATCGGTCAGATATTGCGCGACATGCGAGCCGAAACCGCCGACCGAGCCTTCCTCGATCGTGATCAGGATCTCGTGGTCGCGCGCGAGCTTGAGCACGAGCTCGGTGTCCAGCGGTTTCATGAAGCGCGCATCAGCGATCGTGGTCGAAAGGCCGTGGGCTGCAAGCTCGTCGGCGGCCTTCTCGCATTCGGCGAGGCGCGTGCCGAAGGAGAGCAGGGCGATCTTGCTGCCCTGGCGGACGATGCGGCCCTTGCCGATCTCGAGCGGAATGCCGACTTCGGGCATCTCGATGCCTCGGCCTTCGCCGCGCGGATAGCGCAGCGAGCTCGGACGATCATTGATCGCGACCTGGGTTGCAACCATGTGCACCAGCTCGGCTTCATCGGACGCGGCCATGATCACCATGTTCGGCAGACAACCGAGATAGGCGTTGTCGAACGAACCGGCATGGGTGGCGCCGTCGGCGCCGACGAGGCCGGCGCGGTCGATGGCGAAGCGAACCGGCAGGCTCTGGATCGCGACGTCATGCACGATCTGGTCGTAGCCGCGCTGCAGGAACGTCGAGTAGATCGCGCAGAACGGCTTGTAGCCCTCGGTGGCGAGACCGGCGGCGAACGTCACTGCGTGCTGCTCGGCGATGCCGACGTCGAAGGTGCGGTCCGGGAACGCCTTGTTGAAGATGTCGACGCCGGTGCCGGAAGGCATGGCCGCGGTGATGGCGACGATCTTGTCGTCCTTCTCCGCTTCCTTGACGAGGCTCTGGCCGAATACGTTCTGATAGGCCGGCGCGTTCGGCTTGGACTTGGCCTGGGTGCCGGTCGCGACGTCGAACTTGACGACCGCGTGGTACTTGTCGGCGGAGGCTTCCGCCGGGCCGTAGCCCTTGCCCTTCTGCGTCACGACGTGGAGCAGGATCGGGCCGGTCTCCATGTCGCGCACGTTCTTCAGCACCGGCAGGAGATGGTCGAGGTTGTGGCCGTCGATCGGGCCCACGTAATAGAAGCCGAGCTCCTCGAACAGCGTGCCGCCATCCATCATGAAGCCGCGGGAATATTCCTCGACGCGGTTGGCTCGGTTGGCGAGGATCTTGGGCAGGCGCTGGTTGATCTGCTTGGCCACATCGCGCAGCGTGCGATAGGTCTTGCCCGAGTAGAGCCGCGACAGATAGGCGCTCATCGCGCCGACCGGCGGCGCGATCGACATGTCGTTGTCGTTGAGGATGACGATCAGGCGCGAGTTCATCGCCCCCGCATTGTTCATGGCCTCATAGGCCATGCCCGCCGACATCGCGCCGTCACCGATGACGGCGATAACGTTGTTCTTGCCGCCGGAGAGGTCGCGCGCGACCGCCATGCCGAGGCCGGCGGAGATCGAGGTCGAGGAATGCGCGGCGCCGAACGGATCGTAATCGCTCTCGCTGCGCTTGGTGAAGCCGGACAGGCCGCCGCCGGTGCGCAGCGTGCGGATGCGATCGCGCCGGCCGGTGAGGATCTTGTGCGGATAGGCCTGGTGGCCGACGTCCCAGATCAGCCGGTCGCGCGGGGTGTCGAAGACGTAATGGATTGCAGTGGTGAGCTCGACCACACCAAGGCCTGCGCCGAAGTGACCGCCGGTCACCGAGACGGCATCGATGGTCTCCTGACGCAGCTCGTCGGCGACCTGGCGAACCTGCTCGACCTTGAGTTTGCGCAGGTCGTCCGGCGTCCGGATGGTGTCGAGAAGCGGCGTTTTACTATATGCGTTCACGGCGATTTCCAATTTGTCAGCGCCGGAAGATCGTTCCGGCGCGCGATGGGTTTGCTCAATATCGGCGCAGCGCGAGTCCTTAAACCGTCGGAGCCACCTGCATGGGGCAAAGCCCCGTCTTCAAGCTTAGGTGAGCTTAAGTGCTCTCCGGTTCAGTCTCTGTGATCCCTGTCACTTAGATCGGCTTCGTCCATCCCAGCCAATTCATCAGCAGTTTGAAGCGCTTGTCGTCGGTAATCAGTGCCCACGCAAGGCTTACAAAAAGCCACACTCCGCGCAGCTTTACACCAAAGCTTGGGCCAAAGCCAACCCGCTGGGCCCGATTACGGGCATGCACCTGCAACCCGCGGGCCAGAGTGGTTAATCCTGGCGCCATCGGAAGGGTTCCAAGCTAGCCCGGTTCCTCGGCAAGGTTTTTCGCGTGGGGAAGCTATTTTTAGGCCGGATTCAGGAGGACGAGGGGCGCTCTGAGGGAGGTTCCATAATCTCCGGAGCGCCGGTTCCCTGGAATCAAGCAGCAGCAACGCCGACGGCGGCGTGCGATCATGAAAAATTGCCGGTGCGCGCTGCGTGAGATAGGCGGCTTTGAAGGCGGCCCTTACTGGACGTCGAGCGGCGCGGTGCCGGTCGCCTGGCCGCTGGCATCGGTGGTGATCTTGTCGACGCGCGCCTCGGCCTGGCGCAGCAACTCCTCGCAGCGGCGCTTCAGGGCCTCGCCGCGCTCGTAGATCGTCACGGATTCCTCGAGCGGCACCTTGCCGTCCTCGAGCCGTTTCACGATCGTTTCGAGCTCCTCGATGGCGCGTTCGAAGGTCAGCCTGGAGATGTCGATTTGGGTATTTTCGGCCATATAAGTTTCCGATTGCCCGATTCGCTTCACGTCGGAGAAAGCAAAGTTTTGCGGGCGCAATGTGGCGGGTGTGTCAGGCGCCCATCAGGGCGCCGACATGCGCCGTAACAGATTCTTTCAGTCCTTGCAGGTCGTAGCCGCCCTCGAGCACAGAAACAACGCGCCCTCCGGCGGTCTTGTCAGCGAGGTCCATCAACTTACGCGTCACCCAGGCATAATCCTCCGCGCGCAAATTCAGCGACGCCAGCGGATCGCGATAATGCGCGTCGAAGCCGGCAGAGATGACGAGCAGCTCCGGGCTGAATTTTTCGAGCTGCGGCAGGATCAGATTCTCGAACGCGATGCGGAATTCCGGCCCGCCGTCCTCGGAGGCGAGCGGTGCGTTGACGATGGTGTCGTGGTCGCCGCGCTCGCTCTTGGCACCGGTGCCCGGAAACAGCGGCATCTGGTGCGTCGAGCAGTACATCACGGTCGGGTCCGACCAGAAAATATCCTGCGTGCCGTTGCCGTGATGCACGTCGAAATCGACGATGGCCGCGCGCTTGATGCCGTATTTACGCTGCGCGTGGCGCGCGGCGATGGCGACGTTGTCGAAGAAGCAGAAACCCATCGGCTTGCCGATCTCGGCGTGGTGGCCGGGCGGGCGCACCGCGACGAAGGCGTTGCGATGCTCGCCCGCCATCACCGCTTCGGTCGCCGCGACCGCGCCGCCGACGCCGCGCATCACCGCTTCCCACGTGCCAGGCGACATCGAGGTGTCGCCATCGATATAGACCTGTCCGCTGGTCGGCGCGATGTGGCGCAGCTCCGTGACGTAGTGCTCGTTGTGGCAGAGCGTGACGAGGTCGAGATCGCCCTCCGGCGCCTGGTCGCGCACCAGGAACTGGAAGCGCTCATGCGACAGCGCTTCCTCCACCGCGCGCAGGCGGTCCGGCCTTTCAGGGTGTCCCGGCGGCGTGACGTGGTCGAGGCAGGCCTTGTGGGAGAGGAGAAGCGTACTCATCAGTCGGCCTCATGGGATGCGGGCTCTCGACGTCGCTTGGCGCATCCGGCGCCAAAACGCAAATGCAAAACCCAATCTATGCGTTCCCCCGGGAATGGCAAAGGGTGTCCCGGAGCGGCCTGTTTGATCCGGATCAATTCACGCGCAGGATGCGGCTCAGCGGCAGCGGTCCGATCGGTCCGTGCGCCCGGAAGAACGCGAACAGCGCGTCAGCGTCGTAGCCGCCATATTGCGGCCCCGTGCCTTGTTTGGCGACCGTAAACCCGTCGCCCCCGACTGCGAGGTAATCGTTGAGGGTGACGCGGTAGCCGCTTCCGGCTTCGATCAGCCTGCCATTGAGCGTCATCTTCTCGTTGATCACGCGCTCGCCGTATGGCTTCGCCGCATCCCAGGCGTAACTGAACCCGTTCGAGACCTGGAGAATCCGCGGCCGCTTCGGATCGAGCCATTGCTGCTCCAGCATGTCCTTGAGCTGGCTGCCCGTGAGCGTCATGGTGACGAGCCGGTTGCGGAACGGCTGGCTGGCGAAAACGTCGCCGAAGGTGATCGCGCCGTTCTCCTTTGGCACGATGTCGGTGCGGATGCCGCCGGGATTGGTGAGCGCGATGACGGCGCTGCCGTCCTTGGCGTCCCTGGTCGCGGCCAGCTGCGCGTCCGCAATGACGTCACCGAGCGGGCTTTCGCCGGCCTCGTTCGGCACGCGTGACAGCGTCTGCGTCACCGATCCAGCCGGGCGATTGGCGATCGGCGCCGAAAGCCTGTCGTAAGCGTCGATCAATGCGGTCTGCTCGGGATCCCTAGGCAGCGAGGCATTGGCGACGAGGACGTTCTCGGCCCTAGCGCTGACGATGTCGCGCGTTGCCGGATCGAGCTTGAGGTCGATCGCGGTGACCAGAGTACCGTATTTGTCGCCGCTGGTGACGAGCCGCCCGTCAATATCGCAGACATAAGCACGATGGGTGTGGCCACTGACGACGAGGTCGACGGCGCGATCGATTTTTTTCACGATGTCGACGATCGGCCCCGTGATAGCAGGGCATTCATTGTAGTCGCCGGCCGGCTCGCCGCCCTGGTGGATCAGCACTACGATCGCCTCGACCCCACCCGCTTTCAGCTGCGGCACCAGCGCGTTCACCGTTTCGGCTTCGTCGCGGAATTCGAGGCCGGTGATGCCCGATGGCGAGACGATGCCCGCGGTGTCCTTCAAGGTCAGCCCGATGAAGGCGATGGGGATGCCTTCGAATTCCCTGATCTCGTAAGGCGGCAGCACGCTCTTGCCCGTCGCCGTCTCGATGGTG
The DNA here is from genome assembly GCF_023101105.1 of Bradyrhizobium sp. 155. Classification (NCBI taxonomy): domain Bacteria; kingdom Pseudomonadati; phylum Pseudomonadota; class Alphaproteobacteria; order Hyphomicrobiales; family Nitrobacteraceae; genus Bradyrhizobium; species Bradyrhizobium sp. 155. The sequence goes on along the minus strand of NZ_CP064704.1, from coordinate 5,645,547 downwards.
GACGCCGCTAGATAGCGGAATCTGGCGCCCGTAAAGGAATGCGGCCCCTGACAGCCGTCGACGGGATGACAGCCCCCGTTCTGCATCCGCAGGAGCTCGGTCTTGCCTTCGTCGAATTCGTGATTGCCGACCGAGCTGATCGCGAGCCCCATCATCGAGAGCGACTCGATCGAAGGTTCGTCGTGGAACATCGCCGACAGGAACGGGCTCGCGCCGATCAGGTCGCCGGCGGCGACGAAGATCGTGTTCTTGTGGCCCTCGCGCAGCTGCTTCACCAGCGTCGCCATGTATTCGGCACCGCCGGCCGCCACCATCACCTTCCTGGCCTTGTCCTCGGGATCGCTGATCCGGATGCCGCCCGGCGGCGGGCGCAGATTGCCGTGGAAATCGTTGATCGCCAGGATGCGCAGCTCGACGGGTGCGGCGGTTTGGGCGGACGCGGGCAGGGCGGCGAGCGCGAGCGAGAAGACGGTCAGCCGGAGAACATGTTGCATGAAACCAGACTAGTCGTTCCGCACGAAGATTTCACGAAGCTTTCTTCCTTCTCCCCGTCTCGAGAAGGTGTCGCGAAGCGCCGGATGAGGGGGGGTCTCCGCAAATTCAAATGTGAGTTCGACTCGCGGATAGAACCCGTCACCCGTCTCGCCGCTTTGCGGCGAGCCAGGCTCTCCCGCCATGGGAGAGGGAAGACAGCCTACCGCTTCTTCCTGTTCATAAACGCGTTGAACGCGGCGGTGGCTTCTTCCGACTTCAGCCGCTCGCCGAACAGATGGGCCTCCTGATCGATGCGGCGGGTGAGCTCCTCGGATGCGACGCGGAGCAGTTTGCGCGAGATCGCGACCGCTTCGGCGGGAAGCCGGCAGATGTCGCGCGCCACCTTGCGTGCCTCGACCTCGGTATGACCCGGCGAGACCACGGTGTTGACGAAGCCGGCGGCATGCGCTTCCGCGGCCGTAAAAGTCCGTCCCATCACCAGCATGGCGAAGGCGCGCTGGTAGCCCATCGTGTTCGGCATCAAGAGGCTGGACGCGCCGACCGGCACGAGCCCGAGATGGATGTAGGGCGCGGAGAAGGTCGCCGCGTTCGAGGCCAGCACATAGTCGCAATGGAACAGCATCACGGTGCCCATGCCGATCGACGCGCCGTCCACGGCCGCGATCACCGGCTTGGCGTTGAGAGCTAGCGAATAGAGAAACTTGGCGCCGTCGGACAGCGTCTCGGGGCGCGACGTGTCGGCGTGCATGAAATCGTCGATGTCGTCGCCGGCGGTGAACACGCCGGAGCCCCCGGTGATGATCATGCAGCGGATGTCGGGATTGTTCTGCGCGGTGTCGATCGCGCGGCTCATCTCCCGATACATGTCCTGCGTGATCGCGTTCTTCTTGCTCGGGCGGCGCAGGGTGATCACGCGCGTTCCGCGCTCTTCGCTGACGACGATATTGCCATTCGGCATGAGGGGCCCCTGCGGTCGCCGCGATACTGACATTGCTAGACTCGCGAAACGTCAGCCTACATCATCTTGCAGGCGTGCCAATGCGCTAGCGCGACCTTTTGGAGACCGAATTCGCCCGAGACGGGCGCATCACGCTCGCCGCCGTGTTCCGCGTTGCAATGATCAACCGCCATTTTCGATTGAAAAACCACTGGTTGTGGTGCACGATCGCCTCGCGCCGTTCCATTTGGCCGATTGCCCGATTGATGATTGCCGCCACTCGTGTTGACGAATCCTCGCTGCACTATCGCGGCTGGCGCGTCGTGCTGGCCTGCTTCCTGATGGCTTTCTTCATGTTCGGCTTCGGCCTGTACGGTCAGGGCGTCTATCTCGCGGAACTGCAGCGCGCCCATGGCTGGCCGGGCACGCTGGTCTCCGCGGCCAGCACCTTCTCCTTTCTCCTGACTGCCGTCCTCGTCATCTTCACCGACGATCTGCTCGCCCGCATCGGGCTGCGGTCGCTGATCCTGTGCGGCCTGTCGGCGCTCGGCGCTTCGACGGTGCTGCTGGCGCTGCTGCAGACGCCGTGGCAGCTCTATCTCGCTTATGCGCTGATGTCGGTCGGCTGGACCGGCATGGGCACGGTGGTGATCGCGACCGTGCTGAACTCCTGGTTCGAACGGCGCCGCGGGCTCGCGCTCAGCCTCGCCTACAACGGCGCGACCTGCGGGGGCATCGTGCTCGTGCCGCTGCTGCTGTCGCTGAGCGGCAGCATCGGCTTTCGTTCCGCGATGCTGGCGGCCACGCTGGCGATGGTGGTGCTGGTGCTGCCGGTGGTGGTCATCTTCACCGGGTGGCGAACCGAAATGCCGCCGACGTCGGGTGGGAATTCATCCACTGGCGGCACTGCCTTGCCTTCGGTTCACTCACGCAAGACGCTGCTCGCCAACGCGGCGTTCTGGACCATGGTGCTGCCGATCGCGGTCGCGCTGCTGGCGCAGATGGGATTCATCATCCATCAGGTGACGTTCCTCGAACCGCTGATCGGCCGCGCCAGTGCGGGCCTTGCCGTCACCGTCATGGCGGCGATGGCGGTGGTCGGGCGCCTCTCGCTCGGCCTGTTCGTGGACCGGCTCGATCCGCGGCTCGCCTGCGCGGCATCGATGACGAGCCAGGCGGCGGCGCTGTTCGTGCTTCTGCAAAGCACGAATCCGACCGTGCTGCTCGTGTGCTGCGCCGTCTACGGTTTCTCGATCGGCAACATGATCACGTTTCCGCCCTTGATCATCCAGCGGGAGATCGGCGCGAGCGCCTTCGCCGCTGCGATGGGGCTGGGCACCTCGATCAGCGGCATCGTCAGCGCCTTCGGCCCCGGCATCGTCGGTCTCGTGCGCAGCGTAACCGGCGACTACACGAGCGCGTTTGCGATGTGCGTGGTGCTCGACGTGGTGGCGGCGAGCGTCGTACTATGGCGGCCGGGGCGACGTACGAAGCTTGCGGCTTCGTAGCCCGGATGGAGCGCAGCGCAATCCGGAATTCGTGTCACCAGCAATGATGGCCCCGGATTGCGCTGCGCTCCATCCGGGCTACGCGTCCCAGCTACCCCAACAGCACCGCATCCGCTGCCGCGACCGACTCCGCACTCTCCGTCACGGTGCGCTCGAGCGCGCCGGCCTGCACGGCGATGTTCTCGGCGAAGAAGCGCGCCAGCGAGACGTAGCGCCCGGCGTCCGCGATGCCGTCGGATTTCGCGGCGAGCGCTTCAGACGCCAGCATGCAGCCGCCGAGCGTGGCGCCGAACTGTTGCAGATACGGCGTCGCGCCGGCCAGCGCCTCGTTCGGCGCGGAAGGAAGCCGCTCCAGCAGCCATTTGCTGGTGCGCGTCAGCGACTCCAGTGCCTCACGCAATTTCACGCCCGTGGTGCCGAAGGCGGGATCGTTGGAGGCTTCGACCTGCTTCACGATTGCGGAGAGTTCGTCGAGCAGCGCCCACACCGACGCGCCGCCGTTGGCCGCGAGCTTTCGCGTGACGAGGTCGATGGCCTGGATGCCGTTGGTGCCCTCGTAGATCGCGGTGATGCGGGCATCGCGATAGTGCTGCGCCGCGCCGGTCTCCTCGATGAAGCCCATGCCGCCATGCACCTGCACGCCGAGATAGGCGACCTCGTTGCCGATGTCGGTCGAATAGCCCTTGGCCATCGGCGTCAGCAATGCCGCACGCGCGGCAGCGTCGGCGCGGACCTTCGGATCCCTGGCACGCGTCGAGACGTCGATCGCCACCGCGGTCGCATAGCAGATGGTGCGCGCCGCAGCGGTCTGCGCCCGCATCCGCATCAGCATGCGCTTGACGTCGGGATGCACGAAGATCGCATCGGAACCGTCACCCTTGTTGCCGAGGGCGCGGCCCTGCTTGCGCTCTTGTGCGTACGACAATGCCTGCTGATAGGCACGGTCGGCAACACCGACGCCTTCGAGGCCGACGCCGAGGCGGGCCTGGTTCATCATCGTGAACATGCAGCGCATGCCCTGGTTCTCTTCGCCGACCAGGAAGCCGATCGCGCCGCCATGATCGCCCATGGTCATGGTGCAGGTGGGGGAGGCATGCATGCCGAGCTTGTGCTCGACGCCGGAGGCAAAGATGTCGTTGCGCGCACCCAGCGAGCCGTCTTCGTTGACCATGAATTTCGGCACGAGGAACAGCGATATCCCCTTGGTCCCTGCGGGCGCGTCCGGCAGGCGCGCCAGCACGAAATGCACGATGTTGTCGGTCATGTCGTGCTCGCCGTAGGTGATGAAGATCTTCGTCCCCTTGATGCGATAGGTGCCGTCGGCCTGCTTCTCGGCGCGGGTGCGCAACGCGCCGACATCGGAGCCGGCCTGCGGCTCGGTCAGCTGCATCGTGCCGGTCCATTCGCCGGAGACGAGCTTCTCGAGATAGATTTTCTTCAGCTCGTCGCTGCCATGCGCGTCCAGCGCCTCCATCGCCGACGCCGTCAGCAGCGGGCAGAGGCCGAAGGCGACGTTGGCGGCGCTCCAGATCTCGCTGCAGGCGGCGTTGATCGCGAGCGGCAGGCCCTGGCCGCCGAAATCCTCGGGGCCGGAGACCGCGTTCCAGCCGCCCTCGGTCCAGCGCTTGTAGGCATCCGGCCAGCCCGGCGCGGTCGTGACCTTGCCGTCGCTGAGCTTGATGCCGTGCTCGTCGCCGACTTTGTTGAGCGGCGCCAGCACGTCGGTTGCGAACTTGCCGGCTTCCTCCAGCACGGCGCTCACGATATCGCCGTCGAAATCGCCGTAATGGCCGGCCTCCATGGCAGCTTTCAGGCCGGCGCCGTGGTTGAGCGACAGCAGCATGTCAGAGATCGGCGCGCGGTAGGTCATGGCTCACTCCCGTGGACAGTTCTTGGCGCCGTATTCCCATGAAACGGGGGAGGTCTCAACTGTCAGGAGGGTGGCGGAACGCCCGTCGGCAACGGGCTGGCGTAGCGCTCCTGTAAGGCATGGCGCGGCGCCACCGGCGCCTGTGGTATTTTGCCCCTCCGGGCGGTTGAAATGCCGCGCCTCTCCCTATAGACCGGCACCACTCGAGGGAATCCGCGGACGCTCCTGTCGCCGCCGTTTCCCGAGGGCCTGATGGGGCGTAGCCAAGTGGTAAGGCAGCGGATTTTGATTCCGCCATTCGGAGGTTCGATCCCTCCCGCCCCAGCCAGCGCTTAAGCTGCTGAGTTCGTTATGTAAGCAGCTCTGATGCCGCCGAATTTTTTGAACGCGTTTGGAAATGGAGCTTCTGATGCTCGTTCCCGAATCAAACTAAACGGCGTCGTGCATTACATCGACCATAGTGGCCTATCTCCGTGGCTTTCATCTCAGTATATACCGCCGAGGCTACTTGGGGTGGTCTGTTACGCCCTCATCGTAGGATAGGGTACTACAGCGAACAATCGGACAAGCAGTCGAAATAATGCATTGGTGCGGAATTCGCCGTGCTGTCCATCATTTCCTACAACACAGTGGAGGAGGCGATCGAGATCGCCAACGACACTGTCTACGGCCTCGGCGCCCACGTGCAGGGCACGGATATGGAAACGGTGCGGGCCGTAGCCGGAGAGATCCGGTCTGGTCAGGTCCATGTGAACTATCCTGACTGGGACCCGAACGCACCTTTCGGTGGATACAAGCGTTCCGGCAACGGCCGGGAGTACGGCCTAGAGGGGTTTGGAAGAATATCTCGAGACAAAGGCCGTTCTCGGATTCTACTCATGAAGTTGCTCTCGTCGCATCGGGTCTTGGCGCTCGTCACGACCAGCGTCCGCCAATGCAAAAGTGTTTCCGGCCGTGATGGCACACGCGTCGGAATCCGCAGAACACCTTCTGGCTCAAGGTCGGGGCTTTGACGGCTGGCTGAGTTGGCCCGTGAGTTCAGTTCGCCCGACATGTGGAGCGGTATCTCATATTTCTCCAGGCCATTTCGAAATCAATCTGTCGCGAGAAACCCGTGCGGCCGTGGATAGATGGCTCCGCGTCGCTGAAGCAAACCGATGGTTCGCGCGATCTTGGGTTGGAAGATGGGCACGGCCGTTATGTTTCGATATCGTACGGTTGCCGTTGAGCCCGGGAAGTCGATTCCTGGATGCACTGATCGATTCAGGAATTTCGCTTGTGGAAGGTGGCTGCGGAACCTGCGAGACACGCGTGATCGAAGGCATGCCGGATCACCGCGAGCAGTTTCTGAGCAAGCAGGAACAAGAGACAAACAAGACGATCATGATTTGCTATTCGGGTGCAAAGTCGAAAAAGCTGACCTTGGACCTCTAAATAGGCCCAACCGACTGCCAACGTCTAATGACAAAACGTGCGCCTTATCCGATGCGGGGATTCGCGAGGCGATGCCCGCGGCACGAACGGCGGCGGTAACGGCCGAAGGGGACAGCCCCAGCACGGAAACAGTGCCTACTGCTCCCTCGCGCCCTATTGCGGCGCTGGCGACCGTCTGTCCGTTGGCCATGTCGATCATCACAGAAATGGCGCCACTATGAGGAAAGAGGACGTGCTCGGTCTGGTCACCCGCCTGCGAGACGACCGCATCCCGATCGAGCGCTACCATCTCTAGCTCGGGCGCCAGCAGATCGAGGTCCGCCGCCGGTAGTGCTGCCAGAGTCGGTTACCAATTTCGGCGGGAAGCGTCACTGCGGCCTCCTCTAACGATCGCCGCATCGCATTTCGAGCGTCATGGGGCGGCCAACTCGAACTTTGTTTGAATCCGCCTACGCCTCGCGCCCCGAAGTCCAATTCAGCTGCGGAAGCTCTCAATCTCAAAAACTCCAACCACACGCGCTCGGAGGCGAATTGTTGTCTCTCAGGGTGATTGAGGAGTTAGGTCCCAGCGCGCCGCTGCACAATTGCGAAATGCGCATGGGTAATACCATAGGGTCCGGTTCCCGGGACGCGGCAAACGCCGCGGCGATCTCGGAAGTGTGGGGCTCGGCTTGACCTAGAAGCTCAACAGCTACGTGATGAAGTCCGGTCATTTCCGCCAGGACACAAACGAGACAGTCTGCTTAGGAAGGTCCGGCAGAACGAAATCACGTCTCAGTAACCGAGTGGCTGACCTTGCCAAGATGGCAGCCACCGAAATAGGGCGCCTCCGTTGGCAGCATGAGTGGCGGCTCAAACGAGCATCCACATCGTAAACGCGGCGCAGAGGCAGATCGTGACCACGACAGTCATTCCGGCAAAGAAGCGCTCGGTCCGGTCCATGTCGATCATCTTCCAGATCGATCCACGTCCATAAACGTTTAAAGGCTCCTGCTTGCGCCTGTCGTAATCTGTCAGAGCTTACGTCCCATTAGATGGTGTGAGCGCTCTGCGAACTGGCATTCCAGCAAATTCGATCTGAGGGGCTTCGAAACCAACTGAATCAGCTGGTTGCTAACCGCTATCTGCAAGCCCGCACCGAGCAGCTCTTGACCCTGAGTACGGCAACGCTCGTTGCGTGTGTCGGGCTCTTAGTGTCCAAGTTGCAGTAACTGATAGCCCTCCGAGGCTCGCGCAATAGCGGGGGTTGTGTTGATCAATTGGCATCGGTCGTCGAGCAGGTTCGTGGTCCAATGCGGCGAGACAAAGTAAGGATCAAACGTCGGAGTGATGAAAAGCTAACCATAATCGAAGAAGGATCGCTCAAAAGTTCACTGCTGCTGGTGCGAACCTTATTGCATGCCTGCGCAGAGCACAGGCGGACGACGCTCTGGCGCTGACACTCGACATTGCACTCAGCGCTGGGACTGCTCACCTGCTTTGATGGATGGCGGACAAAAGGCTCCAGTCATCGGACTGGAGCCGCCACCTTCCTAAGCGCCTCCGCGAGGGGGATTGCGGGCAGTCGGAAGAGCGGGGTTTATCGATCTAGTCAATGTTTCAACCGGATGCACGCTAGCGGCAAAAGTCAGACTATTGCGCTGTCATAAAACCAGTCAAACACCGGGCTTGTCATTTCAATCTGCGAGACTTTAACTCTGACACTCAGAAATAACAGGTTTGTCAAAAACAAGCCGAAGGGGGTCCGCAGTGGAGAAGGTGCGACGCTTACGCGCGATGGGTTCGCTGTGTCGTCAACAAGCAGCGTACAATGGCGTGAATAAATGGAAGCTCCTCGCGGAAGCAGAATACTGGGAGCACTTGGCTGAGCTTGAGCTGTCGTCCCATTTCCAAGAATGCAACGTCGCTTGTGCAAATGAAAGAACAGAGCCTCAAGCACGCACAGAGGCGAATGATTACTCGCGCCGGGAGACGATTGCCCCCGAAGCAACGGCGACCACGAACGACGCGCAGTGTGCGCTTATGCCCCTATGAGCAAGATCCTCGTCGCGGCAATCGAAATGTGGGTTGGTCCAGCGCGCCAGAGTCGGCGACCTTACTCTTCTGGCCTATATGTCGCGATTTTGCGCGCGCCTTCCCAAAGCTCGACGACTTGGCCGTTAACGAGCTGCTTGGCTCGTTCGCTCGCCGTTGGTTCGTCGACGCAATCAAGTTCAAGGCGAAGCTGTATGTGGCCGTCCGATCCAAGAATGTAGGCTCGATACTCCGGCATGAGTTGCTCCAAAACATCAGTTCCGAAGCTGAAACCCGAGAAAATTACAACAACATCAAGAAGCTGTCCATTTAATTAGGACGATACTCCCATCCGTTCCCGACGGATCACTGCTCTGGACATACTCAAGAGCGCCACCGCCGCTGAGGAGGTACACGTTCGGATTCACCCAACCCCGAATATTAAGCTGCCTTCGTTGCATTGCATGATCGATTAAATACATTTAACGAATTAAATTCGGATAACTGAAAATAATGTGGTGCCTCTGTCGGTCCGAAGACGTTCGTGACGTGGATGTCATGCCTCGACAGAAGATGACGATCGACGTGAATTTTTGAGGACCTGCGGTAGATTTGCGGCCGTAACGCCGCCCGCCATGACCTTGCTTCTATCGACCTCACTCACGTCAAACGCCATCGCTGCGTCTGGGGCAAAAGGTGTGAACGGAGGTGGGGCAGAGCACCATCACCATGAGCACCACCTCGAACACCATCCTCACGACCGGGACGACGATTAGTTGATGAGGGAAGAGGTCCGCCTCAGGCACTCCTGGGGCCTCTGCCTTGTAAGCACATGGCCTACTCACCTAGTCGTGAGTTGGGTCGCTGTCGGCGCTCTACACATCTCGGTCGGGTTAATCGAGACGGTCTCTCGCCCATGGGCGCGACCTGCGCCGATAGTGCCACAAACAGCATCAATGTCGTTAGGGGCACCATTCCGGCGCATCATTCTCGCGCGCCGAGAGCGTCGTCGGTCGTGGCGACGTGCAGCGTGTTCAGACTGCGGCCATCGGGCAGCGGAACGGATCAGCAATCACGCCGCTGTCAGTCTCGATTGCTCATCATGCTTCGTGCTACTGCAGTTTCTGGTTGTTGGCTACTTCTCGCGCTAAACTAAGCTCAAGCTCAGTGAGCTTTTCGATCAAGTGCTCCACGATCTCCGCGCAGTCCGAATGCGTCAGCGAATGCACTCCGCGCGATGTCAGGTGGTTCTTGAGGATAGTCGCCATCATGGCTTTGACGCTCATGGACCGGCCTCGTCTGAAAAATCGGATCGTCACAAAATCAATCTGAAGTAGACGTTGAATATGGACGACACGCAACGGCAAGAGGTTTGGTTCAACCTCCGTACAAGTACGGGCGGCGCTCGCGCTATGTTGGTTGCGAAGCACGTTGCCGTTGCAACACCAAAGCAGCGCTTCGCTCCGAATTCGGGACTTACGAAACAATTCGTTAGCTTTTATCTGGCTTGCTAGGTGCGTGCCGATTACCGCCGATTGCGGCACATGGAATGGGAATACCGGCCCCGGCTGTTCCTCCCAACCTGCGGCCGGGGCCGTTTGAACTTGCACTGCACCGTGGTCCACGACAATGTTTAGAGGCATTGCCATCACGCTATTTGGGCTGACCATTCTTTCGCAGCTCGATCAGACGCTCTTCTACGGTAGAAATACTGGCGCCGCGCTCAGGCTTGTGCGGGACATTAGTCGTGGTTCCGGCCTGTAGGTCAGCCGTGCTGCGCTCCTTCGGGCGGGGCATGCGCGAGCTTCCTCGACGGCTACTTCTTCAACAATACCCCTATCGTTCGCGCCATTCGCATCACTGATCCTGCGTGACGGCCCAGCTCGGCTGCAATCTTCGATACGCCAGCGCCCGTCCGTGCCAGCTTCGACAATTGCTGGACCTCGCGGTCGGTCCATTGCTTTGGCTTCGGCGTTTTCATGGTGCGGTGCTCACCCGTACCAGTTAACCAGCGCGCCTCGTTTCGAACACTTGGGAAATTTACGGGTGGGTCCGTGGGCTGCGATCGAGGTTCACCGAGAAATAGTCGACCACTTCCGTAGCCTCGGCGCCTTGCCTGAAACCCCGCTGTTCTTCGAAATCGACGGAAGGACCATATGGATGAACTGCTGGCGGCGTACAATGACATCACCGCTTCCGGATTGGGCCCCTCCCAACCGCAATGCGATGCGGCGAAGGCGGAGCAGCGTTCGCTGGCGGAGCCATGCGCAAAGTTCCGTTGTCACGCCGATCTAGCCGGCTTGACCTCTTCCGCATCAGCCACGCGCTCGCTGAGAGGGCGGCTTAAACTCCACGACCTCGTGCTGGTCGCACGGATTAGCTCGCTCATTTTTCTTGACGATTAGCTCAAGCTCGAGAGCCTCGAAGGCGAGTTCATCCGCCAAGCGCTTAAACAGCTCGCGCTTTTCTATGTCCGTCGCTTGCTGGCTCATCAGCATAAACTCTCTGGCGTCAGCGCGGACTTTTTCCAAACGTCGTCGGAGGTCCTTCATGTGTGCCGGCTTAGCTTTTAAACTTATCCTTGGCCCGAACAAATCAGTTGCTGGTTCGGATCCACCCGGAGTCAACTGCCGAAACTCGATACTGGTTCTATGCGGACCGCCAAATTCGCCGCTCTTCGTGCTGCGATATTTGGGCCATGCTCCATGACCCAGCCCCTGTTCAGGGATTGCGGGCTGAGGACGGCCGTCTTGGCCGATGAGCCATCCCTGTCCGGCTCTCGCCGGATGATGCATAGAACTAGCATACCTGAAGGGGGCATGAATGTTCGAAAGCGCACAGACGCGAGTGTTGCGCCCGACTAGGCTGGGAGCGATCCTGGACGCTCGCAAAGCGCTCGGGACCCAACGGCCTCGGGGAGATGCGAAAATGTGCCGGCTGCGCTGAAGCGGCTCCGTCCGCGAACGCAGTGTTGCCGGTTGCGTGCCGGGTATGAGGCAGGAGTAAGCTCGGCAGATTTAGATCAACGATGGTCGTTCTCGTGCGTACTTTTCTTCTCATTGTGGGAATATGGCTACTGGTGAACGTTCTGTTTGTTGTAGTTGTCCTGCCCTCGCGCAGACCGGCACCTACTCGGCGAGCAGGAATTCCATCTCCGGTGACGATTAACACGACGGCCGGTCGCTTGGACGATCACGACCCACCACTCCTGCAGCGCGCAATGAGGCCGGTTGCAATCAGGGTTCTTTTCATCGTGCTCATCCTTCCAGTCCTTCGAGCGTGGAATGCGGTTAGGCGGCACTTCAGCGGGCACGACAACTAGACACGGCCATCGCGTGCTTGAGATTCTCGTCGATGTCCTCACTGCGCCGCGGGCCCCCCGAGCGATTCAGCGAGACCATCAGCCCAGCGCTCTCGCTATGGCCATGCCTCGAAGCATGGTTATGACCCGCGCTTCAACGATGATGTGAGGAGCTCAGAGCCCAGGGGGGAACAGCCGGCGCCAGCATTTCCATCCCAAAATGCCGCAACGCGCGCTCAATTGGTCTGCCGCTTTTCGGCTGAAGCCCGATCGATTAGGAAATCGTCCAATTTTCGGCCGCCTCGAAGCTGCGGCCGCAGCCATCGAGGCAGCCTGCCGCGACCCGACCATGTCTCCGCCGGGTTCTTCGGATTGCGATATTTGGGACGAACGGGCGGGTATGGACGGCGCTCGCGATTGAACCGCGTGGCCTCGTTGGCCAGTCCAATCCTGTGGAGCCGTTCCTCCAAATGTGCTTTTTGCATCAACATTTTCTGAGTGAGTTTGGCGGCGACCTCTTGGTGAAATATCCAGAGCTCGTCAACGGAGAGCGAATTGAAATGCGCGGTGTTCATGGCTCCATCCCTAATCTTGGGCAGAAGGCCCAGGCAGACAAGTCGGGAATCCGGGAGCAGACAAGCCCTCAGTGAAATATTGATCGTGCAATCCACATTTAATACGAGAGGTAGCAGGGAGAAAGGCGCGACAGTGGTAATATCGTGGCGGAGTATTTAAATCGCCGCGCGGGGTAGCCACGTCTCGTGACCTCCACAAACTCACCCTTGGCCAGTTGCGCTTTCGTGCTCGGGGACGAGCGCAAAGATGGCGATCGACCGGACGGCGGCGCGGACGGCTCGATGAATCGCGCTGCCTCGTGACCGGCATATTAATCAGGTAGCCAAGAGTACAATTAATTAATTCATCGCGCCGCCCGATTTAAGCCGCATGGGAGCCGTTGTCGCCGCTAAGGTTCGAGCGGGGGTGGGGCGCACCCGGGAGTTTTCGATGTCCGGTCATTTGCGATTATACTTCGTCAGTTTGGTGCTTGTCGGAGGTTTATCGGCGGCGCCTGCGTCTGCCAACCCTCTTGCCGACTTCTTCAATACTGCTACGCCCCAACCCACGGTAACCTCTCCGCCGCAAGCCGAATGCGTGCCGCGTCCCGGTAGCTCGACCACTGGTGGACAGCATTGGGTCTACCGAATGGACGGTCGCCGCAAATGCTGGTTCCTGGCCGAGGGCATCGCGACGGTGAAGAAGCCCATTCGGGCTCGCATGGCCAAAGACCGCAGCGCCAGTTTGGACGAGAACGGGACGAGGTGGAGCGCGGTCGTTGATGCGCGCGCGGAGGTGCTGCGCTCCGCACCGCCCGAGCAATCTCAGCCGCCTGTACCCGAAATGAAGGTAGCTGATGCCGCTTCCAATCTCGGCACGGGGTCGGCGGCCCCCATTGTCGATCTTCCCAACCAGCTCACCTCCGAACACTCCGTGCCGGGCCAAGTCGACGTTGGGCAGCTTCTCGCCGACGCACCTCGAGATATGCCGCTGGGCGCGCGCACTGCAGAGGCGCACGGCGAAGCGCCCAGCTGGACGGCCTGGTTCGGTGTGCTGCTGATGACGCTTGGTGGCCTCTCGCTCTTGAGCTCGAGCCGCACGCTTCGGCATGCGTGGAGATTACGTTAGCTTAGATGCGAGGTACATCCGCCGCGCAATCAATGGATTCCACGAGCCGGTATAGTCGAACTGCCACACGTACAAAGATTCCGTGCGCCACGCCTAGTTTGGCACGTGCCTTAGACGGACATTCGAGTACGATGACGGTCGCCTTTGGGATCGGACTGCATTATGCGGTACAAGGTGTTCGTGGTGGACGGCAGCCGGCAACTGATCTGCGCTGCAAAGCTCGACTGCATTGACGAGCAGGCGGCGAGACGCCGAGCCGAGCAAATGCATGACGAGCACGACGTTGAGCTTTGGCAAGGCGATCGACTCGTTGCTGTGTTCCGAAGTGCAACGTCGAATGAAGATCGGAGCTAACGCGCGATCCTGAATAGACGGCCGGTCTCGCCGCCGAGTTAGTTCGAGCATTGTGAGGCACCCCGGCCTGGCTGGTTGCCGACATGTCGCAGCGACGTCGTCACCGGGGCTCGCTACTGCGGTCCCGGCCGTCTCTAAACGGCTCTTGCTCTGCCGCTCGCTTTGGTACGCTTTCTTCTTGTTCTTGCTTCTACATGTCGGAGCTTACTTCGAAGCTTTTCCACCTCTCTAAGCTCCTCCAGAAGCGCCTGGTGCCGTTCATTCAGAACAGCACTAGAAAAAATCTGACGCGTACTCGACATCACATGCCTCAGAAAATGATTTGAAGTAAGAAGTCGACGAAAAGCGAAAGCTAAAGAATACTCCACCGAAGCTCAATGAGCTGAAGCCGCAGCCGCCAGATGCTCCCAGTACTCTGCCTCTGCAAGCAGTTTCCAGCTTCTCTCAGGTTGGAGTGCGGCAGTCTGTCGGCACAGCAGCGCCATTGCACGCAGGCGGCGGGCAGCTTCCATTTCAACCTCCCATGTTTTCCCCCAACATATTTTTCGTTTTTGCGATGGAGTCATCATGATTATATGACATAATCAAATTTCTCATTTAATGGTAGTCAATTTGGTTCCATTTGTAAGCCGACCGGGAACTGCTTTCGGTTTAAGCTTCACATGGATTTCGAATGCTTGCTCGCCGACCCCCGCTGCGCGGTAAAGCGAACGAGACTGCACGGGACGGCAGCACGAGATGCGAAGCTTCATGCGCGAGCATCGCAATGTCAGAAATCCCAGCCGAGGACTCTTCTCGCCGCCCTCCAGGGCACGTGCGACGGCTACCGAGCGATAACCCAGCAGTTGGGTTGCGTCAGCGGTCTGGCTACGCGCCTCGCTCTAGGAGCGCGCCACCCTTGAGTCCCGCGATGGTCTCACACTCTGGAACGTGGGCCCCCGGCGACAATGACGGCTGCCGCCCTCCATGAGGATGACCAGCATCACATTGAAAGCCAAATTCGCCGAAAGCCAAATTCGCCGCGTCACGGCGGGCGGACCTGGAGCGCGTCGGGTGCGTAAGTTAATAATCACGCGCGACGCATTGCGAGGCTGTTGCTTTCATGCCTCGTCTTCGCAGATAGGGCTGAGTTTGGCTCCAGTTGGCTCCCTGCGACTGTCGATCTACGCGAAGCAATGACCATCTCGCGGACGGAGTGCATCAGGGTAAAAGCCGTAAAATTCCGGGGTCGCCTCGCAAGGAGTGGCGCAAGAGCCTCCTTCTTCTTGATTTTCATGCATTAATCATTAAATGCGGCGTATAAATAAATAAATAGACTGGCGCTTTAATTTAAAATAGGCTCGATTTAATCGGGGAGTGGATGATCGTGACGCTTCTTGGCCACGGTGGTCGCTTCTGAAGTGGCGAATATTGCAAAATCAATAATTGCCAAACGTGGCGGCCAAGCACTGGCCACGATGGGCAAGGGGGATACCGCTAGATCTTTCGCGTAACTTGGCAGCAGTTGATGGAGCTGCGGTCGGCGGACCTATCGCCGTTCGAGCGAGCGCTACCAATTTGCGTGAATTGATTTTGCGGCGACGCTCTCTGCTCTGCATTGGCAGGCGAGGTTGCGAATGACGTGCACGCATTTTGTAGCAATGTTCACTCGGGCGCGGGAAATTTCGAATTCTTCTCCGTCAATTTTCGATTTTTCGATCCAGCCAAGTTTGCGGTTTGCAAACATGGCAGCTGTCGGGCGCTCGACCGTGCACACGACATTCGCTCGCAAGCTCGGAGCGGCTCTAGCCCTAAACAGGCTTGAGCGGCACGAAGCGCTGAGCAGGACGATAGGGATGCTGAGTAGCTCGGCATCTTTCTTCAGCAGCATAGGCAAGGCAACGGCCGATCATCCCCGCGCCATTGTGCAATTTGTGCCGGTCCGCGAATGCGGACGGCGCATCATCCAGAGGATTTAAGCTATGGCGACGCAGGCAACGGGCGGCGGCAGCACAGTTTCGTTCGGCAATACTCCGCAAGCCAACACGGACATTTTCTCGTTTGCGGAAGACGCCAGCAACATTCTCATCTTGAACGTGCTGGCAAATGATCTTGGGGGCGCGGCCAAGACGCTGTTCTCCCTGGACGATGGAATGAGCTCCTCCGCGTCCACCAAAAACTACGCACCAGCGGACTTACTGGTCAAAGATGTAGCGTACAGCAGCTTTGCCGCCGGAATGGCCGCAACCGGTGACCGCAGCGCCCTCGGTGCACGCATCTGGATCGAAGCGGACGGCACCGTTCATTACGACAAGGGCGACATCAACGTTCAGCTTCAGGCGTTGGCGACCGGGCAAACGCTGACTGACACGTTCACCTACGCGATCCAGCTGGGCAATGGCACGCTCAGTTGGGCGACCGTGACACTCCAGTTCAATGGGGCAAACGACTCGGTCTTCATCACATCGAGTCCGCAGAGCGGCTCGGTGGTCGAAGACGCGAATGCCACACCCGATTTCTCGGATTCGCAGAGCGCGGCCGGCACTATCAGTTTCAACGACGCCGATCTCAACGACACGCATTCGGCCTCGTTCGCAGCAGCTTCTTCTAACACCACTTCACTCGGCACTTTCTCGCTCGACCCTGTCAACGAGGCGCCCAATGCCGCCAACGGCGCGGTGCAGTGGCACTACAATTTGAACAACGCGGCTGCGCAGTACCTCGCTGCAGGCCAAACCGTCGCCGAGAGTTTCGTGGTGACGATCAATGATGGTCACGGCTCGACAGCCACCCAGACGGTGACGGTCACGATCACCGGCACCAACGACATCGTGTCGATCACCTCGGGTGTCCAGAGCGGCGCGGTGGTGGAGGACGCCCCGTCGACGCCAAGTCTGTCGGATTCCCTGGCTACGGCCGGGAGCATCAGCTTTAACGACGTAGATCTGAGCGATGGGCATACCGCGACGTTTGTCGCCGGGGCCGGCAACACTACCGCGCTCGGCACGTTCTCGCTCGATCCGGTGAGCGAGGCGGCCAATGCTGCCAACGGGTCGGTGCAGTGGCACTACGCCTTGAACAGCGCGGCTGCGCAGTACCTCGCCGAGGGCCAGAGCGTGACCGAGAGCTTCGTGGTGACGATCAATGATGGCCACGGCTCGACAGCCACCCAGACGGTGACGGTCACGACCACCGGCACCAACGACATCGTGTCGATCACCTCGGGTGTCCAGAGCGGCTCGGTGGTGGAGGACGCCCCGGCGACTCCGGATCCGTCGGATTCCCTGACGACGGCCGGCACCATCAGCTTTACCGACGTGGATCTGAGCGACGGGCATACCGCGACGTTTGTCGCCGCGCCAGCCAACACCTCCGCGCTCGGCACCTTCTCGCTTGATACGGTGAGCGAGGGCGCCAACACTGCTAGCGGCTCGGTGCAGTGGCACTACAACTTGAACAACGCGGCCGCGCAATACCTCGCTGCGGGCCAGAGCGTGGTCGAGCACTACGCCGTGACAGTGAGCGACGGCCAAGGCTCGACGGTCACTCAGGACGTCGCCATCACCATAGCTGGTGCGAATGACGTCGTTAGCGTCACCTCTGGTGTTCAGGCCGGCACAGTGGTCGAGGATGCCCCGGCGACGCCGGACCCGTCGGATTCTCTGACCGCAGCCGGCACGGTCAGCTTCACTGACGTGGATCTAAGCGACGGGCATACCGCCACATTCGTCGTTGCGCCAGCCAACACGACTGCGCTCGGCACCTTCTCGCTTGGTCCGGTGAGCGAGGCGGCAAATGCCGCCAACGGGTCGGTGCAGTGGCACTACAACCTTGACAACGTGGCCGCGCAGCACCTCGCTGCGGGCCAGAGCGTGACCGAGAGCTTTGTCGTTACTGTCAATGATGGTCATGGCTCAACGGCCACCCAGACCGTGACGATCACGCTGACCGGCACCAACGACACGCCGGTTGCGGTTGCCGACACCAACAGCGGTCTGGAAGACAGCACCATCACGGGCTCTGTGGCGACCAACGACAGCGACGTGGATGACGGCGCGACGCTGACCTATGCGCAGACCAGCGCGGTCGCCGGCCTGACGATCAACGCGGACGGCAGCTACAGCTTCGAGGCGTCGAATGCGGCCTACCAGCACCTGGCCGAGGGCGCGACGCAGGTCGTGGTTGCGAATTACACGGTCACCGACGAGCATGGCGCCAGCGCCCCCTCGACGCTGACGATCACGCTGACCGGCACCAACGACACGCCGGTTGCGGTTGCCGACACCAACAGCGGTCTGGAAGACAGCACCATCACGGGCTCTGTGGCGACCAACGACAGCGACGTGGATGACGGCGCGACGCTGACCTATGCGCAGACCAGCGCGGTCGCCGGCCTGACGATCAACGCGGACGGCAGCTACAGCTTCGAGGCGTCGAATGCGGCCTACCAGCACCTGGCCGAGGGCGCGACGCAGGTCGTGGTTGCGAATTACACGGTCACCGACGAGCATGGCGCCAGCGCCCCCTCGACGCTGACGATCACGCTGACCGGCACCAACGACACGCCGGTTGCGGTTGCCGACACCAACAGCGGTCTGGAAGACAGCACCATCACGGGCTCTGTGGCGACCAACGACAGCGACGTGGATGACGGCGCGACGCTGACCTATGCGCAGACCAGCGCGGTCGCCGGCCTGACGATCAACGCGGACGGCAGCTACAGCTTCGAGGCGTCGAATGCGGCCTACCAGCACCTGGCCGAGGGCGCGACGCAGGTCGTGGTTGCGAATTACACGGTCACCGACGAGCATGGCGCCAGCGCCCCCTCGACGCTGACGATCACGCTGACCGGCACCAACGACACGCCGGTTGCGGTTGCCGACACCAACAGCGGTCTGGAAGACAGCACCATCACGGGCTCTGTGGCGACCAACGACAGCGACGTGGATGACGGCGCGACGCTGACCTATGCGCAGACCAGCGCGGTCGCCGGCCTGACGATCAACGCGGACGGCAGCTACAGCTTCGAGGCGTCGAATGCGGCCTACCAGCACCTGGCCGAGGGCGCGACGCAGGTCGTGGTTGCGAATTACACGGTCACCGACGAGCATGGCGCCAGCGCCCCCTCGACGCTGACGATCACGCTGACCGGCACCAACGACACGCCGGTTGCGGTTGCCGACACCAACAGCGGTCTGGAAGACAGCACCATCACGGGCTCTGTGGCGACCAACGACAGCGACGTGGATGACGGCGCGACGCTGACCTATGCGCAGACCAGCGCGGTCGCCGGCCTGACGATCAACGCGGACGGCAGCTACAGCTTCGAGGCGTCGAATGCGGCCTACCAGCACCTGGCCGAGGGCGCGACGCAGGTCGTGGTTGCGAATTACACGGTCACCGACGAGCATGGCGCCAGCGCCCCCTCGACGCTGACGATCACGCTGACCGGCACCAACGACACGCCGGTTGCGGTTGCCGACACCAACAGCGGTCTGGAAGACAGCACCATCACGGGCTCTGTGGCGACCAACGACAGCGACGTGGATGACGGCGCGACGCTGACCTATGCGCAGACCAGCGCGGTCGCCGGCCTGACGATCAACGCGGACGGCAGCTACAGCTTCGAGGCGTCGAATGCGGCCTACCAGCACCTGGCCGAGGGCGCGACGCAGGTCGTGGTTGCGAATTACACGGTCACCGACGAGCATGGCGCCAGCGCCCCCTCGACGCTGACGATCACGCTGACCGGCACCAACGACACGCCGGTTGCGGTTGCCGACACCAACAGCGGTCTGGAAGACAGCACCATCACGGGCTCTGTGGCGACCAACGACAGCGACGTGGATGACGGCGCGACGCTGACCTATGCGCAGACCAGCGCGGTCGCCGGCCTGACGATCAACGCGGACGGCAGCTACAGCTTCGAGGCGTCGAATGCGGCCTACCAGCACCTGGCCGAGGGCGCGACGCAGGTCGTGGTTGCGAATTACACGGTCACCGACGAGCATGGCGCCAGCGCCCCCTCGACGCTGACGATCACGCTGACCGGCACCAACGACACGCCGGTTGCGGTTGCCGACACCAACAGCGGTCTGGAAGACAGCACCATCACGGGCTCTGTGGCGACCAACGACAGCGACGTGGATGACGGCGCGACGCTGACCTATGCGCAGACCAGCGCGGTCGCCGGCCTGACGATCAACGCGGACGGCAGCTACAGCTTCGAGGCGTCGAATGCGGCCTACCAGCACCTGGCCGAGGGCGCGACGCAGGTCGTGGTTGCGAATTACACGGTCACCGACGAGCATGGCGCCAGCGCCCCCTCGACGCTGACGATCACGCTGACCGGCACCAACGACACGCCGGTTGCGGTTGCCGACACCAACAGCGGTCTGGAAGACAGCACCATCACGGGCTCTGTGGCGACCAACGACAGCGACGTGGATGACGGCGCGACGCTGACCTATGCGCAGACCAGCGCGGTCGCCGGCCTGACGATCAACGCGGACGGCAGCTACAGCTTCGAGGCGTCGAATGCGGCCTACCAGCACCTGGCCGAGGGCGCGACGCAGGTCGTGGTTGCGAATTACACGGTCACCGACGAGCATGGCGCCAGCGCCCCCTCGACGCTGACGATCACGCTGACCGGCACCAACGACACGCCGGTTGCGGTTGCCGACACCAACAGCGGTCTGGAAGACAGCACCATCACGGGCTCTGTGGCGACCAACGACAGCGACGTGGATGACGGCGCGACGCTGACCTATGCGCAGACCAGCGCGGTCGCCGGCCTGACGATCAACGCGGACGGCAGCTACAGCTTCGAGGCGTCGAATGCGGCCTACCAGCACCTGGCCGAGGGCGCGACGCAGGTCGTGGTTGCGAATTACACGGTCACCGACGAGCATGGCGCCAGCGCCCCCTCGACGCTGACGATCACGCTGACCGGCACCAACGACACGCCGGTTGCGGTTGCCGACACCAACAGCGGTCTGGAAGACAGCACCATCACGGGCTCTGTGGCGACCAACGACAGCGACGTGGATGACGGCGCGACGCTGACCTATGCGCAGACCAGCGCGGTCGCCGGCCTGACGATCAACGCGGACGGCAGCTACAGCTTCGAGGCGTCGAATGCGGCCTACCAGCACCTGGCCGAGGGCGCGACGCAGGTCGTGGTTGCGAATTACACGGTCACCGACGAGCATGGCGCCAGCGCCCCCTCGACGCTGACGATCACGCTGACCGGCACCAACGACACGCCGGTTGCGGTTGCCGACACCAACAGCGGTCTGGAAGACAGCACCATCACGGGCTCTGTGGCGACCAACGACAGCGACGTGGATGACGGCGCGACGCTGACCTATGCGCAGACCAGCGCGGTCGCCGGCCTGACGATCAACGCGGACGGCAGCTACAGCTTCGAGGCGTCGAATGCGGCCTACCAGCACCTGGCCGAGGGCGCGACGCAGGTCGTGGTTGCGAATTACACGGTCACCGACGAGCATGGCGCCAGCGCCCCCTCGACGCTGACGATCACGCTGACCGGCACCAACGACACGCCGGTTGCGGTTGCCGACACCAACAGCGGTCTGGAAGACAGCACCATCACGGGCTCTGTGGCGACCAACGACAGCGACGTGGATGACGGCGCGACGCTGACCTATGCGCAGACCAGCGCGGTCGCCGGCCTGACGATCAACGCGGACGGCAGCTACAGCTTCGAGGCGTCGAATGCGGCCTACCAGCACCTGGCCGAGGGCGCGACGCAGGTCGTGGTTGCGAATTACACGGTCACCGACGAGCATGGCGCCAGCGCCCCCTCGACGCTGACGATCACGCTGACCGGCACCAACGACACGCCGGTTGCGGTTGCCGACACCAACAGCGGTCTGGAAGACAGCACCATCACGGGCTCTGTGGCGACCAACGACAGCGACGTGGATGACGGCGCGACGCTGACCTATGCGCAGACCAGCGCGGTCGCCGGCCTGACGATCAACGCGGACGGCAGCTACAGCTTCGAGGCGTCGAATGCGGCCTACCAGCACCTGGCCGAGGGCGCGACGCAGGTCGTGGTTGCGAATTACACGGTCACCGACGAGCATGGCGCCAGCGCCCCCTCGACGCTGACGATCACGCTGACCGGCACCAACGACACGCCGGTTGCGGTTGCCGACACCAACAGCGGTCTGGAAGACAGCACCATCACGGGCTCTGTGGCGACCAACGACAGCGACGTGGATGACGGCGCGACGCTGACCTATGCGCAGACCAGCGCGGTCGCCGGCCTGACGATCAACGCGGACGGCAGCTACAGCTTCGAGGCGTCGAATGCGGCCTACCAGCACCTGGCCGAGGGCGCGACGCAGGTCGTGGTTGCGAATTACACGGTCACCGACGAGCATGGCGCCAGCGCCCCCTCGACGCTGACGATCACGCTGACCGGCACCAACGACACGCCGGTTGCGGTTGCCGACACCAACAGCGGTCTGGAAGACAGCACCATCACGGGCTCTGTGGCGACCAACGACAGCGACGTGGATGACGGCGCGACGCTGACCTATGCGCAGACCAGCGCGGTCGCCGGCCTGACGATCAACGCGGACGGCAGCTACAGCTTCGAGGCGTCGAATGCGGCCTACCAGCACCTGGCCGAGGGCGCGACGCAGGTCGTGGTTGCGAATTACACGGTCACCGACGAGCATGGCGCCAGCGCCCCCTCGACGCTGACGATCACGCTGACCGGCACCAACGACACGCCGGTTGCGGTTGCCGACACCAACAGCGGTCTGGAAGACAGCACCATCACGGGCTCTGTGGCGACCAACGACAGCGACGTGGATGACGGCGCGACGCTGACCTATGCGCAGACCAGCGCGGTCGCCGGCCTGACGATCAACGCGGACGGCAGCTACAGCTTCGAGGCGTCGAATGCGGCCTACCAGCACCTGGCCGAGGGCGCGACGCAGGTCGTGGTTGCGAATTACACGGTCACCGACGAGCATGGCGCCAGCGCCCCCTCGACGCTGACGATCACGCTGACCGGCACCAACGACACGCCGGTTGCGGTTGCCGACACCAACAGCGGTCTGGAAGACAGCACCATCACGGGCTCTGTGGCGACCAACGACAGCGACGTGGATGACGGCGCGACGCTGACCTATGCGCAGACCAGCGCGGTCGCCGGCCTGACGATCAACGCGGACGGCAGCTACAGCTTCGAGGCGTCGAATGCGGCCTACCAGCACCTGGCCGAGGGCGCGACGCAGGTCGTGGTTGCGAATTACACGGTCACCGACGAGCATGGCGCCAGCGCCCCCTCGACGCTGACGATCACGCTGACCGGCACCAACGACACGCCGGTTGCGGTTGCCGACACCAACAGCGGTCTGGAAGACAGCACCATCACGGGCTCTGTGGCGACCAACGACAGCGACGTGGATGACGGCGCGACGCTGACCTATGCGCAGACCAGCGCGGTCGCCGGCCTGACGATCAACGCGGACGGCAGCTACAGCTTCGAGGCGTCGAATGCGGCCTACCAGCACCTGGCCGAGGGCGCGACGCAGGTCGTGGTTGCGAATTACACGGTCACCGACGAGCATGGCGCCAGCGCCCCCTCGACGCTGACGATCACGCTGACCGGCACCAACGACACGCCGGTTGCGGTTGCCGACACCAACAGCGGTCTGGAAGACAGCACCATCACGGGCTCTGTGGCGACCAACGACAGCGACGTGGATGACGGCGCGACGCTGACCTATGCGCAGACCAGCGCGGTCGCCGGCCTGACGATCAACGCGGACGGCAGCTACAGCTTCGAGGCGTCGAATGCGGCCTACCAGCACCTGGCCGAGGGCGCGACGCAGGTCGTGGTTGCGAATTACACGGTCACCGACGAGCATGGCGCCAGCGCCCCCTCGACGCTGACGATCACGCTGACCGGCACCAACGACACGCCGGTTGCGGTTGCCGACACCAACAGCGGTCTGGAAGACAGCACCATCACGGGCTCTGTGGCGACCAACGACAGCGACGTGGATGACGGCGCGACGCTGACCTATGCGCAGACCAGCGCGGTCGCCGGCCTGACGATCAACGCGGACGGCAGCTACAGCTTCGAGGCGTCGAATGCGGCCTACCAGCACCTGGCCGAGGGCGCGACGCAGGTCGTGGTTGCGAATTACACGGTCACCGACGAGCATGGCGCCAGCGCCCCCTCGACGCTGACGATCACGCTGACCGGCACCAACGACACGCCGGTTGCGGTTGCCGACACCAACAGCGGTCTGGAAGACAGCACCATCACGGGCTCTGTGGCGACCAACGACAGCGACGTGGATGACGGCGCGACGCTGACCTATGCGCAGACCAGCGCGGTCGCCGGCCTGACGATCAACGCGGACGGCAGCTACAGCTTCGAGGCGTCGAATGCGGCCTACCAGCACCTGGCCGAGGGCGCGACGCAGGTCGTGGTTGCGAATTACACGGTCACCGACGAGCATGGCGCCAGCGCCCCCTCGACGCTGACGATCACGCTGACCGGCACCAACGACACGCCGGTTGCGGTTGCCGACACCAACAGCGGTCTGGAAGACAGCACCATCACGGGCTCTGTGGCGACCAACGACAGCGACGTGGATGACGGCGCGACGCTGACCTATGCGCAGACCAGCGCGGTCGCCGGCCTGACGATCAACGCGGACGGCAGCTACAGCTTCGAGGCGTCGAATGCGGCCTACCAGCACCTGGCCGAGGGCGCGACGCAGGTCGTGGTTGCGAATTACACGGTCACCGACGAGCATGGCGCCAGCGCCCCCTCGACGCTGACGATCACGCTGACCGGCACCAACGACACGCCGGTTGCGGTTGCCGACACCAACAGCGGTCTGGAAGACAGCACCATCACGGGCTCTGTGGCGACCAACGACAGCGACGTGGATGACGGCGCGACGCTGACCTATGCGCAGACCAGCGCGGTCGCCGGCCTGACGATCAACGCGGACGGCAGCTACAGCTTCGAGGCGTCGAATGCGGCCTACCAGCACCTGGCCGAGGGCGCGACGCAGGTCGTGGTTGCGAATTACACGGTCACCGACGAGCATGGCGCCAGCGCCCCCTCGACGCTGACGATCACGCTGACCGGCACCAACGACACGCCGGTTGCGGTTGCCGACACCAACAGCGGTCTGGAAGACAGCACCATCACGGGCTCTGTGGCGACCAACGACAGCGACGTGGATGACGGCGCGACGCTGACCTATGCGCAGACCAGCGCGGTCGCCGGCCTGACGATCAACGCGGACGGCAGCTACAGCTTCGAGGCGTCGAATGCGGCCTACCAGCACCTGGCCGAGGGCGCGACGCAGGTCGTGGTTGCGAATTACACGGTCACCGACGAGCATGGCGCCAGCGCCCCCTCGACGCTGACGATCACGCTGACCGGCACCAACGACACGCCGGTTGCGGTTGCCGACACCAACAGCGGTCTGGAAGACAGCACCATCACGGGCTCTGTGGCGACCAACGACAGCGACGTGGATGACGGCGCGACGCTGACCTATGCGCAGACCAGCGCGGTCGCCGGCCTGACGATCAACGCGGACGGCAGCTACAGCTTCGAGGCGTCGAATGCGGCCTACCAGCACCTGGCCGAGGGCGCGACGCAGGTCGTGGTTGCGAATTACACGGTCACCGACGAGCATGGCGCCAGCGCCCCCTCGACGCTGACGATCACGCTGACCGGCACCAACGACACGCCGGTTGCGGTTGCCGACACCAACAGCGGTCTGGAAGACAGCACCATCACGGGCTCTGTGGCGACCAACGACAGCGACGTGGATGACGGCGCGACGCTGACCTATGCGCAGACCAGCGCGGTCGCCGGCCTGACGATCAACGCGGACGGCAGCTACAGCTTCGAGGCGTCGAATGCGGCCTACCAGCACCTGGCCGAGGGCGCGACGCAGGTCGTGGTTGCGAATTACACGGTCACCGACGAGCATGGCGCCAGCGCCCCCTCGACGCTGACGATCACGCTGACCGGCACCAACGACACGCCGGTTGCGGTTGCCGACACCAACAGCGGTCTGGAAGACAGCACCATCACGGGCTCTGTGGCGACCAACGACAGCGACGTGGATGACGGCGCGACGCTGACCTATGCGCAGACCAGCGCGGTCGCCGGCCTGACGATCAACGCGGACGGCAGCTACAGCTTCGAGGCGTCGAATGCGGCCTACCAGCACCTGGCCGAGGGCGCGACGCAGGTCGTGGTTGCGAATTACACGGTCACCGACGAGCATGGCGCCAGCGCCCCCTCGACGCTGACGATCACGCTGACCGGCACCAACGACACGCCGGTTGCGGTTGCCGACACCAACAGCGGTCTGGAAGACAGCACCATCACGGGCTCTGTGGCGACCAACGACAGCGACGTGGATGACGGCGCGACGCTGACCTATGCGCAGACCAGCGCGGTCGCCGGCCTGACGATCAACGCGGACGGCAGCTACAGCTTCGAGGCGTCGAATGCGGCCTACCAGCACCTGGCCGAGGGCGCGACGCAGGTCGTGGTTGCGAATTACACGGTCACCGACGAGCATGGCGCCAGCGCCCCCTCGACGCTGACGATCACGCTGACCGGCACCAACGACACGCCGGTTGCGGTTGCCGACACCAACAGCGGTCTGGAAGACAGCACCATCACGGGCTCTGTGGCGACCAACGACAGCGACGTGGATGACGGCGCGACGCTGACCTATGCGCAGACCAGCGCGGTCGCCGGCCTGACGATCAACGCGGACGGCAGCTACAGCTTCGAGGCGTCGAATGCGGCCTACCAGCACCTGGCCGAGGGCGCGACGCAGGTCGTGGTTGCGAATTACACGGTCACCGACGAGCATGGCGCCAGCGCCCCCTCGACGCTGACGATCACGCTGACCGGCACCAACGACACGCCGGTTGCGGTTGCCGACACCAACAGCGGTCTGGAAGACAGCACCATCACGGGCTCTGTGGCGACCAACGACAGCGACGTGGATGACGGCGCGACGCTGACCTATGCGCAGACCAGCGCGGTCGCCGGCCTGACGATCAACGCGGACGGCAGCTACAGCTTCGAGGCGTCGAATGCGGCCTACCAGCACCTGGCCGAGGGCGCGACGCAGGTCGTGGTTGCGAATTACACGGTCACCGACGAGCATGGCGCCAGCGCCCCCTCGACGCTGACGATCACGCTGACCGGCACCAACGACACGCCGGTTGCGGTTGCCGACACCAACAGCGGTCTGGAAGACAGCACCATCACGGGCTCTGTGGCGACCAACGACAGCGACGTGGATGACGGCGCGACGCTGACCTATGCGCAGACCAGCGCGGTCGCCGGCCTGACGATCAACGCGGACGGCAGCTACAGCTTCGAGGCGTCGAATGCGGCCTACCAGCACCTGGCCGAGGGCGCGACGCAGGTCGTGGTTGCGAATTACACGGTCACCGACGAGCATGGCGCCAGCGCCCCCTCGACGCTGACGATCACGCTGACCGGCACCAACGACACGCCGGTTGCGGTTGCCGACACCAACAGCGGTCTGGAAGACAGCACCATCACGGGCTCTGTGGCGACCAACGACAGCGACGTGGATGACGGCGCGACGCTGACCTATGCGCAGACCAGCGCGGTCGCCGGCCTGACGATCAACGCGGACGGCAGCTACAGCTTCGAGGCGTCGAATGCGGCCTACCAGCACCTGGCCGAGGGCGCGACGCAGGTCGTGGTTGCGAATTACACGGTCACCGACGAGCATGGCGCCAGCGCCCCCTCGACGCTGACGATCACGCTGACCGGCACCAACGACACGCCGGTTGCGGTTGCCGACACCAACAGCGGTCTGGAAGACAGCACCATCACGGGCTCTGTGGCGACCAACGACAGCGACGTGGATGACGGCGCGACGCTGACCTATGCGCAGACCAGCGCGGTCGCCGGCCTGACGATCAACGCGGACGGCAGCTACAGCTTCGAGGCGTCGAATGCGGCCTACCAGCACCTGGCCGAGGGCGCGACGCAGGTCGTGGTTGCGAATTACACGGTCACCGACGAGCATGGCGCCAGCGCCCCCTCGACGCTGACGATCACGCTGACCGGCACCAACGACACGCCGGTTGCGGTTGCCGGTCATACGCTGAACTACACGGAAAACCACGCCGCCACCGCGATCGACCCGGCGCTGACGGTGTCAGACGTCGACAACGCCAATCTCGTCTCGGCGACGGTGCAGATCACCGGCAATTACGTCAACGGCCAGGATGTGCTGGGCTTTACCAACCAGAACGGCATCACCGGATCGTTCAATGCAGCGACCGGAACGCTCACTTTGACCGGGTCATCCAGCGTCGCGAACTACCAGACCGCGCTGGACTCGGTGACCTACTTCAACACCAGCGACAACCCGTCGGGCCTGGCCCGCACCGTCACCATCATCACCAATGACGGGGCCGCCAACAGCGTGGCCGTGACCGACACGATCAACGTGACGCCGGTCAACGACGCGCCGGTGTTGAACGCTAATGGTGGCACGCTGTCCTATACCGAGAACCAGGCGGCGACGGCCATCGACACCGTGCTGACGGCGTCGGATGTCGACAGCACGAATCTGACCGGGGCGACAGTATCGATCACAACCAACTTCGCCTCAGGCCAGGATGTGCTCGGCTTCACCAACCAGAACGGCATCACGGGCAGCTACAATGCGGGGACCGGCGTGCTGACGCTGACCGGTTCTGCGACTGTGGCGAACTACCAGGCGGCGCTACGTTCGGTGACGTATTCGAGCTCAAGCGATAACCCCTCGGGTGCGACCCGCACCATCAGCTATCAGGTGGACGATGGGGCCGGCGCCAATCACGCCAGCAACATCGCGACCTCGACGGTGGCGGTGACGCCGGTCAACGACGCGCCGGTGTTGAACGCTAATGGTGGCACGCTGTCCTATACCGAGAACCAGGCGGCGACGGCCATCGACACCGTGCTGACGGCATCGGATGTCGACAGCACGAATCTGACCGGGGCGACGGTATCGATCACAACCAACTTCGCCTCAGGCCAGGATGTGCTCGGCTTCACCAACCAGAATGGCATCACGGGCAGCTACAATGCGGGGACCGGCGTGCTGACGCTGACCGGTTCTGCGACTGTGGCGAACTACCAGGCGGCGCTACGTTCGGTGACGTATTCGAACTCAAGCGATAACCCCTCGGGTGCGACCCGCACCATCAGCTATCAGGTGGACGATGGGGCCGGCGCCAATCACGCCAGCAACATCGCGACCTCGACGGTGGCGGTGACGCCGGTCAACGACGCGCCGGTGGCGCAGAATGACGCATATATCCTCGACACTTCAGGCGGAAATATCTTGACGGTTACAACGCCAGGAGTTCTCACCAACGACTCTGATCCAGACAGTGCAATAACTGCGGTCAAAGACACCAACCCGACCCACGGAACGGTGACGCTTAACCCCAATGGCTCATTTACTTACACGCGGACAGACTCTTTCTTAGGCACGGATTCGTTCACCTATCATACTTCAGATGGCTCTCTCTCTTCCAATCCTGTGACCGTCACAATAACGTTGGCCGGTAGCGTCAGTGGACACGTGATCAATTTTGGAAACGGTACTGACATTGCCAATTTCGCCAACAATACTTTTGATGGAAATACGCCGGCCCCTTCAGGCAATTGGTCTGTCTTGATGGGCAATGGCGGCGATACTCTGGTGACAGCATGGAATCACATCAACGGGACAACCACCTATAACGGTGGAAATGGTGCAGACGACATCACCCTGGTGTTCTCCTCCACTCAGCTTGAGCAAGTTCTCTCGAATGCAACGTTCGAAGGAGCGTTACAAAACTACTTTAACGGTTCTCCGACAGGAACTCTCGACCTTTTAGCTTCGAGCTGGCAAGCGAGCGCCACCGCTTTCGAAAACGGAAATCTCGCGCTCGCACTCAATGGAGGTGGCGCTGCGACCTATTCCGCGATCGCCGATGACTTGCCCAATCTCCTTGCGGGGTTAACCGGCAATCCTTCGGATAATACCCTGGTTGGAACTGCCAACGGTGAGACAATCTCGGGTAACGACGGCAACGATATCGTGGTGGGTCTCGGCGGCGACGATACCCTGAATGGCGGAAACGGCTCCGATCTGCTTCTCGGCGGTTCTGGAAACGATACGCTCACCGGCGGGGCCGGCATTGATATTCTGTCAGGCGGCACCGGAAACAATACGTTCAGGTATACGGCCGTTACCGACTCAAACCATGCCGGCTTCGATATTGTCACCGATTTTGCGTCGGGGTCTGACAAAATCGCGGCCACCTCGGGCCTTGCAATCACATCGATCGGCACGTCGTTGGCCACGGCGACGAGCTCAGTTGCGGCCCATACATTTGCCTGGTTTGTCGATACTGCCAACAACCAGACGATCGTCTACGGTAACGCCACGAATGGCGCCCTCAACGGCGGCACCGCCAGCCTGCTGGAAATACACCTCGCAGGGGTGACGTCATTGACTGCCACCGATTTTGCGACGGGAGTAGCTCCGGCCGGCATCGCCGGCGAGCAGATCAACCTTGGTCTGACCGATCCCTCGTCGGACCTGAACGACCTGATAACGGTCACAGTCAGCGGTGTTCCGTTGGGGTGGAGTTTGAACGCGGGGACGAACGAAGGCAACGGCACCTGGACGGTGCAAACAAATGATGTCCGGTCGCTAGCAGTTACCACGCTCACCGACTTCGCGGGTGCGGTTGTCCTGAACGTTGCCGAAACGTGGACGGAGGCAGACGGCAGCACGGGAACCAGGGTTGTTTTCGACAATATTGAAGCTTACGCGGCCGGTTCACCAATCTTCGCCATTTCGGGCGACGACAACCTGACCGCTTCGAGCGGCAACGACTTGCTCGTTTTCGCTCAACCGATTGGCCGGGATACGATCTACAATTTTGACACCGCGCACGACCAGATCGATCTGGTCGGTTATGCCGAGTTCACCGGCTTTGGCGACATTCAGGCGCACACGGCCAATGACAGTAACGGCAACGCGGTGATCTCAGCGGGAGAGGGGCAGTCGATCACGCTGCATGGGGTCGATGCCTCGTCGCTCACGGCAAGCGACTTCATCTTCGATCAAACGCCGGTCACTGAAAACGCCGGCCACATGGTGATCGCCGATGGTGCAATCCTGCCGCTCTCCGGCATCATCGACAATACCGGCACGATCGAGTTGAACTCGAGCGGAAGCGAGACCGATCTCGAACTGATCGAGCACGGCATCACGCTGCAGGGCCACGGGCAGGTCATCCTGTCCGACAGCAGTGAGAACGTGATCACCGGAACGGTTTCCGACGTTACGCTGACGAACGTGGACAACACGATCTCCGGTGCCGGCCACCTCGGGGATGGGATGATGGTGCTGGTCAACGAAGGCACGATCATCGCCACCGGCACCAATGCGCTCGACATCGATACCGGAGCTAACGCCGTCATCAACACCGGCACGATCGAGGCAACAGGAACCGGTGGACTGGAGGTCCACAGCGACCTCGTCAACACCGGCGTGTTGTGGGCCAATGGCGGCAACGTCACAATCGATGGCAATGTCAGCGGTAACGGAACGGCTCAGATTAGCGGTTCGGCCACACTCGAATTCGGAGCGGCCTCATCTGCGCATGTCACGCTTGATGCCCAAGCGACCGGGACAATCGTGCTCCATGACTCCTTCGACTTTAGCGGGGTCGTGTCCGGATTTAACGGGGATGACCACCTGGATCTCCTCGATGTGGCATTCGGGGCCGGCACGACCGCGAGCTATGTCGCAAATCAGGCTGGTGCTGGAGGAACCCTGTCGGTGACCGACGGAGTCCATACCGCCAATATTACCCTGTTGGGCCAGTACGACCCCGCGGGCTTCCAAACCGAGGCAGACAAGAACACGGGAACGCTCATCAGCTACCACGACCATCTGGCCTGATGCGCTGCGGGGAAATGGGTCGGGGCCAATGTTGCGGCCCCGACTTTGGATTACGGTGTGATTTTGAAGAGGGGCGGATTTTCCGCTGATCTGTGTGAGTACTCCGTTCAAAAGACCCGACGAACTCCGGCGTTTGCTGCAAAGCTGCCGGGGCTATTTCGTCACTGCCGCGATCTTCAGCTTGGCGATCAATCTGCTTTACCTGGCCGGGCCGCTCTACATGCTGCAGGTCTATGACCGGGTGATCTCAAGCGCCAGCGAGATCACGCTGCTGATGCTCACGATCGCGCTGTTGATGGCGTTTCTGGCGCTGGCAGGGCTGGATGCCGTACGCGCCCGCGTGCTGACCCGCGCCAGCATTCGCCTCGACCAGACGATCGCGGCGCGCGTGATGACGGCGATCATTCATCGCTCCGCTGGCGCCGGCGGCGCGCGCAGCCAGCTGCTGCGCGATTTCGACACCTTCCGCCAGTTCGTCACCGGCATGGGGATCCATGCGATCTTCGATCTGCCCTGGGCGCCGATCTACATTGCCGTGATTTTTGTGCTGCACCCGTTCCTGGGGGCGTTCGCATTGGGCTGCTCCATCCTGCTGATTCTTATGGCCCTGTTTAACGAGTGGCGGGTCAAGCTGCCGTTGACGGAGGCCGGCGAGGCGGCTTCCCGGAGCTACAGCTTTACAGAGATGAGCCTGCGCAATACCGAAGTGGTGCGGGCAATGGGCATGACCGAAGGGCTGCTGAGGCGTTGGGCCCGTGATCGCACCCGCATGCTTGAACGGCAGGTCTCTGCGAGCGATCGCGCCGCCACCATGCAGAGCATCATCCGTTTTCTGCGGCTTGCCATGCAGTCGATGATACTTGGTCTCGGCGCCTATCTCGTGATCGAGCGACTTGCAACTGTCGGCGCCATGTTCGCCGCGAGCATTCTGCTCGGAAGAGCCCTGCAGCCGGTAGAGCAGATCGTTGGATCCTGGCGCAATCTTGTATCTGCTCGTGGAGCATTCCTGCGCATCCGCGAGCTCTTGAAAGCCGATCCCCAACGGGAGGTCGGTTTGACGCTGCCGCGCCCGCAGGGCCGACTCTCGGTCGAGGGGCTCTCCTATGTGCCGCCGTTTGGTTCGAAGCCCATCCTGCGCGGGGTATCGTTCGCAATCGAGCCGGGCGAAGTACTAGGCATCATTGGTCCTTCGGGCGCCGGGAAATCCACGCTTTCGCGTCATCTGGTCGGTGTGCTTGCGCCATCTGCTGGCGCGGTGCGACTGGACGGGGCGGACGTCTCGAGCTGGATCAAGACGTCACTCGGCCAGCATATCGGTTATCTCCCCCAGGATATTGAGCTGTTTGCTGACACTGTTGCCGTCAACATCAGCCGATTCCAGGAGGGCGAAGACAGGGAGGTGATTCTGGCGGCGCGGATGGCGGACGTGCACGAGATGATCCTGCGCCTGCCGGATGGCTATGATACGCAGGTGGGAGAAGGCGGCGCCATACTCTCGGGCGGTTATCGTCAGCGTATTGGTCTTGCCCGCGCCATCTTCGCCAATCCGAGCCTTCTCGTGCTCGACGAGCCGAGCTCCAATCTCGACGCCGAAGGAGACGCCGCGCTCGCCGATTGCATTCTTCAACTCAAGAAGCGCGGCACGACGGTGGTGATTATCTCCCATCGGCCGGCCACCATCGGCGTGGCTGACAAGATCCTGGTGCTGCGTGAAGGCGTCGTCGAGATGTTCGGACCGCGCGCCGAGATCCTGGCCCGTCTGACGAGGCCCGTACCGATCCACACGGTCCGCGAGACGACGGGTTAGGACATGGTCATGGCGCT
This sequence comes from Bradyrhizobium sp. 155, assembly GCF_023101105.1. Classification (NCBI taxonomy): domain Bacteria; kingdom Pseudomonadati; phylum Pseudomonadota; class Alphaproteobacteria; order Hyphomicrobiales; family Nitrobacteraceae; genus Bradyrhizobium; species Bradyrhizobium sp. 155. The sequence goes on along the minus strand of NZ_CP064704.1, from coordinate 5,612,108 downwards.
GATGGAGTTTACAAGCTGGTCGAAACCACGCGCATTAGCGCCGAGCTCGACGAGTGATCAACTCAGGAGCGGTGCACCGAGCGACTCGATTCGTCGCGTAGCACTCGCGGGATGGCTGATCATCGCCATCTTTTTCGGCGGATTCGGCACCTGGGCGCTGACGGCACCACTCAACGGCGCCGTGGTTGCAAATGCTATCGTAAAGGTCGACGGCAACCGCAAGAGCGTTCAGCACCTCGATGGCGGCATTGTCAGGGAATTGCATGTCCGAGAAGGGGAGCGGGTGCTGGCAGGCGATCTCCTGATCGTTCTGGACGATACGCAGGTCCGTGCCGAGTATGAGGTGCTCACACAACAATATGCCGTGCTTCGTGCAACGGAAGTACGGCTCCTGACGGAGCTCGATCATGGATCCGAGCTGGCCATGCCGGCCGATTTGAGGGCGCGCTCTGATGACCGCTACTTTAAGAGCGTATGGACCGGTCAGCTCAATCAGTTCGACAGTCGGCGAGCATCGCTTGACGGGCAACGAAGCGTCATTCGCGAGAAGATCAACCAGCTTGGGTCACAGATTGTGGGCGCCGAGGCACAGGTCAAGGCCTTCACCGATCAGATCAACTCGGTCCGCAACGAGGCAAAGGATCTTGCGCCGTTGGTCGAACGGGGCCTGATTGCGCGTCCGCGAATTCTCCAGCTGGAGCGGACGGCGTACGGTTTGGAAGGCCAGATCGCCGATACAAAAGCCGGTATCGCGAAGGCCCGACAGGCCATCGCCGAGCAAGAGCAGCAGATCGCCCAACTCGACAATGATCGGATGACAGATGTCACCAAGGACTTGCGTGACACGCAGGCCAGATTGCTCGAGGTCATTCCGAAGGCGTTGAGTGCAAAGTCGGTCCTGGGTCGCATGGAAATTCGGGCGCCCTATACCGGCCGGGTCGTGGGATTGACCGTGTTCGCCGTCGGCAGCGTCATCCAGCGCGGCGACAAGATCCTCGACATCGTACCGGCCGAGGACGCACTCACCATCGAAGCCCAGGTTGCGGTGGAGGACATCAGCGACGTACATCCCAATATGCGCGCCGAAGTCCATCTCACTGCCTACAAGCAGCGCATCGTCCCGATCATTCACGGCGACGTCATTCAGGTTTCGGCTGACCGCCTCACTGATCCTAAGACAAATGCGCCGTACTACACGGCCTTTGTCCGGATTGATCAGAGTGAGTTGGCGGACATGCCGAACATTCGCCTGTACCCTGGCATGCCGGCGACCGTTATGATCCCGACCGTCCAGCGAACCGCGTTTGATTACATCGTCGGGCCGCTCGCGATGTCATTCAATCAGTCGTTCCGGCAGAAGTAACCGGTCAAGCAACCGATGGACGAGGCAATCCAGTAGCGACGCCGAGCCGGACGACGAAGGATCAAATGGCCTCGTCCCGGAGGCCAACTTCGCTGGACGACGCAAATCGCTGCAAAAGCCAGAGGCCGAGGAGGTGCGGTGTGAGAGGCACGAGGCCATCAAGGCATTCATAGCGCTTACCGCACGGGTGATATCAACGGCTTGCAGACGGCGCGCTAGGTCATCCGGCCGACCTCGCGAAATTTGATCCATGCACGCTGGTGTCGTCGCTGCATCCGCCGGACATATGCGAGTGGATTGAAAGGGTTGGATGCACTCCGACAGCTCATCGGCTTTGCACAAATATCGAATTTCCGAATAATCAAATTATACCGGCGGCCACCCGTAATAATCCGGTGATTCTTTAATGACTCTCAGCCAGCGCTCTGCCCAGGATTCCGATTGTTGGCCGGCTATCGGCTTTGTATTACGACGTTTTATCGATTTTTGGATTGTCACGACGGCGCGTTTTGCGGCGGTTAATTCAGGATGGTATTATATATTAAATATTGACGCTAATAAACATTTAATGGATAGTTTATCGCTGGCGGCCGGATATAATCCGCAGCCGCTGGAAGTTGCCGAGGTGTCTGCAAATTCATCTTGAAAGAAGGGATTCTTCCAATGTTGCAATATTACATCGAGACCAAGGAAGCGTTGAAGCGTCTGCGGACGGACCAGGATGGCGTGGTGTCATTCGAGTACA